>NVTV01000007.1 GCA_002401695.1 Alphaproteobacteria bacterium
ATTTCCCGTTCTCGGGATACGTAAATTGGTAATGTAAAGTCATAACGGCTCTGAGGCTTTAAAGCTAAGCTTCGGTAATTTTGACACTAAAAAAGCCCAGCGCGCTCACGCTGGGCTTCTCAATTTGGTGGAGGCGGGGGGATACGTTTACCGCCAACGTTTCAAAATTATAGCTTTTTATCCCATTGATTAATATGAATAAATTATTCTAACGGTGTCGGCGAACCAATACGTGATTTCTCAATACGTATGAGTAAAACGTATTAGAAACGTATGTGCAAGCTTTGTAGCGTTGGGCAGCTTGGACGGCGGAGATTGAGTGTCTGGGTTGTAGCAAAACTCTTGGGTTCAGCTTCTCATTAGGGAGTTGAACCAGCGTCCGAAGCGCTGTTCATCTGGAGAATGCAATCGGGATGCATTGATTCAAATCGGTGAAGCAGGCACAGTGATTCTTGGGTGCACATGCTGCTGTATACAGTTTGCTTAATCTTGGTCGGCATTTGGTATCGGCTGAGAATTACTGGTATCTCCGGCTACGTGCCTTTGCGTCTTGGGAAAGGGCAGTGGCAATATAGGAATGCCTAATCGGAATTTGTCTCGATTTAGGTGGTTAACTTGTCAATACCTCGTTTTCAATTAGCACCTAAATATCGCGTTTTATAATAACGCGAATTTACTGCCAACTTCTTTGCATTAATAAACCACAACCAGTAATCATCTGGATTGGGCAGTTAGAGCGAAAGCTCACGTACCCATGCCATCTTGCACGCAATCGGCTCAATGTCGTAGCAATTCTATAGATCGAGCGATGCTCTCCCCATTTTCCTGAATGAAATTCTGGAAGGTTTCAGCTAGTGGCGAGAGATCTTGATTTTCTTTATGAACAGAATACCAAGGCCTTGGTTCTGGAAGCTCCTTTATATTTAGTTCTACGAGAAAACCCGTTCTTAGCTCTAACCATACAGCGTGTTTAGGAATCAGTGAAATTCCAAGTTCCGCCAATATCGCTTGCTTAATCGCTTCGCTGCTTCCTAACTCCATAATGATATTGACAGATATATTGTGATCAGAGAATAGTTTTTCCGTAGTTATTCTTGTTCCAGAGCCGTCTTCACGAAGTAAAAAATCTTCATCATTAAGATCGGATAAGTGAATTTTCGTGCGTTTAGCAAGTCTATGTGTAGGTGATGAAACCAGAACTAAGGAATTACGCAAAATGGGCAACGCTACAACGCGAGTGTTTTTAGGAGTATGAGCCATGATGGTCAAGTCATCCACTTGATCTTCAATTCGCTCCAGTATTCTGAGCCTATTCGCAATGGTCAGCTTAAATCTCACTTCAGGATAAATTTTATGGAATGCTCCGAGTAGATGCGGCACGAAAAATTTTGCACTTGTGACCGCTGAGATTTTCAATTCTCCGCTCATACCACACTTCAGTCGAGTAAGTCGAAGATTTACCTTCTGTAGCTCGTCAAAGATTATTTTACATGATGACAATAATTCATCGCCTGCAGGGGTAAGGAATTTTCGTCTACCTATACGCTCAAAAAGTGCGATTTCCATCGACTCTTCTAGCTGACTGATCTGGATACTAAGAGCAGATGGAGTCAAGCACATTGTGTTAGCCGCTTCGCTGAAAGTTTCGTGTTCAGCTACCGCAATCAATAGTTGCAATTGCCTCAATGTAGGTTTCATCTTCTGACTCCATCGAAAGCTATATGTTATACTAAAGTATAACAATAAGGTAAATATATTTTACTAATATTTATGTTGTAAATCCGCTAAATTCCCCCCATTAGACAAAGCGTACACATCTGTGTGGCTCCGAATTTGTTCCTGCATAGAGAAAACATGTGATTGAAATATTGCTGCAACGCTACCGCAGTAAGCCTAGTAGCTGCTTCTACAATGATAGAGCTAGGAAAATGCAGTTGCTTGATGGTGTTGAAGTTGCTCAATCACCGATAGCAGCAATTGTTTCTTGCAGTGATGCTCAGTTGGAACCAAGTCGATTATTCGGGGTGTATCCCGGCGAAGTTTTCTCGATTCGTAATATTGCTAATCTGGTACCTACCTATTCGAATGCTCAATTCCCTAGTGAAACTGTTTCAGGGTTGGAGTTTGCAGTTAAAGATTTACAGGTACCGCATATAGTTATTCTAGGGCATAGCAACTGTGCGGGCATTCAAACTCTAATGTCCCTTCCCAGTTCTTCAGCAAGCGATAGTCAGGTTGATCGCTGGGTTCGGCAAGCGGAGCCAGCGCGCGATAAATCGCGAAATGTCCGTGACGCTTTTTTCTTGGCAACACAGAACCCATCCTATGAGCACGCTTCGATTTGTTTGTCGCTGCGCAGATTGGCTAGTTATCCGTGGATAGAAAGTCTTGTTAAAAAGGGGAAGCTATCTCTGCATGGTTGGCACTTTGATTTTTGTGGCGACGAACTGGATCGTTATTGTCCAGAAAGGCAGCGCTTTATTAGTGATGAAAGATCTACTAAAGCCAAATCAACGATATTCAGGAAGCGCTATGTATTTAAGTGAGAAAGTAAAATGGAATTAACAACTCATTGGGCTGGGTTGCTAGCTCTCGTGATTTTCTTCGGCGCCTACACTCTTGTTATTTTTGAGGAAAATATTCACCTACGGAAATCCAAGCCGGTTATAGTGGCCGCCGGATTTATCTGGATGTTGGTCGCCGTGGCGTATGTAAGTATTGACAACACTCATGCGGCAGAGGAACTGATCGGGAAGAGCTTGCTGGAATTTACAGAATTATTCCTGTTTCTCCTAGCGGCGATGACCTATGTAAACACCATGCAAGAGAGAGGAATTTTTTCGGTGTTGCGTGCGTGGTTGATCAATCAAAAGTATTCATTACGCAAAATATTCTGGATCACCGGCACAATCGCGTTTTTTATGTCACCAATCGCTGACAACCTAACCACGGCCCTCGTAATGGCTACTGTGATTATTTCGGTTGGCGGTGAGAACCGGAAATTCGTGGTTCTAGGCTGTATCAATATCGTTGTTGCCGCAAATGCTGGCGGTGCATTTAGTCCCTTCGGTGACATTACGACCCTTATGGTTTGGCAGCAGGGGTTGGTGGAATTTACAGAATTCTTCGCCCTTGTATTGCCGTCATTAGTTAACTGGCTGGTTACAGCTGGAATATTGTCACTTGCGGTGTCATCTGCTCAACCTGAAAACGTGCAAGAGGAACAAGCTCAATTACAATATGGTGCCTGGGTTGTTGTAGCACTGTTTTTGCTAACCATTGTAATGGCTGTATCAGTTCATAACTTTCTACACCTACCGCCGGTACTTGGCATGATGACTGGCCTGGGTTTCTTGCAACTGTTTGGGTACCACCTACAGCAACGAGATCGGACCAATAGCCAGGTTGTCGTTGATGGCTCACCTTTAAGCATCACCACCTCTCGTGATGCCGATATCGAAACCAGTAAAAACTTCTATGACATCTACAAAAATCTGCAGAAAGCCGAGTGGGACACATTGATGTTTTTCTACGGCGTGATTCTGTGTGTCGGTGGCCTCGGCGCCTTCGGGTATTTGGCATTAGTATCCGAACTCATGTATACCGATTTGGGACCAACTACCACCAACATTTTGGTGGGATTTGCGTCGGCGATTGTCGACAATATTCCAGTTATGTTCGCTGTACTTGAGATGAATCCCGAGATGAGCCGGTTCCAATGGTTGTTGGTAACACTGACTGCGGGTGTGGGTGGTTCAATGCTTTCAATAGGGTCCGCGGCTGGAGTTGCTGTTATGGGTCAAGCGCGAGGCGTGTATACATTTTTCTCACATCTGAAATGGTCTTGGGCTATCGCCCTAGGCTATGTCGCTAGCATCGCAGTACATTTTATGCTCAACGGTGATGGATTCAAGCTTTAAACACTTGTGAAATTACACCTATGACGGTTCAAGTTTGGAATGTCCTTGGATCGTAATAAGCGCCACTCCTCATTCAATTAATTAGAGAAACGCTAATGGACGCCATACCTAAAATCCTAATCGCATTTGATCTTTGTAATGATTATCGCGAAGAGTCAAACCAAGTCCCCGTCGAAGTTAGGAATGCGATACGGCTTATTTCTAACAAGCAAACGGCACAAATATTCCTTGTAGGTTGCGGGATCGAAGAACATTTGGGCGACAGTTATTCCAAACTTGAAAATGAAGCTAATGCCAACCGTAAGAGGTTTTGTAAAATTCTTGAAGGTCGATTACAGAGCATCGCTGACAACCTAATAACAAAAGGCTATCGGGTGACAACCACAATTATTAGTACGCACCATCCCTTCGCTCAAGTTGCTCAATTGAGCGAAGAGTTCGATGCAGATCTGGTAGTTCAACATGTCAACGCACGCGATGCTTCAAAACTCCGGGACGCAGCCTATGGTAGCTGGCAATTAGCACGAGTTTGTCGGCGACCACTACTATTCGTTAGAGACAGTGACTGGCAAGAATCTCCAGTAATAGTGACAACATCTGATTCGATGCCTAGTTATTACAGCACTACTCAGGGCGGCTCACTGAGCCTGTATGTGACATGTCACGTAAAAATGAAACTGCGCGAGAATTTACAGGTAGTACATGCCTATTCTGAATTTCCGTGGCCCTTTGGTAATGCCAAGTTGTTGAATAAGTTTTTAAAAAGGCAACACAAAAAGGCTTTTGTAGAATTGCTGGCCCCTTTCCGAGTAGCTTCGGAAGCGGTTCATTTACTTGACCAAGTGCCACAGTACGCCCTATCGCACTATAATGAAAAACTGAAGCCAGATATTGTCATTATGAATTCAGATTCCAGATCAAGGTTTATAGACGCAATAATCGGAAATCCTACAAAAGGAATGCTGGACTATCTGCAGACAGATCTATTGATAATTAGGCGAAATTATTTGAACGAGAACGCTAAAAAAAGTATCAAAAATCATTTTGAGCAGACATGCTCGGGTAAGATGAGTTTATCAGAACGATAAATGGCAGTGACAGGTGCTTGCTACATGAGCGTGATAATTCATTTCAATGTTGAGAAGGACAGTTGAGAATGGGACTATTAACAGAAAGTAAGGTACTGACAATTTAACTCTCCATCTGTCAGAATCCGAGCGTGATTTCTACAACAGTGATGTATAAGCGCCATCGATTTCCTCCTGAAATCATTCAATATGCGGTCTGGCTTTACCACCGATTCAACCTCAGTCATCGTGATATCGAAGATTTGATGTAACAACGTGGCATTGAGGTGAGCTACGAAGCTGTTTGATTGTGGTGCAATAAGTTCGGGCCTAAATTTGCGCGCAGGTTGCGGCGCAAACATCTAGTATATGGTGATACTTTCTTCATTGATGAGGTATTTGTAAAGATTCAAGGGAAACAACTTTACCTTTGGAGGGCAGTGGACCAGGATGGCAAGGTAGTTGATGTATTCTTGCAGAAGAGGCGGGATGGCAAGGCCGTAAAGCGCTTCTTTAGGTGATTATTGCGTAAACGCAAAGGCGAACCCAGGAGAATCGTCACGGACAAAATGCGAAGCTACAACGTGGCTCACCGAGAACCGATACCAGAGATGATTCACGATACAACGCAATACGCCAACTATCGAGTTGAGTTGTCGCACTAGCCAACACGAGTGAGGGAGCGGGGAATGCGTAATTTCAAATCGATGTATCAGGCGCAACGTTTTTTAGGCGCCCATGCAGCTGCATATAATTTGTTCAATCTCGGTCGGCACTTGGTATCAGCTGAGGACTATCGGTATTTTCGGCTGCGTGCGTTTGCGTCTTGGGGAAAAGCCGCGGCGATATAGGAATGGCTAAATGCGATTTATCATCGATTTGAGTAGTTAACTTGTCAATACCGAAGGAGTCAATGCAGCTTCTCGTTGATGCTGTGACTATTTTGAGCGCTCCCCAAGAGAAGATATATCTATCTCTTATCTAATCAGGATACCGTTCACTCGACCTTGAATCGGAGAACCAAATACAATTTCGGCGTGATCTGTATGCGGCATTGTCTCCTAACGGTAAAGCGGCGTTTGATGAAAGAATGGAAGCCGCTCATTTGCGTGGAAGTGTCGGGACAGGGTTTACACATCGCCAACCCGCTTCTGATGGTGTAGCAGATGAAGAAGCGTACTTTCTGAAATTTGCTCGTGGTTGCGTAAATGTAAAAACATGCAAAAAGAAATGGAAGCTGAAAATTGGATTGAAGAGCCTGGAGTGACTGCTATCCATATCAATTCAAAAGGAGTCTAGGAGTGAAACTAGCAATCAATATAGGTCTATTAGGGAGGCTGACAAGTTAATTCGCTATAGTAGATATTGCATTCGAATTTCATAGAAAAATGGTAGCTCATCGGTGACTACATTACTGCTATTTCCAGTATAAGTATTACGGGAGGCAGTTTCTCTCCGCCCCATCCCTTCAGCTTAAGCTCGACTCCACTAGGCGGGCTTAGATTCCATTGGCTAACTACTAGCAGTGATCTTTAAACCCCGCTATGAAGCGTCTAGTGACGTCTGAGAGGGTGTTCGGGCTTCCCATCCTTTGCTGGATAATGAAAAGCGTAAATAATCTAATCAGGTGATAGCGTTTCTCTTGAACGCCTTAGTTACGGCGGAATTCGTAATTTGTAAATACAAACGGGTTCGGCGAGCTTATTCGTTTCGCGTCCAATATGAACATAAATCAGTTTTGTGGGTTTCAAGTATTTGAAGCGAATGGTTATTCTGGGATAAGCGGTGGGCCAGGGGGGGGATACGTTAACCGCTACACTTTTAAAAATACAGCCTTTTAATCAATTGATTAATATGAATAAATAATTTCAACGGTGTCGGCGAACTCATACATCTTTTCTTGAAGCGTATGAGTAAAACGTATTGCAAACGTATGGGTTGTGAAGCATGAGACACGAGTATCCTCACAGAGTCGTAAGGCCGTCCTGTAGAGCCGAATACCTCCGGCTCAGTTTCTCATTTGGGAGTTGAGCCGGCGTCTGACATACCTCGAAAAACTTCAAAGAAGGTAAATTCGAACCTCATGGGTTCGAATTTGTAATCAAGATACTTGGAAGATCACAATTTACTTCTTGATGTGAAGACAGGTGATAAGCATGTGCTCTGTAGCCTACGGCATACATACGCTACATTGAAAGGCACGGCAATTCACACACTGGCTACGCATATGGGAACTAGTGTGCAAATTATCGAAAAGCACTATAATCTTTTGAAGGTGAGGGAAGCTAAAGTTCAATTGCGGGGTGAGAACGTAGGGGCCTTACTGCGCAGTCTCGGAAATATTGATGGGGCTTATAAACTGAAGTAGGGCTAGGGGTTGGGCACCACCGACACGAGGATTTCCACTAGGCAGCGTGACCGATTCCTCATTTATATCAACGAGTCTAAGTAGCGAAATTTACGTGTGCTATATAAGAGTATGCTTCGGATTTTGTGGTAATTAGTCATAAAAAGCTGAGAATTAATTAAAGAGCACTTGCTCCTGTAGTAGGTACAGATGATATATTGACGGCTATCAGTATTTTGACTTCCAATAATAGATGATGGCTCACTCTTAATGCGATCCCCAAAAACTAAATGGCTAATAGCCTTTTCCTTCTTAATGGCTCCACTGTTAGCGTCCTTGGTGTCTCAGGCGGCTGCTGTTGAGAATGAGTTATCCACGGTCACTCTATTCGTCGAAGGTATGATGAAAAGCCGTGGCGGCGTTACTTGACTAAGCTGACCTAATAGCGTCGTAGCGGCTCTGTCAGAGCTCGCAGGAATAGATTCAGAAGATAATGTTGAAGTTTTTCTCGACAGGGATGCCTTCACCGTGAATTATGATGAGTCACAAGTATCCTTGGAGGAAATGTATAAGGCTATTTCCGATCTCGGGTACAGCCCTGGTATTGAAGAAAAACAATCGGATGATTCTTCGAATGAGAACCGTAGTGCCGTTCCTGATCTAGTCGTGTTAGCTCTCAATGAAGCTGCAGAAGACGGGAAATTGGTGCTTCTGGATTTTTATGCTGAGTGGTGTATCGCATGCAAAGCACTCGATGAAAGCGTGTTTAGCCAGCCGTCTGTAATT
Source organism: Alphaproteobacteria bacterium (assembly GCA_002401695.1). Lineage (GTDB taxonomy): Bacteria > Pseudomonadota > Alphaproteobacteria > Micavibrionales > Micavibrionaceae > UBA1672. The sequence goes on from NVTV01000007.1 coordinate 8,121, forward strand.
AGTGCGCTCGACAATTATGTATTTCTTAAAATTGACACCGACTTGCATGAAGCAGTCGCGGCTTACTACGACGTTGTAGGCATGCCTACTTTAGTTATATTGGGCCTGAGGGGCGATGAGATACACAGGTCTATCGGTATGCTTGATCCTGAAGAATTTGCCCAGAAGCTAGTCGAGTTATTCGAGAAATAGACTGTCAATGATCGGGCATTTGGGTTTATTTCCCTGGCCGCACTGGCTAGCCATCTGTAGTAACTCTCTTTCCATAATTTTTAGCTGTTTTATTTTTTCGCTCACTCCTATAGCCTGTTCGAGTGTTCTGTCGTGAATCTGTTTGCATGTGAAGCGGCCAGTATCCACAAGCTCTAACAAATTGACGATTTCCTTCAACGAATATCCAAACCCACGGCATTTGTGAATGAAATTTAACATGCGAACATCAGACCCATCATAAACCCTTCTTCCTCCCCCATTGCGCATTGGTTTGGGTAAGATTGACTCTCTTTCATAATAGCGAATTGTCTCAATATGGACGCCTGTTTGATCAGAAAGTGTTCCAATTTGCATTGTCTTCATGGTGTAAATATACCTAATGGTAATGGGGGGTGTCACTAGTTGCTTGCGGCCAAAGTGCATCCCAATGGTGACTTGTACAATTAGGATAACGCCAAAAACTCGATATTAAATATTTTCTTGCTCCTGTAGGGCCTACAGGTAGCATAATCCTAGCATACAAATAGCCATACCCTCATTTGTACAGTAGCCAAATAGGGAGAGTTTTGAAATTGAAGTTAACTTATATCGACAAAGTAGGCTCTATTGGAATGCTTATTACGGCTCTGGCATGCCCTGTCTGTTGGCCTTTGTTTGCGGGCATTGGCGGTGCATTGGGATTGGGAATTTTAGCCCCTTGGGAAGGAATCATGATGGACTATGTTTTTCCTCCTTTTGTCTTGGTTGCGCTAATTGGTACCGTGCTTAGTTACAGAAATCACAGGCAGCTAATTCCGTTAGTTTTTGGTGTTGCATCTGCTTCGCTTATTTTGTTTGCGTTTTATGTAGGCTGGCAACTGGTATTGATGTATATCGGAATCTTTGGACTACTGATAGCGTCAGTTCTTAGTTACCTCGCAAACAAGAAGCAAGCATTGATTTGCGAGTCTTAACTTGACTCAGTTCAAGAACAGACTGGCATTGGATTAGTTAGTTATTGTTTCAAGAAACATTGTTTTCACAAAAGTACTTACACAAATTTTCGACCATTTTTGATACCAACAGGAGATATGGTGATGAGTAGTAATTTATCGCTTTTTAGAAGTTTGAAATTTTCAACTGTTTCGGCCCTTGCACTATTTGTTCTTTTACTGACTGGAAGTTTAGCTTATAGCGAGCCTCTTCGAGATCCAGTTGAAGGGGAATTAGTAGTTACTCTCGATGTAGAGAGTATGACTTGAGTCGGATGTGTTGTTGCCGTGCGCAACTCACTAGAGGCTCTCGAAGGTATCAATGAAACCGAAGTTGATTTAGATGAGAAAACCGCAGTCGTGTATTTCGACCCATCGAAAGTTGATGTCGAAAAAATGGTAACGGCTACGACCGATGTAGGTTTCCCATCTTCTCTTAGGACTAAAAAAGAGTAAGGGCTGCTTAATTTAATTCTCTGAGACCCGGCCCTGAGCCAGTTTTTTGAGTGATTGTATTGCTAGAACACACTGAAAATATGTCTATCTGATTGACGTAATAATGACTGACTATGAATTACGGTGAGTATCAATAGTGGAGAGATATTCTACAATTAGTAACGTTGCGAAACTCCTCAATTTGAACGTGGAAACTATCCGTTACTATGAAAGGCGGGGTTTAATTGACCAGCCGCGAAAACCACTTCAGGGCTATAGAGAATATCCTGGAAGAACGATTCAGCGAATTCAATTCATTAAGCGTGCAAAGGAGCTTGGCTTTACGCTAGATGAAATTGAGAACTTACTTGGATTAGGTGATACGCACTGCGAAGATATTCAAGGTATTGCTGAAATCAAACTCAATACCATCCAATCAAAAATTACCGATTTGGAGAGTTTGAAAACAGTATTGGATAACTTGATTATCCAGTGCCGGACAAATCCAGATCGAACGCATTGTCCAATCGTAGAATCATTGTTGCCAGAATCAAAAGGTATCTCAGATTAGCACTTGACTCCGTACCATGGTACGGACTTTAGAATTTGCTCTGTGTCGAGATATTGGAAACATACTAAAAATGGAAACCAAGACCACTGATGATTCAAAGCTGCCTATGATAGGTGGTGTACTCGCGGCCATAGGTGGAAGTATTTGCTGTGTAGGCCCGTTCGTATTACTGCTTTTAGGCGTGAGTGGTTCATGGATTAGTAATCTGGTGGTTTTTCAGCGCTATCAGCCTTTATTTATTATGCTCGTTCTTGGATTGCTTGTTTGGGCCGGTCGGAAGGTCTATCAGCCTATCGAATCCTGTGAACCTGGGTCTGTATGTGCGGTTCCCCAAACTCGAACTCGTCGCCAGATTATATTTTGGCTGACTTCGGCACTCGCTATTACGTTAGTTACTAGTGCCTACTGGCTACCCTTGTTTTTTCTGTAAGATTCTTATCAATTCGGAGATACGCATGAAAAAAACCATGTTTGCAATTTTGTTCGCCCTTACTAGCTTTACGGCATTGGCGAAGCCACAAACCATCACTTTAGACGTGCCGACCATGGACTGCGCCATGTGCCCTATTACTGTGAAAATGGCATTGGACAAGGTTGAAGGTGTTATTGAATCTGTTGTCACTCTAGATTCTAAAAGCGCGGTTGTAACATTTGAAGATACTCAGACCAGTGTGGTAGCTCTCGTTCAGGCAACGACAAACGCAGGTTACATCTCAACTCTAAAACAACAGAAATAGCCTTCTATGAAAAACGGCAATAGCCTTTTCCGAGCGGGGGTTATTGGCACAGTAGTTGTAGCACTTTGTTGTTTTACTCCTGTGCTGGTAATCATGTTGGGCGTGGTAGGGCTTTCTGCTCTTACTGGTTATTTGGATTTTGTGCTGTTTCCAGCCCTATTTTTCTTTCTTTGTTTGCTTGGCTGGTTATGCGGTTTATCGCAAAACCCAACGAGAAACCTAACTTTTGTACCTTTCATCGAATAAGAGACAATAATGACTACGTTGCAATACAGTATCCAGGGAATGACCTGTGACCACTGCGCCAGAGGCCTTGAAACAGCACTGCACTCTCTCCCTGGGATTAAGTCGAATGTAAGCTGGCCCAACAAGGAAGCTGCAATTGAGTCAACAAACGGAGTAAGTGAAGAGGCAATTCTAGACACGATTCAATCTAAAGGGTTTAGTGCCACACGAATTTGGAAAGACAAAAAGAGTATTGATGACGACGGACTAAAATCAGGGGGTGAATCTATCCTTCAAGTGGCAATAATAGGTAGTGGATCTGGTGCTTTTGCTTGTGCTATTAAAGCGGTTGATGGTGGTGCCCAAGTTACCCTCATAGAAGAGGCTGAAGACATTGGGGGCTGTTGTGTGAATGTGGGCTGCGTCCCTTCGAAAATACTTATTCATGCGGCAGAATTAGCTCACCAGCAGCGTCGGAACCCTTTCTTAGGACTCCCAGACCGCGAACCTGAAATCAATCGAGAGCAGCTAGTTATCCAGCAACAGGCGCGAGTTGATGAGCTGCGTGCTGCGAAGTATCAGAATATTCTGGAGAGCAATGAAAACGTATCGTTGATACGCGGTCGCGCGACGCTCAAGGATAGTGAGACCGTGGTTATATCCAATGAAGAAGGTATGCAGCGAGACTTAAAATTCGATCGCTTGCTCATTGCAACTGGATCAAAACCGGCGCTACCGCCGATTGAAGGATTAACTAATACACCGTATTGGACATCAACAGAGGCGTTGTTCTATAAGCAAGATGTAGAGCGATTGACTGTAATAGGCTCCTCAGTTATCGCCTTGGAAATAGCGCAGGCTTATCACCGACTAGGTTCCAAAGTCACGATACTTGCGCGAAATACTTTATTGTTTCGTGAAGATGAGTCTTTGGGAACTGCGCTTGCGGCCATTTTGGAAGCAGAGGGCATTGAAATAATGAATCATACCCAAGCGAGCGCGGTTAGCTTCGAAGAAGATGAATTTACTCTACTGACAAATAATGGTGAGGTTAAAGCTGACAAGTTGCTAATTGCTGTAGGGCGCTCGCCAAACACAGACAACCTAAATCTTGAAGCAATTGAATTGGAAACAGATAGCAGCGGTGCCATAAAGGTGGACGATCACATGCGTACCAATGTCGCCAATGTGTTTGCGGCGGGTGATTGCAGCAATATGCCCCAATTTGTCTATGTAGCAGCAGCAGCTGGTAGTCGTGCTGGATCGAATATGACTGGCGGAGATGCAAAATTGGATTTGTCTACAATGCCTGCCGTTATATTCACAGACCCCCAAGTTGCTACAGTTGGGTTGACGGAGAACGAAGCACAGAGAAGTGGCATGGAAGTGGATAGCCGCCTGCTTGATTTAGAGAATGTCCCGCGCGCACTCGCAAATTTTAACACCAGAGGTTTTATTAAGATTGTTATTGAAGCCAATACCGGTCGGATAATTGGAACGCAAGTACTGGCTCATAATGGCGGTGAAATTGTACAAACAGCTGCTCTTGCCATTCACAACAAGATGACAGTGGACGAATTGTCTAGTCAACTTTTTCCTTATTTGACCATGGTAGAAGGCTTGAAACTATGTGCTCAAACGTTTAGGAAAGATGTGTCTCAGCTTTCATGCTGTGCTGGTTGACCTCTATGAATGATTTTGCGAATACTACGTCGATACAACAATTCGACACTCCATTAGCGGAATCGATGGCGAAATTGACGATCCAATAGATGTGGACTTCCCTCAATATCTCGGACAACTCCAAGCTATACTTTGGACTTCCCACACTATCATAGACAAATCCAGGCTATTCTTTTAGCTTAGGAGGAAGACTATGAGTATATGCAACGCGCCATAGAAAGGTTAAATTTTTTGTTCCGCTCACTCTGGTTATTATTACCTTCTTGTTGTATCTCGCATTCTACCGAGTACGCGAGGTGATCATCGTGTTAGCTACCTTGCCAATGTCTATAGCAGGAAGCAGCTGGCTACTGTGGTATTTGGACTTCGATCTATCGGTGGCGGTAGCTGTGGGTCTGATAGCACTTGCTAAAGTCGCTGTTGAGATTGGTGTGATCATGTTGGTTTATCTGAATCAGTATAGAGATGACTATCTTGAAAGTGCAATACTTCATGGCTCAGTTACGGAAGAAGGATTAAGGCAAGCGGTAAATCAAGGTGCTTTACAGCGCCTGCGGCCGATCGTCATGACTATGGCGGCGAATACTGCTGGACTACTGCCAATCATGTATGGTCATGGAACTGGATCAGAAGTTATGCAAAGAATTGCAGCGCCTATGATTGGTGGAATGATAAGCACTTTCGTGCTCACATTATTGGTTCTATCGGCGGTGTATCTGGTTTGGCAAAAATGGCTGCTTAGAGGGGAAATTCAAACCTGAGATGCATTCAATCGCCATTTTCCAACCACATGGTAATAGGCAATAACGCGTAGGCTGCGAAAATTGAAAACAGCAAGAGTGTAGTGCTAGTCCATAACATTGCCCGTTGCACTTTTAATCTACGCAGATCTGCTATTTCGCAAACCTCTACCTGACGAAGCCTCCAGAAACAATATCCGAGAATCAAGCCTGTCATGCCGAAGGTAAATATTTTGTATTCTGAAAGAAATACCAACCAGGGCAATGTAGATACCAGCGAGGCCACAGCGCTACCCATTCCCAAGGCGACGAGCACGATAGGCAATGCGCAGCAAGTAGTGCTTAACAGCGCCAGACTGAGTCCGCCAAACAGTGATGAATTAGTTTTTGCGCTTTCGCTACTAATCATAAAATCGATTTAATAAAATTAAAATTAAAATACAAAACCAATACCGACACTAAACTCATTTCCTCTTGATAACTGTACCCCGCTTAGGTTCTCATAAATCGGCACCTTATACTCAGCACGAAACATCATGCCACTACGATACCAAACGAAGACTGGCCCAGTTGACAATCGGTCACCTCCAGTAGCCCCAGCTGAGTCCCGGCCTCTGCTTTCGTGGCGCGCACTTACATCAAACATCAAAAACACTCCAGTATTTATTTCATTGTCGTGATATGGATGCCATCCAATGTTGATGTCCAGGCCCAGTTCATCTCCTTGATGAATACCGTTATCACCTTCACCATTAGCCCAATAGAAGAGATCGTAAAACTGGTAGAGGTCGGCTTTTTCGAAACTGGCTGAGAAACTTACACCGAGGTCGGTGCTTCCATCGCCTACTTCGAAGTCATCGCTAGTACTGCCGGTTGGTAATCGAATACTGGGTGTAAAGGCAAGATTACCCGTAGAGCTGGCGTTATTCTCGTACCGCTTGAGCGGCAAGCCAATGACCAAATCGCCGACACCACTGCCGGATTCGCGCACCGCCACACCATCTCGAACTACGGTGCGGGATTGATCTATTGATGGTAGTTTGAATGTGAGCCGAACTTCCCGTCGAAACGTGTAGATGCCTTCAAGCCAGGTCTTGCCTACGGATTTTTCGCGGCCAAAGAAATTGTTAACTTCCGCATCACCATCCAACAGGATGTCGGAGTTAAAAACTTCGTGTCTCAGCTGAAACCCCCAGCCGTTCTGCCAACGTGGGGCCATATCCATTACAGGTTGATGGGCATAGACGGGGGTTGCGAGCAGGCATAGCGCCAGGACGCTTAAGTTAATACGAATCAAAGCTGAAGCTCGATGGTGCTTAATCTAATGACTTGCTCGCCTGTAACACTGCCAGCCTGACTAGGGTCTAAAACTGTTCGAATCGCTACTTCGTGCCCAGACTGCGATGTCAAATCTAGGGTGTTCGGTAGGATATAAATTTGGCCATTATCTTCATTTACTAGCTGATAACCATCAGCGCTTTCTCTAATAACTCCTTGAATTAAGGCATAGTAAGCAATCGGGTCATATCCCCCGTTTAGGATAGCTGCATTGATCTGAGCGTACTGCACTGGCTTCTGTCGCTGCAAGGCCAGCGTGATAGTGTGTGCGTTGATATCCACTAGTACACCATCATTGCCAAATTGTGTGCTATCCAGAAAATCCAGTTTTCTGAGGTTTTTTTCCGTACCATAAGCGCAGAATGAGCAGACGATACCATTGACCTGGACGACGAGGTATTCCGATGAGGTGGGTTGTTCAGCAATGTCGGCGATCACAGCAGAGTTGATAAACGTGAATAGAAAAATAAGTAAGGATTTCTTTTTCATACTGAATAACTCCCCCAAATAACTTTACGCAACTCATCATAATCCATAGAGTCCGTTAAAGGTCAAGTGGTTTTTGACAATGAATAACGACAACCCGGCTTCCGACCGACGACTGCACTATGATTCTTAGCCGCTCAATAATTAATTGGTGACCATTTTAAGCGAAGATGGGAAACCCACTTCTGTTGTTGCTTGAGTCATCTTGGTAATATCGATTTTGGCTGTTTCATAGATGACCACTGCCGTCTTCTCATCCAAATCTACTTCAACTTCGTTTACCCCTTCAAGGGATGTCAGCGAGTTGCGCACGGCAACAACACAACCTGCTCAGGTCATATTCTCTACTGCAAGTGTAACAATTTCTTCTCCGGCCGCGCGCTCACGGGCAATGTCTGCATAAGAAAAGCTGCCGGTCACTAGCAGCAGAGAAAAGATAATGGAAGTTACGCCGATTCTCATTGAGGGTCGCCTGAATTTAGTCATAAAAATTCTCCGAAATAATTAGTATTACCTTGGTCCCTATTCTTAGACCAGATGTGGCGCCGATTCCTTTCAAATCATCGGGCTGCATTTTTTTAGCATCCCACCTACAAATATTGCTACGTATTTAATATTTCATTCGGCGGCTCTGAACTAGATTAGAGTCAAAAACGCCAATAGTCTATCAGCTGTACCTACTACAGGTTCAGGAGGAAATGTAATTGATGTAGGACTTTTTCTGGTACTGACAAGTTAACTTCAATTATGCTCTTTTTGGGTCGAAATAGCTGTACCTACAACCAGAAATCAATGACTTAGAGCTATAAATTCGGTAGAAATTCGTTCCGAAGCTGTTAACTTGTCAATACCGTCGTGATAGGTGCAAGTCTATTTACTATCCTAGCGGCATGGTTCGCAGTGCATCAAGGACATGCGCCGTTACGTTTTGTGAGTGGCAAGATTAGCGCTATCGGATCAGATCAGCTGGATCTGCGTCTGGACCCAGAACAAGTGCCAGTAGAACTTGTTGAACTGGTTAATTCATTCAATACTATGATTGGACGCATGGAAGGTGCGTTTAATCAGCTGTCCAATTTTTCTGCTGACATCGCGCATGAACTGCGTACACCGCTAACGAACATCGCTCTGCACACCGAGGTGGGCTTGAGCAAAGATCGAGATATCAACGAATACCGTGAAATTCTCTATTCGAATCTGGAAGAGTACGAGCGCCTCACTAATATGATCAACGACATGTTGACGCTAGCTAAGACAGAATATGGATTACAAAAACCAATACTTACTGATCTGAACCTCAACACAGAAACGCTAGAGCTATTCGACTACTTCGAAGCCTGGGCAGAGGAAAGAGGTGTATCACTAACACGGGAAGGAATATGCAAAACGCTGAGAGCGGATCGAACTATGATAAAACGAGCACTCAGCAATCTCCTCTCCAACGCAATTCAGCATACGCGTCCGGGGCAATCCGTCACAGTACGTCTCCGCATGGCCGCAGACGGTACGCGAATAAGCGTTGAAAACCCCGGCACCGATATTCCAGCTGATCATTTGTCAAAAACATTCGACCGCTTTTATCGCGCCGACCCTTCTCGCCAAGGGGATGGGGCAGGGCTAGGACTGGCTATCGTTAAATCTATTGTGGATATCCACCACGGGAATATATCTGCAAGTTCAGAGAATGGCATCACTGTATTTTCAATACTTCTTCCCAGTCAATGAACGTGAATGAATTTTCTTGTGATATGGCATTATGATCGTCGGTCGGACACCCTTCCGCTATCTGTAGTGTAAGGCGGTAATTACCGGGTCAGCCCACAGGTCTTTGAGCAGGTCTTAGAATGAACCTTGGGGTTGTTTGTGAATCTAGAAGTCCAATGAAGAGAGCGCTAAATAACATACGACCATACAGCTCATTGGCTGATTTACTACCAGTGGCGTTCTCAGCAAGACCAATTTTGAATGAATTTCTTACACTGAGAGTGATACTGTTTTAGGGGAACGGTCAGTGGGCATATGGTCCGTATAGACTTTTACAACATTGGATGGAATCTTATCTTTATAGAGTTTCTTATAGGACTATTTGCATGGTCTTTTATTGCTAGCGTAACAGGAATGTTGACATCACATATCTATGATAAATTGGTTCAGGCTACATCCAACTAATGTATGATTAAAGGATGTTATGTAGCGTCCAGGAGGGAAGCTTGCTCCACTAGCTGGGGGCTACCATCAGCTCAAATAAGTGCAACTCATAGCATGGCCGTCCCGTGGCAATAGTGCCGCGTAACAGAGGGCTATGTGTCTAGAGAACTGATTCGAGCCTAACGAACATTTAGTTAACAAGAGTAGAATCTGCTTAGTGATGTTTTCAAGATCGATATTTAACTAACCATTGTGAGGTTCTTATGCAATTACTCCGCTCTATAGCTCCAGTATTCATTTCGATTATGGCCCTGTCCGCCAATGTCTCAGCCCAAGAAGATGATGTGACACAAATCCGCTCTCTTCTAGAGCGCGTTGCAGGGTTGATGCAAGCAGGGGACTTGACTCCGCTCGACGAAATCTACGCGCCAGGACGAGGCGTTCATATCATCGAGGGTGCCGGAGTGAACCACGGTTGGGAAGACTATCGTGATCATCACTTAGCCCCGGAACTGGCTGCTTTTGAAAATTTCTCATATCGTTATTTTGCTATTGAGCCCCAGGTGCGGGGAGATACGGCCTACTCTGCATTTCGTTATGAACTGATCGCGGATGTGGAGTCAGGGCATATAGAAATAGAGGGCCGTGGAACAGCGATTTTGGAAAGAATGAATGGTCGATGGAGGATCGTACATACTCATACTTCTGGTCGCCCGAAGTAAGTATCGTCACCGAGGGAATGAATTTCTACATTTAGCTATTGAATTAAATTCACATAAGCAATTGCACAGACTATCTCTTCGCGAGGTCGATATACGTGGGAAGTTTTCATTTTAAGAGGAGGGGTGGCTGCGAAAGAACTATCATCTCCTTAGAGCTTTCAATTCGCCTGTGGTTCGGAGAATCCATGAAGGGATTTTGATATTCCCAAACCCTGTGGATCTGACAGCAAGAGCTGCGAGATATTGCTAACACGCGTGTCTAGGTGTTGATGATCTCGGCAGCGTGTCCCGAGCAGGGCACTTCTGAAGCAGTAATTTGACTAACCTTGATTGCACTGCCAATTACCTCGATTCTTTCTCTTGAAGTGCTGATTTGTATAGCATAAATATTGACAACACTAGAATAAACGCTTGTGCAGTCACACCCTGCCACGTAGAACCAACCCCTAACCATTCCACCGAAATTCGAATAGGCAGTGGAGAAATTCCAACCACTGCAGCCTCTTGTAATGCCATAATAGCTTTCCCCATTAGTATAAATGACAGACTCAATAGCAAGTAGGTAGTCGCCATGAAAAACGTTGATATCGGTAACCTGAGAGAATAAACGGCCATGGCCCATGCGACTAAAGTTAGTAAAACTGCGCCGGCGACGAACCCTCCTGAAACGAATATGTAACTACCAACCTCTGCTTGGCTCAAAAGTGCTTGGTAGAAAAGGATTGTTTCAAAAACTTCTCTATACACGGCCAAGAATGCCAAGCCCGCGATTCCCCACAAAGCCCCTGCCTTCAAACTCCTATCAATATTTTCCTTTATGTATTTTTGCCACTGTACTGCATTAGACTTACTATGCATCCAGAATCCAACGTAGAACAACACAACAGCTGCCAACAAAGCGGCAACTCCTTCCATGATTTCACGATTGGCGCCGCTTATAGAAAAAAGATAGCGAGCTGCCCACCAAGTGGCAAAGCCCAACACCAATGCGCTCACCCAGCCCAAATGCAAATACTTAAGTGCATCTCGTCGTTCGGTCTTGATAAGAACAGTCGCCAGTGCAATGACAACCAGCAATGCTTCGAGCCCCTCTCTTAGAAGGATTACCATGCTGGCGATAACGAGTGTCATTGCTGAGAGAGAATCGCCCCCCATAACGGTCTCGACTTCTTGCAATTGTTGCAGGATCAATTGCATGCTTTTCTCTACCTCTTGCTCCTGCCCCCCGTTTGAAAGGAGTTGTCGCAGCGATAGCAAATTGTCTTCAATCTGCCTGCGCAAATTTGAATCCCTTGCATTGAGACTGTTCTCGATGAGCTCGAATCCATCTAGATACGCACTCACAGCCAATCGCAGAGCGTCCTGGTAATTTGAATTTCGATAGGCTTCATGGGCTTGCGCTAGCCGTAACCTGGTGACCTGCAAAGGGTCATTTTGAGAAACAAGCAGCTTGTTCGGACTGGCTCGCAGATTTTCAATTACTTGTAATGTAATAGCTGGGAACCGCTCGGTTAGGGTGTTGGGACTGTAGTTGACCAGATCTTCTATTGATAATGGACTTAGTGGGACTACATCGCCTTGCTCTGAAGGTTTGAATGCAAGGCTACCCGCATAAAACGCCAACGACCAACGCTGTTGATTATTCAATTGACTAAACTCAGACATACTTGTGCCGTCTATGCCATTAGAAATAGCGTCAAAGAGGCCTAATACTGAGCGGTTTCGGGAACGCACTGGATCTGTAAAATCAGTTGGGGCTGGATTCATCTGTGGGGCCAACTCTCCGTTTCCTTGCCCTGTGATGCCATGGCATAACGCACAGCTTTCAGCGAAAATGGAAGATGACTCTTCTGGAGATAGCAATGATGTCGGCAGTGACAAGCCTGGTGATATTGCGAGTAACAGAGATCTCAGTCGACCGGTTAGCTCCAGAATCGTATCTATTTCTCCGCGGCTTTCGACTGTCTGATAAAGTGCGGTGGCGGCCGAATTGAATTGCTCATCGGTGTTAAGTTCGGTCAATGTTGCGCCTACTTCTATAATTAGGGCTGAGAATTCCAAAATTTCCTTATACTCATCTTCATTGATGATTTGACCATCTTGCACGGCCTCTATATAGTCAGCGCCAATGTACTCAGATAATTGAAGTAATTGTCGCAGAGGTGACTGGGCGCTGGCAGGGGATACGACAGCCAATAGTAGCCACACTATTGCCAGCTTAGTCAAAAACCTATTTCTATAATTCATTGGTGTATACCCGGATTTCTCACTGTTGTAAAAATAGCTCAAGACAGAATAGTAACCATCCAAACTCTACGAACACTATGTCTTCCTAAAGTGCGCAATATGATAGAGCGCGGGAAGCACGATTAGCGTCAGTATTGTCGACGAGATAATACCACCGATGACAACGGTCGCGATCGGCCGTTGCACTTCAGCCCCTGTGCCTATGTTCAATGCCATCGGAATAAATCCCAGGCTTGCCACTAGCGCGGTCATCAGAACAGGCCGGAGTCTAGTCATCGCACCTTCAACAATAGCTCGCTGTAGATCACCGTCTTTCTCGAACAGGCTTTTGATGAATGACAACATCACTAAACCGTTCAATACGGCGACTCCCGAAAGCGCGATGAATCCCACCCCTGCCGAAATGGAGAGCGGCATGCCTCTGTACCAGAGCGCCAACACGCCACCGGTCAATGCCAGTGGTACGCCGGTAAAAATTATCAGCGCATCTCGGAAGTTACTGAAAGCCATAAGAAGAATACCAAATATGATCACCAGGGTTACGGGCACTACAATCGAAAGACGCTGCGTCGCGGATACCAGGTTTTCAAACGTGCCTCCAAATTCGATATAATAACCAGGAGGCAAGTTGACCTGCGCTTGGATACGCTGTGCCGCCTCTTCTACGAAAGAAGTAAGATCGCGTCCGCGGATATTGCTCGTCACTACAACACGACGCTTACCATTTTCACGGTTGATCTGGTTCGGCGTGACGTCAGTGCTGATATCCGCCAACTCCAATAGCGGTACGAATTCAGCCCCTTCATCCTGAGCGCCGATCCAGACCGGTAATCGTTCCAGTCTGCTAATGTCTGTTCGAAAGCTTTCCGGCAATCGAACCACGAGGTCAAAGCGTCGGTCACCCTCGTAAATTATGCCGGCATCTTCTCCTCCCATCGCTGTTGCCACGAGTTCCTGCAACTCACTAGTATTCATCCCGTAGCGTGCCAGGGCATCCCGATTGGGGGTAACAGTCAACACCGGAAGACCTCCCACCTGTTCCATATTCACGTCTGATGCACCGTCAATATTTTCGATAACTTCTCTAATTGACGTGGCAGCGATGAGTAATAAGTTGAGATCATCACCAAACACTTTTACACCCAGATCGGCACGGACCCCCGATATCATTTCGTTGAAGCGCATCTGAATCGGTTGTGTGAATTCATAGTTATTCCCAGGCACACCTGAGACCAACTCTTCCAGTTCTTCTATGAATTCTGCTTTGGTTTTGTCGGGGTCAGGCCATTGGTTCCGAGGTTTAAGCTGTATGAAGGTATCTGCAATAGCAGGTGGCATTGGATCGGTAGCGACTTCGGCAGTGCCAATTCGAGAGAATACATTCAGCACCTCAGGCAGGGGAGTAATAACATTCTCCAAGGTGCCCTGCATCCTCACAGCCTGATCGATTCCTGTTCCTGGAATACGTAGCGCCTGAAGGGTGATATCACCTTCGTCTAGCTGCGGGATGAACTCAGAGCCGAGAGTAGTAACCAGCCAGATACAGAAAAATACAAAACCCAAGACGCTTGCCGATACTAACCATCGTAGCTTCAGTGCCAGCAATAAGACTGGTCGATAAACTCGCTTTATTACCCGCATGAGAAAGTTTTCTGTTTCAGATATTTTGCCTGTCATTACTACGGCCAGCGAAGCCGGAACTAGAGTAATGGACAGAATCATAGCGGTGGATAGCGCCAGGATGACTGAAATAGCCATGGGATGAAACATCTTTCCCTCAATACCAGTAAGGGCAAATATTGGCAAGTAAACGAAAGTTATAATGCTGATGCCGAATAGGCTGGGCCGAATTACTTCATTAGTCGCATCGAATACTATTGTCAGACGTTCGTTTCGTGTTGGGATAGTTCCGGTCTGCCGCTGTGCTTCGGACAAACGCCTGACGCAGTTCTCGACTATGATTACTGCGCCGTCGACAATAAGCCCGAAATCCAGTGCGCCAAGGCTCATAAGATTTGCCGAAACACCGGTGGTTACCATGCCGGTGATGGTGCCGAGCATGGAAAACGGAATCACCAGAGCGGTCAATATTGCGGCACGCACATTGCCAAGCAGCAAGAACAAGATCAGAATTACCAACAACGCACCTTCGAGAAGATTGGTGGACACTGTGGTAATGGTCTTGTCCACCAGGTCAGAACGGTCATACACCGCCTCGGCGATAATTCCAGGCGGCAATGAGGTGTTGATTTCCTCTAGCTTCGTAGCCACATCTCTGGCGACAGTTCGTGAATTCTCTCCCATGAGCATAAATGCGCTGCCGATTACGGCCTCTTTACCATAACGGGTTGCCGCCCCGGTTCGTAGTTCCTTGCCGATGGCGACTTCCGCTACGTCCCTAACTCTTATGGGAGTATTTTCTACCTTGGCTATAACAACGTTTTCGATGTCGGTGATATTCTGAAGCTGTCCCGGTGATCTGACCAGTAGTTGTTGACCATTAGATTCGATATAACCCGCGCCCCGATTCTCATTATTATTTCGCAATGCGGTTACAACTTTTTCAAACGTCAATCCATAGCGCATCAGTTCGGTTGGGTCAGGTGTTACATGGTATTGCTTCTTGTAGCCTCCACTAGAATTTACTTCAGTGACACCATCGACCAGAATCAACTGAGGTCGAATTATCCAGTCTTGAATTTCTCTTAGCGCCGTTATGTCATAAGGGCTACCGTCATCTTGAGTAGCGCCATTCATGGCATAGACGTTGTACATGAAGATTTCACCAAGGCCTGTGCTGATAGGCCCCATGGTGGGCTCAAAACCGGGGGGCAATTGACCTTTCAAGCCGGCAATGCGCTGGTCGATAAGGTTTCTGGCAAAGTAAATATCGGTTCCCTCATCGAAAACGACCGTCACCTGTGAAAGACCATAACGTGAGAGTGAGCGCGTAGATTCGAGATTTGGCATTCCGGCCAAGCCGGTTTCAACAGGAAAAGTAATTCGTTGCTCGACTTCAAGAGGTGAATACCCCGGCGCCTCCGTATTAACTTGCACCTGTATATTTGTGATATCCGGAACCGCGTCAATCGGAAGTACTTGAAAGTTCCACGCGCCATACAAACCAAATGCCAGTACCAGAGTTAATACCAACTGCCTACGGGCAATACTAAATCCTAGAATAGACTCAATCATGGGGTCTCCTTAATCATCATCCGCGGCTAATGATTTTTGCAGGTCGGCCTTTAGCAAATAGCTATTCTCCACCACGTAACGCTCGCCCTGTCGCAGTCCGCCAAGCACTTCTGTCAGGTTGCCATCGGTGCGGCCCAGCTCTACTTTCCTGGTTTCATAAAGCTCACCCACTTGAATGAAGACAATTTGCTCGCCGCCGATGTCTTGTAGGGCGAGGTTGGTGATAACCAGAGGTACTTCAAATTCCTGAACAGTAACTTCTGCCTCTACCAGCATGCCGGGTATCCACTGCATGTCGGAGTTGTCCAATATAATGATGGCTTGAATTTGAGCAGAGAGTCCCTTGCCAGGATTCAGATAAGCTATAGATCCTACGGTCGATAATCCTCCCATGCTGATCGAAACTACCTGACCAGGTTTTATCCATTGTGAATCAGTGAGAAATACATTTAGGTTCGCCCATACGATTTGGTAATTAGCTATGGTCAATAGTGATTGTTCCCCGGCGACCTCCCCGGTATTGCCCGGTCTTTCGATTACCACACCGTCTATTGGTGATAGAATCTCATAAGTCCTAAGACTGTCGTTCGCTTCAATAGTGAGCAATAATTCACCAGCGCGAACCTCATCCCCAATTGCAGGGATTATCGACTTAATTAGCCCGGGATACCGAGCCGTAACATAGCTGATCTGTTGAGGATCGGGGGTAATCTTGCCATACAAGGGAATCGTTTGATGGATGATACCGTTGGTGACCTGACTAACGCGGATGCCCACCTGTTTAGCCATCTCCGAATCGATTTCAATCCGGCCCTGATGAGATTCGAATTCCCATTCATACGAAACTCCCTGAATCCGGGCATTCACTTCCACATCGAACGAGTGGGGTGGTTCGATTGCTGCAGAGCTTGTTAAGAAATCGTCTTCGGCGATGAAAGAAATGCTTTCCTCCTCGTCTCCAAGTCGCATCAATTCAACATTTATCTGCCATTCGCCAGGAGTTACTGCGACGCCTTGTCGCATAACCCATGCTCTGAATACAGGAGCAATTCCACGCTCATAGAGTAAAAGCTCCACGACAACATCATCTTCAATCAATAATCTGCCTCCGTGTTCTCCGATTGGAAATGATTCTTCGTCTTCTTCCTCTGCTGTGGCTGAAGAGATGAGGGAAAAGAGATAAACAATCAGGGACAGCATCAGGAAGAGATATCTGTAAGGTTTTTTCCTAGTAGTCTTTATCATTGTGAGTTCCTCAATAATGTCATGCTTAGCGACTCGCCACTTAGACGCTCCATTTCTGTACGAAGTAGATGAGCTCGAGTCGCCGCCTCTATCAGATTAAACTCCGCGTCCAATAATTCTCTTTGCGCAGCGCTGAGTTCAAGATAGCTATAGCGCCCGATCTCAAAGAGGGATTGCGTCTCATCCAGCGCAGAGCTCAATTGGGGTAGAATAATATCTCGCAAGACTGTTACCCGCTCAGTAGCCAGCTTACGTTCCTGATCCAGCGCAATAAGGCTAGCCCGCATTTGCAATAGAGCCAGATTACGTTCCGATTCCACGGCGTAGAGATTGGCCTGCGCAGTAGAGATGGCGCCTTGAGCGCGTCTTCTGGAATTAAGAGGCATACTAAATTGAAGAACGAAGGCTGAATCATTCAGACTTTCCAGATGCCTGATTCCTGCGCCAAGCTCTATGTTTGCAGAACGCCGGGAGTCGGCTTCGCGCAATTCGGCCTGTCTTAGCCTCTCCTCGCTGGCGAATATTTGTATAGCAGGATTGGTTTCGATATTGTCCAGCAGGTCTTCTATAGGGAGAGTCGCTTCTATACTAAGCAAGTCGGCGGATGTGTTGGTAAACGCCGGCTCCAATACTCCCCATTGGCTGGAGAGCCGCACCCGGGCCGCGGAAATACTGTAACTAGCGGAGCTCTCTGCGAGTCGCGCCAGACTCAATGCTGCTCCGGCGCGGGACTGCTCTGAGTCTGGGGCGGCACCCGCTGCAACTCTTTCGGATACAGAATCCAATATGTCTTGCGCCAGTAACGTCGCCCTGGATAACAGGGTTAGTCGCTCTTCCGCAGCAGCAAGTTCAATAAATCGTAAGGCTGTCTCGGACAACAAATCGAGTTCGAGAACTTTTTGTTCGGCGCGTAGAAAATTTTGTCGACGGCCAACAATGTTGACTCGGGCATCACGTTTGTCACCCAGTTCAATCACTTGCGATAAAGATAGAGTGAGTTCATTGCCTTGTAGCCAGTTAAGATCGCCTGTGCCAACGATGTTCTCCAGTTCACTGCTTACGCGCATGGCGGGTCTTAATTCCGCCGTGTGGCGCTCTCCAATTAGTGCCTCGTTACGAAATTCATAAACTCTGGATTGTGGATAATTCGCTAGGGTTGCGCTCAAGGCACCGCGCAATGTCAGCTCCTCTTGAGGGACGAGGTCTGCAGCCCCTGCGGCTGACAAAGTACAGGTATAAAGTATTAGTAATGTTACGCTACGGCGGCTCATTTAGAGGCTCCACTTGTCCGCTAGCTAATAAAAGCTGGCGGCAAAAATTGCTGTTTGATTGACAATTACTACTAGAAAAAATCTAGCTGGTGGCGATGCAGGGAGGCGCTCGAAGAGGAGGGAGGAGGACGCTACGGCTACTAAACTGGAAACTAGGAGAATTATGTCGAACTTTCCTGGTTTTCAATATTCGGAGGGCGAGGATTAAGCAAAGTATGAAGCTGATCAGCACAATAGGTTCGAATGGCTTCTTTACGAGGTTTTCTGAGAATAACAACTTATCGGAATCTATATAGTCACTGCTTTCTAACGATCCTTCCGAACTGCTCAACGTGGCCAAAATACTTAAGCTAATACTGGGCTCCTGCCCATCAAAACAATAATGAATAGTCGCACCCGCGCCGCTAATAAATAGAATCACACAACTTAGCAGGAGTGCAGTGGATTTCTGACGGCAGGAGATCAAATTCTTCATCGTTACAAATTTCTGTTTTTTGTTTGATTCAGGTAATCGGCTAGCAATTCGCCCAAGCCTTGTCGAAATAGTACAGAAACCCAGTGTTCTGTGAATAGTAATGAGATCGGAGCATAACACGATCCAGACTGAAACACCCTGCAGCCCATTTGACCACAAACCCGAAGATAATGCGAATGATTCGTATTATCTTCGGGTTTCTCTTGGTTACTATCGGTTTGTAGGCTAGAAAATATGAGCGGACCAGCGAGTTTAGGTAAGACTTGTTGGCGGGTAGCCCAAAGCGATGGTTGAAGGTCCGTAGGTATCTAAATGTATACACCTATATTGACTCGATCTGAATTAAAGCTAGCCAAGAACAAAATGCCGATATCAGGAGAACCTAGCGGATGTCCGGAGAACACAGGCAATTCAAAACCCTCAAATGCATTTTCTCTAGAATGCTGGTAATATTGTCAGTATATCGGTGTTGAGAGTAGCAATTATGCCGATGTCAGGTACTAAGGTAGATTTAACTGTTGTGTCAGCGGCTATGCTGATTACGATTTTCGAAATCGCCTTACTGTTTTAGTTTGATATGCATCAAGGAAGTTGGTGTACTCAAACATGTACAATTAGACATGCTGACTATGTGGATCAAGAACCAGAAAATTAAGTTATGGCTGAATTGTTTGATCATGCTAGTAATTAGCACTCAATCTATTATGGCCCGTGCTGATACACACCAACTTCACTTGGAGGATGCGAGCTTCCTGAGTATAGATGAGCACTCGCATTTAATTAGCACTTCTGGGGTTATCGAACAAACTGAGAATATTAACGACGAGGAAAACGCAGGTGTACCTCGAGTAGATTGCGAACACGGCCACATCCACGTTAGCTCGCAAAGTTTCGTTTCGATATGCTTTGTTCTTTCTGTTCAAGTAAATCATTCAGTTTTATTCACTACTATGGATCCATTACGCTTAATCGGCATCCATACCCTTCCATTTCGACCTCCAATCTCCTAAGTCTTTTAAAGACAATTGCTAGTACTGACAGTCACTGTCAGACACTTTAGCATCTGTTTAGACTAAATATTTCTGTGCCCGAGAACTAACGGGCATGAGTGTTATGAAGTAGGAGAAATTTTTGTGGACCTTCAATTTATCGATGCCGGTCGCTTGCGATTCCAGTTTCTAGTTTTTAGTATTTGTACCGCGCTTGCACTGCCCCTCGTCGGGCAGGAATTTGAGCCGGATGAACAGCATCAACGGTGGGCAAGAGCTGTTCTGAGCGCAGTGTCCCAACTAGAGAGTTTGCAGGCGGCTCAGTCAGACCTAGCTGAGATGGGCTATATTCGCCAAGCAGCAGATAGGCCAATTTATAATCCGGAAATAAGTACCGACTATGAGGATAAGTCCGAGCGGGAGTATGCGATCTCATTGACTCAGACGATCGATTGGTCGGGAAAACGCAGCGCTAGGTCAAGGGCTGCTGAGTCGGCCCTGAGCTCTGCTGAATATCGCTATTCCAATGTCAAAAATGCCATGTTCGCCAGTGCGCTCTACGCTCTTGGGGAATACGAAGTTGCAAGACAGTATGCCGACTTGTCTCAACAGCAAGTTAACTTGCTGCAGCAATTGTTCGACATTACTGAAAGTCGATTTGCAGTTGGAGACTTAGGTGCTCTTGATGTTGAGTTGGCGCGCCTGAGCCTTTCAGAGGCGTTATATGCAGCAGCTCGGGCGAGCAGCGAGTTGAGGATAGCGCAGGGGCTGGTCGAATCAGAAGCAGGCCAGATTATGATCACACCATTACCGCAATTTTCCTCAACTCAGATGCCAGGAATCAATACCATCGAACGTCTGGTAGACAATATCCCTGAAGTGCGGGAGGCGCAGTATCAGTTTCTGAATGCCAGAGACGTAGTAGGTATTGCTGAAAGTCAACGCAGAGCCGACCCAACTGTGAGTTTGGGCTCTGGAAAAGACGGACCTGATTCTGTGGTTGCGCTGACCCTGTCCATACCCTTGTACGTGCGCAACCGCTACACGGCAGAGGTTAGCGCCTCAAATGAAGCGGCAACAGCGGCTGAGCTCAGGTATGTCAATCTGCGGCGTATTAAATTAGCCGAACTAGGTGCAGCCAGTGAAAGTTATCGCCGTCTTAGCGAAGACTTTCAGCGCTGGCAAGTCGTCACTGAACAGCGCTTCGATGAATCCAGAGAGCTTTTACTTCTGCTTTGGGAGAGTGGTGATATAACCACCGCAGAATATGTCTTTGGACTGCAACAGAACGTTCTGGCCGTACGGGCTGGCGCGAGTTTCAGTAGAGATGTATTTGTAGCGCTGATTACTTGGCTGGAGTCGAGCGGCCAGGCAGTAAGCTGGCTTGAATCAATTTCACAACAAACAAATTCACAATAGGGAGTATATCTAATGAGAAAACTATCTCCGATTACAGGTAAATCTAGCGTGCTTACTTCGCTGGCTTTGCTTTTCGCCTTTTCAACCGTACCGATCTACTCTCAGGACCTCCAGGATGATGATCACGACCATGAGGAGGAAGCGCATGA
This sequence comes from Alphaproteobacteria bacterium, assembly GCA_002401695.1. Lineage (GTDB taxonomy): Bacteria > Pseudomonadota > Alphaproteobacteria > Micavibrionales > Micavibrionaceae > UBA1672. Next base: position 29,380 of record NVTV01000007.1, read on the forward strand.
GAATGATATCGGCGCCTCAGTGGGGGAGCACGCCGATGATCATGAAGACCATGAAGCTGAAGAACGAGAGGGGCTGGTAGAACTGTCTCCGTCTCAAATGGCTATATCCGGCATAGTTGTTGCTGCAGTCAACTTCGAGAATCTGAGCTTACAGTTGAGCGCTCCAGGCGAGGTTGTGAACAATGAGTATCGTACAACTCACATTGCGCCGAAAATCACTGCGCAGGTAGTAGATCGATTAGTTGTATTAGGGCAGGAACTGGAGGAAGGAGAGCCGCTTATAACTCTTTATAGTGTGGATTTGTTGAGAACTCAGAGTTCGCTGTTGATAGCTCATAGAGAATGGTTGCGGGTTCGTGAACTGGGTGAGCAAACCATCGGTGCGCGCAGATTCACAGAGGCGCGAACAGTTTTTGAGGAGCTTTACAGCGAGGCTGGAGCCTACGGCATGTCGGAGACAGAGATAGAAGACTCGTTGATTGGTCGCCATGACGATCATGAATTAGGGGAATTTGATCTGCTTGCCCCGCACAGCGGCGTCGTGCTTAGCGATGATTTCGCGGTAGGGCAAACCATCGAGGCAGGACAGACTCTGATCACCCTAGTGGATGAAAGTTCAGTATGGGTTGAAGCATCTCTGCCCCCGGACATTGGATTTCGACTGCCTGAAGACACCTCAGTTCTGATAAATGTGCAAGGGTCAACGTTCGAAGGTCGAATTATTCAGCAGTCCCACGTGATAAATGAGGCGACGCGAACATGGAAAGTGCGCACCATCGTTGATAATTCTGATCATACTTTGCACGCTGGGCTATTTGCCGACGTGATTTTCACTACTAGTTCGGAGGCTAGGGGCATTGTTGTGCCCGATTCTGCCTTAATGCGAGTTAGCGACGGTGATTGGACTGTTTTTGTTGAAGAAGAGCCCGGACAATTTTTTCAGACTGAAGTCGAGATCGTACAGAGTTTTCCGGGGTCGAAGGTGATCGATGGACTTCAAGAAAACACGCGGATAGCTGTTGAGGGGGCATTTTTTATCGCCTCGGAAATGGCCAAGAGTGGATTTAATCCACACGATCACTAGGAAAGGATAATTCTATGTTTAACAAAATCGTTGATTGGTCAGTAAGCAATCGCTTGCTGGTCATCATTGCCCTTGGCATAACGATAGCCTCCGCAAGTTTTATCATACCGAGTCTCAATTTGGATGCCTTTCCCGATGTAACCAATGTTCAAGTGTCGGTTAACACAGAAGTCCCAGGGTTGGCGGCTGAGGAAGTGGAGCAACTGGTTACATTTCCTATTGAGTCAGTGATGTACTCATTACCAGACGTAGAGGAGGTGCGTTCAATTTCGAAAACTGGCTTGTCAAGTATAACGGTTGTGTTCAAGGAGGGCACAGATATTTACTTTGCCAGACAGCTCGTATTTGAGCGATTGCAGGCGGCCAAAGAGCTTATTCCAGATGGAGTTGGGGTGCCAGAGATTGGGCCAAATACCTCCGGTTTAGGTCAGGTGTATCAGTATGTTTTATTGGCTACGGAGGAGAGCGGTTACGATGCGATGTCACTTCGAAGTCTGAATGACTGGGTGATAAAACTGCTCTTAATGCCGGTTGATGGTGTTACGGATGTCTTATCGTTTGGCGGTGAAGTTCGTCAGTACCAGGTCAATGTCAATCCTTCTCGTTTATTGGCATTCGGTTTGACTCTGGAAGAAGTCGTCGTAGCTATCGAAGCGGATAATCGCAATGAGGGAGGTTGGTATCTAGATAGGGGGCAGGAACAGCTGGTAGTGAGGGGGGTTGGATGGCTACCCAATGAAGAAGAAGGCTTGACGGCTATTGGGCAGATACCTGTCAAAGAGAATGATGGTACGGTTGTTAGGGTGCGTGATATCGCTGATGTGAGATACGGAGGAGAAATTCGCCAAGGGGCTGTCAGTATGACCCGTCGTAACGGCGAAGATGTCGAGTCTCTAGGGGAAGTGGTATCGGGCATTGTACTGAAGCGCCTTGGTGCTAATACCAAAGCAACTATTGATGGGATTAAGGAAAGAATTCCGATCATTAATCAGGCGTTACCGGAAGGTGTAACGTTTGAGCCTTTCTATGATCAGGCCGATCTGGTTACTAAGGCCGTGGATACGGTGACGGAAGCTCTAGTTCTTGCTTTTATACTTATCATTATCGTGCTGTTACTATTCTTGATGAATCTGAGGGCTGCCATTCTGGTGCTTATATCTATCCCTCTGTCTGTGGGTATGGCCTTGACCGTGATGGCGTATTTTGGGCTATCTGCCAATTTAATGTCGTTAGGTGGTTTGGCGGTGGCTATAGGTATGATGGTTGACGGTGCTGTGGTGCTGGTGGAGAATATCTTCAAACATCTAAGTTACCCTGATTCTGAGCAAGATAAAAACGTGGTGAAAAATATTACCCTGGATAGCCCGGAGCCATACGACGTTAGTGGTGATCAAGGCGGCGTATCATTGAGAATTCAGGAGGCGGCGAGGGAAGTTGCTAAGCCTGTGTTCTTCGCCGTTGTTATAATTCTGGTGGTTTTTGCACCACTGTTTACTCTCGAAGGAGTTGAAGGGAAGCTATTCCAGCCGATGGCAATAAGTATCATGATCGCTATGTTGGCGGCGTTGATCGTTGCGCTCGTCGTAGTGCCTGCCCTAGCTAGTCTGTTTTTCCGTTCCGGAATTAAGCCACGTCCCAGCCCTCTGGTTGTGCCGTTGGAAAAGCTGTACCGCCCAGCATTGGAATGGGCAATGTGCCACAGAATATTTGTGGTGAGTGCCGCAGGGATTCTACTAGTGGCATCTCTTTTTCTAGTACCTCGCCTTGGAACGGAGTTTGTGCCTGAACTTGAGGAAGGCACAATCAATTTACGGGTAACCTTAGCTCCTTCTGCCAATATAAGCACCTCATTGTCAGTTGCTCAGAAACTGGAGCTGGAATTACTTGAATTTCCAGAAGTAACTTATGCTCTAAGCCGTATCGGGAGATCCGAGATAGGGGGAGACCCCGAGCCAGTAAATAATGTCGAGATATTTATGGGCTTACTGCCCGTAAGTGAATGGACCTCGGCAAGTAATCGATTCGAGCTCCAGGCATTAATGCAGGAAAAACTGGAAGTTCACCCTGGCTTGCTCTTCAATTTTTCTCAGCCCATAGCGACTCGCGTAGATGAGCTTCTCTCGGGGGTGAAGGCTGAACTTGCCATCAAGTTGTTTGGTCCTGACCTAGATATTCTCGTCGAGAAAGGGCGAGAGATAGAGGTCGTAGTCAGTGAGACGCCGGGTACACGAGACGTGGCAATGGAGCAGGTGGAGGGCGAAGCGCAGCTGGTGATTAGACCGAAACGCGCGGAGCTGTCACGATTCGGTCTCTCGGTAAATGATGTTATGACGCTGATAAGGAATGGAATCGGCGGGCAGTCCGCGGGGCAAGTTATTAATGGAAATGAACGTTATGATATCTATGTCCGATTACAAGAACAATCGCGCAACAGTCCAGATGTAATTCGTGCGCTGAGATTGCAAGCGGCGAATGGGGCCTGGGTTCGACTCAGTGATGTTGCTACGGTGGAAATTGAATCAGGTCCTCCTCAGATACGGCGAGACGACGTGCAAAGACGGGTTGTTATTCAGGCCAATATACAGGGCCGCGATATGGGTAGTGTTGTAGCAGATATTGAGAGTTCGATTGCAAATGAAGTTGAATTGCCTCCGGGTTACAGCGTTGTGTACGGTGGTCAATTTGAGAACCAGCAACGCGCACAGCAAAGACTACTTATTGTTGTGCCTCTTTCAATTGGCCTGATCGCCCTTCTGCTATATTTTGCTTTTGGTTCGGTGGGGCAGGCTTTACTGATTCTGGTTAATTTGCCCCTGGCCATGATCGGAGGAATTGTGGCGCTTTACATATCAGGCCAGTATTTGTCGGTTCCGGGTTCCATTGGTTTTATAACTCTTTTTGGAGTGGCAGTTCTCAATGGAGTTGTGATGGTTGAAAGTATCAATCAGCGGTTGCTCGGGGGCGAGAGCTCATTGGAAAAAGCCGCCTTCGAAGGTGCGCTCTCGCGATTAAGGCCGGTATTGATGACAGCGATAACGTCGGCTTTGGGCCTGATTCCTCTTTTGCTGTCTGATGGAATTGGATCTGAAATTCAAAGGCCATTAGCTACTGTAATAGTCGGCGGGTTAACCACCGCGACGTTTCTAACTTTGTTCGTGCTGCCTGCCCTCTATCCGATGTTTTCTAGGAGAAAGTTTGAAAGCGGTCTGATGTGAATGGTATTTAAGGTGAGGGGGATAATAGGTGACTAAGAAATGCAACAAGGGAAAGAACCATAAAGTAGTTGAGGGTTTAACTGCTTTTGGTTCGCTATTGCTTCGCCTCAGTAAGATTGTGATAGGAGGAGTAGATTGGCCAGGGATAGGGATTAGATAGTAAGCCTCTGTGCACAATGCCCTTGAAAGGGTAATGACAAGTTAACTCCCGATCTGTCAGGATTTGGCGTATGACCCAATCAGAAATGTACAAGAGCCATCGATTTCCATCGGAAACCATCCAATACGCCGTTTGGCGCTATCACAGATTCAACCTGAGTCATCGAAGATTTGATGTCACAACGTGGCATTGAGGTGAGCTACGAAGCGATTCGTCTGTGGTGATTTGGATTTTCCAGCCTTTGCTAGACATTTTCCAGGAAGGTAGGGCTGATGAAGGAGCGGCTTATGCGCAAGAGCGTTGGATATTATTACAACCTACAGTTAATAATATCTATGTAAAACAATCATTTACGTCATATTAAAACCCTATTACTATTGCCTTTTATAATCCCTAGGAGATTAGTTATATGGCAAATCAACACTTAGTAGGTTATGCGCGAGTCAGTACGAAAAATCAATCCAATGAAAATCAAATCCAAAGGCTTGAACAATACGGTTGCGAAAAGGTCTTTGCTGACAAGTACTCTGGAGCAACCACAGACAGAGGGCAATTGCAGGCCGCGCTAGCATATATACGAGAAGGCGATACTTTTGTGATTACAAAACTAGATCGGCTAGCAAGGTCGTCTGTAGACCTGGGGAAGACGGCTGAGCTATTCCAGCGAAAGAATGTCGATTTTGTAGTTCTCGATCAAGACATTAATACAACAACGCCGACCGGTAAGTTAATGTTCAACATGATTGGTGCGTTTGCGGAGTTCGAGCGCGATTTGATTCATGAAAGATGTAGAGAAGGAATCGAAAAAGCGAGGGCGAGAGGTGTTAAGTTCGGGAGACGTCCAAAATTGACGAGCGCCCAATTGGCTGCTCTTAAGCTTGAGTATAATAGTGGAGACCTAACTAAAGCTGACCTTGCGAAGAAATACCAAATTTCGATTCCTAGTGTCTATCGGCTAATGGCTAACAGTAAAGACTAATCTTTCCCCTAAGCTAGCACAGGTCTTTGGAGGAGAAATTCAATAAGCGCTATTTGGTGTCTAGCAAAGACTGGGAAGTTCATGGTTTAAAGAGCCGCAGAGGCTTGCGGATTGCCCTAAGCGGGTTGGAACTCCCCCAAGAGATCATATTGACTGGTGCTCGTGGACGTTTTCTTTCGGGCTGCATTCTTTAGTAAGCGAATACCCTTTTTCCATTCACTTTTCTTTGTCGAATTGCAAACAGCTTCATAGAGCTTCAAAAGCTCTGGGGTTAGAGTTATTGGCTCAACGAGCCTTAAAAACCCGGTGCCATACAAATCTGCTTTGAATGAAACCTCATAAGTAGATTTGGACAATTCCGAGTGATTTGCGTCATGATCGTAACTCACAATCGAAGTGACTTGAGAGTATCCAACCGAATTGCTCGATACATAGTTCCTAATACGTTTGGCATCTATAAGAAGGGGCACAGAATCTTCTCTTAAAGGATCATCACTTTTGCACATCAACGCAAAGTGCGTCAGTTTTGGTGTACCTTGTGGTGTCAGAGCGCGGCTGCTAATTAGGGAATGTTCTGGTAGGTCAAAGTACCTGCCAGATTCGTCTCGATAATAAAGCCAGAGTGCTAACTCACCAGGTTCGACATCAATTTTCTTTGGTGGGCTTTTCATCTTCGTGAACAACACCGAGATACTTTTTCCTTTATTCCCACTGAGCGCCAATTTTGGGGCCTCTCCTAGAGAGTTGCCGATACCCCAGCAGAAAAGACCGTTTCCCACCGAACGCTCCATCTCTTTCCTGCTAATAATAGAATTCAAACTCTGCCCTGATTCAACGCCCATTTTTGTCCAGCAGAAGAGGGGTGGAACTATATTCTTGGATGGACGCTTGTCTTCCATGGCTATCTCTTTATTATTGAGGGAGGGATTATGTAGTATATTAACCAATACTATTAACTAATCCAAGATACCATCCATTTACACGTTGGGAAATATGTACAATATTGGTAAGTAGTTGGAATTAATAGAGATATCCTCTATTTTCTTTTCAGCCTGTTCATTTAGGAGAATCACTTCCCATTGGCAAAAGACTCAGACATTCTAAGGCAGAAGCTACTAGAAACCACGAGACTAAGCGCGCCCATTATCGACGCTGCTTGGCCGGATTGGTGGGATCAAGCTGATGAGGGATCTATATCGGCTCAGGTGGAATTGAGATTCTCGCTCGCTCGGAAGCTAGGACTCGAGCCTCAGAGTTTGTTAAATGAGGATACGCCAAGGTTTGCATGGAAGGATTCGGGCAAGTACAAAAATTTCTCAGGAGATGAGGAGCACGAGAAGCCTGCAATTAGTTCTTTTGGTATTTCAGTATCCAATTTACTGCTGCAAAGTCTGAAAGAGCGCCAAGTAACGGGCGGGCTCGACCTATCGGCATCCAGCATTCGAGAAGCTATTCTTAGCACTAAACCACATATTGGTATTCCAGAACTCCTTACCTTCTTATGGGGTATTAGTGTGCCAGTTATCCATCTCAGGCTGTTCCCTTTGGCAGCCAAAAGAATGTGTGCAATGGCCACCAAAACTCAGGATCAATTCTCTATTTTATTAGCTAAAGATGCGCGCTATCCGGCACCACTCGCATTCCATATTGCTCATGAGATAGGCCATATAGTACTAAATCATTTAGGTGAGTTTTCTGCGATTGTAGATATGGAGGATCCCGCTGAAGGTAGAAGAGGTGAGGATTTAGAAGAGATAGATGCAGATAAGTTTGCGCTGGAGTTGTTAACCGGGTTTCCAGATCCACCTATCGAAGTTGTTGGAGAGGGGAAGAGTTCCAGGAGGCTAGCCAAGGAAGCTTTTGATGCCTCGGAGAAATTTCAAATAGAACCGGGGACAGTTTCTCTATGTTACGGCTACCAAACAGGCAATTGGGATGTGGCTAATGGTGCGATGAAGCATATTTACGCGGAGCCAATGGATGTTTGGAAAATCGTAAATGCAATTGCAATTGATCAGTTGGATTTGAACCTACTTCCAGAAGAAAGTTCAAGTTTTTTAAGAGCAATCCTGGGTGGTGATATTTGACGAACATTGCAGTCGATACCGATGCAATCCATAAACTTATAGTTTTTGGGTTGGCAGCTGAAGCCAATAGGGTGCTCTTATCAGCATCCGTTAGGTTTTGCGCACTTAACGCTACAAAATATGTACTGAGGAGTAAAATCAGGAAGTCTCCCCCCCAAAAAGATTTGGGGTTGGTGATGGCAGATTTAGAGGCTTGGTTTGACGATGTTGAAATAATTGAGCCCGATGAAGGCGAGATCTCTTTAGCTGCAGAATTCGAGTCAATAGCTCAAAAATTGGGAGTCAGTTTAGATATTGGTGAAAGCTTATTGTGTTCAATTCTAATCAATAGATCGCTTAGTTTAATTTTGACTGGTGATAAAAGAGCAATAGTCGCTGGAGAAAAAGTTTTCATTGAGGCTGGAAGCGTTGAGTACTTCCAGGATAGGCTGATTTGTTTGGAGCAAGTAATCTTACTGATTCTGAGTTCCGGCGACCCCGAGGTAGTCAGAAGCGCAATCTGCGCCGAGCCCAATGTAGACACGGCTATCTCAATCTGTTTCAGCTGCACCTCTGCGGAAATCACACCCGATTCGTGGGCGGAGGGACTAAAGAGCTATATTACGCAACTAGAAAAGCAAGCACCAACTGTTCTTTACCCTGTTAGTTTTTGAGGAATACCGCATAAGGTGCGCACATTTCCGCGAGCAAATTGATTTTAACTACGCGTTCCCCTTCCGCTATTGGGGCTCCAATATCATGTCTCAGCCTAAGGCAGGCTTTATCAACTCGGCCTTTGATGTAATTTGCGCCTGTTCTGCCTTCGCATTCCCCTATGGCAACTTCTACTTTCTCCATCGGCAAATCCATCTCTTCATAGTGTAGATCTTTGATTGCTAGAGCGAATCGCGAGCCCACCACGTCAATTGCTTCGTGTATATCATTCCATACTAGGCCGTCAATGGAGAATTGATTAGCGCGAACAGGTTCAGCGTAGTGCTTGGACTCTATTTCCTCCATGCAAAGGAATATTTTACTGTCGGCCTTTTCAGCGTCCCGCGCAAATGGCTGAACTTTGGTTGTTGGATGGCACGTATTTCCCCCATATCCCCAAAAAGTATATCCAGCTTGTTCGATCTCTCTATTCTTCCTTTCGAAAATTTTGTCGAGTGGTTCTCGGGCATGTACTCCAACCTTCATGTACAAGATCCTTTGCTCAGGGTGAATAATATCAATCATTAGGTTCGCTCCTCAGTTCATACTCGTATTCATCATCATGTGCCTTCCCGTAATCAACGCGCTTTCTTTCCCTCACGTACTGTATTTTTGGCTGTAACCCCTTACCATAGAAGCTCTCAAGCAATTTCTCGTCAACGATAGATCGGCTCTCGCTTATGGAAGTATTTCCTGGCAGTGATTTTATATACAAATTGCACGATTTTAAATCTGGATTATCGTCGAGGTGATAGAGATGAAGTTGTGATGACATGCGCTGAACGTAAAAATTGCAGCCCAATGCATAGCGTTGAGTCTCCGCCAATACTTGTTGTGGCCAAGAAAGATCGTGATTGTCTGCTATAACAATTACTCCTTCACCGGTAGCACCAACCGCTTCAATTCCGCGCTGAGTGAACACCTTCACGCTGTTTCCATTGTTGCTAGCGCCCCATGGTGGGTTTGTATAGAAAAAATCAAATTTATCAACCGAGGGAAATGGATCTATGCAGTTGTAAAGCTGAGAATGAAGGTTGGGTATGCTCTCTGCCTCTGCAAATCGAGTAACCGCGTTAACTATTCTTTCATCAAAGTCGAATACAGTAATTTCTATAGGTCCTCGGTCTAGGATCTCACTCTTCTTCAAGTACGCAATGCATATGCTAATTGCATCGCCATCACCTATAAATGCTAATCGTTTTCCGTCCGCCCAGTCTGCTATTAGTTCAGACTGTAAAACCATGTCACCGGTTTTCATATATATTTGATCATTTTCGCGCAACGGGCGAGGTCTATTTTGGACCACATCAGATATAGCGTTTATAGCAGCCTTTAGATCAATTTCTTGCCTAGCCATATTTGCTCCCTGCTGGAAATTAAGGCTTCTGCCTAGGCCTTAGTTATGTGCTGTTAGTTCTCTAGTGTGGGGGAACTACGCTCTACATCCTGAATTAAACGGGTCACTAACGCTATTACAATCCATCTAGGTGCTGTTGCGCAAGGTAATTGTCCACTTTTATGATCCTCTGATTTTATTCTCCAGCCTTTGCTAGGCACCAAATAGCGCTTCTAGATAGACAGGTAAGTTCTTTTACTTCAGCCAGTCTTATGATTTTTATCATTCTGACTCCCCCAAGAACATTCTTGGTAATGGTTGGTATAGATAGCTACAGCAGCGCATTGTGAAAATGAGCCAGCAGATCTTCGGATGTAGGGTGCAGTAGGGAGTTGAACTGGCTCTTGATGGGGTATCTGGCTTCGAACCAGTAGGAGGGGTAACGCCCTTAATGTAATAGGAAGGTATGGAGCACCTTTATCCTTTGATTTATTTTTTGGCTGCAACACTCAGCTCGAGCTCTTTGCGTAGTTCTTCAAAATGTTTTAAATCAGGTGAATTTCTAAATGTTATGTTGCACAGACTATCCAGTATTTCGGCTGCCAACTGCGCTAGTGAATCTCGGAAGTATGTGATGTTAGTGAGGTGTCTCTGAAGGGTGACGATAACACTTTCGGATTTTCCTGCTTTGATTTCAGCTCCGTATATCTCAGAGAAATGGTGAACAACGCCATTTCTAATGCCTATTAGGTTTTTACAATGTTCTTCAAAGTCGTCTGTTTCGGATTTTGAGTTCTCTAGAAAGCGCCCAACAAGATAACCAAATGTTTGTTTTTGGATTTTATCCATGTGAGCCAACATGTCATCCATAGTTGTGTTCCCGCTACTTATAAACGGAGTCACAAACTTAAGTTTCTGCTCTACATCCTGGGTTGTTAGGACTATAGCTCCAACCAGTTCTCTTACTTTTTGATTTTGACCCTTCACGGTTGTTCCCATTGCTATTTACTGGCGAGTATATTCAGATGTTAGATAGAGATATGTGATATCCAAACGAATAAGGTACATGAGTACAGCGAAGCTAATAGATACGCTCATAAGCTGAAAAACGGTATTAAATGTTGTCATCGAGCTTTCTGGCAATATGGGGAAAATCAAAATTATCGAAAGTGGTATTGAAATGGCATATAACACCTGGGCGAGTTTTAAACCCCATTCTTGATATGTCCATAACCCATATACCGATGCGAGCAAAAAGATCGAGCTCGCAAACACCACAACGAATAATAGATATACGAAGATAGGTATGGGTATGATGCTGGCAACAGCAAGGACGCTGAAACTAAGAAGAATGTTCAAAAGTCCCGTGATGGTGCTATAAACGATAACTAAAATTATTCCAAGTGGCTTTGGTTTAGTAGTGTCCATTCATTTAGTTTCCATACGGGATGACATTGATCCAAGGGAATTTTCTCTCATAAGAGCCCCGAAGCTCGTGGTGCCACGCCATAATGCAATAAACTTCACGTGTTGTCTAACATGCGCCATAGATTTAATTCAGCTATGCTCGTTATCTGATTTCCGTCCCAAAGCGTATTGCTTTGATTAGTAAAAACAAGGAGTTGCAACAGTGCCTATGATCAATCTATGGGACAGTAGGAGAAGGTAACTTAATGGTATCAAAGGGGGGGTTAGTAAGGGGGGGGGCAGGCTTCGAACTAGCTGTTCTGGTCAGTAGCGGTAAAGTGTCTAGCAAAGTCTGGGAAGTTCATCTGGAAGAGTTCCTAGCGGGCTGCATAGCAAGATTAGTCAGTGTAGTTGAATATGAAGATGGTCTAGTTGAAGATGTTATTGAGAAGGCTATGGGGATTATTCTCAAGGATGAAGTAGCTGACATCAACTAATGCTGCTTTCGGCAGAAGGAAGGCATGCGGAAAGCCAAAAACCGAATATTTAGTCTTGATATAATATCCGTTATGACTGATACTTCCCGTCAGTATCATATTATCAAGCCATTTTGAAACTGCTGACTTGATAAAGCTTTTAAAATTCAGCAAGTTAGATTTATTGGATTTCTAACACAAAGCAGAGGTAATTCTGATGTCTAAACGAAAATTCCTGAAGCCCGTCGCCGTGGTTGCTGCATCAATTGCTGCCTCGTTCGCAGCCGCCTCAATCGATTCTCCACAGACCGTTGCAGATTTGGCTCGCATATCCGAAACATTGGCTCAAACAAGCGAAGCTAACCCCGGTGTTGCTGATTTCATAATCGCGCCGACTAATTCAGCTGTCCAATTAGCTCAACATGCAAGCCATGCAAGCCATGCAAGCCATGCCAGCCATGCATCTCATGCCAGCGGCGGTTTTTAGACGAAATTTTCCATGCCTTTCTAGATCGTTAGGCAATGGGTTTCATTCATATGAATGACGTCATAATCACAGACAGAAGCCCATTTGAGCTTGAATTGAGTTTAGAAGTGTATAGCTTGGAGACATGCAAAAAAGCGTGCTATGCGCTAATGGAATTCGTTAGTTGCAAAATATCTACATCTTCCGATAAGCTACTAATTGAAGTCCACCCAACCCCCGATTGCACCAAGGGTGAAGAAGAACTTAAAGCACTGCTATTCGATGAACTATTAGACTATTCGCTACGGGAAACCATAGCTGAAAAAACGGATTCTATTCGCACCCTCATTTTAAGCAATGCATTCTCTAAATCTAAACTAGTTGATTCGTGATCACAGGACGGTAGTTTTTGGGTCTGTCTAATAAATTCAAGGATCTCGAGAGCTATAGCGAAGTGTTATCTGATGGCTATCAGCTGCTTCCTTTTGCTTTTCATAAAATCTCGCCTGACAAATATATAGCAACAAACATAGTAGGTGAGTACCTAACAGTTAGCCGCGACACTCTCAAACTACTCGTTAATGGCACGCTACTTCCTAGCCATCCTATCTACAACGACGCAAAATCTAAGCATTTCATTATGGATCGTGATAGCGATACAGCCTTAGATCTCCTCGCTCTAAAGTATCGTACTAAGCAACATCCTATATCCGAATTTACTGGACTACATATTTTTGTTGTCTCGTTGAGATGTGATTACACATGTAAGTATTGTCAGGTTTCTCGAAAGATGGAAGACGTCGATAAATTCGATATGTCAGAAGAGACCGCCAGAAAAGCCGTCGCACTCGCTTTTGAAAGCCCATCGAAATCCATAAAGATAGAATTTCAAGGAGGAGAACCTCTACTAAATTTTCCTATAATAAAATTCATAGTGAGTGAGTCTCTTACCTTAAACATTAAGGAAAATCGGGTTCTACAGTTTGTTATTACTTCGAATTTGACCTTTCTCTCGGAAGAAGTACTAGCCTTTTGTAAGTTACATAATATTTACATATCTACTTCGCTTGATGGCCCTGAGTCTATTCACAATAAGAACAGGCCCCGGCCAAATAAGGATGGTTACCAGAAAACCATCGATGGGATACGAGCTGTTCAATCCGAGCTAGGCAAAGATAGAATTGCCGCTCTCATGACGACGACTTCCGAATCATTATCTAATCTGGAGGGAATCGTAGACGAGTACGTTCAAAATGATCTTCACGCAATATTTCTCCGCCCACTATCACCGTACGGGTTTGCCATTAAGACAAAACAAGTTGAAAAATATAATGTAGACAAATGGTCTAATTTTTTCAAACAAGGGCTCGAGTACATAATCAAACTCAACAGAGCAGGGTATTTTCTAAGAGAGCAGTACACTTCTATCATCCTTACGAAAATACTCACCCCAACTGATCCTAAGTACGTTGACCTTCAATCACCTTCTGGAATTGGCATCAGTGCTGTTGTGTATAACTATGATGGGGACGTATATGCCAGCGATGAAGCAAGAATGCTCAAAGAGATGGGCGATGAAAAGTTCAAGTTGGGAAATGTACACACCGACGACTATATTGAATTATTTTCATCAGATATCTTGCTTGACACTCTTGAAGAGTCAATCGCTGAATCAGCTCCGATGTGCAGTGATTGTGGTCTCATCACATACTGTGGATCAGATCCCGTTTATCATTATGCGACACAAGGAGATGTGGTTGGGAAGAAGCCCTTGAGTTTTTATTGCAAAAAGAACACTTCAATCATAGAGCATATATTCGAGCTCCTTGAAGACCCCGGAAGCAGGAAGGTTTTGGAAAGTTGGGTCTTATGATTAAACTTCACTCAAACAAAAACATCATTACTTCATCTTCAGACGCCCCTCTTATCTTGAAAATCACGAAGAAGTACGATTTACCAAAAATACTAAGATCTAAAAGAGCTCTTCTAGTTGATTCCGTTACAGACATTAACGCCTATGATGGGTTCGACATGGTCATATCGAGGAACAAGCTAGATTCTAAGGTTCATAACGTTGCTTACCTGAGTGATGATCTTAATTACCTGGACGAGGGAGATATAGTACGAGTTACCCCAAACTCAAGCGACATTAGAGTTCTCTATCGAGTCAATGCATCCGCTAATTTTCTTTTTGTAACAGAGAGATGTAATTCTTTTTGCATAATGTGTTCTCAACCGCCTCGGGACGTAAACGATGGACATCTAGTTGAAGAGCTGATCGAGGCTGTATCACTAATAGACATTGGAGAGAGAGAACTCGGAATAACAGGCGGCGAGCCAACTCTATTAGGGGACAGATTTTTTGCTCTCCTTCAAGCCATTAAATCAAATCTACCTACAACAAGCATTCATGTTTTAACCAATGGAAGAACCTTTGCGGACCCCCTACTTGCGAAGCAAATTTCAGAGATTGACCATTATGATTTGATGCTAGGAATTCCTCTCTATTCCGATGTTTCACATATTCACGATTTCGTCGTTCAAGCCGATGGGGCGTTTGATGAAACTATTCGAGGCATACTGAATTTAAAGCGACATTCTCAGAAAGTGGAAATACGAGTAGTGCTACATAAGCAGACATACGACAGATTGCCACAACTGGCGGAGTTCATTGGGAGGAATTTACAGTTCGTTGATCATGTGGCACTTATGGGGTTGGAAATAACGGGGTTTACGCGGGCTAATCTTGAGGAGCTTTGGATTGATCCTCTAGAGTATATGGACAAATTGTCCGAGGCTGTTGAAATTCTCGCTCGGTTCAAGATACACACCTCGATTTATAATCTTCAGAGATGCCTACTACCCAGGCATTTATGGGGTATCGCAGTAAAGAGCATTTCAGATTGGAAGAATAAGTACTACGAGGAATGTGACAACTGTGCTGAGAAACATAATTGCGGTGGATTTTTCGCCTCATCAGATATCAAACGAAGCGACAACATCGCCGCAATCAAATAGTAGTCCTCGACTGCACGGAAATCAGAAATCGAAATTTGGCCATGTTAGACGGAATTGGCTTTTCACCAACCTGACGGCAACACTGAAAAGCACATATGCCTTACGACTACATAATCCCATTGGCACTTTTTTTCATAGTCGTTATCGGATATGGCTACAGTGCTGGGAAATACCTGCCGCAATACTCGATAATCGTCACAATACTTATTATTGCTTTTGCACCTAAGTATGCAGCCCTTTCAATGCCATACTACGGTACAGAATATGAAGATGCGTTCGTATTTCAAGCGGATTCGAAAAACCTGTCGGAGCATTTATCCAAGACTGAAGCATTCAGAATTCAAGTTGCCAATTACAACATCGAGGATGGCGGTAATGAGTTATTAGCATATACGGGGCATTTTTCCTCTTTCTCTTCGGTAGTTGGATTCGTAAATTCATTGATAGGGTATAGCGAATACCGAACTATTCAACTAAATTTTATTTTCTCCATAATTCTATCTTTCGTATTGTTTAGTCTAGTTTTTAGGATTACTAATAACACCTACAGCTCTCTTGTACCTGTAATTCTGATCGCAACAAGCCCAGCGACCAATTTATTTCAAACTAGCGGACTAACCGAAACGTACTCCGCATTAATGATAGCTACTTTCCTATTCTTTCTGGTTTCATTAGTACGCGGAAAGAAAATTTCACACTTGATGGCAGGTCTATCTATAGCTTCATTAATATTATGCTTGATGATAAAGCGAGAGAACATGGTTTTGCTAATGTTTTGTCCTTTAATTGTAGCTAGGCTAAATGCTGTTAGTTATAGATTTTGGATATTGGTTCTAGCAGTGTTTTTAGCGCTCTACTTTATATTTGTTAGCCCCTTCTCAACGGAATATTTAGAAGCCGATTCTATAGAAACGAACACATTCAGCATAAGCTACTTACTAGTACAATTTCCAGTCTACCTTAAAGCATTACTTACCTTTAAGTACTTCGGCGTAAGCCTCTTTTTGCTAATAACATCTTTCCTCTTGCTCGCATATAGACGCATTACTCCATCTATTGAAAGCATGATTACGCTGCTCTTACTTCTCGCCTTTATCGGACTCTACTGTCTTCACTATAGAAGCAGGTATTTCGTAATCAGTATGGAAATGTCGGCATTTGAAACATTCAGATACGCAAACAATTTTTACTTTCTTATTACCCTAATTGTAAGTCTGAACGTAAATTCACTATTGAAAGGCTTTGATGTACCGAAATGGAATTGGCCTCTAGGTATAATAGTTCTAGTTCTACTTGGATTTGGAATTCAATTCAGCCAGCTACTTAGATCGGATCTACAGAAAGGCGAATTCGATTCTCGGATATATCCCCTGATAGCGGCAAACACCTTAATACTCACTTCTGGGAATATACAGGGCGACCCAGTGTTAGTGACTGACATATCGCTCGTTGCACGAATGATGCGAGAGGATGATTTCTATTTGAAGGTGAGCGAGTTTGATGTGAGAAAAGACTACATGACGATGACTACGGAAGAGGATATTTTCTTTTTGTTGCCTGAGAACTTGGCGAAAAATATTTTCGGAGATCTAGCGAATTTCAGAATCTTGCCACTTCGGACAGATTCAGACTATACGCTGTTTCAACTACTGTAGTGAGGTGAGCTTTGACTAATCTAAGCACCGCCAGGTCCGGAAACCCACTCCCTTCAGGGAGATCATTCATGTTGATCTCATTCTGATTCATAGTAGGGAGATTCCAACCCCTTAATCCTTCGGGAAGGAGTTACGGTGATACTAGGAAAGAAAATTGTTGTTGTCCTGCCAGCATATCAGGCAGGACGCACACTAGAGAAAACATACAGAGCAATACCTCATGACTCTATTGATGAAGTAATTCTTGTCGATGATGCAAGCTCTGACGATACTGTAGAAGTAGCCAATGCTCTAGGGATTCGAGTAATTGTACATGAGAAGAACTTGGGCTATGGGGCAAATCAGAAAACGTGTTATGCCGAAGCCCTTAAACTTGGTGCAGATGTAGTGGTAATGTTGCACCCAGACTACCAGTATGAACCTCGACTATCTGTAACACTAGCGTCCATGGTGGCATCGGATATCTACGATGTAGTAATAGGATCTCGAATTCTTGGCAACGGAACAAAAGCAGGGGGCATGCCTCGCTACAAATACTACGCCAACAGGGTTCTTACGTTCTTCCAGAATGTAATGATGGGGGCAAAATTGTCTGAATATCATACAGGGTATAGAGCCTTCAGCAGGCACGTTCTTTTGTCAATTCCAATCCTAGCAAATTCGAATGATTTTGTATTTGATAACGAGATGTTATGTCAGATCATCGCATCGAAATTTAGAATAGGAGAGGTATCCTGCCCTACTCGCTACACTCCAGATGCTAGCTCTATTGGCCTTTGGGATTCAATCATTTACGGGATAGGAGTCCTAAAAAACTGCATACTTTACACAGCCTGGAAAATTGGTCTTTTCACGCCAAAGATATACCAAGAAAATCCAGATTTCCGTTTGGGGCGCTCCGACGAAGATCTGTGACATCGCTTCAATTGAGGCTTTGCCAGCGCTTCACTGAACGTTATCTTCAAGACTACCGCGCGGAAGGTAATTATGTAGACTTCCCGCTAGATCCTTGAGATTCTGTGAGCTGCTATAGATGGGTGTTTAGGAGTTTACTTTGCGGATATTGATACTCAGTATTGGATTTCTGGCATCAATGAGTGCGTTCTCGGCAGACTATAAGCCTATAGTTCTAGATCTGAGCTACGATCATACGAAGTACTCTCCTGTATGTTTAGGTTTTGAAAAACAATTTCGTGCATATACTACCTGCTTTGACACACGAGCCGATGACGGTGAAGCGTGGCGTATTCCTGACTTCGTGTCTTACCACATGAAGGAATTCCCCGGTGACCTTCCTGCTGGGCCCTCTCGACCATCTCCGTGGATTACCGAAGACACACTAAGGGCAACTGACGAAGTCGCTACGGATGCCGCCTACAGGTACTCTCAGCAATTCAGAAGTGATAATCCCAATTGGTATGTAAGAGGCCACCTAACAATGAAGCAACATGCTTGGCGGCTTGGAGAGGAGGCTGATTGGAACACACATACGATGCTCAATGCCGTGCCCCAAAGACAGAATTTCAATGCAGGCATATGGCTTGACCTTGAGTACAGGTCAGCGGAACTGGCTGATGCTCTTGGGGAGGTGTGGGTTATAGCAGGCCCTGTCTTTAACTCAGGAGTCCCAACAGACTGGATTGGAGAGGAAGAGAAGGGAGAGTCGCTGGTAGCCATACCGGATGCCCTTTTTAAGATCATAGTTACGCCTATCGGTATTTTGGCTTATGTGTATCCTCAGGATCATGCCGATTTCCCAAATAAGGGCCACCGGCAATTCCAATCAACCGTAAGCCACATTGAGCACATTACGGGATTAGACTTTCCTATTTGATCGGGTGCACTAGGTGAATAGGACCTTACGTATTACGTCAACGCTAGAAAATCTGGCATGCACAATTTGCATATAGGGCGAAGTAAGAAAGTATACAAAGAGTTAGCTAAGTTTCTACAGGGGAAAAATTATGAGATTAGTCAAGGTACGAAGGGTGGGGCAATACTGGTAGGAGTTTCTTCAAAGCGAATCGCAGAGATTATAAATTTAATCGAATCCGATTTCTAATACAGGAAGCTCTCTTGGTTAGTCGTATCACTTTATTCACATAACCTCTTGTGAGGATTGTACTCTCTATTAAGCTGTTAATATTCAGGATTCGATATTTGATATTCAAGGAGGTTAGTGTGAGTGTTCCACGGTGGGAAGGCTATCGAGATCTATTTTCCATAGCGATATTTAGGTACCTTGTAACATGGTTTTCATTGGTGCCTATTGTAGTGCTGCTTCTTAAGGACGTCCCAGAGCAGGTAGCCTTAGAGTACAACGGCCAAGAAATTTTGGTAAATATGGCACTGCCATTTAGCTGGCAATGGTTATGGTTTTCATCACTTTCTTTTGTGATAGCAATGATTCTCTATTCATTGCTTTGTCCAAGTTTAATAAAGAAATATCACTCCTATTCGGACTATAAGGCTCGGCTACACGACAAAAGGTGGCTTGTCCATGAAGCGATGCCTTTGTTAGCTGGGTCAGGCACCGCGGCGAGGGGTTTTATCGAACGGCTAGTCACGAAGAAATTCGTTGAAGCGGTAGGCGAGTTGCCTGAGGGAGAAAAGCTAGGAGTACGAACAATCGCTGTAGATGTGTCCAGAGTTCATTTCGAGAATTCTGATCAGATCTATGTGCTACAGCTTCCTCTACCGAAAGATGAGACAGACGAAGCTAGGGGAATCACGGAAAAAGGAATATTTTGGGAAATATACGGCACTTACTCCGGTGGAAAGTTCGTAGCTAGGTTACTGATACTTCTATTGCTAATAGTGAGCGGCTCTATTTTTAGTGGCGTGCTGATTCAGCATATATTCGCTGGATTCCTATATGCATCCGCAATATTCTAAGCTTCCTCAATGAAGAATGATTATAAAAATTTCTCCTCATTAACAAGCCAACTTGCTTTTTGTTCGATTCCGCTTAGGTTAGATTCCATAAACAAATGTCAGTTCGCGTGTCAGTACTGTTTTGCGAGTACTAGAAATGGATTGGGCAAAGAGATGCGCCTCAAAGCAGGAAGTCCGAGTAAGTTAGACCAAAGACTTGCAAGGGTGGCAGCTGGTTCACAGTCTTCAGCTCTAGATGATTTCATAGGCAATAGAATTCCATTTCAGCTTGGTGGGATGTCAGACCCATTTACTAAAATAGAGAACGATGAAGGAATTACTCTACAATATTTAGAAATATTGCAGAAGCATCACTATCCAGTTGTGTTGAGCACTAAATCTTCTCTCGTTGCTGAAGAGCGTTATCTTTCAGTTCTAAAAGAGTCTAATGCTTATGTAAGATTCTCCACAACTGTAGTCGAGCCCTCTAAACGAAATCTCATCGATAAAGGCTGCTCTACAATGTCTGAGATATTAGTGGCCTCGGAGAGATTAGCGAAGAATGGAATTCCAGTATGCTTTAGGTTTCAGCCGATTATTCCTGGGCACGAAAGACATGCTCGCCAACTAGTGGAGAATGCGAGAGATTCTGGAGTGAAACATATTTCAGCTGAGTATCTTAAGTTGCCACTTGAGGCCGATCGGAATTTCGGTAAGGATCTTCGAGAAATGTTGCACAATAGGCCGATTCAAACCTATCTAGACATGAATGCGGTAAAGGTAGGAGCAGAGTACTCATTGCCTCTAAGCTATCGAGCCGATCACTTAATCGAGTTGGCAGTTAGTTCGAAGAAAAATGGTCTCACATTCGGTTTCGCGGATAATGATCTATTAGTTCATTCGGACGGGAATACCTGTTGCAGCGCTTCAGATTTGTACTTAGAAGAAGCCGGTTTTTTTAACGCGAATGTAGTCTCTTTAGCTAAGTCGAAGGAAATTGGAGGTTTGCTTGAGTTTAGTGAATTTCAGGCTTGTTTCTTACCTAAGCATAGAATCTCAACTTACCTGAATTCGAAATCTAGGATTCCATTGAGCAATATTGAAGGTGGAGACTGGATGGAGTATTTGGAGAAAATCTGGGCTGGCCGGCATGGACCGTATCCACCGATTTATTTTGATGGGGTGGAAGATTCTGGGAAAAAGGACGTTCTCGATAGGATCATTTATCAGAGAACAGAATCAGATTTTGAGGCGGTTTATAAGAATGCGCTTGCTTCGTGACACTTTTTTAGCTTGGATATGGGCTTTGGATTCAACGTGCTGGGACTAGCGTAATAAGGAGTTGCATTAGGTCGGATGCTAAAGTCGAGCTAGGCTGTAGCGGACTGGGTGAATAATGGTTATAGATGTCTATGAGGATGTAACCCCGGCGTAACCCAATCAAGAATAATATCAATTTTGAGCGCTCGGGCAATGAACATAAGTCATTGAATTTTATATGGTAGCAATGGGTGGACTTGAACCACCGACTTCAGCATTATGAATAATATGTACTTCAGCTGACTGCCTAGGTTGATCTTTTCCCCAAGTCAATTCCAGTCTCTGGATGAGAATTTTATTAACCGCTATTTGGTGGCTAGTAAACCCAGGGAAGCCCACTATCTATTGGGAATACTTAGCTTGCGAATTAACTTCGCAGGGGAGTATCCACAAGCATTACATACCAGAATCACTTCAACAAAATCTAGCGTCCTTTCTCCCCGTTCGTATTTAGAAATGAATGATTGCTTCGTCTCTAGGCGAGCGGCTAGCTCTTCTTGAGTTAGATTGGCATTGGTCCGAATGGACTTAAGCTCCGCTCGAAGTTCTTCATGTTGTTTATCCCATTGTTCTCTACGCATGTGGGCATTTGACATGCGAAAATGGAATATACCAAAATAGACTATACTAATGTGGCATAAATGGTACTAAAATAACGGTATAGGTCGTGTCTGGAAAGATCCGGACTTGCTGGTATCTATAGACGAATTACTAATTAAGGAATGATTATGAGCAAGGATAAGAAGAAAAGAACAGTTTCCTGTAAATCCTGCGAGCAAGAAGTAGCAAAGTCAGCAAACAAGTGCCCACATTGTGGCGAGGTTCTAAAAACGAGCGCTGGTGTGAAGGTGTTGACCGTACTCGCTATGATTGTTGCCTTCTATATATTCTTCGTGCCATCTAGCGATGAAGTACGGCAGCTGAATATCCAAGAGGAATTAGCGGCACTGGCGCAATCAGAACCTTCATCCCTTTCACCTAAAGGCGATCTGGCTGAGACCTTCAACATGTTGTCGGAGAATACGGATATTCAGCGAGATAATCTGGCGGAGCGTATTACAGGTTCTACGGTACAGTGGAACTTGCCCGTATACGAGGTCAGGAAGCTTTCAGAGGGGCGCTACAGAGTCCAATCTGCCACTACCGGAAGCGTAGTAGGTACCTTTATTAACATTTATACACGCTCCCCTGAGGAAGAAGCTTATGTGGAGTCACTGAAGCTGGAGGATACGATCTCGTTCAAAGGAAAGATCACGGGGGTTCGGTTAAGAAGCGTGCAGATTGATCCAGCTCTGCTAACCAACTGAAGGAGTAATCTTATGAAAATAGTTCGTACAGCAGTAATACTATTGTCAGCTCTGTTATCCACTATAAGTCACGCTCAATCGCTAGACGAGGCTGTTGAGTTCATTTATTGCGGAGATGGGGGCTGGGCGAACTGTCCGTTCTCCGCAGAGCTGGAAGACTGTAACGTTCTTATCGAGTCCGTGAAGATCGATAACGGCATAATTAACGGTACCCTAAAATTCCGTATTCATTTCAATAACTTCATTTGGCGCTCTGCAGTATCAAATGCATTCTCGAATAATCTTAGTGTGTCTTGTGTTGATGAATGCGTTGAAGATCTAAACGGCAATCTTGGTGATTACTATTTGCTTGTGCTGGGGTCAATTTTCGACAAGAGCTCCTACATGGTCGGATTTAATGCGGCTCCGAGTAGAGTGCTACGTGCCATAGATGTGATTGAGAAAAACTGTCCTGGGGTGCAATCCAGTTTTTGAGATTGGCTCAATTATCTGCTGGGTGTCGTTCAGTCATTTGTGATTGCCGAAGCATTCCCTCGATACGGTAGCTAGGCAGGGTGCCAATTGTTTTGGTGACTGCATGGAAGCTTCCTGATGGGAAGCTTGATGCGATATTTGGTCTCTACAAGGGTAAGTTCTTTAGCGCGAAAACCTACAATGTTGAGTTTGCGGAGTCTATTGCAAGATCGATAAGGGCCGCTGAGGTGGTCGAGTATACATGCCCTGGAGTAAGCTCAAAATTCTAATGTTATTCGGGTTATGCTGCTCCATTCCGTGCTGAATTTCCGTGGTCGCCTTAGTCGGGAGTCCTTACGGCCGGTAAGCTCTTTCAAAGGTGAAAACTGAGGTTGAAAGAGCGTGCCGGCCTTAAGGATGAGTGCTACTTAGATTGTTAGTACTTGTGAAAACTATCTATATCTACGCACCCCTCGTTATGCCCAGTAAGCTTTGATGACAAGTAAGTTCGTATTCTCGAAATATTTCTCACTGGAAGAATTTCGCAGAGGTCGAGTCTCTCATCTTCTAGTGAATCCCAGAAGCTTCTGACTGCGTCCTCAAAGGTTCCCCTTTTCATCGAGGCAGGCTTGTGCAGAACGCAGTGGAAAAAATATTTGATGCCTTCCGCAGGGGTTGCATTATGCCGACTTCGGGTCACAACCATCATGGGATTCCAAACCACACTTTCTTTCCACTTTACATCATCAACTTCCAAGCTTAGGTGGCTGTTGAAATAGGAGGCGGTTTCTCCAGAATCAAAATCACTCATAAACGCGGCGGTCACTTCAAATGTGGCCACATAGTCGAATCTGATATTTGAATGGATAACCTCACCCATGATGAAGTCTATCAAGCCTGTGTTTGTATATCCCGATCCTTCACTTAAATTTCTCATTTCAATATTTCCGTTTAGTTAAATTTATGGTTTCAGGCGACAATCATGCCGCCCTCATTGGCGAGCACTCTATAAAGTGCTTCGCTATGACTATTTATTGATTTGGTTGTCAAAATCCGTAGAAGCCAGTATTATTGGGAAATGAAAAATGGTCGAAATACAAAACCAGCCACCGAAGCCGCTGCTTACTACAAAGCGGATAAGCGCAGAAGGTTGCGGCGTCTCATTCGTACAGAGGTGTTGCCGAGGTTCTGTAACAAGCCAGCTTGTCGGCTCTGTTGTGAGGAGCAGGACATCACCAAGTGTTCACGATATAAAGGTATGACTACTTTTCTGGACACTGAAGAGGTTCCAACACTTCGTGGAAGTACCCGAAACTGGAAGAGGCAGATGATCGTTAATTTGTTCAAAGATGAGCGAGATTAACGCTGATGCAAGACTCTTTTTCCGACTTGTTTTAATTCAGAAATCAGCGAGTGTCGGAACCGATCCGGCAGAGTAGGCTTGCCTTCTAGTATTCTGGCGAGAGATAACAACCGACTATTAAGCTCGTCTTCCTTGAATAGGTTTTCACTGTTGTTGCCTCCCATTTTTCGACCTTACCTGTAACTAACTTTACCCCTACTGTCCTAGGACTACGTAAAGTTTGTGGATGGCGTGCATATATGGAGCTATACACGTTTCATAGCCTTTCGATATTGGTACTTTATAGTGATAGCAATGGATCTCCCGGAGGAGAGGAATTTCCACTCGAGGTTAGTGCCATGGCTCGCGCATCTTCTAAGCAGTGTTTGCTGATCTTGCCTCCGTTTCGGGTGCTGTATTTTTAGCCATTTCTAGAATTTCTCATTAAGACATCCGTCTTAAACCCCTCTGACAATAAATAGTAATAGTGACTTTATGGCCTAGCCGCACTACTACCTGACTCTGGTACTAGTGCGGCGAGTGGGTATCGACGCATCTACAGTTCTAAATTCCCAAATACATAAATAAGAGTATACGACGGTACATTCGTATAGCGCTCGAATTGAAGGCTACGTTTCTATAGCGGGCACGATGAGGAGGGCGGACATTTCTAGCATGAACCGATGGCCATTTGTTAATGGGCAATTGGATAACTATTACCTAAATAACGAGGAACGACCATGATGATTACCGAAGAAAACAGAGTCCGAACCGAAATTATTAACTGGTTAGCAGAACAGCCTACGGCCTTTCACTTAACTTTATCATTCCCACCAAACACCAACCACACATCCACGAAGGAATTACTGGATAGATTCCTAATTCATCTTAACCGCAAGATATTCAAACGAAGGTATTCCACGGGTAAGAATTTCATCGATGGTATAGTCATTAGAGAAAAGACACGGCAACTCAATACTGATCACTACCACATCATGATCTTTGATGAAGGGAATTACCTTCCTGGCTACGATAGGATGCATGAGCTTGTTGAGAAGGAGGTAAGACGACTACAAGGGAGGAAAATACGGAACTACATCAAGAGCTTTAGACTGCAAGAATACTATAATGATAACGGCACTGATGGCCTGGAGAAGTATCTCACGAAGAATTTCTATAGCTCCTCGTTCTCTATACAACAAGCTATGGACTCTATGGGTGTACTGACTGAATATAAAACTGTATTCGGTGCTAACGTCGTCCTTCATTGAACACCTGCACCTGCTATTTACCATGATTGGAAAGCTATATACTTCGAAGCTCGGTGATAGCTCCTGAGAGGCTGCGGGGTTATATAGGGGGCTGTTATGTGATGATTGATAACGGGGCTAAGCTACTTTGGTAATTAAGTGTCTAGGATTGCAGGGGCTCTCTGGAAAGGGTTGTTCAATCAGGGAAGAAGTCTCACTATGCTAAAGGTAGCGCCATCTGTATGAATACTTGTAATATGAAATTTGATAGGCGCTTGTGTTGATGTTTAAGAAGAAGGCATTGGTCTGGCTCGAGATGTTCTTCGGGGCGATCATTTCTATATACGATTCGAGAAGGAAGACGTGTGAACTATTTTGAGTGGGTACCTAGTTATATCCAAAAGCTAGACAGGGAAGAGTTTGGAGAGCGAGACAGCTTGATGGTGAGTGAAGAGGTTATTGCCAGCAGATCTGATCCGGAATATGCGCGCGCTATAAACCTAGTTGCATCTGATCCTCGAATGGAGAAGCCTTGGAAGGCGATTAAAGGGCGCCTTAGTGAAGATCACGCAGATGAACAGTTAAGGAATTTAGTTGAAACGATTTCTAAGGGACTAAAGGAACCATCAAAATTCTGGGATCTGACTCCTATGTCTGAGAGAGACAAGGAGCTGGAGAGAGTAGTTTCTACCATTAAGAAACTGTCCAAATTACTTAAACCTATTGAGCTTAAGCCCAGAACGTTCAACATATACTGTGAAGTGTGGCGAGAGGGGCAAGACGAAAATTATGATATGCGAGAGTATGACCATACTGATACGGAGACTCATCTCAAAGAACTTCAGAGACACATCGAAGATCTTGTCGGGACTAAAAGCTATTTAGTGCAAGCACCTTCTAAGAATTCGACACTGACAGCTGAGGAATTGTACTTCATACGAAGGCTGTATAAATATTTCATGGATCAATTCAATACGCCGCTTGACGAAACAGTGATCACAATGGTTGAGATATTTTTTGAAGAATTTGATATCACTCGCGACGATATCAAAATGAAAAGAAAGCCGGGGAGCTTTCCGTCGGAAGAAGAGAACGAAAGGAGGGAGGGCCACCTTGAGTGGCATGACGATGTTTATGCAGCCCTCTTCAAGGATAAATAGTTGAGCACTTGATTGGGCATTACATTTAGCATGATTTAAGAGGGGGAGGTCTCCCTCTTTTTTTTGTCTGATTTATACCGGGCTGGAAAAGTCTCTAGTTAACGTGCCCGGGAAGGATGTCCAACTTATTATTCAGATTGATTCTCTAAAGCCGATTGGGAAGCAATTTACCATACCCATTCAATTTTACCTCTGATGGAGAACGAAATGAATAAAGGTTATGGCACGTATGATGAAGCGTATTTTGAAGCGATCGGTTGTAGTCGTGAGGAAATGGAAGCTTGCTGGGATGAGGAATTCGAAAGGAGCGTGGAAATAGATGAGTATGTTGCATCATTGATTAAACACTCTCCGATAAACTTTGACTATTTTGTCGAGGTGGAATTTAGATCAGATGAGGGCGATGATGATGCTTCCCCCCAGGAATACATAGCGGCGTTTAATCGTCTGCTGGCGGAACGCTGTCTTAGTCCTAGATGGAAATCAGCGAGAGTATGTAATCCGATGATTGCAGTAAGTCGATCAACCTATGATGAGTTATCTTGCGATTCTCGACATACATTTTTCTTTGCTCTTAAAAAACCTAAAGGTTGGGCTAGCGCAATGTTTAAGAGCGTTATTGAAGATCTTTGGGGCGGGGAAATTCATATCAGATATTCTCGAGGTATGAGAAATTGGATAGAGTGGTCTGACTGTATCCAAACAAGACTAGTGAATGCAAATTCCGAGTCAGTACCGATCGA
Source organism: Alphaproteobacteria bacterium (assembly GCA_002401695.1). Classification (GTDB taxonomy): domain Bacteria; phylum Pseudomonadota; class Alphaproteobacteria; order Micavibrionales; family Micavibrionaceae; genus UBA1672. The sequence goes on from NVTV01000007.1 coordinate 56,405, forward strand.
CAGTTTGCACATATTCTAAGCGAATGGATTTTCCTGAATACTGGCCTACAGGACCAAACCAGGTTCTGTAGGCCTTTGCCTGTTGTTTATATTGCTGTGATTTCTTCGTACACTCCCTCCCTCTCGACAACATTTTTCCTGCTGTATGAGCGGCGCTGACTATCGGTACTAAGGCTTCACTTGTAGTAATCGAGCACTTCAATAAAATCGAACATATCAAGCCTGGCTGCATCTCTCGTATTATTGGTTCGTCATCGAATTCATTTTTATTCTGGTAACTCGAAAATTCTAGTTTTAAGAGATGATTGCCGAGCGCACTGCTAACTTACCCACGCCATAAAAAGGCGCATATGTACAAATAGCGAGAATCAGCCTTCGAATCTAATATTTCCTAAATATGGGTTCTCTGAAATAACTACCAATGAAACATGTTGAATGTATTGGAGCTGCTGCTCTGCAGCGGAAGGCAGTCACCAACCTTAATCTTTGGGGCTGGTGAGGCTCATGTAAGAAATCTGTCTTGGAATCGGATCACCTGAGTCGAGTTTTCCGGAGGTATCGATACTGAAAATAGAGGCTTTCGTAATTATGGATTTGAATTGAAACCCATCTCTCGCAAAGTTGTGCTAGGGCATGAGAGTTCAAACAGCCGCTCTTCTAGTGCCTGTAAACAGCCATTACATTCTTGGTGATTAATATTAAATTCTGCTATTGGGCAATACCTCTATATTGGATTGAAAGCCGAGGATAGACATTTCGTGGCTACTAAATAGGTTATACACACTATTAGGCTAGCCAGATGATCACGGAAACTACGGAACAACAGAAAGAATATTTCGGCAACCTTCTCTCGGCATTCGAAGGGCAGTATTTACTCACTCTTGAATTGAAGCGATCGACATCAGACGTGGATGAATTCAAACTGTTACAGCAGTTCGTCATTTCACTGAATAATTCCGTGTTTATGAATCGTCGCCCCAATAAGGAACATTCGCTCAAGGGGTTTGTCGTAACAGAAAAGCCTCGTTCTTCCCCTACTGTTCTATATCATCTCCTGATAGCCGAAGCGGATTATAGTTTGCCACCCTTAGCCCGGCTTAGGCGCATGACACAAAAGGCTGTCACGGACTCTCAGCGTCGTTTGAGGAGTGAAGGGATAGTTGGCTTTACTCTCAGGGATTACGCCGATCACAAAAACAGTCATTTTGGGCGGTATGTATCTCGAAAATTTCAATTCAAGTCTATGCGCTGGAACAGAAGTAAAGAAGCAGTTGGGCTTCTGTCTCCCAAAGGAGTGCTATTCGGCAGAGATCGGTTTGCGTAGGAGAGGAGCTGGGATTGGATCACCCATAAAGCTTACTAATGCTAGCTAAGTCGAAGTCTGCGTATTGGATTCTCTGGATATGCTCATTGAGAAGGGATGCGGTGCTCTCAGCTCCATAGGTTCCATAGGTGATGGCGTCATGTGAATGCCCTGCTAGTGCGGCAGTGATGTGTTCTGGCGTGTTGAGCTTCTTAAGTTCATCTATGAAAGTGTGACGAAAGCTGTGAAAGGCCTTCACTCCATCGGTTTCAAATCCATGTTTGGTCTTGTAGCGAGCAAACCATTTCGAGGCAGGCTGGCTTTGACCTTCTCGCCCATCAGCATGAACATAGAGCTCCGGGAATAGAACTTTCTGTTTTTGCTTTTCCAAGTGCGCTATATGCTTTTCAAGGCCTATCGATTTTAGGGCCTCATGTACGGGTATTATTCTTTTGCTTTTAATATTTTTGAGTCGCTTGCCGGTTGAGTCATCATTGATATTGAATACTAATATTCCATCAGATTCATGGATGTCTTTTAAGGCGAGCTGACAGATTTCTTGAATTCTAGCTCCGCTGTATAGCGCGATAAGGGGAAGCCAATAATAATAACTGTTCTTCATTTTGCCTTTGGTATAGACCGGATCATCGAAGAGGTTATTAAGGTCTTCTGCTGTAAATGGCTTGCGGCTATCAATATTTGATTTACTTGTTCTGATCTTCATGCCGGAAATAAAGTTTCTTTCCATGTAATTCTGTTGGAAGCACCAATTGAATAAGCTAGAAAGTCGTCCTAAGTGTTTGTTCACAGACTCAACAGATAGGGTGTCTGAACTTGGAATCTTCAACTGCAATATTTCGAGTATTGGTAAATCTCTATAGCGAGAATCTTTCGAGTGATTTTTGGGTAGTCGCTGAATCTTGGCTTTGAAGTCACGGCAAACGGTTGAATCAATATCTGTAATGGCCATGTCTCCAAAGATACTAATAAATAATTGAAAGGAGGCGTCATAGGCTTGACGTGTTTTGTTCTCCCAATTATTTCCCGCTAGCCGCTCTGTAATATATTCCTGGCTGACAGATGAGAAACTATTTCTAGTAGGACGCGGCGGGTTTCTGCTCTTTGTCTTTTGGTCGGCAGGAGAAGTGGCAAGCTGAGGGACAACTAACTTTCTGTAACTTTGGCCTGTAGCTCTACTAATCCGGGTTAGTAGTTTGTCTGTGGCGTCGATAATTTTACCGATTAAAAATGGGCAGAGGTCAGTATCATTCGGCGTGGTGAAATCAGTTTGGTCGATCACGCTGAGGTAGTGTCCTATTTTCTCAAGACACTTCTGCTCCTGCTCAGTGATGTCTGAAAGAAAGCGTTGTTTAAGAAGATGATTATTCTCAGCGACAATGTCATCGAAATACTCTTGAAGAATATTGACGTCTGCTTTTGGAAACTTGGTTTCTAGATTAAGCAGAGCCGGGATTAAATTTAGTGCTTCGTCTATGGTATCAAGGTGCTCTAGTGCTGTTTCGTAATCCATTGTCATCTGCATATAGAGTTTTGCGGCGAGTCTTTTTGCGACTGATCGGCTCGCCGTGCGCAATGACCGGCGAATTTCTTTTTGAATATAAGGGAATCGCCGTCGTAGTGCGAGAGGCGTCATTATTCTGAAGTAGAAAATGCCGCTCTGATCTTGGAAATAATAAGAAGGGTAAGGTTTAAAACGTATGACCAAAACGTACGGGGCCCTATATCAGGATCCCCGTGTTTTGCTTAACTAATTGATATTTATAATAAATATCGTTTAATTGGTGGAGGCGGGGGGAGTTGAACCCCCGTCCGCCAGTTCTAATCCTTCGGATCTACATGCATAGCGTCGTCTATTAAGTTAACCCTCATCGGCCCGACGGGCAGGGTGAATTGGGCGAGCTTGATAATTTTTAACCGCTTTGCGTCAAGCGCACTTAGCTGGCGATTCCGTTCTAGATGACGATTGCGATCACAAATTTACGGACATCTCTGTGGCAATCGCTAGCAAGCGGTTAAGCTGCTAGGGCGTAGCTTTCGTCGTTGGCAACTATAAAGTTGCAGCGATTGATTTACGAGAGTCACTACCCTCTCGACATGCACCTAAGGCGTTGATACCGGCGTCGAATCCAAAACACCCCCCTTTGATATGGTGAGTATAGCACAATAGTGTTTCTGGCAAGGTGACTGGAGTCACCTGTCTTGGGGCAATGTTGGAGGTCTAATCGGATATATATAGTGAGATAGCTGTATGGCTTGAGAGAGGTTCTCGCGATGGCGACCAGTTTAGCAATGTCTAGCGATTGGCATGGCGAACAATACGCTGCTTGTCTACTGCCCATTCTCGGTCTTTAACTGTGGCGCGTTTGTCATGGTCTTGCTTGCCCTTAGCCAGCCCAATTTGGCACTTCACCAGGTGTCCTTTCCAGTACATTTTGGTGGCTACACAGGTATTGCCTTTTTGCTGTGTGGCGGCATATAGCCTGGCTAACTGCTTTTGGTGCAGCAGCAGTTTTTTGGTGCGGGTTGGGTCGGCAATAATATGTGTGCTGGCGGTATCCAGTGGTGTGATATTGCAGCCTAGAAGAAATGCTTCGCCGTCTTTGATTAATACATAGGTGTCTGTCATCTGCACTTTTTTCATGCGCAGAGATTTAACTTCCCAGCCTAAGAGAACGATTCCTGCTTCGAATGTGTCCTGAATAAAATAGTCGTGACGGGCTTTCTTGTTGACTATTATTGTTGTGTCAGGAGCTTTTGATTTCTTCGGTTTTGCCATGGGGCGCGATTATAGCGCTTTAGTTTGTGCTCGGCTAAGGTTCTTATCTCGGAGTGGTTAGCTGGCGAAGCCCATGTAGAATGGCGCTTCGTTGTGCTGATACTAAGGCACTGGTAGAATCTTGTGATGTCGCTGCTTAGCGCCAAATAATAATAAGCTAATCGCTTGAATTAACAGAGGTTTTTGATGGCTGAAGATAGAGGGCAGTTTAGTTCAAAGTTGGGGTTTATACTTGCTGCTGCCGGTTCTGCCGTGGGTCTTGGAAATCTGGTGGCGTTTCCTGTTATGGCGTCCAAAAATGGTGGAGCGGCGTTTTTAATCATCTATTTGTTTTGTATCGCCTTTGTTTGCTACCCGGTGATGATGGCTGAAATTGCCATGGGCAGGCGTAGCCAGCGTAATCCAGTTGGGGCATTTACCGAAATTTCGGGCGGCATGAAGCGTTGGCGCCTTGTTGGCATGTTGGGAATTCTCACTCCTTTTATGATCGCGGTTTTCTACACCGTTATCACTGTATGGCTGGTGGTGTATCTAAAAGAAATCTCCACGGGCGGCCTGGGAATGCTTGCCGAAGATTCTGCCTTTGGCGAGATCGTGGCCAGGCCTTCGTTGTTTTACTATCTGGCGCTTTTGCTGGTGGTTGTGTTCATTATTTTGCTTGGCGGCGTTAAAGGCGGCATAGAACGACTCGCCAAAATTCTCATGCCAACCCTGGCGGTGATGTTATTGCTGCTAACGGTTTTTGTACTCACACTTGACGGTGCCAGCGCTGGCATTAGTTACTATTTAGTGCCAGATTTCAGCAAGGTGACGCTCACGGTGGTTAATGGCGCGGTGAGTCATGCTTTTTTCTCTTTGTCTTTGGGTATGGGTATTCTAATTACTTACGGCTCGTATTTTAGCAAAGAAGACAGCATTCCCCAGTCTACACGCATGGTGGCTATGGCCGACACCAGCATTGCATTTTTTGCGGGCCTGCTAATTCTGCCTGCAATTTTCGCCTTCGATCCCAATACCAATACCGACGATCTTTCCACCAGCAGCGTCGGTTTAATTTTTAGTTTCTTGCCGAAAATATTTTTATCTATGCAAGCAGCTGTGGGTTACACCGGTGCCAGCGTAGCGGCGCTGGCCTTTTTTACTTTGGTGTTTTTCGCGGCGTTAACTTCGCTTGTATCCATTGTCGAAATTCCTATTTCGTGCTGGATAGATGAATGGAAATTTAGCCGAAGGAAAGCTGTGTTGTTTCAGGCAGTGTTGCTGGCAGTGTTCGCTATACCAGCAACAATGTCGTTGGGAATTTCAGATTTTTTTACAAACTTCACTTTTTATGGAGGAGTAAGCAAATCGTTTTTTGATTTAGTTTCTGATGTGTTCTATTCAACAATTCTGCCTCTAGTAGGTTTTACCGTGTGTATTTTTAGCGCTTATCAATGGAAAGTCAGCGGGCTGTCTGCTGAACTGTCTATAGGTGACGATAACTTCGAAGGTTCCAGGCTGCAAAAGTATATGAACTTTTCCCTGGGCACTGTTATCCCTGCAGTGTTACTGATCGTGTTTATCAGCACTGTCTATCAAATTTATCTGTAGTTACAAGAGATAGTTAAAATAAATAGTTAGAATAATTAGCTAAAATAAATAGTAGAAATAACTAGCAAAATTTAGTCTAAATAACCCATGACTTCGATCACCCTATGACTACCATCAATCGCAGTGCTTTGGTTGAATACTCCGCTGAACAAATGTTCGATCTGGTTAACGATATTCCAAACTATCCGAAATTTATGCAGGGTTGCCGCTCTGCCGTTATTGTTAGCCAGTCCGAGGATGAGCTGGTAGGCGAGTTGTGTTTGGCTAAGGCAGGCATTAGTCAGCGCTTTACCACGCGTAATCAATTACAGCGACCGACCCTTATAAATATGAGCCTGGTGGAAGGTAATTTTTCAAACTTTCAGGCACAGTGGAAATTTGAAGCACTGACTGAGTCGGCCTGCAAAATATCATTGCGCATGGAATTTGAATTCAAGTCTGGCCTGGTGGATTTTGCGGCGGGAAAACTGTTCAGCAATTCCGCGAACAATCTAGTTGATGCCATTGTCGACAGGGCCAAGCAGGTTTATAAAACTGGATCTGGGTCTGGAAATAGGAAAGGAGCTGGCAATGACTGAAGACATCGATGGCGAAGCAGCCCTAATTAAAGTGGAAGTGGCTTACGCCACTCCTCAGAAGCAACTCATCATCACGCTTGATGTGCCAGTTGGCACAACCGCCTATGAAGCGGTTGTGCTTTCAAACATTGTGGATGAATTTGATGGCATTAACCCTGAGTCTGACGCTATGGGTATTTTCTCGAAGGTGCTAGATGGAAAAACCATGCCCAGTCCGCGAGAGTATCAGCTACTGGCACGGGACAGGGTTGAAGTTTACCGGCCTCTGATTATAGACCCCAAACAGGCCAGACTAAATCGAGCGAGTGCCAAGGCGGCGGCTTCAGAAAACCAAAAGAAAGCCAAAATAAAACCGAGTGTGAAATTAGCAGTAAAGCCAAAGCCAGAAACAAAAAAGAAGATCACAGAATAATTCAGCCCGATGCCGGTCTTATCTACTAATAGCGCCATAGTTGTCGCATAATGACTAGAGACGGTTATGAATTTTGGTAAACATATCCGGTTAAAACTTCAACGTAATTAAAGCCAAAGGCTTATTCGAGTAGTCCAGTGACAAAACCACCTGCTAAAAAAGCTAGCTTACTTAAGAGAATCGAACAGGGACTCTATGAGTTCTATTCAACGCCTTATAGGCGCTCTATGGCTAGAGCGCAGCGCGACGAAGAAGATCTTTTTATGTTGTTGGTGTTTGCTGAAAATTTAGGTATTCCCAACCCTGCGGCTTACTACACCATGGAGCTGTTGCCTATTGTGTACGATCGCTTTCACGAATGGCATAAGCGCATGGGCATGGAACGCTCACCTTTGGATCACATACATTGCTGTTAGAACTCGCTCAATCAAAAAAAATCCTCTTCTTCGGTGGGAAAGGTGGTGTGGGTAAAACCACAATATCTGCTGCGACGGCCCTTGCGCGTGCCAACCAAGGCGCTAAAGTATTACTTGTATCAACTGACCCGGCTCATAATTTGGGCCATCTGTTTGATCGAAAAATTGGCTCGAAAATCGTTAGTCTTGCAGCTGGTCTTGATGGCATGGAGCTAGATCCTGAGGAGACGGTAAAGGTGCACATGGAAGAGATTACCAACTCTTTGCACCGGCTAATGCCAATTCAGCTTCGCAGTGAAGTTGATAAACACATGAAGCTGTCGAAAGACGCGCCAGGCATGCAGGAAGCGGCAATACTCGAGCGCATTGCCGAGGTTGTGGAGCAGGGGGTCAAAGACTATGACCTTGTTGTTTTCGATACCGCGCCTTCTGGGCACACGGCAAGGTTAATGGTGCTGCCAGAAATGATGTCGGCCTGGACAGAAGGATTAATTCAGCGCCGTGAAAAGGCTGACAAATTTGCCGAGGTCGTTCGCGGCATGGGCCGTGACTCGAGCATGCAGGATAAAGTGTTTGGCGACGATGCTGCCGACTCGGACAAAATGCGCGAGTCTGGCATTCGAAAAATATTAAACCGTCGCCGACTACGTTTTACTAACTTGCGAGACAGACTGGCAGACCCGGAACAAACATCATTTGTTATTGTACTGGCTGCAGAGCGATTGCCAGTGCTGGAAACTATTGAACTGCACAAGCAATTAAAAGATGGCAAAATTAGTGTCGATGGTTTGGTGGTCAACAAGCGCTCGCCCGAGGGTGAAGGCAGCTTTTTGGCAGAGCGCCATGCTTTGGAAGAAACCCATTTGACAACTTTGACCAAAGCCCTGCCCTCTATTCCCCGGCAAGATTTGTATTTATTGGCACGAGATATTGTAGGGCTGCCGGCTTTAGAGAACTTGGCGAAACTTATTGAAAATAATTCTGGCGATTAAGAGCTATAGCTATTAATCTATTAAGGAATTACACCCGATTAGATTTATGCATAATTTGAAAAAGCACAGATTTCTTATTTCAGACTTTAGAATGGCCAAGTTAAAAGCTGGCGCACTCTGTGGTTTGCTGTGCCTGCTTTTGGTGTTTGCACAGTACACCAGTCTGAATCATAACCACGACGGTGATCTTCAAGCTCAAACCGATTGTGAAATATGTTTAAAAATTGGCTCGCTGGATGACCTCGCGACCTCCGGCAATGCTAATCTGAGCGTTATAGTCCGTGCTCATTTTGTCGCCAGCGATAGTCAAAGCCAGCCATTCTTCGCAACACCAGTTCAGAAAGCCCGCGCTCCTCCTTCACACGCTTAACAGTCCCTCTTTTTCGCCCTGATTTTAACCGGCATTGCTGTGCATTTTTTGCATGGTTGTCGCTTGAAAAACGGCAATACCAAATTAAGCGTGAGTTAAAAAAATGAAATCTAAACCTATTGTGGCCATCGTGGCCACTGCTGCCACTGTGAATATCAATCTACTCTCGGCACTGTTGCTGTTTGCAGCAAACCCTCTACATGCCGCCGAGCTTGAACATGCGGATCAGTCCGTGGAAGAAATAATTGTGACCTCTACCCTGCATAAAAGCAGGGCGGATACCGCCTTGCCAGTAAATATTCTTGCTGGCGAAGAGTTGCGGGAAAAAGTAGCGACTACCCTGGGGGAAACC
>NVTV01000008.1 GCA_002401695.1 Alphaproteobacteria bacterium
ACTCAGCTGTAAATTTACGTCTCGATACCATTGGGTCTGTCCTTTTCCATTGTACAAACCCACCTTAACCAACTGTCCTATTTTTGGGTACCATCTCTGTCTTCGTTCCTTGATGCGCGGGGCATATTTTCTCCGAATTTAAGGGCCCATCGACGGACGGCCTCATAACTTGCATCTATACCGCGTTCGGCTAATAATTATTCAACGTCCCGATAACTCATGGTAAATCGAAAATAAAGCCAAATAGCCTGCCTGGTTATGGCTGGATGTAACTGATAACGGTGGTATGATATTGTTTTCATTAAGCTCCAATAACGCATAGTGCTAGAAAAGTTAAGGTGACAAGTTCCCTAAAACACCGATCCAACATTTTTCGCCACTGCACGTAGTTCTTTAAGGGTCAGATCAATGTCTTTAGCTAGTAGGTCCCCTAAGTTCGACGCCGCTGAAATTGCCCCGATCGTTTCACCAAGCGTAGAGACAACGGGTACTGCCAGACAAAACAGATCTTCATGAATTTCACGGTCATCTATACCGTATCCCCGTTGTCGGGTCTTCAGGATTTCTGCTTTGATTCTTTCCGGGTCGGTGATCGTATATCTGGTCAAGGCAGGAAAAGAATCACCCTCAAGGTAGATTTTGATGTCAGCATCCTGCATCGCGGCCAAGAGTACTTTTCCAATGCTGGAGCAGTATGCTTCAAGCTGCATATTCTCTTTCGTGAACAGCATCTGGCCTTTTGGCGACACTTTGATTAGATAAGTGACCATTTCAGATTCCAACACACCAAAATGTAGCGTTGTCGGAAGGATTCGAACCAGCCGTTCCAGTTTGGGCCGGATAACACGATCCAAAACCTCCTTCGACGTGAGAGTGGAAAGCAGAGACAGAAAGGAGGGGTGAGGTAGATATTCTCCACGTGCTGGATGAATCAATAACCTAGCCTCCAGAAAACTATTGAGATACCGATAGAGATTAGCGACGGGGACCCCGGTTTTCTTGCTAATTGTTTCGGGATGAAAGGGTTTTCCATGCAGAGCAATGACCTCCTTCAGAAGACCCAGCGCTTTGCCCGTTGGTCCGGGATTGTTTTTTGATCCAGTCATAGCTATTCTCATTAATTGGGAATAACCTCTCACCCCTGACTTGCTTTGTCAAATATAATCAGCCAATGTTTAGTGGTAAACAAATCAGAAGAATAGTGATGACCAAAAATTCAAATACAGAAAAAACTAAAGTTGCAATTATCGGATCGGGCAATATTGGTACTGACCTGATGATCAAGATCATTCGCCAGTCACCTTCCTTGGAGATGGTAGCCATGGTTGGCATTGATCCAGAGTCAGACGGTCTGGCCCGCGCCAATAAATTAGGAGTGGCGACGACCCATGAAGGGATCGTCGGCCTGATCGCGCTGCCTGAATGGAAGGATATTGGCATTGTATTTGACGCCACTTCCGCAGGTGCCCACAAACGTCATAGCAAAATCGTGTCGGACGCAGGCAAGATTATGGTTGACCTGACACCTGCGGCGATTGGTCCTTATGTTATTCCTATTGTGAATGGTAATGACCATCTTGACGCGCCGAATGTTAATATGGTGACTTGCGGTGGGCAGGCGACTATCCCTATTGTTGCGGCGGTGTCCTCAGTTGCAAAGGTCCATTACGCCGAAATTGTTGCCTCAATCGCTTCTAAATCGGCGGGCCCCGGCACCCGTGCCAATATTGATGAATTTACAGAAACCACCTCACTCGCTATTAAACATGTAGGCGGCGCAGAAGAAGGTAAGGCTATCATTATTCTAAACCCCGCAGAGCCCCCGATGATCATGCGAGATACGGTAATGACCCTCTCTAGTGGTGCCGAAGAAGCCGATATTGAAAGCGCGGTCGAAGATATGGTCAAACAAGTCTCTGCCTATGTGCCAGGATACAGACTGAAGCAGAAAGTACAGTTTGAAAGGTTCGGATCTAATAATCCGGTCAAAATTCCGGGTCTGGGCATATTTGAAGGTATCAAGTCCACAGTCTTTTTGGAAGTGGAAGGGGCAGCTCATTATTTGCCTTCTTACGCTGGGAATCTCGATATTATGACTTCTGCCGCGTTGGCAACAGCGGAAAAAATTGCTGAGTATAAAACAGTGAAGGGAGCGGTCTGATGCCTTTCAATATAGAAACCGACAAACTGTATATTCAGGATGTGACTTTGCGCGATGGCATGCACGCCATCCGCCATCAATATGGCATCGAAGCGGTTCGGGACATCGCCCGCGCCCTTGATGAAGCTGGCGTAGACGCCATCGAAATCGCTCATGGCGATGGCCTTAACGGCTCTAGCTTCAATTATGGTTTTGGAGCCCACACAGACTGGGAATGGATTGCGGCTGTTGCTGATGTCGTCAGTTCTGCAGTGTTGACCACTTTGCTGTTGCCTGGTATCGGCACTATTAAGGAGCTAAAAAGAGCCTACGATCTTGGCGTCCGTTCGGTGCGCATCGCCACCCATTGTACGGAAGCCGATATCGCCCGCCAGCATATTGGCATGGCGCGCGATCTGGGCATGGATACCGCGGGCTTTCTGATGATGAGCCACATGATCGATCCGGATTCTCTGGCGGAGCAGGCAAAATTAATGGAATCCTATGGTGCCGAATGTATCTATGTCACCGATAGCGGTGGTGCCCTTGATATGGACGGCTACCGGGCGCGACTGGAAGCCTATGACCGGGTCCTGAAACCTGAAACAGAACGTGGTGTTCACGCGCACCATAACCTGTCCCTCGGTGTTGCCAATTCCATAGTGGCGGTCCAGGGGGGCGTACGTCGTGTTGATGCTTCACTTGCCGGCATGGGGGCAGGGGCAGGAAATGCGCCGCTGGAAGTTTTCATTGCAGCGGCCGATCGTAAGGGCTGGAAGCATGGCTGTGACCTTTATAAGTTGATGGATGCCGCAGAGAATATTGTGCGGCCAATGCAGGATAGGCCGGTGCGGGTGGATCGGGAAACTCTGTCGCTTGGCTATGCTGGGGTTTATTCTTCCTTCCTGCGCCATTCTGAAAAGGCGGCAGGGGATTACGGTCTCGATACCCGCGAAATTCTGGTCGAACTTGGTCGACGCAAAATGGTCGGCGGTCAGGAAGATATGATCGTCGACGTCGCCCTTGATATTCTCAAATCAAAAGAAGATATGGCTGATTAATATGGATTGGAAGGGATATAGGCAAAATGATGAATGATAGAAAAATGGCTGCACGGGCCCTTTATGACGTGTATCAGGGTGCGCCGTTGATAACGCCGCTACGTACGCAGTTTAACTGCCCGGATATTGAGACCGCCTACGCCATTCAGGAAATCAACACCCGGCTCTGGTTGAAAGAAGGACGCACCTTGACAGGGCGTAAAATCGGCCTGACATCAAAAGTCGTACAGGAGCAGCTGGGCGTAGATCAACCCGATTACGGCATGCTGTTTGATGATATGCTCGTAAAAAATGACCGAGAGGTAGCCTTTGATGCGGTGTGCCAGCCAAAGATTGAAGGCGAGGTCGCCTTTATCCTTGACAAGGATATAACGGGGCTGGATCTGACTGAGAAAAACCTCGCCGCCGCCATCGATTATGCGGTCCCTGCATTGGAGATTGTTGGCAGCCGTATTCACGATTGGGATATCTCTATATTCGATACGGTGGCTGATAACGCCTCTTCGGGGCTTTATGTTCTTGGCGCGGCGCGGGTTCCTCTCACTGATATTGACCTTATTGGTTGTGAAATGACGCTTCAGGAGAATGGTGAGGTGGTATCCACCGGCAAGGGGGCCGCCTGCCTCGGGAGTCCCCTGATCGCTGCCCTTTGGCTGGCGAAAAAGATGGTTGAGGTAGGACGTCCCCTCAAAGCGGGTGACGTGATCATGTCCGGGGCACTGGGCCCCATGGTTATTGTTAAGCCCGGTGCTGAATATTACCTCTCGGTCAGCGGCCTTGATACCGTCTCTGTCAAATTTGGGGAGTGATCCGACTTTGACATGTATGGACACTCCCTGAAATGCAAGGTTCTTTTCGTTAATAGCAGTCTGGGTTTGCAATCATGTATCTGGCCGGCACTGTCAAAGTAAACTGAAACTAGTCAAAGAAGTATAGAATTACGGCGCTGTCAAAGTAAACTGAAATTGGTCAAAGCAGTATCGAATTATAAATATTTTAGGCCACAAATGTACGCCATTCAGTCATAGATTCTGAACGAAATTCCTTAAATATTTGTCTGTTTACGAGGTGCCGTTCTCCATTAAAATGATTGTATAGTTGGGCGTGAACTGAAGTGAATTTCTGAAGGGTTTCTTCTTTTCGAAAGCCCTGCATGGCATATTCTCGTCGTCGGAAAGGCAGGTGACTATTCTCAGCCCGATTGTTTAATCGACCTCCGGCTTCTTGCTTGTTTTGGCAACCCAGTTCTTTCATGGCAGCTTTATAAGACCTGAGCTTATCTGTGACGATAGCCATCGGTCGTCCATAGCGCTTTATGAGAGATTTCAACACTTTCAGCGCGGCTTTCTTGTCACGTCGTTTTGTTGCAACAACTTCAAGGACTTCACCTTCATGATCGACAGCACGCCAAAGATAATGCGTTTTGCCTCCGATTTTGACGAAGACTTCATCAATATGCCATCGCCAATTTGAATATTGCTTTGGATAAGATGTACGCTTCTTTCTGATTTTGGCTGCTAGTTGAGGACCGAAACGGTTCCACCAGAGACGAACTGTCTCGTGACAAATATCTATCCCACGTTCGAATATTAGATCCTCAATATGACGCAATGAAAGTGGGTACTTTACATATAGCATGATAGCAAGGTGGATGATCTCATGTGAATTCTTAAAATAACGATATGTATTGCTCATTTGGTATAATTAATTCTTAGGCCCACTCGAAGAAATAGTTTCTTTTGACAATACCGTTTTTTTTGAATTCACTGCAAAGGCAGAAGGTAAAGCTGCAAACAAAGGTTGATCGCGAGAAGATTCTGATTGGAACGCTGCCAGAGTTATCTTTGCAAATTATAGAAATAGTTAAAGAGCATGGACGTGTGACGGTAGCAGAAGCATCAATACAAACGAATAGCAATCGCAACACAGTTAAAGATCATTTAAAGGCTTTGGTAAAGCAAGGCCATCTGGTTAAGCATGGTGCGGGTCGTGGTACGTGGTACGCAGTAGTTTAACGCCAGATTCAGAAAATTTATCTCATAATCGTCGTTTGGTGATTATTTGATACCAGAGTACCGTACGAGTATTTATGCCTCTCAGTGAGCCTTAAAACGGCTTGTTTGCAGACAAGAAACGCGCACAAAATTACGCACAAAACTTGACAAGGTATGAAATTACTGTTATATATTATATAGTTAACTAAGGGTATGTCAGGCTCATAACCTGAAGGTTGTAGGTTCAAATCCTACCCCCGCAACCAACGAAAAAAGGTCGTAATCTCAACAGGTTGCGGCCTTTTATCGTTTTAGGGTCCAGCCCAGAAAACCCACACCTGGGCACCAATAGGGCAACATCTGAAATCCATAATCAGAACCAAAATCCAGCCATCATCAGCTATTTGGGAAATCTCTAAATTAATGATTTATATTTCTACATACTTGTTTCTGAAGAAGAGTTTGAGCGGATTGGCAGTTGGTCAGTCCCCGACATTTTCAGTTGCATAGGAAATTCTATTTATGGGCTAGAAAAATAGGGAGGTAGGTTCAAATCCAACCCTGGGTTAACCGAATAAGATGTTCTGTTGGCTTTGTGTCCCCCAGGTTTAGAGCAAGAATATATAAGCGCTGATAATGCTTGACCACCGTAGAGGTTTCTATTACATAATAAATAACCAAAATCACGTGATTTTAAATATATAATCAATCGTCACTAAATTTATAAAATTTGGTATTTGGGTTTGAACAACTTTATTTGGCACTTTTGTGTCGACGTTAAGACAATAAGAAAATACCAATTTGTTATTGTCACAAGAGAAAAATTGAGGCCGTGGGCTTTTAAGGGCCTCGGCTGATACAGAGTATAACATTAAACATCGAGGAGTAGTGGCATATGAAATGGCCTTCTAAGAGATTTGCAACGGCATCACAAAAGGGTTTTGGGATGTATGAACAGGCTTTAAAATTGGAAGAGCAGAATATTGATCTCATTCATTTGGAATTTGGTCGGCCGTTTTCTGATACCCCTTTGCACATCAAAGAGGCCGCTAAAAAGGCATTGGATGATGGCATAGTCCATTATGGAGATTTTCGGGGTTCCTTGCATTTTAGGGAAGCGCTGGTAGATAAATTGAAGAATTTCAACAATATCACTGCCGGTGTTGATGAGGTGTTGGTCACTAATGGCCTGACACATGCTTCCTTTTCGGCTATTTTTGCGGCCATAGACCCGGGTGATGAGGTGATATTGCTCGAACCCTATTATCCGCAGCATTCGGGTAAGATCGAAATGGCGGGGGGCTGTGTTGTTATGGCACCTTTGGATGTGGAGAATAATTTTTCAATCAGACGCGATTTGATTGAAGAGAAAATTACCCCTAAAACCCGTATGATTGTTTTGATTAATCCGGCTAATCCGACAGGCCGAATCTATAGTAAGGCCGAGTTGCAGATCATAGCTGACCTGGCAATTGAATATGACCTTCTGGTTCTTTCTGATGAGGTTTATGAATATATTACTTACGATGATGGTCGGCATATTAGCATTGCAACCCTCCCAGGGATGCGTGAGCGGACAATTACGTGTTTTGCCTTCACAAAAGCATATTCGATGGATGGCTGGCGTATCGGTTATTTGACTGCTGATCGTTCTTTGATTCCCGCGATAATGGCCGTCATCATGAATGACGTCACACATGTTAATGTATTCGTCCAGGAGGGCGCACATGCCGCAGTCACGGGTTCCCAAGAATGTTTAAGGGAGATGCTTGCTGTGGATAAACGTAAGCGTGATACGGTTGTTGAGGCCTTGAATGGGATGAAAGGGGTTACCTGTCATATGCCTGAAAGTACCATTTATGCTTTTCCTAATATTACGGCAACGGGTAAACAATCCACTGACCTGGCATTGGAGATATTGCATAAAGCACATGTCGTTGTGGAATCGGGAAATTTCTATGGAGATTTGGGAGAAGGATATCTGAGGGTTTGTTTCGGCTCAGAATCCGAAGAACGTATACGGGAAGCGATGATGCGCCTGACCAAATTTTTTAATTCACCATAGTTTTCGATTCCTGAAAAGAAGGTGACATTTATTTGTCCTGCTAAAAAAATATTGGCGGACTGGCCATAAACCTGAAAGTAAAAATAAATTGTAAATTTCATGTCTGCACGAATGTCTGGTCCAGAATTACTGGTCAGATTAGGGGTTATAGATTTGATTTTATCAATTTATATAATGGCTTAGATATATTTTTCAGGAAGATATACATATAATTCTTGACAGAATGATTGACCAATAATATAACCATAATCACACGATTATGAGTTTACATAAAAATTTTATAGTTAAAATATAGGAGGAGTTTTCGTTGAATATTAATAAACCAAGCCTGCAGCTGCAGAAGGGTATTTCCAACAGAAAGTACGGCAGCCTGCGCAAAGTTTTTGCGGCATCCATGGTCACTTCTGCGCTCGTGAGTACAATGATGGTGCCGCAGGCATTTGCGGAGCCGATTGAAGAGGTCATTGTTACTTCACAGAAAAGAGTGCAGAACCTTCAAGATGTATCTTTATCCATTACAGTTCTTTCAGGCAAGCACCTTGCTGACCTCAGAATTCAGCAGCCAGCTGATATAGGCCATTTTACACCAGGTTTATATGTCACCACAAGCAATACAGGTGATCCTATCTTTGCGCTCCGTGGTATTGGTATGAATAATGGGGAAAGTAATCAGAACCCTGCTGTGACACCTTATATTGATGAAGTCGCCTTGCCGTCTATTGCGATGATGGGTTTTCAGCTTTTTGATCTTGAGCGGGTTGAGGTTCTAAAAGGGCCACAAGGAACGTTATATGGTCGAAATGTTACCGGTGGAGCGATAAATTTTGTCACCAAAAAGCCGACACATGAATTTGATGCCTCCGCGCGTATGGATTACGGTCGGTTTGATTTAGTTGAATTCGAGGCGGCCATTGGGGGCAGTCTATCGGATACCCTTGCCGCCAGGATTGCGGTCAAGTCCGTCACACGGGATGGCTGGCAAACGTTAATGTTGGGCCCGGATGCCGGACCTGTTGATGAAAATAACGGGGCTATTGATCGTCAGTCAGGGCGTTTATCAGTACTTTGGACCCCAAACGACAACTTTGATATGTTGTTGGTTGCGGATGCGGGTTTTAGTAGTTCCGAAGTGCTGGGGTATGAGCATGCGGGGAATTTGCTGCATGATCGATCAGGTTTGTGTTCCTACGGTGCAACGGGTATTCGTAACGAGAATGAATGCGCTTCTTTTGCTATACGCAGGGATTCTGTCGGCGGCAACCCGGTTACGGGTGATGTTGAATTAGTTTCAGACACGGATAATGACCCTCGGACTGTATTTGCAAGTTTTTCCTATGGAAATATTGATAAAGTAGATTCCTGGGGCTTTAATAATACGATGAACCTTTCAATGGGCCGGACGACTTTGACGTCGGTTACGGGCTATCGTACGCTTGACCGGGAAACCGGCGGTGATAATGGCTCGCCATTTATCGTCAGTGATACATTCTCTGTTAAGAGCATTAAGATGTTCAGTCAAGAAGTACGCTTAGCCTCAGATGAGACCTGGGATGGCTTGCAGTGGATTGTTGGGGCATATTATAGCAAGGATAAAGTTGATGACCTTATCCTGTTTAACTATCGTGACCATACCTCTTTTTCTGGTTTGTTTGATTCAACTTTTTATCAGGAAACCAGAGATATCGCGGTTTTTGCAAATGCGGAATGGACATTAAGCGATACAGTAAAACTTGTTGGTGGACTGCGTTATACCGATGAATTCAAGCAATTCAGTTATGATGGTCATAATGAAGGAACTGGACCGGTTCCTGTAGTTGGCTACATAGCAGAGGTGAGTGATACTGAAATTACCGGCAAAATCGGCGTGGATTATACCCCGACGGATGACTTGCTTCTCTATGCCAGTTTCAGTCGCGGTTTTAAGGGGCCTGGTTTTCCAGCGACAATCTCTTTTGGTGAAAATCAGCTCGCGCCTTTTGAGGCCGAAGAATTGCTCGCTTATGAAGTCGGTGTTAAGTCAACCCTGGCTGAGGGAAGAGTGCAACTTAATGCGGCTGGTTATTATTATGACTGGCGTGATATGCAGGCAACAACAGCTGTGACCCGTGAAGGTATCCGCCTTATCGTGTTGGCCAATGCTGGTAACGCCCGTATTTATGGACTGGAAGCTGAGGCCACATGGCATGTGACCGATGAATTCTCTATTCGGGCAGGCCTCAACTGGATTAGTGCGGAAATTACGACGGGTGAATTTGAAGGTGACACTCCAGTACAGACACCTAAATTTTCAACCAGTGTCATTGCCAGATATCAATCTGAGACACCCGTAGCTGGTGTTCTGCCTTTCTTGCAAGCGGATTTTAGTTATCGCACCAAAGTTGAACTTGCGCTGGCGAATAATCATGCGGAAGTGCAGGAAGGCTATGCTTTGCTGGGAATGCGGATGGGCGTTAAGTCAGAGGACGACCAATGGGAATTATCTGCTTGGGTTCGTAATTTGACTGATACTCTGTATAAGTCTAGTTCTTTTGGCGCCGGGTCAGGATTTCTGCCGGGTCGTAGAATGTATGCGGAACCGCGCATGTTTGGGGTAAGTCTCAACTATCGCTATTAATCTTTATGGGTTTGACAGATATGACTTTGGCCCGAGGCTACTGTCTATCTGTCAAACCTGACACCTATGGTCACCAGTGGTGATGATAAGACTTTATGTAAAGTAATTGTGAAATAGGCTGCGTTGAAATATGTTGAAAATCGGTGTTGGCTCAATTGGAGGAAATAGGAAATGATGGCACAAAAATTTAAAGATATCATATGTTTGTTGGGGCTAACAGTCGTCCTGGGAATATCGTCCCTTAGCCCGGCTGTGGCCGAGGATCAGAAGGTTTCTCAATTCCTTGGACCACAAGAGCCTCCCTTCCTTCCGATTCGTCCTATTGCCATTGTGGGCGGTACGTTAATTGATGCCACGGGCGCATTGCCGAAAACGGGGTACACTGTCTTAATAGAAGGCACAAAGATTACTAAAATTGGCCTTTCAGAGAATGTCACCATTCCAAAAGGGGCGCAGATAATTAATGCAGAAGGCATGACTGTTATGCCTGGGATCATTAACTCGAACCAGCATATTCAGCTCAATCCGCTTTATCCTGCACCGACGGCAGATCTTCCTCTGGACGTTCTTCGGGCGCGCTGGGAAGAAACATTTTCCCGCATGCCGCAACGTGCATATGTCTATTTAATGCAGGGCATTACCAGCATGCGTCACACCAGTGGTCCCTACAAACGGATCCTTCCGGTGAAGAAAAGAATTGATGCCGGCGAAATCGCTGGCCCCCGCATTTATCTTGGTGGGGCTCTTTTTATGAGCAAGGCACATTTTGACCATTATGTAGCGCAAAATGACTCACCAGAAGAGGCCATAGCTTGGTTGAGGGATGAATTCGCGTACAATGTGATTGATGATGTGGAGACCGGAACCGCGGCCTTTGTTGGTCCCGAATTCAATTTCTGGAAGCTGTATATGTCAGGGGAGATCTTTGACGGGAAAAATGATTTCACGGATGAAGAATTACGGGCCATCATCGACAAAGGTCACAAACTTGGCAAGGTGATTGATGTGCATGCGGGAGGCCATAATCATGGATTGCGGCGTATGTTGGGCTTTGACATTGATACCCTCGAGCATCCTTTTTATGGCAATGAACTGATCGACATGGACATCGTTGAAGCCTACGTGGAAAAGGGCGTAATTGTAGATACTCWTTTGCGGGTAATGGTTGCGGGGGCAGAACATGCTGAGGAYCCTCATCGGTTCAACGAAACGCAATATATCATGTCAATGGAGCCTAAAGAATACCGGTTGCTGATGCGCTATCGTGAYAAAATGCTGGATAATAARAGAAACCCTGAGCGGTCAGGGCTGGCGATTTATGGCAGTGATAGTGTTACCCTAAAAGGTGTGGAAAGAGCGGCAGGGGAGATATTTGGTCTTTCTGGTCCTTCCTATAACAAATTGCAGGCCAGTCGCAAAACATCACATGAAAATATGCGTCGATTCATTAAAGCCGGKGCTAAATTTTCTCTTGGAACAGACACGCCATCCTTTTTGAATTTTCAACAAGAAGATCCAAATGCGRCTGAGTATCGTTATATGGTGGAAGAGGGGCTGACCCCMATGSAAGCCATTATTGCGGCAACACGTACCGGCGCSGAAGCTCTGGGTCTGCAAGATCAGTYGGGYACGATTGAGGAAGGGAAGCTTGCCGATGTCATTRTTGTCGCGGGTAACCCTCTTGAGGACCTCAGTGCTCTSAAACGGGTGTATGTCGTTATAAAAGATGGGGTGCGTTATAAATGATCCGGCAAGTTTATTTCAAAGAGCCTGTCTCTGGATTATCAGCACGATGTAATTTGCTGGATCAACAGGCCCCGATATCTGCTGAATTTTTATGGCAGCTGGCCCAAAAACAATTAAGTTTTGACGCCATTCATGCCATTTGGACAGGACCAGAGTTGTCTTGTCCGCTCCCGGCTTCAGTGCTTCCTGTTGACTTGGCACAAATGGAGGTGCCCCAGGAGAACGCAACCTCTTATCCGGAATGTGGTGATATTGTATTAGCGAGTATATCCGCCGGTACGGTAAAAGGCCTTCCTCCAGGGAATTTTTTCGACCTTGGCATTTTCTATGGGCATGGAGCTCGGATGCTGATGCCTTTTGGCTGGATAATGGCCAACGTATGCGCAAAAATCGTTGAAGAGGATCTGGAGCACGCTCAAGCCTGTATCAAAACCATAAAGCAAAACGGGGCGTGTTCTCTTTTTGTAACTCCAGTGGAATGAGCGAGTTTAGCACTAAGGCAGGCCTTTGATAAATGAGGCCTGCCAATAGAGCCTGAAGTGTGTAAAGAAAAAAATTAGGGAAGGGCAGTATAATGCCTATTATTGATACTATTTTACTTCCGGCCTCTCTATGGCTGATCATGTTTTCGATGGGGCTTAGTCTGACACTCGATGATTTCCGTCGGGTGGCTCATAATCGCCGTGCCCTGGTTGTTGGCGTGACGAGTATGTTGATTGTCCCGCCCCTGATCGGTATTGCGATTGCAACTATGTTTGCACCAACATCCGTTCTGATGGTTGGCTTTATTCTATTAGCAACATGCCCTGGGGGGATGTTGTCTAACCTGATGACAGATTTAGCCAAAGGTGACCTCGCTCTTTCTCTTTCGCTGAGTATTCTGGTCAGTATGGTTTACATTCTTGTGGTGCCATTTTATGCGCATTTTGCTCTGACTCACTTTATGGGCGTGGAAGAGCAAGTCAGCATTCCGCTCCTGAGCTTTGTTGGTAAAATCTTTAGTATCACCTTAATTCCCGCAGGTCTTGGTCTGTTGGCAAATACGTTGATGCCGGCACTATCAAAAAAGATAAAAGGCTTGGTTAAGCTCGGCGGCACGTCAGTTCTGGTTGTATCATTTGGCTTCATTCTGGTGGACCAGCTAGCGGTCTTAAAGGAATATTTTACAAGTCTGTTTGCCATTACTGTGGCGTTGAATGTTGTGACACTGGCTGTGGCAATTGCATTGAGTAAAGGTATGAAGCTCATGCCTAAGGAGAGGATTGCTGTTTGTATTGAGCATATTATCAGACAAGAAGGAACGGCGATATATATTGCCGTGACGATTGTAGGAAGCAGGGAAATGTCGTTGCCGATGATAATGAATACGCCTGTCGCGCTTGTTATCTGTATTTCTTTCGTGCTTTTTTCGCGGCGTAAAAAAAATAGTGATCGTATATTAGCAGCTTAATTAAATTGCCTTTTGGAGAGGGGGGCTGGATTTAGGGTCAAGGGAGAGACCCTAATTTAGTTGCTTAAATTTAACTTCGCCATTGGCCGGTTATAAATTAATAGAATTTACCTAGGGCTGATTGCTTGTTATCAACCCTTAACTGATTTGGGGTGAAAATGAGTATGAATTACAATGGTTTAATATGACCGTTCAGACCCATATCAAGATATATCTTGACAGAGAAAGGGTCTAATAATATACCCATAATCACACGATTATGATATTAAGAATAACATTTAATCGTTAGTTAGAGCCTGAAAAGGTAGGAGAAAATATGATGAAGATTTGTAACCTAGTCAAAAAGTTGATAAAGAGTAATTTCTGCGAAAAGAACAATAATCTTCGTAACGTATTCGTTGCATCCATGGTGACTTCTTCACTAGTTGGCACTATGATGGTTCCACAGGCCTTTGCGGGGGCAGGTGAAGAAAAGATCGTGACCTCACAGAAACTGGTACAAAATGTTCAAGATGGTTCGTTATCTATTGCGATGTTAAGTTCTGGGCGTTCTAATCCTGAGGGGGGAGACGTTGTGACTGGGTCGAGCAAAAGCGTAGAAGGTATGAATAATAAAATGACGGACAATAAAGTGACAGAAATACCCAAGGATTTAGATCCGGCAGAAGCAGATTTTAACATTTTTAAGTCACCGTTTTATTTGATTGCTCATGCAGATTTTAAATACCACGAAGATCTTGATAAGGCCGTTGCCAAGTTGGGTGTGGACAGGGCGACTTATCGGCTGCTGACTCTTTTGACAAAGCGTAGTCCGATTAATATCAAGGAGCTGGCATCTCTTGCTTTGCTTAAGCGTTCAACGGCGAGTAGAGCCCTTGTCCGCCTGAAAAAAGAAGGTTGGATTACCCAATATCCGGATGAAAAAGATAGTCGGATTACGATCATAGAATTAACAGACTCAGGCCGTGAACTGGCCGGGAAAATCATGGAAATTAGTAGTCGTCAATTGCATAGGGCCGCACAGGGTTTAGATAATAAACAGATGCATGACCTCACCAGGTTACTCCAATATTTGGTGGATAATTTAAGCAAATCACCGATCGAATAGGATCGTTCTGTACCTGGTAATTAGGGATACCCTTCCCCTAATTACCCCCTACAGTCTTCACATTTATACAATGCAAAAGGTCCAACAAAAAGGTCCAACACTATGTGGCGTTGGGGTGTTGAACTATTGTATCGCAATTACTCACGCTATTTTCAGGTGATGATAAAGATTATGCAGATTCCATTTGATTCAAAATTATCTTCTCGAACAACCCTATGGGAGGCCACGTCGGCTCCGGGGCCAGAATTGAACGCCCTGGAGGGGAACTTTAAGGCAGATGTCGCTGTCATCGGTGCTGGCATCGCGGGTTTGTCTACGGCGCTGCATTTGGCGGAGGCAGGGTGCTCTGTTATTGTTATTGAGGCTGAGGCCCCCGGGAGTGGTGCAACGGGGGCAAGTGGCGGATTGCTGGCACCTGATTTTATTAAGCATAGTCCCGATGATATTGAGAATATGTTGGGTCAGGACTGGGGTAAACGACTTATCAGGATGGTGGGGACTTCGACACGCCAATGTTTTGATTTGATAGAAAAACATAAAATTTCCTGTGATGCCAGGCAAGACGGTTTCTGGTGTCCGGCTCACGATATGGCCGTCGCATCACGCCTGAAAACCCGGGCAACAGAGTGGCGGGACAGAGGGTATGATGTTGATTTTATCTCTTCGGAAAAGACCCAAAGTGAATTGGGTAGTCCCCACTATTGCGGGTCGATTTACTTTTCTGAAGGGGGGGCGATAAATCCTCTGGCTTTTAGCCGTGGATTGGCGGAGGCCGTGATTAAACAAGGGGCCGACATATATGTCAACAGCCCGGTTTTAAATCTCGAACAGCATCTTGGGGGCTGGCGTGTTAGCACTGAAAATGGTGTTGTGGATGCAAAAAGAGTTGTCCTTGCCGCCAATGGGGGCAATGCGGCGTTGCACCCGGCAATGCGGAAGACCGTCCTCCCCTTAAGTGTTTTTGAATATGCCACCCGCCCTCTTTCTGCCGCGGATCGGGCTCGGGTATTACCCAATGGGGGATCTTTTACGGACAAGCAGTCTTATATGTTTACGGCCCGGTATGATGGTGAGGGGCGGGTTATTGCGGCACTTCCCGATTTTTTTGTTAAGCGAAGCACATCAACCATCATAAAGGAGGCCTCACAAAGATTGTTGCGGCATTTTCCTGAAATGGAGGACGTTTCAATTGAATATTTGTGGAAGGGAACCTGCATGTTAAACGCCTCCTTGTTACCGAAAATATATGACTTGAATGATGGGGCTTATGCTATTCAGGCCTGCAATGGACGTGGTTTAGCCAATAATGTTGTGTTGGGCAAAGAACTCGCGGCTTCTTTGATCCATCAGGATATGAATTTATTGTCCGTAAAAGCTGAGGCCCCCCGTAAAGTTAACGGCTACTTTCTTGCTAAATATATACCTTCGATGATGATGGCCTTTGCCTACGTTCGACAGTGAGTTTAGGTCGGTAAAAATATTTTTCTCTATTTAGCCCCCCTTCAGTGGGGGCTGACGCTAAAAATGATGGGAAGCTTTTATGCCTCAAACACACCAAGAAAATGCCACGGCCTATTGGAAAGAGAATATCCGTCTGATGCTCATTCTACTGGCGGTCTGGTTCATTGCTTCTTTCGGTATGGGGATTTTATTTGCTGATGAGTTGGATCACTTCCGCATAGCAGGGTTTAAATTTGGTTTTTGGATGGCGCAACAGGGCTCGATCTATGTCTTTGTCCTGCTGATATTTGTCTATGTTTATAAAATGAATAAGCTGGACCATAAATACGGCGTCGATGAAGATGATGATAATTATGTGGCGGATGACGATTATTACCACCCCGACGACAGCGTGATCGACAGCATCTCACAACACGAAAATAAGGGGGATAACCGTCTTACTGATGCTGTCATCTGGTTAAATAATGAATTGAAACGTACTCCTTATATGAAGGAGACACTCTCAGTCGATGAAAGAAAAATAAATATTAAAGTCGCTGATCAAATGGCTGTTGTTAAAAATATTGAAGCAACCTTAAAAAAACGAGGAGAACAGGTTGAGGGGGTAAAGAGAAAAGAAACAATTTATAATAAAGCTTTGAAAATTAAGTTGAGGATTGAGAATTACTTAGAAGATATCGCAAGTGAGTATAACTCGGATATAGAAAAAGAAATCAAAAACCTACAAATCAATATCAATGGGTTGATGTCGAAATTAAGGGATTATGATGTAGACTCCAAGCTAATAAAATCTGAGAAATACGTCGCGAAGGTAATGAATGAAATAGGAGCAAATCTTGATTTTGAGGAGTCTTATAAGCCTATAAATTTACAATTCAATTTTTCATCGTTTGACCTGTGGAATATAAACAAAGATGATAAAAAGGTATTCCTGAGATCAATGGGCAGTGGTGCAAATTGGTTATATTGCCATTTGGTCCTATTTATGGCTCTACATAAACTATTTTGTTCGCGCGGTGAGAGTTGCAATATACCTCCAGTGATGTTTTTCGATCAACCTACTCAAGTATACTTCCCTAATACAACAAGGGATGATTCAGATGAATTCAAAGCCGATGGCATGATCGCTTTAGATAGGATTAAGAAGGTAGATGAGGATATTAAATCTGTGGAGCGTTTCTTTAATGAAATTATAAAATATTGCGACAAAACTGAGGAGGACACTGGCATAAAACCACAAATTATAATCACTGATCATGCGGATAATTTGAACCTTGAAAATGATAATAATTTTGAAGACTATGTTCGGGCCAGATGGAGAACTCGAGGTTTTATTGAGCAATAAGACATCATTGTTATGGCGTAAATGACTATGCTAATGTTGGGCTAGGTGTTTTTGATACTCCTCAACATCAAACCGCTCATCTTCAATAAATCTAACCTTCTGCTGAATGGCCTGGGCTTTGGCGACAAACGCTTCCGGGTCCTGGTCTATGTCATGGGTCAGGCTGTCAGAGACTATTTTGGGCAAGTCCTCAATAATCTGCTCATCGGTCAATCCCAAAGCAACCCCATAGCGGCGGGCATGGGCGGCGCATAATTTCCGGCTGTCGTTGATCATCTGGTGGCGGAGCTGATTTCTGATAGTTCCAGGGCAAAGACCGGACCGGTTTTCAAACAACGCCTGAAAGGCGGCATCCTGAACCGCCCGCCACAGGGGGTGCAGTTTGGCGCGGGAGACATTGACGGTGTCATAATTCTGATCATCCGCCAGATACCGCACATCCTCCAAAGCCCTGATCACCAGGTCGCCAAAACTATTCTCCAAATCCTGGTAATACCCCCATTTTTAAGGGCCTCGAAAGTAGAACTGTTTAGGCAGCCATGGTTAACATGGCCAGTTTCTGTATTGGCGTTATGCCGCCGATGGCCATATTGGGCCGTTCATTGTTATAAGTCCAGAGCCATTTTGTCGCTGCGTTCTGCAGCTGCTCAATAGTTTCAAAGGCAGTGTCAAAGTAAACTATTGCCATGTCTATGAGCAACCTTTAGCGTTCGTGGATGAGTTATCAATATCGTTATTTCAATAGTTCGCCAGAAATTATCCGTCTGGCTATTTTCATGTATGTCAAATATCCGCTGTCGCTACGACATGTGGAAGACCTTCTATTCGAACGTGGCATAGATATTTGTCACGAGACTGTTCGGCTCTGGTGGAACCGTTTCGGCCCAGCATTGGCTGCAAAGATCAGAAAGAAACGCATTTCTTATCCAAAGTAATATTCAAATTGGCGCAGGCATATTGATGAAGTCTTTGTCAAAATCGGAGGTAAAACCCACTATCTTTGGCGTGCTGTCGATCATGAAGGTGAAGTCCTTGACGCCGTTGTAACGAAACGACGTGACAAGAAAGCCGCGCTGAAAGTATTGAAATCTCTCATAAAACGCTATGGACGGCCAACGGCTATCGTCACAGATAAGCTCAGGTCTTATAACGCCGCCATGAAAGAACTGGGTTGCCAAAACAAGCAAGAAGCTGGAGGTCGATTATACAATCGGGCTGAGAATAGTCACCTGCCTTTCCGACGACGTGAATATGCCATGCAGGGCTTTCGAAAAGAAGAAACCCTCCAAAAATTCACCTCAATTCACAGTCAGATATACAATCATTTTAAGGGAGAACGGCACCTCGTAAACAGACAGACATTTAAGAAATTTCGTTCAGAATCTATGACTGAATGGCGCTCTCTCACAACATAAATAATTTGTAATTAAATGCCTCTTTGACCTACTTCAGTTTACCTTGACAGTGCCGTAATATTTAAATGAAATGTTCATTGAACCAAAATTACTAATCAGAAATTCGGTGCAACAAGTTCCTTTGACAGAGCCGTTGGACTACCCCGCAAAAACTCTATCCTTCTACGTTGAGCTTGAAGACCACCATAGTAGGTGGCGGACGGGAGGCCCCCTAGAGATAATTCGATCGCAGTGTTGACGGGGTGGCGAATTTTTGTTCCAATCAACGATGTCACTAGCAGGGGGATGGAAACAGAGTGTCCAGCTCCAGTAATACTTAGATGTTCGGCTGGAAAGGCAAACCCGTTTTGTTGCAGGCGTTGAATCACCTTGTCACTGGCGAGCTTCGATGCCCAGACTGCATCCGCATCCCCCGAAATCAATAATATAGGCGCTCTGATGTTTTCCACGGGTATTGCAAAAGGGCTTGATTGTTCAGCGGCTAGCATGCCCTGCAACATTAATCGCCAAACTACGCTGTAGTCTTGGCTGAGTGAAACCTCTCTATTCTTTTCATCCTGAGCTAGGCCCCAAGGCTTTACCCCCCAAGTTGGGATCGGTTTCTCTGCGAGTGTCCATGCAGCTTGTCCAGCAGTAGCAGGGGAGCAACAGGCCCCTAGTGCAACATTAGATGGCACACCTGCAACCACAGCAGACACCAACTCGGGATAAGTCGATGCGATCAATAAGACTGCTTCGCCACCGCGGGAGCCTCCCGAGAGTGCTACTCTCTTTTGACCAGTCTCTGCTGCTAACCACTCAATTGCCGAACGAAAATACTCGAGTGGAATATTTAAAAGTTGTTCGGGTCTACCTGGATAAGAAAAATGAGCCAGTGCCAGCGCAGAGAAGCCTTGAGATGCTAACAAAGCAGCATTCCGTTCGGATGCGCCTCCCTCGGATCCGGTGACAATTAGAACCGGGGGGTATTCGCCGGGCTCTAGAGGCGTATAAAGAATACCACGTATCCCCCATTCATTTATTTCACGACGGCGTAACCCTTCCGCTACACCATGCACTAGATGGGTTGTTTTTAACTCTTGAGTTTGACTAGAACTGACAGGGCCGCTCGTTTCTAGCAAAGTCCTGAAGGTGATCGTAGTTGGGTTATTTAAACCCAATGCTGGTGCCATGGGCCAGCCAGCCTCAACGGGATCATCATTCATATGGGAAGTCAATTCCTTTGCTGTCAGTGGCAGCATGGACCAGATTAAACCGTGCCTATTGACACCTGTATAGGTGCCTTCAAGAGAAGCACTGGTGGCAGGATTAACCGCCCCATTGAAATCGGCTGTATAGACTCCACGTGAGGTCCAGATCCGTTTGCGGGCATCGGTCAGAGAAGCCTCCACTACAACTTTCCCGTTAGGTGCCGCTCCCGTAATTTGGATAGTAAAGTCGTCGAGTATCGTCCGCTCATGAGGTGTTACATTTATACTTGGGGCTGCAACTGCAGCGGTGGCAAGCAAAATTTGTATGGCTAGGCCACTTATCATGGAGCCAAGGTTTGGTATTGTGAATAGAGCACCTGTATTTTTTATTGAGAAAGTCATAGTTATAGTCTCCATTTTAGGCAGTAAATATATTTTTCCAGTAAAGGTGATGGTTGAATAACCATTGAAAAATACTTCAATATATTGATTTAATTATATAATTTTTATTTTTCTAAACTAATAAATTACGCACAAATTCACCACACTTGATTATTACCAGAAAGTTCTCGTCTGGCTTGGACATGACATGGATATTATCCAATGGATTTTTATTGATAGCGATGATATCTGCATATGTACCAGAAGTAAGGCATCCTACAAATCCTGTTTTCTTCATAATTTTTGCATTTATGCTGGTGGCAGAACGTAGCTGATTGATGGGCTTGACAATATCTGCACGAAATTCAAATTCACGGTTCTGCATTGGATGGAAACGCTCTTCAAACAAATCAGTGCCCATATCAATACAGCGGCATTGTCAAAGTTCTTTTTAACATTTCCTGAAGAGATTTCACGAATGATGTCCCCTTCAATAACTATGTTGCCATCTTCAATTAGTTCTTCGCTAGACCCATCAAAAATTGTACAGTTTTTTTAAATTTTTATGCTCATTATTTTTACTTTTATTCAAAGATAATAACTATGATTTACCTTGGAAGAGGTTCAATCCGAAGTTTCGTACGCTGTAGGCCATTGTTCATGAAATCATCTTCTTTCTTTGTCAAATCTTGCACTATCTTCGCAATTTCCTCATGGGTATTCATGCCATGTGATATCGGAATGTATATATTACGGTTATTAATGACCTTATTATCTTTAGACATTGTCATATTATAGCCACCGAGAAAGGCTGACAGCTCATCGTTTAGTGGTTTCACCGCATATCCATTTTCAGCAAAATCCGCGCCAATTGTATAGCTATTTAATATATATTGCCACGCAACATTAGGCTGTTGAAATATATCTATTGATACGTGGTTAACCGTGGAAACACGGATATTATGATTTTTTGACGGACCAGAATTTTGTTGTGTTGTAATTCCTAGGGCATTGACATGGATAGGCATCAACATGACTATCAACACATTAGACAAGACAAAAGAAATAACGATTTTAAGCATAGATAATATTCCTATAAGAAAGTGGTTGAAATGCATTTCTCGGGAGCATACTCCCGAGGTTTTTATGACTTCATATCCTATGGCTTCGGGATTGCCAGGAAATCGATTTGTTTCGATTTTCAAGTATTTTTCTTCTTCGGTAACCCAACGGCTAGCTGCTAAACTGGGAAGTCTAGTTGCTTGAATGTTTTGATCTCTATTCCCATTACACCCAGCAATAGGTAGATTTAATTTCATGATGCAAGAGAAGGCCACTACACTTAAATTTTTACGATCATTTTTGGGTCCAATTATTTATTTTTATTAAGTAAGTTATATTTTAAAAAATTGATTATACCATATCTGATAATTATTTTATTAGCATTTTGGACCGATTAATGATATTTTTGGAAGTATAATGAAATTTTTAAGTATAAAGGGCTAAAATAATGACTCAAGAGAAATTGAAAGAACCGTGGAGATCCACAGCCTTTCATGTAACAAGTGAAAATATTTTAGGCCTAAGGATCCGAGAAATTCATAAAAAAATGCAGGACGGGATTGGGGAGGTGGATTCTAATGGGAAAGGCCTTGAAGAAGAAAATAAACGAGAATTGCTTTTAAAAATAGGAAGTTCGAGCATAGTCGGTGGATTACGAACTTATATTTCTGGCGAAGAAGGTAAGGGCTATTGGGACCATATTGAGATAAGCCCAGGATTATTAATTACGATTACCGATGTTTTATATTACAAACCTCATCGGATGTATCTTCCGGCGGAAAGGATGCTGAAAATTCGAATTATTTGTTCGGGATTATTATCAATTCCTAATGAGGATAAAGAGATTTCTGAGGGTTCTGTTTTGCTTCAGTATATAGGCGGCAATAAAGAGACAGAATATTTTGTAAAACCAGGATTGCCATTGCGTATGGTGACAATTCATGCAAAGCCGGAGGTCTTGAAAAATCTAGGCGTCACTCCAGAAATATTACCAACTTTCATGAAAAATCCTATGGATTCAAAAGTAGATGATATTTTTATACTTTTTATCGATTTAGAAACTAGATTGGTTCGAATTGCCCGTGAGATAATTGAGTCACGTGATTTAATAAGGGAGGAGTTGAGGCTGACGTATGTTCGGGGGAAGGCCTATGAATTATTTTGTGAAGCACTTCAGCGGTCAACACCATTAATTGAAAGACAAGTAGTTGGTATTAAATTCCGGAAAAACGATATCCGACGGCTGCATGAAGCAAAGAGAATCTTGGCCAGCCACCTTGATGAATCTATAACAGTTGCGGAACTATCGCGCCTTGTAGGTATTAATAGAACAAAGCTAAAGGCTGGATTTCGGGAATATTTTAAAGAAACCATTCACGGATATAGTATGCGCCTTAGACTTGAAGAAGCTTTCCGTTTAATTGAGGGCACTGAATTACAGATGGCTGAAATTGGTAGAATGGTTGGATTTAAATATGCCGCTAATTTTACCCAGAATATTAAGCGTTATTATGGCGTACGGCCTTTGGAACTCCGCAAACGTAAGATTTCGAGAGATAGCGTAGAAGGATAACATTATATAGAGGTGGTCCCACTTTGTTGGACAGGTTTGCAGCGATGCTAAGCTTTACGATGTTGTTTAATGTTATGCCGCTTCTTTCCTTTGATCAGGGCCATGGCCCTGATTTTCGATTTTCTGAGTATAAACCTCATCGGGGGTTTGTACCCCAAGGGCAGGCGATGCGCTCCATTAAATGTGGAATGTGGCCGGGTTTGGTTATAATGAACCAACCAAGCCCCAATATTCTGCCGCGCCATCTGGCGTGAGCCATAATAGGGCATGGCGAGAAACTGTTCGTCAATCAGCCGCATCAGCTTCAAATTCAGCAGGCTTTCGCCTTTCAGGTTATAATACCAGCTCGACCGGCTGATCGACAACAGGCGGCATTGGACGGTAAAGCTCAAATGTGCGTTAGCGGCCACTACCATTTCTTTACGCCTCCGGGGATCAAGCGGCTGGAGGCTTCGGACAAAAAATCACGCTCCACCGTTAACTGCCCGATCTTGGCGTGCAATTCCTTTATTTCGCCCGCATGGTTATTTTGCTGAACATCCAGTTTGCCGGAGAAACCGGCCTCCATGGAAGCCAGGGCTTCCCGTTTCCAACGACCAATGACGGTCGAATGAATGCCAAATTGGGAAGCCAGTTCTGACACAGGGCGATCTTCCCGAAGGGCGGCTATAACAACTTTCGTTTTAAAAGATGCTGGATAATTTTTGCGTGTTCTACTCATTCATATGATCCTTTCTTGATCAAAACTAAAGCTTAACACACTGTCTGATTTTCTGGGACCACCTCTGAATAGAGTGGTCTGTTCTGGATAATCATTGAGGAAAATAAACTCTCATTTTGATTAATATCAACTGTTGTTAGTTAAATTTCCCAATATTATATCAAATTTAGACAAAATAGTCCAAAAAAATAATTAATTGGTCCTAAACACTAAATAATCATTTTTATATTGGTATATATCTTAATTCACTTGCAATCGATGTGGTTGTAGATAAATAGGGAGTTAAAATATGAAAAACACAAAAAACAAATTGAAATGCAGCGTAGCTTTTGTCATGGCCTTGGCAGGCTTTATCCCTACGCAGTCAGTATTTGCGATAGAAGAGGGGAGTGAATTAGCATTAGAGGAAATTATCGTTACTGCACAGAAGCGCTCTGAGCGATTACAGGATGTGGCTCTTAGTATTTCAGCATTTTCGGAAAAAAATATTCAGGACGCGAATATTACTCAAATTAAAGATCTGTCAATGTTGACGCCTGGGCTTGAATTTTCCGAAACTATCGGTCGTCAAACTACAGCGCCATCAATTCGAGGGGTTGCTCCTCTTGGATTTGCTGATCCTACGGTTTTAGTTTATGTGGATGGGTTTACCCTTGGGTTTACCCGTTCAGAGAATAATGCGCAGCTCTTTGACCTTGAAAGAATTGAGGTTCTAAAGGGGCCACAAGCGACACTTTATGGGAGAAATGCTCTTGGGGGGGTGGTTAATTACATCACCAAAAAGCCGGGCAATGAATTTGAAGGGTCTGTAAAAGGTGAATACGGTCGTTTTAACAACTTTGAGATTGCAGGCACTGCCGGAGGAGCTGTGATAGAAGACAAGGTCTTCCTACAGGCGGGAATTGGATATCGGGAATCAGGTGGTTTTCTTGATAATGAGTTCGACGGTGCAAATGATGTTAATGATGAGTCCGATTTTAATGCCCGGGTTAATATGCGCTTTACGCCATCAGATCAGCTTGAGGTAAATTTAACGGTTAATTATAGCAAAGTTGATGATGCCTGCGGTGATTGTGCTCATGTTCCAGTTGAATGGACAGGCAGCCGCCTTGATGTTGGGGCAGGGCTTGTGGATTTTAATAATATTAGCAATACAGTAAATATGGATAGGCTTGGGAGTTATGAGAATGAAGTGTTTTCATTTGTTTCCAAAGTTGAGTATGACATGGATTGGGCGACATTGACAAATATTGCTGGCTTTGCAAAAGGAGAGCAAATGCTCGTTGCTGACTTTACGCGCTCGCCAGGGCCATTTGGACCCTTTGAGGGCTTTACAATTCGAAGAGATAATAAAGGCTGGAGTGAAGAATTAAGACTGGCTTCGAATGGAGACGAGAAGCTTACTTGGTTGGTAGGTTTCTATGCATTCAAGAATAATCGGACAGGGCAAGTTTTTCTGGACTTTGATGGGGGGGGGATACTCTATTTACTGATTCTGACATTGAAGTCCAAAATTATGCGGGATTTATCAATTTAGATTATAATTTGACCGAGACTATCTCCATTGGCGGTGGGTTACGGTATGATTATGAAAAATTAATTGGTGAGGATCTTTTGGGGGGCGGTACATTGGAAAAAAGTCAGGGTGAGTGGCTACCTAAAGTTACTGTTTCTTACCGTCCTAATGATGATGTTCATGTATATGGTACTATTTCCAAGGGATATCATGCGGGTGGTTTTAATGGAGCCTTACCCATTGATGATGAATTGGCTGAATATGATGCAGAATACCTTTGGAATTATGAAATTGGTATTAAGGGTCGGTTGTTAGACGGTCGTTTACAATACGATATTGCGGGTTATTATTTAGATTGGAATGATCAACAAGTTCAGAGTCAAAATGGCCTGGGCACCATTATATTTAATGGTGGGGAAGCGCGTATAATTGGGGTTGATGGATCTTTGACTGCGTTATTGGCTGAAGGTTTAGTTCTAACATCTGGTTTTTCCGCACAGAATGCGAAATATACTAGTTATATTGATGATGTTAATGCGCCTGCTTTTGGAATTGATACAAACCTAGCTGGGAATAAGCTGATTGGGGCGCCTAAGTTGTCACTTTCATCTAGTTTGCAATATGTTTTCTCGCTTGGAAATGGAGACTTTGGTGTAAGGTTGCGGGCTGACGGGAGATATACTTCTAAGCGTGCTTTTGATACAACTAACTTGTTGATAGCGGGTTCTTATTTTCTGGCTAACCTTTATGCAGGCATTGAGAATGAAACTATTGAGGTTGGGATTTATGTCGATAATGTCTTTGACAAGACTTACTTACTCGGCGGCTCTCTATCAAGTGCTACATTCCCACCCTTGTTGACTATATCAGATCCCAGAATTTACGGTGTTCGTGCTAAATTCAAATTTTAGGTATCCGTACTAAATATAATTTTTATAAACCAAGCCCTAGGAATTTGTTGATGAGGGCTTGGTATCTAATTCATCTTTTGGATGCCTTTAGCCTTGATTGGGATGGTTATATGAGCATCTCTGGTAATTAATCAAACCTAGGGAAAGAATAATGCGTGGTAAAATATGTATCATCTTGATGTTGCTTGCGGGCTATTTGATGTTGAACATGAGAGTTTTAGCCGAAGAAGTTTTAGCTCTTACCGATGTTGCTATTGTAGATATAAAGAAGGGCCTAGTTCTTCCACATCAGACAGTTTTGGTTGAAAATGGAGAAATCATTGCCACAGGTCCTTCCCGTGAGTTGAAGCTCCCCGTGGGGGCTAATGTGCGTGACCTTCATGGTATGTTTCTTATTCCGGGACTTTGGGATATGCATATTCATCCAGAACATGAAGAAGACCTAGATTTATTGTTGGTTAATGGTGTTCTCGGGACGCGAATTTTGATGGGAGAACCTAAGCATCTAAAATGGCGCGCAGAAATAGAATTGGGCATGCGACTGGGACCTAAGTTGTTGTTGTCCGGACCGATCATTGAGGGAACACCACCGCCAGGAATGGGGGCTTTAATAAGCACCAAAGGGCGGCGTATAATAAATACGCGTGAAGAAGCCATCGCAGAAGTTCGAGCTCAACATGATGCAGGTTTCGATTATCTCAAAGTTTATAATAATTTACCTGTAGAAGCTTATCAGGGCTTAATAGAGGAGGGGCAAAAACTAGAAATGCAGGTAATCGGGCATGTCCCCATGGAAGTTGGTTTGTATCAAGCTCTGGAATGGGGGCAAACTAGTGTTGAGCATCTAAGGGGTTCGATACAGCTTTTGGCGCGGCCTGATGCCTCTATCAAACCGGGGAGAGATTTGCGTTCGAGATCACTGGCTTGGGAGTATATTGATACAGATAAGATAGGAGAAATTGTGGACAGGGCCGTGGCCGCGGGAGCTTACCATGACCCAACATTAATGGCGCGGCTGTTTTTCTCATCTTCGAAACGGGTTGAGGCTTATTTGGATCGCCCTGAGGTCAAATTTTTACAACCGCAATGGCGCTTCTTATTGGAAAATAGGGATAAAGTGAAATGGTTGAGTAACTTCAGTGAGGCTGATTTTATCAGTGCGGAGAAAGGCTTCGAAATGCAGCATAAGTTAATTCAAGCATTTCAATCTGCAGGTGTACCTCTACTAGCTGGTACTGATATGGGCCCTTGGGGTTTTTCACTGCATGATGAATTGGGGGCTCTGGTACATGCGGGCCTTACGCCTCAGCAGGCGTTGGTAACCGCCACTATCAACCCTGCACGCTTTGCAGGGTTATCAAAAACATCAGGATATATT
Source organism: Alphaproteobacteria bacterium (assembly GCA_002401695.1). Lineage (GTDB taxonomy): Bacteria > Pseudomonadota > Alphaproteobacteria > Micavibrionales > Micavibrionaceae > UBA1672. The sequence goes on from NVTV01000008.1 coordinate 27,132, forward strand.
GGAAAAGGGGCTCGTGCTGATTTGGTAGTTTTGCGTGCAAACCCTCTAAAAAATATAAAGAACACGCGGAAAATTTCTGCGGTGATTGTTAATGGTAAATTTTTGGATCGTATGGTGCTTGATAAAATGCTGAAAAAAGTTTCAGAAAGCCCTCAATTTGGTCGTGTGAAAGCGTTTGAACAAAATTGAACAAAGGGATTTCTGATATGTTTAGCAATATATATAGGGAAGAATAATGGACACAGACAATAGTTTAGCGCAGTCAGGGGTGCGACCAGAAATTTATCCTCTTACCGATGAAATTTGGCCATCAGCGCTGGCTGGCAAAAAGATTGTCGAAAGGCTTATCCGCAATAACTATAAGTATCCTGTAAAACATTTAATGTATACGGGAGCAGGTCATCGGGTTTCTTCAGATATTCCTGTTACCTCTTTAGCAAGCTTGGCGGTTCATCCCTTATTGGACAGTAAAATTCTGTCGGGTGGTCTGCCTTCAGAAAATGCACACGCTATTAAAGATTCTTTTAGTGAAAAAGTACGTTTCTTAAGACTATTTGTTACTGCACAAAATGAATGAAAGGTCTGCATTTTAAAGAATCGCGTCATTTCTCCCTTATTAATAACCACATATCGAAATTATATTAAATGCAAAAAAAATCATCATCATTACCCCCTTTCAAATTGACGTTCGAGGATGGTTATCCACTTTCGGAGGCAATACCTTCTGAAAAACTGGACGCGGAGATTGATCAGCTGAACAGCCTGGCTCAAAAGTCATTCTTTGTGAGGTTATTAGGTTATTTGAGATTGGGCGGGCCAGGTTTTATGGGAGCTGCTGCTACCCTAGGGGCTGGCACGCTGACATCTGCGATGCTGGCAGGCTCACAGTTTGGTTATAAATTGCTCTGGATCAATTGGGTGGCCATTGGATCAGGTCTTTTTATGATGGCAGCTATGGCACGGTTTACCACTAAAGGGCAAATGCCTATCATTCAGGTTCAAACCAAAAGGCATGGTTTTTTCATTGGTAAAATATTGACCGGATTTATCGGGCTTGTTTGCGTTGCCGTTGTGTTTAATTTTGGGCAGGTTGCTCTTGCAACAGAGTTAATCGCAAACCTTGCCGAAGGCTTTGGGTTTGATTTTCCCCGCACAATGAATTGGCCCTTGTATGGTGTAATAACGGCCTGGGTTTCATTAAGTTATGGTCGTGGTGGTAAAGGTGTAAAATTTGTAGAAGGGTTTATGAAGACCGGTTTGCTGCTGATGTTGTTGTGCTTTGTATCATGCTTGATTGTTGTGGGAATAGATTGGCCTGCTGCCTTGAAAGGTTTGTTCGTACCATGGCTTCCCAGTGGAGTTGACGGAATTGATCTCTTCATTGCGTCATCTGCTGCTGCTGTTGGTGTGATGGATTGGGTTCTTTTCAATTATACAGGCTTATCAAGGGGCTGGGGGCCGCGTCACGAACACCTCGCCCGTGTTGATATTGTTACTGGATTTGCATTACCCTTCTTGTTGGTCACATTTGTCGTTGTATCCGTATTTGCGGGCACCCTATATGGCCAAGGTGATATTCCGACCACGGCTATCGAGCTCTCTCGGGCGTTGATACCTTTACTCGGCGAGACGGGTGCTAAATTTGCTTTTCTTATTGGCTTTCTTGCTGTTCCGTTAACGACAACTGTGGCCATGAGTATAGCATGTGCTATTGGGTTGCATGAAATTTTTGGTTGGCGCCCTGATGTCAGGTCTATCAAATGGAAGCTTTGCATATTATTGCCTCAAGTTGGGCTTCTTGGGGCCCTGCTACCGAGCCCAGTTCTTTTAATTATTGTAATTGCAGCATTTTTGTCTCTGACGAACAATATTGTGGGCTGGTCAATGTTTTTATTATTGAATGATAAAGACGTAATGCAAGAAAATCGCTCTAAATCATATATTTGGAATGTGGGTATTTTGATCCAGATTACCGTATTGAACTGTGTCGCGATTATGTGGGTGTTTAACAGATTTGGAATGTGGGGATAGATAATGATTAATCTGGAAAAGAAAATCTGGGGGTTTCGTGTTCGAGTTTGGGGACTTGTTGCCAACATGATTGGTAATATTATTGCGCTCTATGGCTTGTCCCGGGTGATGGATGACGGGTCTGGTTGGTCTATATTGGTCATTGGTGCGATGATAACACTGGTTTGTATAGGTGTCTGCGCATTACCTGTAAAAGATAATGATAGGTAATGGATAAAAATAATGGCTATTGAATTTATGAGAGAAGGTGTTCGCTCGCTTGATCATTTTGTTTTTTTACCAAATGATTTAGAAGCAGCAAAAGCTCAATATGAAAATTTGGGGTTCCATGTACGTCCTGTTTCCCATCATATTGAGCTTGGTTCATGTAATTGTATAATTCATTTTGCGACCACTTATATTGAATTGATTGATTTGAGTGGCGCTGATGCTTTATTAAGTGACCCTTATCTTGACAGGCTTGCATGTGGAGAAGGGCTTGCTCATGTTAGCTTAACCTGCGCTGATTTAAAGACAGATCATAAGCGGATGACGGAAATTGGGCTGGCCACAAGTCCGATATTATCTGCTAAACGTCATATAATAATGCCGGACGGAACAGAAAATTATACGGACAGCAGTTCTTTCTATATGTGGCGGGAAGATGTGAAGTATATGTCCTTGTTTTTGTGTGGACATAATAAACCGGAAACGATTTTCATTCCTGAATTTGGTATTCACCCCAATAGTGCCATTGATGTCATCAGGTTGGTTTATATGTCAGATAATCCGACAGGCGATATTTCTTATTTTACGGAACTGTATGGCAAATTGCCGGATAATATTTCTGAAGATAAGGTTTCATTTATAGGGTTTCGTGGTGACGTGACAGATATACTGACACCTTTTGCGGCAACGGGGAAATACGGGGATAATTTGGCCTGTGAAATGCCGTATCCATTGAAGGGTATCGGTGTGGCGATGCATATCTCAGTGCATTCGTTGGATCAGGCCCGCGCTTATTTGTTACAGCAGAAAATCAAGGTCAAAGACTGGCAGGATGGAATTATCATACCTGCCTCAAACGCTTGTGGTTGTGCCATCATATTTGAACAGGTGCCATAAAGTTCAACACATAAAAATGTAAATACAAATACAAATTATATAGTCCATAGGAACAGAAAGAGATAGAGAATGAGAGCTGCAGTTGTCGTAGGTCATGGTGCCTTAGATCAAATTAAATATTGTGAAGATATACCCGTACCGGAAATTATTCAAAATGATGTGCTAATCAAAGTGAGGGCAACAGCCCTTAATTATCATGACATCTTTACACGCCGCGGAATGCCCGGCATTAAAATTTCATTTCCGATAATTACAGGATCAGATATCGCCGGTGAAGTTGCGGCAATAGGACCAGATGCAGAAGGATGGACGAAAGGGGATCGTGTTCTGATTAATCCAATTTTTAATGATGACCGTACCGTTGGATTACTTGGTGAAATTACGAATGGCGGAAAGGCAGAGTTTGTCGTAGCCAGAGATTATCAATTGATCAAATTGGATGACCGTGTCAGTTATGAAGATGCCGCTTCTCTGCCATTGGCCTATGGCACCGCACACCGCATGATGATAACCATTGGCAAGGTCATGAAAAATGAGACTGTACTCATATTGGGCGCAAGTGGAGGTGTTGGAGTTGCCTGTGTACAACTTGCAAAACTGGCGGGTGCAAAAGTTATTGCATGTGCAAGTACTGACGAGAAAATTGAGAAGCTGAAAGCACTGGGGGCGGATCATTGCATCAATTATAAAACACAAGATGTGCAAAAGTCTGTTTATGAAATTATGGGGAAACCTAGAATTTCTGGCAAGGGGGGCGTTGATATTGCTGTAAATTTCACAGGCGGAAATACGTGGAAGTCGAGCGTACGCTGCACTAAAAAGGGGGGACGTATTTTAACATGTGGCGCGACGGCTGGTTTTGATGTTGAGATGGACCTTCGTTACGTATGGACATTTGAACATCAAATATTGGGATCAAATGGGTGGATGCCAGAGGATTTGAATGCGCTCCTCAGCCTGATAGAAAAAGGTGATTTAAAACCGGTTATCGACTGTATCTTGCCATTGGAGAAGGTTATGGAGGCAGAAAGGCGGATGGAAGACCGGGAATTTTTTGGAAAAATTCTGGTTCAGCCATAATATAAAAATATATATGAAAGGCCTACTTACTATGGCAATCACAGTTAAAGAATTACAAGGTTTTTTGGATAGCGCCCCTTTCCATCAGTTTATGAAGATGAAAATTACGGCTGCTGATAAGGAAGCTGAAACAATTACAATATCGATGGATTATCGACCCGAATACCAACGTATTGAGGGCAGCGGTGAAATTCACGGTGGCGTGATCGCTTCTTTGGTTGATATAGCGGGTGACTTTGCTCTTATTCATCTGTTGGGCAAAGGTGTCCCAACCATTAACTTCCGTGTAGATTATTTGCGCCCGGCGGTTAGTACCGGGCTAACAGCGATAGCAAAGATTCGCCGGGCTGGTCGTACGATCGGTGTGGTCGATATTGATGTGTTTAATGACTCCGGAAAATTGATTGCTGTGGGTACCGGCTGCTACGGAACAGGGTATTAATTAATATCTCTTTGGATAATTATTGCATAGTTGATAAAGTTGTAATGACATCATGAATAAAGTGAACTATCTAATGCCGATTAATCTCGGAAATCTTATTAAACGACCGGGCCTTGGGGAGCGTATTGCTTTAATTGATTTAAGACAACCCGATCGTCCTCAGTCTTTTTCGGCTAAAAAATTTAATGACAATATTCGTGCCTTCGCCCGAGGATTGCTTAATCTGGGAATTAAACAGGGGCAAAGAGTTGGTTTTCTATCTGAAAATAGATGGGAAATGCTGATTGGTTATTTTGCAACCATGTATATGGGTGCGGTTGCTGTTCCTATAAATCATAAGTTTCCCAAGGGTATTATAAAACATATCGTTGAAGATTCTGAGCTGAGTTTAATTTTTTTTGATGATGAACGTCGACCTCTTATCCCGGATAATGTGAAAATTCTCGGGTTTGATGACGGCCTCTTTGAAAATTTTCTAGATGAAGGCCCATTGAATGAGTTTGTGCCAGACCCAAATGACATTGCTGAAATATTATATACATCTGGTTCGACTGGCATGCCAAAAGGAGTGCTATTAACTCATAAGGGCCAGCTGTGGGCGATTGATAAATATTGTGAACCTTTGGAAAGGGAAGGTTTTTCTGGGGGAAGTCTTATAGTTGCGCCTTTATATCACATGAATGCATTGTTTTACTCAAGCATATGTATTTATAATGCGAGGCCAATTATTCTCCAACCACGTTTCAGCCCAGAAAGTTATATGCATGCCGTAATGAGTTATCAGTGTACGCAGTTAAGCGGTGTTCCGACAATGTTTGCGATGTTGGCCAATCTGAATGAAGAGTTGTTATCGGCTGATAAATCCTTTGTAACGAATATTGGAATTGGCTCTGCGCCTTTATCTTGTGCTTTACTGGATCAAGTTAAAAACATGTTTCCTTCTGCTAAAATTTCTAATGGTTATGGCAGTACGGAGGCTGGTCCAGCCATTTTTGGCCCCCACCCCAAAGGCCTTCCCCGCCCCGAATTGTCTATTGGGTATCCTTTTGAGGGCGTTGAATGGCGATTAACAGGCGGCACTAATCATAATGAAGGAGAGCTGGAACTGAAAACGGGGGCGATGAGCCCTGGTTATCTCAACCGACGTGATGCAGATCAGGAAAGATTCCAGGACGGATGGTTCAGGACCAATGATATTATGCGTTGTGATGAAGATGGTTTTATGTATTTCATTTCCAGAGCTGATGATATGTTTGTCTGTGGGGGCGAAAATATTTTTCCTGGTGAAGTGGAGGCCGTATTGAACCGTCATCCGGATGTGCAGGATTCAGTTGTTGTAGGGGCCCCTGATGATATTAAAGGTATGGTTCCCGTGGCTTTTGTGGTCAAAATACCGGATGCTAGGCCGAATGAAGAAAATATTAAGTCATTCTGTCTTGAAAATGGACCCGTTTATGCGCATCCGCGCCGGGTCTTATTCAAAGAAAAGTTACCCATTGGCGGGACGCATAAAATTGATCGCCGGAGCTTGGAAATAGAAGCTCTACAGTTGATGATTTCTGCGGGGCGTTTTAAAGAAAGTTGACCCACCCGTATTTGAACATAATTTCTTAAATATTTGCCTGTTTACGATGTGAGAGGTGGTCCTGTTTGGTTGGACAGATTTGTGGCGATTCTAAGCTATACGATGTTGTTTAATGTTATTCCGCTCTTTTTCTTTGATCAGGGCCATGGCCCTGATTTTCGATTTTCTGAGTATAGACCTCATCGGGAGTTTGTACCCCAAGGGCAGGCGATGCGCTTCATTGAAAGTGGAATGTGGCCGGGTTTGGTTATAATGAACCAGCTAAGAGCCAATATTCTGCCGGGCCTGCAGGCCATTATCAAAAGCGTTAATATATACACATTCGTATTTCAGGCTGTGCCACAGTCGTTCGATAAATACATTGTCCATCCATCGACCCTTGCCGTCCATGGAGATTTTAATCCCCCTGTTTTTCAGCGCAGAGGTAAAGTCAAAGCTGGTGAACTGGCTGCCCTGATCGGTGTTAACTATCTCTGGCTGACCATGGCGGGCAAAGGCCTCTTCAAGGGCTTCCAGACAAAAACTCACATCTATGCTGTTGGACAGGCGCCAGCTAAGCACTTTACGGCTATACCATTTTAGCTCTGGCCAATAATCGCCACCAGATAGAGAAATCCCCTCTTGATCGGGATATAGGTGATGTCTGTGCACCAGACCTGATTAGGTCGGGTAATGGCAATATTCCGCAGAAGATAGGGATAAATCTTATGCTCTGGATGGGGAATGCTGGTGCGCGGTTCCTGATAAATAGCCCGTAAGCCCATGGTCCGCATCAAACGGCGGATACGGTGACGGCCAACTGGGTACCCCTGCCGGCGCAAGTGCCGCGCCATTTGACGAGAGCCGTAATAGGGCGTGGCGAGGAACTGTTCGTCAATCAGACGAATCAGCTTCAAATTCAGCGGACTTTCGCCTTTCAGGTTATAATACCAGCTTGATCGGCTGATCGACAACAGGCGACATTGTACGGTGATGCTCAGGTTATTATTGGCCGGAACTACCATTTCTTTCGGCTTCCCCGAAATTTATATGGGCCCCAATCGGCTGGAGGCTTCGGACAAAAAATCACGTTCCACCGTTGAATGCCTTCCAAACTGAGAAGCAAGTTCTGATACAGGGCGGTCGTCCCGAAGTGCAGCTATAACAACTTTCGTTTTAAAAACTGCGGGATAGTTCTTGCGTGTTCACCTCATTCATATGATCCTTTCATGACCAAAATAAAAGCTTAACACACTGTCCTATTTTCTGGGACCACCTCTCGTTGAGTCGGGAGCGGAGGAAGGCCATGATTAATCCCGAAACAGAAGATTTATCCATCAAACGTCAGTGCGAACTGGTCAGCATCAGCCGGTCAACTTTCTATCACACGGCTCAGGGGGAGAGCCCTTTAAACCTGCTGCTGATGCGTCTGATTGATGAACAGTTCATGGAAACGCCCTATTATGGCTCCCGTCAGATGGCGCGGCATTTGAGGCGGGCTGGCTATTGCGTGTCGCGCAAACGGGTCCGCAGGCTGATGCGCAAGATCGGCCTGACGCCGATTTATCAGAAACCGCGCACCAGCACTCCGTACCCTCGACACAAAGTTTATCCCTACCTGCTCAGAGGGCTGGATATTAGTCGGCCAAATCAGGTGTGGTGCACCGACATCACTTACATTCCCATGAAGCGTGGCTTTCTCTATCTGGTGGCGATTATGGACTGGAATAGCCGCAGGGTACTCAGCTGGCGCTTGTCCAACAGCATGGATGTGAGTTTCTGCATCGAGGCTTTGGAGGAAGCTATTGAGCGCTATGGCACGCCGGAGATATTCAACACCGACTAGGGCAGCCAGTTCACCAGTTTTGAATTTACCACCCTGCTCAAACAATCTGGCATCCGCATCTCCATGGACGGAAAAGGCTGCTGGGTCGACAATGTCTTCATCGAACGGCTGTGGCGCAGCCTGAAATATGAATGCATCTATCTGCATGTTTTTGACAGTGGCAGTGAGGTTCGCAAGGGCATTGATAAATGGTTTTTGCATTATAACACCACCAGACCACATTCTTCCCTTGACGGGCAGACCCCAGATGAAGTTTATTCAACCCACATTGCGGATAATGATCCGCTATGGGACCAAGCGGCGTAAAATGAAACAGGAAACCTCAAACCCACCTTAACAAGGCCGCAAACCTGTCCAACGAATGGGGTCCACCTCTCACACTGTGTTAGAAAAGTTAAGGTTACAAGCCCCACACACCTACAATTTATTTATAAGTTTCTTTGACCAATTAACATGATAAGAAAATAAAGCAGCTGCACTATTACCATCACCCCGTAACAAGGCATCTGTTATGTTCTGGTAATTTTCATGATACTGGTTTTTCATTTTTTGAACATCGATATATTTAACCAAAAAAATATTCCAGAAAGGTATACCTGACCGATAAAGAAATTGATTAATCTGCTGGTTGCCACATAAATAATTAATAGCATAATGATATTCATTATAGGGTTCAAAAAAGTGGTAGGATCTTTCCTGAATAGTCGAATTGCGAATACCATCCATTAAATTTTTGATAATGTTATAGTTATTGTCCTTTTGGATATAACGACTAGACAATCTAAAACCGAGGCCTAGGATCATATCCAGAACATCCCAGTGATCACAAATAGTTTTTTTCGTTAGCAATTGTAGTACGGCACCTCTATCTTTTTCCAAAACAATAACACCTTGCCCTGCAAGGATATGAAGTGCCTCTCGAATAGGACCACGACTTATTCCTATTTTTCTTGATAGATCCGAAGTATTGACCCGCTCACCGGATTTAATTATGCCTTTCTCAAAATCATCAAGTATTTGCTCAAGGACCTTTTCTACATATGATTCTTTTTTTTGCATGTGAGGTAGCCCTATTTGATTAGATAATTTAGCAGCTAAGCTAATGTGTACTTGTGTCATTCATGCTACCAGTTTTTATGCTTTATGCATGAGATTAATCCTATGACATAAAGTTGTTTTCTTGATTTCTAGTAAGCCATATACGGATGATTCCGTCAAGAAAAGAATGGGGTCTAACCCTATGATAAAAATCCATTTAATCCATACTGATCCGCCGTGCTTTATTTCAATCACTCATTTCAAAAAGTACGGCTACTTCTTAAATGCTGTCGTAAATGTACATCAAATTTTATAAATTCAATCCAGCTGAAAGTCCTTCATCCATCAACAGAATTGATCCGTACATAGATTTAGCAACATCAGAAATTAGAAACAAAACTCCTCCAGCAATTTCGGACGAGTTGGAAAAAGTGCGGTTACTGGGTGTAAGGTCATCCATTGCTTCAACAACCTCTATAAATTCAGCGTTTGTTCTCAATTCCTCATTCATTGGAGATTTTGTATTTCCAGGAGCGATGGCATTGACATTAATTTCAAAGGGTGCCAGCTCAATGGCTAAGGACTTTGTCAACATAATTATTGCGGCTTTGGTTGCTGCATAGACTGAATAAGTTGGCAGACCTGTAACTCCTGCGATAGAAGAAAAATTTACTATCTTGCCCCCGCCATGATCTTTCATATAGGGTGCCACAGCATTAATGACATTAATTGTACCATTCAGATTGACTGAAATCATCTGATTTACAACATCATCTGACATATCGCCCACTGGTGTCGGAAGAAATATCCCTGCGGCATTTATCAATACATCTAGTCCGTCAAAATCTTCCTGAACTTGTTTTGCCAACTTCTTTATTGCTTTCAGATCCCGAACATCGGCAACATATGCCCTGGCTTCGCCGCCTATCGCACAAATATCTTTTATGACGCATTCAGCTTTAGCCAAATCTCGGCTTGCGACAACAGCTATTCGGTATCCCTCTTTGGCCAGTAGCATGGCAACATCTTTTCCAATACCAGATGACCCGCCGGTTATTAACGCTACTTTATTACTATTCATATTTATTCTCCAAATTCAGTGTTCTTACTCAGAACGAATATGTGCGGTTTCATAATTGTCAATTTCGTTTTCTTCAGTTATCACCACCCCATATGTCGTTTTGCTTCTTTCCTTAGTGATATAGCCATTGAGATAATCACTCAGTACTCTTTCTGGATCACGTTGCATTGGGTCACCATATCCGCCACCGCCTGTTGATATAGATATTATACGTTCATTTTCTTGAACTGTGACCTGTGCACAGGCAGGCAGTTTCTCAACAGAATTATTCAAACGGCGGATAAGCTGATCTGAGTTGCCTCCAGTTTGCCCACCCCTTACTCCTTTTGGTCCGTTAATGTTACCATCACTCACATAACCCACCTCAAAACTACCGCCAATTGGTCCGAATTCACAATAATAAGAGGGTGCCCCACGGTATTTTCCAGCCCCCTCTGTATCTGGTATTATTCTCCTCTCATATACGTGCAGCGGCATGTATAACTCATCTAATTCTACACTATCCTGATAACAAAGCCCAGCGTTGCCCACATGCCCTACTGTTAGCCAGGCGTCTTGGGTTGCACTAGCTGCACCAGCGGTAAATCCCAAAAATACCTGATTTACATAATCATTGCCATTTCTATAATCTTTTCCTGATATGACAGAAGATGAAGGAGCAAGGACCGCACCAACTTCTGCCATGCCAAAACCATCCTGTAATTCGGCAATAGCACATTGAACAGCATTTGCGACACGGTCTGCAATATTAGTAGTTGCAACAGAACAGCTTGTCGGCATTTCGGGTATCCCAACAATGCAACCTTTTCTCAATTTTATTTTTATGCGTCTGAAACTGCCCGAATTTTTGGGGGTTGTGTGATCTATGCTGTTAAAAATACCCACCATCGCCGAAGTTCTGGCACAAGCTTCACTTAAATTCAATCCAAACGGTAAACTATCCATATTATCCGTCAAATCAACCTCTACCACTCCTTCTTCAGGTTTAATTTCGATCCTGACATTGATAGGCACCCCAGTATCCGGTGTTCCGGGGAAGGGATCATGGGTACTGGTCCCAATGATCTTTCCTTTGGGGAGAACAGATAGAGAAACACTCATCAGCTTTTCACTATAGTCGAACCATTGGTCAGCAAAAGCATGTAACGTATCCCAACCAAATTCACGCCCCATTTCAATGATTTCCCGCTCTCCTATACGGGCGGACCCCAATGCGGCTAAATAATCTCCATACCACTGTTCTGGAACCCGAATTCGCATTTTACACATACGAATAATGTCATCAATATCTTGATAATTGTGCTGAATCTTCATAGCTGGGAATATCAGCGCACCTTCTTCATAAACATCCCGTGCTGCGCCATAATAGGTCGTTGGAACAGAATTGCCTATATCCGCCTGATGTGCTTTAGCCAACACAGTAAAGTGATGTTTACCATCTTCAATGACTGGAATTAAAATAGTTTGATCTGCGGCATGACTACAGCCATGGTATGGTGAATTATTTATATAAGCATCTCCAGACTTCAGATCGGGATGAAACTCATGCATCGCCTTGCTCATCATATCAGGGCCACTCAAAACATGAATCGGCAAACTTTCAGCCGCTGCCAGTAAATCACAATCTTTTGTTACAATACAACATGAAAAATCTCTTGCCCGATTTAAAACGCCTGAACGACCTGTGCGAAAAAGAGTATTGGACATTTTTCTTACAACGCCCTCAAAGCGACTATTAAAAACAGCCAATTGGGCACCATTTAATTTGATTTTATCTGTTTTCATCATTCAGGCTCCAAAAGGTTCAATAACCAAGCTACCATTGGCAGACCGGCTGTAATGTGACCCAGGATCTATAACTACAGTCGTAAAAGGTGATTCAATAACCGCCGGTCCTTTGTATTTTTCGTCTATAGTCAATTGATGAATACTTTCAATTCTAGCATCTACTGCGCCGTAATTTGCAAAATAAATCTGTCGTGTTTTTGTTTTTCGTCCTTCATTATCATGAATGACTCGGCCGAGCCCATCACGTTGATTCATTTTGCATCTGACGGTTGCAGACCAAGTTACACATTCCACATGTGACTCACTGTCCTGAATGGCAAAAATACGTTGATGGGTATCATGAAAGTTCTGCCTAAGGGATACCACATCTTCATCACTGCTAAATTGTTCAAATGGTAGATCAACTTCAATTTCCCAGACTTGGCTTGGGTATCTGGCTTCAACTTTATATACAATACTGTGTTGTTTTGAATGCTGACCGGCTTTTTTGATAAAATCTTCACATCTGGACCGTAAATCAGCGAGGACGACATTTGCCCTTTTGATATCAAAATTTTCGGTAGAAGAAAAATAAGTGGAACGATATTCCATTGACAGGTCGGACATAAGTTCTCCAGCGGCACTTAATGCAGCACCGACCTCAGGGATAATGAGTTGTTTACACCCAAGTCTCTGGGCAATAAAAGTAGAATTCAATCCAGCAGCTCCGCCACCGCCAATAAGTACAGCTTGGGTAGCATCTATACCTTGATTTACAGTGATATCCACAATTGCCTGTGTCATATTCTCCGTTGCCAAGTCCATAATGGACCATGCGGCTTCTTCAAGTGAAATACCCAAAGGTTCTGCCACCCTCGAGGAAATGGCTTCTCTCGACAACGCTATATTTATTTTCATGCTTCCACCCAGAAAATAATCCGGATCAAGATAACCCAGAACAAGACAAGCGTCTGTTAATGTAGGTTCCAAACCACCATGCCCATAACAGGCCGGGCCTGGCTCGGCACCAGCACTTTTAGGGCCAACATGCAACATGCCGCCACCATCAACCCATGCGATGCTACCCCCACCAGCCCCAATACTTTTGACATCTACAGATGGAAAACCGGTCATATGACCTCTATATGGTTCCCCTATCCACATTTCACGACTCATGGGAATATGACCCTGACGAACCAAGCTCACATCGTATGTCGTGCCACCCGTATCTGCTACGATAACAGCCTCGTATTGATGTTCTAACTGCGCATAATAGGATCCTGCAAGGGGGGCCAATGACGGACCTGAATTAATGGCATGAATTGGAGCTTCAGCGAGTGAGCTTGCCTCCATCATCCCTCCTTGGGATGAAACAACGAAGAGTTTTCCAGAGAATCCGGCAGCTTCCATTTTTTTCATCAGAGACCCCAAATATTGCCCCATCAACGGTTTAAGTGACGCATCAATACAAGCCGAAGATGCTCTTCTATATTCCCTGAGAGTAGGGTTAAGTTTATGGGAAAGCGTTACGGGCACATCTGGCAAATGTTTATTTAGTAAAGCCTGTATTCGTAACTCATGATCAGGATTAGATATTGACCAGAGCAGACAAACGGCCACTGCCTCAACATGCTGACCCTTCATTTTCTGAATAACATCGATCACGGCTTCTTCATTCAGTGGCTCTATAACGTCGCCAGCATAATTAATTCGTTCTGGAATCTCCCACGTGAGACTACGCGGTATATAAGCATCTGGATAAGCAACCGAATGATTGAAAGGTTCAGTACGACCACCCTCCCGCATTAACAATATGTCAGGGTGACCCTTCGTCGTCAAAAAGGCCGTCTTTGCGGTATTTCCAGTGATAATGGCGTTAATAGCATGCGTGGTTCCGTGAATGAAACAATCTGCCTGTCGAAGAAATTTATGTAATGATATTCCACTATCCTTTGCTGCATTGGCCAGTGCATCAAGGACACCCTGTACAGGATTAGAAGGTGTGGTGGGGGCCTTGAACATCTTAATATTGCCATCGTCATATTCAACAATAAGATCCGTAAAAGTTCCACCGGTATCAGCCGCAAAGCGCATTAAATTATCCTAAAATTCAAATGAAATATATCAATTTAAGCTTTGCATTTTAGATTCCTGTTATATATGGATGCTAAAACCTAGCTTAATTTTTCCATTTAACCTTAGCCAAATTATAAAAATTGTCAACAATTTAAATATTTAAATAATTTAATAAAAAAATTAAAGTGAAATAAAAAAAATTATATTTAATAATAACAATAGGTTATAAAGAAAATTTCATTAATCTTGCATGGGGGCGGTTTTTTAATAAATTATTTTTCTTGTTATTGTCGACAATTCATGCTGTTGTGTCTTTGTCGCTATAACATTTGAAATGCCATCTATAGTCACGACCATCAGGTTGCTTAATTAATTTAACATTAGAGCAGAAAACATGCTCAGTAGGAGAAGGAAATGACCAGAATTAAAACAAACAGCATTAAAACAAGCAGTCTCATTACAATATTTTCAGTTGCTGCAGGTTCTTTTGGATTTAGTCCAGCGCAGGCGGATTCAGCAAGTCTTCTTGATGAAATAATTGTGACTGCCCAGAAACGCGAGAAAAGTATGCAGGACGTCCCAATATCGATTACTGCCTTTACAGAAGGGGTGCTGGAAGCATATGGGATTACAAATACAGCTGATATTGCTCAGTTCACGCCAGGCCTTACAATTCCAGAAGGTGGTGGTGGTGGTGATGGCGAAACACCAATATCCATTAGAGGGATTGGATCATTCGGGAGCTTGGTCGGTGCAGATGAAGCGGTAGGTGTTTATATCGATGGTGTTGCTATTCCAAGATCTGGGGGCATGATATTTGATTTGGTCGATATTGAGCGTATAGAAGTTTTGCGTGGCCCACAAGGTACTTTGTTCGGACGTAATGCAACAGCAGGGGTCATTAGTGTCGTCACGAAAAAACCCTCTGATGAGCTAGAGGGGTTTGTAGAGGGCACATACGGAAAATTCAATGAAATTCGTTTGCGCGGTTCTGTGAGTGCGCCTATAGGAGACAAGAGTGGCTTTCGCATTGGTGGCACATATACGAACCGAGGAGGTCATGGTACTAATGTAATTGATTCATCAGAAGTTAATGATATTGAAAGTTATTCTGTCCGTGGCTCACTTGCTTTTGAATTATCAGAAGCTCTGGACGTGTTTTTGACTGCTGATTATGGGCGTATGAATGACGTTTCTGTTCGTAAAGATATCAGCGGACAGGTTGCTGGCCCTCAAGGTGACGCAACTGAGTATAATACATTTGAGAATAACGAGGTTGATGCCATCCAGGAACGAGATAATTTTGGGCTTTCGGCAACTATCACTTATAATTTAGAGAGTGTAATAATAAAGTCCATAACAGGATACCGAGATTTTAAGAATGAAGAAATTGCTGATGCTGATGGTTCTGCTGTTCCTTTTTTGAGATTTCATTCCAATACTAGTGCCAATAGTTTCACTGAAGAGTTGCAATTGATATCAAATTCAGACAGTCAATTAAGTTGGATTGGAGGATTATTTTATTTTCATGAAAATTCTTCTTTTGATGCTCTTGTCACAGTATTTGGGGGTGCGGCACTGGTTCCTATGGCATTCGAAAATACTACCGAAAGCATTGCCGGTTATGGCGAAGCTACCTTTGATGTGACGGATAAATTGTCTGTGACAGGTGGATTGCGCTACACACATGAAACCAAGGATTCTCTTTCTGGTGTAGCTGCTGTTCCGGGCAACAATAGTTGGGATTCTTGGACGCCGAAAACATCGATTGATTATCGGTGGAACGATATGTTCATGACCTATATCTCAGCAGCAAAAGGATATAAAAGTGGCGGCTTCAATGCAGCTGGTGTTGACCCAAGTTTCGATCAGGAAACTGTTTGGCAATATGAGGTTGGTTTTAAATCTTCCTTACTTGACAATAAAGTACGTTTGAATGCATCAGTTTTTTCCAGTGATTATAATAATTTACAGGTGCGGGTACCGATTACGGCAGGGCAGATCATTATCCTAAATGCCGCTACAGCAGATATCAAAGGTGTTGAAATAGAATTGAATGCACGGCCATCAGATCAATTTGGATTTGATATTACTTTGGCATATCTGGATGCTAAATATGATACATTCGACAGCCCCATTTTTAACCCCAATACTGGAGAGCAGACAGGTACAGATTCATTCGCTGGTAATAGATTAAACCGCGCACCTGAATGGCAATTTTCCATAGCGGCTTATTATGATATTGAGCTTCCTTCAGGGGCGAGATTAACCCCACGTTTCAGCTACTCGTATGAAACAGAGATTTTTTATACGAATGAAAATCTAGTTGGCGTTAGTAGTGGTGCTGGTGCAGATAGCGGGAGTCATGGATCCTTGGATGCGCGGTTGGTATACAGAGACGCCGATGATAGATTTAAAGTAATTTTCTGGGGGAAAAGCCTTACAAACGATCGTTATTGGACTGGTGTGTTACCAGTTGCGGCAGGGTTGGTCGCGGCACCTAACGAACCTTTAAGCTATGGCGTAACGGCTAGTGTATCTTTCTAAGTATATTAAATAGAAATAGGTTAAAGTGATGCTTAGTCGTGCCCTAAAAAGCCCGGCTAAGTATTTTAGAGAATGGGGTCCCCGATATTCTATTTATAATATGGTAGAGAAAAATTGTTATGACAAAAATAATGAATTTATATCCGATTGAAGTCGACGCAGAATGTGTGACTGATACAAGAACAGAATTAAATATTGATGGATTTGAAATCATTATAGACGAGCCGAAAAATATGGGTGGTTCAGGTTTGGGCCCCATGCCATTACAGATGCTAATGGCTTCTTATTCGGGATGCATTAATGTTATTGGTCATAGGGTTGCAAAAAAGCTTGGAATAGACCTAGGGACTATACAAGTAAAAGTACGCGGGCTTTTTGATATGCGGGTAATGACGGGAAAATTGGGTGATAATCCTGTATTCCCTGAAATATACCTTGATGTTGTGACAAATTCTCAAGCCAGTCAGGAAGAGTTGGATAAATTAGCAAGCGTCGTTGGCGAAAGTTGCCCAATTTCTGTATTGCTAAAATCTTCAGGGTCAAAAGTTATTGAAAATTGGACATCTATTAATGAAGTTAGTATCTAATCGAGCTCATATCAAATATACAAGAAACATATGCTGTGATGTCACAAATGTATAACTTTCCAATCCAGGGCATGTGTCAAGATCGTTTTCTCGCAGTTAAAGACGTATTTTGTGCCAATTTTGTTGAGCGCGGGGAGCTTGGTGCCGCAGTAAGCGTTTATTTAGAAGGACAAAAAATAGTTGATCTTTGGGGAGGATACCAAAATCAGGAACATAATTTGCTTTGGCAAGAGGATACAATTGTTTGTGTTCTGTCCGCAGGGAAGGCTTTTGCAGCATTAGGGGTTCACATACTTATTGATCAGGGCTTGATTGACTTGGAGGCTCCTGTTGCTGAATATTGGCCAAAATTTGGACACAATGGCAAAGAGTCCATAACAGTACGGCAGCTTTTAGCCGGGCAGGCAGGATTAATATACCTTGATCATTTACCGAAGGGTCAAATTTTTAACTGGAATGCTGTTGTCAAGGCAATTGAGGATCAGGAACCGGTCTGGAAACCGGGCACGCGTAGTGCCTATCACTCATCGACATTTGGACATTTGACGGGAGAGCTTATAAGGAAAGTATCTGGATCTACTGTCGATGATTTTTTGGCAAAATGGGTATTTGATCCTCTGAAACTTGACATTCGTTATGGCCTTACTTCAATAGATGAAAATCGGGCAAGTGATCTATATCCAAACCCGAATAGCACGACGTTAAACGCCATAAAAGATACCAGTACAGGAATCGGCAGGGCGTGGTCTGGAATGCCTGACATCAATGGATTTTATGTTAATTCTCCTGAATTTCGTAATATTGTTTTTCCTGCGGGAAATGCCCATACTAATTCCAGATCCCTTGCCAAACTCTATGCGGCTTTGGCCTGTGGCGGCTGCTTAGACGGCATTAGAATAATAAGCGAAAAAACCTTACGCCAAGCAACAACATTGCAATGGGATGGTGCATGTGCGCTTACAGGGAGAAATTTTCGTTATGCTTTGGGTTTTTTCCTCAATACACCTGAGTTGGTATCAATGGGAACAAATCCTAATGGGTTTGGGCATCCGGGTGCTGGGGGATCGATTGGATTTGCCGACCCAGAAGTCGGGTTAAGTTTTGCTTATAGTCCAAACCGGATGTGTGCTGGAGCTGGTCTTGGGGATCGCTGTGAACATCTTATTGAAACTTTATACAAGGTAATAAAAAACTGATTAAACGACTTAAGCGGAGCGTGTAATAATGTTTGCCAAGCATCCAAAAGGGCTTTCAATAATAATATTTACTGAAATTTGGGAAAGGTTCAGTTTCTTCGGTATTCGTGCGCTGCTCATTCTTTTCTTAATTAATAAATTAGAATTTACTGATGCCAGTGCTTTCCAACTTTACGGTGCTTTCTTTACCCTTATGTATGGTGCCCCTGTGATTGGCGGGTATGTTGCGGGCAGATATCTCGGGTATGTTAATTCTGTGATTACGGGAAGCCTGTTAATGGCCATTGGCTCTTTTCTTTTAGGAGTATGTGCGGGTATATTAGAGCCTAATGATGCCATTGGTATTCTAAGTTATGTAAACTTAGAATCCATTGTATTTTATGGCTCTTTTGCACTATTGGGTGTGGGGTTAGGATTGGTAAAACCTAGTCTGGCAAGCATAATGTCTGCCCTTTATGAAGGTAAAGATGAGATCAGAGATTCTGGTTTTACTTTTTATTATATAGGAATCAACTTTGGCGCGGCATTAGCGGCTATTTCAATTGGCTATATTGGACAGAAAGTTGGTTGGATGTATGGTTTTTTTCTAACCAGCGCGGCTATGATAATTGGCTTGATCACCATTCTTTACGGTAAAAAAATATTTAATTCCGTTCTGCATGAAACCCTTCATTCTCAAAATAATTTAAATGGCTCTGTAAGGTCAATAGCTCTTTATGCTGGAGGGATTGTTACGGCACTTATTATTTTCTGGTGGCTTGTTCAAAGTTTTCAGCTGGCTGGCTGGATTATTCTAATACTAGGCATTCTCTCAATAGTGGGCACAATTTTTTATGCGATCGTATATCTTGAACCGTTAGCACGCGATAAGTTGATGGTTTCTTTCATCATTATTATAATAGGTACCACCTTTTGGGTCCTCCTCGCACAGACCGGAGGGGCTTTGACATTATTTACCGACCGGGTCGTGGATAAAAATCTATGGGGTATAAATTTGGAAGCATCACAATTCCAAGCATTTAATCCCCTCTTTATTATTTTTTTAGGCCCCTTGATGGGATTGCTTTGGCCGGCTCTTAAAAAGAGAGACCTTGAACCAATTGGAACAGTCAAATTCGGTGCAGGATTATTAATCATGGCGTCTGGCTTCTGGTTTATTTCGATCATTAGCAGCCACACCAATGGTGAATTAATAGGGGCATGGTATCTTATCCTGACTTATTTACTCATTACGATTGGTGAACTTCTTGTCGGCCCTATTTCTTTATCATTAATCTCAAAACTTTCACCACGTAATTTGACCGGAATGATGATAGGTATCTGGTTTTTGTCGAGTGCTGTATCTGAATTTATAAGTGCCAAATTAGCTACGCAATTTACGTCTACAGACTTCACCGCAGGAAGTATAACGACTTGGGCTATGTTATATGGTGAGTTATTTGAATTTCTAGCTATCATTGCCGTTATTTCTGGAGCTTTTTTACTCGTCCTTACTCCAATTTTTAAATCTAAACTAAAGATTTAAATGGCACTGTCAAAGTAAACTGAAACTAGTCAAAGAAGTATCGAATTACACATACTTATGCCACGAATGTACGCCATTCAGTCATAGATTCTGAACGAAATTTCTTAAATGTCTGTCTGTTTACGAGGTGCCGTTCTCCGCTAAAATGATTGTATATCTGACTGTGAATTGAGGTGAATCTTTGGAGAGTTTCTTCTTTTCTAAAGCCCTGCATGGCATATTCCCGTCGTCGGAAAAGTAGGTGACTATTTTCAGCCCGATTGTTTAATCGACTTCCGGCTTCTTGCTTGTTTTGGCAACCTAGTT
This sequence comes from Alphaproteobacteria bacterium, assembly GCA_002401695.1. Classification (GTDB taxonomy): domain Bacteria; phylum Pseudomonadota; class Alphaproteobacteria; order Micavibrionales; family Micavibrionaceae; genus UBA1672. The sequence goes on from NVTV01000008.1 coordinate 47,322, forward strand.
CTTTCACGGCAGCTCGGTAAGACCTGAGCTTATCTGTGACGATAGCCATCGGTCGTCCATAGTGCTTTATGAGAGATTTCAACACTTTCAGCGCGGCTTTCTTGTCACGTCGTTTTGTTACAACAGCGTCAAGGACTTCACCTTCATGGTCGACTGCGCGCCAAAGGTAATGCGTTTCTTTCTGATTTTGGCCGCAAGGGCGGGGCCAAAGCGGTTCCACCATAATCTGATGGATTCATAACTTATATCTACGCCTCTTTCATAGAGCATATCTTCACCCTGCCGAAGCGATAATGGATATCTGATATAAAGAAGCAAAGCCAACTGGATGATTGCAGGATTATGTTTGTAATATTTAAATGAAATGTTCATTGAACCAAAATAATTAATTAGGAATTCGTTGCAACAAGTTCCTTTGACAGACCCGCCGGATGGGAACATGGGAACTTTCCGCCCTATTGTTCAGTCGGTTTGTGGAGAGGTGGTCCCAGAAGATAGGACAGTGTGTTAAGCTTTTATTTTAATTTGACAGTATTTATCAAAGCGATATTCTCCGAAATCCACATATGTAGCTCAGCTTCTGATATTGTCTTATCAGCCACACCAACTATTGTTAGAACACACATTTCATCACTAGCTATCAGTTCATAGCCGTTAAGTGCCAGAAATAATTCTGCTGCAACTAATGCAGTGCGCTTATTACCATCCACAAAAGGATGATTACGTATTATTCCGTAGGCATAGGATGCAGCTAATCCTGCAATATCTGGATTGCCGTAAGAGGACAAATTATGTGGCCGAGCCAAAGCAGAATCTAGAAGGTTCACATTCCTAATACCAATAGCCCCGCCATGATCTGACAACTGTTCTTCATGGACGGCAAGAATTATCTCTTGCTCTATCCAGTATATTGTTGTCATTTGGCTAGCTCGTGCAAAGCAGTTCGGCGTTTTTTCATTATTTTGCGGGCCATATCCATTTGCGTGCCAAACTCAGGGTTGTAAGGTGTTAAGCGATAACCATCAGGAGATTCCGTTAACCAGAGATGATCCCCTTTGACCAGCTTAAGTTTTGCCAAGGTTTCTTTTGGCAAAATCACTCCAACGGAATTGCCCACTTGCATAAGTTTGAGTTCCACAATACGTCCTTTCACGTTATTACGTATGTTAATACGAAAAAACAAAAAATTCAATAAAATTAGGCTAAATAAGTTTTTTGTCTCTTTAAATGTTAATGACATTCTTTCTGCAGATAATGTGAACTTATTTGCAGAGTTGTCATAGAGGGGCCGTCTATGGTCTTTTGGTGCGATTAAGGCCGCCATAGACTTAATGTGTCTCTACGGCCCTTAAAATAGCTTGTTTGCAGATGAGAAAAGCGCACAAAATTACGCACAAAACTTGACACGGTATAAATTTATTGTTATATATTATATAGTTAACTAATGGTTTATCAGGCTTATAACCTGAAGGTCGAAGATTCAAATCCTACCCCCGCAACAAACGTAAGCCATTGATAACAAACAATTATCAATGTATTTACTATTTTTGGGTCACGCCCAGACCCCCCCGTTGGGCACCAATTGGGCAACATCTGAAATCCATAATCAGAAACAAACTCCAGCCACCATCAGCAAATTTCAGCCATTGAACTGCCCTACCCCATATATGGTCATAGGTAGGGCATGGGGAACGTCATAAACCAGATCAAAAGAAATAAGAAGGTTTCTTCTCCTGGTGGGCGGATGAGCTTTTAGGCGTGGTGCGGGCGACTTTAAGAAATATCATTATTCCCGATGAAAAGACGGCGCGGATTTTATTTTCTGAGAAACAGACTATTGTCAGGGTCCAGAGTTAATATGTGGGCACTATCGGCGAGAATGCGAAAGCCGTGGCCATAGCCGATGCCGGTATATTTATTTATATATATATGCCATCCAACGGTTGTCTGCACCCGGTGCCGTGAGAAAGATTCCCGTAAAATATCATCGTTAAAGGTTGAGCTGACGTATAACCCTAAAAATTTGCCCTTTCCCTAACAGACATAGCCCAGTTTATAGTTTTTTTTGAGTTTCTTGAATTCGGGGGTCTTTTTCTGGAGGCAGTAATTTTGTGCCAAAATCCAAATGACTTTGCCAGCATCTTCGTCATCTTCGCCGAGGAGTTGCTGGCTTTTAACGAGATATCGGAGAAGGGTTCTTTCTTCCTCTTTGAGTTGTGCGGTCAATCCATATAGAGAATAAAGCTGTTTCAAATAATGAAGCAATCTGTAATCGTCTTCTTTGTCGTCCTTCAGAAGGGAAATACTTTCAAGAACCAGCAAGGTTGCCTGCGCATAATTTTTGTCAGAAATGACAAGTTTGTAATAAAGGTGACGGCTCATATTTGTTGTTTTATGGGAGAGGCCGAGATGATTTTTTGACAGAATATAAGCTTCTTTTACCCGGATAGGGACGTCGCTCAGCCGTTTTGCCTTGTCATAATATCGGTTGAGATTTTTAAGCATATTGATGTATCTGGCATCATTATGTTGATCAAGGGCTTCGGCACCCTTGAGTATTTGTTCGCCGTATTTAATGGCACGACCCCATTTTTTCTGCCGGCTGGCCTTATCTGCTTTGAGGATAACCCTTCCTAATTTCTTTTCCGTCCAGTCGGTTTGATTGGCATAAACGGGTACAGAAAATATCAGCAAAAAAAAGGGTAGAAACAGGATTTTTCTTATCACGGTGCACGTTCCAAAATAATTACTCGGGTTACTTTTTATCACAGCATAGGTTTTTTTTGAGAGAAAGAAAAGCCATGGTGTGTCAAGTTGGGGCGTTGATTAGAAAAAAATTGGCCAGTTTGATTTACTGTCACGTCTTAAGTCTATGAGGACTTATGCGTCTGTTGCGTGATATGGTTCGGATAGAAAGTGCACATTAAGACCATGGACAGAAAAAGTGAAATAAATAAGGGGCCCCCCCCTCTGGACACGAAAGGTGGCCAAGGACGTCATGATTTTATCTTGGATATATTTATGGCGCATAAGAGGCCCCTGTCCCTGTTTCTGAAGAGAACGCTTGTTGCGACCGAAGAGGTGAATGATGCTATGCAGGAAATTTATCTTCGTCTATTGCGGCTTGAAAATATTGAAGTCGTGCACCTTAACCCAAAAGCCTATTTGTTCCGGATTGCGGCCAATCTGGTGAATGATGGCATAAGGAAGAAATATACGCGCCACATGAAACAGCATTTCGCCATTGATGAGCAGGAGCTGAAATGTTTGGCACCTACGCCGGAAGATAATGTAGACAGGGCTCAGCAAATGACTCTGTTGAAAAAAGCGTGTGACAGTTTGAGTGCAGAGGAAAGACGTATATTTTTTCTGCATAGGGTAAACAAGATGACGTATCAGGAAATCTCCGTTGAAATGGGCGTTTCACCAAGAACCGTCAGGAGGCTCGTGGTGCAAACCCTCAGCTTTTTGCAAGGTCAGATTAAAAAACAAGGAAGAGCTGTATGAGACATTCTACAAAGGATACCGTGATACGGCCCGTTTCCAAGGCGGCGTTCTGGCATGAAAAAATTACGATAGACGATATGACCGATGAGGATATGTCAGCCTTCCAGATATGGCTGGAGGAAGATCCTGATAATGAATGGGATTTTGCGGAATGCAGTGAAATATGGGCGGCCAGTGAAAGCTTTGATTTTTGGTCAGCTGTGGAGCATCAGGAGGGGGCGGTTCATGTAAAGCCCGTTTATTTCTGGAAAAATATACAGAATAGAAAAATATACGGCATAGTTTCTGCCATGGCGGCCTGTCTACTTATTCTGTTTTTGCTCCGTCCCTATGGGTACTCAGGACAAATTTATGAGACAGATGTGGGCGAACAGCGGGTTGTTGTATTGGCGGATGGTTCGAGGGTGCATTTGAACACAGCGACAAGGCTGAATGTTAATTATTCGGATCAAAAGCGCGATATTAGCCTTCTGGCGGGAGAGGCCTTTTTTGATGTGGCAAAGGATGCCATGCGTCCCTTTGAAGTCGCTGCGGGCCATGCGCTGGTACGTGCAATAGGCACACATTTTTATGTGCGCACTGAAAAAGGACAGGTGCAGGTCACGGTAACCGAAGGGCGGGTGGAGGTCTCCTCCCCACAATCGCTGGGTGAGGGGGAAAGTCCCTTAAAACTTATTGCCGGGCAACAGCTGAACTATGACGCAGCCGGTGTAATTTCACCGGTGAGAAAGATGGCCACAAAACGCGCCATTGCATGGCGGTCAGGAAATATCAATTTTTCTGGAACCCCTTTGACAGAAGTGTTGGCGGAAATTAATCGCTATACTAAAACGCCTATCATTATCGGTGATGAAAGACTAAAGGAATATAAGGTCAGTGGAGCCTTCAGAATTGATGAAATTGATACATTGATCGATGGGCTTGAACATGCATTTCCCATTGTTGCGTTGAGAAAAGATGGTAAAATTATTTTGGTTGCAAAAAACACAAAACTGCCAATAAATCCACCAAATAATCAGATATGATGGGCCGTTTTTTTGATATTTGAGCAAAAAAAATGGCCAGTTTGGTCAAGCGTCGCGTCTATACCCTTTTGCTGCAACTACAGTAGCATTAAAAATTTTTTAGGGAGTAGATAAATGACCGGACCATCAAAAAGAAATTCCTCATCCGTCGCCGCAAGGCTGTCAAAGCTATTGATGATTGGCTGTGCGTCAATTCATATCGGGGGCGTGGCATATGCAGACGAAAAAAATACCAATTATAATATTGCACCTGAAATGCTGGAGTCTGTTCTCAGGACGTTTGCGACGCAAAGTGACACCCAGATATTATTTTCATCGGGGATTACAAAAAATCTTGCAAGCCGTGGATTGAAGGGCACCTATTCCCTTGAAGAGGCGCTGGAGATTTTATTGACAGACAGCGGTCTGGGCTATGAAATTAAGGGCAACGACCTGTTGGTGATCAATGTTGTAGATAATAAGTTTCAGAAAATTTCTTATGACACCAATGAATATTATGAAAGTAATCTTGGGTCATATAGTGAAGATGAAAATCAGGATGATGTGGATACATCCGGTTTTGAAGAAATCATTGTAACCACATCCCGCCGGGAACAGGTCTTGCAGGATGTGCCGGCCTCTGTGGTTGCGATAGACCCCGATATATTTAAAGATGCGGGTATGATTAATATTGGTGACATCATTGCCTATACACCAGGTTTTAATATGACTAGCCAAGGGCAACGTGGCACGGGGAGCATCACGGCACGCGGCGTCAGTCAAGAGGGCGCTACAGCAACTGTTGCCGTATACCTGGACGATGTCCCCATGACCAGCAATAGTTCTTTTACATTCGGTGGCGGGTTATTTTTTGATGGCTTGTTGGGCGAAATAGAGCGGGTTGAATTGGTCAAAGGCCCACAAGGCACCCTGTTTGGAGCAACGGCCATTGGGGGTGCCATTCGGTATGTTAGCAAAAAACCGGCATTAGAAGAAATGCGCGGTAGGGCATCAACCAACCTTTCGACAACAAAAGATGGTGGGTTTAACCAAATATATAACGCCTCCTTAAGTGTTCCCTTGGTTGAAAGTAAGGTGGGCCTTTCCGTTGCAGGTTTTTATGATAAAAATGCGGGATATGTCGATTTGGTTGACACAGCAACAGGGGCTCTTGTTGAGGAAAATGCCGATAACACAGAATTTTATGGCTTTTCAGGAGATATTCTAATTCAGGCTTCTGATAATATGGAAGTCCGTTTGAAAGCCATGCATCAGAAACAAAAATATAATGGTCTGTCAGTCGTTGATCTGGATGGTGATAGTTTAAACCCGAAATTTGCGCCTCTCACCAATGATAATGCTTTATCAGAAAGTGAAAGTAAATATACGTCTATTTCAGGGTCACTGGATTATGATTTTGAATGGGCCACCTTGAACCTGACCAGCAGTTATGTGGAATTTGGTCAGGCTTCGGTGGGTGATATTACGGCAGATTTAGCGCTATATGCTGATTTTCTGGCAGGGGTTCCCTCGGGGACAACAACAGCGATCCCTTTTATCGCGAATATGGGTTCTAATAAATATACTCAGGAAGCCCGTTTGACATCACCGGATAATGATAAATTTGAATGGATTTTGGGTCTTTTCTATACAAAAGAGACAACACATAATATTCAAATTGCCATCGCAGAGCCCATAGATTTTAATCTGTTTACGTTAAATTTCCCTGATAATTATCGGGAATATGCGGCCTTTGGTAACTTTACCTATTATATTACGCCGGAATTTGATGTGGGCTTTGGATTGCGTTATAGCAATACCCAAACGGGCCTGCAGCAAATTTCTTCAGGAGCATTGATTGGTCCTGGCCAAGATATTGACCCGGTTCAGGATAATGTGCAGTCATATTTGGCGACCGCCCGTTATCGTCCCAATGAAAATTTATCACTTTATGCCCGTGTTGCCAGCGGATATCGACCTGCGACGGGTAATCTTCCCATAATAATTCCAGGACTGGGAAATGTGGCGCCATTGGTTGTGAAGAAAGATAACCTTTGGAGTTATGAGATTGGTGCCAAAGGTAAAACGGACGACGGTATCATCAGCTATGATATGTCTTTATGGTATATTGACTGGTCCAATTTTCAGTCATTTGTTACTGTTTCTGGGCTTAGTGTTGGCGGCAATGCAGAGGATGGCGTTACCGCAAAAGGTTTTGAAGGTACGTTTACACTCAATCCAACGGATAACTTTACCATTACGTCTTCTGTCGCCTATACGGATAGTACATTGAATTCGGATGAGCCTGGTTTAAATGCTCTAGGGGGGCAATCTGTCCCTAAGATACCTAAATGGACGCTCTCTTCTAATGGCCGGTATGATTTTGACCTCTCAGGCGAGGTGATGGGTCATATAGGCGGTGGTTTTAGGTATTCTCAGGGGACACGATCTGCTTTTACTGATGGCGGTATTGGGGATTCTGTTGTTAATATACCCACAGAAGGTTATGTCTTGGCAGATTTAAATGCGGGGATAAGTAGGGGGGATATATCATTGAATTTTTATGTGACCAATTTGTTTAACAATGATGCTTTTGCAGCGTCTACTGGGTTCCTTATTCCTGGTACTCTAATGGTAAATGGACAGGCAACACCTGTTCGCCCTAGAACTATCGGGGCTGTATTGTCTTTTGATTTCTAATCAATAGGTCTGATTATAAATAATATTTCTATGGGCGCGGCCTTTTTTGTGTCCATAGACTTCTAATCATAAGAAATATAAATTAGGGAGAAGAAAATGAGCTTTTTGAGAATTCTGATGGCGGTCATGATCAGCTGTTTTATGTCATTATATGTATCAATGACGGCAATGGCATTGGAAATTTCCGATCTTGATAATCCGAAAATAACTGAGGCATTTGTGGACGGACTCGTACTTCCCCTGATGAAAAACCACAATAGCCCGTCAGGAACTGTGGCCATCACGAAAGGTGGCAAACTGATTTTTGCCAAAGGGTATGGTTTTCAGGACATTGAAAATAACATTCCGGTTGATGCGGCTAAAACTTTGTTTCGGCCTGGCTCTGTGTCCAAACTATTCACTTATGTTGCCGTAATGCAAATGGTAGAGCAGGGCAAACTGGACCTGGATGCGGATGTTAATCAATATCTCAAGACATTCCAGATCAAGGATACTTATCCCGGGCAGCCCGTGACCATGCGCCATATCATGACCCACACTGCGGGTTTTGAAGATGGTGCGGTTGGGTATTTGATTATTGAAGACCTTTCGCGGATTATGCCCCTGGCCGACTCTATGAAAAGATATCAACTTGAAAGAGTTAACCCGCCCGGTGCCCAAACAGCCTATTCTAATTATGCCGTTGCTTTGGCAGGGCTTATTGTTGAAAATCTGTCGGGTATGGAATTCACCAATTATATTCAAAAAAATATCTTTGATGTTTTGGGCATGAAATCATCGTCCTTTAAAGAACCACTGCCAGAACATCTGAATAAGAATATGGCTTATGCTTATGCTTATGAAGGCGGTAAGTATGTGGAAAAACCCTTTGAGATAATTTCTAATTTTTCCCCAGCCGGGGCACAATCAGCTACGGCAACGGATATGACCATATTTTCTCAGGCCATATTGAATGGTGGCGTATTTAACGGTGGCCGTATTTTGAAAGAAGAAACAGTCAAGCAAATGCTGACCCGTAATTTTAGCCACGATGACCGCATGATGGGGATGGCACTGGGTTTTTATGAAACCGAAAAAAATGGCCTGCGCTTTGTGGGCCACGGCGGAAGTACCAGCTATTTTCATTCGGAACTTGTGATTGATCAGCAAAATGATCTGACGTTCTTCATTTCCTTTGGTAGCAAGGGCGGCTCCTCAGTACGGTCCGCGTTCAAGACTGCTTTTTATGATGCCTTTTACCCCCAAGAGAAAATGAAAATAACCCCGCCCTCTGATTTTTCCGTGCGTGCTGGAAAATACGCGGGAAACTATCTTTTCTGGCGATCCGGTTTCTCAAAACTGGATAAGGTTATGAAGTTGTTTGGAGGTGTTTCTGTGCAGCCAACGGCGGAAAATACCCTTATCGTAGTTTTAGGGGATAATGCCAGCCAATATGCTGAAATAGATGATAATTTTTTTCAGAAGATAGACGGCACGGGCAAACTTTCTTTTCAGGAAAATGACAGGGGTGAGATCACCGGCCTTGTCTTAGACGGCATGCCCTTTACGTCAACCTTCAAAGCTCCGTTCTATTATACCGGCAATTTTAACTTTGCCTTCCTTGGACTTTCCATGGTGGTATTTCTTGGGGTGTTGTTACGTCTGGCTTATCAATGGTCCGCCTTCAAGTCTCTGACGGGGACAAATAAAAAAGCGGCAAAAGCCGCTATTATGGTTGCAGCGACTAATATACTAACCATTGTTACCGGCGGGATTGTAATGACGATTGTGGGAAGCCAGATGTTTTCAGAAATCCCTCTGCTCTTTAAAGTCTGGCTGATCTTACCGATCATAGTCACTCTGGCAGGATTGTATAATTTATATTACGCGGTTCTGGTTTGGAAAGATAGTTTATGCAGGGGTCGCTGGGCACGAATTCGTTACAGCATCGTAGCGGGATGCGGCCTGTTCATGATCTGGTTCTATAGCTTCTGGAATATCCTTGGCTTTCAATATATGGCGTAATTTTCTGAGGAAGCCGAAAGGGAATGGATGGCGCACGCAAATTTCAGGCCATCGAAAAAACTACAATTCTATCAAACAGGATTTATGAATGTCATTTTTTTTGAAGCAAGCACTATTTTTATTATTTCTTGGAGCCGCACCATCTGCATTTGGCGCTGACTATGACATCGTCATAAAAAATGGCCTTGTGATTGATGGAAGCCGAAATGTTGGGAAAATTGCCACTATCGCCATTAAAGGAGATAAAATTGCCTATGTGGGCCCTCGGCAGGATCTGTCGGCACCAAAGACTATTGACGCTAAAGGACTTGTTGTCTCTCCCGGTTTTATTGATGTGCATAACCATGCAGAAATGATAATACAGATGGGCCAAAGCTTGCGCAATGAGGGCTATTTGCGACAGGGGGTAACAACTCTTGTTGTCGGGCCTGATGGCTACCTTTCCCCTAAAGATATCCAGAAAATACAGGGCTATATCAAGGGTAATGGCAGCTCGACCAATGTGGCGGTATATGTGGGCCATAATGCAATTCGCCGGCAGGTCATGGGTATGGACCCCACCTTATCCGACGCGAAACAATTGACAGAGATGAAGGCCCTTGTCCGTGAAGGCATGGAGCTTGGGGCGGTCGGATTATCTACAGGCTTGATGTATGCACCTGGTATGTATAGCGATACGGCAGAAGTTATCGAATTGGCAAAAGTGGCCGCAGATTTTGGTGGCAGTTACGATTCCCATGTACGCAATCCCGTTCATGAGATAATCAAATCTTACGCTGAAGTTATCGAGATTGGTCGTAAAGCAAAAATCCCTGTTAAAATAGGCCATGCTAAACTTGTTGGCCTCCCAAACCGTGATCTTTTCCCAGAAATTCTCAAATTGGTCAATGCTGGCCGCAATGCGGGAATTAATGTAGTTTCAGATCAATATCCCTATGACGGTGCCTATAATATATGGCTGTGGCAGATGGTTGCTTTACCGAAGGATATGGTGCCTAAAGATGAGAAAGATTATACCCGGGAATGGGTTGCGGCGTTGCTCAATGATCCTGAGAAAAGGAGTTTCCTGAAACGTTTCAACGAAAAAGACACAGAAAGCTTCAGCTGGGCCAAAGCCGTGGGATATACCAGCATGCGAATTGTGGTCAGCGCAGAACAACCGGATTTGGTGGGGAAGCATATTTCGGAGCTGGCGCAGGGATTGGATAAAAGTGAATTTGATGTGATCGCTGATATGATTACTAATCCAGAACTGAAAATAAATATTACTTTGGGGTCCGTGCTTGAGGAAAATGTCCGGGCGCTTATCACACAACCGTGGAATATGATTTCCAGCGATGGGGTATGGTCTGAAGGCGAGGAAATGATCATTTCCCACCCCCGTTCAACAGGGAGCTTTCCACGGGTACTGGGAAAATATGTGCGACAGGAAGGTCTGTTGGACCTGCCAGAAGCGATTTATAAAATGTCGGCATTTCCGGCTGATTTTCTGGGTCTTGGCAAGCGGGGTTACATCCGTGAAGGCTATGTGGCCGATATTGCTATTTTTGACCCGGACACAATAATTGACCGATCCGACTGGGTTCATCCTGAGCGTTTATCGACGGGCATGGTTCACGTTCTCATTAATGGCAAATTAGCACTTCAGGACGAGAAAATGAAAAAATCGATGCCAGGAAAATTCATTAAACATAGCAATTAACCTAAAAACAACAGGGGTATGACCTAAATCAGTCCCAGGCGGAAAAACCGATGAGCTATGAAAGATATAATGGCCAAGAGGCCGGCTTATGAGCATCGTTCTTTTGGCGGGGTAGAATTTTCTTCTGGGGGGAAGATGATGTGCAGTACATGAAGGTAGAAAAATGAAAATAATGAAAAAAATACTGAAAATAGCGGGGATATTATTGGCACTTATTCTCATCGTTCCGGTGGGGTTGGGTCTGACCTTAAAAGGTCTTTCGCCGGAAATACCCATGCCGGGAAAATTATTTGATGTCGGTGGCCATAAGCTGCATATTCATTGCACCGGGCCGGATAATGACCTGCCCCCCGTGATTGTTGAGGCAGGCTTGGGTGGGCCGACCTCTTTATACCATTGGGTTCAGAAAAACCTGTCGACGACAGGCAAGGTCTGTACCTATGATCGGGCTGGTCTGGGCTATAGTGAAGAAAGTGGTGTCGCCCATGACGCGGAAAATATGACGACCCAGCTTCATGTCTTGCTTGAAAAAGCGGGAATTAGAAAACCATTTGTCCTGGCAGGTCATTCTCTGGCGGGCCTGATTATGCGGACTTATGTGGGTAAATACCCGGAAGATGTAGTGGGCGTCGCGTTTCTTGATGCCTCTCACCCCAATCAGAATGAGGTACTTAAATTTGGGGATGACGGCAGTACCGGGAAAATGGAAGAGTTATACGGTTGGTTCAAGCTACTGAATAATCTGGGACTGACTAAAATCTATAATCCCGTCACAGCTATGGTGGAGGGGTATCTGCCTGATGAAGTTATCGCCCAGATGGAATTTACTACTGGCAATGTCTACTATGATGCGTCAGTGGCAGAGATGGGCGGATTTGATGCCTCCGCCGAGCAGGCAAGTCAGGCCGGGGATTTGGCCGACCGACCCGTGGTCGTGATTACGGCGGGTAAGTTATTGGAGAAGGAATATTTGCCGGACCATATTGATCCCGTGGAGTTGCGTGCCGCATGGATAGGTCTTAATAAAGACCTTGCTAATCTTTCCAGCAAAGGCCGTCAGGTGGTCATCAATGAAGCAGACCATATGAGTTTGCTCTATGATAAGAAACTCGCTGATCAGGCTTCTGATCTTATTCGGGAAATTGTCGAACAGTCGGCTCACAATATGATGAAGGCGGAAGGCGCTGTCAAAGGAAACTGAAGTTGGTCAAAGAGGTATTTAATTGCAAATATGCTATGCCACTGGGCTGTCACATTAACTGCTTTTAGCTAATAATGCCAAAAATTTTAGAATCCTACATTGTTATTTTTCAATGACTTAAAAGACTTTAATTTCCTCCAGAATGATGAAAATAGATGATTTAAGAGTTAATGTGACAGCCCCCGGGTGGTTTTATTTGTTGAGAAAACCCTATTTTTTCTCTGAATCTGATTTTGTATTTGAAGAACACGCGAGCTAGCACAGTTTCTAGCACATTAATTTTTAGAAAAAAATAATATTATTTATTATCAATGGCTTAACTATGTATCTATCAGGCTCATAACATGAAGGTCGTAGGTTCAAATCCTACCCCCTCAACCAAAAATATCAAAGACTTAACAGTAATTCTGCTAGGTCTTTTTTTATGTCCGGAAGCAATACGGAAGCGCTAGGCAGGGGAATAGGGCGTAGTTTTTGTATATTAAGGCAGAGGTGGTCCCAGAAAATAGGACAGTGTGTTAAGCTTTTATTTTGGTCATGAAAGGATCATATGAATGAGGTGAACACGCAAGAATTATCCGGCAGCTTTTAAAACGAAAGTTGTTATAGCTGCGCTTCGGGACGACCGCCCTGTATCAGAACTGGCGTCCAGGTTTGGGGTGCATTCGACGGTAATCGGTCGCTGGAAACGAGAAGCCCTGGCTTCCATGGAGGCCGGGTTTTCAGGCAAACTGGAGGTTCAGCAAAATAACCATACC
>NVTV01000018.1 GCA_002401695.1 Alphaproteobacteria bacterium
GCTCTTTCAAATCAGCGATCTGACTCTCTGTTAAGGGGTTGAATTCATGGTTTTGTAGTAACAAAAAAAGCTTAGCAGTTTCTTCTAGCTCTTCCATTGCATAGACAGCTTGATCCAATGTCTGGGAAGCAATGACAGGCCCGTGATTGGCAAGTAGCATTGCCCGTGATTGGGATGCTAACTTTTCAACGTGTCTGGCTAGATTCATGTCACCCGGAGCATAATAGGGAACCAGGGGTAACTGACCAACTCTCATGACATAATAGGCCGTGATCGCTGGCAATACGTTTTTTGGATCAATGTTCTTCAGACAGGAAACAGCCACACTATAAGTGGAATGCAAGTGAACAATTGCAGCTTCATCAGGTCGAGAATTGTACATCGCCAGGTGTAAAAAAGTCTCCTTGGAAGGCTTGCCGCCTGACTGATGATTTCCTTCCCAACTTACTTTGGAAATTTGATCTGGCTCCAATCGTCCTAAGCAACAATTCGTTGGTGTTACCAGAATTCCATCCGTAAGTTTCACGCTGATATTGCCAGAACTGCCGCAGGTATATCCACGTTCATAGAGCGATTTGCCATGCATGGCGATTTGTTCTCGGAGTTCTAGTTCATTCATTGCAACATCTCCAATGCTGTCTGAAAGAACTTTTCATCTCCGAAATTCCCTGACTTAAAAGCCAAGTTGATCGGTTGATCACTAATGGACTCGGTCCAAGGAACTCCAGGGGCAATTTCAGCACCGATTCTTAATGCCTGAATGTCCAGTGCAGCAGCAACGGCTGATGAAGTCTCACCACCTGCAACGATTAGTTTTTTAACGCCAAAATTATCAACAAGCGATTTTGCTAAACGTGCTTGAAGACATTCAACTTTGTTCGCAACATTCTCACTTCCGTATTGTTGTTGAAGTACATTGACATTTTTATGTTCATCACTCGAATAGATCATCAGAGGTTGATCAATGGGTTGCTTATTCACCCAATCAAGAATGTGTTCAGTCGCTTGCTGTTCATTCTGCATTAACTGGGGTATGTCAATTTGATAAAAAACACAATATTCTTTGAAATTGTCTACTTGTTGCAGTGTTGCAGTAGAACAGCTTCCTGAAAGCACAGCACTACGGCCTATCTTTGAAGTTGTGTCTATTGGAGTCTCTTTTCCATCGACCAGTTGCTTGCTTTGATAGGCGCCAGCCAGGAATCTCGCTAATCCAGACCCACCTGTGATTAATTTGAAATCTGCACAGGCTGTTGCCAACTGTCCTAAATGCTGATTGCCCAGAGTGTCTACGATTACAAAAGTGCACCCGTTCTCTTTTAAAGATCGCAGCTTTTGTTGAATATTATCAGGCCCTAATTCAATGTCTCGTAAATGAAGAAGACCTACCTTTCGAGTACTCTGCTTTGAAAGAACTCGAATCAGATTAGCATCATTCATTGGGTTTAATGGGTGATTTTGCATGCCTGATTCATTCAAAAGTTGATCATTCACAAATAAGTGGCCAGTGTAGACTGTTCTTCCTGCTTCAGGAAAAGCAGGGCAAAAAATCGTTTGATCTGATGACAGAGCATCTAACAATGCTTCAGCTATAGGGGCAATGTTTCCTTGTTCAGTCGAGTCAAAGGTCGAGCAATACTTGAAATAGTATCGTTGACAACCGGCAGCCTCTAGGATTTGCAACGCAGACAATGCTTGCTCTACAGCTTCATTGGCTTGAATGGATCGGATTTTCAATGCAACCACAGCGGCATCTGCATAAACGCTTTGAAGCTGTTCAAGCGTAGGGATTTTAAGCCACTGAACCACTTCCATTCCACCTTGCACTAGGTTCAAGGAAAGATCAGTGGCCCCTGTCACATCGTCTGCAATGCAACCTAAAAATGGTTGATAAGCCTGATTGAAATTGAGAGAATGTTGAATCATTGAGGCACCTCTTCAATCGCGATTGCTCTGACTGGTGATCCATCTCCATTTACAATCTTTAGAGGAAGAGCAATAAACTGAACTACCTCGTTTTCAAGTTGATCAAGATTAGCCAACCCTTCAATGATCAACACATTTCCTTTAAATAGAATCTCATGTACTTCTGTCAGCTCAGCCATATTATTGACATCAGCGACTGACGGAGGTTCAACTCCCACCATGGCAACTTGTTTTTCAACTAACCAGTGTGCAAGTTCAACAGAAATCCTTGGGAGTGCATTGCGATAGTCATCTGTGCCATACTGTTTGTGCCAATCAGTCCGAAGTAACAAACGTGTACCAGGCTGAATGTTACTTGCACGTTTTGTCAGATCTTCTATTTGAATCGCTTGTCGTGGCTCAGTTGGAGTAAGATTAATGACTTGAGCATATCCAACACAGATTGAAAGATCTTGTTGATTAATCGTTCCGCCTTCAGGCAAAAAATGTCGTGGAGCATCCATATGCGTTCCACTATGTGAATAGAGTTCCAGAGTCGTTGCATTCCATCCTTCTTCGGCAAGTCGGCGGCAACTGGTTATTTGCACACCACTCATCGAGTTATTTACGTTCAAGGTTAGGTCAATGATGCGAGTCATGAGTATTGGTTTTCTTATTTATAATATTTATGATTAGTCGTTTGGGGACACAGTGGAACAATCTAAAGTACATTCGATCTCGCTCAAGTCGACAAGCCTTTTTTGCTTGCCAGACTGATAGATGGCCTCTTGTACAGCCAAAGTCTTCAGGTAATCTTCTCCATCTGTCTCAAATGGTTTTTCAGCCAGTAGCTGATCGGTAAAATGCTGTAATGTGGTCAAGACACAGTTTCCAGCAAATCCTTTGTCTTCATGTAAATAGACATGAACGCAACTTGGCTCACCCAGCCGTTTAATGGTAATGGTTCCATCGAGAGCCAGAGAAATGGAACCTGCACTGCCATCAATGAGAAACTCGCCAAAGGTATAACGAGCGTTCTCAGCATCACTTTCGTGATACCGAGTCGCATTGATGAGCCCTTGTGCTCCTGACTCAAAGGATAGCAAGACAGAAGCGGTATCCTCTCCTACAATTTCTGGATTAAGTTGTCTTAGGTTCGCATAGACGCTCGTTACATCACCAAACAGATATCGAAAGACATCAATAAAGTGCACGCCTGTTTCATGAATTAATAGTTGAGGCATCGTGCGGAAATAGGGCTGACGATTCATATACGCATCTTGCTGCCAGCCATCCCCCATCCGAGAGCGAACTTCAATTGAAAGCAATCGGTCCCCAATCTCGCCTGCGTTGATCAATTTTTTAATTTCACGATGCCAAGGTTGAAATCGAAAGTTGTCATGCACCATGAAGGGGACGTTGGCTTCACTAATCAGTTGAATTAGATCCTTAGACTCCTGATAGCTTGGCGTTAATGGTTTTTGACAAAGGATAGCAATACCACGCGAAGCGGCAGCTTGGCACAACTCTAAATGGGTTTCAGGTCGAGTGATGATATCAACAAAATCAGGTTGCTCCTCATCAAGCATCTTGATGTAATTTGTATACGATCTTGAAATGTTGTTCGTACGAGCCTGACGGTCAGCAGATTGTGCGTTGATATCACACACCGCTGACAGTTCAACATCAGCAATTTGGTTCCAAGCATCGAAGTGGAATTGGCTAAAATAGCCTGTCCCAACAACAACCCCTTTCAGTTTTTTCTTCTCATTCAGGTTCATCGGTTATTCCATAAAAAACGTTTTATAGACCAAGGCATACATCACCAACACGATCAAGACGACAAAGAATATTACTCGTCGTTGAATCGCAGCCTTTGAAAGGCTTTCGTCCAATTGCCGTGTCGGGTTCATAAATATCCAAGCCAACATCGCCAGTAAATTAAATGCAGCGGCGAAGGCGAAAAATGAATTTGGTGAGTCTATTTGAGGAGCAATCAATGGCAGGGTTACCGAAGCAAACAAATAGGGGTAAATCACAGCACTCATTGCCGCACCTAAATTTCCAACCATATTCATACTGGCTGAAACTGCACCTGAACGCTTGCCACCGATATCCATGCAGAATGCCCAGCTTGGGCTGAGTACCATCTCAACGCCGAAAATGGCAATCGAAAATGAAACGATAAACCACCCAGCTGAATCACTGGTTGAAGTCTGCGTACAGAGCAATAACCCAATGACTCCAATTCCAAACCCAATCATTGCAGGTAATCTGCGAGAGGCGACAGGCATTCCAATTCGATACAAATATGTCACCAGACTACCTGAGATCCAAAGTGAGACAGCTCCAACGAGAAGTGGAATGGCCGATAAGTTTGCAGCATCTTCTCCCCATTGCTCGACTATAAATGGCCGTAGCCATGTCATGCTCCAAAAGAACGTGACATTACTGGCAGCATACTGAAACATTGCCAATAGTATGTTTGCTGAAGTCACTATTTGAATAAATGGAATATTTGATTGAGTCGTGGCTTCTGCTTCTTCCAACCCATGTTCTATGTGTGCAGTTTCCGCATCGTTAGTCGCAGGGTGATCATGAGGCCGATTGCGAAACCAATACCACCAAATGGCAGCCCAAATGAATCCGACTAGACCATTGGCAACAAATGTCCATCGCCAGCCGATCATAGTAATCAAAGGAGGCATTACCAAGAACGAGAGAGCGGCTCCGATGCGAGCACCTGAATGAAAAATCCCTTGCCCCAACCCACGCTCACTGGGTGGCAACCAACTATAAAGAGCACGCGTAGCACCAGGATACGCTCCCGCTTCGCCAACTCCAAATAGAAATCGAACAATTAACAATAAAGCAGCAGTATGAACTGCGCCAGTTAATGCGGTAAAAATACTCCAAATAACGACCACGATTGTCAATGCTCGTCGCGGCCCGACACGATCACTCAGCCAACCCGAAGGTATTTGAAACAAAGCGTAGCCAACGGCAAAGATGCCGAAGACATATCCCATCATTTGATTATCCAAACCCTCGATGTCATTTTGCATCGAACCTTTGGCTACACTGATGCAGACACGGTCCATATAAGTATTAACCGTGTGCAAAAACAAGAGAAAGACCAGGAGATATCGCTGGCGAGTTGCGATTGTCTCTGAATCATTTTCTTGATCTAGTTGTTTCGTTATCTGATGCATCATTATAAATTGCTATTTGGATGGCATGATTGGATGAAAACGCAATTCTAACCTATCAGAGCAAGACAATGCCCTAGTGTGAAATAGGCTAGTGTAAAACAATCTAAACAATGAAGGTGATTTCTGTAATAAATGTAATAGTACCAAAGGTGTTCTTTTGTTAAAATAAAATAATAACTAAATACCTTTAGGTAATACCAGATGATTGTAAGATTGGATTTAACAACTAAATGAATAAGCATCCATTTAACATCAACATGCTTAATGTTCAGCAGTTAAACAGCTTTGTCATCGTGTACGAACAATCAAGTTATTCGGCCGCTTCTCGAATCATTGGGCTATCAGTTCCTACGATCTGGGAACAAGTGCGATCTCTCGAATCTATTTACCAAACACTCTTATTCAAAAAATCGGGGCGACGCATTGTCGCAACAGATAATGCCAAGTTGCTTTATGAAGCGGTTGACCCAATCCTGAATAGCCTAGAATCAACTTTTGATATAGTTCAGCAGGGAGAAAATGCTGGCAATGAGATGATTACCATCGTGACGGGCATTCGTATGATGCTAGAAGATCTCGCACTCCCTTTAGCTCAGTTTCGAGAGCAAAAACCAAATGTTCGCTTGCGAATTAATCAAGGAAATGATGCAACGGCAGAGGAGTTGATTTTAGCAGATGAAGTCGATCTTGCTTTCAGTCTTGAACCAGGGCTTGATCAAGAATCTAAAAAACTGCATTACGAACCTGTTTACTCAATTGACTTGATGGCAGTTGCCCCAATGGATCACGCATTCTCAAAACTAAAACGATTCTCACTAAAAGAGCTTGCTCAATTTGAGCTTGTGATTGGTGAACCACGAACTCATGTACGTCAATCTTTAGATGAGGCATTTCACCGACTAGATCTTAAGGCACGTATTGCTGTTGAAACGGATACGAGTGCATTTACCGTGGCCTGCGTGCAAGCAGGTATGGGTGTGGGAGTTCTTGCTGGTCACGAAAAGGGATCTTTGACCAGTAATTTAAAAGTTCGATCTTTAAAGAAACAATTAGGGCAAAGAAGAATCATGGTCATGTGGAAAAAAGGCAGACAGCTCCCTGCTTCAATGAAAATGCTGTTAAATTGTATTAAGGAGTCTCAAAATTGAATCCGTCTCACATAAAGATGATAGATATGCAACAGATATTGTTTATGCTAGTGTTGATTTTTCCTCTAACCACTTCTACTCAAGCGAATGCTGCGAACGAACGGAAGAACGCTTTACTCCTGGTTGTAGATGATGAGAATCGTTATTCTGACAGTCGAGTTTAAATTATCGGCAGATGACGACAACCTGCAAAACAGTCGATTTCAACACAATCGGATCACCGGAATTACCCTGAACCTCAACTTGTGGTTTAGCACATGGAGAATCGATTGACGGGGAAATTCGTTTGTAGTCGAGATACCTTAGTTCTTTATGCAGTAAGGCTTCTTCTGTATCCAGTCGTTGGGTATGGGCTGTGGAGGTAAGGACTTTCGTTAGTAGAAATTCGCGGCCAGCCAGTATGCAAATTCGGACAAGACCGATGACATTGAGCAAGGAATTGCGAACCGATTGGGACCAGTTATTTGGGAGTGGTATCGCTACTTCAGTGAGTTCGTTGTGCATGAAAGTTCAAATTGCATACATAATAATTAACCGACAGGCTCGAATGTTTTGAGTTCTTATTGATGGATATTATTCACATCTTTGAATGAATTGGGAATCGCCTAGATGAACCACTGAAATTCGCTGGACTAGTGCAAAACAATGCTCTATTAGCTTGAAATCGCTCACAAAAAATGCAAATATTGACTACTCAGACGTAATTTCTCACTGACTCGTTGTTAAAGAGAGTCTCTCAGACTGAACTACCACCAGCTGAAGCTGGTGGGTTGAAGGAAAACGTGAGATTCGGACTGAAGTCCTCAACTCACTCTTTGGTTACTTGAAAACTGTCACCGCCATCACTTGGCTCGGTATTTTCCTGATTTCGGATGTAGTCCATAATTACCTCGTCCGTCACATTCCCGCTTGATGCTACGAAATACCCGCGTGCCCAAAGATGGCGACCCCAGTAATGCTTTTGTAGGTGCTTGAACTCCATCATGAGCTTGCGTGATGTCTTGCCTTTGATCAACTGCATTATTTTACTAGGAGACAATTTCGGTGGACAACTCAACAAAACATGCACATGGTCTGGCGAAACGGAACCTTGCAGTATTTCAATGTCGTAAGTACGACATATTTCTCGTACCATATTACGAGCTCGCTTGCCAACTTCCCCTGTCAAAATTGGCTTGCGGTATTTCGTAATCCAAACGAAGTGAAACTTAATATCAAATCGGCTATGTGAACTGGTTCTGTAATTTTCCATAATACACAGTTTAACATAAAAGTAAGAACCTGAAGGATTCGCCTGAAGGCGAGGGTTTTAAACCCATCGCATGGAAAATAAAATAGTCTTTGAATCCAAAGAGCGAGGATTTAGCTCAGACTTATTAAACATATTTTACTCTAAAAAGATTACTGGCAAATGAAGAAACTCGTGT
>NVTV01000009.1 GCA_002401695.1 Alphaproteobacteria bacterium
CCTTTTGATCCTGCCAATGAAGAAAGTGGTGTGGTGGTTTATGTGAAGGGCTCTCACAAATGGGGCAAGCTATTTGCCCCTAGTGCATTTGGCGATAAAACGGGCTTTGCAGATATTTATGCCAAAGCAGGCCTCGAGCCGTTACCTGATATCGAAGCGAACCGGGATAAATATGAAATCCTAAGTTGGGAAATGGAGCCGGGCGATGTTTTAATTCATCACCCTCTGACGTTACATTATGCCTCCGGTAATAAATCAATGACAGGTCGCCGCCGTGGGCTGGCCCTGCGCTATCTGGGCGATGATGTCACATTCGACAGCAGACCCGGAACCTTTCTGGAAAACAAGAAAGTCATGGACACTATTCCAGCCATAAATTTGAAAGACGGTGAGAAATTTTCAGGGGAACTGTTCCCCAGAGTTTGGCCCAAAGTCTGATGCCCGTATAAGACGTTGTAATGTGCGACCATCATAGTGAGTGATGATAAAGTGTAAAGCTGGCCAACCTCTACAGAAAAGTTCAACCTGCTAACAAGCATGTCATCTGATGGGATGATAGACACTGATTTGCAAAACTGTTCAACTATACAACAGTTTGAAGTTCAAATCAGGAGTTTTATATGTCCACGGAACGCAAAACGCTTATTAATTATATAGTGGAAATGGCAGAAGACGAAGCCAATGCTTTGGCGCGTAAAATGCTTGATAATGGGTATGACCCATTGGAACTATTATCCCACTGCCGGGAGGCGATGGATATTGTTGGAAGCCGTTATGAACAGGGGGAATATTTTCTTCCTGAACTGATGATGGCTGGCGAAATGCTTAATGATATAAGCGGAATAGCTAAACCCCTCATTCAGCACGCGGGGGGGGAAGAAAAGAAAAAAAGCCTTGGTACGATTGTGCTTGGTACAGTTTACGGCGACCTTCACGATATTGGCAAGAATATCGTCACTTTCATGCTGGAAATCAACGGCTATGAAGTCATCGACCTCGGGATAGATGTTCCAATAGCTGAATTTATCAGCGCTATAGAGGAGCATGAACCACAGGTCGTCGCCTTAAGCGGCTTTTTGACCCTTGCGTTTGATTCTATGAAAGAGACAGTTGAAGCAATCACTGCGGCGGGTTTGCGGAACAAAGTCAAGATCATGATTGGTGGCGGACAGGTAGATGAAGCAATTATGTTTCATACGGGTGCCGATGCCTTTGGTCTGAATGCCTTGACTGCCGTATCCCTTTGCAAGGGATGGATGGGAGAGGAGGCCACCACATGACCAATTTAGAATATAATGATGACTATATAGAACGGGAACAGCGCGTTCTGGACGTAATTGCATTGAAGCAGCCGGACCGGGTGCCGATTTTTCTCTATAGCACTTTCTGGCAGGCCCGTCATGCGGGGATGACCTGTGAGGAGGCCATGTATGATTATGAAAGATTGTCTGCAGCCATTAAGGATTCGGTTCTGGAATTTGAACCGGATTCCTACACACTGATACATCCTGCGATTGCCCTTGGCCCAACCATGGAGATAATGGGTTACCAACAGTTAAAATGGCCGGGGCATGAGGGGATGTCGCCGGATGTCTCATTCCAATATATTGATGCGGAATATATGAAGGCCGCCGAATATGACGAATATCTGGATGATCCGACGGGATTCTACCTCAGGCGGTATCTTCCACGGATTGCCAAGGCCTACGAACCATTGGCTGATTTGCCTGATTTCACATCGTTGTTTTATACCCGGCTTATCCATTGTACGACATCTTTCGCTGATCCAAAGGTGATAGAAGCCTTTGAAACGCTGGCACGGGCCGGACGGGAAGCCAATAAGATGTTTGCAGAGGTAAGCAGAATCGGTGCAGAGATGAAAGATCTGGGATATCCTCTATGCCAATCGGCTTCTGGCGGTGCGCCGTTTGACTATTTCGCAGATTATCTGCGGGGCTCGAAACAAGGCATGCTTGATATGTTCCGTAACAAGGACAAGCTTCTTGCTGCGATGGATGCGGCGGCTCCGCGCATTGCCCGGGGGATTATTAATTCGGTGGGTGATAACCGGTGCCGTATAGCCTTCATTCCGATCCATTGGGGACTGGATGGGTTTATGTCGCCGGTGCAGTTTGAAAATTTCTTCTGGCCCTCTTTACGCAAAGTATTGATGCTTTTAATAGAGGCTGACATTGTACCTAACCTTTTGTGGGAAGGGGATTGTACGTCACGGTTAGAAGTGATCAAGGACGTTCCTGTCGGAAAATGCATCTATTTTTTTGAGCGAACGGATATTTTTAAAGCCAAGGAAATTCTGGGTGATATTGTCTGTTTGCGCGGTAATATTCCGGCATCCATGATGACCACAGGAAACCCTGATGATGTGGTGGAATATTGCCGTAAACTGATTGATGTGGTTGGTAAAGATGGGGGCTTTATCATGGATTGTGGTGTGGGTATTCCCGATGAAGCAAAAACGGAAAATGTCAAAGCCATGTTTGATACCACTAAGAACTACGGCATCTACGGGTGATGGGATGACCATTGTCCGCAATATCTCCTTACCGTTATCCCTTGATGAGGTGGCTGAACTTTCCAGTTTTCGTTGCCAGGGCTTGATCAGACCAAAGGTGAGCGAGGTGCTGGATCAGATCCAGCAAGAAAATATTTTTGAGCCAGCCTTAAGCTATTCATTGAATCCTGTTGGTCTGCTGTATGGAATATGGACTAAAGCCCCCCTTGCAGCCCATAAATTTCGTGGGGCATCACAGGTGGCGATAGGTTTTCTCACCCTTGGTCCCAGAATTGCGGCTCATATCCAGGTTCTTTTTGATCAGGGGGCGCAGTTGAAGGCACTTATTGCCGAAGGGATAGCCAATTACGCTCTTTTTAAATTACAGAATATTTTCCTGGAAATGATTGTCAGGGAAGCCGTACGACAAAACCATCAGGCCAGCGGGATATTAAGCCCCGGTGAGCAAGGTTTTGACATAAGTCTACAGGATATTCTTTTATCCTTAGCGGGGGGGCATGAAATTGACCTGAAATTGACCAAAACGGGCATGATAAATCCGCGACATTCTCTGTCGGCGCTTATTGGAATTGGTCCTAAAATGAAGCAATGGACGCAGGTGGATAATTGCGGCAATTGTGCCGCTAATGATAGATGTATTTATCAAGAGCGTAAGGCATGACCAGAATGTTATATATCACATTCGAGCCAGATAACATAAAAGGGCAGTGCTACCCAAATGATACCTTGCTTGATGTGGCCCGAAGATCCGGTGTCAGTATTGCCAGTTCGTGCGGCGGACGGGGTATTTGCAAATCTTGCATCGTGTATTTCAAGGACGGGGGTGCACCACCTGCAATAAAAGAAGATATTGATTTTTTCTCACAAAAAAAAATCACGAAGGGATGGCGGCGGGCCTGTTGTAGTCGCCCTATAAAAGATGCCGTTATCCACATTCCACAAAGGACAAGAGTTGCAAATGCCAGAATCTCTATTGATGGTGCGGATATATGGACTTGCCCTGATCCGGTAGTAAAGACTTACCCTATTCTGCTTGATGGCGGTGAAATTAACAGCGATAGCCTGTTGGCGGCTGTTAAGTCCTCCTATAACGGTGACCTTAAGCATATTTCTTCCGAGATATTGAGGGCCTTACCAGATTTGATAAAAGACAACTGGTACAAGTTTCTTCTGGTTTCTCGTTTTGGCGAGGTCATATCCATCTTGCCTTCCACATCAAAAATATATGGTGTTGCCATTGATCTGGGGACAACGAATATAGGTGTTTATCTTGTTGATTTGCGATCTGGTGCGACGATATCTGCCGAGGGTGTTGAAAACCCACAGATACCTTACGGTGGCGATCTGATTGCACGGATCACGGAAACCAAACGAAATGCAGATGCGCTTCAGGAAATGACGCAACTGACACAAAGAAAAATCAACGATATCATCATAGGGTTGTGTGAGAAGCATGCCATTGATCCCTTGTCTATCGTTGATATAGTTGTCGCTGGCAATACGGCCATGCACCACATTTTCCTTGGGTTGAGCGTTGAAGGATTGGGTTTATCGCCATTCGAACCGTGCATGGAAGGCCCGCTTGATATAAAGGCAAGTAATGTGGGGCTGACCATAGCCATGGGCGCTTATGTTCATATGTTGCCCAATATTGCGGGCTTTGTCGGCGGCGATCATACGGCCATGCTTCTAGGACTTAGGGCCGACAAGGAAGAGCGGACGGTTATATCCCTTGATATTGGAACCAATACGGAAATTTCCCTTATCCACAGGGGAGAGATCACAAGTGTTTCCTGCCCATCTGGTCCGGCATTGGAAGGCGGCAATATTGAATGTGGCATGCGGGCGGCAAAGGGGGCCATTGAGAAATTAGAAATCACAATGGGTGAGGTCATCATCAAAACCATAGGCGAGGGGCCACCAGTGGGAATATGTGGATCTGGCGTTATTGACGTGTTGGCCCAGTTCTATCTATCGGGGGAACTGACACAGAAAGGCCAGATACGGTCTGATAGGAATCTGGTGATTGAGGGTGGGGTATATTTTACCCAACATGATGTGCGCGCTGTTCAACTGGCAAAGGGGGCCATCAGGGCCGGAATCGAGGTGCTGTTGATGGCGGCTGGCCTGCAAGCAGACAGTCTCGATAAATTGATTATTGCTGGAGCCTTTGGAGCCTACATCAATGTTGAGAATGCCATTGCTATTGGCATGCTGCCGGATATTCCTTTACATAAAATTGAACAGGTCGGCAACGCCGCAGGGGCAGGGGTAAAACTCGCCCTTCTGTCCTATACGCTTAGAAAACAAGCCCATAACCTGGCCCGTGACAGTCAATATATTGAACTGGCGGGAACGAAGGATTTTATGAAATCATTCATGAATAATATTAATTTCCCACAAGTTAATCTGGAGGAAAAACAACTGTGACACAGCAAAAGCTCAAAATCATCGGGGAGAGGGTTAACCCCGGCTTCAGGAGTACGAAGGCTCTGTTTGACAATAGTGATATTGACGGCATACAGCTCTTAGCCAAAAAACAACAGGACGCCGGTGCGGACTATATTAATATTAATATCGGTTCAAGGGCGTTGACGGACATTGGTTTCATGGCTGATGTGATAAAGGGCATTCAGGATGCGGTTGATATTCCTCTGTCCTTTGATTTCCCAAGTTTTGATGTGCAGAAAATCTGTTTGGAAACTTATGATCAAGACAAGGCAGGCGGACAGAAACCGATCATAAATTCCATTTCTGAACATCGTGAAGATATGATGGATGCGCTAAGTATCCGTCCGTCAAAGGTTATTATTATGGCCTCAGAAAGGCTAGAGGATGGGGCGGGAAAGGCCAATAAAAAGGCCGAGGAAGTTTATGGCGTAGCACGGCGGCTTTCAGAAAGATTGATAGATAAATTTAACTTGGATAGGGATGATATCATTATCGATATTTCTATTACAACATTGGCGTCCGATACCGAAGGCCTTATTCGCATGGCCTTGGATGGTATGGCGCTTATCCATAATGACTCCGACCTAAAGGGCGTTCATATGATAGGCGGGATCAGCAATGTGGGCATGATGCTTCCTAAAAAGGCCGTTGATGGCTCGCCCTTGAAAAACAGCATTGAACGGGCCTTTACCACGCTCGCCTGTCCCCAAGGCTTTGATATGGTGCTTGGGACACCTTGGCATGATTACTCACCCTTGCAAGAGGATCACTTTGTCCTGAATAAATTCAAAGAAATTATAGATTTAAAAGGGCTTGATGCTCTCCGGGCGTTACGCAGTCTTTACAAGTTATAAGATGATGGAAAACATTAAAATCACGACAGGTAGCTATTTTGATGGTGAAAAATATCACAATGATGGCCCCTATCACATTGTGATAAATGATGGTGTCATTTCATCAATTGAGAGGAAGAATTACCAAATCAATGTTGCGTTCCTGATGCCGGGTCTTGTTGAGGCACATTGCCACCTTTTCCTTGATGGCGGGGAGCTTGAACTATCAAAAAGAAGCGCCTATCTCAAGGCCTCACAAGAAGAGATGCTGTCGGTTGGGCATAAAAACATCCAACAAAGTATAGGTGCGGGAATTACCCTTATTCGTGATGCGGGGGATAAATATGGTGTCAATCATATGTTGCGTAATGACGCTCAGGGCGTTGTTATTCGCTCCCCCGGGTTGGCTCTGAGAAGCCCGAAAAGATACGGCAGTTTTATGGCACGGGAGGTTGAAAGCGAAGATGATATTCGTGCAGCCCTATCGAAAAATGCGGTAATGTCCGATGATATTAAGATCATCCTGACGGGCATTATTGATTTTGAAGCAGGGGCCGTAAAAGGCCACCCTCAATTTGATCTTGAAGCGCTTAAGCTCATTGTGCAATTGTCCCATGAAAAAGGCTTGAAAACATACGCCCATTGCAGCGGGGAAGAGGGACTGACTCTTGCACTTGCGGCAGGGGTTGATTCAATCGAACATGGATTTTTTATGTCTCGCAATATTCTCGAACAAATGGCAGAAAAACAAGTCGCATGGGTGCCAACCTTTTCGCCAGTTCACTTCCAATGGCAACAGCCGGAAATGCTTGGTTGGGATGATACAACCGTTGGCAATTTACGCCGCATACTGGATGAACATTTGTTGCGTGTGGCAATGGCAGCAGACATAGGCGTACCACTTGTAGCTGGCTCTGATGCAGGAAGTTACGGCGTCAATCATGGTAAAGCACTTATTGATGAATTATTTCACTTTGCCGAAGCTGGGGTCAATATTGCGGAAATTTTACGTAGTGCCACGTCGCGGCCCCGTCATATGTGGGGTATGAAATCGGCAGATATAAAAGTTGGGGTTTGTGCAGATTTCGTCGCATTTGGCGGCTCACCCTTTGATGATATGGCTTCCCTCAGAAAAGCTGTGGCCAGCTACCGCAACGGGAGTTTCATGTTGCCTTTTGAAGGTGAGTTATGAAATTATTTCGACATATAGCCGCGCGACATTCAGGACTTTATCTTTTTTTCTATAAGGTTACCGAACGTATTATTCTTTTCCTGCGGCCTGTCTTTATGTGGGTCGGGCTATCCCGCCTTGAAGGCCCCTTCGTGCTTTTGGAACGCGCCACAAAAGGATTCTTGTTTGATTGCAAAATGTGTGGGCAATGTTTGTTGTCTTCTACGGGTATGGTTTGCCCCATGAATTGTCCCAAACAAATTCGTAATGGCCCCTGCGGAGGTGTTCGGGAAGACGGGTTTTGTGAAATTGACGCCCAAATGAAATGCGTTTGGGTTGAAGCCTGGACAGGGGTCAAAAAAATAGGCGGGCAAGAGACCTTCACCATCCCCTTGCGGCCCGCTGAAACAAACCAGCAGGGAAGTTCCGCCTGGGCCAGGGTTATTGAAAAAAATAAAGACGCGGATGAATTATACCGAGTTAAAGTTTTTCCGCCGGCCTCACTTGAAGTTGGCCCCCATCGTCGCCCTAGCGGTATTTTGGAGGAAAGGTTGCAGGCAGGCGATTTTGTGGTAACCGCGGAACTATCGCCACCAGATTCCGCCGACCCTGCTGAAGTTATCCAGCGGGTGGCCCCCTTGAAAGGACTTGTCACAGCAGTGAATGTACCGGACGGTGCGGGGGCAAACTGTCATATGTCTAGTTTAGCGTCATCGGTTATCCTTCATAATGATGGGATCGTTCCTGTCATGCAGTATGCCTGCCGTGACCGAAATCGTATCGCCTTGCAAGGTGATATCTTGGGGGCAACGGCTTTGGGGGTGACGAACCTGTTATGTGTTACTGGTGATAGTGTACAGGCTGGAGACCAAAAAGGCGCAAAGCCTGTATTTGATCTGGATTCAATATCGCTTTTGCGGACGGCAAAAATGATGCGTGATGAAGGTATATTCTTGTCTGGACGCCAATTAAAAGACTCGCCTAATCTATTCCTTGGGGCGGCCTTAAATCCATTCGTCAGCCCGATCGAAGCAAGAGTATTGCGGATGGAGCGCAAGATAAATGCAGGGGCACAGTTTTTTCAAACTCAGTTTTGTTTTGATATTATCGCCTTGAAAAAATTTATGACAGAGGTTAGGGCGAGGGGATTGCATAAGAAATGTTATATTCTTGTGGGGGTCGGGCCATTGGTTTCTGCGAAAGCTGCAAAGTTTATAAAATCTTCGATTCCTGGTGTTACCATTCCTGACCATATCATTGACCGTTTGGAACGGGCGGGTGATGAGCGGCAAGAAGGTAAAAAAATTTGCATAGAGACCTTAAATCAATTACGACAGATAGAGGGGGTCTCGGGTGTGCATTTAATGAGTTACCGTAAGGAAAGGCTCTTGGCTGAAATAATATCCGAATCAGATATTATGGGGTAAATACCGGATAAAGAGCTAACGCCTATTATGATGTTATCCTATTTAGAGCTATTTTATCGACAGTGTGGGTTGTAGAAGCCTTTATAGGGGGCTGTCACATTTATCTATGGACATAATTCATTCTTATACATAGTACCGGCCTTAGCCATACCCTCTTTTAGCATTACAGAAAGGTAGGATATTACTTCTTTTTTCCATGTGTCATCAGTTGTGAGCCTTTCAGGGAATAAGCCAGCGAGTTGGCTAAGGGAAAAATATATTTCAGGAGCGCTCTTCGCTTTCCTCAATGAGTATGTGATTTCTTCTGCGCGAGGATCAATTATTTTGAAGGGACGGTTCAGGTCATCACGGCCCGTGCAATATCTCATCCATGAGGCGATTGCAAAAGAAAAAGCACCTATATCTAACCCAAGTTCAAGAGCATCAGATGCTGCAGATGCTATTCTTTGGGGGATTTTTTGTGTTCCATCCATTGCAATCTGTTCCAATTTATGAGCAATGGCTGGATTTGCAAAACGCTCATATAATTGATTAGCATATAGATTAAGGTCAAGCCCCTTAATAGGCTGAATTGTGTTCTTTGCGGCATTTAAATAATGGCGAACCATTTGGGCATGAACGGGCACTGCCATGACATCTTTGACATATTTCTGCCCCGTAATAATACCTGAGTACGCCAGCATGGAATGTGTTCCGTTAAGCATTCTCAGTTTCATTTCTTCATGGGGTGAGACATCGGAAGTAAAGACCAAACCTTCGCCGTGCCAATCGGGTCGACCCTCGGGGAAGTTATCTTCGATTACCCACTGTGAGAAGGGTTCGGATTCTACAGGTGAGAAATCAGTCAAACCGCTTAACTCTGATGCATCTGATATTGTTTTACTAGTAGGTGCGGGCGTTATGCGGTCGACCATCGTTGATGGGAATTTTACGGTTTCCTTGATCCATTCTGCCAATTCGGGTTTTTTTATTTTCGCAAAGTCACATATGATACGGCGCAGAACACGGCCATTATTAGCAAGATTATCACATGAGAGAATTGTGAAAGGGGCTTTGCCCGTATTCCTGCATTCATTCAGTGCGGCCACAAGAATTCCCGGAACGGTACGCGGGAATGACAGACTGTTAAGGTCGTGAACTATTTCTGAATTTTCCAGATCCAAACCACCCGTCTCCAGATTTAAACAATATGCTTTTTCCGTTACCGTCAGACTTATAATCCGGATATTTTTGCGCAACATAAGGCCGATTATTTTTTTTCTTATATTTGGCAGGACGTGAACTTTTTTTATCGAACCAATAATATGTGCGGTTGGATTTTGAGCACCCCTCTCAACATGGGTATATAAACCATCTTGGGGATTGAGAGAGGATGCAATATTGCCAGAACGCATACTGACAGCTTCTATCATCCAATTTCCCCCGCTTCGTTCCAGAGCCAGATCAGTATAGACCGCTTGATGCGTACGGTGAAATGACCCGCAACCAAGATGCATGACCCCGGTTCTTAATGTTGTTCGGTCATAATGGGGGCGGGTAATTTTTGACTGAGACAGCGTTTTTTGAGAGAGGCGGTTATTCATAGTCCTTAAGCTTCTGTTATTTTTCTGTTTTATGCTGGAGTGATTGCTCAACAGCGGCCATCACACCACGCATTTCGGCTAGCCCTTTAAGCCGGCCTATGGTTGGGTATCCTGGTTGTGAACCATTATCAGACAAGATATCGTGGCCATGATCAGGCCGCATTGGAATTATGTGATCCTCTCGTCCTTCTGCACGCCGCCGCGCCTCTTCTCTTAACAATTCTCTGACCAGAGCGACCATATTTGTTTGCCCGCCCAAATGCTCATCTTCAAAAAATGAGCAGGGTATTTGTTCCTCCAAACGCCTCACATTACGCAGATGCGCAAAAAAGATGCGCGGGCCAAATTCTTTGACCATTTGGGGTAAATTATTATCATGTCTGGCCCCGAGAGATCCTGAACAAAAGGTCATTCCAACGGATGGGCTATTCACATCTTGTAATAGCCTTCGGTAATCGGATGCTGTTGACATAATTCGGGGCAGGCCCAATAGAGAAAATGGGGGGTCATCAGGGTGGCAGCAAAGACGCATACCAAGTTTTTCTGTCGTTGGGGTGATCTCATTAAGAAAATCCACGTGATTCTGATGGAGCTGTTCGGGTGAGATGTTTTGATAGTCTTCTAATTTATCAGCGAGATCGGATAATGACCAACTTTCAACAGCCCCTGGAAGCCCCGCTGTAATGTTTTTTGTTAACTTATTTTTCGTTTGGGCATCCATTGCCGCATATTTCTGGCGGGCTTTGTTAACGATCAGATCTGAATAGTCATTTTCTGCCCCATCGCGTTGAAGAATATATAAATCAAATGCCGAGAAATCGATTAAATCAAAATACATGGCCTTCGCGCCATTTTCTAAAGGGTAGGCAAGGTTTGTTCTTGTCCAATCAAGTACGGGCATAAAATTGTAACAGATTGTTTTTATGCCTTGATGGGCCAGATTTTTAAGACTTGATCGGTAATTATCAAATAGTCTGTCAAGATGACCCGATTGAGTTTTAATATTTTCGTGAACAGGAAGGCTTTCGACTACATCCCACTTTAAACCAGACGGGTTCCCTTCGCTGGTTAGCTGCACTTCATCCTGACGTTTTTTTATTTCTGAAATCGGCCATATTTCGCCCGATGCAATGTGATGTAGGGCGGAGACAATAGCTTCTGCACCCGCTTGTCGCGCATCAGATATGCTTGTATTATCAGATGGTCCGAACCACCGCCAAGTTTGTTTCATTATCATCCTTTACGAATTTTTTCCTTATGCAAGCGGTTGCATTAAAGGGGAAATAAAAATCTTTGTCAAGCTGTGTTTATGGGGGAGATGTGTTTGACAGAAAATGCCTGATGCCGTTTATCTCTCTGGGTTCGAGCCATTGTCCACATAGAAATTACAGCCGCTATGTGTACGTAAAGTCGTTGACGGGCAACTTGGGGTAATGGGATCGTTCAGGGTTCTCCATACGGCTTGTCGCTTAGCCTCACCGGGAACAACGCAGAACATCTTTTTAGCGGACATGAGCATGGGGATTGTTAAGGTTATTGCGGTTTTAGGTACGGAATTAAGATTTTTAAAACAGCCATCGTCCACCTGCTGGCGTCGATTAATCGCATCAAGGGGTACGACCTTTACATCTTCAGAGTCTGCAAAATCAGTATCAAGGGGGTCGTTAAAGGCCAGATGCCCATTCGTGCCAATGCCCAGGCAAATAATATCTATGGGGGCTTCATTGAGGAGCTTTGAATATTTATTCGCGCTGTTTTTTGGGTTTTCTTCAGGTGATATGATATGTACACGGTTAAATGGTAATCGATCAAAGATCCTAACTTTGAGCCAGTTACCAAAGCGTTGCGAGGATTCAGGGGGCAAGCCAATATATTCATCCATGTGGAATGCTACGACTCGGCTCCAGTCGATGTCTTCTTCTGTAGTTAGGTTTTCTAGTACGTCAGCCTGACTGGGTGCGGCGGCAAATATTATTCTGACAACGGGTTGATTAGTAAGAAATGTCTTTATGGATGATGCGATATCCTGTGCCGCCGCTCTGCCCATTTGGGCACGTGTGTTAAATTCAAAGAAGGTGAGGCGCCCAATTTTTTTTCCATTCAGTTTTCTTGCCAGATTTCCCTCTGCAGTACCTAGTAAGAACTGTTTGTCGTCCGTCATTGAGGGGGGTCCTTATAATTTCAAGACATCATAACTGTGCGAGATTCCAGTTAATAACACCTAAGGTCATAGAGCTTGTAAGTTACGCAAACGGTTGCACATTAATTAAGCAAACGGTTGCATAATGTCAAGAGATAGTTGATTGAGGAAAGTCACTGAAAAAAGATGCTTGTAACATCGGCATACTGCTAGATAATATAGATAGCAGGCTAAGGTTGATAAATATCAAGTAGGAAAAGAAGAAATGGTTTCAAAGAGGCGACGGCCAACTATAAATCAAGTGGCAAAGGAAGTTGGCGTTTCAAAAGCAACGGTTTCAAGGGCTTTCTCACGTGCAGATATGTTGAGCAAGGAAACCGTTGAACGAGTACTTAAGGTCGCTCGGGAGATCGGATATGTCCCAAATCAGGCGGCAAGAGCTTTAAGTACGGGTCAGCATGGTAATATTGGGTTAATTGTTCCAGATATTGCAAATCCTTTTATTCCGCCGTTGATCAGTACGGTGCAGTCTCAATCTGAGGAAGCTGATTATTGCGTATTTCTCGGAAATTCAGATGAACTTCCCGAAAGGGAAGACCGGCTGGCTAAAAGATTCTCAGGGCAGGTGGAAGGACTGATATTAGTATCTTCTCGTCTTTCTGATGATAGAATTCGTCATTATGCTGCCGAGCTTCCGGTCATTTTGGTGAATAGGGATCTTGAGGGTATACCCAGAATTCTTATTGATTCAGCTGTTGGTGTAACAGAGGCTATGGCACATTTGGCCAGCCTTGGGCATAAGCATATTGTTTATGTCAGCGGGCCACCCAAGTCATGGTCAAATACACAACGCAAGAAAACAGTGAAGAGCCAAGGCAAGCGTTTGAACCTTCAAACTACAAATATTGCAGCTAACCCTCCTAGTTATGAAGCAGGGTTCAAGGTCGTTGAGAAGATCGTTGCTTCGGGTGCAACAGCTGCAATTGCTTTTGATGACATTATTGCTCAGGGGTTGCTTGCTGGGCTTGCGTCTATGGGAATAGAAACGCCTGGACAATTCAGTGTGATTGGCTGTGACGATGTATTGGGTGCTGTGACATACCCACAGCTAACATCAATATCAAGTGCCGCAGGTGAGGCGGGCCGTATTGCAGCACGAACATGTATAGAATTGCTGGAAAATAAAGCGATGAGCGACATTAGATATGTGCTTGATACACATTTGGTTATCAGGGATACAACGGGGGTATTTCCACAGAAATAAAATTCCCTCCCAAGCTGTTGATAATAATAATATGCTTTAGGTTATGATCGTTAACCTGGGGTAAACGGCATTCTTAGAATATTAAGAGTATTAAGAGTATCTCGTTTCTTTGGAAACCCATTAGAGTACAGGGCAAATAATACTTGACAATTACAGTTATTTTGATTTTTATGTAAGCGGTTGCATGAAAAGTGAAATTGTAAAAGGTAATAGACTATAATGAATGACAATCTATCAGGTAGCCGTCCGCTTGGAGTTGCTTTAATCGGTTTAGGGATGGTGGCAAAGGCCCATGCTCGCGCGTTGCAGGACTTGCAGCCGTCACTAAAGGTCTGTGGTGTTTATGCGCGTTCAGAAGACAGCAGAAAAAAATTTCTTAACGAATATTCTTTCAATGACACGCCCAAGGCATATGAGACTCTAGCGCAGATTGCGGCGGATGATGCCGTTGATATGGTTATTATAATAACACCTCCAAATGCACGGCTTGAAATCATTAGGGAAATGGCCAATGCCGGCAAGCATATATTGACAGAAAAACCGATTGAACGGACAACCAAGGCTGCCACTGAAATTGTTGAAATATGCCAGAATAATAATGTAAAGCTAGGGGTGGTTTTTCAATATAGGATGCGGGCTGGTGCAAAGGAACTTGCTAGATTGATCAGAACTGGGCAGTTTGGACAGCTCGGGGCTGTGGAGATAAATATACCTTGGTGGCGTGACCAGTCTTATTATGATGAACCGGGCAGGGGAACCTATAGCCGGGATGGTGGTGGCGTACTGATTTCCCAAGCTATTCATACGTTGGATTTAGCATTGAGCCTGGCAGGTCCCGTTGATTATGTGCAGTCAGTGGCGGCAACAAGCAAGTTGCATAAAATGGAATCAGAGGATTTTGTCGCGGCCGGGTTAAAATTTAAAAATGGGGCTGTTGGGTCGCTTACCGCCTCAACTGTTAATTTTCCTGGTTCTGTTGAAAATATTCATCTTCATTTTGAGTATGCGAGTGCTGTTTTTCAAGGCGAAGCCTTAACGGTGCATTGGCGTGATGGCAGGGTTGAGACAGTAGGCGAACCTGCTGACACAGGCGGTGGGGCTGATCCTATGGCCTTCCCTCATGATTGGCATCGTGACTTGATTGCTGATTTTGCCGAGGCAATATTGAACGATAAAGATCCCTGTGTCAGTGGGAAGGTCGGGCTGCGTGTCCACCGACTTATTGATGCATTGGTGGTTTCCTCCCGTGAGCAGCGTGCTGTTCACCTTGATGATGACGAATAGAATTTATTAAGGGTTTTAAATGACGAACAAACTAACTTTTGCGGCCATTGGTTTAGATCACAGACATATTTATACTCAAGCCCAAAATATGATGGATGTGGGGGGGGTATTTAAAGGCTGGTGGACGGAAGGCGAGCCACAGCCGCTTGCGGGCTTTAAAAAACGGTTTCCTGATGTGCCGCGCTTTGAAGATAGGCGGGCTCTTCTTGAAGACCCTGAGATTGACTTGATAATAATTGCGGGGATTCCCAACGAGCGAGCGGCTTTTGCCATTGAGGCAATGAAGCATGGCAAAGATGTTATGACCGATAAGCCCGGCTGTACCACACTTGAGCAGCTCGCAGAAATTAAGAAAACCGTCAATAAAACTAATCGAATTTGGTCAATCAACTTCTCAGAACGCTTTGAAGTGCCTTCCGTAACCAAAGTAACCGAACTATTGGCAGAAGGTGCCATAGGACAAGTTGTGCAGACAATTGGTATGGGGCCACATCGATTAAATAAAGCGACAAGGCCGGATTGGTTTTTTGAACATGAAAAATACGGCGGTATTATTTGCGATATTGCATCCCACCAAATAGATCAATTTTTGGCTTTTACGGGTTCTGATAATGCGACGATCAATTTTGCGCGGGTTGGTAATTTCACCAACCCTGAAACACCTGAATTAGAAGATTTCGGGGAAGTTTCATTAAGTTCAGAGCTTGCCTCTGGATATGCGCGTGTTGACTGGTATACACCCGATGGCCTGCCTACCTGGGGGGACGGTAGAATATTCATTCTTGGGACTGAGGGAACCATCGAAATGCGCAAATATTGTGATGTGGGCCGCAACGCTCAACTGGATAATATTATTTTGACCAATGGAAGCCGCTGTGAATATATTGATGGCAGGGATGCTGGACTTCCTTATTTTAAAAACTTTGCTGATGACATTCTGAATCGAACGGAAACCGCCATGCGTCAATCACATGCATTCAAGGTGACCGAATTGACCTTGATGGCCCAGAAAATAGCGAATAGGGGCAAAGTGGATTAATGGGTAAACGTTTTAATGTGGCAATAATTGGTGCGGGAATTGGGGGCGAACATCTAGACGGTTTCCTGGAGCTCGAGGATAAATACAGGGTTACGGTTATTTGTGACCTTGATATGGGGCGTGCCGCCGAACTGGCCAAGCATAGGGATTATATCCGCGGTGAAAGCGATTTCCAAAGGGTTTTAAATGACCCGACGATTGATGTTATTGATATTTGTCTTCCACCGGATTTACATCTTTCCGCAAGTTTGAAGGCTATGGAGGCTCAAAAGCATGTTATCTGTGAAAAACCCTTGGTGGGATCTTTGGCGGATGCCGACAAGCTGTTGAAGAGATTTAATGAAGTTGGGGGGTGCTATTCGCCGGTCTTTCAATATAGATATGGTCTTGCGATGGCACAGCTTAACGCGTTAACGGCGGCGGGATTAACGGGAAAGCCTTATCTTGCCACATTGGAAACTCATTGGAATCGGGGGAGCGGCTATTATTCAACGCCGTGGCGAAGCACATGGGAAAAATCCAGGGGCGGGGCTGTATTAAGTCATGCCATTCATATCCATGACATATTGTGCCAGATATTGGGAGATGTGGCGAAGGTGTCGGCATTTTCCACAACACGTGTTAACGATATTGAGGTGGAAGATTGTGCCGCGCTCTCTTTTCAAATGAAAAATGGTGCTGTCGCGACAAGTTCTATTACCTTGGGGGCTGCAAACGACACATCACGTCTACGGATCGTTTATGAAGGCTTGACCGCACAGAGCAGTGATGATCCCTATGCCCCGTTGGAAGGTGGCTGGACCTTTGCCGCTCGCGACCCATATTTGCAAAGTGATATAGATAATATTCTGGCAAAAACACAGGTGCCTCTGTCGGGTTATGTGGGATTTTTTGCTGACTTTTATGATGCTCTGATGGGCCAACCAAATAATGCCGTAACTCTGGCAGATGGCAGACGTTCACTGGAATTGGTTAGCGCCATATATCATGCGAATACAACAGGGTCTATTGTTGACTTACCCTTATCTGACACTCATTCAAACTATAAGAACTGGTTGCCATGATGATAAAATGTTTGGCTAGGTTTTTTAGCATATTTATTTTATTTTTATGGCCAACATATGCGTTTGGGCAAGAAATAAGATATATGTGTTATGACACGGTTGAATGTGCTGCGTTTACAAAACTTATGCCAAAGTTCAATGAGAAACACCCTGATATTAAGGTTAAGATAGATATTGTCCCCTTTAAGGCGATTAGGGAAACTTTGCCTGTCCAGCTTGCCGCTGGAGAAGGGCCTGATATGGCTGCGCTCACGGACCTGAGCGGGTTAAATGAATATTATCTGGACCTACGCCCTTACATTGATAACCAATATTGGCAGAAGAGTTTCGGTCGAATTTTAGATTGGTACCGCGATGGTGAGGGCGATGATCGTGGAATATACGGACTTCATACGCAATTAACACTTACAGGGGCCTATATAAATAAAACGCTTTTTCAGCAGGCGAACGTTCCTATTCCGGTCCTTGGTTCATCTTGGGATGAATGGGCGAGAGCAAGCAAGAAAGTGGCGAGCTTAACCGATACCTATTATCCCATGGCACTGGATCGGTCGGGCCATCGCTTTATGGGGCCAGTGATTGCTTATGGTGCGCAAGTATTTGACGGCGACAAGGTGATATTGGTTGATGATGCTTTTGCGGCATATACTGATAAGTTTGTTTCCTGGTTTGAAAATGGCATTATGGCACGTGAAATATGGGCGGTCGGGGGCACAACCTATAAAGATGCGCGGCGGGAATTCGTCAATGGAGAAGTGGTTTTCTACTTTTCCGGTAGTTGGCAAGTAAAGCCCTTTGATGCTGCAATTGGTGGTGCGTTCGATTGGGTTGTGGTTGGATCGCCATGTGGGGCTGGGGGCTGCACGGGCATGCCGGGTGGTACAGGTCTTGTTGGCTTTAAACAAACCAAACATCCAGAGGCCGTGGCTAAATTTATTAATTTTTTTGCCCAAGAAGACATTTATCAGCAGCTGATTTCTATAACCCAGAATATTCCTGCCCATAAAGCTGTAGCTGAAAAGGGTGTTGATTATGGGGGTATGTCAGATACAGCTTCCCGCGCACTTGAGGCATGGACGGGTGAGGTTTTAAAGATTTCTCCCATAGCTTTTCGTTTGCAGGGCTATAAATATAGTCAGGCATTATTTGATATTGTAGCCAAAAGGATAACCCAAGCCGTTGTAGGGGAATTAAGCGTAGAACAAGCAATGATGCGATGTAAAAGTGACTTGGCCAAAGCATTAGCCAATATGAACTGAGTAGCACAATAAAAATAGGAGCATTCTATTGTCCACGATGAGTAAAACAAAGGTTTTCTTTTTGTTTTCAGCTGTGATGCGATTAGTTGAATTTCCTTTCCGTCTGTTCCTAAAATGTTTTGGGATGCGCAATGTGGCATGGTTTTTTCTGGCCCCGAATTTAATATTTTTTGGTATTTTTTCTTTGCTTCCGGTGATCTTAAATATTGCATATTCGCTCACAGGCGGAAGTGAAATTTTGTTAAATGACAGAACATATATCGGTGCGGACAATTTTTCGGATTTGTTGCAATGTGAGGATTACATGGATCCAAATTCATGTAAGGAAGACTTGTTTTGGAGATCTTTATCTAACACGACAATATTTGTGTTTTTGCAAGTCGGTATGATGGTGGGTTTTGCTTTAATCACAGCTTTGATCCTGAATAGAAAAATTGTGGCACGGGGGTTTTTCAGATCCGTATTCTTTTTTCCTGTAATGTTATCTCCTGTGGTTGTGGCTTTGATATGGAAATGGATATTACAACGTAACGGTTTGCTAAACGCAGGCATTGAATATTTTGGGTATGAAAAAATACTCTGGTTGCTTGAAAGGAACTGGGCGTTTTTTTGGTCAGTTTTTGTTTCTGTCTGGATGCATATGGGTTTTTATGCGCTCATTATATTGGCGGGGCTTCAGGCTATACCCAAAGATGTATACGAAGCGGCCCGTATGGATGCGGCCCGCCCGTTTGTGATATTTCGACGTATTACGTTGCCATTGCTAATGCCGACTATGACCGTTGTAATGTTGTTGGCACTTATTAAAGGCGTGCAGACCTTTGACGAAGTTTATGCGCTGACGGGGGGTGGCCCAGGCACGACGACGACATTTATTATCCAGTATATTTACGAAACGGGCTTTGCCGGCTCCCCGCGCCTTTTGGGGCTTGCGGCTGCTGTCTCGTTATTGCTCGCATGTGCGCTGATTATTTTAACAACGATACAATTTATTGTAAAGAAAAGGAGCGCAAATGGCTAGATTGATGCTTTTTCTCACCAGAACACGGGGTGTGAAACGCCTGCATTGGACGGACTGGTTCAGTTACAGTTATTTATTTCTCGGCGTTCTGTTGATGTTTGGCCCCGTGGTATGGATGGTGATGTCTTCTTTTAAGACTGAAACTCAGCTGATGGAATTTCCGCCAAATTTTTTACCTTACGGCCAAATTGAGCGTAAGATAGAAGGGTTTGAAAACCCTTTACCGCTATTCCTTGTAAAAAAGGGGGACTATCAAGGTAAAATTTTGGCCCAGTCACGGCGTGTTGGTATTCTTTCTCACCTTGTTGATCCTGATGATCCAGATACGTTGATCAAAATTAATGTCAGGGATCGGGAGCCGGTCAAAGAATTCTCTTTATCTTTGGACAATTATTCAGAGCTTTTCGAACGGTTTAAATTTACCACTTATTTATGGAATAGCATATTTATAACGGTTGTCGCGACACTCATTACCCTATTGACTTGTTCTATGGCTGCCTTTGCCTTATCCAAATATAAATTTAAAGGAAAGTTGCCCGCCTTGGCTCTGATCGTCGGAGCTTTGATGGTGCCGCATACCGTAACCCTTGTGCCGCTGTTTCTTATTACTAAATCATTAGGTCTGTTTAATTCACTTTGGGGAGTTATTTTGCCGGCTGTGGCATCGCCGACAGGGGTGTTCCTCCTTCGTCAATATATGCTGACTATACCGGATGAAATACTTGATGCGGCACGCATGGATAAAGCAAGCGAATGGAAAATATACTGGCGGATAATACTGCCGTTGAGTATGCCGGCCTTAGCGGTACTGTGTATTTTATCGGTCATGTGGCGGTGGAATGATTTTCTATGGCCGTTAATCGTGTTGTTCGACAGTGACAAATTTACCTTGCAGCTCGCGTTGAATTCTTTTCAGGGTCAACATGATACCCAATGGAGTAATCTTTTGGCGATGACGGTTTTGGTGCTTATTCCTATTGCTACGGTATTCTCATTTCTGCAGAAATATATTACGACGGGTACCGCGTCATCTGGAATTAAATAAATATTTGTGGACATAAAATGGCAGAATTGATTCTTAAAGATATTACAAAAGACTATGGCGATGGAGATGTAATAAAAGGGATAAACCTTAGAATTCCTCAAGGGGAATTTTGCGTTTTTGTCGGGCCTTCTGGCTGTGGGAAATCGACCTTATTAAGGATGATATCTGGGTTGGAGGATGTCACGTCAGGAGCAATTTCTCTGGATGGCAAGGATATTACAAAAGTTCATGCCGCTGACCGGGGTATGGCGATGGTGTTTCAGTCCTATGCTTTATACCCTCATATGCGGGTGAGAGAGAATTTATCATTCGCGTTGGAGAATATAAATACACCCAAAGATGAAATCATCCAAAGAGTAGGTGCTGCTGCAAAAATGTTGCAAATCGAGGGGATTCTCGACAGAAAGCCGACAACTCTTTCCGGTGGACAAAGACAACGAGTGGCCATTGGACGGTCAGTAGTTCGCGAGCCAAAAGTTTTTCTATTCGATGAACCGCTGTCAAATCTGGATGCTGAGCTGCGTGTGCAAATGCGGGATGAAATTACGCGTCTTCACAAACGTATCGGTAATACAATGATTTATGTAACCCATGACCAAATTGAAGCCATGACAATGGCGGATAGGATTGTGGTGTTACATGATGGCGTGATAGAGCAATCTGGCAGCCCACTGGAACTATATGACAGGCCGTGCAATATTTTTGTTGCGGGCTTTATTGGGGCCCCGCGCATGAATTTTATTGAGATGAAGGTGACAGACGTAAAAGGTGACCATATTCATCTGGAACATACATTGTTTCAGTTGAGGATCCCAGCAGGAAAACATCATGTCAGTATCGGGCAGGAGGTGACACTAGGGGTGCGGGCTAATCATTTAGAAATATCAGAAACAGATAATGCTGATGTAATTGGTGTTATTGAGAGAGTAGAAAATTTAGGGGCGGAATCGCATGTCTACGCACGGCTGGCCTCTGGTGAAGGTTTGACCGTTTATAAACAGGGTTATTTTGAGGCCGGAGATAAAGACAAAATAGGTGTGAAAATTGTCCATAATAAATTGCATTTATTTGATACTGATTCAGGTGGTTCTATTTTCGTAGCATAAATTAATCATTGGTATGACGCGAATGCTCGTTATTTCTTTCGCGCCATACCTGCCCTGTATGTCCCAGTCGTTGTAGTTAATAGGGCACGTCCATGGTATGCCGGAACCAGGGGAGAACGATATTTAGGAGCGCATGCAGACCGATGAGAACGTAAATATCTTTCCGCCAGACCATCATCAACCCAAAGATCATTACGGGTATAAACATTGGCCAAGTCTGCTCAGCCTGCCAGAAATGATAAAATCCGAAGAGGAGAGAACTAACCATCCAGTTCCAACGACCTAAGAAGGCTGTCTTCTTCATCAAGTAACCGCGATAGTAGATCTCTTCCCCGAAGAAATTACCGATGAGAAGAAATACCAAGGCTATAGTTGGAAAATTATAGAGCCCATTGGGCCCGCCTAAAAAGATTGAATGCTCTGGCATGGTGAAGAAATCCAGACTTCTTACCCATTCCCGCATCGGAATTGCGATATGAGTATAATAGGGCAACATCAAAAAGGCAAAGATGACAAAAATTAACGGCATCACAATGAAGAAGCCTCTTTTATCAAACCGATTTAACCCCAGAAAGGCAAATGATTGACGTAATGAAAGCCCATCCACATATCTTAGCATGATTAGCGGTAACACCATATGCCAGAAGTAAGTGACAAAAAACATCATTACGCCTTGAAAGAACATGCCAGACCAGCCTGTTAATTCAAGGGAGGCGGTATAAACTGAATTAATATTAATCAGGATAAAGGCTAGAATCCCGGGGGCTAAAGCCATAAAAATATAGAAACATTTGCTTGTAGTTGTTTTTGCCTGATATTGGGCCTCAAATTCATCATGTGTTTTATCTTCACGCACAATAAATTTTCTGAGTGTTTCTGTATTCACTATTCTACCTCGTCTGTATATTCTTGATGATTGCACCACTGTTTTTATATGAACCCTAAAATTGGACTTTATATTAGTTGTCTAATTGAATTTTCTTGACAGCAGCATTTAAAAAACTAACTATAACGTAAGTTTTATAAATAGCAAGGCATTAGAAGTGTGATTTGGCGTAGTAGTGCTATGAGGTACACTCGTCGTAATTGGTAAATTATTGAGAGAATCAGAGATTAAACTTCTGTCTAAAAGGGTGAAATATGTCTAATAATTTGACGGAGAAAAATAAAATGGGCCTTTGGGGAATTATTTTCTCCATTACTGGATTTGTGGTGGGGGTGTCGATCTTCATTGTGCCAGGAAAATTAATCATCATTGCAGGGCCTGCTGTTATTCTGGCCTATGCCATCGCGGGGGGAATGGCTATTTTAAACTGCTTTGTGGCAGCGCAGATAGGAACTATTTTACCCGCGGAGGGGGGGTCATTTGTTGCAATAACGCGACTGATATCCCCGTTCTTTGGTTTTATGATGGTTTGGGTGCTTTTGGTTGCGGTAATTGTTGCGAATGCTTTTCTCGCTTACGGCTTTGCAGAATATTTTGTTTATTTTACGCCGGATATCAGCAAAAAAGCCATCGCTCTTGGGGCGATCGTGTTTTTTGCAATTATCAATATTCTTGGATCAACTGTGGTCGTCAGATTCCAAGGGGTATTGGTTGTTGTATTTTTGCTAACCTTGGCGATATTTGTGATCTCAGGCGTTCCCCATTTCGACAGTGATAATCTTCACCCGTTTATGCCCAATGGCTTTGACTCGGTTTATTTGGCAGCAACGATGGCATATTTTTCATTTGGGGGTTTTGTCTTGCTTTTGGAAATCGGCGGTGAAATTAAAAACCCCTCCAGAAATGTACCTCTCGGGCTGGGTATCAGCTTCCTTATTGTAATGGTGACATATATT
The DNA here is from genome assembly GCA_002401695.1 of Alphaproteobacteria bacterium. Taxonomy (GTDB): domain Bacteria; phylum Pseudomonadota; class Alphaproteobacteria; order Micavibrionales; family Micavibrionaceae; genus UBA1672. The sequence continues at coordinate 23,063 of NVTV01000009.1, forward strand.
TCTGTATCTCTGATCCTGACGGGAACTGATGTGGATGTTGATTATGCGACTGCCGTAACACCCGTTCTGGAAGTGGCCAAGACGACACTGCCAGGTTGGCTGGTTGATGCGTTGGTTATCTCTATTGTTGCGGCGGCTGGCACGACGATTAACAGCCTTATTCTTGGTTATTCCCGTGATATTCTAGTGCTTTCAAAAGCAAAAATCTTCCCGGAATTTCTTTCCCATATATCCAATAGATTTGGAACACCTGTGAATTCGATACTTGCTTTCACCATATTGAGTATTTTGGCAGTGTTGATTGGAACCAGAATAGAAGATTTTATTATTATTACTGTGATTGGCTTAATGATCCAGCAAATGTTTCTTTCTGTATGTTTGGTTCGTATACCGAGCTTGCTTGGAAAAGAATATGAAAATGCTAAGTTCAAATTATCAAAGCCCGTTATTTATGGTGTCTCCATCTTGCTTTTTATTATTTCGGCAATGTTCATTTTGATAAATATTAAGGAAAACCTGGTTATTGTTCTGTTCATGGCGGGCATTTTGGGGGCGGGAATTCTCTATTACATGCTCGTGTCAAAATATTGGTCAAAACGCAATGTAAGTATCCGTGAGAGCAGTTTGAAATTAGTGCAGGAATTGGAAAAACATTATGATTAAATGGCATGGTTCTTTTTGGAGTTTATGTGTGGTTTTCTTTGTTTCGGGGTTGGCGCCTGCGTCTTCTGCCGCAGAAGAGAAGAAAATACGAATTGGGGTGGCCAGTATTAATGTGGAAACATGTACCTTCTGTCCCGTAGTTACCGGCATTGAACAATTTGAACATTATGGTGCGCCCTTTGTTGGTGAGGATGTCCTGAGTGACAGGGGCAGTGATGATGGTACAAAAGGCTTTCTTCATGAAGCTAAAGAATATAAATATGTTATTGTGGAGGGGGTATATTATCCCCGAAATCCCGCAGGCGGCTCCGCAGGGAGTTGGGTCACAAAAGAAGCATTTGATAAATATGTCGGCGAGATGGCGAAACGTTTTGGCGAAATAGAGGGGCTGGACGGTATCTTCCTGCCTCTTCATGGGGCGCTTGCAGTGCAAGGAATTGCGCGGCCTGAAGCAGAGCTTGTACGCCGGATTAGAGAGGTCGTTGGGGATATCCCCATTGCAATCACCATGGACCTGCATGGCAATGAAGATGAAGAGCTTATCAAGGTCGCTGATATAGTTTTGGTGGGGAAACGTTACCCCCATTATGATAATGACCTTATGGGCCAACGGGCGGCACGGATACTTATTCGTACTATTCGGGGTAGTTTTAAGCCGACTATGGCCGCGCGCAAACCCGGCATTATTTTTGCTAGCGTCTATGGTGGAACCCACCAAGGGGTACCAAGGGAGGTGATGGAACGGGCACGCCGCTGGGAAAACCGCCATCTTGATACTTATGTCTCCGTATTTTTCGGGTTTGCTTTTTCTGATGTGCCAGATGTGGGCATGGCAGTTATGGTTGTTACCAATGATGATGAGGCGCTCGCCAATAAAATAGCTGATGATATGAATGATTTTATCCGTAAAAGGCGAGATCAATTTGAATGGGATATTCCAAAAACCAGGGTCGGTGTGGCAGAAGCAATTAAGGCCGTTCAGAATGGGGAGAAACCAGTTCTTGTCGCCGATATGTCTGACAGACTTGGAGATTCAACACATATACTAAGAGCGTTAATAGAGCAGGGGGCAAGTAACTTTGTTGTCGCAACCATTGCCGATGAGCAGGCAGTTGAGACAATTCTCAAACACCATGATATTGGCGATAAAATATCCATAAATATTGGAGGTCATTCCACGAATTTGGCCGGTAAGCCCGTAAAAATTAAAGGCAAGGTAAGCTATATAGGTAAATTTGATATCAGCTATACTGGGGTGTCAGAGCCTTTCGTAGTCTTGTCTTTTGGGAATAATAACCTGGTTTTTGTGACGCCAAAACGCTTTCAGGTGACAAATCCAAAAATTCTTATCCGTGCTGGCGTGGATTTGGACAAGTTTGATATTATCGTATCGAAAACCCGGGTTCATTACAGAAGTGGCTTCATGGAAACAGGTTTAATGAAGAGGGCAATCATTATTGATGCGCCGGGTCATGGACCAGCTGATATTGGTCAGTTGAAATATAAAAATATACCCAAAGACATCTATTCAAAGTTTTTTAAATAATTTCACTTAGGTACAGTTGATATGAAAAAAATTGGTGTAATTGGTGGAATGGGGCCAGAGGCGACACTGGATTTTTATGGTAAGATCATCCAATCTACTCCGGCGGGGTGTGATCAGGATCATATACCCGTTGCGTTTGAGGTTTGCCCGCAGATCCCGGACCGTACAAAGTTTATTGTTGGGCAGGGAGAGGACCCCGTCCCCTTATTGATTGAAGCCAGCCAAAATCTGATAAATGTTGGTTCCTCAGTACTTTGTATGCCCTGTAATACGGCACATTATTTTATAGATGACCTTAGCAAGAAGCTTACTGTTCCCTTTATAAATATGATTGACTGTGTACAACAGGAAATCCTGCGGAAACATCCGGATGCTCGGAGTATAGGGCTTCTAGCAACATCGGGGACAATACAAAGTAGAGTGTATCATCGTGTTTTAGAAAAAAATAATATGTCTATTTTAAGGGTGACAGAAGATTTTCAAAACACCCTTATGGACATCATATATGCTGTTAAAAGTGGCAGACAGAAGGAAATAGTGCCGACATTTCAACAATGCATTAATACTTTAGAAAACCAGGGGGTGGATGTTATAATAACTGGCTGTACAGAATTACCCCTTTTAATGCCATATATATCTACAATGGTTCCAACCATTGACCCTACTTTGTCTCTGGCAGAGAGCGTAGTAAAATTTTCATTGGGTTGGCCTGAAGAAGGTTGATATTTTTTTAAATTATTATGAATTTTATATTCGGGAATAAAGTTGTTGCTTGACATAACCTTTCAAAAAAGTAACTATAACGTTAGTTTTATTTATTTAATTTTTATTAAGGCCTCATGATGTGGTATTTTAAATTTCGCAACGCTAGAAAATTCGTTTTACCTCTTTTGTCAATCGTTGCTGTAGGGTTGTTTTTTAATGCTGAAGGTCAGGCAGGCCCCCGTGATGTAAATGCGGACCTATTGGTTAAGGAATTTCAAAAGGCACTGGAGCAAGTTGTCGAAGAAACTGGTGCCCCAGGGGGGGTGGCTGCATTTACTCTTCCGGATGGACGTACCTTTACGGTTTCTGCAGGCTTTGCTGATAAAGAGCGCGGCATTTTGATGGCACCAAATTCAAGGTTGTTGTCAGCAAGTATCGGGAAAAGCTTTGTTGGTGCAACAGCGTTGAGCCTGGCGGCTGATGGTAAAATTGATTTGGATGCAAAGGTTTCGACCTGGCTGAGTGATAGACCGTGGTTTAGCAGGCTTCCAAATGCCAATGAAATCACTTTGCGGAATCTGTTAGATCATAGGGCGGGTTTATTAGACCATGTATATATGCCAGAATTTGCAAAGGCCATTTCCAGTGGCAAAATTAATTTGGCTATTGCGGAATCTCCGGAAAAATTAATAGAATTTATCCTGGATAAGGAGCCATTATTTCCAGCCGGAAAAGGCTTTAAATATACAGATTCAGGTTTTCTAATCGCGGGGTTGGCAATAGAAGCCGCAACGGGTAAAACTTATTATGGCGAGCTTAGGAGACGGATACTTGATCCATTAGGTTTAATGCTTACCTCGCCTTCTGATCATCCACATTTGCCCGGTCTCGTGCCCGGATATCTCCCCGCAGATAATCCTTTCGGCTTGCCAGAAAAAATTCTGGAAAATCATGTCGTAACCTTCAATCCTGGGCGAGAATGGACTGGTGGGGGTCTGGTAACCAATGCAGGTGACCTTGCACGGTATGCCAAGGAACTTTATGAAGGCCGCGTTATTAAGGGCGAATTCTCCAAGCAGTTGCTTGCTGTGAAACCCAGGTCAAAGGATCAACCCTATGCTTATCCCGGATATGGATTGGGTCAGGGCGCAAAAATGACTGACTATGGATTAGCATACGGGCATAATGGGTGGATACCGGGCTACACGTCTTTCATGGCCTATTTCCCCGATTATGGCATTTCCGTCGCGGCGCAATTTAACATGGTTCCTGTATCCGGAAAACCGGCACCTGTAACTGTCGCAAAAGAACGCCTGCCTGCTGTTGTTATAAATTCATTAAAGAACAAATAAAAGAAATAAATACTATGGAAACACCTACCTCAAAGCCTATCAAATCTGAATTCTTCACTGTTGGACGAAATCTTGGTAACTCACCTTGGGTGACGGTTGATCAGGAGATGATATCCAAATTTGGCGAGGCTACACTTGATCTAGATCCTATGCATGTTGATCCAAGTTGGTCAAAGGAAAATTCCCCATATGGCGAGACGATTGCTTTTGGTTTTTTAACGTCATCGTTACTCACACATATGTTGCATGGTGTTCTGGGCACCAGTACGGCAGGGGATGCAACGGATGAGGGGTATTTTATGAATTATGGTATGGACTATTTAAGGTTTATATCGCCAGTACCCGTAAATTGCAGAATACGTGGGTACTTTAAAATTTTAGATAATAGAATAGACGACAGGGGTCGGAATATCATTAAATACGACTGTGAAATAAAAATTGAGGGTGTTGATAAACCAGCTTTGGTTGCGCAGTGGCTCGCTATTCTCATTCCCCATGAAAAATCTAGTCAAAAATAGACCACCATTTCCTATATTTTATATTACGTAACAGACTGAAATAAATGCCAAATAACATCGTAACATTAAATCAGCTTCCCCCTTCTGTGCCGCGTATCAGTGATTATGTTGATTGGTATGCTGAACATACCCCGGTTGCAGTGGCGATGGTATTAAATGATCATCGGATTAGTTATAAGGATTTACAGGAAAAGGTTGATGCACTTGCCAAGGCTCTGATTAAGGCAGGTGTTAAGAAAAATGACCGTGTGGCAACATTATGCCCGCCAAGCCCGGCATATTTTATTTCTTTCCTTGCAACGGCGTCCATTGGAGCTATCTGGGTTGGACTCAATCCTTTATATCAGCTCAATGAATTGAGCTATGTTACGGGCGATAGTACGCCTGTGGTTCTTCTTTCACGATCAAAAATTGAGGGAAAGGATATAGGTCCGAAACTAACAGAGCTAATGGCAATTTCACCGTCGGTACAATCGCTGGTTATTCTTGATAATGATGATCTGACAAAAGGAGGGCAAAGTTATCAGGGTTTTATTTCTGCCGGTGCAGATGTTAGTGATCAGGATCTGCAAGCAGTCCGTCAGAATTGTGGCGGTCGGGACCCGTGCCTGATCGTCTATACTTCTGGTTCCACAGGCAGCCCGAAAGGGGCATTGCTCCATCATCAGGGTATCGTTGAAAATAGTCTTCAGCAGAATCACATATGGCCAATTTCACCTTTAAGTATGTTAAATTATTTTCCAGTAAATCATATTGGTTGTGTCGTGGATTTATCGACACCGGTTTTAGTGGCTGGTGGGACTATCGTATTTATGGAAAAATTTTCACCACGCCGTTCACTGGAAATTATGGAATCTGAACGGATAACATTTTGGGCCTCTGTGCCCAGTGTATTTCAGCTTCAGTTTGCAGAACAAAATATTGATGAATTCGATCTATCTGCTGTTCAGTTAATAGCGTGGGAAGGGGCTTCAATGCCCCGTGATATGATTAAGCGGTTGCTCCAATATGACTGTCCTTTGGCCACAAATTATGGCATGTCTGAATCTTGCGGTGCCATTACAGCCGTTGCCCCAACAAGGGACCTGTCTGTATTAGAAAATACAGTAGGTCAGGCTTTGAATGGTGTTGATATTCGTTTGCTTGGTGATGATGGGGCGCCAGTAAAAAAAGGCAAGACAGGGCAGGTTTTGACCCGATCAATATACAATATGACCGGATACTGGAATAAACCTGAGGCCACTACGGAAGCAATTTCGGAAGATGGATGGTTTGCAACTGGTGATCTTGCTTGTTTGAATCCTGATGGGACTTACAGCATAATGGGGCGCATAAAGGAGATGTACAAATCTGGTGGCTATAATGTTTACCCAAGAGAAGTGGAGGATGTTATAGAAAGTTTTGAGGGCGTCGAAATGGCGGCTATTGTCAGTATTGAAGACCCTATATGGCAGGAAGTCGGTGTAGCTTATGTACTTCAAAAAGAAAAAATTTCTATTGATAAGCTTAAAGAACATTGCCGATCACTGCTTGCAAATTACAAGATCCCGAAAAATATACTTCTTGTAGACGAATTACCGCTTCTCCCCATAGGGAAGGTAGATAAGGTGGCCCTCAAAAAACGTGCCAATGAGCAATTCCCTTGCAAATGACGCAGTGCTGAGAAGTGTGATTTTTTTTAATTGCTTGGCGGGCCTTTTACGGCGAGCAATTTTTTCGTGCAATCATAACTCAGCAAAGCCAGGTCCGGGTCAGTACCAAAAACGCTTCTGTACCAAAGTAATGATAGAAATTCTGCTAAATTTTCATCGCTGGGGGCGACCTCATCAAGAACAGACAAAAGATGAGGATTTGGATAAACAAGCTGGCTACGGACAATTTCATCAATCATGCCACCCATGGCATAGGTAGCCAGCAAAAAAACAGGGTTATTTTCAGTGGTGATGGTTATATATTTTGACGTCGTTTTTACAACATATTTATACCAGCTATAACTGATACGCTGAAAATATTGAGAAAATTCACCTTCCTGATCCTGTAGCTGAAGTAAACATCGGGAGAGGCCCGCATTTGCCCGCACCTGACGAACCCAGGATAAATTAGAATTATAGATGGCAGAAAATGCATTATTTTCATTTTTTTCCTGGCTGCGATTGGAAATAATCTGCTCGGTAAAGTTTTTTAGAACGGCAACGGTAATTTCAGTTTTATTTTCAAAATATAAATAGAATGTCGCCGTAGAAACATCGGCCTGCTCGCAGATATCGGCAACGCGTATATCGTGATATCCTTTATTTTCTAATACACGCACAGCGGATATTTCGAGCCGATCACGTGTACGCTCACCTTTGCGCTTTGCAGGGGAGGTGCGGTATTTATGCTCCAGATAATCGCCAAAATTAAGATGTGTTGCCGTCATGAAAAAAAAGTCCTTAAAAACTTAAGCAAGCGTTAGCTTTATAGGTATGACTTATGCTTGTCAAGCGCACATAAAGTGAAGTCCGTCGGATATAAAGCAATTCGTTAATCCCTCAGAATGCCCAAATTTTAATTCAGAAATTATATCTCTGAAATTTAATTGCATACTATTATATGCAGATAATAACTCATAGAAGAACAAAAAAACTAATACATACGTCATATTTATAATTACTTTACATAAACTGATTTTTAATGTTATAAGTAGAAACTGACGCTTGCATCATATTTGTAAATATAGAGGGAGGAATAGTAAATGAGTGGATTTGTTGCAAAAATAAAAAGTACAACAGCCATAGTGACGATGATAATTGGATCAGGGGTGCCGCTGGTATATGCCGCAGATGAAGATTTCACACTGGAAGAAATAACGGTTACGGCCCAAAAAAGATCACAGAATTTGCAAGATGTCGCTATGGGTATTACGGCATTTTCCGGTTTGGAAATGGAGCGTGCCGGTGACATCGCATTTGAAGATTTTGCTGTCAGAGTACCAAATCTGTCATTTGGCACGACAGGCGACGGTGGCATAAGGACCAGAAGCATTGCTATTCGCGGTATTTTCGGGACGGGGACCACTGGGTTTTATATCGATGACACGCCAATGGAAGAAAGCATGTCCCCATTGGTCTTGGACCTTGAAAGGGTTGAAGTGTTGCGTGGGCCACAGGGTACTTTGTATGGTGCCCGTTCAATGGGGGGGACGGTTCGCTTTATTACCAAACAACCCGATCTTGACCAAATGGAAGTCAAAGGCCGCCTCGGTACATCCAATACAAAAGAAGGTGGATGGAATTATATGGTGGATGCGGTCGTAAATCTGCCGATTGTTGAAGATAAAGTGGCTGTAAGGGTTTTAGGTTATTTTCAGCATGAAGAAGGTGTGTTTGATCGTGTGCATAGCGACTATACGCCATCACCTGGGGAAACCTTTGCAACACAGGATTTTACCACCAGAGAAAATGTGGATGATTTTGATGTGAAGGGCATTCAGGCTGCCATTAAAATCGCTGCCAGTGACCGATTGACCATTAATGGGCGGGTTAATTATCAAAATGCAGAAATTGACAGTTTGCCTTTTGCAGATAATGAGCCGGGAAATTTCATAAATGCACGGGCCTTTGACGTTGATGAATCTGCGCAGGATGAGTGGGTTCATGCTTCATTGGGTTTCACAATAGACCTTGATATGGGTAGTTTAGTAGGTAATTTTTCCCATTGGAACAGGGAAGTTAATGATAGCGAAGATGTCTCTGAGTTGACATCATGGTTGATAGGGCTTGCTGGATTGGAAGGCTTCCTTCCGCCGCAAGCGGGGACTTTTGATAAAACCTCAAAAAATAATGGTGAAGTTGCCGAGCTTAGATTTGTTTCCGAATTTGATGGGTCTTTTCAAGTTGTTGTTGGCGGATTTTATTCCAATACAAAGACCTTAACGGATTATATTTCCATCGTTCCCGGAACAAGTGATGCCATTGATGCTTTCTTTGGCGCTCCTGCCGGTACGGATGTCTTTGGATTTGCGGATACGTTATTCACTCAGGACGGCGACCGGACAATTAAGGAAATAGCTTTATTTGGTGAGGCATCTTACGAGGTTACAGAAGACTTAAAATTGACAGCTGGTTTGCGTTGGTTTGAAACAACCATCGATTCCTCTCTCATCATTGGCGGTTTTGCAGGGGGGCCCCCGTCAATTGGGGATGCCAAAGAAAATGGCATCAATCCAAAGTTCTCTGCTGAATATAGCTATTCCGATGATATTTTGCTCTATGCCTCCGCGGCAAAAGGTTTTAGGCGCGGCGGGGTTAATGGTTTGCCTGTTGAATTTTGTACTGATGCATTGGTCGACGTTGGAGTATCACCTGAAGAAGCCGGACAGGTAAATTCAGATACCCTGTGGAGTTACGAGGTCGGCGTTAAAAGCACTTTGGCGGAAGGTCGGGCACAAGTTAATGCAGCAGCCTATTGGATTGACTGGAATAATTTACAGCAGTCCTTTGTTCTGGACTGCGGGTTTGGAACCACTCTGAATACGGGTGGCGCGCGCAGTAGAGGATTCGAAATTGAGGCATCACTTGCAGTGACAGAAAATCTTGTTGTTGATGCCGCAGTTGGTTACACGGATGCGGTAGTTACTAGCCAGGGTGAGATCAATACGCCCATCTCACAACCGGGGACACCGATTCAGCATGTGCCGACATGGACGCTATCAACTTCCGCAGAATATAGCTTCACATTCAGTGATGATATCGAAGGCCTGTTACGGTTAGATTATAGTTATATTGGCGATAGTGTGAGCTATACGAACAATGGCCCGGGTTCAACGGCCGTTTCTGCCCAAAGAGAATCCCTCAGTTTGCTCAATCTTCGGGCAACGGCAATCTGGGAAAATTGGGAAATATCTGTTTTTGGCAACAACTTGTTTAATGACATAAGCTCATATGGTGATAATCGTTCGCTGGCTCTAGAAACGCCCGGACGTCCACGTATATCACAAAACAGAACACGAACGATCGGGATCGAAACGCGTTTCCGGTTTTAATGATTAGAAGAATATTTTAAAATATAAAGCATATCTAGGAGTGGTGTAAACTTTTTAAAGTATCCATTATCATATCATATGAAACCGATTGCATAAGTTCATAACTCATGCTATAAAAAATAAAAACTAATATTAACGTCATGTTTATTTATGGAGGAAAAAGAACAATAATGAGAAATTTTTTAACTAAGCTTAAATATGCAACATCAACTTCTGCGCTGATACTTGGTGGGGGGGTGACATTTCTGGCACAAGCTGCTGATACAAATGACGCATCAGAGGCGATTTTTGAAGAAATCATAGTTACAGCAGCCAAAAGATCGCAATCTTTACAGGAGGTTGCCATGGCTGTTTCTGCTATTAGTGAAGCAGAACTTGATCGTCGCGGTGTCGATGACCTCGGCGAATATTTCCGCGCTGTTCCTGGTATTCAATATACTGATTTCGGGGCGACAGGTCGTCGTGGGGAACGTAAACTTTCAATACGTGGTATTTCTGGTTCATCAGAGGGTGGCCCTTTGGTTGGTTATTATATTGATGAAACGCCTTTGACAGCTAGTGACCCAATACTTTTTGATGTTAATCGTATTGAGGTGCTTCGTGGACCACAAGGAACCTTATATGGGGCCGGCACGGCGGGTGGTACGATTAAAGTTGTAACAAATAAACCTGATGCGACAAAATTTTTAGGTAAAGTTGATGGTACATTGTCATCTACTGAAAATGGCGGTGAAAACTATACCATTAAAGGGATGGTTAACATTCCGCTTGTTGAAGAAAAGCTCGCTCTTCGAGTTGTCGGTTATTATGAAGATGCCGATGGCTTCATTGATAGTGAAATTGCCCCAGCAGGTAGCGCGCAAGAAGCTATTGTTAATTCAGCAAATGCTGAAAAAGATAATTTTAATGATACGGAGATTTATGGCGTTAGAGCGGCGGTGCAATTCACCCCTACTGAAAATACAACACTTACGGCAAGTGCAAATATTCATCGAGCAAAAATGGGTGGTGAAGCGAACCATTATCCAACTTTTGGCGACCTGAAAATAGCTAGAGAAATTGCAACGCCTCAGGAATCCAATTTTGATCTCTTTAATGTGACACTGGAGCATGATTTTGGAAATATCTCCTTTTTGTCAGCGTCATCTTACTTTAAAGGCACCTATAATGGCGTGGAAGACCTGTCAAATATCGGTCGTTTTCTGATTGAAGTCGTTGTAAGTGGTGCTTTCGCAACGGCGCTTGTCGCGCCCGATGGGTCCCAGTATGACTTAGCAACAACGAAGAAAGAATGGACTCAGGAATTCAGGCTGATGTCTACGGATGATTCTGCAATTCAGTGGACGGCAGGTCTATATTACCATAAAGAAAAGCTTTTTGATGATACATTGTCCTTCACGACAAATGTGACCCTTGCGGCGGCGCCTGTGGTCATTTTGGATGAATTTGTATTCTTTGGTTCTGACCGTGATTTTGTATCTGAACAATATGCGTTATTCGGTGAGGTTTACTACGCTGTTACTGACAAATTAAAAGTAACGCTTGGTGGCAGATGGTTTGATTATTCCTTCACCGACGATGGTGATAGTACAGGCCCATTTGGTTCCGGCTTTACCACAGCATCTGGAAGTGAAAATAGCTTCCGTCCAAAATTTGGTGTTTCGTATCAGGCAACGGATGACCATCTTCTTTTTGCATCGGTGACAAAGGGTTTCAGAACAGGTGGTAAGTCATCACCGGTTCCTGATATCCCAGCCTGTAGTGAAGTCTTGGGCGAACTGGGCTTGACTGGTGAGGCGGGTACCTTCGAATCCGATACAATCTGGAATTATGAAGCCGGGATTAAATCCAGCTGGAATGAAGGACGTGTCATTGTAAATGCGACAGCATTCTATGTGGATTGGAGCAATATTGCCCAAAGTGTGAATCTGGGAGCGATAAATGGGGGATGTCCATTTAGTCCAACATTGAATGCTGGGGAAGCCAGTAGTAAAGGCTTTGAATTTGAATCACGACTAAGCCCAATAGACGGTTTAGATCTTGGGGTTGCGATTGCCTATACTGATGCCACACTTGGGTCAAGCCCCACATTTGGTCAAGAAGACGAATCTTTGTTGGCGGTTCCGGAATGGACTGTGAGTTTGAATGGTGAGTATGAATTTGCGATGACAGATGATTATGATGGCTTTATTCGTGCCGATTATCAGTATGTTGGTAAACGTGCTTTTGCTTATACCGGTGAAGGAGCGCAGTATCTTGATTCATATGACTTAACGAATGTGCGTCTTGGTATTCGGAAGGATGATTGGACCGTGGCTCTTTTTGTGAATAATGTCACAGATTCCCGTCCCCAACTGGGTGAAAGAGATTTCGGTAGCCAGTTCCGTCGGTTCACTACATTACGGCCACGGACGTTTGGCATCAATTTCAATGCGAATTTTTAACGCAATATACTAAATATATAATGACATAATAATCCGGTAGGAATGATAATTTTCTTGCCGGATTTTTTTGTTTAAATTTATGGCTTTAGGGCGAAGGGACGTACCAGTTTAACCAGACTATCCACAAACTTTTTTTCTTCTGTTTGCGGGGGGGCATGGCCAGATTTTTCAAAGATTATTAATTGTTTGTGTGGGGCCTGAATTTTGTCGAAATAGCGGGTTGCGATAATTGTTGAGGTTTGATAGTCGAGCGCCCCCAGAAAAAAGAACATAGGCACCTTAAACTTAAACCCGATATCCTGATCAAAATTGGCTAGCCCACCTTCTTTATCTAAAAATGATCCCGTTAAGTCTCTGTGAGGATAGGGGGTGCCACCAAGTTGGGTATCAATAAAGCCCATCCAGTCACATATTGAATAATCAGGAGATCTAAAAAAGGCTTTATAAATTTTCTCCATATAGCTGAATTGAACAGCGCCGCCATATTTCTGAAGATATTTACGCTGGGTAGAAACCTGTCGTTGTAATTCTTTTGTCCCAACGGGGACAGGTGATGGATAAGGCGCGATTGATTTAAGCCTCTTAACCCCTTCCTTGTCATCATTTTCCGTGGCTTGTTGTAATGCAAATTCATATCCCAGCGTCTCACTTTCAATGGTGTTGGTCATCTGACCAGTACCAACATAAGCATGAAGTAGTTCAGGATTTCTTTTGGCTAAATGGGTGCCGAGCAAGGTTCCCCATGAATGGCCTAGAACGATTATCTTTTTTTTGTTTAATCGTTTTTTCAGATAGGTAATGACTTCAATCATGTCCGTGTAAAAATCTTCGAATTGGGCCGTTTTTGGATCATATTCGGGATTAGAACATCTTGTTTTTCCGGTACCACGTTGATCCCAATGCACCATAATAAACTCTTCTTCCCATTGTGACGACATGGCATATGAGAATGGCATGGAAGCAGAGCCAGGTCCCCCATGCAGATAAAGTAGGACGGGGTTGTCTTTGTTGGTTCCCCGAATTCTAAACCATTGCTTCAGGCCATTAATTTGGAGGGATTCCGTAACGTCAATGCCGTTTGGCGTCGATATTTTTCGGGACTTTGCCATCAAATTTTTTCGGGCAGCCATATATTTTACAAAGGAATCAATGGCAGTACGGTCAGTAAAATTATCAGCTCCATATGTTTGTTGAGAGAAATATATGCTGACCGTTCCCACGAGAAAAAAGGCTAATATATTTGTTTTTCTTGCTCTGAGATTAATCATTATATGATCTTCTGTTATCGGTATTTAGGGGGAATTGGGTCGTTCAGCTTGGCTGGAAAATACCGATCTCTTAACATTATCTGTCGGTTTGTCTTTGGCATGATATGGCCTTTGATGATGACTATTTCTGCATTTGTCATTATTTCCAAGGGGTCATCACTCCATATGACAATGTCAGCATCGCGCCCCTTTTGCAGTGTGCCATAATCTTTGTCGATCCCCCATATATGTGCGGCATCAATGGATAGTGCTTTGAGGGCGGCCAGATATGGCAAACCATTAGCGACGGCAATGCCGGCTGAAATTCTTATTTTATTTGCATTATGGGTGAAGGCAGGGGTTCTCAATCCGGCAAGGCGCGGCATGCTAAATCCCATCTTTACACCAGCTTTGTGCAATAGTGTCGCCGTGTCGTGGCGGGCATTGATTGTTTCAAATAAATCCGGGAAGTTAAGAGTGGGGTCCAGAATAACGGGAATATTTGCTTGTGCCAACTGGTCTGCAACCATCCATGATTCGGCCCCCCCCATAATGATCGCTCTGATATTATAGTCTTCGGCCAATTCAATTACTTGCTGGATATCGGATGCTCTGTCCACAGTTGCCACCAAAGGAATCTCTTTGCTAAGGATATCCATGAAGACCGTTAAGTCATTAGGTATTAGTCCTTTATTCTTTTTGTTCCTGTAATTTTTTGCTCTGTCTAATAATAATTTTAACTGTCCCCAGGCCGCCCCCCTTGTTCCCCCCGCTAACTTGGCGCCATGCTCCCCCATTTCCACAAATAGTGCGTTGCCTTTGTGCGTTATTAAACGGCCTTCTGAGCCAAGGTGGATAATAGCACCAAGTCCTGCAATCGGACTTTGGTTCGCCGAAGGAATTATGATTGATCGTGTTAACCCACCCATTCGAACAATTGGAATTACTGTTGAATTTGGATTAAAACCATAGCTTACATCAAAGATTGATCCAGCTGCCTTATCAGAGCCGCTAAAGTCATTTGTTTCGGACACAGCCAGAACTTCAGTTAACCCCAAATGGGTTGCAGATGACATGAAACCAGGCGTGATTATTTTATTTTTAGCATTGATCAAGACGGCATTTCTGGGAATTTTTATATTCGGGCCGATTGCTTTTATTTTCTCATCCACAATCAAAATTGTGACATTCGTAAGTGGGTCATTATCAATCATGCTATAGACCTTCCCCCCTGTGATGGCGATGGTTTCTGCTTGGGAAACGAGAGAGGTCCTAATTATAATCACTAAAAATAAAGACAGGTATAACAACGACTTCATTATTTTTCTTCCCTATTTAAATTTTGCCCAAGTTCAAAATCTGATATAGGTTGACGGTTCTTGTCGAAACGGTCAAAAGCTATCGCCCCGTCAATGAGAACCTTTTCTGCCTTGGTGTAAACGCTGAACGGGTCGCCGGACCAGATAACCAGATCCGCATTTTTACCGGGCTCCAATGACCCGGTCTGTTCATCCAAGCCCAGAACTTTGGCAGCGTTCAAGGTTGCCCACGAGATTGCTTCGGCACGATTAATATTGAGGCCCGCATGTTTCCCGGCGGCCAGTGCGGCGGCAATTTTTTGATTGAGATATTGTCCGGTTAATGTTGAATCGGAGTGAATAACGGGACACCCTCCCGCATCATGGATAAAAGCCATGGCTTCGGGGATGGCATCATAGGCCTCCATTTTAAATCCCCACCAATCGGAGAAAAGAACCGTACAAATTTCATTTGCCGTCAGGATATCCGCTATTTTATAGGCTTCAGAAGCATGGTGGAAGGCTGTGATATGATAATCAAACTCTTTTGAGATAGCGATCATAACAGCCATTTCTTCGGCGCGGTAGCAGTGAATCTGCACTAATATGTCTCCGTTAAGAACGCCTCTTAAATTCTCATATGCCAAATTACGTTTGGGGGAGGGGATATCTTCTCCTTTAGCGGATATTTTTTCATAGTGGAGCCATTCATTGGCATAGTCTGTGGCCTTTATCCATTCTTCCCGCATGGCATATGCGACCCCCATTCTAGTGATAGGGCGTTTGCTTTTGCGGGACATTTTAGGATTTTCACCGCATGCCATTTTAAGGGAGTAAGGCGCGCCTGGAAATTTCATTTCTTGTATGGTGCGGGCGGATATATTCTTGATCACAACCCCAAGCCCCCCAAAGACATTATGGGAACCAGGTAAAATTTGTAGCGTAGTCACTCCTCCCGCTAATGCTAGATGAAAACCAGCGTCTTGGGTGATGGCGGAATCTTCCATGCGAACCCCAGCGGTGTTGTATGTATATGTTTCATTAGTGTCTTTAAGGCTTGCCACATCTGGAGTGGGATAACTGCCCAAATGGGAATGAACGTCTATCAAACCAGGGGTTACCCATTTGCCTTTAGCATTAATAATTGTGACATCAGATGAAATATCCAGATTATGACCGAGCGCTATGATTTTGCCGTTTTCAAGATAAATAGAGCCGTTCTCTATCCTTTCCCCATTACCAATTAATATGGTTGCGTTTTCGATGAGGATATTTTGTCTCGGAAGTGGCTGATAACTACTTTGTGCTATTGCGATAGAAAAAAAGATTAGCGTGATAGGTAGTGAAAATAGGAAGCCGACTGTATAGTTTTTGAGGGGAACTATCATGATTGTTATCCTAAAAATATCTAACAACGCTTATTGCTAATAAGCCAAAGCTCTAAACAGGATTTTTCTTACTTAATTTTATAACATAGAATAATAAATAATTATAACGTTAGTTTCATAAAAATTTTATTCCATGAGGTTGACTGGCGCTGTCAAAGGAAACTGAAGTTGGTCAAAGAGGTCTTTAATTGCAAATATATTACGCCACGAATGTACGCCATTCAGTCATAGATTCTGGACAATATTCCTTAAATATTTGTCTGTATACGAGGAGCCGTTCTCCATTAAAATGATTGTATATTTGTCCATGAACTGAAGTGAATTTCTGAAGGGTCTCCTCTTTTCGAAAGTCCAGCATGGTATATTCGCCCCTTCGGCTTGCGGGTTCTTGGCTTTACTCAGCTTACGCGGTGCCACTGGCACCACGGTCATCGCGAAAGCTAAGCCGACAAACTCCTCAGTGTCGGAAAGGCAGGTGACTATTCTCAGCCCGATTATTTAATCGACCTCCGGCTTCTTGCCAGTTTTGGCAATCCAGTTCTTTCATAGCAGCTTGGTAGGACCTGAGCTTTCTGTGACGATAGCCGTTGGCCGTCCATAGCGCTTTATGAGAAATTTCAACACTTTCAGCGCGGCTTTCTTGTCGTGTCGTTTTGTTGCAATAGCGTCAAGGATGTCACTTTATGATCGTCAGCCCTCCATAAATAGTGGGTTTTACCTCTTATTTTTACGAACACTTCATCAATGTGCCACCGCCAATTTGAATATTACTTAGGATAAGATGTGCGTTTCTTTCTGATTTTGGCCGCAAGGGCAGGACCAAACCTATTCCACCACAATCTGACCGTTTTGCTGCTACGTGTTGCCCTTTGGGTCATGGGTGATATCGATTTCTCGCTCAAAGAGCAAGTCTGCTACTTGCCGAAGCGATGATGGATATTTGAGATAAAGAAGAAAAGCCAACTGGATAATTGCAGGATTAGATTTGTAATATTTAAATGAAATGTTCATTGAGCCAAAATATCAGATATGAATATTGGAACAATAAGTTAATTTGACAGTGCCTGTTTTTTTATTAAAATAAATGATTAGGAAACCTGAAGGGAAAATGGATTGTCTGTGACCAAAATAAACAAGATATCGGATTTCTTCCGGAATGTGCCAATTCTGCCCATATTACAGGTGAGTAATACCGGGGATGGGGTATTAGCGGCAAAAGCCCTGAAGGCCGGGGGGATCAATATGGTTGAAGTGGTGCTGCGCACCAGGGCGGCCCTTGGGGCAATAGAAGAAATCCGGAGTGCTGTACCGGATATGATTGTCGGGGCCGGGACCATCACCACACCGGAACTGGCCTGGAATGCCAAAGCCGCCGGGGCGCAATACCTGATCAGCCCGGGGTCAACACTCCATCTCCTTGAGGCCATGTTAAAGACTGAATTACCAACTCTGCCGGCGATTGCAAACCCCAGCGATATCATCATGGTCCGGGAGTTGGGGTTTAGTGAGATGAAATTTTTCCCGGCTAATATTAATGGTGGGGTGAAGGCGCTTAAGGTTTTCGGTGAGGTGTTCCCCGAGATTAGTTTTTGCCCGACCGGCGGGGTTAATAAGGAAAATGCCAACAGCTATCTGGACATGAATAATGTGTTTGCGGTTGGGGGCTCATGGCTGCTTTCCGAGGATAATATCAGGAGCGGAAATTGGCAGGCCATTACTGGTGTCGCGAAACAGGTGGTGGAAATGTTTTCAGCTGTCAGGTGAGGTGGGTTATGAAACGTGTTGTGGCTTTTGGTGAATGTATGGTTGAATTCCGGGAAATCGGTAACCGGCAATATCAAAGCAGCTTTGCCGGTGATGTGTATAACAGTTGCGTGTATATGAGGCGTGCGCTGGATGTGGCTTTGAAGGGCGGATTTGAGGTATCCTTTATGACTGCGGTTGGTCAGGACGCCATTAGTGATGATATGGTGAAAAGCTGGCAGGAAGAAGGGCTTGATACGTCACTGGTTTTTCGAAGTGACGAGAGAACCCCGGGCCTCTATATGATTAATACAGATGAGGGTGGGGAGCGTTCTTTTACCTATTGGCGCACTCAGTCTGCTGCCCGGGATACCATGAAATTTCTACGCCGGAGCCCTGATCTTCCTTTAGAGGCGGATCTCTTTTATTTCTCGGGGATCAGTATGGCGATACTGGGGGATGATGATCGGGCGTTTCTTCTGGATCTTGTACGCCAGATGCGGGGCCGGGGAACGATAATCGCATTTGATCCCAATTACCGTCGTATTTTATGGCATTCTATTCAGGAAGCACGTGACTGGATTACACAATGTTATCAACTGACGGATATTGCCTTGCCCGGCCTTGAGGATGAGCAGACGCTGTTTAATCGGTCAAGCGTGGGGGATGTCATCAAGAATCTTCAATCTGCGGGGGTAGGGGAGATGGTGATCAAAGCGGGTGAGCAGGGCATGTTTGGTCTTGACCCGGAAGGAAGATTTCACCTGCCCTTCACGGCGGCAGAAAACTGTATTGATACAACGGCAGCCGGAGACAGCTTTTGTGGCATTTATCTGTCAAATAGGCTGCAGGGCCTGAAAGCTGAAAAGTCTGTCCAGGCTGCGGCCCGTGCGGCAGCCTTTGTGGTGGGACATCCGGGCGCTATTGTCCCCCGTGATGTTTTCGAGGGTTTTCTCAAAAGGGTTGCGCCGGAGGGCATTGTCAAAGGAAATTGAAATTGGTCAAAGTAGGGTTTTAAAACAAATGTCTTATGCCACGATTGTACGCCATTCAGCTATCGCAGCTGAACGAAATTCCTTAAATATATGTCTGTCTGTCTATGAGGTGTCGTTCTCCATTGGGTCTTAGATTGATAGAAAAATTTGAGCCGATTTATGGGACTTAAAGCGTTGTAATTTTCGTTCTCGTCGTCGGATGGGGACATGAGAACTTTCAGACCTTTTGTTCAGCCTGTTGGTTGTATCATGCAGGTTCTCTATTTCTAAATCTCTGAGCGCAGCACCGTAAGATCTCAATTTACTGGTAACGATCTTTGTAGGCGGGATAGCCTTATTTTGCCGTAATTTTCTGAGAAGTTTTAATGCAGCTCGTTTGTTTCTGCGCTTTTTCACCAAGACATCCAGAACGTCATCTTCTCCATCAACGGCGCACCAGAGATACATGGGTTTTCCGCCAATCTTGACGAATACTTCATCTGGAAACCATTCAGTATGGTGTCGAGGCCTTCGTTTTTTGATGTGTCGGGCATAATCAATTCCAAACTTAAGTGCCCACCTGCGAACCATCTCATAGCTGACATCAATGCCGCGCTAGAAAAGTTAATGTGTCAAACCCAGATATTATGCTGTCTAATCTAATATTTCACTAGAAAAAAATGTTTAGAAAATTTTGTGTGACAAAGCCTTTTTTATACATAATGCTTGGTGCTAAAAGCATGATCTATTCGTAGTTCTTTGGGACCCGAACCTAAGATTTTCTTTTCCTGATCCTTAATCTGTCACCTAATGGCGCAGTGTCTTTCCCGTAGTTTAACGGGGGAGCATGACGCCTTCATAATAATTTGTGACAGCACCGAGGGAGGAACCCGTGCAGAATACTAACCTTAAAACTTACCTGAATTCATCCGCTTTATGCGCTCTTATGGCCGCAATTATCCCCACCAATGCCGCCTATGCCGCTGATGGGCCGGCAATGGTGTTGGAAGAAATTACCGTAACGGCCCAGAAACGCTCCCAGCGTCTGGTCGATGTACCGATTTCTGTCTCGGCCTTTGGCGATGAGGCCATCAAGGCCACGGGCGTTCAGCAGCTTTCAGAAATTTCTGACCTGATCCCGAACCTGCATATTGATTCCGTGCGCTCGCTCAGCTCTTCTGTCACCATCCGTGGTGTTGGCGCCAGCAGCCGCAACATCGGGTTCGATGCCCGGGTGGGGGTTTATCTGGACGGGGTTTATCTTGGTCAATCTCCTGCTCTTAATCAGGATATGGTTGACATGGAACGGATTGAAGTCCTGAGGGGACCTCAAGGGGCCTTGTTTGGTAAGAACACGGTGGCCGGTGCCATCAACATGATTTCCAAAAAACCCAGTGATGAACTGGAAGGCATGGTCCGTGCGCGGGTCGGAAATTACAATGCGACCCAATTCTCCGGCCACATTAACTTGCCTTTGACTGAAGGCGTGGCGCTGAAGGTATCGGCCAATAAAGTGGACCGGGATGGCTATAGCCTGAATCTGCTGGATAATATCCGCACCGATGACCGGGATTCTTACAGCTACCGGGCTCAACTCCGGATCGCCACCACGGACAATTTTGAAGTGCTGGCCACCGTTGATGGCCTAAGTGCCGATGAATATGTCACGTACGGCGACCCGTTGACAAACTCTTTTGGCAGTGGCCTTGATACTTCCGCCCCTAATGAGCGGGAAACCAACTTCAACCACGTGGGTGAAGAGCAGCGCGATATTTTCGGGGTCTCTCTTGATATGACCTATAGCTTCGGCAATGATTATGCCTTGCGGTCGATCACTGCCTACCGGAAAACAGACTTCCATACCAAGTTTGACGTGGATTATGCCCCCATTGATTTCATGTATGTGGATTATACCGATAATTACAAACAGATCACCGAGGAAGTGCAGTTGATTTCCCCGGAAGGTGACGCGTTGGAATATATCATCGGCCTGTATTTCTTTAAACAGGAAGGCAAGACTAACCGTCTGGCCATTGCCGGTGAACAAGGCTATCTGCTGGGTCTTGCTTCGGGCGATACCATTTCAAATGCTGGTGAAGTTATTTCCAAAAGCTTCGCGCTCTTTTCCAACTTTACCTATGACATCACCGATAGAATTGAACTTGGTGTTGGCTTCCGCTGGTCATCGGAAAAGAAAGATGTGGACTGGACCCTTGATGGATCACAATCCGGGCCTCTCGGTATTGCCAGTGGTCACTTTGTCCATGACAGAACCGATAACAACTTTGCCCCGAGCCTGAGCCTGAATTATGCCATTACGGATCAGATCACGTCTTACCTTCGCTATGCTGAAGGCTATAAAAGTGGTGGTTATAATCTGGATTATATTACTTTAACGCCCGATGCGGAGAATACCGAATTTGGCAAAGAAACCGTGGTAAACTATGAGGCTGGGATCAAAGGCAGCCTGATGGAAAATCGTATGACCTTCGCCCTGTCAGCGTTCCTGACCGAATATAAGGAATATCAGGTCAATCAGCTTCGTGAACTGAGCGGCGGGCGGTCAACCTTTGTCATTTCCAATGCTGGCAAGGTCCGGACCAAGGGCATCGAGCTGGAAACCACGGTTTATGTCACCGATGGCTTAAAGGTCAGCGGCAGCCTGGGTATTCTGGATGCAATATTCACCGATTTCCCTGGGGGCGGTACTGGCGGCGCCGATGTTTCCGGCAACGACCTGCCCAATGCATCTAAATTCCAGGGTTCGGTCGCGGCGGATTATTATCGGTTTCTGGGCGGCTCCATGGGCCTGGCGATCAAGGCTCATCTTGATTACAGTCACCGGTCCGGGGCTTTTACCACGGTTAATAATGTCAAGAGCTATAGCTTCGGTTCGGGCAGTGTTCCTTACGGCTATGTACCCGCTTATGATCTCATGAATGCCCGTCTGACGTTGCTTTCTGAAGATCAGGGATGGGAAGTCTCCCTCTGGGCCAGAAACCTGTTGGATAATAATTATATCAACAGATCGAGCCGGGACTTTTTCAACACCTACCTCGAGACCCGAGGGGCGCCCAGAACATACGGCGCAGAGGTGTCTTATACATTCTAAGGAATGGGGGGCTGCAGTCATCAGGACTGCAGCCCCTTTATTTATTGAACACAATAAAGGGAGAATTAAAAAAATGGATAGACGAAAATTTATGGGTGCCACGGCATCCTCTGTGGCCCTGATGAGCCTGAGTTCCCGGACCGCGTTCGCCGCTGGGTCCACTAAGGCCAGCGATGATTTTGTTAAGCTGGACGCCCTGGCCCAGGCTGAACTGGTCCGCAAGAAAGAAGTCTCGCCCGGTGAGCTGATTGAGGCCGCAATTGCCCGCATTGAGAAAACCAATCCGGAAATTAATGCCATCACCCATAAATCCTTTGATATGGCCCGGGATAAGGCTAAAAATTTCACCGGCGGTGACGGTGTTTTTGCCGGGGTTCCCTATGTCTTCAAAGGTTTGAGCCAATATAAAGGCCTGCCAGCAACAAGGTCATCCCGTTTTCTGGCCACTAATATTGCCAAAACCCAGACCGCTTATGAAGACGCCCTGGATAACAGTGGCGCCATTCTCATGGGCATCTCCAATACGCCCGAGTTTGGTCTATTGGCAACCACTGAATCCAGCCTCTATGGGGCGGCGAAAAACCCCTGGGACCTGACGCGCTCCACCGCCGGGTCCAGCGGCGGCACCGGGGCTGCCGTGGCCGCGGGCATGGTTCCCATTGGCACCGCCAGCGATGGCGGCGGGTCGATCCGCATGCCGGCGACCCATTGTGGCCTGCTCGGCCTGAAGCCCAGTCGCGGCAGAAGCATCGGTAATGATGGTAGTTTCCTGACTAATCGCGGTTGCATCAGCCGGTCCGTCCGGGATACTGCGGCTTATCTGGCAATCACAGAAAATCAGAGGCCTGTCGGAATGCCTAAAATTGGCATGATCTCGACCCCGCTGAAGAAACGCCTGAAAGTGGCCATGAGCACTAAGGGGCATTTGAATAATGATCCCCATCCCCATGTGGCAGAAGCCACCCTTGCGACGGCGAAATTGATGGCCAGTCTTGGCCATGAGGTGGTAGAGAGGCATTTTGACGTCAATGGCGACGAATTTATGCATCACTTCATGACCCTCTGGTCACTGGGGGCCTATCATATGACCGTTCTGGCCCGTAAGAAATTTGGCAAAGAGCCCGATGAAAGCAGTTTCGAGCCCTGGACATTGGGCCTGGCCAGAATGCATAAGGAAGAACGGGATTATATGTCCGTAGAGGCCGCCTATGCCTATTTCCGGGTTGTTAGCCATAATTATGGAAGATTCATGCAGGAGTTTGATCTTTACCTGACCCCGGTTCTGGATCAGCCGCCGATCAAGCTGGGCATGCAGTCCCCAGACGTTGACTATGATCTGGTGATGGAACGGATTTTGCCCTATGTCAGCTATACCCCCCTGGCCAATGCCACCGGGGCCCCGTCCATCTCTGTTCCGCTGCACTGGAGTAAGAACAACCTGCCTGTGGGCAGTCTGTTTACCTCCGGATTTGGCAAGGAAGCCCTGTTGCTCCAGCTAGCCTATGAGCTGGAACAGGCACAGCCCTGGGCCGACAAATGGGCGCCCTATTCGTCAGCTCATATGTAATACCATTGGTATAAGGCGACAAGAACATGTTTAGGGGGTTATGTCTTCATATTTCAACGGTTCCCCAACCATAATGAAGACTTCCCCCTAGACATACCCTGGATTTTATGTATTCTAAAACATACGTATGAATAACATGGGAAAGGCCGGAGTTTGGGACCTGAAAGTAACCGCCTATAGGGTGTAGTGTCCTTTGCTTCACAGACGAAATATGGATATTCACACACAGGCCCATAAAGACCTGAGCGGCGGGCATCTGCATACCCGGAAGAATAATTTTGCCAGCTTGAGAGAGTCTCTGACCCAGAATTTTGGTCATTGCATCAAGCAGGTGGAATTAATGGGCCAGGATTATGTCCGGCTTGCCCTGAAACCCCCCGTCGCCGAGGGCTATGTTGATTTCATTGAGTTCGCACCAGATTTTATTGCGGTTATTTCTAATATCTGTTTTTACGATGACATGGTGCTGAACTATCAGGGGGAAGACTGGATCAGGTTTAACTTTAAACTGAGCGGCGGGATGTCGCTGGGTTTTGATGGCCAAAATGACCTGGATATTGAGGAAAGGTCCTCTCATATTTTTATTCAGCCAAAAGGGCTCATCCAAACCGACACCTATCACAAAAACACCCCGTCACAATGGGTCTCTATCCTGTGTAAAAGGGAAAGACTGGTTGATAACCTGGGCTTTAACCCGGAACAGTTCCCCGCTAAAATGGACGATTTCCTCAGTTGTGGTAAAGGGGACTTGTTTTTCGCCAAGCAGAAGCTGAATTTTTCCACTGAAAAGCTGGTCATGAGTCTGATGAACAGCCCCCAGAATCTCCTGCTGCGGCCGTTATACCTGAAGGCCAAGATTTATGAGCTGCTCTATGAGTATCTGGATGGTATGTATTGCGCGGACGAAACCCAACCCACGGCTCTGGGCCTTTCCCAGAAAGATATCAATAAATTGGATGAGGCCCGCTACCTTTTGGAGAATGACCTGCTGGCCACCTTTAATATGAAGGACCTTTCTCGCAAGGTCGGGCTGAATCGTAATAAATTATCTTACGGCTTCCGGGATCATTTTGGTATAACCATCTTTGACTTCTGCAAGGAAAGCCGCCTGAAAAAGGCCTGTGAGCTTTTGAGAACAACGGATAAGTCGGTTATCGAGATCGCTTATGAAGTGGGCTATAGCCATCCGGGAAGTTTTTCCTCTGCCTTTAAAAGCCATTATGGCGCCACCCCGCGTTTTTTCCGTAATAATGTCTGAAATAATCAACATTTCATGATGTTTTCTTAGATTTAAGTGATTGCCTCCTAAGTCGGACTTCAGGGTTCCTTTTATAGTTATCTTCTATTGATAATATTAAAGAGGGTTTCCACCATGAACGGGTTAATGCAGAAATTTCCACTTAATCTGGCTTATATTCTGGAGCATGCCGCACGGTTTCACAGCCAGCAGGAAATTGTGTCCCAAACCATCGAAGGGGGGATGCACCGTTACACCTATGCGGACGCATTGGTGCGGACCAAGAAGTTGGCTAATTTTCTCAAGGATTACGGGCTGGAACAGGGGGACCGGGTGGCGACGCTGGCCTGGAATGGTTACCGGCATCTGGAGTCATGGTTTGCCATATCGGGCTATGGCGCCATCTGCACAACGGTCAATCCCAGGTTATTCCCGGAACAGATCAGCTATATTCTGACCCATTCGAAAAGCCGTATTCTGCTTGTGGATATAACCTTTGTGCCCCTGCTTGAAAAAATTCAGCATGAGCTTGTTCATCTGGAACAGGTCATCATCCTGACCGACAGGGAGCATATGCCGGATCACACCATCGACGGGGCACTTTGTTATGAGGATGTGCTTGCCGCCACGGAGGAGGACGCGTTCGACTGGCCGGTTCTGGACGAAGAAACCGGGGCCTCCCTCTGTTACACCTCAGGCACAACCGGCGATCCCAAGGGAGTGATGTATACCCATCGCTCCAATCTGTTGATGTCGGCCATGACCATCGGACCGGATGTATTTAATCTCTCCAGTATGACCACAATGTTGGTGGTGGTGCCCATGTTCCATGCCAATGCCTGGGGCGTGGTCTATGCCGGGCCTATGGTTGGGGCGAAACTGGTCTTGCCCGGCCCCCACCTTGACGGCAAGAGCATCTATGAGATTATCGAGCGTGAAGAGATCACCAGCTCGCTGGCCGTGCCAACGGTCTGGACCGGGCTGCTGGAATACCTGCAGAAAAACCACTTGACCCTGCCTCTGATGAAGGAGGTTATTATCGGGGGTTCTGCCGTGTCAAAATCCATGGTCAAAGCCTTTCAGCAGGATTACGGCATTGAGGTTATTCATGGCTGGGGCATGACGGAACTTAACCCCCTGGGCACGGCAAACCGGCCCATAGCCGCCCAGCGCCACTTCACAGAAGAAGAAAGGCTGGACTATAGCCTGAAACAGGGGCGGCCGTTGTTTGGAGTCGAAATGTGCATTCAGGATGATGAGGGCAGGCATCTGCCCCATGATGGCAAGAGCGCGGGCCGGCTGATGGTCCGGGGGCCGTGGGTGGTGGCGAAATATTACCGCCAGGAAACAGAGATCCTTGATCAGGACGGCTGGTTCGATACGGGCGATATTGCGACCCTGGATGACTATGGTTTCATGCAGATCACTGACCGGGCCAAGGATATTATCAAATCTGGCGGCGAATGGATCTCGTCCATAGACCTGGAAAATTCTGCTATGTCTCATCCCCGAATTCAGCTGGCTGCTATCATTGGCATTCCCCATCCCAAATGGGAAGAGCGTCCGCTATTGATCGTGCAGAACAATGGCGATAAAACCCCAGAAGAGGCAGAAATAATGGACTATCTTAGCAGCAGGGTTGCCAAATGGTGGCTGCCGGACGCGATTTGTTTTGTCGACAGCATCCCTCTGGCGGCCAGTGGCAAGATTGATAAAAAAGCCCTCAGAAAGGAATTCCAGGATTTCACCCTTCCAATAATTTAAAAGAAATTAGCGGGTAATATTAGGCCATTGGGTGGTATCGGGGGGCTGTCACGGTAACATTTTCGAGACGCAGAATTTTTAACTGAAGCCTAGATCAAGCAGCATTGGTCACGAGGTCCCATTCAGTCATTGCGATTGACCGTAATTGCAGTAAAATTTATCTTAAAATGAGATGTCGTTGGGTGTTGAATAAATTGTAGATTGGGCCGTAAATTGAAAGAAAAATTTGTGCTGATTTGTGAGACTTAAATCTTTGCATCTTTCGCTCCCGCCTTCGGATAGGAACGTGGGAACTATCCGATCTATTATTCAGTCTATTCGTTGTGCCATGCAGATGTTCTATTTCAAATTCTCTGAGCGCAGCACCCTAAGGTCTCAATTTATAGGTAATGATCTTTGTTGGCGTGATACCCTGATTTTGTAGTAATTTCCTAAGAAGTTTTAAAGCAGTCCGTTTGTTTCTGCGTTTTTCACCAAGACATCCAGAACTTCGCCTTCTCTGTCAATGCCACGTTCCGCAAGTAACTCTTAGACGTCCCGATAACTCATGGTAAATCGGAAATAGAGCCAGATAGCTTGTTTGATTATATCTGGGTGGAAGCGATGTCGATGGTATGATAATTTTTTCATGAAGACCATATATCATAGAGTTTGGAATACGTTAATGTGACAAAGCCGCTCCCACTGTAATGAAGTCCTGCTGTCAAGCGACAGTCGAACTCCTCTTTGAATAAAAGCCTTTGGCAAGAATAGAGATATTTCTCACTGATATTACTTGCATAAAAAGACCATGATGGTAGGGTTTTCAGGATTTAATAATATTCTGAATAAGGATCCTGGATGCAGCCCCCCTTCAAAAAAGTCAATTTCCCACCCGTAGAATTAAAGCTTTCCACCGGGGAGGGGGCCGTGATTTATCTGGAATCAGCCCTGCCTGTTCCAGATTATGAGCCTAATCTGGCCAAAATCCTGATGGCGAAGGCCGTCCAGCAGCCGGACCGAACTTTTCTAGCCATGCGCAATAATCACGACGGATGGGACAGGATCACTTACGGCGCGTCCCGGGATCAAATGCTGGCCATTGCCCAATGGCTGCTCAACCAGAATATCGGACAGGACCGGTCAATTCTGCTGTTGTCGGGCAATAGTATTGAACATGCCATGATCACCTTGGGCGCTCTGGTGGCCGGGGTTCCGGTATGTCCGGTCAGCAGTAATTATTCGCTGCTTAAAATATTTTCCCGTCTGGACTATGTGGCGGACCTGGTCAAGCCAGCGGTGATTTTTGCCGATGATGGGGCGGCTTATGGGCCGGCTCTGGATCATCTGGCGGGTGGAGATATCAGGATTGTCACCCGCGCAACCCCGGCTGGACAGGAAAACAGTTTTTCTTATGATGAGGTGATTGCCACGGTGGTGACGCCTGAAACGCGGCGGTCCATTGAGGATTTGGACCCGGATGCGCCTCATAAATATATGCTGACCTCCGGCTCGACGGGCCTGCCCAAGGCGGTGATCCACACCAGCCGTATGCAGGCGGCCAATGCGGCTTTCTGCAGTTCGGTTATGGCCGGTGCCACCAGCTGGGCGGCGGAGACATTGGATTGGCTGCCGTGGAGCCACGTGTCGGGGGCGCTGGTGCAGTCCTGTGTCATGCTCAATGGCGGCACGCTCTATATTGATGACGGCAAGCCAATTCCGGGGCATTTTGGCAAAAGCCTGCGCAATATCCGGGAGCTTAAGGTCACCTTTCTTACTAACATTCCGCTGGCCTATGAGCTGCTGGCCAATGAGCTGGAACGGGACGCAGGTTTTCGGGCGGAATTTTTCTCTAACGTTCAGCATCTGGTGTACGGCGGGGCGGGCATATCTGCGGACCTTTATCGCCGTTATCAGAAGATGTCGGTGGCGGAAACCGGCAAGCGCCTGCTGTTTGGGGCCGGTTACGGGGCGACAGAAACCGCCTCCGGGGTGCTGGCAACCTATTTTGAGATCGAAGGCCCAGGCGTCGGGTTGCCCCAACCCGGGATACTGTTGAAACTTGTTCCGGTTTATAATGGTTTTGAGCTCAGGGTGGCGGGGGATACCCTGACGCCCGGCTATTACAAGCGCCCTGACCTCAATGAGACCCTGCTGGATGAAGAGGGCTATTATGCCATGGGCGATGTGGTCGACTGGGTTGAGCCGGGCGTGCCGGAACGGGGGCTTAAGTTCATTGGTCGTCTGAGTGATGAGTTCAAACTGGCGTCGGGGACCTGGGTCAATGCTTACGACCTGAAGGAAAAACTACGACCGGAAATTGGCGCATTGGTGGCCGACTTCGTACTGTGCGGGGTGAACCGGGCATCGTCGGCGATTCTCGCCTGGCCGAACCTTGCAGCTTGTCGGGCTGTGGTTGGCGGTTCTGATCTGCCGGACGGCGAGATCCTCGCCCACCCAAAAGTCCGGGCGAATATCCAGGCGGCCCTCAGCCGTCATAATCAGGCCAATCCCACGGGAAGTTTCCGAATTTCGGCCTTTAAATTCCTGATGGTGCCGCCCGACCTGACCAGGGGTGAGGTCACGGATAAGGGGACAATTAACGCGGTTGCAGTTTTGGCAAACCGGCCGGATGATGTTCAGTCTCTCTATAGCAGGCCCGAGGATGACGGGGTAATCCAATCTCCCTGAGAACCAGGTTTTTTACCGTACAGTTTAGATATTAAATTTATTACTTGCATAAACAGACCAACATAAATATAACCAGAGTCGAAAGATCGGGAGGCACGTGTTGCGGCTGATGCCGTCAGTTCTCTGCTTCCAAGGTCAAGTGAATTTGAACGGTGGGAGAAATCTCCCACCATGAAATGGAGAGTTGGAATGAGTGAAGTGCGTAATGATTCAGCAGAGTATAATCTTGAGAATACCTCGCGGTTAATCAGGACGCAGGCCGATGATGGATCCTATGCTCCCGATGCCCCGGAATGGACCCGGGGGATTGATAATCCTTATCTACATGGGGTTTATGCGCCGACCACCGAAGAGGTGACGGCGGAAGACCTAGAAGTGATCGGCGAACTGCCCGATGATTTGTTTGGGGTCTATATGCGCAATGGACCAAATCCGGTTTTTGAGCCGGGGGAAAAATATCATCCCTTTGATGGCGATGGTATGATCTATGCGATTTATTTCAAGGATGGCAAGGCGTCTTATCGAAACCGTTGGGTTCAGACCGATGCTTTTCTGGCGGAGAAAAAAGCTGGCAAATCCATCTGGCCGGGGATCATGGGTGAACATGACTATACTCTGGATGGGTTTCCCGTCAAGGATACCTCAAATACAGACCTGTTGTATTTCAATGATGACATTGTGACTCTGTGGTATAATGCCGGCATTCCCTATAGCCTGGACCGCCATACCCTGAAAACCAAGGGGCGGGAGACCTTCAATGGCCAGTTAAAGCGGGCGCTATCTGCCCATGCCAAGATCGATCTGGAAAAAGATGAGCTGATTTATTTCGATTATTGGGATGAGCCGCCCTACATGCTGTACGGCATTGCCGATAAAAGTGGCAATGTGATCCATCAGGAAAATATTGAACTGCCCGGTGCCCGTCTGCCCCATGATATTGGCTTCACCCCTAATTATGTCCTGCTCCATGACCTGCCGTTCTTCCATGATATGGATATTCTGGAGCGGACCAAAAAACGCATTGTCACCTTCCACCGGGATATGCCGACCCGATTTGGGGTTCAGCCCCGCTACGGCAAGGGCAGTGAGGTCAAATGGTTTGAGTGTGAGCCGTGTTATATCCTGCATATTGTCAATTGTTGGGAAGAGGGCGACTGGGTGGTTCAGGTCGGGTGTCGGTCAACCAACCCCATGCCCAAGGCCAACCCGGAAGAGGGTGAGCTGTCCCATATGCTGGCCTATATGCGGCTCGAAGCCAACATGTATGTCTGGAAATTCAACATGAAGACCGGCGAAGTGGTTGAAGGCGACCTTCACACCATGAATACGGAATGCGGATAGTCAATGGATGATATTTTTACGCGAGCATCAGCATCTAAGTCGATGTATTATTTCCCATATTAGATATGCGACAGTTGGTGAAAGAGCTCTGCGTAATACACAACCTTTTTCTCGAGAACTCGGTGGTCAACGTCACATTTTTTGTCATAACGGCAATCTTGATAATATCGATAGTCTTTCCACGTTAAATCGATTCAAACCTATTGGTGAAACGGATTCTGAATATGCGTTTTGTTATTTATTGGCAGAACTGGAAACTTTGTGGAGTAAAGGGCCTCCGGGTTTACAAAAACGTGTGGAAGTAATTGAAAAGGTTTTTAAAAAATTAGCCGAATTAGGTCCTGCTAATTTTTTGTACAGTGATGGCGACTCCCTTTATGCGTTTGCTAACAAACGTACACAAGCGGATGGACAAGTGAAACCTCCTGGCAT
>NVTV01000019.1 GCA_002401695.1 Alphaproteobacteria bacterium
TGTTTTTGACATCGTTAGGCTCCTTTGGTTCTGTTTATGGGGTGGTTAGAGGGTTGTAGGTCATGATGCTGCCTGTAATAGCTCTTGAGGGACTAGGCAGCCTTGTTTTGAATTATTCACGATAAACTCCTGTATGATTCTTTCATTTCCTCGAATACACGATCTGTCCCGATAAACGCGAAGTCAACACTACCCGGACTACCACACTGGGGTTGCCGCCTGATCTTCTTGCTGAACACGGTTGTTTTCCCAGCCTCATAATCACGGTATACAATCAAACCAGCATCAGCCTTATTCCGCCAGTGAGCAGAGCCTGCCAAATCATACAATCCCGGTATCGGCTCCTTCTCGCCGGGATTAGCCGCCCTGATCTTTGTTGGGTGAATAACCATCCATACGGTAACGCCGTGCAATTTGCCGAATCTTTTGCATTTGCTGATCAATTGGCTGACAAACTCTGTTTCGGTCTGGTCGCGTGGTCTAGAGGCTTCGAGCTCATTGTAAGGGTCTACTACCAAATGGGTTATCCCTTCGCGTAGGACAAGCGCCCTAGCCCTCTCAAGCACCCAATCAATGGTCGGGGTATGGTCTTTGGCGGAAATAAACGAGAAATTGTCATTTACCCAGCTTTGGGCGTCCCTTAGCTCGTCGCGGCTCATCCGCTCTGACACGCCCTCATAAAATGGCTTTCTTGCGTGTATCTCGCAAAGGTCCGCAATGTGGTTGTCATCACCTGTCTCTGGTGAGAATATCGCCCATTTGTGATGGTGGGCTTTGGCCATTTGGACCGCTACTTGATCAACGAAGCGGCTTTTCCCGTGATTTGGAATACCAGAAACCACAACGAATTGCCCCGGCATAATCTTGAATGCCTTGTCGAATTCCGTGAACCCAGTCGAGAACGGTCGCGGCCCCTTGCCCTCGTACAAATCCCATACTTCCCGGTCAAAATCACTAACCTTGAATATCCCGTCCACTGGCCATGGTTCGGCGTAATCAATGCATTCCCGCAAAGCTTTAGCCCCGTATTCCTGCAAGACTTCGTTGCCGTCCTTGAGGCTCACGCCCTCGGTTACGTCAAAGCTTACACGAAAGCACCTGTCACGCCCTAAGCGTCTTGCTAGTTCTTGCGCCAACACTTCGCCCGGTCCGTCTTGGTCTGTGGCAATATAAATCTTGCGAACCTTTTCCAGTTCGCCGGCATGAATGGCTAGTGGCTCGTAACGCTTTTCGGACGTTTCCTCTTTTTGAGGTGCGCCGTTTGCCAGCGATACAACGTTTTCAATCCCCGCCTCGATGAAAGATATCACATCCATTTCGCCCTCACAGAATATCAAATCCTTGTCGGGTTGGATGCTGTCAGCGTTGAATAATACCGGCTCCGGGTTTTTCTCCTGCCTGAATTGTTTGTCCTTGGTGCGATATTTCACATTGCGCAATTCTTCTTTCCATATGTACGGAAACGCTATGCAAGATTCCTCTTTGCCCGATTGCGGGAACCACTGAGTATCCTTGTAAACACCGACATTGCGGACTGTTGTTTCGGATATCCCACGGGCTTTGAACCATTCCAACATTGTATCAGGCTGCTGTGGTTTGTCCACTGGTTTGGGCTTGGTGAACGGCTTGGGTTTGTAATTTGTGTTTGATTCCGTGCGGCCCGTTTTGTTTCCATCCGCCCACTGGCAGTGCCAGCAGTTTACCACAACGTCCTCGGAATCTCGAATTGTTACCGACAGACATTGGTCCTTTTTCTTTTTCCGCTTGTGGCTGCATTCAGGGCAGGTTGTTTTGTGGTCGCCGTTGTTGGCTGAACGAAGAATGATGTTTTGTGACGATAGCCACTCCACTGCGTTTAGGTTTGTGTGTTTGTTCATCCGAAGCCCCATCCTTCTGGTTTGTTGCCTTCAGCCAATCTAGGCGTAAATTTGATTGCGTTGAGAACCCAATTTCTAAATGCAGCATCCCAATTAGTTTTTAACGCCTTGGGGCTGGAATCTTGAAGCCAATGGTTAACAAACTTTTCCGCCTCTGTTTCAGCCGCCATGGCCGTTAATCCTTTTTCCTTGGCATAGGCTTTCATCTTATCGCTAAACTCCCATTCTTCCGAAATTCTAAACCCTTTCTTTTTTGTAGTTTTTTCTTTTAATGGTTCTGGTTCTGGTTGCTTGAGCATTGCTTTAGCATTGCCACTAGCATTGCTAGGCGTCTTTTTGTTGTTTTTCAATGACTTAGAATTTCCACCCTTAATTCCGGCCTCAACACGTTTTTTATGGGACGCGCTAGATTTCAAAAACTCAAAAACCATCCTAGCATTGCTTAAGCATTGCTTGTCACGAATAAAGAACTCATCGATAACCACTTTTACAACGCGATCATACGTCTCTTTATCCACACGCATACGCCTCATAATCCATGTGTCATCATCTGGCAATTTGCATCCTGGGGACATCCAGCAAAGACGCAAAAGGCGATTGTATGCGCCATCCTCCTCAAGTGTTAAATGAGAGGTTTTTGCCTCGAAATCTTTGGGGTATAAATTGAAATATGGTAAGCTCATTATCCATCCCCCCATTTGGTTTCCCTAATGCGGTCAATGGCGGCACCTATAGTGGCACTGTCATTAATTGCTTCCTCGTACTCGAATAGATCATCGACAATCCTATTGATGATAACATCACCATAAGCGTCAAAGCGCTCACGTAGGATAATACACTGGTCTTTCCAGTAATCACGGTCATCCTCAAGCGAGCGAATCTCTTCATCCTGCCTTTGGATTAGTAATTGGTCTTTTATGGGAGTTATTTTGTTCATTTTCATGCCTTGTATCGGCATAAGGCTTGACTAACAGCGCAATAATGGCTATTTTACCTTATGCTTTGATGTGCTAATTTAAGCATACGCCAACTTGATAAGTTAATCAAGAAATAATTAGCCCTCGGTCTTCCTCGGTCGGGGGCTTTTTGGTTTACAGCTTCAAACTTTCCTCGACTGTGAGGCTGGGCATATCTCCAGCGTGTCGATTGAATTTAATGCTGATATCAATCACACAATCCCAATGAGGGCCGCCTTCAATTATCTCGCTAATCTCATCAAGTTCCTCAATGAAATACTCTACATCAACTGGGCCTAGGTCATGGCGGTAATTGACTGTTGCAACCCACCGCTTTTCAGTCTCGTTAAACCCTTCTGGCATTCTAATTACGTTGGTCATAATGTTTCCTCTTGTTTGTGGTTGTGGTGCGTGGTACTATTTGGTTGTGTAAGGAGTTGTACTGCTCTTTTGTTTTGTATTTCAGATGTATAAAATTAAATTTGGCTGGTTTGGGTTGGAGCCCTGCCAGCCTTTTCTTTTCCTAAGCCTCTACCTTCCCTGTCTCTTTAGCTGTGCGGATGGACTCTTTCAATTCATCCAATTCTTTCTGAACTCTCCATTTAGGTTCATGGTCCATAACCCATACGTTGCCCGCTGAATCTGTGAAGCAGTTTAGTTCTTTGTTCCATATTAATATTTTTTTCATGCTTCTATCCTTTTTGTTTCATTTGTCATTCTACTATCTCCTGAATACGGTTTAAACGTTCATCTGGTATGCCTGTGGAAGGTGCTATTGTTACAACGCATTTCTTCACATCTGAACGGACTCGTGTTATAACTATGTCAGTACAGAAACAATCATCGTCTATTAGCTTGTGCGCTACCAATAGGTCGGATACGCCCTTGAAAAAGTTATCAATATCTCGCCTGCGGTTGTCTGATTCATGCAGCGTCATTGAGATACGATACCACCCATTGATAGGCTTCTGCTTTGCCTTGTTAACGTCATGCCCAGCGGCCTGGAGCCAGACGCGGTAACGATCCGTCTTAACGCGCCCAACACCTCTAACGTTGCGGTAAAGGCTATTTACGGATATTGGGAAAGGCAATGTTAGTTCAATCATTGTTTTGTTCCTCGTTCATTGCGTATGGATAGGGATGTCATGATTGGCTCCTGATGCGTCGTGATATTTCACTAGCGGTAAGGCCCATCGATCCGTTTAATCCGATATACTTATCAGAAATTAATCCGCATTGTTCACGCTCTTGAAGACGGGCGTTTGCTATGGCTTGGGCGATTTCAAAGGCAATAACGGCGTGGGCCGATTCATTCGTCGTGGTGGCCGCTGCGTGTTCAAATATTCTGGCTGTTCTCATGTCTTCTTCACTCGGTTTAATGGTCATTGTGTTACCTCATCTGGGTTGATATAATCTTCGTATGATAAGGGCAGTACCTTTCGTACACGTTTGGTATTTCGGTCATGTCTGTTATATGCCCACAAAACAGGTGCTCTCCCCGTGTTGGTGGCGATACCGTTGGAAACCTGCACGTTGTTGCATCAAGCTCCATTAGGTCTATGTCCAGAGGTTCGAATAGTGTTCTGTCTGGCTCTGGAAGGGGCTTAGGAGGGGTTGGTACGTAGCTCCTCTTAGGTGGCCTTGGCTCTGGATCTCGCGGCTTTGGAACAGGCTTCTTAACCGGTCCCGTGGGCTTCCTGTGCTTAACAGGCTTTGCCAGGCTAATGCCGTTACGATGTGCAGCGCCACTCACAGCGCCCTTTGAGCAGCCAATTACGCTGGCGATATCACTAGCAGACCATAGCGGGTTCTTGCTTGCTGCTAGCTTGCGGAGTGTTGGCAGGTGTGTTTCCCAATCTACTGGCATTTAGTTTCCCCAGTCCTGATAAATGTCTGTTATTTCGGCGTTCAAAACCTCGTTCTTCTCGTCCAAAACTTTGACCCTATCCCGTAACTCTGCTATGGTTTGAGCATCGGTATTTGCAGCCTGATCACGACTTAAAATGGCCTGTTCATCATCCCGAATACGGACAATCAACCTGTCGGAATTTTTGAAAATCCGCATAAGATCATCGTGTTCCATAACGTCTCTGATCTTGTCAGCTTCCATCACTTCAATAATGTCTAGAATCTCTTCATCTGTAATTGGGTCTTCCATCTACTCACCCTCCTTTGGTGTTTTGGGTAGGGGTGGCCACCCGTTACCAATAAGTTTAATATCGCGAGTTTTCGGCAACCTAATCCACAGCGAAAAACTAACACCAACCAACAACCTAGAAATCCTATGAACGGTTTCTGGTGTTACTAAGCCAATATATCCGGGTTCGCGTATTTCTTTCCTCCCATCAGGGAATTCTTCTTCATACCCACCAGCAAGAACGCATCGAAACGCAATAGCTGGATGGGAGTGGAAACAATCCTCATCGTCAGCAGAAACCATGCGATGCAGCGTGATTTTGTAACCACCCTCAGAAAAGAGGCTCTTTTCAAAGAATGTAGGATTTCCATCCAAATCACCCCGCCAACCATCGGGGTCAGTCATTGCCGCTGTAAGTGCGAAAGGGTCTATGAGCCTGTCAATCATCACACACCTTCCCATACAACAGGGTTGCGTCTCTGGCGTAATGAGACAGTAACACGAGGCTTCATCTGTCTATGCTTGCGATTTAGCTTGGTTAACTGTACATTGCTTTTGAGGAATCTGATTGCTGTGAATGGTGTCATTGTCTTCTCCTTTTTTCGGGGTGGGTACGGGTTATTGAGTTTTGTTTTCATTGGCTCGCACCGCCGTACCCAACCAAATGGGGTTCGATGCATCCGCCTTACGACAAGTAGTTGCTTGCCGCCATCTGGCTAATAAGTTGATGAGTCTTTGGGAGACCGGGCACTCATCACGCCGGAGTATTGAGGCTAGGGGGAGGAGATTCCTAGCCTCAATGGGGGTTAGTATTTGCAGTAATCAATATCGAAAATGCTCTCTATATCCATGATTAAATCAGAGGCGGTCCCCCTGCCATGTTTTTGCATCAAAGCCTTAATATCAACAACAAAACCATCCCATTTACGTTGTTTTTCCGCGCGGTCTAAGTCCATCTCTTCCCACGCAGGATCACCTAAACAACAAGACTTATGGTGGGTTATGTATGCTTTTGGGTTTTCGTAATATCTATAATCGCCATCCTCAATCGACTTGTTGCAGTGGGCGCAAATCATCCCTCCAGTTAGCCCCCGAGAAACATTAGAGTAATGGTAATTTTTCTTGGCCATCACACCTTCCTCCAATAAGAGGCTAAGAAGGCATATAGAGTGATACCAGTTATTCCAATGCTCGATCCTGTAAGCGCTGCGTTAATTGCCGCCTGATGAATGATGTCTTGCATGATTTGTGCTAATGTCATTTCCTTCTCCTTTTATCTGAGAACTGCCCAGCCTTAATAGTGGCTATGGTAGCCTTGTATATTTCACATACGGTCACAGGGTTGTCGTTTGCTTTGGTAAGCCTGAGAAGCAAGGGCCAGTATTCAACCCGCACCCCATTCTTAACCCATTTGTAAATCGTGTCGTTGTTCTTGATGGTGCCTTTGGTTGCGGCTGCAATTGCCTTCACACCACCAGCATCATCAATAATGTTTTTTAATGTTTTCATACCAACAATCTATATAATTTAATTCTAACTTGCAAGCTTTATTTTCATTTAATTGTATTTATTTTACATCCCATTGATATAATTGCGTTATTAATTTAGTCGAAAATAATTATAGAATTAGGTTGACGGTTAGAATTAAATTCCCTATATTGTGGAGGCAGGCACAAACCGAGGAAACGACAATGACCGACCAAATGGACCAAGCGTTATTCGACGGAACAGCAAGAGACTGCATGCATTGTTCCAAGCCTGTAATGGTCAAAGAGGGTGTCTATACTGATGATTTTGACAGAGACACCCTAGTGCATATGAGTTGCCTTCATGCGGCAATTGCCGCAGCGGCCAGTGGTAATGGCCCTCATCCAGATGATGAACATCGGCTAACCAAATCAGAAATGGGATTATAGGAGAACAACAATGACTAACGTATCTAAGCTAGTGAAAGAAATAAAGTTGTTGCTGGAAGAGCACGACAACATTGGGAAATCCAACGCGGAATTTCAACCTGTTGTGCGTGCCGTTATATCAGCCCGTTGCTCCCCCGACAATATAAGAGCGCTATTGGATGAGAGGGAGGAATTCATGAACCTTTTCCAAGACGCTTTATCTCAATTTAAACATTTGCAGAATGGTCAAGACCCGTATCAAGAAGCTACGTGTTCTGTGATGATACACGCAATAACCGACATCCTCAAAGCCGCCAAAGGAGAAGACCAATGAGCAGCTTCGATGAAAGATCAGAGTCGTTGGATAAGGTTGACCGTTTAGGAAAATCTGTCGGCTATATCATGGCGCAGCGAGATTTGAACACAATTATGGGAAGCATGAAATCAGTAAGCGCCGAAGTTATGGGCTCTATCAATCGGGCGGTTATGGCTAAATACAAAGAACGCTTCCCCAAATAACCCCTACCGTGCAGACAACCTTCCACTAAGGAACAATGACATGAAACACCTAATTGCGGCAATTCTAATTGCAACCTCAACACAGGCCAGTGCCAGACAGGTA
>NVTV01000020.1 GCA_002401695.1 Alphaproteobacteria bacterium
AATTATGAACTCGTTTAAGAGACTTGAGGCTGGGCTTCTATTCTTTATAGCATTTCAAGTCACAGACTAAACCTTCCACACAATAGGAGAATAACAATGCGATTTGATAAATTACCAGAACGACTGCGTGAAAATTCATCGCTGCCAAATCTTCAAGACCTTGGCGCTAGCATTACTGTTTCCAGCTTAATGAACGACGCCGCGTTAAAAATTGAGGCCCTCGAAAGAAGTGACAAGCTCACGCATACAGAGATTTACGGGGCTGGCCAAAAACTGTTTGGAGCCGCTATGCGCCATGCTGAAAATCTTGGTAAAACCGTGATGGATGATGGGCGTGACGAACATGCTTGGTCAATCATGTCTGGTCGTGATCTTCTTCTCGCTGCTGCCGACTATTTTGACGACACAATTTGACTCCCTAATCACCAAATTACGCAAAGCTAGGAGAATAACAATGACATTTCCAAACCCAAACCCATGGTCTGACAACGAAGCTGAAGAACTGCTACGAATGAACCAGCTAGGCATATCAATCAAAG
The DNA here is from genome assembly GCA_002401695.1 of Alphaproteobacteria bacterium. Classification (GTDB taxonomy): domain Bacteria; phylum Pseudomonadota; class Alphaproteobacteria; order Micavibrionales; family Micavibrionaceae; genus UBA1672. Next base: position 540 of record NVTV01000020.1, read on the forward strand.
AAATAGCGCTGGTCCTGGAAAGAAAGACAGAAGCCACACGAAGCAAGCTACAGCGGCTAATGGGAAAAACCCGGTATCAAAGGCGAGAATTTGACATGGGCGTTGGTCGTGAAAGTGCGGAGCTAAAGAAACAGGTTGATCATTTGCGCACGATGATTCCAGAAGATACCAGAGATTGGCAGGCCATGCATTTCGGTGATCCTATTCCTTGCCAATCTGCTCTTGGTGTTCCTTATGAAGAAAGGGTTAAGTGATGTGGAAACTATGGCATAAACTATTTGGGTGGGATTTTATTCAACTAAAATACGGTTGGGGAACTAAAATAAGACGTGTTCGATACATGCCATCGGCCTATCCGTATGTGGTTGTGTGTGGTTCAATTATACCGATCAAACCTAACGGGGTGATTGAAGATTATCCATACGAATACACTCCGCTAACATGGAGGGTAGAGGTTACGAGGCAGCGCGGGAATTTAACGGTTGTTGGCAAAGAATGAACCCCTCATCCCTATAGGCCTAGCATTGTCTATAGGGATGGTTATAGCTAGTTACATGGAGTGGTTATAGTTTCTTGATACTCAACACAGCGCTAGGAATTGCAGGAATAGGGCTGTCAGCAGCGATGGCGTTTAACGATAAATTGGTACTACTTCCCTCCATCCTAATTCTAAAATCATCCCCAGTTGAAACGGTTTGAATAATCCGGTCTAGAATTACAATCATCTCTGTGTTAGCGGAAATAATTACCTGCTCTCCAGAATTAGCGACAGCGGCAAACCCGCCCCCTGTGTCAACCTCTATCCAGAGCATTAAAGTATTGGCCCCGCCGCCGTTATTAACCTCTCCCTCGAACACGATTTCGATTGCCTCCATATCCTCAGACGCAGTTACAACCCCCCCAGAGTGCGTGAAGCCATTAAGAACGTCCTCTGTATCGAAGTCTACGGTTTGGGGCGTATCTACTACAGCTATATCTTGATCCCCAGTATCGGTAAGTTCTGCGTATTTAGGAGCCAACGTGACAAGCATATCCCTTACGTCTTGCGCTGAAATATCTCCACTTGCGTTATCCGCAAGCAGTGTTTGCAATGCAGATATCGTTCTAACTGTATCAACCATTTATCCATCCTCCAATGGGTTGTTATTATTCGAAACCTTCTCCAAAGCCTTCGCCAAAGCTTTCTTCGTCTACCACATTTATAACAATTATCTTCGTCTTTGATTGCATCGGTGCGTTATCTTCATCGACTGTAATGTTAACATCCACGATAGTACCAACAGGCCATGCTGTCGCATCCCAGCCTATTCCGGTTTCAACATCTAATCCATCCATTTGAAATTCATCCACATTAACCTCCTATGTAACGGTAAGCTCAATATCTTTCGTCTTACTACCCATTGGTGCATTATCTTCACTTACAGTGAAATTCACGTCAACAACAGTGCCAGATGGCCATGATGTCGCATCCCAATCCGGCCCTGTTTCAACGACCAGCCCGTCCATCTGGATTTCTTCCGTAGGCGGTTTTTCCCCTGCCAAGTGTCCAATATTCATAGGTAACTGATGCACGTTACCATAATAATCTACAGGGGCGTAAGCCCTTAAATCTTCGCCGTTTTCATATATCAATGACAAATGACCGTATGAGTAATCATAGCCGGGTATGTCTGTGATTAACGGGTTGGTTTCTAAACTATTTACATCTTGTGCCGCATAGGTGCCTCTAAAATCATCCAGTGACGTGAAATTAGAAACACCGATAACTTGTACTGTGTATGCATCCTCAGCGTCATAATACAAATTGTAGTCTAAATTAAGAGCATCAGCAGCATCGGCTGAGGCCCATAAAAGAGTATCCCCGGCTCCGCCACCGAATCCTCCTGAACGAACGATAACGTTATTCTTTATAGAATGTAAAACATAGTCATCTTTATCAGCATTAATGACGTTGTTGATGCTATCCGAGATTATAAGGTTGTTATAAATACGAACGCCTTGCGGGCTATTGTCGTAGAATGTTACCACACCTAACCAAGGATACACCCCCTCAACGTGGAAGATATTAGAGTACACATCACACCCATCCATCATTTCGCCGGGATCATAAGTTCCTAATCCCGAACCTTCACCGACAGTGAATAGTAAGCGTTCTCCGTGCTTATAGTTCTGCGCATAAATAATATCTGATGAAACAGCGTATTCACCAGGGGAGCTATCACCACCACCACCACCGCTTGACACTACGCCCCCTGTCATTATATTTCCGCGAAACTCTAAGCCGACATCACCACGAAACTTATCAATATTTGGCCCATCATGAAGATAATTATAACGAACTTTAGAGTTTAAACTATGACTAATATATAACTGCCAATCATGTGGGCTAGAAACCTTTCCGTTGTCATGGTGATGGTTGTACTCCATGTACATATTATCACATTTGTGAGCATACATGCCGTGAGTGTGGCCAGCCTCAGAAGCTCCACCAGCAGGAATACCGTAGCAATCATGAACGTGGTTGAACTGATAAACCAAATCTACGCAGCGGTCTATTTTGACACCTGATCTTTGATCCGCAACAGTCACTCTTTCAACTCTGTATCCTGTTACTATGTCAACTTGATTATCGTCACCAATCTGAAACGCGACATCTGATCTATCTCCTGAACCAGTGGTATTTGTAAAATCGATATCCCGAATTGTTAGGTAATCAAGAGAGTTTGCCACGTTTAAAAATCTAAAAATAGGAAGGGTGTCTATGCTAATGTCTTTATCGAACACAGGATCATTGTCAGTGTAGGTTCCGTAAGGTCCAATAGTGATAGGCTTGACGGATGTTCCGCCCCCTAAAGTAGAGAAAGGATATGTGCTAGATGTTGTGAAAAACCGTTCACCTCTTTTGAATAGGAATGCATCCCCCGGCTCTGCTGTTTGGAGTAATGCCTGCAACACATCTAGAGTTTGTTTAGGAGAACCTATTGACCCGTCATCAGCGTCATCGCCAAGCGTTGCATCAAAATATATAATACCGTTTGTTGGGACAATTGCGGTTCCGGTTCCTATATCCTCGCCGGGAATAAGTGACCCCCCATTAGTCCCCGTACCTGTGGGTGAGCTGATCGTGCAAGTTACCGTTCTACTACCTGACCCCCCTGTAGTAGTGGCTAATGTGACGGATTTCCACATCTCTTTATCTAAAAAGGATAACGTTCCAGTGAGGCTACTAAGTGCTGAATAGTCAGTATTTAAAACACCCGTACCATCTGTGATCGCATAGTCACAAGTTGCTGCTCCCCATGGGAACCGTCTGTACACTGTGAAAACAATGTCACTATTCTTTGTCGAAATTGGGCTCGTTACACCAAATTGAGAATTACCTAAAGGCATGTGCTAATCCGAAGGTGTTGGAGAGAAATTAGTTGGAGCTGCACCTACTGGGGTATAATCTCCCAAATACCCTAAATTCTCGTGAACATCGGCGGCGTCTTTATTGAGACATATTGGAGGTTGGCTGCCAGTCGGTATCTCGCCTGTACTGCCCCAATCAAATGGCTTTCCATCCCCATCGTGGAATAAATCAATAACACTTTGTTGGGTTAAATCGTGGTATGTTGTTGGATCGAACCATACATTTCCCAAAGGTCTTGAGGAAAAATTCCCACCCCAATGCGCCCCCATGAGAGTATAATTTGTTTGATCATACGCTATGGTGTCATCAGTTATCGCAATAGATGTAGGGGTTGTGGAAACTCCATCTTTTGCCCCTGTGAACAGACCGTTGCCTAAATCCCATGAGAATATTAAATTATTCCATACACTGTCAGTTAACGGTAAACGGGCTGTACCAATAACAGTACCTGCTGAATTTCTCAAATCTAGTATAGGAGATGTTCCTGAGTTCAATCTTAGGTCAACATAATACCCACTGTTGCTGAAAATCCTACTTAACGCTGCATCGCGCCCATAGATTGAAACAGCTAGTGTACCAACCTTGCCCGGAGTTAGGCTTGAACCATCCAAGAGATGGAAGCGGGTTGTTGTACCGTTTGGCTCCCATGCGTGAATCCCAGTGAATTCCGGTGTCACGTCAATGGTCACCGCTTCGTCATAAACCTGCCCACGCGCAGTAATACCGCGAATAGTAAGTGGGTGGGATTCATCAGTTGCAAAATCAACCGTGTCGGTCAATTGAACCGTAACCCCGTCAATGTTCATTTCAAACATATCGTCAGGGTCACCACTGGGCGCAATGGTAAACGTCACTGTCTGTAGGCTATCATCTTCAGATACCGTGCAAACTGCTGTGCCTGATGTGCTGCCATCATCAACTTCCGTGTCTGAAAAATCAATACCAAGTATGGGGAGAAAGGGAGTTATAGAATTAATAGCGGCAGTAAATGGCGCATCTCCATTAACAGGAACTAACGTGCCAACCTCAACCCCAGCGCCAGAGGCAGACGCTAAAATTTCATTATCATCTATGGAGAAATCAAAGGCTGGGTCTCCACCACCACCACCGCCCGCGAACCCAAGCCTCATGTTAAATCTAAGTCCTGACATTACACACCCCTTTTATTGCGAGCCCATTTTATCAGAACTCTTAGAAGCCTGACTATCTCGCCACCTGTGAAATACACTATTATGGTGTCTATGGCTATGTTTAGAAACGTAATCTCTAGCCAATATTCCGCTGCCATTTCCATAAACGCCACCAAATGCAAGTCCTAGTACGAATAGTATTTCGGCAGCTATGACTTTTGGCTGCTGAGGGATATACCCTAATACATACACTATGTAGACTATACTTACTACCGCTAGAAAAAATGCCCCTACCTTTTCGTCAACTTTAAAGCAAACAAACGCCCATATTGAATGACACGAAAGAAAAAACAATTGTATATTTGGTGGGTCGATATATTTAATCACTTGCATGGTAATCACCTGCAAAGCGAAAACAATAGCCAATTTAACGTTAACGACTAGCGTCAGACCGCAGGCAATTAAAAACCAAACCCACATCGTTGCTACCTTTCACCACTCTTTGGCATCGGAGTTCCCATAATCAAACAAGCCGCGATAGAAGCTTCTGTATGCAATGCTTTCAAGCTGTAATGAATACCCTTTAGCCGCAATGCGGCTTTCGCAAGGTCGCCTACTTGGTCACCGCCAGCCATTTCATCAACGCGGCCCGCAGCTTCTTTATACGCGTGCTCAAGCCATAATAGCCGTTGAGACATTTTCGCCTCTAGCTCTGCGTCTGATAAATCTTTAATGCTCATTTGGTATTCTCCTGTTGTTCCACAGCAACATGCGGTGAATTATAATCTCTATAAACCTTGCCTACACCAACGCCAAACCCAGCGCTTAACGCCCATGCGACAACTACAATTCCAACTCCCGTAATGAAGCTTTGCATCAATCTCTCTCTAACTTATCCAATATGCGTTCCAAAATGCTTTCAATATTCTCTGTCTTTGTCTTGGTTACCGCTGTGTCTGTTCGAAGTTTGTTCACTGTATCCTTGATCTCGCCAACGTCTTTTTGGGTGGTATCCAGCGACTTTGTATTTCGTTTGACGTTTGTGGTCAGTTGGCCGATGTTTGACCCGGCAAACCGAACTTCAACCTCTCGGATTGAATGCTGCACTCTCGATAGACTGCGCTCCACACTTGTAACAGCAGCTACCGTTGCTGGCAACGAAAGAAGGCCGGAACCATACAACGCCCCAACCAGCGACCAGAAGACCGTGAGCGCGAACGCTATTGGCCTCCATGTGTGTTTAACCGCTTCTCTCTCTTTTTCTGTACCGATCATTCTATTTCCTAGCTACGAAATGTTGGACCGCTGCAATTCCGAACCGAGAGGCAACAATCCACCCAGCCCATTTATCAAGAGGGTATGGAAGGGCTGCGATATCCCACGTTTGCGGCCACATGCCATTTTGATGCCAAAACATGCTATAGATAATGACGAACGCCCAATAGAACCCCAAAGGCCCAATAAAGCAGAAATCAACATACCAAGGCATAGACGTTCTATTTTGCAGCCACGTCTTGACCACATCGGCCTTTAGCTTCTCACGGTCCGTCTTGCTCTCAATGTTTTTATTCACCACATCGAAAACACGGCCTATAACGTCGCCAGTGAAGAATTTTATGATTGTTCCTAGAAACGGGGGCATTATTCAGATTTCCCGACTGCCGTGGTGGTCATAAAGCGCAACACGATATTAGCGACCGCCATCCCGATAATATACCACTTGAGCGCGTCACCTTCTAGAACGCCAGTTATGCCAGACACCTCTAAGATGGGCATGATTGACCCAAGTGAGTTGAATATTACTGTTTTAAAACCCTTCATAATAAGGCTCCTTAATGTGCCCGCCCCTTAATCGAGACGGGCTTTGTCGTTTATTCGGCGTGAGTTCCCTCGACACCTCTACTCATGCGATTGCGAGTTCTGGAAT
>NVTV01000010.1 GCA_002401695.1 Alphaproteobacteria bacterium
CAATGACAGGTAAACCACAATATAGGACTTAACACACCCAATATGGCTATTTGTACAGATATATATAAATATACAGCCTATATATATTGACAGTTACCTCTAGTTCTGGGACACTTATCCCTAGTGTCGAATTCCGAGCATGAAACCAAGCCAGCCATTGAGCTGGTTTTTTTATGCCCAAAATAAAGTCTAAGGATAAAGCATGGATGTACCAACGTGGAGTCTAGTGATTTCAATACTAGCGGGTGCTGCCGGTATTATTTGGCACGCCTCAAGGGTTAAGGCAAACGTTGATACCCACGGCAACGCTATTGGAGAGCTGAAGACCAAGCAGGATGCACAGGAGAGAGCTATTAATAATCACCACGGCAGAATTTCAACGCTGGAAGGCCATCGGAAATGATGCTCAAGAGTGGCGTTAATCCCCTGGGTATGAAGACTGAAACCCTTTTAGCTGCAATCGTAGCCAACGAGGTCTACGCCTTACATGGTCACAGCCTGGTTATTACCTCCATCACTGATGGAAAGCATGGGGTTGGCTCATATCACGGGCTTGGCTGGGCAATAGACACCCGCACAAGACACCTTACTGATTTAGAAACAGAAACCATAGCAGACGAAATTTCCGAGAGGCTTGGCCAATTCTATGACGTTGTTATAGAGATCGACCATATCCATATCGAGTTTGATGCAAAGCGCGCGTCATGCCCTTCCTAACCGAACTAAAACTAAGGCCAAGTGATGGCGACAAGTGGCGGCTATTGGATCATCTGGTGTATGAAACCAATGATGGTGATCTTGTGGTTGTGCCTCCAAGTTTTCCAACTGACCTTGCTAGTATTCCTCGCCCTTTGCGTCTTCTTTATCCTGTGCATGGCGCACATACAAGAGCCGCTGTTATCCATGATTACCTCTACCACACCAAAGAAATTGACGACGACCCTATTACTCGTAAAGAAGCGGATCAAATCTTTTATGAGGCTATGAGATGGTTGGGCGTTAGGTGGAGCAAGGCAAAAACTATTTATTTCGCTGTCAGAATTGGCGGCTGGGCTTCCTGGTAAAACAAATATGAGAAACACCATTATTTTATGTGTCGTTTTGGCCTTCTTTATGAATATGGCCAGAGGTGACGTTGAGCAAACATGGCCACAGTTGATTGTTGCTGATGAGAGCGGAGTGGCGATTGAAGGCGTATCTAAATCGGTCAGTCAGGTTAATGCGCTAGAGAAGGTATTAAATCTGCCATGTGGTACGCATAAGATTATTCGTCCTGACGCGACAATCATTACAAGTTGTGCTGTTGTTGATCCTGATCCTGATCCGACTCCCGACCCTATTCCCGATCCTATTCCCGACCCTGATCCTTGCAATCCTGATGGATCAGAGAACTGTGGTGAAAATCCAGTACCAGTGCCAGACCCTACCGAATCAGTAGCCTATACACAGAAGAACCTAGCGGGTTGTATAGATACTTTAGGGGCTGCTGGCGGTTGGTGTAAAATGGAGGTGTCTGTTGATGACCCTAGTATCTCCAGCGTATACCCAGCAAAGCTGGCACGGCATTATGGAAGGCAGGGCTCTACGCTGAATGCGTGGTGTGGCGCTGCCTTTGATGAAGCAGACAAGGTTCTGTACTTTACCTGTGGCGGTCATGCAGACTATCCAGGCAACGAGGTTTACTCATTTAATCTTATGGCGGGGAAGTGGGAACGACTAACAAACCCCTCCCCACTAGACTACGTTACCTACAATGGCCCTATTAAAACAAGGTATATCTGGACTCCTGACCTACGCAAAGTTCCCAGTGCATCCCATACTTACGATGGATTAGTATATCGTCCCGATACTGGCACAATCCTCTATACCATGCGTCGACCTTCAAACGGTGCAAGGGTTACTACAGGGGAGGATGATACAAGTCCTCTATTTGTCCTGAGTGTTGCAGAGCCACAGGTGTATGAGTTCAACCCCTCAAAGGTAGATACTCGTAATGGCTTGGCTCCTCTGTCATGGCGGCTATTAGGAGGGGCTCCTTTCTCGTATCTTAAAGCTACGATGCTCCCTGACGCCTCAGTCCTTGTGGATTCTAAAACTAGGCTTTACAGGGTTACATTCCCTGATAATGTATTCAGTTATTCTGAACTTGCCCGTCATGCTGATTATGGCGATGGGAATATGATCTACGACCCTAGTCGTGACCTGGCTTGGATTGTATCAAGACATGATGTGCGCAGTATCAACCCAGTAACAGGAGCTAAAGTTCACGGCTTCCTAATCGAACCCTCACTTTCTGGTAAATCTTTAGCCCTCGATGCTGATAACAATATCGTTATGTGGGATGGCTGCACGAAGGTAAGCACGTATAACCCCGAAACAGATGAGCTTACAACGCAGGATTGGGGACTGTCAGGCCCAGCCAAGTGCCTTTCTTCGGGCCGTATCTACAGTAAATGGGTTCATTTGGGAGATAACGTGTTCGCCGGGGTTCGTAACGAAGATCAGCCTGTTTGGATTTATAAGCACGGCCAAGCCCCCGCCCTACCAGTTGGGCAGGTTGTCAACACTCCTAGCACAGAGCTTTTTCATGCTTCCTTCGACACAGATGACTGGTTCTTGGACTTCCAAAAGAGTGGTAATGACGGGCCTCAAACGCGCCTAGATGGCAGTAGGTACCTTAATGATGCCTCTATAGTTTCTGAGGGTTGCGTGGCAGGCGGCTGCTTGAAGATCGACTTCCAGTCTCTTGAGTGTTGTGGCATCGCCATACACTATGACATCCCCGGAGAACAACAGAACGCAATTGTTGAATATTGGTTAAAACTAGCCCCTAACTTTAGATCGGAGATATACGACGACACAGGAATACGATCCGGTTCAGGGGGTAAGTTACCGGGGCTTGCTGACATATCACAATACCCGCTGGATCAGTGCGGAAACGGTGGAGCAAGTGCTGATGGCATAGAGTGTTGGTCAGCTAGGACTAAGTTTGGTAATTGCAATGGCGCCCCTTCCTGCACAGGGACAAATAAGACTCGCATTGGAGCCTATATTTACTCCGCTGAGAACCAAAATATCACGGGAGACGTTGGCTACTTTGATGGGGATAGCACCTCAACTGGCTATTTAAACCGTGGTATAGGAACTCATGGACAGCTTGAGCCTGATCGCTGGTACAAGATCAAGATTCAAGTAGCGATGAACACTCCTGACGTACACGATGGGGTGTATCGGGCGTGGATAGATGATGTTCTGGCCTATGATAAAACAGACATGCTGTGGCGCTATTCTGGGCATGAAAACCTGCATGTTAGTACCTTCTGGATGAACGCCATGTTTGGTGGGTCGGGAGTAGGCCCGCTAGAGGACACCTACATTATGATAGATGAACTGAGAATATTTGGTGAAGATTAATTTGCCCGCGCCAGATTGGAGTCTCGACAATGATCGTTCTTGAATTAGAGCACAGACCACAACGATCGGGCCAAGTCAGAACTCGGTATCTTTTCACTTTCGACGATGGGCGAGAGTTCCACAGGCCCATCAATGCTGAGTCGGAAGCTATGTTGCCGCAGGCTATAGTGCTTGCTCAAGCTCAGTGCATTAATTTTGTTATGAAGGTGGATGCCCTTGATGCTGTTGTGTCGGGCATTAAAACAGCACACAAAACCGCGTCAGCTAACCAGGTTCAGTATGCGTGGATGCAAGCAGCATTCAACGAAGAAGACCCCATAGCGGCTTATGAAATCATGAGTGAAGTTGCCCCCGCTTTGGTGTCGCTTGGTTATACCGCAGCACAATACGCCGCCATATTTGGTGGTAGTGAAGCTGAAGTTCAACGGCTATTGGATCGCTGGGAATATCTGTCGAACAATGCGGCAGAGTTGGGGGCATTTAAAACCGTCCGAGAAGGCGACCTATAGTGTCTTATTTTCCAGTTAAGACAGGAGGGGCGAGGACTTCAGGTGGTGGAATCACAAAGCCGTCCGGTAGTTTCGCTTCTCTAGGCTCCGCTGCTATATATGCTGACAGAGGCTTAGCTATTGCTGATGGTGCGGGTAGCGGGGATATTGTTATTGTCTCTGATGCTCATATCGATACTTCACCCCCTACTATGGCAGGGCCAACTACAGGGGATTTTCTAAGAACGATAGTTGTTGAGGATTTAAACTGTGATGTGTCTGTAACAAGCACATCCGCAAATGAATCGTCATCAGCCGATATTTCTCATACAGGTCGGCACCACGTTTACGGTATTTATTACAGTGTTGGTGATGATTTTATAATTGCTAGCTCGAACTCTATGTTCATTGGGGAGGAGTGTACTTTCCATGCAACAGGTACGGGCGATAAGTGTATTTCTGCCGTCACTGATGGCGTATATACCAAACTAATCAACTCTAAACTTTCTGCTGGAAATGCCGGAGTGATACCCGTTGTTATATCAAATGGTGCCATTTTTGACATCACAGGTGGGGCTTTAATTGGCACGGCTGTCACCAAGTTTATATCTTCCTTTTTTGTCAATGGTGGTGGAGCGTTAAGCGCTCGTGGTTTTGACCTAACCAACCTCACAAGTGGTTACGTCCTTAATGGCGTAGGTGGCGGCGCGGCTGACGACAATATTAATGTTTCTCTGTACGATTGCCCGGTCAATGCTGGGCTAACTGGGTTTGTTGACGAAACCTTTATAAGCCCAGGGAAAACCTTTGAAGCATATGGTTGCGCCGCTATTTCAGAAGCTAAAGCACATCAATTTCACATTGAAGGTTATGGTGGTTTTGTTGATGACCAGGATGATGCTGGTATTCATAGAGACGAATCAGAGCCGACAGAATTTGGTATAAAAGTTTCGATGCACTGCGTTACTAATGCGAACGCATCAATAGCCGCTCCCTTCAACTTCAAACTAACAAGAAAGTTTGTTGCGTTGAGTGGTGCCAAGAAAAAGCTTCGTTTTTATATCGCAAGCGAGACAGCGCTAACCGACCTTGATGTATTTATTCAAGGCATATTAATGGATGGCACGACTAAACATATTCCCGTTTTAATTAATACACGCAACAGCGATAGATTAGCCGTTACAGGTACAGCGCTGCCAACAGATTCAGGTTCAACATGGAAGGACGGGGCCAGCGATCTGACGGGTTATTACGAGCGTTACATAGAAATAGATACCACAGCTCTAGCGGTGTCAGATGGTGTTATTGATTTAGGCATGTACGTGACCAAGCCGAGTATAGTTCTTTACGTTTGCACTAAACATGACCAGGTAGCTTAGTGTGGGTAGGTTCGTTGTTGGCCCAGGGTTTCTCTACGAAGAGACGGGAGAAAGGCTAACTATTTCCGGCGGGCTGATCTATGAAGAGACGGTCGTTGGTGGTGGTGGGGGGGTAACACTAGACGGAACCCTGCAAAGCATCTCATTTACAAGCAACCCTGCTGCGATTGCTCTAGATGCAGAGCTGGCCGCTGCTCTAGCCAGTATGCTGTTATCAGACAATAACGCCATAGTCGCTCTTGATAGAAGTATTACTGCTTCAATAGAGAATATATCTGTTGCTGAAAATCAAGCCGGGGCTTCATTAGATATAGCTGTATCTGGTAACACAGAGGCTATCCAGGTCGAAGAAAAGACGGCAAGTATTTCTACAGACATATCAGTATCTGGAAGCCTTGAATCTATACAAGTAACAGAGAATCCCGCAGGCATTGCCGTTGACGTGTCCATAGCCAGCACACAAGAACAGATCACTGTTACTGAAAATCCTGCCTCTTTAGGTTTGGGTGTTAATGCAGTAGCAGAGCAAATCACCTTATCCGAATTTGTTGCTAGTGTTAGCACCGACAGGGCTATAACCGGTAGCTTGGAGACAATTCAGGTTGTTCAACCGCAGGCTTCGGTAGCTGTTGGTTTTAATGCAACAGCTGAATCCATTGTATTAACAGAGAACCAGTCAACGGTTCGGCTAGATACGGCTTTATCGGCCAGTCTAGAAACAATTGTGCTAAATGAATTAGCGGCACAGATTGATCTCAGTCAAAACATAGATGCCAGCCTTCAAAGCTTAACGCTCACCGAGGCTGGTGCAATAATTACATTTGATTCGGGTATCTCCGCAGTATTGGAGAGTATTTCCTTATCAGCCCTTAGTGCAACGATCTCCTCATCCACTCTTGCCCCAACTATTGCGGGATTAGAGTACACGATGTCCGGGTCAAAGATGCACTTCACACTGCCTATCAACAGGCTTCACTACACTTTTAAAAGCGAGGATTAGTCATGGCAGCTGGTGACGTAGTATTTTTTCAGCAATGGTTGGTCGATGTGCAAGAAGCACTGCATGACGGCGAAAACGATGATTTCCGCTATTCGATAGTCGATAGCACAATTACCCCTTTAACCACTACGTCAGACCCTCGGTGGGGGGCGGGCGGGTCAACTGATCTTAGTGTTAATGAAGTCGCCACTGGTGGCAACTATACGGTGGGAGGCATAGCTATTGCTAACCCCTCCGTGACCTTAGTGTCAGGGGAGGCTGTGTGGGATGGAGACGACTTCGCTGTAACACAACACGCCTCCAATCCAACAGATGGAAGATGGGGAATTATTTGGAATAACACGGCGACAGGAAAACAGGCGGTCGGCTTTCAGGACTTAGGGTCGGTCACTGATCTTTCGGCTGGGGCTTTTTCTAACACATGGAATGCGGCTGGCATTTCCAAAATGTCGAGGGTGTAGAAATGAAGGGAACAATTAACGCAAGCCCAGAGGTTAAAGCATTACGCAATGTAGGCAGAATCAAAACATTGAGGCTGAATATAGCAAAACGTAAGAGTAGGGGTATGGACGTAGCTTCTCGTGAGGAAGAATTATCTCGCAGGCTCGCAGAAGTACAAGCTCTTAAAGATGCGCTGGCTGAGCTAGATGACTGATACAGCACCAGAGGTACACAGTCTATCGTTAAATGAAACGCGGAATGTTGCGGTTTCCATGGTGGGAAAGCTGGATAGTGGGGAGACCTTAACCGGCACACCCACTATCGCCGAGGTGGACACCTCAGACCTAACGCTCACAAACAAGGCAGTTAGTACTAAAAAACTGACCATAAACGGCGAAGAGATTAACGCAAGTCTGGCGCTGCAATTTACTGTATCAAGTAGCGCAAAGGGAAACTACACCGTCAATCTCAAATGCAGTACTGATGGTTCTCAAATCATAGACGGCGATGTAACAATCATTGTTTGTTAATCCAAAGCGTTATTGCTCGATCAAAGGAGGTTAAATGTCTATAAGGTCATATCTAACCTCGACCCTAGGCGTTACTCATTGTTTTGATCTGGATAATAGTACGGTAGAGATTGCGGGTGTGGGGTCTCCAAGCCCTACAGATATTCAAGCTGGGGCGGGCTATTCTTTTGTATCAGACCCGGTTTGTTATGGCGTGACGCAAAGCCTGCTTAGCACAAACAGTGCGGATTTTACGACCCGTACTGACGGTGCAGTTATAGATCGCCGCAAAGACATCAACAACTCTTCTGATGGAACAGATGCTTCCGCATTTGATTACGTCAGCAACTCTCGCACAATGGCTCTGTGGTTTAAGGGTAGCGACTTTTCAACGCCCTCGTGTATATATGAGCAAGGCGGTGGCACTAATAATTTCGCATTCGTTAGCGGAATTGCAAAAGCCATTACATTCCAGGCCGCAGATGCGGGCACACCATTTTTAATCGTGCAATCTAACTTTTTAGGTGTAGCTAATAGACCGTATTTTATCGTCGGTATATGGGAGCACTCCAGCGAACACGCTGGGTCGGGCAATCGGTGCTTGCTTCATATAAATGGTGTGTTGCAGGAGATAGTAGAAGTTAACACCACAGCATCATTTCCCAACCACAGTGGCGATATTACACTTGGAAATACAGCTGAAAGTCTCAAAGCCTATAACGAAGATACAATTCCCTACGCGACCAGAAGCAAGAACTGCAACTTCTTAATAATGGTCAACAATCGCACATGGACAGTTGCAGAAAGTAGAGAGTTTTTTGAGCGTACAGTTATTCCGAATATTGTCATTGCAGCTGATACCGTAGCCAATCAGCAAATAGCCCTTGACGCCTTAACAGGCAATAACTATTCAGCCGACAATTGCGCGATACAAATAAGACAAGCGACCGACGCAACAGATTACCGTTTGTTCATTGATAACATTAATTTTGTGCGTGACACGGCACTGGATGATATAGCTGTGATGTACGTTGGCCCTAATACGCTAACTATAGAAAATACGAATGGGTCTGATGCTTATCAACTAGCAACGCCAGTCGAGGTTGATTTGGATGGATCGACTGTATTAGCGGGGGGCGGCACCCTTACCCTGGTTGAAAAAACAATTAGATATATTGCCGCTGGCATAACTGTAACGAACTCGCAAGATACAAAAATGGTTGTTGAGGCTGTCGGTTCTTACACGATTAGCGGGGGCATCCTACAGACATTTGAGAATATTTCCGGTGGAGCTGTAACGCTTAATTTATCTAATGGCGCGGCTACTCCGACTATCATAAATAGCTCTGGTTCTACTACAGCCGTCCTAACCAGTGCCACGATCACAATTACAGGTCTTACTACTGGCAGCAGAGTAAAAGTAACTCGTGACGATACTAGCGCAGTGATCCTTAATGCAATTGAGGTCGGTGGGCAGGCTAGCTTAATAACTAGTTATACCGGGATTTTCACGGTAACAGTTAGAAAAGCATCGACAGCCCCATATTACAAAGAATGGATAGGCGGCGGCTCAACAGCTAACGGCTCGACTAGCGTCAACGCACTTCAAGAATTAGATTAAGGAGATAACAAGTGGCAATTGGTGATGACTTCAGTGTAGCAGTCAATGGCGATATTCGGCATACGAGCGGTACAACTGTTTATTCAGACTTGGACTTGCACGAGTGGCTTCAAGATTTAGCCGATGACGGGAGTATTACCACCTCTGGTGATAACGTTTCTATTTTAACCGGTAACCCATCCAAATTAGATGGCCCACGTTCTGCTATTAAGCCGATGCTACTCAACTTGCTCGGAACTTATAATATTGATGATACGGCTGCCCAGTTCTTTAATTTTGGATCGGTTCAGCAGGACGGGACGGATGAACTTTATACCGGTGTTAAAACCATTGGCTCTCCATTGGTCGCTGGATCTCCGATGTACATCGTTCAAAATGGCGCTAAATTAACTAGCTACTGGCCTGATGGTCACGTACAAATAATGGTCAAAGCCAAAACGGGCGGCACCTTAATTGATAGCGGTGACATCCGGGTTTTCTCACGTAAATACGGTCAAGATTATGGTGATTTTGCAGCCAACTTGGTGGCGGGTGGCGAGCAACCAGCGGCAATTTCGACATCGACCACGAGCTGGACACCCTTAGATTTAGTAACCTCATTAGCGCTGTCTTCTGATGTAGTTATTGCAGTCGGCGAGGTTACAGAGGACACCGGTGACGGTAGCGGCTCTAAAGTATACAAAGGGACTATTACATTATCTAACGGTATAACTGTTGCTGAAGCAGCTCAATATTGCCAAGCGATTTGTGATCAAGCCTCCGTTGTAACCATCGACGGTAGTTTAGGCTGGAAATATAGAGTGTTAGGCGCGTTTGGTTATACGCCTAACGGTAAGGCACCCTTTGGGGCTGTTGCTGGTGGTAAGTGGTTCGTATCTCAAGGCTGGTTCATTGAGGGCGCTCTACCAGGTGATCTACAGAATTATCAGATGGTTTCGCATGACGGAACAACTGTGGGTAATCCGGTTGTTGCCGGGATCTCCATTGGTGGAGTTACGATTGGTTCTAGAATTATCGTTGGTCGTGATGCAGCCACCATATCAGGGTTTGATGACACTGAATATTCACTCTCTGCGCCCACCACCTCTGGTGGCAATACATGCGTAGTTGTCGAAGCTATTAACACAGATACCCCCGACACAGGGTTCATTAGAATAAACGCAATACCCTATGCTTACACAGCACTGGACAGAGTGACTAAAACATTCACCATTTCAGGCACGTTTGGCCAGATTCACGCTTCGTCTTCTCCTGCCTGGTGTCCGTTCATCGACAAGATAGCGGTCGGTACAACTGAGTCATCTAGCAGCTATACGTTTGACGCCGATTTCACAGCAAGACTCAAGGTTAGAAAGGGGACAAGCGGATCAAGCTTGCAGCCATTCGAGACAACATTTGCTGCAACATCTAGTGCAACTAACGGCACAAATGCCATTGCTACGCCTGATGAGTAACTATGACAATCTCAATAGACTGGCCTAATAAACTGGTCTTATCGACAGAAAGTATCACTGATATTGTCGCGTTTAAAGATGTCTTGCGCGACTCTGAAGACGATGCTGATGGCGTGCTTAATGACCCAATAATTAACTACAAGAAACTCAACCTGGGTGGTGGTGGATTCTTTCACGCGGTTGATTTTATCAATGGGTATCAGTTGAAGTTTCCTATAGCTGGCAACTATACAATCATCGGCAATATTGGCGCTGTCATTGTGCCTGTTGCTGGAGTCTTTGTTGATAGAACGACATCAGCTTCATTCGCTTCATTTGCAAGTGGCTCCGGCGTATTGCCATCAGACGTTGTGGATATTGCAGAAGCGGTGCGGAAAACCTTACTTGATACCTCTGGCGAGGCTGCTGGGGTCTACTCCCCATGACGCTATGGGAAACGATCGCCGGGAACTCCTCTTTAGATGTCTCTCCAACGAATACGTTATGGGATCACCTGAACAACATTCAGGCCGGAAGCGGGCTATCTCAAATATTTGGCATGGTGTCTATTGATGCAAGTGCTAGTGAAGTGGAAGCGGTATGTAGTGCTAACCCCATAAGCGCAACAGTCAAGACCGGCAAGCAAACAGTGTCTATAACAGACAACAACATAACAGCAACCAAAGCAGGGTCGGTAAATGTCAGACACAAATATTGATGTTGTGCGCGGTGATTCCGTACCTATGGGCTTCACCTTCACGAATGACGACGGGAGTGCCCACGTTTTAACGGGAGCTTCTGTATTGCTAACAGTAAGCACCGAGGCAGCACCAAAAGACACAAATAACCAAGTAGCTCAGATTACACTAGTGATTACAGATGCAGCGGGTGGCGTGGCAACAGCAGACTTTTCAGCGCTCGATACGGGCCAGTACTACTACGACGTACAAATAACCAACAGCCTCTCGCAGGTATTAACGCCGCTATTTGGCGAGATCACCGTTAGGCAAGATATTACAAAGTAAATTAGCTTTGAGAGCTAAAGGCCGGAGGCCGACAATGTTAAACGACAAACAGACGAGGTTTTGTGAAGAATACATCATAGACCTTAACGCAACACAGGCTGCTATTAGGGCTGAGTACAGCGAAAGAACGGCATATTCTCAAGGCCAGCGGCTGTTGAAGAATGTTGAAGCTCAAGAGTTAATCACTGAATTGAAAGCAAGCAGGTCTGAGCGCACTAAGATAGATGCCGACTGGCTACTGAAAAGGCTGGCTGAAGAAGCTGAAGCCGATGTGGCTGACTTGTATAGTGAGAACGGTGGGTTGCTGCCTGTTAACCAATGGCCAGAAATATGGCGCAAAGGTTTGGTGGCAGGAATAGACACGCATCAAGAATACACTTTCGAGGGTGGAGAGAAGATTCCTGATGGTGTGACGGTGAAGATTCGCCTGTCTGAACGCATTAAACGATTAGAGTTAATAGGCAAGCATGTAGACGTTCAAGCCTTCAAGGAAAAGATCGAGCACTTAGGTGTTGTCACAAATAATATTATGGTTCTCCCTGGCTGCACAAATATAGATGATTGGGAAGCCAAAGCAAAAGAACATCAAGGTAGTGAGTGAACATCAAGGTAGTTTGGAAGCCTCTGCCAGGGTCGCAATGTTTAGCACTTAGTTGCCCCTGTGATGAGATTTTATACGAAGGAACGCGCGGGCCAGGAAAGACGGCGGCACAGCTTGCCCGATTTAGATCGAAGGTTGGGCTGGGTTATGGTTCGTTCTGGCGTGGAGTTATCTTTGATACTGAGTACAAAGACCTTGCCGATTTAATTGTTCAGTCAAAGCGGCTGTTCAATGCCTTTAATGATGGGGCCAAGTTTCTAAGTTCGGCTACTGAACTGAAGTGGGTTTGGCCTACTGGTGAAGAGCTGCTGTTTAGGCACGGTAAGTCAGAAGATGACTATTGGGGCTATCACGGGCAAGAGTTTCCATTCATAGGGTTTAACGAGCTGACAAAGCAGAAAGATGACGGCCTTTATATGGCTATGTTCTCCTGTATGCGGTCTTCGTTTCGCCCACAAGATCATCCATTGCCGGATGGCAGTTTGCTTCCGTCCATTCCTCTTGAGATGTTCAGCACTACCAACCCTTACGGTGTTGGTCATGCTTGGGTTAAGCGGCGGTTTATTGCTCCAGCTCAAAGAGGGGTAGTTCAGAGGCATACACAGACAGTATTTAACCCTCAGACAGAGCTTGAAGAGGACATAACGTTAACCTGTGTGGCCATACACGGCTCATGGAGAGAGAACCCCTACTTAGACCCTAAATACATTGCCATGTTGATGGCGATCAAAGACCCAAACAAGAAGAAAGCTTGGGTTGATGGCTCATGGGATGTCACTAGTGGAGGCAGATTCGATCACCTTTGGAATGAATCAATTCACGTGGTTGAGCCTTTTGTCATTCCTCCAACATGGCGGGTCGATAGATCACACGATTGGGGTGAATCAAAACCCTTTGCTAACCTTTGGTGGGCAGAATCGAATGGCCGTGAAGTTGAAGTGGCAGGACAGACCAGGAAGTTTCCTAGAGGAACATTGTTTCTTATCGGTGAATGGTACGGATGCCATCCAGATGAGCTAAACAAGGGTCTCAATATGCCGTCGCTTGAAGTGGCTAACGGCGTTAAATGGATTGATAGACGTATGTCAGGGCGGGAGTGCATTCAGCCTGAATGTGTCAGCAAGGGTGTAGCAAATATCATTCCCGGCACATGCTCCAGAGTTGAAGCTGGCCCCGCTGATTCATCAATATTTAATACTGGTGATAACGAATTATCTATCGGCCAGAAAATGAAGACTAAAGGGGTTCAATGGACAAGCTCAAACAAGAAGCCCGGTTCTAGAATTAACGGAGCGTCCTTATTCTGCGACATGCTGGACGCTTCAGTGAAAGCCAAGGATAGCGAATCTGGAATGCCGGAGGAGCCAGCCTTTTATGTGTTTAACCACTGTCGCGGATGGATTAGCCGAATCCCCATTCTTCCGAGAGACACGAAGAATCCAGACGACGTTAATACCGACGCTGAAGATCATGATTGGGATGCAACGCGGTATCGCGTTCTCGCTATTACACGAGCACCTACCAGAGTGACCGAACTAAGATTATGACAAATACTGTCCGTACTCCAGATGAGCGCCATAACAGGATGCTTCCCGATATTGAGCTGGCGAACGCCTTGCTTGGTGGTAGTGTTTCTATGCGAAAGGCGCAGGAAGACTATCTGCCCAAGAACGAGGCAGAGACTGACGAAAAATACAGCAGTCGTTTAAAGCGGTCATTCCTATATAACGTGTTTGAGAACACTACAGACACGATGGCTGGGAAGCCCTTCTCTAAAGACGTTACCGTTCAGAATGTCCCAGATTCAATGATGGCCAATTTAGAGAACATAGACCGCCAAGGTCGAGATTTAACTTCGTTTGCTTGTGATTTACTACATCAAGCGTTATCCAAGGGATTGACGTTTATCCTTGTCGAGTTTCCCCAGGCTCCAGCAGAGGGCGAAAGGTCGCGCCAGCAAGAAATCGATATGGGGTTAAGCCCTTATTGGGTTCACATCAAACCAGAAAGTATGCTTGGTATTGATTACGATTATTACAACGGGGCGCTGGTTGTTCACAGCCTAAGAATACTTGAAACCTATGAATCTCGTGGAGCCTCATTTGACCGCAAAACCGAGGAGCAAGTCAGGGTTATTTATCCCGACAGATTCGAGGTGTGGCGCAAGGCTGAAGCCGAATGGGTTATGTTTGAAGAGGGTCTTCGAAGCGTAAATAAGATAACGCTTGTTCCTGTGTATGCCAAACAGGTTGGGCCGTTTGCTGCTAAGAACCTGTTAAAGCCTCTAATGGAGAAGAACTTAGAGCACTGGCAGTCATCTAGTGAGCAGAGAAACATCCTTCACGTGGCTAGAGTGCCGCTGTTATTTGGTCGAGGATTAAGAACTATAGACGACGAAGGCAACCCCATTAAGCTGACCTCAGATTCTATTATCACCTCCGATTCTTCTGACGGCGATCTCAAATATGTAGAGCATTCTGGCAGGGCTATATCTTCAGGTGAAAAAGACTTAGAGACGCTAGAAAACCAAATGGAAGCGCTGGGGGCCATTCTTCTCCAGGCTGACGAAACAAGAACAGCCACGGCACAAAGATCAACCGACTTTAAAGGTAATTCCAAGCTTCACACAGTAGTTGGAAACCTTAAATCAGCATTAGAACAAGCGCTGGCATTTAGCGGTGATTGGATAAATGTAAAGATTGACGCTGAAGTAACAATCTTTACTGAGTTCTCATTAATCAACCCTGACTTTATGACTGCTGATGATCTGCTTAAGGCCAAAATGGCTGGGCTAATTTCTCACAAGTTGTACATCGAGATCATGCAGCGTCGCGGGGTGTTTTCCTCGGATATTCCCTCCGAAGATATTGTTGAAGAAGCGCTAGAGGACATCCCCAGCATCGAAGGGATAGATGACAGCATAGATGACGATGAAACTGACGGCGAAACCGATGGCTCTGAATGATGACATTCTTGATGCAGAGGTTCGCCACGCTATTTACCTCCAGCGATACGGCGGCGGTGTTAGCAATCGCATTCTAGCCCTGTTAAACCGTACAGAAGCTGACGTTATACAAAAGATGGCGCGGCTTGAAGGTATCACTGACTTTAAATCTAAGCGCTTTAACACGCTGCTAGACAGCATTAGAGCCACTCGAAAAAAAGCCTATACCGAGGCAGGAGAATCGCTCAAAGATGAAGCGGTAGACCTTGCTCAATATGAGGCCGGTTTCCAGGTGGCTTTACTGAATAAAACTATTCCTATCCAGTGGAACGTTGTGCTTCCCTCTAAAGAATTATTGAGGGCAGCGGTAACATCAAGACCGTTCCAGGGGCGCCTGCTGAAAGAGTGGGTAAAGGGCATGGAGGCCAGAGAGTTTGTTCTACTAAAAGACCAGCTCAGAATAGGCATGGTTGAGGGTGAAACATTACCTCAGATAATTCGCAGAGTTAGGGGCACGAAAGCCTTGAATTATGTTGATGGATTGTTTGGAAAGTCTCGCCGTGAAGTTGATGCGCTGGTAAGAACTGCTGTTAATCATGTCCACAATGCAGCTAGAAATGAAGTGGGGATAGCCAACAGAGACCTTATAAAAGGTGTTGAATGGGTCTCCACTCTAGATGGCCGGACAACGGCAATTTGCAGGGCCAGGGATAACAATGTTTACCCTGTTGACTCAGGCCCGAGACCTCCAGCTCATATTCGATGCCGCTCCACAGTGACGTTTGTTACAAAGTCGTGGAAAGAGCTAGGCATAAATTTACAGGAAGCCCCAGCAGGCACCAGAGCCAGCATGAATGGCCAGGTGCCTGATAATTTGTCTTATGGCGGCTGGTTGAGAAAGCAGCCTCGGAGCTTCGTCACAGAAACTCTAGGCAGCAGGAAGGCCAAGCTGTTCCTTGATGGCAATCTAAAGATAGATAAGTTCGTGGATCGACGTGGCAATACGTTGAACCTGGATCAACTGAAAATTAAAGAATCAGCGGCATGGGATAAGGCAGGGCTTTAAGTCTATAATGGCCGGATGGATCGGCTGAAACTTATTCAAGGCGGCGGGCAGAAGAAAGCCCACCACAAACAACATAAAAATGATGTTGAGCTATGGGTGTGCCGGTTAGATAAGACCAGTGAATCTATAGAGGTGTGCCTACCTTACTTCAAAGGAAACCGTACCAACAAGGGTGATAAGCGCCTGATCTGTTTACGGTGCTTTGTTGATGGGAGAATTACCGAGGTTCAATAGCTCAAACAGTATAAAGTTAACCATAGCCCGCTCAGTGCGGGTTTTTTAATGCGCGGAGTTTATGTCTACAACCTGGATATGTATAGCTTCCGGGCCGTCGCTAACGAGGGCCGATGTTGATTTGGTTCGTGGCTATAACACGATTGTTATCAATGACAGCTATCGCTTAGCCCCGTGGGCCAAAGTCCTCTACGCCTGTGACCTGAAGTGGTGGGATCAACATCACGACGACGTAAAGCGTAAAGGCTTTGCTGGTGACAAGTGGGCGTGGGAGAGTAACCGCGACAATGTAGAAAAGGTTAAAGCTCACGGACTAAAGACAGTCTCTATTGCGGGTGAAGCGGGCCTATCTAGAGAGCCTTACAAAGTATATTCAGGTGGTAACTCGGGGTATCAGGCAATCAATCTAGCCTATCACTTTGGGGCTAAGAGAATCCTCCTCCTTGGCTACGATATGCAGGCCATTGATGGCAAGAAACACTGGTTTGGTGATCATCCTAAAGAGTTAGTTAACACTGACGAGAAGACTTATATCACCTGGCGAAACAACTACAAGATATTGGCCAAAGAGTTGGAAATTGAAGGAGTTGAGGTCATCAACTGTTCCCGACAAACCGCTTTAACCTGTTTTACACGGACAAGTATTGAGGCCGCTTTATGTTAGACCAGGATAGGGGGGCTGAAGTTGAGAAATACGAAGCCGCTTACCTAGAAGATTATTACCGTATGGGTGATGCCCGTAAGGCTTATGCAGAAGAAAATATAGCCTCTGCCAAAGATTGTAAAACCCATCTTGATGTGGGCTGCGGTCGTGGTGAAATGGTGGACTTTGCCGAATCTATTGGGCTGAAGTCTCAAGGAGTTGAAGCCGTAGATTATCTGGCTGATAGAGCCAACATTATTCACGGTTTCGCTTGGGATTTACGCTTTGATAACAACAGTGTCGATCTGGTAACAATGTTCGATGTGATTGAGCATGTATTACCAGAAGATACTGAGCGCACCTTGAATGAATTGAAAAGGGTGGCCAAGAAACAGTTGTTCATTACAGCAGCCAACTACTCCAGTTTTCACGATGGACAAGAGTTGCATATCAACAAACGACCCTACGAAGAATGGGACGCTCTGTTCAGGCAGATATTCCATGATGCGACGGTGACATGGTTGCCTCTTAAGTACGGAATAGGGTCAGAGACCTGGAGAATTAAAGTATGTCCTTGCCAAAAGTGAGGTTGAGCGAATTTACCATAAATGGCCACTCGTATACTTACGAAGACAAGCAGTACCCTGTTGTGGACATAATCAAACTGGCAAAGGAGATTGAGTCGTTTGATCTTCCTCTTGCAGGAATCAATCTATCCTGTGCCCCTTGGGGCGAACAGAACATTATGTCAATTTGTGGTCATATGAAACGAGTGAATGAGGCTGATATGTCTCACCCCATTATCTTGGATGACGAGGGGTATATTTGTGATGGGTGGCATCGTGTCTGCAAAGCCATTTTAGAAGGACGGGAAATAATTAAGGCCGTTCGTCTGGAAGTAATGCCCGACCGAGTAGGATAAGGATTTATGCAATGAAAACAGATGAGCTAAAGACCCTTATAAATGCGGCTGAAAGTTTGGGCCATAAAAACATAGAACTGGTCATTAATCATTCTCGTGACGGGGTTTCATCTATGCCGCTTGCTCGAGCAGAGTTAATACAGACCGGCTCGCAGATGGACCCATGCGTGACGCTGGTTTTCTCACTAGAACCTTAAGACAAACAATTTAACCAACAGCCTCGCTAATGCGGGGTTTTTTATTGCCCGGTGGGCAACAACGTGATCGGAGATCATTCCATGAACCTAGAAGAACTTTACGAGCAAAACCCTGAAGTCAAAGACCTGGTTAACCAACAGATTCAAGATCAGGCAACCACATTAGCCGAGAAAACTTCACAAGGCTTAATGAACAAAAACAACGAACTGATGGATGAGCTTAAGCCGCTTAAACAAAAAATGAAGTTGCTTGATGGCATTGACCCCGAGAAATACCGGGAGATGCAGCAATCCATTAAAGATAAAGAAACACAGGGCTTTGTAGATAAGGGTCAGATTGACAAAATCATTGAGGCTCACAACACCGAGAAACTATCTTGGGGTCAGCAATACGAGCAAACAACAACTGAGCTTAACGGCACCATTAGCACGCTAAAGAGCAGTCTAGAAAAAGAGGTAATTGACAATCAATTGCTTGCTGCTCTATCGCCCATCGCGGTGGATGAGCCAAGCCTTGAATACCTAATGATGAAAACACGCGGCCAGGTAGAAATGGTTGATATAGAAGGCCGAATGGTGGCTCGTGTTAAGAACGGAATAAACGGGGATGGTAGTTACAAGATGATTCCCGACCTAGTACAAGAAATAGCCGGTAATGAGCTGTATGCACGGTTCGTTAAAGGCACCCAAGGAACTGGAAGCGGCGCTAATGGTTCCGATGTACCCGCTGGTGGCAATGGTGCAGCACCCAAGACGTGGGCTGAATGTAAAACAGTCCAAGAAAAACAAGCCTTTCTCAAGGCACAAAAGAAAACCCAGTGAGGTAAATTATGTCTTTATCACAAATGCAGGTCTTCAATGACTTTGCGTATTTAACGTATACAGAAACCCTTCGTCAGCAAATTGAATTATTCAATGCTGCATCTGGCGGGTCTCTGGTTCTTTCATCTGTTGCCAATACTGGCGACTTCTCTGAAGAGGCTTTCTATAAAAAGCTCTCTACGGTAACCCGTCGGCGCGATCCTTATGCTACCGGTGTAGTGGCTCCGGTTAGTTTGACTCAAGACAACCATGTAGCCGTCAAGGTTGCTGGTGGTACGCCGCCTATCGCCTTTGATCCAGCGCAGTTTGCGTGGATTCAAAAGTCACCTGAAGAGGCTGGCATTGTTATTGGTGAACAGCTATCGAAAGGTATTCTGGCTGACCAAGTGAACAGCTCTGTAGCGGCGCTACAAGCAGCACTAGCAAACACGGCTGCGGTTAACTATGACGCAACAGCCGGAACACTGACCTTGAACGCGCTTAACCGTGGTGCGGCAATGTTTGGTGATCGAGCAATGGACATTAAAACGTGGGTAATTCACTCCACGCCTATGCACGATCTGTTTGATACGGCGCTGACTAATGGCAATGATCTCTTTAAGTTTGGTGATGTCGCCATTATTCAAGATGGCTTTGGTCGCCGGTTTGTAATGACCGATTCCCCATCGCTGTTTAATGCTACTGCGTCTCCCGATCAATACAGCACACTCGGTTTATCCGAAGGCGCTGCGATTGTTGAAGACAATGGCGATCTCTACACCAATATCGAGGAATCGAACGGTGACGAGAATATCAACCGCACCTTCCAGGCTGAATACTCCTTCAACCTGAAGTTGAAAGGGTTTGCGTGGGATAAAGCTAGTGGTGGTAAGGCGCCAAATGATGCAGAAATTGCAACAGGTTCCAACTGGGATCAAGTAGCAACGGACGCGAAAGATTTGGCTGGTGTTGTGGTTACTTCTCAGTAATCACTAAGTCAATTAGAGGGGGGCTTCGGCCCCCTTTCTATTGGAGGATTTTATGAGTAAAGATGTGAAAATTTGGCTAGTTCCTCACCCGACCTATCAATATAACGAAAACATTCAAGAGCTGGCTAAGAAACACAAATTAACTGTGATCGACGCACGGCACAAAGCATCAATCAACCCCAGCTTAGTAGTCGATGGGCCAAAGCTGACTATTAAGGGCAGTAAACCACAGAAGAAGCCCGTCAAAAGACAGGCAGTAAAAGCCACTCAACCTGACGAGTAAAGCCAATGTCTATTACGGCCACACCTGGAGCTTCGGCAAATTCCTATATCTCTGTCGAAGCAGCCAACGATTATTTTCATACGCGAATGCACTCGGAACCGTGGGCAGCCGCTGATGTTTACTCAAGAAATAAGGCGCTTACAACAGCCACACGCATTCTTGATGGTATGGCGTGGTGTGGTCTTAAATCTGATAGCGCTAATTCATTACGCTGGCCTAGGTCGGGTGTTTTGGACAAAGACGGTTACACGCTGAGTAGTTCGACTATTCCCTCATTTTTGGAGCAAGCCACAGCAGACCTGGCGCTAGACCTTTTGGTAGAAGATGCCAGCAAAGCCAACCCCCAAGCTATAGCCCCACTGAAGAAAGCCAAGCTTGGCGCTTTAGAGGCTGAGTGGGCGGTGTCTGAACCTGAAGAAGAAAACACGATCCAGTCCGGCGTCAGAGTGTTAATTGGGTTTTATTTAGCGGCTCAAGGCCATCGAATATTGAGGGCGTAATGGGATTAAAAGAAACCTTTCAGTCAACAGCCGACCAACTGTTCGACGTATTCTCCGACTTTATAAAAACTGTCGATTATTCTCAGTTTGTTACGGGGGCTTATGATCCATCAACAGGGAAGTCAGGTGATTATGGGTCGGCTGTTAATGCAGAGATTATTCTAACCTCATATCGCGCTGATCAAATTGACGGCACGGTCATACAGGTGGACGACAAGGTTGCCCTTATGCGTAACCCTACATTTACCCCAAGCACCTCTGATAAGTTTGTTCAGAATTCTGAAACATGGAATGTAGTACACGCTGATGATGGCGGGTCAGACGGTATCTTGTGGACGTTGCAGGCTAGACGATGAGCTGGAGTAAACCTCCCACCAAGTTCACTGCTGACGTTACCAGAGATCACCGGATTATTACTATCAAAACTGCACTGGATATTGATAGGCGGCTGGTGAACAAAACACCGGTTGATACAGGAATGGCCAAGGGTAACTGGGTTCCCTCAATAGGGTTGGCAATTTTCACTCCCATTAATTCAGCAGATAAAAGTGGTGGGGCAACCATTTCCAAAGCGGTTGCTGTGTTCGCCTCTGCTCCCAATTACCCCGTTTTATACATTACTAATAACTTGCCTTACATACGAGAACTGAACAATGGTTCTTCTGTTCAGGCACCCAAAAACTTCTTCGAACAATCGGTGGCTGAAATAACAGATGTCCTCTGAATCATTAAGAAAAACGCTTGAAACAAAAATGGCTGGTGGGTGGACAACCACGCCTGTCAAATATGAAAACAATCCATTTACTAAGCCCTCCAAAGAATGGGTCAGGTTCACCCTGATCGAAGGAGAAGGGCGTACCGCTGGAGGAGGGTCATCTGTGTGTGTCAGAGATTCCGGCCTTATCTCACTGCAAATATTTGTTCTTGAGAATAAAGGCACAGCGACATCGAACACACTGAAAGACAGTTTTAAAACTCTATTTGAACACAAGCGCATTACCGATTTAAACGGTGGGCGCGACATTAAAACCTACTCAGCCTCAGTGATCCCTGTAGGGGTATCTAGTGGCTGGCACCAAACCAACATAACCATCCCTTACAGGAGAGACCGCAATGTCTGAAGCGAATCGCGTCAGTGTAAAATCCATCCCAGAAGTTGCCTATGGCACGACCCCCGTGGGTACGTCATCGGTATGGCAGGCGTTGCGTTTTACGTCTGAAAACTTCTCTGGAAAACCAAGAACCCAAGAGTCAAACGAGATCAACTCCAACCGACAGATTTCCGATCTGTTCGTGGTGGGTCAAGATGTCGATGGTGCGCTTGATTTTGAATGGTCAGCCGATACCTATGATCGATTTATGGAAATGGCTATGTCGGACGCGCCAGTCGGAGGCGTCTATAAAATTGGAACAGACAGATATTCCGAATCGGTAGAAGTCGGCTTTGAAGACTTTTCCCCCATTCAGTTCCTCCAGTTTAAAGGGTTCCGGGTTAGTCAGTGGGACATGAGCTTTGAATTCGGGCAACCAGTAACAGGTAACTTTGCGTTTGCGGGTAACTTTGCTGGCGATAGCACAACATCACTTGTGGGCGCTGGCTCTACTACAGCGTCAACCGTTACCGACGTTATGAACGCCACCGCTGACGTATCGAATATGCAGATTGACGGGGCAGGATCGACTATCTGCTTTCAAAGCCTCAACTTTAGTCTGAATAACAATCTTCGGGCCAAAGAGTGTATTGGCTCAGCGGCTCCAAGTGATCAGCTTTATGGGTCGGCAACTATTACTGGCTCTGTAAATGCGTATTTCGAGGACATTAGTTTTTATAACAAGCTAATCAATAATACAGCGTTATCCCTATCCTGGGACGTGTCAGATGGCACCACAACTTATACATTCTTTTTGCCAAAAATTAAGTTTTCGTCCGGCTCTCCAGATGCGACAGGTAAGGACACAGATGTATTCCTAAATATGGACTTCACTGCACTTTACGACGCAACAGAAGCCTCAACTATGACAGTTACTAAGGTTTAATAATGGACATTAACAACTTCAAAACGGACGTAACCAAAGCTGAAGAGGGGATTAAAGTCCCCCTCAGTGACGGGGTATGGATTCAGGTACGGCGCAAAGGTTGCGAACAGTTCCAGAAATGCTATGAACGTCTCCAAAAGCCTTATGCCTTGCAGATTCGCAAGAAGCAATTGGACGAGGAAACGGCAGCTCGCATTTTGTGGGAGGCGGTAGCTGAAGGATTAGTTGTTGACTGGAGTGGGTTTGAAGAGGGCGGCAAGACTCTAAAATTCTCCACTGATAATGCTAAACGATTCCTCTGTAATGATGCCTTCACTGAGTTGAGAGAAATTGTTCTAGATGCGGCTGGCGACATGGACAGCTTTAGAGCTGAAGTGGTCGAGGGCGGCGTAAAAAACTAACAGACTGGGTAAAGTGGCAGGTTGAATTGTCGGCAAAGATAGGAGATGACCCCAGCGGTAAAAAGCTGGCCTTCTTGCAGTCAATGGCTTCTCAGGGGCGCAAAGTCCCTATGCTTGAAGCCGAAACCGAGCTTTACCCAGACCTCTACGTTGTATGGCAAGCCTATGTAGACTTGTCATCCTCACGAAACGAGAACGGGTCTATCCCCGCGTCTGAAGTGATTACCTACAACAACCATTTTGATGTTTGCGAAACCCGCGAATTGCTTCGGTATGTCCGGGCTATGGATGCTGTGGTCAATCGAAAATCATCTGAATAAGGCTCCCAATGGAAACTAGTTTATCCGTCAAAATTGATGGCCGCAGGGCTGTGTCGCAAGCTAACAAGATAAACAGCAGTCTTGGAAAAATGGAGAAGAGTGGTAATAGAGCCGCTAAATCCACCGTCAACCTACAACGAAAACTAGGGCTGCTAACAGGCACTCTTGCGGGTGTTGTTGCAGCACTGGGTGTGCGGCAATTAGTACAGTATGCCGATACCTGGACGGAGGTAGGCACTCGCCTGCGGCTGGTAACTGACAGCACAGCAGAATTGACGGAGGTTCAGGAAAAACTGTTTGCCGTGTCTCAGGACACACGGTCTAACTTTGAAGCCAACGCTATTCTTTATTCGAGAATGGCTTTGGCAACGGAAGCGCTGGGAATATCTCAAAGTGATTTAATTAAAGTCACAAAGACATTAAACCAGCAAATTCTTTTAGGTGGGTCGAACGCAGCAGAGGCCAAAGCGGGTCTTATTCAGCTGTCCCAGGGCTTGGCGGCAAACCGGTTGCAGGGCGATGAATTACGGTCTGTCATGGAAAACCTACTGGGGGTTTCTGGTGGGCTGATAGAGGGGTTTAAGAAATTAAGAGAGAAGGGTCAGATTGATTTTGATGTGACCCGTGAAAACATCCGAGACTTGGCGGCTGACGGCGTATTGTCTGCTGATCTCTTGCTAAAAGCGCTGCTAGAAGTAGCAGACAGCACAGATCAAGCCTTTGGTAAGGTTGCGTTGACTGTGGGTCAGTCCGTGGCAGTGCTAGACAACTCTATAGGCCGGTTAATTGGCTTAAGTGACAGTGTGGGAGGCTTGTCTGGCTCTTTGGCTTCGAGTATTCAGAGCTTTTCGCAGACTATTGATAAGTTCACCACAGAAGAGATTGAAGAGGGATTAGACTCTATAGCCATTGCGGCGAAACTAGCGGCTGTTGTAATTGCAGGAAGGCTGGGTGGCGCGCTTCTCGGTAGTGTTTTTCAAATCGCGGCGATGGGCCTGGCTTCAACTAAGACCGCCATTCAAATGAATGCAATGGGCACAGTTATTGGCCGCACCACTCTGGCCACGCGGGCGGCAACAGTATCGGTGGCAGGGTTAAGTGGCGCAATGGCATTTCTTGGCGGCCCAGTAGGTCTGATCATCACGGCGGCGGCGGCGTTAGCATTGTTTGCCTTCCAGGCTGATGAGGCGGTCGAGCCGTCTAAGTTGCTTGCCTTGTCTGCTGATGACTTAACAGAAAGTCTCAGCAAGCTTTCAGAAGCCAAGCTAAAACTTAACATCCAGACGCTGGAGGGTGATGTTGCAACTCTCCGGGGGGCAAGGGACGAGCTGAATGAGCTGGTCAATGCTGGCCGTAAATTCGGGAAGAAAGGCGGCTTTACTGGCGAGTTTCATATCAGCCTTACCAGCGAAGAAGCGATTAGAGAGGTGGTTGCGTTAGAGGATGCCGAAACTGACCTGGCTAAAGCAGAGAAAACCCTCCTCGAAGTTAGAG
Organism: Alphaproteobacteria bacterium; assembly: GCA_002401695.1. Classification (GTDB taxonomy): domain Bacteria; phylum Pseudomonadota; class Alphaproteobacteria; order Micavibrionales; family Micavibrionaceae; genus UBA1672. The sequence continues at coordinate 24,743 of NVTV01000010.1, forward strand.
AGAAGCTTAAAAACTTTGGCAAAAGTCCTGCTGCGGGCATAAAACCAGAAACAATTAAAGCTGCATCGAAAGCCTTCACCACGCTACAAACGCAAATAAAGCAGCAGATATTTTTGCTAGGGAAAACAGGTCTGGCCTCTAAGGTCTTATATGAATCTGCGGTTAAAGTTATTTCGAAAAAGCTGTTACCAGCAGAAGCAAAACAACTGATTGCATTAGCAAAAGAATTTGACGCTAAAAATGACCTTATCTCTAAAAACAAAGAGCTGGCTACGCAAGAAAAAGACCGTGCCGACGCTTTAATTGAGAAACAACAAGAAATACTCAGTGAAGCTGACGGTATTGTCGAAAACTTGCAGCGCCAGCTGGCTCTATACGGCACCACGGGCTCAGCGGCTGGAGTTGCCTACGATAACGCCAAGGTAAGTCTAGAGGGGCTAACAGAGGCGCAGAAAGCCTCAGCTAAAGCCAGTCAAGCAACGGCCCTGGGTCTTGCTAAGCAGTTAGATTCAGCACAAGGAAAAGAATCTCTTAAAGCGCTAGAAGACGAACTTCGTACGCAAGAAGAATCTCTAGTTGCATCACAAAAACGCCGTGTTGAAATCATTATTCATAATACGGCAGAGGGTAGCCAAAAAAGGGCTGACCTCCTTCTTAAAGCTGAGCAAAAACTAGCTGAAGACTTAAATGGGCTTGACCCCTTTTCACAGTTTGCCGAGCAAGCCGCTAGCAATATACAAGACACCTTTGCTGAGTTCCTGTTCGACCCGTTTGCAAATGGCTTGGAGGGAATGGTTGACGGCTTTCTTAAGGCTAACCAGAGGATGGTTGCTGAAGTCGCGTCAGCTCAATTACTTGGCCCTGACGGGTTAAACCTTGAAGGAGTCATTAAGTCTGGGTTTGGTTCTGGAGCAAAAGACAAAGCGGCAAGTATTACCGCTGACGCTGTGGAGGGAACGGCGGAGTCGGCGCTGCTTACTGCATCTGCTACCGCGTTAACGGGTTCGGCTACAGCTCTGACAGGCTCGGCTACCGCAGTGACTACAGCTTCTACGGCATCTTCAACGGCGATAACTACAGCATCTACCACTTCTGTCACAGCTATATCCACCGCAGCTACAACATCAGCAGCGACAATCGTGGGGTCTATTACGTCGGCTTCTGCTTCCTTAGTTGCGGCGGCAACAGCTCTTTCGGCGGCGGCGGCAGCTATGACGGCGGGTTCTGCTAGCTCTGGTGCTTCGGGCCTTTTGGGAGCCTCTAGTCTTTTTGGTGGAGGTAAAGCCAGCGGCGGCAACGTATTCCCAAATCGGATGAACGAGGTCGGAGAATTCAATAAACCTGAATTACTGACCCAGGGCGGTCGGTCATACCTCATTCCTGGAAACAAGGGAAAGGTTCAGCCTGTGGGGCAGTCAGGAAGTAACACCACCAACAATATCTATTTCACTGCTGGCCCAGATAAGCGAGAAAATAGTCGGGCCATTGGCCAGATTAAGCGAGAGCTTGCAGGCGGCGTAAGTAAAGCGGCTAGGTACACATAATGTTTGTAGATGAAAGAATTACAGAGCGAATCTTGTATGGGTCAAGCATGTCTGATGGGTTCCGAAACTCAAAACACAATGTTCTTTCTGGGAATGACCAGAGGGCGCTGTTAGACCCCTATGTCCTATTTCGCAGTGACATGCTGACGTTAGATATGGATGCTGTTATCCAGCAGGACGTTGTTAAGTTTCACAGGAGGATGGGTGGAGGGTTTAAATCCTTTAGGGTTAAACACCCTCATGACTACAGCACCAACGATGGTGACGGCGTACCCACAAGTAACGATGGTCGATGCGAAGAAGACATTCCGGGCTGGTGCATTACCGCTTGGTATGACGATGATTCTATCCCCACTGCTACACGCAGGCGCGTCAAAAAGCCTAATGTTGGAACCGTGGTTGTTGGTATTCGTGATGATTTCAATAACCCCCATCAAATCGTTGAGATAACGGATATTCCCGACCCTGATCCCGATGTCATTCGGTGGACGGTAGATAACACCACAGGGATTATTAACTTCACGGCTAACAGCCAAAATGTAGTTACCAATATCACCCAAGCAGCACAAGCCGTTATTACGTTAGGCGCGGCTCATGGTCGCGTTGTTGGTGACTCTTTCCATGTCTCAATCGTAGTCGGTATGACAGAAATCAATGGTTTACGTTGTACCATTCTTGCTATTGGTCTGACCACAGTGACGGTGGATATAGATAGCACATTGTTTACAGCTTATACCTCTGGAGGGGAGACCAATACTGCCCCGCAAGATAGCGAAACTATTACAGCAGGTTGTTATTTCGACATTCCTTGTGTGTTTCAAGACCCGGAAATGGAAATTGATTTTATAAACTTTCAGATTCTATCCGCTAATTTCGGTGTGATTGAAACCTACAATCCTTAACTAAACCTCTCCTCTACGGAACCCGCTACGGCGGGTTTTTTATTGCCTATGAAAAGTGCTGTAGCAGACCCAGAAACGCCACTCTATTGTGCGCGAATCGTTGCGGTAACAGGTGAAGAATTCCATTTTGCTTGGTACCCACATAACGTAAAAATGTCCAATGGACAATTCTACCTATCTGATCCTTTTTTCCAACCCACCGATTTAGCGTCAACCTCTGATTTATCCCCCTCCGTATTTGACTCCCAAGGTTTTTTTGATGCCGCAGGTATTACCCGCGATCAACTGTTATCTGGATTGCTCGATAATTCGAAAGGCTATTACTTTAAATCCTCGTGGACTAATCCGATTGAAGACGAAGAGCCGCTAAAGAAAACGATTCTTGGTGCTGGCCAGATTGATGATGAGGTTTACACGCTAGAGCATATGAACCTGAAAGACGCGATGTCTCAAACAGTCGGATCTACCGTGGTATCAAAATGCACATGGACGTTATTCGACGAAACGTTAGATGGCGACATTATTGCCACTGACCGCTCTCGATGCACTGGCCCCAGAGCTGCCACAGATGGCCCCCTGCTAGCTGATTACGAAGTTACCGGAACCGTTACCCATGTTACCTCTAACGGAGTGTGGCGCGATTCTGGTAGGTCTGAAGCTGAAGGTTATTTCAACTTTGGATCGGTCAAATGGCTGACGGGATTAAACGCTGGGTTGAGGTCAACAGAGATCAAGTCTTCTCTGGCTGACGGGACTATTACCACTCATCTAGCAGCGTATTACACCGTCCAAGTGGGCGATACCTACAAAGCATCTCCAGGTTGTGACCACCTTCGCGATGGCGACTGCTTCACCAAATTCAATAACAACATCAACTGCAATCACATGGCTGATGTCATCACCAAATCTGAGTACACCAAGCATGGCACAAACCAATAAAATTATTGAGCTTGCCCGCGAATGTCTGGGTACTCCTTTTGTTCACCAAGGTCGAATTTGTGGCGTTGCCATGGATTGTGCGGGGGTATTGGTTCACGTTCTCAAGGGATTAAATCTCCCCTATAACGACCAGAAAGGCTACCCATGCAGACCCTATAAAGGCTTGCTGGAAAAAGGCTTATCTGAACAGCCCCACCTTCAAGAAATACTCCTATCTGAATTATCCGCTGGTGACGTTGTGCTGTTTCGTATTGAGACCGCGCCACGTCATTTGGGCATCTACACCGGAGAAAATGTTATTCACGCGTACAAAGATACCGGACGTGTAATCGAGCAATCATTCAAGCCCTGGACTTCCCAATTGAAACACGTTTATAGGATTGTCGAATGAGTACGGGCCAGATAGTTGGCGGTGTTGTCGGCGGTATTGTTGGATTTGTTGCGGGCGCAGGAACTCCTGCCGGTGTAGCGCAAGGCGTAGCTTACGGGGCAGCTATAGGTGGAGCATTAGACCCGCCTCCAGGCCCGAAACTAGACGGCCCGCGCATAGATGACGACTCCGCGCAAACGTCAGAATACGGCGCACCCATTGCCCATATAAACGGCAAAATTGATGCTATAGGGAAGGTTATCTGGGTTGAAGGCGGCAAGATGAAAATCATTGCTGTGGAGACTGATAACGAAGGGAGTAAGGGCGGCGGGGACGCTGGCACCACTGAGACTGATGAGGCTTTCTGGACGGGTACTGTTGTTCTAGCAGACCACCTAGTAGACGGTATTGGTCGCGTATGGTTTGGCTCTAATCTTGTTTCAAATGGATTAAGTGAAGACCTTGATACAGCCATTGCTTCGGGTGAGTTATTCCCCACATTCTCTCTACAGTCAGATACAGGTTTATTAAAGTCCAGCCTTAACACTAACCCAGAAAGTGGGACGATTAGGGTTTATCCTGGCTATGATGATCAGCCCGTAGACCCCAGATATGAAGCATCGCTGGGAGCAGGGAAAGCCTCTGCGTGGCGCGGTTATACGACTATGTTTGTCTATAATATGCCGTTAAAAGATTACGGTAATTCGATTGCAGGAATGCCTATAAAGGTTGAGTTAATCGTTAATGGGGCGAACGAAGCACCTTTATTACTGAACAGCATAACCGTTGATCACCCAGAGCCAGATAGCAATATTAGCTATTGGGGCAATTGTGCCTATCTCAATTCATCAGAAGCCGTTATATGGTTTCCTTACAATAGCGGGGCACCAGAAAAAGCGTATAAGGTTGAGGTCTCCGCAGACGGCTATACCCGTATTGGAATATCTGTCTATTCTGCATCGGGTCGAGGTTTTGGTCAGGGCTGGTCAGATAATGATAACGGGCCTTACAGCAAGAAACCATTAGCGGCATGGCCTTTGGCTATCCTTGATGACACCAACGGGCGGTTTGTGTTTAAGAATGGCGTGGAATACGGACGCAGCGTCTTTACCGGGAAAATTTATGCCGGGCCTTATAGCCTTACCACGCCGCCAGACACCTACGCAATGGCTGTTGATGACAGTGGTAATGTCTATTTGGTGCTTTCTACCGGCATCTCCAAATATGATTCCACGCTAACGCTAATTTCTACCAAAGCTATTACCTTTTCGGAGTCTTACGCTAATAGAGACGTAGAGGCAATGTGGGATAGCGGTACCGGCTTGCTGTGGCTTATGTTTGCCTCTGCCGAGCATTTTTATGCGGTGGACTATGACTCCAGCATCACATCCACCCTGGTTGTATTGCCTGCAATAACCCCAGCCCCGGAGGCTAACCCAAAGTTTCATATTAACGGTGGAGTTTTAACGCGCTTCTACTACGACCACAACCCGAATTATATTGCCACATTAGAGCGTTGGCGCTTGCCTGTGGTTGATGGCAGTGGTCAATCCCTTGCGACTGTTACACGTGAACGACTAGAGCAGTCGAAGTTGATAGAGCCTGATGATATTGATGTGACGCTATTAACCGATACGGTGAAAGGGTTTAAAACGTCTGGTTATGGTTCTATTCGATCCGCTATTTCTGTTCTAACGGCTGGTTATCCTTTCGATATGATTGATGCAGGTTATCAATTAAAGTCAGTTCCCCGTGGTCAGTCGTCAGTGATGACTATTGATTACAATGATCTTGATGCGAGACCTGATGGAGCCTCCCCCGGCGTTGCTTTGCCCAGCAAATACGAGATGGCAAAACAGTTGCCACGGAGAGTGGATCTAGGCTTTTTGGATTCTGCTCGCAACTACGATAAAAACGTTCAGCCCTCTATTGAGCGACTAGCCTCCACTGCTGTAAATATTGAATCATTCGACCTTGCATTAGTGTTTGATGTTGATGAAGCGGCACAGAGAGCAAATTATGAAATCGATAGAAAGTCGTTGGAAAGGCGTTCCTTTGGGCCGTTCTTTTTACCGCAAACCTATCAAGCCCTTGAAGCTGCTGATGTCATTACTATCCCCGCACCAGAAGCCACTTACGAGCTGAGATTGACCGAGGTTAACCATCTTGCAGACGGGCGCGTACAGTGTGCCGGTGTACCTAATGACTCCACCATAAACATACAAAATGCTGTAGGTGGACAGGGCGTTCTAGGTGATACAACAATATCCTATGCAGGCCCGTCCATTATGCACTTATTGGACATTCCTTTAATTCGTGATGAAGATAACAAGGCTGGTTTTGCCGCTGCATTGAGTGGTAAATCTTCGGGTTGGCCTGGTGGCAATATCACGCGTTCTTTAGACAGCGGGCAAACGTGGAAGTCTATCCAGAGTTTTAGAAGCCATGTAACAGCGGGCGTTTGTAGAGATTCACTTCCAGCCCATGATGGTTGTGTCATTGATCGATCGAGTATATTAACTGTAGATTTATACAGCTCTGCCATGACGATTTCTTCTATTACAGAAGATCAAATGATGATAGGAAAGAACTACTTTGCCTATGGCGTGGATGGTCGATGGGAGATAGGGCGCTTTGTTAATGCCACCCTAAATGTTGATGGTTCTTACACTCTAGATACCTTCATTCGAGGGGCCAAAGGTTCTGAGTTATATACCGATGATCATATCGACGGGGATAAATTCATCTTCTTAGCAGATGCAGACGCGGCCTTTATTGCAGCCAATGTGTCAGATATAGGCGTAGATCGTTTATATCGCGGGGTGACGACTGGAAAGAATATCGACACCGCTACAGATACCACATTCAAATATGCCGGAGTTAATTTAAAACCTCTTTCTCCAGTTCAATTGTCAGGGTCTATTGATGGCTCTAATAACTGGGATTTAACCTGGCTAAGACGCTCCAGATTGTCTTCTAGCTGGTGGGTGACTGGTGTTGCGCCTGTTGTGGGTGAGGATTCAGAAGCCTATGAGATCGACATTGTGAACGGGTCAACGGTGGTTAGAACATTGACTGCTACAACCGGCGCTGTGGAATATACGTCAGCAGACCAAGTAACCGATTTTGGATCAAATCAAACAACCCTCAATTTTAGAATCTACCAACTATCGACGATTGTCGGGCGTGGATTCGTTGCAGAGATAACCCTATGACTACACCCTATTTAAACGCGACAGAGCTTTCAGCAAGCCAAGTAGACGGTTACGCAACATCTAACGAGCTTGATAGAGTAATAGAGAAAGCTATTTGTGGGCGCATCACCGTAGATTTCACCTCTGATGCAGATCGCATCCTTGACGTAGACACAGCAGCAGGGACAGAGGAATGGCGTGATAAATTTATAACGTTTACAGATACCACCGCGCTAACAGCAGGCCGTGACGTTACCTTCCCGAGTGAAGAGGGGCCAGAGTATATTATTAAAAACTCTACAGCCCAGACTTTAACCTTAAAAATATCAGGTCAGTCCGGGGTCACGATAGCGACAACAGTGATAGGGCGTTATTACTACGATGGAACGGATATAGTGGCTGGGCCTTAATCCACCAGCATAAGGTGGTCTGGCGTTAGGAGGTATTTCCCTGGCATTACCGCATCTATTGTATCAAGCTTTTTTGCGACCTCGCTCCAACCTGAAGACACAGATGCCTTTATAGCTTCAGCAATGGTGTCTGCTATCAAGAAATTCAACATCTTTCTTCCTATCATCGCAGCTTCAGGAGGGTCGCTATATTCCATCGTCTCTACAAACTCCGACTCTCCATATTCAATAATGCAAATCATGCTGTTTTCCCTTGTTCGTATATTTTAGCTATCAAATTGTATTGTGTATCATCAACAACACTCAAGCCCCTTTGTGTATCATATATTGGGTTTCATGCGACACAAGGCCCCTTGTCTCTCATATCTCACTCCACAGTAGATATAAGGGGTTGATCACTGCTTATAATCTATGTGGCCAGAACAAGCCAATATGCTTTAGCTCTACTCCGGGTAATAAAGTAGTGCAGCAGCCACGCTCTCGATAAATCATCTGGCGTTGTATTCTTTAGCCTGCACACTGCGTTCACTAATAACTTCTTCATAATCTATCTACCTGTATTGGGTTAAGGGGTTAATAGGTCTTCCTGTAGCAAGTTAGGGGGAATGAATCTGCCCCAACCAAGGCTTCACAGTTACAGGCTTCGCCGCAAGGGTTTTGCATTTCAACTGTTTTCAGTATTCCAAACGTGGAGGCCAATTCTTGAAGCTCTACACCATCGAACCCCCCTCCGTCGAACACATGCTCCAATACTTCATCCATAAACCCCTCGAAGTCTGGTTTTGTATTTAGGCACTTGTCGCAATACCCACCCTCGCCACAATTTCCTCCGTCAAAGCATTTTTTCATTCGCTCATTACCTCTGCAAGTACGTTTATCTACTTCCTATTTATTGCTGTTTTCTGCAAGTACGTTAAGTATTCATCCACTGAAAAACCTTCCCAGCGTCTTCTTCACTGATACTCCTGCCCTCTAACCTCCCCAGTATTTCGTCTGCGGTTATTTCGCATACTTCGTCACTTAACTGCTCGGCTAAATCAATTAGCATTTGCCCGACAATCATTACTCTGTCTTTTGTCATCGCTCGTTACTCCGGGTTACTGTCCAATCCTGCGCGAGTTCTAAGCTCTGACCTCCACCAGTATTTTTTCTCAGGCCCGTGATATTCATCTCTATCCGGCTGCGAGGGAAACTCACCGTTTTCACCAAGCGCCCACTCAATTGCAGAGAGATACTTTGAAGCCTCTTTTTCCATTTCAACCAGCAAGTCTTTGAGCTGGTCTTCTGTCGCTGATCGGATAATCATTTCTGCTAAACTCATAACTACTCCAAATATTCATAGGTGTTTTAGGGCTGGGTTAATGCTGCCAATGACTTTGGAATTTCGTCTTTGTGGATTGTCTTCTTAAACCCAATGTTTGCTGCGGTATGAAAGACAATTACACCCTCTGGGTTCATAAAGCCTGGGCTGGCGAGGCTCCCCAATTGTTTTAGTCCGTCAAGGCACAGCTCAATATTTGATTGTGAAAAATCTCCTCGATACAGTATTGGCACAACGTCACAACATTCCGGTCTTTCCGCTGCCCATCTTGATACGTTAAACAATGAGAAAGCCTTTCTATCCATATCATATCTACGCTGGATTCCTTGCCCCCACCATTCGCCAAAATGTCTACCGTGGCCAAGAGTCATAAGATCATCTTTGTTCTCATGCGCCCACCGAGCAAAACCATAATTATCGTCTTCTGGTGTTATCCATCGCTTTCGACTACCGACCAAAAACTCACCATTTTCGCCAATGCAAATCTGTGCATTAGTGCCATCTATTTTTTCTGTGATAATAATTTCCCTAGACAGTCTTGCCATTTTTGGGAAGGCTTCAAAATCAAGGCTCATGTATTACTCCAATGGTTAGTGTTGAATAGGTAAAGTGGTGCTGAGAAATCGCAACGAAGCGCAACGAGGAATGGGTGGCATAGGGGGGCAGAGGGTGCAATGTGTAGACAAAATGCAGAGAAAAGCACTGTATAAGCACTGTATAAAGCGGCTTTAAAGGGGGCTAGCAATACTGGCAGTGTTGAGGTCAGCGGTTCGATCCCGCTAGGCTCCACCAGATATACCAAGGGTTTCAGGGGGTTCACTTGTTTTGKCCCYCTGGAATCGCAACGAGACCGCAACGAGGGYTGTARCTTTTCAAGCCTTCGAACTGCTTTAGAGCAGTGCTTTTCTCGTACACTTTCGCAAAATATTCCTCTACAGCAGCAAGTGCTTCCTCTAAATAAGCYGGATCATTTGGCGCGTAAATCTCTGTAATTTCATTTCCTTTTCTTTTATGTCCAAGTTGGCTGGAAGCATGCCAGGGTTCAACACCCTGCGCTCTAAGCCAKCGAGCCATGGTRTGACGGAAAGAAGAGGGGACAACYAGCTCATCAAGTCCGGCYCTTTCTCTCATTGCTGTCCATTGCCGATTGCGAAGGTTRTTCAGGTTGGGMACYATTTCGCTTTGKGAGACMARRTTCTGTTCGTGGTAGATGGCTYTAATAAAGCTRGGYAAGCGYACTGTGGGSCGRTACTTGTTGGTTTGAGCCTCGCCAGNTNNCNANANCAGATCAATSGTMCCGGCTTTCTTRTCTATCCTGCTRCCACACACTTCAATGGCGGCKGTTGGTCTGCTGGAGCATCCTATAAGCAGCATCATGTAACGGATTAGCCTGTCATTATTTGCGTTATCGAAAAGCAAAGCTGCTTCTTCAATTTGCAGMGGTCTCCATCGCTCAGTCTTTGGCATTTTATATTTAGCCAGGTGYTGGCCAACGCTCACCACCGGAATTGGGTTCATCAGCATTTCATTCTTCCATGCGTAATTGATGGCAGCAGAGCCAGTCTTGAATATTGATTCAATCGTACCTTTGGCAAAACCCTTATCTTTAAGCGCATCAATAAACCGTCTTTGTTCGATTGGGCGTATTTCTCGTACCAGTTTTTTGGGGAAGAATTCAATCCAATAACCTGAATTTCTCCGCTCTGCATCTTTGCGCTTGAGGTGCTTTGCGTGTTGCTTCCAGTACTCAAGAAGGCATCGAGACAACTCAAGATCGTCATCCAGAATAGGGGAGCTGTTTTCGACAAACCATTCATTCAGTCGCTGCTTTGCTTCAGGAAAGTCCTTTGTGCCAAGGCTTCCAGCTCGTCGCTGTCTGGTCTGTTCGTCATACCAAGTTCGGCACCAAAACCCGCTCCTGTTTTGGGTGAGGTAGTATTCCCCAACTCTGTACGTTTGCTTAGTTTCCATCTGATTAAGTCCAGTCCTAGATAAACCCTGTTTCTTACCCCTGTCTGAATATAGGGTAATTCTTTATCATTTGCCGCTGAATTGATCTTGTTTACGCCAACCCGGATTAGTGGCGCAGCTTCAGACGCTTTATATTCTTGATAAAGGTCGATTCCAAGTCTTGTGGCGTAAGCGTGTACGTTCATGTCTGCATCAATACCTATTAAAACTTGGGGAACTCACCTAAAGCGTCTTGTGCTTTTTCTTCAACTCTATCAAAGCCAACACCGTATAAATTTCCATGATTTTCTCGTATATAAAGCATCCCGCTTCTGGAATCCAGCAAAGCATCTTCTAGCTGCCTCGCTTGCCTGGCAAACTCATCCATTGACCACTCATCAGGTCTTTCAATCCTTGAGTTTTCTAGCTTTTGACTTAATTTCATACATCACCTATATCCATTCTGGTGCCGGTTCTCGACACATGGGTTTCTATATATCCACTCTTGCTTATATCAAATAATGCTACTAACAAACATTATAATCAGATAGCCAATACTGGCGACTAGGCCAGAGATTGCTACCGCTCCAAGTATCATGAGTTCTTTCTCAGTCATCATATTTCTCACCTATTGTTTCTATCTACGTTGTTAAGCGGCGCACATAACGGTGCCATAGTTCTCAATGGCTTCTTTTTTCGTATCACCAAACGCGTAACAATCTGATTCTTGAAGATTTATAAACTCTTCACCAACACAACACCAAGCGTCACCATCTTTCATAACCTTTATGGCCCACCACGACTTATCTAAATGATCGTTATTGCATGTGTTACATGCCCATGTGCTACCGTAAGGAAAGGCGAACCCATTAGGACACCCGCCATGAGACGAATGAAAGTTATGCAGAAAGAATATCTTTCCTTCATCTATCAACCTGTCTGCTAACTCCCACCCGCCATGCCTATGCCCATCAGTCCGCTCGTGCGGGTAATGGAATGTCTCGTTATAACTGTGCCCTCCTTGCCTTAAATTAAAGCCAGCTATAGAGCTACCGCAAGGGTTCTTAATGTAATCCTGACCTGTTTTTTGCATTTCAATCACTCCGTATCAGGTGTAGCGGTTATGCTGAGTGCCAGCGCCGTCTTGTCGCAGATTTCTTGTTGACAAAGCAACCCGGCCTCGGCCCCGGCCAGAAATGCTGCCTCTAATCTATTCCTAAGAAATTTCGCAACATTGTCCTCATACATCAAAGATAAACTCATACACTTCTGACCTTCGTCACTGACGAACCATTCGTCGCGTTTAATAGCTAACTCACTTCTGTTGTCGTCCATCACTCTTACCTATATAGGGGGTTAATCAGGAAACAATTCAGCATAGAATGATTGAGCATTGCTGTAGCTTGGGTCTGCACCTGCATCAATTTGCCCTGCCATGTGAGCCCGTTCTACTATTTCTCGAATAACGTCATTACCTACAACCTTCACGCGGGGTAAACACTTATGACCAACATAGTGTTCTATCCACTCGCCACAATCTTTACATTGGCAGCTCATATCTCTTACCTATTAACTATCCGGTGGTAAATAAAATCTCGTTTAGGTTATCTATCTTTGTGTGCGCCACGGCAGTTAAAGCGATTAAGTCTTTAGCTCCAGTATCCAGCACCTCCAACAATGTAGGGGGTACATGCTTTGTGTTGTCTAGAGGGTTGTTCTCCTTCGGCTCCGGGCCAGTTATTCTATTTATCAACCTATCCAAAGCCGATAGAATTGAGCCGGCCTCCCTAATAGAATTATAAAGATCAGTGTGTTTTTCTACCGCGCAGTCAGGAGCTATAGTAGCTCCACATTTAATCTGTTCTTGGGTAAAGTCGCTCATTTTGTATTCCTTTTATTAACTATATTTGTATTGGGGTTATGCCCCGGCCAACTTCATAGCAGCAGAGTGCAGCTTTGCGTTAAACCAGCGGCGGACAACGTAGCTGCGAACAACGCTTATCAGGGTGAACCACGCCATGATCCCCAGATTCGCACTCAATGGCACATCAATCCCAAACATAGGGAAAACCAACAACTGTGAAACGAAGGCCACAACAGCACCGATAATAATGTTTATAATTGACTCATAAAGTGAGCCTAGTTTTGTTTGCTGCATATATCACCTATCTCTCTTCTTAAGTTTCAATTCTTCAGGCTCTAACGCAAATACAGGGCCACGAAAACCGCAGGGACACCAAACGCTATAGGTGTCTGCATACCCATCTGGGCCATGGAGTTCATGCCCGCAATCTTTTTCAATGTGGGAATAGGGGCATACGTATAATGAGTAATCGGTTTCATCTGCCATTTCATTCCCTCTATAACCCTACAATAAGCGACTAACAATCCCATTCACACGCGGCGAAGAATCTAGCCTTGTCTAAGTCTCCGGTTTCTCTGTACTCTCTCAAGAATGCGTCAAAAACTTCTACTGGTAGACTGCACTCAGATATAGAATTCAACGTTTTACTCAAATGTTCTGCCTTATGGCCAGTGAATGGCATTGTGAGTTCATCTGTCACGGTTTAACTCCTTGTTTATAATTACCAAACATCTTCGCTAAATAAATACTTTCTGGCTTCTGGGTCGTGTTTCTGATTCACACGCTTTACATATTTATAAGCCTGCTCTCTGGTAAGGTATCTGCCTGTGTGGGTGTAGAAACCCTGATCATCTGCTTTTACGCCGATACCCTCTTTAGTTGCGTGTAGTCCCAAACTTTTTACATAAGCAAGACAGTGGTGGTGCCTATTTGGTCTAGGTAGTTTCACCGTTATTTTGTCGCTTCTTATTGCTACACCAATAATCATTTCATTCCCTCTATAACCCTACAATGAGCGCATAGCCCTATGCTCTACCACGCCAACCCTTTTACATTGAATCTTGTTTTACACTTCGAGCAAGTAACGTCCTCGCATTCAAAGTCGGTGTTGTCTCCGTTTTTGGGGAACATCTGACTTAACAGATACCCATCATCATTGTGATCGTGTTCGTCGGTGTCTGATGAATTCAACAGGTCTATGTAGCTCCCACACTCATCGTTCGGGCAGTGAACATTCATTTCAATACTCAAGTCCGCTTCAACAGTAACTACTTCGCTCATTTTATTTGCTCCAAGATTCAACAATTCATAGCCCGCTATAGGGGTGTTAAATTACTAAGCTCGTTTTCCACTTTCTCGGCAAGCTGTGGCTCATTGGCCATTATCCAGCCAGTAAACCCAACATGGCTTTCCATTCGCCCCAACCTAACCCCCTGAACAAATGCCTCTCGCATTAGCCACCGCTCTCTAACAGTTAGCGTCGTCGAGCAACCCGGTGAACGAGACGATTCACAGACCGGGCAATCAACAATAGGCCCGTTATTGTCCATTTCTATTTTTTCACCATTACAATAGTCACAGCTCATCGCTCGTTACCTCCGGGTTATGTGGCTGGCCTAAAGTTTGCCAAAGGCTCGCCATCACCGTTTTTATCGACCCACTCACACCGCCACTTACGACCTTTTATTGTGTGAATATGCCCCGCCTTTAATTTCAACATTGTCAGCAGCTTTCCTGACACGCTGTCGGTTCCATCTTCTTTTTTTCCGCAGCAAAAAACTCTATATTCATGGAACATAACAACTCACTCCACCACAAACAACTGATGACACTCGAATTTCAATATGCCAAAGTCAAAATACCTCTGGCTCTGGCAGGCTGAAACTATCTCTTGCTTGCCCATATCTTTAATGCTCTCTATATCTGCATCAAAATCACTACAGGCTGTGAGAAGTAGGGCGGTGATTAGTAGTAAATATTTCATGGTTCTTTCCTTATAAAGCATGTTTTTATCGAGGTTTTCATGCTGCCTCCTAATTAAAAGGTATGTCGTCATCGTAGGAATCAAAGCCGTTGCTTTGGTCTTGCTGCTGCGGTGCTTGCTGTTGTTGGCTTGGAGCTTCATCTGGCTTCTTGTCGCCAATCAGATCAAGAGAATCTACGTTGACCTTGAGGGCTGAATGCTTCTGTCCATCCTTTTCCCACTCATCCAATGTAAGCTCACCAGATATGGCTACCTTTTGTCCCTTGATCAGATATTGGGGTAGCTGGCCTTCAGCCCGCTTGCCAAACAATCCACATCGCACCCAAGAGGTTTTCTTTTTATCTCCATAGCCGCTAGTAACAGCAACAGAGAACCCGCAAACAGTCGTACCATTTGGTAGATGTCTTACTTCTGAGTCTCTGCCCAGGTTGCCGGTGAAAATAAATATATTCATAGTGATTCCTTAATATTTGATAAATACGTTTTGAATAAGACCGTCTGCGATTAGCTTAATAATTACCGCTGCTTCTCGATCTTCAATACCTTCGCTAACTAGGCAGTTTCTGGCTTCTGAGTTTATTTTCCTGCAATGCTTTTCGTTGGCTTCTCGCTTCAGCGTGGCATTAATTTCTTTTTGTTTTTCTTCTTCAGCTTTACGCGCCGTTTCTGCAATTAAACGCTGGGCATTTTCTTCAGCTTGTAGTGCTGCATCTTTTAAATCTTGCTCACGTTTTTCAGAGGCTTCTTTCTCGGCTTTTGCTCGCTGATCGGATGCCTGGAGAGCTTCTTTAACCAATCGCTCTTCACGTTCTTTCTGCTCTCTCTCAGCAGACTCTTTGCGTAGTCGATCCAACTCAGCAGCTTCTTTTTCCTGCTGTAATTTCTGGCCAAACATTTCAGAGAGGGCGGACAGTGCTGATTTTCTTGCCTTCAATGCTTGCTCGGTAAATTCGTAGAAATCCAAACATTCTTCGTTGGTTAAATCTTCTATAGCTGCCTTAACAGAATCGGAGCATGAATCACGCATGACATCTGGAAGGGTAGCGATATGCTCAACCCGTTCAGCCAAGGTAGCTTTGCGGGCTGCTTCTCTTTCCTTCTTCATGCTGTCTAATTCTTTGTAGGCGCTCTTGTGGGGGAGCTGGAATGCTTCAAGTTCAAGCGCAATTTCTTTTGCTTGTGAATCAACCATGCGCCCAAAATCTAATGACTCTTTCTTGAGTTCTTTTCTACGGCCTTCCAGGTTGGTCAATACCTTTCCAACATCAAGGGCCACGCGCTTAGATTTGTCGTAGCCATCCTTGCTGGCTACGTCAGGAAGAAAGTCACAAGCCTTCGAGACCTCTGTAATCTTGGCTCTAAACTCGTCGTATTGGGTGACTGTAGATGCTTGTGTATTCATGCTGCTTTTCCCTGTGCTGACGCTCTCAGTCTGCCCATTGCGTTATCAAACGCACTTGATGGTAGGTTAGATAGCGTGGTTATCTGGTAGGCGTTACAGATGGTTTTTACGTCAACATCTGCCACGCTTATAGCTTTATCGAGCTGTGAAACTTGGTCTTTGGTTATAAGCTGCACCGGTTCGGCAAACTCTTTTTTTGCTTCAGCAACATATTTGTTATCGTCAAATTTTCCCAAGAAAACATCGGCATTAAATCCCAAGTGAGACAGGGCTTTAGTGAGAGCATCGGTCATAGCCTTTTTGCCGGCATCTGTATCTGGCTTGCCGTTTTTATCTATCAACTCAGAGCATCCAGAAATAGGGCCAAACGTATTTTTGGTGTCGGTATACCAAAATATTAACTCGCAGAAGATAAATTTTTCTTGATAGATATAATTGCAGCGATAACCCCAACCAGTACCTACCGGACCGAACTGCTCGGTGGCGTTTTGAATCTGATAATGGGCATCAATAGCTGTGAACCCTCCACGCATATTTACTTTTTTGGTGTGGCCTGGGTCTGTCTTACAAACCTTGTTCCATAATTCGAGATTGCTCATACAGCCCTCCGTAGTTCTTCTGTAAATGATTGATGCACTTCTTCAGCGTAAGCCCAGTACTGGGGAGAATTAACCGCATATGGGTTGCGAGGAACGTCATCACGCATATCACGCCTTGCCAGCTCTCTTGCTTGCCTTGTGCTTAATTCAGTGTCCATTACTTCTCTCCTCACTTGTGCCTAAAACGTAGTCGCTATGTAATTACTGCGTAGTCTTTGCTTGACGGTGTACCAACTAATACTCTTGCCGCATGAAGCTCTTCTTCACTCAAAAGGCCCGCAGCAACAATTAGTTTTTCTGTCCTGGAGTACACGTCTAGATCGCGACTCTGGCATTGGACTTTTTCCCGCAGCTCATCTATTCGAGCGTCTAATTCTTCTACTTTTGTCTCTACTGGGTCTTTTGTAATTATTTCTATCGGTGGTATTCCCATCGTTCTATCTCCTATCACTTGTGCCTGTGCCTATGCTCTATAACCGGCTCTGTACAACCATGTTGTTAGTTCTTCTAAAGAGTCGTAATTGCTCAACGACCAGTAGTTGGTAAGTTGGCCGGAGGGGTAGCCTATCCCCTCTGTTTGCCCACCAAACGCGTCATCAACAGAAGCTATTAGACGAACAAGACACTCGTTCGTATGGCACCAATAATCCACTTCATCAATCTCATCAAACCCGGCCCCTGATGCCATGTCGTGCAACCGCATCCTGAGTGCTGCTATCTCGGAAATTTCTTTTTTCTGTCTTGCCGTTAATTTTTTCTTGGTCATCGCTCTATCTCCTGTAAGGTGGCGGCTACTCAGCTATTAAGGCTTATCCCTACTGAGTTCGGGGTCGTATGGTGCGCACTATCTAAAGAGCGCATAAAGCCATATTTCACCGCCATAAATCGTTAAAACCTTTGAACTTTGTGCAAAACTTCCTTGCAAATAGCTTCCGCTTTTTCCAACTCTTCTTTAATTTCTTGGAGGCTTGCGGCCTGCTTGCAGTTGTTATTAATTAGCCAATTAACACACCGACTTAGGTTAGGAAAAAAGTGGTCTCTGGTGTGGTGCTTTTCGTTTCCATCCCCATCCTTGCCTAAATATTTCTCGGTAATAACCCAGTTATATGTGTCGGATCTAACCGAATATTTTTCATCAATCTTCATTACGCTACACCGTCATATTGAGGACGCTTCATACCCTTCAGCCCATCGTTATATGCTGCTTGGGTTAAGTAGTAAGGTGGGTGCTCTTCCTCGCAACGCTTCACTGCTAGGTTGATATATCTCTCGGCATTGCGGATGTGTTCAATCGTTACCGCTGTGGCTCTAACTCGCCCAGCTTTGAACATTGCTTCAATACTTTTTTTGTATTTCATACCCAATCCCTCCAGTTATCATTCACCCACTCATCTATTGGGCCACTCAAGTATTGCTCTGCCATATCTCGGATAATTCGCCCAAACTCTTCGTCGTTCTCAGTGATGAGAAGAACAGCTAATTGTTTGGCAAGGTGTTGATCAAAGAGGTTGATGTGGGCGCGTATTCCCTTGCGCTCTATTTCGGTTCTACCGAGCATTGAGTCATTGAATGGGTACTTGATAGCGTCAGGGCCGATAGACTCCCAGAACGTGTCAGGGTCAGCCAGAAGGGTCTCCGTCCGGTGTGCTTTCATAGCCACATGACCAGCAGAGTTTTTAAAGGCTTTCCATTCCGCTTCTAACACATCCTGACGGTTTTCGTAGTTGGCAAGTGCTAATTCGTTTGCGCCCATCTTCTCTACTCCGTTTACTTGGTATGGGAGTAATAATACGCTCACGTATAGTTAAGTCAATACGCAGACGTATATATTTTTAATAAAAAAAGGGAAAGAGATAAATTTCAGGCAATAAAAAACCCGCCGTAGCGGGTTGGGTGGACTGTTAAGGCTTAGCTTTCTCTGCCTTATAGTATTTTCTTGCCGCCTATAGTCAGCGCCACTAGATTCATCGCGTCAACGTCAGTGTCGAACTCACACTGAACACTAGTACCTACGGTCAAGCCCAGACCGTTCGGCATCTGCACAGCACCAAGCGACCACTCAAAGCTGGCTATATGGCCGTACTTGTATGGAATATCTCCGCGAAACCACTCCATCTTCGATTTTATTGTTACCTTGCTCGGGTCTCTGCTTACAGCCCTGATCGCATTTTCGCAAACCCTTAACCCTTTAATAGATCTTAGTCTTTCATCCTCAACGGCCTGTTTTGCCGCTGCATAGGCTTTTTCGTGCTCACTAAGAACCTTCTCCCCACACCCTGTCGCTAGCAATATAGCGACAACCAATAAAGCTTTTATCATCCCGGCACCTCCTGGTGGACTGAAACGACCACCCCACATACATGCAGTTCATTTTTAATTTTTTTGGTTTCGTATTTTGGATTCAAGGGCACAAGGTAGGCATCATCGCCGTCTAAATACAGCTTTTTAAAGACAGCTTTACTGTCAAGACCGTCTCTTACGATAACAAAACTACCGCTCCTTGCCTCTTTCTCTGGGTCAACCACAATGATAAACCCATGTGGGAAAGTGTGGGTGCCGCCAAGGCTGGTCATACTGTCACCATCAACTCTAAGCGCGTACATCCCTGACGTTATGTTCACTGGAGCATCCACCCAGTCCTCGGCAGCGCCCAAGGGGTAGGGGTCTACTGTCTCACACATATCGCCAGCGGCCACAAAGGATATGAGGGGAACCCGGTTAATGATTTTTTGTGTTGGTGTGAAGTTAGGGGTTTCATCTATACCGGGAACAGGCTCTTTTCCTGTCAGCTGGTCGTAAGTTACACCAAAACATTTTTTTAGCTTGTCTGCGTTGTCCGATGATGGTTTGCCGCTTCGGTCGTTTAGCATCCTTGAAAGCGTGGACTGATTTATTTTTATCAGTCGGGCTGCCGCCGACCCATTAATAGCGCCGCTAGCCTTTAGCATTTCCTCTCTGTTTAAAATCAACAGTCTTAGCGTGTCTGCAAATGATCTTTTCATAACTGAATCCTACCGTTAAAAACCATACGCAGAGGTATTGACTTAACCATACGCCTGCGTATACTTTGAGCATGAAATCAATTCAAGAAATGATCAACACAATACTTAATTCAGGCTTAACAGAGCCAGAACTAGCAAAAATGGCCAACACAACTCAGCCATCTATTAACCGGATGAAGCGGGGAGAGACCGCCGACCCAGGTTATTCCGTTGGCAAAACCATCGAAAATATTTACATGGCGCTAGAGGAAAATTCTGCCGCCTAGAGCCTTTCAACCACCTGTTTAGCCATCTTGGTTGCATCCTCTTCCAAGCTGGGTTTGCACTAGACAGGTGTTTAAAAGGTTTTGCCCCGTAAGGGGTTTTTATTTCCCCATAAAGTCTAGGGGAAAGTAAAGGAAAGTAGAGGAAAGAAATAATGCAAGAATCTCAACTTACTCTGAATTTCGACAGGACTATCGTTAGCGCGTATGCGTCATGTCGTGAGTATGTTCAAACCCGCGTACACCAGCAGAGCAAGCAAGTTCAGCTCATTGCTGCTGACATGGATTATTCACCCTCTGACCTATCAAGAAAGCTGGCTCAGTCGCCCAATGATTCGCGGCGGTTCACGTTAGATGACCTTGAGTCGTATGTAGAAAAAACCAACGACAAAGAACCCATTATTTACTTAGCTGCAAAGTATTTATATGAAGACGATGAGACCGCATTACGCCGTCATATAGCAGAGCTTCAATCACGACTGGATAGTAAATAACATTCCCTTGACCGTCCTCGTGGCGGTATTTTTTTACAGGTGATTTATGAGACACGACGATCAAAGCTGTAGGAATTGTTTACTTATGTTTCTGTTTTGCGTTGGCGTTGTCTGTCTGCTTTTATTTTGGGCGTTAGGCTAATTATGTACTACTACCAGTTCCACATTGGTGACTATGTAAGAAGCACCACGCACTTAACGCCAATGGAAGATTTGGTTTATAGACGGCTACTTGACCGATGCTATGACACCGAAAAACCACTCGAAGCAGACCTCGATAAACTGTGTCGATTCATAAGAACCCAAGACTATAAAAAAGAAACCCAGCAAATCCTTGAGGAATTTTTTTCCTTAACCCAAAAGGGTTGGATTCAGAAGCGTGTTCAAAAAGAGCTTGGGTCATATCTCTCAAAGGCAGACACATCAAGGGCTAACGGGAAGTTGGGAGGAAGACCCAAGAAAACCCAGCAGGTTATTCCTGGGAACCCAGACGGAACCTGTGAGAAAGCTAACCAAGAACCATTAACCATAAACCAAGAACCATTAAAAGATAGTTCGCCTTCGGCTCCCGTATTCAATTTTAAAAAATCATTACTTGATCTTGGCGTTGATCAGCAAGCCGTTGATACGTGGCTGGCCGTTCGGAAAAAGAAAAGGGCCGTTAATTCTGAACTAGCGCTCAAGGGTGTTTTGTCTGAAGTGCAAAAATCAGGAATCTCTGTCAATGAAGCAATTACGGCCAGTGCTGCGGAAAGCTGGTCTGGCTTCAAGGCCGAGTGGTATAGCAACTTGAAGGGGAGTTCCAATGCAAAACGTAAATCAAATAGTCCAGTTATCGACCACGAAGATACGAGCTGGCTCACAGGAAGTGCCGAGGGACAGGCAGACAGCTCAGCTGGTGAACCGGATATTCAGAGAGCTTCAAATATTGTGCACCGCTTGGAAGCAGGCCATTGACGACAAAGTTGATGACTACGTTGCTGACTACAAACGGCAATTGCTTGAAGCGTTAATGCGCGAAGGGGTGAAGGAGTGGGGGCAAGTGCAAAGAGGTCTGGACGCTACCACCTCAGCCTTCCTGCCAAACGTTAATGACTTTGCCAAGCAGTGTATGGGTGGCAATGAGATCACCGGCTCTTGGGGTACTGGAGCGCACAAGATATACGACAAGTCAAAGGCTCTGCCAGAGCTAAAGGCTGATCCAGGTTCAGAGAAGGTTGTGAATTCAAGAGAACATTTAAACGGACTGTTTACATGATTTTAATGCCAAGAATAAAAACAATGGAGGTGGCTCTGATTGCCTCTGAACACAAAGATCGCAAACGGAAATTACAGCGTGTAGAGCGAGATGAGCAGGACGCTAGAACACGGTTGATTTCAATCTCAATACAGAAAGCAAAATCGAAGGGTTGGTAATGAATTTATCAATGCACAAGCCCATCAGGGCTACGGATATGTTTGTTCCACACAGAGGAATTAGCCAGCAGATAAAAACAACTGGCGGCCTTGGCCCTTGCTTCGAATGTGATAAGAAAAGTCATTGTCAGAAGAACCGCCACGCTTGCCGAGCTTACGCGGCCTATGCAACGTGCAGTAGTGAGTACAAAGCGGCACTGATCTGGAAGGATAAACCACAAGAGCCATCCAGGTATTTCTTTGATTATATCAACAGCGATAGAAAAGGCCGTCTGCGGGGTGTAAAAAATGGAGGGTGAGTTCTGGGTGATTAGAACTGACCAGCAGAAAGCTAATGCTGCGGCTGCTGTTTCGCTATGTCCTGTTAATCCTGACAAGCCCTTCTGTGTCCAAGTTAAAACGTATGACGAAAAGCGAAGCAAGGCCCAGAACAGGCTTTCACATCAATGGTATATCGACATATCAGCACAAGGAAAAGAGTACACCCCAAAGCAGGCAAAAGCCAAATGTAAATATCATTACGGTCTTCCAGTTATGAGAGCCGATGAGATGTATATGAAGTACTGGGATATAGCGAGATTTGATGAACGATCTTATCCCGACATATTAGAGATTTTAGAAGAGTACCCCATGACCAAGTTTATGGGTGTTAAGCAAATGTCTCAGTATTTAACAGATATACAGAACGAGCTGGGTAGTAAATATCAACTAACAGACCCATCTTTGTATGGGTTGGAGTAACGGACGACAACCGTAGCTAGACAAGCTACATGGGGCGCGACGATGAAGACAAAGAAACTAAAGAATATAACGGATAAGTTAGAAAAGGATATCGCAATACTTCTGCGTGATTTTAGGTGTGAAGCAGAAGCGGAGCCTACAGAAATACGGTTCCAAAGCCTGCATATGAGCATTACTAATCGAAACGGAGAACTGGTTTTTCCGGCTTATGAAGTAAAAATATCAATCAGTTTTCCGTAAATGCTGGAGTAAACCATGACCATTGAAGAATTAAAGGACGCCAAATACAAGTTAGAGAAAGAAATTAAAGAGTTAATTGCCGCGTTCTGTTTTGAAACGAAATCTGAAATAAGCAGCGTGGATGTAGATTTTTGCGATGTAGGTGGAATGCCATATGGAGGCCGATGTGATGGGCGGCATTATGTTATTTCTCATGTCACAGTAAGCCTTGATATTTAATGGCCAAGATCGTTTGCAAGAAAGCCAGGAACAGCGCAAGGGGCGAAGACTGCACTTTCAATATTTTAGAGGTCTGCAACTTCAATTCTGAAACTACGGTTTTGTGTCATTTGCCAGATGGGGCAAAGGGTATGGGAATGAAATCTTGCGACTTAACAAGCGCGGCCTATGGGTGTAGCAGTTGCCATGACGTAGTAGATGGGCGCGTTTATGACGACAAATATCAAGAGCATTCCGAGTGGTACATGAGGCGGGCGCAGACCAGAACACTGCGAAGAATGATAGTAATAGGGGTGGTGAAATTCGGATGAGATTAGATATAAAGCCGCTATCAGTGAACCAGGTTTGGAGGGGCCGCAGATTCAAAACTGACAAATACAAAAAGTATGAGCGCGACATTCTAACCATTCTGCCCCGCATAGAAATACCTGATGGCTTTTTAGAGATACGCCTAACCTTTGGTTTTAGCTCCAAGGCGAGTGATTTTGATAATCCAGTGAAGCCGTTTGTTGATTGCCTACAGAAGAAATACGACTTTAACGACAACCGTATTAAGCGGGCGGTGATTGATGTCATCCATGTTGTGAAGGGTAAAGAGTTTATCGACTTTGAAATCAAGAGGGCTGTATGACCTACGATCAAAAGCTGGCAAATTACGCACACAACACGAGGCAGGCAGAGATATACAAGGCTGTTTGTGAGCATGGAAACTGTAATAAGGCTGCAAAGGTTCTTGGGGTCTCTCACCAAACAATCAGCGCGTCAGTCAGAAAATTAAAAGTGAGAGCAGCAAAGATGGGCTACTCACCAGACCATGACATGACTCATTCCGCAGCCCCAGGATTTGCCACCAAAAGAATATCCACGGCATATAACCAAGATGGCGACATTTCTCAACAGTGGCACATACAAGAGCCAGAGAAGGTCGCCCTAGCTGAGATTCAAGAGGGGATGCTAGAAGCGTTTAAAGAAGATTTATTCGGACTGTACAACCTCACAGAAGCCCCCGAAGACTGCAATAAAAAACTAATGTCCTGTTATCTCATAGGGGATCATCATTTCGGCATGTACGCATGGGGAGAAGAGACCGGGCAGGGTGATTATGATACTGAAATTGCAGAGAAGATATTAATTGAAACCGCCAGCAAGTTAATAGCCAGGTCTCCAGCCTCAGAGACCGGAGCATTAATTAACGTGGGTGACTTTCTCCACGCCAATGACACCACAGCACAAACCCCCGCCTCTAAAGTGAATCTTGATGTAGATGGTCGCATGGGTAGGGTTGGCCGGATGGCTGGTCTGTTATTAAAAACATTAATCTCCCTGATGTTGCAGAAGCATAAAAAAGTAATCGTTATTAACGCTAGGGGCAATCATGACCCGGATAGCGCCCTTGGTTTGAATGAGGTTGTGCGGGCGTATTTCTATGAGGAACCCCGTGTCGAAGTCATGGATAACTTTAATAAGTTCATCCATTTCGAGTTTGGCAAGAATCTTATTGTTGTTCACCATGGCGACAGAATAAAAGCAGACCGAATTTATCAGGCAGTGACAAAGAACCTGGCAGACGCTTGGGGCCGATGTCCTCACCGATACGGATGGACTGGCCATATACACCACAAAGAAGCTCAAGAGATCGGCGGCATGATGTTTGAATCGTGGGGCGTATTACCTCCACCAGATGCGTGGCATTCAAATTCAGGTTACGGGGCCGAACGATCAATGACCTGTGTCGTTCTACATGATGAAAACGGCGAAGACATTAGGTTCAAGGTGAAGATATGAGCGAAAGAGACCCCATAGGCCGGGGGCCAAAAACTCCGGGCGCGAAACTAGACGCTGGTAAAGCGCCTATCTTTCGTGGCGTGTTGAATTATTTCCCTTTAGCTATAGCTGCTGTTGCCGAGGTCAGCCAAAAGGGGGCCGAAAAATACACATGGAAAGGCTGGCAAGATGTGCCAGATGGGTTTGTGCGGTATTCGGATGCGATGTGTCGCCATGTATTAGATGAGGCGTTTGGCGACTTCGATAATGGTGAGAATGGAACCGGCTGTTTACATGCTGCCCAAGTAGCGTGGAACGCTTTAGCTAGGTTGGAATTAAAACTTAGAGAAGGTGATAGCAATGCTACTGACAACGATAGTTGAAAAAGCCAAGAGATATGGGCTGGAAGATTACGCAGCTTCAGCCATAAACGCTGTTGATGGTGTGCTTCCTCCGGCAACAATAGGTTATCTGGAAGAATTAGATTCCGAGTTAGACGAGGTTATATCGGAGATAACCGCCATACCCACAGAAGAAGAGATAGCCGACAGGAACCCGCCATTATGCGAGGGGTGCGAAGAATAGGATGGCTCAATCTGAAGCGGGAAAAGGCTCAAGGCGTAGGCGCTGTGATGAGAGGAAGGTGTCTAGCAATTGGGACAAAATCTTTGGCAAGAAAAAACAGACGTTCTCTGAGTTCATAAGCAGGGCTACACCAGAGGAAAAGACAAAGGTATACGAGCGAGTAATAGACAAGGCCAATGAAGAGCAACAACAAACCCTCAAGGACTAACTATGCCAGAGTTCGATATACCCATCCACAAAGCTCGCCAGGTATGGCACCAAGTCACCTATGTACGCAGCCCAGAACGTCCTATGGTGTTTGTACAGACTTCAGGGGGCAGAGTTCCACCAAGGTACGAGAAGGGGGCTAAAGCCATTATAGATTCATTGCCGGGGCCATATAAATGCACTGGAAATTATTTCTGGTCTGGGTATATTGATGGCGATGATATTGCGCGCCTTCGGGTGGCGGACATGCTTGATAAATATCTGTCCGAACAGGTGAAAAGACAGCAGAGAAAGCAGCTATGGAAGGCACAGACCATGAAGCTGACTGAATGTGCGATAGAGCGGGTTAGATGGGAAAATCCAGTATGGGGTAGTGCTGAAGGAAAGCCGCCTCATAGTGATGAAGAATTACAGGATAGGATTGGCGGTGCCAAAGGGAATTTTGATAGAGACCATAAAGAAAAGTGGAATTTCTTACGCGACTCACTAACAGGTTGGGCGAACATGGCAGAGCAACCACTGTATGATTGGATCAGAAATATTAAAGAGGTGGCATAACCTTTGGGGTTAATAGTGGAAAATGAATTTTTAGAGCAGTTAGCGCAACTGTGTGAGCAGTATAAAGCCTCATTTAGTTATACAACTGATGACGATGGTATCCATATCGATCTGGATGGCAAAGAGGTTTTTTGTGGGTGGCTTTATCAGGAAGGCGCTGCCGCAGAACTGCGAGAGGCGAGAGAAATATTGCCGCCCCGTCAGAATTAAGTACGCAATTTATTTTTAATTGGTTTTTTTGTACGCAACTAATGGCAGATAAACCCCAAAAAGGGACTTAACGTACCCAATTTGGCACCTTAACTGTCAACATATAACTATATGCCCACGCTGATTTTGTATACCTAAAGCTATATATTTTTACAGGTATATAAATAA
>NVTV01000003.1 GCA_002401695.1 Alphaproteobacteria bacterium
AATTCTTTGTCACCATTTCCCATGCAAAGGCGATGGCATCTTCCTTAAAATAATCACCAAAACTGAAATTGCCCAGCATTTCAAAGAAAGTATGGTGACGCGCGGTATAGCCGACATTTTCCAGATCATTATGCTTGCCGCCTGCGCGCACACATTTCTGTGAGGTTGTCGCGCGGGTATAGGGGCGTTTCTCCTTGCCCGTGAACACGTCCTTAAACTGCACCATGCCTGCATTCACAAACATCAATGTCGGATCATTATGCGGCACCAACGAGGAGGATGGCACAACCGTATGGCCATTTTTCTCGAAAAAATCTAAAAATTCACTACGGACATCATTGACTGTTTTCATCGCTTCACTCTATTCTTCTTATTACTTACGTTTTGGAGGTATATTTATGGACGAATTTGTAGCACTTGCCAATAGGATGGCAGACACAGCGGGTAAAATTATTCAAAAACATTACCGTCAGCCCTTTGATGTTGATAGAAAATCGGACAACAGCCCCGTTACAATTGCTGATCGTGAAGTTGAAACAGCCCTGCGCGCGCTTATCGCCAAGAAACGCCCCGGCGATGGGATTTTTGGTGAAGAATTCGGGCATCAGGAAAGCGAAACCGGCTTCACATGGGTGATTGACCCCATAGACGGCACTAAATCCTTTATGATTGGCCGCCCGACGTTCGGCACATTAATCGCGCTGTGTGAGGGGGATGTTCCCAAGATCGGCATTATCGATCAACCTATCTTAAAAGAGCGATGGGTTGGTATTGACGGAAAGAAAACCAAAATGAACGGCAAACCCGTCCAAACACGCCAGTGCAAAGATTTTGATGATGCAAGGATCGGCAGCACAACACCGATGATGTTTGACAAGCTGGAGGACTATGGCCGTGCCTATCATATTTTTGAGCGCGGAACCTCCAACATGGTGTGGGGGGGGGATTGCTATATGTATGGCCTGATCGCCAGCGGGTATATGGATGTCGCGTTTGAACAAAACCTCTCGCCCTATGATTTTGCCGCACTTGTACCCGTCATTAAAGGCGCAGGCGGGCATATCAGTGATTGGCGCGGAGATGACCTGACCCTCAACTCCGCCGGGAAAGTCGTGGCCTGCGGCGATCCTGATTTATGGCCAATATTAGAACGCATGATTCTCAAGTCACCTTATTAGGATTAACCACTATGGATGAAAACGAAGAAAAACAACTGGAAGAAAAAGCGCTCAGCAATATCGAAAAAAATGGCTGTCATATCCTGCATATCACAGAGGATGAAGACTCACCGTCTTTCACCTATTCAATCGGCATTCAAAAATGCACGAATGCGCCGGAAATTATAGTCACCGGCCTTGATCGTGATATGTCGCATTTTCTGATCAATGAATATAATTACCGCATTAAAGATGGCGAAACCTTCGAGGTCGATAAATTTTACGATGAATTTCTCGATGGTGCTAAAATAACGTTTAAGGAAGTGGAGCATAAACATTATTCCAATTATTTCGGATGGGGGAACTGGCTCTACAAAGGGGACGATTTCAAAGTCTTGCACCTGATTTGGCCTGATACAAATGGCGCATGGCCGTGGGAAAAGAAAGCCTCAAAGGATTATCGCTGGCATATGCCGCCGCTTTATGCGCGTAAATAATGTTCGGATATTACTGATTAGCAGCCAATTTATACGGGTATTCCGCCTGCATCACATGCGCATATTTCGGCGCTTTACCGCTTGCAAGGGCAACCAAGCTGGGCAATTTAAGGCCTGCACGCAGACGATAAATCCAGTAATTCGACATAACGCGCTCTACATAATCACGAGTTTCGTGAACGGGCATCATTTCAATGAACAAAAGCGGATCTGTCTTATCACCCATACGCTTGCGCCATTTTAATAGATTGCCAGGCCCTGCATTATAAGACACTAGCAAAGACACAACATCACCCTTCACATAGCGGCCTTTAAGAAGATATTCCAGATAATCCTGCCCGACCTTCATATTCATTTCAGGAAGGCGAAGTTTCGACATATCCAGTTTTTCAGGGTAGTTTCTTGTCTCTGCAACATATTGCGCCGTTTTCGGCATAATCTGCATCAGGCCAATTGCGCCGCTATAGCTGGTTGCTTGTAGGTTAAAGCGTGATTCCTGACGAATAACAGCATGAACAAGCGCAGGATCAAGACGATACCCATCTTTCGGCGCCCATGGGCTAACGGGATACAAGGCACTGTCATAATATGTGTCTTTCCCACGTTTCACCATATTTCCAAGACGCAAGGCAACACCAGGCAAACCAACATGCGAGGCATAGGCCAAAGCGGCGCGGGATAATTCCGGATGACCCTTATAATTAAGACGCATCAATTCACCCTCAGCCAAATCATATTGCCCCGCTGCGACCAATGAAAAAACGCGCTTACCAATGTCACTGTCCAGAAGAAGAGCTTCGTGTTCATTGCTGTATTCCGGCACGTCCCAGTTAAAATCCAGCTTTTTCTTCAATGTATGTGCCGCCATAAGGCCGTAAAATGTTCTGGAATGCTGTGCTGCTTTAACGAGAGAAGAGCGATATGCGCTTTGGTTATCTGCACGTTTATAGCTGCGCGCCGCCCAGTACGATCCGGCGGAGGCAAGCCAACCCGACGCATAAGCAGAGCTTCCGGCTTTTTCGAAATAGGACGCGGCCGAAGAAAACTGCCCTTGCTGCCATAATGCTAATCCTGCGATCCAGCTGGCGTGCGGTACATATTCACCGGAGCGATCCGCACTTTGTCCTGCAAGCTTATAAGCAGACTCAAATCGCCCGCGATACAAGAAACTTGCAGCAACTTTTGCCTGAAGCGTGTCATGTTCAACATTATCCATAAGTTCACGTGCAGGAGATGCTTTAAAATGTGTCAAAGCCTCTAACGGCCCTTTTGATCGCACCAACGCGTGTACTTTTTTAGATAAAGCACGGACAGCCTGTGTTTGCACGCTAGAGCGAGTAGCTTTACTTTTATATTTCTTAGGATGATAAATGGTCGGCTCGTTAATTTGAGATAAAATCTTGCCACTTTTTGCTGTTACAAGAACAACTTTGTTATCTTCATCTTGCTTGGATACAGCCAATTTATAGATCTTATCCGCACCCGGATAATCTGCATATTCCACCATCCAGCTTTGCAATTCAGAGAAATTGGACTTGTATGATGCGTGCATATAACGCTGATATAACACATGGCCCATCAAACGTTTATCATGGATTTTGTTTAGGAGATCATCCGCATCATTCATCTTTCCCAAAGCCTGTGCTTCAAAAATACGCGCATAACGTTTTGCTTGCTCCCCTGAAAGAGCCATATAGCCATTTGGATAGTCTTTTACTTTCTCTACAGAAAATAAGCTCGCTAAATTCAATGTCATAGATTTAAACGTAATATTATGCGTTACACTAAGTGCTTGTTCCACGCTGGTATTCGGCTTAACCGATGGAATTGGAACGCTCGCCCCATTAACCGCGGAAGGCTTTTCCATAGGAACAGGAACACTCTCCGCAGCCTGTACAGGCAACAGCAAGATACTCATCATTAAAGCGCTCACACAAAGCTGTGCGCTTTTCTTTCCAACGTAATTCATGTTCATAATGCAGGGATAAGTACACAGATATAACGCATTTGTCCAGCTTTTTTGTATTATTATGTAAATTTTATAGCGTTTTGAGCTTTTTTTGCAGCATCAACATATCCAACCAAACCGCTTTTTTCTGCAAAGGCGTCCGCAAAAGATAGGAGGGATGGTACGTTGCCAGAGCCAAAACAGACACATCGGCGCCATTTTCCAGCCCCTCTGTCTGCGGAGAGTAATCGTGCCAGCTTTTGCGTAGGCGGGAAATACTCTCGGTTCTGCCAAGTAATACTTTCGCCGCAACGCCGCCCCATAAGATGACTATCTTGGGCTGAACCAATTGAATATGGCGCTCAATGAAAGGTAGGCTTACCTCTATTTCTGCGGGACTGGGCGTACGATTTCCCGGTGGTCGCCAATTTAGAATATTAGAAAGATAAACGGCCTTTTCCGGCTCTTCTGCTTCCCTACTCAAACCAATACAGCCAACAATTTTATCCAGTAATTGCCCGCTGAGACCAGCAAAAGGCTTGCCCAGTCGATCCTCATCTGTGCCCGGCGCTTCACCTATCAGCATGATAGAAGCCTTAGGATTACCATCGGCAAACACCATATTGGTCGCCGTCTTCTTAATCGCTATACCATCAAAATCGGCGATGGCTTTGTGTAATTCTTCTAATGTGGAGGCACCTTTTGCGCATTTAACGGCCTCCTCATACGCATCTGATGCGCCCAAAAACGCAGGTGCAGCGTCCATACCGCGCGCAGCAACTTGAGCCGCCGAAACAGGCGCAGATGAAGAAACAACAGCATTTTCAGGCATAACAGGTATAGGCGGTAAATCCGGCATAACCGTGCGATCGACCACCTCATCGAGGACGACAGCGCATACGCCTTGGTCAACATACCATTCCAGCGCGGTCAGAAGTTCCTTGTGCGTTACAGCGTTTTCCAAGGTTATTTCCCTGTTTTGTTAAGAGATTTTCATATAAAAATAGGGTAGAATAGTTGCAAGCAAAAGAAAAGAGGAGAATCCATTTATGCCAGAGTCGCGCAGATCTGATCGAGAAAACATGGAGTATGATGTTGTCATTATTGGCGCGGGCCCTTCCGGCCTGTCTTGCGCCATCAGATTAAAGCAACTGGCTGCCGAAAAAGGCACGGATTTAAATGTCTGCATTCTCGAAAAAGGCTCTGAAATTGGGGCGCATATCCTTTCCGGCGCGGTGTTTGAGCCACGTGCATTAGATGAGCTGATCCCCGATTGGAAGGACAAGGGCGCACCACTGACCTGCCCCGCGACAAAAGACAAGTTCACCTTCCTAACCAAAAATGGTGCAATTCCCCTACCCGCGCCGCCGCAAATGCATAATAAAGGCAATTACATTATATCCTTGGGTAATCTATGTCGCTGGCTTGGGGAACAAGCCGAAACACTGGGCGTCGAAATTTTTCCCGGTTTTGCCGCCGCAGAGATCCTCTATGACGATCAAGGCGCAGTC
This sequence comes from Alphaproteobacteria bacterium, assembly GCA_002401695.1. Lineage (GTDB taxonomy): Bacteria > Pseudomonadota > Alphaproteobacteria > Micavibrionales > Micavibrionaceae > UBA1672. The sequence continues at coordinate 5,114 of NVTV01000003.1, forward strand.
ATCGGCGTTGCGACAGGTGATATGGGCATTGATGAGCATGGCCAAAAAACCGATCAATTCGAGCCAGGAATGGAACTGCATGCCCGTCAAACGATCTTCGCCGAAGGCTGTCACGGATCGCTGACCAAGATGCTGATCGAAAAATATGATCTGCGCGCAAACAGTGACCCGCAAACGTATGGCCTCGGTATCAAGGAAATATGGGAAGTTGACCCTGCCAAGCATAAACAAGGCCTGTGTCAGCATACGATCGGCTGGCCTATGGATAAGCAGACTTATGGCGGATCATGGATCTATCATATGGAAGACAACATGATTTCTATCGGCTTTGTTGTCGGGCTGGATTACAAAAACCCCTATCTCTCCCCTTACGAAGAGATGCAGCGTTTCAAGACTCATCCTAAAATAAAACCATTATTAGAGGGCGGTAAACGTATTGCTTATGGCGCGCGCGCATTGGCAGAAGGCGGGTTTCAATCTTTACCAAAGCTAACATTTGGTGGTGGATTGTTGATTGGAGATACCGCAGGATTTTTGAATGTTCCGAAGATAAAGGGCAATCATACGGCAATGAAGTCCGGTATGGTCGCCGCCGAAAGCGTCTTTGCGCATCTGGTCAAAACACAAGATTGGGGCAAGGAATGCACCGAATATACGGACAACCTCAAAAATACTTGGCTATGGGATGAACTAAAATCCGTGCGCAATATTCGCCCCGGCTTTCATAAAGGATTACTTGCAGGCCTTATCAATGCGGCGATTGAAACGCTAACGGGTGGCAAACGCGCGCACACACTGACCAACCACGCCGACCATACGCAGCTTGATAAAGCGGCGGCGCACATGCCTATTGATTACCCCAAGCCTGATGGCATTATCACCTTTGATAAACTGACCTCTGTGCAACTATCCAATACCAATCATGCAGAAAATCAGCCCTGCCACTTAAAATTAAAAGATCCGTCCATCCCAATTTCGATAAATTTACCCGAATACGCCGAACCCGCACAGCGTTACTGCCCCGCCGGTGTCTATGAAATTATCGAGCAAGAAGGCGCGGAGCCGAAGCTCCAGATTAACAGCCAAAATTGCGTGCATTGTAAAACCTGTGACATAAAAGACCCGTCACAAAATATCACTTGGTGCGTGCCGCAAGGTACTGATGGCCCGAATTATCCGGGCATGTAATTTTACACTGGCATAAAGCGAAGAATCTCATCTATAATACGCATCCAAAGCAAAGGAATTTCTTGTAATGAAAAAAATCTATCTTCTCCTTGTGATATGCAGCGCGACATTATGCGTTGGGTTATTTTCAGAAAGAACCACGGCATCCTCCACTGTTTCAGAGCCTACTGAACTCATTGCGAAGGCAGAGAATAAAGAGCCCGCCGAAATCAAACCTAAAACCACTGACAAACACCCTGCAGATATTCAAAATGTGCAGGCCGGAGACTATCTTTCCGGCAAGTTCGCCCAAAATAATCATGACTGGAAAAATGCCAATCAATTTATCAACCGATTAATCGAGGCAGGCATTGCGCCCGATAATATTTTACAACGCGCCATGATCCTGTCTATGGGATCAGGAAACGCAGAAAAAGCAATAATCATCGCCAAAACCATCAAGGAAAACAACACCAGCAAACACAATACGATTACAGAAATATTCATACTCGTCGATGCCATAAAGCATAAAGAGTATAAAAAAGCACAGGCGTTGCTTAATAAAATGCCCGATGACAGTACAGTGCGATTTATCGGCCCTTTCATTGACGGCTGGTTAAGCGCCGCGCAAAATACAATGAATATAAAATCCCTCAAGCAAAGTACGATGCAACTCTACCATGCTATATTAATTTCGGACTATCTGGATGACCATTCGGATATCGAACGCATGATAGACAAGGCTTTAAAGGTTGAAGATATTCGTGAAGACGAACGCGGACGCATTGCTGACCTTTACGGACATGTTGGCCTGAAGAAAAAAGCCATCGCGATATATCGAGATATTTTAGAGCACAATCCCAGCAATAGCAGAATAAAAACGCAGCTTCAGGAACTGGAACAAGGCACAAATAAACCGTTATTCAAGAACGTTAATTCTGCGCATCATGGCATAGCAAAAGCGTTCCACGATATTGCTTCCATCTTAAACAACGAACAAAATGAGGAAAGTGCCCGCGTTTTCGCACATATTTCCCTGTACCTTGAACCAAACATGATGCAGACCAGAATTTTGTTGGCAGAAATAAATGCAAATCATAAACAATATGCACGCGCGATTTCCTTGTATCAATCTATTCCGAAATCCTCAAAAGAATACATACAAGCACAGCATGACATCGTCGATATATATGAAGCAACACAACGCTTTGATGACGCACTGACTCTGCTTAAACGTTTGCCCAATGCGGGTAAAGATGTCGATACAATCATCAAAATTGGAAATTTATATCGCAATCAGGAAAAATATAAATTGGCACTGGAATCGTATAATATTGCCGCGAAAATACTTGGAACAACAATTCCGAAAGAATATTGGCATTTGCATTATGTACGCGGTATTGCCTATGAACAATCCGGCAACTGGGACCGTGCAGAACAAGAATTACAAAGCGCACTCACCATGCAGCCCGATCACCCTTATATCTTGAACTATCTGGGTTATGCTTGGGCAGATAAAGGCATAAACTTACAACAATCCTTGGAGATGATTCAGCATGCTGTGAATCTACTCCCATCTGATGGTTATATCACCGACTCTTTAGGGTGGGTGATGTACCGCACACAAAACTATAAACGTGCCGTTCCTGTTTTAGAGCGCGCGGTGGAACTTCTGCCCTATGATCCGACAATCAATGATCACCTTGGTGATGCCTATTGGAAGGTTGGCCGTTTGCTGGAAGCTAAGTTTCAATGGAAACGTGCAAAAAACCACTCAGACGATGACATACAAATAAAAGAGTTGGAGATCAAACTAACGTCCGGCATAAAGAAATAAATTAACAGGCAAGCCCGATGAGCAAAGCAACACCAAAAACACTCACAATATTTGCCCCTGCGAAGCTCAACTTATTTCTTCATATTACCAAACGCTTGAGTAACGGATATCATACACTCGACTCATTGGTCACATTCGCTGATATTGGCGATATTATTACCATTGAGTCTGCCCCTTCATTTTCATTTCATATCAAAGGCCCCTTCGCAGACGCGTTCAAAGAGGAGGAGCGCAGCACCTTCTTAAACGGTGAAAACCTTGTTATCAAGGCAGCACGCTCTTTATCACAAGTCGCAGACCGCCCCCTCAATATCAAAATAACCCTGACAAAAAACTTGCCTTTATCATCAGGATTGGGCGGTGGCTCTTCGGACGCAGCGGCAACGATATGGGGCTTGCAAGAACTATGGGATCTCGCCCATGATGCAGATTACCTAGTCCCGCTTATGACGAAGTTAGGCGCAGATGTTCCGGTTTGCTTGAACTGTAGACCAACAATCATGCAAGGCATTGGTGATATACTCTTGCCTGCACCAACCATGTCCGAAATCCCACTATTGCTGATTAACCCTATGCTTTCATGCGCAACGCAAGATGTGTTTCTGCACCATAGCGGGACATTTAAAAAGAAAACAACCTTGCCCGAAAACTTGGATTCTGTATTCGATTTGGTCGAAACACTCCGCACATTGGAAAATGATTTATTTGAGCCCGCCCTAAAATTAATCCCCGAAATCAAAAATGTCATCAACGCACTTAACGCGCAAAAACACTGTCTACTCTCACGGATGAGCGGCTCAGGTGCAAGCTGCTTTGGGCTGTTTGAAACGATTGAACATGCTGAAAACACCGCAGAAAAAATCAAGGCGGAAAATCCTGATTGGTGGGTTAAAACCGGATTCCTTAACCGCCCAGAGCGTTACTAAAACAGCGTTACTAAAAAACAGCAACACTCAAGAACGTCCTTTAAAATGGGCACGGCGACTCAAACCATGTTTTTTCACCGTCTTTTGGATGGTGAACCATTAATTTATGCGCATGAAGTTGCAGACGGGTTTCGGCCTTAAAGGCTTGTTCATGCGCATAGAAATCATCCCCCAATATAGGGTGCCCGATCTCTGCCATGTGAACACGTAATTGATGTGTGCGCCCCGTTATCGGATAAAGGGCAAGGCGAGTCGCACCACTTTCACGTTCCAGAACATCCCAATCTGTTTGTGATGCCCGCCCCTTCTCATGATCCACCATTTGCAGCGGCCTGTTCGGCCAATCACAAATCAACGGCAAGTCAACATGGCCTTTATCTTCCTTCACATCGCCCCAAACACGAGCAATATATACTTTTTTGGTTTTACGCCTCTCGAATTGCAGCCCGAGATTCCGATGGGTTTGCGCATTCATCGCCATAATAATCAACCCCGATGTCGACATATCGAGGCGATGCACAATACGCGCCTGTGGAAATTCGGCTTGCACACGTGTTTCAAGGCTGTCCGCATGCTCTTCCTTGCGCCCCGGCACACTCAATAATTCCGCAGGTTTAGATAAAACCAACAAATCATCATCATGATAGATAATACCCAAAGGGTCTTTCGGCGGATTATAAGTAAAATCTGCGGGTGGTTTGCGCGGGAATATGACTTGATTACACATGATATTTTCTCAAAAAGTAGAAGATTTACAAAAAGTGACTATAAATAAATAAAATTTAAACGCCAAATCATTTCAGAAGTTGAAAGAAACTCCACAACATGCCATTATAGTGCCTATGTGTAAGATATTTAAAATTATGATTATGGTTAGTGTGTTCTTCTCTTGCGTATCCGCCTCATCTCAGGCTCGTGCGCAAAACTATCACGGAGGATACACAAAAAGTAGTAAGGCGGAGAAGAAAGATAAGGCGGCTCGCCCAGTCGCTAAGGTTTTTTCTTCTCAAATCAGCAGTGTTCAGCAAGGTGAAAAGCTGGATATCATCTATAATAATCTGTTTGTTTCTTTATGGTTCTATGCTGGCACGAATTTTGTGCATCAGAAAAAACTGAGTGATAAAGTAAGGCCTGCTAAATTTCAGTTCACCCGCTATAAAAAAGAATTTTCCGGCGATTTAGATAAAGCTATGAAAAATTTAAATAGCGGTTACAAGGACATGATAGCCGATATAGAGAATGCAGAAAAACTATATATAGAAACAAGAGAAGGTGTCAGAGACACAGACCATGAAAAACTTGATGCTCTATGGAAAGAAAAAATAGCCGTATTTCGTAGCAAAGCAGACACATACTTTAAACTGCAACATAAGTTCCTGAACACTTATAGAGGTCTGGTTAGCTTTATTCTGAAACAAAGTGGGAAGTACAGCTATAAAAGTGCTGAAAAAAGGGTTGTTTTCTATAGCTTTGGTGGATATAAATTTTACGGTCAATCAATCGATAGCCTTAGAATGTCCAGCTTTAAGCAAAGAAAACTACTGAGAGAGAATGCCCCCGCAGGTGTCAGTCCTGACTTCAACTAAATCACCATGGCATATTCATTAAAATCCCGTAAGTTCATCATCCTCGTATTTTTGTTCATTACTGTGGCTGGTGGACTATATCAACTGCACCTTTATAAGCAGCATCAAGATGAAATACACGCGCAACAAGCCAAGGCAGAACAAGCAAAAAAAGAACAAACGCGGGCAGAGCTCGATAAACTTTTTGAGCAATACCTGATCAACTTCAAAGGTGATTTAAAGACAAAAGCCGCGGCCTATAAAGATATCCGCACAGTCTTAAAAGAAATACTAAGCCCCTATAATTTTGAAACCAGAGAATATACAAAAGAAAATTATCTTTTATTTAAAGATAATGTTGCCCCTAAGCTGCGCAATAAAGCCGTAGATATTATCAATATTTTTGCAGAATATAAAAACAATCTACAAGCGGATCTTAAGAGCCAAGATAATAAAATACAGGAAATGTTTTTATTAAAATGGCAAGACATGAGCAATAAGCAATTGGACAAATACATTGATTTCTTCACCAAAGAAGAAGCCCTCATTCAGGCCTATGAGGAACTGATTACATTTTATTATGTGCACTCTAATCTGTTCTCGGTTGACGTAGAAGAAAATGTATTTCTATTTGATCGAGAAAAAGATAAAGAGGAAGAGGTGGCCTTGCGCAAAAAAATAAAAGTCTTAAGGAGAAAATAAAATTCAAGGCGATATAAGGGCCAATTTCTGCGCCTTTGATAAAGCCTTAATTTCTATTTCCCGTTTAGAAGCGGACGATCTATCAGCGCATTCCTCTTCATAAATTAAATTTAAAGGCCCCCGCCCCTTCGTATATTTTGCGCCTGTTCCTGCTTCATGCGCGGCTATTCGTCGCTCTATATCTGTAGTGATTCCGGTATAATACGTTGCGTCAGCGCACTCTAATATATAAACATACCAACCCATTAATACAGGCCGCCAGTCCCCGTACTAACCGCAGAAGGTCGGCTAGAGTGTGATGTCACAGAACCACCCTCAGTACCGGGAACATAGTAATAATCGCGATCATATGCGCTATCTCCATAATAATCTGACATCAAGGAAATACCATCAGCATCAAGAATATACATATCCGTGCTTGGCTCGGTTCCGATAATAAAGGACTCCCAGATGACCTTTTTATCGCCCGGACGAGCACGCGCACCTGTTTCCGCATTAATACGTACATTACGAATACCTGCTGGCTTTCTGAACGGTGCAGGTGGCCTATCCGCCAGAACTTGGCCAACAAAACTCTTAAATATCGGCACAGCAACAGAAGAACCCGTTTCTCTTCTACCCAAAGAACGCGGATTATCGAAGCCAGTGAAAACACCTATAACCAGATTCGGTGAAAAGCCAATAAACCATGCATCACGCGAGTCATTGGTTGTTCCGGTTTTACCGGCCAAGGGACGGCCTAAAGAGCGAAGGCGCGCCCCTGTTCCTCGTTGAACAACGCCTTCCATAATAGATACCATTTGATAAGTCGTCCGCGGATCGGCAATCTGTTCGCGCACATCAGGCACATCAGGCACCGCTTGCCCATCCCACTGAATCATCGCACCACATTGATCGCAAGGACGCTTATCATGCTTAAAGACTGTTTCACCATAACGATTTTGAATACGGTCTATAAATGTTGGTATAATTTTTTTACCACCATTGGCAATCATACCGTAAGCCGCCGTAAGCCGTAGTAAAGTTGTTTCTGCAGACCCTAAAGAATTTGCCAATAACGGCGACATATGATCCGTAACACCAAAATGATCCGAATATCGCGCGATCAAATCCATGCCCAAGAAATCAGCCAAGCGCACTGTCATCAAGTTTCTTGATTTTTCAATCCCGACACGAATAGGTGTTGGCCCATAAAACGTATTGGAGTAATTGCTTGGCTTCCATGTCCCTGCCACCTTATCTTCCAAAATGAACGGTGCATCCAAAACCAAAGTGGCTGGCGTAAATCCTTTATCCAGAGCCGCCAGATAAACAAAGGGCTTAAACGCCGATCCGGGTTGGCGCATCGCCTGTGTCGCGCGGTTAAATTCACTGCTGCCATAGCGATAATTCCAGCCGCCCTGCATCGCAAGAATGCGCCCCGTATGTGGATCAAGGGCAATCAACGCCCCTTGAATATGTGGGATTTGGCGTAAATTATAGGATTTAGGTGCGTCAGACTTCGCCTCTTTTTCTTCAGATTTGGATGTTTTTTCCTGCACCATAACCACATCGCCCATTTCAACCACTTGATTCAGCGAAGAGATAACAGGGCCAAGTGCATATCCCTCATTACGATATTCCCGTGCCCATTTTACATCTGATAATTTCAAAACACCTTGATCAATGTCTATAAATCCAATTTTGGCGACACTCTTTTGCACATCAAGCACAACAGCAAAATGCCATTTCTTAAGCATAGTATCCGGTCGCTTTACCTGTTCTAACTGCATGCGCCAATCATCCATGCTTTCCAGAGTTGCCAACGCGCCGCGCCAACCATGGCGCATATCATATGCCATCAACCCTTCGCGCAAGGTCTTTTCCGCCAGTAATTGCATCTCAGGATCAACAGAGGTTTTGACCACCAACCCGCCTTTATACAGGCTGTCTTCACCATAACGCGCAGCAAGTTCGCGACGAACTTCCTCCGCAAAGTATGGTGCATCAACTTGTTCCACATGTTCTTGCGTCATTTCAAGCGGTGCCAGCTTCGCCAGATCAGCTTGCGCTTGTGTAATATGATCCTCAGCCAACATACGGCCAATCACTAAATTACGACGAAATAATGCTTTATCATGATGTTTCACCAAATGATAATTATTCGGCGCTTTCGGCAGGGCGGCTAAATATGCAACTTCTGCAACAGTAAGTTTTTCCAGTGTCTTCCCAAAATAATGTAGGGACGCAGCAGCAACACCATATGCCCCGCCTCCCAAATAAATCTGGTTCAGATAAATCTCTAAAATACGATCCTTACTCAGTGTTTTAGTCATCCGGTACGCTAAGATAGCCTCTTTAATTTTACGGACAATACTCACTTCATTGGAGAAGAAAAAATTCTTAGCCACTTGCTGCGTAATTGTCGAAGCACCTTCGGGGCGTTTCTTCGCACCTTTCAATTTATTGACAGCATATTTAAGCGAAGCACGTACAATGGCCTTCATATCGACGCCCGGATGCGTATAGAAATGTTGATCTTCGATGGCAATAAACGCATTTTTAACGCGATCAGGAATAAATTCTATTGGTACAAACACACGTTTTTCTTGCGCAAATTCGGCGAGCAAATGCCCGTCCCCCGCATAAAGACGCGTCACAATAGGCGGCTCGTAATTACGAAGTTGGCTATAGTCGGGAAGGTCTTTCCCATAATAGTTCAGGATATAAACAAACCCGCCAATCGCGACAACCGCGCCCAGAAAGCCAACAGAGAATAACCCTAAAAAACCATACCAAAAATATTTCATCGCTTTTCCTGCGTTTTAGCCCGCTATATCGCTAAACAAGGCGGCGGGTAATCGGTCCGTCTGCACGGCCATGTATAAATTGTTCAACATACTCATTCCCCGAATGATCCAGTTCATCGACCGTCCCTTTCCAGATAATACGCCCGTTATAAATCATCGCAACATAATCCGCGATTTTCCTGACGCTGCCCATATCATGGGTGATTGATAAAGCCGTTGCGCCCAAGCCCTGCACTTGCTCTACGATCAGATCGTTAATCACATCGGCCATTATCGGATCAAGGCCGGTGGTCGGCTCATCAAAAAAGATAATTTCGGGACTGGCAGCAACCGCGCGCGCCAAGCCAACACGTTTTTGCATACCGCCGGAAAGCTCCGCCGGATATAAATTTGCGACATCCACTTTCAAGCCAACTGCCATAATTTTCTGAATCGCAATCTCGCGTGCTTCTTTCTTATCCATCCCATGCCCATGCACCAGACCAAACGCAACATTTTCCCAGATTTTCAGAGAGTCAAACAACGCCGCACCTTGAAATAGCATACCGAATTTTTTCATGAATTCTATGCGAACATTTGGATTACGGCCGACGCTTTCCTGTCCATCAATCAAAATAGAACCTGCATCCGGTGCCAACAGCCCCAAAATGCACTTAATCATCACCGATTTCCCCGTCCCCGACCCACCGATCACGACCAAAGATTTCCCCTTTGGCACACTTAAATCAAGATTATCAAGAACACACACTTTGCCGAATGACTTGCTCACCCCGCGTAGATCGATTTTGATTTGCTCTGCTTCGCTCATGAGAAAAATATCTGTGTTAGGAGGTAGTTAAAGATCAAAATCAGGATAGAAGAAGACACAACCGCATTCGTTGTCGCCGCGCCCACACCCTGCGCACCACGCGCCGAATTAAAACCATGATAACAGCCCATTATCGCAACGATAAAACCAAAGGCCGCTGCTTTGAGTATACCGGACATCACATCCATATATTCCATGACATCCCATGCCTGCGTTAAAAAGCCCTCCGGACTGAAGCCAAGCGAATAAACAGATACAATATAACCGCCGAAAATACCGATAATATCACCAACAAAAACCAACAAAGGCAACATCAATGTTGCGGCAATCAAACGCGGGGCAATCAAATATTTAAACGGGTTTACTGACAAAGTGCGCAGCGCGTCTATTTGCTCTGTTACCCGCATGGTTGCAATTTCTGCAGCGATTGCCGCGCCGACACGTCCTGCCACCATCAAGCCAGCTAAAACAGGGGCTAGCTCCCGCGTAACAGAAAGCACAACAACACCTGCAATTGCACCCTCGGCATTAAAACGCGCAAAACCAGTATAGCTTTGCAGCGCCAAAACCATACCGGTGAATAACGTGGTCATACCGACAACCGGTAAAGAATAATATCCGATATCAATCAATTGGCGCAAAAGTTGGGATGGAAAGAATGGCGGCGTGAAACAATGTTTAACGCTGCGCCCCGTGAAGTCCGCCAAGCGCCCTGTTGCAGCAAGAAATCCTAAAATTCCGCCACCGATAGAGGCAAAAAAATCCAGAAGAAAATCAAGTGGATTTCTGGATGCTCTCTCTTGCGTATTATCTGTCGCTTGCGTTGTCATGCGTGTATTACTACCGTTCGGATCATCTTCATATGAACGCAAACACTAGATGAATTCCCCCCTTTCGTCTATACTCAACTAACATGAATTCACGGCAATCCACTGATTGATAGATGACCACACGCAAAACCATACAACCACAAGACCTTGTCTGCATGAATGAATTTGCGAGTATGCATCATTACCGTGTTGACCTTGCCTATGCGCAAGATGATAACCTTCTATTTGGCGAGAGAATTTATCGCGAAGATGCAAAATTATGGCTTCACGTATCTCTAGCTAAGATTGTCAAAAAATCCGCAACATATTGTTTCGAGAATCATAAGCTGCGCTTTATTCTATATGATGGCCTGCGCACAACGGACGCGCAAGAGGCGATGATGAAAACACAGCGCGCATTGGATAATCCACACTGGCTGGAAAAAGCGCGCTTGCTTTCCCCGCCAGGTGCGGGAGGACATCCGCGCGGCATGGCCATTGATATTGGCTTGGAAACGCTTGACGGTGAGTTAATTGATATGGGTACGGCTTTTGATTACCTATCCGAAGATCCAGAAAAAAATCCGGCTCATCGCGCATTTCCACACAACCAAGACGTCATAGATAATCGCAAAATACTGGATGATTCTATGAAACAAGCGGCAACATCCCTAAACATGCCTTTATTGCTGTTACCCGAAGAATGGTGGGATTTCCGCCTGCCGCCCGATATATACGAGCAATATGAGCCACTATCAGAAAACGATCTCCCCGCACATATGCGCCTCACCATACAAAAGTGATTCAACAATTTGCAATTGCAACTCTGAAACGCTATAATTTGAAACTAAGGTGAAGCTTAATAAATAAAAACGCTCGAAAATAGAGCAATACATATTCAGAGGTTGATAATTATGGCACAGGCAAATGGCGACGTAGCCCCGTTACAAAGATTTCTAATAGATAATCTTGAAGCATTAAACAAAATTGATGGCTTTGATCTAAAGGCTACGGATATTGGCAACAGCCAAGGACAACCTGACGATCTGCTTGGCAAAAACACAGGTACTGCGCTTCAAACCCTCGTCTTAATGGCACAGCTTAATGCAGGCATATCACCAGAGGATGCAACGACATCTTATAATGATGATACCCGTAAGATGCTTGAAGATTATCTAACCAATGAGCTCAAGCTTGACCCCGCCGCCACTGCACAATTTATCGCAGATACGGAAGTCATCTCTACTGGTTCAAGACTCGCTCAAGATTATCAAAGCTCTGCTTCTGTAGAAACCAGCGCTTTGACATCCTTTGCGGACAGCATGGATAATGACGACGTTACCGCTGACGTGATCATCGTAGAACAGAACGTAGCAGCAGAAGACAATACAGAAACCATTGATTATATCTCCGCAGCAGACAGCATCATACCTATTGATGAAAGCCTTGCCGGTATGACACCAAGACAAAATGATATAACATCAGTATCTCAACAAATTGCCCTTTCCGGCCTCGAAACCAGTATTATCACGACAACATTTTTAGATTCTGTAACATCGACAATCTCCGATAATACTGTTGGCATGACGCCTGATGACTATGAAAACTTACAAGACAAAATTACCGATAATCTAGCATCAGATCAAGAGACATTAGTTGCCGCGGCATACTCTGCCACTCTCTTAAATAAACAAAATGAACTTGGCTACGGACAAGCAAAAGCAGAACTTACAGATGCCACCTCTGCACTGCAAAATTACGGGACACGTAGCCGTGAACTGTATCAGGAAATAGGCGAATTCAAAGATACACTGGAAAATTTTCAAGTTTCCGGTGCAGATGGAGAAACCCATCATATCAATGATGAGCCGATGACGCTGACTTTCGAAGATGGCTCAACCAAGACAATGACCTACAATGAATTCGATGATGCCGCTAATAATTGGTATGATTTTCTCGGACTTGAGGGAGACGATCAGCAGAAACTGAGAAACGCGATGGATATTGCCTATGCTGATCTAAAAGAGAGCAGCGGATATAACGCAGTTGAAAATGATATGATCGCCCGCCAAGAGGATTCAAGAACACTTTATACTGATCTTATAAACCAAAATAGCGAAGCACATAAAACAGTTGCGGCGATAGAGAAAGTACTTGATGATACGACGCTTGATGTTGCCGTTCCAGAGGGTGTAACAGATCAGCAACTTGCAAATATTATTCCTTCATACGAAGCGTCAGCTGTAGAGACGGGCACTGAACTTCTCGCAGAGAATCATGTAAGCACTGCACCGGCAGGCGCATAAAGCTGCATCAATCCTAATTTTGAGAGAATGCGTATAGCTTAAGTGTTGACGCATTTTTTACTGCCTTAATTTCATAACGCCCAATACTACGATAAATCACTGATATAATTCCTTTTATACCGCGCGCCCAATGATGTAATAATTTCATACGCAGCCGTACCCGCATCTTTTGCCAAATCATCAATGCTTTGATGCGCGCCAAGCACCTCAACCATATCACCAACGACGGGGTAATCTTGCAGCGGTACGGCAGATAAATCACAAATCAGCAAATCCATAGAAACACGTCCGCGAATCGGCAATTTATAATCCCGCCAATACAACGCGCCATTATTAGCCAGAGACCTTAAAACCCCGTCTGCATAACCGATAGAGATAATGGCGACATGACCATCCTTATCAAAACAATGCGTTTCGTTATATCCGGCGTATTCGCCCTTTTTAACGCTATGAATTTGTAGGATCGGTGCGCTTAACGATACGACAGGGCGAATCACCTCTTCCATTTTAGAGACGGCGCAGCCTCCATAAAGCGCAATACCCGGACGCGTCATATCCAAATGGTATTCTTGTGATAAGAATACACCACCAGAATTACACAATGATTGCTTAACGCCTTTAAAGTAAAGCGTTAGGTCTTTAAAACGCTTATACTGCGCTGTATTTATTGGATTTTCTTCTTCTTCGGAGGAAGAAAAATGGCTCATAATAAACTGTAAATCAATCCCATCTAGCAAGGATAAATCATCGCATAATATCCGCGCTTCATCGCTGACCAGACCCAGCCTGTTCATGCCTGTATCAAAATGAATAATCGCGGGCAGAGCTTCTTCGCAATCGTGAGAAAACGATCTATATAATTCAATTTCTGAAAGTGAGTTTAGGACGGGGCTCAAATTATGGGCGCGATAAACATCACGCGCATCGTCCATAAATCCGTTTAGAATATGAATATCGGCTTGCGGCAAAACATTGCGCACCGTGATTGCCTCATCCAGAGTTGCGACAAAGAACCGCCGCGCCCCTTCCTCGGATAATGCGGAGACAACATCACGCGCACCAAGCCCATAGGCATCCGCCTTAACAGAGACAGCCGTCTCGCAAGAAGCTGCACTCATCGCATCCAATGTCTTGTAGTTGCGCATCAATGCCGCGATATCAATGGTAAGCTCACCACTAAACGCCATAACCGATCCTAAAAACTTTTATTATTGTCGTGAATTTCATCAAGATCACTGAAACGTGTGACATGGCCATCGAAATGCATCCGCACTGTTCCGATAGGACCATGACGGGCTTTGGCAATAATACACTCACCAACATTCAGCGCACGTTCGCAGCTTTCCTGCCACTGCATATGCTTTTCAGACCCCATCTCAGGCTCCGCGCGATGCAGGTAATATTCCTCACGATAAACAAACATGACCACATCCGCATCCTGCTCAATCGAACCGGATTCACGAAGGTCAGACAACATCGGACGTTTATCATCACGCTGCTCCACCGCACGCGAAAGCTGCGACAGGGCGAGAACGGGAATGTTTAATTCCTTCGCAATCGCCTTAAGACCACGCGTAATTTCGGATACTTCTTGCACGCGATTCGATTCGCTTTGACGTGATCCTGTTCCGCGCAAAAGTTGCAGATAGTCAATAATCAGAAAATCCAAACCATGTTGGCGTTTCAAACGCCTTGCACGGGTACGCACCGCACCGATCGTCAATGCCGGCGTATCATCGATATGCAGTGGAATTTGGCTCAGCTCTTGTGAGGCTTTTACAAATTTCTGGAAATCATCCTGACTGATATCCCCCTGCTTAATCGAGTGACCAGATATGTTCGCACAATCAGATAAAATACGCGAAGCAAGCTGATCCGATGACATCTCCAAAGAGAAAAACCCAACGCGTGCGCCTTCTTTGCCGCCTGTCTGCGCATATTTCCGCGCTGTGTTAAAGGCAATATTTGTCGCCAGCGCAGTTTTACCCATAGATGGTCGCCCCGCCAAAATTAGAAGATCAGAAGGATGAAGCCCCGCCAATTGCTTATCCAGATCACGCAAGCCTGTTGTTTTCCCTGTCACATGGCCTTTGGTCTTAAAAGCGATCTCGGCAATTTCAATCGACACCAACACCGAATCACGAAGCGAGGTAAACCCGCCCTGCACTTCACCGCTTTCCGCCAGAGAGAACAGCTTTGTTTCGGCCATCTCTATGGTTTCTGTCGCGCCACTCTCCAGAGTATGCTCATGCGCTTCATTGACAATATCTTCACCAAGGCTAACAAGCTCACGGCGCATATAAAGTTCATAAACAGTCTCGGCATAATCACGTGCGTTAATCACGCTGATAATACTGCCTGCCAAATCCGCGAGATATCCCGCGCCGCCAAGATCTTTAAGATCGCCGTCTTTTTCAAAATAGCTTTTAAGCGTTACAGGAGAAGCGGTTTGTCCGCGATCTACAAATTGAGAAATCGCCGTGAATATACGCTGATGCACGGGCATGAAGAAATGGTCGGCCTCTAATAAGTCGCCAATTTTTTCATAGGCACGATTATCGACCAACAACGCACCAAGCAAACCTTGCTCGGCCTCTAAATTATGGGGAAGAACCCGATAATGGGGGTTATCGGATTGCTCATCCGCGGGGGCTTGCGCGCCTGCGATGTCTTGAAATGCTATATCTGTATTCATAAAAGAAAACTAGCAAATACGCTTGGTATTCGCTAGCTCTTAATCATTTTAGCCTGTGAATATCGGGGATTAATCTTCCCTATTACTCTTCAGCAGCTTCTTCGCTTGATGCATCGACGTCAGCGTCCGCTTCAACAGTATCCTCGAATACCTCTTCTGTTGCTTCTTCGGCTGGCTCTTCTTCATAAGTATTGGCATCTGCAATCAATGCACGACCCGTTCTGTTTTGAATGTCCGCTTCTTCCGGTGAACGTGCAATATTTACGATCACGTCAACAGATACATCAGGATGCAAAACCACTTCAACAGGGATCAAACCAATCATTTTAATGTTCTGGTTCAAACGCACCATGTTTTTGGTGATGGTTTCCTTTGATGCTTCAGAAACAGCAGTGGCAATATCGCGCGCTGTTACAGAACCAAAAAGCTGGCCAGATTCTGAGGCTTGGCGAATCAGAGGTGCTTTAACACCCTCGATTTTCTTCGCTAGAGTTTCAGCTTCTTTTTGCTTTTTCGTGCTGTCAGCTTCCAGAGATTTCTTCTGGGCTTCGAAATATGCGAGATTTGATTTGCTTGCACGCAATGCTTTCTTCTGTGGAAGAAGGTAATTACGGGCAAAACCTGGCTTAACGTTAACAACGTCGCCCATGACGCCGAGCTTTTCAACGCGCTCCAGCAGGATAACTTGTGTAGATGACATTATATTTCTCCTAATCCTGAATTAACGACGCGTCTGTGGACGCTGGTCGCCTTCATATTGAAGGTATGGTAACAATCCCATAAAACGCGCACGTTTGATTGCTTTTGCAAGTTCACGTTGCTTCTTTTGGGATACGGCTGTGATACGGCTTGGGATAATTTTCCCACGCTCGGAAATGTAACGGCTTAATAGACGTGTATTTTTCCAATCGATTTCCGGTGCGTTCGGACCTGTAAACGGACAGGTCTTTTTACGACGGAAAAACGGACGTTTTACTGTTGGGGCATCTGATGCACTCATTACGCGGCTTCCTTATCTTTTCTATAGGGTTTTTTATCATCTCTATAGGGTTTCTTATCATCTCTTGAAGATCTCTTGTCGTCATCGCGACCACCTTTATCCATGACACATGACGGGCCTTCGGTCAGGCTCTCTTCACGGATAACTTGATGGCGAAGAAGATCCTCGCTCAAGCGCATTAGACGTTCCATTTCATGCAATGCGTCAGACTCTGTCTCCAACTCAAGCAAGACATAGTGCCCTTTGCGGCTTTTGTTTATACGGTATGCAAAATTTTTCAATCCCCAAAACTCAGTTTTGTGGACTTTACCTTTTGCATCTGTGATAATTTTTGAAAAATTCGCTGTCATATCTTTGACTTGCGTATCTGTCAGGTCTTGTCGTGCAATAAACACGACTTCATAATAAGGCATTTTCGCTCCTCTAGGGTTAGCACTATATCGCAGGAACATCCCGTTTTATAGCATAGCTGACGGGCCTTACCGCCAGCGAGGTTATATTTAAGTTGCTGGACTATAGCGAAATTGGGGGTTTGCGCAAGTTTTTTCTTTGAAATCGACAGAATACGGTCGATATCCTGACCACGCGACATTATACGCATTTGTGATAAAAAGCCCGATATATGATTATGTATTGACAAATACTGCGCATTAAATATGGTCGGGCACGAATAATATAGAGACAATATTGAGGTAAAACATGACACGTGCATTTGTATTTCCGGGACAAGGATCACAATTTATCGGTATGGGCAAAGACTTAGCCGAGAATTTTGTTGAGGCACGTGATGTCTTTCAAGAAGTCGATGACGCCCTATCACAAAAGCTAAGCGCGTTGATGTTTGATGGTGAGGAAAGCGACCTCAACCTTACAGAAAATACGCAGCCCGCCCTGATGGCGATGTCTATGGCGGTTATCAATGTTTTGCAAAAACAAGGCGGCATTCAATTAGAAGATCATTGCGCCTTTGTTGCCGGACATTCATTAGGTGAATATGCCGCCCTAACCAGCGCAGGAACGATCACGCTGGCAGGTACGGCGCGTTTATTAAAACTACGCGGCACATCCATGCAAAAAGCTGTTCCTGTGGGCATTGGATCAATGGCGGCGATTCTGGGTCTGGATTTTGATGTGGTCGTACAAATCGCACAAGATGCAGCAGGCGATCAAATTTGCACCGCCGCAAATGATAACTCCGACGGACAAGTTGTTGTTAGTGGACATAAAGAAGCAGTCGAGCGCGCTGTTGCTCTGGCAACCGAACGCGGCGCACGCAAAGCCATTATTCTGGCAGTCAGCGCACCCTTTCATTGTGACCTGATGGCACCTGCCGCAGAAATCATGGCACCTGCCTTGGCCGATACAACATTCAACGCCCCTATTGTTCCTGTTGTTGCAAACGTCACAGCGGCGGCGGAAAGCGATCCTGAAACATTAAAGAAACTTCTGATCGAACAAATTACAGGGACTGTGCGCTGGCGCGAATCTGTTCTTTATATGCGCGATCAAGGCGTTACAGAAATGGTTGAGATCGGCGCAGGTAAAGTCCTTAGCGGACTGGCACGCCGTATTGATCGCGCCATAGCGTGCGAAAGCGTTGGAACATCCGAACAAATTGAAAAATTAATTGAAAAATTAAAGAATTAAGCGATACGATCAAGCGAGAGAGCATCATTCACCGCTGCCGCATCCATATCAAATTCATGCATATGCGGTTGTTCAGCATTAAGGTCAGGTTCCCAAAGTCTGGCCTTCGCCGCGACAATTTGGGCTGCCACATCTTCCATTGCCAATGCAATGTCACAATTACCAAGAAAACCGGCATGTATCTCCGCTGCTTCGCAAATTACATGTTCAACTTCCAAAAGCTCTTGAGGATCTTTAAAATCGAGTAGATAAATATCAGAATTATCTGCCGTCTCCTGCACACACTCCAGAACACTTTGCAATACATTGAGAAGTTGTACACGATCCGCCTTTACTTGCGGATCCTTCGTTGTATGTGCAACTTGTGCCTCTAGACACATATGGCGCAATTCCTGAATTTGATCTGCAATGTCAATATCTTGACCAGCATAAACAGGGTCATATTGCAAAATCTCACGAATAGGTTCAAAAATTTGACGGAAGGCTTCTACTTTTACCTGCACAACGGGACGTATCTGCAGCGCCGGATTATCCTGCGCTGCCTTTCCAAACTGTCCTTTTACTACAGATAACTTCATATCTTCTCAATATAATCTATTTTACTGACATTATCAAAATGCATAAAAAATTACATTAAATCTATATTATCGGCAAACTACGCTCGATAATATCTTATGTCAACAAAATAAAGCCTTTTTTCTTGTATTGTTGATAACGATTCTCATTTGAGGGAGTATTACTCTTTTCCCCAGCCTTTACAAGCCCATTTCTAACGTTTAAACCGTAATAAGAAATATAGAGCAAAAAGGTTAACAAAATATGTTTGATTTGACAGAAAAGACCGCACTTGTAACGGGTGCAACCGGCGGAATTGGTGCAGAAATTGCAAAATCCTTACACGCGCAAGGCGCGATTATCGGCATTTCAGGGCGCAATGAAGATAAGTTAAGCGCGCTGGCCGCCGAATTGGGGGAACGCGTTCACATCCTTCCTGCTGACCTATCAAGCAGTGATGCGATCAAAGATTTGGTCAAACGCGCCAATGACGCCATGGGGCAGATCGATATCCTTGTGAATAATGCCGGCCTGACACGTGATGGCCTTTCCATGCGTATGAGCGATGATGATTGGCAAGATGTGCTGAATGTAAACTTAACTGCGCCATTTAAGCTTGCACAGGCGGTGCAGCGCGGCATGATGAAGCGTCGCTATGGCAGAATCATCAATATTGCCTCCATTGTTGGTGTGACAGGCAATCCGGGGCAATGTAACTATGTTGCCTCCAAGGCTGGCATGATTGGCTGGTCGAAATCTATGGCCGCCGAGATCGCTTCACGCGGCATTACTGTGAATTGCATCGCACCAGGCTTTATTGCGACAGCCATGACAGACGCACTGACTGACGATCAAAAATCCGCCATCAACGCAACAATTCCGGCGAAGAAAATGGGCGAAAGCGCAGATATCGCCGCCGCAGCAACCTACCTCGCCAGTACAGAGGCAGGATACGTAACAGGCCAAACCATTCATGTGAATGGCGGCATGGCCATGATCTAAAAACTTTGATCGTTTGAAGGTGGACGGCGTCAAATTTCGTCTCGCGTAACAAACTACGCGTCACCTCATTTTCCTTGCCACCTTACAAACGCTCTGTGTTTTAACGATACCGGATAAATATTATGACCTATGACCTCATCATTTTCGATTGCGATGGCACGCTGGTCGATACGGAATATCTGAACATCAAAGCCGTTATATCTCTGTTACGGGATTTAGGGATTGAGCAATACGATATAGAGTATGGCTTAACGCATTTCTCCGGTCATCGTTTCAGTCATATCATCGGCATGATCGCACAGGAAACGGGTTTCACTTTTCCCGATAATGCAGCAAAACTTTATTTAGGCAAGGTTAGCGCCCTCTCTGAAACGGAAACCAAAGACATTGAACATGTTTATGACATGGTCGAAACAGCGAAAAAATACGCTGATATTTGTGTGGTTTCAAACGGAGAGCGCAATAGCGTACTCTCCTCTTTAAAGCGCGCTAATCTTCTGCATTTTTTTGAGGAAGAGTTTATTTTCACCGGCCTGATGGCACCAAATCCGAAACCCGCACCGGATCTATTCTTGCTCGCCGCCAGTAAAAAAGATGTCTGCCCATCAAAAACCTTAGTGATTGAAGATAGTATCGCGGGCGTTATGGGCGCAAGCGCCGCGAAAATGGATGTTTGGGGGTTTTGCGGAACACACCACGCACCACGCCCACACGCGCAAACACTGATAAAAACAGGCGCGAAAACCACATATACAAGCATGCAAGAAGTTATTGCCGCCCTAAAGGAAATCCAGCGCGCATAAATGATCGTAGAAGGATTGCTGGTTATGCGGTATTTCTTGCGGATAATTTTGCTTCAACACACTATAGGCCTGTATCAGTTTTTGATGCGAACTTTGCACATATTTATGAGAAGCAACATTTCTTTGCCAATTTTTATATTGCTGAGTACCGCGCGCCTTGTACCAAATATTAAAAAACGCCCTCTGTTCACGAACAGATTCAATGACCAATTTTTCAACCTGCCCCAAAACGCGCGTAGGCGGCTCAATAAACTCAAAGCTACCGAGTAAATTGCCGATCTCTTTATTATATGTCTCAATATAACGATGATCCTGCCCCACCTGAAAAGCGCGCAGCATTAGCATTCTTTCCCGAAAAGCAAGATCTGTTACAAAAAACAAATGATCCAGATATTTGCTTTCCAGCACACCCATTTTTGCATGACTGGCATTGAATTGCGTACGCTGATGTGGCAAGGCACGATAGGCTTGGGAAATGCTCATCTCTTCGGCCTGCACAGATATGCTGAAGAAGCACAAACATATAACACATGTTAAAATAATACGAATAGCACTCATAATATTATTCAACCTCGCCAATGCGTAGAATGTTCGTTGTTCCGGCAACACCAAAGGGCATACCCGCAGTCATCACAAAACGATCCCCTTTTTCCGCGAACCCTTTATCCAATGCGATTTTCGCGGCATGGCGCGCAGGGCCAATAAAATCATCAGTACCAACTTCATTATGCACCGCGCACACGCCGTAGGACAACATCAACTGTCGCGCAACATTTAGATTAGGTGTTAGGCATAGAATCGGCATTTCAGGCCGTTGGCGCGCCGTGCGTAGCGCGGTTGAACCTGACACCGTGTAATTAACGATCAACTTCGCTTCAACATCTTGTGCGACATAGTAGGCCGCCGTTGTAATCGCATCCGAGGCATTACCCAAAGCATCGGGTCGCGAAGCCTCCATCATTTCCAGATAATTATCATCTACCTCCGTTTTGCGAGCGATACGATCCATCATCTCGACACTTTGCACCGGATACGCGCCCGCCGCAGTTTCCGCAGACAACATTACACAATCCGCCCCGTCATACACAGCCGTTGCCACATCCGAAGCCTCCGCACGGGTGGGGCGCGCATTTTCGATCATAGATTCCAACATCTGCGTTGCAATAACAATCGGCTTTCCCATATCACGAACAAGGCGCACAATATGTTTTTGCACCGAAGGCACATCTTCAGGCGGGATTTCAACACCAAGATCACCACGCGCCAACATCACACCATCGGCAAGATCAACAATTTCCTCTATTTGCGCCAAAGCGGCTGGTTTTTCAATTTTCACCATCAAGGCAACATGGTTATTTTTATGTGCCTTAATAAGGTCGCGCGCTTCACGAACATCTTCAGGTCTTTGCACAAAGCTCTGCGCGATCCAGTCCACGCCCATATTTAAAGCCACCTCTAAATCTACGCGATCTTTATCGGTGAGAGCAGGAATAGGCAACATCACACCCGGCAAGTTAAACCCCTTATTATTACTGAGGGATAATCCGGACTGCACTTCGCCATCCAGATAGCCATCGCCCTTGCCTGTAATTTCTATACGCACCTTTCCATCATCCAGAAAAATATGGCTGCCGACCGCCATCGAATCAAGCACTTCTCTATGGGGCAAATAAACACGACTCTCATCGCCCAACGAATCCTCCGAATCGAATCGAAAGATTTGCCCTTTTGTCAGCGTGATAGAATCATCTTCAAACTTGCCAATACGCAATTTCGGCCCTTGTAGATCGGCAACGACACCAATGGGATGGTTATATTTGGCTTCCACCTTACGGATAAGGTCATAAGAGACCTGATGATCAGCATGGGTGCCATGTGAAAAGTTCAACCGGAATAAATCAACCCCCGCCACAAAAAGGGATTCAATCATCGCCTCAGAGCAAGATGCAGGGCCTATGGTTGCCAAAATTTTGGTTTGTCTTTCTCTGCGCATAATTCTCATTTCCAGTTATTGAGGGATTCCAAAGCGTTGCTCTGTAACTCTTACAAAATCAGTGTAACAGAGTTAGAAAAAAAGGCACGTTTTGTTCGTATAATGCCCCCATATTTAGCCCCTATATTTGGTCAGAATATACACAGGAAAAACTTAATTTCACTTTTTTTACACGGGGATAAAGGACGGGATATCTCACTTTTCATGTGATGAATCAGGGGCTTCCAAGAGTCAAATTCAAATAATAGGAATAAAATCTATTTGGCAACACATACGAGATATAGTATGTTGGCTACATGTTGATCACAAGCAATTGTGGTTTCTGACATTTCACCAATACATTCCTTGAATAAATTTCATAAGAATGAGTAAACTATAAATTAGGGAGTAACACCTATGTTTGACATCGCGCAAATGGAGCGGGGCAATCGTGTCCAGATCGACAGATCAAGAGACGAAAACCTAACTGAATTTGGTAAAGCAACACTTACCGACAGGTATTTAATGCCTGAGGAGCAATATCAGGATTTATTTGCACGTCCGGCAATGTATTACGGTGATGATAGTGAGCACGCACAACGTATTTACGATTACATGTCCAAACTCTGGTTTATGCCCTCGACACCTATCCTATCAAATGGCGGAACAAGCCGCGGCCTTCCCATTTCATGCTTTTTGAATGAAACAGGCGATTCCCTCGATGACATTATGAATTTATGGAACGAAAATGTGTCACTCGCCTCTCTTGGTGGCGGGATTGGTTCATATTGGGGCAATGTACGCTCGATTGGCGAAAAAATTGGCCGTAACGGCAAAACATCAGGTATTATTCCATTTATTCGCGTGATGGACTCTTTGACACTTGCGATCTCTCAGGGATCACTACGTCGCGGAAGTGCCGCAATATATTTACCTGTTTGGCATCCGGAGATTGAAGAGTTTGTTGAAATTCGTCGCCCGACAGGCGGCGATCCGAACCGCAAAGCGATGAACCTGCATCACGGTGTCCTTATTCCTAATCGTTTCATGGAAGCGGTGGAAAATAATGAAGAATGGGCGTTAAAATCCCCGAAAGACAATTCTATTGTTGATAAAATCAATGCACGTGACCTTTGGATACGCCTTCTGACAGCGCGCGTTGAAACCGGCGAGCCTTATTTTATCTTTATCGACCATGTTAATGACGCCATTCCTGACCACCATAAAATGGCCGGTCTGAATGTGAAGATGTCTAACCTGTGTTCAGAGATCACTCTACCAACCGGAAAAGACCATTTAGGCAATGAGAGAACGGCGGTTTGCTGTCTCTCCTCGGTCAATCTCGAGAAATTTGATGAATGGCAAGATCACCCAACCTTTATCGAAGATATCATGCGATTCCTCGATAATGTGCTGTCCGACTTTATAGACAAAGCCCCTGATTCAATGAAACGCGCAAAATATGCGGCAATGCGTGAACGCTCTGTCGGGCTTGGGGTTATGGGTTTCCACTCATTCCTACAATCTAAAAACCTCCCTATGGAAGGGGTTATGGCGAAAGTTTGGAATCGCCGTATGTTCCAACTGATCAAACGCCAAGCCGATGACGCCTCCGTTAAGCTGGCGCATGAGCGCGGTGCATGTCCTGATGCGGCGGACTACGGTATTATGGAGCGGTTCTCTAATAAAATGGCCGTCGCGCCAACAGCCAGTATCTCCATTATTTGCGGCGGTGCCTCTCCGGGGATTGAGCCTATCGCGGCTAATGCCTATACCCATAAAACACTATCCGGCTCATTCCCTGTGCGGAATAAATATCTGGAAAGACTTCTGGAGGAAAAAGGTATCAACACTGATGATACGTGGAGCTCTATCTTCACCAATGAAGGATCGGTGCAACATTTACCAGAACTCTCCGCAGAAGACAAAGATGTCTTTAAGACCGCTTTTGAAATCGACCAACGCTGGATCATTGAACATGCAGCAGACAGAACGCCTTTTGTCTGTCAGGCGCAGAGCATCAACGTGTTTCTTCCCGCCAATGTTGATAAACTTGATCTTCATCGTATCCACTGGGATGCATGGAAAAAAGGCGTGAAGTCGCTTTATTACTGTCGTTCCAAATCCATTCAACGCGCGGAAAGCGACGCGTCATGGAAACGCTCTAAAGAAAAGGCGGATGACCATAAAGGCGAACAAGGCTCCTTTAATGAAAGCGGCAATTACGAAGAATGCCTCGCGTGTCAGTAAATATCACATCATTACAAAGAGCCTCCATCGGGAGGCTTTTTTTACGCTCCGTGATAAATGTAACAAATGCCCTTCCTTAAGCGAATATAAGGACATAGAACAGATTAAGGAGTGTCTGCGATGAAACATAAAAAGACCGCGATCATAGCGCTGAGCGCCATAGGATCAATTTTAATATTGGCAACATACCAGCCCACAATCGCAGATGATAAAGGAGACATGCCCATGTCTGACAAACAGGAAAAAATAGAGAAGCTAACCGACTTGCAAGATTATGTGACGCAGCATGACGGCACGGAGCCAGCTTTTAAAAATGACTATTGGGATAATAAAGAGCCGGGCATTTATGTGGATGTGGTTTCCGGCGAGCCGTTATTTTCCTCCATCGATAAGTTTAAATCCGGCACGGGTTGGCCCAGCTTTACCAAGCCAATTGAAGGTGGCAATGTCATATCAAAAACAGATCGTAAAATGTGGATTCCTCGCACGGAAGTACGCTCTTCCACCGCGGACTCGCATCTTGGGCATGTCTTTAAAGACGGGCCGAAAGATAAAGGCGGGCTAAGATACTGCATCAATTCTGCTTCACTGCGCTTCGTTCATAAAGATGATTTGGAAGCAGAAGGCTACACGCAATTTATACCGTTATTTGAAGAGTAGTATTCAGGCACAAATATGCCTATACTTGTGCGCATGATACAAAAATCCGTTCAATCTTTTGAAAAATATTGCGATGAGCATAATCTGCGCATCACGCCACCACGCCTGAGTGCATTTAAGATTATTCATGGTGCAACAAAACCAATGACCGCCTATGAAGTTCTGGAAGAGATGGCACAAGACATCAAAAGTCCAAAGCCACCGACGGCTTATCGTGCCATTGATTTCTTGCTGGAAAATGGATTTATTCACCGCATCGAATCCTTGAATGCCTATATTCCCTGCGAAGAAAAGCATAAACATGACGGGTCGCAATTTATGATTTGTGATACTTGCGGGGATGTAGAGGAAATTCACCTTTGTACCCTGCCCACAAAATTACAAGATAAAGTCACCGCAGAGAGCTTTACACTCCATCACTGGAATCTTGAAATCCACGGTATTTGCGCGTCCTGTAGCTAGTCATTACCCAAGTTTTCACGCGGGTAATTTTCGTTACAATGCTTTGCGGCCTTCTCTATTTTTTCCGGTTTCAAACCATGTGCACTTAAATGCTGTATATACGCATCAATACGCTGCTCATCGGTTATCTTGACCCCTGTTTCATTTTCTTTACGCTCTAGCTGACGGTCAACATGATCTAGATGCCCCCAAACTCCCATTTTCTTAACAAATTGAGGGGTCATTTCTCCATCTTCATCCAAACAGTCGCAATCAACAGGAATATAAACTGTATGGTTTCCATGCTTTAAGGGGAATTGAAACTCCGCCTCTTCTGTCTGTGCCTCTGCTCCGTGTGCTGATAACATCATCAGCCCCCCTAAAATGCCGCTTTTTAAATTTATCATACTTAATTTCCCGTTTTTTCTTGACGTTTACCTCACGGGACTATACATATTATGTTATAACATAACAATACAATAATGAGATTTTTAATATGGCTTATGCAGGAACCGCTGACGAGAACATGCCGAAAGAGGAAAAAGATACCTCAACCGGTAAAATTGCTTTAGTTGCAGCCTTTACGGCAGCTGTCACGACACTCGTGACAGGTCTACCTATGGAATTTTTATCCGAAGCCATTGTATTTCCTTGGGCGCATGAAACAGCGTTCGGCTCAGCGGTTATGCAAACAACAGGCGAATATCTGGTACCAATTTTTAATGAAATCGGTTTGTTTTTTGGGATTGAGCCCTTCGGCGGGGCCAGTATGGATCTTCCTACTATTGATTTTTAAGCTTTTATTTTTGAATATGGTTTCATATTTCAATACCAGTAATATATCACAGGCACATGATCACGTAGACGACCCATTCGATTTTCAGGGTAATCACATGTAATATTGGCGTGTATCCAGAAATTCAAGATGTAAGCCCAGCGTGCGCTTTATAGATCGTTATGCCCGAGATCAGGATCTTTCAATATAAAATCAGGAACGTTTGGCACGCTTAACGGCTCTATCCCTTCAATATAGTTTTCATTACTTGGCTGGCCGTTCTTACCATCATAAATTCTGGTGGCTTCCCAATTCTTGTCATTGCCTTGAATGCGGATAATGTCACAATTTTCCGGATTTTTTAGCTCACCATTTTCTATGCTCTGACTTGGTAAATGAAACCAGTTCATCACCGCCGTTTGAATAACCCGCCCCGATGTCAGCAGAACGATGCGTTTTTGCCCGTTCTCTTTATCGCGTTCCAACGTCCCATCCATAAGGGATTTCACCAAAGCATGCGTAAATCTGGCAGATTCGCCGTGCATTGCACTGGCAGAAAAGGCATTGCCTTGCCATACTTGCTTCGAATATTCCTTAGAAAGCGTTTCAAAATCACCCTCTTTGCCAATCATATAAGGCAGCACACCAAAGCTCTGTTCATTTAATCTGGAATCAAAGCGTTTTGGTGGTTCGCCCTGCATTCCCATACCGTGCCAAACACCACGATATGTTTGCCGATGGCGCATAAATTCACCGACCAGAAAGTTAGCCTCTTCCCCGCCACCATCCGCAGCAAGATAATCTTGCAAAAACTGGCCTGCGCGCACAGCCTGCCGCCATCCCTTCTCAGTGAGTTCCACATTCGGGTCACCCTCGGTGTAAATAAGTGGGTTTTCATTGCCTTGTGATTCACCGTGACGAATCCATAGCAACTCATATATATCTTCTGCATTATCTTCCATATTCCTTTTGTACCAGCCCCTTCATAAAAATACAAAAATTAAATAAAAATGCTGTTCAAAAACCATTGTTAAATACCACATATGGTGTATAGTTCGATTAATAAACACAATATATGCTTTTTATGTCGTGTTTCCCAAAAATATCCCCGTTATTCACAGGGCAGGAGTCAAAAAAGACTCTCTCTATTGAAAGCGGCGCACTAGACTGACCCAAATAATTTCTTTGAAGGAGTAAAATCATGAGCGACAAAATGGATAAGACAGAGGCTGCTTTAATGGCAAAATCTCCACTTTTACAGGAACGCCATATCTATAAACCATTTCTATATCCATGGTGTTTCGAAGCATGGCAGACCCAGCAACGTGTGCATTGGATTCCAGAGGAAGTGCCTTTGGCAGAGGACGTTCGTGACTGGCGCAAAAACCTGACACCGGCAGAAAAAAATCTGCTAACACAGATTTTCCGTTTCTTTACGCAAGCCGACGTTGAAGTCAATAATTGCTATATGAAGCATTACGCGCAAGTATTTGGGCCGGTTGAAGTACAGATGATGTTGGCTGCATTCTCAAATATCGAAACCATCCATATTGCGGCATATTCTTACCTGCTGGATACTGTTGGCATGCCTGAGTCCGAATATTCGGCGTTCCTTGAATATAAAGCGATGAAAGACAAGTTTGACATCCTGCAAGGTGCGAAGATGGATACCCGCCGTGACATTGCCAAAACAATGGCTCTATTCGGTGCATTTACAGAGGGGCTGGCACTGTTCGCGTCCTTCGCGATTTTGATGAACTTCCCGCGCTTTAATAAAATGAAGGGTATGGGGCAAATCATTACATGGTCGGTGCGCGACGAAACATTGCACACGCTTTCCATGATCCGCCTGTTTAATGAATTCGTTTCCGAAAATCCTGATATTTGGGATGATGAGCTGAAGGCTGAAATTACAGAGGCCTGCAAATCAACGATCGAGCATGAAGACGCTTTTATCGATCTTTGTTTCGAGATGGGTGACATTGAAGGCCTATGCCCGAATGATGTTAAGCAATATATCCGCTTCATCGGCGATCGCCGGATGCAGCAACTAACGCTTGAGCCGATTTACGGTGTGACCAAAAATCCATTGCCTTGGATGGATGAAATGCTGAACGGTGCAGAGCATGCAAACTTTTTCGAAAGCCGCGCAACAGAATATGCCCGCGCAGCAACGGAAGGCACATGGGAAGATGCCTTCTCTGAGGATGTATTCTCCGGCAATTACGGCAAGAAAATCGGTGGTGTCGTTAGTAATGATGGCAGTGACGATAGCGAAGCCGCGTAAATATAGCGCTTCATTTTAAGAAATTTAAAGCTATCCTTTTTTGAAGGGTAGCTTTTTTATGAATATTTAGAATATTCTACAGCTCCACCTGCTCATGCACTTGCGGTGACATATAGCACACTTGCGAAGACATCAGCCCAACCATACGTCCCAAATGATTTCCATGATTCCCATAAGCATTGATAATCGTTGAACAATGATCTGAAGGTAAACGCGAATTTCCATGTTCATCATCCGGCCAACGATCATTACGCATAATCATAATATCACCATCTTGCCCCTGATACCCTATATCATCACCATCCTGAAAATAAGCCTTATGCTTGGCTAAATCTCTATTGCGTTCATGCTCTTTATATTCATCATAACGCGCAGTGTCTGTTTTTCGAACAATAGATCCGCCCCCGACGATAGAAGCCGTTACTGTCACTCCGCCCGGTAATGGATCAAACTCCCGTGTATTTGCCGCTTCAATAAATTTATGCGGTAAGTCACTATTGCTTCGACTTTGAAGCCCTCCATCCGTAACAGAGTCTTTCACCACATAACCTGAATCGAAGTGCATAACACCCGGTTCACTCGTTGATGCACCATGAGACATGTACACAGACATATATTCAGGAAAAGCCCGTCCCGCCGCGCCAAATATAGTTTTAAAGTCTTTCCCCAAATCAGGGCCGCCACTGAAAAACCCTGTTTTTTTATAGTTAAACGCCGGCACATCCCGCCCAAGCATGCTACGCACCATATTCAACGTCGTAAAAGACGAGGATGGGCTTTTAATATAAAAATTATTATGATCAGGATCGAGTAAAACCGTTCCCTGCTTTGCAGAACCAAGACCTGTTGTTCTATCGGGCCGCACAATAGCTTTCTGGCCAAAGGCAGCGTTCCAGAATAAATCGCTGATTTTATCTTTCGTTTTTTCCAATGATGTTGATTGCCGTATAACCGTGACGACTTCGAAATCAGCCTGCTGTATTAACTCACGCGCCTGCTGTAATGCACCATCCAAATCGTCACGCCCGTCAACGACAGCAATAAACCCGTCAATGACGCCATAACGACCATCATCAACCGACCAATCAGCCTCTTCCAAAGTAATAGGTTTAACCCGTTCCAGCGCATTTTTTATCGCCGGATCGTCTCCCTTATACTCTACTTCGCGATGTTCATTATTCACCACCACCACTTACCGTCCTATTCAAACGTTATTATTTTCTATAATACTAAAGCAGCAAACAGAAACACGCAAGAAACAGTTTCAAAATGGCTTGAAGAAGGTGCTGTCAATCAAACATCACGTGAGGCAGAGACTTTAAAGCCTGCATTTTCAAGTGTCTTAACGATATCCGTGACATGGAGTCTATCACGCGCCTCTATCACCACATCAAGCTCCGCCCGTTTTAGGGATACGGTTTGCATCATGCGTTGGTGAATAACCTCCACCACGTTGGCACCGGATTCGCCAATGATACGGGAAATGTCGGATAATTGCCCCGGCGTATCATCAATTTCAAATGTCAGACGTGTGATACGGCCATCACGCACAAGCCCACGCAAAATCAGAGTCGATAGCATACGCGAATCGATATTCCCGCCGCACAAAACCATACCAACCTTTTTGCCCTTAAAGCGATCAATGTTCTTTTTAATCACAGCAAGCGCAGCCCCCGGCGCACCCTCTGCCACTAATTTTTCATCACTGAGAAGATCAAAGATGGCCTCTTCTATTTCGCTTTCGCTCGCGGAATAGATATCATCGACCAAAGCTTCGATGATTTTAAAATCATTTTCAGAAGGCACTTTAACCGCGATCCCCTCCGCCAAAGTTGCATCGCCGCCGGTAAAGGCACGCCCTTCACGCATCGCAAGCACCGCGTCAAAATTTTCGGCTTGCGCGCCAATAACTTCAATATTCGGATTTATACCTTTAACAGCCGTCGCCACACCTGAAATTAGACCGCCGCCGCCAATAGGCACAACAATCACGTCCAAGTCAGGCACTTGCTCCAGCATTTCAAGACCGACAGTACCTTGCCCTGCAACCACCGCGTCATCATCAAACGGATGAATAAAGGTTAGATTCTGCTCTTCTGCAAGCTTTAGAGTTTCACCGACAGATTCTTCAAAGCTCTGACCGTAGATAATGACTTTTGCGCCAAAATCCTCTGTGCGCTTAATCTTATTAAACGGCGTTCCGTTAGGCATAACAATAGTCGAGGGAATATTAAGACGCGTCGCATTATACGCGACCCCTTGCGCGTGATTGCCCGCGCTGCACGCGATCACACCGTTCTTGCGTTGCTCTTCATTTAAGGTCAACAGCTTATTCAGCGCACCACGCGCCTTAAACGCACTGGTATGTTGCAGGTTTTCCAATTTCAGATAAAGATCAATACCAAGATGCAAAGACAAACGCGTTGCCTTAATTGTCGGTGTTAATACGATAGAATCTTTAATTTTTTCACGTGCTTGCAGCACATCATCAAACGTAACGCCCATTGGCTTCATCCTTATAAAACGAAGCTGACACGCTACAGATATTTTACTTAAAAAGCAATAAAGAGAAATGAAAATCAGACGTTAGACCAGCAAGCTTAAGCATCTATGAAAAATTACAGTGGCGTAACAGTGGCGCCCAACGTCCCATAGAAACTTTTAGGCAACCAAAACGGTAACGGCGTAATTGGGAATTCTTGATTGCACCGCTTATAGACGGCTTGCATAGAAATATACTGCTCAGAGATGAAAAAATTCTCTCTTACCTGCTTTATCAGCTTATCTACATTCACCTCTTCTGTGCTGAGTTCTAACCGACGACTCGCTTCAACCAGTTCGTACCAACTGTCAATCTCATTTTTGGCCTTGCGATTAGACTTTTTAATCGCGCGCATATCCTTATCCGAACATTGGTCTTTACCATCCTTCTGCGCTAATTCTTTCTTCTGCGCTAGCTCTCTCTTCTGCTTCGAATGTCTTGCCGTATAGTCGACAGCAACAGCAACAGCAGAGAAAGAGACCCCCAAGCACGTCACAATCAACAAATTGCGAAAAAATATTTTATACATAATCAAGCACACCAAATCTATTTTACGCCTCCATCATACGCTATTTTCTAAGCATTTGTAAAATTCTATACATAAATAAATGGTCAAATATAAAATAAAATATGAAAAAGAGCTTATTTTTGATATTTTATATGTGTGATGGTCTTAAATTCAATTTTATTGATATTTAAAACTTTGCAATCTGACAAGATTTGCAAGCCGCATTTAAATATGTTTGTCGTCTTCGACCTGTCTCATAGGCCATCTAAAATCCTGCCACTATCCGATCATTTTCCCTTTTTTCACTCTGACCAAGGAGAACATCCCCTATGGCTAAAAAATCTCGGAATTCAAAAAATTATGCACACCATAATAAAGAAAATATAGTGCACCCCGCCTCTTTTAAAAGTGACAAATGGCATCCGCTAGATAGAGAAATAGATGGACGCAGAGATCAAAAATACGTCAAGAATATAAAGCCCCGCTCAAAAGGGCAGGAAAATCTTATACAATCCATCAAGGATCACAGCCTAACATTGGCGATTGGTCCGGCAGGTACAGGAAAGACATATCTGGCGATTGCCTCGGCCGTTGAAGCCCTTGAAAACGGCGATATAGAGCGCATTATTCTATCACGCCCAGCAATGGAGGCCGGAGAATCGCTCGGCTTCCTCCCTGGTGATCTCCAAGAGAAAATGGCACCGTATTTACGCCCTCTCTACGATTCACTTGGTGACCGTTTGGGCGGCAAAAAAGTGCGCCAATACCTAGAGGATGGCACAATCGAAATCGCCCCCATCGGTTTCATGCGCGGACGTACACTCAACAACGCATTTATTGTGATTGACGAAGCGCAAAACTGCACCTATGGGCAACTTAAAATGATCCTGTCGCGCCTTGGGTGGCACTCAACAATGGTCATTACCGGCGATCCCGATCAATCGGATTTACTGGACGGGATGTCTGGGTTATCCCAGATCAGCGACAAATTAGAGGCTATTGAACGTATTGCGGTCTGCCGATTGCAGCAAACCGACATCGTTCGCCACCCTTTGGTTGCCAAGATGTTAAACGTATTGTAAATCGCAGTCTCCGCAACGTCCCCTATAAAATACAAAAATCAGGCCACCCCCATCAAGGTGGCCTGATTTCTTTCGGATAGAGTTTATTGTTTAATACACAGCAAATGATAATGATTATCACTATCATTGACTCTCGCATATAATCAACTACACTCACCTTAGTTAAGAATCATTATCAACTAAGGAGTTCTTCATCATGCAAATCAATAATTCAAATAAAACCCTATTCGCAACCAGCGTTCTAAGTGCCGCCTTAGCAGGTGCGCTTGGTGAAATGGAGGAATATTTCGATGAGAGTCAATATATCCAGTCATTATTACAAAATGAAAACAAAAGCAAAATGAAATAGACATCCCCCTGCACCGCCCTTTAATCGCTTTCTATAAACCTGCAACCCTGCTAAACTGAATCTAGTTTAATAACAGGGGATACATCATGCTTAGTACCAAAATGCTGGGAATCGGCACCATCATAATGATTTTGGGTATCCTCATAATTGGCAGCCATCTGTTCCAATTTACAACCAGTCCGTTGGCCACCATATTAGGCTCATTCATAGCAACAGGTGGTTTTATCCTGATGATGCTTGGTTTTTTCAGTCTAGCCGGTGGGGAGTTTGGCAAAAAAGACCTTCTCCACGCGGGTGATTCCAACGCCTTTTCAGTGGCACTGATCCGGTGCATGGTGGCCATTTCAGTTGCCGATGAGCATCTCGATGACAGTGAGATCACAGAGATCGCGCGAATATACAAACATCTGTTAAAGGTGGATACAAACGAAGATATGATCCGCAACACCGCCGCCGAGATGCAAGAACACGGCGTCAATATTCAAGGTGAGCTTAAAACTGTTTCAAAAACCCTAAATAAAGAATTGAAAGAAAAGCTCATTATCGCCTCTCTTCTAATCCTCGCCGCAGATGGTGATATGGATGAGGGAGAGCTTATCATGTTGGACGATATAAGATTGGGACTGGGCATGTCCCTAGGCCAGATTGATAAGATCAAAGAAAACTTTTTGAGTAAGCGGGATTTAACGCAGGTTTAGAGCTAAACGCCTTATTTCTTACAAATTCTGTTCAGCCGTATGATTGTAATTTGAATCTATAGCCTTTGATAGCACCGGATCTATTTCCATCAAATAATCTAAAAAGACACGATTGCCTTGTGCTGCCTGAAAAGATGGAGAAACCCGAAGTCTGGCAATTGCGGCATCATCGTCCACTCCGTTTCTCACACTACTAAAGAAAGACGCAACATGTGTGCCCTCTCCGCGTGCTGTAATGTAGGGGAAAAAATTCTCATTCTCTGCATTTTCAAGCGTCGCTAATAACTGCATCCCCTGCCCATCAGGACAGCGATATTTAGCCATAGTATATAATTGCTTCATAATCTCATTTGGATATTTTTCCGCTAATATCTTCATCGATGAGTTTGTCACTATATGCTCTGCATACTCAATAACGGCATCTTCCGGAACAAGATCGCCTATTTCACGCAAGAAAACACCAAACTCATTCACTACCGAATTTGAAGGATTCTTTACCCGATCTTCATCTGCGGCATACACATCAAAAACCTTATAAGTATCTTCGGATTCTGAAACCGCCTTAACACCATCCATAAACTGTTTGGCTGTTAATCTGCCATCTTCTGATTTTGTAGATTCAAAACGCATATCTCCATTTTGCGTGATAACATTTTCAGAGAAGGCATTTAAAGACGCGCCAGCCGCAATACGTTTAAAAATTCTATTCAACATTTTATTTACCCCTGCATTTATAATCGTTACGAAGGATATAAACTATATGATGGTGCAGCACAAACATAACGTTCAATATTTATCGCACATAGAATCAAAGAAAACTTTTTGAGTAAGCGGGATTTAACGCAGGTTTAGGTCGCGATTTTTTCAGCTTTTTATACATCACCCCAAAGATCATAAAAGCCGCGCTGAAACGAATCCATAATATACCCCGGCTCTCCCCTAAACCAACCGCACATTACTATCGCGCCAGCGGCGGATGTTTCCGGTAGAGGTTAGTTTTTTGGCTTCGACGAGGGCGTAGATACGCTCGGCGACGTTTTGACCGCTTAACGCGTCTTTATCAAAGGCGGGGTCATCAAACACTTTTGATATGACGAGCGCGGTCTTCTGCCACTCCCCACTGGCGGCAGATAAAATCATCGTATCAATATCATCATTTATTTTTGTCATTTATGCATCCTCAAAACGCTGTTTAGCCGCGGCCATCCATTTTTCGCCGTCTTCTTTGGCTTTATTCTTACTGGCTTCCATTACATCAGCATGATCCGCCATGTAATGCGGCATCATCTGCTGGAACCATTTTTCAAAAGTCTCCGCGTTAAACGTTGTTTCGCACATATCACAAGATAGTGTTTTCATCGGGGGTTCCTTTTAAATTATTTTTCTAATGTACTCGTTAACCGAATTTCACTAAACCGCCAGCGTGATAAATCGCCTGCGCCTTCCAATTTACCTGCCTCAATGAGAGAACGAATACGCTTCTCAATGGCTAAACCATTCTCATCATGTGGTGGCTGACCCAATTCCTGGGAAACATCCACGATAATCCTTGCCACTTTCATGAAACGCTTTGTGCAAGCCTCAAGAATGTAATCGTCAATTGTTTCATTGCCCCCCATTTAAGCAGCCTCGCCCTTTTGGGTTTTAAGCTCTTCTTCCGCACTTGTTGGCTCTGGATTTGCGGCAACGTAATCGCGGACATCCTGCGTGATTTTCATGCTGCAGAATTTCGGCCCGCACATGGAACAAAAACTCGCATGTTTTGCGCCTTCGGCAGGCAAAGTTTCATCGTGAAAGGCACGCGCCGTATCGGGGTCTAGACCGATATTGAACTGATCGTCCCAACGGAACTCAAAGCGGGCAAGGCTTAGCGCGTCATCACGGAATTGCGCGCCCGGATGGCCCTTAGCCAAATCCGCAGCATGCGCCGCAATGCCGTAGGTTATAACACCTGTTTTCACGTCATCACGATTGGGGAGGCCAAGATGTTCCTTTGGCGTTACGTAACACAGCATCGCACAACCGAACCAGCCGATCATCGCCGCGCCGATACCGCTGGTGATGTGGTCATAACCCGGTGCAATATCCGTGGTGAGAGGGCCAAGCGTATAGAAGGGTGCTTCGTGGCATTCCTCCAGTTGCTTTTCCATGTTCACTTTAATCAAGTGCATTGGCACGTGGCCAGGGCCTTCGATCATGGTTTGGACATCATGTTTCCATGCGATTTTCGTAAGCTCACCAAGGGTTTCCAGCTCCGCGAATTGGGCTTCGTCATTGGCATCAGCGATTGAGCCGGGGCGCAAACCATCTCCGAGGGAGAAACTAACGTCATAGGCTTTCATGATTTCGCAGGTTTCTTCAAAATGAGTGTAGAGGAAGCTTTCACGGTGATGAGTCATCATCCATTTCGCCATGATTGATCCACCGCGTGAGACGATGCCCGTGATCCGGTCATTGGTGAGGCGGATATACGGCAAGCGCACACCTGCATGGATGGTGAAGTAATCAACGCCTTGCTCGGCCTGTTCGATTAACGTATCGCGGAAGACTTCCCATGATAAATCTTCGGCAACACCGCCGACTTTTTCAAGAGCTTGATAGATTGGCACTGTACCAATCGGCACGGGTGAATTACGGATAATCCATTCGCGGGTGTCGTGAATATCTTTACCTGTCGATAAATCCATCACGTTATCTGCGCCCCAACGGATCGCCCAAACAAGTTTATCGACCTCTTCACCGATAGAACTGGTCACGGCGGAATTTCCGATATTGGCATTGATCTTCACAAGAAAGTTACGCCCGATAATCATTGGCTCGACTTCAGGATGATTGATGTTGGCGGGGATAATCGCACGGCCTTCGGCAACCTCTTTACGCACAAATTCAGGCGTGATCAGAGGCAACATATTCGCGCCGAAATTTTCTCCGTGTTTGGAGTAACTATGCGCCTCAGTGCGGCGTTGGTTTTCACGTATGGCAATATATTCCATTTCAGCTGTGATAATGCCTTTACGCGCATAATGCATTTGCGACACGTTTTGTCCGGCCTTCGCGCGGAGCGGTTTTGCGGGGCTGGCAGGGAATTTTTCATGCGTTATTTTGCGGTTTTGAAGCGCTTCTTCACTTTTATAGCCATTATCAATCGGCTTAACCGTGCGTCCATCAACATATTCAACGTCGCCGCGCTCCATCACCCAATCAAGGCGCGTTTTAGGAAGCCCGCGCATAATGTCCAGCTTTGCATTATCGTCTGTATATGGACCAGAGGTGTCATAAACGGTTAAGCTCTCGCCATTGCTGAGGGCTATCTCGCGCATCGGCACTTTTAAATCGCCGACATAAACCTTTTTACTGGCCGGCAGCGATCCTGTCGTTACGTGTGTTGTTGATGGGCATGTGCCCGCTTCTTGTGTGTTTGGTTGATCTTTTGGTGTCATAATAGACTACTCCCTACATATAATACGTATCTTTAGCCATATCGCGAATTTCAAGCGTTATAGAACAATGCTTTACTGTATCAGCAACGCGATTTTTCATCATCTTGTGTAATGCATCACCATATTTATTTTTCGTCGCGTTATCGCGCCCTTCAAGTAACAAAAGCGTCAGATGCAACATATGACCACGAGAACCACGCTCTCCCACAGACACATAATTACATGCCAATGCTCGTGTTTTTATGCGTTCTCTATCAATACCCTGCGCGGCAAGTTCCTCATGAAGGTCATAAACCAGCTTTGAAACATTTATGATATCCCCAAGGTTTTTAGAATATTCCAATGTGATGTGTGGCATTTTATAAATGTCCTTTTCCTACGCGGGGTTTTGCCCACAGGTTCCAAGGGTATACTCTCAGCTTTCTTATTATTTTACGGTCTAACGACCGCCTCGCATAATAATAAAGCACCCCTAAGGTTATATTTTATATATTCGCAGCTTTGCTTTAATGAAAGGAATTGTCAAGTGAGCAGATAAGAATTATAACCCTGTTATCAGGTTTTATAAAAGGAAAGTACAGGCTATGAAAAAACGTATATTCAGATGGGCAATATTACTCGTAGTTGGGTTTGGTATCGGATCGGGTATTGGCTATCTCAAAGCACAAAGAACGCTTGATTCCGGTGTTATTCCACTGTCCCCTGATGATCAAAGCGCAGCATCGGCAGCGACCATCCTTAAACAACCAGTTTCAACAGAAAATAACACAACCTCCGCCGCGTCAAATATTGGCGGCGCATTCACCCTGATTGATCATAATGGGCAAGAAGTGACAAACGATACATATGCCGACATGTACAAGCTGGTCTTTTTTGGATTTACGTACTGCCCTGCGGTTTGCCCGACAGAGCTGCAGAAAATCACACGCATCATGGACGAGCTTGGCGAAGATTATGCACACACTATTACACCTATGTTCATTACCGTGGATCCAGAGCGCGATGACGTTGAAACAATGAAAAATTATGTCACGCAATTCCACCCCAGCTTAGTTGGCCTAACAGGCAGCAACGAACAAATAGAGGCCGTAAAGAATGCCTTTAAAGTGTATTCGTCTAAAGTTGAAAATGACATGATGGATGAATATATGATCGATCATTCATCCTTTATATACCTGATGGATTGGGATAATCACCTGATTTCTATGTACCCGTCGAAAGATACCGTTACAGACATCATAAGGGATATAAATAAGAACAACATATAGGAAGAAAAATCAGAAACGCCCTAATCATCAAAAAGGGCAGATATTTTCATCGCATAACCCATAGAACCCTGTATTTTAAGTTTTCCGGTCATAAAAGCCATGGTTGGGTCTTGCGTACCATCAATGATGCTCTCAAATAAACCAAGAGAACACACAAAGGTCGTATCGGCATCGGCATCCTCATTGCTCATCACAGCGGGATTTTGTGTGCCATCAATATGAATAATACCGTCACCCCCAAAATCAAGTTTGATTTTTGCACCAAGCTGAGGGGCATAAATTAGCTTTTCGCGGATGGTTTTTTCGATGTTTTCAAATGTCATGCACATACTATACAGACTTTTTCCCCAAAAATAAGTGGGTAAAATGATGAAATTTCTTTTTGTTGTTTTCAAAAACTGTAAGTATGTAGTTATAAATATCGAATCACCCCCTCCATGGTCAAATTCTGCCTGACCTTTTCAAATCTTATCCGTCTCTAAGGCCTTTACGATGACACACAAACTGTTAGCAACATCTCTACTCGCTGCTTGTCTGGCAACCACATCGCTGATAAGCATCAGCGTCATGGCCGATGACGCTGAATTGTATTTTTACCCTAAAGACAAATGGACGGTTGAGCGTATCAATAACGGCGATGCGGAAAACGCACTGCAAACCTGTGCACTTAGCAATCAGTTGAATAACGGATATATTATCCAACTGGCAGGAACATCAAAGGGGTTTACAAACCTTAACATTGATTTCAGACAAGACAGTTTTACCGAAAACCAAAAATACGAGGTTAGGTATAGCGTTCCAGGGATAATAGAAAAAGTAATCCCGACAAAAGCGTTCAAGAAGAGCTTGCTTGTCAGCGACCTTCGCCATGAAAGTGAATTCGCAAAGGCTCTACGCACAACCAGTGTTTTAGATGTGCAAATCAGAGATACAAAATTCAGACTATATATGACCGGATTGGAAGCAACGCTGCCGGAATATACGGACTGCATCACACCTGCAGCAACAATGGCCGCAGCAAAAACGGAACAAATGCCAATGCCGTCATTGTCGCCGCCCAGAAAAAATACCTCCGGCAATATCGCACCACCACCACCAATATTGGGCTCTTCCTACAGTTCAGAGGATACAGCGCAACAAGCAGACGCAGCGATGCCCGCATTACGCCCCGAACCATCAAATAAACCACGCTATACGGAACAGCTTGCCAAGCAGCTCAAAGAGGAAAGCGAAAAATACAAACCATCGATAGAACCAGAGGCTTTCGCACATACAAAGGATACGTCCAGTATGCTGCTCTCTGCGGCAGAGACACCGCCGAATAAAACCACAATCCAAACAGCCAAGTCGCCTAAGCCTGTTTATCACATCAACAAGCTAAAACCGATGGCCGTAGACCTTACGCATGCTGCACAACAAGAACAGCCATCCATTACCGTTGCCAGCGCGATAGTGCCAGCAACAAGCGATGACGCAGCACAATATTTTGCGGCCATTGAACCCACAAGCGGCACACCAAACACCGCTTCTGTAGATATGCGCAACAAAATATCAGATTTAGAGCAGCGTATAGGCGCTCTTTTGCAAAAAAACAAACTTCTTGATGAAGAGCTAAAAAGCACATTGCATGATGCACAAAGCGAGCGGTTATCCGTCTCATCAGATAACTGGAATCTTGAACGCGCAACAATGAAGTTCAATGAATCAGAGCGTCAGATCATGCGCATGGGTCGCCAACTTCAAACACAAAAAGCACAATGCCAGCAGGAAAAATCAGAACTTGAAAATATGCTGTTTGACCCTGAACTGACAAATCAACAACAACTTGCCAGCCTTGCTTCGTTGGAAAACGATCTGGACACGGTAAAATCCGATTTCTACAGACAGCAACGCCAATATGAAGAGCGCATAAGATTGCTGGAAAAACAACTAAACGCTCAATAGAGTTAGAGTATTTTGACTGAGTACCTTACTGTTTTCACTTGAGTAATAATTTACTGCGTACAAATATACTTTTTTAATATACTGCTTAAATGCTGCGTTGACACTTGAGTTACTGAGTATATTTCTCTACTTTTTCTGCGTAAATTAAGGTCGGTTCCCCCCGACCTTTTTTTTATGCTTTTTCTAAATCATGTTATTTAATGCGCACAATTCCATGCTTCAAAAGCCGTTCCTTTGATGGTGGCAATGATGTGCCCGGAATGTCATCGGCGATAATGGTCAGTAATTTCGTCTTGTGGGTTATGTCGCCTTCTATTATACGGCGCGCCTGAAGACGTAGTGTTTGTTCGAACAAGCTGCGTACACCGCGGCCATTACCAAATTTATCCTTTTTCTTCGGCTCCATATTCTGCAAAACAGACAGTAATTTTTCTTTCGCATCTTTGCGCAATTTAAAAGAATAATCCGCAGCATATTTTTCGAATA
This sequence comes from Alphaproteobacteria bacterium, assembly GCA_002401695.1. Classification (GTDB taxonomy): domain Bacteria; phylum Pseudomonadota; class Alphaproteobacteria; order Micavibrionales; family Micavibrionaceae; genus UBA1672. The sequence continues at coordinate 46,427 of NVTV01000003.1, forward strand.
TACGCTGTTTCTCCTCATCCGTATAATCAGGAAAATCGATAATCATACCAAGGCGCGAACGCAACCCCGTGTTTGCATCCAACATCCACGACATTTCCTCACGATATCCGGCCATGATCACAATCATATTGCTACGATCATCTTCCATTTTCTTCACCAGCATCGCCATAACTTCTCCACCGAAATCATTAGGAGAATACCCCTTCTCCAAATCATAGGCCTCATCAACAAACAAAACGCCGTCTTTTGCACTTTCGAACAGCTCGGTCGTTATCGCCTCGGATTGACCAATATACGGCCCCACCATTTTAGAGCGATCAACCTCTACAACATGGCCACGTTTTAAATAGCCTAATTCTTTGAAAACCTTACCAAGCAGGCGCGCAACTGTTGTTTTCCCCGTCCCCGGATTTCCTGTAAAAGCCATATGCAGCATAGGCTTATGACTGGACTCCACGCCCTTTCGGCGGCGCAGATCATCAGCCATAACAGTATAAAACAAGCCAACGACCTGTTCTTTAATCGTGTCTAGGCCAATCATCTCTTCAAAAGGCTGTAGAACACGTTCAAGATCTTGCTTGGTAAAACGCGCTACATTTTCCTTTTGTTTACGCTGCTCTTTTTCCTGTTTTTTACCTTTTTTGATATCAATAAAACTCAACGGCTTATCCAGCGTCATTTGGAAATCAGTGTCCGCTTGCTCCCAATCATTACCGCCTTCAGATGCCGCGTCGCTCTTTTTGAAAATATCAGGCATGGTGTCAGGCTTATCCTTTTTAGACGCAACATCCACGCCTTTATTCTTCAGCCAAAAATATGCATCACCATATTCATCACTCTTTACACTGCGGCGCATATAATCAATGGCCTGCGCCGTATCTTGTGCACAGCCTGCGCCCTCATAATAACAAAGCCCGATATAGTAATAGAGTGCGCTTTCATGAAAATCGTCCGAGTGAACGCACACGTCATCCAGACAAGCCACGGCGCGTTGCAATATATCAAAACCGCCTTGCTCATCGCCATGATATGAGCCGCCTTCTGTCCAGAAAAAATAGTAATAATAGGCATAAAACGATGGCAATACGGACTCGCTCATCAAATCTTTCAATATAGAATCCGCGCGCGTGATCTTGGCCTCATCCTGACTCTCACACAGCGCGCATGCCAAATCATAGCGCCCCTGTCTGTCGCCTGCACCTGATGCCTTTTCAAACAGTTCCAATGCTTTTCTTTTGTGAACTTGACGCACTGATAGCACCCGTTCCCAGCCATAATAATAACGCCCCAGCAGGCGCATTGCCGCCGTATGCCCTTGCTCCGAAGCTTGATTAAGATAACGTTCAAATTGCTGCGTCGTGATGCCAGTTTGGCATGTCCCGTGAACCCGTTGTCCACAGAGCCAATAAATCGCATCCGGATGTTGTTCATTTTCTGCTAAATACTTCGCACAGGGCAGAAGCTCATTTTCAATGTCACTAATTTTATTGAAACATTCTGATGTTTTATCAAGCTGACTCGTCAGTTTTTCGTATTCTTTTTCAAGAACAAAAAACGATTTTGACGTGTATTTTTCAGACATTTATACCTGTTCTTTCATATTCGGTACAATTCTGCCAAGAATCCCGAATAATTGCAAATTTAATGGTGCGTATTACCCCACCATTAACATGTATTTCCAATAACGCAAACGTAAGAAATCCGTAGATTTCCTAAAACGACTTCGCTGCGGGTGCCATCAAAGTATCTGCGCCGGCCAGCACCATTTTAAAACGTGCATCCGCCTCGGGCAGCATTCTGGCCATAAAGAACTGGGCGGTTTGTATTTTGCTCTCATAAAAAGCTTTATCGCCTTCGCCTTTGGCCAGCTTATCTTGCGCCACCAAAACCATACGGCACCACATGAATGCCATCGCAACCAAAGCAAAATGACGCAAGTAATCAACAGAGGCCGCCCCTGCTTCATCAGGGTTTTTAAGACCTTTTTGTGCGACCATCGCGGTGGATTGCTGTAACTTCATAAAGGATTTAGCCAGCGGGAATATAAATTCCTGCATCTCAGCATTGCCTTGGTGCTGTTCAATAAACTCTTGAACAGGGTGGAAGAACCGACGCAATAGGCGACCGAAATTCTGCGGCATTTTCCGCCCGACAAGATCAAGCGCCTGCACGCCGTTCGCGCCCTCATAAATCTGTGCAATGCGCGCATCACGCACATATTGCTCTACACCGCTTTCCCAGATATAGCCATGCCCGCCGTAAATTTGCACCGCCATATTGGCGACTTCTGAACCCATATCGGTTTGATAGGCCTTCAAAATCGGGGTTAATAACGCAACCAGATCATCGGCACGTTGGCGTTCTTTTTCATCTGCATGTTTCAGGGAAATATCAAGCTCCATCCCCACCCAATAAGACAGCGCCCGACCACCTTCAGTAATCGCCTTAGACATCAGCAACATTCGACGAACATCAGGATGCACAATAATCGGATCGGCGGGCTTATCAGGCTCTTTCACACCTGTAAGGCTGCGCATTTGCAAACGTTCTTTCGCATAGGCTGCGCCGTTTTGATAGGCAACCTCAGCAATGCCAAGCCCCTGCATCGCCACACCAAGGCGCGCATCATTCATCATCGCAAACATCGCGCGCAAGCCCTTATGCGGCGCGCCAACCAGCCAGCCCGTAGCATCATCAAAATTCATCACACAGGTTGAATTCGCCTTTATGCCCATCTTATGTTCCAAAGAGCCACAGGACACCGCGTTACGATCGCCAACACTGCCATCATCCTTCGGGATGAATTTCGGCACGATAAACAAAGAAATCCCCCGCACACCATCCGGTGCATCAGGTAATTTTGCCAAAACAAGATGGATAATATTTTCGGTTAAGTCATGCTCACCCGCAGAAATGAAAATTTTGGTTCCTGTGATCTTATAGGCACCGCTCTCATCAGGCACAGCTTTGGTTTTGATTAAGCCCAAGTCCGTTCCGCAATGTGGCTCGGTCAGGCACATCGTTCCTGACCAAACGCCCTCCACCAATTTGGGGAGGTATAAATCTTTTAGCTCATCAGTTCCGAATTTATGCAACGCTTCATACGCGCCATAAGATAACCCCGGATACATAGACAGCGACATATTAGATGAACACAGCATTTCTTTCATCGCCGTATTAATCAGCATCGGCATGCCCATGCCACCATAATCAGGATCAGAAGCCAAACCGCACCAGCCATTTTCCGCAAAAGTATCATACGCCTCTTTAAAGCCTTTTGGCGTGGTGACTTTATCATTTTCCAACACGCATCCCTCGCCATCACCGCTTTGGTTCAAGGGAAAGAACACTTCCTCGCACAATTTTCCGCCCTCTTCCAAAATTTGGTCGGCGAGATCCATAGAGAAATCTTCGTATAATTCAGACAGGCTCTCCGCCTTCAAAACGTCATGCAAAATGAAACGAATATCATTCAAAGGGGGCGTATATACGGGCATATTTTTATCCTTCTTAATTTTCCAAACACTCAACAGATGGCAGAAACTCTTTTTGATAAGCATCACTATCAGCAATCTCATCCGTTGTTTTAATTTTTAAAAACCGCTGCCCGTCATCATCATAATAAAACTCCAACAGCATATCACAAAATCCTGCTTTATCCTCAGGATGCTCCATAATACGAATTCCGGAACGATCAAAGTCAGGCAACAAAAGATCAGTATGCGCAACGGGGCAGTCCGGCTCATCATTACTCAATAAATGGCTTATGGCTTTTTCATCTTGTATTCGAATTTCACACTCATCTGTGATCCAACGTTTGTACACTTGAACCTCACCACCGCCGACAGTGCGCGGCAATTTTATTTCGTCTTCCTGCGCCTTCCTGCCAGACATATGCACATTAATCGCCGTATTCAAAAAATTACTTTTGCCGCTGCGCGCCCGACCAATAACCCCGATTTGTCCCGGATGGTGTAACTCTTCACCGTAATACATCACGGATGTACTGCGCTTTTCAAACAAAGACAATAGACTCGGAAAGGCCTTCGCCACAGAGTCAAAATCATGATCCGTACTAATATTAAATGTGTTTGATACATTCAAATTCCGTGTCATAGCGACCTTCTAATTCCTGAGCGGTTTACCGGTGGTCAGCATATGTTCAATCCGATCCAGCGTTCCATCATGGCGCAGCAATTTCATAAATTCCTGAAGCTCCAGCTTGATGAGATCATCCTCGCTCAACGTTTCAGTGTAATCAGTGTCACCGCCGGATAGAACCGTTGCAACATGTTCGGACACCACCACATCATACGGCGTTGCTTTGCCTGATTTGCGTAAATCCGACACGGCCAGTTTCAGCGCCATTTTCGCGCCCGCGCCACCAAGGCGAATATCTTCGCGTTTTTCCGGTGGGGTATATCCCTCGGCAAGCTCTAACGCGCGCTTCTTCGCATCATAGAGCAAGCGATCACGGTTCATGCTGATCCCGTCTGTTTCACGGAAATAACCGATATCCACGGCTTCGAATGCCGATTTAGACACGCTCGCCATGCCAATCACCTCAAAAGCTTTGCGCGCGGCGCCAACGGGCGTTGTATCGGGGGAGAACCAGATATTCTCTTTGCCGATTTTATCCATATCTGCGGCGAATTTTGTACGCTCCCGTTCTTGAAAACGCAAGATCATTTCCTTACAGCCACCCCAACCGGGTAATAAGCCAACACCGACCTCCACAAGCCCTGTATAGGTTTCCGCATGAGCTTGTACCGCATCAGCCGCCAATAAAATCTCGCAACCACCACCCAGAGCCATACCGCTTGGCGCGCTGACCATCGGGAATGGTGCAAATTTAAGATCCATAAAGGTTTTTTGCCCACGGGTAATAAAATTCTCAACCTGTGGCCACATCGCGATATTAATCATGAACAACGCCAGCCCAAGATTAGCACCAGCAGAGAAATGCGTGGCCTCGTTATAAATCACCAAAGCTTTATAATCATCGGACTTAGAAATCAGTTTATTGGTTTCCTCCAACAGATCAAAAGTGCCTTCATCAAAGGTGTTCATTTTCGAGGTTTTCTCGAAACACAAAACACCGTCACCAATATCCCAGACACTTGCCGAACCATTCTTGATAACTGGCTCACTGATTAACTTAACATCACGCAATAACAACACACCATCAGGGCGCACCACGTCATGATATTTCCCGTCCAAACCGAAATATTGCTGCTTGCCATTTTCAATGCGATAGAAAGTGCCATCGCCCACTTGCTCCAGAATATCTGGAACACCGATATCGGCTTCCAAGAGTTTCTCCGCGAACCATTTAGGGCCCAGCGCGTCGATCATCTCGAACGGCCCAGCCTTCCAGTTATAGCCGAGCTTCATGCCTTCATCGATATCATGGACAGTATCGGCAATCTCGCCGACAAGCTCCGCCGCGTAGAATAAAGTTTGCTTCAGAACTTCCCACGCATATTTTCCGCCCGCATCATCTGTCGTGACAACGGCCTTTAAACCTTTGCGCCCAGCGTCAATGCTCTTTAATTTCGGCTTGGATGCTTTGGCGTAGCTGCCTTCATCGAATTTACCCACGCTCAAGGGGAGTGCTTGTTTCTCCCGCGTGCCTTTGGGGGCATCAGGGTTCAAACGATAAAATCCGCCCTTACCTTTGCGGCCTGTATAACCTGCATCAATCATCTCATGGATAAATTTATGGTCAATAAACACATCGCGATAGGCATCATCCTTCGGCAAATTCGTCAGTAAACTTTCCGAGAGCTTGGGCATCAAATCAATACCAACCAAATCGATCAGCGCGAATACGCCTGTCTTGGGAATGCCGCAAGGCTTGCCCATCACTGCATCGGCGGTTTCAATGGAAATCCCTTGCTTAATGGCTTCATTCACACCAACAGTCAGCCAGTAGACCCCCAACCGATTGGCAATAAAGCCCGGACGGTCATGACAGGCGACGACGCCCTTGCCCAAACGTTCATCACAAAAAGCGCGCACAGTCTCAATGGCATCTTTACGCGTATCCTTGCCCACGACCAATTCCAGCAAACGCATATAGCGCGGCGGATTGAAAAAATGGGTGATCATGAAATCTTTTTTAAATGCGGCGGGCTGCCCTTCGGCGAGTTTATGCAGCGGAATGGTCGAGGTATTACTCGATATGATAGAGCCTTTTTTGCGATGCTTTTGTAGTATTTCGTAAGTCTTATGCTTGATTTCAAGATTCTCAACCACAACCTCGATAATCCAATCCACATCGGCCAGCTTATCCAGATCATCTTCCAGATTCCCGCACGTAATCAGCTTCGCATTGCTTTTGCGCATAAAGGAAGCAGGCTCGGTTTTCAGCATTTTAGCCACCGCACCCTCGGCAAATGCATTTCTATTTCCGCCAAATTTATCGAGTTCGGGCGGCACAATATCCAACAACACAACAGGCAAGCCCGCATTCGCAACCTGCGCCGCAATCCCACTGCCCATTACACCTGCGCCAATAACGGCAACTTTATTTATTGTGGTCATCAAATCGCCTCCAATATAGTCGCAACGCCTTGACCGCCGCCGATACACATTGTGGCTAGAGCATATTTTTTACCTTCGCGTTTTAGAAGGCTGGCCGCTTTACCCGTGATACGCGCACCTGACGCGCCAAGTGGATGACCCAGCGCAATCGCACCGCCATCCAGATTGATTTTCGCGATATCCATGCCCAACTCTTGAATAACCGACAGGCCTTGCGCGGCGAACGCCTCGTTCAGCTCTATGATATCAATATCATCCATCGTCAGGCCTGAGCGCGCCAATGCTTTTTTGGTTGCAGGAACGGGGCCGATGCCCATAATTTCTGCAGCGCAACCAGCAACAGCAACGGATTTAATCCGTGCCAATTTTTCCAGTTTATGCTTATCCGCATAGTCTTCCGAACACACAAGAACCGCCGCCGAACCATCGGTCAGTGGTGATGATGTTGCCGCCGTCACGCTGCCGTCACTTAAGAAAACGGGCTTTAGGGTTGCGAGTTTTTCAGTTGAGCTGTCGGGGCGAATTGTTCCGTCTGCGGTGACATCACCAATCGGCACAATTTCATCATCGAATTTTCCGCCTGATGCAGCAGCCGCAGCTTTATGATGAGAGGCCACGGCAAATTCATCCTGTGCCACACGATCAATTTTATATTTTTGCGCTAAATTTTCTGCGGTCTCGCCCATACCTATATATGCTTGCGGGTAAGCATCGAAGAGTGCAGGGTTGGGCATCGGGTTAAATCCGCCCATTGGAATACGGCTCATGCTCTCAACGCCGGCGGCAATAAACACCTCGCCCGCATTCATTTGGATCATACCTGCCGCCATATGTATCGTCGTCATGGAAGAACCGCAAAAACGGTTCAACGTTGCGCCCGCGACACTATCCGGCAAGCCTGCATGCCCAGCGACAAGTTTGGCTATATTAAAGCCCTGCTCGGCCTCAGGAAACGCGCAGCCCATAAGTAAATCTTCGATATCATCAACCTTAACACCAGTGGAGGCAACCAAAGACTTCACGACCTCCGCCGCCATATCATCAGGACGAACCTTTGCCAAATCACCCTTATTTGCAAAATGCATAGGAGAGCGTTTAAAACCACAAATAACGACCGATTTTTGCATAATAATACCTTTTCAATGATGTATTTTGTGAGACCCACAAAACTATCGTACATTGAACCGCGCTTTGGGTCTATACTCTTTCCAAAGCTGTCATTATACTATAGGAAGATTATCAATCTATTTACATTGACAGCGGCCTAAAAATAAGGCACTTGAGAAGAAAATAACCCTGCTAAGGAGAACAATCAAAGTGAGTACAGCATTAAACCCTATGGGACTCAAAAGAATTTGCACAAGTTGTGGGGGGCGTTTTTACGACATGAATAACCGCCCAATCATGTGCCCTGCTTGTGATACAGAATTCACAGGCGAAGTAAAAACAAAAACCCGCCGCGGACGTGTTGCCGCTGTTGAAGCCGTTAAAGAGGTATCTCCTCCCAAAAAAGAAGAAGGTGAAATCCAAGAAGAAGATTCAGGCGTAGAAGTTGTTAGTCTGGAAGATGCCGAGCAACCAAACGACAACAAAGATGACGATGACAATACAGAGCTTGGCGAAGATACTCTGGATGATGTTCCAGATGTTAGCGTTGATGATGATCCGGAGGCAGACGACTCTCTGCTTGATAAAGAAGAAGATTAACATCACATAGTAATTTAAGAGGGGGCGGGTAAACGCCCCTTCTGTTTTTCCAACCTATTAGGTTCTATGACCCCTTGTATACAATACGTTTCCACATTCAAAATGCACTATCCAATGAAACCGCCTATTGTCTGGCCGAATCATTCATGCATATTGCCTTATCCAGTGCCGCTGCACGTAAGGATCGGAAACATAATAATCCGTGGATATTAGAATGGATTATGGACGACAAACCCGAAATTGAGGAGCTTGTCTCACGCCTATCGTTGCAAGCCGCAGCGCATAACATACAAGGTGTCGATATTTCCGCCAAACATATAGAAATCGAAAAAACACCCGATATTAACTGGCTGGAAAAAACCTATCAGGAATTCCCACCCTTTTCGATTGGCCCGTTCTTTATCCATGGCAGCCATTATCAGGGCGACATTCCGCAAGAACAAATGGCTCTGCAAGTGGACGCCGCCACGGCCTTTGGCTCGGGCGAGCATGAAACCACCAAAGGATGCCTGCAAGCTATGCTTGACCTTAAAGGCAAAGGCGCATGCCCATGGAATATTTTAGATATGGGAACAGGTTCCGGTATTCTGGCGATTGCAGCATGGAAACTATGGAAAAGCCCGATTCTCGCCGTTGATAATGACGCGGAAAGTGTGCGTGTTGCCGCGCGCCATGCGGAAATGAACGGAGTCGCGTTGAGTAAATCTGCCATGACCTGTGATTGCGGTGATGGCTTTCATACGCCCAGCGTCGATAAACAAAAGCCCTATGAATTAATTCTAGCCAATATCCTCGCCGCACCTGTGATTGAAATGGCGCCCGATTTAGTGCGAGTTCTGGACGATAATGGCTATTGCGTCTTATCGGGGATGCTGGTTGAACAAGCGCATCTTGTCGCCTCTGCTTATGAGGGTGAAGGCCTAACGCTTAAGAAACAATATGATATCGGCGAATGGTCGACACTCGTCCTACAAAAACCATAAATTAACGCACAGCACACACAGCGAGACCGCCCTTTGTAAACAAAGGACGGCCCAACTTTCCGTGTGTGGGGAACTGTAGAAGATCTGATATGTGTGTGGGGTATCAAACCTTCGTTATTCTATAACTTAAGAGATTGCCCGTGTGTGTGGGGGAAGACAACAACCTAAGTTATGACAACTGTATAGCGTGATATGTAAACTGGTGTCAACTAAATATGCATTTTTTTTGTATAAAAATACATATTTATGGTATTTTTATTGCAATTATAAGGATGTTTTAATGCGCCACAGCCCAATTTCGACCCTGACCACCTTCAGCATCTAGCGGCACAGATATATCTACTCCATTGATTTTAAATGAATTTTCCATTACTTCCTTAATAATGGTCAATGTTTTTTCAATCTCATCGTCTAAAACTTCGAAAATAAGCTCATCATGGACTTGTAGAAGCATTTTTGCAGATAGTTTTTCCAGCTCTAACCTTTTAGGTATACGCGCCATGACAATTTTCATAATGTCAGCAGCCGTTCCTTGCAACGGCGCATTCACCGCCTGACGCTCTGCGCCGCGAACCCGCATTTGATTCTTATCCTGAATACCGGGAATAAAGCATTTACGACCATAGAGTGTTGTCACATAACCATCGCGCTTGGCGTCTTCTTTGATGGCCTCCATATAGCTCTCAATCTCATGAAAGCGCGCAAGGTAACGTTTAATAAAACTACTCGCCTCCCCAACAGGACAGCCAAGCTGCTTCGCCAGCCCAAAACCGGATATACCGTATATAATACCAAAATTAACCGCCTTGGCTTGGCGGCGGATTTCGGGCGTTACTTCATCGAGAGGCACATCAAACACACGCGAAGCCGTAAGCGCATGAATATCAACGCCGTCTTTAAAGGCTTGCTTCAGCGCGGCAACATCGGCCATCTCTGCGGCAAGACGCAACTCCACTTGGCTGTAATCAACCGAAATCAGGCTATGCCCTTCTTTGGCAATAAACGCCTCACGGATTTTACGGCCTTCTTCAGTGCGAATCGGGATGTTCTGCAAATTCGGATTAGAGGAGGAAAGCCGCCCTGTGCTTGTCCCGACCATATTATAAGAGGTATGCACGCGCCCCGTTTCAGGGTTTATTTCCTCTTGCAGCGCGTCCGTATAAGTAGATTTTAACTTTGCCAGCCCGCGATATTCCAGAATTTTGGTAACGATCTCATGTCCTTCAAGGCTGAGCTTGTCCAACACATCAACGGAGGTAGAATACGCCCCTGTCTTAGTTTTCTTGCCCCCTTGCAGCCCCATTTCATCAAACAAGACTTCACCCACTTGCTTGGGAGAGGCAATATTAAAGGGACGGTTCGACAGCTTATAAATATCCTCTTCCAGAATAACCAACTGCTTGCCGAAATCCTGACTCATGGCATGCAGGACGGAGGGGTCAACCTTAATTCCGTCCAACTCCATCTGTGCAATCACGGGGATTAACGGACGCTCAATGGTTTCATAAACGCTGAGCATTTTTTCTGAAATCAGGCGTGGCTTCAAAATTTTATGCAAGCGCAGCGTTATTTCTGCATCCTCCGCCGCGTAATTCAGGGCATCATTAATGGAGACCTTATCAAAGGTAACTTGCGCCTTACCCTTACCTGCGACCTCCGCATATTTAATCGGCGTATGGTCGCAATATTGGATCGACAGGTTATCCATCGAATGACTATGGCTTGAGCCGTCCAGCACATAAGAGATCAACATCGTATCATCACACGGGGTGATGTGGATGCCTTCCTTGGCAAACATCTGCCAATCATATTTCATGTTATGCCCGATTTTTAGGGTGGCCTTATCTTCCAACAAAGGCTTGAGCAACGCCAGTGCCTCCCCCTTATCCATTTGCGGGGTCGCATCATCGGCAACACTACCGAATAAGTCCATTTCCTGCGCATGAGCCAGCGGGATATAGGCGGCTTTACCGATAATGGAAGAGATCGATATACCAACCAGCTTCGCCTTCGCAGGGGTCAGGCTGGTGGTTTCTGTATCAACGGCGATCACGCCTTCTTGTTCTGCTTCCTCTATCCATGCTTTCAAAGTTTTAGCATCATTAATTAGAGTATATTTATTCTCTGATACAGGCGGCAAGGATATGGCCTCAACCTCCACAGATTGCGCTTCGCCGTCAACAGCAGCAGGCTTCGCCGGCGCAACGGTTGCCCCGCCCAAACGTTTGATGATTGAATTGAAAGCCTGCTTTTGCAGAAATGCCATCAATTCAGGCTTGTCAGGATGATGTTTGTTGAGGTCTTTCAATAAGACAGGAACGGGCGCATCCGCATCCAATTGCACAAGGCGTTTCGACATGCGCGCATCATCGGCATGTTCTATCAATTTTTCGCGGCGTTTATTTTGTTTAATCTCGCTTGCCCGCTCCAGCAAGGTTTCAAGATCGCCATATTCATTAATCAGCAAGGCCGCAGTTTTTACGCCAATGCCCGGCACACCGGGAACGTTATCAACGCTGTCCCCTGCCAAGGATTGCACATCGACGACTTTATCAGGGGTTACACCGAATTTCTCGACGACCTGCTCTTCTTCGATCCATTTGCTCTTCATCGGATCAAACATCCGCACACCCGGCCTGACCAGTTGCATCAAATCTTTATCAGAGGAAACGATCACCACTTTCTGACCTGCCGCCACGGCTAATTTCGCATAAGCCGCGATCAAATCATCCGCTTCATAGCCCGCAAGTTCGATAGAGGGTAAACCAAAGGCCCGCGTCGCATCACGAATAAGATCAAATTGCGGGATAAGGTCAGGGGGCGTTTCATCGCGATTGGCTTTATATTCGGGATAAATATCATTGCGGAAATTTTTGCGCGCCACATCAAATATAACAGCCATATACGGGTCATTATAATCACGCAGCATTTTCAAAATCATATTGGTATAACCATAGACCGCGCCGACCTCTACCCCTTCGGGATTGGTCATGCCCGCCTGATGGGAATAGGCCATGGCGTAATAGGCGCGGAAAATAAATCCTGATCCGTCAATCAGGAATAGTTCGTCTTCATTATTTTTCATCCGCCTAATTTGGATGAGTCGGCAAAGGATGTCTATAGCGTCCCTTCATATCAGGCCACTTATAAATATTAGACGATACCTCTTCCAAATTTCTGGGAACATTATATATTAACGCCTTAAATATACAGGATTTATTATGGCGAAGAAAATACGGCTTGAACGGTTGCTCTCTAATTTGGGATATGGCGGGCGCAAAGAAATGGCGATGGCGATTAAGAATGAGTGGGTTAGCATTGATGGGGAGATCATCAAAAGCCCCTCCTTTCAAGTTGATCTGGACTTAGTCGCCGAGGGGCGCGTTGAATTAGACGGGGGGAAAATCGATCCGGTTCAGCCCTTTACCATCATGCTGCACAAGCCCGTGGGCTATACCTGTTCGCATAAAGACCCAGCAGACATTATCTTTGATTTGTTGCCGGAACGCTTCGCCGCGCGCAAGCCCACTTTTTCCATGGTCGGGCGGCTGGATAAATACAGCAGCGGCCAGTTGTTACTAACCGATGACGGAGACTTACTTCACCGTATTTCACATCCCAAGAGCCATGCCTCGAAACATTACAACGTCACATTGCGTGATGACCTGAAAGGCACAGAAAGCGACCTATTCGCAACGGGCGAGCTGTATATCGGCGATGATAATAAACCGCTGAAACCTGCACAATGGACGCAAACAGACGCGAAAAACGGCGTTATGGTTTTGCATGAGGGGCGTTTTCAACAAATTCGGCGCATGTTCGAGACCATCGATAACGAAGTGATAACGTTAGAGCGTTTTCAAACAGGCGGCTTATCGCTCGGTGATTTACCGAAGGGGGAATGGCGTACTCTCAATGAAGATGACTTGAAGAAAATTTTCGAACCGAAGACTTAAACCTCTACGATTCTTTATCCAGCAATGCGCCCTTATTAATACGGAACAGCTCTTCCAGCGGTTTGTTGTCACCTGCGGGTTGCTCAATGCCCAGACGCGCTCTGATATCAAGGATATCTTTAATGCTTTGGGAGATAATCTCGTTTTGCGTGTTAAGGGTAGATTTTTCTTTATTCTCCGCCTGATTTTTCCCTGTAATCTCTCCAAGTGCCAAGTCAATATCACGGTTGCGCAGGATATCCAGCTCACGCGCCAAACGTTGCGTTGTTTGCAACATTTTATCGCTAATACGTTGATTAAACAAAACTTTATAGCTGTTATCGAAATTATGAATTAAGTTAATCGCCAAAACAAACGCCTCCTATACTTATAGTATAGCGCATTTACGCATAGATTTGGAGATTTCATGACCGCACCAGAATATTACTCCGGCTTATGCGTGGCATGCTTATTAATGAAGGGCATTTGGAAGATAATAAAAATAAAGGTAAAGCCCATCAAGCCAAAAACCTTGAAATTAACCCAAAAATCGGTGCTCTGCGTGCGCCAAACAACTTCGTTTAAGACCGCCGATGCCAAGAAAAACAGAACAAAGCGCAATGTTAGCGTGCGCCATGCTTTGTCCGGCATATCAACCGCCCCGCCAAACAGGGGTTTTAACCATACGCGTTTCAACATCAAACCAGTGCCAAGAACAATGGCAAAGGCAGATTGAATAATGGTCGGCTTCATCTTAATAAAAGTCTCATCCTGAAAATAAATCGTTAGCCCACCAAAAACACCAATCACAATGGCTGTCACCAAAGGCATAATCGGCACGCGGCGCGCCACCAGCAACGACACGATAATGGCAATCACCGTCACCCCGATAATCACTTTAGTCGCCAAAATAATATCGTCACTATATTTATAAGCACCGAAGAAAGCGATCAGCGGCACATAATCCACGACAGGCTTTAACCATTTTGGCTCGGATTTTTCAATTTGTGTGTTCGTCTCGGTCATTATCTCTATCCTTTGCTGCCCTTCCTTAAACCATATCCATGGCATTCCTATCAAGGGGAGAAAGAATTAAAACGCTATGATGCGTCGTTACAAAAGCGAAAACTTGCATATATCGCGCATCTTCTATAAATTCTCATTAACGTTTACATTAAGTAAGCACGATTATAAATTTTGGTGATAAATTATGGGTATTATTGTAACGGAATCCAATCAGGGTGGCGGTCTTCATGGTCGTATGACCGTAGAGCTGAAACAGGCCTTTTTTAACGAAGTCAAAGAACAGCTCATCAAACGTGATTATAAAGACGAAGCCGACACGCTGGAATATCACAACCTTATCACGCTTTCAGCCGGCACTTCCTTTGGTGCAATTTCTACAATCGGCATGAGTCAAATCGCAGGACAACCCAACCCATATTTCACATCCCCACGTGAATTCGGAAACTTTATAGACGACAACGCCCATAAAATATTCCCGCACAACAGTAATTTTTTCAAAAAGCTATTCAATAACCCTCGTCAAATTTTAAGCGGCATCGCAGGCACAACACAATATAGCAACAAGCCTTTGCGTGGCTTGATTGAAGATGTTGTCGGAAAAAACACACATATGGCGGATATCACAGATGATGTCATGCTGACCATGACACGGGTACATCCTGATTTGGACGCCATGTTTGCGAAAAGCCATGTGGCGCGCGGCGAAGGAACAGCTTGGGATGCAAGCGACGAGGCCGCACGCAAAAACTGGCTATTATCAGAAGTGGTTCTTGGCAGTGCATCCCCCACAACATATTTACCGGGCGTTGAGTTGCATAACGATGCCCGCGAGAACCGAATTGTCGTCGTAGATGGCGGCCAGTCAGGATGGAATAACCCTTCTATCCCTGCGCTAACAGAAGCGACCTTTATATATGGCAAGGAAACAAACGAAGACAGTAATTGCTTCATTTTCGACAATCGCGCCCATACAGGCTATGCGATGCCACATGATATTATTCATCTACATTGGGGAACAGGTGACTTTGACGAAGGCGTCTCCTATAAAGATGCCAAGAAAAACACCTTGATTGCGATGAAAGACGTTATCGTTTCAACGTCAATGCAAGCCGTTCACCGTTTCAGCATCCGCTCCGGTCAACAAGCGGTTAAAGATTATTTTAATTTCGACATTAATATAGGTGACGTTCCAAAAGATATCCGCCCCAAAGATGCCTTTACCTTATCGTCCAAAGACCAAATGCACCGTTTATCGGAAGCCGGCATGCATGCGGCGGCACAGATGCATGGACAAATCAAAGAGGCGGCATCTCTGGTCGCAAATGCTTATATTGAAAAAATTGAGTATGAAAAAAGCCATCCGGGGACGAGCTATAAAGACTACCTAAAGGCAGATACCTGCGAAATATAGAAAACAAAGTGAAGTCTTGTGCTTTTCGCATTAAATATGTAATGGTCTGGCAAAGGAAACATTATGAAACTGAAAAAGAATCAAAACAAGCCTGCCCTTTACGGAATTCACGCCGTGCGCGAAGCATGGCTGAACGAGGATCGCACAATCCAGACGCTTTACTTGACCGAACAAGCACAGCGCGGATTCGAACAAACGATATTAGAAGCCCGCAAAAAAGGCCTGCGCAGACCAGAGCCAAGCATCATTGAAAAGCATCGGCTGGAAAAGATGTTACCGCGCGGCGCAGTTCACCAGGGCATTGCACTGGCCTCCACCACGGCGGCAGAATATGACGTGCAAGATTTCATCATTCGGGCAAGCACGCAGAGTAAAACCGTTCTGTGCATACTCGATCAAGTAACCGACCCCCATAATGTCGGGGCGATCCTGCGCAGTGCCAGCGCGTTTGGTATTGACGGCGTTATCATGCAAAAGAAACATGCACCCTCACTGGACGGCGTTTTGGCGAAAACCGCTTGCGGCGCGGTTGACCATATGCCGGTTGCGCAAGCCACCAACCTCAGCCGTACAATAAAGGAGCTTCAGGACGAGGGCTTCCACGTTATCGGCATGGACGAGCACAGCAAAAAGGAAATCGGGGATATCATGCGCACCCGTCAATATAACACTGGCGGCACAGGAAACCTGACAGATGTTTGCGAACCACCTGATGAAAGTACAAAGATTGTCATCGTATTAGGCTCCGAAGGAGACGGTATCAGACGCTTAGTTAAAGAGAGCTGTGACGAGCTAGTCAAGCTCCCCACGCAAGGCGCAATTGCAAGCCTGAATGTGTCCAATGCCGCGGCCGTTGCTTTCTATGCTTTGATGGGTAAATAACGCTATAAATAACAAAATCATTGCAGGAGATCAAAATAAAACATTTATATTTTTTATTTTCAATTATTATCCTTACAAACTTATGCACAGTGCCTATTGCCCATGCCGATGAAGCAATAAAAATCACCGTGGCAAATGCAAAATATGGCGACCCCCAATCTCAATTTAAGCTGGGTATGGCATTCTTATCTAAAGACAGCGCCTTAGAATATAACTCAGTACGTGCAGTTTACTGGTTAGAAGAAGCAGCATTAAGAGGACATATTGGCGCTCAAATAAATTTAGGGGGGTTTTATTATGATGGTGTAATTGTTTTTAAAAGTTATGAAACCTCATTTAAATGGTACAAATTAGCCGCCGAAAAAGGAGAGCCTATTGCACAATTATATTTGAGCGAACTATATAACGAAGGCAAGGGCACTGATAAAGACAGGACAACCGCATATGCTTGGCTCCTAACAGCCGAAAAAAATATTAAACTGAAACAAGTAAACAGGCTAAAAATATCCAAAGAAAGATTAGAAAAAGAACTATTAGAAGCTCAGAAAGAACAAGCAGAAATTATTTCAAAAAAATTTATAAGGATTAACAAGAAAAAGCTATAGCCGCACGATACACGGTGGAAATTTCTTTCTCTGCTTTGATGGGTAAATAACGCTATAAATAGTGCATAATTATGCAAAGTAAATAAAAATAGTTATTTTTTTTGACACGGAGCGCTATACCCTGCTAGTATTAGAACAACAGACAATAATAAACCTTTAAGGGGATTGAAAAATAGCACAGGGTATCGGAATAATTTCTTGCTGTATGTTCATTATGTATGTAACAGTAACCTTGATAAAAAACGTGCGAAAATACGAATTCAACCTCGGGCGCAAAAATAATAATAATTGCCCGAATGGTGACAACGGTTCAACCCGCTGCTAACAAAATTATCTGGTAATTTTGTTAGCTTATCACCCCAACCTCAAAGGCCCCGCGACTTGTTCCGGGGCTTCTTTTTGTCTAGATTCTGGGAAGTCTTGATTTTCCGGCATATTTACCACCACCGAAGCCACATAAATAAAACACCAAAGACCCAACAAATCACTTGATTTATATATGTCATAACGTGTATAAACCCATCTAATTGCATAAATTGCAGTAAAGAGTGGCTTGGCTTATATGTGTTCGGCATGCCTCAGTCACTTTAATGTTAACCCTTAAACTTTATAAGGAGATACAAATGCCGAAAATGAAAACGCACTCAGGTGCGAAAAAGCGGTTTAAAGTCACCGCAAAAGGTCGTGTTAAATCAAAGTCTGCTTTCACAAGCCACATGATGATGAACAAACCAAAATCAATGAAACGTAAGGCAAAAGGTCAATCTACATTGTCCAAACCGGATGAACGCATTGTTCTTCGTAACTGGTTGCCCTATAGCCGTAAGCGCAAAAGCAAGCCTTACGCGAAGAAATCCGAAGGGGAGAAATAGACCATGGCCAGAGTTAAAGGGGGCCCACGCGCCCACGCAAGACATAAAAAAGTTATCAAACAAGCTAAAGGGTATTACGGACGTCGTAAGAATTGTTTCCGTACTGCGGTTCAAGCTGTTGAGAAAGCCGGTCAATACGCATATCGTGACCGTCGTGTTAAAAAACGTGAATTCCGCGCATTGTGGATTCAACGTATTAACGCGGCTGCACGCTTGCATAACATGACATATTCAACATTCATGCACGGCCTGAAGCTAACTGGTATCGAACTAGACCGTAAGGTTCTATCCGATATCGCAATTCGCGAGCCGGAGCAATTCGCAGCGATCGCAAAATCAGCCGCAGCAGCTCTTGCAAAAGCAGATAAAGCCGCCGCTTAATCGCCCAGCTTTATAAAACCTTCAAGAGCGTCCCTATCGGGGCGCTTTTTTATTATGACGCCCTGCTAAATGCTTTTGCCATACATCATAGGCAGGCTTCTTGTTCATTTTTTTATCTACCAAGCCACTATGCACCCACGCTTTTGCGATTTCAGAATATTCCTTTGGTAATTTCGAGAGCATCGCATCAAAATCTATCGGCAACCAATGGACTACAAAAACAAAGTTATGTTTTGCGGCCTGCGATAAAATCATAGATACAAATGCCTTCTGATTATTTTCGCTGGCAAATAAAGGGATACCCGCGACAAAAGTCGTCTTCGACATGGCGCCCGTTTCCGCAATAGCCATGGGTTTCTTGTAACTCAGCATTTCATCAAAATATGTATCGGTTATTTTATTGGGATGAATAAAACCATATTTATAGGTACTCAAAACCAGCATATCCGAATGCTTCATCAAAGCCGTAACAGCGGGCTTTTGAAGCTCTAAATTATTTTTCGAGACGGCTTCTATACCGCGAAAATGTTCATACTGCACTGTTGAAAACACAGGTAAATCAGGGTGGCGTGCCTTAACCGCCTTATAAACGCTCTGGTTCAATGCAAGGTAAGCATCCCATTTTTGCGGCGCATTGCTGATTAAAACATTAACCTCCACCCCGATCGCCAAGAAATCAGGCTTAAAAAACGCAACAGAACGAAGCACATAATTTGTATATGCCTTCACAGTCTCGGGGTCATCAAATGCCATATCACGCCAGACCTCGGGCAAGGGCTGATTATCGCTCTGCTCCGCCCAGTTAAGCGCCAAACCATCCCGCGAAAAGTTGATCGGCGTTAACGATAAAAACACCTTCATATTTCGAGTCTTATCCAAACGCCCCTGCCAATCAGTTTTCAAATGCGCAGGAAACGGCGTATTATTAAGAGCCGCATCCCACGAAATGCCATTATCAAAGTGATGCGAAATAATCGTGGCATTTTGATGAATAAAATCATACGTATCTTCGACGGCCTCAATTGTTAAATCATACGGCCACGGCGTGAACCCCATATATCCACTATACAATTTTTTAGATTGAGCAAAGCCTGTACTAACAGAAATCAGCAGCAGCATTACGCAGACGATAGCCCGCCCACCAACACTTATTACGCGATTATTCTTCATGATACGCCTTTCCTATTCACACCTTGCAGACTATAACAAATAGGATAGTGTAATGCAGAAAATTGGAAAATAACAATATGACCAAAAACAAATTGGCCGTTTTCGATTGGAACGGAACTTTACTGGCCGATACGCGTATGGCTTGGATCGCGTCTAATAAATGTCTGGCGCTCTATGGCGTTGGGCCGATCACATTCAAGCACCAACTTGAAACATTCGACTTCCCAATCATCCATTATTACAAAAACAACGGATGCAGCGTTGATAAGGTTTTGGAAACCAAAGACCAAGCCAACGAGATATTCCAAAGCAATTACGACACCCTTGCCGCCAACGCACGAACGCGACGCGGCGCAAGAGAGCTGCTTGACTGGCTCACAAAAAATAATGTCGATTGCATTATCTTAAGCAATTACCTGACCGATAAAATCGAACACCATCTGGAACGCCTGAAAATCCGCCATTATTTCAGCTATATTTCCGCCAATAATTGCGACGGGACAAGCATTTTAAATTCCACGAACAAGCTGGAACGCCTCTCCACCTTTATGACCAAGCGTGGATACCATCCCGATAATGCCTTTGTAATTGGCGACAGCAAGGAAGAACCCGAACTTGGCCGTCACCTTGGCATTACCTCAATCGGAATTACCGGCGGCTGCATCAATGAAAGACGCCTACGCGCCGCAAACCCCAACCACGTGATCAGCGCATTACCGCAGACAATTCAGGTTTTGAAAGATAAGTGGGCGCTGTAGTTTATCTGGCCTGTGCAATAAATTTGTCTATCGCAATTCCGTAGGGATGCTTCTTATCATCAGATCGCCTAACAACTACAGTCACAAGCAAACTATGATTAGAAGTCTTCGCACCCGACAGATAAGTTTGCGTCAAAGGAAATTTCACAACCCATTGATAACGTCCGGAAACAACCCCCATAGATTGAATAATAGGAGCGCCCCGTGGAGCCGTTGTTAGCATTTGCTGATTCTTTTCAATCGTCTCCAAAATTCTACTGCGTTTTAAATTTGCCGCAAAATCACTCCACCCATTATCAGTGAAATATCGAGAAGACATACTTAAACGCCACTTATAATCAGAAAAACCAAATGTCATGGTATCAGGCACAGCCAAAGCCACCCACGTCATCAGATATGATAGCGCAATATTTGGCTCATCAAGGGGAATATCATTATCGAAAAATTGATGCACATCCTGCCGCGCCAAAGTTAAATAACTATTTTCAAACTTTTCTAACTGCCTAATATTGACCTTCCCTGAACGATCAGGGCTTTCATATTTTTTTAGAGCTGCAAGTTCATACTTCTCAAGATTAGCGATACTCAAAAAATCATCGCCGCCCTTTTTAACATACTGATAATAAGCAATCTGAGACAGAAACCCTAGAATAGTGACAAGCAAAACATATATTCCAATAAAGACAGGCTTATTCATTTTCATATCCTCAGCATTTTTAGAAAAACAAACATTAACGCACATTATAATATTTTTACAGAACAAAGATATAAACCCTTTATTTCCGCCGCTAAATCGTGTTAAATCACCCGCATGAGCAATGATATACAAAATTTAAAGACCGAGATTTCAAACGAAATTACGGCGGCGAACGACCTTAAAACCCTTGATGATGTACGGGTTACCGTTCTGGGGAAAAAGGGGCGCATTACGGCATTGATGAAGACCTTGGGCAAGATGGATGCGGAAGAGCGTAAAACCAAAGGACAAGCGTTAAACGTTTTAAAAAACGAAATTGCCGATCTGATCAAGACGCAAGAATCCGCGCTTAAAAAACAAGAAATGGATACGCGTTTAGCGAGTGAAACCCTCGATATCAGCCTATCCCCGCGCCAGCAAGATAAAGGGCATATTCACCCGATTTCCCAAACGATTGAGGAATTGACCGCGATTTTTGCAGATATGGGATTTTCCGTTGCCGAAGGGCCGGATATCGAGGATGACTTCTATAACTTCACCGCGCTGAACTTCCCACCCGGACATCCCGCGCGCGAAATGCAGGATACATTCTTTCTACCCGATGATGAGGAAGCACAAGGCGAGCACATCAAGAAATTGCTACGCACGCATACATCTTCCGTTCAAATTCGCCATATGCAAGATAACCAGCCACCGCATAAGATCATTTGCTTTGGTCGCACATATCGCTCTGACTATGATATGACGCACACACCGATGTTCCATCAAATGGAAGGTCTGATGATTGATAAGACCACCCATATGGGACATTTAAAAGGATGCTTGCAAGATTTCGTGCGCGCATTCTTTGAACTGGACGACCTAACCGTTCAATTCCGCCCCAGCTTTTTCCCCTTTGTGGAACCGGGCGCGGAGATGGATATTGCATGTTCCCGTAAAACGGGCGGCCTTAAAATCGGCGCGAATAAAGATGGCTCGGTTGATAGCTGGATGGAGATTTTGGGCTGCGGCATGGTGCATCCGAATGTCTTGAAAAGTTGCGGCCTTGACCCTGAAGAATATCAAGGCTTCGCCTTCGGTATGGGGATTGAACGCATGGCAATGTTAAAATACGGTATTCCAGATTTACGCACCTTCTATGAAAGCGATGTAAGATGGCTGGAGCATTACGGTTTTGATCCGCTTGATCGACCAAATAATGCAACAGGTGTTAAACAAAAACGCGCCTAGAGAAGTCACGTTATGAACCGCATCATCCTCCGCCCTTTACAATTTAATGACTTTGCCAAATGGCTACCCCTTTGGGATGGTAATAATTTGGGACAGCGTGATGAGGCCGTTACAACCGAGACATGGAGCCGCCTCTGCGATCCCGATAACACACAAGTTAATGGCATTGCCGCAGAAATGAACGGCGAGATACTGGGCATTGCGCATTATATTTTGCACCCGACAACCGGTAATATAAATCCGGTCTGCTA
This sequence comes from Alphaproteobacteria bacterium, assembly GCA_002401695.1. Classification (GTDB taxonomy): domain Bacteria; phylum Pseudomonadota; class Alphaproteobacteria; order Micavibrionales; family Micavibrionaceae; genus UBA1672. Next base: position 68,881 of record NVTV01000003.1, read on the forward strand.
TATGCAAGATGTTTACGTCGACCCTGCGCATAGGCGCAAGGGAATCGGCAAACGTCTCGTCAATGAAATTACAAAAATCGGCGGCGAAGAAAAATGGGCGCGCATGTACTGGCTTACCCAAGTGGGTAATAAAGAGGCCAAAGCCATGTATGAAAATTTCGGGATAAAGCTGGACTTTACCTTTTACGTTCTACCGATCAGTTAGACCAATTCCAAGAACTACATACCATGCACAACAAGCGTATCCGTCATCGCCGGATCTGGAATAGCAGGGATGACAGATATAGCAGCATCCTGATCAACTGTCGCATTCACTTGTGAACCCTCAGCCGTCACATTATTATTAAACGATCCGGACACAACAGAATCGCCATTATTCATTGCAATTTGTATAACGGAAGATCCTTCAACAGCAACATCATCCGGTTTATCCGGCGTAACATACGTCACAGCAGTTCCATCAACACCACCAAGATCTGTTCCGGAAGTATTCTCCGCAGCTGCTTCTGCTGCTGCAATTCTAACAGCTTCTTGTTCTTGATGTTGAAGCAAAGCAGCCGCTTGCGCGTTTTCTGCAATATTGCTAATAGTTTCTTCGACAGTTGCTGCTGGCTGTGTGTCTTCAGCATCCGCAACCACTGGAGTAACAACAACCTCCGTGTCCGCATCAAGACCCGCAGTTTCCTTCATCTTTGCCATGAATTCTTTAGACATTTCAGGATCAATCATGACAAAGATCATCGCAAATATAGCACCAAAGCTACCAAAACTACCAATATCTATGCCCTTATCGGCCAACATCGTCGCGAGAACATTATGGTTATTGGCTTGATCTTCAGAAATTTTTGCAGATTCTTGTCTCAAAAATGCATCACTTTCGACCATTAATTGCGAAAACTTCTGAGAATCCGCACCGGCTTCCGTGTAAATTTCTTGAAGTTTATCATGATACGCTTGGGTAATGTTACCATCGCTAAGCGATGTATCAAGCTTTGTCTGCATCTCGGCGATGGCGGCCTCCGGAGAGTCCGCTGCGGCGATAGCCTTTGAATGCGTTTCCACATACTCAGCCGCCACTCTTGCGCTGTCTTCTTCCGTAGATTCTGCCAATCCTACTGATATCGCCATTACGATCCCCTTTTATATATATTTTTCAACATGACTCTTACTTCTTATTCATATTATTTAGAGCCATTTTCATCACTACAAAATTCTAGCACATGAAGGCTTCATAATGCAAACTTTTCAACCACCAATAACCACATGCATCCCAACGACAAAAAACATAATAAAACCCTTGGAAAACGCGTGATTTTCCGCTTAGATAGGCTGCGCAATTGCATAATCAATAACAAGTAAAGCTTAAATAGATGAAATTCACGATTAATTGGCTGAAACGCCACCTAGAAACAGATGCAAATGATGAAGAAATTTGCCGCGTTCTAACCGATATCGGGCTAGAATTGGAAGAGTTCGAGGATAAAGGCAAAGAATTTGCACCATTTAAGGTCGCAATCGTGGAATCAGCGGAAAAACATCCTGATGCGGATAAGCTGAAAGTCTGTCAGGTGAAAACGGCTGACGGGAAGACCGTTCAAGTTGTTTGTGGTGCGCCCAATGCCCGCGCAGGCATGAAAGCCATTTTCGCGCCGTCGGGGACGTATATTCCGGGGCTGGACGTAACCCTTAAGAAAACCAAAATTCGCGGCGTTGAGTCTAACGGTATGATGGTGTCAGAGCGTGAAATGTGCCTTTCGGACGAACATGAAGGCATTATCGATGTTGATGATAAATATGAAATAGGCACGTCTATCACCGAGATATACGGGCTGGATGAGAAACTTATAGAAATCGGCCTAACGCCAAACCGTGCAGATTGCGCAGGGGTACGCGGCATAGCGCGTGACTTGGCCGCCGCAGGCCTCGGCACCATGAAGGATCAAGATGAAAGCGCCGTTAAAGGCACATTCAAATCCCCCGTTAATGTTAAAATCGAAGATACGGATGGCTGCCCGCTTTTCTATGGTCGCATGATTAGAAATGTGAAAAACGGCCCTTCTCCCGTGTGGCTGCAAAATATGCTGAACGCGGTTGGTCTGCGCCCTATTTCCGCGCTGGTTGACATCACCAACCTAATGACGATGGATCAAAGCCGCCCGCTGCACGTGTTCGATGCCGATAAATTACAAGGTGATATTATTGTGCGCACAACGCGCAAAGGTGAAAAACTGGACGCGCTGAATGATAAAAGTTATGAGACCATTGAAGGGGCGGTTGGCATCACAGATGACAGCGGCATAATCGGTCTTGGCGGAATTGTCGGCGGTGTATCGACAAGCTGCACCGAGGATACCGTCAACGTTTTCATCGAAAGCGCATTCTTCGCACCCATGCGTATTGCCCGCACAGGTCGGGATATGGGTATACAAAGTGATGCGCGTTACAGATTTGATCGCGGCGTTGATCCGATGTTCACCAAGACAGGCATTGAAATGGCGACCCGCTTGATACTGGAACTTTGCGGAACAAAGCAAAGTGAGATCAGCGAAATCGTAAAAGCAGGCGATGAACCCGAATGGAAGCGCAGCATAAAATTCGACCCCGCTTTCACCGAAAAATTGTGCGGTGTTCGCATCGATACTGTGCAGCAAATTGATATATTACAACGACTTGGCTTCGCAGTTGAAGAAAGTGAAAATACGTATAACGTTACGCCGCCATCATGGCGCAGCGATGTTGAGGGAGCAGCGGATTTAACCGAAGAGGTTATTCGTATTTACGGTTATGATAAAATCACACCTGTTTCCGTGCGCAGTGAAAACGCGGTGACCGCGGCTTGCGAGACACAAAACCTAACCCGCGCGCGCGCAGCACGTGCAGCAATGACCGCAGCAGGACTGAATGAATGCGTTACATGGTCGTTCATGCCAAAAGGTTTGGCGAAGTCATTTGGTTCCAATGATAATCCTGCACTAACACTCGGCAATCCGATCAGCTCGGAGCTTAATCAAATGCGCCCATCTATTCTGCCCAACTTAATTGAGGCCGCAGGACGTAATGCGGATCGTGGATTTTCAGATGTCGCGCTGTGTGAAGTTGGCCCCGTTTTTAGAACATCCAAAGCCGATGGACAAGATTATATTGCATCGGGTATCCGCGCAGGCGCAAAAATATCGCGCCAATGGGCAAGCGATACGCCCGCGCGTAACGTTGATGTGTATGATGCCAAGGCCGATGCCATGGCCGTATTAAGTGCATGCGGCGCGCCCGCAAAGAACGCACAAATATCCCGCGATGCACCGGATTACTATCACCCCGGACGCTCCGGCGTGCTGCGCCTTGGTAAGAATATCATTGCACAATTCGGCGAGATACATCCCGCGATCCTTGATGAGATGGGCGTTAAAAATACGGTTGTCGGCTTTGAAGTATTTCTGGAAAACATCCCCGCCGCCCGCAAAAAAGGCACGGCCAGATCACTGCTGCAACTCTCGCCACTACAACCATTAAGCCGTGATTTCGCCTTTATCGTAAAAGATGACATCAACGCAAGCGACGTATTACGCGCCGCCAAATCCGCCGATAAGAAACTGATTACGGACGCGGAAATTTTCGATATCTATGTCGGAAAAGGCGTGGAGGAAGGGCATAAATCCCTCGCTCTGAATATCACGATCCAGCCCGTTGATGCGACACTGACAGATGAAGAGCTGGAAGAGTTGATGAATAACGTGATCGACGCTGTGGCCAATAAATGCGGCGGTGTTTTGCGGGGGTAATCAAAGGTGGGGAGGCGAACCTTAGCCCTTTCCCTCTAACTCCTCCGCCAGAATATCTTTTTTACTCAATTTCCCGATCATGGTTTTGGGCAGGGGTTCATCGCGGAATTCGATGCGCTTTGGCGTTTCCATGGGGGAAATTTTCTCTTTCAGGAATTCTTTAAGATCCTCAACACTCAGCTCTCGCCCATCCTTCAGTTTGATCCACGCCTTTACAATTTCCCCGCGACGGGCATCCGGCAAACCTGCGACAATGCATTCCTCAACACTTGGGTGCTTATAAATCGCCACCTCCACATTGCGCGGATAAACATTGTACCCGTTGGTGATAATCATATCTTTCAAGCGATCGACGATAAAGATATAGCCATCTTCATCCATAATCGCGATATCGCCCGTATAAAGGCGCATATCACCATCCTGCGTTTCGCGCAGAGCGTCCGCTGTGGCCTCGGGATTATTCCAGTAGCCCTTCATCACTTGGGGGCCACGAATACACAGCTCCCCCCGTTTACCAATGGGCATGGGGGTTATCTTGTCCTCAGGATCAATAATTTCAATAATGGTGCGCGGGAACGGCAAACCAATAGAGTCCTCTTTATACAGCCCCTCAATCAAATTACCGCACACAACGGGCGAGCTTTCAGTTAAACCATATCCTTCAACAACAACGCAGTTGGTTATTTTTTCAAACTTTTCTTTCACCTGAATAGGCAAGGGCGCGCCGCCTGATAAGCAATACCTAATCGAGGACAGATCATACTTTTCACGTACCGGAGAGTTGTTAATCGCACTATAAATCGCAGGAACGGCAGGAAAAACACTCGGCTTTTTCTTTTGAATCACCTTAAAAGCCTCTTTCAGATCAAAACGCGGCAACGCAATAATTTCCAGCGCATTAATCACACTGAAATTCATCACCGCCGTCATCGCAAATACATGGAAAAATGGAAGGACACCAAGCATCTTTTCTTGACCTATTTCTATCTGATGGAACCATGCCTGCGCCTGAACTGCATTCGCGTGTATGTTCTGATGGGTTAACATCGCACCTTTTGGTACGCCCGTTGTTCCACCCGTATATTGCAGCACCGCCACATCATTGATCGGATCGATAACAGGTATCACCACATTGGCATCATTATCAATAAGGTCGTTAAAGCGTATAATCCGCTTCTCGGAACGGATACGCGCCATTTCACCGCGCTTGAATATGGGGAATAATATGTTCTTGGGAAAGGGTAAAACATCCGCAAATGAACAAAGTATCATATTTTTCAAGCGTGTAACGCGCAGCATTTTATCCATTTTATCATACAGCATGCCAATATCGACCGTCACAACCAAGTCGATTTCACTATCTTCAATTAGGTGCGCCAGCTCATCCTCCGCATAAAGAGGGTTAAGATTAACCACCGTCGCGCCGGTCATTAAAATCGCAAAATACGACACAATAAAATACGGGCAATTGGGTAAAAATAGGCCAATTTTATGCCCTTTTTCAACACCTTTTTTTTGCAATCCACGCGCCATGTGCCGCGATAAATCGTATATTTCCTGCCAGTTATACTTCTTCCCCAAAAAATCAAACGCCGGATAAGACGGGAATTTATCAGCCGTTTCCTGCAACATAGAAAAAACGGGTTTTGCCTCAATTCCCATGTTCCAATCAATGCCGGATGGATAGTTTTTAAGCCATAAATATGATTGATCTGCCATATACTGAGCGCGCCTCCCAACGCTGCTTTAATTATACCATAAGACGCAAAATCAATGGAGGAAAACATAGGTCGTGAACCACATTCTTTTCGCCAAACGCAACACAACATCGCATGCACACAACAAAAGCCACTGGATTTTATGAAAATAATCTGGCATTATATCGGCTTGGCATATCTGCCATGTCCCTAAACACCAATTCTGGTGAATATTTCTAAAGTTAAAGTAAAGGCGTTCTTAATGTTACAGGATAACGTTCAAACCACACTTCCGGAGGAAGAACTTTCCACCGTCAAAATGCATTTAAAATGGTTCAATGGTGCAAAAGGCTTCGGCTTTCTTGTCCCTGATGAAGGTAATTTTGATGCATTCTTGCATATAACCACGCTGCAGCAGGCCGGATTACATTCCATTGGCGAGGGCGCGATCCTTATGTGCAAAGTCTTTAACGGCAGTAAAGGGTGTCAGGTTCGCGAAGTGATCGAGGTTTTGGATAAAGGCACGATCAGCACAATGCCGGAAGTGGACGAAGAGACCGGCACAATCACCATGGGCGGGCTGGTTAAATGGTATAAACCCGAGAAAGGTTTTGGCTTTATTATTCCCGATGACGGCCTGAAAGACATTTTTATTCACAAGACCCTCCTCGACAAACTGGAGATGGAGGGATTAGAGGCCGGACAACGTGTACGTGTCACCTTAAAGCTCGTCGATAAAGGACGAGAAGCTGTTGATCTTCAGGTTATTGGATAAGAATTACCCTAAAAACACCTGATATTTAAGGACTTTACCCTAAAAAATACCTGTAAATTTCATAAAATTTTAACTAAAATCATGATATTCTACACTTTGTATATACTTATTGTGTGAGTTAAAGAGTTACTTATGTTTAGAAAATGTTTAAAAAATACGGTGAGAACAACCCAAAGTGCGATACGCAAGGAAGACGGTCTAACTCTTCTTGAGGCGGCTATCGGATTGGTTATTATCGGCCTCATCACCTTACCGTTAATGCAGAATTATAAACTCACGCTTATACAAGACAGCTGGGATCGAACCAGAGGTTCTCTGGCAAATATAGAGGATGCAATTAACCAATATCATGCTGCTGGAAATTTTGTATATCCATGCCCTGCCAGTATTACTTCGCAAGAAGGCAATCCAAGATTCGGGGTTGCCGGTATCGGACCCTCCGATAACTGTCTATTAGCAGACCTAAAATTATGCACCCACCCCACATGGTCAACAACCGAGGGTATTTGCAAAACAGATAACACAACAAGTGCCGTTATCATTGGCGCCGTGCCGTTCTCTAGTCTCAAAATGCAACAAGAAAAAGCGTTGGATTTTTGGGGGAATAAAGTCATCTATGCCGTCACTTTCGAGCAAACAAATCTTGCAACATTCACAGGAAATATCGGCACCATTCGCGTCAAGGCCGTAGATAATCCAAATGATGTTCAAGATAGAATAGAGAGCGGAGCACCTTCCAACTCAAGCAATGACGGTGTCCCCAACGAAAAAACCAATAGCATTGACTTCTTTTTATTCTCTACCGGCTTCACAGGTATAGGAGGGTACACGAAAGACGGTGCCCTTATTCAGGCATGTGGCGATGCAACGACAGGCTTTGAACATGAAAATTGCGACTTTGATGATGTTTTTTTCTACGATCAAAACCCAGTTGATGATGCGGCCTCTGCATATTCCGAAGTGCTGGGTTCGAATTTCTTTGATGATATGACCCGCGCGCAATTATCTTTACCGGAACCAATGTGGTTTCAACATCCGGATAACGGTACATACACAGAGGATTACCTTCTAACGTTATCGACCCGTATAGGTATTGGCCCTGACCCCATAACCGACCCCCTAGCGACTATAGAGGTTCAAGGTAATATCCGTACCAACGGCATGTTAAAATCAGATAGCATGTGTGATAAATTTGGTAGTGAATGCTTTGACCCCGAACTAATAACCGGAGACTTGGATGTCATGAAATGCGATCCTGTAGGGGATACCATGTATGGAGATCAAGCCGTCATGCAAATAGCACGCAGTCAAGTTCATTGTAACTCAACAGTAGATTCAGGCAACAACGCCTTAGATGGTGTCGCCTTACACGTTGATACATCGGTCATTAGCGGAAGCACCGCCAGCGGCAGTGTAAATGGTCATTGCCAGACAGGGTGGATGGTTTCAGGATTTGATTCAAATGGAGAGATAATATGTACAAACCCACCGTGAAAAACCTAAAAACCGAGCACGGATTTTCTTTACTTGAACTTGCAATTGTTCTGGTTTTAATCGGCTTGGTCATGGCGCCAGCTATATCGATATACCATACCCAGCGCATCAAAGCAGACTGGGAGGGGACCGAAAAACATGTTGCAACCAGTGTTGACGAGCTTGGCGGATTTCGCTCCGTTTATGGACGTTATCCTTGCCCTGCGTCCCTCACAGCCACGCCGGGCGATATAAATTATGGTCATCAGGATTGTACCGTTCATCCAGCTGGAACATGCGGAGGCGGTACCTGCACATTTACCAGCAATATCGTAGGCCAGCAGGTTCTAACGGGCGGAATACCATTCAAAACCTTAAATCTACAAGAATCCGAAATCTTTGATAAATATCTGAACCGCTTGAGCTACGCCGTAACGCTGAGTCTAACAGACAGTGCAACATTCGACTTAACGGGTGGCGGAATTGGTATCGTTGATAAATCAGCACAGTCAATCATTACCCCCTCTAATAGAGCACATTTTGTCGTTATTTCACACGGTCCCAATCAAATCGGAGGCACAACAAGGGCCGGCATTTTAAGTGCAGCATGTACAACAGGAACAGTCTTAGAACAAGAAAATTGTGATATAGATTCAGTCTTCCTATCTGGCGACATTGATAATGATTTTGATGATCGTATCGGATTTTTCAGCGGCGTTGCCTTTTCTGAATGGCAAGTGTCCCAACTATTCCCTACAAAAATACATCTTAAAAATGCCAACAGCATCTCAATCGGTGCAACAACAGCAACAGACCTTAGCGGAACAGAACAGACCTCTATTCATACATTTTCCATTGATAGTGGCTCTATCATGGCATCGGACGTCAGAAATCCGCTTAATGAAGGACGTTTTCATGCAGATCAACTCTGTATATATGATGCAGACGATCCCACAGATGACACAGAATGTTTTAGACCACGACGCTTTGCAGGGAACCTCGAGAAAGACGGCTCCACCACGCCACCACGCTATTATGAAGATGCCACTGTCGTTAATCCTATGGACAGAAGTGGGATGAGTTGTTTTACCCCGGGGGGACAGGATGAATTCTTAGTCGGTATTATAAATGGTGAGGCAGATTGTAGACCGGAAATCTATATTTCCTGCCCTGATGGCCAATTTATAACCGGTATTGACCCTAGCGGTAATGTTCAATGCTCCGATGCTCCGGCAGCAAAATGCCTCCCCCAGAATATCACAACGACATGTGGAACAACTTACCCTATGCCGGAAACAGCCTCCGGTGTATATGCATACCGCTATTCCGGTCAATGTTATGAAATCGAAAATTACAATGCCGCCTACTTCACAGCACAATTTGCAGGTTTCTCAACCGTAGCAGAGGCCACAAACTTAATTGATACAATTAATGGAGCAGACCGAACAGATGTCGTTTGCGGCGCAACATCAACCAACTCGCAAGTGCGTGATCGCTTTCAATGTAATTCTGGAAGCTGGGGATCTCCTGTCAAAACACATGAAAAACGCTACCCTTGGAACAATTTCCCCTCGAATCCAAATGCCGGCTCACCATGGCCTGCAGAAACCAGCTATACTGGTGATGACATTAATAATAGTAACCATTATCATGATTGCTGGTGTCGTGAAGATTATCGCGCAAGCACATATTCTTGTGGAGGCGGACGATCCGGCACACGCATTGTCGTTAGAAAACACACATGTCCCCAAACAGCGCATTACTGGAGCACAATACTCGATAGCTATGAGTTTTGCGCATGCGCACCGTATATAGACACAGTAACGCAAAGCTGTAATGCATATTATGATGAAATCAATAACACAACAGGCACAACGGGCCTAACCGGAAATGTTCGCCATGAATATAACATAACATGCTCGGGCGATACACACGTCAGACCAGATGATCCAACAACAACGGACGCTTCTGCATGCGCCTGTCCGGCAAATCCTGATACGCTTGTCAGATCCTATTGTCCTATGGGCACAACCAATAGCTGGACCAGCACATATGGCCCTGAGGTCGGCGTTAGCGGTATTGATATAACCAGCTGGTCATGCCCCGGAACGACAAGCAACGGCCTTCCTGATCCGGGCGCATTGGATACAACAGTGTCATACACCCCTGCGCCACCTGCATGTACCTGTGACCACGCATTAACAAGCGAAAAAACACTTGCCTGTGCTGCAGGGTTAGAGGGTACCGGCATGGTATATGAAAGAGAGTGGGATTGTATCGCCGACGATTGGGAAGATCAGGCCGACTGGGAACTTCTGACAAATAACTGTCACGCCTGCTCATGGCAAAGTACGGGCGCGCCAAGTCCGGAAGAGTTCCCCTATGGCGGAAGTGAACACAAAGTCGGGAAGGTCTGCACATGTGGATCTGCACCAACCAACCAATGCTGGGACTACGGCAGCCCTGACTATGATATTTGGACAAACTGTCCGTGCGTTGCGCAAATAGAATAAAAGCAGGAGAAAACAAGCCATGCAAAAAGTAAAACTTAAAAACAGTAAAACACAGGCTGGTTTCACATTGCTTGAACTCGCCATCGTTATTATAATGTCCGGCCTTTCTATGCTTATGCTGACAGAGTTTATGCGTGCTTATACAATCAACGGGCAACATGCAAGGACACTCGAAAATACGAGAATGGCACAAAGAGCTTTGCGCGAATTTTTTGTTGTACAAAAAAGATATCCTTGCCCGGCTGACCCAACGTTAGTACCCGGTGATCTCGAATACGGACTGGAACAGTGTCGAATTCAGGCTGATATTGATGCCGACCCCGATGGCTGTATCGCCGGCAATTACTTTACGCTTGCCTGTACAACATTCGCCAGTCGTGACGGCGATCAAAACAACCAGCCTGATGTTGTGTTAATTGGCATCCTGCCCTTCCGCACACTTTATAATGAAGTGGTTGATACGCCCTTTTCAGAGAGTCATAGAATAGACGGCTATGGAGCGTACTTATCCTATGCCGTAACCGAACAAATGGCTTACTCATGGCATGACATAGACAATCCCACCAACCCACACACTGGTGCAATACGTGTTCAAGATGAAAATGGTATCAGCGTTGTTACACCCGATGCCTCTGCGCATTATGTTTTATTTTCTCACGGAGATAACGGCAGAGGTGGATATACAACAGCCGGCGTTATGATTGACGATTGCCTGATACCCGCCTTAAATCCGAGTGATCCAGATGTCGCCGCCCCTCCTGGCCCAAACGCAGCAAACATTATCATTGAAAAAGAAAATTGTGATAATAGCGATGCTATATTTGTAAAAGGTATTCGCTCCCTCGCAAATAATTCAAATTATTATGATGATCTTTTATTCTTTAATAAACCCGGACAAACCGCTCTTTGGACCCATTCATTATCTTCATTGGTTCCACCTGGTGAATCATACATACATAACACGAACTTAGGATACGTTGGCATTGGCCTAACAAATCCGGCAGAACAACTGCATATTGATAATGACTTAAGTGCCGAAGTGAATACAATTGGCGTTGAATATTGCGGCAACGGCGGAAATGCTACAACATGTGTTGATCCGGAGATGATCGCCGGAGATGATGGCTCTATATGCACACAAAGCAATGATCCACTTAATTCCGGTTATAATATTGCCGACCCGACAAGAGTGGCCTACGCCATTCAGAACAACCGCGTTGTCTGCCGTGATGTCAACTGGGTGATACCTACAATCCCCTGCGACCCCAACGAATATTTAGTCGCATTTTCTAATCTGGGTACTCCTAAATGCGAGCCACTATCATCACCTTAAAATAAAAAACTACAAAATGACCGAAATACAGAAAAGAGCGCTGGAACATTCCATCGCTCTTTATCATTTGCACTTGATATCACAGTGATCTATTAACGACCGGAAGCACTCTTCTTCGTTTCAGCACTTACCAATCCTTCACGCACCTTGCGCACTTCTTTATCCGCACTAAGAATACGATTACGTGTTGCCGCTTGATAAGCAATCTTGGCATGGTCTTCACAATATGGAATACCGGATATTGTTGTCTCACCACAAAAACCAAACTGTTCTTCACGCGGATCACCGGAAGGCCAGCGACACATACGCGGCTTTAACTCCAGCAAACTATATAACGTGCCCGATACACTCGGACTATCCTTTACCACAGCAGATGGCTGCATTTTTACAGCACTCGGTGCAGCAACAATCTTTACTTTTTCAACGACCTTACGTTGCGTATTTTTATTGGCAGGTTTTTTATTCTGCTGAATAGGGGATACCCGATTTGATAATTTCAAACGATGTGCCTTCCCAATAACAGCATTACGCGTTACACCGCCAAGTTTCTTGGCAATTTCAGCGGCAGTATGCCCATCTCCCCATAATTTTTTTAAAATGGATACGCGATCATCAGTCCAACTCATTTTAATCCTCCAATAATATAGCGAAAAGAACCCACACCCGTGCAAGGCACTGATATAAATACATTTCTCTAAATCTCTAACTAAGAATTACAATCTATCAGGAACGTGCAATTTGCGCTATCGGTTAAAAATAAAAACAGCCTTTATCCACAAACTGAATTTTATAATGGCACTTTATATAGCCACACCTAAAAGCGGTTCTAATTAGGAATATCCAAACCGAACATTGTATAATTTTCAACACGTTCCGCCCAATTTTCTTGAACTTTAACAAAAATTTTCAAATGAACAGGTTGCCCCATAATCTCTGCCAACTCCTCGCGGGAGCTTTGCCCTATCGCCTTAATTTTACTACCATTTTTACCAAGCATAATGCTTTTTTGGCTTTCTTTTTCGACATAGACAAGCTGTGTTATTTTCACACTACCATTATCGAAATCTTCCCACGTTTCCGTTTCCACAAAAACAGCATAAGGAATTTCCTGATGTAAAAGATTAAATATTTTCTCGCGCGTGATTTCCGCCGCCATCAGGCGCATCGGCATATCACTCATTTGGTCTGCGGGATACATCCACGGCTGCTGCGGCAAGATGCCCGCCAAATATTTGGATAAATCCTTAACCCCCATACCGCTTAACGCGCTAATCATAAATGTCGACATATACGAGAATTCCGCGTTAAAATCCTGCGTTAAAGTCAATAATGCGGGCTTTGAAATCTTATCAACCTTGTTCAAAACCAGAATAACGTTTTTCTCGTTTTCCAATGATCTTATAATCATCTTGTTCTGTTCAAGCGGGTTTCTAACAGCAACATCAACCAGATGCACAATAAAATCCGCATCTTCCAAACTGGAAAGCGCCGCCGTAACCATCGCCTTTTCCAGCGTCTTTTTCGGCTTAAAAATTCCGGGCGTATCAATTAGAACAATTTGCGTTTTCTCATAGGCCGCCATGCCCAAAATACGCGTCCGCGTTGTTTGCACCTTACGCGAGACGATTGAAACTTTTGAGCCCACCATCTGATTAACCAGCGTTGATTTTCCTACATTGGTTAAACCAATGACACTCACAAAACCGCAACGTGTATCACTTAAATCATTTTCTTCAGTCATTACTTTTCTTCTCGTACATTCAAGGTGCGGAAACACCTTTCATAAAATCTTCTGCGGCCAGTTTTTCGGCTTCCGCACGCGAACGCCCCTTTGCAATAATCGGCGCATGCCCTTTAACCGTTAGCTGAATTTCAAAAATCGGCACATGATCGGGGCCACTTTGCCCGATAATATCATAATGTGGCAAGGGCAACCCTTGCGCTTGCGCCCATTCCTGTATTTCAGTCTTGGGATGTTGAGGCGGTTTTTTCATAACCTCCAAGACCCCTTCCCACTGTGTTTCGATCAAGGCATAACACGGCGCAAATCCGCCATCTAAATAGAGCGCCCCGATCACAGACTCAAACACATCGGCCAAAATATGGTCATTTTTTGCGCCGCCAGCATCACGCTCCGCATCTGAAAATATGATATAATCACCCAATGAAATCTGCGAGGAAAGCTTCGCCAACGTTTCTCCCTGCACTAAAAATGCGAGACGTTTTGCGAGGTCGCCTTCATTCTCCTTGGGGAATTTCTTAAACAACAAAGATGCAATCGCCAGCCCCAACACCCGATCACCTAGAAACTCAAGGCGTTCATAGTTTTCATCATGCCCCGTACTGGAATGCGTCAAAGCAATCTGCAATAAGGTTTCATTCTTAAAAGAATATCCGATTTTTTCTTCGAGTTCTTTGCATGGCTTTATCATTCAAAGCCCTTCCCTTTACTTGCCGTTTTCCGTGGCAGAAGCATCACGTACCGGATCAATATCCATCGCAATACGATCATATCGTATGCTCCACGGCCATTTCCATACTTCCATCAGGCCAGCATAGCCATTCGTGGAGAAAAACAGGAAATCTGCACGCCCGACAATATTTTCAAATGGAACCGGCCCGACTCTCTCTGCGACACGGCTATCTTGCGAATTATCACGGTTATCACCCATCACAAAATAATGCCCCTCTGGCACAGTATATAAGTCAGTATTATCCAACTGGGCAAAATCAGATTCTTCATAAATACTATGCGTCACACCACCTGGCAGTGTTTCAATATATTCAATCGCCGGCACGGTTGCGCCGCTTAATTTTTCCAACATGACCTCTTGAACCATTTCACGTTCAACCAATATGTCATTAATAAATAACCGCCCACGTTTTACCATGACCGTTTCACCGGGCAAAGCAACAACGCGTTTAATATAATCAATGCTCGTATTTGTTGGCAAAGCAAAAACGATCACATCCCCGCGCGCAGGCTCTTTCGCCCAGATGCGCTGTTCAATCGGAGCAATACCAAAAGGAAAAGAATAACGGCTGTAACCATAGGCCGGCTTATTCACAAACAGATAATCTCCAACCAACAATGTCGGCTTCATAGAGCCGGACGGAATATGGAATGGCTCAAAAAAAACAGAACGAATAAGCAACGCAATACCAACAGCAACCAACGCGGTTTTCATAAACTCGCTGATTTCACCTTTTTCAATAAGGACAGGTTTCTTTTGCTTTTTTTCTTGATCATCGCTTTGATCCAGTGCGTCCACTGTATTTTCAATCTCATCTGACATAGTAGAAGGGTGTACAGGAAAAGCCGCCAAAAATCCAGCGTTGAATAATCGCAAAGGTGCTTTACAAACAATTCCTAAAGGGGATGAGCTTCTATCACCACAAAGGCCTGCGCATAGGGTGGCTCATCGCTCAGGGAGAGGTGAAGCACAGGGCGCGTGTTCTTGGGCATTAATTTACTCAGCCGCGCCAATGCCCCGCCCGTCAGCACCAAAGAAGGGCGGCCATTTTCATCTTCAACAACGCCGATATCTCTCATCGTAATATCGTCAATAAAACCTGTTCCCAGCGCCTTAACGCATGCCTCTTTCGCGGCAAAACGTTTGGCATAGGTTGCAGCAATTTTCTCTATATCTTGCCTCTTCACCGCTTTAGCCTGCTCTATATCCGTAAAGCAACGCTGCTCAAAACGCGCGCCGTGACGGTCAAGTACCTTTTGGATGCGCCCTATATCAACAAGATCAGTGCCAATGCCAATAATCATGGGACTCTCTCTCGGCTAGGATGCCTGCTGTTTTTGTTTATGGGCAATAGTCTTTGCGCGCGCAGCTTTCGCAGCCTTAATCAAAGTATAATACACCGGATAGCTAAAAGGGATCGTCGCAACAACCAAGATATAACCACCAAGCATCCACGGCATAAACAACGTCATAGGCTCTGTCGTCATCATTTCCAAAGCAAGAGAAACCGTTAGATTATCGGGCAGGTCACCCGCGCCCTCAATTCCCAAAAGCTCAAAGAAATACCGCCCTAAGGAAAAGCCGCCCCACCAAAAAAACGGGAACGTCCACGGATTACCGACAAAAGTCCCCATCATTGCCGAGAAAACATTCGCACGAAGCAGCCATGCAAGAATGCCAGCCTGAATAAAATGCGTCCCCAACAAAGGCGTAAAGGAAACACCCATGCCAATAGACAATCCAAAAGCAATACTGTGCGTCGTATCAGACAGGCGTATCAATCTGTTTTTGGTGTAGACAAGGGCGCGTTTCCAACCCATAGAAGGCCAGAATAATTCTCTCGTTGTTTCCAGTAAACTTAAAGGTTTGCGCCTTTTAAACATTGCCTATACAGTCACCCTTGTTACAATTCACCCGCTACACTATACAAGTATAAAGTGCGGTGAACAGAAAAATTTAAAAATATTACCACCGCGCAAAAAAGACACGAAACATACCAAGGAACGCCGAACATGCCGCTATTGAAACATATTGATGTTGTCCCTGATTTTCCACAAAAAGGCATCAATTTCTACGACATACAATCCCTCCTCAAAAAACCGGCTATTTGGCAGGCAATGATTGACGATTTAAGTGCCCGCGTAAAAGCGCAAAATGCTGATATTATTCTTGGTATTGAAGCACGTGGCTTTCTAACCGGTGTGCCCGTTGCGCAAATCCTGAATTTACCTTTTGGCATGGTGCGTAAAAAAGGAAAACTACCCGGTGAGGTTATCGGACAGGAATACGCCCTTGAATACGGCACGGATACAATCGAGATTCAAAAATCCCTTATCACCTCTGGCGCGCGTATTGCGATTATGGATGACCTTCTTGCCACAGGCGGCACCATGAAAGCCACAGGAGATTTGGTCAGAAAAGCAGGCGGCGAGATTGTAATCTCTACCTGTATTATAGAATTGCATGAACTTGGCGGACGCGAAAAGCTGGATTTCCCCTTCGAGACATTGGTGCAAGCCCCACTAAACCCATTTTCATAATACATCCAACAAGCTGGCTTAGATCATTTATAAGGCGCATGATCTAAAGCATATTCCTATAGATGTTTCACGTGGAACAAAAGGGGAACATCTATAGGAATATGCGGGCGAGGCAGGCAAGCCTATCGCCCGCGTGCACGCTCCACAGAGATGATCTCGGGTGTGGCGCGCAGAGCGGCAATAACATTATTCAGATGTTTTGTATCTTGCACAAAGATATCCACAGTCATCTCCCAAAAATCGAGAGAACGGCTGGTGATTTTCAAATTGGTAATATTGCCGCCATTACGGCCAATCACCGTTGATACGTTTCCCAAGGCGCCCGTTTCATTCGCCATGGTCATGAATAAACGCCCGACTTGCACACTGGCTTCATCATCATTATCACCCCACGACACATCCAACCAACGCTCCGGCGTGTCGGCGAAGGTCTCCAACGTATCACAATCAATGGTGTGAATGGTAACGCCTTTGCCGGTTGTGACAATGCCGACAATCCGGTCACCGGGCAGCGGGTGACAACACCGCGCAAAATGCATCGCCATACCGGGGATCAACCCCTTAATCGGCATTGGCCCGCCTGAATCCTCACTGCGCACCATTACGGCTTGATCCATATGCTCGGACGGGCGTTTTACAATCTCCGCCTTATGGCTGGGGAAAATCAGTTTGAAAACATCGCGCGCGACAAACACGCCGGAGCCTATATTGGCATAAACATCGTCACCTTCATCAAGACGATAATGTTTCAGAGTTCCTGTGACCGCTTTTTCTGAAAAATCGTAGCCCTCTTGGCGAAACACCTTTTGAATCATCGCTTTGCCAAGGATTATAAATTCATCGCGCTGTTGATTACGAACATATTTACGAATATGCGAACGCGCCTTACCCGTGACCACAAAACGCTCCCACGTTGGGGAAGGGTTCTGCGTTTTCGCCGTGATCACTTCGACCTGATCGCCATTCATTAAACGAGAGTTCAGCGGCGCAATCCGCCCGTTAATTTTGGCACCAACACATCTGTCACCGATTGCAGAGTGAACCGCATAGGCAAAATCAACAGGGGTTGCGCCATTGGGCAGTTCAATCAAATCGCCTTGCGGGGTAAAGACAAATACCCGATCTTGAAACAGCTCCAATTTCGTATGTTCCCAAAAATCTTCCGGCTTTTGTTCTTGCTCCAGAATTTCCAGCAACTCACGCAACCAGCGGTATTTTGTAACATCGCGTTCTTGCGGTCGGTTACTGCCCTTATAGGCCCAATGCGCGGCGACCCCTAATTCACCCTCGTCATGCATTTGATGCGTTCTGATTTGCACCTCGATCCGTTGACGGCGCGGCCCCATAATCGTGGTATGAATTGATTTGTAACCGTTTGGTTTGGGCGTAGAAATATAATCTTTGAAACGTCCGGGCACAGAGTGATATTTACCGTGAATCGTACCGAGAACCAGATAACAATCTTCCGGTTTATCGACAATAATGCGAAATGCCATGATATCTGATAGTTGTTCAAACGCGACATTTTTACGCTGCATTTTCTTCCAGATAGAATAGCGGGTTTTCTCCCTGCCTGTGACCTCGGCTTGAATGCCGACATCATGTAATATCTTTGTCAGCTCTTCGATGATTGCATCGACGACATCAATACCTTCTTTCCTAAGATAGGAAAGACGATTGGTTATACTCTCTCTGGCTTCGGGGTTCACCTGTTCAAAACATAAATCTTCCAGCTCTTCCTTGATAAAATGCACGCCGACGCGTTCTGCCAACGGCGCATATATCTCAAGCGTTTCCAGCGAAATACGGCGGCGTTTATCGACATTTTTTATACCGCCCATCGTACGCATATTGTGCAAACGATCCGACAATTTTACCAGTAAAACCCTGATATCTTCGGACATAGCCAATAAAAGTTTACGAAAATTTTCGGCCTGCTTACCTTCTAATGTCTGGCTTTCTATTCGGGTTAACTTACTGACTCCGTTCACCAAATCAGACACAGACTTCCCGAAGTTCTTTTCCAGATCCTCAAGCGTTGCATCAGTATCTTCAACTGTATCATGCAAAATCGCCGTTACAATCGTTGTCACATCCATTTTCATTTCGGCAAGAATTTGCGCCACCGCAACCGGATGCGTGACATACGGCTCACCGGATGATCTGAATTGCCCTTCATGCATATTTTTGGCATAGGCATAGGCTTTTTCGACGATCTCGGAATCAAAACTCGGCTGATAAGCGCGAACTGTATTAAGAAGTTTCTCTAATTGCTGCATTTATTTTAAACTGCCACCCATCGCGCTATTTTCCCTATAAACTACCACGATTTTATAGAGCAACCAATTATTTTCTATATTAATAAGGAAGGCTCGAACAAACCGGTCATAAAGCATCCGGCCATAAAAAAACCGAACAGAATGCCCAGCTTTTAATTCATAATATAATGCCTGAAACTAAGCGCCCGCAATATCGCCTAAAGACGGGGGAGGAGCATCACTGTCACCGGCATCGCCGCTGTCTTCTTTTTCTACAGAAACGCTTGCCTCTTCATCAGCATAAATACCCGATGTTGTCGCAATATCTGCCCATTCTTGTTCACCATCCATAAGGACGACTTCGTCTTCTTCTGTTTCTTGCGGCAAGTAACGTTGATGACTGGTAATCATTTCATCTTTCAACGCTTCAACGCTAACGGTTCCTCCTGCGATTTCACGCAAAGCGATAACGGTTTTCTTATCGTTATCACGCTCAACGGTCAAAGCCGCGCCAGAACCAATTTTACGGGCGCGCTGCGCAGCCATCATAACCAATTCAAAACGATTTTCGACTTTTTCAATACAGTCTTCAACGGTAACACGTGCCATAATTTTGTGCCTTTATAAATGTCAGTTATAGAATTTTACCGTTTATAGTGCGTCTTACCGCCAAATGCAAGGCTAATATAGGCATAAACGACAATATAAAGGCACTTGACGAAATGCACCGTATGACGATGATAGGAGAATGTTTGAACTACTCCCTGATATTGACTGCAATTTATGCCCGCGTTTAAAAGATTTCATAAACGATAATCGGCAAAAATTCCCTGATAAATATAATGCGCCTGTCCCCTCTTTCGGGCCGCAAGATGCTGAATTTCTGGTGGTCGGACTTGCGCCAGGTCTAAAAGGTGCAAATTTCAGCGGCAGACCCTTTACCGGAGATTACGCAGGGGACTTGCTCTATGCGACCCTTTTGAAGTTCGGCTTTGCCCGCGGAGAGTATCAAGCGCGTAAAGATGACGGGCTGGAACTGGTTAATGCGCGCATCACCAACGCGGTTAAATGCGTACCACCGCAAAACAAAGTAACGGGTGATGAAATTAGTACATGCTTGCAATTTCTGAAAACCGAAATGGCCACGATGCCAAAGCTAAAAATCATTCTCAGCCTTGGCCTCGTATCACATAAAGCGGTTATAAAAGCCACGGGACATAAACAATCCGCCTTTAAGTTCGCACATAATGCCGCACATGATTTGGGAAATGGCCTCACGCTTATCGACAGTTATCATTGTTCACGTTACAACACCAACACCAAGCGTTTAACGACAGAAATGTTCGAGGATGTTTTTGAAAAAGTCAGAACTTTGTTAAGTTAGCGACCATAGGCTTTCTCGACGCGTTGCTGTTCTGCTTTAAACCCATCCCAAGCATTTGGCGAGTCTTCCTTGATCGTCACTTGAATAAATTCAAAGTCCTCTTGCGTCATAATCGGAGCTGCCTGCGAAAATTTAAGCATTGATGCATAAAACTTATCTTGTTCGACCGTATCATCAGTAACCCAACGTGCAAAATTGAAGGCCTTATCATACAAGACTTCACGCTCTTTAAGCGGTTGCTCTTCCTCAATACTGCTTGAAACATTCCGAATGACATATCGCGCCAACCCCTCCGTTGGAAAAATGCACTCTCGACTCGGAGTAGCGATTGCCAAATTCGCCATTTTATTCAGCGTTTTTTCGATGCTCAACCCCTTAAGCATAGGATCAACACTTAATAAATCGTCTATTTTATCTTCACGCGACATCAAGCCATAGCGAAGATGCCCCCCAAGTGCAACATTTTGAAATCCAGAAACCAAACCCATAATCGACCAACCTATTTCTTACTTACCTGTATATAGGATCTTTACAATGCATACCAGAAAAACAGCTCTATTATAGAGCCGCAGATACGGTGTCTTCGGTTTGCGGATTAAAGGTCTCGCGTTTATCGATAAGTTTATTCAGTGCGTGAACATAAGCGCGCGCACTGGCTACCAATGTGTCAACGTCCGCGCCAGATCCATTTACGATTTTTCCATGTTCTTCCAGACGCACGGTAACTTCGGCTTGTGCGTCCGTTCCGCCTGTCACCGCGTGCACTTGATACAATTGCAATGTCGCATCAAGATGCGGAGAAATTTCGCGGATCGCCTTGAATATCGCATCAACAGAGCCATTCCCTTCAACCTTTGCGCATTTTTCTGCACCATCGATGCTTAAACAAAGGTCAGCCGTTTGTGGCCCTGATGTTCCTGCGACAACCTGTAAAGACACAAACTGGATATTATCATTCTCGCTTGTGATCTCGTCTTCGACCAAAGCAATCAAATCATCCTCGAAGATTTCTTTCTTCCGATCTGCCAAGTTTTTGAAACGTGCAAAAGCATCATTTAACGCGTTATCGCCCAGCTCATAGCCTAGCTCCTTCAACTTCTCACGGAACGCATGGCGACCTGAATGCTTGCTCATCACCAATTTACTTTCGGTAAGACCAACGGATTCGGGAGTCATAATTTCATAGGTATTGGCGTTTTTAAGCATCCCATCCTGATGGATACCACTTGCATGGGCAAAGGCGTTCGCCCCGACAATGGCCTTATTCGGCTGTACGGAAAATCCTGTAATTGCAGATAAAGTCCGTGAAGCCTTCGTGATTTGGGTTGTATCAATGCCATGCGTATAAGGCATAATATCCTGACGCGTGCGCAGTGCCATGATCACTTCTTCAAGCGCGGCATTACCCGCGCGCTCACCAATACCATTAATCGTACATTCGATCTGGCGCGCACCTGCGGCCACGCCCGCCAAGGAATTCGCAACCGCTACGCCCAAATCATTGTGACAATGCATAGAGATAACCGCTTGGTCGATATTGGGGACACGCGCCACCAACATGGCAATCTTGGCTGCCATTTCATCGGGCATCGCATACCCCACCGTATCGGGGATATTCACCGTTGTTGCGCCCGCAGTAATGGCGGCCTCAACACATTGACATAGAAAATCATCTTCGGTGCGCGAGGCATCTTCTGCGCTCCACTCCACATCATCGGTGAATTTACGGGCGAAGGTGACGCTCTCCTTTACGGCTTCCAAAACATCCTCGGCAGACATTTGAAGCTTGTATTTCATATGCAAAGGGGAGGTCGAAATAAATGTATGAATGCGTTTATGAACAGCGGGTTTAATCGCCTCGCCGGAGGCTTCGATATCGCCCTTAATGGCGCGAGACAAACCGCACACTGTGGCATTTTTTACAATTTTGGCAATTGCACTTACCGCCTCAAAATCTCCCTTAGAGGCCACAGGAAAGCCCGCCTCGATCACATCAACGCCAAGATCATCCAAGATCACCGCCATTTTAACCTTTTGTTCCAAATTCATGGCGCAACCGGGTGATTGCTCGCCATCTCTAAGGGTTGTATCAAAGATAATCAAACGGTTGGGGTCGTTTTTTACAATGTCAAAAGTTCTGCTCATAGCTAAATTCCTTATAATCTTTCGCAAGCGCAAAAAATTCTATCGCGCTTTGCTTATTTTTTCAATGTTTTGAATTTTGGGTTTTGGATTTTTTTAAGTCCCCTGTAGCGCAGGCATGTCAAATGCCTCATGGTCGCTCAGAGGCGCATAAGGAGCAGATTTAGAAGCAGTAATGTTGTTGGCTTCGTGTTCATCATTCTTTTCTAACGTATTTTATGCGTCCAAGTCAATATTATGTTCAATATCTTCCAGCGGCACTTTCTCGCCGGAGTTTCCATAGATTGGTGGCATTGCCTCGCCCTTTTTCTTTTCGGAGAAGTCATTTTCTTCACGCGACGGATCATCTGATCCGGGCTTCTTTTCGATCTTCTCCACTGGCGTCGGTGGTTTTACCGCGCCGGGCCAAATATTACCCAATATTCTACCGATTTTCATACTATGCCCCTTCTAAACAGCGCGCTTCATCAACCAACATGATCGGAATACCGTCACGGATTGGAAACGCTAATTTAGCCTGCTGCGATACCAATTCTTGCGCTTTCGCGTCATAGGTTAATGTCCCCTTCGTTAAAGGACATACTAAAATTTCCAATAATTTCGGATCAATTTCTACACTCATAGTTCTATCCTACTCTTTATCTCTTAAGAAAACAAAATTGATGACAGTTTTCGACGCGCAGCCAAGGTCAGAGGGTCGGCATGCCCGATTGCCTCGAATAATTTCAGCAACTCTTTACGCGCCGCGCCATCGTTCCATTCACGATCTATTGTAATGGACTCCAGCAAAGCATCTGTTGCCGCCGCTTTTTCACCTGCCGCGAACAAGCCTTGCGCCAAATCAATGCGCGCTTGGTGATCATCTTTATTTTTTGTAATTTTCGCAGTGAGGTCATCCAAGGATGAGTCCGGTACAATTTGTGCCAATTCTAACGCTGAGCGCGCCTGCGCGAAGACAGAGGCCTTTGATATCTCTTCAGGCGCATTATCCACCATCGCAACCGCCTGATCGATCTGCGCCGCCGCAATAAAGCAGCGCACCAAACCGACATAAGCCGCAACATTCAGCGCATCTTGCTGTAATATTTGCGAATAGATGGCATGCGCGGTCGAGGCATCACCCTCGTTCAACGCTTGCACCGCGCCCTCTAGCGCCGCATCTATATCCAGAGCATCAGGCTGCGCGCCTTTTGCCGCGGCAACCAATTTGCCCACGAATTCACGGATTTTGCTTTCCGGCTGCACGCCTGAAAATGCATCAATGGGCTGTCCTTGGAAAAAACCAAAAACCATCGGCACGGATTGTACGCGCAACGCCTGTGCCAATTCAGGGTTATCATCCAGATTAACCTTCGCCATCAACACCTGCCCACCGGCGGCCATAACCACTTTCTCTAAAACAGGCATCAGCTGTTTACACGGCCCGCACCACGGCGCCCAGAAATCGACAATCACAGGCACCTGCATAGAAGCCGCCATAACGCGTTGCTCAAAATCCTGCGCACTTACATCAAAAATAATATCTTGCGGGCTGGCCTGCGTTGCTTGTGGCTGCGGCGGTGTATTTTCTCCGATAATCATAAGTCATTTCCTTGATGTTCAAATGCGCCCTGTATAGCGCGTTGCAGACTAATGCAAAGATCAGGCAAATGCAAAAGCATTATGGAAGGCACTGTTAATCCGGCGCGGCGGGCGCTAAATCTACAATTTCGGGGTCATGATTTGTACTGTTAATAAAACGCACAAGATCAGACGGGCTGAGGCCTATGGTCATCGCATTATCCATTGGATGATAATTGACTATGTCTTTATCCATCATATATTTATCCAGAATAATCCGCACCTTATGATCCGTATCATTCATAATACAAAAGGGATTAACAGAGCCTTGGCGAATGCCGAGATTTTCCCACAAGCGATCCGCAGAGCCAAAAGAAAAACGGGCGCAATCCAGAAGCGATGATAATTTTTTAAGATCAATTTTCGTGTCATTTGCCGCAACAACCAAAAACATCTTTTTCTTCTTATCGCGCAAAAACAAATTCCGACAATGCAAACCCGAAATAGAGGCTTTCAAATGCTCGCCTTCTTCCACTGTAAAAACAGGCTCATGCTTATGCAGGGTATAAGAAACAGCCAGCTTTTGAAGGTTTTTCAATAATGCATCAGATGTTACGGGAAGGGGTGACTGTATGATCATCCCAAAAAACTATGCTCTTTCCATTTAAAAATCCAGCTCTTAATCCCCCTAACATTGATCAATAACCCGCAATAATATGCGGTTGTAACCGAAGCTGAGCCTAAATCATTGATTTATTATGACAAAATTTTTGATATTTGGTTATTATTATGTTATATAAGAGTTTATTAATATTTAAATGCTACACTATGCATAACTCTGTGGGGAGACAAACATGGTAGCCGATACACAAGCAATGGATTTGCTTCAAGAACTGAACAATAGAAATATAACGCCAATTGACAACCAAACCGTTGCCGATGGCGGCCTTACGGATAACGTCACCGCCCTGCTAGGCGCGCGTCCGGGCGCGGAAACAATTATACTTGAACAATTGGCACCTGCCCTGCCGGAAGCAATAAACACACATGAAAATGCACTAAACGTAAATATAGACCCTATCTTGGGAATGGATTTATAATAATGAATGTTGAGCTAGGTTTATTACATGATGGAAATGTTATGCTTGTCAGTGACACGCCGCTTCCTGATATTGTCTGCCGCGTTGAATATTATCGCGATCAACGCCTTTTTATGTTGGTTTATGATGACAAGAAAAACAACGATGAACTGATGCATTATGAAATTCCAGAGCGCATGACCGCGCCGGTTGAAAATACACCGAACATCATGATCTATTCACTTTTCCCTAACCATGAGCCTATCGGCTATAAAGTACCTTTGGTACAAATCAAAAACATGTTTTAAAATTTCTGCTTTTTATACTTGCATTTCATCCTCAAAGATATATATTGCCTCCACTGATTTCTTGAGAGAGCGAGTGTAGCTCAGGGGTAGAGCATAACCTTGCCAAGGTTGGGGCCGAGAGTTCGAATCTCTTCACTCGCTCCAAGAAATCAAAGCTTTAATGAAAGACGCCTTCGGGCGTTTTTTCTTTGGGCGGTACATCAACGACCCACATGAACACTAAACGATTAATAGCCAACAGATTAGAAGATGGGTTAATTGACATGACTGACGAACTATTGCCATACGCTGAATTTCAATCCCGCACAGTATTTTTATTTTTTAATGTATTGCTTTGTAAATTGTTCATATAAGGAACATGAACGAATACATTTTTCACTTGATAGAATTGTGTTAATTTCTGCTTCGGAAAGTATTTCTACCCTAGGTCTGAACAATGTTGTTTTAAGAAAATTATAAAGCCCAGATGCTTGTATATAAGCAGCATCACTATGAAGACTCTTGTCTTCGCACATAGATAAATAAGAATTTGCAACTTTGCACACAGATTCCAGATCAACATTTTCTTTATCAAGAACACTTACGGCTTGGTTCAAAGAGTTTTTTACGGAATTAGGCGTGACGTATTCATTTGGGTTAACATATATTTGTTTTGCATTTCTGGTCTGAATAATATGTTGATATGCTCTTATCAGTTCGGCTGTCACGACATCTTTACTGAATAGAGATTCGTAAGTTTTATAACCATTCGCAATGAGTGTATCTTTCTTTTTATTATCAGTCAGCACAGATTTAATATGCAAAGCAAGAGTATCAGAATCATCAATTTCACAGAGCAAACCGTCAACATCGTGTGTTACATATTGTTTTGCTCCAGCAGCTTTTGTTGCGACAAGAGCTGTTTTCGCGTACCATGCTTCTGCAATCACAGTGCCAAACGGTTCATATCGTGATGGTAGAACACAGACATCAGCAATGTTTAAAAGTGCCGCGCGATCATTTCTCCAACCAAGAAAGCGAACGCGATTATCCAAGCCAAGTTTTTGAGAAAGTTTTCTGTATTTGTTAAGATCAGGTCCGTCTCCAGCTAATAAGAAATAAGTATCCTCAATCTGTAAAGCTGCTTTTAAAAGCGTATCAATACCTTTCTTCCAATGCATTCTTGACAAAAGTAAAACAACTTTAGCATCGTCAGGAATATTAAAATCAGATCGTTTTACAGGTTTATCTTTTTCAAGCGTTCCGAATGTATGAACAAGAAATGACCTATGTGGCTTGTTTGTTTTATCAATAATGTGACGAACAATATCTTTTGTAACACCCATATAGAAATCGCAGTTTTTATAATTTTTAAGATTATAATATCCGCCGAACCAGCCCAATGTTGCTGCATTTATATTCGCAGGCATGAATGACGAGGCGCGATTCATCCAGCAATGAACAACATCAGGTTTGTAACTTTCTATTGTTGCTGCAATTATTTTTTTCTCTGCGTGTTTTTTGAATCTATTAAAGCTAAGAGAGCTGTGTTCAATGTCTCTTTCATTTAGTGCTTCCACAAAATGACTGTGAGGGCGACACAGAACATACTGATCAACACTTTGTGAATGAAGTGATTTTATTGCATCCAAGCAAAATGTTTCCGCGCCACCTTGTGAAGCTCCGGCAATAATATGAAGTATTTTCATAAGATAAACTCTACGATTTTTATTTTTGTGATTTTAAGTTTCCACACCATGGAACATAATTTATTCCGTATTTTAACTTATTTCAATAAATATTCGTCTTACATCTGTTTTTACTGTCAAAACCTAAATTGCGTAGAGCGTAAAACGAGATAAAATGTGACATAAGCGCTTAAAGATTATACCCCCTAATGTCACTACTCCACCGTCACAGACTTCGCGAGGTTACGGGGTTGATCAACATCGGTGCCTTTGATTACGGCGACATGATAGGACAGCAATTGCACGGGGATTGAGTAGAGAATTGGTGCGACGAAGGGATGTACTTCGCCCATTGCGACGCTCCACGTGGATTGGTCTTTCAACGCTGCGGCACCTTTTTCATCGGAAATCAGGAACACTTTACCGCCACGCGCAACGGTTTCTTGAATATTGGACACGTTTTTCTCAAACAGAGGATCATTGCCCGGCGCAACGACAACAACAGGCACGCTGTCATCAATCAAAGCGATTGGCCCGTGCTTCATCTCGCCCGAAGCATAGCCTTCAGCATGGATATAGGATATTTCCTTGAGCTTAAGCGCACCTTCAAGCGCAATCGGATACAAACTGCCCCGTCCCAAATACAGCACATCACGTGCCTCTGATACATCCTTGGCAATCGCCAATATTGCCTCATCATGCGAAAGAATATCCGCAGCAATGGTCGGAACATGGCGTAGCGCCTCGGCCATTTCATGTTCTTTCACCTCATCTATAGAGCCTTTTGCCTTTGCCACGGCCAAGGTAATACACGCCAATGTCGTTAACTGCGTGGTAAAGGCTTTGGTGGAGGCCACACCGATTTCAGGCCCCGCCAAAGTGTGCAACACAAAGTCAGACTCGCGCTCTATCGTGCTTTCGATTGCATTGACAATAGAGATAATCACTTGTCCCTGACGCTTGCAGTAACGCAAAGCCTCTAACGTATCGAGGGTTTCACCTGACTGGGAAACAAACAACGACACGCCGCCCTCAGGCATTGGGGCTTCGCGATATCTGAACTCACTCGCCACATCAATTTCACACGGGATACGCGCGATCTGTTCCAACCAATATTTCGCAACCATACACGCATAATAAGCCGTTCCGCACGCAATCAGCGTAATGCGCGGGGCTTTGACCATCACACCCAGCACATCATCGGGGATCGTTATTTTACCCGTCGATGCATTCACGTATGAACTTAACGTTGCGCCAATCACGGCGGGCTGCTCGTATATTTCCTTCAGCATATAATGTCTGTATTCGCCCTTACCCGTCATTGCGCCGGATTGCTCGGTGATGCGGATATCACGCTCTATGGTCTTGTCATCTTTATCGTAAATACGAACGCTGTCACGCGTCACGGTTACGCGGTCACCATCTTCCAGAAAGCAAATTTTCTTGGTCAGCGGCGCAAGCGCGTATGAGTCAGAGGCAACAAACATCTCGCCATCCCCATAGCCAACCGCCAGCGGTGTACCTTGACGACACCCAACAATCAAATCATGGTGACCTGCGAAGATCATAACCAGCGCAAACGCGCCCGTCAGGCGATCCATCGTCGCATTCGCAGCAGAGACAGGCTCTTGCCCCTGATCCAGATAATACGTCACCAAATGCACGATCACTTCGGTGTCGGTTTCAGTCTCAAATTTCGCGCCATGACCTTGCAGCTCTTCTTTCAGCGCGGCGTAATTCTCGATAATTCCGTTATGAACAACCGCAACTTTATCGGTGGCATGCGGGTGCGCGTTACGCTCGTTCGGCAAACCATGCGTGGCCCAGCGTGTGTGGCCTATGCCAACAGTTCCCGATACAGGATTCTCCGCGACTTTCTCTGCAAGATTGACAAGTTTCCCCTCGGCGCGCCGGCGGTCAATATGACCATTGGACAAGCTGGCAATGCCCGCAGAATCATATCCGCGATACTCCAAACGCTTTAGCCCTTCTAACAAAAGGGGGGCTACGTCTTGCTCTCCGATAATTCCAACTATTCCGCACATATATAGTCTTTCTAATTTTATAAAGGTGACCCTAGATTAATGGAAATAATCCAGAGTTCAAATCACGAAATTTTACGAATTGTTTCAAAGAGATCAGCTTACTTTTCTGATTGTTTCTTTTGCTGCGCCGCTTGCACTTTTTCTTTGCGCTTACGATACAGCGCCGCCCAGCCGGAGCGCACCTCAGTCTTGCTGCGCTCTACTGACAGTGCGTCCGCAGGAACATCGGTGGTGATGGTTGATCCCGCCGCGATAAATGCGCCATCATCCAAGGTCAGCGGCGCAACCAGATTAACATTACTGCCAACCATCACGCCTTTGCCAATCACGGTTTGGTATTTATCGAAGCCATCATAATTCACGGTAATTGCGCCGCAACTGAAATTCACATCCTCGCCCATCGTACAATCACCAACATAGCCAAGGTGGGATATTTTGCTGCGATCACCAATGCTGGATTTTTTGATCTCGACAAAATTTCCGATGCGCACCTCTTCCCCGATATCGGAGCCGGGGCGTAAACGTGCGAAGGGGCCGATAATGGCATTTTTGCTAATCTTCGCACCTTCGAAATGACAGAACGCCTTGATATGTACGTTCTCGCCAACCTCAACATCTGCGCCGAAATAGACATTCGGCTCAATTATAACGCCCAAAGCAATCTTCGTATCATGGTGCAGATAAACACTTGAGGGATCTTGCATCACAACACCTGCCAGCATGAAATCTTCGCGCATTTTTTGCTGCGCGGTTTGTTCAAGGTTACTGAGATCAACACGGGTATTACAGCCAACAACCTCCGCCGCATTAATCGCCAGTGACACGCGAGTTTTAACGCCCTCACGCGCCGCAATTTCAGGCAGGTCAGTGATATAATACTCACCTTGCGCATTACTATTTCCTAACGCCTCAAGCCAACCGACAGTGCGGCCAGCATCCAGACAAAATGCGCCTGTATTAACGATATTCACGCACTTTTCTTCAAGCGTTGCGTCTTTGTCTTCACGGATCGCCTTTAGGGTTTCATCATCATTCAATAACAAGCGACCATAGCCTGCGGGATTATCAAGGCGCACACCAAGAACGGAAATGCCCGCCACATCATCTTGATGACGTGAAGCAATCAAACCCTGCATCGTTGCGACAGAGATTAACGGCGTGTCACCAAGTAAAACGAGGATATCGCCTTCAAAGCCGTCTAATACACTCATCCCTGCTTTTAACGCGCTGCCTGTTCCGTCTTGTGTTTGCTGCACCACCGTTTCGTGCGGCTTTACTGCTGCGATCAAATCCTGCATGCCTTTGCCGACAACAACGACAATACGCTCCGGCGAGAGCTGCTCCACAGAAGAGAGCAGCCAATTAATCATCGGCAAGCCCAGAAGGTCGTGCATCACTTTCGGTTTTTTGGAATTCATACGCGTTCCCTTACCAGCGGCAAGGATTACAACAGCGAGAGGCTTATTCTGGGTCATCTATTATCTCTGTTTAAAATTTTAACGCGCAATATCTATCAAACGTACAAGAAATTTGCAAATCTAGTCTTTCGTCGTCAAGATCGTATCGCCGCTTTCATAGCGTGTCATATGCATAAACAACGTACCATACGCAGTTTTAACCCGCACACGCACCGGCACCGCAACAGCATTTTCCGTCACTTGCGCCAGCCAAACCGTGGGCATCATACCGCGCTTACGCCCTTGCTCCTGAATAGAGAGCCAGCCCCGTGGCTTTTTATGCCACGCGCCCGCAACGGGTTTTACCTCTACCGTACATTCAACGGCCAAACCGCTATAGGCGTTATATCTTGTCTTCTCTAACATCACAAAACGAGAATGCTTGAAAATCAATGTGTATCGGCGTTTTCCGTCAAAAACATCGCGCTCCCCCTCACATTTACCGCCATCGGAAACTTGCTCCATCACAAGGATTGTTGCGCTCAGCGCATCTGTTGTCCCCTTGGTAAGCGCCTTATCAGGCACCTTCGTTTTCGGTTTCTTATGCGTATACAACGTCACGATATCTTTAAAACCGCCATTCTTTGTATAATTATAGGACTTCACCTCTTTTTCATCCCGCCACATCGCAATTGATTCATGTAATTGCGGCACACGGCGGCCATTGCTCAACGCCCAGCCCTTAGACTCAAACGTTCCTTCCCAAGGCGCGAGAGAACCCAAAATCCCGCGCGTCTGCGCCGAAAATTTCATGGCATAGCGCCCTTTTTCACGATAATCCAGATCCATATTTGCCTGCACCGCATGGATACCGCCCGCATACACATCAAAATTCATACGTTGAAAATCAAACGGACGAGATGCAGCAGCAGCAGGCTCAATCGCCGCCATGGAGAAAGCAACAGCGGCCATTTGATCATCGGCAGCTTGCGCGGAGGCGAAAAACCCGAAGGCAAGAATGCAACAACTAGTGGTAAAGCCCAAGCGTTTCATAGAGTTGCCCCCCCAAACCTTCTTTGAACGTTTTGACACCTTTTGCGCTTTCATCATTGACGCCGCCCAAATCGAAATCATTGATATTCCTTTCCTTCAACTGCTCCATCGCAGTCCACAGTAACAAATGATGTGCGCATTTTTTGCGCCCTACCTCTGATGTATATCCTATTTGGTAAGTTGCACTTGCCCCATGATTAAAAATTAATATAGCGGCTATTGGCTCTCCCTCCAACAGCGCAGCACCAATCAACATGTTTTGCCCACGGGAGAATTGATATGCCAGCGCCGCAATCGATTTGGGCGCAGGCCCATCATAATTACGCAATGCTTTATCTTCGGTGTATTTCTGGATCAGCCATGGAAAATGCGCACCTTTATCGCTCCAAACAACATCCAGATCATATTTTTCAGACTTATTGAGCTTATTACGCCATTTTGGGTTTAATTTCTTGCGTAAAACGTCTAAATTTTTAGATATATCCACCCAAATGGTCTGATAACCATGTTTTGAGGCGCATTTATAGCCATATTTTCGTAATATATCCTTTGCTGCCTCGTTATTTTCCATTTCGGGCAAAAAACGGATGCGCCGCCCGATACGTTTGGGAAACTCTTTCGAAAAAACGGAGACAAATAATTCAAAATCACCAACGCTGCCATAGCCTTCGAACCACAACGGCCCTCGATCCAGCAAGACACCATGCACTACATTTTTGAATAAGCCGACCTCCAGCACCTGCACCAATCCTGCATCTATGCCATTAATTCTAATAACACCACGCCGCGCTTTTTGATGATTAAGATGTGCCATCGTATGCGCGTAATCCAAGGACTGCAACAAATTGGAACGCCTGACGCTATGAAAACGCGCATTCCACTCGGATGCAGAGAGCACATCCCATTCAATTTCGCATATATCATGTTTTTTTACAGGGTTTTGTGTCATCGCGACTTGATTTTGAACGCTCTTCATGGTGAATTGCAATGAGTTTATTCATTTATACAAAGATAAGATGAGGCATTATGGCTGAGAATTACGCAGATCTACAAGCAACCATTGAAAAATCATGGGACAATAAAGATTCAATAAGCACCGACACACAGGGCGAACAACGTGATGCGGTGAATGAGGCTTTGTCTTTGCTAGATAGTGGAACACTACGCGTTGCCAGCCCTTCTGATGATGGTTGGGTTGTGCATCAATGGCTGAAGAAAGCTGTACTGCTGTCTTTCCGTTTAAATGAAAATCGTGTTATTTCCGGCGGTCCGGGGAATGCAAGCTGGTATGATAAAGTCGACAATAAATTTGTTGGCTGGGACGAGAAGAGATTCAAAGAAGCAGGCTTTCGCGCTGTTCCTGACTCTATTGTCCGCCACTCTGCCTATGTTGCACCGAATGCGGTTTTGATGCCATGTTTTCTGAATATTGGCGCGCATGTTGGCGCGGGCACGATGATTGACACATGGTCAACGGTTGGCTCTTGCGCGCAAATTGGTGCGAACTGCCATATCTCCGGCGGTGTCGGCATTGGCGGCGTATTAGAACCTTTACAAGCCGAACCTGTTATTATTGAAGACAATGTCTTTATCGGTGCACGTTCGGAAGTTGCCGAAGGCGTTATCGTTGAGGAAGGTGCCGTCATATCCATGGGTGTATTCCTTGGTGCCTCCACGAAAATTATCGACCGCAGCACAGGCGAAATATATCAGGGCCGTGTCCCGTCATATTCCGTTGTGATACCGGGTACTTTGCCCTCCGACAAAACCATGCCGAACGGTATGCCTGCACCAAGCCTTGCTTGCGCAGTTATCGTGAAGCGCGTTGATGAAAGAACCCGCAGCAAAACAGGCGTGAACGAACTATTACGCGATTAGCTGTGTGTATAACACCAACACAATCAAGCGTTTACATATTTTTTTGCACTTTGAAGCTCGATAGCTTATAACATCACCATGTTAACGGTGATTCATGCGGTGTGAGATAATAATGAATAGTCCAAATTTGCCAGGTGCTTTTAAAAGCAATACGGGCGCCCATTCTTTTAAGGGGGCGACCTCTTTTAGCGCACATCTACAACAAACCGGATTATATGAAAACGAAAACGACGTTACCGAAAACTTCGACAGCCTTATTGGCGAGACCAGAGATTGGCTACAAAATAAAGGCTTCAAGCAAGCCGAAGCCCTGATGGATTTGATGATTGAGTGCAATGACGGAAAAACACGTCAAGATGGCACAACACCAAGCCCCTTACACGAAATGACACAGGCCATATGGTTTATCAGCTGTATAGAGGATGATTTACATGTTGAGGATGCCGAAGCCATCCTCAGTGTTATTCTCACACATGATTTAGGCGAAGATTTTGACATTAAACCAGATGCACTGGAACAATATCTTGTCGATAACGGCATTCCACGCAGCGAAAAAACTGAACGACTCAAAAAATCCTTTGATGCCATTTCAAAACGCTATGGTAAAAATGGAGAAGACCGCTACAAAAGTGAGTATAGATACTCCTGCGCCGTCAGAAGTGACAGGGATGCTTCTATTGCCAAAATGTTCGATCGGGCACATAACGTAATGACACTGGTTGGCGTTAAAGATAAATTAAAAATAGCAGATTACACGGCTAAAACACTGCAATTACAACATGATAATGTCAGAAGCGCCAGTGCCCAATTTCCTAATCAAACACGTATGTACAGAACACTGCAACAACTCATCAGACAAGAAATTCAAACCTGTTATTACTACATCGTTGATACAGGTAAAAAAATTACAGATAATGACGATTTGGAACTATCCATGCCTAAAAAAGGGTTTAAAGATTTACCCCTTGGCCTACACCCCCTTGTTGTTTCCGCCGAGCGCATACGCCATACTTATCCGGAGACTCATTTCGGGACAGAACACACCGTAGATAGAGGCGATAAAAATAATCATTATCCTGATGACAATACCGATCTTTCACAATAAACTCTATTCCCATGGATGTTATCGAACTTACACAAAAACTCATTGCTTGCCCGTCTATCACACCGAAAGACGAGGGCGCGCTGGTTTATCTGGCGCAGCAGCTTGAAACACTGGGCTTTACCTGTCACCGTCTTGATTTCGGCGAGGGCGATGAACATGTCCCCAATTTATTTGCACGGCTAGGCACAGGCGCGCCGCATATTTGTTATGCAGGTCATACCGATGTTGTACCAACCGGCCCCGCCGATGCGTGGACATATGGCCCATTTAACCCACATATCGAAGGCGGCGTTTTATACGGACGCGGCGCGAGTGATATGAAGGGTTCTGTCGCGGCATTTACGGCGGCTGTGGCTGAATATCTTAAGAACAACACACCTACCGGATCGATCAGCCTGCTAATCACAGGGGATGAAGAAGGCCCCGCCTTAAACGGCACGATCAAAGTTTTGAAGTGGATGAAGGAAAACAACCATATTCCTGATGTCGCCTTAATAGGCGAGCCGACAAATCCCGCCCACCTTGGGCAAGAAATCAAAATCGGGCGCAGAGGATCACTGACGGGGGAAATTACCGTTTCAGGCAAGCAAGGCCATGTCGCCTATCAGCATCTGGCGGATAACCCCTTGCCGAAACTGGTTAAGATACTAGACGCACTGTCTGATAGCGTGCTGGATGAAGGCTCCGAGTTTTTTCCATCTACAAATTTAGAGATCACGACCATTGATGTCGGCAACACCGCCGATAACGTGATCGCCAATAGCGGCTCCGCCAAATTCAATATTCGTTTTAACGATCGTTGGAGCAGCGAAACGCTCTCAGCGAAGCTGCATGAGATTATTAAGTCCTGCGGTTTTGACTATGACCTTGAACTGATCTGCAGCGCGGAAAGTTTTCTGACCAAGCCGGGTGATTGGTCGGATATCGTGCGCGAAGCCGTGAAGAACGTCACAGGAAACACACCGGACTTCACCACCAATGGCGGCACATCAGATGCGCGCTTTGTTGTACAATACTGCCCCGTTGTTGAATTTGGCGGCATTAACGCCACCATCCATCAGATTGACGAGAATGCATCTGTGCAAGACCTTAAAGACCTGACAAAGATATTCACACAGATGTTAAAGCTTTATTTCAAAGGATAATCCACCCGCATTAAATACAGCCCGTCCGCAGGGGCAGTTGGCCCGCCTTTGGTGCGGTCTTTGGCTTCTAATGCGGTTTTAACGTCTTCGGGTTTCCATTTTCCAAGACCAACAAGAGATAACGTACCCACCATATTGCGCACTTGATGATGCAGGAACGATTTGCCTTCGGTCTCGATAACAATCTCGCGACCACCGCAGCCGTCATAATCACGCACCTCGACATCCAGACGATCCAGCGTTTTCATCGGCGAATTTGCCTGACACTCCGAATCCCGAAAGGTCGTAAAATCATGATGGCCGAGCAAATGCTTCGCGCCCGCGCGCATCGCCTCCACGTCCAGAGGCCTGCCCACATGCCAGACCGAATCGCGATCCACCGCCAGAAAAGCTTGGCGATTAACAATGCGATAGCGATACAGCTTATTCAGCGCGTCATGGCGTGCATGGAATGCATCATCGATAATTTCAACATTAATAATGCTGATTGGTTGTGGACGCAGATGCGCATTGATCGCTTTGGTAATTGCAAATTCATTCATCGGCTTGGTAAACTCACCAAGATCAACATGCGCCACTTGCCCGCGTGCATGTACGCCAGCGTCCGTGCGCCCCGCCGTTTGCACCAACACGTTCTGACCAGAGAAACCTTCTATCGCCTCCTCAATGGCTTGCTGGATTGAGGGAACATGGTGTTGCTTTTGCCAACCCGAATAATCCCGCCCTACATATTCAATGGTTAATTTATATCTGGTCATCTCTTTATCAAACGTTTTAAATGGTGAATATTCACGATAACACATCCTACGATAATGAATGCACCCCCTATTGCGACGCCCGCGCGCACAGGCATAAAACCAAAGGCAATAAAATAAAGTGACGACAGTAAGGGAAGGAAATACGAAAGCGAGCTTAACAATATTTGGTCACCTTTCCGCATTCCGTAGTCCCATAGCGCAAAGCAAAATCGTGTCAAACAAAACACCAATACAGCAATCCATACAGAGGCAGGCTGTACCCAAATTGTTTGCTCGAAAAGCACATGAAGAACAAAACTCATACATCCTGAAAAGGCCATAACAGGGATCAAAAGTACAACGGAATAATGCTTTTCTGACACGAACGCAGAGTAAAATGCCCAAACCACCGCCGCCAATATAATCAGGACATGCCCAGTGCCAACATGCGCGAACAAAGCTCCATCCTGCGGCATAAAAATGACGCACATACCGACAAACCCAAGGATCATGCCCAAAAGCTCACTCGCTCTCAAACGCTGCTTTTTCAAGAGTTTTGCAAATAACACCAATAAGATCGGCCACAGATAATTCAGCATATTAATTTCAAAGGCAGGCGCCGTTTTAAAAGCGATATTGAGAAGAATAGAATAAATGCCCACGCCCAAGAACATCACCATATATTGAGATATTGGCGCTTTGAGTTTTCCCCGAAAATCAGTCCCTACCTTCCTAAAATAGAGCCAAATCGTGATCGCACCTGAAAAGAACATCAGAGACGATAATTGAAACGGCGGAATATCACCACTTAATGCGACTAGAATAGTGCCTATCGAAAATATGAATAATGCAAGAATACCGCTTAATGTCGGGTTCATCAGAAAATCTTTTCCGCGTCGATATAGCCGCCATTTAAGGCCGAAGAAAAATCCATTGCTTTTTTGCCTTCAGGCTGAATTTTTGTCAGCTTCAACACTGTTTTCTGACCACAAAGAATCAAGCCATCCTTATTCAAGACCGCACCAGGGAACAGCCCCTCTGCACAGAATGCCCCTGCATAATTCGGGTAATCAACATCTGCAAGATCGGCCTCTAAGATCTTAAAACGTTTGCCTTGTATCTCCGCCCAAACACCCGGCCAAGGGTTTAAAGCTCTGATCTGCCTATCGATCTGCAGCGCGCTTTGCTCCCAATTAACAACCCCGTCCGATTTTTTGAGTAAGTGTGCATAAGTGGCCAGTGCATCATCTTGTTTTTCCGCAGATAAAGAACCCTCCGTAACAAGGCGCGCCAAAACATCCAGCATCAAATCTGCGCCCATATCCGCCAACGCATCATGCAGTATTGCCGCCGTCATATCCGCGCCTAACAAAATTTCAGACATGGCAATCATATCACCGGTATCCAGCCCCTTATCCATTTGCATGATGGTAATGCCGGAGGCTTCATCGCCCTCCCAAATTGCACGTTGGATAGGAGACGCACCGCGATGACGCGGCAACAGTGACCCATGAATATTCAAACACCCATGTTTCGGCGCGTTTAATATTTCAAGCGGAAGCAACAAGCCATACGCCGCCACAATCGCAATATCGGCTTTATGAGCAGCGAACTGCTCTTGCGCGTCTGCGTCTTTTAAAGATTTTGGTGTAAAAACGGGAATACCGTGTGTCTCGGCCAATTCATGGACAGGCGATTTTTGCACCTTATGACCGCGCCCTTTTGGACGGGGAGGCTGTGAATACACACATACAATATCATGATCGCTGCCCACAAGTGCGCGCAAGGCATGCGCCGCAAAATCAGGTGTCCCCATAAAAGCGATACGAAGTTTTTCGCTCATATGCACTACCTCCTAGAGTAAGTTTTGCTTCTTTAATTTATCGACTTTTTTCAAAATCATATTACGTTTTAGGCTCGACAAATAATCAATAAATAGAACGCCGTTTAAATGGTCAATTTCATGCTGCACGCAATGGGACAGCAGGCCTTCGGCTTCCAGCTCTGCTTCCTTACCATGGTAATCCAAATATTTCACACGCACAATTGCCGGACGCTCTATATCTGCATATTGCATGGGTATAGAAAGGCAGCCCTCTTCGCGCACGCTCATGTCTTCAGACTCGTAAATGATCTCGGGGTTGACCATACAAATCGGGCTAGGATCTTCCTCATCTTCGCGCGAGGATAAATCCATCACCAGCACACGGTTCAACATATTCACCTGATTGGCCGCAAGCCCGATCCCCGGCGCATCATACATCGCCTGTAACATGCCATCCATTTGCATGCGCACGGAATCATTCACCGTATCAACAGGTTGCGCAGTGGTCTTTAGCGCGGCGTGGGGCACTGTAATAATTTTATAAGCTGTCATAGGTAAAGTGATAAGTGGTTTTTATTGATAGATCAAGCACGCTTTTTCTCTGGCGCATCTTCGTCCAGAAGGTTTCTTGCACCTTTACCAAGCAACGGTACCTCCACATCCAGTAATTCCGACGGTAAAGATTTTGAGGTTTTCGCGCCCAGTGCCTTCAGCTTTTCCGTGCGCCCCAGAATAGTACCGCGCCCCTCAGACAGCTTATTCATCGCTGCATCATAAGTTTTTTGCGCTGTACCCATTTGCACACCCAATTTACTCATATCCTCAACAAAACCGCATACTTTCTCGTAAAGTTGCCCGCCTTGCTTGGCGATTTCCTGTGCATTTTTATTCTGTAATTCCAAACGCCAAACCGATGCCACCGTGCGTAGCGTCGCAAATAATGTGGTTGGACAGACGAGAATCACCTTCTTACCCCACGCATAGCTTTGCAGCTCTCGATCTTCTTGAACCGCCAGAACATAGGCCGCCTCAATCGGGATAAACATCAAGACAAAATCAGGAGTCCCCAATTTATCTGTATCTTGATAACGGCGTTGCTCCAGATCCACGATATGTTTTTTGACGGATGCCAAGAATTGTTTCAGATGAAGGGGGCGCGCCTCCTCACTTTCCTCGGAAAAGAAGCGTTCATAATGCGTCAAAGATACTTTGGAATCGATAATAACATGTTTATTTTCCGGCAAATTCACAATCACATCCGGTTTTTGCAACGCGCCTTCCATATCCCGTAAATTCATACCGCCACCCTGCACAGAATAATCATCACCTTTGCGTAAACCTGAATCTTCGAGAATTTTTTCCAAAACAATTTCACCCCAATCACCTTGCGCTTTACTGTCGCCTTTTAATGCATTGGCAAGCCCCTCTGCTTGCAGAGTGATGCGTTCATTGGATTCCACTATATTTTTGATTTGCTCTTTTAAAGAAAACTGCTCCCTCGCTTGCACGCCGAATGAATCGTTGATCTTTTTCTCGAACTCACCGATTTTTTCCTTCAAAGGATTAAGCAACTCATTCAGGCTGTCTTGAGATTGCGTTTTAAATTTTTGGTTCTTTTCATCAAAAATCTTATGCGACAAATTTTCAAAGCGTTGGATAGAGGTCTCTTCCATCTTCTTAAAGTCTGCTTTGCTTTGCTCTATCTGGCGCAGGTTGGCTTCATTTTCCGCTTCTTGGCGCACGGCATTTTCTCTGGAATCCTGAAGGTCGCCGAGTAGTGTTTTATTTTCTTGCCCCAGCGTATCAGCCATATCCTTATATTGCGCCGCACGTGCCTCCAACGTTGCCAGAGCGGAGGACATCTTTTGCCGCGCAAACATAACGCCAACCGCGCCCAATGCCGCGCCAAGTAAACAACCCAATCCAATATAAACTATTGCGTCTAACGTCATCTTTGATAGCCTTGTGTCAAGAAAAGTGATTCTCTCTACCCTAAAGGAAGAGGAATTAAAAAGAAACAAAAAGAGAACATTTATGCGCAGAAAAACAGTATATCACGCCACAGAAAATGGTAATGCACTGGTTTATGTTCTGATTGCTATTGTTCTGTTCGCTGCGCTTAGCTTTACCTTATCGCGTAATATGAGTGGTTCTAATACCAAGGAAATTGATGCGGCGCGCGCCGAACTTTACGCGGTAGAACTGATTGCCTATAGCGCGCAAGTCAAATCGGTTATTGACCAAATGACCTTTACCGGAACACGAATTAACACGCTGGATTTTACAAAACCCGGTGAGGCAGGCTTTAACACCAGCCCACACATCCATAAGATCTTTCACCCGCAAGGTGGCGGCTTAACCTCTGCAAACCTGTCGGCACGAATTATCAAGGAAGTCTCGACAAACCCTGAAGCAGGCTGGTATCTGGGGCTGTTTAATAATGTTGAATGGACGAAAGGCACAGGTACGGATGTTATCCTCACCGCCCATCAAATTTCAAAAGCCGTCTGTCTGGCCATTAACGACAAGATTACAAACTCCACCACTATTCCCGCAATTTCTGGTGATTTAGAAGATTATTTGGTTGATACAGGAACGAATAATGAATTCATGGCAGCGTCTTGCGCGGACTGCGAGGGATATGTTGCCCTGTGTGTCAGTAATAATACGGCGAGCACTTACAGCTTCTATACCATTATTATCGACCGTTAAATCAGGCTTCGCTATAGCTGTTAATCACCGCGCGCAGTTCGGGAATACCTGTGCCTTTGATACTGCTGGTATAGAGGATTTTAGGATAAGCAGCGGCATGTTCTTTTAAGGTCAGTAAAATCTTTGCGATGGTTTTTTCCAAGTCCTGAGTCTTCACCTTATCAACCTTGGTTAAGACAATACGGTAGGAAACAGCGGAGCTGTCTAGCATCTCCATAAGTTCTATATCCGTGGGTTTCAAGCCATGACGACCATCCACAAGAATAAATACGCACCGTAGCGTTGGCCTACCTCTAAGATAGGCAAAAATCAAGCTCGTCCATGCTTTGATCTTTTCTTTGGATACCTTCGCATAGCCATAGCCCGGCATATCAACCATATAGAGGCGCTCACCAAGATTAAAGTAATTCAGCTCCTGCGTACGGCCGGGGGTATTTGATGTGCGCGCCAATGTGTTGCGCCCCGTCAAAGCATTCACCAAGGATGACTTACCAACATTCGAGCGTCCCGCAAAGGCAATCTCGGGCAGCTCAGCATCAGGCAATTGCGCCAAACCCACAACGCCAAGCATAAAATCGCATGGCCCTGCAAAGATTTTACGCGCCGTTTCCACCTGATTTTTTGAGAATTCTTCATCCATCATAGCGCGCTATTTCTTCTTTTTCTTCTGTGTTTTCTTTTTAGGCTTTGGTGGCTTAATATCAGGGACTACTTCTATCTCTGCATCTTCATCACCAAACAAGGCTTTTTCTGCCTCTTGCTCCGCCATATCAATCAACGGATGGACATCAGGCCCTTCCTCAACTTGCGTTTCCAAGGTCTGTTCAAATTTATCCTTGTTAAAGAAGTAAACAGGCACGCCCATAGAGCGCATAATGAGAGATTGCTGAATAATGCCCAAAACCGCACTAAACGTC
Source organism: Alphaproteobacteria bacterium (assembly GCA_002401695.1). Classification (GTDB taxonomy): domain Bacteria; phylum Pseudomonadota; class Alphaproteobacteria; order Micavibrionales; family Micavibrionaceae; genus UBA1672. Next base: position 110,677 of record NVTV01000003.1, read on the forward strand.
CAGTAGATCACCAGACCTGAGGCAAACTTCGCCATAATAAATGTGATGAAAAACGGGAAGAATATCATCATATCACGCTGCATTTTATCTTGCGGCGGCGGGTTTAGCTGTTTTTGCATCATCGTGGCCAGTAACATCAAACAAGGCCACGCACCAATCATCAAAAACTCAGGCACACCCCAAGGAAACAAGCCAAACAGGTTAAAGACCGTTGTTGGATCACGCGCGGACAAATCTTCGATCCAGCCAAAGAACGGCGCATGGCGAATTTCGATCGTTGAAAACAACACTTTATAAAAAGCAAAGAAAATCGGAATCTGCGCAATCATCGGCAAACAACCCGACATCGGGTTCACACCCTCTTTTTTATACAGCTCCACAATTGCAGCCTGCAATTTTTCTTTATCATCACCACACTGTGCGCGCAGTTCAGTAATTTGCGGCGTAATCACCTTCATCTTTGCAAAGGATCGGTAAGAGACACGCGTTAACGGGAAAACCGCGCTACGCACAATAATTGTGAGCACAATAATCGCAACGCCCATATTACCAAAAAGCAAACCTAAATAATGCAGAGCCAAGAAGAACGGATACGTCAAAAACCAAAACCACCCGAAATCAACAGCCAAGTCCAGATTATCAATACCTAGCTTTTCTTGATATGCCTTCAATGTCAGAACTTTTTTAACACCGGCATACATATGATAGGAATTTTCGGTCATGCCACCAGCAGACAATATATGCGGCGCACCGGTAAAGTCAGTTTGATATCTGTTGCGCTTTTTAGTTACCGGATCAGGCGTATATTTAAACCTGTATTTAGAAAGCGTGTCTTGCGCAGGCATAAGCGCAGCTAACCAATATTTATCCGAAATACCGATCCAACCACGCTGTGCTTCGATCCGCTTATCCGGCTCACTCACCATCGCAGCGTAATACATTTTTTCCAGCGCACCGTCGATAAAGCCCATAGGCCCCTCATGGGATATCCATGTACGATGATAATCCTTAGGTATATCTGTTTGCGAAATCAAAGCGTAGGGATACAAGGTCACATCTCTGCCGGACTGATTATAGACCTTTTGTGTAATTGTAAAAAGATACTCATTATCCAGCGCAATAACACGTTCAAAACGTAAGCCCTGCTCATTATTCCAAACCAATGTAATCGGCGCACCAGGTGTTAGAACCTGACTATTTCCCTGCACCTGCCAAAGCGTCGATGCACCAGGAAGGTCTACGTTCTTATCACTTGTGACCCAGCCATAATCCACATAGCGTGCGGTTTCAGTCTTGCGCGGCGTAAATAACGTAACATGCTCTTTTTTCTCAAGCGTTTTATGATATAGGCTCAGGCTCAAATCATCGATTTTACCGCCTTTTAAGGATATCGTGCCAAACACTTCACCATTATCAAAAGAAATACGCGGCGTTTGGGATAAGGCCTCTTCACGAGACACCAACTGAACAGGCTCTAATAATTGAGGATCTTCAACAATCAATTCTATGCGCGCTTCTTTTGCCGCTTTTAATGCTTTTGCTTGAGGGCCGAGAATATATGTCTCATATAAAAACCAGATAATGAGGGATAAAACCCCAAAGATAATCAGATTACGCATATCTTCAGGATGCATACCATCTTGGTTATTATTATTCATTGTTAGAGCCTTCTATAATCTTGTTTTTTGTCCCTGATAATTCCGCTTCTTTTATGCAGGTGCAGCGTTTATACCCCAAGATTTCCTTCCACGCAAACCGTTCTGGAACAGGATCATCAAAATTCCGCTTACTCCACGGATGACAACAAATTATTCTAAAAAATATTAAGTAAACGCCTTTTAAAAACCCATGATTTTCAAGGGCTTGGTGTGCATAGGCAGAACACGTCGGTGTAAACCTGCAATTCCGCCCCAAAAAGGGAGAAACCAAAAAAGAATAAGCCTTGATGAAATATTGGAGGAGTTTTGCCATTTACTTTTCCTGAATTCGGGCAAATCCACTTTTACGGAGACACCATTTCAAATCATTAACCAAATCGTCATAAGATCGCATCGCAGTTAATTTTCGTCCTACCAATATATAATCATGCTTATCCAAAGCATAATGCGGCAAGACATCTGCAGCAACGCTGCGCAAGCGACGTTTAATACGATTGCGTTTAACGGCTGATTTATCAATTTTTTTGGTAACGGTATATCCGGTTCGGATATACCCAAGATCATTTTGACGTATTTGAAGGGTAAGGCCGTGTGAGACCCACTTTTTCCCTTTACCCTGCACGGTCAAAAAATCAGAACGAGCCGTCAGCATTTTAATCGCTGTCAGCTCCTCTTTACGTGTATGCATGGTGATTACTAAGCGCTCAGGCGCTTACGTCCTTTTGAACGACGACGTGCAAGAATGGCACGACCACCTCTATCAGCCATACGAGAACGGAAACCATGACGACGTGCGCGAACAAGGCGGCTTGGTTGAAATGTGCGTTTCTGATGCATTATTATTACCTCTTCAGTCAATGCGCCCCAAGACAATATCAGGGCTGCAATAAATTCTATTCTTTATCAAGAATGCGCGTTTATAACCAGTTATACACGCCATGTCAAACTAATAGAGACATGTTGGACGCAAAAATATTCAGTCAAGACTGCGTATTGCGGCACAAAAGCAAAAAAGGCCACAATAATTGCACCCTTTTTCAAAAAATAAACTTGGATATAAAGGATCTAAGCGATCGGTTTATCAAGTTTTGATGTCAAATCACCTGCAATCGGCTCATCATTCAACATTTCGATCATCCCGCCGGGCTGAACCGAAAAATTTGCGATAAACAAAGCATTTGAGTAGAATACAACCGCGTCACACAAAAAGTGCCCCTGATCATTCATGCCCTCAAAGCTTGCCGGACGAATAGTCCCTTCAATAACAGATTTTGTCGTCGCATCCATATCCTGCGGTAGATTTGCATCCGACATATCCTCTGCAACATAAAACGGTCCTTCATCACCACGAACGAAGAAACAGAAGAAACGTAAATAATCGAGGACATTATCATCGTTAATCTTAACCGGCGCTTTACTGTTCACCTCATGAATTGGTGGAGACGTTCCATTCAGACGGAAAAGATTTCCCTGATCCGTTAGATAATAAATTGTCATTTTTTTATTGACCCAATTCGGATCTTGAACACGAATCAACGCAACACTATCGTAGAATGGCAACGTGCGCCAAGCGACCTGTGTACTGTTGGGGGAGGTACGATACTTACCATCAATTGGATTTATTTGATCCAAAAACCCTGCAAGCTCTTCGCCTTCGACAGCGTTCCAATTATTATCATTATACATATTTAATACCCTAAACTCTTATTGACCTAATGTCGATCGGCTTCATTTTGACAGAAAATTGCGCGAGTGCAACCCCTTACTTATTCAAAAAATATTATTTCGTATCATATATGCTTCACAACAAAACAGACATAAAACGCAACTGTGGGCGGTTCCCACGCTCCATATTTATAGAAAAAACTTTAATGAAGCATTAAAAATATAATTTACCCTCCACAGAAAAACAACTAAAACTCCACATAATTGAAATTAAATATTTACATTTCAACCTCATACGCGCTAAAACACTTGCAAGTTTATAGAAAAAAGATATCATTCTGAACGCGCTTTACATGTTTAAAGCCTTATTTTTGTTTAAGTCTGATTTCCAACAACCAATTTATTTTATAGGTTAGGGTATTCCTTATTATGTTTAGCGTTACAAGAACAATTTCATTGAAGACAATCATAACGAGCGGCAGTGCCATTGCGATACTGGGTTTGATGACACCATCTGCATTTGCACAAGTCGAGAATGCGACACAAATCGCAGATCCGGCGCGCATCGGAGAGGAGCTTCTGGATCTGGATACACTTCCTACACTGTCCGAAAATGTCGTTGTTGATAAAGCATCCGTACAGAACGCACCCGCAAATGCGGCAAGCATTATGTTCCATTTGGAAAGCCTACAGATTGATGGTGTGAATGCATATGATGCAAAAGACATCGATTATATATATAGAGATAAATTAGGGACGAGTGTTTCCCTCGCAGATATTTACGAGATCGCAAACACCCTGACAAATAAATATCGCAACGAAGGGTACATATTAACGCAGGTTATTGTTCCACCGCAAACGATTGAAGAGGGCATTGTTAAGCTGCGCGTTGTTGAGGGATATGTCGATCAAATCATCATCGAAGGTGAGCCACGTGAAAATGCGCTGAAAACAATCAGACAATATGCCGATAACTTGCGCGAAAACAACATCTTAAATGCAAAGGATATGGAGCGCTACTTGCTTCTTATCAATGATTTGCCGGGTATTACCGCGCGCAGTATTCTAAGCCCGTCCAAAACAATGACAGGGGCTTCTGATCTGACGATTATTATTGAACGCGATGATTATGAAGCAGGAATTAGCCTGAACAACCACGGCAGTCGTTTCCTAGGGCCATATCAGACATTATTCAGTGGCGCGGCAAATTCTCGCTTTGGTTATAATGAGCGCATATCCGGACAATTCGTTGTCAGCGGTGATAAAGACCGCATCAATGAATTAATGTTTGGATCAGTTGTGTACGAACAACCTATTTCCCGCTACGGCACAAAAATCAGATTTGTCGGCAGTATAACATCAACAGAACCGGGCGATGACCTTGATGAATTCGATGTGGCAGGTAATTCAAAATTTCTGAGCGCAACCGTTTCCCATCCCTTTATTAGATCGCGCACAATGAATCTCTATACACGTGCGACATTTGATTGGCGTAACGTTAAAAGCCGCAATAATTTGGAACCCTCCCGTGAAGATAAAATCAGAAGCCTTCGCATTGGAGCAACCTTTCAGTTTATAGACATGCTTTTTGGTGTTGGTGTAAACGCATTGGATTTAGAGATCTCTCGTGGGCTTAACGTATTTGGTGCAACGGATAAGGGTGATGCCAATATAACCCGTGCACGTGGTAATCCTGAATATACGAAAGCAGAGCTGCAAGTTCAAAGACTACAACGCATCACACCATCTGTGAATTTATTGCTTGCAGGACAAGGACAATGGTCTGCAACCCCGCTTTTAAGTTCTGAAGAGTTTGGTGTCGGCGGGTTTAATCTCGGACGTGGATATGATTCATCTGAAATTGTTGGTGATGATGGCATAGCCGGTAAAATGGAACTGCAATGGAATGAGCCGCGCAAAATAAAACACATCCATGATTATCAATTATTTAGCTTCTTTGATGCAGGACGCGTTTGGGATCAAGATGCAACGACATCGGCAAACAAACGTGAATCTCTGGCCTCTGTTGGCTTCGGTATTCGCGCCGATGTTACGGAAAAAACTAAGGCCGGGTTTGGCATTGCTTTTCCATTAACACACCGTGTTAGCACAACAAATGACCGTGATCCTAGATTTTATTTCAGTATCACACATGAATTCTAAAGGGGCTTTTAGGCTCAGAGCCTGAATATCCAAGACAATAAACATACATAAAACAGGGGATATTGCTTCCCTGTTTTTCTTTGAAACATCCAACGCCTTGAAAAAGAATATTTTCCTATAGCGTTATTATAGCAATTAAAAATATACTAACCTCTATAACTATATAAATAATAACGGTGGTATAAATTGAAACAACCTGATTTCATTATTGGTGGCGCAACACGCAGCGGTATAACCGCTCTGTCACAGATACTGGAACAGCACCCGCAAATATTCATACCACACCGCAAAGAACATCAGTTTTTTCATAAGAAAAATTTATTAACCGCAACACCCGCGACGTGCAGAATACAATTTGAAGACGCGGCAAATGTCGAATACAGAACCCAAATTCCGGAAGACCGTATCTTACACGGGGAACATGAATATAACCCAACACGCGCCTATGCCGGATGCCCTTACGCCAAAGTAGTCTTTACCCTGCGTGACCCCGTTGAACGTGCCTATGCACAATTCCATCATGCTTTGGCCGAAAAGAAAGAAAGTGTCAAAACATTCGAACATGCCATAGAATCAGAATTATCCAACCTACGCTCGCCTGATACGACAGGGCAATGCTGGATCTATAAGAATCAGTATCAAACCCACCTTGAACATTGGTTTGCCTCATATCCAAAAGATAAAATCCTTATCCTGATTTATGAGGAATGGACCAACCCCTCGCACAAAGGGCTACGCCCGTTAGAAACATTTCTCGGTTTACAGCAAGATTCCCTGTCACTAGAGCAAGTTGAAGGCTTTGATCCACAAGGCACTTTCTTAAGCGAGAAGGGCTCTAAAGTGAAAAAAAATCCTCCCATGTCTGAAGAAATGCGAGAGAAATTGGAAGAAATTTTATCGATTGATAAAACATATATCACCAACTTATTAGGCCGCGAAATAGCAGCATGGAAACATAAAGTATAAAAACTTCTGGCAGTTCTTATCGAAAAAGATAATAATAAAGTCCTAAAGTCTAGGTGTTCACCATGAATATATTCTATTTCTCGGGTACAAAACTCCCGTCACAAAATGCGCAATCCATCCACGCTATGAAAATGGCGCAAGCTTTCAGCAAAACAGGGCATGACGTCACGCTCTTTGCCGGAGGGGTAAATAATGCTGCCTCGGATGATATTTTCAACATCTATGACACAGAACAAATATTCAAATTATACTTATCCTCGCACTTTAATATGCCGCTTATATCCGATGCGAAACGTCTTCTGACCTTTGCCGGAAAGATTGCACGTGTTGGTAAACCTGATTTGGTTTACGGCCATAACCCACTGGAACTGGCATTGCTAGCACCGCGTAATACGCCCGTCGTTTTTGAAGCCCATGGCTTGCCAAACCTACCATCCCATAACTGGGCGTTTTCAAAACTGCTAAAACAAAAGAACCTGCACTCTATTGTTGTGGTTTCAGATGTTTTGAAGCAAGCCTTCTTAAAGAAGTACTCCGAAATCGAACCGGCAGATATTTTCGTTGCCCATGACGGCGCCGATTTAATCAGACACATCAGATCCAGTGATAACGAGACCAATATCCTAAGAGGACAGTCCGGTGCGTTGAATATCGGCTATACTGGCTCTCTAGCACCCGGAAAAGGCATCGCCCTGATTACGCGAATTGCCGCAATAAGGCCGGATTATAATTTCCACATTATTGGCGGAACAAAAAAGCACGTACAAAAACTGGAAACAGAAAATACGTTAAAAAACCTTCATTTCTACGGCTATCGCGACCATGCGGAAATCCCCTCCTATCTCGAAGCCTTCGACATTGCCGTTGCCCCCTATCAACATCGCGCCCTTATCAAGACAGGGCATAATATGTCCCGATGGATTTCGCCTATGAAAATATTTGAATATATGGCGGCACAAAAACCAATCATCTGTTCAAACTTGCCGACCATCCATGAAATTCTTGATCATGAACATAACGCCCTGCTTCTACCCGCATCCGATGAGCATAAATGGGGTGAAGCCATCGACATGATCAAAGACAATCCGGAAAAAGGGCAAAAATTGGCGCGCAATGCCTATGAAAGCCTGAAAGAAAAATACACCTGGGATAAACGCGCGCAAGCGATCACCGATCTCTGCTTCTATAAGCACCAAACGCCCCAGCTATCCCAAGCATCATAGCGCCCCCGATAAACATCAAAACCAAACGCTAAAAACTTATCCACAGGATCACCCTTTAAACTGTGGATAAATTCATGTATCATGCGTTCAATAACAGTTTTATCCACAGGGCTTTCTCGCTTTGTTATTGAGTAAACGAACCTTATCACCATCTATGTTGAAAGACACTCATGAGCAAGACAGTGCCATCGGCACGTTTCATTACATTTTGCATAGGTTTATGTATCTTTGTGCATGACCCACACGGCGCATGGGCAAGTGATAATAACAGCGATACACTGCAGCCTCCCCCCCAAACGTTCGGAAATTTCCTCGTCAGTTCCGGCCTAAAATTAGAACAGCACTACACCACGAATGTACGCGCCAGCGCACAAAATGAAAAAAACGACTTCGTCACAACATTAACGCCAACACTTTCCATCCAAAAGAATATCAGAGATCATGAATTCACGCTTGAAGCCTCCGCGCCGATTAAAAAGCATCTCAAAACCCATAAAGAAGATACGGTTGACGGGCATATCTCTCTGTCCGCTCTGGTGACCGCGAAGCGATCTTTGAAATTGCCCCTATCTATTGCCTATGACAGGGCGCACATTCAAAGACACGAAGACACGTCCCCCATCACATCTCAAGAGCCAATTCGAACACGCCGCAAACATATTGAAGGTGGTTTTATTTACACGCCGAATCGCTTGCACGTCCAACTCATCGGACATTACACGCAACAGCGTTTTAGCAACGGCCTATCGGATAACGGCACACAAATCATACGCACGGATGACGATCACAATAACGCAGGTCTGCATACAAAGATCAGCTATCACACCGCCTCAGCCCTTAGCCCCTTTCTGGCCTTTAAGACCCACAAAGCAAACTTTCTGCGCGCCTCTCACAACGGTACATCCTTTAACGGCAATAAACGCGACCACAGATACGGGGCGGCTTTGGCGGGCATAAACTTTGATGTCGAAACATTTTCAGGGCATCTGGCTGCGGGGTATAATACGTTGCGCTATGACGATGATGCGCTGAAAGATCTGGGCACATTACAACTTTCTGCAAATCTGAACTGGCAACCCATAGAGCGCAGCAACATCGCGCTGACCTTCTCCCGCACAGCCATGGAAAACAGCATCATTGAAAGTGCCTATATAGAGACAATGGCCAATGCTATGCTGCATTATGAGGTGAAAAATGACCTGATATTAAATACGGGAGCGACTCTAAGCCATCATAATTACACGTCTGGACGGGACGATACGATTTATGAAGGGCAAGTGGGTATGGATTATACGTTGAACACCGCCATACAAGCGCATGCAAACGTTACAAGTCGCAAAAGAAACAGCGACGTACAAAACGAAGATTATCTGGAAAATACGGTTATGGTTGGCATCACGGGCAGTCTTTAGAGACAGTAATTACTCGCCGTCTTGTGCCGATTCTTCCTCAGAGGCAACCTCTTCCTCACCAGCGGCTGGCATAATATCTTGCAGTGCTTCTGCCATATCATCCATCGCAATATCAGGAAATTCAGTTTCTTCCGCCGTATAGTCACCAAGACCACTTGGCGCTTTATTAGAAAAACGCTCGCCAAATTCATCTGCGGATACTGCAAATGGTGTAAAACCTATGACTACCATCACTAATAATAGTTTTAAAATCTGCATTTTCATTGTCCTGCGTTCTATGTACCGCTCTGTATGTACTCTTAATTAACACAAAATTAACTATTATGTCAAATTTAGTGTTTTCTTGGTTGTCCCAACGCACACAGTTGCTATGATCAATATATCAATCTTTAGGGTGATATAAAAGTCGAATCAACAACGCTAATCAAAAGTGAGCATTTTGCGGATGAAAGAGTACATGTCAAATACCGGCGATGAGAATCATGATGACGGGCAAGAAGAGCACGGCCTCGCCCTGAAAACCAAACCAAAAGCACAAAAGCCTTCCATGTATAAAGTGTTGTTGCTGAATGATGATTATACGCCAATGGAATTTGTCGTGCATGTTCTGGAAAGTATTTTCAAAAAGAACAGGCAAGAGGCCACCGACATTATGCTACACGTGCATCGCCGCGGCGTCGGGATTTGCGGCGTCTTTACCTTTGAAGTTGCCGAAACCAAAGTGGCACAAGTAATGGACTTTGCCCACGCCAACGAACAACCCCTACAATGCACCATGGAAAAAGAGTAATCTTAACGCTTTATCAAACCATAGTGCTGCATAAGAGAATGTGGTACGCTCGTGCCATAATCTTTTGAATACCTACATCTTGAACGATGATCCAAATGAAGACAGGATTTATGCATGCTTTCACGTAATTTAGAACAAACGCTGCACCGTGCATTGGCAATCGCCAATGAGAACCATCACGAATATGCCACGCTTGAGCATTTACTGCTTGCTTTGACCAGTGATCCTGATGCGACGGCTGTTTTGCGCTCTTGCGGGATTGATCTGGATGAACTGGCAGCATCGCTGATACACTACATTGAAAGCGATCTCAGCAGCCTTATCAATAACGATATAGACGAATCCAAGCCAACCAACGCCTTTCAGCGCGTGTTACAACGCGCCGCCATTCATGTGCAGTCATCAGGACGTGAAGAAGTGACGGGTGCCAATGTGCTGGTTGCTTTATTCTCGGAGCGCGAAAGCCACGCCGTTTATTTGTTGCAAGAACGCGAGATGACGCGTTTTGATGCGGTGAACTATATTTCTCACGGCATTGCAAAAGTCCCCTCACAAACCAATACAGAAACACCGGCGCAAGGCGTAGAAGAAGCGCAAGAAGCCAAAATCGGGCAAGAGGCACTGGATGCGTATTGTGTCAACCTCAACCAAAAAGCTGAAGAAGGCGGGATAGATCCCCTGATTGGCCGCGAAAAAGAGGTTGACCGCACAATTCAGATTTTATGTCGCCGTTCCAAGAATAACCCACTTTATGTTGGTGATCCCGGCGTTGGTAAAACCGCCATTGCCGAGGGGCTCGCCAGACGCATTAATGACAAAGACGTCCCCGAGGTTTTGCATGGCGCGGTCATCTACTCTCTAGATATGGGCGCATTATTGGCGGGAACACGTTATCGCGGTGATTTTGAAGAACGCCTGAAGGCCGTCTTGTCAGAACTGGAAAACATTCCTGAATCCATCCTGTTCATTGATGAAATTCACACCATTATCGGCGCAGGCGCCACCAGCGGCGGGGCGATGGATGCTTCTAACTTGTTGAAACCAGCTTTGTCTAATGGCTCGCTACGCTGTGTTGGGTCAACCACCTATAAAGAATACCGCAACCATTTTGAGAAAGATCGTGCGCTTGTACGTCGTTTCCAAAAAATTGATGTGCCGGAGCCAAGCGTCGAAGACACGGTTAAAATCCTGCAAGGCTTGCGCCCCTATTACGAAAAGCATCACAAGGTCAAATACACGAACAGCGCTCTGCGCGCAGCGGTAGAGCTATCCGCGAAATATATCGGTGATCGTAAACTACCCGATAAAGCGATCGACATTATTGATGAAGTTGGCGCGGCGCAAATGCTGGTAACAGAAGATAAACGCAAGAAGACCATTGGCTTAAAAGATATCGAAGATGTCATCGCCGTGATTGCGCGTATTCCCTCCACCACGATCAATAAGAACGACAAAGAATCCTTACAAAATCTTGAGCGCGACCTTAAAACGCTTGTGTACGATCAAGATAACGCCATTGATGTTTTGTCATCCTCTATCAAAATGGCACGTGCGGGGCTACGTGATCCTGAAAAACCAATCGGCAGCTATCTTTTTGCTGGCCCAACAGGGGTTGGTAAAACCGAAGTTGCACGTCAGCTCGCTAACTCTCTGGGCATTGAGCTGTTGCGCTTTGATATGTCCGAATATATGGAGCGGCACTCCATCTCGCGTCTTATCGGAACACCACCGGGCTATGTCGGGTTTGAACAAGGCGGCTTGATGACCGATAAAGTCGATCAGCACCCGCATTGTGTGTTGTTGCTGGATGAGATTGAAAAAGCACACCCAGATTTGTTCAACATCCTTCTGCAAGTCATGGATTACGGCAAGCTGACCGATAACAGTGGCAAGACCATCGATTTCCGCAATGTCATTTTAATCATGACCACCAACGCCGGTGCAGCCGATATGGCCAAGACGCCTATTGGCTTTGGCCGCGAAGTTGGTGATATGGATTATACGGATAACGAGGCAATTACAAAGACCTTCACACCTGAATTTAGAAACCGCCTTGATGCGATTGTGCCCTTCCGCAATCTCTCGCCCAAAACGGTTGAGAAGGTGGTCGATAAATTCGTTATTCAATTGGAGGCTCAGCTTTCCGATAAGAACGTCACCATAGACCTCAGCAAGAAGGCACGTAAATATCTCGCCGATAAGGGCTATGACGTCACCATGGGCGCACGTCCGCTAAGCCGTATCATTCTGGAGAAAATCAAACGTCCGCTGGCGGAAGAAATCCTATTTGGGAAACTTGAAAAAGGTGGTTTGGTAATCATTGATTATGACGGCAAAGAATTAACCTTCAAATATGAAGCCAACACCCCGAAGAAACGTCGTAAGAAATCAAAGACCAAAGAAAAGGTCTAACACAGCGCGATTAGCGTGAGATTAAAACCAAGAAAAACATGTAATGCTGCGCACTGCCGCTGGATGTGATGTTAATACATCCTGTCATAACATCATCAACGTCATCATATGTTTCTATTGAGTCATAACTGCCCACAAACCTTGTAAGATCAACACCTGCCACACTGTCAACGGGAACAGGCAGTGACTGCCCGATCCGCTTTGCTAAAATATCGCATACAGGCTTTTTCAAATAAGGCAAAGCGAGGATAAGCTCTCCCCTGCTATCACTGCCCAAGCCAATAATTTTGGACGCGCCACTGATAACCCACCGCCCGTAATCTGCCTCACCGTTATAAGCAGCATCGAAAATCTCCGCTTGCATTTCATGCTGTGCCACGCCGCCGCCGCGCGGGTGAAAGACATGACAAGAAAAATTCGCTGGTGCATTCACGTTCTCATAATCCACATCCGACCCGTCATACGGGCTGCGCTCAAAACTCATCGCCTCATCGGCGCATTCATTTGAAACACGCATATAGCGCACCGCTTCATTGACACCACGGGAATAGGTCAAAATCTCGGAGACATAAATACCGGCCTTCTCGGTGCCAACTCGCGTACCACCACGCATCATTGTCGAGGTCACAAAAGAAAGCGCAGCAAATAATGCCACGGCAATCAAAATTATAATCAGAACATTACCTGCCTGTGCGTTCATGTGACGATTTGCCGATATCATAATAAAGCTGTATATTCTTTGATAGGTTATCTTAACCATTTTACTGTAGCATGAGGCTATATTATCCCAAAACGAAACATTTTTGAGTGTTTTTCATGAACAATATCAATATATTAATTGCCGAAGACAATGAAATTTCCCGTGAATTGATGAGCAGTATCCTCAGCACGCAAGGATACAATATTATCCCTGCCTCTGATGGTGAAGCTGCGATAAACGCCACGAAAAAGCACACGATTGACCTTGCTTTGGTTGATTTGAATATGGAACCAAAGGGCGGCTTTGAATTTGTGAAATACCTTGTCACGCATGGTATTAACCTGCCCGTGGTGATTATAACCGCCGATGATTCCAGTGATATCCTGATCCGCGCAAACGAACTTGGCGTTACGCGCGTTCTACAAAAACCGGTGGAACCTAACAGACTGATAAGTGTTGCCCAGCACGTTTTAAAACGCTATGGCCACAATATTAACGCGATTGCCGTGACACGCCACGACTTACAATATTCGCACGATCAGTTGATGCAACGTGCAATCGAGCTGGCCGAGCGCAATGCCAAAACCAAGAAAGGCGGCCCATTCGGCGCCGTGGTTACAGATGCACAAGGCCAAATTCTGGGTGAAGGCACAAATGGCATTACATCGCGCGTTGATCCAACCGCACATGCCGAGATTATGGCGATCAGGAAAGCCGCAGAAAAATTGGGACGCGCCGACTTGTCCGACTGCATTTTATATTGTTCCAGCGAGCCAACAATGATGGGGCAAGCCCTTATCATCAGCGTCGGTATTAAACACGTCTATTACGGGCTTAGTCATAAAGAGATCAATATAATCCGCTCCCACGAAAACAAAGTGCGCGCGGAACTGGGCAATACAGAAAATAAAGATACACAATACACCCAGATCGGCCATGACGACGCCATGACCATGTTCGAACGCTGGCAAGCGATGGATGATAAGTTAGAAGATTAATCTGCTCTTATTCTCTTAAAGTTAGAAGGGGATTAACCGCCTCTGACTTGCTTAAGAAAATCATTAACGGCTTGATCCAGACTATTTGACAAATCAGCAATATCATTCGCCGATGTCTTAAGCATTTGTGCAGCTTGTCCCGTTTCACCGGCCGCCGTTTGAACACCGCCAATAACATCTGCAACCTGTTTAGCATTCCCAGATACACTGGCAATACTTCTGGTAATTTCAGAAATAACAGCATTTTGCTCCTCTACCGCGCCTGCTGTACCTGTTGAAGCCTCATCAATCTCGGCAATATCTTGCCTCAAAGTTATGCAGAGAAACAGGAGCAACCAGAAGGCTAAGAATATAGTGCCTAAATCCTACTTTTTATAAATCAAAGAAAAGATAATCCCCAGACCGAGGATTTCAAAAAACGTCCCGCAAAACCACACTGCAGCCAAACTCAACGGGATTGGTAGATACGGATAGATCCCGAACTGCGCCACGCCCAAAACAAGCCCCAAAGCTATGCCGAAACGCACACCTTCACCCACGCCTGTGCCTTCAAAATTGCGCGTAAACACATAGGCAAGAGTAATAACAAAGGCAAGCTGACACGCCATAGCTATTGAGAAAAACGCCTGCATTTCATCCAGCCCGCGCCATAAATGGGCTGTCGCTTGATACTGATCAGCCAACAACACGCCATGAAGTGCGAAATCATACCCAAAGACAAATGCAAAGCCAATGAGAGTCATGCTCCAAAATCGTATAATATTAACACCAGTGATCGGGCAATTTTTCATCGCAGAATATCCTTTATTGTTCAGGGTCTAATCTTAAACCAACTCAAACACAGCGTCAATTTCAACAGCAACACCAAGCGGTAATGACGGCGCGCCAACAGCAAAGCGTGCATGCTTGCCCGCATCGCCCATCACATCGGCAATCAAATTGGATGCGCCGTTAATAACAACAGGCTGATCCGTAAAATCAGGTGTACAATTCACAAAGCCGCCCAATTTCACACAACGCGCAACCTTTGACCAATCCCCACCGACCGCGTCATTCACTTGCGCCAGAATATTCAACGCGCAGGCCTGCGCCGCTTTTGCGCCCTCCTCCACGCTTACAGTATCGCCAACACGGCCTAAATGCATTTTCTCACCATTTAAGAAAGGGATTTGGCCGGACACAAAAATCGTCTTGCCCGAAATAACATATGGCACATAGTTTGCCGCTGGCGCAGCTACACTTGGAAGAGCCAAGCCCAAATCTTGTAGTTTTGTTTGAATATTCATACGTTTTACCCTTTCAGATTCATTCATCCTCTGCCATAATCGCAGCGAAATTATAATTCGCAACAAGAAAATACAGATTATGGGACTATTAAGCTTTTTAGGTATTTTATCGCCCGCGCATATTTCACTCTTTACCCTCACAGCGCGCGGCAAAAAGATTGGCACGGATCAACTCGGCAATGTTTATCACGAGGCCGCACCCAGAAAAGGCTATAAGCTGCCGCGCCGTTGGGTCATCTATAAAGACGCACCCGAGGCGAGTAATATCCCCCCTGAATGGCACGGCTGGATACATCATCAAACAAATATAGTACCAAGCGAAGACAGCCCGTCATACCGCAGGCCATGGCAAAAGCCGCACCTCGCCAATATGACAGGCACCAATCAGGCGTATCGTCCACCGGGGCATATTCTTTCGGGCGGAAAGCGCGATAAGGTCTCCAGCGATTACGAAGCATGGACACCGCCTGAATAAGAATAAGTTCAAGATAACTCAGCCATGGCGCGGTTAGATGCTTTACCATGTTATGGACTCATGCTACCTCTAGTTAAGAAAAATGGACTAAAGAGAAAAATATGAAACGCAGTATAGCAGAAACAATATTAGGCGCCGTTGTGATTGCAACCTCCGGCCTTTTCCTGATGTACAGCATAGAAACCGCAGATGTTGGCAAGATAGACGGCTATAACATCACGGCTGATTTCTCTAATGTTGGTGGCTTGAAGGCTGGTGACAGCGTTCAAATCAGCGGCGTAAAAGTTGGCTCGGTCGCCAGTATAGAGCTTGTCCCCGAAACATATTTAGCGCGCGTTCATATCAATATCCGCAGCGGCTATGAATTGCCAACAGACACAGCAGCCCTGATCAGCAGTGAAAGCTTGCTTGGTGGCCTTTATATGTCATTAGAGCCAGGCGCAGATGAAGAGTTCATCGAAAATGGCGGCAGCATCCAATACACCCAAGCCCCTCAAAATCTGGAGCAGCTTCTCGGTCAATTTATTTTCAGTATGCAAGATGACAAAACAGAGAAATAAGCGCTGGCGCACCCTGTTTTATGTTCTACTTTCTATGGGTATAAGCACGCCTACCGTTACTGCTGCCCGCGACATGACCGAATACCCGCGTGTGAAACTGCAATCACTTGATAAAGTCACCGCGCACACCATGACCTTCGAAGCCAAGGTCGGCAGCACCTTAAAATTCGGGCCGCTTTATATGAAGGTGCAATCCTGCCAGAAATCCTCACCAATTGATGAACCTGAATCCGCCGCCTTTATACAAATCTGGGAAGGCGAGACCAGCGATACTGCGGAGTGGGTCTTTAGTGGCTGGATGTTTGCATCCTCCCCCGGTCTATCCCCGATGGATCACCCGATTTACGATGTTTGGGTTATTGATTGCTTAGGTGAAGCAGAAAAAGAAATGACAGAGGAAAGTGAAGAGCCATCCAGCGATGAAATTTCTCCCGAAGAAACGCCGGATCAAGGCGATACGCTGGAATAATTTGATCTTAAGCATTCATCTCCAAATACCGCGCCATCAATGCCTGCTCACTCATATCCGTAGAACCAAACCGACAAGCGAGTGATAATACAGGTTCCAGCTGCTCCATATAAGCCTGATGCGATAACTCATACACGCCGAATTGTTCCAGATGATCATTGGTAAATTGCGTATCGAGGATTTTATATCCTGTATGGCTAAGCCGCGCAACCAAATGCACCAACGCAACTTTGCTGGCATCGCGCGCGGTTGAGAACATACTCTCGCCAAAGAACGCGCCGCCCAAGGCAATACCGTAAAGCCCGCCGACCATTTTATCCTCTTGCCAGCATTCTATAGAATGGGCATAGCCCTTGGCATGCAGAGCGCAATACGCGGTTAGAATTTCTGCGTTAATCCATGTCTCGCTGCGGTTATCCGTGACAACCGCGCACGCCTTCATAACGCCTTCAAAATCAGTATTGATACGAATTTCATAGGGTCTTCCACCGATTTTCATCTGGCGGACAGTCTTTCTTAAACGCCGCGGGATATGCATAGCAGAAATAGAAAGCTGCCCCCGCATTTCAGGGCAATACCAATGCACTTCGGGATTATCCGCGCCTTGCGCCATCGGGAACAAGCCTTGCGAATAGGCCGCCAACAGAATATCGGGTGTCAGGATAACGTGCATGGATTACACTATGCCGTAAAGAAAAGGGGGACGCTACTCTTCGGCATGTTTATCTGCTAATTTCTCGGACAGTTTATTCTCAAGCCACTGAATTGTGTACTCACCTGATATAAATTCAGGTTGCTCTATAATCCATTCATGCAAAGGCAAAGTCGTCTTCACGCCTTCAACCACAGTTTCGCGAATCGCGCGGGACAAACGTCTGATGCACTCTTCACGATTACGGCCATGAACAATCAACTTTCCGATCATCGAGTCATAATAAGGCGGTATGGAATAGCCGCCATAAATTGCGCTATCAAAGCGCACGCCCAGACCGCCGGGGGCATGAAAGCGTGTGATTATGCCGGGGGATGGTACAAATGTATCGGGGTCTTCCGCATTAATACGAATCTCGATAGCATGTCCGCGGAAACGGAAACCATTTTTATTAACCGTCAATGGCTCACCCGCAGCAACGCGAATTTGCTCGGCAATCAAATCAATACCGGTAATCATCTCAGTCACCGGATGTTCAACTTGAATACGGGTATTCATTTCCATGAAGTAAAATTTGCCATTTTCGAACAGAAACTCAATCGTCCCCGCGCCAAGATAACCAAGATTACGTATCATATCCGCAGATAATTTTCCGATCTCTTCGCGTTGTTCCTGCGTTAAGATAGGCGATGGGCCTTCCTCAAGTAATTTTTGGTGGCGCCGCTGGATCGAGCAATCACGCTCTCCCAAATGGATGGCATTCCCATGAGAATCACCAAACACCTGAATTTCAATATGGCGAGGATTTGTCAAATATTTTTCGATATAAACCGTATCATCACCAAAGTTCGCTTTCGCCTCAATGCGGGCAGTATGATAGGCCTCAACAAAATCTTCTGCGGCAGTCACAACCTGCATGCCTTTACCACCACCGCCACTGGCTGCCTTGATAATAATAGGGAAACCCATATCAATAGATGTTTGCAAACCATCTTCTGCGCTTTCAACGCCGCCATCTGATCCGGGAACAACAGGCAAGCCAAGCGCATCAACCGTTTGCTTCGCGCGCACTTTATCGCCCATTTGTTCAATATGATCAGCAGACGGGCCAATAAAGGTAAAGCCATGCTCTTCAACCATCCGCGCGAATTGCGCGTTTTCTGATAAGAACCCATAACCCGGGTGAATAGCATCCACCCCCGTCAAAGCAGCCGCAGTCAAAATTGCAGGAATATTAAGATAGCTATCCTTGCTCGCAGGTGGCCCGATACAAACAGACTCATCCGCCAAACGCACCGCCATAGAGCTGGCATCCGCCGTTGAATGAACGACAACACTGCCAATCTCCATTTCACGGCAGGCGCGAATAATACGAAGGGCGATTTCACCACGGTTGGCAATCAAAACTTTCTTAAACATAAATATTTATCCATTTATTTATCTGGATCATCGTTATTCGCATCCTCACGTATAAGATATACGCTTCGTCACTCATGCCTTGCCCAGACAAAAATACGAATAAATATGAACTGAGCTTTTAATCATTCAATGACCAGCAAAACATCACCAAATTCAATTGGCTGTGCATTTTCAACCAGAATTTGGGTCACAGTGCCGGATTTTTCGGCCTTAATCGGGTTCATAACCTTCATCGCCTCAATAATCAGCAGCGTATCGCCCGCATTAACGTTATCGCCTTTTTTCACAAAAGCCGGAGATTCCGGATCTGCTTGTAAATACACCGTACCAACCATCGGAGATTTTACAGCCCCCGGATGCGCCGAAGCCACATTCGCAGGCGCGTCCATATTTGCTTTTTGTGGAACAGCAGGGTCAGAAGGCATCGCCGCAGCAACGCCGCCGCCAGCAATAATCGTATTGCCCTTACTCACGCGGATAGATTTTTCGCCATCGGCGACCTCTATTTCGGTTAAGCCGGTTTCATCTAGTAAACCTGCGAGTTCTTTGATCGCATCTGAGTCAATTTTCATCGATAAATCTTATTGTTATTAACATTGTATTTTACTTTAAGTATCTGAATACAAAAGTTGAAGTAGAATGTCAAAGCATACAGGACTTTTACCGTAAAACTTTTTTCAGTTCTTCCAGCGCCATTTCATACCCCGCAGCGCCGTGACCCGCGATAACCGCGCTTGCCACCGATTCAATATAAGAAAAATGACGGAATTCCTCCCGTTCTTTCGGGTTGGATAAATGAACCTCTATGATCGGGCAATCCAATAACTTCAACGCATCATGTATGGCCACAGATGTATGCGTATAAGCCGCCGCATTGATAATCACGCCGCCAGCAGTGCCGCGTGCCTCTTGAATCCACGTAACCAACTCTCCCTCATGGTTGGATTGTCTGAAATCAATACCGAACTCTAAAGACTTTGCTTTTTCAGCGCACAGCACCTCTATATCATCTAAAGTTTGATGCCCGTATATCTCAGGCTCTCTCGTCCCAAGCATATTGAGATTAGGCCCGTTAAGAATGAGAATTTTTTTCATATTTACCTTAATTAACACGATCGGCCTAACGGCGCGCCGCTTTAAATTTCTTTAACAAATCTTCAACCGTCACATTTTTTGTTCTGGGCACGTACATTAATGTCTTGCCTAATAGAATGGTTGGCGTTCTGTTTAAAGACCATGCGTCAGAATAATTTTGATTGATGATCACTTGATCCAAAATGATTTTTTTTGACATATCCCGGCTGAGCAACTTCGTATCAAGTCCGATTTGTCTCGCATATTTGAACAATTCGTTACGACCATTCAAGGGCCATTTCTCATTAATGATATCATGCATTTCAATAAATTTCCCTTGTTCACCTGCTGCATAAACCGCAGTAGCCAAGGTCGCCTCCCATTCATTGCCATAGGCCAATGTACGGGAAACATAACGCACCTTTCCATCTTTCTTAATAGCCGCCATCAAAACAGGATGTAATAGCCGGCAAAGGTCACAGCCATAACGACTAAAATCAACAATCGTAAGATCCGCATCCCCAAGATCATAAGCATAGTGATCGGGCACATCATAAACCGTAAATAAATCACGGCGTACATCATACAAGCCATAGGCCAAATAACCGATGGCCAAAACCAAAAGGGCCGCCAAAACTTTATTAACATACCTCATTGGAAATTGACCATCCTGTGCCCGTTATTCTACGCTGTTGTAAACCAAGGCTTACTTTTTGCTCTGCGCGGCTCGTGCGGCACTGATTGCATCACGCAAGCCTTTAAGACCTATATATCCAGGATAAATTTCATCGCCGATAATAAATCCGGGTGTTCCGCGAATCCCGAGATCTCTAGCCATCGCCGAAGATTTATCTATGCTCGCCAAAAGATCCGCAGATTTTATATCGATTTTCAACTTATCAAGATCCAAACCAAGGTCTTTCGCCAATTTCAAATAGGCTTCATCACCTTGCCCACCTCTGTAATCCATAAGAGCCTTATGCATTTCGAAATATTTCCCTTGGGCATGTGCCGCCATTGCATAGCCTGCCATCACTTTAGAGGACGGGCTTAAGATCGGCATTTCTTGAAAAATAACACGCAAATTCGTGTCTTCTTTCAAGATCGTAAGAATATCCATATACGCCTTACGACAATATCCGCAGTTGTAATCAAAATATTCAACCAAGGTCACATCACCGTCAGGATTACCCGCCATTGGTAAACCAGTATCTGCGAAATAATCATTATAAGCTGCCAAATTTTCCTGTGCGCTTTGCTGGGTTTTCTTTTCTTCTGACACTCGGAAATCATCGACTGACTTCAAAATAACTTCGGGATTTTCGGCAAGAAACTTCTTGAAAAGAACTTCCAGCTCTTTTACCTGCTCAGGTGTAAATTCTGCTGCTTGCACATTCTGCACAGGTGCCAAAAGTGCAGAGCCACAGACGCCCATTGTAAGTGCCATAAACTTCAAATTCTTAATTACTTTGCTCAAAACATAACTCCTCAAATATATTGCTCTTCTATTATTCGTTCCCTTTACAAAAAAGTCACCCTTTTTTCGTCGTTTCTATAAAAGAAATAATATCTTTCGCCTTCAGCCAAAGTTTACTGCCTTCATCTTCACTCTCTAAAACGCTCTGTGCGTGTTGCTTTGCATAAGATAAACGTCGCTGCAACACCGCTTCTTCAGCCAAGTGTATCTTTGCATTATTATGCTGACCAACGCGACCATACGCCGTCGCCAAAAGCCGATGAACGCGCGTTGATCGCGATTCTTCACGCAAAGCACGTTCCAGATGTTCAATCGCTTCACGCAGCAAGGGTTTTTCATTTTTGTGTGCCGATTCGATCAAAGCATGCGCCAAAGCAATCCTAAACAACGTTGCCTCCGGCATGATGGCTATCGCCTTTCTATAATAGGGGATTGCCTCATCAATGCGCGCAAAATCAACCAGCATCTGCCCTTTAAGCTCCAGAAAATATTGGTTTTCGGGTTCGCGTTTTAACAAAGCATCAATGCGCCGCAACGCATCACCCACCTGATTACTGCGATAAGCCGCAATCGCCCGCGCATATTGGGCGGGTATAGACACGTCCTTATCATCATAAATCCACGGGATTTTACCGGGGCTAATAAAGCCAACCAATTTGGCTTTCATGCGAGCATGTTGCTCTCGCCATATCGCGGGATAAGCAATATCTTTATAGGCGGATTCCGCAATGCGGCGCTCCAACGCCTTGATACGGCTATCGATTAACGGATGGGTGCGCACATATTCACTTTGCTGATTTTCAGGTACAAAATTATCCGCTTTAAGTTTGTCCATAAAACTGGCCATACCCGATGGATTAATTTTCGCCTTTTCTAAAAAGCTTAAAGCCGCTTGATCAGCGCTTGATTCATGAACACGGCTATGGACAAGAAAGCGACGTTGCGCAAAACTGCTACCCCCTAGAGTTGCAGCCGGCACCGCGCTGGCATCACCACTGGCAATGGCAACGCCTGCCCCTAGAATCATACCAATTATACTTTCATAGGAAGCACGCTCCATCGCCTTGCGCGTGCGGATAAGGTGACCACCGGAAATATGACCCGTTTCATGGGCAATCACACCAATCAATTCCCCCGGATTATCGGTCTTATTAATCAAACCTGTATACAGAAAGATATTAGGCCCACCGGCAACAAAAGCATTCACCGTATCGCTTTGCGCCAATATAATATGGACACCCTCCGGATCAAGGCCTGCCGCCTCAAAGATAGGCGCCCCCCATAAACGTAGGGTCTCTTCTATCTCTGTATCACGAATTAAACCCGGCGCACCGGCGCACGCAGGCAAAATATCACGCACCATCCCCGATATAAGAACGGTGCCTGCAAAAAATATTCTAAAACTGTTTTTAAAAAATACGTTCATGGCCTAAACTACTTCAATGTTTGAATTTCTTAATTTCTGGGCCGATGCTATATGGATGCCGGTTGCTTATTTCAGCGTCCATAAGAAACATCGCTGGTGGGCTTTGGGGTTAGTGATCGGCTCCATGATACTCATTCGTTTACAGGCCGAAATAATGGTCTATATCGGTTTCGGAAACGGCATTATGGGATTTATGACCTCAAATGTCCACACCAGAGGCATCATAGTATCCAGTTCCTATTATGTATTATTTATTATAATCGCACATTTTTCACCAAAAACCGAAGGTATTGTCTTTATGGCCGCCTGCCTCAGCTTTTTCTTTGCAATTTTTGTTACCACGGCCATTGTTATGCTGTTATAAGAACACTAGAAAATCGAAGGGTCAGAGCCACATAGAGCAGAATCTGGAAACATTACATGTCACGCAATAAAAAGAAAACGAAAGTCCACACGGCCAAAGGGCGCAAGATATCTTCCACACGATGGTTGCAACGCCAGCTCAACGACCCCTATATAGAAATGGCACAAAAGCAAGGCTATCGCGGGCGGGCGGCCTTTAAACTCATAGAAATTAACGAGAAACTAGACTTCTTAAAACCGGGCATGACGATCATTGATTTAGGCGCGGCGCCGGGGGGATGGTGTCAGGTGGCAACCCAAAAGAAATGCAAAGTTATCGCCATTGATCTTCTTGAAATTGACGAGATGCCCGATGTTGAATTCTTTAAAATGGATTTTATGGATGATGATGTCCCTGATATATTGAAAAACGCCCTTAATGAACAATCCGCAGACGGGCTTGCAGACGCGGTTCTCAGTGACATGGCGCCCAACACAATGGGGCATAAACAAACCGACCATCTTCGCATTATGGCCGTTGTCGAGGCCGCCTATTACTTCGCCATCGAGGTCTTAAAGCCGGACGGAATCTTTATCGCCAAAGTATTCCAAGGAGGGGCGCAAGAGGCATTATTAAAGGAAATGAAGAAAAACTTTAAAACAGTGAAACATGTAAAGCCGCCGGCAAGCCGAAAAGGAAGCGCGGAGCAATATGTTGTCGCGACAGGTTTTCGTAAACCGGATGCGCCAGAATAAGGGTTAAGACAGAAAATTATTAATCCTGCGAGAATAACGAAAAGCCTTTATTCTTATCAAATTCCATTGGACGAAAATTATCTCTCATATTTGATCGCTCCCAAGCCTTAAATGCCTGAAAGCCAGCGTCAAAATCATCTCTTGATTGCGCGCACAATTTAATCCCTATATTAACAGATGATACTGCTCGCTCCTCATTATCAGAGGATCCATTTTCCCGCACATATGGCACGACATCCAACATTTGGTCGCTACCCTCATTTAAATAGGATTTAAACGCATTGAATTTAGAATTTTTCTGTATATTTTCTATCACGGAGTTAACATCCACCGCCCCCGAAAGATAGCGTGCATCCACTTCTGTATCTGACCATGAATACGTCTTGCCGAACGGCACGGATGTCGGGTCTTCCACCAAATTCTGGGGGTTGCCTAAAGACATTGTACCATTCAGTTCCAAATAAGCCTGCGCACCTGCCTCGATATTTTGCAAATAACCCAATTGCCCTGCAAGATTGCTCGTCGCCTTGGCAAACAATACATCATCGTTTCGTATTTTATAGAAAGTCCCTGATAGGCCCGCCTTAGGAATCATTTTAATCACCCTGTTTATAATATTCTTTAAATAATAAAACGCGCCTTCCAACAAATGAAGACGCGCATTCTTTTAACATGTAAGTCACATATTGTACAAATTTATATCATGAGCTAAGCGCATGACCTGCAAAGCTTTTAATCTTGTATGGGTTTTCCCAATCACGTAAACAGTCCAAGCCCTTCTTGAAATCTTCTTCACAAGATGCCCGCAAGCAAAAGCCAATGCGGATAATATCAAAATCTTCAATTTTGGCGGCGCGTTTAATATTGTAACGCATATTATCTTCTCCGCGCAGCGCACTGTGGAATGGTGTCACTTCGATCAAGCCGTTCATACGTGCCTCAAGGTCATTTTTAAAATTCATGAAACGTGAACCGGTTACAAGTGCCTCGCAGAAATCCTGCAAAGCATCACTATCAACAAGGCCGGGGTTGTTACGACAATCAATAATCGTGTCTTCCCAGCTGTAATATCGTTCACAGCCAAAATTTCTGCTAATGCCGAATTCTGTCTGGCCGTTATGTGCCAAGAAAGTATGCGTTCTAACTTTACCAACGCGCTCTGCGTTACTTAATAGATTGCTTTGCGCCATCGCCAGCAATGATTGCTCACCAACTATTTTAACATACATATTTGCGATATTACTACTCGGTATCATTTAGACCCATCCTTTATTATTTTTTACTTCTTTCTACTCTGACCCTAAGAGTACATTACAGAGTCATAAGAATTCGTTACTTTTAGCTAAAATCTTATGTAATCGTGATCTGTTTAACGTTACAGACTTTACATTCTGAGAAAACACGCTATAACTCACTTGCAAATTTCGCCCATATAATTAAGCGCTGGAGATTTGCATATGGCTCGCATTAAAGACACTACAAAAATTCGTGAAGCACTTACCTTTGATGATGTATTATTGGTTCCCGGTGCATCCGAAATCCAACCGAATGAAGTTGATACGTCAACCCAAATCACACAAGAAATTTCACTGAATATTCCTGTTCTATCCGCAGCCATGGATACTGTTACTGGCGCAGAGATGGGCATTGCCATGGCGCAAAATGGTGGTCTGGGTATTCTTCACCGCAATATGGAGATCGATGAACAAGCCAAGTTGGTACGTCAAATCAAACGTTTTGAATCCGCAATGGTGCTTGATCCCATTACAATTCGCCCCGATGCCACACTCGCCGATGCTTGGGACTTAATGAGTACCCACAAAATATCCGGTATTCCGGTAACCGAAAGCACGGGACGTCTGGTTGGTATTCTTACAAACCGTGATGTGCGCTTTGCCGAAAATCCTGATGAGCCGATCAAAGAGCTGATGACACATGAAAGCCTTGTGAAGGTCACCGTAGGTATTACAAAAGAAGAGGCCAAGAAATTATTACATAAACACCGCATCGAAAAACTCTTGATTGTCGATGATGCAGATAATTGCATCGGTCTTATGACTGTGAAGGATATCGAGAAATCAAAGCTGTTCCCAATGGCAACAAAAGACTCTCAAGATCGCCTTCGCGCCGGTGCGGCCGTTGGTACGGGTGACATAAATGGCATACAACGTGCCTCCGCGCTTGCACAAGCCGGACTTGATCTGGTTGTTGTTGATACCGCGCATGGACATTCCCGCGCCGTTTTGGATACAGTTGCGCAAATTCGCGCAGAAAATCCAACCTTACAAATCATGGCCGGTAATGTTGCCACAGCAGAAGCAGCCAACGCCCTGATAAAAGCAGGTGCGAATTCCATTAAGGTTGGTATTGGCCCGGGTTCTATTTGTACAACCCGCGTTGTTGCAGGTGTTGGTGTGCCACAACTGACTGCCATTATGGATGTTGTCAGTGCGTGCGAGAAAAAAGGCATTCCGGTGATCGCAGATGGCGGCATAAAATATTCAGGTGACTTTGCAAAAGCCATCGCAGGGGGTGCAAGTGCCGCCATGATGGGCGGTGTATTCGCAGGAACAGACGAAGCCCCGGGTGAAGTGATTCTCTTTCAGGGACGTTCTTACAAATCATATCGCGGCATGGGTAGTGTCGGCGCCATGGTTAAGGGCTCTGCCGATCGTTATTTCCAAGGTAACGTCAATCAAAGCAATAAGCTGGTTCCCGAAGGGATCGAAGGACGCGTACCTTATAAAGGCCCTGTTGCAAATGTTCTTCACCAAATGGTTGGCGGCTTGCGTGCCTCTATGGGCTATACGGGCTGTGTCACTGTTAAAGACATGCGTGATAAAACAGAATTCATCCGCATGACCAGTGCCGGCTTCAAAGAATCACATGTCCATGATGTTACGATCACCCGTGAAGCGCCAAATTATCGAACAGAATCATAGGGATAGACAGGAAATAAATCTTTGCTTGCAAATTTCTAGAATCAGAGCAAAGTGGGCGGCTTAGTAAATAAACAATAGACTTGATCAATAAGGAACATTACTCATGACAAAATATTTCCTAACACTTGCAGCACTTTTAGTTGCCGCAGCACCAATTTCAACAACAGCACATGCAGATGATGCAGCCTCTACACCTGAAGCAGCTGTAGAAGCTGTAGAAGCAGTAACAGATGCGGCTGCTATTGAAGCAAATGCAACAGAAGCAGCAACAGGTGAAGAACATCACGATGATGCAAAAACTGAAGAGCACCATGAAGGTGACGCAACGAAAGAAGGCGAAGCAACTGACGAACATGCAGATGATGCAGCCGCAGAACCTGCTGAAGGTGAAGCAACTGATGAGCATGCTACAGACGAAGCAGCTGAAGAGCACGCTGAAGAAGCACCACACGCTGAATAATATCACCGTGTAATTACAGATTTACAAAAACCCGACTGGTATAATGCCGTCGGGTTTTTTATACTCCGCAGATGATACTTATTCCGCTTATCATCGCCTTTGCCTTTTTCGCACAAAGCCTGCTCGGTTTTGGCGGTGGCCTTATTTGCATCCCGATACTCAGCCTCTTTATGCCCGTACAAGATGTCGTTGCGATGGTGATGATCTATCAGATTTCTATGGGGCTTCTCATCTTCAAAACACATCGCCATATTCAATGGCAACATATTATAAAAATGCTGCCCATGACCATCGTTGGGGCGGTGCTTGGTGTGATGCTGTTAAATTATGTTGCGGGTGATGTTATACGCGTAATATTGGTTATCTATATTATCCTGCATCTCCTAAGAAAACATACAAAGATAGACCCTTTGGGACGCCTCATCAGATGGGGGGATTCACATTTGGCAGGATTTTTGGGCGGCACGCTCAATGCGATGATTGGCGGCGGTGGGCCTGCATTTATTCTCTACCTCAAAGAAAAAGTAACAACCTCATCAGAGTTTCGTGCCAGCATCATTATGATGCTCATGCTCTCTAACATTCCGCGCACCATCGGAACAATCAGCATAGGCTTACTTACCTATGATCTGTTTATAACCGCCCTTTATGCCTATCCCGGATTTTTACTCGCCCTTTATTTAGGCCAGAAATTCCATGATAAAATTCCGCAAGAGAAATTCTTCTACCTTGTTGAAGGCCTGTTGGCGTTATCGGCAACTCTGCTCATTTTCAAGATTATACTGTAATCAGATTACTTAGCTTTTCTTGAAAACCAGACAATGCGTCAGTTCATAATCTCTATGATCAATAGATTTTTTACCTGTCCAGCGCACGATGATTTCGGCTTGCGGGGTCAGGCTCTTTGATATTTGCTGATAGAAGTCATGCACAAGCGGCGTATAATGTTGCCCCTGAATATTATCCGCTTGCACAATAACCACAGCATCCTTCTTCATCACCTTGGCAATTGCCTTGAAGATCACAGCCATGCGCGCAAGATAAACATTATAGCCCTCATAATCAGGGTCGCCGCCATAAAGCGGGTTCCACGTATCCTCACACAGCATATAAGGCGGAGAGGTAATGCAGAAATCCATCGCCGGAAAATCATACGCGCCAATATCTGCGGCATCCCCATGCTTAATATTTTGCCAGTTTTCTAATTGGCCTGCCGCCCATTCAAAACGCTCCCCGTCTGCTTCAACGCCATAAGGGGTGCGCGCCATATCCTCGGCTACGAATGCCGTTGTACCGAACCCTAAGAAAGGATCAAAAACACAATCGTCCTCTTTCGTATAATTCTCCAAAAAATAGCGCACGAGGCTCTCGGGATATTGATCGCAATTATCCGCCCCCATCGGTGCGTTATGCTCCGCCGTAAAAGGCAATTCTATATAGGTTGGGTAATTCATATTCGCAAGCGTCCCTTTTAAAACATGGATGAACCTAGCGCGCGCCAAGCGCATCCGCAAATTATTTAATCCTAAAACATTGTAGAAACTGAATTTATCCTGTAAGAGTAGCCACCATGAAACCAGCATCCCGCATAGACGCCACTATTGAAATTCTTGAACGCGATCAGAGAATCCGCATTCCCCTTGACTCTTGTGTTGGGGATTACATGCGTAATCGTCGCTATATCGGGTCTAAAGACCGCCGCGAAATCGCAGAGCGCGTCTATGCAATGGCGCGCCATCATGCGCGTCTTGGCTGGTGGATGAAAAAGCTGAAGATTGAGGATACACCGCGCAACCGCGTTATCTTCTGGCTTGCTTTGGGTGAGAATACAGACGAAAAGCGTCTTGGTGATTTATTTGACGGCAGCCAATATGCACAAGAAGAATTAAACGATGAAGAAAAGACAGTCATCGGCGCTCTAACAGGGCAATCCATGGATCATGCGGATATGGATGAAGCGATTTTAGTTGAATGCCCGCCGGAATATGAAGACACGCTACGTGCCTATTTCAAAGATGATTTTAAGGAGGAAATGCGCGCAATGCAAACCTCCGCCACATTGGATATCCGCGCCAACATCTTCGTGATGGAGCGTGAGAATGCGCAACAATCTCTGGCCAAAGACGGCGTAGAGACAACGCCGACGCCTTATTCGCCTTGGGGTTTACGCTGCAAAGAAAAAGCTTATCTCTCCAAAACCAAAGCCATGAATAAGGGCTGGATTGAAATTCAGGATGAGGGATCACAGATGATCGCCCATGTTTGCGGCGCGAAGCCCGGCATGCAAGTTCTGGATTACTGCGCAGGGGGCGGTGGTAAAACGCTGGCTCTGGCTGCCGCGATGATGCGCAAAGGGCGCGTTGTTGCAATGGATCTGGATGAAAAACGCCTTGAGAAAGGTCGTCGTCGTTATAAGAAGGCGGGACTGGCCGATATTATCGAA
Organism: Alphaproteobacteria bacterium; assembly: GCA_002401695.1. Lineage (GTDB taxonomy): Bacteria > Pseudomonadota > Alphaproteobacteria > Micavibrionales > Micavibrionaceae > UBA1672. Next base: position 140,445 of record NVTV01000003.1, read on the forward strand.
GTACGTCCACTGTCTGATCCGCGTCATAAGAAATGGCTTAAGCGTCAAAAAGGCACGTTCGATATTGTCTTAACCGATGTTCCATGCAGTGGAACCGGCACATGGCGTCGTAACCCTGATATGCGCTGGCGTAATTACGGCCCGACCTTGGCGGAGCTGATTGAAATTCAAGCCGAAATTTTGGAAAAAGTCGCCAAAGCCGTTAAGCCGGAGGGCAAGCTGGTTTATGCGACCTGTTCCCTGCTGCCTGCTGAAAACGAAAATCAGATCGAAAAGTTCTTAGCGAACAATGATGATTTCGAAATCGCACCTTTGGATGAGTCCTTGGGCTTGGGAACACCGTTTATGCGCCTAACCCCGAAACGCCATCAAACAGACGGGTTCTTCGCCGCAGTATTGCAAAGAAAAGCAGCACCTGCCGAGGCCGAGACACAAGAAAAACCAGCAGAAACCAAGTAAACCAACACCCTATTATTTTTCTAAAAAAGGAAATGTTTTGTACCCACTCTTAACCCATTTAAGAATAACATCATCATCCTTATGCTTACCCAGACAGAGGTAGTAATTTTCTTCATTATATTTTTGAAAAATAATATAGTCGCCTGTTTTTTTCTTAGAAGAGAATGGCTCACTCTTTAATCCATCCATACAAATAGACGCCAATTTTTTTGCTGTTTCTCTACACTCTTGATCTGATGGTTTCTGAATTTTATTAAAGCTGTTGAACGATGGGCTCATCGCATTTTCAAATTTTTTAGATTTTGCTCTCCCATATTGCCAATAGCTTAGAAGATTCATCGGGGTATGTTCTGGCGTTATATAATGTTTTTTCCAAAAGTGCGCCATTTCAGGCCGCTGAAATTGTTCGGCATCTTTTGTTTTTGTGCTGATTTTCTTAAGATCCTCCAAATGTGCGATCTCAGCTATAACAAATTGAAAGAAATAATTCCCACTCCCTCTGTACGGTGTATATACAAGTTGATTTACTAAATTGGCAGTATAACGATTTGGAATAAGTGCATCTAATGCATTCACAACTAAACCCACCATCGCTTTAGAGGATTCATATGACTCGTCTTTTTGAATAACCATAGCTCTTTTATTTTGTAATTAACCTAATGCAAAATCAAAAATTATCACATATATTGCAATCTACAACTGTAAAATTCCATAGGAGATCAAATAAATGCAATGGAACATCATCTTATTAATATTTACTATAGGAACAATAGAACCACCCACCATCATTAGAACTGGGATAATGGCTAACATGGAACAATGCGCTAATGCAGAGTTATCAGCGCAAAAAACTCAACCAGCAAAGGGCGGTTATACAGAAGCAGTCTGTATTAATAGGGACACCCTAGAATTAAAAGACAACTATCCAGCAAAAAATAAAACTCAATAGCAAGTAAAACAACGCTATATTTGACTCTCGCCCCTTGCACCCCTTATTATGCACAAAAATAATAAAACGGGTAGGAACATGTCAGAAAATAAGACATTAGCGCAATTTTTTAGGGTGGATGATGTTGATTTCAACCTTATAGATATTGATAAGATTAAACAAGAAACCGCACATATCATCATTGATGCGCAGCGTTATTTCGCCGACCCCACCTATCGTCATAATCCCGATAACCCCGATTATCCGCAAGGCGGCGGCGATGAAAAAACAAACGCGACAAGTGAGAATATCGCCACACTTGTTCCAAAATTCAAAGAGGCAGGCTTACAAACCGGCTGGGTTTATTTCAGAAACATGCCCGATCAAAATGAAGATACATATGGGGGGTTCCATAACGTCGCACCCGATAAAGACACCGATTTCTTTGCAGGAAAATCAACAACGTCTCCGTTTGAAGATAAAGACAGTCATTTCAAAGAGACGTTAATTAATAACGGTGTGAAAAACCTTATTGTCTCCGGCTTTAATACCAGTGCCTGCCTTTATCAGACGGTACTGGACGCATTAGATGAAAATTTTAATGTCTGCGTTTTACTGGATATGACAGAAAACGGCGAAGGTGGCGATCCGAAATTACAAGAAAAACTGGATCATATGCGCGCAGAAGGTGCCATATTAACGGATTCAAAACAGGTTTTGCATATACTTGCGGAGCTTTAAGGTGCAATTACATCAACTCAATGAACCCTCATAACGGCTCAGGAAAATCAGAAGAGGCCTCTAATCCTGTATCTGCCTCTCTACGCATTCGCATCTGTATTTCCAAAGCTGCATTGCTATCAATAATTACTCCTGTTGCGTCATTGTGGGTGTCCACAATCACATCAACATAGCCTGCTTTTTCAATATCCTCTGGCGAGTAACGATTATCCGCATTAATGAGAATCGTCATTTCGCCCATTTCCTTTGCAAATTTTAAATTTTGCAAAGTATCCTCAATCAGCACATACCCAATGCCACGCTCGGACAAAGCTTTGTTCTTTGGCACGCCCAACATATCCAAAGCGCGTTCATGCATTTGCGTTCCAGCCTCTTTGCCTGCAAAATCAGGCATATCATCCTTACAAACATGGACACTGCGGTCATTAAATAAATGCCCAAGAACAGATTCAGCCAAAGCATGATCTTTCCATGCTTCATTCCCATGTGTTGCAATGGCAATATTTATCCCTGCAATGCGCAGCTTAGACACCCCTGCCCGTAAACCGCTATTCGGATCAAAAAATGTGCTGTTTGTCGTATTTTTAATGAGGCGTGCATATTGATCACGGCGCAAACGTTCCATGTCCGCGCCATATTCCTTTGTAAAAATATCCAAAGAGCCACCGTATTTATCCTTACTCTCAATCAATAAGTCCCTGACACGTGGCTCGTCTAAATCGGAACATTGAAGGAGAACCGCCTCAATCGCAGCCTGTAAATGATATTCATGCGCGTTTTCAGGCTCTGCATAGAGTGTATTATCCAGATCAAAGACAACGCCTTGAATGATCGCAGAATGCATATACGGATTTTCAGAAGAATAGTAATGTACCATAATCAACCTGTTTATCTTATATTTCGGCCATTTTTACGGCTCTTGCTCTATTTTATACATAATAAATATAATATACAAATAACACTTTAAAAATTTCTTATCTATGTATAAAAGGCTCACCATAACGATGAGCCTTTTTCTAAATCTTAAAAGTACAGAATGCCTAAGCAGCCGCACTCGCTTTTGATTTTTCGCGCATAATTTTTGCAGCTTCCACCATGTTTTTAAGCGCAGGTTTAACCTCTGCCCAACCACGTGTTTTCAGACCACAATCCGGGTTCACCCAGATTTGACGCTCATCCAGATTTTCTTTGGCTTTATCAAGCAGATCAACCATTTCCTGTGTTGTAGGAACACGCGGAGAATGGATGTCATAAACGCCCGGCCCGATCTCGTTAGGATATTTGAACGCGACGAAAGCCTCCAACAATTCCATTTGAGAGCGTGAAGTCTCGATAGAGATCACATCCGCGTCCATGTCCGCAACTTCTTGCATCACGTCATTAAACTCGGAGTAACACATATGCGTATGAATTTGCGTTGAATCTTCAACACTACATGACGTAATGCGGAAATCTTCAACAGCGTTATCAAGATATGCTTTCCAATCAGACTGGCGCAATGGCAAGCCTTCACGGAAGGCCGCTTCATCAATTTGGATCATCTTAATGCCTGCCGCTTCCAAATCGGAAACTTCATCACGGATCGCAAGCGATATTTGCTTTGATGTTACGCTGCGTGGTTGGTCATCACGAACAAAAGACCACTGCAAAATTGTGATCGGGCCAGTCAACATGCCCTTCATGATTTTGTCTGTTTGCTCTTGCGCGTATTTTGACCATTCAACAGTCATCGCCGTTGGACGAGAAACATCACCGTAGATAATCGGCGGTTTCACACAACGTGAACCATAAGACTGAACCCAACCAAACTTGGAGAAGGTAAAGCCGTCTAGTTGCTCACCGAAATATTCAACCATGTCGTTACGCTCCGGCTCACCATGAACAAGAACATCAATATCAACGTCATGTTGGAATTCAACAACCGAGCGAATTTCCGCTTGCATTGCTGCCTTATATTCCGTTTCGCCAAGCTCACCTTTCTTGAACGCGGAACGTGCCTTGCGGATTTCCTGCGTTTGTGGGAAAGACCCGATTGATGTTGTCGGATATAGAGGCAAGTTCAATGCCGCTTGTTGGATTTTCTGACGTTCCGCAAAGGGAGATTTACGTTTCTTCATTTCAGGGGTAATACCTGCAACGCGGGACTTAACCTCATCATTATGGATACGCTTCGATGTGCGGCGATCTTCTTGAACCGCGTCACTTGCCGCAAGTTCGGATGAAATCGCATCACGACCGTCATTCGCACCTTTTGCAATAACTGCAATTTCGGAAACTTTCTGCGTCGCATACGCCATCCAGCTTTTGATTTTCTCATCAAGAACTGTTTCGCTATCCAGATCAACAGGTGTGTGCAACAAGGAACTAGACCCTGCAACGAACACTTTATCAGAACCAAGTTTTGCAACGGCTTTGTCGATGAAGCCCAAAGATTTGGACAGATCGTTTTTCCAAATGTTACGGCCATCAACGATACCAACGGAGAGTGTTTTATCACCGATTTTTGCAAGCGCTTCGTCGAAGGCTTTTTCTGCATTATTGGCTGCTGTGTTGGCTTGGTTCGGGCCACGGCACAAATCAATGTGCAATGCATCTACAGGCAAGCCATAGAACAAGTCCGCATTACCGCGAAGTGTGTCAAAGTAAGACGCGACAAGGATTTTTAAGCCTTCAGGTTGCTTCAAACCATCATAAGCCGCTTTCACAACGCCTTGACCGATTGGACAAAGATCAAGTGCGAATACAGGTTCATCAATTTGAACCCACTCCGCGCCAAGATCAGCCAATTTCGCCAAAATCTCGTTATAAACAGGGATCAGTTTTTTCACTGTCTCTTCATGGCTAAAGCCTTCATATTGCGCTTTACCAAGGAATACAAAACTTGCAGGGCCAACAATAACCGGACGTGTTTCAATACCAAGATCTTTGGCTTCTTTATATTGGTCAAAGATTTTAGTGCTGGAAAGGCTAGGCTCCATACCTTCTTCAAATTCAGGAACGATATAATGATAATTCGTGTCATACCATTTTGTCATTTCCATCGCTGTCACATCAACGCTGCCTTGTTGCGCGCCACGTGCCATTGCGAAATAGGTATCAAGATCAACTTGACCGCCACTCCAGTTATAACGCTCCGGTACAAGACCCAGCGTTGCAATCAAATCAAGAACCTGATCGTAGAATGAAAAATCATTGGACGGAATATGGTTTAGGCCGGCCTTTTTCTGTAAACTCCAGTTATGAGCGCGTAACTCTTTACCGGTATTAAGAAGATCATCCTGAGAGCTTTTACCCTTCCAGTAGCTTTCAACAGCTTTCTTCAACTGGCGCATATCACCAATGCGCGGAAATCCTAAATTTGTTGCCAGAACCATACGTTCCTCCATTAAAGTCTAAAAATTTTACTTAAGGTCTGGAATAGAACGGTTAGAAACAAATATCAAGCACAAAAATGCCATAATTACGCTGCAACGCCATATAATATAGCATTATAGTGAGACAAAGTTCAGTTTGATACAGAGGAACAGCTAAATCACGGTTATATGTTAAGAGATTGCCTCAACAGCCTGCGTGGTGATATCGGATTTATTCAGTGTGTAATAATGAATATGCTCCACACCGTTTTTCACAAGATCTTCGCTTTGCCCCACCAGCAAGTCCAGCGCAACCTTGCGCGCATCTTCCGGTTTATCTTCCAAGCCTTCGAATCTCTCATGCAGCCATTTCGGCACGCTTGCCTGACAACGCCCTGCAAACCCGCACATCGATTTAAAATCATGGATAGGCAGTAAACCCGGCACAATCGGGGCTTTAATGTTCGCTTTTGCGCAATGCTCCAGAAATTCATAATACACCGTGTTATCAAAGAAAAACTGCGTAATTGCGCGGTTCGCGCCTGCATCTATCTTCTTCATCAAGGCCTCAACATCCTTATCGATAGAATCCGCATCGGGATGTTTTTCAGGATACGCGCCAACAGAGATTTCGAAATCCTGACGCGCTTTCAACGCCGCAACAAAGTGGCTGGTATATTGAAAATACTCGGCGTCCGGATCAAGCGGCCATTCTAAATCGGCAGGCATATCCCCGCGCAGCGCCACAATATGATGCACACCGTTCTCCCACAGTTCATCCGCCAGCGCATACATTTCTTTACGTGGTGAATTAATATAGGTCAGGTGCGACGCCGTGGGAATATCTGTATTTGCGATCACTCGTTTGATGATTTGCAACGTCTTGTCACGCGTCGAACCACCCGCGCCATAGGTCACAGTCATAAATTTCGGATTAAGGGCTTTTAGATCTTCGATCGCTTTGAACAACAATTCTGTCGTTTTATCCGTTTTCGGAGGGAAAAATTCAAAAGAAAAAGTTGCTTTGCTCACGTTCCGGTAATCCTTATCTACACATCATTTATTGATTCGATACGCATTACAGCACCCTTTTTGAAGCATAACAACAATTTAGTCTTTGCATCGCGTAATTTACACGCTAAAAAGAGGCATCGTCAAAAGACATCGCGTTATAGGAAAGACTAAAACTCATGCCGAAAACAAATCACGAGCATATCCTTATTCTGGATTTTGGATCTCAGGTCACACAGCTTATTGCGCGTCGCTTACGCGAGAGCGGTGTTTACTGCGAAGTATGGCCGTTTAACCAAGCCTCTGACGAGAAGATCAAAGCCTATAACCCGAAGGGCATTATCCTTGCGGGCGGGCCGTGTAGCGTGTTGGATGACGATGCCCCCGCCGCCCCACAGATCGTATTCGAGATGGGCGTGCCGATCTTTGGCATTTGCTACGGTCAACAAACCATGGTCAAACAGCTTGGCGGTGTTGTCGAGGCGGAGAAATCCCGTGAATTCGGACGCGCATATGTCGATGTATTAGATCACTCCAGCATCACAACTGATGTTTGGGATAAGGGCGCGAATGAGCAAGTCTGGATGAGCCACGGCGACCATGTCGCCAGTCTTCCCGAAGGGTTTCGCGTTATCGCAAAATCTGATGGTGCACCTTATGCTTTTATCGCGGATACAGAGCGCCGCTTTTACGGTGTGCAATTCCACCCTGAAGTGGTGCATACACCCCACGGTGCGGACTTGCTGAAGAATTTTACGCATAATGTTTGTGGTTGCTCGGGCGACTGGACAATGGCCTCTTTCCGCGAAGAACAAATCGCGAAAATCCGCGCTCAAGTGGGTGACGAGAAAGTTATTTGCGGCCTGTCAGGCGGTGTAGACAGCTCCGTCACGGCAGTATTAATCCATGAAGCCATCGGCGATCAATTGACTTGTATCTATGTGGATACAGGCCTGATGCGCGAAGGTGAAAGCGAGCAAGTGGTTTCCTTGTTCCGCGATCATTATAATATTCCCCTGATCCATGAAGATGCCTCCGACCTGTTTTTGGGCGGGCTGGAAGGGATCAGCGATCCTGAAATTAAACGTAAAGTTATTGGTGGATTATTTATTGATGTGTTTGATGAATGCTCCCGCCGCGTGGCCGATGGAGGCAAACCCGCCAAGTTCCTCGCGCAAGGCACGCTCTATCCCGATGTGATTGAAAGCGTCAGCTTCACGGGCGGCCCATCGCAAACCATCAAGAGCCACCACAATGTCGGCGGCCTTCCTGATGATATGGCGATGGAATTGGTGGAGCCGATGCGCGAATTGTTCAAGGACGAAGTGCGCGCCCTTGGCCGTGAAATGAACATGCCCGAAGATTTAATCCGCCGCCACCCCTTTCCGGGGCCGGGCTTAGCGATCCGCATTCCGGGTGAAATCACGCAGGAGAAAATTGATATCCTGCGCAAAGCCGATGTTGTGTATCTGGACGAGATTAAAAAGGCCGGATTATATGACGTGATTTGGCAAGCATTTGCGGTGTTATTACCCGTGAAGACCGTCGGCGTAATGGGCGATGCCCGCACCTATGATTACGTCTGCGCCCTGCGCGCCGTGACCAGCACCGACGGCATGACCGCCGATTACTACCCCTTCGAACACGAATTCCTAGGCCGCACCTCCACCCGCATCATAAACGAAGTGCATGGCATCAACCGTGTGGTGTATGATATTACGAGTAAGCCGCCGGGCACGATTGAGTGGGAATAGAAAAATGACAAACTGTTTCATATGCGAAACATTGCTGACAAATATAACGGATCTTGATTATGGAGTTCAGCATAAAATTGATTGCCCACAATGTGGTAAATATGAACTACATGGTTTTGCTCTTGATGATCAGGATTTTGCAAATTGGGATCAAAAAAAGAGAAACTTCGTTAGCTTCTATATTAGACATTCCCAAAAGAAAAATTCTTATCCCATCTGGGATAATGACAGAATACAACACGTATTAAAGAACCGATCTTCACTAAGGCCAACAGAACAAATGAATTATCTCTTACAGTGGATAGGAGATAATTCAAGTCATATTGGAGACATGATTTCGGCTGATGTAAGCCCGATTATAGGATCTACGGGGTGTGTGGATAGAGGTGCTGTTTTTCATCTTTTGAGCGAACTAGAGGCTAGGAATTTGATAGAATTTCAAGGACTTATGGGAGGACAAAGTGCTGGAATGGTTACTTTGCTTTTAGATGGTTGGGATTACTATGATAAACTTTCAAAATCTAGCGAAGCATCTAACAATGTTTTTATGGCCATGAAATTTGGTGATTTAGAACTCAATACCTTTTTTGAAAATTCACTTAAGCCAGCTGTCCTACAAACGGGCTGTTCTCTTTTTAAACTCGATGATCGTCCAGAAGCTGGATTAATTGATATTCGTATGAGGCAAGAAATTAAAAATAGTAAATTTATTATTGCTGATTTAACACATCACAATGCAGGGGCTTATTGGGAAGCAGGTTTTGCAGAAGGCATAGGAAAACAAGTTATTTATACATGCGAAAAGAGTGTATTTGAAAGCCCAGAAACAAAACCACATTTTGACGTAAATCATCACTTAACAATTATTTGGGACAAAGATAACCCAGAAAATGCAGTTGCAGAAATAAAGGCTGCAATTAGATACACATTCCCTGAAACCAAACAAGAAGACAATACATTGTTGTAAACACAAAACACCCCCGCGACTTGGGAGTTGCGGAGGTGCCCGTGTGTGGAAACATAAGAAGATAAATGCGTCCATCCACTTTCAAATGTTGATTATAGTCTACAGTATTTTGTGGGCTATTGCCAATAGTTATTGTTGTCTTTCGTCAACATAATGGCGTATGGATGATTTAGAAGCTATTGGCAGGAACATTGCGCGGTTACGCACAAAGAAGAAACTCTCACAAGAGGATTTGTGTGGCACTGCGGATATTGATCGCAGTTATCTTTCAGAAATCGAAAATGGCCATAAGAATTTTTCAATTACAGTCCTACTCAAAATCGCGCGGGCGTTAGAGGTTGCGCCTGAAGATATTTTGAAAATATAGGGTGTGTGGCCTAATAGCCTAAACCTCTGTCATTCATCTCGTCCAGCTGGTCTTTGGTTGCGGTTCTGATGTTATAGACAGGCCCGTCATTGGCGACGTTACGCATACGAATTTCATCTAACAAGTCTTTAATATGCGGATGATCGCAATAAGGCTCCATCAAATTCGGCGCAGAATCATGCTTTAACGCATAGGCCTGCACACCCGTTGATAAGATATCAAGCGTCCCTTTATTCTTCGACGCATCCAGATCCAGCGTAACACCGCCCTCTTTCATGAAAGACAGCACTTCTGTTGCCAGAATATAATCGCGCAAATCGCGAGCATCTTCATATTGAAACCTATGTGTCAGGCCGAAAAAGCCTTTATTATTTGATTTGCGGATATGCCCGAAATGCTCATCCACCGCTCCGATATTCAGATATGTCTCGTACTCATCGCGGGTGAGGTTGGCGCCGGTGAAATCCTTCACTAACATTTTATCCCGTGCAAAGCCTGAAAGCTGTAATGCGTCACCGAATATATTTGTTATTTTTGCCATTAATGCCATCTTGCGCCACTCACCCTTGTAATTTTTTATGTCTCACATTACAGGAGCGCACAACATTATGTCAATGGTGGGTAGGTGTTGCACAAAATTTACCGCTTGCCCTGACAGCGCGGCGCTTTTAAACTCGGCTTATTCATACAGACCCAAGGAATAGAAATATGCTCGCACTTGTCTCACCCGCTAAAAAACTGGATTTCGAATCAGCGTGGGATACATCCACATATACGCAGAGCGATTTTTCGAATCATAGCCAAGCGTTGGTCGATACGGCGAAGGCGCTCTCTCAGGCCAAAATACAAAGCCTGATGAAGCTGTCTGATAAGTTGGGGGCGTTGAATTATAATCGTTATCAACGCTACGCTACGCCGTTCACGCCCGATAATGCCAAGCCCGCCGCTTATATGTTTCGCGGTGATACGTATGTTGGTTTAGATGCGGACACGCTCTCCGCCGATGATATGGATTTTGCGCAAGAGCATTTGCGGATTTTGTCAGGGCTTTATGGATTGCTGCGCCCGCTGGATTTGATGCAGCCCTATCGTTTGGAGATGGGCACAAAGCTGCATAATCCGCGCGGGGAGGACCTCTATGATTTTTGGGGGGACATTCTGACTGCGGCTTGTAATGACGCGCTGCAAAGCCATAAAGATAACAGTGTGATATCACTGGCCTCGAACGAGTATATCAAATCCATCAAGCCAAAGCAGCTAGATGGCGCGTTTATCACGTGTCACTTTAAAGAGATGAAAGACGGCGTACCAAAAACCATCGGCATTTTTGCCAAACGCGCACGCGGCATGATGGCACGCTATATGATTCAAAACCGTATCGAGACGCCGGACGCGCTGAAAGGGTTCAATCAGGATGGTTATGAATTTATCGCGGCGTTATCGGATGAGACGACCTACACATTTTTACGCGATAAAAGCTGACAACTTTATTTAGGGAAAGCGACCAAAACGCCACGCTTTTTGAAATAGCTTTGCATACGCTTGCGACCTTCGCGGTTGCTCTGGACAAGGCGGCTCGCATCGAAGTTTGCTTCCTTTAGGCCTGCCTCTGCTAAGGCGACTTTCAGATCTTTAATGCGCGCATCAATTTCTTCATTATCATTTTCTAAGGCCGTATATATGGCTTCGATTGCTTGTTCTACTGTTTGTGTACTCATTTTATATCCTGAAAAGATGACGATTTAAATATTGAATACATAAAATAGGGCGCGGCGCAGGAATGGTCAATCTATTAAGAAAAACAAATTTGAGGATTGAGGTTTATACCCTTTACAAGCAGAGAAAATCCGTTAAATTCAAACGCACATAATCACAGATAAATACGGAGAAATCATGAAAAAATTGTCTACTTTGCTTGTCGCGTCCCTTTTAACTCTCGGACTAAGCGGATGCCAAACGACAGGATCTTCTTCGCAAGGCCGCCAAAACGCAATTACCAGCGCGTCAATGATCTCCGACGGTGCAGACTGTAACCAGATTGCGCATAATATCGGGGTTATGGATCAAATCATCGTTGCAACAGGCAATACCGGATATCAAAGCACTTACAACACACAGCAGGCCGTGCAAAGCACCTTAAGCCATTCCAATGTATCACCTTATCTTTCAGATTTGGCCTATGCATGGAAGGGTAACGGATACAGCAGCAACCAGCTCGAACATCAGCAAAATTCAAATGCCCAGCGCGAAAAATCAAGACTAATCAATTTATTCCAACAGAAAAAATGCGTGCGCAATAACTAAAAGCAGAGTACACATCGATTATGAGTAATTTTAGCGATATAAAGAGACGCCTATCTTCTTCCACCACTATGCCTGTTGGCACAGGTGACGGCAACGGCGATGCGCAATGGATGATGGGTTCCGGCCACAATCATGCACATACGCATGAGCATAATGCTGATGGGTCTTGTTGTGGTCACGATCACTCTCATGAACATGGGCATGATGAGGAAGAAGAGTGCGAGGAAGATAGCACCAATCCATCGGGCGGATGCGGGTGTTGTTAATGTAACAACAGCTTGTTTTCTTATCCATAATCTGTATAAAGAACCGTCTCGATTAAAGAGGCGGTTTTCTGTTTTAAAAGCCTAGACCCAATCAAATTTTAAAGATAAAGACAAAGCATGCTGCGCATTATTGATCGCTTCCAACTAACCAATGACCCTAAAACCGATATTCTTTCAGGTATCACCGTTGCGCTGGCACTGGTACCCGAAGCCATCGCCTTTGCCTTTGTCGCAGGGGTTGATCCATTGGTTGGGCTTTATGCCGCGTTTTTTGTTGGTATTATCACCTCTGTTTTTGGCGGGCGCAGCGGGATGATTTCCGGCGCGACGGGCGCGATGGCGGTTGCTATGGTAGGGCTTGTCGCTGTTTACGGTGTGGAATATCTCTTTGCCGCTGTTGCTCTGACAGGGATTATCCAGATCCTCGCAGGTATCTTTCATCTTGGTAAGTTTATTCGCCTTGTCCCCCATCCGGTGATGCTGGGCTTTGTGAACGGCTTAGCGATTGTTATTTTCCTCGCGCAGCTTGGGCAATTTAAGGCGCAGAAAGCCGTGGAAGACATGTCCGCACATGCAAGCGAAGCATCCCACAGCGCGCTGAACGTCGTTTTTAACGGCGGCTGGATGCAAGGTATGGAAATGTATCTTATGGTCGGGCTTATGCTGCTGACTATGGCGATTATTTGGCTGTTCCCGCGTATTCCAAAGCTGGGGAAGCTTATCCCTGCGCCACTGGCCTCCATTATGATTGTGACCGGACTTGTGATCGGGCTTGATCTTGATACACGCACAGTTGGCGATTTGGCGAGTGTTGCAGGCGGATTACCTACTTTCCACATCCCTATGGTTCCATTTACCTTTGAAACATTAATGATCGTTCTGCCCATTGCCTTTACGCTGGCCGCTATCGGTTTGATCGAGAGCCTGCTAACCCTGACCTTGATTGATGAAATCACAGAAACTCGCGGACGCACATCACAAGAATGTCTCGGGCAAGGCGCAGCAAATCTGACCTGTGGCTTTTTCGGCGCAATGGGTGGCTGTGCGATGATCGGGCAATCGATGATTAATATTAAATCCGGTGGACGTGGGCGCTTATCCGGCATCACTGCGGCCATGTCTTTGCTGTTCTTTATTCTGTTTGCCTCATCATGGATCGAGATGATCCCGTTGGCCGCCTTAACAGGTTTGATGATGATGGTCGTGATCGGCACATTCGCATGGGCATCCATCCGCATCATGCAAAAAATTCCGCGTGAGGATGCTTTTGTTATTCTTCTTGTGACCGGCGTAACTGTTGCGCACGACCTTGCCATGGCAGTTATCATCGGCGTCATCGTCTCCGCGCTGGTTTATGCATGGAAATCCGCCCAACACATCTGGGTGGTTGAGGCACGCTCTGAAAAAGAAGGACATAAGGTTTATATGCTGCATGGCTCGTTATTCTTTGGCTCTATTTCAGGCTTTAAGGATATGTTCAATCCAAAAGAAGATGAAGAAATGGATATCGTTCTGGATTTCCGCAATGCCCGTGTTTGGGATCACTCCGCATTGGAAGCCATCGATGCGCTTGCTACAAAATATGAGGAAGCAGGCAAGAAACTGCACCTTGTTCACTTAAGCCCCGACTGTCAGTTACTGTTGAATAAGGCCAAGGATATGGTTGAGGTCAACACAATCGAAGACCCGCATTATCGCGTTGTTGCAGATTACGCCGAGACCGTCGAGACAGATGATGATGAGATAAAAAGCTCTTAAACAACCTGACCACAGCACCAGCCCGATGACCATGCCCATTGGAAATTATGGCCGCCGAGGTGGCCTGTTACGTCCAGAACCTCACCTATAAAGTAAAGCCCGTCTGCTTTTTTGGCTTCAAAGGTTTTGGATGATATCTCATCTGTGTTTACACCGCCCAGCGTTACCTCTGCGGTTCGATATCCTTCACTGCCATTGGGTTTACATGCCCATTTATTGATAATATCCGCTACGGTTCGTAATTTTTTATCGGATAAGTCCGCAATACGCGTGTCACATTCACTTAAGCCCGCAACCATAGTCGCGATACGTGCAGGTAATATAGACGATAAAATAGTACGGAGTACTTTTTTTGGTTGATCACGCCGCGCGGATTTCAACATTTCGAAAGCATCATGTTCAGGTGCCAAATTAACGCAAACCGTCTCACCCTCTCGCCAGTACGAAGACACTTGCAAAATCGAAGGGCCGGATAAGCCGCGATGAGTAAATAACAGCCCTTCGCGAAATGCGCCATCCCCGCATGATACATGCGCATCGACGGATACACCGGATAATTCCTTGGTCACCGCAAGTAAGTCCGCATCAAAGGTTAAAGGCACCAGCCCAGCGCGCGGGGCAATAATATTCAAGCAAAATGTCTTGGCCAGCTCATACCCGAAATTGCTCGCCCCGATTTTGGGAATAGACAGCCCGCCACAGGCAATCACCAAGCTTTCACACGCAAAATCACCTTTATCAGTGCTTAGCGTATAACCCTCATCACTCTTCTCAACGTTCTTCACCTTGGTTTCCAACTGAAACACGCCGCCTGCATTCTCAATACCATCACGCAGCATGCTAATAATATCTTGCGCGGAGTCATCACAGAACAACTGCCCTCTGGCATTCTGGTTGCCTGATTTCTCGTCATAGGCCTTTTCATGATAGGCAATATTATGATCCTCGATCATCGCAATAAAGTCATGCTGATCGAAACGCCGCAACGCAGATTTACAGAAATGCGGGTTCTGAGAGAGAAAGTTATCGGGAGAACAATATAAGTTTGTAAAGTTGGATCGCCCACCCCCCGATATACGGATTTTCTCACCAATCTTGCGGGTATGTTCTATAACCCGCACACTGCGCCCACGCAATGCCGCTTGCCACGCGCACATCATTCCTGCGGCGCCTGCGCCTATGACTATGATATCTGATTTTTGCAATTTTCTATTCCTGAACGAAATTATAATTCTGAGGCTGGTCTATCATCTGATCGATCTTGATTCAACTCTTCTGCTATACGTGGAGAAATTCGCCCGCGTACAAGCTCTGGCAAACCAAGAGCACAAACATTAAACGGGGACGAAATTTCATTGATGACCTTACCAAATTGTAAATCCCGACCATTTTCCATGTGAACTAGGCCCATACCAAACTCTGTTCCATTATTAACCTGAATCGGCTTTAATAAAACATCAATACGATTAATAGCCTTACTAAGATTAGACTCTTCATTCTGCTTATAATTAATTTCAGTAAGCGCGTCTTTCGCATTAGGCACATTAAGAACGCGATCTTCATCCGAATGGCCGATAACTTTTAAATATTCTAGCCCTTCAAAGCGCAAATGCTCTAAACCAAGCCCCTTGGCACGCTGTGTAATATCAGTATCTTCCCCGCCCCAACCTTGAAACGCTTCATCATATCCCGCCAGCTTATAAAAACTATCGTTAGACAAAGATATCCGGCCTACAAACCCTCGCCCCTCCGGAGGGAATTCACGGCTAATCGAAAAAGAAGGACTCATAATGATATCAACCTTGTTTTCAAAATTATGTTTTAAAAACTGGGCAAATTTAGGCCCTGTATAATTATCAGCATCAAGATTGCAAAGAACATCACCTGTCGCCATACGGTGCGCCATATTCTTTGCATGCGAATGATAAAATTCTTCATGCTCTGTGGTTTTACCATAGCGCACCAAGCCGGATTCAATATGCGCTTTCATCTGTGGGTCTGTGGTCATCCATTCATGCAGATCATCTTGCGAATTATAGTTCAGCACAACAAATTCCACATCCATACCCTCCGTCGCCGGATTATCACGGATATTTTGCGGCAACGTTTCTTTCAGGTGGTGCGCACGCCCCATACATGTTGTACAAAATGAAATTTTCATAGGCATAGTGTAGCATGCCGCCTCCCCCACAGCAACATTATGAAAATCATCGATATAGGCTATAGTTTCCTTTGCATTCCCCGTTTTTATATGTATAAATAACGCCCTTACACGAAAAAATTATTTAAGGAATAGAGATATGGGCGACAAGTCATCCTCAGAAAATGTTATGAACCTTAAAATCGGCTTGGCAGAAATGCTTAAAGGCGGCGTGATTATGGACGTTGTGACAGCCGAACAAGCCAAAATCGCCGAAGGCGCGGGCGCAGTTGCGGTTATGGCGTTAGAGCGTGTTCCCTCTGACATCCGCAAAGATGGCGGCGTTGCACGGATGAGCCCCCCTGACTTAATCGAAGAGGTAATGAAGAGCGTTTCTATTCCTGTAATGGCAAAATGCCGTATCGGTCACTTTGCCGAAGCACAAATATTAGAAGCCATAGGCGTTGATTATATTGACGAGTCCGAGGTTCTGACCCCAGCGGATGAAGAATACCATATCAATAAATTTGATTATAAGATTCCGTTCGTTTGTGGCGCGAAAAACCTTGGTGAAGCCCTACGCCGTATTGGTGAAGGCGCGGCTCTTGTTCGTACAAAAGGTGAGCCGGGCACAGGAAACATCGTTGAGGCCGTGCGCCATATGCGTCAAATCAATGCAGAGATTAAATGGGTTTGCAACATGGATGAGGCCGAGATGATGACCGCTGCGCGCGATATGGGCGCTCCGTTTGAACTGCTGCAACTTGTTCGCGCAGAAGGTAAACTTCCTGTTCCGAATTTTGCAGCGGGCGGCATTGCAACCCCTGCGGATGCGGCAATGTGTATGCAATTGGGCGCGGAGACGGTCTTTGTTGGTTCAGGTATTTTCAAATCGGATAACCCTGATAAATTCGCCAAAGCCATCGTTAAGGCCACAGCGCATTTCGATGATCCTGCGATAGTTCTGGAAGCGTCCAAGGAGCTTGGCGGCGTTGCGATGCGCGGCACTGAGATCAGTGAAATTGACGAGCCGATGCGTATGGCGAACCGCGGTTGGTAACAAGTCTTCTGCATTTACCTAATCTCTTTAAGGATGATTGTTAAGAATGTGCAGTAAACCCGTCATCGGTGTTTTCGCTCTACAAGGGGCGGTTATTCCTCATAAACCACATATCGAAGCGTGCGGCGCGGAATTTCGTGCCGTCAAGACACAAGCCGACTTCGAGGCCGTTGATGCGTTCATCCTGCCCGGTGGGGAAAGCACAACTATGCTGAAGCTGATTGAGCGTTTTGATCTGTGGGACATACTGGCCGAACAATTCGCAGAAAAGCCCATTTGGGGCATTTGTGCTGGCACGATTTTAATGGCTGAAACTGTAACAGACCCAGTGCAAAAATCATTTAACCTTCTGCCTATCACAGTACGGCGCAATGGCTATGGCAGACAGCTAAACAGTCACCACGCGCCGATTGACGGCTATAACGTGTCTTTTATCCGCGCGCCCGTTATCACAGACATCAGCGATAGCATCACCGTTCTGGCAGAACATGAAGGATCGCCCGTATGGGTAGAATGCGGCAATAAAGTCGCCAGCACCTTCCACCCTGAACTCACCATGGATTACCCATCGCCGATGCATAAGGCCTTTATTGCGAAGATATAAAACTCTTTATTTTGCACATTCCGCTATCTTATGTTAATAATCGCAACCATAGACACATAACAGGAAAATATAAGCATGGCATTTGCATCATTCTTAACAATATCAGGTATTTTAACAACATTCGCATTCTTAGTTTTTGTAACGGTTATAACCGCACTCTTCCTTAGACGCGTTGTGCCAACAAATGAAGTGCATATCGTGCAATCGACAAAAAGAACCATGTCCTACGGTAAAGACACAAGAAACGGCAATACCTATTATGAATGGCCATCATGGGTTCCGGTTTTTGGTATCACTAAAATCGTAATGCCGGTTTCTGTGTTTGACCTGACGCTGAATGCCTATGAAGCCTACGATGTTGGGCGCGTGCCTTTCGTTGTTGATATTGTTGCTTTCTTTCGCATAGATGATAGTAATCTCGCCGCGCAGCGCGTTGAGAGTTTCGGCGAGTTGGAGAGCCAGCTTCTCTCTATTGTTCAGGGCGCGGTGCGTACCATTCTTGCCTCACATGACATCGACAAAATTATGTTAGAGCGCAGTATCTATGGCGAGCAATTTACCAACGCCGTTAAAGACCAACTGACAAGTTGGGGCGTTGTTCCTGTTAAGAACATCGAATTGATGGATATTCGTGATGCGCCTGAAAACCGCGTTGTTCACAACATCATGGAAAAGAAGAAATCTTTGATCGAAATGGAAAGCCGTAAGGAAGTTGCGGAAAACATCAAGGAAGCCGAGATCGCAGAGATTGACGCGCTACGTGAACGTGATATCCGCGACCAACAAGCCAAACAAGCCGTTGGAGAGCGCACAGCCGAGAAAGAAAAAGCCGTTGGTATCGCCAATGAACAAGCCCGTCAGGAAATTAAAGAGCAACAGCGCATTACCAAAGAAAAAGAGATGGCTGTTATTCAAGTGAATGATGTTAAACGCGCCGAGATCACCAAAGACATGAACGTGGTGAAAGCCGATGAAGACAAGCAAACCACAATTTTACGCGCCGCCGGTGATCTGGATGCGAAGATAAAAGAAGCAGAAGGTATCAAGGTTGAAGGGGAGGCCGTCGCCGCCGCAGAAAAAGCAATGCAGATGGCACCTGTACAGGCACAGATCGCTTTGGCGCAAGAAATTGGCGAGAATGACGGCTATCAAACATACTTGCTTGGTGTTGAAAATATCGCGGCTAATCAGGCGGTTGGGCTGGAACAAGCAGAAGCCCTTAAAGTTGCGGAAATCAAGATTATTGCCAATACCGGAGATCCCGTTCAGGGCGTGACAAACGTCATGGATTTGTTCTCGTCTAAAGGCGGTACAGAACTTGGTGCAATGCTGGAAGGTCTCGCGCAGACAGAGCAAGGGCAAAGTTTGCTGAAAAAGCTGGGCGTTGCACAAGGTAAGCCGAAGCCAGACGCCGAATCATAGATTTCTGACTATTACGTTCGGTGCAAACGACCGAATTAGACTATGGTATGATTTAAATCATCAGCCATGATTGTCAGACTTCCATCCGGATCTTCAAAACGCGTGTAACGATCTTGAATAGCTTCCGGTAAAGAAGAGCAGAAAATCTCTTCATATTGGCGTTGCCTATCCTCTGTAAATTCAGAGAAGGCTTGATGTAGATCATTACCCAGAACACTATTGATCAAATTCGATTCTTGATAGCCGGATATAGAGTTATCATAGTCCTTAGAAAGCGGATAACTTACGCCCATAAACTCATCATAAGAATGAATGGCATCCTTTTCCAGACCATAATTAACCGCGCCTAGAGTAGCTGCCAATTGCGTCAAGATAAGAGCACTACCGTCAGCAGGGCCACATCCACCATCCGCATTTCTCAGCTCGATATGAACATTCTTATCATTGGCAATCATCTTATAAGGCACATCATGATGATCATAAAACTCTTTTGAAAACGGGCTTTGCGTAATAACCGCGCCATGTTTCTTCAATGTACCCGAGCGCGCACGTTCAGGCGCACTCAGCTCTTTATTACCAAGGCGCTGCCAAGATGAAACGGGTAAGCTATTATATACAAGTTCTGATTGGCTAATCATTTCGATCAGGCCGAGGGAGGCATTCCAAGTCACCGGCGTCCCTATGTCAATATCATCTGGATTATAAAACGGGTTCACAGGCTCACCTGCCTCATCCCTTTCTTTACCAATCAATCCTAAATTCAAATGTACACCACTACCCGCGGCGCCATAATTATTGATCGGCGCGTCATCGCCCAATAAAAGTTCTTCAAGGTTTTCAGCGGCTAGAATGCGATCACCACCAATAATATCACCGCGATCTACAACTTGCTGTTTAATATCCGCCAGAACTTCGTCTTCACTTAAAGCGGTTATTTGTATGAGGTGAGAATAAATATCCGGAACCGGCCGTGGGTTCCACGATACCACAGCAGGAACACCGCCTTCATCGTGATAACTGTTTATAATTTCTTCAATATCCTGACGCATCGCCGTCAAGGCATGTGCTTTTCGTATAAGGTGGTTCTCATCAGCTGGCCCCTCCGGCTCATGCTTCATCACCAATTCCAAGCGAAACGTATTGGGCATATGTAATGCCTGATTCTTTCCTGCTTCAATAGAATCCAACACCCGCATCAAAGGATGTTCATTATCCATACTGGAAAAGAATGTCGGATAATCTTTAGATAGTTTATCGTGAAGCTCCTGCTTGATAGCATCATACTGACTATGGTGAATGCCGTTAACAACGAATTCATCTTCAATTCCCAATAAGACCTCACCATGCTTATCCTTAAGAACAGCATAATGCTCTTTCAAGCGTTGTTCTGCGTATTCTTCTACTTTCGATATAAGAGCAGGGTCTCCCACCGTTGGGGACGCCGTGCTTGTCTCTTGAAAATCATATAAACAGTGCATATTTATCATTTTATCAACCATCACATTTAAATTCCATCACATTCTGAGGTTATGGAAACGTGTAATCATAAACCTTTTATACCCATAACGCAAGAATATTGCGCGCGCATGTTTTTGTCGTATTTTAAGTCATGATTGACAGGTTTTATCAAAGCCCGTAAGACAATGCTATGATTAAGTATATATCGACACGTGGCGGGGGTGAGCCCCAGAATTTTGAACAAGTTTTGTTAAGCGGTCTTGCGCCTGATGGCGGGCTTTATGTGCCTGAAAGCTGGCCGCAAATTGACCTTGATACCCTTAAAGGAAAATCCTATATCGAGATTGCGGAAATCGTTATGTATCCCTTTGTTGAAGGGTGCATAGAGCGCGAAGATTTTCGCTCCATCATTGCCGAGACATATAGCGCGGATATTTTTCGCCATAAAGACGTTACCCCGCTGCACCATTTAGAGGATTACGCCAATGGCAACATCCACATCATGGAACAATTCCACGGCCCGACAATTGCGTTTAAGGATGTGGCGCTGCAACTGCTCGGACGGTTATTTGACCACGTGCTAAATAAACGTAACGAGCGCGTTACCATTGTTGGCGCGACCAGCGGCGATACGGGATCAGCGGCGATTGAGGGCTGTAAAACCTGCGATAATATCGACATCTTTATCCTGCACCCAAAAGGCCGCGTTTCCGACGTGCAGCGCAAACAAATGACCACCATTGACGCGCCAAACGTCCATAATATCGCCATTAACGGAACATTCGATGATTGCCAAAACATGGTCAAAGCAATGTTCAATGATACTAAGTTCAGACAGAGCATTAACCTGTCCGCCGTAAACTCAATCAACTGGGCGCGCATTATGGCGCAGATCGTTTATTATTTCACCACGGCGGTTAAACTGGGCGCACCTGACAAGGAAGTATCCTTCGTTGTGCCGACGGGTAACTTCGGCAATGTCTTTGCCGCCTATTGCGCGCAGAATATGGGCTTGCCGATTAAAACGCTCGGTATATCAACCAATAAGAATGATATTTTAACGCGCTTTTTAGAAAGCGGCAGCATGACCTTGGGTGATGCGCACGCAACGATCAGCCCGTCTATGGATATTCAAATCTCCAGTAATTTCGAACGCTATCTATTTGACCTTTTGGGACGCGATGCGCAGCGATTAGACGCCCTTATGAGTACCTTCAAAACAGATGGTGACATATCCGTCAGCGATACTGATTTAGCCACTGCCCGCACGCAATTTACCGCTGTGCGCACCGACGATGATGAAACGCTGGCTTTGATTAAAGAATGCTATGAGGCCAGCGGCTATATTCTTGATCCGCATACGGCTGTCGGCATGAAAGGTGCAAAGAACATTGCCGCGGATAATGACAGTGCGGTTGTGCTGCTGGCCACCGCTCATCCTGCGAAATTCCCTGATGCTGTTGAAAAAGCCATCGGTTTACGCCCCGAATTGCCTGCTCATCTCGCCGATCTTATGACCCGAGAAGAATTTATGAGCGAGCAAGATAACGACCTTCAAGCTGTGCAAGATTTTGTGCAGAAACACACACGCGTCAAATAACTCCTTAAAAACATGAAACAAGAATTTCACATTCCCATTGATGATACCATTGCCGCAGACGCGAAAGCGGCAAATATCCTCGCCGAGAAATCAGCCCTATCCAAGCAAGCAATTAAACAAGCCATGAAAAAAGGGGCGGTCTGGATAGAAGATACCAAAGGCATTCGCAGGTTACGCCGCGCCGATACCATCCCTACGCGGAACAGCACACTCCATTTTTACTATGCCCCTCATGTGCTGGACGAGATACCGCCCGCCCCGACTTTAATCGCGGATGAAGGTGATTACAGTGTTTGGAGCAAGCCGCCCGTCATGCTGTCCCAAGGATCAAAGTGGGGCGATCATTGCACGATTAATCGCTGGATCGAATCGAATGAGCCTTTCGAAATCCAGCCGCAAAGAAATTGCTTTATTGTCCATCGTTTGGATCGCGCGGCGCGCGGCTTAATGCTGATCGCGCATAAGAAAAACGTGGCAGCGAAGCTGTCGGCTTTATTCGAACAGCGCAACATATCCAAATGTTACCGCATCATTGTCAAGGGAGAATTCCCGCAAGGCACGCAAATTATGGACAGCGATATTGATGGCAAAGCCGCCTACTCTTCGGCGTCACTTCTGACTTATAATGCCGAGAAAAACCGCTCGCTCCTTGAAATTTCGATTAAAACAGGCCGAAAGCACCAAATCCGTATTCATATGAGCCGCGCAAACTTTCCTGTTGTTGGGGACTCTTTACATGGCATCGCAAGCGTAGATGTCCCCAACCCCGAAGAACTACAACTCAGTGCTTTTTCCCTCGGTTTCATCTGCCCGATCACCCAAAAAACCCGAGAATATCGCCTACCAGAACATTTACAGATCACTTTTTAAGCAGAAAACCTTCTTTACTTTGCATATATCAAAGCACAGTGATACAATGTGTCAAAATTATAAGAAATAAATTGGGTGAAATTTTGGGCGAGGAAACCGACAACAATAATACTTCAGATACACAACCAATTGTCGAGAATGACCTCGACTTTATGGCGAACGCCTATGACCAATTAAGAGAGATCATCCATAAGCAAATAGACGGTACATTAACCGACGACGATAGAGCCAACTTCATTGTTCAAGACGAAACAATGGACATCATGATAAAGAATGAGTTCAATGAAAACTCGGGCATCTTACTGAATCGACAAGATCCTGAAACTGGCTTTACAATAGAACCGGAAGAAGAAATAAAAGCGCAGATATTACAAACGGCCAACCTTCCTGATCATTTAGATACCTTTAGAGAACTTGATCAATATACACGCTCCGGTGAAAAAAATCGGGATGTTATAGGAAATCTCGTTAGTCGCACACCAGCCCTAAAAGGCTTTGACCTTGATGATGCAGTGAAACTTGCCGGCGGCGGTGCAGAAGAAATCGCGACAAGACAACAATTCGCAGATGCCAATCCTGCAATTTTAATGGGCGCAGCATACCTGCTGCTTGATGGCAGCCAAGATGCACTCGAAGAATCACATCCTGATTTTGCAGCCATGCACGAAAGATTGGGCACTGATTTTGCAGATATGGCCTCGCTCAATATTTTCTATTCCGTACAAGACAGCCCCGCCTATGATACTTGGGCAAAAGGAAAACAGAGCGAACTTATAAATGCCATTGAACAAAACCCAACAATTATGAGCGCCTTACAATCGCTGCGCGCACCGGACAACATACATTCATCCGGCGATATTCAGACGCAATATGCGCTCCGCTCTACAATTACAAATGAGTTCGCAACTGTTTACGCGAAGGTCTATGACCTGCCCACGCTGAGTGAAGATGATGTTTATCTTGCCCATAAATCATTTAACGACTTCAATGCAGGCACCTCAACCGCATATGGCCACGCTTGGTCAACCGTTCCGGGCATTGAAAATGATGAAGCGATTTTCATGGTCTATAATCCTGTCGTTGATATCGTACGCGGCAAAGGCATAGAAACAAGTGATCTGGATTCGACGCGGCATTTTTTATCAACTCTGGTTGAAGAATTCCAGCATACAACGGACAATATCTATGGTGATAAATTGCTCAATGGCACTTTATCGCCCGATCACCCTGCGTTCGACCATACCAGCCTAACCATCTTAAACACTTTGGACTATACAGATGCAGGGATAGGCATAAATTTTGACGGATACGAAGCACAGCACGTGGAAAGAACAGCCAAAATTGTCGCAAGTGATGTCACAAAAACACTGATACAACACATTGTACAGCCGGAAACTGCGCCTACACCTGACAATTCAGATAACACAAACACTCAACCAGTCCCCGTTGAAGAGGATGTATCGCCGACTTTCCCTAATGCATCCAGTGGGTTTAAAATATAAAACAGGTCTGTTCCAAGCCCTTGCGCCGATCTTTCTAACAGCTATAGTGCTTTTGATAAAACACGTTACAACATTATGATCCGCGAACATGAAAAACTGTGAAGCTCACCTTACATCCAATATGTGGAGCCATATTAAATCCATTCTGCCCGGCTTAATAGCCTGCGCTTTTGTCGCCTTATCTGCCAAATTCATTGCCCAACATTATAACGCCCCTGCGATGCTGCTATGCTTGTTATTTGGTATATCCCTGAATTTTATGTCCAAGCGAGACAGCACGCAAAAAGGCATCGATTTTACGGCCATAACATTGTTAAGAGCAGGCATTGTTTTAATCGGCGCGCGCATAATGTTGTCTGATTTTATGGCTCTGGGCGGTGAAATGATTGCACTGGTCTTTTTCGCGACAATCAGTGTTGTGATATTAAGCTTAGCTCTGACCAAAGCCCTCGGCCTTGATCGAGAACTGAGCTTTCTAATTGGCGGTGCAACAGCAATATGCGGCGCTTCGGCGGCGCTTGCAATCTCTGCCATTCTACCACGTTCAAAAACGCTGGAGCAAAACACGCTTTTAAGTGTCATCGGTGTAACGTTGATGGGTACAGTCGCCATGATTATATACCCCGTCCTTATTGGTTATTTTAATTTCAACGATCAACAAGCCGGCATTTTAATAGGCGGCGCGATACATGATGTCTCACAGGTGGTTGGCGCAGGATATAGCATATCTGAAAATGCGGGTGATATGGCGATACTGGTTAAGCTGATGCGCGTATTCCTCCTCGTGCCTTTATTACTGATATTTGTTTTTGGCATTGGCCGACCGAAAGATGAAGAAAAGACGACGCGCTTTCCTTTCCCGCTTTTTCTTATCGGGTTTGTATTGATGATGGCTTTAAATTCATTTCATATCATCCCCGAAGTCATGACAGCCATTTTAAAGGATACCAGTAAATGGTTTTTAATCATGGCAATCACGGCTGTTGGTATGAAAACCTCACCCAAGGCCCTGCTTGATCTGGGATGGAAATCAATCTTTCTGATTTGTAGTGAAACAGTCTTTATCTTTGTTATTTATTTAACGTTCATTTTGATGCAATAAAATGCTTAGAGGTAACCATTTAAGAACTTGCCGAACTAGTAGCGGGCAATAAGAGCCGCTTTTCAAATTTTTCCATGCTAATCTCAGTTCCAAAAACATCGAGTAACATAGATGGAGCTGACGCAGCTTTATATTTGAGATATTAGCCCATTGGGAAACATCGCTGTACAATTAAAGTGTAAAATACGCGAGACACCCGTACTTTCATTTAAAACTAGTAGGTAGTTATTTGCTTATTAAAGTGATGATATCAATGTGGCGAATGCGAGTGCCAGAAGGATTATCCATATCCCATATCTTTGCAGTATATTTGTCTCCACCCACAATCGCTTGAAATTTTTCTATTCTGTTCGCATTGGTGCGGGAATTGGCAGGACGGCACCCAGCTCGGTCGTCTTTTCCATTGTTTTCTATAGCGCACAAATCTTTTAATGCCTTCACGATTATGGGGCCTCCACCAACATCAGGGGAAGAGCTGTCACATTTATACTTTAACATGCTCGTGCTCAGCATATGGCCTAGCTCAATATAACAGGCACCCTTATTAAATCTTGTGCTCCTGCGATTAGAATACGCTTCTTTATAGCCATCGTTTATGAGGATTTTTCGAGCATCCTCTATGCTAGTAAAGACGCTTACACCTTCAATTTTTATGGCCTTAATCGTATCCACGACTTGTTGATTTGCATGGGATGGTGCAAATGGTATCGCACAAAATAATATAATTAGTAATAAATGTCGCATTGAGAACTTTCTACTCGTCTGGATTATGTAGGATACTATAGCATTACGAATCCTGATGTTCCATCCTAGTCAGTTATGTGTATAAAATATTAATCACCCAAACATAGAAATATTTGATGCTACGATAGTGGGTCTAAGAAAATGGTGGATCCTAGCGGGATCGAACCGCTGACCTCCTCGCTGCCAGCGAGGCGCTCTCCCAGCTGAGCTAAGGACCCTTTTAATTCCAAAACGTGGCATGTGCCACCAGCCATAGTCACGGCTTTTAGAAAAGGAGTGGTACTAATAGTCGGTTCTGCATTATTTTTCAAGCCATAAAAAAGCCCCGCATCGTTAAATGCAGGGCTTCTTAATTTATTTTGTCTTTGTTCTAGCGGTTACTCATCAACTGCAGAACATGCGTAAACATAATTACAAAGCTGATATACAGACTAAGTGCTGCAGACCACGCCATGCGGCTGTTGATTTCATCACCATTCGCCGGATTATACATTCTCTTTGTGCTTTGCGTTTCCCACGCCGTAAGACCAGCCATAACCAATACAATACCAACACTTAGCATTGTTTCCATACCACTGGGAAAACCAACGAACATGCCAATAATGGATGTCAGCATTAAGCCAATTAATGCCATAATACAAAATGAGCCAAGCCCCGTAAGGTCTTTCTTGGTTGTATATCCGAAGATACTCAATCCTGCGAACATGCCTGATGTAATAAAGAACGCGCGCGCGATATCCGCACCGGCATACATAAAGGCTAAGGCAGAAAAGCTAATACCGTACAGAACGCTAACACCCATAAAAGCCAGTTTCAGCTTTTGCGATGACATTGTCCTAGGGTTAAAGCCAAACCAGATAATGGCTAGTGGGCCAAATAAAACAATATATCTTTGCGGCCCACCTAGAAGCATCATCATTAGATCAGGAGAGCTACTCACAACCCATGCCACAATTGCTGTCACTAAAACACCCATTGTCATACGGTTATAAACGCTCAACATATGTGTGCGTAGGCCTGCATCAATTTCTTGCGTGCGGGTTTGTGCACTTGAATATTGATCTCTTTGCATTTTAATTCTCCAAAAAAACTATAATTAAATATATTCATCCTTATACCCCCTATTATAGCAGAATTCAAAGGGTCTTACGATTATTTCGCGGATTTAGTGACATTAGTTACGTCTTTGGCGGATTAACCATGGATTTTTGCGGGATTTTTTATCATCCTCAGACTGCACAATGCGCTCTGACTTGTCGATTGGCGCGAGATGCGAGGCATCCGGCACGGGGGTATTTGTAACCTCAGATATCGCTTTGATGCGCTGATCTATTGGCGGGTGCGTTGCAAACATACCCATAAACGGCACATGGTTTTCAATGCACATCATCGCAATATCATCTGTGCCTTCAGGGATACGATCACGCCCCGAGATACGCATCAAGGCACGCATCATCGCATCGGGGTTTTTGGTCATCGCAATTGCCCCTGCATCGGCCATATATTCACGTCGGCGCGATAAAGAGAACCGCATCAGTAATGTTGCCATATAGCCGAGCCACAAGATCACCGCAATCACCATAACCGCAATCAGCATCCCTACGCTGTTACGATCGCGGCGGCGACTAGAAAAGAAAATGTTATAGCGAATACTGCTCCAGACCAGTTGGGATAGAAAACCGAACAGACCGGTAAAAATCACACAGACGATTAACAAGCGCACATCACGATTTTGAATATGGGTTAGCTCATGCGCGATCACGCCTTCCAGCTCATCTTTCGCCAGACTATTCATCAGGCCGCGCGTTACAGTCACGGCAAAATTACCTTCGGTTACGCCACTGGCAAAAGCATTACGTGCATGGGTTTCTATGATCTCCAGATACGGCATTTTCATACCTTGCCCGATACATAAATTTTCAACCAGATTATACAGCTCCGGTTCGTCTTTACGCGAAACAGGGTGCGAGCGTGATAATTTACGGATCATGCGGGTATTGAAAAACCACGCAATCATAAACCAGATCGACACAGCGGTTAATATTAACGGCCAAAATTCAAAGGTAATCTTGTTTGCGAAAAGCAGTACCGCGTCCCAATTCACCCCATCAGGCGTTTTATAGGGCATCGTCATCCCCAGCGCACAAGCAATCAACCAGAAGATACCCATAATCAGCACCGGATAGAATGCCAATAACAGAATACAACGTAAATTATTGTTCCATATATGGGTGCTTAATCCGACTTGTTTGCTGGCCATCTTCTACTAAAATTTAACCTCGGGGGCTTTTTGAACGGCGACGGCTTCTGCTTCATCCAGTTCAAAGAACTCTTCTTTGCCAAAACCAAACATATTTGCGACCAACACAGCAGGAAATTGTTGGGTTGAAGTATTATATTCCGCCGTTGCATTGTTGAAGAAACGACGCGCAGCGGCAATTTTGTTTTCAATATCGGATAATTCATCCATTAATTTTTGGAAATTCTGGTCTGCTTTCAGGTCAGGATAATCCTCCGCCACGGCCAGCAAGCTCATCAATGCGCCGCCAAGTACACCTTCCGCTGCAACGCGTTCACCGGTTGCGCCTTTGGCCGCGCCGACTTGCGCACGGGCATTTGTGACATTCTCGAACACTGATTTCTCATGCGAAGCATAGCCTTTTACCGTTTCCACCAATTGCGGCACAAGGTTAAAACGCTGTTTCAGCTGTACATCAATATCGGAAAATGCGTTTTCCCGTGTTTGGCGTAATGCCACCAAACGGTTATAGAGCATGACGAACAGCCCTATGATTGCAGCAATAATTCCTAATCCGACCCATGAGTTCATAATTTATCCCTTTCACTCTTGCATATGCTGCGCTATTTTATAGAGGAGAAGGCATTTTGTCTTCTGTTATTTTAACCTCTATGCCAAAGCCTTTGTTCCATGCCTTTATTTACCTCTACCAGTTTTGCCAGTACAAGCGCGAGCGGAACAGATTGGCGTGACACATCCAAGAAAGTTTTAGAGCAACTGGAAAGTGTCAGACACAATCCTGATTCTTTTAATCTGGGGTTTCTTTATATCTCTGACCACTTGGCAGAGGATGCGACCAGCATATTCAATCTCTTTAAATCTGTTCTCAAAATAGACAACTGGGTTGGCTCTGTGGGGATGGGGGTTATTGGATGCGGTAAATCCTATATCGATATGCCTGCGATCTCTGCAATGGTGGGCAAATTCCCCGAAGACAGCTTTTGTGTTTTCCCCGCCGATGAGGATGCACAAGATAGCGAAGCAAGCTCCGATGATGATGCGGATGAATTATCGTTTCAAGAAAATATAAAGGCATGGCTGGCCAGCAACACGCCGATGTTAACCCTTGTCCATGGCGATCCGATGGCAATCCATGACCCGCAAACCTTTATGCGCGAACTGGAAAACACAACAAACAGCTTTCTGGTCGGTGGTTTAACCTCCTCACGCTCTAAACATTATCAAATTGCAAATGCCGTGCGTCATAACGCGGTCAGCGGGGTTTTCTTTGCCGACAGCGTGCCTGTTGCCACAACCCTTTCCCAAGGCTGCGCCCCGATCAGCGAGCTGCACACCATTACGAAATCCGATGAATTTACGATTTTAGAGCTGAATGACAGGCGCGCCCTGGATGTGTTTCAGGATGACTTGCGCGTTCTGGCCGCCAAAAAACTGGGCAAAAAGCCGGAGGAATTTATCGGTGACTTAAAATCTATGGAAGCCAGCGACTATATCCCGAAAGAATTTAAAAGCCTGTTCAAAGGGCAAGTCCATGTCGCTCTGCCATTCTCGCAATCCGATCAAAAGGATTATATGGTGCGTAACATCACCGGCATTGATCCGGATGAGGGCTCTATCTCGATTTCCGAAAATGTAATGACAGGTGGGCATATCACATTTGTTGAACGTGACGAGCAAAGCGTTGCCGCCGATTTATCACGAACATTAGTGACTTTGCGAAAACGTATTCAGGCAGAGCGCGGATGCTTTGAACCCAAAGCCGCACTATATGTTTCCTGCGTTGCACGTGGGTTTTCTGAAAAGACCTCAAACTCCGAAGACGAGATGCATTTAATCAAGGATATTATAGGGGATATTCCGCTCACCGGATTTTATGCAGGCGGCGAAATCAATAACGCCCGTCTTTATGGATATACGGGCGTTCTGACATTATTTTTCTAGAAAACTAAATTTACATTTTAGGGGCTTCGGTTGTTACCTCTGCGCTGGCCGCTAGTTCAGATTCCAAATCTTGCGCTGCGCCTGCTGCCCTTCTTGCTTCCTCGTCCATCACTGCGCCCGTTGCTTTCATTTCCGCTTGAACACCCGCCGTTGTACGGTTTTCTCTTTCTTCCGTACCCAACACGCGACGTGTTGCAACTTCTGCAACGGCGATTTGAATACTTGCAACGCGCTCCAATGAAACCGCTTTTGCACCGGATTCATCTGCTGTTGCTGCGGCACTATGGCTTAGGACATGATGTGTTTGCGCGGCTGAATCATGTTGTTTAAAAGAGGTCTCGGTCTCACTGACAGAGGCCATCCCCTCTTCCGTTACTTGCGCAGCCATGTGATCATTCGCAAGTGATGCAGCGGTTAAACTATTCTCCGCTTCCCGTTCAGATGCACCTACAAAACTGGCAATGGTACCATCATGCAAATTTTGAACAACCGTTTCGGTATTTGTGATTGTTCCAATAATGGATATTGTTGGATCTTCCGGTAGAACTGCTGTTACAGACATAATATCACCCTTTGTTTTTTCTTATCATTTGTATTTTACGGCATACGGCATGTAAATCTTACATATTCGCTTGCAATTAATTTACCACCTTTAAAATAACCTATAGCACAGAATAATTGATTTTGCAGCTTATTGCAAATTTCTTCATGGACAACGCAATTGGGTTCCCACTCTTCATAATCCGGCTTAAACGTAAAAGTGACCGTGCCTGTTTGCCCATCTAAAACAACCTGATCAATCTCTTTTTCAAATTCGCCATGGCACGTTAAAACTGCATGCCCTTCAGGGGATACAAAAATCTCTATATTCATTTGCACATTTCACTCTTTCGATAATTGCCTATATGCTTTATCAATAGCGGATCGATAAGTAAAACGGAAAACAACGATGTGCGGGCTAACTGGTCTTTATACATTTGATCCCAGACCCAATCGTTCTGCCTTGCATCAAACCGTGCAACGCATGAACGAAGCGATTAAGGTGCGCGGCCCCGATAGTGGTGATGTCTGGCAAGATCCCGATATGCCCTTGGCTTTGGGGCATCGCAGGCTCTCCATTCTTGATCTTTCTCCTTTAGGACACCAGCCGATGGAATCCGCATCGGGGCGTTATATGATTGTCTATAACGGCGAGATATATAATTTCAAAGCCTTGCGTGCAGACCTTGAAGCGGCATTTAAACTCACCTTTCGCGGTGGCAGTGATACCGAAGTCCTCCTCCATGCTATCGAGAATTGGGGCGTTGAAAAGACACTCGCCAAAATTAATGGCATGTTTGCCTTCGCCCTTTGGGATCGCAAAGCCAAAGCGCTGTATCTGGCGCGTGACCGTATGGGCAAAAAACCGCTTTATGTTGGTTGGGCTGGCTCTACCCTTGTTTTCGGTTCGGAGCTTAAAGCACTCTGCGCCCATCCTGACTTTCGGCGTGATGTAGATCGCGCGTCCCTGACATCCTATATGCGCTTTGGGTATGTGCCTGCGCCGCTGTGTATTTACCAACAAGTCTGGCAATTGCCTGCGGGCAGTATGATGGCGCTGGATATGCGGATGCTGCGTGGTGGACAGGATTTAAAGCCCTTCATGGAAAGCTATTGGAGCCATAAAGACGCCCTGCTCGCGGCACGTGAAAATCCAATAGAAAACACAGATAATGTGGTCAGTGAATTCGAAGAGTTACTCACCACGTGCGTGCAGGATCGCATGATTTCCGATGTCCCGCTCGGCGCGTTTTTATCGGGAGGTATTGATAGTTCAACCATTGTTGCGCTAATGCAAAAAAGTTCGGCAAGCCCCATAAAGACATACTCCATCGGCTTTGAAGAGGCAGGCTTTAACGAAGCCGAATATGCGAAGAAAGTGGCCGACCATATCGGCACCGATCACCATGAACTCTATGTCAATGCAAAGGACGCGCTGGATGTGGTGGACGATTTACCCGTAATGTTTGACGAGCCCTTTGCCGATACCTCCGCAATTCCCACCTATCTGGTCTCTAAATTCGCCCGTAAAGATGTCACTGTTGCCCTGTCGGGGGATGGCGGCGATGAAATGCTGGGCGGATATAACCGCCATATCTCCGCGCCCAAAGCATGGAACACAGTAAATAATATCCCTGCGAACCTGCGCAAACCTTTCGCACAAATGATCACATCCATCCCGCCATCCTTTTTGGATAAGCTGCGCCCTTCACGTCCACAGTTCGGCGCGCACATGCATAAATTCGCTTATATATTGGAAAAAACCTACGAAAGTGATGTGTATTTAAGTCTGGTCAGTCATTGGAAAACACCCAAGACCTTTGTGCAAGATGGTAAAGAAAACGTCATCCCTTTGGTTGATCCTGCCCTGCAAATCGAAGAACTTGGCTTTGCCGAAAGCATGATGTATTGGGATACGCTATCCTATCTCAATGGTGATATCCTGACCAAAGTCGATCGCGCCAGTATGGCGGTAAGTTTAGAGGCGCGCGCGCCTTTGCTGGATAAACGGATTTATGATTATGTCTGGCGATTGCCCATGGACGTTAAAATCCGTGATGGGCAGGGGAAATGGTTGTTGCGGCAGGTGTTAAAAAACCACGTCCCTGATGAACTGTTTGACCGCCCGAAGCAAGGCTTCAGCGTTCCAATCGCGGATTGGCTGCGCGGCGATTTGAAAGACTGGGCAGATGATTTACTTAATGAAAACCGTTTACGCAAGCAAGGTTTATTGAACTATATGACAATACGAACATTGTGGGATGAACATCAAAAAGGCCGCGGTAATCACGCGCAAAAACTCTGGACGGTTTTGATGTTTCAGGCATGGCACAAACATTGGGTCGAGGTATGACAAAGATCCTATATATATTTGAATCCGGTGATTGGGACAGCCGCATGGCTGTTGCGCATGGTGCGCGTGAAAAAGGGTTTGAAATTGTCATTGGTCTGATGAACGGCGATGAAGAAGCCACGAAACGTGCGCCGGAATTCAAAATCATCCCCCTCAAGAAATCAGGCAATCGCTTTGGGATATTATCATCCCTACAGATCGTTCGGGATATAAATGCACTGATTAAGCAAGAAAACCCCGATATCATTCACGCCGTTACCTTGAAATACGGTTTTATGACGGGTATTGCCTCAGTTTTTATCAAAAATACACGAAAAATCTATACTTTAGCGGGTTTAGGCTATCTTTTTCGCAGTGACGATCCAAAATCGACACTATTGCGCTTTATATTGCGCCCTTTGCTGACTTTTATATTAAAACGCCCGAATACGACGCTGATTTTTCAAAATGCCGATGATTTGGATTTAATGATCGATAAGAAATACGCGCGCGCAGAACATTCTATTTTAATCCGCGGGTCGGGTGTTTATCTGGACAGGTTTACGCCAACGCATAATGATTCAGAATCCCCCATCGTCTTAATGCCAACCCGCTTGGTGCATGAAAAAGGTGTTGCGATTTTTATCGAGGCGGCGCGCATTTTAAAAGCACGCGGCGTTAAGGCGCATTTCCAAATTGCCGGCGGCGAAACTAAACATAACCCAAAGGCGATATCCCGCGCACAAATGTTAGAAATGGTCAATGACGGCGCGGTTGAGTGGTTGGGACGGGTCAGTGATATGCCTGCGCTGCTCGCCCAAGCAAGCCTGATTGTTTATCCTTCTTATTATGGTGAAGGTATCCCGCGCGTTCTTTTAGAGGCCTGCGCCGCAGGTCGCGCCATTATAACCACAGACCATGCGGGTTGCCGTGAAGCGGTAGAGCACAGGGTGAATGGCTTGCTCGTCCCTGTTAAAGATATACTGGCCACCGCGCAGGCTATGGAACATATATTAAGCCACGCCGATGAACGCCGCGCCATGGAAATACAAAGCCGCAAACGCGCCGAAGATCAATTCGACATCCACTCTATTGTTGACCAAACCGTGCGCGTCTATGACAAAACATAAACACATGATGATATAAAGTTTGATTTCTCTCGTCTTTTTTCTATATGATTATCCTTACATAAAAAGAAAAGAGACTTAAAAGCATGGCGAGCAAAGAACAAAACCATTATCTGACAGGAAAACTTCTGATTGCTATGCCGGAAATGGGTGATCCGCGTTTTCACCGCGCAGTAATTTTTGTTTGCGCGCATGATGAAGAAGGCGCGATGGGTTTGGTTATTAATCACGCCATGCAAAACGTTGAATTTACCGATTTAATTAAACAGCTCAAATTCGAATCTGATATCAAAGTTAATTTCGAAGCCATGGATTTACCTGTTATGTGCGGCGGGCCTGTTGAATCGGCGCGCGGCTTTCTTCTGCATTCCTCTGATTTTATGCGCGACGATACAATGAGCGTCGGAAAAACCTATGGCGTTACCGGAACCGTTGATGCCTTAAAAGACATTGCCTGCGGAAAAGGGCCTAACGATCTCCTCTTTATTTTGGGGTATGCCGGATGGGACGCGGGGCAACTTGATATAGAAATACAGCAAAATGCATGGCTGGTGGTTGATCCTGATCCTGCGCTTATTTTCGAAGGCGCACCGGAAGATAAATGGACACGCGCCGTCGGTAAACTCGGCATTGATCCGGGCATGCTTTCCAGCGTTGCAGGCAATGCTTAACTAAGCCGCCAGACGCTCTTTAATTTTATCGAAACTTTCCAAAGCCCCTAATGGCCCCAGCGCAGCGAGTGTTGGCGCGGAGGTAAATATCGTCCCCGCAACTTTTTCCAAGGCCTTAATATTCACCGCATCAATGCGCTCTATTATATCCTCGGGAGAGCGGATAGAGCCACGCAATAATATCGCCTTGGCATTTTGATCGGCGCGACTCATCATCGATTCGCGGGCAATCAGGATGGACGAGCGAAGCTGCGCTTTGGCACGAGAAAGCTCTCCTTGTGTAATGGTAGAGCCGATTTTCTTCACTTCATCACAAACCACAGGGATTAATTCCGGCAATTTATCCGGCCCCGTTCCTGCGTAAATGCCGAACTGACCGCCATCAGAATGCGCGGAATGGAAACTGTAGATCGAATAAACAAGGCCGCGTTTTTCGCGCACCTCTTGAAACAAACGTGAAGACATTCCCCCGCCCATCAACGTCGCCAAGGTCTGCGCGGCGTAGTAATCATCACTGACACGCGATACACCATTAAAGCCCAAAATAACGTGGCTTTGTTCCAGATCGCGGGATTCTCTATGCTCGCCGCCCTGATAGCTTGTCGGGGTTTTCGCCTGTTCCTGATCATCAGGCAAAGCATTAAATTTATCCTCGATTTGCTGAATAAAGCTATCGTGATCGATATTCCCACTGGCACAGATTACCATGCGTGAAGGCGTATAAAGCTGTTTCGTGAAATCCATCAAAGTTTCGCGGCTCATATTCTCTATAATCTGATTTGTACCCAGAATAGGCGCGCCGAAAGATTGCTTCGGATAGGCGGTTTCGAAATAATTATCAAAGATAATATCATCGGGCGTATCATGGCACATGCCAATTTCCTGCAAGATAACGTTACGCTCGCGCTCGACCTCGTCCTCGGGCATTGTTGAATGCTGCACGATGTCTGACAGCACATCCAAGGCCAACGGCAAATCATCCTTCAACAGATGAATGTGATAACTGGTGAGTTCGCGGCTGGTATAGGCATTAATATGCCCACCGACATTCTCGATCACTTGCGCGATGTCCAACGCGTTACGCGTCTTCGTGCCTTTGAACAACATATGTTCAACCATATGCGCCGTGCCGTTATGGATTAAATCTTCATTGCGTGTCCCAACACCGATCCAAACGCCGACAGCGACGCTTTCCACCGATGCCACGCTATCTGTTACGACGCGCAAACCATTTGATAATTTTGTAATTTTAAGAGATGTCATCACGCATTCATACAAACAAATCAGTAAAAAAACAACAGTTGTTTGATGATTAATGATCGCGCACTTAACGGGGAGTAGGCAAAGCCCACCCAATACGATATAAGGCACACATGTCAAAAGAGATTCAAGAAACATCATTCAGGGAATTTGTCGCGCTTATGGCGTTGCTGATTTCGTTGACGGCATTATCCATTGATACGATGCTGCCTGCTCTGCCCTTAATCGGTGCGGATTTGGGCGCTACGGGTGATAACACCAAGCAATATATTGTGGGATTTTTATTTTTGGGCTTCACCTTCGGGCAAATGTTTTACGGCCCGATGTCCGACAGTTTCGGGCGTAAGCATTCCATCTATATCGGCATCACCATCTTTATCTGCGGCAGTATCATCAGCATGATCGCGCAGAATTTCTCTATCATGTTGATGGGGCGATTGCTGCAAGGGCTGGGCGTCGCCGCGCCGCGGGTTATCAGCACCGCGATGATTCGCGATAAATATAAAGGGCGCGATATGGCGCGGGTTATGTCCTTTATTATGTCGATCTTTATTCTTGTGCCTGCCATCGCCCCGACATTGGGGCAAGCCATCCTGATGGTTTCAAACTGGCGGATGATCTTTGCCGTGTTGCTGTGTATTGCGCTGATTATTATGGTTTGGGTTTATTTCAGATTGCCCGAAACATTGCCGCAAGCGAAACGCCTGCCCTTTAATTTAACAACGATTAAGCAGGGTGTTCGCGAGGTTATTAAACACAGAATAACCTTTGGCTATACGATTTGTACGGGGCTTATTTTTGCGATGCTGATCGGATATTTAACCTCCGCGCAACAGATCTTTCAGGAATATTATAACGCAGCAGATATGTTTCCTCTGTATTTCGGCGTGATTGCCTTGTCTTTGGGCGTTGCATCTTTATTAAACTCTCATCTCGTAAAGCGCATCGGCATGCACCGGATTTGCCATTATTCTCTGCTGGCTATGATTGTGATATCAGGAATATTCGCGGCGCTCTTTTTAAGCAGCGCACAGCAAGTGCCACTCTGGCAATTCGTGACCTACGCCATGACCACATTCTTTTTCCTCGGGCTTTTATTCGGCAATTTAAACGCCATAGCAATGGAGCCTATGGGGCATATCGCGGGTGTTGCCTCAGCAACCATTGGCGTTATATCGTCTGCGCTGTCTCTTGCTCTCGGCACAATCATCGGCCAGCTTTACAGTGGCACGCCGTTACCCGTTATCCTCGGATTTTTAGTCTTGAGCAGCGCAACGTTCTTGCTGCAACTGTGGCTTAACAAGGCATAGCCCTATTTATTTTTACGGATTTTACGCCACTTCGCGACATTATTATTATGCTCGGATAAGGTTCTGGCGAAAGCATGACCGCCACTGCCATCCGCGACGAAATAGATATAGCGATGCTCTTCGGGGTTTAGTGCCGCTTCAATCGCCGCGCGCCCCGGATTTGTAATCGGCCCCGGCGGAAGCCCGGCATAACGATAGGTATTATACGGCGAATCGACCTTCAAATCTTTCAGTAATAAGCGTCGCCCCAGCGGCCCTTTGCCTTCATTCTTAGGCTTGCCCTTGGTCAGCGCATAAATCACTGTCGGGTCGGTCTGTAACAACATTCCCTTGCGCAAGCGATTGATAAATACGCCCGACACTTTTCGATGCTCCAGCCCGATGGCGGTTTCTTTTTCAATGATAGAGGCCAAAATCAGTGCCTCTTCCTTTGTCTTTAGGGGCAAGTCGGGGCTGCGCGCTGCCCATGCTTCATCCAGAACCTTTTGCATCGCACTTTCCATGCGCCCGATAACATCCGCTATGGTTTCGCCTTTGGAATAGCTGTAGGTCTCTGGCAATAGGCTGCCTTCTGCCAGAGGCTCGATGCGCACGGTTTTTAATTCAGATGTTTGCATCAGCAGATTAACAATTTCGTGGCTGGTTAGGCCTTCGCGAATCGTCACATTGCGCTGCACGGTTTTGCCTTTTTCCAATACATCTAAAATTTGCTTCATCGAAAGACGTGGCAGAATTTCATATTCTCCGGCTTTAAGTTTGCTGGCTTGTTCCGTCAGCCTGCCGCCATAGGTGAAAATCATGGGCGAATCGATTAAGCCTTCGTCAAGCAATATATCCGCAACGCCGCCAATATTCGCGCCGCGCGGCACAATGATGGTGACGGGCCGCTCTATCGTATTAGGCATATTAAATTTTTGATACGCCCACAAAGAGCCACCGGCTACGCCAAGCAAGCCCATGGTCGACAACAGAACAAATCCGCCTAATATGATTTTAAAGAACAGCTTCATCCCGTAAACCGTGACCTATACTTTGCTGAATATAAGAGACGCATTCGTACCGCCAAAGCCAAAGGAATTGGACAGAACCGCATCCACCTTTTTCTCTTTGGCAACTTTCGGCACCAAATCCATACCCTGACAATCATCCGATGGATTATCAAGATTAAGCGTTGGCGGGATAACACCCGTTTGCACGGCTTTCAAACCATAAATCGCCTCAACCGCACCCGCCGCGCCCAGCAAATGCCCGATTGCGGATTTGGTTGACGACATGGAAACGCTGTCTAATGCATTGGCAAACATGCGCTTCACCGCGCCGAATTCAATGCCATCGCCCATAGGCGTAGATGTTCCATGGGCATTGATATAATCAATATCCTCAGGGTTTAGCTTGGCACGTTTTAGTGCCGCTTCCATTGCGCGGTAGCCACCATTGCCATCAGGGGCAGGCGAGGTGATATGATGCGCATCACCGGATAGGCCATAGCCAATCACTTCACCATAAATTTTCGCACCGCGTGCTTTAGCATGTTCATATTCTTCCAGCACAAGAATACCTGCACCCTCACCAATGACAAAGCCGTCACGATCACGATCCCACGGGCGTGAAGCCTCACTCGGGCGATCATTATAGCCTGTGGTTAACGCTCTGGCGGCAGCAAAGCCAGCCAAGCCAAGACGACAAACCGCGCCCTCTGCGCCGCCTGCAATCATCACATCAGCATCATCCAGTGCGATTAAACGCGCCGCATCACCAATGGCGTGTGTTCCTGTTGCACAGGCCGTTACAGCAGACAGATTAGGTCCACGGAAACCATATTTAATCGATACATGACCTGATGTTAAATTAATCAAAGACGCAGGCACAAAGAACGGAGAAATACGGCGTGGGCCGCGTTCATTCAATATCGTCGCCGTCTTATGAATTTCATCAAGACCGCCAATGCCTGAGCCAATTAGAACGCCTGTGCGGTTTAAATCTTCTTCTTCTGTTGGTGTCCATCCTGCATCTTCAATTGCTTCTTGCGCAGCGGCAATACCATAAGTGATGAAGATATCGACCTTACGCTGTTCCTTCGGATGTAGATAAAGATCGGCATTAAATTCACCATTTTTCGGATTTTCGTCTGTTGTCTTAGGAATAATCCCTGCAATACGAGAGGTAATATCAGAGACATCAAAATGCTCGATTTTTCTAATCCCGCTTTTCCCGTTTGTAATCTCATTCCAATTATGATCAACACCATATCCAAGTGGGGAAACCATACCCATTCCGGTTACAACAACACGTCTCATATTTTAATCCTATATATTTAATTTTAACTCTAAAAAGCATCACAGCCCGCAAGCGGGCTGAAATTTATATTTATATTAAAGCATGCATTAAAGCGCTCTAAACTTATTCACCAGAATTTTTTCCGATGAAGCTTACAGCATCACCAACAGTCTGGATGTCTTTGGCAGCATCGTCAGGGATATCAATACTGAATTCCTCTTCAAATGCCATTACCAACTCAACTGTGTCCAGAGAGTCTGCACCCAAATCATCGATGAAGCTTGCTGCTTCAACAACTTTGTCATCTTCTACGCCCAAATGTTCTATAACGATCTTTTTGACGCGTTCAGCGATATCACTCATGTTAATTCCTTACCTTTTTAAAACTTGTTTTAATCTTATAACGAACGAAGAGACATATTACTAGTCCCGACATTCATCCGCAACGCTTTACCATAGCGAAAAATAAATATAAAGCAGTTTTTGAAGAGAGGCATCCTTTACCGCTGTGGATAATATTTGAAATCTGGCGGATATTCAGCAAAATTAAAGAGATTCGAAAAAAAAATTGTACTTAGGAACAGATTCTCGTTATCTTGCGAATGAACAATAATTGATTGATGAAAGGCTTATGCCCCGATGACACAGAATAATCCTATAAAACAGATGCTTTTAACGTTTATCGCGGCATGCACCATGATGGGCTCTACCGCATCATTCGCGCAAGATAATACACTGTTGCCGGAACTGCCAACGCCCATCAAAAACCTTGTCGATGAAGGCGCGCAAGTGCGCTTCCTTGGTAAAGATTTTGGTGTTGAGGGATGGGTTGCCATTAAAAATGGTCAGGAGCAATATTTTTATGTTCTGCCCAATAGTGGCGGTTTTATCTCTGGCATTCTTTTTGATGATAAAGGTCAAGCCGTTACAATTAAACAAGTTAGTCGCCTGCGCGCACAAAATGGTGGCGCGCTGCTTGATACGCTCGCCGCAGACGCGCCGAGCAAAATCACCAATGAAACCACAGCCCAAAAATATGAATTCAAAACACCTTCGGAACAACTATTCTGGGATATTGAAAACAGCAATTGGATTCCGGTAGGTCAAGCAGGCACCCCCGTATTCTACAGCTTTATTGATCCACAATGCCCGCATTGCCATACAATGATGAACGCGATGAAATCATATATCGATGATGGCCGCGTGCAAGTCAGACTTATTCCTGTTGGCTTTAAAGAAGAAACACGCGCACAAGCCGCTTTCCTTCTTGCAACGCCAGCACCGGCACAAGTTTGGTGGCGTCATTTGGCCGGTGATAAAACCGTGCTTCCTGCAAAACAGGAAATCAACCAGCAAGGTGTTCAAAGAAACCTATCCATCATGCAATCATGGAAACTTAACGTGACGCCTCTGATTATTTATCGCGGTAAAGATCAAAAAGTCAAAATCATCCGTGGCAAGGTTAAAGATATCGAGGCCCTTATAAGGGATCTTGGTGCACGCACTTAAAAATTTAAATTAAAAGAGCAACGGGCAGACTCTAATAACTCTGCCCGTTGCTCTTCTCATAGGTTGAGTATGGAACGTTCCACATTTTTATCCTCTATCATGCATGATGTCGGCTTACCTTTAATCCGCGCGATTATTAAATACGGCCCCAATCAGAATGAAGACGCCATTGCCGCAGAGATGGCAACGCTTTTAACACAAACAGTGCAAAGTAATGACTATATTAAAGACACGCTCGATATAAAGGAGCTTGCCACACAAAATTCAGAACTTCACCTTATTCTCACATCACTCTCCAGCAAGATCATTGCCGCACATTATGAGCGAACAAAGACACCGCCGACAGATCAGGATTTAAAACGGTTTATGGGCGCGATTAATGCATTGCTTGCCTTCTCGGAAGACTATATGCCCATAATAAGCCTCACAGAGGCCTACCCCGAAAATAAACAAACACCATCTGTCTCTCCCAGACACACAACTGACCTTACATATATAAGTGTATTTTTGCCTCTTATAAATGCAGTGGCCAGATTTTCGTTTGGGCTGAATGAAACCAGAATGATACAAAACGTCTCGGAAAGACTAAATGCACGCACAGCGCAGATACGTTCCAATCTTTTAGGCGACACACTTAACGATACGGATAAAAAATCCGCAGAGCTTTCTATCCTCGGCACATTGGTAGACCTTTACGCGTCATGCCATATGCAAGAAATCGACAGGATAACCACATTAAGCAGCACAGCCCCGGACACACAAGACAGCACACAGCAAATTGAAAACATATGGATGCTCTTCGAACATCGGGTCTCCCTTCTCTTTGGGTTGGCGCGAGATGCCTCACTTACAGATATATCAGCAAACTTCACTGCTTTATTTGAAGAGGCGGAAGCGCTGGACGATATAGAAGCCCCAGAAGAAGAAGAAGAAGAAGAATACACACCTATGACTTTTTATAAAAAAAAGTGACGCTCTAATATAATTATGCTTCTATCCATATCGTATAGTTTATGGAACACATCTCTCAGGAAAAAACATTGCCCGCCACAAAGATACTCGCCGCTTGCATGATGCTCGCATCCCAAACACATAACGTTCCACCTGCGGTTCTAGCCGGCATTTATCAGGCAGAAGGCGGCAAGGTAGGGCAGCAAGTCAAAAACACAAACGGCTCTTTTGATTTGGGGCCAATGCAAATTAATACAATATGGCTGCCCGAGCTTTCTAAAAAATGGGGTGTTAGCACCAATACCGCGCAACAATGGATACGCGATGACGCCTGCACAAACGTCGGTGTCGCGGCTTGGATTTTGCGCGGACACCTCAATGAGACCCACAGTTTATCAAAAGCATTGGAACATTATCACTCCAGAACACCAAAATATGGCAAAAAATACAAAAAACGAGTCTTAAACTTGATGAAAAAAAATGGACTCCTAAAAACAGACCGGTAATCTTTATAGCGCAAGCTCAGACTTGCATTGACAGGGTATTTAATAACAAAACAGGTCGTATATATTATCCGTTTTTAAAAAAAACATCATAAAACATACACAATAATGTCGGTTATTCTTGATTTGCGTTACGATTTTGTCTAGTATTTCCAATAGACTAACTTGTCTTTAGTATTAGGGTTTTTAAATATGTATCGTAACTTTCTTATCTTGCCTTTGTTGTTCGGCCTCACATTTACATCAGGGTGTACGAATTCTTCTCCAAAATTCAGCAGTGGTAGCCCACAAATTGTTGCTTCACCGGATACGGTCTCTGCAATGCTTGCAGAGTCTGCGGATCGTGCATCTGCCGCACTGGAAACACTCGCCGCAGTAGAAAAGGCAAGAACGCCAGCCGCCGCGATGTCGCCAATTGGTGATGTCCCTGCAGAATTGCGCCGAACCATTACAGTGAACTGGGTTGGCCCGATTGAGCCAATCGCAAAAACGCTTGCAGATAGAGCCGGATATGGTTTCCTTGTTCTTGGTGCTGAACCAGCGATTGCCGCTGTCGTTTCAATTGATGCAGAGAATACACGTGTTGTCGATGTTCTGCGCGATATAGGATTACAACTCGGTATGCGCGGTGACATCAAAGTTGATGCGCAGACACGTATGGTAGAAATCTATTACGCACCTAATTCAGGAATTGGCGGTTAGAAAGGTTTTTTAATATGCGTTTTCTTTTAACAACAAGCCTTTGTGCGATCATTGCTGCGTCCGGCGCATTTATTGTGCCAAACACAGCGTACGCAGTTCTTCCCGTCGATAAGGAAGAACCGATCACAACAGCTGAAGAGCAACCGATTGAGCTTGAAGACATCTTTGCTTATGAAGCTGTCGATGAAACCACACAAAATG
Organism: Alphaproteobacteria bacterium; assembly: GCA_002401695.1. Classification (GTDB taxonomy): domain Bacteria; phylum Pseudomonadota; class Alphaproteobacteria; order Micavibrionales; family Micavibrionaceae; genus UBA1672. The sequence continues at coordinate 184,439 of NVTV01000003.1, forward strand.
AAGAATTACCCTTTGATATCAGAGCAGAGGCTCTGAAAGAGGCAGCCATTTCCTTCGGTGCGCGCGGTGGACTGGCAAAACGCACATATGAAATCAGACAAGAGCTTGACCTTCGGAAACGCTACCTTAATCGGATATTCAATTTTAGCCAGCTTTTGGTGTCCGCACCATCCGGCCTTTTGATTGAGCCACCTATTGTAACCGAATCAATGAATTCCATGCTGATCGATATTGATGGACAAACAGCTGCGGTTTCAGACAAGATATATAACATTATCCGTAATGCCCGCATCGTATCTGCGCCAAGAACATGGCACATATACCTTGAGCGCGAATGGGGCAAAGTGATGCCTCCGCCGGATATTCTTGTCCCTCAAAATGATAAAGAACGCGAATTATGGGTCGAATTTGCCGAAAAAGGCTGGGGATTCGGATGGCAACAGGCCGACGACATCTTCAAAAGCGATTTGGCGCGCTTGGAATCTGACTTTCAGGGTATGATTCGTTACCGAATGTTGTTGGCTCAAGGTATGATCTCTCCACCTTATGCACTTCAAGTTGACCGTGGTATTACAGGCGGCGGCGATGAAATGCGCATTGGCGATCGCGCTGTTCAAATCACAGGTGTCCCCGAGCTTATGACTGGAGCTGAAACATGGAAGCCCGCAAGCCGGTAAGCCTTGTCAAGGCTGAAGATGATCACGCCAAAACATGGCCTGACGAACCCCAAAGATTTGCAGCAGAACACGTTGACAGCTTTCTGTTGTGGTGTGTAAAGCAAAATTCATCAGATATCACCATTCAGAGTGAACGCCCTGTATATAATGATATTTCCGGTGAGCTTTACCCTGGAACATTTCGTGTAATTGACGCTGCGGATATGGCCGTGTTTCTTGAAAAAATTTATGGCGCAGAGGCACAAGCACGCTTAGCGTCTGCAAAAGACCTCGACATATCCTATGAAATTCGCCCTGATCGCTACACCAGAATTCGCTTTCGTGTGAATATTACAGCTATCCTGTCCAAAGGGCGTGACGGCGCACAGATTACAATGCGTACCCTGCCCAGCGAGCCGCCAACGATGGATGACCTTTCTATAGAACAGGAAATCCGCGATGCATGGGCACCACGCCAAGGGCTGGTCGTCATAACAGGGCCAACTGGATCTGGTAAGAGTACGTTACTCGCCGCCGGAAATCGTATGCTTTTGGAACGCCCGCGCGGCTGTGGTAAAATGCTGACCTACGAATCGCCGATTGAATATGTGTATGACACAATCCACAGTCCGCGCTCTCTGGTCGCCCAAACAGAAATCCCACGCCATTTGCCAAACTTTGCGCATGGCATTAGAAACGCATTGCGCCGGAAACCGGAAATTATTCTGGTGGGTGAAGCGCGTGATCGCGAAACAATCAATGCCTCTATTGAAGCCGCACAAACTGGACATGCTGTTTACACAACCACACACACATTGGGCGTCGCAAACACAGTGCAGCGCATGCTTTCCACCTATGACATGAGTGAACGCGAAGAGCGCGCCATCGCTCTGATTGAAACACTACGATTAATCGTAACACAAGCCTTGGTCGCCCGTATTGGTGGCGGTCGTTGTGGTGTTCGTGAATGGATGAAATTCCCTGATGAGGTCAGAGAAAAGCTCATGGATATGCATTTTACAAAATGGCCAAACGAAATACAAAGAATGCTTCCCCAATATGGGCAAAGCATGGAAAAAACTGCCGCGATAGCATTTGAAGAGGGCGCTATTGACAGACGTGCTTATTTATTGCTTTCATCCAGTACTGGATCATAGGATTAATTAAGTTTAATTTAAATTTTATTTTGTAGAATGACTAAGTGGATTTTATAATCATATAAACCATAAAAGGATAATGCAGTGAAAGAGCTCGAGAATATAGAAGCCAAAATGAATTGGCACTGGCGTGACACCATGCGTACCATACGTTTCATGGGGTTTGATGCACGTGTTGCATTCCTTGTTCCTGTTTGGCTTGTCTATCTAAGATGGTCCACAATCATCCTATCATTTTTAGTATTCTACACCTTTAAGTTCCTTGAAAATAAAGGGCTGACATTTCCCGCCGCTCTACGCGCTCTACGCTGTTGGGTCTTGGGACGCGCACGTCCGGGACAAATTGGCGTCAATGCACATAAATTCATAGATTACGGATAATTAGCCCATTGTTTTTATACGAAGGAAGCTGACTTAATGCTTGAATTATAAGCGTTTAGGGGATATTCTCTCATCGATAGGGATAATTATATTTCCTTTAAAAAGAATTTACAGCCTTTTGCGTATAATTCTCTAATGATGTTTAGGAATAAAAGACATGTCTTCAAAGTACAACCGCTTTCTGCTCTCTGCTTGCTTGCCTGTTATGGCCATGGCCGTTTGCTTACCGACACCCGTATTTGCCGGCTTTGAATGGACACCGCCCGAAGAGACAGCACCCGCTCCGCTCCCGTTGGAAACATTAGAGCCTACCCCGCCGCAACCCGTTCTGTCTGAACCATTGCCTGCGATGGAAATACCGGAAGACACCACAGAACCTGCCATTCAAATCAAAGTTTTGGATGATGACATGGAAATGGACAAGAAGGTCGATGAGGCAATAGAAAACGCAATTGATATGGGCGAACTTGAGACTGACAAACCCGTAGAAGAGACAATTACAATCGAATTAGAAGATGAAATTGAAGTCATCACAACAGAAATTACCGCTGATGAAAACGTGCCTGCAATGGTTGAGCCAACCACAGATGTTGAAATCGACGTCGAGGTTAAAGAGGAAATCAAAGAAGACGTCAGCCAAACGCCACCACAATCAACATCATTATCTATCAATCTTTATCCATTGGCAGATGACGCGGAAAAAACATCAGAAACGCAAACACCTATTGTTTTGCCTGCCGATTCAAACAAAGATCTGGATGATCTAACCGCAGAAGATGTAAACATCACGGCAACAAAAACACAAACAGCACCGCAAGAAAAAATATTCTGGAATGAAACAGAGACATTCGATGTGATCGAAGGCTTTGGAAATGACATGCCTTTGGCACTTGCTCTGCGACAAATTGTACCTGCGCAATATGCTTTTTCTTTTGGGAAAGATGTGAACCCCGGGGCATCCATCTCTTGGACAGGCGGACAACCATGGAACAGCGTTCTTAATACCGCGCTTGCACCTTTGAATATCACGTTCACACTTAATGACAAAAAACTGCTGCTTCGTTCTGCGGGAACTATGCCTGTTGCAAAGCCCGTCACAGAAAATACACCGCCTCCGGAAAAAATCGGCATGTCAATTGAAGACACGATAGACGATGTGATCGCCGCTGAACAAGAAGATGTCGTTCTGGACATGCCGAAAACAGAGGACAGCAGCGCAAGTGAAATAATTGTTATTGAAGCCGGCGATACAAACCACGCGCAAAGTGCGGAAATCTCTACACCTGCACACAATATCAAAAACGATTCTTTGCAAGATGCTATCAACATAACGGCAACCGAAGAAAAAGCCGCCCCTGCGGAAAAAGACACCGCAAAGGCAGAGCCGGTTGATATAATAGAGACAGCCAAAGAAGCAGAAACCATCGAAGACATTATCGAACCTCTGGAGCCTATATTAAAAGTAGACAACACAGACGATAACATTTCTATTAAACGAAACAGCATACAAGATCCCGGCGAAGTAGAAGCGGCACAACCTGTTCTCGTTAAACCGTCTAAAGCCTCGATGCTTTTAGACGAAAAAAAAAATGAAAAAATAGCCTTAAGTGCGAAAACATCGCCAACCAAGGCATCAAGCACGGTTGATTACACCAAAGAAGCCCTGAAACAGATCGCTGCACAGAAAATTGTCATACTGGATACACCGGCAGAAAACGCGCCGGAGCAGGTAGAGGCACAGGACGCACCAACAGAACAAATCATTGTTGAGGAAATTACCGAAGCCACACAAGCGCCGGCAGAAATCACCATTCAAGAAGTTGCCGTATTAGACACGCCTGTTATTACCGAAATTCCGGTGGAAGATTCTGCTGAACTGGATAAAGTAATGCCTGCGGAAATAACGGCGAAAGATATAAAGACACCATCATCATCTTTTCGCATACAGCCATCTGACACGATTAAAATATGGGAAGCCGGCCGGAAATCCAACCTACAGAAAATACTTCGTCAGTGGAGCGAAAAAGAAAACATAGAATTGGTTTGGAATGCATCTGAAAATTACGTGCTGGATAAGGATGTTTTCATCAGTGGTACTTTCAAAAATGCGATTGATATACTCTTCTCTAAAGGGGTTAAAAACCCGCCAAAGCATATCTTGGCACAGACACCGTCATATAATTTACGCGTCGAAGACAATCAATAAACAGGCAAATAAAAAAGCGACAAAACCTGTCGCTTTTTACAATACACCCCAAGCATAGAAACGGCCTATAAGAACCGCACCAAGCTAAGCCCTTGGGTCAATGCGGTTACGCTATACGAGGCCTCCAACTGGGTTTGCAATGTGATTAACCGCACGGAAACCTCATTAGCGTCAACGTCCTCGACACTGCTGACCGTATTTAACAATAAGTTCTTTTGATTAACATGCGACTGCTTCGTTTCATTCATTTGTGCACGCACAGTTTCCATACGAAAACGAATTTGATCAACCTCATCAATTGATTCTGAAACAATCTTAACCATCGCATCAAAAAGTTGATAAAAATTGGCCTGTTGCTCTTCCGCTGTGCCGCCCGGTGCACCATTTGCATCCACGACCCCTGGATAGACACCGTTTTCATATACATCAACAACAGGTGGCAAATTATCATTCTTCATCACGGCCAGCGCAACCATCATATTTCTTAAACTATTTTCATTCGCCAAAGTTGTATATTTGAATTCTGAATTATCATCCACACGCACAAAGACATTACCCGCTGTCTCGTTGCTTAAAGAAGATGAAAAGCCAATAACACTGTCTGTCAACGCGTTAGGATTTCCCGCCAAAGCCGTTCCATCTGTGATATCCGCAATCAATTCATCCGTTGTAATTGTACCATTTTTCCAACTGACAATAAGTGTATTGAGAGAAGCCTCCAACGTGCCGGTATCCGAGAACGGCTTTTGCGAACTATCTGCGCCGGCTAATAAATAACGATCACCTTCCTGCGTGTTCAAAAGCTCACCCAAAAAGCCGAATAGATTCTCTGCATGATCAAAGACTGCTTTTAAATCCGCATCAACGTTGGCAGATGTATTCCCAAAAATTGTATCTTCAATCTCCGTCGTTGCGGGATCATCATAGCGAACATCTTGCCCTGTCTGATGCGATCCTTGCTGCACCAGGCCAATCAAAGTCGATGAAAAATTTCTTGATTGCTCCTGAAATTCCGAAATAGATGTCAGAGTAAGGGCTATCGTGGTATCTGCCCGCGTAATATTCTCCATATACACAGAGATAGAAGATATTTCAGTGCGCGAACGCACAGAGGTTAAAGCATCCGTACCCAAACCGGAATAAAATTGCGTCTTCTTTCCGGTGGCTAATTGTCCTGATAATTTAGAAAATAATATCTGCTGAGAGTTCAAATGCTCAATTTGCCTTAAAGCCTGTCCCAATGTTGATATACCTGTCATGTCATACTCCTCTTTTTAATAATGCTTATACGATACTCATTAATTCTTGGAAAATTTCCTGAACAACGGTGATAATGCGCGCCGACGCAGAATATGCCGTTTGCAAAACAATAAGATTTCCAAGCTCTTCATCAATATTCACGCCTGACTCATCAAGCAATTGCTGATGCAGTAAATTTTGCAGCGTACTTTCATCCGTACGACGAGCATTAATCAGTGCCAATTCCTGTGAAATTTCATTAATAATTTTTTGCGCATAATCATTCAATGATATGGACGCGGAAATCTCTGTGCCTGTCGTCACGGAAGGCCCTAACAGTTCAGAACGAAAAGCCACAAACACGCCGCTGCCCACCTCTGTTTCCGATTGATATCCAACATCTATGATCGGGGTTAGATCTTCAATCGCACCACCACCCAAAACCTGATATGTCCCGAATAAAGACTGCGATATATTAACCCCGTTATCCAAAGAGGTTCGACCGGCCGCCGTCCCGCCAAGCGCCGCACCATTTGTTACAAAAGGGCCACCAATAATGGTGATGTCACCACCGAAATCCGGATTAAGAAAGTCGCCACCCGGACGCAAAGATAAAAAACCATCAGTATCAATTTGCGCCGCCAATCCATCCACCGCATTTAATTTTGCCAGCAGCTCCACTTCCGTATCTGTTGGCACAATCGTAATGCGAACGGCATTATTATTCCCGACCTTCACATCAAAATACGGGTCTTGTGCCTCCGACAAAGAAACTGCAATGCCCAAAAAGGCAAAGCCTTGATCCGACATAGGCTCAACGCCGCTATTCACAATTTCAATATTACCCGTACTTTCAATGACCAATTCGCCATTTGTTCCAATAGAAACAGATGCGTTAAATCCAGTAACAGCCGCCGCCCAATCAGGATCCGCAATGATGTGATCAACCAAATCTTGCGCCGCGCTTGTTCCTGTTGAAACAACTGTCCTTAAATCAATCTCAATATCATAAGGACCACCACCAAAATCAGGATCGTCAAAGCGCAGGATAAATGTATCTGTTTCCGTTGCGCCTGATCCAAAAACACTTGTACCGCCCGCCGTGACAATATCGGCGATGCTGGCATAATTGCTTAAGCTAACACCACTGGAGACTTTATTTGTAGAGGATACCCCCAACCAGTCCTGCAACGTCGTACCGCCCGTTGCAGCGGCGCGGATATCAACAGAAGTTGCCGCATCCAGATTTGCCGCCATCTGATATTCAGTGCTGCTGAATGTATATTCAATAACGCGGCGAATAATATCATTCGCCCCACTTTGCAACACGCCACCATATGTCCCCGTTTGCAATAAGGAGTGATCTTGAATGATCGCATCATTAACCTGAATATGGGCCCCGAACCCGACATATTCAACAGATACTACAGGATCTGTTGACGAGTCAGGGGGGCTATCAGAGGGCACTGTGCCGGTTTGGTCAGTAAATAAACGCAAGCCCTGCGCTTCAAAACGCAACGCCAATTTATGCGCAAGTTCATCCAGTTGCGCCGTTTGTTTCGGGAATATCTGATCACGAAGCTCTATCAAGCCACCCAACCTGCCACCTATATTACTCTCGGTAATGTCGATCGCGTGTGGATTGTCTGTGGGATCACCAACAAATATCCCTGCCGCTGATAAAGGATAGGAAACAGACGCAGATAAAGGCGCAGGATTGAAATACAACTCGACAGCCTGTTCCGCGGCAAGTTCCACACCTTCTGAGGTTTGGACAACCAAAACACCATCGCCTCGTGAAAAAACGGTAATATCAATCAATTCTGCAAGACGATTAACGGCCTGATCCCGCACATCTTCTATTGCCGCAGTTGTACGGCTGGCCGCGCGGGCAAAGCGCGCTTGGGTATTATAATCCGCCACTTGATCCAATAAATCATTAATGCTCTGCACAACAGTGGTGGCTTCGCTTTGTGAATCATTACGAAGAGCAGAATAGTAATCGGCTAAATCATTCATTTTTCTGGCAGTGTCTTGCGCCTGATCGACAACATCGGTCAATAGAAACTGATCATCAGGGGAATTCGCCAAGGCAGCAAACGCATCTTGTAATTTTGAAACCTCCCCCGCGACAGATACATTCGCAGCTGGCGCGCCGTGGAACTGATCCACACGGTTTAAATATGTGGATTTAACATCAAAAAAGCTGACCGCGCTGACTTGTGTCCATAAATCACGTTCCAGACGTAAATCAACATTACGCACGACCGTTTCACTAAGAACACCGATTGCACGACCATTAACAATCTGTGATGTCTGAGGCAATATTTTCCGAGTATAGCCTTCCGTGCCTACATTGGCCACGTTATTGGCAATGACGTCTATTTGCTGCTGGCTAACCCGCAGCCCTGAAAGTGCTGCACTTAAACTGGAAAGTCCCATATTTCTTCCTTGCTATACCGTAATCATAAAACCCGCTTTTTGTGGGTTAAATACGATACATGCAAAGATAATGCCAATAATCATCAGAAGCGGAAATTTAGTTCAATCTTTCTTGAATTTGCTGCATGCCCTCATACATCGTCGAACTTACATTTTCAACATGCTTGGCAAGACCTTCCTCTATCAATAGAGAGGTTAGCATTTCACGACGCAACAGAGATTCGAAACGATCCCTTTGATGCATAAGGGTAATCGCATCAATGGATGCCCCGATACGATCCACATTAGCTGGCTTATCATAAAGATTCGTATAGAAGTTAGGATGCTGATAAATCTTTTTCGTCAGAACTTCCATTTGCGCGTAATAGCTGGGCCGAACCCCCAACACGCTTTCTATTTCATCATCCGTGTCACCGCTGCCGTTCTCATCTACAATACCAAACTCACGAAGCATCGCCTTCATATATGCCCAACCGGCATCTTCTGTCAAAATAGGTGGTGTAACCCTAATTATTTGAGAAGGCACAGGCGGCGAAGTGACCGTTGCCGTTGTTGGTTGTCCTACAGGAGCACTGGATTTCATACCAACAATATTGAGGAAAGAGCTATGCGCAACATTCATTTTTGCAGCAAAACTTCTAGAATCAAAATGCGCGCGTACATCATTATCCATGATCTCTTTATTCGGCATTTCAAAAACATTTGGAAAATACAAATTCTTTGCAAGCGCAACAATATCTGCCTCGTCATCAACCAAATCATTATCGGCTGTTCCGAGTGTTGCGCCATCAGCAAAATCAATATCTATAGTCAATCGATTACCAATCATTCTGGCATAATCCACGTCTTTATTAAACCGTGAACGCTGTGCTACTGTTTTCCCTGCTGTGCCACGCGGACAAATGCCGGAGGCGGCACCGTCATTGTCTCTCGGATCACAATAATATTCAGCATAGCTAAATAACTCAGAAAATTGATTTTCTCTAGGGCCATGGTCAGCACTATTACCGGTGCTTGCCAAATATTGATTCATCAAAATTCTATTCAATGCATGCTTGTTAAGCTCGGCCTTGGATTCAGTATGCGCAATACTGCGCATAAACGTTCCGATACGACACATTTGCTCGCTCGGTTGATAATCCTTATGCGCACGTGCGCGTAATTCCTGATGCTTTCTTTGGGTTTTCAGTTGCGCTCGGGCATCAAAAAACATACCAATCATCTCTGTTTGCATCACCATAATAACGGTGAGCTCTTCCGCCATTTCACGTAAAGCCCAGCTATATCTTCTGCGAACATCAGATCTATTAGAGCCGCTAAGACTCCCGAGGACAACGTCAACTTTGCCCGATCCAAGGCGATTAAAATCACTGTCGATTCCTGCGCTTTGAAATGCTAGTTCGACTTGCCCGCTATATTCAGGCGCGGTGCTGTCACCTTCTTGATTATTATTAATTGAATCCGAGGCAAATAATCCGGCCCAATCTGCGGTTAAATGTTCAATACTGTTATTATTCTTAATAAGAATATCGGAAAATTCGCTCACACCGGATCCGGATACCGAAATATTACCTGTATCACGATTCAATCCTAGAAATAAATCCAGCGTTTCAGCATAATTCTCTTCCTCACTAAGATCTCCTTTAGATTCTAAATGAAGACGATAGTTCAATAATCCAGTATCTTCCTGAATGATCGGTAATTTTAGCTCACCATCCTCGCCTAGAGTTTCCCGTCCCCTTTCGACAACGACATCTCCGGCAAGAATTTCATAGGAAACATGCGTTCCCGCAACAAAGTCACTCAAAATAACAGCAGAGTGCGATTGGCCGGAAAAGATCCCCGCATTACTCAAGGAGAAAACCCCCAAAGCAGCCAATGGCGCACAAGCACAAGCGGCCAAAAGTAAAGTTTTGCGTTTATATTTCTTCATCATAAACCCCTTCTAATCGCCCTTCTGTTCATTAAGTGACCGAATATCATCTTCAACTTTCCTTTGCAGTTGTTCTACTGATAATTCCAGCAGAACAGACAAAGATGCTTCGGTGCGTAAATTACTTTTGAACAAATCAAATTTCTGCATCAGAGCAATGGCTTGCATCGCAACGCCCTTACGTTCAACATTCGCAGGCTTATCATACAAATTTGTGTAAAATAGCGGCGATTGATAGGCCTTTTTCGTCAGAATCTCCATTTGCGCATAATAACTTGGATTTTCACCAACAAATACATTTATATCCCCTGCAGGCATACCAAGCTCTTCCAGATACGAAACAATAAATTCTTTTGATCCAACCGTTCCTTCTGTCTTCATCGCAATAATTGCATTAAAGCTGTTTTCAGCAACTTTAGTTTTTGCAACAACGGCGCGCATATCCAAATAGGCCTTCTGAATATCACTAACACGATTTTTATTTTGAAGAGCATTTGTATCCGCCGTATCAAAACTCTCAAAACCATAAAGGTTATTAGACAAGGCAAATATTTCTTCCTCAAGCTCTGAAGCCGCACCGCCAACACTTAGGTTGACTTCAATCGTCCACGGATCTTCAAAAGTTCTTTGGAAATCAATGTCCTTATTAAATCGGCTTTTCTCCGCGGCAGTAGGTGTTGCATCAGCGCAAATGAAACTCAAACTATTATTATTGTCAAAGGGATCACAGAACTTACCTTTGAAAGCATTCAATCTAATACTAACGTCGGCCTTCGATCCACCAGATCCACCTGTACCGCTGTTACCAAAGAATCTATCCAACGACCTTTCACTTAAGACAAGCGCATTCACTTCTCCTAAACGCTCTGATGCTGCCAAACTTTTTATACGTGTGCCAAACTCACACATACCAATGCTTGGCTGATAATCTTTATTCGCACGCGCATGAAGCTTTTGCAATAAACGCTGTGTTTCCATTTGTTCTTTGGCATCAATAAACATGCCAATCATCATGACCTGTTGGGTACCGACCCCGCCTAACTGATTTCCCATTTGTATAAATAAGGGAAGCATATACCGCTGCCAATACGTAAAATCAAACCAGACAAGTTGATGCTCTAGTTCTAATTTATAGAATAGATGGGCATTAATCAGTATCAGATCCGTAATCCACCCCTGTATATCAGCCGACTCCGTTTCATTTAAACAGTTACAGCCGGTGCCAGGGCAACACGTCGCAGCAGCGTCTTTGGGTGGGACACTCAACATCATTGCAGAGAGAAATACAGCAACGAGCACTGCACACAATGCAATCTTCAAACCTATATATTTTCTAAAAAACCGTTTCATATTATTCATTACTCACATCAATGGCTTGAATTTGGTCTTCGACTTCTCTTTGTAGATCCATAACAGCCAACTCAAGAAGAATAGACGTGGACACTTCATTACGCAAAGAGCTTTTCAAAACATCGAATTTTTGCATCAATTTAATCGCTTGCAACGCCACTGTCTTTCTTTCCACATTGGCGGGCTTATCATACAAATTCGTATAAAAATCAGGGTTTTGATATAGTTTCTTTGTCAAAATTTCCATTTGCGCATAATAGCTGGGGTTCTCTCCCAATAATTCTAATGCCTCTGTCGCAGGAACACCCAACTCGCTCAAAATAGATTCCATATAAGGTCGTACGCTCATAGGCAAACTATCCGGTCCACCCGCTGTCGTCGAAGGCAGCCTATTACCCTCGGCCTTCATCGCAGAAATTGCGTAAAGACTATTTTCGGCAACACTTCTTTTCGCAACAATAGAACGCATGTCCATATATGCTTTTTGCATTGTTGTAAGCTCTTTATCAATATCATTCACAAGCAACCGTGCAGGCACCCGAGGAAATGTTTTATGCGCGTATAAATTGCTCACCATCGCGAGAAGATGCTCTTCATCCTCATTATGAATTTTTGGATTTTGAGCGGCTGAGACATCAAGAATCTCCTCATTCATAAAATCCAATTTCATCGTCCAAGGAGAATCAACCAAGGCAAAATAATCAATATCTTTGTTCATGCGAACACGCGCATCCGCATCATAAGCTGTATTTGTCCACGCAACATCAGAACATGCAGAAGACAATGCACTGCCGCGATCATGCTCATTACAGAACAGGGTTTTGAAATGGGTTATACGAACATCGTGATCCAAATCATTCCCATATGTCCCGGATGTGTTCTCTTGTCCTAATTGTCTGTCTTGTGAACGCTGAGCCAAAATAACAGCCGTCACTTCACCACGTCTTTCCGTGGCCGCTATGCTCTTCATAACAGAGCCGAATTCACACATGCCAACGCTCGGTTGATAATCTTTATGAACTTTTGCACGAATCTCTTGCAACAATCTTTGGGCATCCATTTGGCTTTCAGCATCGATAAACATGCCGATTACCATTGCTTGCTGCATAGCAACTGCTGTGAACTGTTCCGCAGCCAACATCATAGCCGGAAGAATGCTTTGCTCCCACATCTCATGAACAATAAACTCCTCAAGCTCAACAAACTCTTCCTCTATCTTGTCATCGAACTTATCTTCTGCCTCCGCCCAAACAGTACTGTCAACCAACGCCACAGCGGCATAACAATTGGAACACGCTTGGCTGGATGCTGCAAAACCAAATAAACTCGCACAAACCATCAACGAAATCACAAGTTTCACGAAACTAAGCCGTGCCTGTACAAAAATATCCAATATCTTGAAACCCATAATCAAAACCTTACTTCTGCCTCTTACCTTGTGTCAAACCACCGTTAATCGTACTAACACGCTCATTTAATTCGCTCGAAAGCATAACGGATAAAATCATTTCCTGTCTCAATTCACTTTCATATAACGCTCTGTCCAACATTAATGCAATCGCCTTCATGGCAACAGACTTACGTTTTACGTTCGCCGGCGTATCATATAAATTCGCGAAGAAATCAGGGTTTTGATAAATCTTCTTACTGAGCACTTCTAACTGTGCATAATAGCTGGGATTCTCACCAAGAATTGCATAAATCTCATCATCCGGCGTTCCCGAAGGCATTAAATCTTTTACAATCGAGGCCATAAACATCCCAACATTAGGCTGGGGCGGCGCGCCAGGATTGCCATTTGTTCCCGAAGCCTTCAGCGCAACAATCGCGTTAAAACTACTCTCTGCAACATTTCTTTTTGCTACAATACTTCTTAAATCCATATACAGTTTTTTCGCAGCCGGTGTCGTGATACTGTTTTTAGAAAAAGCGCGAGATGGCACATTGTTACCATATATATTCGATGCCATAGCCAACACATCTTCCTCGTCATCCGTTAGGACTGCATTAGAGAAATCGACATCCAATGTTCTGGACTCCCCCAGCAAACGCGTATAATCAACATCACGATTAACGCGCGCGCGATCTGTCGCACCTGTCGCCGCACTGCCACCAAGACCATCTCTGTCACAGGCATAATCCAAACCTGTGCCGGCGCCCTCCCAAGAGTTATCTTTCGGATCACAATACGTATCAACGAATCTCTGCCATCTGGAATGCTTGTCTTCACCCATGCCGGCGCCTGCTGCGCTATGTCTGTGACCCAACTGTCTATTCAAAGAAATTTCCGACATTGCCAGCATGTTTAAATTTACACGGCTATCGCTTGAGGCAAGACTTCGTGCGCTTGTCCCAAACCAACAGAAATCATCGCTAGGGTGATAATCCTTATGCGCCTCGGCCTGCAATTCAAAAAACAAACGGCGCGTTTCCAATTGGGTTTTTGCATCAAAGAATGCCCCTACCATTTCCACCTGATACATGCCAAACGTACTTAAGAAATTAGTCAGTTCAGCCAGTCCCTTTAACCAGAAATTTCGAAAAAATCTTCGAACAATCCAGTTTTGCTCTTGATTCATGTGAAGCTCAATCGACAGTTCAACAAGAGGCGACCAAATAAATTCTTCTGAAAGCTCAAGAGCAATAGCAGCAGCAATCGGGTCATCAAACTCACAGAATAAGCACGGAACGCACGCGAACGCCTCAGCCTCCTTATGACAAACTGTCAGAGCCGACCCCGAAAGAGCAACAACCAAAAGAACCAGCACAAGCGCATTCCTCACCCGACGAAACAAACGCGAAGTCTTGCGTGACGATGTTCTTTTCTTTTTCAATTTACCAATAAAAGACAAAATTTTCTCACATTCTTAAAATTACTATTTACCCTTAGAGGTTGCCAATCCTTCATTAACAGCCCTATGGGACTCCCTTAACTTACTGGACAACAATACCGATACATTCATTTCGCGACGCAGCTGACTTTCGTAAATCGCACGATCAATCATCAATTCAATCGCCCGCATCGCCACCTTCTTCCGAGACACATTTGCCGGTGTATCGTAAAGATTGGCATAAAAATCAGGGTTTTGATAAATTCTCTTTGTCAGAAATTCTAATTGAGAATAATAACTGGGGCTATACCCTATAAGATCAAATATATTACCGCCAACGCCCGACAGGCTGGCCGGCAATAACTCTTGCACAATCGATGCCATAAAGCGGCCCGAATGTTTAGTTCCCAGCACCCCCGCAGCAACAGTCGCGGGTATACCGAAAGCAGCACCAGGATGGGCAAACGGCTCCAACAAATGCTCATGCTGCGTTCCGGATGATTTCAAACCGACAATCGCATTAAAACTTGCCTGCGCAACACCCCTCTTTGCAGCAACACTGCGCAACGCCAAATATAGCTTCTGCGCACTACTCGTCTTCATAAGCACACGAGAAAGCGCGCGGGACAAAACATTGTGCCCATATAGGTTTTTGGACAAAGCGATGACATCCTCCTCGTCCCCCGGCTCCCTAATCAAACCGACAATAAGGGTATCAAGGGGCTCTGCCGTAACATTCAAGGTCGTATCTGCCATATCGATGTTTAACGTTCTCGGCTCTTCAATAAGACGGGTATAATCTATATCACGGTTAACGCGCTGAAGATCTACGGCACCGGCAGCGGACCCAGATACCTTACCGTTGCGATCACACGCAAGTTCAAGCCCCGTACCACCTATTTGTCTATTATTATCACGAGGATCACAGTAGGTATCAACGAATTGCTCCCACCGTGCTTTATAATCATCGCTGGCATTCAATGAGCCAGCAATATTAACATTACCCAGTTGGCGCGCCAAAGATATTTGGGAAAAGACCAAACTGTTAAACCGCCCAATATTCTCGGTTGCGGCCAAACTTCTTACATTTGTACCAAACCAACAAAAATCTTGGCTAGGCTGATAATCTTTGTGCGCTTCAAATTGAAGCTCCCGCAACAACCGCTGAGTATCCATTTGATTTTGGGCATCGAGAAACATCCCGATAGCCTGCGTATATTGCATAGCGACAGCACTCATCTGTGTTGCCATATCCGCCGCTGCTGGCAGAAATTGCGTTTTGAACATAACCTCGATCAGCCAGTCTTCAAATTCCCCAAGGTCAGCATTAAATTCATCCTTAACACGATCAACAATATCATCATGCGCATCATCAATAAAGTCAGTCGCAAACGCACAATCAACCTTCGAACATTTAGCGCAGACATCAGTAAAAATATAAGACTCAGCATCCGGCGCCAAGACCGTGCTTTCAAACATAAAGGCAAATAAAGAAAAAACAAGCAGGGCAATGGGCAACACACGGCGAAAAATAACCCTTGATGTATTCCTACTCTTCTTATGCACACTCATCATCTTTAAGGACACCTAAACAAACCCATATTTATAAAACCGCCCTATGCTGCATCATTTTCAAAGCCATTTCAATTATTTTCACAACAATTGCAGCGCGTGACATATTAATAACGCCTAACGATAGCACATGCGTACAGGGGAAAGCACCTAAATATTTATTAAAAGTGAGAAATATATAATTGGAATATTGTATATTACTTTTTTTTGTTACACAGTGTTACGTTGAAAGTGTAAATAAACTTAACAATAGGCTTCAAGAAGGTTCATATGCTGAAAAAATTAAAAAAGCAAAAAGACTCAACCGGCAATGCGCCAGCGCAACCCACCAAAGACGATTCGTCGGGGTTGGGAACCGTTGTTATCCGTAATGAATTTTACAGAGACGGCTACCGCAGCCTTTTGAAAATGACACTTATACAAAGCGTGGTCATACTTGGCCTTATCGGCGCGATGTATTACGTTATAAAAATTCACCAACCACAACACTTCTATTTTGCGACAACAGAAGATGGACGCCTTATTCCTATGGTGCCGCTCAGCCAACCTAACTTGAGCGCACCATCACTTATGTCATGGGTTGCGCAAAGCACAACCGAAGTTATGACGTTCGGTTTTAGTGATTACAGGCGAAGACTACAAGAATCATCACGTAGCTTCACAAAACGGGGCTGGGAAAGTTTCACGCAAGCACTCCAGAGATCAAGAATTATTGAAATGGTCGAGGTGAATCAGCAAATCATCACAGCCGCACCAAGGGGGGCTCCGGTCCTAAAATCAGAAGGCCTTGTCGCCGGACGATATCAGTGGGTTGTGCAAATTCCACTCATCCTAACATACATGTCAGGTGCAAAAACATCCAATACAGGACTGCTAGTAACGGTAGTCGTTGTTCGTGTGCCAAGGCTCGAAAGCCCCAACGGCGTTGGGATAGAGCAATGGATTGCAGAAGCCAGATAACGGTTTTTATGAAAAAAATTCGCTATTGTGTTGATAATGCGTGACAATTATAAAAATCCAATGTATCGTTTGTAAGTTATTTTAGAGTATCTGGGGTAAATGGATTTCATGGATTACAGAATTTTTTCAAATAAACTATGTGTAGGTCTCAATATGAAGGTATTGGGGTTTGGTTTGGTTCTTGCTTGTTCTACGGCACTTAGCAACGCGGCTTTATCTCAGGATTTAGCTGATGAGCAGATGTCAGAAAAAACGGCAGATAATGTTTTCGACTTTGATGATGATCTGGGGGCTGGACAAGCCACGGAAGATATAGAAGAAAGTTTCAGAAATGAGGCTTTCGACCAAGCGTTAAAAACGCTTCTTCCTCTTCGTCCTGGTGAAATCAGAACATTGCTTGAGCATTTTGATCGTACAATAGAATCGACACAGTTACCTGTTCACCCATATCCCAGACCTGAGCTTACAGTTCAAAACATCTCTCTGGATCCTGGTGTTCTTCCGCTAACCGTAAAAATGGCCTATGGCTATGTCACAACAATCAGCATGCTGGATGCCTCTGGGCAACCATGGCCGATTGAAGATATGAGTTGGGTTGGCGAATTTAAGATACAAGAATCTACGGTTGATACCACAACACACATAATAAGGGTTTCTCCAGAATCTGCATTTGCACATGGCAACATTTCCATGCGTCTTGTTGGGTTAAATGCGCCGGTTATTCTGACCTTTGAAACAAACAGAGATCTTGTCCACTACAGATTTGACGCGATCCTTCCCAATATGGGGCCCAGCGCAACAACACCCCTCATTGATACTGGTGTGACACTTGTGTCCGGCGATCCTGACATGTCCATTGCCCTTGGCGGCGTTGTTCCTGGTGATGCTGAAATACTTGATGTGTCCGGTGTGGATGGTCGTACGACAGCGTACATATATAACGGCCTTACATATGTAAGAACGCCTCTTACTCTATTGTCTCCTGGTTGGAATAGTTCCGTGACATCTGCGGATGGCACAAAGATCTATGCATTAGAAGGCACACCTGTGATTTTACTATCTGATAGAGGTCGTATGGTACGAGCCTATCTTACTGAGCGTGAGGATTTGTTAAATGAATGATGATTTGGATGAAGACATAATTGGTTCTGAAGATGATTTTGACGAATTTTCGCAAGAATCAGGTGCGGCCGATTCTTTTAGGCAGAGTCCTGTTGCAAAAATTGCTATTATTGGCCTTGCTGTTCTTGTCATCGTCGGCGTTATGTTTATGTTTGGTGGCGAATCAGTTAAACAAGAGAAATCAAGAATGCCTGCTGGATCGGATATTACATCCGTCCCAGGGACAAACGACAAGCTTTCTCCAGCATATATTGATGCTGTTGAAGAGCAGAACGAGGCAAATTTGGAGCGCGCGATTTCAGAAAATCGCAGTGCCATACCTGTTCCTGTTCAAACACACGACACACGTCTGGAGGCTCCTGAAATAGAGGAGGAATCCGAGGATCCTCTTCACCGTTGGAGACTTCTTCAAGATGAGCGCATAGAGCGCGAAATGAAAATAAGAGAAACAGAAATTGAGCCTGTAACTGTTCTGAATGCTGAACAGCAAGGTGAGGCACTGGACGCTCTTTCCAGCTCCATGGAAGAGCAAATGGGTGCTCTACTAACGGCCAATAATGATGAAAAGACTCTGCACACGGTTACCCTTATAACTCACGAGGAAAATTCAGCAAATGGCGGTGGCGACGGAAATGGCGGTGGCGACGGAAATGGTGATGGAGAAGACGGCGGCGGCTTCACAGAAGATGACGAAGAAGTTGTTATTATTCCAGCAGGTAAAATTGTTTACGGGCAAATGCTATTGCAGGCAAATTCGGATGTTGATGCAGTTGTATTGGCACAAATGGTAAGTGGCCCCCTAAAGGGATGGAAATTACTCGGTGAGTTTGAGCTAGAGGAAGACCTTGGAAAACTTCTCATAACATTTGATATTGCTGTTAACGAAGATGGTGAGCAACATGAAATTGATGCTGTGCTTCTTGATCCGGATAACGGTTTGGCTGCAATGAGAACAGATATAAATCACAGATACTTTAAACGTATCATCTTCCCTGCTGCGGCATCCTTTGTAGAAGGTTTTGCTTCTGCGATATCAGAAACCGACACAACGGTGGTCATCGCTGGTGACAATGCTGTTGAAGACACAGATGAAAAAGATGATGAAGAAGCAATTGCTGCTGGTATTGAAGAGGCCGCATCGGGAGTCAGTGAAATACTAGATGATATAGGTGACGTTCCGATTCAAGTTGTTATTGAGGCAGGAACGCCTATCGGCATATTCTTTATCGAAAACGTTGTGGAAGAAGAAGGTGATATTTAATTCTGATATTCATGAATTTAATCACAATGAAATATGGCCGAATCTAATAATAACTTCGAAGAATACGAATTTGACGATGAATTAGATGACCCTTGGGACGATGTACTTGACGATGAGATACCTCACGAAGATAACATCGATTTAAAAACAGAAGAAAAACACCAGGGATCTTCTCGCGCAAAACCAAAATCCATTCTAAAACCAATATTGTCTTTGGCTCTATTAGGCGGTATTTCTTTTGCTGCATATTCTTCTTTTATGCCCTTTCCGGAAAAAACCCCGATACCCATAATAAAAATTAATAAAGCCCCTGTCGTCGACATTAGTCACACAAATAATGCCGATTTAGAGACAACGCAAATAGAAGCAACACGCGCGCCATTGAATACTGACGTGCAGGTAACACGTGGCAAAAACACTGTTTTAACGCCTATGCCTGATGATGCCGCAAATAATGCGATTGCACTTCCACGACTTATAGCAGTAATGCCGGACGCTATTGAACCTGAGGCATCCAGTTCAAAATCTATCATGGAAGATAAACTAAAAACACTGAGTGAGGATGAGTTGTTGTCCAAAACCGAATCAGTCTATAAAAAAATGCCCAAATCAGTCGTCATCATCGAAAATTCAACAACAGAATTATCCGCCTTACCCGCACCTGAGGAAGAGAAAATTGCAGAAATTGTGGTAGAGGAAAGCAAAGAACCGCCTCCACCGATTAAAGAAATTCCCAAAAGCCCCGCAAAAGCAGCAAGCAATGTAAACAACGAATCACCCGTAATACTCAAAAAAACCAGCAAATTGGCCAAAAAATATGCATGGACAGTGCGCGCAGCACAATCTGGGAAAGCAGTTGTTTATGACAAAAACAGCAAAGAAATGAAGTCTGTAGAGATCAATGACACACTTTCAGGTATTGGGCGCATAAAATCAATCCAACTGAAAAACGGGCGTTGGGTAATTACGGGGACAAAAGGGAAAATATTGCAATAATTTTGCTATATTTTAGAAAACACCTGATTCACGGCTGAAATATTAACTATTTTCTTATAAAATACGTTCTAGGGCATGAAATGTAATTTAAAATTTGCAGTATATCGCGTAAATATGCTGTAATGGTGGATAATAAGTCTATTAAGGAGAAGAACATTGACGAACAAGCAGTTATTTTCAGTATTTTTAGGGCTATTATTTTGCACAATATTTTCGCATGGTGCTTTTGCTGCCAGCGATGATATCAGCCAAATTGCTAGAAATATATCAAGTTCGACAGTGCAACTACCTGCTATGATCGCTGGATTTGCCTATCTTTCAGGTTTATTAATGGGCGTAACTGCCGTTTTCAAAACAGTGGATCACGTCTCTAATCCCGTACAAACGCCGATAAGGGTGCCTGTTATCAGGTTCTTGATCGGTGGCGCTCTGTTCGCGTTACCTATAATCACAGAAGCTGCTGTAACAACGATCAACGGCGGTGTGACTACTGGTTTTGACTATGATGCGGGAATTGTTGGTTCAATTTCAGGTATCTTTAATATTCTTGGATATATTCCGGGTGTTGGTGGTAACTTCAACTCCATTTTAAGCTCACTCATCTTTTCAACGTCACAAGTACCCGCGCTCGTTGCAACAGTCGCATATTTGCTCGGAATGCTTCTAACCGTATCTGCGCTATACAAAACAAGAGATCATGTCGAAGATCCCGAGAGAGTACCTCTGAAAGATGCCATTATTCGCTTTCTTACGGCTGGCGCATTGTTAGCTTTACCAACAATGTTCGATACAATGTATAATGCGATTAATGGTTCCGGCATGGGTGCTTTTGGAACAATTTCAACAATATTAGGCGGAGCCGGATGGTTCAACTCAACACAAATCGGCTCTATTTTTACGGGCTTTAGTGGCTGTACAGGCGTTGTTGCCATCACGGCCGATGTCGGATCTGTTCTCTGTAAGGTGCTGGCGTCAACCATGGCATTGCCTGGCTTCTTGACCGCTGTTGCTTACTTCATAGGGTTAATCTTGGGTGTTTGGGCAATTCTTAAAATTCGTGATCATGTGAACAATCCAGCACAAACCGCGCTTTCAGAAGGTGTTTCAAGATTAATCGCAGCAGGTGCATTTTTTGCACTGCCGGTTGTTACTATGGCTATGGCGTTTAGTATTACACCAAATACTGTTGCACTACAGGCACTTGATCGGGCCAATACTGGCTTTACCGGCCCGGCGCCAACATGTGGAACAGCCAACTCCCTTGATCAGGCGATGGCCTGTTTCATGGATGATATCCTTGGGCCATCACATGTGTTGCTTAACTTCTTCTGTTTTTGTGCCGGTACTATCTTTATTATGATCGGCATATCAAGACTGACAAAATCCGCACAAGAAGGTGCCAGAGGGCCAGGCGGAATAGGCACATTATCTACTTTTGTCGTCGGAGGCCTCTTAATGTCTGCAACGACAATTCTAAGAGCCATCTCATCCAGCTTATTTACAGGTGTTGGAATTACAGGGCGGAGCACGACACAGGCAAACCTTGCATATACTGGCGCAATGAGTGCCGCAGAGACCGCGGCAGCATATAATGTCATCAATGCGGTTTTAAAATTCATGATCGTTATCGGCATGATCAGCTTTGTACGGGGACTCTTCATTATGCGTGATGTTTCAGAGGGCAGCCAAGGCGCATCAACTATGGCTGGCATGACACATATCATTGGTGGAGCCCTCGCTGTGAATCTTGGGCCACTCCTAAACGCGATCCAGACAACCCTTGGAATCACTGCATTTGGTGTGACATTCTCATAAAAAAAATAAATAAAAATAAATGTGGCAATTTTGTGGCACAGCTGATATGATCATTACATAAAGTAAGTTATCAATTGGTAAGAGGAGGAACAATTATGTTCAATAAAACCAAAACATCATATTACAAACTAGGCGCAGCAATGACAATGGGTCTGATGGCAACATCAGGTACAGCAAACGCTGCTGCTAACAACTTTAGCTCCATCGCGGGTAACATCAACACATCTATGTCAGCTTTACCTGGCTTGATCACTGCTGTTGCATACCTATTTGGTGTTCTTCTTTGTGTTCTTGGTATCATGAAAATTAAAGATCATGTTGAAAACCCAACACAAACACCTTTGAAAGAGGGTTGTATCCGTCTAATCGCTGGTGGTGCATTATTCGCGCTTCCAATTATGACAGAAGCAATGCTAGAGTCACTAGACGTTGGTAACGTATCAACAGGTGCGACAACATCTACACTTTCATCTGTGACTTTCGTTACATCATAATAAAAAGGATGGTAATGGGATCTATACCCATATCACTCGGACTTTCCAGACAAAGCGAAAGTTCAAACGAAATAAAAGGTGGAGCCGGCTCAGCTGGCTCCACTTCTTCTGTGAAACAAACTCTTTCTAAAGAGCTGAAACAAAAAATATTCACGCGTGATGATAACACCTGCCAATGCTGTGACTTTCAGGCAAAAAAATATCAAGAAATTCTGTTCGTAAACGGTAATAAAAATGATTTATCCGAGAACAACCTCAAAACAATTTGTATTTTTTGTCACCAATGTTTCAATTTAGATACCGTCAGTGTTATGCGCTCCGGTGTTTTACTTTGGCTGCCGGAAATTAAACAAGCCGACTTACACCATATTTCGCGCGCCATATATGTCGCCCGCATCTCTCAGGGCCCCATTGCAGAGGCTGCGCGCAAATCTTTGGATGCTCTTATGAAACGACGCGATGCGGTAAGGGCGCGAATCGGTACAGATGACCCTTATATTCTCTCTACGATATTAAAGGATTATCTTACAGACGCACATTACGCAAATCGTGAGACTAAGATTGAGGGCATTCGACTTTTCCCTCTTGATCGCCGCATCATTAAAGAGGCCGATCTGGAATTTAATCAATTTCCGCAAATTTTGGCATATTGGCGTTCAAAAGATGGGCCTTTTGGCGGAAAGACGCCTCAGAAATGGTTTGACATTTATCATCAAATCCAAAATGCCGCCTAAATTCGCCTTTTATTTTCATAGTGCGCAAAAAATTATTATATTTGGCACTTTCTGTGCTGGACTATAGAATTCTGCTGTATTAATATTAACGTTTATACGCTACTATCCTTTATAGATTAATAAGCAAAATAGACCTCTATGAAATTATTTGACAAAATACTAGCGCCTTTTCAAAAAGCACTAAGGCAATCTGTATCTTCTTTCATCCGCCTTGAGACAAGAGAAAACGAGTTTACCCTTGTCTCTACGGACGGCTCTCTTGTTACCTATCTGAAAATTGAGGGCAGTAAACAAATCATCGGTGACGAAGAATATGAAAACATCATCAACTCCGCAAATATTAAAATTGGTGCGCGTTTTGACCGTATTGGGCATGCAATGCAAGTCTATTTTGTCCGCGATCCATCACGCATAAGACAAACCCTTACAGATCAGATACATCCCAGCCGCATTACCGCGCATAATATAGGTTTGGATCTTGAGGATTTATTTGAAGAAAAAATAGGCCATCTTGAAAAATTCCTTACACATGAAGAACAATATTTTGTTCTATGGACACGCCCTTCCTGCCTCACAAAAAACGAATCAAAAAGAGCGGGCGAAGACGCAAAAGAAGAAGGCAAAGATTGGCCGGTTGCACCAAATGCACAATATCCCTTAGGCATTATGGAACCCCTTAGAACGCGTCATAAAAGTTTCATTTCCGCAATGAAAACGGCATTTGACGAACTTGGTATCGAATGTAATGTCCTAGAAGTGCATGATGCCCTTAACGCAGTGCGCAGTAACCTATTCCCTGATCGTGCAAATGATAAATGGCGCGCCTGCCTTCCGGGTGATCCAATTCCGCCGCGCGCACCACAAAGTACCGTCGATATGTCGGACATTCTATGGCCTACTCTTCCAAACCAAATCACTGCTGCAGAAGCCAATATTTTGGGGAAATCCGTTGTGCGCATCGGAAATTTACTCTGGGCCGGTGCAGACATGACCTTGGGGCCAATGGATTCAATGCCTTTCCCTATTCTTTTGAATCGCTTGGTTGAAGCAGATATTCCATTTCGTGTTTCCTTTCTTATTGAAGGCGGCGGCGCAGCAGCTGTTGCGATGAGATCATTCGCAGCAACCCTTTTGGGGCCAACCAATGCAGGTAACAAGCCGATTAAATACTCTCTGGAAAGCCTGACAACGCTTGCCAGACAAGAGCCTGTCGTGAAAATCCGTATTTCCTTCGCCACATGGTGTAAAATCAGTGAAAAAGACCAAATTCTTGACCGCCTATCGATATTACTGCAGTCTTTCGAGAGTTGGGGCTATGCGCAGGTGAGCGAATATTCCGGCGATCCTCTTGATTGCGTCATGTCCTCTGCAATGGGTATTCATTGCGCAGGAACCGCGCCATCAGGCATCGCGCCCATGATCGAAATCATGAAGCTTTTGCCATGGCAAAGACCATCAAGTCCCTTCGAAACAGGAGCTATGATTTTCAGAACACCTGATGGGAAAATTTGGCCCTATCAAACAGGAACAAATCTGACCACAACATGGTTCGATCTGATATTTGCGCAACCGGGTGGTGGTAAATCCGTTCTGTTGAATACACTGAATTTTGGTACATGCATTACACCGGGTTTGAGTAAACTTCCTTACGTTTCGGTTATTGATATTGGCCCATCTTCTTCGGGTCTTATTTCCCTGATTAAAGAAGCTCTCCCCCTTGATCGTCAACATGAAGCCGCCTATTTCCGTCTTCAAATGGCACATCAATATGCGATTAACCCTTTTGATACCCAATTGGGATGTCGCTATCCTCTGCCAGATGAAAGAAGTTTCTTGGTTGAACTTCTCACACTTCTGACCACGCCGCCGGGCTATGACAAGCCATATGACGGTATGCAACAACTTTGTGGACTTGTGGTTGATGAGATGTTCCGCTGGCGGGATGATGCCTCTGCCAACGCAGAGTCTCGCCCGTATTTACCGCGCCTTGAGATGGAAATTGACGCGGCCATTCAAAAACACAATGTGCATTTGCCCTCTGATCCGTTCTGGTGGGATATCGTGGATAAAATGTTTGAGCTGGGGCAGACTCACCTTGCCAATATGGCGCAACGTCACGCTGTTCCTACACTTAATGATGCGATTACAGCCTCAAGACGACCGCAAATCCGCTCTCTACTGGAAGAAACATCCGTTGGTGTAAGTGCGGAAAGTGTCGTCGGCGCGTTTGAGCGTATGATTACATCCGCTATTCGTGAATATCCGATTTTATCTTCCGTTACACAATTTGACATCGCAGATACACGTCTATGTTCTCTCGATTTGATGGATGTCGCTCCACAAGGGGATGAAGCCGCAGACAGGCAAACCTCTATCATGTACATGCTTGGGCGTCATGCCTTGGTTCGCTCATGGTGGGTCAGTGCAGAAAGCCTGCAACATATACCTGAAAAATTTCGCGAGCACCATGCCGCCAGATTGCAAGATATTGGCGAAACACCAAAACGTTTGAACTTTGACGAATTTCACAGAACAAGCCGATCAAATGCTGTGCGCGCGCAAGTTATTCGCGATGTTCGTGAGGGACGTAAACGCGGCGTACAAATTGTTCTTACATCGCAGCTTATTGACGATTTCGACAAAGACATGGTCGATTTAGCAACCGGAATTTGGGTTTTGGGTACTGCTATTTCCGATAAAGCCGTACAAAATGTTGTCGACCGCTTTGGCCTGTCCAATACCGCAAAACATATTATGCGTTACAAACTTACGGGGCCAAAATCCATTGGCGCACCTGCGCTGATTGTTATCGGATCAACATCGGGTCGTTATGAACAACATATCTATAACACTCTGGGCCCGATCGAGCTTTGGGCTTTCTCAACCTCGGCAGAAGATGTATCGATCAGAAACCGTCTCTATTCCGTTTTGGGCGCCGCGCGCGCCAGACAAATGCTTGCATCGGTCTTCCCAGGCGGCAGTGCAAGAACAGAAATTAGACGGCGTGTTCTTGCAAATAGTGAGGGCGGTGATTCAAGAAATGCAATGATCAGTGGCGTTATTGATGAAATCATTAGAGAACTCGTAGATGAAAGCAAAGAAACACAAGAAGCAGAAGATAACAAACGTGTTAACCTCCAATTAAGTTAATATCGACATGAGTGAAGAAACAGAAATATTAAAACAAACCGTTATCGCAGATGAACTGCCGAAGGCTTCCCTTGCCGATAAACTGAAAGAACAGAAAAAAGCAAAAGGTAAAAAAACAAGAAAAAGAGTGATCATTTGGGGATTTCTGCTGTTGTTCAGTTACGCTTTTTGGTGGTTGAGCAAACCATTTAAAGCCACAGCCACCTATGGTATTTGCAAATCTTTTCTTGAACTTTATGTACCCTACCCGCATACGATACATGTCAGTGAAATAAAACCTCAAAGAGACGGCAGTTTGAAACTGTGGTTTATACATGTAGGTGCCTTTGGCGAATACCGTATGGAATCATTCCAATGCAAATTGGTTAATAACCCTGATACTGGTGTTCTTGAACTAACACAGCTTAAGCTACATAAGGTACAAATAAGTTCTGAGCGGGTCAAATACCTAAACAATGCTCTGCCATATTTCGTAGAAAACCCGCTTGTTTTAAACTGGCCGACAAAATTACCGGACAGCCTAAACGACTTGCATTTCGACTTCGACAGAGTCAGAAAAATTATCATCAATCCAGACAAGTAAAGTTAAATTAAACGCTATGAAATATAAAACATTAGGGCGCACAGACCTGAGTGTCAGTCAAATCTGTCTAGGCACAATGACTTGGGGGCTTCAAAATAACGAAGCCGAAGGCCACGAACAAATGGACTATGCGCTGGAGCAAGGGATTAACTTCTTTGATACAGCAGAACTATACGCCGTTCCGCCAAGTGAGGAAACCTACGGCAAGACCGAAACCATTATCGGCACATGGTTCAAAAAAACAGGCAACCGCGACAAGGTTATTCTAGCCTCCAAAATTGTTGGTGCAGGACTGCCATGGGTACGCGATGGCGGGGACATAACGCCAGACAGCGTGAAATCTGCGCTGGATGACAGCCTCAAACGTCTGCAAACAGACTATATTGATTTGTACCAACTCCACTGGCCGAATCGCGGCGGATATCATTTTTCACAACAGTGGAACTTCGCGCCAAATTTTAACAAAAATGAAGTTGAAGCAAACTTTATCGCTGTGCTGGAAACGCTGGACGCTCTGGTTAAAGAGGGGAAAATAAGGCATATCGGGCTTTCTAACGAAACCGCATGGGGCACGATGAAGTGGCTGCGCCTGTCCGAGGAACGCAACCTGCCGCGCATGGTTTCTATCCAGAATGAATATAGCCTTTTAAACCGCCCGTTCGATACGGATTTGCATGAAGTTGCCGTGGCAGAAGATTGCGGCTTGCTGGCTTGGTCTCCCCTTGCAGGTGGCCTTATCAGCGGCAAATACCTGAACGGCGCACGCCCGAAAGGTACACGTTGGGACATTGAAGAACGCTTCCTAGAACGCGACACACAAGCCGCCGACAGCGCAGTCACAGCCTATATCGCGGTTGCCGAGAAACACGGGCTTGATGTCTGTCAAATGGCACTGGCGTTCGTTAATCAGCAACCTTTTGTGACTTCCAATATCATTGGCGCAACCAGTATGGAGCAACTTAAAAGCAACATCGCATCCATTGATATCACGCTGTCACAGGACGTTTTGGATGATATCGCCACAACATTTAAACAATTCCCAATGGTGTATTAGGACGCGAAAAGAGCTAAAACTTTGAAGAAAATCGCCTTTGTTTCAGGATCAGACAGTAATTACTTTCCTATGCTGGTGGAACTGATTCATTGCCTGCGCAATCACCCTGATAACACGCTCCAAAGCTATGATATTTGCATCATGGATACGGGGATGAGCGAGGCACAAAACGCCTATATCAAAACCGTCGCCGATCAAGTGATTAAACCCGACTGGCCGTGCGATTTACCTGCAAGCCGTGTGCGCGGACGGGAGTATCTGAAGTCCTGCGTCTGCCGTCCGTTTATCAATAAGATATTTGAAGGCTATGGCACTTATATATGGCTGGACACCGATACGTGGCTGCAAACGTGGGAGCCTATCGACCTGCTGATAAAAGGTGCAGCGAAATCAGGCCTCGCCATCTGTCCGCAGGCTGATCGCGCCTATGGCAAAGCGATGCGCCTGAAATGGCTTGGCCCCTTTCCGTGGAAAGCCCGCAGTTTCTATTACAGCAACGCCAGAAAAGCCTTTGACGGCCGCACGGCACGCGCACTGTTCCCCTATCCTGCCTTAAACGCAGGCGTGTTTTCGATTACCGGTGATGCGCCGCATTGGGATAAATGGCAAGAATTACTGCTCAAAGCATTGAAGAAGGGCAAGGTCTTCACCGCCGAGCAGCTCACCCTTGGCATGATGGTGTATCTAGATGGATACAGCGCAGAATTCCTGCCCGCTTATTGCAATTGGCTGTGTGATACGCCGCCCGTTTGGGACACTGAGCAAGGGATATTTGTTGAGCCCTATCTGCCCAATCACCCGATTGGCGTGATGCATCTTTCCGGCTATGACGACTTGCGCCTTGATCGCAGCATCACCGTAGACTTCAAAACGACACGCGGCGAAACCATCTCTATGGTGCCGCGCTATATGGGGATTGATGGGGAAAAGATTACGCTTTAATTAGAATTTGAAAAGACTCAAAACCTTGTTCCAATAAATCCGTAACCGCATCCGTCGATTTTTGCCCCCTCGCAATAATCGCTGCGCCGGCAAGAATACCGCTCACATAACGGGATAGTCGTTTCGCGTCCACATCAGCAGCGACATCACCATCGTTCTTTCCTTGCTCTAAACGTTGATAAAGCGTGCTTTCATTTTCATCGTGCAATGCCTTAAGCTTTGCACCGATTAATGTGTCTTCATCATAGCTATTAATGCTGGAATTCACGATCAGGCAGCCTGCGGAAATGCCTTGCGTATGAAAGCTTTTCGCTAAATCAAATATGGCTTTGAACGCCGCTTCGGTTGAGTCCGTTTCTTTAAATATGCGGCTGACCTCTTCCTTATAGGGTGCGTAATAATAATCCAGAACTTCAATAAATAATTTCTCTTTATCACCAAACTCTCCATAGAGACTGGGTGGCTTTATACCCATAGCATTCGTTAATTGCGCAATTGACGTGCCCTGATAACCATATAGGCAAAACATGGCCTTAGCCTTTTCCAGCGCCTCTTGCCGATCAAAACATTTGGGACGCCCCTTACATTTCTTTTTTATTTCTTTAGTGGTCACTATAAAAATCCTTGACACGTGAGTTCATATCCTATTATCATTATTATAGTAATCACTAATAAAGTCAACTTTTAAGAATAGGAACTCTAAAATGACCAATAAATTACACAATAAAATAGCCGTTATCACAGGTGGAACAAGCGGCATTGGCCTCGCCACCGCAAAACGCTACGCCGAGGAAGGCGCGACGGTTGTCATCACCGGACGCAATCAAGAAGCCTTGGACAAAGCCGTAGAAGAGATTGGTGCAAACGTACATGGCATTCAAAGTGATGTATCGAAACTGGGCGATCTTGATCGGCTTTATAGCGAGGTTAAAGAGAAGCTAGGCCATATCGATATATTATTCGCCAATGCAGGAGTCGCAGAAATTGCCTCGATAGAAGATAGCGACGAAGCGTTTTATGACCGCCATTTTGATATCAATGTAAAAGGCTTGTTCTTTACCGTACAAAAAGCACTGCCCTTACTAAAAGATGGTGGCTCTATCATTCTCAATGCCTCTATTGTTGCAACGAAGGGCTTTGAGAGTTTCAGCGTTTACAGCGCGACAAAAGCCGCAGTACGCTCATTCGCACGATCATGGGCAACAGATTTGGCCGCGCGTAAAATCCGCGTCAATGCGATCAGCCCCGGCCCGATCGACACACCAATATATGGCAAGCTTGGGTTACCACCAGAGCAAGTCGAACAAATGGGCGCATCATTCGTCGCCCAAGTGCCTTTGGCACGATTTGGCCAAGCCAGCGAAATTGCGGACGCAGCGCTTTTCTTGGCATCGAATGACAGCAGTTATATTAACGGTGTAGACCTAGCCGTTGATGGAGGTATCGCTCAAGTTTAAGTTATTCCTTCTTAAATTCAGGCAATTGTAGGTTCGAATAGCAATGTTCGAGCCTACGGTTTTTTTGGCAACAGCACCCAATAACGGCCCGATGATATCATTTTACCAGCCATGTCCTCGGCGATTTTACCGTAGCCCCAGAAGACGTCACCGCGCACAGGGCCCGTGATTGCGCCGCCTGTGTCTTGGGCGATCATGAGGCGGCGGATGGGGGTGGTTTCTTTGTCTGCATCTATTGCATTTTCCGAATCATCGGCGACTCTCACGCCCTCCAGATCCACCCAAAGCGGTACGCCGTAGCTCATTAACGTACGATCCACGGCGAGGGAGCGTCCACCCGTTAAGGCTATACCCTCCGCGCCCAGCGGGCCATCACCTGTGATCTTGCGGAAGAACACATAGGATTTATTGGTGTTCATGATTTCGTCCGCTTGGGTCGGGTTTTCTGCGAGCCATGCGCGGATGCTTTGCATCGACACATTTTCCTTGGTCAGCGCGCCGATCTTAATCAGCTCTCGCCCGATCGCGTAATAAGGATGTCCGTTTTGCCCCGCATAGCCGATGCGTTGCACGCTGCCATCATCCATCTGCACAAGGCCGGAGCCTTGGATTTGCACAAAGAATGCATCGACCGCATCATCAACCCAAATCAAAACCTCATCTTCATGCGGCCAGTCACCCGCAACGATTTGTGCGCGGTTTTCATAGGGCTTTAAGCGGCCGTTTTTCACGCGCCCCGCAATGCGGTTGCCCTTTAATGCAGGGCGGAAATCACCAAGCTGTACCATTACCAAATCATCGGGGCGTTTATGCAAAGGGATAGTGTAGGGTTCTTTACGTGCGCTTGATCCATTTAAGGAGGCTTCATAATATCCGGTGAATAGGCCAATTGGATTATCATCGGCGCTGACTTGATGGGGGGTGAAATATTCTTCGAAAAATGCGCGAAGCGCCGCCGTATCGGAGGCTTCCGCCACTTGATCGAACGCCAGACAAACCGCCTGCCAATCGCCATACGTCCCTGCCTGTACCAAAACACCAAACGTTACTTCAGAAGATCGCTTCACAATACGCCCGCAAGAGCGTTTAAACGCGGGAACAAAAGTTTGCAGATCATCCTCTTCCCATGCGGGTAGATCAGCAAACGTACTTTGCGTTAGGATTAAGTCCGGTGCATGCGCTTCCACAGTTTTTTGGGATGGCTCTACAGGCTGCTGCTCCGCCTCATCACAGGAGGCCAGAATAAATAATGATAGAAGGATAAATATGCGCATAAGAGAAATCTATCACGCGCATATACAGAGTTCTAGGAACATCTGGCTAATTAAAATATTTTGAGTCGAAAATGCTGTTTTTCGAGAACCGCATCGCAGAATACATTTGTGTATTTGAGAAGCGGAAGCGCAGAAATTCAGTATTTGCAGGCCAAAAAATGAAAATTAATGGGTGTTGGGGATAATCTCGTTATCACCGTCACCATCATCTCTGGTTTCAACAACCATCCAACGCGGGTCGCGCGATTTCAAATCACGCGCAAATGTCCAAACATCGCGCATAAGCGTTGTTTTTTCAGGATGACCATGAAGGATGTTACTGTTCTCGTCCTTAATCACGGAGGTTTCATCCGCCCAGAAACGCACAGTTACCAAGGCTTTTCTCCCATCCAAAGACGCTTCTACAATTTCGGATTTCTTAATCGCATGTATTTCAGTAACAGCAGTTTCATTGGCTTCTTCACGGGCGGTAATCGCACCGTCAAAGGCTTTATAAACATCCGCGCCCAACAAATCCTCTAATGTTTTTCTGTCGCCCTCGGCAAATGATTCGACGATATAAACAAACGCATCTTGTGCGGCTTGCAGGAAAACATAAACATCAAAATCTCTGTCTTGCTTGGTAATATCGATCAAGCCTTGTTCCGCGGCTTGCCCATTAATCGACATATTGCCTTTTGAAGTTTTGGCCAGCTCTTCAATCAAAAAGGCTTTGTTCTCACCCTTATCAGAAGCATCGCCGCCAACGCTCACAATTTTTCCTTCAGAATTCAATTCTAAAGGCACAACGTTATTCTTGCGCTCTTCACCATCGCGCGTTCCTAAAATACTACGCAGCCAGAAAATTAATCCGGCGGCAACCAAAGCATAAACTATTAATTCTGCAGTCACGGGAATCCCCTTGTTCTTGACTTTATATTCATACAAACAAAAAACGGATTTTACCACAGTTTTTGATATGATACACATAATGTTCAATAAATCTGGAGTTTACTTATGCCATTTATTATCCTTTTTGTTTGCATACCTTTATCAGAGATCATGGTTTTTATGAGCGTCAGCGATAAAATCGGCCTTGGCATGGCTTTGTTCATTGCTTTGTTTACGGCGGTTTTAGGCGGTTTTATCGTGAGATATCAAGGCATTCATACAATGATGACCGCGCAGAAATCATTGCAAGCAGGGCAAATTCCATCGAAAGCATTATTTGACGGCCTATGCCTTGTTGCGGCGGGGGCAACATTAATCACACCGGGCTTCATAACAGACGTGCTTGGCTTCGCGCTTCTTATTCCTGCGGTGCGTAATGCCTTGCGTAAAAAACTTTCCGCCAGCGCAAAATTCGAAACGATGGAGTTTGGCGCAACAGATATGCGCACGCCCAATGATCCGAACGTTATCGATGTTGAATATGAAACAATAGAAGAAGAGGACAAGCCTTGAGCTTCGCCCCTGTTTCATGCTAACTAAAATGTATACAAACATACTCATATATAAGGTAATCCAATGAGCGACAAAAAAGAACAAGAATTGCAGACCACAGAGCTGCCAATCACCATCCACACGCAATATATTCGTGATATCTCTTTTGAAAATCCGGATGCGCCCAATTCGATGCGCGCAGGTCTGGATATGCCTGAAATGAACGTAAATATCGGCATGGATGCCCGCGCGATAGAAGACAGCGATATCAAAAACCTCTATGAAGTGATTTTAACGATTTCCGCAACCGCCACGCGCAGTGATAAAACAGTCTTTATCGCCGAAGTGATTTACGGTGTGACCATCTCTATTGAAGATTCTGTACCGGAAGATCAACATCATCCGCTTTTGCTGATTGAAATTCCGAAATTTTCATTCCCGTTTGCCCGTCAAATTTTGGCAACATTGACGTCACAAGGGGGCTTCCCGCCTTTATTGCTGACACCTGTTGATTTCCAAGCGCTCTATATGGATCGTTTCAAAGATGAAATCGCCGAGGCCAGAGCCGCCGCGGAACAAGGAAAAACAAACTAAACACGCGAACAGATTCGGAAGCCTCATGGCAAAGAAACACCATAAGAAATTCTTTATTCATCTGGTTTCCGATGCGACCGGAACGACATTGCTTGGTCTATCTCGCGCTGTGCTTGCGCAGTTTGAGGGGATAGACCCGACGCAAAAATTCTGGCCGCTGGTGCGCACAGAACGGCAGTTAGAGCGCGTTATCAAACGCATCTCCGATAACCCTGGGCCTGTGATTTTTACCTTCGTGAATAAAAAGATGCGCCTACGCCTGCAAGAACGCTGTGACGAATTGGGCGTTCCATGTGTCGCCGTTCTTGATCCCATCATCCGCAGCCTATCCACCTATATTGGCGTTCATGCGCAAGGCGTTCCGGGTTTGCAACACACAATGGATGATGCCTATTTTAAACGCATTGCCGCAATCGATTTCGCCATGCAATTTGATGACGGCAAATCAATTCATGGCGTTAGAAAAGCCGATGTTGTTTTGGTTGGTGTTTCGCGCACATCCAAAACCCCGACCAGCATTTTCCTTGCACGGCGTGGGATTAAGGCCGCGAATATCCCGCTGGTCCCCGGTGTTGAGGTGCCTGATGAATTTCTGACACTGGAAAGACCGCTTTATATCGGGCTAAACGCCTCACCGACGCGCTTGAAACAATTGCGCCAAACACGGTTGCGCGCCGATAAGAACGAAGCCGCGGCATTTTCTGAAAACACTTATCTTGATGAAGAAGAAATCGAGAATGAAATTCGCAAAGCCCGCCGCCTGTTCACCGATCATGGCTGGCCTGTGATTGATGTGACCAAACGCTCTATTGAGGAAACAGCCGCCGAAATTATGGCACTTTTGCAAAGTAAAAGAGACAGAGAAGCAAAAGAAAAAGAAGCGAAGAAGGACAGCGAAGAAAACAATGACCGATAAGCCGCGCATCATCCTTGCATCGGGCAGTCAGGGCAGACAGGCCATGTTGCGTGATGCCGGTCTACACTTTGATGCAATCCCTGCCGACATTGACGAAGAGGCCATCATAACGCGCCTTACCGCCGATAATCGTGACATTGATTTCATCACCGCGCAGCTCGCCACGGATAAAGCCCTTCATATCTCTGCCAAACATCCCGATACATTGGTTATCGGATCGGATCAGACTTTGGAATTTGAAGGGGCTCTACTCTCAAAAGCCGCAAATATCACCGAAGCGAAAGAAAAACTTAAATCTTTACGCGGTAAAACGCATATGTTGCATTCCGCCGTCTCCCTTGTGCGTAACGGAGAGGTTCTATTCTCTCACACCGATCATGCTTCTTTAACCATGCATAATTTCAACGATGGTTTTTTAGAAAGCTACATGAAAAAAGACCCCGATGCTTTAACCTCGTGTGTCGGCGGGTATAAAATTGAAGGTGCGGGCGCGTGGTTATTCTCAACCGTCACGGGTGATCTTTTCACCATCATGGGCATGCCACTTTTACCGCTTTTATCCTTTCTACGCACAGAATGTGAGTTTTTACCATGAGTAACGATTTTATCAAAACCGCCGTCATAGGCCACCCGATCAGCCACAGCAAGTCCCCGCTTATCCATCGCTACTGGCTTGAAAAACATGGGTTATCCGGAAGTTACAACGCCATTGACGTGCCTGTGGATAATTTGAAACAAGGCGTGGCGGATATAATTAAAGACGGGTTTTCGGGCTTTAACGTCACCATCCCGCATAAAATCTCCATCATGGACATTTGCGATGAAATTGACGACCTTGCCACGGCGATTGGCGCAGTAAATACCGTCACAATTAAAAATGGCAAGCTGTATGGCACCAATACAGATGGTTTTGGCTTTGTCGAAAATATAAAACGCAGCGCAGCGGATTTTGACTTTAAAGAAGGAAAAGCGGTTGTTCTTGGCGCGGGCGGTGCGGCGAACGCCGTTATCTACGCTTTGTTACAGGAAGGCGTCCCCGAAATATTCATTGCCAACCGCACGAAAGAAAAAGCGCAAAAATTAACCGCATTTAATCCCGAGAAAATAAAAGCCATTGATTGGGCATTGCGCAATGATGTGCTGGAACATGCAAATCTTATCATCAATACAACATCACTGGGCATGGCGGGTCATCCTCCGCTGGATATAAGTCTACGCGCCGCCCCCGCGCACGTACTGGTGACAGACATCATTTATGCGCCACTGATAACGGATTTACTAAAACAAGCCAAAATCAGCAAGCTACGCACGGTCACAGGCATTGGCATGTTGCTGCATCAGGCGCGCCCGGGCTTTAAGCTGTGGAATGGTGTTCTACCTGAAGTGACCGAAGAGTTAGAACAGCTGGTGCTGACATGATTGTTTTGGGTCTCACAGGCTCCATCGCCATGGGTAAAACCACAATCGGCACGATGATGAAGAACATGAACATCCCCGTGCACGAGTCCGATCATGTCGTACACAAATTACTACAACGCAGCTCTATCGCCCGCCCTGCCATTGCTTCGGCCTTCCCGTTCTTCGAACATCCTGAGATCTATACCAAAAGAACCAAGGATTTAAAGCGCAAAGAGTTCGGTGATCTGATCTTTAACAACGACGAGCACAAAGCAACATTGGAATCCATCCTCCACCCGCTTGTGCAGAAATCACAAAACGAATTCATCCGCGCCGAGACATTAAAGGGACGTGATATTGTCTGTCTTGATATTCCTCTTCTCTTTGAAACGAATGCTGATAGCCGTGTTGACTATACGATTGTCGTCAGCGCACCCTATTTCATACAGCGTGAACGCGCCCTGTCCCGCCCGAAGATGAGCGAAGAAAAGTTCCTCGCCATACTGGAGCAACAAATGCCCGATGCGGAAAAATGCGCCCGCGCCGATTACGTTATCAAAACCGGTTTAGGTCGCGCCCCTGCGATAAAATCCCTTAAACGCGCCCTTATCGACATCCGCATAAAAGCCGGATACATTGAAGATCCGGATGCGGAAGAGCTGAAACAAGAGAACACCATTAAATGATTTTTGATATTTTAATCAGCAACGTATTACCATTATACGGCCTGATTTTCCTAGGCTTTATCGTCGGCAAATTCACAGATTTAGATGTAAAACCCATCGCCACCATCATCATCTATGCCATATTGCCTGTGGTGATGTTCGGCGCAACCGCAACCATGGAATTCACAGCAAAATATTTCCTGCCGCCCGTCATTATCGCCTCGATTTCAATCATTGCCTCCACCACGGGGTATCTGATTGCGGGCAAGATTTTAGAAGACGGCGATAAACGACAAAACCTTATCGGCCTGTTAAGTGTCGGGGGGAATGCAACTTATTTCGGCGTACCTATCGCATTGGCGATTGCGGGCAAAGAATGGTTGGGCGTTTATATGGTGATGGTGATGCCTATCTTTATTTTTGATGCTTCCTTGGGCTATTACTTCGGCGTGCGCGGTGATTTCAGCATCAAAGAAAGCCTTCTGCGCGTTATAAGGTTGCCCATTATATATGGTGCAATTCTGGGCTTTCTCGTCAATGCTGTCGGGGTAGAGCCACCACAATTATTCCTCGATTATTGGGAGCGTTTCACAGGCACACTCATCGTTTTAGGCATGATGATGATTGGCGCGGGGCTGTCGCAAATGGATAGATTCCGCTTTGACTGGCGATTTTTCACGGGCATTGCTTTAGTGCGCTATATCTTGTGGCCTTGCCTCGGCATTGCATGGATTTTCCTTGATTTATACGTGCTGCATTTATTGCCTCATACCATACACACCTTCATCATGTTGGTCTGCGCATGCCCTTTGGGCGCCAACACCGTTGCCTATGCCACAAAGATAGGCCTGTTTCCTGCCCTGACATCATGCATGGTTTTGGTCACAACCATATTGGCACTGGCCTTTATTCCGTTTATGCTATGGCTGCAAACCGTTATATTTTAAGAGGATTTCATGGCACGCGATATTGTACTCGACACCGAAACCACAGGCATGGACCCGCTTAAGGGTGACCGCATCATCGAAATCGGCGCGGTGGAGCTGATTAATCTGATGCCCACAGGGCGCACCTGCCAAATTTATATCAATCCAGAACGCGACATCCCCGCCGATGCCACCGCCGTTCACGGCATCACTGATGAATTTGTGAAAGACAAACCAATTTTTCTCGAATGCTATACCGAGTTTATGGATTTCATTGCCGATGACAGCACGCTGGTCATTCATAACGCCGAATTCGACATGAAATTCCTGAATTGGGAATTGCAACATGTCGGGCATAAGCCCCTCGCATGGAATCGTGTGGTTGATACGTTGATGATGGCGCGCAAGAAATTCCCCGGCTCACCCGCCAATCTGGACGCACTGTGTCGACGGTTCGAAATTGATAATACCAGCCGTACCTATCACGGGGCGCTCCTTGACTCCGAATTATTGGCAGAGGTGTATCTGGAGCTGCTCGGCGGTCGTCAGCGCGGGTTAGAGCTTGGCGCGGATGCAGCAACGAAAAGTGCCTCAGGCAGCATGGCAGCGAAAAAAGACCGAAAATTCCGCGATCCCCGCCCCCACAGCGCCAGCGAATCCGAACGCGCCGCGCATAAAGAATTACTGGATGATCTCACTGATCCGATTTGGAATAAGGTGCAGGGAAAATGATTGCCGAATGGTTTTATCCGAAGGAGCTGAAGGAGATTATTCGTGATTTAGAGGCACAGGGAAATCTGCGTCGTGAGCCGTTGGTTATGCTGAATTATGAGACAATGTTCATGATCTGTGTAATTGCGATCTCCGTGGCTATCGTTACTAACAGCGATGGGGTTTTAACTGGTATTGCCATATTTATACTGATGTCTTGCTCTTTGTTTTTAAATAATTATTTTATATTTACAAAATTCAAAGTTTATATTTATGGTACATCAAAGTCTGGATTCATTGATAAAATTACTTATAAATATAGGCGTAACACAGTAATTTATCTAATAATACCTGACGCCCAAAAGAAAAGGAAAACCGCGCGGATAGGTAAGATTATAGGAGAAAAACATGGTGTTAAAATAGGACGAAAAATTCAATTTTTTGAAATTGATAGCAAATGGCTTTTACCAATGCCCGATATTCACATCGTAAAAGAATATTATTGCCTAAGAAAAGACCTAATGGATCAGACATCAACTTCGCCATAGGCCGCCACGTAAAAAACTTCCATTATCCTGCAAACTTTGTTATACACACCCCACCTGTGCATAAGTGCGGGATCGGTCACCCCTTACCCGATATAACAAAACAAGGATATAGCTATGAAAACACTGGTTATCTGCTCCGGCGGATTGGATTCCGTTACATTGGCGCATAAAATTGCGCAAGAGCACGCGCTTATCGGCCTTATTGCCTTTGAT
The DNA here is from genome assembly GCA_002401695.1 of Alphaproteobacteria bacterium. Taxonomy (GTDB): domain Bacteria; phylum Pseudomonadota; class Alphaproteobacteria; order Micavibrionales; family Micavibrionaceae; genus UBA1672. The sequence continues at coordinate 223,441 of NVTV01000003.1, forward strand.
TACGGCCAAAGACACAAAAAAGAGCTGGCCTACGCCGAAAAATGCGCGAAAACCCTGAATGTTCCTTATGATATGGTTGATATCTCCGCCGTTGGTGCGCTGTTAAGTGGCTCTGCCCTGACTGATGATATTGACGTGCCTGATGGGCATTACGCCGAGGACAGCATGAAGTTGACCGTTGTGCCGAACCGTAACGCCATTATGTTGACCATCGCCTACGGGATTGCCTCATCGCGCGGCGCGGACGCGGTGGCGACGGCGGTTCATGGTGGTGATCACTTTATCTATTCCGATTGCCGCCCTGATTTCGCAAGTGCGTTTCAAACCATGCAAGACTTCGCGCTGGATGAACATATAAAACTCTATACCCCGTTTATCGAGATTTCAAAGGCCGATATCGCCGCGCAGACTGTGCCCCTCAATGTGCCTGTTATCGACACATGGTCATGTTATAAGGGCGGAGAGATTCATTGCGGGCGGTGCGGTACGTGTGTTGAGCGGATCGAAGCGTTTCACATCGCAAAAGTGCCAGACCCCACGCAATACGCAGATTCAGAATTCTGGATCAACGCAACCGAAAACACAAAACAAGAAACGGCGTCATAATGTATACGATTTCCAAAGAATATCACTTTTCCGCCTCGCACCAGCTTTTGGATTTGCCCGAAGACCACCCGTGCCACCGCCTACACGGCCATAATTACGTGGTGGAGGTTGAACTGCAATCAGAAGAATTAAACCAATATGGTTTCGTCCGTGATTACCGTGAACTGGATGAGCTGAAGACTTATATTGATGAGAAACTCGACCATCGTCACCTGAATGATGTACTGGGTGATGATAATGTGACGGCAGAAAATCTGGCGAAATATCTCTATGATTGGTGTAAATCCCGCTGGTCAGAAGTCAGCGCCGTGCGCGTCAACGAAACCCCGAAAAGCCGCGCTGAATATAGACCATGAGTATATATAAACATATTGAACAAGGTGTAACGACAGACCATTTCGTGCTTAGTCACTGGAATAATGCACCCACTATACATATGAGTGTTTATCAAAATCCATTTTTACACACCCTGTCATTTGCCATGTCCTTTATTGGTATTTCTATCTGGGTTGGCTTGCTTATCAGTGTTTTTCAAGCACGGTTTTTCCCGCATAAATTTACCAGCATTAAATGCAATGTGATCAATACCACGGCTAGGATTATGTCCATATTTATAGCCGTACATTCAACCATAGTGATCGCGTGGGAATGGGCGGTGGGCGTCTATTGTCTTACTTTCATCCTGTCTTGTTTATATAGGAAAAGAAAGGCGACACTTATTGAATATGGGTGTTTTATCATTGCCGGAATTTTAAAAACTATCGCCGCAATTATTCTACTATTTCTTTTTCTTTTTCCTGCAGAGCTTCTCTTCAACAGTAACAAACCTATGGAAAGCTATCCGAATGTTTTATCAGTTTCATGCATTCTACTGATCATTTCACCTATTTTAATCTCCATGCTCTTTCAATGGAATAATAAAGCTTATCAAACCGCCATCCCGCTGAAATCTGTAATTTTCACCTTCATCGGAGCATTCATAACTTTGATGGTCCTTCAAATTCCTGAAATAATGTGGCGAAAATGAAACAAAAACCCATCCGCATTAGTGAAATTTTTGGCCCTACCATTCAGGGCGAAGGCGCGCTGATCGGGCAGCCGACGGTGTTTGTGCGTACGGGTGGGTGTGATTATCGGTGTAGCTGGTGTGATACGCTGCACGCGGTTGATACGCAGTTTCGCCATGACTGGAAACCAATGAGCGCGGTAGAGATTTTCGCGCAAATCGAGGTGCTCTCGGGTGGTAAGCCTTTGATGGTTTCTTTGTCGGGCGGCAATCCCGCGATACAGCCTCTCCAATCCCTGATTAAGATGGGGCAAGAAAAAGGATACAAATTTGCTTTGGAGACGCAAGGATCAATCGCCAAAGACTGGTTCGCGGATTTAGATGTCCTCACCCTCTCCCCCAAGCCACCCAGCAGTGAGATGGACACCGATTGGGATGCGTTTGATGCGTGTTTGAAAGCAGCCAATGCTCAGCCTGAAACCGCGCTAAAATTCGTGATTATGGATGATGCGGATTATGCGTATGCCCGCGCAGCCGCGGCGAAATATCCTGACCTGCCCGTATATTTACAGCCCGCAAACCACACGCCGCCGCCCGCAACAGATGATAATGCGCGCATCGATATTGATGGCATCATGGATCGTATGCTGTGGCTGGTGGAAAAGGTTACGCAAGATCAATGGTATAACGTGCATGTCTTGCCGCAATTACATGTCTTGTTGTGGGGTAATGAGCGCGGAGTCTAAAACCTCTATTTAACCAAATGAGGCACTTTGTTCTTCAAAATACGCACCAGCTCATCATCCATATATTCGTAATTATCCGGTATTCCCAAGCAAATGACTTTTTGCTTATTCAAGACCTGCCGAAACTTATCTTGCAGTTTTTTCTTGTGAACGTTCTCCATCACAAAAATATAATCTGCCCATTCAATATCATCATGACCAAGCGGCACTTCTGCATCATTCTTTAATCCTGCAGAACGCACATCCCAATCAGGCTGCGTAGAGAATACCGCTTCGGCTGTCGGGCTTCTTAATTTATTGTGGCTACATATAAACAGTATTTTCTTCATAGATATTCTCTTCTATGTATCTTCCTCAGGCAACAGAACACTAACCGGCGCGGATTTTACTAATCGCGAGGATGGCTTGCGAGCAGAGGGTTTCCACGGGCATGCCTGTTTGTTTGCACTGTGCTTCCAGTTCCCCCAAACGCCCTAACACTTGGTTCAAGACGGGCAAAGACCAGCTATTTACTTGCGCCTTAAACATCGGGGCTTGTTTGAAAAACACCGGCGGGCTGAGTTTTTTCATCGCGCCGTCCATATCCATACCATCTTGCATATAGGCTTTGGTCATATGAAGGCGACGGAAATGATTTTGCATACTGCGCAATATCGCAACAAAGGCCGTGCCTTCCGCCATCAAGGTGGCATAGGCTTTGAGCGCCGCACGGCTGTTACGGCCACCAACATTATAAACCAGATCATCAAACCCTTGCGCGCCTGCTGCGCCGCATGCGGCCTGCACATCGCTTAGGGAAACAGAGGATTGCTCCTCGCCCTTATAGATAATCAGCTTTTCCAGCTCTGACCTTACTTTACGACGGTCGCCCGAAATATTGGCGGCCAGCCAGCCAACCGCATCAGGATCAACGCGCAATTTTGCTGCTTGCAGTGTATCGCGAATAAAACGTGAAACATCGCGCTCATCCTCAACATAGCAGGGAAGGGCAGCCGCATTTTTGGCCGCCTCACAGGCTTTACGCAAAGAAGATCGCGGGCCAAGCTCCCCCGCCTGAATAATCACCAGCGCAAATGTACTGGGGTCTTCCAGATAAGATTTAACCAACACGGTCAGCTTATCACCGCCGCCCTTAATCATAATCAGGCGATCACCGCCCATCATGGAAATTGCGCTGGCCTCATCAACAAGGCGCGCGGGGTCTTCGGCCAAAGCCTCAACTGATAGATCCGCCACATTAAACGGATCGTTCAAATCCTCGACCACGGTTTTGCCCATCACGGCGGCGCGTTCACTCACCAAGCCGCCATCAGGGCCATAAACCAAGATAACTCGCGCCTTTTTATCGGGCGATTTTACGAATTGTTCTATCTGGCGAAACTGAATTTTCATTCAAAATACTCTTCCATATTATAGAGGGCTTAAGCCACGGCGACAGACGCACATGTCCCTGCTTGCGCCAACTCTTCTTCAAAAATCATCCGCGCGCATCGATTTGAATTATCAAAGATACCCGCATCATGCGTTCTTTGAAACTCTATAACATCCGCTAACGTCGGACAAAGCAGGCGGTTAACCTTGGCGTCCGTGCATCCTGTACGGCAAATTGTAAGAATAGGCGCGACTTCATCGGTTAAGCCTTCCTCATTCGCCAGCACCTCAACAAGATTGGCAAAGTCCTTGGCAAACTCTGCCATTGTGCCTGTGCCATATTCAATGTCAAAGAACTGCCCGTTATGTTCACGCGCAGCTTTATAGGATTTTAACAACAGCGCATAGCTGCTCGCCAAATCATCATCGGTAAAACCATATTGCGCCAACAGCGCGTCAACGCCCTGCGCAAAACTCTGATTAAAAGCCAAACCAGCGGTTAGGATAAAGGCACTTTGATGTTGATGCACACCCACACCAAACATCCGCGCTTCAAAGCGATGGCCGTTTACCTCATCATCAGCATTCTTTAACGTCGCAATTTTCACATCCGGCCATAAAAGGCTCTGCGAGAGATAGTAATTGCTAGCAATATTCAGGCCGCGCTCTTTCAGGCTGTTAAGCGTTACGCTCCAATCTCCGGACGGTACGCGCGCCAAATTCCCTTGTCTATCATAATACATAAAGAGCGGGTTATTCATGACATGATCGATATGGCTGGCAATAAATTCTTCACCTGACTCGGCGGTAAAAGCGTAAGGCAAAACGCCGCCGCGCCCCTCCAACAAACCATTATGGCGCAAGGCCATCCCCGCATGACCGGCGAAAGGCTCGCCCTCGCTAAAACCAACACTATTATCGGTGAGCAGAAATAAGAACGGTGACAAAAGATAAAGCCTACGAACATTTTCTAGCATATGATCCATATTATAGGCACTGACAGAAACTTGATTGGATTTACACACTGCAAAATATTGCACACATTTTTTCATATCCGCGCGATAGGGCGCATACATAATCTTATAACGCTCCACATCCATAATACGTGATAATAGATCATCCGCGGTTCTATCGGGCAACTCCTGAAAATAGGAACGTTTTAACCCTTGTCCCAGCGCAATATCGCTCAAGATTTTAATTTTATTGTTAATGTCCTTTAAGACATCCTTGGTCTGGGAAAAAGGCACGGCACTGCTGACCACTTCCAATAATTCACTGGTCGGTTCATTATGTATCCAGTCTTCGCGCGGCAAAGCCTTTTCCGCGGCCTTTTTCAACGCATCATTTTGAGAGAAACTCATCACGGGTAAATCAGATTTTTGCGGATTAACAAAGGCCAGCTCCACCTCTATTCCTGCCTTGGCATTGTCACCTGAACCAGCATAAAGCGCGAACATATCATCTGCACTGTTAATTTCAGTTAAATCGGTAGCGTTGACTTCTGACATAGAGTCCCTCTTCATTTTACAAAAAATAAGTATATCTTTTTATTATTTCGGATACAAACAAAGAGCGTTACAAAAATAACTTATGTGTAGTCAATATCAACCCCAACATGATTGATCTAAGTTCCCGGCTTGGGCAACGTTACGCAACCGCATATCTTTATTCAAAACATGGACAGGGGGGTCAAAATTCAGAATATTCCGCTGAACCGATGCATTGTTATAGCCGGACTATAGGTGGGTGCGCTTATTTTAATTCCGTTTTAAATAAAGCGCAATTTGCAATTCGATTTGTCGTGCCAAATCATTCAAAGCATTTTCACGCATATTCTGCGCTGAAACGCGCGTTGCAAACTCACTGGTCAAAACATTATAACTGGCGATCGATCTCAAGCTACGGGTCAACACAATTTCACCTGTCATCTCGTCTTTTAATATCATCGCTGTTTTCAAACGCAACTGCGCGCGTGTTGCGTCCGAGCTTTTGGTAATATCCAAATCAATCGTACTTTCTTTGATTGGCTCAACATGTAAAGTATAGCGTAGGCTTTGCGGACGGCCTTTACGATAGAACTTATCAATCAAAGCATTGCGCAAAAACTGACCCGAACGATCAGGGATACCGTCAATTTCCACCTGCGCAAGTTGCGATTGAACGCTTTCCTGCCCTGCGTTGGATTGCAGATGCGTGCCGTATATAGGTTCGAACCCACAGGCCGATAAACAAAGACATGCGCTTGTAACAAACAGTATTTTTTTCATTAAATTATCCTACCACTACGTTAACGATTCGACCGGGAACAAAAATAAACTTACGCAAAGTTTTACCTTCCATGGCGCGCTGAACACTTTCCTCAGCCAAGGCGATTTCCTCTGCCTGCTTTTGGTCGGCGTTCGCGGGCAGCGTAATTGTCGCGCGCACTTTACCATTTACCTGTACACCAATCGTCACAGTATCTGCAACCATCAACGCCTCATCATAGGACGGCCAAGCCTGTTCAACCAGCATATTTTCATGCCCTGTCAATGCCCATAACTCTTCCGCCAGATGCGGCATGATCGGGTTAATCATAATCACAAAAGCCTCAATCGCCTCGTTTAAAGCAAAGTGATCGCCCGCGTTTGTAGGTTTAAAGGATGTAAAGCCATTATAAAATTCACGCAACAAAGCCACGGCCTTATTCATGGCAAAGCTTTCGATTGCCTCACCAATGCCCTTGATACTCTTATGGGTTAAACGGCGTAAATCCTTGGCCTTATCCGAGGCCACATTTTCATCGCCCGCTTGTAAATCCATAGACGTAATCGCGCCATGCACTCTGTTCACGAAACGCCATGCGCCTTCGATCCCGCTTTCTGTCCATTCCAAATCACGCTCCGGCGGGGAGTCGGACAGGATAAACAAACGCGCCGCATCCGCGCCATAGGTCTCCAAAATTTCTTCGGGGTCAATCACGTTCTTCTTGGATTTCGACATTTTAATCGTTGCGCCAATTGTCACAGGCTTGCCGGTTTCAACATGCACCCAGTTGCCATCTTTTTCGATCGCATCGGTCGGCAATATCCACTTACCGTTTTCATCTTGGTAGGTTTCATGTGTCACCATGCCTTGGGTGAACAAGCCGTCAAAGGGTTCGTCTGAGACCACAAAGCCGCAATCGCGCATCGCTTTGGTGAAGAACCGCGCATATAACAAATGCAGCACCGCGTGTTCTACCCCGCCAATATACTGGTCAACGCCGCCATCTTTGGGCAACCAATAGGCCGCTTTATCTTTATCGGTCGGTAGCTCCGTATTTTTCGAATCACAATAACGGAACTGATACCAGCTGCTCTCGAAGAACGTATCAAACGTATCGGTCTCGCGCTGCGCGTCTTTATTACAAGTCGGGCAGGGGACATTCTTCCATGTTGGATGATGGGATAGCGGATTACCCGCTTTCTCAAAGCTAACCTCATCAGGCAGGCTGACAGGCAGGTCGGCTTCGGGCACTGGCACCGCGCCGCAATCATCACAATAAATAATCGGAATAGGGCAACCCCAGTAACGTTGGCGACTGATCCCCCAGTCGCGCAAGCGATATTGCGTCGTGCCAAAGCCTGTATCGCCGTCTTCACATTTCGTAATGACAGCGGCCTTTGCATCGGTGATGCTCATCCCGTTAAGGAATTCAGAATTCGCAAGAACGCCCTCACCTGTATAGGCCTCGGTCTCTACCGAGAAATCTGCTGCATCTTCAGGGATAACAACAGGCAGAATAGGGAGGTTATATTTAGTCGCAAAATCGTGGTCACGTTGGTCATGCGCAGGCACGCCAAACACCGCGCCCGTGCCGTAATCCATCAGCACAAAATTCGCAACATAGATCGGAACTTCGCGCCCCAATACAGGATGCACGGCCTTATAACCCGTATCAAAACCAATCTTCTCCGCCTTTTCAATGGCGGCTTCAGATGTGCCTGTGCTTTGGCATTGTTGTATGAAGTCATCAAACCCGTCTTTGCCCTCGGCCAAAGCTTTTGCTGTTGGATGATCAGGGGCAAGCGCCATAAAAGACGCGCCGAATAATGTATCAGGACGCGTGGTATAAACTTCTATAGTTTCTCCGGCTGAATTGTCAGCCGAGGCCGCAGTCGCGTCCTTTGTAGTTTCTCCGGCTGAATTGTCAGCCGAGGCCGCAGTCGCGTCCTTTGGTGCAACGATATCCCATTTAAACTGCAAGCCTACGGATTTACCAATCCAGTTAGACTGCATAATGCGCACTTTTTCAGGCCAGCGATCAAGCGTATCTAAACTGGAGAGCAGCTCCTCCGCGTAATCAGTTATCTTAAGAGACCATTGGTTCAACCGACGGCGTTCAACGGGTGCGCCTGTGCGCCAGCCACAGCCATCAATCACTTGCTCATTCGCCAGAACCGTATTATCAACCGGATCCCAATTCACAATGGATTCCTTGCGGTAAGCGATACCTTTATCAAGGAACTTCAGGAACATGCGTTGCTCATGCACATAATATTCAGGGTCGCAGGTCGCAAATTCGCGGCTCCAATCAATGGAAAGCCCCATGGATTTTAACTGCACACGCATTGTATCGATATTTTCATGTGTCCATTTTGCCGGATGCTCGCCGCGCTCAATCGCTGCGTTTTCTGCTGGCAAACCAAACGCGTCCCAGCCCATCGGGTGCATAACGTTAAAACCCTGCGCCTTTTTGTAACGCGCCACGACATCGCCCAACGTATAATTACGCACATGGCCGACATGGATGCGCCCTGATGGATAGGGAAACATCTCCAGAACGTAATATTTTTCCTTGGTGGTGTCTTCCGACACAGCGAAGCTTTCAGCCTCGGCCCACTTACCGCGCCATTTTTGCTCGGACTCTCTTATATTATAACGTTCTGACATAGTTTTACTTTTTATTCTTCGTTTGCAAGATGCGTGATACGCAATTGACGCGCACGCGTTAGAATAGTGTCTTCCAACTTACGGCTAGTTTCCTCAGCCACGGCGGCATCACGCCAAGATCCGCGCTTCATTTCCTGACGGAAGGTGCGCACACGAATACCGTCGGCTTTCAGCTCACGCCCCATAATAAAGGCATTGATTTTAACGCGCTCATTCGGGCTGTTCGGATCAGTATACCAATCGGTCAGGATAACCCCGCCGAATGGATCCGCACTCGACAATGGCATGAAGGACACCGTATCAAGCGTTGCGCGCCACAGGAAACTATTCACGCCAATGCCACCTTCACCCTCGCGGGCTTTCTTTTTGCCACCAAAAATCTTAAAACCATCCTCACCGAGAATACTTTCTTTCTTGCCATAAATACTGTCATCACCGCCGGTTTGGCTTCTATCCAGTCCACTCGGATATTTTGCTTCGGTTTCAATACCGCTACAGGAAGAAAGCCCTATCGCAGCACCAGCCAAAAGAAGAGTAGAGATCAGAATCTTATTATCGCGCTTCATCATGATTTATTATCGTCCTAAATTTATGTATATTACTGCTTAGCATGCAGGCTTTATCTCGACAAGTCCGTTTACACTAAGAAGTATGGCTGTCAACATAAAGGGCGGGCATCTGCACCCTCGCCGCCGAAACTGCTTGTTGCAAAAATGCAACGCATCGGAGAAATGTTGCAAAAACCACACAGAATTTCATTGACGGTGAATCAATAAGGTGGCGTAATGGCCATGTTCTTTGCTTATGTGGGGGGCAACTCTACTTTAATATACTTAATTTGATCACTTAAGATCATAACTTTAACAATGATCATCCGATTAAAGGATTGATCCGAGGAAACTAAAATGAAAAAACTATTACTTGCAAGCGTTGCTGTTAGTGGACTAGCTTTTGCTGCTCCTGCACACGCGGACATCGACCTAAACGTTGGTGGTTACTTTAAAGGTTACGGCGTATTTACAAGCCAAGACGAAACAACTGGTACAGACGTTAACGGATTTGATTTTATTCGTGACACAGAAATCCACCTTGGTGGCGAAACAACTTTAGACAATGGTCTAACTGTTGGTGCGCGCTTTGAATTTAAGGTTGACGGTAACGACACAACAACTGTTGATGAATCATATGTTTACTTCTCAGGTGACTGGGGACGTGTAAACTTTGGTGCCGAAGACGGTGCTGCTTACCTTCTACAGGTTGCTGCTCCATCTGCTGACTCAAACCTTGATGGTCTTCGTCAATATGTTTCACCTTTCGCTGCTGCAACTAACTTTGCTCCTATTCGTCTTGACTATGATCAAAACACAGCAGGTAAAAATGACAAGTTGACATATTTGTCGCCTGTTATGAGCGGTGTTCAAGTTGGTTTGTCTTTCACACCTGATGCTGATGCTGCTGATGACTTCACTATCGGTACAAGTGCAAACACTGCTGGTGCGACAAACGAAGTTTACGAAATTGCTATTCGTTATGAAGGTCAATTCCAAAATGTTGGCGTTATTGCCGGTGCTGGTTATGGTCTTGGTGTTGAAGATGGTTCATCTGCAACAACTGACGATGTACAAGACTGGAACATTGGTCTAGACCTAGATATCGGTCCATTCGGTATTGGTGCAGCTTACGTAACAACAAACCAAGGTCTTTCTGGTACTGCAAGTGCAGACATCAGCGATATCGTTATTGGTGTTGACTACACAACTGGTCCATTCAAAATCGGTGCAACATACTTCAATCAAGATACTGACAATGGTACCGAGTATGATCGTTACACTGCTGGTGTTACATATGAATATGGCCCGGGCATGTCTTTCCGCGGTTCTATCCAACACCTAGAGCAAGACAACGTTGCTGCAGGTACTGACACAGACGGTACTTCACTTGTTCTTGGTACACAAATCAACTTCTAATCGAAGCTGACTTAAAGAATTTTGAAAGGGCGTCTTCGGATGCCCTTTCTTTTTGCCTTCAAACTTCCCCCTTGCTTATAAGTTCTGATCTTTCTATCTTCTCTTCATGAGCATCAAAGAGAATTTAGAACATATTCAAGAACGCATCGCCAAAGCCGCCGCACCATGGGGCAGGGCAAAGGAAGATATTCACCTTCTGGCCGTCAGCAAACGCCAATCTATCGACAGCATTCAGACCGCGCTTGATTGCGGCCACCGCCAATTCGCAGAGAATAAAGTGCAAGAAGCCACCCAACATTGGGCAGAGCTAAAACCACGCCATCCCGACCTACAGCTCCATTTGATCGGCCCCTTACAAACCAATAAGATCAAGGACGCGCTTGCACTGTTCGATGTCATCCACACCGTTGATCGTGAAAAGCTCGCCCGTAAACTAGGCGCCGCGCTACGCGCAGAAAACCGCTCAATTCCGTGCTTTATTCAGGTGAATATCGGTAAGGAAGACCAGAAATCAGGCATCGCGCCAAATGACCTGCCCGCATTTCTGAAATTCTGCCAAACGGAGTGTGCGCTGAATATTCAAGGCTTGATGTGTATACCGCCGGCAGATGAACCCGCCGCGCTCTATTTTGCATTGCTACAAAAAATGGCGAAAGCCCATGGTTTATCAGAATTAAGCATGGGGATGAGTGCCGATTTCGAAAGAGCCATTCCACTGGGCGCAACTTATATCCGCGTTGGCACTGGCATTTTCGGACAACGTGAGTCTTAAGAATAAACCGCGATTGTCCCTGCGCTGCGGCCGCTGGCCACTTGCATGCGTTCATAATCATGTTTCCGCGCGGCAGGCGCATCATCTTGCGCCATCACAGAATTTATCGGTATTTGCGCAAACGCCAACAAGGCCGCAGGCAAATCTTCATAGGCCGCATATTGCGCGTCAATAGCATATGCATCTATCTTCTCCGGCAAATCATCGTCAAGGCCGACCAAGGCCACGACATTACCCATCACATCACGCCCCGTCTCTTCCTTAATCACAACATTCACCAATCCACTGGCCAGACCCACAGGGCCACCAAACACGCCGCCGCCTATAATCTGACTAACAGGCTTTATTTCATCGCCTGTAATCGCCCTATAGGCAAGATTAACCACGGGTATATGTTGCAGCGGGTTAACCATATCCAATAAATCCCAAAAACTGAACCCATCATTATCCACAGACGCAGCAGGCGTTATCTGTGGCAGGGCCGGCATGTCCACCTGCGCCGTATAAGAGGATAAAGCCTGACGCGCGCCCTGTACTTGAGATTCTTTAGGCGCATCCCATGACGGCATAAAGCCGGCCGTGCGCTCGTTTCTAACCCGATAAACAACTCGTTCATGGGTCTGTGCAGGCGTTGCGGTGTTTAAGAAATTGCTTTCCATAGTTTTCATCCTCTTTCATTTCTAATAAAGCAATTTCTATGCCATGATATGAAAGGGATAAGCCATTAAAGCGAAATGAAGACATGCCGACCATCGAAATATGCGCAGATAAAACAATATGCGACACTTTAAAATCGTATCTGCAACGCCATGGTCTTATCGATTTATGCGGCTTTCAAGAAAGGGCTGATGCACATCATGATATGACGTTGCGCTACAAGAATCAGGAAAAACGCTATACCACGCCCGTCAGGCTTGGTGAAATTCTGGACCAGATCGCCTCCTATGAAACCAAAGCGCAAAGGCGCGCAACATTTCCCCAATTTGCAAAATACACACTGGATCCTCATCAAGGGACATTCACAAGCGCACATAAAACAATAACGCTGACAGAAAAAGAAGTCGCAATCCTTGTTCATCTTCATGAACATAAGGGGCAGGTCATCACGCGGGATGCCTTGCTGCACGCCGTATGGAATTATGCGCAAGGCGTAGAGACACACACATTGGAGACGCACATTTACCGCTTGCGCCAGAAGATAGAAGATGACCCCACCCAGCCCAAAATTCTGATCACCGAAGATGATGGATATAAAGTTTAGTCCTGCGCCACTTTTGCCAGCTCAACAGCCAAAACAATGCCATCCAAAAATGTTTTCTGACTGTTAATTTTAAGATACCCAGTGCCGCCTTCTTGTAATACACGTAAATCCCTAATCAAGGCATAAATGCTTTTCATTTGCGCCTCATCTTGTGCTGTCTCTTGCCCGCGGCGTTCCCGTTTATCAATTTTGCGCACTGTTTCAGCGGCATGGGCATATGCTTTTATTGCCTTTTGTGAGTGTAAAGATCCACTCAGATCATTACTTTGATGCTTACTAAACCACGGCGCAAAAGATAATTGTTCGCCGCTTTGGCTATGATCGGAAAGGGCAGAGGAAAGGCGCAGCTCCAGAAAATCTTCAAGAAACAAGATGATGGATTTTACAGATAATATCGAATACTCCCCGACATCTGTTCCCATCGTGCTGTCATTATCATCATGGCGCTTAGAATGCTCATCATCTGACGCCCTCGACTTTTTCGGCTGTTTACCCAGACGCGTATCAACGGCCTCGGTTTCAAGAGGCTTTAACGCAGAGGTAATGTTTTGAACCAGAGAAAACATGCCTTACAACACCAAAATTATATAATGATGTCTTCAACATACCAGAAAGATAGGGGTTGCGCAAATCGACGCACTTAAGTGCGGGGCTAGTCTTTAAACAGATCATATGGGTGCGGATATTTTTCTTCTTCAGGCCTATTCTTTTCTTCGAAGGCTTCTTCATACCATGGCGCAACAAAATCCCATAAAAGGCGATTTTTGCCCATATACTCGACTTCACACTTCAAATGGGCCACATCACCAATCATCAACCATTGTTTCACACCGTTCGTAATAATCGGTTTTTCTGTCTCTGCTCTACTAACACGAACGTGCACGATTAACTTCGCATCAAAATATTCATCTACATAAGGCACCTTGGGCAATAATGTTTCCTTTTGCGCATCGTCAAGAGGTACATTTGAAAATGCCGCTAAACGATCGATAATCAGGCTAATCACATCGTCCCCGTATGGATAAGAAAATGTCGGAACGTACGCTTCATCCACTTGAAAAAATTCAAAGGTAATACGCGGTTTTTTATCCTCTGTTCCGGATATATATTTTACGATTACGTTGATTTTCAACTCCAACATATCTTCATCCGCATCATATGCGCTGTAACCACGCCCCAAACGCAAAATTTCATCCAAAATGTACGCGGTTTTGTGGTTTTCGGACAGGGCGTTATATCGGCCGCTGGACTTTATCCAAAAATCATAATCCGGCACCGTACCTGCCGCACGGAAAAAGGCAAATACAGCCCTCTCTTTTGGCGTTGTTTTTTCTTCATGTTCAGTGGCTAACGCCATATTTGCAGAGAAAGAGACAAGAAAAACGAACAGAAACCCGATGCTCTGAAGAAAATTATTAGTTTTTTTGATCTTTTCAAGCATAATAAAGAATATTCATAAAAATTGGACAACAAACCATCATGACCGATAAGACACCAAAAAGCCAGACAGAGCAGGAGAAAAAAGAGCATAATTACAACCTATGGAAAGAAGTAACCAAAGATATTACACCTTTAAAGGGAAAAAATATTGCAAAAAACCAAAGAAAACCAAAGACAAAGGCCACATTGAAGGCCAAAACGGATACATCACATACACCCACAACAACACGTACTAAAAACACGTACACACCGCCAGAAGTCAAAAGCACCGAGGTAGACCACCGTACAAGCCAACGCCTGAAGCGTGGTAAAATACCACTTGAAGGGCGGCTGGACTTACATGGTAAAACTCAAAATGAAGCGTACGACGCGCTGCTAGATTTCATTCCACATGCATATAGCCAAGGAAAAAGGTGCGTTTTGATTATTACCGGCAAAGGAAGCCGGCAAGACAGCCTCTCATCATCGCTACCCCCTAAAATCGGCGTCTTAAAACAAAAAACACCGGAATGGCTGAACACATCACCACTTAATGCATATGTGTTAAAAACTGAAACCGCCCGTCAAATCCACGGCGGAGAGGGCGCAATTTACGTCTTGTTACGGCGGGAACGCTAAATCACACCTAACGTACAGAGACAGGGAACTCTTGCTCTCTGATAACACCATTCGCACGTTCTATTTTTACATGCCCGACATACCTTCCCGCCTTTAATTGTACGCGTCCAATTTTGCGGCCTGTAAAATAATATTGCCGCGCCCTGCTTTTCTTTAAAACCTCGCGGCGCTCTACAAATATCGCGCCATCAGGGTCAATAATTTTCAAAACAACCTTATCGCCCTGCTCAACATTATAAAACCCAACCCAAAATACAAAAGCCGCACTGCCCAAGGAAAGGGCTTTCGGGTTTTCCTCGCCGCGCTTAATCGCCTCAAAATCTGGCGATTTACTGCGGAAACCGCCATTAAATATCGCGACAGGCTCATACTCCATCGGCAAACCGACATGCCACATACGATCCTTCATCTGACCGCAGCCCTGCGTATTGAGCATACCGGTATAAGGATCAATCACACCGCCTTCCCACATCACACCGAAATGTAGATGCGGAAATTCTGCCATGCCTGATTGCCCGACTTGGGCAATTTTTTGCCCCGTACGTATCTTCTGCTTTGGCTTTACAATGATGGAATCTTCTTTCAAATGGCAATAAATACTCTTCAAACCGTTTCCATGGTCAATCAGAATACCGTTACCGCACTCTTTCTTATCTTTTTTAAGGGTTTCAACCTCTTCTTCGGTTTTCAAGCGGTCGCTCTGTCCGTCACGAATACGCTGTACGCGCCCTGCGGCGGCGGCCAGTACATCAACCCCGCCGCGCATTTGTGCAACAGAGCCCAGCGCGAAATCCGTACCCTTATGCCCGTCATAGGTCTTCGGCCCGCACTTAAAGTCCTGACCTGCACCCTCAACCCCGTCTACATCGACATAATTCACCGCCCAGCAATCTTGCCCCTGCGTACAGCCAACAGGGAAGATAAATTTAGGCGAATCAATGATTTCGTGACTTTCTGCGCTAAGTTTGCTACAAAAAACACTGAGGAAAGAAAAGACAATAAAAAATACTACAAAATACATTTTCTTCATGGGATAGATAATAACAGCGAAAACCAGAGTCACAACGAATTATTTCTCTGAACATCGCTGAAATTAGGTTGGGTGACGTTAATGAGCAATGGCTTAAACAGTGCAGGGCAAACATATATCGCGAAGGTCGCTATCACAGAGGCCGTTGCGTTTGATTCTGAGCATGATGACCCTGATAAACCCGAAACATGGAATTTGCTGGCCGCAAAGGATTTCGATAAAGAAGAAGATGGCCATCTGAAATTCTTTTGCCCATGCTGCCTCGACAAGGGGGATATGGTTAAACTTAAAAACCCATCGGGCGCATATTACCAAAGCATCACATTTGATCTTATTGATCGCAACACCCGCGAATTGATCATTGATAAATCAACGAATGAGCCAATGACAGAGGCAAGGCGTTATCAGATTCCGCCGCGCTTTGCTTTATTTCCCCATGAAAAACACACATGCGATCTTGGCGCACAGCAAAACCAGCTTTCACAATCCATCAAGGATAGCGGCGGCGTTGTTCTAAACAGTGAAGCGGGTACATATATTGTAAATTTGAATATACCGGCAGGGCAAGAGCCGCCACAACGAAACAGACCACGCGCAACCCTCACAGAAGGCGGGGCGTTCAATGGTGCTGCAACCAACGTGGATACCACGCACGCGCAACGTCAAATTCACCGCTCCTCCAATAAACCGTCAAATCAAACGTCTCACGGCGTCAAAACCGTGCAAGCACTAGCAGACTTACTTGATCGCACCGAGTTTGATAAAGGCCAGCGCGAAGCGATCCTTTTGCGCAATGGCGGGCAGGTTATGACGTTGGATCAGGTGTACCAGAAAAACACCATCAATATGTATCGCGACCTCTATAAAGACGAGAGCCATGACGCGCAAAACCCCGAGAAAAATCACAATCATATCGCCCTGTTCCGTTTCAGACCGAGCGGCATAAAGAAATTCTGGAATCGCGAGAAAGACGGCTCGATGAGCGTACAATCTCATCCTGAACAAATTCATGACAAAGAGGGCAATAAATTCTACGTCAGTACGCGTTTGAATTTTCAAACCGAAGACAGCTTTGATACGTTTAACAAAGCCTATGAAGAAGCCGCCGAAAAAAACGATAAATGGTTCCTAGTCTATAGCGAGCATGCCAGCGTTAGTTTGGCGGAGTACACCGGCGAGAAACAAAAAATTGCCCAAGGTACGGAAAAAAGCGCAGACGTACACATCACCGCAACGGTGTTCAACACAGATCAATTCATACAATGGACACCCAGAAGCCCGCAATTATCAATCGATTTCGATGCGAAGAATAATCCGAAACCGGATACTGATCCGAATAACGATTTATCTATGTAATTTCACCTCTGTAGAGGCGCGGTTAAATACGATAACGATGGCGCAAGCCAAGACCTAGTAAGAACAGCAACATCAACGCCAATATGCTCTGTGAAAAGGTGAGGGCGTAGATTAAATCGGGGGGTGGCTCATCAAACAAAACCGTCCTAATATCAGAGCGCGCATTACGGCTGCTGGGAATAAAAGCGAACATTTGGGCGGCGGAATATATCAACGATTTCAAACAATTAAAATGCCCAACGATTTGATAACTTATCCCAATATATGCCGCCATATAAAAGAGACAAATATCCCATAACCTATCCAACGGCCTGCTTATAGACCGCCCATAATCACTGAGTTTTTCATACCAGAATTCAGTATTCCACAAATAACCGATAGGGCATTTACTGTGTACGCGCTTGGCCTGCATTTCCAAAACATGAAAATCTTGCGCGGCCTGATGATCCTTATTCGCCTCCGCCAATTCTTTTAGCCGACGGGCGCGGGCGATATCCCCCTTATCGGCAACTGTTTTTTTCTTAACCCAATCTCTATCAAAATCAAAATAACTTTTAAGTTCTCCCTCACATCGCAGAACACATTTCAAACCATCCAAAGACATATGGTGCGCTGTTTTTGTATGAGTTAAATCAATGATGCAAGGAAACGTCTCATCAGATGAAATATTAAAAGGTCCATCAAATACAGATGATTCAAAAGAAAACGACTTAATATTTTTAATATTTCCTAAATCCGTAAAAAATGCACTACCCCCAAATTTTACATTCGAAAATGTTACCTTTCCATTACCAAATTCTGCACATGAAAAGAAAACATCCCCTGCGCCAAATTGTGCTCCAACAAAAGAAACGCCTCCATCACCAAATTGTGCTCCAATAAAAGAAACATTTCCATTCGGAAAATGAAACCCAACAAAAGAAATAATTGGATGGGTTGTTCTATACTCCGAAAAATCAACACCTGAAAAATCAACATCAAAATTCTGCCGAAGCATAACCTCGTGATTCCACGCATCCTTCCCCTTCAACCATAAATCTATAGCCTCTTGCCCCTTCAACGGTTTTCTATTTACTTTTGCCATCATCCACTCCAATTCTTAGTCGCATCAATTTTCATGCTTACAAGGCACAAGGCTGCGCCGCGTATTTTCATACGCAAGCGACATTGTAACGCAGTAAGAATGGAAAGGGAAAGACGGCTACAAGATAAACTTGCTTAAGTCCGTGGAGTTTGCCAGTTCTTCTACGTGGTCGCGGACGTATTCGGCGGTGATTACCATGGTTTCGCCGCTGCGGTCGGAGGCGGTGAAGCTGATTTCTTCCAGCAATTTTTCCATCACGGTATGCAACCTGCGCGCGCCGATATTTTCGACGCTTTCATTGACTTCAAAGGCGAGGCGGGCGATCTCGTCGATGGCTTCATCTTCGAAGGTTAATGTCATGCCCTCTGTTCCGATTAAGGCTTCGTATTGCTTAATCAGGCTGGCTTCGGTTTCTTTTAAGATGCGTTTGAAATCATCCACGGTCAGGGCGCGAAGCTCTACCCGAATGGGCAAACGCCCCTGTAATTCCGCCAGTAAATCCGATGGCTTGGCATAATGAAACGCGCCGCTGGCGATGAATAACATATGGTCAGTCTTCACCGCGCCGTGCTTGGTTGTCACTGTTGTACCCTCAATCAGG
This sequence comes from Alphaproteobacteria bacterium, assembly GCA_002401695.1. Lineage (GTDB taxonomy): Bacteria > Pseudomonadota > Alphaproteobacteria > Micavibrionales > Micavibrionaceae > UBA1672. Next base: position 242,213 of record NVTV01000003.1, read on the forward strand.
GGCAGCAAATCACGCTGTACGCCTTCGCGGGAGACATCGCCGCCGCGTACGTCTTGGCGCGCCGCAATCTTATCGACCTCATCAATAAAGACGATCCCGCTTTGCTGTACGAGTTCCAGCGCATTGGCGGTGATTTTATCATTATCCAACAGCTTATCGGATTCCTCGGCGATTAAAATCTCATAGCTCTCTTCGACGCTGAGCTTCTTTTTCTTCGTACGATCACCAAAGCCCTTGCCCAACATATCGCCCAAATTCATCATGCCCATTGACGCGCCCGGCATACCGGGGATGTCCATCATGCCGCCCATCGGACTGGCATTATCCAGTACTTCGATCTCAATCTCGCGATCATTCAGATCACCCTCGCGCAGTTTCTTGCGGAAGTTCGTACGTGTGCCTTCGCCCGCCGTATCACCGACCAGCGCGTCCAGTACGCGTTCCTCTGCATAGATTTCGGCCTGTACCTTTACCGTTTTGCGCATTTTTTCCTGCGTCATGCGGATGGCGATCTCCGTCAAATCGCGGATAATTGATTCCACGTCCTTACCGACATAGCCAACTTCAGTAAATTTGGTGGCTTCGACCTTAATAAACGGGGCGTTCGCCAATTTCGACAAGCGGCGCGCAATTTCCGTCTTACCAACACCTGTCGGCCCGATCATCAGGATATTCTTCGGATAGACCTCTTCCTGCAATTCAGGATCAAGTTTAGAGCGTCTCCAACGATTACGCAGCGCAACCGCAACCGCGCGCTTTGCATCATTTTGCCCGATGATATGACGATCCAGCTCGCTCACCGTTTCGCGTGGTGAGAGGGCGGACACAATAGAGGGTTTATCTTTTTTACTATCGAGCATAATTTAATCTTTTCTAAAATTGAAGACGCATTTTATCCTTGTTTGAATAAATTTTCTACCCATAAATGGCAAGTAATATTGTAAAAATATCGGTACTGTCGGCGATCCGCACAGCGTTTCGGTTTTGATGGTAATTTCAGCATACCCATGTTACATAAGAAGGAACCTGCGATGCGCCGCGCATTGTACAACGAAGGAATTCTATACTTATGGAAATATATGATTGGGCGATCTTCTTTGCCCTTGTTCCTATCCTCCTCTATGTTGATCTTGCGATGTTTAATAAGAGCAAAGACAATATCATCGGCTTTAAGCATAGTATGATTTTGAGCGCATGGTATATCGCCGCGGGACTCGCGTTTGGCCTACTCGTTTGGCATCATTTCGGCGCAGATCGCGCCATGAATTACTACACCGCCTATGTGATCGAAAAAAGCCTGTCACTGGATAATCTATTCGTCATGTCGGTTATATTTTCCGCCTTTTCTATTCCGCGGCAATATCAACATCGCGTTTTGGTGTGGGGGATTATCGGCGTTGTTTTACTGCGCGGTATTATGATTGGCTCCGGCGCGGCGCTCGTCCATAATTTTGACTGGGTCTTATACATCTTTGCTGCCATCCTTATCGCCACAGGGATCAAGATGATTTTCATGGATGATGGTGACGATCTGGATAATTTCGAAGAAAAACCCCTTGTGGTCTTTCTGAAAAAACACATGGCATTCACCCCGAAACTCCACGGCAATCGGTTTATAGTGCCCAGAGATGAATGCCTTGATGATGAGAAAAAAGGCAGTAAATCTGCCTTTATCGCAACGCCACTGTTCCTTACCTTAATCGTGATAGAGATCAGTGACGTAATTTTCGCGGTTGATAGTATCCCTGCCGCTCTGTCTGTCACAACAGATGTGTTTGTGGTTTTCACCAGTAATATTTTCGCGGTTCTGGGCTTACGTGCCTTATTCTTCGCGGTTGAAAACGTCATTGATCGGTTCGAACTGATGAAATACGCGCTGTCTGCGGTGTTGATCTTTATCGGCGGGAAAGTCTTTTATAACGGCTTTTTCGGACATATCAGCCCGACAGTATCCCTAACCGTTACCCTAAGCGTTCTCGCCGCAGGCGTGATATTCTCCCTGATTAAAACCAGAGGTGATGGGGCGGAAACAGAAGAATAAATAAAGTCCCGCGTATTTGAAGAGACCGCAAATTAAGGGCAAGTATATTTTAACGTGGTTAGGAAGATAAGACGACGCGTATTTTCATACGCAAGTTGCAGTCTGACGACATCCACGGTGAAATAAGCGCAGTCTTTATAGGGTTTCGACGGTGATGTTTTCGTTGGTATAAACACAAATATCAGCGGCAATTTTAATGGCTTTACGCGCAATATCTTCGGCGCTCATGTCTTTTTGATCGTAGAGCGCACGCGCGGCGGCCAGCGCATAATTCCCGCCTGAACCAATGCCGATCAAGCCATCTTGCGGGTCAACGACATCGCCGTTCCCTGTCAAAATCAAAGAAACATCTTTATCCGCAACCGCCATTAAGGCTTCTAATTTGCGTAAATATTTATCGGTGCGCCAATCTTTTGCCAGCTCAACACAGGCGCGGGTGAGTTGCCCGGGGTGCGCCTCAAGTTTTGCTTCCAGACGTTCAAACAATGTAAACGCATCGGCGGTAGAGCCTGCAAACCCAGCAATAATATCATTATCACGGCCAAGCCTGCGCACCTTGCGGGCATTGCCCTTCAGGACAGTATGCCCCATAGAAACCTGTCCATCGCCTGCGATCACGACATCCTTGCCCTTGCGAACAGAAATAATCGTTGTACCGCGCCATTTTTGCGCATTTGCGTAATCTTGAATATCATATGTCATGGCAACGATATGATAGATGGATGGACTCTGTGTCAAGTATGGTCTTGTAATATCCGCATAATTTTGTCAAAAATAATAACTGCTATATGAAGCGCACATTCAGGAGATTTCCCCATGCAAATAATCGGATCACAGCCAAGCCCCTTTGTTAGAATAGTGCGCATCACGTGCGAGGAATTGAACATCCCTTATGAACTGCTGGAAACCGGCGCGTTTTCATCGATGACGGCGGAAGATGCCGAGCTGATCAACAGCAATAACCCCTTGATGAAAGTGCCCGTCCTGCGTGATGAAGGCAAAAATATTATTGATTCGCGTGTTATTGTGAATTACCTGATTAACAAATCCGGCGATAAGATCAATGCTGATTTCAATACATCCATTGATGACGAACAACAAAACCTCATCACCATTATTTTAGGCATGGGCGATGCCGGTGTCCTTCGTTTTATATTCGATAAGACAACAGATCTTGATCTGAATGAAGGATATTTGAAACGCTCGCTCACCCGTATTGAGGCCAGCTTGTCTTATCTTAATGAGCAAAATGATCTAGGCAAAACATTCGGTGTGCCGGAGCTTATGCTCATCAGTCTGCTGGATTGGTTTAAAAATCGCGGCATCTGTGATTGGCACATGCACAAAAATCTTGTCGCTCTGTATGATCGCTACGACAAGCGCGTCTCCATTGTCAAAACACGTATGCCAGACAATATTTAAGGCTTGGGTTTATTCCAGCTCAATTTTCAAATGTTTCAACGCATCTTCTATCGGAATGAAAAGATTAAGACCGGAATCACTTTCCGTTGAAAATTGATACATCCCTGCAACACTCATCCCGACCAGATTACCATGAGCATCCAGAAGAGGGCCACCGCTGTTGCCGCCAATGGTTTGAACATCGCCCTGAATAAAATCCATCTTCGTCCCGAACACGCGGAAATTTTTACGATGCGCGCTGACGATGCCCTTGCTCAGCGTATCTTGCAGCCGTTTGTTTTTCGGCGCGCCCAGCGCATAGATATCCGCACTGACCTTCGGCCACGCAGTTTTGATCGGCAGGGTCACAATCTCCAAATCTTCGGGAACGACCTCCAGCTTTAGCAAAGCCACATCGCGGGGTACGCTTTTGCGCAACACCTCGGCGATCAGTTTTTCCTTACGCCCCGCCGTCACAACACGCACCCGCATCGCATCACCAATAACATGGGCATTGGTAATAATATGCCCTTCATTGCTGATGAAATAACCCGAGCCATGCCCCGCGCCTGCCTGCACCATCACTGCGGCGCGGCGTGTGCGCTCTATATGGTCGCTCAACATAACCTTAGATAAAGGCGGATTAGAAATCACCACACGCTCTTGCGGATCAAAAATGCGGGGACGGCTTTCGCGCTTCTTTTTCTTGTTCCAGTCTTGCGGCGGTTTGGTGCCATAGAAAATTAAATCATGGAATTCTTTTTTCGCGCCCAAATTATGCGCCGCCATCGCAAAGGCTTCATTCACCATCAAAGTAACGCCTTCCAAATTCGCGCGCTTGCTGTGGACATAGCCTTCGGTGGTTGTTTTATAAACAGTTTTGCGGCGCAGATTATCCCAAACACCCCATTCGATTTTCAAGAACAACTTCCCGCTCAGCCCACCCGTTCCTAAGAACAACGGATCAACAACAGGAAATATAAAGAGCCAATTCGGGTTTTCACACACATTAATTTGCGCATCGATAATCTTCGCGCTGACCTTATATTCAGAGCGTAAGCTCTCGGCATCAATTTCCTCATCAAAAGAAATATTCAGATGACTAACCAGATCATATCCTTGAGCATCCAACGCCTCAACGAAGCTATCGCCAATTAAAGTCTGGCTTATATTACCTTTTAAATAATGCCGCCCGACTTCTGAGAAAGACAAAAAGCATCGATGGCGATGAACACCCATCTCCATCCCGACAGGCAATTTCAGTTTCAGCTTCGTAAATTTTATCGGCGCAGGGTGGGCATCCTCGGGGTGATCCAGACTTGGCATAAATTCTGCTTTTTGTACAGGGGCGCAGGCCGCCAAAGTGCCTACTGTCAAAACAACTATTAAAAATGGTATGATTTTTGTGTAAGATAAGGTCATATGCTAAGGGTTTGGTAAGGATTAAATCTTAGACTACGACTGTACCCGAATTTCTAAATGAAGGAAATACACAATAATGAGCGCGCGCACAGGCCAAGTCAGCCGTAAAACAAACGAAACATCGATTGAAGTTTCCGTTACTCTTGATGGTACAGGTAAAGCCGATATACATACTGGCGTTGGATTTTTCGACCATATGTTGGAACAGCTCGCGCGCCATTCTTTGATTGATATGACGATCAAGGCCAAGGGCGACTTACACATTGACGCGCATCACACCGTCGAAGATACCGGCATTGCATTGGGGCAGGCATTAAAGCAAGCCATCGGTGACAAGACAGGTATCCGCCGCTATGGGCATTTTGATTTGGTGATGGATGAGGCACGCTCCTCCGTTGCGCTCGATTTTTCAAACCGTGCGTATCTGGTTTGGGATGCGGCGTTTTCGATTGATCGCCTCGGCGAAATGGATACCGAGCTTTTCCGTGAATTTTTTCAGGCACTCGCAGGGGCGGGTGGCTTGACGCTGCACGTTACCAATATTTGCGGCGTTAATAACCACCATATTGCCGAGAGCATCTTTAAGGCGTGCGCCAAATCTTTGCGTATGGCGGTGGAAACAGACCCACGCGCGGCAGATCAATTGCCCAGTACAAAGGGCGCGCTTTAAGCCTATAGAATCTCAATCCAGAGGATAGGCAATTTCGACAATTTCAATTTCTTCAATGCCACCATCAGTGCGCACTTTTACGGTGTCGCCCTCCTCGGCTTTTAGCATGGCTTTGCCAACGGGGGACAGCCAGTTGATTTTACCCTTTTCGAAATCCGCCTCATCAACGCCGACAAGATGGACTGTTACTTCACTGTCATCCGCGCGGGCATAAGTTACGCGCGCACCGAAATAGATGCGCTCTAAATTTTGCTGGTCTTTGGGATCAACGATTTTACTCTTATCCAGTTTTTTCATTAAATAACGCAACCGCCCATCAATCTCGCGCAGACGTTTTTTATTATAGATGTAATCACCATTTTCAGACCGATCACCATTGCCCGCCGCCCAAGAGACAATCGCACAAATCTTCGGACGCTCCTCAAGAATCAACCAATCCATCTCTTTATCAAGAACGGCATGCCCCGTTGGCGTCATATAATGTATGGCCTCTGGAATGGGCTGCTTGGGGGAATTGTTACGTTTTCTACTCATCGCCTTTAAACCTTACGGCGGCGCAAAACCTCACCATGGGCGGGGAAGTCTTCGTAGTCGGTCATCGTGCAGACCGCATCTTTCAAGCTCTCGAACCCTTGTTTATCACAGCGCGAGATTGAGGTGCGTTTAAGGAAATCCCAAACAGAGGTGCAGGAATACGTATGCGCGTTGCCGCCCGTGGGCAACACATGGTTCACACCAATCCCATAATTCCCGAGACTGGAAGGTGTATATTCGCCAAGCAAAATTTCACCCGCATGGGTGAGTTGATCCAGATAGTTTTCACCATCTTTGATTTTCAGATGTAGATGCTCCGGCGCGTAGGCGTTACTAAAGGCGATGGAGGCTTCCAAGCTCTCGGTCAGGATAATCCCGCCATAGCTATCTTCTGATCCCGCCATCACATGCGCGCAAATATCGCGATGCTTTTCAGGCAAGCTGTTAATCACGGCAGGCATATTTTCCTGCACATATTTTGCTAAGGCCGCGTCATGCGTGACCAGCAAAGCGCCGCTATCCTTGCCGTGTTCTGCTTCGTTCAGCACATCTAATATCGTGTTATCAAAATTCGCACTGCCATCCGCCAGAACGATAGATTCAGATGGCCCAGCGGGCATCCCCGGATCCATAATGTCAGAGAGGATACGTTTTGCAGCAGCAACATAAGGGCTGCCCGGCCCCAGAACTTTTTTCACTTTTGGTACGCTTTGCGTCCCATAACCCAGCGCAGCAATACCCTGCGCCCCGCCACATTTATAGACATCTTCAATGCCGCATAATTTCGCAGTATAAAGCGTCGCATCATCAATCGAGCCATCAGCCGTTGGCGGTGTCACCACGGCAATGGTCTTCACCCCTGCAATAACTGCGGGCAATGCCAGCATATAAAGTGCAGAAGGAAATGCGCCCTTACCGCGCGGCACATAGAGACCAACAGAGTCAATCGCGCTGACTTGCTCGCCCGCCCAGACGCCAGGTTCGATTTCCACCATCCAGCGATCTTCCACGCGGCGAAATTGTTCCACGTGAAACTTATCCACATTTGCCGCGCATCGCTTAATCGCCGCCTTTAAATCATCATCCAGATTTTCTTCCGCACGGGCGAATTCTTCGGGGGTGGCTTTGATGTTCTCAATCTCTGCGCCTTCGAATTTCTTGGCGTAGCGTCTTAACGCCTCATCACCATGAACCCGCACATCTTCGATAATCGGTTGCACGATTTTGCACACAGCATCAATATCGGCTTGCGCACGGCGCATAATGCGCGCTTGCGTTTCCGGATCAGTTTCATTCCAACGGTAAAGATTTATATCCATAGCAATTTGTTTAAAACGCCGTTCATCCGATGTCGAGTGTTTTCTTCGAATAAAAGATTGCGCCTGCCTGACCGTAACTTGAAATATACGGGGAAGATGCATGAACGGCCATTACATCCCTGATTAACGGATCTTCCAAATCGAGGCCTCTTTGCCCCTTCATGAAAATCGCATCGCCCAATTTTGCACTGCTGAATTCATCGCGATATTCCTGTGTTAAAATGGTGAGCTCTTTATCATTTTGATCCTTTTGGCCCCGCATAACAGTGCCGGACTTGCTGGCATTCATATAGTCCCATTGCTTATCCGATGTCATACCATTGAGAAGATGAAGCGTCGCACCGGCAAACGTCGTATGCAGGGTTAGCCTTACATTATCAACATGCATCATCGGGCTGCGCCCCTCACCATGTTTTGGTGTGAACATAAGATGGCCAACAATTGATTCATCCTCTTGTTTGCCAAAACATGCATCGTGAACACGCTGAAAAACCTCACGTTGAGAATTTACTTTATCGGAGAATAAGCGACTGGCTTGCGGGTCAACAATGATGTTGGCTTCGCCCGCCTCTTTCAAAACATCTGCCGCATTTACGACATCCAGATAAGATACTTCCCCTGCAATTTTCCTAGGAAAGCGACCATGGGGATCATCTTCAACATATGCCCACGCCGCAAGGACATCATCCTTCATTGTAATGCCATCGCCAAACGTTTGCGACTCCGCCTGCCACGCCGCTTCATTGCGCAGAATAACTGCACGCGTTGTGCCATTATCCTCTTGCAATGCTGCAATAACATCCGTCTCGGAGGTAACAATCGGATATGCTTTATTATTAAATAAATAGTCCATCCTTTTATATTGGCAAAAAACAAACAATTATGCCAACAAAAACCTTCTCGACTTTTTTGTCCGAAACGCTATAAAGACTGCATGGAAACACTTATCATCATCGATTATGGCTCCGGCAATTTGCGCTCTGCGGCAAAAGCGTTTGAACATGTCAGCAAAGATATCACCGTCAAGATCAGTAACAAGCCTAAAGACCTGCTGAAGGCCGATCGAATCGTTCTGCCCGGACAAGGCGCGTTCCGTGATTGTATGGAAGGCTTAAGCGCGATTGACGGCATGGTCGAAGCACTCAATGAATCCGTCATTCAAAAAGCGACGCCCTTCCTTGGTATTTGCGTCGGGATGCAGCTGATGGCAAGCCGCGGGATGGAACACGGCGTCACCGCAGGATTAGGTTGGATTGAGGGTGATGTTATTCCGATCACACCCAACGACACATCCTTAAAAATTCCGCATATGGGCTGGAATGAACTGCATTATCTCTCTGCTAATAACACGCAAGATAATCGCCACTTTGTGCTGCGCAATACAGATTCTTCGGAAAATTTCTACTTTGTTCACTCTTTTATGTTTCAATGTACATATAATCATAATTGTTTAGCGATGACAGAATATGGCGGTCTTATCCCCGCTATTATTGGGCGTGATAATATAATCGGAATGCAATTCCATCCCGAAAAAAGCCACAAAGCCGGATTAAAGTTACTATCGAACTTTCTAGACTGGAAACCATAAGTGCGTTTTAAAGACGCATGACGATAAGGATAACGGAATGAGCGATCAAACAATCCTAAAGCCACTGGAACCCGTCCCGACGGTAGAGCATATCCAGAAATTTAATGCCGGAGATCTCAATGATCTTTGTGATGCAACCAATGCTGCGATTGAAGATGGCGGTGGTTTCGGGTGGATTACAATCCCCCCTCGCGATATATTGGAGCGTTACTGGGAAGGTGTTCTTGCCATGCCCGCACGCGCCTTATTTGTTGCGCGCCTTGATGGTGTTATCTGTGGAACATGCCAATTGCTTAAACCTCCACGCAATAACGAAGCGCAAAGTTTCTCTGTGCAGCTGACCACAAATTTTGTTACCCCGTGGGCGCGGGGTCATGGTCTTGCCAAAATGATTATCGAGGCAACAGAAGAATATGCCCGCGTTGAAGGCTTTGAGGTTATCAATCTGGATATCCGCGAAACACTAACCGACGCTGTAACTCTGTACGAAAGTTTGGGTTATCACCGGATCGGTGAACACCCCCACTATGCCAAAGTCGAAGGCAAAGTCCTTAAGGGATATTATTACTGTAAGGTTATCTGCTGAAAAATGCCTGAATTAGAGTCTTGAATATTCATCTTCCCTAACCTATAAAAGCTAAAGTCGTTTATATCTTTAGCTGGGCAAGGCATGGGCGAGCGTAGCGTATTTTTATACGTGAGGAGCGAATAACGATGTCCCCGATGAATAGATGAACGACGAAAATGATTATATACCCCGCGATAGACTTAAAAAATGGTCGATGTGTTCGCCTATATAAAGGCAACATGAATAAAGAGACTATTTATAACGATAATCCCGCAGCGCAAGCCTTGGAATGGGCACATAGTGGGTTTTCATGGGTACATGTTGTTGATCTTGACGGCGCGGTAAACGGCGCGCCTGCCAACCACTCGGCGGTACGTAAAATTATCGAAGCCGTTGATATTCCGGTTCAACTTGGCGGCGGTATCCGCACAATAGCACAAATCGAAAAATGGCTGGCCGAAGGGGTTAGCCGCATAATCCTTGGAACAATTGCGGTGCGTGATCCTGAGCTGGTCAAAACCGCTTGCTATGAATTCCCCGGGCAAATTGTTGTGGGCATTGATGCACGCGGCGGAAAGGTCGCGGTTGAGGGCTGGACAAAGGAATCAGATATGCAGGCCGATGAGCTTGCCAAAGTTTTTGAAGATGTCGGGGTTTCCACCATTATCTATACCGATATTGATCGCGATGGAACGGGTGAGGGCGTCAATATTGTCTCGACAATCGCCTTGGCACAAAGCACATCCATCCCCGTCATCGCATCAGGCGGCGTAGGATCGCTGGACGATCTAAGACTCGTGCGTGATGCCGCGCAATACGGCGTAGAAGGCGTTATCGTCGGCAAGGCGTTATATGATGGACGCATTACCCCTGCGGATGCCTTGAAGGTGGTCTCCGGTCAAATTTAACGTGATCACAGAGCCATTCCAAGAATCATAACGCAATCTCTTTTCTATTCACATAAGGGCTTAAGCATATTATAAGATATACAACACAAATAATAACAAGTTTAAAAATATGCTGAAAACCCGAATAATTCCCTGTCTTGACGTTGCCAATGGCCGCGTGGTTAAGGGCGTAAACTTTGTTGATCTTGTTGATGCGGGCAATCCCGTTGAGCAGGCCAAACTCTATAACGATCAAGGCGCGGATGAGCTGTGCTTCCTTGACATCACCGCGACCAGTGATAATCGCGAAACCATGTATGATGTTGTGCGCGCCACAGCGGATGAAGTGTTTATCCCCCTCACCGTTGGCGGCGGCGTGCGAACACTGCAAGATATTCGAAAATTGCTGGAAGCGGGCGCAGATAAAATCGGCATTAACTCCGCCGCCGTGAGCAACCCCGATTTCGTCAAAGAAGCCGCCGATAAATGTGGCAGTCAGTGCATCGTTGTCGCCATTGATGCGAAGAAAAAAGAGGACGGCTCCGAGGGCTGGGAGATTTTCACCCATGGCGGACGTAACGGCACAGGCATCGACGCGGTGGAGTGGGCGATAAAGATGGCAGAATACGGCGCAGGAGAGCTGCTCCTCACCTCTATGGATCGTGACGGCACCAAGCAAGGCTTTAACCTTGAACTCACCCGCGCCGTCTCAGACGCGGTGCGCGTACCCGTCATTGCCTCAGGCGGTGTCGGTAATTTGCAACACTTAGTCGACGGCGTAATCGAAGGCCACGCCAGCGCGGTTTTAGCAGCCTCAATATTCCATTTCGGTGAATACACCATTCAAGAAGCCAAAGACGCCATGAAAAACGCAGGGATACCCGTACGATGAGCAACCAACAACACATTCTTGACCAGCTTTACGATACCCTGCAACAGCGCAAAAATGCGGCAGGCGAGAAATCTTACGTTGCCAGCCTGTATGAAAAAGGCTCACCCAAAATTGCGGAAAAGATACTGGAAGAGGCACAGGAATTTATTGATGAGGCCTTCCACATTCATAATGAACGCGATAATGCAAAAGTACAACAAAACCTTCGCAGTGAGGCCGCAGACCTGCTGTTCCACATCATGGTGATGTTATCCCACCATGACGTACCACCATCCGATGTCTTTGATATTCTGGAGAAACGCTTTGGCATTTCTGGCCACGATGAAAAAGCCAATCGCACATCATAAATTTATTGACTTGAAGGCTGTAATCATATTATAGCTAAGATATTAAAGTGGGATTTGAAGGATCAGCTTGCACCACGTAAAAAAAGCTAAAGCGCCACGGCAGTAAATCCGCCTGTGGTATCCTAATTGGGATCAAGCAGGGTGGTTTGCACTTTTTCTTATAACGCCTCCCCCGTTTTGATAAATTATGTAAGCATCACGCCGCCCTATTGAGCTGTGTGATAAAAAACGGGTTTGAGTAATATGCCAGTAACACCCCCTAAAGGTGACTACCTCCACCGGATGAAAACAATAGATCCGACAGTTATCTGCATTAATGAAGCAACAAAGCGCGCGGTACGTGAACTACATATTGGTATTATCAATATGATGCCCGATACCGCCTTGAAAAAGACAGAGACCCAATTCACCATGCCCCTACATTATGCATCCGGCGGATTATTCATTGTGCCACATTTTATTGCTCTGGATGGTGTAGATCGTAACAAAAAAACGCAGCAATATGTCGATGAAAATTATATAACCTTTGACCAAGCCAAAGAAAATGGGCTGGACGGCCTTATCATCACAGGGGCGAATATTGCCGACCCCGACCTTCGTAAAGCAACATTTTATGAACCGCTCAGCGATGTTATCAATTGGGCGGAAAGCGATCTCGGCCCAACCTCAACACTTTATTCATGCCTCGCAAGCCATGCCTATATGCTAATAAAATATGGAGAAGAGCGCACCCCGCTGCAAGAAAAACGCTGGGGTGTTTTTGAACATAAAGTGCGTAATGAAACACATCCTTTAACGCATGGCATGGATACTGTCTTTGATATCCCACATTCACGGTGGAATGAAATTACCGAGGATCAGTTTACAAAATACGGTATGCCTATCCTTATCGCCAGCGAAGAGGCAGGCGTGCATATGGCAACCAGCCCTGATGGGCTACGCTCTGTTTTCTGGCAAGGTCACCCTGAATATAACACCAATACATTACTGGGTGAATTTCAACGTGACTTAGGAATAAGCGCAGAGCGCAGAGCCAGCGCGGAACAAACACCTCTCGCGCCCCTGCCCAAAAACTATTTTCATGGAAAAGGGTTATCACTTATAGAAGATTTTCGAAATAAGGTTGAAGCGGGGCTATATCATAACACCGAGCATAAAGGACATTTACCGCCTGAAATCTTCGCAGATATTATCGAGAGCACACCCAACCGCTGGAGCTCCGCCAAACGTGCCTTACTCTCAAACTGGATTGCCGCCATTATTGATAAAACCCACGAAGAACGCGGAAAACCATTCATGGATGGCGTGGATCAAGATAATGTTTTTAATCTGTAGAATGAATCGGCGATCATGGCTTTAGATCTTACTCAAAAGTAAGCGCGGGCGACGGATCAGTGCGATATCAACGCGACATGAATTAACATATTGCTGGTTGTGGAAAAACAAAAATCTTATCCATTGAGCCGTGAACCGGGGAAATGCGCCAAGCGGTGCAAGACCTCATCCAACTGTTCCAGAGATTTAAACTCCACCGACAATTTACCGCTTTTCCCGTCCGTACTATCAATGATGACACGCATGCCAAGGGCATTACTGATATCATTTTCCAGCGCAACAGTGTCCGCATCCTTATCATTTGCCGCCACGCCGGGAGTAATCGTTCTGGCGCGTTTCTTTTGTGGCACACCCTTTTTATCCATTGCGAATTTTTCAGTCTGGCGTACGCTCAATCCCTTGGAAATAACCTGTTTGACCAGTGCTTCCGGATCTGCCGCCGTAATCAATGCACGCGCATGCCCCATCGTAATATCACCCGCACCAAGATGTGCCTGAACCACATTTGGCAAAGCCAATAATCGCACGGTATTGGTAATATGCGGACGACTTTTCCCCACCGCTTTGGCAAGTTCATCTTGTGTCAAATTGTAATTATCCAGCAGACGCTGATAACCCAAAGCCTCATCAATGACGTTCAAGTCTTCGCGTTGCAAATTCTCGATCAGCGCAATTTTAAACGCGTCCAGTTCGCTTAATTCCAGCACGATAACAGGCACTTCATGTAATTGTGCCTGCTGCGCTGCGCGCCAGCGACGCTCCCCTGCTATGATTTCATATTGTTCAGGGTCCGTGGGGCTTTGACGCACCAAAAGAGGTTGCAGCACCCCATATTGCTTGATAGAGCTGGCCAGCTCGCCAATGCTGTCTTCACTGAAGATGCGGCGCGGCTGAAATTCACTGGGGGAGAGCTGTTCTACACCAACGCTTAAACGTTTACGTGCACTTTCCGGTTCGCTCTCGATCTTTTCTTCTATCGCCGCAACGGCAGAGGCACTCTCTTCTTCATCAAATAAGGCATTTAACCCAAGCCCTAGGCCACCTGATTCTGCTTCCATTTTGCACCTCTATTCATTGTCATTGATAATTTTTCAGATTTAGCAATAGTAGTTAGATTCGCTAAATCCACACAGTAAAAATATTTGCGCTGCGCAGGTTATGCACAAGTCAGCTTTTTGATAAATAATAACTGCGCCGTATTGTCCGTCAAACTGGGAACGGTGCTGTATTCAAAATCAAAACGTTTTTGCGCCACCAAAATCTCCTCATTCGCACGTTCGCCCTTCATAAAACAAAAAACCAAACTCTTGTTCTGCTGCGCCCATGGCAAGCAATACTCAAACAGCGTTTCTAAAGATGATAATGCGCGCGCCGTAACAAAATCGGGGCAAAAATCATCGGTGACGGCTTCGACCCGTTTGGTGTGGATGATAACGTTCGATGCCTCTGTTTCCCGCGCAACGGTGCGCATAAATTGACATTTTCGTTCATCTGATTCAACCAAATGAACCGCAATATCAGGATTCATGATCGCCAGAACAAGGCCGGGGAAACCGCCGCCGCACCCTAAATCCGCATATACTTTTACGCCCTCAGGTATGGCTTTAGACAATTGCGCTGAGTCGATAAAGTGCCTGTGCCATGCTTGTTCAATGCTTTTTGCGCTGACAAGGTTGATTGCCTTGTTCCATTTCAACAGTAACGCATGATAGATCTCGATTTTCGCGAACATCTCGTCTGAAATATCAACAACCTGCTTAAAATCATCTTTTTTATAAATCATTATGCCGCACTCGATTTTGCTGATGATCTCTGGGATACTTTTTTGGATGACTTTTTAGGCGGCTTCTTCACATAGCGCAGCAAAGCCACCACCGCAGCAGGCGTAACGCCAGGAATACGCGATGCTTCGCCTAGTGTTGTTGGGTTCACTTGCTCTAACTTTTGGCGCACCTCGTTCGATAGGCTGCCGATTTCTGCGTAATCTAACGTCTTGGGCAATACTAAGTTCTCATCCTTGCGAAACGCCGCTATATCGGCCTCATGGCGGCCCATATAGCCCGCATATAGGGCATCAATCTCTATTTGCTCACGAATATCAGGCGCAACGGCGCTCAACTCCGGCCAGATCGCGGCCAGATCATTCCATGTAATATCACGGTAAGCCAGCAAGGCCGCAACACTGCGGCGTGTACCATCTTTATTGACGCGCACGCCCTGCTTCTCCAGCTCGTTGGGCGTCGCATTCAGTGTCTTCGCCATATCCCGCGCAATTGTCAGAGCATCGGATTTTTTCGTCCAAATATCTTCGCGTTCTTTACCAACACAACCAATCTCAATGCCCTTATCCGTCAAACGCTGATCCGCATTATCCGCACGCAGGCGCAAACGATATTCAGCGCGGCTGGTAAACATGCGATATGGCTCCGGTGCGCCGCGGGTAATCAAATCATCAATCAAGACACCGATATAGGCATCGGCACGGTCCAGAGTGAAAATTTCGGCTGTTTCACGTGAAACACTACGACTCATAGCGTTAATCTGTTTTGCCGCATTAACCCCAGCCATCAAGCCTTGCGCGGCGGCTTCCTCATATCCTGTAGTGCCATTAATCTGCCCTGCGAGGAACAAACCGGGCAAACGTTTAGACTCCAATGTCTTCTTCAAATCCCGCGGATCGCAGTAATCATATTCAATCGCATAGCCCCATTCGATGATTTTAACGTCCTCTAACCCCTTAATGGAGTGAATAAAGGCATCCTGCACATCAATCGGCAAAGATGTTGATATCCCATTCGGATAAACCGTATGATCATCCAGCCCTTCGGGCTCTAAGAATATTTGATGGCGGTTTTTATCGGCAAAGCGATTAACTTTATCCTCAATTGACGGACAATAACGCGGCCCCGTGGACTCAATTTGCCCTGAATACATGGGTGAGCGTTCTAAATTCTCCTGAATAATGCGGTGCGTCTCTTCGTTTGTATGCGTGATATAGCACGGAATTTGCGGCACTGTAATTTTATCATTCAGATAAGAAAACGGCGTTGGCGTCTCATCACCCGGTTGTTCTTCCAGAATATCCCAGTTAATTGTCCGCCCATCAAGGCGGGCTGGCGTTCCTGTCTTTAGACGACCGAGCGGGAAGTCCAAACGCTCTAAGGTCTCTGCCAAACCAATGGTAGGCGCTTCCCCAACGCGACCTGCGGGCTTCATTTCCTCGCCGCGATGAATAATGCCGCGCAAAAACGTCCCCGTTGTTAAAACAACCGCCTGACAGCGATATTCCGCGCCGTCCAATGTTTTTAAACCGGCAATCGCACCGTTATCATCAAGAATAAGATCATCCGCTGCGCCCTCTACCAGAGTTAGGTTAGGATAACTGCCTAAAATCTCCTGCATCGCCTCCAGATACAGCTTACGATCCGCTTGCGCGCGTGGGCCACGCACCGCTGGCCCCTTGGATGCGTTCAACATACGGTATTGTATGCCCGAACGATCAATCACCCGTGCCATAATCCCGTCCAACGCATCAATTTCACGCACCAAATGCCCTTTACCAAGCCCGCCAATCGCAGGATTACACGACATTGCGCCAACGGTTGCCAGCTTATGCGTCAACAGAACCGTCTTCGCGCCTGTGCGCGCAGCAGCTGCGGCAGCTTCGCATCCTGCATGCCCTCCACCGACAACAATGACCTCAAAATCCGTATTCATGGGTAAAATTCCTTTATCTCTGCGACTTCTATACAATTTTCTTGCTTATTTATCCAGAAAAGAATTATATAAGTAAAAGTAAGCGGGCTAATGGTATTCCATCATGATTCAAGAAATTTTCAATTCACTCAAAAAATTGATGGCTCATCATAAAGAAGAGAGCCACAAAGAACTGCATGGCAGTTTCGAAAATCAATTTACAAATAATGGCACAACGTTAGTGGAGCTTCTTGTGATGTCACCTGAGCTTAATGGCGAGGGCAAAGAAAATCCAGACGATTATTTTTCGGGCATAAATTACTCCCTTCCGGTGGCAATGTATATTATTCGCCGCGCAATGGAAGAAGAAAAGGCACTGGAAGAGGAACGTCGTGTCGATACATCCGCAGCATTAACACCCTTAGATAGCTCAGGCGAACCAGACCCTTTAGAAGGGCAAACACCTTATAAAGATCATCTGGATAAAAACTATACGACTCTATCAGCAGAAATTATTACAACGCACCAAAAGAACGACGAAACACTTCAGGTAGAAGATATACGCATACCCCCACAAGAGTTCATTGAAAATCTAACAAATGAATGCCTGCAAGAATTGCAGACGCTGGATGTCAATAACACGATAGAACCTGAGCAGAACACATCAGAGATATCCTAGAACCCTATTTTTATTGCTACTTACCGATACAAAAATCCCGAAAAATAACATCGAGCAAGTCCTCGACATCAACCCTGCCGGTAATACGCCCCAAATGGCGCACAGCGAGGCGTAAATCCTCTGCGGTTAACTCGGGTAGCGGGGCATTCAGGCAACGCCCCAACGAAGCGCGACAATCCACAAGAGCATCTCTGTGACGTTGCCGCGTCAGGGCAGGTGCCTCGGCCTTACCGACCAAGCCATCTATTTCCTGCGTTAAGCGCTCTAAAAATGCGGTAATGCCCGTATTCTTCGTGACAGAGATTTGCAATGGATCAGCGGGATGGTTCATCTTTATACCTGCATCCACCTTATTAATGACGGCAATGGTGTTGTCTTGTTGCTCTAGGGCGAAGCTATGTTGATCCGGCTCTGCCTGGCTTGCATCATAGAGAATAACGCGGATATCTGCTTCTTCTGCAATTTTCAGCGCGCGGCGTATCCCTTCTGACTCAATGCTGTCTTGTCCTTGCGTACCGATCTGATCAGGTCGCAAACCCGCTGTATCAGACAGAATAACGGGATACCCGCCAATGTCGAGGTGAGCCTCAATCACGTCACGGGTTGTTCCTGCAATATCAGAAACAATCGCCACATCACGGCGCACCAGAGCATTCACCAACGAAGACTTTCCTGCGTTAGGCGCACCAATCACCGCGACATGAATACCGTTACGCAGGCGCTCTCCGCGTCTGTTATCATTCAAATGTGCATCAATCTCCGCCAGCATATCCACAATCTTCGGGGTTATTTTTGGTACGATACTGTCGGGTAAATCCTCATCAGGGAATTCGATCTCTGCCTCAACATAAGCAAGGATTTTGGTAAGCCCATCGCGCCAGCCATCATAAATTGCTGCCAATGCGCCGCCCATTTGCAAGAGCGCCTGATTCTTCTGAAGCTGTGTCTCCGCGTGAATAAGGTCGGCAATAGCCTCGGCCTCGGTTAAATCCATCTTGCCATTTTCAAATGCACGACGGGTAAATTCGCCCGGCTCAGCCATTCTATAGTGCTTTTCCGCACTTAAAGCATCCAAAACGCCTTGAACAACGGCCATACCACCATGAAGATGGTATTCAACAACATCTTCCCCCGTATAACTATGCGGTGCTTTGAAAGCGATGACGAGCGCATTATCCAATGTTTCACGTGAAACGGGACGTTTCAATTCTCGCAACAA
Source organism: Alphaproteobacteria bacterium (assembly GCA_002401695.1). Taxonomy (GTDB): domain Bacteria; phylum Pseudomonadota; class Alphaproteobacteria; order Micavibrionales; family Micavibrionaceae; genus UBA1672. The sequence continues at coordinate 260,811 of NVTV01000003.1, forward strand.
CGCACGACGATACATGATTTCTGTATCACCCGTAAAACGTTTGAAACCATCCAGCGCATATTCGCCGGACACGCGAACAACCGCAACGCCGGCCTGCCCACGCGCACTTGCCAAAGCATAAATCGTATCAGTCATTATTTTCTGAATTTTCCGGTGTTTTCACGCCCATTTGCGACCAGAACATCTTCTGCATATCGCCAAGACCCTGCATTGTCGCAGGCATCCATGTTTTCACCATTTCCTCCGGACTTAGGTTGCGGATATTATCCTGCATTTTGTTCTCCAGCTCCTTCATCATACGCTCTTGCATTGGTGCGATATTTGGTAAACCCACAAACGCGCGCGCTTCTTCCGGTGTGCATTCGATATCAAACTTGAATTTCATTGTATAACCCCCTTGGATTAGGTAGTATTGGGAAATATTTCTCTATTGTTTATACAGATTTTTTTTAACAGAAGCTAGCGAACATCCAGTGACCAACGATACAAATACACCACAAGACACGCAAATTCATAAACTTGCCCTGAGTGACGAGTATAAAGAAAACGCGATAAACAAAATCAAAAAGATGGTGGAGGGCAATAAATTTGACCCCGAAGACGTCAAGATGGAAAAACTGGAAGGTGAAATTCTTCACTTTCAAGCCGAAAATATACTGACCATCCTTACCAAAATCAGCCACAAAACCGTAGGTGGGCGTATCACAGGGCCCATACACGTCAGCAATGAACAAGCCGTTAAGGAGGCTGTCAATAAAGCATATATCGGCATCTCACATGACAATAATTTACATAGAACCATACGTGAAGTGATTTTAAATCGTGAGGATCAGGGCTTTGCCGTAGATAATCACACAATCCCCCTGCCATTTTGGAAAGAAGAATACGTCACCTATGATCCTTGCCAAACCTGTAAAGCCAAAGGAACCATAAAATGCCACCCCTGCGGCGGGAAAGGCATTGATCAATGCCCACGTTGTAATGGATCAGGTATGGGACATTGCGGACATTGCAACGGTTCGCAAATGATTCAAGGGCCAAATGGCAATCAAGTACAATGCCCGATATGCAACGGACAAGGGCATATTTCATGCCGCTCATGCAAGCAAAGTGGGCAGGTGCAATGCGCAACTTGCCGCAGCAAAGGCATCACTACATGCCCGAATTGTAAGGGTAATGCGTGGATCAGCACAATATATATTCAAACAATAGAGGCACGCACAGCCTTTGATTATCCCAGAGACCGCTTGCCGGAAAAGGTTGTTGCGATGATCGAAAAGCATGGTGCAAAGATTCGCGAACATGCCAAAATAACAATATCGGAAGAAATCGAAAGCACCGTCAATTTTGACGACCCTGACAAAGCAAAACAAGCAGCAGATGATGATCGAAGAAATAACTATAGAATTCCGGTTATTTACGAGGTTTTTCTGCCCTATGGACATATGGAATATAATATCGCGGGTAAAAGCTATTATACGTTCTTGTTCGGCACACAAGAGCGGCTGGTTCATGTCTCCCCCTTCTTGGATGATCTGATTAAAAACGGCCTTAGAAAACTGTCCGATGCAGCAGACCAACGTGGTGATGTGGGCAATAACCTTATACAAGCCGCAGAATACAGAACAATTAAAGAGGGCATCTCCTACACAACAAGGCATTCACTGGGCAAAGCCAAAAGATTGTTAATGAAAAGTAATTCACTGGGGTTATCAGCAGAAACTGCCAAGACCATCATTGAAAATACAGATACAGCCCTCAATAACATTACAAAAAAACCACGCTTTACGGGCTTGATGTTCTCTGCTGTTTTAAACATCGTACTACTGTGCACATATTTCTTGTCCCCCATACGACATATGCTGACGTCTTTTATACCGAATCAAAATCTACATATTATTTTTGATCTTTTGGCTCTGACAACATCCGCATATTTAGGTGTTATTGTTATTCAAATGATCTCTGCATCCGCAATCAAACATATTATAAACCGGATCGGCATCAAAAAAACGGCACCGCCCAAGTTGGAGAAAACTTTATATTGGACACTTGGCCTATCAATTGTGACCTTTATGGCGGCCTTAGAACTGTCCAGAATATTCAATATGTACCCCGCCCTCTGGTATATTAATTTATTTTAAGCCTAAAAAAATGGCCGCTCTGTGCGTTATGCAGCAAAGCGGCCAAGTGCAATGTAAAGGGACACAACATCTTTAGGCAAAAAAGTAAGTGCCTTTTGTACTTAATGCGCAATCGCCACCTTGTTCAAAGCATGTTCCTTCTGGCATCGGCGATAAGCCACAACAGCCTGAGCAGTGCGATGATTAGCGAGTGCTTTCTTCTTATGCATTAGAACACGGCTTTTCACCGACGTTACGCTGATATTTTCATTACTTTTTGGCTCGAGAGCGAAACGAGCACCTAAAATAATAGCAAGTACAGCAATTTGTCCAGCTGTGCGCTGGCTTCCACTTGTGGGAATATGAGAGGATTTGTATTGAGTAGACTTGAGCAGAGATTTGCACATATCCATCACAGTGGGGGTGGAGGGGGGAACTTTAGTATTTAGCAACGCACCGGAGAGAGATACATTGTTATTCTTTGTTGTTGGTTGATATACGCTTTCATATGACCACGCCGTGCCCATAGAAAATGCAATAATAAATGTAAATGACAGCAGAACGCCTTTAATACAGCGCACCAGAGAACCCAGAGCAACAGTGTTATTTCTATTCTTATAAATTTGAAATATCATTTCTTCACCTACAATATAAAGATTCAAATAAATCTTTACGAACCTGACATGCCTTCTTTGTGCATATCCTTATCCTTTATTTCAACATAAAAATATGATTATGACAAACATTATCGTTTCGAGTTTATTTAGATTTTTATCTTGTTTTTCAATAGAATAAGGTACAAATTTATATGATATTTTTTACAAATGCCTTATATATGATGTGAATGGGATTTATAAGCATGAATAATGATAAAGAAAAAACTAAGGAAGAAAAGATAGCAACCTTTCGAAAGATACTAATCCTTGTAGCATTCTTTAGTATGCTCTATTTTTATGCTTTGTCCCATGCAATGACAGAGGTCAAAAAAACCGCATATTGGTCCGAAAAATGGCCGCCTGTCCTAAATCAACCCTATCCAGATTTGGAATTAATTGATCAAGATGGCGAAACATTCAAATTATCTTATCTAAAAGGGAAGGTAATTATTATAGAGCCTATTGGTATGAACTGCCCGTCATGTCAGGCTTATTCAGGGGCGCATAATTATGGTGCTTTTGAAAATAATTCGGTCGAGGCACATTCAAGATCCTTTCAGAAAATATTTCCTCTTTATGCAAAGGGACTAAAACTGCCCAGCAAAGATATCATCTTCGTGCAGCTCTTGCTCTATGATATGAGGATGGGGAAACCAACGGCAGAAGATGCGCATAAATGGGCGCAACATTTCAAATTATATAGAAAGCATAATCATTTTGTCACGGTCAGCCCGCATGATATGCGCAGTAATGAAAGCTATAATATGATTCCGGGATTTCAATTGATTGACAGGAATTTCATACTGCGCATTGATTCAACGGGACATCATCCAAAGCATGGCCTCTATAAGCATCTTATTCCGATGACCCCCGAATTTGTGAAACAGATTCCTGTAGAGCTGGATAGATAATAAGGATTATTGGTTCATGCTGGAGAAGAATTCATCGTTATTCTTCGTTTGCTTCATCTTGCCAAGCAAGAATTCAATGGCATCAACTGTACCCATCGGATTAAGAATACGGCGCAAGACCCACATTTTCTGCAATGTGTCTCTATCAACCAATAACTCTTCCTTACGTGTTCCTGATTTTTGAATATCAATTGCAGGGAAAATACGTTTATCGGCAATTTTACGATCAAGAACAATTTCACAGTTACCGGTTCCCTTGAACTCTTCAAAGATAACCTCATCCATACGCGAGCCTGTTTCAATCAAAGCCGTAGCAATAATTGTAAGTGATCCGCCCTGCTCCACATTACGCGCTGCACCAAAGAAACGTTTCGGACGTTGCAGAGCGTTTGCATCCACACCACCGGTCAGCACTTTACCAGAAGATGGCACAACAGTGTTATAAGCCCGCGCAAGGCGTGTAATAGAATCCAGCAGAATAATAACGTCACGTTTATGCTCGACAAGGCGTTTTGCCTTTTCCATCACCATTTCGGCGACTTGTACGTGTCTTTGTGCCGGCTCATCAAAAGTAGAGGACACAACTTCGCCCTGTACGCTTCGCGCCATGTCGGTGACTTCTTCAGGGCGTTCATCAATAAGAAGAACAATAAGATATGCCTCGGGATGGTTTGCAGCGATTGATGTTGCAATATTTTGCATCATCACTGTCTTACCTGTACGCGGCGGCGCAACAATCAAGGCACGCTGCCCAAAGCCAATCGGAGCTGTTAATTCGATAACGCGCTGTACGTTACATTTTTGTGTTGGATCATCAATTTCAAGTTTGATTTTACGATCCGGATAAAGCGGGGTCAGACTGTCAAAATTAATACGGTGACGTAGTTTGTCCGGTGATTCATGGCTGATCGAGCCAACACGTAAAAGTGCAAAGTAACGCTCTGAATCTTTTGGCGCTCTAATTTCGCCTTCAACAATATCACCTGTACGTAGGCCAAAGCGGCGTACTTGTGATGGTGAAACATAAATATCATCAGGGCCGGGAAGGTAGTTTTCTTCCGGTGAACGCAAAAAGCCAAAACCATCTTGTAGAACTTCTAAAACACCAACGCCTGAGATAGGGACACTTTTTTGTGCCAACTGTTTTAAAATTGCAAACATCATGTCCTGCTTGCGCATTGTGTTACAATTTTCTATTCCTAATTCTTCCGCAAAAGCCAACAGCTCAGCCGGAGAGCGCATTTTTAATTCTTGTAAATTCATGAAATACTCATAATTTATTGATTTTCAAATAGGGGGAACTCTTAATTTTGTCATTTTAGGAATAAAATATATTATTTTTAAAATTGCTTTTATTCCGCGCCGAACAATTCGACATACTTTACCCAAAATTTCTATGGATTTTTCTTAAGACAGTTGCTTTATAGCTAGACTAAAGGTAAGAGTCAAGAAATTATATCTATCCGATTCGCACCATTAGATAAATTGGCAATTTAAAATGGTTCTACGACGGCAAGAATAACGATTATGATCATAAATACAGCAGGTACTTCATTTAAAATACGAAAGAACTTTGCCGATTTTGTATTCTCGTCTGCTGCAAATAATTTCACATACTTAATATAAACATGATGTATGCCTGTCATCAAAACAACAAAAAGCAATTTCGCATGCATCCATGGCAACGTTTTAAAATATTCCCACTGCACATACAGCATAATACAGCCAAAGACCCATGTTAAAACCATTGCCGGATTAATAATAATTTTCAGTAATCTACGTTCCATAATTTTAAAGGTTTCCGACATATCGGATCCTTTTGGCGCATTAACGTGATAAACGAATAAACGCGGTAAATAAAGCATTCCCGCCATCCATGAGACCATTGCGATAATGTGCCCAGCGCGGATCCAGTCATAATGCATAGATAATAAATCAACCATGTAGATATATGTATCTTATTTAGATTATGGGTTAAAGCACGAATATTTATAATTTTTTACTATTACCAATCCTTGTAATCATAATAGAATATTTATATGAGCGACGTTAAAAAGAAAAACACATTGGCAAAAATCATCCATTCGGTTTTTGTAGGCACTTATATATCCAGCGGGTTATTTGTTCTCATTGGATTTGGATTTGCCATTATTATATCCGGCGCAGGTCTAATGGGCGCAGCCGAGGCCCCTTCAACCATTCATATCACAATGCGTATAGGGCATCATGGGGCAATTGCCACTGTTATTGCTCAGCTTGGTATTTATCTGGCCTGCGCATTAGGTGCAAAATTTCCGAAAGTAAGAAAAGTCTGGGCAGGTCTGGGCGCAATATTAACGGCTGTTATTTTGATTGCATTTTTAAGTGATGAAATATCGCTGCTAAATTAATTAGCCTTGAAGACTAAAATCCGATCGCATCACGCAACGACTAAATTGATCAGGACATAAACACGCGCCGCCTTGTGCCTCTATAGCGGATTTTTTAAGATGGTCATTAACCAAAAGGGCTAAAGATTTGATAAATCTTGGTGCAGCTCCAACGGTTTTCGCGCGGTAATATCCCTTTATACCTTTATCTTCAGCCAGCTTTTTATATTCAATATCCAGCTCTACCAGCGTTTCAACATGTTCTTGTGTGAAAGCATGCGGATATATGATGACCGCTTTTTTATCGGTGATGGCGCTGTCCAGTGCGTCATCCAGAGAAGGCCCTATCCATTTTAAACGCCCGACGCGGCTTTGATAACAAATTTGCCAATCGAGGGTCTCTATGGCGTGTTTTTCTGCCAGACAGGTTGCTATTTTCTCTGCGCCCTTTTCGCATTGATGTTGATAAGGATCGCCGCCCTCTATGATTTTCTCCGGCAAGCCATGGGCAGAAAATAAAATGCGGGGATTTGTGTGTCCATCATCTTGTGCTTGTTGATACAGCGCATAGATATGCTCGGCAGAGGTTTCAATAAAACCATCATCGTAAGGGTAACAACAAACCATCGATATTTCGGGATTATAATTTATGTCAGCAAGGGCGGCTTTAAAATTCTCCAGCGAAGACCAAGTGGTGGTGGTTGAGAATTGCGGATAGAGCGGCAGTAATATAATTTTCTCTGCGCCCCACTCTTGCACATTTTTAGCGACTTCAGGTGCCATCGGATGCCAATAACGCATGGAAACAAACACTTTATATGTATTCCCGTCATTTTGCGCATTTAAAATGGCTTCCAGCGCGGTGGCTTGTTCTTGCGAGTTTTCCAGTAAAGGCGATTTATCACCGAGTTCTTGATATGATTGCCCTGCTTCACGTTTTGAGCGTTTCTTGCTGATATATTTCGCGAGTAAAAAACGGATCGGCAACGGCGCGGTTATAATGTTTTTATCCATGAAAAAATTCATTAAGAAGGGCTCTATCGCTTCTTTTGAAGAAGGCCCTCCCAAATTAAAAAGAACAACAGCGATATCCCTACTCATAGCTAAATTCTCTTATATAGCGCACAAGGTCTTCGACATGTTCGACAGGTGTATCTTTATGAATGCCATGACCAAGGTTAAAGATAAAATTACCATCCGAGAGATCGCCTATAATTTTCTCTACCGAGAGCTTTAACGCATCACCCCCTGCAAGCAAACAAATCGGATCAAGATTTCCCTGAACAGGAACTAGTGGCTGTAATGATCGCGCTGCCCATTTTGTATCAAGGGCTTGATCTATGCTAACGGCTGTAACGCCCGTATCTTGAATATAGGATAAATAATTTTGTCCTGCGCATCTTGGGAAGCCAATAATCGGAACATTCGGATGTGTGTCATGTACCAAATCTATAATTTGTCTTGTCGGCTGGATAACCCATTTTCTAAAGCTTTGTGAATCCAAAGCCCCTGCCCAACTATCAAAAATCTGTAGAACTTCAGCGCCTGCATTAACCTGATTAATCAAATATTGCGCGGTTGATTCCACCAATAAATCTATTAATCCTGCAAAGGCTTGCTGATCTTGATAGGCCAGTTTTCTGACATTGAAAAAATCTTTACTGCCGCCACCCTCAACCATGTAGCAAGCCACCGTCCATGGCGCACCACAAAATCCGATCAAAGCTGTTCCGTTATGATTTTCTTGTTGCAGTGATGTTTTCACTTTGCTCAAAGCTTCATAGACCGGCGTTAGGGTTTTTTCGAAGCTGTTAAAATTCAGTTTTGAAAAATCTTCTGCAGATCGCAAAGGGTCAAGCTTTGGCCCTTCACCTTGCACAAATTCAAGGCTTTGCCCCAAAGCATGCGGAATAACCAAAATATCCGAAAATATAATCGCTGCATCCATACCAAATCTTCGAATTGGCTGCATCGTAATCTCACAGGCCAGCTCTGGGTTATAGGCCATATCCAAAAAACCACCCGCCTCTTTGCGCAAAGCCATATATTCCGGCAAATATCGCCCTGCTTGGCGCATAAACCAAAACGGTATATGATCGGGTTTGTGTTTGTTCAAAACTTCTATAAAATTCTTTTTTTGGTAAGCCATTGTCTAAATCTTTAATTTCATTTGCGATGAGTATTTCAAATTAACGAATTTAAACATAGCCCTATTTTATAATATAAATAGTATTTTATTTAGGTGGTAGATAGATATAGGGGCTGTGAGTCTCGGGGATTAAATTTTGTCCCGATTTTACACACAGCTGAGATTATTTATAATTTGGCGGATTCATTTTGAGTCGCATGTTGTCGAGGATTTTTTTTATTTCTACATTTTAGAGTTTTCTACAGGTGGAAGACTCACCCTAATGGTATGAGGATGGATTCGGGGTAACTTAATCCACCTATTTATACAAAAACGGCTCTTGGATTCGCACACAAGGTTTTCCCCAAGGTGAATTCAGTAATCGCCTTGATTTTTAGACATAAAACCCGCATTATTGCTTTTCCTAATCACTATTTAGCGAATCACCTGACATGTTTGACGAAGCCTTCACAAAATTAGAAATTGACGAAATTGCATCTCTTCTGGATGTTTTGAATAAAAAGATCGAGGGCAGTACTTTTGATCCCTTGGAAACAACTATTCTTGCTGTTGAGGTACCTTTTTATACAGGCTATCGTTTTTTAAGCGTGGCTGATCATGCAACAAACCCGCCGTTACAACGTTTTGTGTTTCAAAAGAATGATACGCAGGATTTCACGGTTATTGATTGGACATATAAGACAATCTACGATTTGAATACAACAGTGCCGATTGCTTTAGATGATAAGAATGTTTTGGAATATGTGCGGTTCTTCTTTGCGTATGTGAAAGGTCGTCATGGTCGTTTCATTATTTGCGAAAGCGCGGATAATGTTCAATGGAAAGACGACCCGCCGGAAGAAGTGCGGAAGAAATTGAATAAAACAATGCAGCCGCTAGAGATTAAAGAAAAGCGCAAAGATGGCGTTTATGCGATTAAAGCGTTCATGATGCTGAAAGATGCTTTATTTAATGTCGATATATATGTGGAGCCGAATGGCCGCGTTACAATGTCTGATCATGAGATCTTGATTGAAGATGTTCCTGTGCTGGATTCAGCGTTCGGGCAATAATTTCTTAAATCTCTTCTATCTGTAAATTCATAAAATGTGCCATAAAGTGGTATTATTTCCATAATAACACAGTTCCTTAACCCTTTATTTACGCGATGTTAAGGGCTTGTTAGGGAAGGGCGCATTTTTCTTCAAAAAAGACGATTTTTCGTGTTTTTGGTAGGAAAGCGTTAATAATTACCATCGATAATAAACCCATGTCACGCACAACCTTGTGCAGCACATATTGATAGTCACAAAATGGTATGGGTCCATGAGCAATAATTTTGAAGAATTTTCCAACGCAGCATTAATACGCAACAGAGTGTGTATGGTTGCCTATACATTAAATGGTGAGCAACCGGTTATATCGACGCATATCGGTGATCAGCCACTTTATTATATGGATGAAGAAATTATTGAAGATGAGGAACTTTTTGATCCTGCCGAGCTTGATATGTTGGCGCATGAAATTCGTACATTAAAAGAGGAAATGTCCGGCCTTGATGAAACGCCGTTTTTCATTCCCGAGAATACGATGCTTGCTTTTCAAGAATTTGCGGAAAATGCGGAAAGCTTTGGTATTGATTTATCACTAAGCAAGCAAGAAAAAGAACAACGTTTAAAAGATGTTTTGAATATTCTGGGGGAGAGTCGTTTGGCTTCTTCTTATCTGAATGTTGCAGAAAAACACGATATAAAAATTATGATGAGCGAACAGATCGAAAAAGCATTTTATGATCGTCGCAGCGGGTCCATTTTAATCAATCCAAATATGCAGGTTAATGAGCAAGTCTTATTACTGTCACGTGAATTACGCCGTCATTGGCAACATCGTCAGGGTGTTTTGATTAATCCTCTGATGTTCCAGCCGGAAAATGCGATCCTGATTAATCGGGCGCAGGAAGCGGATCTTGTGGTTTCTGTTATACGCACGGCGTGGGAATTACAATTAGCAGGTATTAGAGATGTTTGGGAGCGGGTTGAAAACTCTCCTATGGCGGATTTATCGCGGGCTTATGCGCGTGAAGCCTTTATGGATTTCCGTACGATTAATAATGGCGTGGCCAGTACGGCCGTTTTCGAGGCATGGTTCTTATCCGAGCGTTGCCGCCAACAAGACAAGAAAATCATTCAGGCGATGCTTGCGGATTATAATGGTTATGTCTTTGAAAGCAGCACATCATCTGAAAACGTCACGGCGGAATTAATTTCTGGGCTGGGCGAGATGCCGTTCGGCAAAAATTACCTCTCCGCCCATGCCGTTACGATCATGGAAGACCCGATCTTTGCCGAGGTGAGAGATCGCTCTAACGCGAATTTCCTATGGTTTATCAAGTTTGAGCGTACATTTAAAGAAACGGAACAACACTTGCAATTAGAGTCTGACTTATCCACACATGGCATCCGTCATGAGTTGTTAAAACAAAATAGTCAGGATCAAATTGATGGCCACGAACAAAGCGCAGACATTATTCAACTTTTTGAACACCAACCAAAAATCCAAAAAGAAAATGATGGGAAAAAGCTGTCCTCAAACAGCAAGCGTAGTGCACAAATCATCGATCTTAAACGCTGGTCAAGCAAGAAATAACACACGAATTGAGTATCTGGGTGAAGGCGGCGTAATGGAACTGAAATCAAATCAGCCACGGAAGAAGACAATTGATTGTCTGTCTTTGGACACTTTAACGATTACCGAGACACAATGGTATTTTGCCGAGCTGTGCCTTGATTGCGTTGATATTGATGCGTTCGTAAATGATGACGCGGAAATCGAAGATTACAGAGATATTTTAAGCTGGTGTGCCAGCGTTATGACTTGCAGCCCGTCTGCGCGTCTTCTTTTGAAAGAAGCCACTGACAAAGACTGGAAAGTCACAGTTGAAGATTTGAATGGCAGTGATTACTACGTTGATGTAGAAGAAAAATTATTAATTCTCGATAATAATGCATTGTTACCATGCGCGTTGGGGAGATCCGATTATTTCAGAAATATAATGTTGGTTACAATGGTGAAAGCCCTGCGTGATATATGGCAGGAAAAACGCCATGGCGGGTTTGATACACTATACTCACCTGATCATATTTTGTTGATGGAGCGTATTCGCGCCGCAGACCTTGATGTGATAGCAATTTTGGTGGCTTGGGAGCTTCGCTCGGAAGAGTTTACTGATATTTGGCGTCATATGCTTGGCTCTGATATTGGGGACATGGCGATGGCGTATTCAGGATATATTGAGCGCGATCCATCCGCACAGTTTAACGGGCAGGGCTTGGTCTCTACGTATAAGCAATGGTTTCGTTGTTCAAAGCGCATAGATTCTTGTGATCATGATGCGTTGGAATATATGGATGATGTTCTGGCCAGTTATGACGTTGTTAATCCGTTTGGCTCTAAAAAACCATCGAAAATGAGTGTTGAAATTTTATCATGTTTGCCTGATAAAACGGCGTATTTGCAAGGGTTAGGCGCGGAAATTTTGAGTGATCCGATTTATGCGTCCGTTGATAATGTGATCAACCAAACGCATCTGTTCCATATCATGTATGATTTACAAGCCGTCGTCGTTGAAGATGTCCCATTCCGTGACGCTGATTTGGCACGCAAAATTTTCCCTGTTGAGTAGGGTTCTCATTATCTCTCATAATTTTATTTTTTAAAGTCTATCCACGGCCACGATAGGATGCGACGCCTTGATCGGGAATCCAGACGTCTTCGGGTGGTTTTCCGGTTTGGAAGAACACATCAATGGGAATGCCGCCGCGTGGATACCAGTACCCACCAATGCGCAGCCATACAGGATCCATCAGCTCCACCAATCTGTTGGCGATTGAAACCGTGCAATCTTCGTGGAATGCGCCGTGATTACGGAATGATCCCAAAAATAGCTTCAGTGATTTACTCTCGACCAGCCAGTCACCCGGCACATAATCAATCATCAGGGTCGCAAAGTCCGGCGCGCCTGTAATCGGGCACATAGAGGTAAATTCAGGCGCAGTAAAGCGCACGAGATAGGGGGTTTTCTTTTGCGGGTTCGAGACGCGCTCCAACACTGCTTTTGCAGGACTTTCAGGCAGGGAACTTGATCCGCCAAGCTGGGTCAGGTTTTCGTATATATTATCGCTCATTTTTAGTTCCTTGTTTCTTCTTGATTAGTTTTAGGCTTTTTCAGTGATTTAATGTGCAGTATGAATATTAAAATCGCGAAAAGGACAGCGGCAGTCAGAACATACATTCTAAACTCGCCAAAGAGAATAGTTAGAACAAAAATCGCAGGCATTATCACAAAGAATGCCCACATCTGTATGATGCCCTTGGTTCTTTTGCCCTGTTTTTCGTTACGTTTTGCAATGCGAAAGACGTATAGTGGGCTTAGTAAAATAAGGATAAGAGAGCCGATTAAAATTATTACATTCATGTAGTAATAAGCTGTACTTCCAAACGAACCAAACGTCCTGTAGTCATATAGAGGTTCTCCTAAATTATAGTTAGGATCTTCTGGGGTTGTAAGTGCAATAAACAGAAACCCGTGCTCTGCAAGAAACCAATAGTTTTGAGCCATACTGAGTGCATTATAATCAATAGATTTTGTCGGGTGAGAGCAAAGGCCTAGATTTGGAATTTTTATAAAATCATCATTCTCTGTATAGTCCGCAACCAGCATAATATTGCTGCCAATGGACAAAAATTTTCCGCATGAATCAATCTGAGCGGTATAGATATGTTTGCCTTCGCCTTTCCAGAGTTTTTTTACTGATAGATCGACATAAACTTGATTATTTATCGTACGACATGATTTAACCTTAGCGGTGAAAAGAAGGTCATGATCATCCATGAGATTGGATGGAAAGTAAGAAAACATGCAGGCATAGCTGTTGCTTGAATGTAATATGATCATTACAGAGAGTAAGAAAATTCTTTTAAGGTTTTTAAACATCATCTTAGCTTAACCTTACCAATCGCCTTGATCTTGTTCATCTGGCTTTGCGCCGAGGAGGTTTGCGAGGTCTTTGATGTGGGTGACTTCGTTGGTTAGGATGGGGCTGTTTTTATTGGCTGTTTTTTTGGAGAGCTTTGGAATTGTGGCGCGTTCGAAGCCTAGCTTTGATGACTCTTTCAGGCGCACTTCGGGTTGTGAGACTTGGCGCACTTCACCTGCCAAACCAATTTCACCGAAGAATATCATATCCGCGGGCAGGGCTTCGTTGGAAAGTGCGCTGATCAGGGCGGCGGCGACGGCGAGATCTGCGGCAGGTTCGTTAATGCGGATACCGCCTGCGATGTTCAGGAATATATCGTGGCTGGACAGCGATATGCCGCAGCGTGATTCAAGGACGGCGACAATCATGGCAAGGCGGTTGTGATCCCAGCCCAATACGGCGCGCCTTGGTGAGCCTAAGGATGATGGCACGACAAGGGCTTGTACTTCGACAAGTAAGGGGCGTGTGCCTTCTAAGGCGGCGAGGACGGCGCTGCCTGCTGCGCCTTCGTGGCGTTGGGATAGGAACAGGGCAGAGGGGTTTGCGACCTCGATCAAGCCTTGCTCTGCCATTTCGAACACGCCGATCTCATCGGTGGGGCCGAAACGGTTTTTAACGGTGCGTAGGATGCGGAATTGGTGGCTGCGGTCGCCTTCGAAATAAAGGACGGTATCAACCAGATGTTCTAAAACGCGGGGGCCTGCGATTTGTCCGTCTTTGGTGACGTGGCCGACAAAGACCACGACGATGCCCTGACTCTTCGCCATGCGGATAATTTCTTGGGTAGAGGTGCGCACTTGGGTGACGGTGCCCGGTGCGCTGTCTACGGAATCGACAAACATGGTTTGAATGGAGTCGATGACGAGAAGCTGCACTGTTTGCGGCGCGGCTCTAACCGATTCCAATATATCACGGACATTGGTGGCAGAGGCCAGCATAACGCCTGTATCCCCCAGCCCTAAACGGTTTGCACGCATACGGATTTGGTCGATGGACTCCTCGCCCGAGATATAAACGCAATGCACATCATTTTTGGTTAGGGCGCAGACGGCTTGTAACAGCAGGGTGGATTTACCGATCCCCGGATCACCGCCGATCAAGATGGCTGAACCCGGCACGAGGCCGCCGCCGGTTACGCGATCAAATTCAGCGATTTTGGTTTTATGGCGCGGATAGGTTCTCTTGGTGTCATTGCGCAAATCAACGAAATCGATGACGCGGCCTTTATGCTTGCCGCTTAAGCCTTTTGGCACCGCGCCTGTCATGGCGGTTTCTTCTTGAATGGTGTTCCATTCATTGCAGCTCTCGCATTTTCCTGCCCAGCGGGTGGAAATCGAGCCACAGGTTTGACAAGTAAAAGATTTTTGCGGTTTAGCCATAACAAGATCATACGCGATATAATTTTATCGGCAATAGCTATCTATAGGGTTAATACCTCGTCGGCATAAATGCCCTTCCGAAGGGCTTTGGCTTCGGCAGTGAAGTCTTCGGGTTCTAAATCCCACCCTTGCATGCCTACAAAGCCCATATCAAACAGATATTGTGCTTCTTCACGGTTATAAACGCGCTCGGCAACCAGTGCACAATCAGGATAGTTATCTTTTAGGTGTTGAATTGTTTCATTGAATTGTTCTTGCGTGAATTCTGTGTTCTCATCGCCGAGACCAGCGCGTACAAAGGGACCGTCAATCTTGATGAAGTCAACTAAATCACCAAAAACATGTAGACGGTTTTCATGGTCTTCACCAATTGAGTAATCATCCAATGCAAAGCGATAGCCTTGGTCTTTCATCGCCTCTAAATGCGTAATGTCCGAGGTTCTATCAACGTTATGTTCCAGAATTTCGAAAATCATATCTTTAGGTTCAAATGGTTCCAGTTTAGGCTCCATAAACGTCCAGAATTCATTTGATAGCACTGAATCAACAGAAAGATTTAGGGTAATGGGCCTTCTTAGGGGCGCTTCTTCGGCAACTTTTAAGGCATTTGAGCATGTTAGAGCATCAAATTCTTTTGCTATATCAAGGCTATAGCTTAAATCTGATAGATGTCCGATAGAAAATGATTTTTCGCCATTATGAGGGCGCGATAATATTTCATATGCGATGATTTTATCTTGTCCATAGATGGCTTCGGCTTTGATATGGCGACGCTTAAAGGCGTTGCTGTCCAGTGCTTCTTTGAATTCGGCAAGGCTATCAGGATCGTTTACGATGATTTCGGCGCGTTCGAAGGCCTCTATTAAACAGTTATAGCTACTTTTATTCAACTCAAGCATTACACTCATTCATCCAATTTACGTGTTCCTTCTATAGTATAAGGCGGCATTTATTATATTGCGAGTAAATTAGTGTTTTCTAATTTAGTCTTCACGCTTAAGGGCCCATTTGATGGCGGCTTCATCCTCTGCCATTTGTCCGTAGATGACGATTTGTTTGGTTTTTTGCGGGGTGGTGCCGTGACCCAGATAGAGGCTGTCTTCAAGGGCGAGCATGCCTGCAGAGCGTGAGAAACGCCAGCCGATACCGCCTGGAATGCGCAGGAGAATTTCTTCGCCGTCATTAATGATGGATGCGCTGACATTGGGGTGCAAGTGAAAGCGAATGGCGGTTTCCACAGGGCAGATCAGCTCGAAAGCGCAGGCGAAGTTATCTTGCCCGCGTAAATCATGTCCTTCATCGGCCAGATAAATTGTTCTGGTATGGGTGATGCCGTTCAGGGCAACATAACCATCATGAGAGGCAACCAGTAGGCTGGCATCTTTTGTGTCTTCGCGTTGTAGTGTGAAGTGGGTGGCTTTGCGTTCGAAATGTCCGTTTTTCTTGATTTCGCAGGCGTTGCGGTGGTCGAGGCAAGCTGTGCTGTGTGCAGCGGTGGAGCGCAGGGCATCTTGCCATTGTTTTGATGAGGGGTGCGACCCGCAGGCGGTGATGATGCGTTCTTTGCCGTAGGAAAATTCAAAGGCAAGGGGCGCGGCATGCGCGGTTTTATCGTGCGGTGTTCTTTGTGAGCGTCCCGTATCCATGACCAGCATCGAGCGTCCGCATTCAAGGCGTTCAAAGCCAGTTTGCTCAAGGCTTAGTTTTGCAGATTTATGAGTGCCTGCTTGGGCAAGGATGGAATCAATTTCTACGGCGTTGCCTTCTTGCGCGCCGTGGAATAATCCGAATTTACGGTCACGATAGCGGAAGAGGCGCAGGGCGCTGCTCATATTATCAATGGTGTTGCTGAGGAAGTCGGGCGCGGGATAACCGCCGCTACTCAGGGCTGTGCGCATATCGACAAGAAGCTCTAATGCGTCTAGCAATGTTGCGGGATTACGGGAAACATGGCCGCCATCAAGCAAGATTTGCGTATTGATCGTGCTTTCAAGGCTGGTCAGGGCTTGTTCGATCCATTTTTCATGTCCTTCAAGGGAAATAGAGGCGTAAAGCAGGCCTTTTATGGCTTCTAATGTTGCGATGCTTGAAAAATCATAAGAGCGAGCAAGCGCGTTACTTAAATGTTTGGTTTGTTTGACCAGTGAGGCGAGGAATTGGTCTTCGAAGGATTCTGTCGCGTTGGCACAGAAAAAATCATAATGGCAAATCCACATAGAAATACGGCGGCCTATTAAATCAATGCGCCAGCTTTGTGCGTCCCAACAGCCATAGCGATCAATCCAATTTTCGATCATCAGGCGGCCTTGTTCGCGTGCCAGTGCGCCGTCCAATGTGCGTAGATCACGCAGCCAGCCAAAGCTGTGCATGTGTGCATGCCAGATTTCATCTGCGTCTTCAGGGCTCCACCATTCTTCATACCATAGCGCGCCAGTGCGTTCACCAACACCCGCAGCATTGAGAAGGTCTTGCGCCTTTTGCGCGTTACCCGGCCATGGATCAACAGGGCGTGCGATCAGGCGATCAGGCGCGCTTTCATGTAAGCTCCAATTATAGAGAAAGCTGTTATAGGCAAGGTCGCCAGCTTTGCTTTTTAGAGTGTTGATTAAATGAAGAGGCATGGTTTTCTCTCTTTCGAAAGTCAGGTTTTATGTTGATGGTCTTAAGGCTTTAATGTTTTCGGCATATTTATCGGGGCCGTCTTTGAAAACGGCTGTACCGGCAACCAAAACATTTGCGCCAGCGGTAATAACTTGTTTTGCAGTCTCGGGATTTACACCGCCATCGACTTGCAGATCGATATCGCGACCTGTGTCGTTAATCATGCGACGTGCTTCGGATATTTTATCAAGCAGAGGAATAAAGCTTTGCCCGCCAAAACCGGGGTTTACGGTCATAATCAAAATAAGGTCAACCATATCCATAACATGTTTGATTGATTCGATTGGCGTGTGTGGGTTCAGGGATACGCCTGCCTTTACGCCTTTGGCTTTGATATGTTGAAGGGTGCGGTGTAAATGCGGCCCTGCTTCTATATGGGCGGTGATAATGTCTGATCCTGCATCTACAAAATCATCGATCAGGTAATCGACGGGGGAAATCATCAAATGAACATCGAATGTCTTTTGCGTGCATTTGCGAATGGCTTTAACCACGGGCGCGCCGAAGGTCAGGTTTGGCACGAAATGTCCGTCCATAACATCGATATGGATGTATTCTGCGCCAGCTTTATCAATGGCGGAGACTTCTTGCCCTAAAATAGAGAAATCAGCAGACAGGATGGAGGGTGCAATACGGATATTGGACGCGTTGGACATGTTGGATACTCACTAAGTAAAGCGTGTTTTGAAAGAGCATAGAATGGAAAACGAATCAAAGAGGTGTGATTCATGAAAATTACTCAATGAATATACCATGTTATACACAAGATATCCACAGACTTTTGAAAATGTGGAAGTACATAATAGTTTTTTACAAATAGCCACTCCTTATGTTAAAATGCAATAATACAAAAAACATATAAAAATAGCGGCGTGAATAATGGGTATGAATTCAGAGGCATATAATCAAAGCATTGAAAGATGGGAGAAGGCGAATGCCACTCTGGTCGAGGCGGTTGATCGGCCGGAATTAATGGATATTCTATCCCAGAGCCAGCCGGAAACCATCGAAGAATTAAATCTACAGGCCTATAACCGCGAAACGGTAGCAGATCAGGCCACGCGTTATTTTGATGCGTGTGATAATTATTTTGAAGCATTAGACGAACCTTTGACAGCAGAGCAACGTGAAGAATTCATTATGAATATTCCGTTAGAGCCTAATAAATTGGCAGAGGTTTCCTATTATATGGAGAACATGACACCTGAGATTGCGCGTTATCAACGGGCGTTGGGTGAAGAAGGGTTTGGCCAAGAGCAAAAGCAGAAAATCACCGAAGGTATTCCGCGTAGCCGTGGCAATATTACGGAAGTTGCGCAGCATTATGTCGAAAATGCAGAGATGTCAGTAAGGCCATATAATAGCATGTTGGGGCGTCCTGATCATAAAGATGAAGTGAACGCGGCATTATCGACATTACCGCCTACCCCAAGCGTAATTTCCGCGCAGTCCTATCAGGTGGAGCATGATTTAGGCCCTAACGTGGTGCAGGAACCGGAAGCAGACTTGGTCGAGCCGACTGATGATGGTTATACGCAAGCTAGCCCCGAGGCCGAGGTGTCTGCTTATGATGTGGTTGCTGATGGTTCTATGCAATCTGATACGATGCTTAGTAATAGTTTTGCATGCGCCGATGCCCATGATGGCGCGCAATCGCTTGAGGTGATACGTGCTATGCCGATAGATCAACCAGATGTGAGTGTCGAAAATGACATTCGTTTCCAAGTATAGAATTTATTTTGTTTTTGTTAGACGCGAGATAAAAAATCCGTCCATTCCGCCCTGTTCGGAGAGGTGATAGGGCAGGATACGTAGATCGCCTTGATCGTTGATTAATTCCTCATATTTACCGATTTCTTGTGGCTGGATTATGATGCGCTCAAAATTCGGGTTTTGTTTCAGGAAGTTCTCGATTTGGTGCTCGCCCTCATCCTTTTGCAAGGAACAGGTGCAGTAAATCAATATCCCGCCAACGCCCAGCATTTCCCCTGCATGGGCGAGCAAGCGTGCCTGAATAGACACAAGACCTGTAATATCTTTGGGGGATTTCAAGTATCCTGTATCGGGATGGCGGCGGATTGTTCCGGTGGCAGAACATGGTGCGTCGAGTAGAATGCGTTGCGGCGCATCGATGGTTTTCCACGCGGCAGCGTCCGAGATTTCGATTGTGACCTGATCTTGCAGACCCATCCGTGCCAGATTTTCTTCCAGACGTTTCAGGCGTTTTGCGGAGCGATCAATCGCGGTGACATTGGCGCCCTTTGCGGCCAGTTGCAGGGTTTTTCCACCCGGTGCGGCGCACATATCAATCACCTGTTGTCCTGCGATATCGCCTAGTAATGTTGCGGGTATAGCGGCGGCGGCATCTTGAATCCACCATTTGCCATCGTCAAAGCCTTCCATTTCGCGGATATTACCGCCGTTCATGCGGCGCAGCGTTCCTGTTGAAAGCTCTGACGCTTGCAGAATATTTCCCCAATAGGGACGGTCATCAACGGATTTTATGGTGATATCCAGCGGCGCTTCACACATATTGGCTTCGGCGATTTGCGCCGCGCCTTTTAGGCCGTAATCTTCGATCCACATTGCCAGTAACCATTGCGGGGTATTCAATCGTCCCGCGTCTTGGTTTTCAATGCGCTGCGTGCCTTCACGGCTTAATTTGCGCAATATAGCATTCACAAAACCTTTTTGTCGCCCCATGCCCATTTCCTCGGCAAGACGGACGGAGGTATCAACACTGGCGTGATCGGGGACGACCATAAAGAAAAGCTGCGTCACGCCGAGGCGTAGAATATTGCGTATGACAGGTGTTTTTAAATCATCAGGGCGATTTTGCGCAAAGGTAATCAGGTCATCAATTTGCCCTAAACGGCGTAATGTCGTGGTCAACAGCATCCGCGTAAAGGCGCGTTGTCGTTGGGGCAGGGCGGCAAATGCATCGGAGTTATCAAGTGTTACGTCCAGCGCATTACGGCGATCAAGCACATTGCCAAGCATATCCAGTGCGACTTTGCGCGCCAGCAGAATATCGCCCTCATCGAGTGTTTCTTCTTGAATATTAGTATCATCCGGATTATTTTCTGATAAATTCATTTGCTCAACCAATCTGTTTTATTCTACTATTAAGCATGGATACGAAAAAACCAACCCCTGTTTTGCAAGATAAGCCGAAAACTTTGCCTGAAAAGGACAAGGAACAAGAGTTTGGCGGCTTTGAAAACAGGTTGGAGCCAACCCGATATGGTGATTGGGAAGTCAATGGGCGATGTTCTGACTTTTAAGTTTTTAAGTGCGTTTAGGACGAAGAAAATATCATGATGTTTTATAAAAAAATCTCCAAATATTGTTTGACCTTATCCTTGTTATGCTTTGGCGTTTCTGGGTTTTCATCTTCTGTATCCAGCGCAACGGTCATTGAATTTTTTGGCTCGAATTCCTGTTCAAGTGATGTGGATGTTCAAGATGCGTTGAAAAATATTTTGCAAAATGAAAAAAATATTATCGTTATAAATTGCCGGACATGGTCCATTGATAAGGCTATGGCAAAGACATTTGCACATCAATTTTGTAATGATCGCCTGAAGAGCTATACAAAGAAATTTAAAGTGACCAATATGTTTTATGCGGCGCCATTGGTGGTTAATGGCCGCTGGGATGCGCTTTATAAAAACATTATGCCTGCGGTAAAGATGGGTAAATTTGATAAAATTGAAGAAATTACAATGAATCTACATGATAACATGTTGGATATTTCTATCCCGAGCGTAGAGTCGGCGGTGGGATCGGGTGATATTATGTTATATGCCTATACGCCATCACAAGGCGGAGAGCTAAGCCTGTATGTTGATGCTGATGTGGTATTGACAGATGACATGAGAGAGCGCCTTAGAAAGAATCAAAGCGTTCCTTTTGTTACAAAAGAAAGCGCCGATCCGCTTTATATCCGTCCGGTTTTGTCGATGGCAAAGATAGGACACTGGAATGGAACGCAGATCAGCATGACCGTACCATTGGGTGATATGGTGTCGATGGCGGCTTCAAAGGCACCGGATTTAAGTTATGTTGTTGTACTTTATGAAGGTGGAGAGGTTGGCCCTGTGTTGGCTGTTGGTGAGGTCGTTTCATTGGTAGAATTTAACAGCACATTACCGCAGAGTAGACCCCAAGATATAAAATATATATCTCCTTCGAAGTTATGAATTTTTAGCCATCAGTTTTTAGCGTTATGATAAGCGGGACATGGTCGCTGGGTCTTTCCCAGTCACGGATATGGGTCAGAATGTCGTGATCTGATAGTTTTGATTTTAACGGCGGCGTTACCCAGATGTGATCCAGTCTGCGCCCACGATTTGATTTCTTCCAGTCGCGGTTTCTATAAGACCACCACGTATAGCATTTTTCCTCATCAGGCACGAAGTGGCGGCTGGCATCCGTCCAGTTCAAAGAGCTTTGCATTTTGCCAAGTTGCTCGACCTCAATAGGTGTATGGGACACGATTTTCAAAAGCTGTTTATGTGACCAGACATCATGTTCACGCGGGGCGATGTTGAAATCGCCAACCACTATAAGTGGACTATCTTTTGTGTAGTTTTCTTCAAAGAAGTTGGACATTTCCTCTATAAAATCCAGTTTATGCCCGAATTTTTCATTCACCGTACGGTCAGGTTCATCGCCGCCCGCAGGGATATAAATATTATGCAGCTCAAAATCTGGGAAGCGCACGGATATATGTCGGCAATCTTGCTTGCCGACACGGTTATATATTTGCGGATTATCAAAAGGGATGCGCGAGATGATGGCAACGCCGTTATAGCTTTTCATGCCGCTGAAATGGATATGCTCGTAGCCTGCCTCTTTGATGGTATCCAGAGGAAAATGCTCATCAGGGGTTTTGGTTTCTTGCAAGCAGACTACATCCAGATCAGCTTCTTCCATTAGGCGTAAAAGCGCAGGCGCGCGTAGACGCACAGAGTTGATATTCCATGTTGCTATACGCATGTCATAGCCTCGTTTGTTTGGATTGAGATAGAGTGATGCGGCGAATTATCCGCCCATGCCGCCTGTTGGAAGGTCTAGGCCCTCCATCAAGTTTTTGGTTTCGCTTTTGATGCGTTCTTCCTTGGTATCATTGGCGTTATTCATCGCCGCTGTGATCAGGTCTTCCAGTGTTTCTTTGTCAGAGGCCATCAAGCTGTCATCAATTTCGACGCTTAAAACTTTACCCGAACATGACATTTTCACTTTGATAAGGCCGCCACCGGATTCAGCTTCGATATTAATCTCTTTTAGCTTTTCTTGCACTTCTTGCAATTTGAATTGCATTTCTTGTGCTTGTTTCATCATTTTCTGAAAGTTCATCATTATAGTTGTTCCTCTATTCATTTATACTGCGTTATTCGTATCCTAACGTATAAGGAATACGTGTCGTCACTCATGCCTTGTCTAAATAAAGATATGAACAACTATGGTTTTTAGGGTTTGTCTTGCGCCTCTGCTTCTACTACGTGCAGGATTTTTGAAAGCTGCGCGTCGGGAAATGCTTTTAAAATATTACTGACCATGGGTGTCTTTGCCACGTCTTCGAGTTCTTGTAAACGGTTACGTTCCTCTATTTCGTGGAGGGTCGGTGCGCCTTTGCCTTTGGAAATTACGATCATCCAGTGGTCGCCGGTTATTTCCTTTAAGGTGCGGGTTAGTCTTTGGGACAGATCGGGCAGTGCGCCTTCTTGTTGTCTGAATTCAAAGCGGTTTTGCTCGATTCTGATCGGGTGTGCGAAAGCGAAGAGTTGGCTGGAGAGTAGAATCTCTTTATTTTGATCCAGCAGGGCGATCATGTCTTCGATTGTATTTATCGCTGTGATGGCTTGTGGTTCTGGCACGATGGAGAGCATGGGCGCGGCGCGTGCAACCTCTTGTGCCTGCCCGTTTGCGCTTGCCTGAATTGCGCCGCCCGTTGGTTGTGGCGGCGGCGTGAAGTCTTGGGTATGAACGGAAGAGGATGCTGTTGGTGCGCCTCCTCCTGTGCCTGTTGCTTGTGGGCTTGCTTGAGGCGCGCTGTTTGTTGGTTGATTTTTTAAGCGTTTAATCAAATCGGCAGGATCAGGCAGATCGGCGGCATAGGCCAAACGGATAATCACCATTTCGGCGGCGTTTTGCGGATTGGGCGCAGTGTTAACTTCGTTTAATCCTTTCAACAGGATTTGCCATGTCTTGCTTAAAGACGGCATAGAGATTTTACCCGACAGCTTTTTGGCGCGGATAAGTTGATCGGCGGATAGGCTTTTATTGACATCATCCAGATCAGGCACAGCGCGAAATTTTGTTAATAGATGGGTCAGGTCTAGTAAGTCCTGAATAATCACAGAGGGCGCGCCGCCATTTTTATGGATGTGATCCATAATCTCTAATGCGCCTTTCATATCACCGCTGAGTGCTTTTTCCAGCAAATCCAGATTTTGTGCACGGTCAGCCAGTCCCAGCATATCTTGTATCTGCGCTGCGGTGATTGTGTCACTGGACAAAGCCATAGCCTGATCCAGCAAGCTTAGTCCATCACGAACCGAGCCATCAGCCGCGCGGGCAATCATCGCAATTGCATCATCTTCGGCGGTGAATTTTTCGAGGCCGCAAATCTTTGTGAAATGCTTGCTGAGGATATCAATATCGATGCGTTGCAGGTCAAATCTTTGACAACGTGACAAAACGGTAATCGGGACTTTGCGAATTTCGGTGGTGGCGAAAATGAATTTCACATGCTCCGGCGGCTCTTCCAGTGTTTTGAGAAGTGCATTAAACGCATTTTTCGAGAGCATATGCACTTCGTCAATCACGTATATTTTATAGCGTGCCTCGGTCGGGGCATAGCGCACGCCGTCTAGAATTTCACGGATATCATCCACGCCTGTACGGCTGGCGGCATCCATTTCGATGACATCAGGGTGGCGATCTTCGGATATCGCTTGGCAAAGGGGGCAATCATCGGTGCTGTCGATTGTCGGCCCTGACGTTCCATCCGGCCCGATATAGTTCAAGGCTTTGGCGATAATACGCGCCGTTGTGGTTTTACCAACCCCGCGCACACCAGTTAACATAAAGGCATGGGCAACACGCCCCGATGTGATCGCGTTTTTCAAGGTACGCACCAGCGTATCCTGACCAATCAGCTCATCAAAATTTTGCGGACGGTATTTACGCGCTAAAACGCGGTACGGTTTATCTTGCTCAGTCATACTTTATTTGTAGAGAGATTCCATGCGAGGCGCAAGGGAAGAGCGAGTACCAGAGAAAAGAAAAGTGGAAAGCCGGATACGACCCGAAAAATTCGTTGGTGGCTGCTTCCTTTCGGACCTGACCGGACTACAAGCGAGGTTCGCCCGCACCAACTTTCCGAGTGCTTTATAGTGCGTACCTCGTTTATTTGCAAGATTTAAGTTGCCTGATAATGATTCACACTTGCGTTTGGGTTTTTTGACGTGCTATCAATGCAGATGATAATCACTTTCATTAACAAGGGGCATGCGCCATGAAAAAGTTTCTTACAGTTCTAACAATATCTGTGTTGAGTGCAGGTGTCTCTTCTTATGTGATGGCGGAAACAGAGATTGATCCAAAGGCTTTAAGTCAGGAAGCACGTGATGCGCATTATAAAGCCTCTATCGCCACAGCCGATGAAGCGTTTAAGGCGATAGAGGAAAAAGTTGCCGAAATTAGCGGTATTTTGAAGAATGAAAATGAACTTGAATTTCTGGAATTAGAGAGCATTCACGAGATCAGCTATACGTTGGAAGCGGCAGTTGATAGATTGCGCGATGAAAAAGCGGCAGATATGGCGAAGCTGGATGTTTTGGATGAGGCTGTGCAAGCCATACATTTTGCATCCGAAGAACAACAAGAAGCACAAACACGCGCATGGTTTGCGAAGTTAGAGCCAGCGGCGGACAATATCAAGATGGACGCGGAAATTGCGAATACTGCGCCCGCGCTTAAAGAGTTCTACGAAATTACCATTAAGGATCATAAATTCTCACCGGTTGAGTTGATTGTTCCGGCGGGGCAGAGAATTAAGTTACGTGTTTCCAATCAGGATGCAACGCCTGAAGAGTTTGAAAGCCATGATATGAAGCGCGAAAAAATTATTGGCGGCAACAAGACGGCAACAATTTTTGTTGGCCCGCTGAAGCCTGGTAAATATCATTATTTTGGTGAGTTTAATATGGATACGGCGAATGGCTATATCGTAGCAAAGTAATCTTCATAATTAACGGTGTAAGATCGAGGAAGGTAATACCATGTTCCCAACTGCAACAATTGTCTTTCGTGAAATACTGGAAGTATCCCTTGTTTTGGGGATTGTGATGGCGGCGACACAAGGTATGCCAAAGCGCGGTCTTATGGCGGCGCTTGGCTTGGCGATTGGTATTGCGGGTTCTGTTTTGATTGCCTTTTTCACCGATAGTATTTCAGATGCGATTGAGGGCATGGGGCAGGAAATCTTTAATGCTTGCATCATGTTTATTGCCGTTGGTTTTTTAAGCTGGACTGTGATTTGGATGAAACGCCATGGGCGCGATTTAGCCAAGCATTTGGGCGAAGTTGGGGACGATGTGGCAACGGGGCGTAAATCGCTTTATGTGCTGGTCGGTGTGATTGCATTGGCGACGTTCCGCGAGGGGGCGGAGATTGCTCTGTTCACTTACGGTATGGCGGCATCGGGGGCGTATTCATTCTCTGAGATTATGCTGGGTGGCCTGATGGGTATTGTTGGTGGCACTATTGTTGGTGCGATGTTGTATTTCGGTTTGTTAAAAACAGTGAAGCGTTATTTGTTTACCGTGACCAGCTGGATGTTGATTATCCTGACCGCAGGTATGGCGGCGCAGGGTGCGAATTTCTTAATTGCGGCAGGTGTATTGCCTGAGCTGATGTCACAAGTATGGGATACCTCCGCCTTTATTCCGGGGCATGGGTTTGTTGGCGAAACCTTAAGTGTTTTAATCGGCTATACCCCGCGCCCAACGGGGATGGAGTTGGTATTTTATTGCAGTGTCCTGTTCAGCGTTGGCTTGACTTATAAACTGATCGGCAGCGCAAAACCAAAGCCAGCTTTACAGCCCGTGACTGTCAGCGTTTCTGCGGAATAAAAACGCATTTAAACAGGGCTTTCTCTTTTTGGATTTGTTATGCTCGTCGTGATTTAACATCATGGATGAGGATTTTATGAGCCATAGTCAATTTGATCTCTTGAAAGAGAAGCGTTTCTTCCCTTTATTTATTGCGCAGTTCTTAGGTGCGTTTCACGATAATTTATTCAAGAATGCTTTGGTTGTCATGATGCTGTATGGCGCGGTCAGCGGTGCGGAGGCGATTGGTGTTGATACCAAAATTCTGGTGACGTTGGCGACGGGTATATTCATTTTGCCCTTTATTTTGTTCTCTGCGCTGGGCGGGCAATATGCGGATAAATATCAAAAAGATCAGGTTATCCGTGTGGTTAAACTGGTGGAGATTGCCGTGGCGGTTTTGGGCGCGGTGTCTTTGTTATCAGGGTCGATCATATTATCCTTTGTGACGTTATTCGCGCTGGGGGCGCAGTCCGCGTTTTTCGGGCCAAGTAAATATTCGATCTTGCCGCAACATCTGAAAGAAGATGAGTTGATTGGCGGGAATGCGTTACTGGCGACGGGGACGTTTCTTGCGATTTTGACGGGGACGATTGTTGGCGCGGCGTTTGTTACGATGTCAGGTGGGATCATTGTAATCTCGATTTTGCTATGTGTTGTTGCGGGGGCGGGGTATTTCGCATCGCGCTCTATCCCTGAAGCACCGGCAAGTGCGCCGGATTTGAAAATCAATTACAATATTGTCAGCGAGACATACAACATTTTGCACCATTTATTCACGCATCGCCGCAGCGTGATCGAGGCTTCTATGGGGGTGGCGTGGTTCTGGTTTTTGGGCGGTATGTTCTTGTCACAATTGCCGAATTTCACCAAAGAGGTGTTGGGCGCGACCAATGATGTGTTCACCTTGTTTATGGCGTTGTTTTCAATTGGTGTTGCTGCGGGTGGGTTGTTGAATAACCGTCTATTGGGCGGGCGCGTGGCTGCGGTTTATGTGCCGTTGGCGGCGCTCGGCATTACGGTGTTCTCAATTGATTTGTATTTTGCGGGCAATGGATATCAGGGCGGCACGGCGGAGAATATGATTTCTCTGGGCGCGTTTCTGTCTACCTTTGGCGGTTGGCGCATTATGGTGGATATCACTTTGATTGCGGTGTTTGCGGGGCTGTTTGTTGTGCCGTTGAATACGATTATTCAACATGACACGCCGGAGGAAATACGTTCGCGTATTTTGGCGGCAAGTGCGATTTTGAACTCTATCTTTGTGGTGGCGTCTTCTGTTTTATCTGCGATTTTGCTGTCTATCGGGTTTGGTGTGACGGGGCTGTTTCTGGTGTTTGCGTTGGCGAATATGGTCGTGGCGTTTTATATTTGCCAGCTTTTGCCGGATTATCTGATGAAAACGATTATGCAGATCGGGTTTAAATTCTTTTATAAAGTTGAAGTGCGTGGCTTGGAGAATTTCGAGAAAGCAGGCGATCGTGCGGTGATTGTTTGTAATCATGTGTCCTTACTGGATGCGCCGATTTTGGCGGCGTTCTTACCGGGGCGGCCGATGTTTGCGGTGAATAGTCATGTGGCGAATTGGTTCTGGGTGCGGCCGTTTTTGAAAATGGTTGATGCGTTTCCATTGGATCCAACCAATCCGTTCACGTTGAAAGGGCTAATCAGGAAAGTGCAGGAAGACAGGCATTGCGTGATTTTCCCCGAGGGGCGTTTGACCGAGACGGGTGCGTTGATGAAAATCTATGATGGCCCCGGTATGATTGCGGATAAAGCAGGCGCGGTTGTGTTGCCTGTGCGCCTTGACGGGGTACAGCATACGCCGTTCTCGCGTCTTAAAGGCAAAGTGCCGTTGCGCACCTTCCCGAAAATCACCATGACGATTTTAGAGCCACGTGAGTTTCATGTGCCTGAGGAAATTAAAGGCCGCGCGCGTCGAAAAGCGGCGGGTCGTCAGCTCTATGATTTGATGGAAGAGATGATGTTTCTGACCAATGATCGGGAACAGACCTTGTTCGAGGCCCTGATGAAGGCACGTCATATTAATGGTGATGACGCCATCATTGCCGAGGATATAGAGCGCAAGCCAATGAAGTTTAAAACGCTTACTCGTGGTGCGATTGTGATGGGGCGTAAGGTCGCCGCAATGACGGACAGGTGCGAAAATGTTGGGCTTATGATGCCGAACTCTTGCGCGGCGTTGGTGACGTTCTTTGGTTTGCAAGCCTTTGGACGCGTGCCTGCGATGTTGAATTTCTCGGCCGGAGAAAAGGCTTTGTTATCGGCGTGTAAATCTTCGCAGGTGAAAACGGTGCTGACCTCACGTAAGTTTATAGAGGTGGGTCGTTTAGAGCCACTGATTGAGGCATTAGAAAAGACTGTGACGGTTGTCTATCTGGAGGATGTGAAAGAGAGCATCACGCCGATGGATAAATTCCGCGCGCTGTATGCTAACGCTATGGCGGGTTATATTCACCGCAGGCAGAATATCAAGCCCGATGATAAGGCGGTGATATTGTTTACCTCGGGTTCGGAGGGCACGCCAAAAGGCGTTGTCCTGTCACATGCGAATTTGATGAGTAATATTGTGCAGCTTTCCTCTCGTGTTGATTTTAATGCGCAGGATGTGGTGTTTAATTGCTTGCCTATGTTCCACTCGTTTGGTTTGACGGGGGGGACGTTGTTGCCGGTTCTATCGGGCGTGCGCATATTTTTGTACCCCAGTCCCTTGCATTACCGCATCGTGCCGGAGCTGGTTTATTCCACCAATGCCACCATCATGTTTGGAACCGACACGTTCTTAAATGGATATGCGCGGATGGCTGATCCGTATGATTTCTACCGCATGCGTTATATTTTTGCGGGTGCGGAAAAGGTGAAGGATGAAACCAGACAGCTTTATGCTGATCGTTTTGGTGTACGGGTTCTGGAGGGCTACGGCGCGACGGAGACCTCACCGGCATTAACGTTAAACTCACCGATGCATATGAAAAGCGGTACGGTTGGGCGATTCCTGTCGGGGATTGAATATCGTTTGGAAGAGGTAAAGGGCGTTGAGGATGGCGGGCGATTATTTGTGCGCGGGCCGAATATTATGCTGGGCTATTATAAGGACGATAACCCCGGCGTTTTGCAGCCGCCCGAAGATGGTTGGTATGATACGGGCGATATCGTGAATGTTGATGATGAGGGCTATGTCAGAATTTTGGGACGGGCGAAACGCTTTGCCAAGATCGCGGGCGAGATGGTGTCTTTGACCAGTGTTGAAACAATGATGACCAAGATTTACGCCGATCATGAGCATGCCGTTATCGCCATTCCTGATGCCCGTAAGGGGGAGCAACTCATTTTGATTACCACGCACGCCAAAGCGCAGAAGGCGGATTTATCGGCCTATGCGAAGGAAAATGGTATCTCGGAATTGTCTGTTCCTAAAACCATACTGACCATTGATAAGATGATGGTTCTGGGCAGCGGGAAAATGGATTATCCGGGGTTGTTGAGTTTTGTGAGGGATAATGCTTAAATGTTTTTTTGCCTTGATCCTGATGAGATAAGAAAGAGAGAAATACAATGCGTTATATATTTGCGGTGACTATTATATCCTTGTTGTGTTTTTCAGGACATGCGCGTGCGGCGGATATGATGGAACAAAGCAGCATTTATCAGGCGAATGAGCATTATAATATGGGTTTGCAGTATTATCTTGGGCAAGGTGTTGAGCGCAATTATAATGAAGCGGTAAGACATTGGCATATCTCTGCGGAGGAAGGTCATATGGATTCACAATTTATGCTTGGTGATATGTATTATCACGGCAGAGGTGTCGAGAAGGATAGAAGAAAATCCTATGCTTGGTTTGATACGGCGGCGAAACAAGGTTTTGCGCAAGCAGGGCCGGCGCGTGATAAAGTCGTGGGCCAGATGGATTCCTTGTCTTTAGGGCAAGCGAGATTATTAGCAAAAGAGTATTTCCAAAAATATGCAAAGCCTTAGGGTAACTTTGATTATTGATGCCTTATTTTTGCCCCATCTTCGGCCTATCTTAAATTGTTCTTAATATAGATATATTAGAAATAATCTTAGGTCTTTTTTCAAGGGTAAAATTTGTCTATGATGAAGGTCTCGGCATTATATATAAAAAGGGTGAAATGATATGTCAGATGTTCCAGTGGAGGAAAAATTACATGCTCCAACCATAGATTCTATGGCGGCATTTAGTAAACAACTGAAAGAACTTACAGATTCGCTGAATTTGTTGTATATTCCCAATAATGCGAGTGGCCGTAATAAGTTCAGGCACAAATGGCCTGATGTTGCTCTGTTTCTTTTTGGTGATGAGCTTATCCAACTTGATAATAAGGGTGTGACGGATCGCGAACGTCGCCGTGAATTGGAAGAGCAGGCGGATGAAAAACGCATTCAGATTAAACAAACAATTTCTGAAATTATAGATAAAAGCGTCGATCAAGGATCGTTGTTATTTGATTATGTCGGCAGTATTATTGACCTTTATGGTGTGGGAATTTCCAGATTTTTATATGCGGAAGATGTGATTGAACGTGTGCGCCCTGGGGCGTTGGCCGGTTGCGTCACGGTGCAAGAGGCAGAAGATGCGAAAAAAGAAGCGGATGACGCGGCGCGTGATGAAATAATTTCAAAAAATGCCGCAGTTTTGAATGATTCATCTGCAGATCAAGGGTATAAAATGCCCCCAGAATATAAAACCCCCTTGGAAGATCAGAAATTATCTGTTGAAGAACAATCAATTTTGAGTAATACGTCTGATGGCTCTGAAAAACGTGCGTCTGGTGATATTCTTGATGATGTTAAGCCTATTGATACCGAGGCTCCGTTATCGTCTGTAAGGACGTTGAATAATCCTGTGCCTGAAGAACAACAGGGCGTTGAGGAAAAATCAACAGAGGTAGAACAGTCAGCGGAAGAGCAGCCGAAAGAGGATGTTTCCGATGTTGAGAAAGTTGAAGCGGTTGATTTATCAAGCGTCCCTGTAGCTGATGCTGCGGCACCAGAGATTAAGGCGCCGCCGCTACAAGATAAACCCGAAGAAAATCCGGAGAGAAAACAAGAGGAGGAAAAAGCAGCAGTACCGCTTTCGCCGCCGCCAATGTCAGAGGCATTAGATTCTGTTAAGCCTATTGATACAGGGAGTGTGCCTGTTGAAGCACCACAAAAGGAGTCACCGCCGGAACTTTCTGAAGAGGCTGTGGAGGTGCTCAAAGAGGACGTCCCCAAAGAAGCCCCTGTTGAAGAGCAGAAGCCGATTGAGGCCGTTGACCCCGATCCTGCTAAAGAAGAACCTGCCCTTGAGCCTGTTGTTGAGGCACCTGTTATCGAAGAGCCGCCAGCAGACGTGCCAAAAATAGAAACGCCAAAAACGGAAGCGGTTGAAAAGCCTGCACCGGAGGCAGAGCCTGCGGGCAAAGTCGAAAAAGGCACCTATGTTGCCTTGTTTAACGGGCTTGCGCAGGTTGTTTAAGCTTTACTGCATGTATCGCGCATAACAGCAATGTTAAAATCAGAACTGCGCCACCTTGATGCAAGACTGCAACGGGCAGGGCAACACCGGAAAACAAGGTTGCGATGCCTAAGCCCACTTGCAGGAAGATAAAGACTCCCAGAACCGGAAACCAAATTTCCCGACGTTTTTTACGCATGGAATGTAAAACGAAGCTAATCACTGTGATTGCTGTGGTGATTGCCAGCCAGCGATGCACGAATTGTACGACGGCATGGTTTTCAAGAACGCTGAGCCAGAGAGGTTTATAAAACCAGAACTCTTCAGGGATCCATGTATCGCCCATCATCGGGAAGGTGTCGTTATAGACCAACCCCGCATCCAGCCCCGCCGTAAACGCCCCCCAAAGAATAGTGAGCGTCAATATACCCAGCGTGACCCAGCCATGTGTGTACAGCCCTGTATCGGGCCTTGGTGTGCAGGATGTGTCAGAGGCCGCCATCTTGCGAAAGCCCAAGCCAAGCCAGAGCATATAGCCGTAGATCAGCAGGGCGAGCGATAAATGTGCGGTTAGGCGATAATGGGAGACAGCGGGCACATCGACCAAACCGCTTTTCACCATGTACCACCCCATAAAGCCTTGCGCCCCGCCCAAAAGAAAGGCGATGAATAATTTTAGCTTATAGCCTTTGGGAACCCAGCGTTTGGCCAAAAAGAATATAAAAGGCACAGCGTAGAATACGCCAATCAGACGCCCTAGCACGCGATGAAACCATTCCCAAAAGAAGATGGCTTTGAAGTCGGGCAGGGTCATCCAGAAATTCTTTTTATGATATTCGGGGGAGGATTTATATTGTTCGAAAACACGCAGCCATTCTTCTTCGTTTAAAGGCGGAATTGCGCCAAGCAAAGGTTTCCACTCGACAATAGACAGGCCGGATTCACTCAGGCGGGTAATCGCACCGACAATAATCATACAAAACACACTAAAACAGCAAAAAAACAGCCAATAGGCGATGGCTTTCAAATGTTTGTTTATATTTTGTGTTTCTTGTATTGTCATAGGTATATCTTTAAATCTATTGGCGTAAAATGAAGGGGTTAATCCTGAATCATTTGTATGATAGGCTTTACGTGAGTTCAGGGATAAACCGAGAAGATAAGAATGGCAAGTTTTGATTTTATAGATGCTTCATCGCGTAGCTATGCTTTCATATGGAAGGAGCGTGGCTATTTGGCGCGTGTGGCCATTCCTGTTCTTTTTGTAAAGATTGCCTGTTTGCTTTGTGTTTTTGTTCTGGGATTGCAGGAGCAATATGCCCGCCAAGGCTTTATTCTTATGCCGAGTTATATTCTGGAGGCTGTTTTTGTTGTTGGACTGATCCGATACGCATTGTATAGAGAAGCGATCTTTATATGGGGGAAGGTTGTGCCTGTTCCGCCGACGGATAAAAAATATGAACCGTATAACGGCGTGATGAGCCGCAAGCAATGTGTGCAGGGCGGTATTGTTATGTATGTTTTGCTTACGGTTATTTTTCTTGGGTTTACGGCGATTGCTTACAAAAGCACAAATGGGGGCATGAATGTGGATATGCTGGAAATCTCTGCCGAATCTTCTGAAACTGTGGCAGCGGCGGCACCTGTGGAGGGGAATGGTTTAACTTCCCTTATTAATGCTGCTGTTCTTTTTGTTGTCATTGCTGTGTTTGTATGGGTATTCAGGTTGTTTTGGCTTTATATTCCTATTGCTATGGGGTGTTCATTGCGAGGCTTTTTAAACCGAATATCCGGCATACAAAGTTCGATTTTCATGATTGCGACATCGCTTATTTGTTTTCTACCGCTTGTCGTCTTTTTTATGATTGGTATGCAGGTTTTTTCCGGTATTTTTGTGGAAGGCTCGGCGGGTAATATTCTTGTTAGATCAATATTAGAAGGTGTCGCAGGGCTGGCAATTATTTCTGTGCAGGTGGTTGCGATGACATATGGCTTTGTGGAGATACTCTCGGATGATAAAAACAGCAAATAGTCTGTTTTTCATAATTTTCTGACCTGAAGATTTAAAATATGAGTGCAGAAAAATAGATCTTGTTATCAGGGAATAAACATTGGCGGATGAACGTCGGACGGTGATTACGCCTGATCGAATTGCTTGCTAAGTGCTGATCTTATATCTTCATTAAATGGCTATATTTTTAATGTGCCTGAGAGGCATTATAGATTATTCTGCTACCAGTGTATGTTCTATATTTTCTTCTATATTTTCTTCTATGTTTTGTTCAGGCTCAGGGCTGGTTATAAAGGGACGATCGGGATATTTGTCATGAATCGATTCCAGGATTTTCTTTGCAGTTCCTGCCTTTTCAAGATCGGCAAGGTCAAGTACGCCAAATTCAGGTGCAGCATTCCCGATGTGTTTTGTAAATTCATTCGTAGTTAAAGGCGTGTTGGTCATGAGCCCGCCAACAGCGAGAACCTCAATGTCGTGATTGTGTAATTCTCTTACGGCGGATATGGCGCTGAGGCCGCTATCGGCTGCGACAAAAACACCATCAATTTTGGATCTAAAGTCTTCTGATTTTAGAAGTGCTTGGTTATCTGACTGGAATACGCCATCTGCAACTTCAATAATATTTACATCTGCACCGCGCAGGCTTAAATATGCGGTGAGGCCTTGTAATATTGATAGTGTTTCCTGTGTGCCGATTTTATATGTTGAGGGATATCCCATATCAACAAAGTCAGCAACCGCAATGGCGCCGGTATCTTGTGGTTTATAAATATCAGAGAATGCGCCTGTGCCTGTTATTTTTCCAAACCCTACTTTGTGTCCGGCGCGTGTTATGCCACGCACCATTTGCGCTGCGCAGGTTGTTTTACCGGCATCCATACCGGTGCCAAAAATTATGATTGTGACGGGTCGTTTTTTGGAATTAATATTTTGAGGATTCATGGAAAAGTCTTTCATGTTCATGGCTTTTCCGTCTTTATCCGTCAGTATGCCAATAGGCTTTATAACTGTCGGATTCTGTAAGGTGCTATTTTCAGGAACGATAAGAGAGGCGAGGCCGCCTTTTGAGGCCAAGTGGCATTCCTGCATGTCATCGGGGACGAAAGCCTCATATTGCTGGACGGCATATCGGTTTCCATAGGGGAGAAGGATTTTATCACCTTCGTATAATTCTATATTTCGTCCGTTATCACTTTGCATAACTTGATGGTCGCCAATAGACATAACCTTTGCAAGAAGAACATCGCCAACCACGGGCTTTTTATTTTGTACTAAGCCACCTGTTTGTGCAAAATCTATGTGACGTAAATTAACGGATACTTTTGCGGAGACCCCCTCAAATTTAGAGCTGATTTCCGATAGTTTGATAATGTGTCCCGACATGCCTAATACCTTCTATTCTTGTAAACGTATAGTAGCATCTATCATATATGGTAAGGAAAAAGCAAGAAAATCAGTTGTGTTGTTCTTTTTTACATTTTCATCATGCCGCCATATTTTTTTCTGACGTAATAGATGGAGCGTAGGGAGATCAGAAAGAAGAAAGAACCAATGCCACAAAGGATGAGGGGATCTTCCCATGAGTTGGGCATTTCCTCTGATGTTATGGTTGCCCAGAATAATTCTAAATTGGTGTTTAGCATTTCTGTCGCAGCGGCGGGGAGTTGCTTATATCCGCTGTAAAGAATACCGAGGCCAGCGAACATAAGGCCAAAGGCGAGAATGTTGGCCCAAAAGCTATGTGAGGTAATTTCTTTTATGTAATCGGCTTTGGTTTCGATAAAGATTGAATCTTCACTTTGTTTTGTGTGGCCATCCGATGATTGGATTAAGCCTTTTACATTGCGAGACAGGGTACAAATGATATGCCCGACCCCTGTTACAGTGGGTAGAGCAATGATGGTTAATGTCCACGAGCCATTTATCAAGATGTAAACAGTTAGGCATGCCAGCCCTGCGAGCGCAAAGATTATGCCCATTAAATAATGAGAGGAATTATCAAGGCAATCCTGAATTGATCCGTCTTCTTTTGATTCCATGATGAGTATAGTGACGTTTTGGTTTAATTTATGCTTGATTTCGTTTGTGCTTATGCCTGCGGTGGTGCGGGTTTGATCTTTATAGCTGTATTCTACGATGGGACTGTAGAATGTTGAGCGTGTACTGCTGCGCCCTGTTCCTGTTCTTGCTGTATATTTTTCGATTGCTGTGACGCGGCCTTTGATTCTTATGCCTTGGCTTCTAAAGCGCATAAAATTGAGAATAATATTAAATCCAACGGCAAAGAATATACAGCCAACGATAAGGGGTATGATGCTCATGTGATGTCCTTGTGAAATAAACCAGACATCAGTGTATCTTTAATGTTTGATGTTTTCCAGTATTTTGGGTGTGGCTATTGCAGTGTGGCCTGCCAGTCGGCGAAACGGTAATCTCCGGGGGTGATAAGTTCTTGCTTTGCAACATAGACGGAGTGCAATTTGCCCTCGATTTTCTCAATCCAAAAATCTATAAATTCATGTAATGTCGGGTAAAGAGGGGCAATGTCGTATTCTTGCCAGATGAACTCTTGCAGCAGGGTTTCATGATCAGGTAGATGGTAGATAATTTGCGCGGTCGTCAGGCGGTAATCATCCATTTGTTTTCCCAAATCTGCCATATGTACCTCTTAGAGTTGTTAATACGCATCTACCATTATACCAAAAACGGGGTATTTCGACAAATATGTCCGGAAGGCCAGAAAATAAGCGTTTTTTTATAAAGTCGAATTCCATGCCTGTGCCAAGTGAAATTAGTTTATCCACGCGTTTTGAGGATACCTTAACGATGAGAGCGTTTTCATCACTTAACACCTAAGGCATTAAGGGCTTAGTCGTCGCTTATGGTGGGGCTATCACGTTGGTGTTGTTGCCGGTTCTGTTTGTGCGAAGGAGAAGTCAGGGGTGGTTTGTGACGCAGTACTTTGTTCCAAGGTTTCTCTTTGTGCGGCGAGCTGTGGATCTGCGAAGCTGGCGAAGAAAGCGGGGGCGTCTACGCCACCAATTGTGGTTGATGCGTTTAGATTATCGTCAAAATTTATTTCCGGTGTACCGCCCTCTATTGTGCGGATATCTAATGCGGCATGTGTGCTGGGTGATGGCATTGTAGTGTTTGATGCTTTTTGCACATCGTTGTCGGTTGTGCTCTCTAATGAGGCGCGATCTCTTGGTTTGGTTTCAACAACTTGTCTTCTAAAGCCTTCGGTGTAATTTCTGATGAGGGCTTCTGTATAGGGATCAGGGCGTTCAAATTGGCCTTGTTCGAGTGCGCTTTCTAACGTTTCAACGAATTGCTTCGGATCGTTTTCGCGCATATCTTGTGCTGCGGCTTCGCTGATTCCGTGAATAGCTTGCACCTCTTGCATCATTTCTGCTTCAAATCCTGTCAGTGCCGTCATAAGAGGGGCTTTAGGGATTTCTACGATGCCGGTTTGATTGAAATTATCGACATAGTCTTGTGATAGTTGCTCTGTATAGGGATCGTCACGTGCGAGGAGGCCGCCATCAATGGCGTCTTGTGCGGCGGTCATAAAGCCTTGCGTATCGACATAGCGCATTTTTAAAGCATCGCCATAGTCAATATCTTTGACGTTTGCGACTTCTTTAACGAGTTCATCTTCGAATGTTTTGGCATAGGTTTGGAATTCAAGCTCTGCCTCTAAAACATCAGGTGATAAATTGTTACCATCACCAAGGTCGAGAAAGATGCTTGAGGCGTGTTTGAAATTGCCGTCTACCAGTTCGTCACGTACGACGCCGCTTGATGCGCCCAGTGCGCGATAATCTTTTAAGGCTTCTGCGATATCATCCAGATTATTTTCTTTGAGCCAGTCAATGGCGGCTTGGTCGGATGTTATTTCTGTTTTGAGAATGCCTAATATGCTTGTATCCGGATTTTCAGCGCTGCAATGTGTTGCTTCATGGATGCCGAAAACGCGATCCCAGTGATCGTCCCATCCGGGGATTTCTTTGATCCGGCTGATGTCTGTTTGAGCTAACGTGGGGATAATTTCATTTTTATGGTCGAGATCGTCATGTGGTATATTGACCAGACAATATGTTTCATTCTCATGGGGAAGCCTTATGGCGAAGGGACCTGTCTCTAAGACCTCAATGACATGAAATTCGTTGAATCTTTCGCCCATCCCCGGTGCTTGTGCATTAATCATATCTTGAAGAATGCCTAGATCGTCGGCGTGGAGGGTGCCCGTTTCTTCGAAATGCTGACGGTGCAACTGATCAGGGTCGATATAGACGACCGGAAGACCGGTTGTTTGTTCAACACCCGCCTTAAAATCATCTATAAATATGCTTTCTAAGTTCTCTAGGAACCCCATCTGCAACCCTTTGTTTTATTATTATGGTTGAACATTTATGTTCTTATTCCATAGATGTCCAAGATAGTAATAGGATTATATCGTTTTTGCAAGAAAAGGAGGGTTTCGAGAGGATTATCGGTATATGCGGTGTGTGTGGTAAAAATATGCTGAAAATCTCTTGAATTATTGTGGTAGCAGGACTATAGATACAGCATTCACATAGGAGAGTTGCATTTTTTTGTATCTGTTTGTGTGATGTGGGAGGGGTTTTCTACGCTCTGGCTCTATAAGGAGCAGAATAGGAAGCCTGCTTGTTTAAACCATAAACTAGGAGATTCGAAATGAAATTTCGTCCTTTACATGATCGCGTATTAGTCCGCCGCGCGGAAGCTGAAACTAAAACAGCAGGTGGTATTATTATTCCAGGAACAGCAGAAGAAAAGCCGTCAGAAGGCGAAATCGTTGCCGTAGGTAATGGTTACGTGAATGACAACGGTGATATTCGCGCCCTAGACGTTACAAAAGGTGACAAGGTTATCTTTTCTAAATGGGCCGGCACAGAAGTAACGATTGATGGTGAAGATCTGATGGTTATGAAAGAATCTGACATTATCGGCATCATCGCCGCCTAAAATCTTTTCGCATTACGCTGTGGCGGCGTTGAATTGCGGCTTACGTATAAAATATACGCTTCGCCTTATTCGCCTGACCACATCGAAATGCGCTTCGATTTACTTGTGATTTACATAAATATATTTTATTTTTCTTAAAGGAGAATTACTATGGGTGCTAAAGAAGTACTATTTAAAGACAAAGCTCGTGATGAGTTGGTTAAGGGCGTAGACATTATTGCAAACGCTGTAAAAGTAACATTGGGTCCAAAAGGCCGTAATGTTGTTATCGAGAAATCTTTCGGCGCGCCGCGCACAACTAAAGACGGTGTAACCGTTGCGAAGGAAATTGAACTTAAAGATCGCCAGCAAAATATTGGCGCTCAGTTGATCCGTGAAGTGGCTTCTAAAGCGAATGATCACGCTGGTGACGGTACAACGACTGCAACTGTTCTTGCCCAAGCGATTGTTCGCGAAGGTGTTAAAGCTGTTTCTGCCGGACGTAATCCGATGGATCTTAAACGCGGTATCGACAAGGCGGTTATTGCAGTTGTTAAAGACATTGAAAGTCGCGCAAAAAACGTGAAAAGCAATGACGAGATTAAACAAGTTGGTACGATCTCTGCTAACGGCGAAACTGAAATCGGTGTATTGATTGCAGAAGCAATGGAAAAAGTGGGTAACGAAGGCGTTATCACAGTTGAAGAAGCCAAATCATTAGACAGTGAGCTGGAAGTTGTTGAAGGCATGCAGTTCGATCGTGGTTATCTTTCACCATACTTCATTACAGATGCAGACAAGATGACATGTAATCTTGAAAACCCGTATATCCTGTTGCACGAAGCAAAATTGTCTAACTTGCAAGCAATGCTTCCGATCCTTGAAGCGGTTGTTCAATCAGGTCGTCCACTTTTGATCGTTGCAGAAGACATCGAAGGCGAAGCCCTTGCAACGCTTGTTGTGAACAAGCTACGTGGTGGTTTGAAAATCGCTGCTGTTAAGGCACCTGGTTTTGGTGATCGTCGTAAAGCGATGTTGGAAGACATGGCAATCCTTACTGGTGGTCAAGTTGTTTCCGAAGATCTTGGTATCAAGCTTGAAGATGTAACAATCGAAATGCTTGGAACTGCGAAAAAAGTTGCAATCACTAAAGATGACACAGTTGTTGTTGATGGCGGCGGCGAGAAGAAAGATATCGAAGGTCGTTGTAAACAAATCCGCGCACAAGTAGAAGAGACTTCTTCTGATTACGACAAAGAGAAATTGCAAGAGCGTTTGGCGAAATTGTCCGGCGGTGTTGCTATTCTTCGTGTTGGCGGGATCACTGAAGTTGAAGTGAAAGAGCGCAAAGATCGCGTTGATGATGCACTTCATGCAACGCGTGCGGCTGTTGAAGAAGGTGTTGTCGCTGGCGGCGGTACTGCACTTCTTTATGCTGGTAAAGTGCTTGCGAAACTTAAAGGTGAAAACGAAGACCAAACAGTTGGTATCGAAATCATCCGTCGCGCTCTACAAGCGCCGATCCGTCAAATCTGTGAAAATGCAGGTGAAGAAGGTTCTGTGATTGTTGCAAAATTGCTTGAGCAAGAAGATGGCTCTTACGGTTTTGATGCACAAAAAGGTGAATATACTGACCTTGTTAAGGCCGGTATCATTGACCCTGCGAAAGTTGTTCGTACAGCGCTTCAAGATGCGGCGTCTGTTGCGGGTCTTTTGATCACAACCGAAGCCATCATTACCGAAGTTGCCAATGATGATGACGCTGGCGCAGCCGGTGGCATGGGCGGCATGGGTGGAATGGGCGGAATGCCCGGCATGATGTAATTGCCCTTTGAACGTTTACCGTGAGGGTAGCGTCAGATTGCGGTTCGTTTATTAATATAAACGTCACCTTATCTTCCTAACCTCACGAAAACGATTTGTGTGCAATACGCCACTCTAAGACATAAAAATTATAAAGCCCCGTCAGATATTGATGGGGCTTTTTTTGGGTTGGTGTGGTTCTACATATTCCAGATGAGGGCATTATCCTCAACGTCTTCTTCATTATCTTGAAGAAACTGCCATAGCTTAGCTTCGTAATTTCCGGAAGAAGGAAAAGGCGGTGGGTTTTTCGCAATCTCTTCAAATTTTTCCGGTGCTGTGAACACTTTGTTTGCAGCTCTTTCGTTGCATTCTGTGCCGTATTTTGATTGTTCATGCCTTACTTTTACAATGCAATGTTCCGCGTCAGGCCATACTTGTTGAAGTGCGCCAGATAATGCCCCTGATCCTGCAATTGCCCAAACTTGTGTAACAGGCTTATCGAGTTGGTTTTTGATGCTCATGATGGCTTCAGCTGTTTTTCTGATGAATTCTTCGTCACTAAAGCCAGGCATTAAAAATGCACGGTTTTCTGGGTCTGCTGCAGCATATTTCTTTGCGTATTCAATAACTTTTTTAAAGTCTTCAGATTGATTCATTTCAATTTCTTGAATTTTAGCACCGTTGTTAAGGGCTTGTGTCAAAAGTTCAGAGCGTTGATTGAGTTTTGGTCCAAAAATAGTTGTCGTGCGATTTAAAGCTTTGCAAGCAGTGGATAAAGCGTGTTGGCCATACCCATATGGTGTCGCAGGGTAGACAAGTTCTTTTCCCTTTTCGTAATCTAATAAGTCTTTGTGTAAAACGCGTGCTTTGCTGCCGCCTACGATAAAATCGTCGCGTACAATACGTAGTGTTTTACCATTCAACTCTTCTTCTTGTATTATGAAGGTGCCATTTTGAATGAGCATTTCACTTAGTTGATTCTTTTTGTCCAACTCAGTTGTCATGTTTT
The DNA here is from genome assembly GCA_002401695.1 of Alphaproteobacteria bacterium. Classification (GTDB taxonomy): domain Bacteria; phylum Pseudomonadota; class Alphaproteobacteria; order Micavibrionales; family Micavibrionaceae; genus UBA1672. The sequence continues at coordinate 302,472 of NVTV01000003.1, forward strand.
TGATTTCTCTTTATTTTCTGAAGGGATCTTTGCGACATCATTCCAGGCAATATCGAATAAAACGCGAAAACCTTCCGCGAATTTTGGCTGTTTTAAGATCATAACGCGCACATCATCTTCGAGAAAATTCAGGAATGCTAAATAATCGCCATAGGCGTAAATTGTTTGGTCATTCCATAAATCTTTTGGAAACCATCGGTATTGGGCGAAGGAACTGCCGATGAATTGATTATCTTCTTCGGCTACGATAACGCGCATATCTATATTATCGGCGATTGCCGCCATTCTTTGTGCGTGCATTTTGTACCATTCTTCTCCACCACACCATTTATAAAAGTTAGTATGATGGGAGTTGAAGACGTATATCTTGCCACCCTCATTTTTTGCAATGTCGTAAACGTTATTAATGAAGGATCTAAAGCCGTTAACATTTTTTAAAGTGCGAACTTCACCTGTTCTTTTTTTGACGCCACTATCACCAATAAATTCTATGTCGGCGTTATCAAAGGCATCTTTTATTTTCCCGATAGTTGTTGAATTTGGCTGATTTGTGCCGTTTTCAATACGCGCGATTCCAGTTTGTGATAAGCCTGCTTGATCGGCAAGTTCACCTTGGCTCCAGCCAATTAAAGCGCGTGCAGCGCGAATTTGTTCGATTGTAGGCACGTATAAGCATCCTATTAATATGTAGAATTGTTCATAATAAAATCCTGTTATATGTCTAATCAGGGCTGTTGTCCAGCATAACTCGTGGATGTGCGCGAAAAAATGCACAAGAAGACATTATATTGTCACAAATGTGTTGACAATGTGGCCTAAGGTGTTCTAGGTTTAACACCTTAGGGTTGTGCAGGTTGCATGAATTCTGTCTATGGGAGGCCATAGAAAAAGACGTGTCCCCACACACGTTTTCACTGCGTAAAGGGTTGGCCGGCGAATGCTTGGCTGGCTTTTTCGTATTTGCGCGTTGTGTTTTTAGCTCTCACACCTTTCCATAGCTTCAAAATATGACCGCTTGCGAATAAGAGATTGAAGAGAACCGCAGGGATTGAGAGCGTTAGAATACCGGCAATGGTCAAGACGCTTCCTGATGCTGTGGCATATTTACGAAAAGATGTTATGTCACACGAAGATTTCGATGCAACGTTTAAGCAGAAGGCGGTAATTGCGAGCACGCCGATGACGATATTTTGCGACATCAGTATAAGAACAACGCCGCCCAGAGGGTAAAGCAAGAATAAATATTTTTGTACAGTTAAGTTAGTTTGTGCTTTTAGCGTCATGGACGCGACGATGATTGATAGCAGACTGTAACCAAGCAAAGCAGGTTGTTCTAAAAGGTACCATTGGAGGCCAATAAATATGCCCGCAACCGCATCGGCCTGTATAATTCTGGTTTGAGTTTTTAAATGCGGCGCGCCGATATAAAAAAGATACCCTGCAAACCCTATTAGTTGCGCTATGATGTATAGTGTCATATTCTACTCTATTGATGGTGAAGAGTAATATTATCAAAGAGGTGTTAATATTTAATAAAATCAACGCCTTAGCGTATGCATGATTTCAGTATTTAAGTATATTATTTGTGTATTTCTGTTGCTTAAAGTGAGAAAAAATGAAGGAAGAGCGTCTAAATCCTCAGGGGGAAAATAATATTGGTTCGAAAACAGAGGGTGCTTTGTTTTTGGCAATGAGCTTTTTTGCGTTACTGACATTGGGGATCTTGGGATATTTGAAGTTTTCGGGCATGGATCAGCCGCCGGTTTTTGGTTCGGCTGTTGTTCAAGAAGATGTTGTTTTGCAAACAGCCCTAACACCGATACAACAAAATATCGCAGGGAAGCTTCCGGCGTCGCGTGATGTTATGGTTGCGCCGCAAAAGGTTGCTTTGCAGGGGAAGTGGGTTTCATTGTTTGTGCATGGCGGTGTCGTTAATTTGAGTTTTTCCGATGAAAATTTCGAAATTATTTATATGAAATCTTCGGATAGCTCTGTTCGAAAATATTCAAGAGGGCATTATCAGTACAATGAAGAAACGGGTAAAATTACGCTTTATCCTTCTAAGGATTCCGGTATGCCTGCCCCTGTCGCGGATGTTTATTACAAGATTTTAACGATGCGGCACTATGATATATTTATTTTAAAGATGGTGGATGATGTTTCTTTGTATTTCGTCGCGCCCGAGGCTGAGATCCCGCAAAAGAATTATTATCCGTTATTCTCTTACGCGGATTATGATGGTGCGCCGGTTCTGCAATTCTTTCCTATGCAAGTCCAACAATAGGGGGCGTTATAATGCCCGAGCTTCCAGAGGTTGAGATTGTCCGTCGCGGCATGGATCATGCCATTACAGGCAAGACGATACGCATCGTTCAGGTTAATCGTTATGATTTACGGGTGGCTGTGCCGCAAGATTTTGGACAAAGCGTCACTGGTAAGGTTATCCGGTCTTTATCGCGGCGCGGTAAGTATATCATTATGCATATTGGTGATGATGTGGTGAGTGTTTTGCATTTGGGGATGTCAGGGCGCATTCGTATTTTCCCCCCTGATGAGGCCTATGCCCCACAAAAGCATGACCATATTGTTTTCACGATGGATGACGGCACGTGTTTTGCCTTCGAAGATCCGCGCCGTTTTGGCATGTTTTATCTTGCTTTTGAGGATTGGGCGACGGAAAAGCCTTTTGTCTCTATGGGGCCGGAGCCGCTGGAGCAATGGTCAGGGCAGGATTTATTCGAATCGATTCGCAATAAAAAGGCCGCCATAAAATCTGTCTTACTGGATCAGCGGGTTGTGGCCGGACTTGGGAATATTTACGTGTGTGAGGTGCTGTTTCGTGCGCGGATTAATCCTGCGTGTCAGGGGATGGATCTGGATATCGGGGCGTGTGGTCGGATCGTGGCGCATAGTCGTGATGTTTTGAACGAAGCCATTGCGGCAGGGGGCAGTACATTAAAAGATTATCAGCATACAGATGGATCGCTGGGATATTTTCAACACGGCTTTTCCGTTTATGATCGCGAAGGGCATAAATGTGCGCATAAAACATGTTCAACGGAAATATTGCGTATAGTTCAGGCAGGGCGTTCGACATTTTATTGCCCGTCTTGTCAAAATTAGTCAAACTACTATAAGCAGAATTAAGAGAGAAAATAATGAGCCTATATATAAGACAATATTTCAGAGTGATATCTTTTGTCGCAATGTTTTCTTTTGTGTTGTGCTTAGGCACGGTGGTGTTTGCCGGTGCGGGGCAAGATACATCTCAAGAGCCGCAGTTTTTTTCTTCCCTGCAAGATATTCCCTTGATGTCCGGTATAGATGAGTTGGCGGATCATGCGGTGTCTTTTGATAAGCCGGACGGGCGGATTAGCGAATCGTTCGCTTTGATACATGACTTAAAGCCAGAGGATGTGCTGCGCTTTTATTCTGCAACGTTGCCTCAATTGGGGTGGGGGCAGGTGTCCGAATATCGTTTTTTCCGTCAAAGTGAGACGCTGGAAATTTCTTTTGGTGAGATCGAGGGGCAGCCCATTATTAGGATTATGATCGGCCCGACCTTATAGCACTTTGAAGGTCTTGTTTGATTGTCGGGTTGGATAATTCTGTTTGCAGCCTGATTTTCATGAAAAATGATTCGCAAAAATGCATGAATCACTTGACAAGCCACCCCCTACACGCGTATTACTCTTCGAAATCTGAAGTGGATTTAAAGAATTTAGCAATTGAATATGTTGTTATACCGCTGAAAACGAGAACGTAAGAATTTATTCCTGTGGAACGTTTTGGGTATATATAATGTATAAAATTGATATTAAAATATTTAATTAAAGGTTTGAAAAGGTTTAACAATGGCTGATCATGCATCTGCAAAAAAACGTATTCGTCGTAATGAAAGACGCGCAGAAATTAATACGGCGCGTCGTAGTCGTCTTCGCTCCTTCCTGAAGAAGGTTGAAACTGAAATTACATCAGGTAATTCAGCGGACGCGAAAGAGGCTTTAAGACTTGCTCAGAAAGAGCTTTTCAAGTCTGTTTCGAAGGGTATTTTACGCAAGGAAACGGCCTCTCGCAAGTTGTCTCGTTTGAGCGCCCGCGTTAAAGCAATCTAATTTACCAATAGAATTTATCTATATTAGGGATCTTCATTAACCACATGAAAGATAACGGTTTTTCTTGCCTTGCAGTGTGTCTGCGAGGCTTTTTTACTGTCTAGGGCTTTTTTTTGAACTAATATTTCTTTTTTGCAAATTCATGATTTGTTCTTATTGCCTGTCGGTAATTTTTTGTTGTAGTATCTTTTCATCGCCGACAGACATGACGAAATAAAATAAGATCATATGTCGGATGCCGTGCGATTGTATTTTGGTTTTGGCAGGGATGTTTTTGAAACATCTCTCGTTTTAGACAAATATGAGGATCGCCTTAGCCGGTTAAATAAAAATCGGTAGTAGTTAGGGGATGGCCGTCAAAACAAGCTTGTTATTATAAGCTGTGGTTTTGGATAGAGCCTTACATTGAAAGTACCAGACTCGAGAAAAGTTGTGTGAATATGTTCATATTTGCACGTGGTTTTCTGCGGCCAAAATTATAGGTCGCACTGGGAGGTCGCTACTGTGTTGAGTAAGTTTGCGTAGTTAAAAATAATTTTGTTTAAATGTTAAAAGTAACTTTATAGAAAGTGGAGAAAAAAATGTCAGAAACCCTCGGAAAAACGCCGGCAAGATCAAAAAAATACAATGCAGATATGGAGAATACTCCCTTAGAGCCCACATCTGAAATTAAGAAATTATGGAGTGTTGTTCACTCAGGTATGCGTAAAGAATTTGGCGAGGCAATTTTTCGTAGCTGGTTAAAGCCGCTGACATTACGTGCTTATTATCACGGTACGATGGAAATTTCCGTGCCGACACGCTTCATGCGTGACTGGATTCAAACCCATTATGCAGAACGTATTTCCACAATGTGCACAGAAGAAAATGCAGAGGTTAAACGTGTGCAAATTGTTGTGGTACAAAATGCAATTATAGAAGATAGAGTTGTTCACGCTGAAGATAGAGCCGCTATTGCGAATGTTGATTTGAAAGAATCCATTTCCGAGATTTCCTCTCCATTGGACCCACGTTTCACTTTTGATAGCTTTATTGTTGGTAAGCCGAATGCGCTTGCGCATGCTGCTGCGCGTCGTGTTTGTGAAAGCGCAAGCGTGCCGTTTAATCCATTGTTCTTATATGGTGGTGTTGGTCTTGGTAAAACGCATCTGATGCATGCGATTGCCCATACAATGGCGAAAAATTTCCCTGAAAAAGTTGTAATGTATCTATCGGCTGAGAAGTTTATGTATCAATTCGTGAAAGCGTTACGTGCAAATGACACAATGACGTTTAAGGAGCAATTCCGCAGTGTTGATGTTCTTATGATTGATGATGTCCAGTTTATCGCAGGTAAAGAATCAACGCAGGAAGAGTTCTTCCATACGTTTAATGCACTTGTGGACTTGAACAAGCAGATCATTATTTCTGCGGATAAAGCGCCGAGTGATCTAAAAGGCATTGATGAGCGTTTGCGTTCACGCCTTGCTTGGGGTCTTGTTGCTGATATTCATCCTTCTACGTATGAATTACGTCTTGGCATATTACAGTCCAAGCGCGAGAGATTAGGCGCAACAGTGCCGGATAGTGTGCTTGAATTTTTGGCTTTGAAGGTTACGTCTAACATTCGTGAGCTTGAGGGTGCGCTTAACCGTATCGTTGCGCATGCTGATGTGTCTAAGAACGAGATCACACTGGAAAGCACACAGGAAGTTCTGCAAGACCTTCTACGTGCCCATGATCGCCGTATTACAATTGACGAGATCCAGCGTAAAGTGGCAGAGCATTATAATCTGCGCCTTACAGACATGCACTCTGCGCGTCGTGCGCGTCAAGTTGCCCGCCCGCGTCAAGTTGCGATGTATTTGTCGAAGCTTTTAACTGCGCGCTCTTTGCCGGAAATTGGTCGGAAGTTCGGTGGTCGCGATCACACAACTGTGATGCATGCGATTCGCAAGGTTGAGGAGCTGATGGGTGATGATGCACAAATCGCACAGGATGTTGAAGTTGTTCGCCGCGCATTGACTGGCTGATCGTCTTCTGTCTTTCAATCCATTTGACTATAATATAGATAAGAATTAAGAGCGCGGGTTATATGACCTGCGCTTTTTATTGTGTAAGGCGTTTCGTAATCAACAAAGTGTAGCATCGACGCCAACGCCGTCACACCCGTAAATAGAGAGCGATGTATCTTCGGTTATTGTTGAGGTTATGACGCGCAATGTTCCTGGCACATTAGAGTCTCCTCCGGCGGGGATGATGATTTGCGCTTTAACATCAATCGTACAGCTTGCCGCTGCATTTAAGGTGCCGGTGCAATTTTCTGTAAAAACTTTATACCCTTCGACGGCGCCGGTACAAAAAGCGAAAGGGCTTGCCGAACAGTCATTTTCCGGCAAGACGGCGACGGTTGTAATTGTTTGATCGCACGCGCCATTATTGGTAACGGTGATTGTATGTGTTTCATTATATGTTCCGGAATCAAGTCCAGTGGCCCATGACCATGATACGTCTCCTGTGACACTTATGCTGCCTGCGTCACCTGTGGTTTCTGTGGCAATGTTTTTGGTTGTGCCGTTGCAGGCATGCATGTCTTTCGTTGGTGCATTATAGTCTATACGGCCAGCAACGGCGCATGCGCCTGCGGAGCTGTCATTTGAAAATTCAATCCAATTGGTTCCATTGCAAAATTTAAAATTATTGAGGCCGGTATCATAGTCCAGCGCACTTTCTGTGACGCCGGCGCAAGATCCTGCGGTGGTTGAAGATGTCATAGAGACATAGAGTGAGCCGTTGCAATAGCGATAAGCGTTATTGGCGCCGTCATATCCCCATTCGCCTTCTGTTGTGCATGCGCCGAAGGTCACGAATGATGGTGTTACACATGCGGCGGCAAAGGTGTGTTTTGGAAGTAGAATAATGAGGCAAAAACATAAGAAATATGTAGTTTTTCTCGTTAATAGTTTTGTTGCGTTCATCATTTTTATCCTTAATAGCGCGGCTATATTTAATAAGCTCCCTATGATTCTAGCAGAAATTTACCTTTTTGTGTTTTTGAATATCCATGTGGTCATTATTTTGGCTTTTGCGGATGAAATTGTTTGACCCCTGCGGATAGTCGCCTTAGGTTAGGTTTTATGAGTAATATACAAGAGATAAAGAGCTATACGCTCGAAGAGGTTACAGCCCTCTATAACCGCCCATTGCTTGATTTAGTGTATGAGGCGGCCGGTGTTCATCGTGAAAATCACACGGCGAATGAAATGCAAATGTGTACGTTGCTGTCTATCAAGACGGGTGGCTGCACGGAGGATTGTGGGTATTGCTCGCAAAGCCTTAGCAATGATGCGGAGCTGGAAAAAGAAGTTTTATTGAAGACCGATGATGTGCTTGAGCAAGCGCGCAAAGCCAAAGAGAGCGGCTCAACCCGTTTTTGTATGGGCGCGGCGTGGCCGAAAGTGTTGGATGGTCGTGCGTTTGATCGTGTATGTGATATGGTGCAGGGCGTATCCGATATGGGCATGGAGGCGTGTGTGACGCTGGGTATGTTAACCGAACCGCAGGCGGTGAAGTTGAAGGCGGCTGGCTTGACGGCATATAACCATAATCTGGATACGTCACGTGAATTTTATGACAAGGTTGTGACCACGCGTAATTATGATGATCGTCTGGATACATTGAAAAATGTTGCGAAGGCGGGGATTAATGCTTGCTGTGGCGGGATTTTGGGATTGGGCGAGAGCGATGCAGATCGTGTTTCTTTGCTGCATACCTTGGCGAACCTTAATCCGCAGCCTGAATCAGTGCCGATTAATATGCTTGTCCCTGTTGAGGGCACGCCGATGGCAGAGAATAAGATGCTTGATATTTTTGAGTGGATCAGATGTATCGCCGTTGCACGTATTTTGATGCCAAAGGCAATGGTGCGTTTATCTGCTGGGCGTTTGACGATTTCCAAAGAAGCACAAGCCATGGCCTTTATGGCAGGCGCGAATGCGATCTTCACGGGGGAGAAGCTCCTCACCACACCCAACCCTGAAAAAGATGCAGATTACGCATTATTGGGCGAGTTGGGCATTAAACCACGCGCTCCGTTTAAGGATGAAAAGCCGGAAGAGGCCGCGGCGTAGCTTGTTTGACATATTTTATCACGACATGGTAATCTCACCCTTGTAAAAAAGAATGGGTGAAGCGTTATGGATGTTGGTCAAAGGATTAAAGAGCTATCTGCGGATGGCGGTAATGCTGCGTTGGATGAAATTTACCAAATTATTGAGAGCTTTCCCGAATATACAACACAGGCACTGGATGCGTTTGGGGTGAGTGGCTCACCAAAGGCGATGGAATTAATTCTCGATACTATTAAAAATATAAATAATGGTGTAGATGACGGTGTCGCGTTGCGTGGTATTGATGTTTTGGGACGTATCGATACACAAGATAGCTTGGTTGATATTTTCAATTATGTCAGTCTTCTTGAGGTCGAGCCGATTGATAAGTTAAACCGTATTTTGAAAGCATTGGACACCTATCGTGAAAATGGAAGTGTGTTTGCCGCTACTTTATCCAATAAAATGATGGATGATTATCCCGTAGCGGTGGCGTTGCGTGTTGGTGTTTTAAAAGATCGGGGTATGGATCAGGACGAGGATGCGATTGATGCGCTGGGCGAGATCGCCACTGGCGGACATGGTGTTGCAGGGCGTGCATTGAGTGCATTACAGGATATCGGAAGCGATCATGCGATTGATGTTTTTGAGGATGCATTAGGTGTGATTGCCGAGAATAATGTAAAGAAATCTGGGGCTGGGCTTGGTGCTATACCTGATGGTGATGATACTTTTGATGATATGATGAGGGATTTTGGTATTGATCCTGCACCATCCGATGATGATCAATCTTTGGATGGGTTGGATTTGTAATGCGCTTTACCTGTGGTAAGGATGATAAAATATCACCTGATGTTGCGGCATAACTGAAAAACTTGACATATTGCGCCTGATTTCTTTATATGAGTGATATTAAATTACAAAAATGAAGGGCTAGGGTGTAGAGCATGAGTGACGTAGATAAAAATGAAGTCGATCTTACGGATGGTTTTGTAAATAAGGTTATGGGCGCAGTTGTTGATACGGCGAAAGATTTTGTTGGCGGTGTTTCTGGCGAGATAAAATCGCTTGTTGAAGATGGAAGTGATGATGCCTTAAGACAGTTGGCGACACAGTTCGGTGGGTCTCATTATTCTGGAGAGGTGTTTAGTGCGCTTGAGGAAAATGGCGGCGAAGTCGCCATGGCGCAAATTTCACTCATAGTGCAAGAGAAATCAAGCGCGGCTGTTTGTGATGAGGATGATAAAGCATTGTCAGGAATTGTTTCTCGCTCTCTTAATATTCTTGAGAAAAATGGTAATGAAGCTGCAATACGTGGTGTTTTGGATATTATGCTGGATACGAAAGACGATAGTGTTTTTGAACGGTGTGAAGAGATTATTAACCAGAGTGATAATCTTGCGGTTCAAAATAAAATGGATGCGGCGTTGGATAATAAAATGCAAGAAACCAAAGAAGATCCGTCGCCTGTTGTTTCTGCGCATGAATTATAGAGTTTAAATCTGTCGTATTTATATTTAGTAATGCTATAAATAACCCTGTGAATATTCATAGGGTTTTTATTTATGCAGCAGTTTCAAAATGCACTATCAGAGCTAAAAGATCAGAATCGATACCGGTCTTTGAATTTGCCGGATGGGATTGATCTGACTTCTAATGATTATATGGGTATGGCGGTGCATCCGCACTTGCGGACTGCGGCTATTGAAGCGTTGGAGGACGGCCTTGATATCGGCGCGGCGGGGTCGCGTTTGTTGCGCGGGCATACGCCTTCTCATGCAGAGCTGGAATCTTATGCCGCCACATATTTCAAAGCAGGCGGGGCGTTGTATTTTGCCAGTGGGTTTCAGGCGAATTATGCGTTGCTGACGACCTTGCCCGATCGCCGTGATGTAATTTTGTATGATGGACTTGTTCATGCCAGTGTTCGTGATGGTTTAATTGCGACGCAGGCGAAAAACTATAAATTTGCGCATAATGATATGGACGCGCTGGAGGCGTTATTAAAGCGTCACCGTGAAAGTGCGGGAACGATTTGGATTGCTGTTGAATCGGTTTATTCGATGGATGGTGATATTGCGCCGTTGAGCGATCTTCACGCGCTGGCTGTGCGTTATGATGCGATGCTGATTGTTGATGAAGCGCATGCTACGGGTATTTACGGTACGGATGGTAAAGGATTGTGCTGGGACATTATCGATGCGCATGGCTATGACCATTTGGTAACGCTGCATACGTGCGGCAAGGCGATTGGTGTGGCGGGTGGCTTGGTTTGCGCGTCTTCGGCTGTGATTGACTATATGGTGAATAAGGCGCGGCCCTTTATATTTTCAACCGCGCCGATGCCCTTGCAAGCGTTGCTGGTGCAGAAATCTCTGGAAATTTTGGCGTCCGAGGATGGCGCGCAGCGTCGGGAGAGGCTGTTTAAAATATGTGCGCTGGGGCAGGAACTATTCGGCGGTGCGGGAACGCAAGTGATTCCGATTATTCTGGGCGAAGATGAAAAAGCGGTGCGTGTTGCCACGGCCATGCAAGAGGCAGGATATGATATTCGCGCCATCCGTCCGCCGACAGTGCCACAAGGGCAGGCGCGTTTGCGTTTGTCTTTAAGTTCGGAGCTGGAGCCTGCTGTTTTACAAGGTTTCTCTGATGCGCTACAACCGTATATGGAAGGGTAGAGCATGACGCATAAATTTATCATTACAGGCACAGATACAGATATTGGCAAGACCGTGTTTTCGGCTGCGCTTATGCTGGGGTTAGAGGCCGCAGGTCATACGCCGCATTACTGGAAGCCCGTGCAGTCAGGCATTACCGAAAATGTGGATACGCGCCGTGTGCAGAAATTAACCAACTTGCCCGATGAGCGTTTCCTGTCCGAGCGTTATATTTTCAGTGAGCCATTATCCCCGCATCTTGCCGCCGAAAAGGATGGCACGGAGATTGATGTTGATGCGTTGCAAGACCCTGCGCAAATACCTGAATGCGCGGGCGCGCTGGTGATTGAGGGTGCGGGTGGCTTGATGGTGCCGTTAACGCGCAATAATTTGCAGATTAATGTGTTCCAGAAATGGAAGGCTCCCCTTATTTTATGTGCGCGCACGGGGTTGGGTACGATTAACCATACGCTGTTATCGCTGGAAGCCATCTGGGCGCGGGATATTCCGTTGAAAGGTATTGTGTTTATTGGCGATGATAATGCGGATAATATCCGTACGATTGCGGAGATGTCCAAGGTGAAAGTTTTAGGGCGTTTACCTTTGGCTGATGAGCTGGATGATACGATGCTGCGCCTTTTGTTTGCGAATAATTTCAAGATCGGGGATTTTGTTGAATGAGTAAGGCTAAATCCACCTCTCCTTTGTGGCATCCCTATACACAGCATGCCATTGCCCCTGACTCCATCCATATAGACCGTGCAGCGGGCGCATATTTATTTGCGCGTAATGAGGTTAATGGTGTGCCCAAGGGGGAGCGCCGCATTATCGATGCGATTTCCAGTTGGTGGGTGATTACGCATGGGCATTGCCACCCTGAAATTATGCACGCGGTGCAACAGCAAGCAGGCGCGCTGGATCAGGTTATATTTGCTGGATTTACCCACGAACCTGCGGAAATGTTGGCAGAGAATTTAATTGCGGTCACAGGTGATCGTCTGGAGCATGTTTTTCTATCTGATAGTGGATCAACCGCGGTTGAGGTGGCCTTGAAAATGGCGATTGGATATTGGGAACATTCCGGCCATCCGCGGCGTAAGATTATCGCTCTGGAGGGTGGGTATCACGGTGATACATTTGGCACGATGTCTGTCGGCGGGCGCAGTGTTTATCATAAATTATACGAGCCTTATATGTTTGAGGTGGAGCATATCCCTTTCCCTGTGGCAGGATGCGAAGCCGAAACCTTTGCCGCACTGGAAAAGGTGCTGGATGATCATAAAGATGACATTGCCGCTTTTGTGTTTGAGCCTTTATTACAGGCTGCTGGCGGGATGCGGGTTTATTCATCTGATGTTCTCAAAACCATGGCCGATATGTGCCGCGCGCATGGTGTGTTGTTGATTGCCGATGAGGTGATGACAGGGTTCGGGCGCACGGGAACGATGTTTGCGTGTCAGCAGGCCGATTTTGTGCCTGATTTGATGTGCATGTCTAAGGGGCTGACGGGCGGGTTTCTGCCTTTGGGTGCGACCCTTTGCAGCAAGGATATTTATAACGCGTTTTATCACAAGGATAAGGCGAAAATGTTTTTCCATTCCTCGTCCTTTATGGGCAATCCGTTATCTTGTGCGGCGGCGAATGCTTCGCTTCGTATTTGGGAAGATGATGAAGCGGTGCAGGATAAAATAGATAACATCGCCAAGGCGCATGCGGAGGCCGCCGTGAGTTTTGCGCGGCGCGGTGATCTGACGAATATACGGCAAAAGGGGACGATGCTGGCGATGGATTTGGCGGTAGAGGATGGCGGTTATCTTTCTGATATTCAGCCAAAATTATATGAGTCTTTCCTCTCACAAGGGGTTTTGTTGCGTCCGCTGGGTAATACGGTGTATATTCTACCTCCATACTGTATCAGTGAGAATGATCTGAATGTGGTGTATAGCGCGGTGAATGTTGCGCTGGATAAGGTTTTTTAGCACAGGGGAGAGTATGGATTTGTTTCGTATCCTACATTTTAGGAATACTTACATCTGGAGAACTCTGATCGGGAGACACAGAATCTTGAATATTGTCTTGTACTTGAGATAGCTCTTTAGTGAACTTTTCTGTCGATATAGCCTCTATCTGGAGGCAGCCAAATTCGTCTCTTGTTTGTAGTTGTTGAGCTGCTGGCTCGTAATCTATTGAGCCATTCTCATTGGTGCAATTGGCAAATTCAACATTCTCAAAAAGTGGGTTCTGTGTGTAAGCGTATTGGGCTGATGGCTCTATTTCTGTAAATTGTTCTGCAAATTGTTTTCTGAGGCTTTGTTCGTCAAGATCATAAGTGATTTCGCCAATTTTTAATGTATGTTCATCCTTGTTATAGCCCGCTTTAATATCGTCCATATATTCTGGAGTGTATTGTATTTCCCGTGCTTCTTCCAAGCTTCTAACAGGTCTTGCGTGATGCCATCCATAATTATATCCGTCTTGGATATCTCTTGCCTTGTCATTGGCTACATCCAGCGTTGAGAGCACACCAACTTGAAGTTTTGTGTTTTGGAGGGCGTTTTCTAAATCGCTTGCATTATCGTATTGCTTTAATTCATCTATAGAGGCTTCGATAAGTTCACGTCGGGATGCTAAGTTCATGCCTTTATATTGTTCGACTACATCTTCTGCTCTGGTGGTGTAAGAATTTAATAATCTATTTTGAATTGTGTATTCTCTTCGTAAATTGGGGGGTGTGTCAGGCGCATTATCTTGGAATGCAGCCAATAGATCAGGTGTGTTAAAATCCTCGCGAGGATTTTCTGTGGGGCTTAAATAATCTATTGTATTCATTGAACATCACCAAATATTTTACATATCTCACCGCCATTATAAATAAAGTGCAATAATTATGCAATTTATTTTATATAAATAATGTAGAGGCGGTGGCTGAAAAGCTTGCATTGATTTAGATTAGGGGTTTTGTTGCGTCCGCTGGGCAATACGGTGTATATTCTACCTCCATACTGTATCAGTGAGAATGATCTGAATGTGGTGTATTGCGCGGTGAGTGTTGCACTGGATAAGGTTTTGTAAGGAACAAAAATGAGTGATCTAAAGAAAATTCGTAGAACAGTATCAGATTATTTCGGGGATATTGTTACCGTTAAAAAACTGGAAGAAACCGGTGGTAGTAAAACAGTGACTCAGGCAAAGGCAGTTGGCGTTTATGTTGCACGCAAGGAGGGGAATGAATATGAGGATATCGCAAAGATTTTTGGCTATGCAAACGAGAGATCTGTTTCTCGTGTGTTTACGAAAGTGAATGAAGAAATGTCATATGGCGGCACGGTGCAGCGTGATGTTAATGCGGTGGCTGAAAAACTTGGTATTGATTTAGATTAGGGCTTCTGCCGCGTGAATCGCTATGCTAAACTCCGGCTATATATAACATAAAATTAAAATGGATGGATTCGCCATGAAACTGAGTATTGATCGTTCAGCTCTATTGAGAGCACTAAATCACGTGCAAAGTGTTGTGGAGCGCCGTAATACGATCCCGATCCTTTCCAATGTTTTGATGAAAGCAGAGGACGGTGTTTTGGCACTATCCTCAACCGATATGGATCTCGAAATTAACGAATCAGTGGCGGCGAATGTTACAATGGCCGGTGCAACGACTGCGCCCGCAGGCACATTCCATGAAATTGTCCGTAAATTACCTGATGAGGCCGAGGTCGAGATTGAGCTGAATGCAGAAGGTACGCAAATTACTGTGCGTTCCGGTCGCTCTAAATTTAAACTGAGCTGTTTGCCTGTGGCTGATTTTCCTGAAATTTCAACGGGTGATTTGCCGAGTGGTTTTTCATTGCCGGCATCTGATCTGCGTGCGCTTATTGATCGTACAAAATTTGCGATGAGCACAGAAGAAACCCGTTATTATTTGAACGGTATTTATTTGCATGAGGCTGATAATGATGGCGTAAAAGTTTTGCGCGCGGTTTCAACGGATGGCCATAGATTGGCGCGTTTCGAAATGCCTTTACCAGAAGGTGCGGCGGATATGCCTGCGGTGATTATTCCGCGCAAGGCGATTGGTGAAATACGTAAGTTGATTGAAGATGCTGCTGACTTGATACAAATCACATTATCCGAAAACAAAATTCGTTTTGCATTTGATCATATTGTTTTGACGTCAAAATTGATTGACGGAACATTTCCTGATTATCAACGCGTTATTCCACAAGGTAATGACAAGATTGTTGAAATTGATCCTAAGGTATTTTCACGGGCGATTGACCGTGTTTCAACGATTTCAGATGGTAAGTCGCATGCGCTTAAAATCACATTGGATGGTAAGTTGATGACCCTTTCCGCCAGTTCCCCCGAAGCGGGCAGCGCGACGGAAGAGTTGGAAGTAAACGGTGATGCGAATATGGAAATTGGTTTTAACGCAAAATATCTTCTGGATATTACCTCGCAAATCGAGGGTGAGGGATGTCGTTTGACGTTGGCCGATTCCGCCAGCCCGACCATCATTCAGGATAATAGTGATCCTTCCTCGTTATATGTGTTGATGCCGTTGAGGGTGTAAGTAGGCTGAGATATGAAAAATATTTTTATTTGGGTTTTTGTCGCATTTTTTTTCATTCTGGCATCAACTTTTAGCGTTCTTTTCCTTGCGGGAGCCTATAAAGAATCACTACCCGACGTTTCGTTTGTCAATCGAGAACACGCCGTCTTTGAAGACGAGGACGCGCGCCGTACTATGGACAGTGCTTTTCTAATAGGGATAACCCTACATTCGGAAGATCGTGAGCAAGCACAGTTTGATGTGACTTATTTTGTTCCGGAAAATAACAGAGAAATATATGGTATTGCGATCTATCCTGACAGCTCTAATTTTAAGAGTGCTCCTAATCAGCTGGAGTCTGGAAAAAATACTATCCGTATTGCTGTTGATTTTAGGCCTGCCTCTGTTTTTGTCAGAGGTGAGAAGACAGAATATTTGAATGTGTATATCAATATGCAGGATGGTCAATTAGATTCTGTGACAGGTGAGGCGATTATTAAAGAAGTTTATAAGCGCAGAGTCATTTTTTCTAAGCATTGGAGAAAGCCAAAACGTTCAATCAGACCTCTTGAGAATACGAAATTTCATTGGAGACAATAAATTGTTGTGGATTGATAAAATGGAAGGGACGCGACTCTCCCTTCTTATTCACTTTATGTGATGCTGCTGCTTTTCATAAGCAGGCGCGCCTTTAGACTCTTACAGCTTTGTTTCTTTGGATATTTGCTTTAAAAAGAAAAGATGAGCGCACTTAAGAGCATTAAACTTCATAATTTCAGATGTTATGAGCAGGTTTCCTTGGGGGATTTATCTTCGGGGTTGATTGTGTTGTCAGGGGTTAATGGCGCGGGGAAAACCAATATTTTAGAGGCGGTATCGTTGCTTTCTCCCGGGCGGGGTTTGCGCGGGGCGCGGGTGATGGAAATTCAGAAGAATGATTCCGATGCGCCGTGGGCTGTCGCGGGGTTGTTTCATTCTCATTATGGTGATGAAGTGCGCCTTGGTACTGGCCTTGATCCTAATTCCCGTCAGGGCGCGGAAAAGCGCACGGTGCGGATTAATGGCAGTGCGGTGAAAAGTCAGGCGGCATTGGGTGAGTATTTATCCTGTGTTTGGCTGACCCCGCAGATGGATCGTCTGTTTATGGATTCAGGGCGCGAGCGTCGTAAATTTCTCGATCGTCTTATCTTTGCTTTTGATCCCGGTCATTCGGGGCGGGTGTCGCGCTATGAAAATGCATTGTCACAGCGCTCGAAGTTGCTGCGTGAGGGTAATGCTGATGGCACGTGGGTTTCGGGTTTGGAACAGCAAATGGCGGAGACGGGCATCGCGATTGCGGCGGCGCGGCTTGATTTTGTCAGCAGGTTACAAGCGGCGTGTGAGGCGGCGGATCATACGCACTTTCCGTTGGCGCGTTTTCGGGTGAAAGGAACGATTGAAGAATTGCTGGAGAATGCGCCTGCGTTGGAGGTTGAAGAGGCTTTTAAATATCAGCTTACCGAAAGTCGCGTGCGTGATGGTATTACGGGCGGGGCGGCAAGTGGTCCGCATAAATCTGATCTCTCGGTGATCTATGCGGAGAAGAATATGCCTGCGGATCAATGTTCAACGGGGGAACAGAAAGCACTATTGATTGGGCTGATCCTTGCGCATGCGCGGTTGATTAAGGCAGAGCGCGGCGCGGCGCCGATCTTGCTGTTGGATGAAGTCGCGGCGCATTTGGATGAGGGTCGCCGTGGTGCTTTGTATGGGATATTGCAGGATTTGGGCGCGCAAAGCTGGTTGACGGGGACGGAAAGCAACCTGTTTACCGCGATTGAAGGCAAGGCGCAGTTTTTTGACGTAAGAGATTTTTCTGTCCATAATGTAACGTGAGCGGGTATTTTATCGAATGATATTATAGCAACACGAGGAGCATAAAATGAATGACAGCGTAGATAAAACAGAAGTTTCAGAATCTAAGGTCGAAGAAAATGTTTGTGCAGTAGATGGCTGCGTTCCATGTGCAGAAACTAAAAATTGCGGATCATGCGCAACGGGGCGGACATGTTTTATTCTTGGCGGTTTGTTTGGCGTGTATGGCGCGGCGGCGTTTGTGACCGGTGGGTCTATTCCAGCGGGGTGTCTTATCGCAACGCCTTTATTCTTTGTTTTGGGTCTATATTTGCTTCAT
The DNA here is from genome assembly GCA_002401695.1 of Alphaproteobacteria bacterium. GTDB lineage: Bacteria > Pseudomonadota > Alphaproteobacteria > Micavibrionales > Micavibrionaceae > UBA1672. Next base: position 320,054 of record NVTV01000003.1, read on the forward strand.
GATTCCAAGAAAAGAAAATAGGCAGGAAAACCTGAAGAAGAGGCAGGGAAGTAACTCTAGGCTTCGAACTTTTCCAATAAATCCAAAACCATATCATTTTCTTCCGGTGTGCCGATGGTTAGGCGCAGGCAATTTTCTGTGCCTTTTTGGGATGAAAAGTCGCGAAGGATGACGTTATTCTCGGCGGTAAAGGCGCAAAATTCTTTCGCTTTATCCATTTCGATCAGCAAGAAATTTGCATCAGATGGATAGATATGGGTGATTTTATCGGATTGTTCTAAGACTTCGTTTATGCGGTTACGCTCGGCTAGAATTTTTTGGATATTTTCTTCTACGATAGGTTTTAGATCAGGCGATAAAACGTGGAACGCGGCCTCTATACTCATGCGCGGTAGAGGGTAGGCATCCAGAACTTTGGTGCGGATAAGGGATATGAAATTTTCATTGCCGCACAACATGCAGCCCATGCGCATCCCCGCAAAAGAGTAAGCTTTTGAAAGTGTGCGCAGGATAATTAAATTTGGCGTGGAGTCTAAATCGGCGGTCATTGATCCAGCCTTAGAAAACTCGGCGTAGGCTTCATCAAGAATGACAACGGCGTGGCCTTCCAAGGCTTCGCAGATTTCAGAGATAAGTTCGTGAGAGAAGCTGCCCCCTGTCGGGTTATTGGGTGAGCATATGAAAACCAGTTTAATGTGGTTTTCAGGGGCTTTGGCTTGTTTGACGATCTCTTCATGGTCGAGTGTGAACGTGCCGTCTGCCTTGATAAGCGGCACATCGATAACGCCCGAGGGCATGGCTTGCGCATCCACTGCGTACATACCAAAAGCAGGTGAGCTGATTAAAATCTGGTCTTTATGGGGTTCGCAGAATGTCTTGGTGAGGACAACCAGCGCTTCGTCCGCGCCGCGCGTCATTGCAACTTGCGTGTGTTCAACGCCGTATGTTTGGGCGTAGGCCTCTAATAATGTGGGTGGCTGAGGCTCGGGATAGCGGTTTAGTTCCTCTAAGCCCGGCAAGGGGTATGGGTTTTCATTGGCGTTAAGATATGTTTTTGCCGCGTCCTTACCGCTTAACATTCCTGCAGAGCTATAGCCTTCCATTGTCTTATAATGGTCGCGGATATGCTTGAAAATGGCGTCGTTTTTCGTGTCACTCATAGGGATGAGTAAAGACAGAATAATCATGGAAAATCAAATCAAATATATTTATATTTTTCAACCTCTTAACCTGTTGAGGAATGGGGCATAAAAACGTGGTTTGCCCTGTTTTTCTATATATAGCTATGCTATACAGATAGATCGGTAAATATACTGAAAAACCCGCGAAAAGCCGAGGCTTTTGCAAGTGATTTAAGGACAAGAAATCTAATGAGTGATACAAACGCGAAACCGACTGGCGATAATGATGAATATGGCGCGGATTCGATTAAGGTTTTACGCGGGTTAGACGCGGTTCGTAAACGTCCGGGAATGTATATCGGGGATACCGATGACGGCACCGGCCTGCATCATATGGTTTATGAGGTTGTTGATAATGCGATTGACGAATCACTGGCTGGACATTGCGATCGAATTGATATTGTTTTGAATGCGGATGGTTCTATCACGGTTAGAGATAATGGCCGTGGGATTCCTGTTGGAATTCATTCGGAGGAGCAAGTTTCTGCGGCGCAGGTGATTATGACGCAATTGCATGCCGGTGGTAAATTCGATGATAACTCTTATAAGGTTTCCGGCGGACTGCACGGTGTTGGTGTGTCTGTGGTGAACGCCCTGTCTGAATATCTGGATTTGAATATCAGACGTGATGGTAAAGAATGGCATATGCGTTTCCGCCATGGTGATGCAAGCGAAGATTTGAAGGCTATCCGTGATATGGATGAGGGGGAGCGCAACGGAACGCAAGTCACGTTCTTGCCGTCGCCCGCAACATTTGCAATCGTAGAATTTGATTTTAAAACGCTGGAAGATCGTTTACGAGAGTTGGCGTTTTTGAATTCAGGCGTGAATATTTATCTCTCTGATAAACGCGCTGAAAATGAGGAAGAGTGGATTACCTCTCATCTGCATTTTGAGGGCGGAATTACACGGTTTGTTGAATATCTGAACCGTACGAAAAAACCGATTATCGAAGATACAATTTCTCTGTTGGCTTTTGATGAGAAAAGCGGCGTTACGGTTGAGGTGGCTCTGGAGTGGACGGATGCGTATCACGAGACCATGCTTTGTTTCACCAATAACATTCCCCAACGTGACGGGGGTACGCATTTGGCGGGTTTTCGCGCGGCGTTAACGCGGGTTCTTGGTAAATATGTCGAAGAAAAAGGCTTGTTGAAGAAAGAAAAATTCAAGCTGACGGGGGAAGATATGCGCGAGGGGATGACCTGCGTTCTATCGATGAAAATTCCTGATCCGAAATTCTCTTCTCAAACAAAAGATAAGCTGGTTTCCTCTGAGGTGCGCCCAATTGTTGAGGCGGCGATATCAGAGCATTTGGGATCATGGTTGGAAGAAAATCCGGCTGAAGCAAAATTGATTGTCAATAAAATATCCGAAGCGGCAAATGCCCGTGAGGCGGCGCGTCGTGCGCGTGAGCTAACGCGTCGTAAAGGCGTGATGGATATTTCGTCTCTACCGGGTAAGTTGGCGGATTGTCAGTCGAAAGATCCTGCGATTTCTGAAATATTTATTGTTGAGGGAGATTCTGCGGGTGGTTCGGCCAAGCAAGCGCGAGACCGTCATAATCAAGCGATCTTGCCGCTACGTGGTAAAATCCTGAATGTTGAGCGTTCGCGTTTTGATCGTATGATCGGCTCCGAGCAGATCGGTACATTGATTACCGCGCTCGGCATGTCTATTGGTGAAGAGTTTAATATCGAAAAAGCGCGTTATCATAAAATCATTGTAATGACCGATGCGGACGTTGACGGTGCGCATATTCGTACTCTTCTGTTGACGTTCTTTTTCCGTTATATGCCGGAAATTATTGAGCGCGGCTATCTCTATATCGCGCAACCACCATTGTTTAAGGTGAAGAAAGGTAAGTCGAGCGAGATTTATCTGAAAGATGAACGTGAATTGGAAGACCATCTGATTAATATTTCCGTTGATGATATCTTGATTGTTGATGGTGGCGGGCAAACGCGCAGTGGTAATGATTTGCGTGACTTGTTGTTGCAATCGCGCAAGCTTCGCAATTCTATTGGCGCGCTATCAAATCGCGCGGGGAATCGCCGCGTGGTTGAACAGGCCGCAATTGCAGGCGCATTTGATGGCGATGTTTCTGGTGATGAAAAGCTGGGCGCAAAATATGCGAAGGAAACAGCCGCGCGTCTTGACGCTCTGGAAGTTGAGAATGAAAAAGGCTGGGCTGGTTCGTTTACAATTGATCGTGGTTACTCATTTTGGAAAACAACACGTGGCGTAACGGAACGTGTGAGTTTGTCGATTGATCGTGTGCGCTCACCCGATGCTGTGCGTTTGAATAGTGCGCGTGATTGGTTGAGCGAAGTATTTTCAAAGCCTGTTGAAATTCAAGGCGATGGTAAAATGATTGCGAAGGTCAATGGGCCTGCTGCGTTTTATGATCATATTCAAGAGGTGGGCCGTAAGGGTTTGACAATTTCTCGTTACAAAGGTCTCGGTGAAATGAATCCGGAGCAGCTTTGGGAAACAACGCTTGATCCGAATGTACGTACTTTGTTACAGGTCGAGGTCGCCGATGCGGTTAAAGCCGATGAAATTTTCTCAATCTTGATGGGTGACGTGGTTGAACCGCGCCGCGAATTTATTCAGGATAATGCTCTGAAGGCAGATGTTGATACTTAAAGGCGTTCAGTATTAAGCTTTAAAACTCAAGTTTATTTTCTTTATCTGCTGTAATGTTAACGTGATCAAAGCATGTGGTCGGACCGAATGATGCATGATCTTTGTCGTGACCAACGTTGGAACCACCGAGTGTAATGCTATATGCTAATCTCCCTACGACTACTCCGTTGAATTTACCTTTCAAATTTTCGAAAAGACTTGGATCCCGTTTTTCTGCGAGCCGAATAATAGCGTAGTTATTTTCGATTCCCTCATTGAAGATAACTTCTGTTCGTGAAATTGCTTGAATATCTGGGTTTTTATCCTGAGTACTTGTTGATGCAGATTCCATAATTTCATTAAAGGCAAAGGATTTTCCCGGATTCCAATCTGTGATCTTTAGGAAACCAGCTTGTCCGGTCGTAACAATGTTATATTTGAAAACATCACCTGCCGTGATGGGGACAGATTCATCTTTATTAATACGCGCGAAACCGTCAGTGTTTACAAATTTTATAGGCGCGCTTTTCTTGTCTCGAATATTATTTTTAACGCCTTCCAGAAATGCTTTGGCAAGCAAGTCCCATGCTTGATCTCTATCTGTGTTTTTTGGAAATTGGCACTTTGCTGTTGCAGAATATGTTTTCATAGATTTCACCCGTTATATATTTTTAGTTTGTATTGTTGTGTAACATAGTATGTCTTTATGTGAAAAGGCAAGTATTACAATCTGGCCGTGTTATCGGTGATGTCTTTGTTCTGGTTCTATGAAATTTAATTTTTCTGATTTTTCATCTTAAGGGCAATGTGCATGCATTTTACACATGGCTTGCTTAAGGGTGTTTTTGTGGGTGGTGTGAATAAACACACCAAAGCCCGTGAGCAGTATTTGCGGCGCTTAATTCTGCTTGGTTTTACGCGTTATTTTGATTATGTTACATTCTGTTAAATATTAAGGGCTTTCAAGACATGTCATCATTATCACAGCAACTAACCGAGATTATGGAGAGTGCGTTTAATTCGCTCGATTTGCCGACCGAGCATGCGCGGGTCAGGGTATCAGGTCAGGTTGAGGTCGCGCAATTCCAATGTAACGGCTCGATGCCGTGTGCGAAGGTCGCGAAGAAGAACCCCCGTGACATTGCGCAGGATATCATTGACACGGTGAATCGAGACTCTGAGGCCTCTGAGGTCTTTGAGGCGCTCTCGATTGGGGGGCCGGGTTTCATAAACATCACTTTAAAAGACGCGTACATTGTCGAAAATTTTAAGAATTTAGCCAAAGATGAGCGTTTTGGCATATCTGCTGTAAGTCAAGGTCAGGGTATTGTTCTGGACTATGGTGGGCCAAATATAGCCAAATCAATGCACGTAGGGCACCTGCGAAGCGCCATCATTGGTGATACGTTGCGTCGTATGTGTCTGTACGCGGGATATGATGCGATTGGGGACGTTCATATGGGTGATTGGGGGACTCCGATGGGTATGATCCTCTCTGAACTGGATATTATAGGGTTTGACGGTGATATCACGATGGAAATGCTGGCGGAGATCTACCCGAAAGCATCGACGGCGTGTAAGGAAGATGAACCGCGGATGGCTCTGGCACGCGAAGCGACCCGTAAATTGCAAAACGGAGATGAGGCGTACACCCGCAAATGGCGCGAATTTATTGATGTTTCGGTAACGGGCATGAAAAAGAATTTTGACGCTCTAGGGGTTCATTTTGATGAATGGAAAGGCGAGAGTGATGCGCACCCTTATATAGAAGACATGATCGCGGATCTGAAAGCACAGAATTTGGCTGTGGAAAGTGAAGGGGCATTGATACTGCATGTTGCGTGCGAAGATGACAAAAAAGAGATCCCGCCTTTGATATTACGTAAATCCGATGGCGCGGTGTTGTATGGAACAACCGATATGGCGACAATTGTCGAGCGTATAGAGACTCATAACCCTGTGAAGATCATTTATGTGGTTGATCAACGCCAATCTTTGCATTTTGAGCAAGTTTTCCGCGCTGTACGTGTTTCTAACATTGCACCAGAGGACAAAATAGAGCTGATTCATGCGGGCTTCGGCACGATGAACGGAATGGACGGTAAACCGTTTAAAACGCGCGCCGGTGGTGTGATGCGTTTGGAGGATTTGATCTCTCTTGCGGTGGAAAAGGCGCAGAATCGCTTGAATGAAGCTGACCTTGCCAAAGATATGGATGAGGATGAACGTACGGGCGTTGCGCATATGGTCGCGTTGGCGGCGGTGAAGTTTGCGGACTTGCAAAATAACCGTAGCGCAGATTATGTATTTGATATAGATCGTATGACCTCATTCGAAGGGAAAACGGGGCCGTACTTGTTGTATCAGGCTGTACGTATTCAATCTTTGCTGAGAAAAGCGGGTGTTGAGGGTGACTTGGCCGTTGATACGTTTAATATTATGGATGGAGATCGTAGCCTCGCCTTATTACTGGGTGAGTTGCCGGAATATTTCAATAATGCCATGAAACATTATACGCCGCATATCTTATGTGATTACGCGTTTAAATTGGCGCAGGAGTTTAGCTCCTTCTATGGAAACTGTCATATCTTGTCGGAAAAGGATGAAAGCATAAAAGCCAGTCGCTTGGCCTTGTGTCAGCAAACGCATAAGACGCTTGTTCTTATTTTGGGATTGCTTGGGATTGAAGTGCCAAGCCGGATGTAGGGGCTCTATGCCTTTGATATAAGGCGTTTCCCTGTCGTTGCCGTTTTTTTATTTTTCCTTTATTGATCTCTGTCGATTCAGTGGCTATAGTTGGCCACATGTTAGGATTACAGCACGTAAAAATTACCCCGAAGATGCTTCGGCTGGTCAGCGAAGTTGACGAGTTCAAAGGTGCATGGTCGGCGATGGAAAATCATACAACATCGTTGCAATTGCTCGGCGATGTGTCCAGTTTTGGCCGAAATTTCAAAGAGATTGCAAGTAGTTGGCAGGATCAGCCGTTAGATGTTGATTTGCTGTGTCGTTTGCATGCGGCGTTTACCGGATCAAAAGAAGTGAGCCTTTTCAAGGAAAGCAGTATTGCTTTACAGGTGATGAAGGGCGATGCATTGGTCGGCGCACTGGACGTTGCATCACCAACAGAGGTTCGTAACCTGATGCCTCGCCTGATGAGCTGGACAGAGAAGGCTCTGGAGGAAAAAGAGTTTCATCCGCTGTTCGTTATTGCGATTTTTACGGCGATTTATTTGCAATTTTGCCCTTTTGAAAAGGGAAATCAGAAGTTGGCGCGATTACTGGTGGTTCTTTTGATGTTTAAGGCGGGCTATGGTTATGCACCGTATAGCATGTTGGATGATTTGTTGCAGGAACGCGCCGAGGATTACTATAAGGCCTTGTCTCACACGCAAAAGACCTTGGCGACAGGGAAAATTGACTGGGATGTCTGGTTAGAGTTCTTCTTTGAGCTGTTGAAGGCGCAAAAAGATAAATTACAGGTTCGTATTGAAAAAGGCAGCGCGGAAATCGCGAATATGCCGGGTTTATCGACGAAAATCCTGAAATTATTCGATAAACATGATCGTTTAAGCATGAAAGAGATTGAACGCTATACACGTGGGAAACGCTCTACCTTGAAACTGCGTTTGGGCGAATTGGTTGAGGGTGGTTACCTGATACGTCACGGTAAGGCGCGTGCGACGTGGTATTCACGTATCTAACTCGCTTGTACGATGGCTTTCGCAGGGGTTAGCGTTCTATCAGAACGTAGTAAAATATATAATTTTCATGAGGTGCATTTGAAACATCAGATTCTATGCAGGCGAAGGTTTTGTTGTTGCATGCGCCCGCCGGAGAGACGCCGTCACAGCTGATGAAGTGCGGGCTGCCATCGTTGAATGATCCGTCCCATTCACCATTAAAGGCATAGCCATTCTCTGATGGAATAGTGTCTCTTATTATATTCGCAGACTTGTTTATTTTCTCACAGACAGACTTGTTTATCGAGGGCAGGTATAAGATGAGTTCGGCCTTTGTCGTTCCAATATTGCTTATATGGGAGTGGGATGACGCTCTCCAGACGTTATTGTTTTCTACGCCTGTTTGTGGGGTGTTCCATATGATATTACCGCCTTTAGGGGAGAATATATGGCATGATTCATCAACGGGAGAGGCAGGGTTTACGTTCAATCCATCGGGTGTTTCCATGCTGATGTCGTTTTCAGAACAACCGTTTGTGCGTAGGTAATCAATGGCGTGTTGTATTTTTTGTGCGCCATCAAGGATTTCACTTGCTGCGAGTTCTGCTTTTCTGTCTGATAGGGCGTTTATTTGTCCGCCGCGCATGCTGCGCGCTACGGTGAATGATAATGTTCCGAATAAAACAACGGCAAGCAGGATGTAGAAAAAGGCACTTCCTGTTTCCGAAGAATTTGAAGCCGTGCCTTGTCTTGCTGTTTTATTATGCCTTCTTATCATCATCATTGCCTGATGTGTCAGGTTTTTCTTCTGCTTTTGGTTTTGCTGCGCCGAAAATTGCGGGCTTTGCGGAGGATTTTTCTTCTGTTGGTGCAGCTGCTGGTGTCTCGGTGGCGGGAGCTTCTGCCGCCGCCGGTGGTGTTTCAACTGGTGCAGTAGGCGGTGTTACAGGCGCTGGAGGTGTTTCCTCAGCTGCTGGTGGCGCGCCGAAAATAGAAGGTTTCGCTGTGGCTTTTTCTTCAGTTGGCGGTGTTTGCGTTGGTGTTGCCGCCGCCGGTGGTGTTTCAACTGGTGCAGTAGGCGGTGTTACAGGTGCTGGCGGTGTTTCTTTTGCTGCTGGTGCCGTGCCGAAGATAGAAGGCTTCGCTGTGGCTTTTTCTTCGGTTGGCGGTGTTTGCGTTGGTGTTGCTGCAACTGGTGGTGTTACAGGCGCAGTGGGCGTTTCTGCTGTCGTTTTTGCACCGAAGATGGATGGTGATTTTGAGGTTTCTGTCGTTGCCGTAGGTGATTTTGCGGCCGGAGCTTCTTCCGTAGCGGGTTTTGCGCCAAAGATAGAAGGTGCTGCGCCTTTTACTGTGGTTGTTGCAGCAGCTGCAGCGGGGCGCGTTGCAGCCAATGGTGTTGCTGGTTGCGCTTGTTTAGGGGGGGCAGCAGCTGTTGGTTTTGCCGGAGGCGTTGTTGTTCCGCCTGATGTAGCGGCCTCACTTGGTGGAGGAATCTCGTTTGAAACGGCATGAATCATAATAAGTGCGGCAATACCTGCATCAACCGGATTAACGGATTTTTTGTTATTATTAACGAAACCATCGTGAAGTGCGGCAATTTCAGGGGATGTTTCAACGGCAACGTCTGAACGTAATGCTGTCCATGTTTTATTGACCATTAAGTCACGTAGCTTAGTGATGGCGCCAGCATGTTTCAAGATTGTTGGGTCTGAAGGCGGTAACGTCATGAAACGTGTAACGCGCATGGCTTTTGCAAAGCCCGGGTTTGAATAGAAGATGGCACAATCAACAACGGTTTCACCGTAGGTGATGATGGCTTGCCCCTCTTTAAAGCCGCGCAATTTATCGTAGTTTGCGCGTGGACGGAGCTGAACGCCAGCTTGTTTTGTATCGTGGTAGGATCCGAAATCACCACCGCCGGACATCTGGAAGCCTGAGACCTCTGTCACCATGGCGCTACCGACTGTTTTTTCGAAGAAATCTTTGGTTTCTGTTGGATCTTCCAATTTACCAAATAACTTAATGTTACAGTTCGCAGTGATGGAAAGGGCTTCTTCGCGAACACGTTTTTTCATTGCGGGCAAATCCTGTCCGGCAAAGACCAACGAGAACCCAAGGGAACGCGCCTGAGCGGCCATAACAGCCATACCTTCGGCAACATAATATCCGACCTCGTCAAAGACGGTCATGAAGGGTGTGTTTGAATGGGTTGGTTTGTTTTCGATAACGGTTTCGGATGTTCCCTCAACAGTTGATCCAAGGGCTGATCCCATCATCCCTTTGATGGATGCCGCAACGATTTTACCAAGGTTTGCAACCTCATCGCCTGATTTTTCAAGAGCAGGCACAAGCACAACCAATATGCGGCGGTTTAGAACAACGTCAACCATATCAATATCGGCGGCTTGTGTATCAAAGATGTAGCCGTAATCATCGCCAAGAGACTGGAGGGAGCGTGTGAACTGCATCGCTAAGTAACCATGCTGTTGGCTGGCGGTTTCAGTGTTATATTGCGGTGTATCGGGGCCAGGTGGTTTTACTTTACCTTCATCATCATACGCTTCGCCCATAAAGCCCGGTAGTGTGTCCAGGTATCCGACCAGACCGGCCAGAATTTCTTTAGGAACAAATTCATCGCGTGATAATTTGATGACATTGTTAAGTGAAAGATAATCACGGATTGTCCGCACAGACATTGGGATTTCCTGATTATCACGTTTCCATGTTAAAGCAGGCATCATTGCACCAACCAAGGACACAGCACGTTCTTTCCACATTGCGTTGTCGCCACCACTTTCAGGCATTAAGCTGACGAGCATGTTTGTTAGATATGATGCAGAACCGGAAGAAAACGGGTTCATCGTATTGGAGGGTGCTGCGGCATCGGCGTTACCGGTCATATAGTTCAAGACGAGCAAATCGTCATCGCGTCCGAAACGTCGAACCAGTGAAGACAGGGATGACCATAGATCCGTATCGGCTTTACCATCGACAAAGACAAAGCCCGATCCCCAAGACATAGCATTGGTTACAAGTGATTTTAGCCCCTCTGTCTTACCGGAACCTGTTGTACCGAGATAAAGGAAATGGGTTCTGATATCGTTATTTGTAAACCAGACTTCTTCGTTGGTTTTTTCGGCATTTCCGAGGTAGAGAATACCTTCTGACTTTCCTTTTTTACCGTCTCTACCGTTATGAAGATCCTTATGCTTGGAGCCGAGCGGAAGTTTAAAGACGATGCTTCTGTCACGGGACATCAGCCACATAAAATAGAGAAATAGAACGAATATAATCAGGTCAGCAAAGGCAAGTGCCCAGTCATTGATAGAGACAAACACTGCGGCAATGATAAAGATTGCTGTGGAATATGATGTGGTTTCAAGGCCATGGGCGATGCGCACACTTAATGGCCGCACATCCCGAAGAATTGCCTCATGTTGGTGTTCGTATTTTTTTTGATCTAAAGCCATTTAAATTCGCTCTACTCTAGTTATTATCGATTACTTAGGAAATCATCAGCAGAAACAGGTACGCCGGATGATTCACGAGCATTTGTGCTCGATGGGAAATTGGATGAGGTGGGCGCGGTTGTGACGCGCGCCGACGGGTCAAGTTTTCTGGAGGCTGAAACGCTCCAGATCAGGCCTAAAACGAAAATTAAAGCCAGAGCGAGTGCTGCGCTGGTCTTGTCGTTTCCTCCCGCATTGTTCTGTGTCTGTGCTTGTCCATTATTATTCGCGGTATTTGGTCTGATTTGTCCATGCGCATTTTGTATTACAGAAGAGGTTTCCATGAGTATATCTACGGCATCTTGTTTGCTTTCAAATGATGCGATTTCATTGGTTGTACCCTCAGAATTTTTGAGGACAAGCGTGAAGTTTTTTGCTTTCTTATCTTCTTGAATTGTAAAGACGGATGATTGTGCCTTTTCAAGATCCATTTGCCATACAACGGGCATTTGCGCATCAGGAAGAGACAAGATCAGTTTGCCATCGACAATTGTTATGTTCGAGGATGCGTGTTGTTGTTTTGTTGTGGCAGATTTTTTGGTCATGGTCTTTTCTCATTATCCTTAAATGATGGTTTTATACGGCTTTCTTAATGCCACGTTTTTTCGATTGGCTATAATCTAATTGTGGAATAGGGCGTGCTTTTCCTGATTTCATGTATTCTCGAATTGTTTGTACTGCATGTTCTACTTTTGCGACAGGAATAGGGCGTTGCGTCATTTTTTCCGCTTTAAAATGGGACATCGCGCCAAGGGCTTCCATATGGAAAGACTGTCGTCCTAAATTATTCAGCGGATACCATAGTTGTCTGTTATAGGCGCGCAGCCATACAAATTGTGCGGGAGCGAGAACGCCGCCTTCTTCGCGGGCATATTGCATGGCGCGGAGCATGGCGGTGGTTTCAAAGGCGTGGCGATTTGCCTGTGCAAGTGTGGCCCCTGCAATATCTTTGTCTTTCAGAATTTTCTGGGCTTCCTTTAATAACTTTTTATCTTTGCCCAGATTAAGGCCGTTCTTCATAGACCAACATTGCGCGAGGCGGCCAAGAATGTCATCGGATTGCTCTCTTTTTCTTGATGCTTTCAGGCAAAATGCGGCCAAAAGGATCAGTTTGTAGCCATCCAGCCCTTTAATGCCGCGCCATGGGGCGCCCAGCTGTTCTCTGAAGGCTTTGTTGGCACTTCCTTCTTCGATTTCTCCATTTGGTGTTTGGATTGAGTTGTAGGCAAGCCATTCTTCCGGTCCTAAAGCCTCTGCAAATAGGGGCAGCTCTACCGGAACCGGCGCGCCGGGTGGGCGTGGCGGTTGTGTTGATGGATTAAATTTCACAAAAGGGGAAATCACGGGAAAGATCCGGGATTGTACCTCAATTAAATCGTCGAGGCTCATTCTTTTTCTGTGTTGTGTATTTGGCCCAAGGAACATGCACCACAGCCCCCCAGAGGCAATGAGAACCAAGATAGGCATTTTCCACGGTTGCATGGCAAGCGCGCTGAAAAGAGCCAAATGTTGGAGTTTTAATTTTTCTTTGGGATAATCGGGAACTGCATCAAGGCTGGCGTGAAAGCCATATTCTTTGCCTTGGAATATGATTTTATAGTCGCCGCCAAGGAACCATGATATTACCCACGCCTCCGCATAGCGTATCCAGCGCACTATTTCCCGTACTTCAACAGCGTAAAAGAACCAAAATACCCATAGTAAAACCCCAAGAATGACTAGCATTAACGCCCAGCCGATCCCGTTTTCGTAGAGTGTATCACCTGATTGTTGTTGTCCGTTATTCACAATTCAAAACCCAAATAATTATTACGACCTAAAGGCCTCTTTTTAAACACAAAGCGTAATTTAACAGAAAACATCATAAAAAACCAACAGTTAAGATCATATAAGTGACGAATTATTTTTTTACGGTGTTGATTGGAGCAATAATAGATGAAATTTATTCATTTTATGCTAGACAATAAAACGACACTCCTATAAACAATAGTTCGTAAATTTTTCAGCATCCTTGTTTAAGGGCGTGATCTGGAGTTATTATTCTAAGGTCAGTAAAAGAGGTTTATACGCCGCAATAGCTCAGTTGGTAGAGCAGTTGATTTGTAATCATCAGGTCCCGAGTTCGAATCTTGGTTGCGGCACCATTTTTCTTTAAAATGGTTAAATGCTTTAAATGTTGGGGTATAGCCAAGCGGTAAGGCAATCGGTTTTGATCCGATCATCCCAGGTTCGATCCCTGGTACCCCAGCCATTTTATCTTTATTTATTTCAGCATAGTTGGTAATGGTGTAACTAACGCACAAATTAGATTATAGCCCCATTTTAAAGAAATAGTAACAGTAGAAACATATCCAAAGAACAGTATGAAGCCATAACAAGTTTTTTGTACTCATATACGATTTTAATACACTTTTGGTGCCATAGATCACAAAAATTAGAAACAGAAATCGTCCAATGCGAGCAACCGCACTTACTAAAATAAAAACAGGTAAAGAAAGAGCCAGGTGGCCTGACCATGCTGCGTATATTTTGAATGGCAGGCCTGTGAACCCAGCCATAATAATTGCCTTCACAGGGTTTTCTTCTTGCATCTGCACTCCTGCTTTATCAATCATCCCCTCGGATATTGCAGGTACGTAATCGAGGAATCGCCTCATATCATCGAAAAACATACTCGCCAAAATATAAAGCACAGTGCCGCCTATCAATGCACCAATCAGAGTAATAAACGCATTTATCACCGCTTCTTTGAGGTCGGTAACCGTTATGCGGGTAAGCCAAATGTCAGGCACAAAGAAGAAGAATGTAGCTTCTGAAAATCCCCAAATAAAAGAAACAACCCGTGTTTTTAGAGCCATTCCTTTGGCTCCATTTCTTGTTCCAAAGCATTAAATGTGGCTTCAAGAGATGATATTAATTGAGAGCGATCCCCCGTCCATGATAGGTCTTCACCAATATTAATTTCACAAATAAAGGGAACAAATAAACCTTCACCGCGAGGTAGTGATTTACCAAGGCCATGCATAAAGACAGGCGTAATTTTGATCTCTGGCTTTGCCTCAAGGACTTTCGTTATTCCATATTTCAAGCGTTGGCGTTTTTCTGGCTCGCCTCTGCTTCCCTCAGGAAAAATAACAACGGTATATCCTTTGTCCAATGCCTGTATAACAGGGGCTAATGGATCACCACTTCCACCTTTGCGATCAATGGGGATAATCCCTATGATGTTCAATGAAAACCACGTTGAAAAGGCATTTCGGCAAAAGTAATCTTTGGCAGCAACAAGCTTCACTTTGTTCATATCTTTGAGCTTAAATAAACTCATCAAAACCATAGCATCAAGGTGGGAGTTATGATTTGCGGCGACTAAATGCGCACCGTCATGCACCTGTAGCCGATCCAAATTACGTGTACTCAATCCGAGGAAAATAATCAGAAACGGTCGAACCAAGAGGGCGTAAAATAAGAGCCTTAAAATATTCATGTTTCAAGCCTTTAGTAATAGAAGAACCGCACCATATGAAAGAATAGCGGCGCTGTGAGGCTTAGGGAGTCTATACGGTCAAGGATACCGCCATGGCCGGGTATCAGACTTCCTGCGTCTTTAATTTTTAAATCTCTTTTTAGTGCCGAGAATGTGACATCTCCGATAAAGCCGGCGCATGCGATCATCAATCCGGCAAGTAATGAGAATATAAGGCTAAAGGGTGTGAGGAATGGCGCAAGAATTGCAGCGCCAAGCATTGTGGTTAGAACACCACCAATAAAGCCTTCCCATGTCTTTTTAGGGCTGACCTTTGGCACGATCTTATGTTTTCCAAAGAGCTTGCCCCAGACATACTGCGCGACATCGTTGCCTTGGTTGAGAATGGCCATGAACATAAGCAACCCGACGCCGCCAGCAATACTCGCTTCTGTTGCTGGAAACTGCATAAGCATAGCGGCATGGGAAATGGCGAATACTGTAATCATCAGCCCCCAACTAATGGCTGTTACAGACTTTAAAAAGCCGTCCGTTTGGCCTGATATTATCAAGCGGAAAGGTAGTAAGAAAAATACCCAGACAGGAATGAACACGATGAATAAACCGTACCAACCCATATAAACCAGTGCATATTGTAGGGGGATGGTCAGGTATGCCCAGAATAAAACACGGCGATCTGCGCGCCTTAAAGGGATAATGGAAATAAACTCTTTGAAGGCCAGGAAGCTAATAAGGCCAAAAAAGATAACGGAGACAATAGGGGATGTCAGTATCGCCAAAGAGAAAATAGCAATCATAAACCACCAACTTTTCACTCTGTCAGCTAACTCTTTATGTTCATTCTTTTTATCTTTACGCCGGATAAAGAAAACAATAATGCTCGCAACAAGGAGAAGGCCGAAGATAGCCACAATGCTCGCATGAATAGGGTTTGATAAAGAAAAGTCAGGCATTGGATTTCCCTTCTAAATGGTCGTAAGCGCTTTTGGCTCGTTTCCAAATTGTAATGACGCAGCCGATGGATATAATTATTAAGGACAGGGCAAGAATATAACTTTGCTCCCAAAATATTGCTTCAATAGGGGCTAGAAAACAGGCAACAGAAATAAGAAGCATACGTTGAAGCTTTGCCATCGGCCCTTGAAAATCAGTGGGTGCGCCTAATCCTCTTCCAAGAGTACGAACATAAGCCGTCATTACCGCCAATACCGCGGCCAACCATCCTAATGTTGGCATTCCTGTGGCATAACCGGCGCCAACAATAATAAGAACATCCGAAATGCGATCAGGGATATCATTAAATAACTCGCCTGAAGCTGTCGCCTTACCACCTTCAACAGCAACCAGCCCATCAAGGATGTTACAAAAGGCACGGCCTATAAAGCAGAGTAAAATAAGCAGCACATAAAACCACAAGGCTGAATCGGCAACAGGGAACAGTAAAAACAACAATCCTGCTATCCCTGAGAAGGCAATGCTGGCAATCGATATTTGATTAGGCGTTATATTTTTCTTGCTAATCCATTGTGCGGATTTTTGCATAATTGCCCAACTTCGCGCTTTGAGTGGTCGTCTGTTTTTTGGGTTGCTCATGTTATATCTAGCCTCTCTATTATTGAAAGATAGATGGTTACTCGCTGCTTTACCACTGAAATGCTTAAAAGTAGAGAAATCTTCTGGAACTCATTATAGAGAATAGTTGGCGACAGACTACATCCACAGCCATTTTATTTTTGATTTCTCAAACACTGAGAATTATATCCTGTGAAGCTCGTGTACTGCGCGGATATATGACCCATAGACCATCTTTATACCTTAGAGAATAGCTAATTTATAAAGAGCCTGCCGATCTCGAAGGCCAGCATGGTGGAGCAAACGGCAAACCCTGTTAGCGGTATACTCCAGTGGATTGAAAACAGCCCTTGCGGCGGTACGTCTTCTGTCCATTTTATTTTTAAAAGTGCGGCATTCACGACGGCAAAAACAAAGAGAATAATCGTGCTTGTCACCCTTGCGAGGACGCCCAGGTCAAACAGCAGAGCCAAAATAAGGGCTGCGACAATGACAAAACTTGTGGCTTGCAGGGGCGTTTGTGTTTTGTGATGAACGCGGCCAAACAGCACGGGCGCTTCACCGCCTTTTCCCATACCATAGAGTACTCTGGCCCCCATAATGATCTGGACAAGTGCACCATTCACTGTGGCTAAAATGCTGATCAGGCCCATCAGGTAAGGCGGAATGCCCTCACCATTATGATCCATTATGACTGCCATGGGTGTGTTGCTTTGTGCCAAATCCGCCAGAGGCACGCTCAGTACCGCTACCAGCGCCACTAAAACATACATGATCAGCGTGAGAACAATACAAATGATAATCGCCCGCGGCATCGCGCGCTGGACATCTTTGACTTCTTCGGCCACGTTGACCATATCTTCAAACCCAATGAAGGCGTAAAAAGCCAGAAAGGCTCCGCTCAAAATACTACTCCAGAGTACGAAATCATGCAGCTCGGCCTGCTGCGGTATAAGTTCGGTCCAGCGCGTATCCAGCGTTGCCAGATCATGCCTGCCTGTAAAAACAATAAGAAGAAGCCCGCCTATTTCTATGAGTGTTATGATCGTCACAAGCGCTACGGATTGCGTAATACCCCACGCCGCGACGAGCCCCAGAGTCAACACAATCACCGCCGTTAATGGACCTTCTGGCAAGTTTATAAAATCCTGAATAAATCCGGCTGTGGCGCTTGCCAAAGCGGCGGCAGACACCACAGCCATAAAGATAACTAGCCAGCCAATCAGGGTTGCAAAATTCTTGCGTGAAAAGGCAGCATTCACGTAACGGACTTCTCCGGCACTGAGTGGGAAACGGGCCGCCATTTCAGCATAGGAAAAAGCAGTGATGAGGGCCAAAAAAGCAGATAATGCAAAGGCTATGGGCGCATACATACCGGCAACGCCGATCACCTTGCCAGTCAGGGCATAAATGCCACCACCAATCATTGTGCCCAGACCATATAGAATCAAAAGCGGTAGGGAAATACTGCGTTTAAGATTGTCGTTTTTTCTATTATTTTCACTCATGCAACGCGTTCCTTGCCCAGTGGTTTGAAGAAAACCATAAGCAGTGACAATAGCAGCAAATTAGCCACAAGCGCCATAAAAAACAGCGCTATGCCGAGCCGATCAAAACAATTTTTTCATATATTTTCCAAATGCAAACATAGCCTATACTCTTTACCATTATATTGAATTTTTTAATAATCTAAATAATAAGGCTATAATAGTACCGAGAGGAATTATTCAGGGTTAAGTTGCATTAAGATAGTCCTCTAACTTTTGAAAACACGGTTTATCTTGTACCTGATCGCCCCCCCCCAGACTAGAGTGGGCACAACAATGTAATTTACGAACGCAGAAACAAAGAAAAGAGCTCTTTAGGTATTATTTTCACAGATGACGCTATATACTTTTAGTGTCCTTGAATAAAATAATATGGCTGGAGAAATATTATGCCAGAAACCATTTATCTAACGCATATACTTTTTCTTTTGGCCGCAGCCGTATTAACAGTGCCGATTTTCCAGCGGCTTGGTCTTGGTTCTATGCTGGGATATCTTTCTGCAGGCGCCATTATTGGCCCTTGGGGGTTTGGGTTTATAAATCAGGTCGAGGAAATTCGCCATATCGCAGAATTCGGCGTTGTTTTTCTTTTATTTATTATTGGAATTGAACTGAATTTCACCCGCTTATTGGCTATGAAGCGCATGGTGCTTGGTTTGGGATTGTCACAACTCATAGCTACAGGCTCTATTTTAGCCGGACTGGCTTTGTTGCTCGGTATGCCTAAAGACACAGCCATCATAATAGGCTTTGGTTTTGCTCTTTCCTCTACTGCCTTTGGTCTTCAGACATTAACTGAAAAAAACGAGTTGGGAAGCGTTACCGGACGCACATCTTTTTCTATTTTGCTATTACAAGATTTAGCTGTTGTGCCGCTTCTTACCCTCGTGTCATTTTTGGCGCATGACATTTCAATAGCTGGAAGCGGCGGGCTTGCCTTTCTTCAAGGCTTTCTTGTCATTGCCGCTGTAATTTTAGCAGGACGGTTTATTTTAACGCCTGCTCTGCGTTTGGTTGCCGCCAGTCACAATGCAGAAGTTTTTATCGCGGCGGCGGTTTTAGTCGTGCTGGGCACGGCGTGGTTAATGGAATCTGTGGGGCTATCTATGGCTCTTGGAGCTTTTTTGGCCGGATTGATCCTTGCAGATTCACATTATCGTCACCAGATTGTTGCGGACATTCAACCCTTCCGTGGGCTTCTTCTGGGGCTGTTTTTCATGTCAGTCGGGATGTCCGTAGATTTTAGCCTTCTCATACAAAAGCCGTTACTGATTGCCGGATTGGTCGGGACATTATTGATGGTAAAAATCATAGTTATTTTGTGTGTGTGCAAAATTGCGCGCATCAATAACGGGACATCCATTCGGGTTTCAATGTTGCTCTCACAAAGCGGAGAGTTTGGGTTTGTGTTGTTTGGGCTGGCTGTTACGGTCGGCCTCATGGACATGGCTTTATTCCAGATGCTCACCCTGATTATTGCTATGAGCATGGTGAGCGCGCCGTTTATGGCCATTGCCGGAGAACACATTGAACGGCGTTTGAGAAAGAGAAAAAAACAAACTTCTTTTGATGGAAACATTACACAGCCGAAGGGAGAGCATTTTATTATTTTGGTCGGGTTTGGCCGGGTAGGGAAACGTGTGGCCAAGATTCTTGACGCGGGTAGTGTTCCTTACCTCGCGTTAGATAACGACCCTCATCTCGTAACAAAGGGACAAGCGGATGGCTTCCCAGTTATTTACGGAGATGCCAGCCGATATGACGTGCTAAATGCTATGGGTGCAGCGCGGGCCAGTGCCATTGTCGTTACAATCGACAAAGTCATGGTAGTGGAACGATTGGTTCATATTATTCGCTCTCGTTATCCGAAAACACCAATTTATGCGCGAGGACGTGATAAGGATCATTGCGAAAAACTGCACAAAGCGGGCGCAACCATTCCTGTTTCTGAGACATTGGAGGCAAGCCTGAAACTAGGAGGCGCTGCTCTTGCCGTTAGCGGCGTTTCAGACAAAGAGGCAGCAAACCTTATTGATGAATTTCGTGAAGTGTATTATGAGACTTTAAGCGGCAGTTAAGGCACAATATTTTTGTTGCCGCAAGAGTGATGATTTGTAAGAAAAATAGTTAAAAACTAATTCATTTTTCTTTTAAAGTAACGCTTGAGAATGGTTATTGTTAGACTACGCGCACAGCCATTTTATTTTCCTTCCGACACATTCAGAGAATTATAGCCACGAAGCCCTGCTGTGTGCGGCCTTTGCCGTGAACCGTTTTTTCGACACGCGCAGAGAACTTCAATTTCATCCCGTATATAGCCCATTTTCTCTACGACCTATTTTGACGCGTGTCGGGTGGATAGTTTCCCTGTTAAACAGGGAAATAACAGGGAAGTTTTTTGTTTTATAATACGGTTTTTGGGAAAAAACGAGAGAAACACTGGGCTGTGCTATGACTAGTGCTCAAAATAACAGGGAATATGCAGGGATTATATAGATTGAAGAATTTCAAAACTGGTGAATATCGCTGTCCCGACATAGGCTTGGGAGCAATTTTCACGGAGCGCGATGTCTTTAAGTGTCATACCCTCAAAATGCTTACTGCGCCAGATTACACCCTGCACCAATTTCTTCAGACTCGCAGATGGCAGGTTAAATACATCTGTTTGATCTTTGGGCTCAATCACAATGGTGCCTCGTTTGGTGCGGCCCGTTTTATAGGGCGCTTTAATTTCGAATTCTTCTTCACATCCAGTAACGCTTACGTTTAAGTGTTTCTCAACGAGTTTCTTGAATCCCTTTGGTTTTACTTCAAGAGTGAGTTCGTCAAGGTTGATTGTAATTTTGGTAATGCATTTCTGGACTAGATTATAAGCGGGTATGTCTTCTTGGCATTTCAAAATATACTCCAAAGCTGGCCCCTCAGTTTTATCGCATAGTTTTTCAATGTTATTTCGAATTGTTGTTTCTATAAGTGTTTCAATTTCGTGTGCCGGTAATCGTGCCATTGCTCCATTGGGGTGGTCGCGACTTTGTAGCAAATTCTGTGATACGTAATAATGCCTTCATGCAGTCCTTCATAGATTTTGCCTTTGTGTGAAATCTTGCCGATGTAAGCCGGATTTTTCAAAATTGCGTAAAGCGCACCGCGTGAGAATTTTACGCCGCCCATAGTGTTACCTTAGTTATTATGACGGAATCAAAATTTTTAAATGGTTTTATAAGGCCTAGCAGCATGCAAATGAAAGAAAAGGCCGCGACTTATTAGTGATAATGGCTCGTGTTATATCTTTATAGATATACAAAGTGGGCATAGAGAATACGATGGTACGTATTGATGATTTTTAAAAAATTGTAATTAAGCCACTAGGTGCACATATATTATCATTTGCAGCATTTAGGAGTATTCTCAATTTTTTAATATTAAGATTTTTGCCTTCATTGTCGAAGAAAATAAGTGTTTTATTTTTGATCATTACTTTCATGAGGAACTCAAACTATACTAAATGGTTATTATAAGACAACAACTTAAAGCATTATATATATGTTTGATAGAAAAACAAAAGGTTCCGTAACACCAGAAGATAAAGTGATAGGAGCCAATTTAAAGATGCTACGCTTTAAAAGCGGTGCTCCTCAGCAAAAAATTGCTGAGAAGTTAGGTGTAACATTCCAACAAATACAGAAATATGAAAAAGGTATAAATAGAATATCTGCATTTAATTTGTACAGACTATCTAAAATTTTTGGCGTTGATATGTGTGCGTTTTTCAATGGCATTGAAGAAAACGATAAATCTGCAGAGGCTATCACAAAGACTGACAAGGCGGTTTTAGATATGGCACGATCATTCAAAGATATTGAAAATCCTGAGGTGCAAAAGTTTATCACTATTATGATACAAGAAGCACATAAGAATAATAAAACTACCTAACCTTTAGAGCATCTCCTGATTTCATAGATTTGCAAGTTTTAAAAAATGTGATCAATTCAGCTAGTTTCATTATCCTTACCTCCTTAACATGCTTTCGTATTACAGGAAGGCGATGATATGGTATAGATGGCCAATTATGATGTTCCCAGTGCATCCATGAATTATGAGGAGCCAAAAGTGCCCCTTGGAGATAACTCAAATGTAACCGGTGGGTTTCAGATGTTCCTTGGTGTTCAAGCCACAGACGTAAACGAAACGCCATCATAAATGTAGTTACCAGTGCCAAATACCATATTATAGGCACCCACCAAAAACCAAACAGGATACACGCAAGAACTAAAATTATATGCATTGCAATGAGTGGGTAGTATTGTGATGTTTTATCAGGCTTTGAGTAAGTGATAATAATCCAGTAATCAGGTACGCTAAAGCCAACGATATCAAGTGCTGCATATTTAAGCACTTTAAAAGGGCTTGTGGGTAGATCCCATTGTGGTGCTCTCGATTTTTTATGCGCAAGCTCTGGGTCTTCTTGTGCACCGGCGTGTCTATGGTGTTTTTTGTGTAAGGTGCGATAGCCACTAACTGTTAAGCCGATAGGCCAGAAACAGATTAAATTAGTAAGGAAATCGTTCATTTTTTTATTTTTGAGAAGTGTGTAATGTGTGCCATCGTGTCCGAGTATGGTTAGGGCGTGCTGTCTATTCCCAATGATCAGAAGACACAATAAGGCAGTAAAAATATTGGAGAAGAGGTATATGCAATAAAAACTTGTCATAATAACAAACCAATCCCGGCATGCATCGAAAAGCCATGGCCAAACCGTGGGTTTTGCTAAAGTTTTCAGTATTCCTCTATCTAAACTTTTTCTGTATTCGTGCTTGGTAGGCATTATTTCCTCCTTATCAATTCGTGATCGAATAAGGATTTTAATTATTCATTACTATTTGTAATCCCACCTACCTAGGTAGTTTCGTAAATTTATATAATTGGTATTTTATTAGCATTTACATAGAACAGGAGACCTTAAAATGGCGCAAGTTAAACAAGTAGAAGCTACTGAAAGTGTTCAAAAGATAATTCAAATATTAGAGGAAGATGGGTGCATTGTTCTTAAGAATGCTATGGACTCAATACAACTAAATAAGCTAAAGGCTGAGTTAGAGCCTCATATGGCACAAACCCCAAATTGTAACGGCGATTTTTATGGGCACAAGACGAAGAGAGTTGGCTCTCTTATAGCGAAGTCAGCCGTATGTTGTGATCTTGCTATCAAATCAGTATTATTATCTGTGATGGATGAATTTTTATTGCGTTCATGCAAAAGTTATCAATTAAACTTAACACAGGCGATTCAAATCGGTCCCGGTGAACCCCAGCAAATGATGCACCCAGATGATCCAATGTTTCCTGTTGCATTACAAACAGGAGAAAAAATGATTAACTGTATGTGGGCAATAGATGATTTTACGGATGCAAATGGTGCAACTCACCTTGTGCCAGGAAGTCATAAATGGGAACGAGAAGGCCTGCTACCTGAACGCGTTCCGGAAAAGGATGACATTACTAAAGGTGAGATGCCGGCAGGGTCTGTCTTAATTTACTTTGGCTCTCTTTTGCACTGCGGTGGCGCTAACACCACCTCGACACCTCGAACAGGCCTTGTTGTCAGTTACTGTTTAGGGTGGCTAAGGCAGTCTGAAAATCAATACTTAGCTGTGTCTCAAGAAATAACAAGAACATTACCTCAACGTTTACAAGAATTAATGGGTTATTTTGTACACAAGCCAAACTTAGGACAAATTGAGGGAAGAGATCCCCGTGAGTTGCTTTTAGGAAAGCATATCGTGAACTCGGGATTTGAAGAATTTCTTCCGGAAGAAGTTCGGCCATTTATTGAAGAGCATAAGAAAAGACTAGCGGCCGCATAATAATAATTATGAGCATTCATTCCATTATGTTAATATTTCCCTTGGTTGCAAGTGTGTGTAGTGCATAAATATTAGGAATTTAGGGGAGAGATGGATTCATTTCAGCATTATTTAGATAAATCTAATAAAGCTAAGAGTGTAGAGGACTTGGTAACTACTCTTTTATTAGAAGTAAAAAAATATGGTTATGACAGGATGATTTTTTGTCTCCTTTCTGACCATAGCCACATAGGGCTAAGTGCTGGAGTAGGGTATTTAAATAACTATCCAGAAAATTGGATGAAATATTATCTTGATAACGGGTTTGATAAAATTGATCCCGTTATCAGCTATTGTAGACAAAAGGTAGGTAGCTTTACCTGGGATGAAATGAGCTCCAATTTAAATTTAACTAAAAAACAAAAAACATGCTTAAATCTTGGCCGTGAGGCAGATCTGTTGAATGGCGTGTGCACTCCTTTGTGGGGGCCACAAAGGTTTGCTGGTGTAGGTTTAGCGAGCTCAAATGATAAAGATGCGACTGATTCAAGGCCAGCTACGCTTGATCATATAACAGCCTTGTGCAACCATTTTTATTTGGTTTTTCAACGGCGGCATGATGGCGCTATATTGAACAATGATAAACTAGAGAATGTTTTCCTTACGCCTAAAGAATATGAGGTTCTTACTTGGGCCGCTCGAGGTAAATCAAATAATGATATTGGGGATATTCTCGGTATTTCAGACAGTACTGTGAATTTCCATTTGAGACAAATATACAAAAAATTACAAGTTCATGATCGTGTCGTTGCTTGTACAAAAGCAATTACTTTGGGGCTAATTTTCCCCTAACCTACTCACCTAAGTAGGTTACCCATACTCTCCATTCTGTTTTGATAATAACCATATTCAATTTTGTGAAATATGGGAGGAAAGAATGATTGAGTTTGTAGATATGTCTAACAACTGTAATTTTATAGGTAACCCAATACTGGAGCAGCATAAGCTGCGTTATAATGCTATTATTGAACGTCAGGATTGGAACGTCCCAAGCTATAAAGAACTTGAGTTCGATCAGTATGATAACCCTGCAACAAAATATTTAATTTATAGAGATGAAGGTGGTGTCGTGCGTGGCGTTAGTCGCTTCTATCCTACAACTTTGCCCTATATGCTCGAAGAACAATTCTCACATTTCGTAACTGACATGGAAATTCCCAAAAATGAAAGAATATGGGAAGGATCAAGGTTCTGTATTGATAATACGCTTAATGCATCCTTAAGAAAAAAAATTATCAATGAGATTGTCGTCGCATATTTAGAAGCATGCCTTTTCTTCGATGTTCACTCGGTTGTTGGTCTAATGTACCCAGCTTACTGGCGGGGGCTTTTTATTCAGGCTGGTTGGCCGATTGAGTTTATCGGTGATGTCATTAAGCTAGATGATGGGCACAAAGCACGTGCTGCTATATTGCCTGTATCACAGAGCATACTTACTAACGTGCGTGAGACTACTGGAATTCACTATAAAATTGTAAACTTTGGAGAGTACTATGAAAGAAAAAAAGCTGCGTGATGAATATTACACTATGAAGGATGAGCCTGATGGTTATTCTATAAGTAATGCTCTTAGGTATTTAATCAATGAATCTTATAGGATTGGGGAGTACAATAAAGCGAAAACTTTAGAAAACGCGTTGTATAATTTTGATCAACCAGACAAAACCGGTGCTAATATGGAGATGGAACCTTTAGAATGGATCTCTGTTATAAAGTTTTTTAGAAAAATGTCTGAACTAACACCAGAACAAATGAAGGGTTTGAAAAAAATTCTAGAAACAAATGATCTTAGTAAGGTCGGTGTAACCAATTTGACGTACAGCTAGCTTATGCTTCTGTATGTTATTTTCTTCCCTTACTAATCAATTATTATATAGCACCTTGTGAGGTGCTATATTTACGAGAACGCAGCCTTGCTGTTCTTAGTAATTCAGTGCCTTCCGCATCGGCCTCGATAAGCCAGAACATTACCTTAGCAATCACTGCATCATGTCAAATTTGTGCTGATCCGGGGACTAATGAAAATTAGTCAAGGGATTTGAATTTTGTAATATCAGTGGAGAATACTAAGAAGTAATCTAACTCTCCTTCGTCATTACCTATGGGTACGATAGTTGAATGAAACCAGAGTGTATTTCCGTTTAAGTCAATAATCGGGGCTTCATGTATAACTATTTCATTGGTTTTATGACACTTTTTTAAACTCAAAATCATATCGTTTTTAAAGGATTTCGTATAAAATTCAAGAGGATAGGGCGTGCCGTAAAATTCTGTTATGTCATCAATATCAAGTGCTTTCACGCCGCTAGCACTCATGAATTGTAGATTGTAATCAAGATCAATTATTTTTGTACAGACAGGCGAGTTGTCGAGAACGACTTGATTTTGTTTTTCAATTTCTATGATTTTTTGAGTTAAACGCTTATTTTCAGCAATCAGAGCTTTTTTTGAAATGAATTCATTTATCATATTGTAAGAGCCTAAGTTTATTTAATCTATAAAAAGAAAGTTACCTTGTTAAGGTTTAAGAAAAGTAAATACGCGATCAAGTTTTTATATAACAATAATTCTAAAGTGGGTGCGCTTCATTGTATACGCCATTCTAGTAATAATACCTTTCATAAAATATTTAATCTTTGCGATGCGCCCTATTCTCGTTATTTATTTTAAGCACTTACTTTAAATGCTATTTATGCATAGTAGGGATGTAAAAACTGCACGGATTAAACGCGCTTTTTTTCTTGTAGTTTCTTGCGAGAGGAGTATATGTCACGTAATTTATTACCGTTTATTTATGTATAATAAAAGACTGGATAACAGCAATGGAAATCGATTTTTATAACCTTTTAAAAGACAATCAAGTTTTAATAATTTTTACAGTAATAAGCCTTGGCTACTTACTTGGTAAAATAAACATATTAGGCTTTGAGCTTGGTAATGTAACAGGTGTGTTAATTGCAGGACTGTTCCTTGGTTCATGGGGGTTTACGAGTAATCCTGATATGGCGACATTTGGGTTTACGATCTTCATTTTCTGTGTTGGTTTGCAGGCGGGACCCAGCTTTTTTGCTGCGTTTGCCGCGGATGGCGCGCGTTATTTAGTGTTATCCTTAATTGTTGCCGCTACGGCAGTTACGTTATGTTGGTCATTTTCACTTATCTTTGATATGGAGACTGGGGTCGCCGCAGGTATGCTTGCGGGATCGTTGACGAGTACACCAACATTAGTTGGTGCGCAAGACGCCGTTACAAGTGGCCTTGTGGCCTTACCAGCTGGAATTACAGCTGAAGAAGTTATTCAGAATATTAGTGTGGCCTATTCATTGACATACCTATTTGGTATTGGTGGATTGATGTTTATAATTAAATATCTTCCAAAAATCTTTAGAGTTGATCTTGCTGAAGAAGCAAGAAAAATCTCACCAGCCAGAGCAAGTATAAAAACAATTAATGAAAACAATCTGCCGATGGTGCGAACATACCAGATTGATAGCGGCAAAATGATAGGTAAAACTATCCGTCAAATTCAAGAGGCTACCAACCAATATTTTACAGTCTTAGGTATTCGTCGCAATGGCGATCTTATTGAAATTACACGGAATGTCGTTATAGAAGAAGGGGACATCGTTTCCGTTATTGCCTCTATTGCTCAACATAATTTCGCAAAAAACAAATCTATTCCTGAAGTTTTTGACAAAGAACTTTTAAATTTTAGGATTCGTACCAAGGAAATTGTAGTTACGGGCGCTGAATATGTTGGAAATAAGGTGCAAGACCTTATGTTGCCTGCGAAGTATGGTTGTTTTCCAATTGGGCTTGTCCGTTCTGGCGTTGAGTTACCGATCGATGCGAATACCATCTTGTGCAAAGGCGATAAATTGGAGGTTATTGGTGAAGAAGATAGGATCACAAGTGTTAGTGAAAAATTGGGAAGTATTGAGGCAGATGTTGAAAAAACAGATTTATTGACATTATGTTTGGGTGCGGCTCTTGGTCTTCTACTGGGGACAATAGTTCTAAAATTTGGCCATATTTCTATTAGTTTGGGTAGTGCGGGAGGTCTTCTGATTGTAGGTATTCTTATTGGGTTTTTCCGTTCTGTACACCCAACTTTCGGAGCCTTCCCACGTGCGGCGCGTAATATTATGATGGATTTAGGGATTGTCTTGTTTATGTCATCTATCGGCCTAAATGCAGGAAGTAAGGTTCTTGAAGCATTAACATCCGTTGGTCCATTAATGGTTCTATGTGGCGTATCCATCACGGTTATTCCGGTGTTTGTCGCATTTGTGGTTGGGCGTTATGTGATGAAAATGAATGCTGCATTATTGCTTGGGGCAATCACAGGTGCGATGACAAGCACGCCATCACTAAATCTTGTAACTGAGGCGGCTAAAAGTCAGGTTCCGGCACTTGGTTATGCCGGAAGCTATACATTTGCCAATGTTATTCTAACCTTCGCGGGCGCATTTTTAGTACTTGTTTAGACTTGATTATAAAATTTCATTAAGGCTAGTTGAGAAATAAGGCATAAATTAATGAACGCGGAATTTTATTTTAGATACCACCTGTTAGTGTCCGAAATTGTTATTTTCACCTTAAATATAGCCCATTTTCTCTATGGTTCTATTTGGCGTTTTCGATAGAATGTGGACTTGGCCATATCAAGAGAACGCGCGGCTTGTGTTACATTGCCATCATGATGCTGCAAAGCGAATTGCATCGCATTTTGCTCTATCTTATCCATTGTTTTGAGACTTCCATCAGGCTCAAACAGTGCCAAAGTATTTTTAAGCACAGGATTTTCAGAGCTGTCCCCATTATCGCTTATAGGTGAATACGCCGTATTTGATAAAAGTGTGAAATCTTCGATGTTCATAATATCGTTTTCACACAGAACCATGGCACGATGGATTGTGTTCTCAAGCTCGCGCACATTTCCTGTCCAATTCCACTGCGAAAGAGTATTCTTTGCCTCATCCGTTAAATCTTTGAGCGACCACCCTTCTGTAATAGAAAATCGTTCGATAAAATGATGGATAAAGAGTGGGATATCCGCTTTTCGTTCTCTTAATGCCGGCAAAGTAATCGGCAAAACGTTTAAGCGAAAATATAAATCATCGCGGAATCGTCCTTCTGCAATATCATTTTCAAGGTCACGATTGGTTGCAGAAATAACTCGGACATTAATGGGGATCGCTTTATCAGACCCTACAGCACGAATTTCTTTCTCCTGCAAAACACGCAAAATTTTCACTTGCGCATCAAGCGGTAATTCGCCAATTTCATCCAGAAATATTGTGCCACCTTCTGCCTCTCTAAAGCGTCCCAACGACTTTGATATCGCGCCTGTAAATGCGCCTTTCTCATGGCCAAATAAGGTGCTTTCAACGAGGCTTTCGGGAATAGCGCCACAATTTATCGCAACAAATGGCCCCCCGACACGCGCGCTTTCACCATGAATTGCACGCGCAAAGACCTCTTTACCTACACCGGTTTCACCTGTCAGAAGAACAGGGATATCAGCCGAAGCTGCTTTGCGCCCAACACTTACCACATCAAGCAAGCCACTATCGTGCCCGATTAAATCTTCGAATAGAAATGTATTTTCATCTTTGTGTTTTAGCCGTTTCACTTCTTTTTCAAGGACACCCATTTTCAAAGCATTGCGCACAGAAACCATAAATCGAGATGGATCAACGGGTTTATTTAAAAAATCACTAGCCCCTAATTTCATGGCCTTAACTGCGACATCAACGTCTTTAGAGCCAGTCAACATGATAACAGGAAGGTTTGTATATTGCTGTTTTATAATATCCAGCAACTCCATCCCGTTCATTTCAGGCATGTTAAAGTCAATAATAACCAAGCAAATATTATCCCGATGGATACCATCACGTAAAATAGACAACGCCGTGCGTCCGCCATCTGCTTCAATAGCGCCCAAACCAAGTTTTTTTTGCACCAACAAAGCAAGCATACGTCTTTGCGAGGACTCATCTTCAACAATAAGAATCTTTCTACTCATCCTCTAAGTGTCGCAGATAAACCTTAATAATTCTCAAATACGAACGTTTCAAAATGAGAATACCACCGTATTATTCCCATTTTAGAACGTTATTTAAATGTTAAATAGCTGTAATCTATTGATAATAAAGAAAAGCCGTAACTGGCATGTATTATGCAAAATATAACAATAACTAAAAAATATAAAAGGATTGGGTTTTATGATTGTTACGATAGAAAAGGCAGAAGAAAAATTTCTAGATGTTCTTGATGTACCTACAATAGAAAAAGAAGACCGGAGATGTATTCACCTTCGAACATCAGGGCTTGCAGGGTTTGAGAAAAACCAAACAATCAATTTTATTCACGATAATATAGACGACCAAAATGGCGGCGTATTTGTTTGTGAAGATGGAGATTTTCTTATCACAGCAAGATGTATCGGAGCGCCTTTTGTAAAAATCCTTCAAAATTTTATTATAACCCACCTGAAACCTAGGCCAGCTCAAACTTTTGAGTTGGCCACTCTTTTTGAGGTTAAAGTGGATCGCTCTAAAATTATAAAAATAGTAGAAGAAAAATTAAAGACTAAACAGATCAAGGAAAACGCAGAGCGTGAGAAACAGGCGAGAATACAAGCACAAAAAAATCGGAAAATAATTATAGACACGCCAATTCCCGATACCCTTGTTGATAGTCTGTCACAACGCCGAAAGGACAGAAAAGAAACAGAGATTCTTGTTGTTGAAGACGATTCATTTTCCCGCGCACTTGTTAAAAAATCACTGGCAGAGGTCGGAAATATTTCTATTGCAGAAGATGGGCGCACGGCTCTTACCCAATATTTCAAAAAAGCGCCGGATATTCTATTTCTTGATATTGGTCTGCCTGATATTGATGGCCATGATGTACTGGCAAAAATCCTTGAGCATGATCCACACGCCTTCATCATTATGCTGAGTGGTAAGGGTGACAAGGATAACATCATGAAGGCTATCCAAAACGGTGCGAAAGGTTTTGTTGGTAAGCCTTTTACCCGCGAAAAGCTATCGCAATATATACAAAAATCGCCACATATTCAAACGTCTAACCAATAAGGAAGATCCTATGAAAACTGTGACAGAAGATGCCGGAATAGAATTGGTGAGCCTTATTCACTCCATCAACAAAGACCCTCAAAGCTGGGAAAACTGGAGGTGTCTCCATATTAACTTGCCTGAATTATCAATATATAGTGAAGATTTACAGGTAATCGATTGCATGAAACCCTTGCTCGAATCTTGCTTGAAAGATATTGAAGGTAACAGTTTCTTTTGTGAACAAAATGATATTTTCATTATCTGCAAAAATATATCTCACAATATTCTTCAAGAAATCGGACAACATGCTTGTGACTTAATTTTTGATGGAAATACGCTCTCATCATATTATAAAATCTTTGATTTGACCCATGACGGGCAAGAATTTGTTGATTATTATTGCAAGCAAAACGAGCGTTTTACAATTTTTTCTTTACCGCAGATCGCGACAAAACGAGAATATGTAGAATCTGAAAAGGCTTTCTCACCGCAGGAAGAAAAAATAACCCAAAGTCCGGAACATAGAAAAACCCCAAAAGTTCTTTTGGTTGAAGATGATCCGGTTACACGATGGATGGTACGAAACACTCTGCGCAATGAATGCGATTTTGCCACGGCGCAAAACGGAAATAAAGCCTTATCCCTTTATGCATCCTATCAACCGGATGTCGTTTTTCTGGATATTAATTTACCCGATAGAGATGGTCATTCCGTTTTAAAGTGGATTATGCGGCGTGACCCCGGTGCCTATGTTGTCATGTTCAGCGGTGAAAGCCATCTGGATAATATCGTAGGTACTCTGGAAGATGGTGCAAAAGGATTTATCGCAAAACCTTTCCATAAAAATCAGCTTCTGCACTATATTGATAGATGCCCTAATGTTCACTAAGTCACACGTTTCATTCTAGAGAAAGAAAAGGAAGACAGTATATGCTGCCAGAACCGCAATCCATACTTGATCATATCTTCATTTTTGGAGCGTTACCCAACACTGTAGAAACTGGAACCTATGTACCATTACTGGTCATTCTGTCTTATGTTATTGCATCTCTTGGGTCGTTTACAGGCTTACGTCTGGCAACGGATATTCATAAAGCACCGACAAGGGCGCTGAAATCCTTGCTTCATTATGGCGGGGCATTTGCCTTTGGTGCGGGCATATGGTCAATGCATTTTATCGGCATGTTAGCCTATGACATGGATATGGCGC
Source organism: Alphaproteobacteria bacterium (assembly GCA_002401695.1). Lineage (GTDB taxonomy): Bacteria > Pseudomonadota > Alphaproteobacteria > Micavibrionales > Micavibrionaceae > UBA1672. The sequence goes on from NVTV01000003.1 coordinate 351,859, forward strand.
ATAGTTACGATCCTGCCCTTACCATTTTGTCCATGGTGATTGCTGTTGTGATTGCCTATGGCGTTTTACAAATTATTCGCTCGGAAAAACTTAAAATCCCACAGCTCTGCGGGGGGGCGGTTTTATTGGGGACTGCCATTTGCGCGATGCATTACACTGGCATGGCCGCAATGGAAATGGATGCGGATTTGCGCTATATTCCATCTCTGTTTTTATTATCCGTATTGATTGCCATTATTGCATCCGGTGCGGCTCTATGGATTGTCTTTACGCTGGGGCAACATGAAGGGCGTTGGAAAATAGTTTGGCAGAGCATCGCTGCGCTTATTATGGGCGCTGCCATATGCGGTATGCATTACACCGGCATGTGGGCTTCTGTTTTTATACCCTACGCCGATTGTAGATACGATCCGGATCAAAACTTCATAGGGCTCGCCTTGATCATCGCGACAATCACCAGCACGATCCTCGGTATGGCTTTGTCTCTGACGATTTACACGCGGGAGCAACGCATTAAGAAAAGATTGGGACACATACCGTTTCCTGCAAAACTGCTTAGTCTGGCCATTATACTATCCCTTATCTCCATTCTGTGGGGTATATGGAATGGCTATCATTCCCACCGCGTCTTAACCAACGACGTTCATGCAAGCGTGAGAACCAAAATCCTGACCGATAAAATCATGGAACAAGACAGCATGTTGACCTATTCGGCAACAATGGCGGCGCGCACAGGTCAAATGGAATGGGAGGAAGAATATAACAAACATGTCCTTATTCTTGATAAAACAATGGCCACAATTAAAGAAGAGTACAAGGGTTTGAACCTTCAGCATGTCAATGCTACAGATAATGCCAACCAGAGACTAATAGACATGGAAACGCAGACGTTCAAACACGTCAACCAACATGAACTAGCCGAAGCCCAAAACATCATCACAAGCAAAGACTATCTGGAAAACAAGCAAATCTACGCCAAGGGCATGCGGGCGTTTTTACAACAGATAAACGGGAACGCGCATAAAGATTTTTATGCTTTGGCACGTGATATGTATTATGCGCTCTACCCAACCATAGCCGCCCTTGTTCTTTTGATTGTTGTCTGGTTTTTTGCCCTGCGCAGTGTTCGGCAATGGCAAAAAGAATTGGAAATATCACGTACCGAGGCAATGGAAGCACAGCAAAAGGCAGAGGAATCCAGCCGCGCAAAAAGCGAATTTCTTGCCAATATGAGCCATGAGCTACGCACGCCAATGAACGGGATTATCGGCATGACAGAAATGCTGCTCTCCTCGGGCTTGGATCAGGATCAGCGTGAAAATGCCCAAACACTGCATGGGTCCGGTGAAAATCTGCTCTCTATTTTGAATGATATTTTAGACATCTCGAAAATAGAGGCTGGAGAACTTGAAATTGAAACTGTGCCATTCCATCTTGATACTGCCATGCGGCAAATTATCCAGCTCTTCCTGCCGCTAGCAACGGATCGTGGTTTAGAATTACAAATGAACTCTACCGAACATCTTCCAGAAATTTTAATGGGGGATTTGGGGCGCATTCAACAAGTTTTGCGAAACTTGATCAATAATGCGTTAAAGTTCACTGAGAAAGGCAGTATTACAGTAAATGTTGAAATAACGTCCGTAAAAAGCATGAAGATGCTGGATATTTCTGTCACAGATACAGGCATTGGTATTCCAGAAGACAAGCTCGAACATATTTTTGAAAAATTCACGCAGGCTGATGCCTCTGTCACCCGTAAATTTGGCGGAACCGGTCTGGGGCTGGCGATTACCCAGAAATTAGTAGACTTAATGGACGGCGAAATCGTTGTTAAAAGCACCGAAGGAAAAGGCTCGATATTCTCCTTTACCATTCCACTCGTGATTGCGGAAAAAAATACGATCCCTATTAATCTGTACGAAGATAATCAGGAAGAATCCAATACCAAGCTTTCCAAAGATATGCGTATTTTGGCCGCCGATGACCACCCCGTAAACCAACTTTTCATACGTAAATTGCTAAACAGGCTGGGCTTCACACATATTGATTTGGCTGAAGATGGGAAAGAAGCATTAGACCTGATCGCACAGAATACATACGATATTGTCCTTATGGATTGCCAAATGCCCAATATTGACGGGTATCAAGCGACAATGACGTTGCGTGAACTGGAGCAGGGAGCTAGCGCGCACCTGCCTGTCATTGCCCTGACAGCCAACGCCATGGTTGGAGATCGGGCAAAATGCTTGAAGGCCGGTATGGATGATTATCTAAGCAAACCAATCCGCCCCAACCAGCTCATTGCCATGCTCGCAAAATATGGTTCTCACAAAAAAGGGGGTTCGAGCGAAGAGTCTAACTCAAGCTATGAAACGACACCTGAAGGGGACGTCTCGGAGCAGCCTCCCATCGATATTGCGCATTTCGAAATGTTTACAGACGGTGATCCGGAGATGGAAAAAGAACTCCTCGATTTGTTCTTTGATGAAGCTGATTTAAGTATATCAGAGCTAGAACAGAGCCTTGCCAATAATGATAGTGATGCTTGGGAGAAAACCGCTCACCGATTGAAAGGTGCATCGGTAAATCTGGGCGCGAACCCCTTATCTGATACTTGCGAAACGGCAGAAGATAACTATGCAGCAAACCAAGGGGATAAAGATGTCATGCTAATCAATATAAAAACAAAACTGGATGAGCTGAAAAAACATTTTAAATCTTAGTATACTGGTGTAACTAGCCGTATAGCCTAGATTACAGTTATTGAAATAAAAGTTCGGAAACAACGATAAGACTTGCCCCGATCAAAATACGAGTACCCTTAACAAAAGCAAGAGACGTTGGGATACTCAATCTTTTAAAGTTTGTTATATTGGGCTGAAGTGATTATAATCGGCGCAAAAGAATAAAGGGTGATTATTTTGGCGAGTCCAACGGCAATATTAGAGCCACAAATTACATTAAAATCCGTTGATGGTGATGATGCCATTCTTAATGCTTCACCTGAATGGAAGATGAAGCTTGTCGATTTCATTGATTATGTCTCGACAACGTCTGATGTTGAGGTCGCCCCTGTTATTTCTGTTGAACGTTTGGAAGATGCGCGAAAAGCTGTTTTGAAGTCCGGACAGCAGGATAACGTCTTGAGGTTTAATATAGTGCATATTTTTGCCATTATGCCTGCCTTTAATGCTTTGGATGTTATGGACTATTGTGATTTCTATGATTATCCACCGGATGATTTTGATCGTTTGCATGATGATTTTATAGCTATTTATGAACAGGCTATAAGCGATGAAATATCTATGGCTCGCCGCATTAAAACGGGATTAGCATCGGAGTTTGATGGGTAAATCTATGTCTGATGTTTCTGTAAAAGATCTGGTTGAATATATTGCGCGCGGACATGCGTTTGAAAAGCATGTTCTGGGGCATGACCTTACAAGAGGTATGCAAGGTGTAAATGCATTTCGAGCGACGGAAACCAATGAGTATTATGATCAAACAAATGACCGGTCTGTTCCCCCAAAAACATTGGGAGGTGAGGACTTATTCATTGAAACGCCTGATGACCTTGCACATTATATCAAGGATGATTTTCTGAAATCGCCTGATACTTATGGCTATGTTTTTCATGAGAAAAACAGTGTGTGCCTGTGTAATGCAAAAGATAATGTAGCCATGTATTTTACATGGAATAATGAGGATAAAGATTTTGGTACGATCTTTCGGTATGATGGGACGACCGATGCATTTAATGAAAATCTAAGATTTTACCGTCGTCAGGAAAGCGCTTTGAGCAACGTTCTTATAACGGAGTTTGATAACAAATTGGATCAGAATGCAGTGTTGTCGGCTATTAATGCCATGTTGAATGATATTAATTTGAATCCGCAGAATCACCTTTTTGATAGTGGAGACTCGAATAGTACTGTTCAAAATGAAGTTTTTGGTGATGTAAATCGTCCGGGGCGCACATGGGCAAAGGATTTCGCGATTAACCCACCTCATAATGTGAAGGGGCATAGTCAAGAATATGCTGAAAAAAACGGTCTTTCTGTTGATCCTGTGGATTATGTTTGTATGGAAACAGCAAGAGAAATGGAGCTTAATATCGGTCGCGCATGTGGAAGTCTTGGCTCTGAGGGTAGTTCTGGCTTTAACAAATTTCTTGGTAAAAAGGTTCGCAAAGCTATTAGAGAAAATGGTGGTATATCCTTTGCTCCTGAACTTGCACCGGCGATAGCTTAACTTGGCTTCATCAGACCTGACGGGAAATATGCGGTTATCTCAAATGGTTTCTGGCCAAGAAATGAGCCTATAAAATCTTGGGAATACCATTGGTTATATTATTTTATCCCCGCCCAGCGTCGTCACGCTTAGCTTTTTTCTTACCCTTAAAAATCTTCTTCTTTTTTGTCCCGAGAGGCGCACCGTCTTTTTTGAAGTGCTTACCCTTAGGTTTATCGCTGGGTTGGCCTTTATGCTTCTTTTTATTTTTAGGGGCGTCGCTATTTGGCTGGCTATCCCACGGCTTGTCACTTTTAGGTTTATCATACCTAGGCTTGTTATCACGTGGCTTATCGCTATAGGGTTTTTTGTCACCGTAAGGTTTTTTCTTGCCGTAAGGTTTCTTTCCTCCGCCTCTTTTATCGTTATGTCTATTGGGACGATTACTGCGATCAATTCTGCCTCTTGGCGCGTCCGGTGCTTTATCGAGACGCGTTACTTTAATATTTTTTTCCAGCGTGCCACCGTCTTTCTCTATCAGCTTGAAAAACTTGGAGGCACAATCGGCGGAAAGCTCAACATGTGTTTCTTTGGCGTGAATGCGGATCGCACCAATTTGTTGTTTCGTCATCTGTCCCGCGCCGCACAGCATCGGCAAAATCCAGCGTGGTTCGGCATCGTCATCGCGGCCAAGGGAAAGGGAAATCCAAATGCTGTTGTTGAAGTTATCACGCTGCGTTTTTTTATTCCTGTTTTGGTCTTCCGTGAAATCTAGAAGTTCTTCGGGTGCAGGTTTTTGTTTGTTATGTAGGCGCAATAACGCCGCGGCAATTTGCTCTGCGCCATATGCATTTACGAGATCGGCTGCGGCTTTTTTCTCATCTTCTTTTATCGGTTCCGCCAATATAGGATCAGCAAGGAAGCGTTCATGATCGCGCTTTGTAATATCTTCAATTGAAGGTGGTTTGCCCCATTTAGCATCAATTTTCGCGCCCTTCAGGAGGCGCTCGCCCTTCGAGCGTTGATTATGCGGTACAACAAGCACACTTACGCCCTTAGACCCTGCACGGCCTGTACGCCCACTACGGTGCAGGAGGATGTCCTTGTTCTTGGGTAAATCGGCGTGGATCACCAGTGCCAACCCCGGCAAATCAATGCCGCGCGCCGCAACATCTGTTGCCACACACACACGGGCGCGTCCATCACGAAGGGATTGCAGTGCGTTACTGCGCTCGTTTTGGCTAAGCTCTCCGGAAATGGCCACTACAGAAAATCCGCGATTGGTCAGACGGCTTTTCATTAAATTGACAGCCGCGCGCGTCCCGCAAAAGATGATCGCGTTTTGGGATTCGTGATAGCGTAGTATATTAACAATCGCATTTTCACGGTCATTGGGTGCAATGCGCACGGCCTGATATTCAATATCTACATGCTGTTTTTCTTCTTCTTTGGTGCTGATGCGTTGAGCATTATTCTGATATCGCTTGGCCATCCCTGAAATTGATTTTGGCACTGTGGCGGAAAACATCAAGGTTCGGCGCTGCTTCGGCGCTGTGCCCAGAATATATTCCAGTTCTTCGCGAAAGCCCATATCAAGCATTTCATCGGCTTCATCCAGCACGACAGCGCGTAGAGCGCTCGTATCGAAATAGCCACGCTCAATATGGTCGCGCAAACGCCCAGGCGTACCAACAACAATATGCGCGCCTTTTTCCAGTGCGCGGCGTTCTGTGCGGATATCCATACCGCCGACACATGAGGTTACGGACGCGCCGCTCTCTGCGTAAAGCCATTCCAGTTCACGCTTGACCTGCAACGCCAATTCACGCGTGGGGGCAATGATAAGGGCGAGTGGCTGGGATTTGCGCTCAAAACGTTCAGCCTCTCCCAGTAATGTAGAAGCACATGCCAAACCGAAGGCGACTGTTTTCCCTGACCCTGTCTGCGCAGATACCAGCAAGTCTTTATTTTCGAGCGCAGGGTCTAAAACAGCGTTCTGTACAGGGGTAAGTGTTTCATATCCGCGCTTGGTAAGGGCTTGGGCAAGCGCAGGGTGGGCATTTTTAAATGTGGGCATGTCTTTTCTTTCGGCAGCGCTAATCGTTGTCTTCACTGCGGTCTATAGTGTTTGAAGGCATTATACAACAAATGCTTTCAAAGAAAGAAGGATTCTATTAGTTTAGTATGCATGAAAGCTTCTCTAACATTAAATCACGATAATCAAATTGCCTTATTCTATGATGATGATCTGGGTTTCGAACCGGAATGGGTATCACTTGATTTAGATTTAGGTACAATCTTTCTTGGTGGTAGCGATATAGATAATAAAGCAATAAAGCTTGATGAGGTAGATCAGCGTATCTATAAGCGCATAAAAGACAACACAGAAATTTTGCTGATCCGTCTTAAAAAAGGACATGATAATAAAGTATTAGGAACAATAACTGTGCCACTAATGCTTCCGTCACAATTGTAATTTTTTGAAATTTCCCGTTACGATTAATGTAATATTCTGCCAATAGAAAATCGGGTCTTATTTATGGTCCATTGGGTATAGATGGAGCCGTCGTTTCAGGAGTACCCATATCATTATTGATAGCCGGATCAGGAGAATCTACAGGTAGCTTAACACCACCATCTGATGTCGCAACTAACTCTATTGGCTGACCATTGAAGAATATCTCAACAACATCTTGGCCATTATTTTCATTTGTGGCCGTAGAAAAAGAGTAAGTATCTTGTTGCCCGCTGAGCAATGTGTCTTTAATTTCGGGAGGCAAGGCCTCTGCGCCAAGTTCAGGATTTAATGTTGTTTGTATAATATCAAGAACAGCATCTGTTCCGCCTAAGCTTTCAATCATGTGATCTTGTACAAGCTTTGTTTCCGGATCAGAAGAAGGGTAGTTATCCATCATGGTTCTCAAGCTGCTTGCGGCAAGCTCTATATCAGATGTATTTTGGGGATCATAGCTACCGCCTAGCTCATGTGCTTCATCCTTTAAATCTTGCCAGCGACCTAGAAGTGATGGGTTTAGCAAGGACTCAAAATTCTTAAGATCTTGGTCTTGATGGGCTGGATGAAGAAATGCATCTTTTTGATCCGAGGTAAGATCAGCATAAAAAGAATCTACGTGATCGAAATGTTTTCCGAAGGCTGTCCTTTCAATAGATGTCGTAAGGCCAAAGCCACCACTTGTATTGAATAAATTTAAGAGCTGAATATCAATATCTTTTTGTTGTTCCGTCTCTGTAGGATTGACCCCAGTCATGTTCATTTTTATATCCCCATTTTTACCATCTAAGGGTGATTGTAATATATATGTTCAATTTTTGTCAAGAAACAAGGGATTTACATTGAGTTGTTATGGCGATTTTTGAAAGTTGCATGTTTTTCTCTTGTAATTTTGAGGGGAAGCGTGATTCTGTGCGTATAAGGGGTAGGATTAGCCCAATGGAGTGAAAACCATGTTGTTTAAAGTGATAGATACGTTACTGAATCGATCTTTCGGGAAAGAGCCGGATTATAAATGTTTGAACCGATTGGAACCGGATGTTTGGCGGGAAATACGCCAGCGTCGTGATGCGCCGCGCGGTATTTCGGTGATGTTGCCTGTTTGGCCGAATGTACAATTACGTTATGTCTCTTTGGTATTGGTGGTCATTTCGGGCTTGGCGGTGTCACAGATATCTTTTTACTCTACGCCTAAATCTGATACACTTGGCCTTCAGGTGTTTTCTCCTCGCGTATCTTTTCTATAGTTTAATTTTTGAAGAACCGGATTTTGTGTGCTTATGAAACAGCTTCCCCAAATTATTTTCTTTGTCATGGTTATCATATGTGTTGGGTTTTGCGGCGTGTGGATTGGTCAACAGACGACGTTGCCCAATGACTACGGGAATTCCGGTAACATGCATGCTTTGTTTCATGAGAAGCTGAATTTGAGTGATGCGCAAGAAGCGAAGATCGTTGATATTGAAAAGGAATTTGAGCGTTTACAAATCCTGTATAACGGGCAGATGAAGATGGCGAATTTAGAGCTGGCGCAGGCGATTAAAGAGGGTGGTTATGAATCCCCTGATATTGAAGATATCGTGCATAAAATTCATAGGGCGATGGGGGCATTGCAGGCGTTAAGCCTAAAACACCTTGCGGATGTAGAGGAAATTCTTGATCCGGAACAAAATCAAAAATTGCAGGAGATGGTGATTGAGCAACTCTACCGGAACGCCGGAGAATAAGTCTCTCCCCGATCTGGGTGATGGAGATTTGATGTTGGCTCTGCAAGGTGGTCGGGATGTTGCGCTTGATGAATTGATGCATCGTTACAAGCAGCCGTTATTTTATTTTGTAACACGTTATACGCAGGACGAAGAGGCCTCTTATGATATTGTGCAAGAGGCTTTTGTCAGGGTTTATACGCGTGCGGAAACGTTTAATCCTGCGTATAAATTTAAAACATGGCTTTATCAAATTGCTCTTAATCTTTGTCGGGATTATGGGCGTAAGAAAAAGCTGCAATCCTTTATTTCTTTGGATTCATGGATAACGAAGAATGGCGAAGAAGTTTCTTTACACGACATTGTCGCAGGCGATGAAAATATCGAGAGTTTGATAGAACATCGGCAAACGTTGATGATTTTGGAAAAGCAGATTGATGCTTTGCCGCATAAATTGAAAACGGCGCTTATTATGTTTTCATTAGAGGGGCGATCGCAAGAAGAATGCGCCCGTATCCTTGGAATAACCCCTAAAACTGTGGAAATGCGGGTGTATCGAGCGCGTAAAATTCTATTGAAAAAAGTCTCTGAGAAAGTTTGAGGGATTGGGCTATATTTTTCGTAACAGTATAAATGCCTGTGTTACGGAGAAGATAATGAACTATAAAAGATTTCTGAGTGTTAATGCTTTTACTCTTACTTTGTTACTGTCCGGTTCTGCTTTGGCAACATCGTTTGAGGAATATGTACAGCGTCTGGGCGCGCATCCTCAAGTGATGAGTATTCTGGCCGAAAGTGATGCAAGCATGGCGCAGGCGCGTGGCGCGCGTGGCTTACCTGATCCTGTGATTATGATCGGCGTTGATAATGTGCCGATTTCCGACCCCTCCTTTGACAGATTTTTGCCGACATCGAAAGTGATTGGCTTTTCGCAAGATATTCCCAATCCTGCGGTGCGGGAGGCTGCGTCCGCGCGGCTGGAACAGATATCCGAGAAGCAAAGCCTGATCGCCGCTTATACTAAGCAGCGTTTGCGCTTTATGCTGGTTGTGAAGCTCGCCGAATTTGAGAGCGTTCAAACTCAAACAAAATTAATTAGGCGACAGCTTGGTTTTTATGAGGAACTGGAAGAAACCTTTAAGGGGCAGATCGAGTCGGGTCGCGCGCTCTATCAACGTTTTTCAGAGGTGGATGTTGAACGCGCCGAGGTTGAGCGTAAACTGAATGATCTTGATGCAAGGCTGATTTCTATTAAGGCGGGGTTTATCCGTCTTATCGACGCTGTGCCTGATATTGATGTGCCTGACATAACCAATACGCCGTGGGAACATGATTCCAATGTGTTGTATCCGGTTTTAATTGCGGCGCAGGATATTGATATTGCGAAGAAGGGCGTGGGGATTGCCGATGCGGCATTTTTGCCGAATTTTGGCATTAGCGGGGTCTATAAGCAACGTGAAGATGGCGCGAATGGTGCGTTTGAAGGCGATGACTGGTTTTCTATTCAGGCGAAAGTAACCTTTCCTTTATGGGCATCGAATAATCAGAAACCAAAGCTGAAAGCGGCGAAGGATCTGGAACGTAGCGCTGTATTTGCCTATGAGGATTTACGCGGGCAATGGGTTGCGCAGATGATAGGCCTGCAAAGCAGGCGCGATGCGGCGGCCAAGAATGTGAAAGTTCTGCAAGATAAAGATTATGCGATGAAGTCTAAAATCGCGGCGGCGCAGCGTAATTACGAGGCAGGCACCGAAGACTTAGATCGTATTTTGTTGGCGAAAATAGACCGTCTTAATATTCAGGTGAAGTTCGCCGAATTGAAAGCGATGTATCTTTCTATGGCGGCGGAGTTTAACTCTAATATTATGGCTGATCTTACAGAAGAGGCGTCACAAGAGGAAATACAAGAATGAAATATGTAATGAGTTTTTTGTTTTTGATGGTCGTGTCTTTTGCCACGCCAACTTTTCTCGCGCCGCCAGTTTATGCGGCTTCGGAGGATATCAGGCAATATACATGTCCGATGCATACACATTACCTTTCTGATCATGCGGGAACATGTCCGATTTGCGGGATGGATCTGGTTGCGCTGGAAAATGAAGGGGATAACGAAGACGTTAGCGTATTTTCCGAGGGCGAAAAGGAAATTCTGTATTGGGTTGCGCCGATGAATGCGGATTACCGCATGGATAAACCCGGCAAGTCGCCTATGGGAATGGATTTGGTGCCGGTTTATGCGCAGGATAATGGGGGTGGATCGCCGGAGAAGACGGGGCGCGCCATTGTTAAAATTTCCTCTGAAATGATACAAAATACAGGTGTTCGCACGGAAAAGGCGCAGATGGTGGCGTTCGGTACATTGGTGCGCAGCTATGGCGATGTGACGGAAAATATTCGTTTACAAAGCGATATATCAGGCCGTGTTTCCGGTTGGATCAAAGATTTGAAAATCAAGGCGCAAGGCGATGAAGTTAAAAAGGGCGATTTGCTGTTTCTGCTGGATAGTCCGGAGCTGATCTCCGCGCAGCAAGATTATATCAGTGCGCTGACCACAGGTATTAAAGGGCGTATCGGCGCGGCGAAAAGAAGGCTCGGTTCGCTGGGGGTTCAGGATAAAGCGATTAAGGATATCCGCGCAAAAGGTCGGGCGTTGGCCTATATCCCTTTTTATGCCACGCAAGATGGTATTGTGAACGAAATTACTATTCGTGAGGGCAGCTATGTTGATGCGGGGATGATGTTGATGCAGATACAAGATTATGCCTCTGTCTGGGTTGATGTCAGTATTGCCGAGCAGGATATTCCCTATATTAACAAGACAACGCAGGTGAGTGTTTCCTTATCGAACTTAGGGCTGCACGCGCAGGCGGCGCAAATTGATTATATCTATCCGACGATTGATCGCTCTACGCGGACGGGGCGGGTGCGTTTGGTTTTGGATAATCCGGATAAGATGATTAAGCCGGGGGCGTATGTAGATGTGGAGTTTGAAACTGATGTTAAGTTGCGTCTTTCTGTGCCGAGTGATGCAATTTTGAAAAGCAAAGACGGTGACTTTATTGTCGTTGCGATCGGGAAGGGTCGTTTCCAGCCACGCAAGATTTCATCGGGCTTACGGTATAAAGGACGCACAGAAATACTGGATGGCATTGTTGAAAATGACGACATTGTCGTTAGTGGGCAGTTCTTGATCGATTCCGAAAGCGCGTTGCGTGAATCATTTCGCAAGATGAAGAAAGCCCCAGCGTCTTCAACTGCGCCAGAGAGTAATGCTCATGCCAAATAATGATTTGGAGGCGCATAATTTATCGCGTGATCCCACGGAATCTTTTGTTGCGGGCGTTATAGAATGGTCGGTGCGTAACCAGTTGCTGGTTGCGATGATGATGGTTGCTTTGCTGGTCACGGGGGTTATGTCGATGCGCAGCATGCCGCTGGACGCGATCCCTGATATGTCTGATACGCAGGTGATTATCCGCACCGAATTTGCAGGGCAATCGCCACAAATTATTGAAGATTTGGTGACGTATCCGCTGTCCACCACGATGTTGGGTTTGCCGAAGACCAAAGCGGTTCGTGGGTTTTCGATGTTTGGAACATCCTTTGTTTATATTATTTTCGAAGATGGCGTTGATCAATATTGGGCGCGTTCGCGGGTGGTGGAGGCGCTGTCCAAAGTTCAGGGAGATTTACCGCGTAATGTCGCGCCGCAAATTGGCCCCGATGCGACAGGGGTTGGCTGGATTTATCAATATGCTTTGATTGATAAAAGCGGGAAATATGATCTGGCGCAGCTGCGCGGTTTGCAAGACTGGTTTTTGAAGTTTGAGCTGGCCACGGTTAAGGGTGTGTCAGAGGTGGCTTCGGTTGGCGGGTTTGTTAAAGAATATCAAATCTTGATTGATCCGAACCGTTTGCGCGCCTTTAACGTGCCTTTAAAGCGTCTGATGGTGGCGGTTGAAAATGCCAGCATGGATGCGGGTGGACGCGTGATTGAAAAGGCCGAGATGGAGCTGATGATTCGCTCTAAGGGCTATATTACGGATATAGAACAGCTTAAGAAGATCGTGCTGTATGCGCGTGATGGAACGCCGGTGAAGTTGTCCGATGTTGCGCGGGTAATCGAAGGGCCGGAGCTGCGCCGCGGTGTAACCGAACTGAACGGTGAGGGTGAGGTTGTTGCGGGCATTGTGATTATGCGCGCGGGTGAAAATGCGCTGCACGTGATTGAGGGCGTTAAGGCAAAGCTGGCGGAGCTGCAACAAGGCTTGCCCGAAGGGGTGGAGATTGTCACCGTTTATGATCGTGCGCCTTTGATTGAAGGGGCGGTGGAATATCTTCAGGAAAAACTGATTGAAGAGGCGCTGGTGGTTGCGTTGGTTTCTTTTATATTCTTGCTTCATGTTCGCTCGGCCTTTGTTGCGATTGTCACCTTGCCGTTGGGTGTGTTGGCGGCGTTTATTGTGATGTTTATGCAGGGTATTACCGCCAATATTATGTCGTTGAGCGGGATTGCGATTGCGATTGGCGCGATGGTGGATGCATCGGTGGTGATGGTTGAAAACGCGCATCGGAAGTTATCTGAATTATCGGAGGATGCCTCTACGGCTGAGAAGAATGCCGCGATTTTACTGTCAACCAAGGAGGTCGGGCCGGGGCTGTTTTTCTCGCTGTTGATTATTACGGTGTCGTTTATGCCTGTCTTTGCGTTGACGGGGCAGTCTTATCGCTTATTTGCGCCGCTGGCTTTTACCAAGACCTATGCGATGGGCTTTGCCGCGATTTTATCGATCACGGTTGTGCCTGTGCTTATGCTGTGGCTGATTAAGGGAAAGATCAGGAAAGAAGAAGAAAACCCGATTAATCGCTGGTTTATCAATCTTTATCGTCCGCTGTTAAATGGGGCGTTAAAGCAAAAATGGCTGACCATTATGATGGCGGGGGTTTTGTTGGTGTCGATGGTGTGGCCTTTGTCTAAAACGGGGTCTGAATTTATGCCTGCTCTGTATGAGGGGGAGCTTCTTTATATGCCGACAACATTGCCGGGGGTTTCGATTACCAAAGCAAAGGAAATTTTGCAGCAGACCAATCGCCTGATTAAAAAGGTGCCGGAAGTTGAACGTGTGTTCGGCAAGGTAGGCCGCGCGGATACGGCGACTGATCCTGCGCCGATTTCGATGATTGAAACATGGATAAAGTTGAAGCCGAAAAGCGAATGGCGCAAGGGGATGAGCGCGGCGGCGTTGATTAAAGATTTGAATAAAAGCGTGAAGATTACAGGCGTTGTAAATTCATGGGGCTATCCGATTAAAACCCGTATGGATATGATTTCAACGGGTGTGCGCACGCCGATCGGTATTAAGATTGCGGGCGGTGATCTTGATGTTATCGGGCGCGTTGCTTTGGATGTTGAGGCGGCGATTAAAAATGTTGCGGGGACGCGATCGGTCTTTGCGGATCGGGTAACGGGCGGTAAATATCTGGAGATAACGCCCAACAGGGATGAGCTGGCGCGGCGTAATATTGATCTTGGTGTGTTCCAGAATATTGTTGGTGCGGCGTTGGGTGGTATGAAGATGTCGGAATCTATTCAAGGGCGTGAGCGTTACGACATCATGGTGCGCTATGATCGGCCTTTCCGTGAAGATCCTGAGGATTTGTATCATATTTTAGTGCCAACCCCACAGGGGCAGCATATTCCGCTGGGTGAGGTCGCGACGATAGAATTTACCGAAGGCCCGCCGATGATTAAGTCTGAGAATGCCAGATTAACGGGGTGGGTGTTTGTTGATATTGAAGATCGTGATATTGGCTCCTACGTTAAAGAGGCGCAGAAGATTGTAGCCGAAAGTGTTGATCTGCCCGCCGGTTATGCGTTGATCTGGTCGGGGCAGTTTGAACAGATGTTAGAGGCCAAAGCGCGGATGCAAGTCGCTGTGCCTGCGGCGATTTTCATTATATTCACCTTGCTGATGGTGCATTTCGGGCGGCTTGATCGAACGTTGATTATTATGCTGTCTTTACCGTTTGGTTTGATTGGCGGGGTTTGGGCGTTGTATTTTGCGGGCTATAATTTTTCGGTTGCGGTTGGTGTTGGGTTTATTGCGCTGGCGGGTATCGCGGTGGAGACGGCGGTTGTTATGTTGTTGTATATTGACCATCAAGTGCGCGCGCACCCACCGAAATCACGGGCCGCGTTGTTTGATGCGGTGATGCATGGGGCGGTGTTGCGTGTTCGGCCGAAGCTGATGACGGTTTGCGTTATTCTGGCGGGGCTGACACCGATTTTCCTGACCGAGGGGTTGGGCTCTGATGTGATGCGCCGTATTGCTTTGCCGATGGTTGGCGGTATGGTGAGCACAACCATCTTAACCCTTATCGTCATTCCCGTGGTGTATTACCTGTGGGAAGGACGACGGTTTAAAAGCGCAGAGTCAAAGTAACCCGACGACTATATTTACTGGCTTAAATGATTATAGAGAATGGTTGTGAAGGCATCTGGCCCTACGATCCCTTCGCTCATTTTTTCATCAAATTCCTGTGTTGGTTTCGCGGCGATGGTTTGCTCCAGAGTTTTTCCGTCTTTAATCGCTTTTTCTATATTTTTTGCGATTGTTGCCAGTGCTTGCTGATAGGATTTTAGTTCTGCTTTATTCATCAATGAGCCGTGACCGGGGACAATAATTGTCTCATCATTGGCCAGAGCGAGAAGCGTATCATGCGCAGCGATCAAGCCTGCTATTGATCCACCATGTTCTGTATCAATGAAGGGATACATGCCATTAAATATGGTGTCGCCTGCAACAATCACATTTTCATTTACGAAATAGGCCACCACGTCGCCATCTGTATGTGCGTGGGGGACATGAACAACTTTAATGTCATTGCCGTTATGGTGAAAGGTCATGTCTTTGGAAAACGTCACCACGGGCAGCCCAGTTTTTGAAAGTGGCGGCATTTCCTTTTTGAAATAGGTGATGAATTGTTTTGTGCTTAAACGTTCGCGGACACTATCATGTGCCACGATAATTGCATTTTCTTCGCCGAAAAATTCATTCCCGCCTGTGTGATCGAAATGATAGTGGGTGTTTAGGACGAACTTTATATCTTGATCATTGATGCTTTTGGCTGCAGCTTTGATTAGGGCGCTGCGTCCGGCGAGTTGATCGTCAATAATGAATGTGCCGTCTTCACCTGTTGATGTAACGACATTGCCGCCTTGGGGGCTAATCAGTACGTGGATATTGTTTTTGACTTGTATGATTTTAACATCACTCTCTTGTGCGTGCGCAGAAAAAGGTGCGATACAGAGAGTTAGGATAAGGAGGGGAATGTGTTTCATTTTATCTCTCTTAAGGTTTGTTGGGTTATCTTTTGTGGTTTTATCATATACGTATTCGTCGTATTTTAAGCAAGGTTACAGTTCAAATATTGTGCATTTTTATAGGCGCAGATTGACACCATATGATAAGCTTGTAATGCCTAAAGGTTCTTCCCAAGGGTTTTTACGTATGGCCGAAAATAAATAAATGCATAGGTTTTTGTGGTTGCCGTTATTTGTGGCAGTTATTCATATTTTTCTGGAGCTGTTATTGCCTATTCATGCTACAATGTTGCTAAAGATAACCTCAAAAAACACCGTGGTTGTGTGCGTGGGTTGGTATCGCGACCTTAAGCTGTCTATACGTGGTGGGCGAGGCAAATTTGCATAACATTTCTTCATGGCTGGATCAGAAACCAAGATTGATTTTGGAAATCGGGGACATTGTGTGTTACGGCGGGTCTGTTTTTGGCCCTTAAACTTGCTGATAAGGCGGGGGCGTTGGGTATCAATTTGCTTGAGAGGGGGGGTGAAGTGCAGGAGCTTTACCTCTTTTATTTCATTTTGCTCTATTGTCTGGAATTGAGGAAGCGGCTGGCTTCTAGGGATAGCGCGTTCCAGGGTTAGGAATCTCTTACCTTTATTTATTATGCCGATAATGATAGTGTATTGCAGGTGATTATTATATTTTAAGGGAAGACGATCAGGATGTCTAAAAAAGAAAATTGTTCCGCTGCATCATTAGAAAAAGCAACCGAGAGTATTGTAGATTTTTCAGGGCATGGGGCGTCTCTTGGGGCGGCGGGCTATCGTGTTGCCAGTGATCATCCCGATAACTGTGAGTTTTTGGCCGGTCCGGGTGATAGTGTTGCTATTTCTCCGGGGAAAGATGGGTTTGAATCATTCATGATCGGTGTTGCGTGGGATAATATTTCTATCGAAGATTCTGGCCTTTTTGGTCGATGGTTTAAAAAAGTTCGCAAAGTTGGCGTTGATCTTGATATTGGCTGTTTGTATGAAATGCAAGATGGCACACGTGGTTCTATTCAGGCCTTTGGTGAAAAGTTTGGTAATTTTAACGAAGCGCCTTTTATCTCTCTTTCAGGTGATGAGCGAACCGGTGACGCGGAAGGTGACGATGAATATCTTCTGGTTAACGGAGAAAAGTGGAAGGATGTTAAACGTGTCCTTGTTTATATTTACATTTATAAAGGCGCGCTACGTTGGTCGGAATTACATCCGCAAATTGTTGTTGATGTGCCGGGTGAAAGTGATCTATATGTGACTTTGAGCGCACATGATGATGCGCTGTCTTTGTGCGCGGTGGCTGAGCTTGAGAATGTACGCGGTGGTATTAAATTAACCAATCGAACAGAATATTTTCCGGGGCATGAGGAAATGGATCGTGCGTTTGGCTATGGCCTTGCATGGGCGGATGGGCAGAAAAATCCTGTATAGTCTGTTTCTGAAAGTAAATGAATGAATTCCTTTTCTTATTATGATACGACGATTTTATCGTTAGGCGCGCTTTTCTTTGGCATTATTATGTTGATTAAGGGCGGGGGCTGGGCCGTTGAAGCCGGCGTTTTTATTGCAACACGCTATGGTGTTTCGCCGTTGATTGTTGGTTTTACAATTATTGCATTTGGCACGTCTTTGCCGGAATTGATTGTTTCTGTTGTTGCCAATTTACAGGGGTCACCGGGGATTGCGCTGGGTAATGTCTTGGGATCGAATATCGCAAATGTTTTGATGGTCCTTGGGTGTACTGCGCTTATCTCTGTTTTGCACGTTAAGGTCTCACGAATGTTGGTGCGGGATCTTATCTTTATGATGTTGGCAATGATTGGCTTAACGGCACTTTTATATTCCGGTGGAATATCCCGTCTTACTGGATTTGGTATGGTTTCAATTTTGGGTACGTATATTTTTATTCAATATAAAGCTGTTGGATTATCCAAAGATGATACTGCAGAGGGTGAAGAGGTTTCTGCTGCGGAGACGCCTTTGTTTAAAAGTGATTTTGTTGCATATGGAACGTTGCTTCTGGGGCTTGTTTGTATTTCTGTGGGCGCCGAATTCCTTGTAAAAGGCGCGAAGGTGAGTGCGGGCTTAATTGGGGTTCCTGAATCTATTATTGCCCTTAGTATTATTGCGTTTGGAACATCATTGCCGGAACTTACGACGAGCATAATTGCAGCGCGTAAGGGGCATTCAGAAATGGTGATCGGGAATATTATTGGTTCTAATGTATTTAATGTATTGATGATACTTGGGTTTGCATCTTTGATGAAGCCTATCGCCAGCGGAAGTTTTTCTCCACAGATTTTAAACTTTGATGTTTGGATTGCATTGTTGGTTTCGTTTAGCTTGGTTTTGGTTCTGCTTATCTTTGGGCGGATTGGTCGTTTTACGGGAATTTTGTTTTTTCTATCTTATATCGCGTATAATATATATATCTATATGGCAAATATAAATGCATGAGTTTTTTAACAGTAAAGTTAGGGTCGTTTAAATGGCTGATATTTTTGATTCCTCCTTTGATTCCGATGTGGATATCGAGATTTCGGATAATAAGATTGTCAAAGGGGAAGAGGTTAATCTAACCGCTAAGGATCCGACGATGTCCAATATCCTTATTGGTATAGGTTGGGATTTGAATACGTTTGATATTGATACATTGGATCTGGATGTTAGTTGTTTTTTGCTGAATAAGAATGGGAAGACACGCGTCGATTCAGATTTTGTATTTTATAATAATATGGAGGCCAGCGATGGTGCGGTTATTCATAACGGCGATAGTCGTACGGGCGCCGGAGATGGTGATGATGAGACAATATCCGTTGATTTGAATGGTGTTCCGTTTGAAGTGGTGAAAATTGAATTTGTGCTTTCTATTTATAAAGGTGAAGAGAAAGAGCAGACTATGGCGAGTCTGCGTAACGCTTATATTCACGTTGTTAATGCGAGTAACGGTCAGGAACTATTGCGTTATGAGTTGAGCGAAGACGTAAAGGGCAGTAAAGATACCGGTATGTTGGTTGCGTCTTTGAATCGCGAAGGTCCGAAGTGGCATTTTGTTGCTGTTGGGGACGGAATTGATGGTGGGCTGGCTAAAATTGCGACGGATTATGATATTATCGTGCATACAGGGTGACTATTTTATGTTATCCCCCGATTCTTCGTTTTAGTTCTTCATTCCCATGACGGGTTTCTGATCCATTTTGAAACCCTTCTTGCCTACTCTGCCACGACGTCCGCCGCGTCCGCCTTTACGGTCGGTGAGTTCTTGTTCTATCATTTCATCAATGTCAGGCATTTCACCCATTTGTAAGGCGCCTATGCAGCTACAGAAGAATTCACAGCCCCTCTCGCCCCAATTATGTATTTTATTGGCGTAGTCTTCTCCCTTGATATACATGAGTTTTTCAGCCCAAACATGTTCTTTGGAGGGAAGAAAACGCATCATCATAATTTGTTCTGGGCCGCCATAATTTTCATCATCATCATAGCGGGCATCTTCTTCGTCATGTAGGAATTGGATCTCTAGTTCGACGTCTTCTGCGCCGGGGCCTATGCGTACTTCTGCGCTGCACGAAATGCCTTTCTCAGGATCATAAAGAAACCAAGGCCTTGTCTCGTATGGCGCAAGTTCGTGCCCTACACCCAGTTTTTCCATTAATTCTTTATAGTCAACACGCATGCTTCAATCATAATCTTTTATTATGAAAGGAGGATACAAAAAAATGCATATTTTTCTAAATATTATAAGATTGTTTAAGTTTCTAGTGAATACTGTCTTGTTCTAGATATTTATGGCCATATGAAATGTTCTTAAGGTCATGTACTATTCACAGAGTGAAAGATTCGATAATGACCTGCATTTCAAAATATATTCTGATTGGTTTTTGTAGCGTGTTTATGTCTGCGGCTTTGATGTCGGGGCATTCTTTCGCGCAGGATATCGATGACGTTAAGCTGTCTTATGAGGATGTTTCCTATAGTGTTCGTGTTATTAATTCGATGACTTTGGTTTCCGGTGATGTTGAAATTTCCTTATGGGGCATTGAAAAGATACGTGCGGGTGCGAGTATCTTTCATTTAAAGATCAGAGGCGCTTTGGAAAAAGAGGTTGGTGGTCAAGATGTTCTTTGCACAATCAAAGAGAGATATGGGGGGCACAATGTTAAGGCGCAATGTATCAATGACCGGGAAGCGGATTTAAGTCTTTTTCTTCTTCAAAACGGCTATGCCAGCGCGGATCGCGCGGCAATTTACGGTTCGGTTTATGAACGCCCATATTTAGATGCAGAGGAGAATGCACGTTCAAATGGGCTAGGTGCCTGGGCAGATAATACAGTTTTATCAAGTGGAGATGTGCAAAGTAAAAACTTCATGATGGGCGCATTTTTCTTGATGGCCGTTTTTATTTTGGCGCTTGCTTTGCTTGGTTTTTACATTATGCGTGGTTTTGGGCGTGTTGTTGATATTCAAAACCAATCTATTGATCTGGCCTCAAAGGAGCGCGCGCTTAAGGATAAGGAAAAATATATTGTAGCGTCTATTATTGATGCTGAAATTAAGGCGAATAAATCAAAAATCGATGCGTATATTATGGTATATGAAGAGGTTTTGCAGAGGCTTGATAATAAGGATATAACACCTAAATATCAAAAAACCGGTGAAATTATACAAAAACAACCGGTGTTGGATCGTTCTGTCTTTGATGGTAATACGAATAAGCTGGGTTTCTTTGGTGCGCGCTTGGCCAGTGATATTATTCATTATTATGCGCGGATTAAAACAGTGCCGGATTATGTGGAGATCACACCTGATATGCCGCAGAGCGAGGTGATAGATATTCTTGCGCGCGTTGTTGGAAATGCACAGAAAATGAACGAGCTATCAGATCAGTTGATTGAAGAGTTTATGCAGCAGGCTTTGATAAAGCGTGTTGATGTGTAGGGGTTTAAAATAAGGATCCTTGATCGAGTTTTATTTTCGTAGGCGATGATTTCTTGATGATTGTAGGTGTCTTAACGGGGCTGTCTGCGTTAATGATCGCACCGATTTTCTCATTATTCTGGAACTGTAGATTGATATTTTGCCCTTGTGACAATGCATTGCTTTGTGTAATCGGCTTGTCATTTTCATCGCGCACAACGACATAGCCGCGCTTCAGCACATTTTCGAAAGAGAGCAGCTCCAGCTTTTCCTGTGTCTGGTTCAGTATTCTTGTCTTATTTTCTATGGCGCGTTTAGTGGTTTGCTCCAATTGTTCTGACCACCTGGTGAGGGATGTACGCGCGGTATCTATACGCGCTTTGGGGGTGATCAGCTTTGATGAGGTTTGTATCACGCGGTTTGTTTTTTGCATGATGAGATGTTTGAAATTATGATCGAGGCGACTGGTCGTGTGATCAAGGCGTTGTGTTTTAAGTTCCATAAGGCGGGCGGGGTCGCCTAGTTTCGCGGATAGCGCGTCAAGCCTGTGCCGATTTTCGGATAGAAGGCGGCTGATCCCGTTAATCAAGCGTTTCTCATCATCGGCGACTTGTGCCATTAAATTTAGACGTACAGGAACGGCCATTTCCGCCGCGCCCGTTGGTGTTGGGGCGCGTAAGTCAGCCGCATAATCAATTAGCGTTGTATCCGTCTCATGCCCGATGGCCGAGATAATGGGGATGGCACTGTTTGCAGTGGCGCGTACGACGTTTTCCTCGTTAAAGGGCATGAGATCTTCCAGTGATCCGCCGCCGCGTGCAACAATTAATATATCAGGCCTATCCTCTGGAGGCAGAGCGTTAAAGCCGTCAATCGCCGCAGTAATTTCCTGATCTGCGCCTTTGCCTTGCACTTTGACAGGCCAAACGACGACATGGCGGGGAAAACGATCACCCAAGCGATGCAAAATATCACGAATAACCGCGCCCGTCGGTGAGGTAATAACGCCGATTTTCTGCGGTAGGAAGGGCAGCGATTTTTTGCGTTCGGGCGCAAATAACCCTTCCGCAGCCAGCTTCTTCTTACGCTCTTCCAGCATTTTCAGCAGCGCACCTTCACCGGCCAGCTCCATTGATTCGATGATCAGTTGATAGTTGGAGCGTGCAGGGTAGGTGGTGATGCGCCCAACGCAAATGACTTCCATCCCTTCCTCGGGTTTTATGCTTAATTTTGATAGAACGCCCTTCCAACAGACGGCATCAATTACTGATTTTTCGTCCTTAAGGTTGGAATACATATGGCCTGATTTCGGGATGGATATTCGTGATAATTCACCGCGCACACGAACGCGGGCATAGTTATCTTCTAACGTACGTTTTAATGAAAACGCAAGTTCGGATACTGAAAATTCAGGGACATTGCTTCTTTGGGTCGATTCTTCATTCATGCTAGGCATAATAATCGTAAAAAAGAAGAATTTCCAGCATTGTCGTGATATTATAGTGATATGACTTATCCTTTCTCCTCCTATCTCTATAAAGACGAAAATCAAGCGGTTGCAGAATTACTTGATTTATTAGACTGGCCTGATGAATTGGCGGCTGATGTTCAGGCATCGGCGATTCATCTGGTGGAGAAAACCCGTGCGCAAAAGGGTCGTGGTGGGCAGTTAGAGGCCTTCTTACAGGAATTTTCACTCAATACGGATGAGGGGCTGGCGATGATGTGTCTGGCGGAGGCGCTCTTGCGTATTCCCGATGCGAAAACCGCGAATGCTTTGATTAAAGATAAGGTCGTTGCGGCGAATTGGCTGCAAAAGCAAGGTGGCGGTTCCAAAGATTGGATGGCCAAAGCCGCAGGTATCGGCATGGCACTGACGCGAAAAACGCTGGATAGCTCATTATCTCGTTTGGGCGAGCCGATTATTCGTGAGGCTATGATTAAGGCAATGCAGATGATGGGCAAGCAATTTGTCCTTGGTACGTCGATTGAGGACGCCCTATCGCATGCCCGTATGTGGGAGCGACAAGGGTGTCGCATGTCATATGATATGTTGGGCGAAGGCGCGCGCGATCAGGATACAGCAGAGCGATATTTTAAGGCGTACAGTGCAGCCATCGATGCAATTGCCCATAAAAATAAAGACAATAGTTATAAAAACGCAACAAATGCGGGGATTTCCGTGAAGTTATCGGCGTTGCACCCGCGCTACACGTACAGCCAAAAATCGCGCTGTATCCCCGAAGTGACCGAGAAATTAAAGGCTTTGTGCGTACAAGCCGCCGCGTATGACCTGCCGCTTACTGTTGATGCGGAGGAGATGAATAGGCTCGATCTATCCATTGCGATTATTGATACTATTTTGGATGACTCGGCGTTGGATGGTTGGGACGGTTTTGGGTTGGCGGTGCAGGCCTATCAAAAACGTGCGTTGCCTTTGATTGAGTATTTGGCAAAACGTGCGAAGGAAACGGGGCGCAAAATTCAAATTCGTCTGGTGAAGGGCGCGTATTGGGATAGTGAGATTAAGCACGCGCAAATGCATGGCTTTTCCGAATATGGCGTTTTCACACGTAAGAGCAACACAGATTTATCGTATCTTGCCTGCGCACAAGTGTTGTTTAGTCATGCTGACGTGATCTACCCGATGTTCGCGACGCATAATGCCCATACGATTGTCGCGATCAGGCATATGGCGGGCAAGGCTGCTAAAAGCTATGAATTTCAACGTCTTCACGGTATGGGTGAGGGGCTGTACGCGCAAATAATCGGTGATGATGATGTGAATATCAGTGTGTACGCGCCTGTGGGTCCGCATGAAGATTTACTGCCTTATCTTGTGCGGCGGTTGCTTGAAAATGGTGCTAACTCTTCGTTTGTGAATCAATTGCTGGATGCTAATATTCCTGCGCAGGACGCTGTACGTGATCCTGTAATGCAGGTGCGAGGCTATGATGGTGAGTATCGCCACCCTGCGATTCCTTTGCCTGTTGATATATTCGGGGGTGATCGGGTAAATTCACGCGGAATTGATCTGGATGATCCTGCCTCTTCGCAATCTTTGCTGGATTATATAGTGGCTTATAAATTGCCGATGGGTACGTGTTCTGTCATTGACGGTAAGTTATTTGAGGATATAGAGCTAAATTTTGTAGATCGCGCATTTAACAGCGCAAATCAAGGGTTTTCAGGCTGGAATAAGAAAGACGTACAGGAACGCGCCGCGATTATTGAACGTTTTGCCGATCTTTTAGAAGAAAATGCGCAAGAGCTGATGGCCATTCTGGTGTATGAAGCGGGCAAAACGATCCCCGATGCGCAGGATGAGTTGCGCGAAGCTGTCGATTTTTGCCGCTATTACGCGGCGCGTGCGCGTGAGGATTTCGATGCGGACGGTATTTTGATGCCTGGATACACAGGGGAGAGTAATCGCCTGACCTTACAGGGGCGCGGCGTGTTTGTTTGCATTAGTCCGTGGAACTTCCCGCTGGCGATCTTTACGGGGCAAATTGTTGCGGCGCTGGTCTCGGGCAATGCGGTTCTTGCCAAATCAGCGTCACAAACACATTATATAGCGACACGTACGGTTGAGCTAATGCACAAGGCAGGCGTGCCGCACAAGGTTTTACACCTCTTTGCTAAGGGCAGAGAATTTGGTGAGGCTCTGGTTTCACACAAAGATGTTACGGGCGTTGTTTTCACAGGCTCTACGGCGACGGGAAAGCATATTCAAAAGACGCTAGCGGTTCAAAACCCAAGGATTGTACCTTTTATTGCTGAAACAGGCGGGCAAAATGCCATGATCGTTGATAGCTCCGCTCTGCCCGAGCAAGTTGTTGATGATGTGATCGCCAGTGCCTTTGGATCGGCGGGGCAAAGATGCTCGGCTTTGCGGGTGCTGTATCTGCAAAGCGATATTGCGAATTCGGTGATTACGATTCTGAAGGGGGCGATGGCGGAGCTTAAAATTGGTGATCCTGTCCATCTTTCAACCGATGTCGGGTATATTATTGACGAGAATTCGAAGGCCACACTCGATAAACATGTTTCGCACATGAATGATACGGCTACTTTGGTTTACAGAGAAAGTAATGAAAATTATACAGCCGATAATAGCCGATTATTTATGCCTGTTATCTATGAAATTCTGCATATTAATGTCCTGAAGGAAGAGGTCTTTGGCCCTGTCTTGCATATCATTCGTTATGACGTAAATCAGTTGGATGAGGTGATCGCGCAGATCAATGAAACGGGCTATGGCCTCACCTTTGGCATGCATAGCCGGATACAAGCGCGTCAGAATAAGGCGATAGAGGCGATTAATGCGGGAAATGTCTATATTAATCGTTCTATGACCGGCGCGGTGGTCGGGGTACAGCCCTTTGGCGGTATGGCTCTATCGGGTACAGGGCCCAAAGCAGGCGGCCCGCATTACTTGCGCGCCTTCGCGGTTGAGAAGCTGGTTACCATCGATACAACGGCCTCCGGTGGCAATGCAGGCTTGATTTCCATGGGTGATGACGCATAATTTCAGCCAATAACGCACAACAGAAGTTGTTTTTTTGCGCTCTCATGCTATGTATGGGGCGTAATTCATATTCAGGAGCGTATTTATGAAGATTTTATTGGTTGGATCAGGTGGGCGAGAGCATGCGTTGGCGTGGAAGCTCGCGCAATCCGAAAGCTGCACAAAGCTCTATTGCGCACCGGGGAATGTCGGGATTGCCGCGCAGGCGGAATGTGTTCCGATTTCAGTGGATGCGATTGATGATTTAGTCGCTTTTGCGAGGGGTAATGCGATTGATTTGGTTGTTGTCGGCCCTGAAAATCCGCTAGTTGATGGTTTGGCCGATAAATTGAATGCGGAAAATATAAATGTGTTTGGCCCATCTGCGAAAGCGGCTCAACTTGAGGGCTCAAAAGGATTTATGAAGGATTTGTGCGCCAAATATGATATTCCAACAGCCAAATATGGCCGATTTAAAGATATTGAATTGGCTATATCCTTTATTGAAGAGGCGGATATGCCGATCGTTGTGAAGACAGATGGCTTGGCAGCGGGTAAGGGCGTTATTATTTGTGAAACCAGAGAACAAGCAATCGAGGCTGCGCGCGATATGCTATCGGGTAGCTCATTCGGTTCTGCCGGTCACGAAGTTGTGATTGAAGAGTTCCTTGAGGGCGAAGAGGTTAGCTTTTTTGCTCTGTCAGATGGGAAAACGATATTGCCTTTAACCTCGGCGCAGGATCATAAGCGTGTTGGTGAGGGTGATACGGGTCTAAATACAGGCGGAATGGGCGCGTACAGCCCCGCACATTTCATGACACCCGCGCTGGAACAGCAAATTATCGAGAAAACGATTGAGCCGACAATTGCGGCGATGGCGGCAGAGGGCTGCGCGTTTACGGGTGTACTCTTTGCCGGATTAATGGTGAAAGACGGCGTTGTGACGTTGTTGGAGCATAATATTCGCTTTGGCGACCCCGAATGCCAGACTTTGATGATGCGTATGCAAGGCGATTTGGCGCAAATTTTGTTGGCGGCGGCGCAAGGGCGTTTGGATGAGGTTAAAGATCAGGTTAGTTGGTCTGATGATCCAGCTATGTGCGTGGTTATGGCGGCTAAGGGCTATCCGGGGGCTTATGAGAAGAACACGGTGATTTCAGGGATTGATCAGGCTAATGAAATTGATGGCGCGTACGTGTTTCACGCAGGTACAGCCGAAGGTGAAAATGGCGCAGTGCTTAGTGTTGGTGGGCGTGTACTTGGCGTTACCGCGACGGGTACAACAATTGCCGAGGCGCAAAAGCGGGCTTATAAGTCTGTTGATTGTCTTGATTGGGCGGAAGGTTTTTGTCGCCGTGACATCGGTTGGCGCGCTCTAAAATCTGATGAAGCTGCTTAATTATAAGTTTAATCTTTTTAATGGATTGTGCTTATCAATAGAATCATGAAATCTTATATGTATAATTTTTAGTTTGTGCATTGAAGGAGATTTTATGGGTAGTATTTATTATTTTGAAGAAAAAATTAATGGTAGTCCTTTGGCTGTTGAGGTGCTGAGCCATAGTAATTCTCTTATGTTAAAAGTGGGCAAAGAGAACCCAATTCAAGAAGGTAATATTATTGAATTTTCTGATTTAGAACAGCTTGATCGTTTCGTAGAAGCAATAAATGATGTGCATACGAGATTGTATAAGCCCTAACGTTTTCGTTTGAAAAAGTTCTTTAGAATTTCTCCACAGGCTTCTGCCATTAAGCCGTGTTGTACGTTTGGTTTATGGTGGCAGGTTGGCTGGGTGTAGAATTCTCCGCCATGGAGAATGCCGCCGCCTTTTTGGTCGGACGCACCGAAAATCACACGGGAAATACGGGCGAAAGATATGGCTGCGGCGCACATGGCACAGGGTTCTAATGTGACATATAGGGTGTAATTCGGGATACGTTGTGAATTTACGCTCTCGCAAGCGGCGCGGATGGCCAGAATTTCGGCATGGGCGCAAGGATCGCTTCGTTCGCGGGTTTGGTTGCCTGTACGTGCAACGATTTTGCCCTGTTCATCCGTGATAATCGCACCAATAGGCACTTCGTCACGCGCAGCTGCGCGATTTGCCTCTTCCAATGCGGCGCGCATACAGCTATGGTCGTTTTCTGTGAAAGGATCAGTCATGAGTGAAGAAAAGCATAAAGGCGAACGGATTGCAAAGAGAATGGCACGCGCGGGTCTTTGCTCGCGCCGTGATGCGGAGCGTTGGATTGGCGAAAGCCGCGTTAAAGTGAATGGCAAGACCATTGATTCCCCTGCCTTGAATGTGACTGAGGATGATAAAATTATCGTTGATGGCAAGGCTTTGCCGTCTATGGAACAAACGCGCTTGTTCTTATATCATAAGCCACCCGGCCTTGTGACAACGCATAGAGATGAACAAGGCCGTTCAACGGTGTTTGACGAGTTGCCTTCTGATATGCCACGTGTGGTGAGTGTTGGACGTTTGGATTTGAGTACGGAGGGGCTGATCTTGCTGACCAATGATGGTGGACTTGCCCGTCACCTTGAGTTACCTGACACAGGGTGGAAGCGTAAATACCGTGTACGTGTGAACGGCAGAGTGAACGAAAAACGGCTGCAATCCTTGAAAAACGGGATTACTGTTGAGGGTGTACGTTACAAATCAATTGAGGTGACGTTAGATGTACAGCCTGATGAGCGCGAGAGCGCAGGCGCGAATTCATGGATAACAATGACTTTACGTGAAGGCAAGAACAGGGAAATTCGCCGCGTTTTAGAAGCATTGGGTTTAAGTGTTACACGATTAATCCGCACAGATTATGGTCCGTTTTCTTTGGGCAAGATGTCGCGTGGTTCTGTCAGTGAAGTAACCGTCGGGGTGATGCGTAATCAAATCGGGGAATATTTTCGGGAGAATAATATTAAGTTGAATAAACGTACAGATCCAGAGAAGGCAAAACGTACGTTTCGCGAAAATAACAAAAATTTTAAAAAATCATCGCCAAAATCACAAGAAAATAGAAAAAATACGTCAAAAAACACTAATTTTCGCAAAAAAAGTAAAAAATCATGAAAATAGTGGCAGGTCACTTTCGCGGGCGAAAACTGTTTGTTCCCAAGAATAATGATATCCGTCCGACCAGTGATAAAATCCGTGGTGCGGTGTTTAATATGCTGCAATCTCGTGGTGTTTTGGATGGCGCGCATGTTCTGGATGCGTTTTGCGGGACGGGTGCGTTGGGGTTGGAGGCTCTTTCGCGCGGGGCATCGTCTTGTGTGTTTATGGATAAGGCGCGGGACTCGCTTTCTCTGGCGCAGGATAATGCGGACATGTTGGGTGTTGAGGCGGCATTCTTACTGCGCGATGCGACGAAATTGAATATACGTACAGAGAATATACCCGCTTATAATTTGGTGTTTCTTGATCCCCCTTATGCGAAGGGGCTGGTTTTCACTACATTACAGGGGTTGCTTGATGGCGATTGGATTGCGCCGGAAGGTTGGATTGTGTGTGAGGCGGAACGTGCTTTCACTTATAGTGGAATAGCTGGATGTGAGATGGATAATGAAAAGACGTACGGTGATACGAAAATTACCTTGATACGCTTAACCAATCACGCCTGAATAAAGCAAGCCGAGCAACCCTGCGCCTAGTACAACACGATAGATGGCAAAGACTGTGAAAGTTGAATTTTGTAGGAACTTCATCATCACCGCGATTGAAACCCACCCTGAAACAAAGGACAGAGCCACCGCAATCAGTGCGTCCATGCCAAGGGTAACGTCTCCACTTTTGATCAGGCCGAGGCCTATCAGAGCGCCCGCGCCACTGATCGCGATCATGGCGAGTAACATAGAGTAATGTGCGCTTTCGCTGCGGCTGAAGCCGAGGAAACGTGCGGCGGTCATAGTAATACCTGATCGGCTTGTTCCTGGAATAAGAGCGAGGACTTGAGCGCAGCCTATAAGCACAGCATCTTTTAGAGTTAAATCTTTTATTTCACGTTCTATGGGTGCTTTTTTATCGGCCCACCACAGGACAACGCCGAAAATAATGGTCGCCCATGCAATAACGTACAGCGTTTTCAGCCAGTCCGGCTCAAACATATGCAGGATGAAGCCAACGATAATAACGGGGATGGAGCTGATGAGTATGTATAGGGTCAGTTTCGCGTCATCTGTTTTTATTTTGCCCGTGCCGATATCTTTTACGCCAAGCACCATACGGATCACATCACGCCAGAAATAGAGCAAAACAGACAGCAGCGTGCCGACATGTACGGCGATATCCATGGTCAGGTTATCATTATCCCATTGTGCGCATTGATCGGTGAAGCAATGAAACAAGCCAAGATGTCCGCTGGAGCTGACGGGCAAGAATTCTGTTAGCCCCTGGATGACAGCCAGCAATATGATATGGTATAAGCTCATGGTATGATACTTTCTAAATCATTCTCATAGCTACTCTAAATGAAGGAAAAAGACAATGGTCTACGTTGCAGGTGTGATTGGTTTTATCGGTGGCTTTATGTGTGGTCTGATGCTGTTGTCCTTTCTTTTGCGTAATGTGAAGCGGGAGGATCTCATGAATGATCCTTATATTAAGTGGAAATATGGGATCTTGAATTGGGGCGTTGCAATTTTAGGGGCGTACGCAGGCGTTTCAATGTATGAAAAATATTTTCTCTAAATAGCTCGTAATATCTTTGTAAAATGTCTAATGTGATTGATTATTCATTGCATATTAAGGAGAATATTTATGAAAAAGTTTCTATTTCTTGCGGCCTCTGTTTGTGTGATGTCTTTTGCACAGCCTGTCTTTGCGGAAGATAAAGCCGCACCTGTCAGCGTTGAGCATTACACTTTTGATAAGGCACATACACAGATCTTATTCTTTGTTGATCACCTTGGGTTTTCTAAATCTCAGGGCGAGTTTTTGGACTTTGACGGTTTTTTCAACTTTGACCTTGAGCATCCGGAAAAATCAAATGTTGATATAAGCATCAATGTCTCTGGTCTTGATATGGATGATGATAAATGGAATACGCATATGAAAAGTGCGGATTTCTTTGATATCGAAAAATTTCCGACCATGACATTCAAGAGTACTGTTATTGAAGTGACGGGTGAAAAGACGGCGAATATAACGGGCGATTTTACACTGTTGGGTGTGACGAAGCCTGTGACTTTGGCTGTTACGCATAACAAGTCGGATAAACATGCGTTTAGCGGTAAGTATGTCAGTGGATTTTCTGCAACGACGACCATTAAGCGTTCTGAATTTGGTATGGAATATGGATTGCCGATGGTTGGCGATGATGTAGAAATCCGTATCGAAGTCGAAGGCTTGCGCACCGAAGCAGAAGCTGCGCCTGAAGCTGAATAAGACGTAAGATTGAAGGAGGGTGTATGGAACAGCTAGACTCATATCATGTGTTCTCCAAAATCATACATTGGGTGACAGCCCTGTTAATTCTTGGGCTGTTATTTATCGGATTTTATATGAATTCACTGGCCTTTAGCGAAGATAAGTTGTCGCTGTATGGCTGGCATAAGTCATTTGGTTTGTTGGTGTTGATATTGGCGGGCGTACGTGTCGTTTGGCACATTGTAAAACCAAAACCCAAGCCATTAAGCACACATAAAAAGTGGGAGCATGGAATTGCTCGTTTCGCGCATGTATTCTTATATTTGGCGCTTTTTATTATGCCGATATCAGGGTGGGTGATGTCTTCGGCGGGGGATTTTACCGTCAAGTTCTTTGGTTTTGATGTTCCTGATTTGACGCAAAAAAATGAAGCTCTGTTTCAAAATTCAAGACAGATACATGAAATCCTTGCCTACACGTTGCTGTTGATTGTCGGTTTGCATATGGTTGGTGCGCTGAAACATCATTTTATTGATCGGGATCGTACGTTGCGCCGGATGACGGTGCCTGATCTTGGGATTATTGGCGGCGCGATCATGAGCATTTTGGTGATTTTGCTGTACGCATGTGGCGGTATATATGCCGTTAAACATTTGAAAAAGCAGTATTTAACGATTGCATCCGTTGTTGATAGTAATGTACGTGCCTCCGTTGATGAAGAAAATGAAGGTATTTTTATATCCTCCGTTTTGCCAGAATGGCATATTGATATTGAAGATAGCCTAATAGGCTTTGAGGCCACACAATATGGTCAAGGCTTTGAGGGGAGCTTTAAAATCGCGCGCGGGCAGATATTTTTTGATGAGGCGCGATTGGGTCAAAGTAAGCTGCGCATTGAAATTGATATATCATCTGTAAAAACGGGCAGCAATGATCGCGATGAGCAGGCGATTTCAACGGAGTGGTTTGATGTAAAAGCGTTTCCGTATGCCATATTCGAATCACATAAATTCGAGAAAATGAGTGCGAATCATTTTTTGGCAAGTGGGAAATTGACGTTGCGTGGCATAACGGTACCGATTGCTCTGCTATTTATTTTGAATATTGATGAAGGTGATAATGGAGAAAATGTCGCACATATGACGGCTAAACTTGACCTTAATCGGCTGGATTTTGGTATAGGGCAAGGGAAATGGCAAAATACTGATGCGATAGGCGCTGTTGTGAAACTGAATATTTCTGTTGTTGCGCGCACAAAATAACAGTGTTTTCTCATAAAACTTGACCTGTGATATTGAATAATTTTCTTTCTTCGGTAGACTACCCGCATGCGTATGTTGTTTCACTTTTGGTTGCACCCTTTTTCTCGTAAAGTCAGAATGGCTTTGACGGAAAAAAAGCTGCCGTTTGACCTTACAATCGAGAAGACGTGGGAACGCCGCACAGAGTTTTTGGCGATGAATCCGGCGGGTGATTTACCTCTTTTGGTTGAGAAGGATGGTACGATTCTTTCTAATTCACAGGTGATTTGTGAGTATCTGGACGAAGTTTACCCTGAAACAAACCTTATTGGGCATGATCCTGTGCAGCGCGCGGAAACGCGGCGGTTGGTGAATTGGTTTGATCGAAAATTTCATAAGGAAGTGACAGAGAATTTAGTTGATGAGAAACTTATGAAGGCGATCCTTAATCTTGGTGAGCCGCATGGTCCTTCTGTGCGCGCCGGTCGTGCGAATATACATTATCATCTTGATTATATAGGGTTTTTAACAGAAAGGCGCCAATGGCTTGCCGGTGATACGTTTTCACTTGCGGATATTTCCGCAGCTGCGCAGATGTCGGCGGTTGATTATGTCGGTGATGTGCCATGGGAACAACATCCTGGCGCGCAACAATGGTACGAGAAAATAAAGGCACGTACAGGGTATAGTTTTTTGGTTGAGGAACGCGTACCCGGCTTTGAGCCAGCTGTAAATTACATGCAAACAGCATCATAAAATAATAAACGGGCATGTTAGGGGAATAGGGCATTGGCAGACACAGAAAAACATTTATTTTGTTTTGGTTATGGCTATAGCTGTGACTATATTGGGCATGAATTGATGCAGCGGGGCGGATGGCGTATATCAGGTACGACGCGTGATCCGGATAAGAGAAAAGACTTACGTTCCCGAGGTATTACGGCGCATTTATTCGATTATAATGCCCCTCTTCCTGATCCACTTTATATGTTGCGTGATGTGACACATCTTTTAATCTGTACGCCACCATCTGCTGATGGTGATCCTAGTTTTAACCTACATGCGCAAGATATTCTGGATCTAAAGAAATTGGAGTGGATTGGTTATTTATCAACAACCAGTCCCTATGGTGATCGAGGGGGCAAGTGGGTAGATGAAACATCAGAGGCACGCCCGATTACCAAACGTGGTTCCAGACGTTTGGATGTAGAAAGACAGTGGTTATCTTTGTTTCAGACATATCAATTGCCCGTTCATATTTTTCGTTTAGCAGGCATTTATGGTCCGGGGCGCAGCGCGCTTGATTCTGTACGTTCAGGAATAGCGCGCCGCATTGATAAGCCCGGCCATGCGTTTAGTCGTATTCACGTTGAGGATTTGGTGCAGGTTTTATTGGCATCTATGTCTGCGCCTAGTCCGGGTGAAATTTATAATGTTTGTGATGATATGCCCACTCCCAGTCATGAGGTGATTGAGTATGCTTGTCATTTATTAGGGATTGAGCCACCGCCACTTTTATCGTTCCATGAAGTTGATTTGGCACCTATCGCAATCAGTTTTTATGCGGATAATAAACGCGTACGCAATGATAAAATCAAAAAAGTGTTTGATATAAAATTGAAGTATGAAAATTACAGGGATGGTCTGCAAGCCTGTTTGGAAGCGGAAAACTACGCCTCTTCTCTTTTGAAAAGTAATATTTAGGGCCGGTTAATCCGTTTTTCCTGCATCATAAGGCAGACGTACAGTAACGGTTGTGCCAATATCAACTGTTGATTCAATATGAAGTGAGCCATTATGTAGTTCAATCAGTTTCTTGGTAATGGATAGTCCAAGGCCTGTGCCTTCATGATCGCGCGTGTATTGCGATGAGGCTTGCTCGAACGGACGTAGGACAGATGCTAGTTTATTAGGTGGGATGCCCACACCCGTATCACAGACCTTTAAAGAGATGTACGTGTCTTTTTTCTGGCACTCAATCCAGACTGAACCATGCGCAGGGGTGAATTTAACCGCATTCGATAACAGGTTGAGCAGGATTTGCGTTAAAGCACGTCTGTCGCCGATAATATTAATATCGCTATCCTCGATGTCAGGTGTACGTAACTGTATGTCTTGTTCTTGCGCTCGACCATTGATCATATGTATGGCGCGAGCAATGATATCTTTAATGTTAATCTCTTCCAGTTCTAGCGTATGCTTTCCAGCTTCGATCTTGGACATGTCCAAAATATCGCTAATCAGGTCAAGCAAGTGCTTTCCGCTGTCTTTGATGCTGGTGGCATATTCAATATATTTTTCGTTAAAGATGGGGCCCAGCATTTGGGATTCTATCATTTCGGAGAATCCGATTACGGCATTAAGCGGTGTACGTAACTCATGGCTCATATTGGCAAGAAAGCGTGATTTGGCAGCGTAGGCTTGCTCTGAGGCGTCTCTAGCTTGGCGTAATTCCTGTTCATAGAGCATACGCTCTGTCATGTCTTGCATGATACCGTATAGGGCTATAATCTCGCCTGTTTCATCTTTTTCGCAGCGTCCCTCACACATGATAAAGCGAATGTCGCCGCCTGGGCGGACGATACGGAATTCCATATCATAGTTTTTTTCTTCGATGATAGCGCGTTGGAAAACTTGTACAACGCGGCCTAAATCGCGTTTATGGATAAGGTCCGTCAGGCCATTGATGCAGGGTTTATACTGGTTTTGGTCAACGCCGAATATGCGAAAAATCTCTTCTGACCATGATATGTTATCTTCGCCGATCAGCCAGTGCCAATGCCCCATACGCCCGATGGCTTCGGCCTCGGAGAGTTGTTTTTGCCTTCTCTTTAGGCTACTTTGTTGCTGTTTTAGGTTGGTAATATCACGTCCTAAAGAATAGATTTTCCCGCCAACACATTTCTGGCGAAACTCTACCCAACGTGGTTGTTTTCCACGTGTGAGAATACGTGTTTCGAAGTCAATAATTTGGCTTATGCTGTCTGGATCGTCAATTTTATCGGCATTATAGGTCAGGCTTAGCATGGTGTTGCGGATTGTTGGCCTGTCTTCGTCACTAAATAAATTGAGGAAAGAAGCGCCCCTAAGCTCTGCCGATGTGTAGCCGAAATTTTCCAAAAATACATTATTTGCATTGATGATTCGCCCCTGTTCGTCCGTGATAATCATGATGTCATGTGTCATCATGACAAATTCTGTGGAATCGTCGGCTGTTGGTTTGATGTCTATGACATTATCGAAGGCGGTTTCTATACGGGCCGCAGAGCTTTGTATTTTTGTGATAAGCAAATCAAGATCATGATTAAGGTCACTTTCCAGTGCATCATCTGTTGCCGAGGCAATGAGATAGCGTTTATCATCTGATGTGGTGAGCCAGTCAAAATGAAAGCCGGTAATGATCGGGTTGTCGTTAATATGGACGTCATGCTCGCCTTTGATCAAGGTAGAGATATCATGTATGTCGTCTAGGACGTCTTCGGAAAATGTAAAGATGTCCAGTGCGTAATTGCGTTGCGCCTCATTTATGTTGCAGAGCTGATAAAATGCGTCATTTGCGTAAATGATGGTGCCGTCTTCGTTAATGGCACAGCGTGCATTTTCTGCCTGCGGTAGTGCAAGGGCAGATATTTGTGGCTTTAAATCTATTTTGTTTCTTATGGACATAAGGAGAATCAATATAGTTGTACTGTTGTTATGGTACGCGAAAACCAGTGATTCTGACAAGCCCCTTTTTCATATTTCTATTCGGGCGTTCTTTAACGGTCTTAATTTATGTTATGCGGCAACAAAAAAAGGCCGGAAATTTTCACATCCGGCCTTGGTTATTTTTAGTGATGTTAGGGTTAGTATTTAACTGAACATCCGTATGGCGCAGTACGTGGAACTTTCACGACGCGACCGGCCGATAAATCATCCAGCGCGGCAAGGACAAGGTTTGTTGCACCTTCTACAGCGTCGGGGCTTGGGCTTGGGTTGCTGTCAATTGCACCGGCGTAGGCGACGTTGCCTTCAGCGGAGATCACAAACATATGCGGCGTTGTCTTGGCGGCATAAAGTTTGCCAATTTCACCAGAGGCATCAAGGATACGTGCGGTTGCATGTGTGTTTGCTTCTTTTTCTATTGTGATGGCTTCTTCAGCGGAGACGTACCCCTGATTACCTTCAGCAGAAGAGACAATTGAAACCCAAACAACACCGTTGTCCGTAGCGGTTTTCTGTGTGTTTTGCATGTTGCTTGTGCCGTAATGTTTTTTCACAAACGGGCAAAGGTGGTTTGTCCATTCCAAAACCACAATTTTACCTTTTTGATCTGCAAGGTTAAAGTTGTTGCCGTGAATATCTGTCGCTGTGAAGTTCGGTGCGGCTTCGCCGATCTCAACGGAGGCCTGTACGGGTACGCTAACCCAGCCGAGTGCGAGTGGTACAAAGGCGAGTGCCAATGTGAAATAAGCTATTTTCTTAGACATAATATGATCCTTTCAAGGGTATGTTATGGGTTGTAAACTATATGTGATTCATTTTTATTTTGCTATTGTTTTTTGTAGGGTTGCGGCTGTCAGGACTTGCGGCAGTAATTCTGCCTCCGGTCTTTTTCCTGTGTTGGTGTCACGCTTGCCGTAAAAGACGTAAATGGGTACACCGTTGCGTCCGAAGGCTTGTAAATATTGCGTGATGGTATCGTCATTGCTGGTCCAGTCGCCAATTAGGTAGTGTACGTTGTTGTCCTTGAACAATGCTTTTGTGGCGTCGATGTTAATGGCAATGGCGTGATTAACTTTGCAGGTGATACACCATGCTGCGGTCATTTCAACAAAGACGGGCGCGTCGCCTTCGAGGAGTTCCGATAGTTTTTCAGGGGAAAATGGTTCGCCGAAGCTGTACGCTTTTTGTGAGGAGGAGGCGTTTTGGTGCGTGTCCTTTATATAGGACAGGCTGAAAATCGGCAGGAACATGCATAAAACGAAGAGTGTACCTGTTAAGCGCTTTGCGATGCCTTTGCTCTTTAGGTGAGAAAGCCAGACACAAAATGCAATGGCGAGCATACCGAGCAGAACCAGTAATACACCATAAGAGCCTGATTGTTGGCTTAACACCCAGATTAACCAGATTGAAGATGCAAAGATCGGAAAGGAGAGGAATTGTTTGAACACATCCATCCATGCGCCTGGCTTGGGCAATATGCGACGAAATTGTGGGACGTATGATAAAACGAGATAGGGCAGCGCAAGGCCAAAGCCTAATGCGGCGAAGATGCTCATACTGACAAAGGCGGGTTGCGTTAGGGCAAAGCCCATGGCTGCGCCCATGAATGGCGCGGTACACGGCGTTGCAACAACGGTTGCCAGCGTACCTGTGAAGAAGGAGCTGCTGAGGGAATGGCCTTGTGTTAATTTATTACCGACATTACCGAAGCTGGATTTAAATTCGAAAAAGCCGATTAAGTTCAGGCCGATGACGAAGAGTAGATAAGCGAGAATACCGACAATCATTGGATTTTGAAGCTGGAATCCCCAGCCGACAACTGTACCTGCCTCTTTCAGGATGAGTAATATGCCGCCAATCGCCAGAAAGCTTAAGACCACACCAAGTGTATAGGCGATACCATGTGTACGTGCCTCTTTGTTTTCTTTGTCATTCATTTTAACAAGGCTTAAGGCCTTCATCGATAGAATAGGGAACACGCACGGCATTAAATTAAGGATGAGTCCGCCGAAAAGGGCAAGATAAAGCGCGCTGAACCATGTTGTTTTGCTGGCTTGTACGTTTTTTGTAACGGGCGCGATGTCACCGTTGTTTTTGTTAATCGTAACGGTAGGCGTACTTGCTGATTTATCAGGCAGAGCGGTGATGGCGAAGCCTTGGTTTTGTCCTTGCTCTCCTTTGATGACCAGCAGACCTTTCATCTCTGTAATTTCGGCAAGGGCTTGGTCGCCGCGTTCATGGTCGATGGTTATAACACCGTCTTCGATCTGTACGGTTGGCATGGCAAGGTGATTAATGATCCCCCAGTCCAGCGGAAAAAATTCTAGATTTTCTGCCGTGGCCTTATTTAAAAGCGTACGATCCTCCGGTGCTAGAGAAAGGTGCAGTATCTTTTCACTTTCGGAATATAAAAATGCGCCGTTGATTGGTTTGGCGATCTTGCTGTATGCGTCTTTTATCAAGGCGCTGTTATCTGTGTTCAGATCATCAGGGTTATTCAGGTCAATTGAAACCGTACTTGTTTCGGGAATACATATGTCATTACAAACCAACATATTCACAGTCGCAGTGAGTGTGATTTTGCCTTCGGGTAATGTGTCGGGTGTTTTCAAAGTTTGCAGAAGTACGGCTTGGTTATAATATCCGTAATTTACCAAAATATCGTAAGAGATTTTATCGGGCGTTGGCCACTGGATGTCTCCGACTTCGAATCCTTCGGGTACGTTCCATTCTATTCGAACAGGCAAGCCGGAATCACCGGGGTTTTCCCAGTAAACATGCCAATGCGGGGCGAGCTTTATATTGATGGCCAGCGTGATTTCATCGGCTGGGTGGAGGGCTGTACGCTCTGCAATGATGGTGGCATCGGCGTAATGCTCCAATTCTTCATCGGCATATACGGTGGTTATGGATTGTGAAACAAGCCCCACAAACAAAACAGCGAAGTATATAATTTTTTTATGCAACACAGGCTCCTGATCTATCCAGCGAATCAAATTCACTTTATTTATATCGTAAAGATAACATCTTATGAATTCTTATTCGCTAGTTCTTGCTTTTCGTTACTAAATTGCACAGAATTATCGGATTATTTATAATAGGAAAGATTGTGATATGCGCTCGCCCCTTTGGTCTCCGTCTCAACAGCAGATAAATTCAAGTGTTTTGCATGATTTTATGGCGTTGGTTAAGACGCGTACAGGCCATGATTTCAAGGGTTATGATGCTTTGTGGCAGTGGTCTGTGCGGGACAAGGACGTGTTTTGGAATCTTGTTTGGGATTTTTGCGGTGTGATCGGGGATAAAGGGTCGCGCGTACTGGATGATAATGGCGGGCAGATGTTCGGGGCGCAGTTCTTTCCAGATGCGTGCCTGAATTACGCCGAAAACTTATTGCAGAGCCGCGATGATGGTTGCGCGATGATTTTTCGTGATGAGCAGGGCGAT
The DNA here is from genome assembly GCA_002401695.1 of Alphaproteobacteria bacterium. Taxonomy (GTDB): domain Bacteria; phylum Pseudomonadota; class Alphaproteobacteria; order Micavibrionales; family Micavibrionaceae; genus UBA1672. The sequence continues at coordinate 390,847 of NVTV01000003.1, forward strand.
GAGCGTCAAGTAACACGCGGGCAACTCTATGATGATGTATCTCGTTGGCAACAAGCCATGACCGCGTGCGGCGTTGGCGCGGGGGATCGTGTCGCGGGATATATGCCTAATATGATGGAAACAATTACCGCGGCGTTGGCGGCGATTTCCTTGGGCGCGGTTTGGTCGTCGGCTTCTCCTGATTTTGGAGTGCAGGGCGTTGTTGATCGTTTTGGGCAGATCGAGCCTAAATTGCTGATCACGGTTGATGGCTATTATTATAATGGCAAAGTGATTGATGTATTGGGTAAGGTGAAGGATATTCAGCCGCAATTAAAGGGGTTGGTGCGCACAATTGTGGTGCCGTTTGCAGGTTCTGATCTGGAGGTGAGTGCGTTGCCTGATACGCAAAGTGCGGATGATTTTATTGGTGAATATACGCCCTCAGACATTGCCTTTACGCGTGTTGCGTTTAATCACCCATTATTCATTATGTTTTCGTCGGGCACGACGGGTGCGCCGAAATGTATTGTGCATGGGCATGGCGGGACATTGTTGCAACATTTGAAAGAACATCAATTACAAAGCAATATTAAATCCGGTGATAAAGTCTTTTATTTCACCACCTGCGGGTGGATGATGTGGAATTGGCTGGTCAGTGCTTTGGCATCAAGTGCGACATTGTTGCTGTTTGATGGATCGCCATTTTATCCTGATGGAAACGTGCTGTGGGACTATACTTCGAAGCATGAATGTATGTTATTCGGGACGTCGGCCAAGTATATAGAAGCCATGAAAGTGAATGATATCGCGCCCAAGAAGACGCATGATTTATCGCATTTGCGGGCGATGGCCTCGACGGGTTCTCCCCTCGTGCCGAGCAGTTTTGATTACGTGTATGATGCGGTGAAATCCGATTTGCATTTGGCCTCTATCTCGGGGGGGACGGATATTGTTTCCTGCTTTTTATTGGGCAATTCTGTGTCGCCTGTTTATCGCGGGGAAATACAGTGCGCAGGGTTGGGTATGGCGTTGGATGTGTTTGATGATGATGGAACGCCGACGCGCGAAAGCTCCGGCGAGATGGTCTGTACGCAGCCTTTTCCCTCTATGCCTGTATCTTTTTGGAATGATGCCGATGATGCGCGTTATCGCGAGGCGTATTTTGATCGTTTTGATAATATATGGTGCCATGGTGACTGGGTTGAAAAAACTGAAAATGGTGGCTTCATTATTCATGGGCGCAGTGATGCGACGCTTAATCCCGGTGGTGTACGTATTGGCACGGCGGAGCTTTATGGTCAGGTTGAGAAAATTCAGGCCGTACAGGATTGCGTTGCGATTGGGCAGAATTGGGAAGAAGATGTGCGCATTATCTTGTTCGTGATCTTGAATGAGGGCTGTACGTTGGATGATGATTTGATCAAAGAAATTAAAACCCAGATCAGGAAAGGGGCTTCACCGCGCCATGTTCCTGCGAAAATTATTGCGGTGAGCGATATTCCGCGCACAAAAAGCGGGAAGATTACTGAAATTGCTGTGCGTGATGTGGTTATGGGGCGACCAATTAAGAATGTTGAGGCGCTCGCCAATCCTGAGGCGCTTGATTTGTATCTGGATTTGGAAGAGCTTCGTTCTTGATCGGCTGTTGTGCTTTAAAAAAGCTTGTCAAAAAGCATTGTGTCATTATATGATATTTCTATGACTATCGAATGTAACATTGTTGCTGAATTTAAAGGTGCTTACACAAGTGCCCTTTCTGTGCGTGCGCAAAGCGCGGCCGCAGCGGCGATGAATGCGGCGGGCAACGCCCGTATATAAGCCCATAGCGCAAGAGCCGCGCATTTTTCCTACAAAATTAAATGAAGCAAAATAAGAGTTTTTACTTTTGTTTTGATAACGTTATGAGATAATAAAATGAAGACATTACAGAATATTCCACAGACGAGTACACAAGATATGAACAATTCCGATCAAGACTCAGAGCCTAAATTTCGCCCTGTTTTACATGCATTAACGGCTAATCCGGGCGCGGAGATGATGCGTTATGCTGATGGTAAGAAAGATATGGTTACGTTGGGGCAAGGTGAGGGCGATGCGCCGACACCTGATTTTATCTGTGATGCGGTGGCGCAAGCGTTGAAAGAGGGTAAGACGTTTTACGGGCCGGTTTTAGGGTCGAACGAGTTGCGTGAATGTTTATCGGATTATTATCAGCGTATCTATGATCTTGAAATCCCCGCAGAACGTGTTTTTGTGACCTCTTCGGGGTCTACGGCGATGCATTTATCTTTGGCTGCGTTGCTGGATAAAGGCGATGAGGTTATTGCGGTTACGCCGATTTGGAAAAATTTATTGGGCGCAGTGGAATTAACACAGGCTAGTACAACGCAAGTATCACTGGATTATATTGATGATCAATGGCAACTGGATCTGGATAAATTGTTTTCCGCGGTGAGTGAGGCGACAAAAGTTATATTGATTGTGACGCCTTCTAACCCCACAGGTTGGACAGCGCGTATTGACGAGTTGCGCGCGATCCTTGATTTTGCACGGGAGCGCGGCATCTGGGTGTTGTCGGATGAAGTGTATGGGCGGCTTGTATATGATGGTGTACGCGCGCCGAGTTTTCTTGATGTTGCGCGTGAGGATGATCTCTTGCTGGTGGTGAATAGTTTTTCTAAAAGCTGGGCGATGACGGGCTGGCGTTTGGGGTGGATTGTTGGCCCGCGTATTGCGGAAGATAAAATCCGTGATGTTGCGCTGTATAATAAGCTTTGTCCGCCAACTTTTACACAATATGGTGCGATAGAGGCATTGGAGAACGGTGAAGCGTTTTTGAAGGATCAGCTTTCGTTATGGCACTCTAATCGTGATTTGGTGGTGGAGCGTTTCAAGGCGATGGGCAATGTGAGCATGTCTTACCCCGCATCAACATTTTATGCATTTTTTAAGGTTGATGGTGAGGATGACTGTATTGCCCTGACCAAGCGTTTGATTGATGAGGCGAGTGTACTTCTCTCCCCCGGCTCGGCGTTCGGGAAGGAAGCAAAAGGGTACATACGTTTGTGCTTTGCGGTTTCCGAGGCACGCTTAACTGAGGCGTTAGATCGCATCGAACGTGTGATTTGTAAATAGGAGAATAAGCGTATGCGCGGTTATTTCGGCATTGGGGTTGAGGGCATTACAAAAGAACAGAATGTCGGCACGATTGCCCGTTCTGCACATTCCTTTGGTGCCAGTTTTTTCTTCGCCATTAATCCGTACGTGGATATTAAGGGGCTGCGCAAGAGTGATACGTCTGATGCGTTTGATCATATGCCGTATTATCAGTACACCTCGCCCGAGGAACTTGAATTGCCGATGAAGTGTACGTTGGTCGGGATTGAGTTTACGGATGAATCGATTGATTTACCGACGTTTCGCCACCCGACGCGTGCGGCCTATATTTTGGGGCCGGAGATGGGCAATCTTTCCCCGCAAATCGTAGAGAAATGCCATCATGTGGTTAAAATACCGATGAAGTTTTGCGTGAATGTCGGTGTGGCGGGGGCGTTGGTGATGTATGACCGGATGATTAGTATGGGGCGCTTTGCGGAGCGTCCGGTGCGCCCCGGTGGCCCGTTGGTTGAGTATGAAAAGCCCGCACACGTACAGCGCCGCCGTGTGCGTAATAAATCTAAAAGTTAGCTTGATTTTGTGCGCATGGTGACGAATTCTTCGGCGCTGGTCGGGTGTATACCGATGGTGCGATCGAAATCGGCTTTGGTTGCGCCGGCAATAATGGCAACGGCAAAGCCCTGAACGATTTCCCCTGCGTCTGAGCCAACCATGTGTAGTCCTAAAACTTTGTCGGTTTTGCTGTGTACGATGAGTTTCATGAGTGTACGTTCATTGCTGTTTGCTAATATCATTTTCATGGCGCGGAATTCGGATTTATAGATATCAATTTCGTTAGGGTGTTGTGTCTGCGCTTGTTCTTCCGTGAGGCCGATTTGTGAGACATTCGGGTCGGAGAATACGGCGCTCGGGATGTTTTCATAGGAGATATGGCGGTTGCTTTTGGCGTATAGACGATCGACGAGGGCGTGTCCCTCTGCTAAGGCGACAGGGGTTAAAGCAACGCGGTCTGTGACATCGCCAACGGCATAGATGGAGGGTACGTTTGTTTGTTCATCCTGATTAACGATGATCGCGCCTTTCTTGCTGCATTCAACCCCGACATTTTCCAGTCCTAACCCATTCGTATTGGGCGTACGTCCTGTGGCGAACAAGACTTGATCGGCGTGGATTGTTTTTCCGTCATCAAGATGTACGGTTACGCCATTATCTGTTTTTTCAACACGTAGGATATTGGTTTTTGGGTGGAAATGGAGACCTTTTTTGGTCATTTCCTGATGCAAAAACGTGCGTACGTCACCATCGAAGCCTTCGTTTAAGATAGTATCACGGCGGTATATGACATGTACGTCTGTGCCGAGTTGGTTAAATATTCCGGCGAATTCCAATCCGATATAACCAACACCAGCCACAACCAGAGTTTTTGGTTTTTCTTCCAGATAGAATATGTCGTCGGAGGTTATGCCGTGTTCGTGTGCGCCTTCGATATCGGGGACGGAGATTTTACCGCCTGTTGCGATCAAGATACGCTGCGCGGTGATATTGTTTCCGTTTACACTTACGGTATGCGGATCGATGATGGTTGCGGTGCCCCAGTGGAGTTGTACGCCTGCGTTCTCAAGCATATTTTCGTAAATACCATTAAGGCGTTCGATTTCTGCATTTTTGTTTGTTATGAATTTTCCCCAGTCTAGTGTACGTTCCCCAATGTCCCAGCCATAGCCCTGCGCATCGCGCATGCTGCTTTCATATCCGCCGACATAGGTCATAAGTTTTTTGGGTACACAGCCAACATTCACACATGTACCGCCATAAAAGCGTTCTTCGGCTAGGGCGACTTTTACGCCATGGCCTGCGGCTATGCGTGCCGCACGTACGCCGCCGGAGCCTGCACCAATTACAAATAAGTCTACGTCATATGTCATTATATATCTCTTTATCTGGAACATTGTTATTCACTCATGCCTTGTCCAAATAAAGATATGAATGATTATAGTTTTTTAAGTTTAGGCTGCGGTCCAGCCACCATCAACGCGCAAATCAATGCCTGTTATATTTTCCGCGCTGTCGGAGCATAGGAACAGAGCGATGCCTGAAATTTGCTCCACGGTTACGAATTTCTTTGTCCATTGCGCGGTGAGTAGGACATCGCGGATAACGTCTTCTTCGCTGATCCCTCTGGCCTTCGCAGTGTCGGTAATTTGGTTTTCAACGAGGGGCGTGCGAACATAGCCCGGGCAGATAGCGTTGCATGTGATGTTATCTTGTGCAACTTCCAGTGCGATTGTTTTTGTTAGGCCTAATATACCGTGTTTAGCGGCAACATAGGCTGCTTTATAGGGGGAGGCGACAAGGCCGTGCGCCGAACACATATTGATGATTCGCCCCCATCCGGCTTTTCGCATGCCGCCGATTGCGGCGCGGGTTGTATGAAAAGCGGAGGATAAATTGATCGCCATGATCGCATCCCATTTTTCAGGCGGGAAGTCTTCGATGGGCGATACGTGCTGAATGCCTGCATTATTGACGAGGATGTCAATTGCGCCGAACTCCGCTTCTGCGCTTTGTATCATGCTGATTATTTCGTCGGGCTTTGTCATGTCTGCGTTGCTATAAGTGACTTTGATGTTGTTTTTCTCAAGGTCTTTGCGGATGTCTTCTATTTCTTGTGGGTCGCCGAAACCGTTCAGGATAATGTTGACTCCTTGTTGCGCAAAGCCTTGCGCAATGGCGAGTCCTATGCCGCTGGTTGATCCAGTAATAAGTGCAGTTTTTCCATTTAAAGCCATTATGTCCCCCTTTTGAACAACATAAATATTATATATAAAACACCTGAAATTAAAACAGTGATAATTCCGAATTATTAAGGAGACGGACTAGACCCATTGTTATTTTCCTTTTATGATACGGCGTGTATAATTTAAATCTAGTCGGTGTATCCTAAAATGTCCCAAAAGAAAAAAGAATTTGATTTCCTAGTACAAAAAGCGCGGAAAGACTTACCCGCTAAGTCGCCAGAAGGTTTGGTTAAGATGCTGGAAATTTTGTGTGAGAAAATCAATGAAGAAGACTTGGAGTTTTTTGATTCGCAAATTTTGTCCGAAATGGCGATATCGCATTGGGAAATGGCAAAAGAGCGCGGCAAAGGTGAGCCGAAATTGCGGATTTATTCTTCGATTGTCGAGGGGAGCGAATACCGTAAAACGATTATTGACATAGTAAGTGATGATCTTGCTTTTCTGGTTGATTCAATCGCGGCTGAGATTAACAAACACAATATTTTGATTGGTATTTTGATCCATCCCAACGTTTATTCTTCCTATGATAAAAAGGGCAACTTAAAAGATATTACCGCCGAGGCAGTGAATGATGATTGTCACCGTCAGGCACACATTCATGTACAAATTAACGAAACTTTGTCAGAGCAGGCGACCAAAGATTTGCAAGAGGGTCTATACGCGGCGTTAAACGATGTGTTTTATGCGAATTCTGACTGGCGGGCGATGTTGGGGAAGCTAAAGGATGCGTCTACTGATCTTAATGGTGCCAGAACGCATCGTCCGGCTGCGGAAATACTGGAATATTGTGCGTTTCTTGATTATCTTTACGAGAATAATTTTACGCTGTTAGGATATCGGGAATATAAATTTATAGACGGTAAAAACGGAATTTATAGCAAGACTGTTCCCGGTTCCAGTCTTGGTTTGCTTCACAATGATGTTAGTCCTGCTTATATCACTGAAACAGAGGAAGGTCTGCCGCGTAATTTGCAAGAGTTGCGCCGTAAATTACCGCCCGTTTCCGTGTCGAAAACAAATCGTTTGGCCACTGTGCATAGACGCGTGCCGATGGATTGTATTGCTGTGAAAGTTTATAATAAGGACGGTGATGTTGTCGGGGAAAAATTGTTTCTCGGGCTGTTAACATCTGTGACGTATTCACGAAGCGTCAGTGATGTGCCGTATTTGTGTGCCAAAGTCGAAGAGACCATTAAGATATCAGGCTATATTGAGGGCACACATGACTGTAAGGCTTTGCGCCATATTCTGGAGAAATATCCGCGTGATGAGTTGTTCCAGATTGAGCCGGAAGAGTTGTTAAAGGTTTGTCGGAATATTATCCGCTTGCAGGAGCGTCAACGTATTGCCCTGTTTATGCGGATGGATCCGTTTGGGCGTTATATTTCTTGTCTTGTTTATATACCGCGTGATCGCTTTGGTACAAAGTTGCGGATGGATATTCAGGATATTCTGGAAGAAGAAACGCATGGTACGTGTTCGAATTTTTATACGACGCTTGATGATTCGGTTTTTGCGCGCGTTATGTTTGTGATTAATGTTAGCCAGAAAGACCCTCCTAAAATAGTGCCTAAGCGTATTGAACAGCGGTTGCGCGATTGTGGTCAGACATGGTCGGAGCGCTTGTCTCAGGCGTTGGGGGATGCATATGAGGATCATACGAAAATTACGGATCTTACATTCCGTTATGCGGATGCATTTCCGGTTTCCTATACATCAACATATTTGGCTAAGCGTGCGGTTTTTGATATTGAAAAGATAGAGACTGTTTTAGAGAGCGGTTCTGTTGGGCTTGATCTGTATCGTCCGAATGATGTTGATTTGAAGAAGATCCGTTTGAAAATGTTTCAGGTTGGCTCGCCGGTTATATTATCCGATGTCTTGCCGATTTTGGAAGATATGGGCTTGCGCGTGATTGCAGAATTGCCGTTTGAGGTGAAGCCTTCTGGGGCGGATGAGTCTGTATGGATTCATGATTTCTTGTTGGAAACACCGGAAATTGAAGATTTCATTGTTGTGCAAGACGTGAAAGAGAATTTTGAGCGCGCCTTTATCAAGGTTTGGGATAAAAAGACGAATAATGATGGCTTGAATCGTCTTGTGTTAAGTGCTGGTGTGAATTGGCACGAGATTACAATTTTGCGCTCTTACGTGCGTTATGCGAAGCAATTGCGCTTTCCATTCAGTCGGACATATATCGAGAAAGTTCTGACAGAAAACCCAATGATAAGTCGTTTGTTGATTGATTTGTTCAAGGCTTATCATGACCCTAAAAATGGAAAAGAATCCGATTCTTTGGTTAGTACGTTTAAAGGTAAAATCACGCGTGCGCTGGATCAGGTGCAGTCGAGTGATTATGATCGTATTTTGCGTATGATGGTGGAGTTAATACACGCAACGATCAGAACTAATTATTTCCAAAAGCAAGAAGATGGTAGCTGTAAGCCGTGTTTGTCGCTTAAATTTGATTGTAGCCAAATTGTTGATATGCCTTTGCCTAAGCCGTTTCGCGAGATTTTTGTGTTCTCGCCACGTGTGGAAGCGATACATTTGCGTGGTGATAAAATTGCGCGCGGTGGTTTGCGCTGGTCCGATCGTCATGAAGATTACCGCACAGAAGTTCTTGGTCTTATGAAGGCGCAAATGGTTAAAAACTCGGTGATTGTTCCGGTGGGATCTAAGGGTGGCTTTGTGGTTAAAACGCCAACCAACACCCGTGAAGAATTTATGGCCGAGGGGATTGAGTGTTATAAAATATTTATCCGCGGTATGTTGGATATTACAGACAACCAATTAGGCAAGAAAATTATTCCGCCCAAGGATGTTGTACGCCGTGATGGCGATGATCCGTATTTGGTTGTGGCAGCAGATAAGGGAACGGCAACGTTTTCTGATATTGCCAATGGTTTGTCGCAAGAATATGGTTTTTGGCTGGATGATGCCTTTGCCTCTGGTGGGTCTGCGGGCTATGATCATAAGAAAATGGGTATTACGGCGCGCGGTGCGTGGGAATCTGTGAAGTACCATTTCCGTTTATTCAATCACGATATACAAAATCAGCCATTTGATGTGGTCGGTGTCGGTGATATGGGCGGAGATGTTTTTGGTAACGGTATGTTGTTGTCAGAGCAGATTAATCTGGTCGGTGCGTTCAATCATTTGCATATTTTCTGTGACCCTAACCCTAATGCGGCCAAGTCATTTGTTGAGCGTCAGCGTTTGTTTGATATGATTGGTGGTTGGGATCAGTATAATGAAAAGCTGTTATCCAAGGGCGGTTGTATTTTCAAGCGCAGCGACAAAATGTTGAAGTTAACGCCGGAAATTCAAAAACGTTTTGATATTGAAGAAAGTAATGTGACGCCTGATTGTCTTATTCGGGCAATGTTGAAGTCGCGTACGGATTTGTTGTGGTTCGGCGGTATCGGTACATATATTAAGGCGACCAGTGAAACGGATTCGGATGTTGGTGATAAGGCAAGTGATGCACTTCGTGTTGATGCGAGTGAAGTTCGCGCGAAAGTTATTGGTGAGGGCGCAAATCTTGGCATTACACAATTGGCGCGTATTGAAATGTCCGAGCAGGGCGTCAGTATTAACACAGACTTTCTTGATAATTCTGCCGGTGTGGATTCATCTGACCATGAGGTGAATATTAAAATTCTGATGCGTGATGTTATGGAGCAAAAAGACCATGGAATGGATCTTTCTGCGCGTAATAAGCTGCTTGAACAAATGACCAGTGAAATTGCTTCCCATGTTTTACGTCATAATTATCAGCAAGCACAGGCAATTTCTTTGATGGAAATGCAGGCTCCTGAAAACTTGCAGTTACATGATGAACTTATTCAAGATATGGAACGTGAAGAAGGGTTGAGTCGTGAAATTGAAGGCTTGCCTGATCAGAGTATTATTGAAGAGCGTTTACGTATGGGTAAAGGCTTAACGCGTCCTGAGCTGTGCGTAATTTTTGCTTATGCGAAAATAAACCTGACGCAAGATCTCTTGAATTCCGATATTCCGGATAGTTCGGAAATGAATTACTGGATTATGGATTATTTCCCAGAGATTTTGGGCAAAAAATTCGAAAAGGAGATTCTACGTCATCGTCTGAAACGTGAAATAATTGCGACAATGATGGCGAATTCCTTGATTAACCGTATGGGCCCGACATTCTTGAAATCGCGCATGAATAAAACAGGCGCGACAGTTGATGAAATTGCACGTGCCTATATTGTTGTGCGTGATGCTTTTGGTCTCCGTCCATTATGGGACAGTATTGAGGCGTTGGATGGTACTGTTCCTGCGCAAGTACAGCTTAAAGCGATGTGTGAGATTGTGCATCTGTCAGAGTATGGTATTACGTGGTTCTTGACCCGTCTGGGGCGTGATCTGGATATTAATAAGGATGCAAAAGAATTTGGTGCAGGTATTAAGACATTGTCCCAAAATCTGGATAAGTTGGTACCTGAGAGTCTTCAGCTTACGATCAGGCAGCGTCAGGATGCAGCGTTATCAGATGGTTTGCCCAAAGTACTGGCACGTCAAATTGCGTTGATGCCTGTTTTATCATCTGCGTGTGATATTATCCGTATTGCGACGGAACAAAAGGTTGATTTGAAGGAAACCGCACGGATATATTTCCAAGTAGGAGAGCGTTTCCATCTTGATTGGCTTCGTCAAAAAGCCCGTTTTTTGCCACAAGGCGATCATTGGAAAAGCGAAGCGGCAAACGGTCTGATGGGGCAGCTTTATGGCTGTCAGGCAGGTTTGACTGTACGTGTCTTGCATGATGTCGGTAAAAAGAATGTAAAGGGCGGCGCGACATTTGATGGCTGGTTGAAAATACATGAACATCATGTGACACAATTGGATCCGTTATTTGCAGATTTGCGCCGTGCGGGTACTGTGGATTTAACAATGCTTACTGTTGCAGAACAACGTTTGCGTAGCTTGTGTGGTGGTTAGGTCACAATAAGAAACAGCAAGATCAAAATGCCGGTTATGTGATTCGATTTAAAAATTGATAAAGAGCTGGACGGGTCATTTGGATTCCATGCCCATATTTGCCATGTAAAGTGCAAAATGGGCATGAGAATAAAAAGCGATGTTGTGTATGCATTACCAGCGGTTATGTGCGCGCCGAGTATTGATGCGGTGCTTAAGGCATAGAACCCACCAACCCACATTTTACTGTTTTCGCCGAATTTCAGGGCGGTTGATTTAATGCCTGCCATGATGTCGTCCTCTTTATCTTGGTGGGCGTAAATGGTGTCATAGCCCAGTGTCCAAAATATTCCTCCCAGATAAAGAAGCAGTGCAGGCGTGCTTATCTCTCCTGTGATGGCACTGTAGCCCATCAAGGCGCCAAAGTTAAAGGTCAGGCCAAGGAACGCTTGTGGCCACCATGTAAGGCGCTTCATAAGAGGGTAGGACAGGATAAGCGGGAGGGTTGTAACCCCTAAGATAATGGTTGTAATGTTGAATTGCAAAAGAACTGCAAGGCCTATTAGCAACAAAGTCGCTAAAAATACAATCCCTTTTCGGACGGAAACTGTGCCATTGGCCAAGGGGCGGCCTTGGGTGCGCTCCACCATTTTATCCAGATCGCGATCCCATAAATCATTCACGACACATCCCGCGCCCCGCATGATAACTGCGCCGACGATAAAGAGAGCGATTATGCGACATTCGCGCACGCCGAAGTTTGATATTCCGCCGGATGCAAGGGTAATTCCCCAAAAACCGGGCAGCAATAACAGCCAAATACCGATGGGTCTGTCCAGCCGCATCAAATAGGCATACGGACGTATGGGGGCGGGTAGGTATGTCTCTATCCAGACAAGCCTCTTGATATCTGTATGCGCTTTGGTGTTTATTAGATTGGTCATGATAGATCATATATACAAGTATCCGCGTCTATATATCAATGTGCCTTTTTCACAAGGCGCAGAAATTTCTTTGGACGCGGCGCATATCCATTATTTGAAAAATGTCCTGCGCAAGGGTGTTGGTGATGTTCTGCGCGTGTTTAACGGGCGTGACGGGGAATGGCTGGCCAGTCTTAAAATGCTTGGGAAAAAGAACGGTTTGGCTTTGTTAACCGAGCAAATAAAGCGGCAGCCTGATGTCTCTGCGCCTCTGTACTTGTTTTTTGCCCCGATTAAAAAGCAACGCATGGATTTTCTGATTGAAAAGGCGGTAGAGCTGGGCGTGAGCGGTCTATATCCTGTTATCACGAACAGAACGGAAAATAGGAAGCTGAACGAGGAGCGTATGCGTTCCCAGATTATTGAGGCGACCGAGCAGTGCGAGCGCCTTGATCTACCGACACTATATCCTGCGCAAAAATTACCTGAATTATTACGGATGAAAGAGACATTGTTTTTCGATATCCCACTTTTGGTTTGTTTGGAGCGTCATGAGGCCACAACGGCGTTATCTTCGTATTCGTATGAAAAGGGTGCCGCGTTTTTGATCGGGCCGGAGGGGGGCTTTGATAATCAAGAGGTGAAAGCCTTGATTGCCGCAGAGAATATAAGGTTGATCGATTTGGGGGATACAATTTTACGCGCAGAAACGGCGGCGATCGCGTGCTTATCCTATGCCAGAATATTGACTTCTTAGTAGATAGATTAAAGAAATCAAGAAATCACTCTGTTCAGGCTTGCTTTTTCAGTGATATATTCTTATTCATACTATCGAATTTTACGTGTGTATTTTTCGGTTTTGACATAAGAAAACAAAAAAGATTTTACAATGAGCAAAAATATATTATGGACGGTGTCGTTGGCGTTTTTAGGTCTGGTCGTTTTAATTGATCCTGCATTTGCGAATGGACCGGTCGATTGGGCGTTTGGTTTTCAGCCTGCGGCAACATCTTCGGCGGAACGCATTTATGAATTTCATAATTTATTGATGATTATTATCACGGGTATTACGGTATTTGTGACGCTGTTACTGATTTTTGTTGTTATTCGCTATAATAAACATGTCAATAAAACACCATCCAAGGTGACGCATAATGTTATGCTGGAGATTGTTTGGACGGTTCTCCCTATCGTTCTTCTGATTATTATTGCCATTCCATCTTTCAAAATCCTTTATAAAAATGACCGTATTGTCGAGCCGGAAATGACTTTGAAAATTACGGGGTATCAGTGGTATTGGGGATATGAGTATCCTGATCAGGGTGGTTTGATGTTTGACTCGCGGATGGTCGCAACGGAAGATTTGCGCCCCGATCAGAAAAGATTACTTTCGACGGATAATGTTGTCGTTTTGCCAATTGAAACCGATATTGCCATTTTAGTGACGTCGAATGATGTTATTCATGCATGGGCAATTCCGGCGTTTGGTGTGAAAATTGATACAGTGCTGGGGCGTACGAATGAGACGTGGTTCCGTATTAATCGTGTCGGGGTTTATTATGGCCAGTGCTCTGAACTGTGTGGCAAGGATCATAGCTTCATGCCCATCGAAGTGCACGCTGTAACCAAAGAAGAGTTTGAGGCATGGACATTGCGCGCAAAGGAAGAGTTTTCCGCAAATGATAATATGCCTAAGAATATTAAGTTAACTGCGTTACAGCAGTAATTTTTACCGTTTAAACAGAGAGATTAAAATATGAGTGATCACAAACCAAGCTTTTTTAAACGTTGGTTCATGTCAACAAACCACAAAGATATTGGTACACTTTACATTATCTTTTCAATCATTGCCGGTCTTGTTGGTGGCTTGTTTTCTATGTTTATGCGTCTTGAGCTTGAGCAGCCTGGTGTGCAGTATTTTCTAGACTCTGCGGGTGGCGTTGATGGTCACATGTGGAATGTGATTATTACCGCGCATGGTTTGATTATGGTGTTCTTCGTTGTGATGCCGGGTTTGATCGGTGGGTTCGGGAACTGGTTTGTGCCGCTTATGATTGGCGCGCCTGACATGGCGTTTCCGCGTTTGAATAATATTTCATTTTGGTTGATGGTTCCTGCCTTTTTGCTTTTGGGTTTGTCGACGGTGATCGGGGGCGGCGCCGGAACCGGGTGGACGATTTATCCGCCGCTTTCGGGCAGTGCCTTCGGGCATGATGGCATGTCGGTCGATATGGCGATCTTTGCGCTCCATTTGGCGGGGGCGAGCTCTATTTTAGGGGCGGCGAACTTTATTACGACGATCTTTAATATGCGCGCACCGGGTATGACATTGCATAAGATGCCGCTGTTTGTCTGGTCGATGCTTGTGACGTCTTTCTTGCTTGTGTTGTCTTTGCCTGTTTTGGGCGGCGCGATTACGATGTTGTTGACGGATCGTAATTTCGGTACAGCATTCTTTAATCCGGAAGGTGGTGGTGATCCTATCTTGTTCCAGCATCTGTTCTGGTTCTTTGGACATCCTGAAGTGTATATTATGATTTTGCCGGGATTTGGTATTATTTCACATATTGTTTCTACATTTTCAAAGCGTCCAATCTTTGGGTATTTGGGCATGGCGTATGCCATGGTCTCTATTGGTGCGGTTGGCTTTGTTGTTTGGGCGCATCATATGTATACGGTGGGGATGAGCGTTGATACGCGTGCTTATTTCACGGCTGCGACGCTTATTATTGCCATTCCTACGGGGATCAAAATTTTCTCGTGGATTGCGACAATGTGGGGTGGTTCTATCAGCTTTAAGGTGCCGATGCTTTGGGCGATCGGGTTTATTTTCCTTTTCACCGTTGGCGGTGTTACAGGCGTTGTTTTGGCGAATGCGGGTATGGACGTTGCGTTACATGACACATATTATGTGATTGCGCATTTCCATTACGTGTTGTCGCTTGGCGCGGTGTTTGCGCTGTTTGCAGGTTATTATTACTGGGCGGGTAAGATGTTTGGTAAAATTATTCCTGAATGGATGGGGCAAATTCATTTCTGGATGACATTTGTTGGTGTAAATTTGATTTTCTTCCCGCAGCATTTCCTTGGTCTGCAAGGCATGCCACGTCGCTATGTTGATTATCCTGATGCGTATGCAGGGTTTAATATGATCTCGTCTTATGGGGCGTATTTAACCGGTATTGCGACGCTTTGGTTTATTGTGGTTGTGTTCTACACATTGTTCTTCGGTAAGAAGGCAACGGATAATTACTGGGATGTTGAGCCACAGTGCTTTACGTTAGAGTGGTCAGTGTCTTCACCACCGCCGTTCCATCAGTTCGAAATCCAGCCTAAGGTGAAGTAATTACTTTAGCGTTCGAGATAAAATCAAAGCCCCTTTCGAGGGGCTTTTTTATGCGCAGAGAGATATTTAGTTCAGAGGCTTAGTTCATTGAGGGTGCGCCACATTCCAGTGATATGTCTTCAAATGTGGCCTGTGTGCCTAGTTTTCTTTTATATGGTGCGATTAATTGTGCAATGTCTTCCGGGCTGCTTATACTGTCGAAAAATCTGTGCGCTTCTTCGTCAAGCGAGGCGAGAACGGTGGCTTCTGTTATATCTTCTTTTCTGTAGGCATATATTTGCAGTTCTGCAAAGGCGCAAAATGTCTCTTGCATAATATCGACAGGAACCTCTTTTGAATATTCCATGCGCAGATCACGGCTGCTTATTTTTAAACGCTGTTTTGCTTCGTTATAGGTAATAGTGTTATCCCAGTACTGTGTTTCTATATTACCTACCTGATTGTGGAATTCTGCAAGGTTGCTCATTATTTATCACCCATTCTTAGTATATTTTCCTGTAATTGTAATTTATTGATAATTTTATTACAATAATAAACTATTTTTTGTCATTTAATTTGGGCTGAGTGCACCACATAAGGGATCTAGTGATATGTCTTCGAATGTTGCAGGGGCGCCGATTTGTCGCTTGTATGGCATGATTACTTGCGTGATTTCGTCGGGGGTTTTGATTGGGCCAAATATGTGTTTTGCTATCGATTCTATGGACGATATTGCATGTTCCATTGTACTGTCACTTTGCTTATAAGCTTGTATTTCCAGTTCTGAAAATGTATTAAATAACTCTTCTATAATAGGGTATGGAATACGATTTTGTAAATTATAGACGAGGCGCTCTCCTGCATTTTTCATGTGATATCTGGCGTCAGAGTAGCTGGTTGTGTCGTCAATATAGTCATCTAATATTTTGTTAGTCTCGGCGCGAAAACTATCTATGTGATTATCCATATTATCTACTTTGTTATTTTGTGTCTTTGCTATCATATGTTGTTTTATGGCAATTTTTCAAGAAATAATATTTATGTGGTTTGCTTGAGGCGCGGGGTTAATTGCATAGATGTGCGCATGAAAGCAAAAAGTGCGTGACCTTTTCCCTGAACATGATAAATAAAGAGTATGGCTGATATAATTACACAAGATAATGGTTTGTACGACGTTGTGGATGGCAGGGAGTCCCGCGTATCGGATTTCTTTGCGCTTTTAAAGCCACGCGTGATGAGCCTTGTTGTGTTTACCGGTTTTGCCGGATTGTGGGTGGCGCCGCACGCCTTTGAAATGCACCCTTTCCTTATTGTTATTGCGATGTTGTGTCTGGCGGTTAATGCAGGTGCGGCGGGTGCGATTAATATGTGGTATGACCGCGATATCGATGCGATTATGAAGCGTACGCGCGGTCGTCCTATTCCAATGGGGCGTATTGATGCAAGTGAAGCGTTGACCTTTGGTGTTGTGCTGTCGATTTTTTCAGTGATGTTGATGGGGGTTGCGTTGAATTGGGTGGCGGCCGGTATTCTGGCTTTTGCTAACTTATTTTATGTTGTGGTTTATACAATGTGGCTGAAACGCTCTACGCCGCAAAATATTGTTATTGGCGGTGCGGCAGGGGCTTTTCCGCCTATGGTTGGCTGGGCGGCTGTGACGGGTGATGTTGCGATAGAGGCTGTTGTTTTGTTCGCGATTATCTTCTTTTGGACTCCGCCGCATTTTTGGGCGCTGTCTTTGTTTGCAAATTCGGATTATAAGGCTGCAAAAATTCCTATGATGCCTGTGGTTGCGGGGGTGCGCGCGACGAAAATACAGATGATTATCTATACGCTTGTTCTGTTCCCGATTACATTGTTGCCGTATTTTATGGGTGTGGCTGGTGTTATTTATCTTATAAGCGCGATTGCGCTGAGCGGTTTCTTTATTTTAACAGCGATTAAAGTATTCTTGTCGGATGATTTGAAGCATGCACGTTTGATGTTTCGGTATTCGATATTTTACTTATTCGCATTATTTTTAGCGGTGATGATAAATGCCACATGATGATTCCTACAAAAGTGAACTCCACAAGAAAAAAGCGAAAAAGAACTATGCGGTTCTGGCCATTATTTTTGGTTTCGTTGCCTTGATTTGGGCGATTAGTATTATAAAAATGAGTGGCTAGCCGATGTATAAACAACGTCATGCCTATATTCCAAACATCGTTCTGATTACTGGTGCGACGGGTGACTTCGGTAAAGCCTTTGCGCATCGTTTTGCGGCGCTTGGGTCTAAATTGGTGCTGGTTGGGCGTAATGCGGAGAAGTTGAGTGCTTTGTCTGATGTTTTGCGCACAGATCATAAAGCGCAAACATATGGGTGCGCGTTTGATATACAGGATAAGGCGGCAATGGTGGCGGCGCTTGACGATATTCCTGCCGAATTTCAAGATATTAATTTGCTGATTAATAATGCTGGCCTTGCGTTGGGGCTGGAGCCTGCACAGGAATGCGATCTTGAGGATTGGGAAACCATGATTGCGGTTAATAACACGGCGCTGGTACGTATGACGCGCTTGATTATTGGCGGCATGGTAGAGCGTAAGTGCGGTCATATCATTAATATCGGTTCGACTGCGGGGAATTATCCGTATCCTGGCGGGAATGTTTATTGTGCGACCAAGGCCTTTGTGAAGCAGTTTTCCTTGTCTTTGCGCGGTGATTTGCAAGGTACGAATGTGCGTGTAACTAATATTGAGCCCGGCGCAATCGAGACCCAATTTTCTAAAGTGCGTTTTAAAGGCGATGATGCGCGCGCGAATGCGGTTTATGCGAATACGAATAATATGTGCGCGGCGGATATCGCCGAAGCCATCGTGTGGAGCGCGACTTTGCCCCCTTATTTCAATGTGAATCGCATGGAAATTATGCCAACAGTGCAATCTTTTGCGCCAAATCCTATAGAACGCTTTGATTAAATTGAAAATATGCTGTACTGTGTATAAGTTGTTTTATTACTTTCGGAGTTTTTCGATGAAATTTTATACTCGTGTTGCTTTTCTTTTCGTGGCTTTTGCCGCGTTTCCCCTTTCTTTTTCATATGCTGATGATGCGGAGAAACCCGCAAAGGAGCTGACGATTGAGGAAATAAAAGCGTTGATTGCTAGCTTGCCGACGGCAGGTGATGTTGTTAAAGGGGCTGTTTCACCAAAGGCGCAGGGATTTTATGATATCTATGGTCGTCAGGTTGCTTTCAGAGAGAGTGCGCAGGAATTACGTGCATCTTTGGATGTGCGTCGTGATAATTTTGAAGCGCCGCGTGTGAAGGCAATTGATGGATATCGTGACACTGTTATACAGGTTTATAAGGCAGAGAGTGCCACGGCTCAAGACGATCAGGGGGACGAGGAATCTGCGGTAAAGAAAGATGAAGACGACGACAGCGTAACGATTTCTGTAGAAGATTCTGATGAGAAAGTTGCCTCTAGTGATGATATGCAAGAGGAAGAGGAGCCGGGCTTGATGGAAAAGCCGATTCCATCTGACAGTGATGAAGAAGGTCTGCCAAAGAAAAAGGTCGTGATGCCTGATGATGCACCTGAATTTGATCCGGCTAACTTGTAAGCTCACTCATGATATATAAGAATATGTGCAGTCCGTGTTAAGCGGGCTGTTTTTTTATGCGGGTTTTATTTCTTTCGGGAAAGGCGTATAAGTTTTCCTATGAGCGAAGAAGACATTAAACAATCAAAGCCCCTTCAAGATATAAACGGCGCACCGCCGGATTTGGCACAAAAAAATGTGCGGACGATATCGACTGTATTGCTGGTTGTGTGCGCGATGGTGGGGTTGTCCTTTGCGTCTGTGCCTTTATATAACATATTTTGCCGTGTAACAGGGTGGAGTGGTACAACGCAAATATCTAAGGCTTTTCCCGCCTCTGAGGAAATTATTGATCGCGAAATTACGGTGCGTTTTGACAGTAATACAGCGCGGGATTTGCCGTGGAATTTTCGACCTGAAAAATTATCTATTACGGTGAAATTGGGGGAGCGGGGTTTTGCGAACTTTATTGCTGTGAACCGTGCGCAAACGCCAACTGCGGGAACGGCGACATTTAATGTAACACCGCTGAAGGCCGGTAAGTATTTTCACAAGATACAGTGTTTTTGTTTTGATGAGCAAATCTTGCAGCCAAACCAAAAGGTAAATATGCCTGTATTATTTTACGTTGATCCGAAATTAAATGATGATCGAAATATGGGTGATGTGACAACCATTACGCTATCTTACAGTTTTTTCAAGACAGACTCAGAAAGTCTGGAGCAAGCGTTTGAAGACTTTTATGAGGCGGAATAATATGCGCGGTGTGATTATATATCAGGACCATCGCTTATTTTTTGCCTGAATGTGTTTTTGACGGTTTCAAGGTCATCTTTGCGTAGAAAAATTTGTAATCCGTTAGCCCATGCTGGTTTGTCTGCTATGAATTCTTTGAGCGTTGTGCCTTTTTCCAGCCCACCTGTTTCGATCTTTAGGGCTAACAGATCCTCTACTTGTGATCTTTGAGCAGAAACGGCGAAACCAAACTCTCCATCATTGAAGTCTAGGTCTGAAAAGCTCGTTCCATGAGGCGGAGCACCTTTGCTGAAATCATCGGAGACTCTTAGGTTTGCCAGCTTTATATGCGCTGCATCTTCGATGAGTTTGAAAAGATCCTGTGTTTGTTGAACATCATGTTCTTCGCTGTCTGTGAAGGGGAGGGCAACATCGTGTTGGGATATGTATGTCATATCTTGGGAGATTTCTTTTGTTTGCTTTAGGAAATGCTCCATTAAGCCGATTTCATACTTTGTTATACTCATTCTTGACCCCATATATATTACGTACCTTGAAAAACGTTAGATTGTACGTAATACTGTTGTATCTTTTCTATAAAGACGAGTATATATGAACTGTTATTTTTCCTGCAACAAAAAGTTATATTATGGCTGAAAATATAGAATATACGACAACTGGCAAACCGCATCCATATCATATTGTTGAGCCCAGTATCTGGCCTTTGGCGTCTGCATCTGCGGGCGGGTTATTTGCCGTTGGAATGGTGATGTATATGCATGATGTTCATTTGTTTGCTGACCTTGCGAATGGGAATGCGGGTATTGCGGTTGGTTTAAGCGGTGTGTACGCGGGTATTCTTGCGATTTTATGTGTGATGTTTGGATGGTGGAAAGACATTATCCATGAGTCTGTTGTTGAAAAAGCGCATACTCCGGTTGCGGCGGTTGGCTTTCGTTACGGCATGTCTTTGTTTATTGCCTCGGAGGTTATGTTCTTTGTGGCCTTTTTCTGGGCTTATTTTAATGCGGCGTTTTTCCCGACAGAGCAAATAGGTTTTCTTTGGCCGCCTGCAAATATTCATACGATTGATCCCTTGGATTTGCCGTTGATGATGACAATGATTTTGTTGTTATCGGGTTGTACTGTGACATGGGCGCATCATGCGATTTTAGAAGGAAAAAATGATCAAATGACCAAGGCGCTGGCAATGTCGGTTTTCCTCGGAACATTTTTCCTTGGTTTTCAGGTTTATGAATATGCACATTCTCACTTTTCGTTTACGGATGGTATTTATGCCTCGACGTTTTATATGGCAACAGGTTTTCATGGCTTCCATGTGTTTGTCGGAACGGTTTTCTTGTTTGTATGCTGGGCGCGTGCGAAAAAGATGCATTTCTCACCGAAGAAGCATTTTGGATTTGAGGCTGCGGCATGGTATTGGCATTTTGTTGATGTTGTGTGGTTGTTCCTGTTCCTTGCAATTTATTTCTGGGGTACAGAGTTTGGTATGAATTTAACACCGCCTGCGCTGTAGGTTCTTGTTGTGTCTAACCTTGGTATGTTCAGGCAAGCACTCTCCTGTAAATGCCCGCGTTGCCATGATGGCGCGCTTTACAGGGAAGGCTATAGCATAGAATTAAATGATACATGCGCGGTTTGTGATCTGGATTTCACAAAAAATGATAGCGCGGATGGCCCTGCTGTTTTCCTTATATTCATATTGGGTGGTTCGCTCGTTCCGCTGGCCTTGATTTTTGATGCTTACGTGTCGCCGCCTTTATGGGTGCATGCGATTTTATGGACGGTGGTTGCGTTGAGTGTCACCATCGGCACGTTAAAGCCGCTTAAATCCTTTATCATTGCCCTTCAATTTAAACATAGACCGGGAGATTGGAAGTGAAGTTGCCGTTTTGGGGGACAGTCCTGACGATCATAGGTGTTGTGATCTTGTGTACGCTTGGCACGTGGCAGTTGCAACGTCTGCAATGGAAGGCCGATGTGCTTGATGCTATTGAGGCAGAGTATGCCATTAACGCATCTGAGAACCTGTTACCGCAGGCGATGTTGTTCGGAGATGTGGATTTTAAACGCGGTTATGTCGAGGGCACGTATCTGCATGATAAGGAAGTGCTGCTTCAGCCGCGCATGCATGATGGGGATGTCGGGTATCATGTTTTGACACCTCTGCGTTTATCCGGCGCGCAGGATATCGTTATTTTGGTTAATCGCGGTTGGGCGCCCTTCGATTGGGATGTTTTAGAGGGTGATGAGGTGCGAAAGCCCAAAGGCGTTCTTAAAGTGACGGGTATGTTGCGTCCTGCCCCACGTGTGAGTTCGTTTGTTCCTGAAAATATACCGGAACAAACTATGTGGTATCGCATCGACCTTGAGGAAATTGCGACGGTGCGGAGGTTTAAGGTTTTTGCGTCCAATATGCTCTATGTCGAAACCGAGGGTGAGGGCGAGGCAGGGTATCCTATTGCTGCTGCAACGCGGATTAGCCCCAATAATAACCACGCGCAATATGCGTTTTTCTGGTTTGCAATGGCGGTGGCGATGGTGGGTATCTATATCCTGCGTTTTATCGCCCCGCAGATGACGTGTAAAACATAATGTTATAGTTTTGTGGATGAAACGGGTTGAGGTGCATTTTCAATTATACCTGATCGAAGGCTTTCGATAGGATTATGCTATGTGCATACTCTCTTTAAGTCTTACAGTTGGATTGTAATTATGTTTAGAAAATTTTTCGTATTTTCCCTTTTAACATTAAGTGCCACGGTGCTTATTTCTGCTGCGTCTCACGCGGCGACGCCTAAGCAAATCGGTAAGTATGGTGACTGGACATCTTACACGTTATCGGAACGTGGTAGTAAGGTGTGCTATATGGTGAGTAAGCCAGTTAAAACAAAGGGTAAGTATACAAATCGCGGTGAAATTTTTGCGTTGATTACGCATCGCCCATCCGAAAGCACGCGCGACGTGTTCAGCTATATTACCGGATATACGTATAAATCAGGCAGTGATGCAACGGTTACAATCGATGGAAAACGCCATATTTTGTTTACGCAAGATGATACGGCGTGGGCACCGGATGCAAGCGCGGATGCAAAGCTGGCCAAGGCTATACAGACAGGTTCTAAAATGATTGTGCAAGGCACGTCATCGCGTGGAACATTGACTGTGGACACATACAGTCTGAAAGGTTCGGGCGCGGCGTATAAGGCAATTTCTAATGCATGTGGCGTTCGTTAATTGACCGTTTCTTGTTGTGTATAGGTTGCGTCATTGCCTTTGATGAAGGTTTTTACTGTGTTTTATCTGGTATAATATGTCCTGAGGGGCAATGTTTTTTGCTGTAAGTCGCTGTTTTTTTATAAAAAATGGGGGTTTTTGTCGAGAATGCTTGGAATAAATGTAGCACTATGATAACTAATTCTAAATATTTGTTAGATAAAATAGACAATGGAGGTTTCTGTGGTGGAAATGTTGTCCATTTAATCCGTTCTATCTGGTACGCTGGAGTAAGACTGTGCACTTAATGTCTGTTTTAAATCAAAGGATCGCCCCTTACCGCTTTATTCGGTTGCGTCGTCGTCATCTTTTCACGAGGTCGAATCGTTTGCGTTTGCGTTATGTCGTTGGTTTGGTCGCGATTACCTCTTTGACATTGACTGGTTTTCTTGGGTCAATGGGCAGCTCTGTTGCTTTCGCGCCGGGGTATTCTGAGTTTGCGCGTGTGGATATGTCCTCACCGAAATCTGCTGTTATTTTGGCGTCTGTTTCTGCTGATTATGACTTAGAAGCAGATATCGCACAGGATGTTGAGCAAGAGAATGCGGGTGAAACGGTTGCTCCTTTATTGTACGCTTTAGAGAGCGATGATGCTTTTGAAGAAAATTATCCGGTAGAGACTCCTTCGGTGGCTGCGGCTATGGGGCCTATTCAGCTTAAAGACATGGCGGCGCGCGAAGATGTTATTGAAATTGGCGCGGGTGATACGATTGGTGGTGCGTTGCAGGTCGCAGGCGTTAGCGGTGCGGCTGCGTATCGCGTTGTTAAGGCGATGGGTAAGCATTATGATCCTCGTTCTATCAAGCCGGGTCAGGCTATTTCCTTACGTATGGAGCCTTCTGCAAACGGTATGGAACTTGCGACTTTAAGCATGAAGATTAATGCAACCACGGAAATTGTGATTGCACGCGATACACAGGGGCGTTTTGTTGCGGTTCTGGATAAAAAGCAAGTTATTCTGCATACCAAGGCGGCTAAGGCGCAGATTGAAACATCACTTTATGGCTCTGCTGCGCGCGCTGGTATTCCTGCTTCTATTGTTGCGGAAATTATCAAAATATATTCATACGATGTGGATTTTCAACGTGATATTCGTCGCGGTGACCGAATTGAGGCTTTGTATGAAACATATGAGACTGAGGATGGTGATTTTGCGCGCTATGGCCATGTTCTCTATGCAAACTTGACGGTGGGTGGTAAAAAGATACCGGTTTATCGTTACGAGTCTGGAAGTGGCATTGTGGATTATTATCGTGAAAACGGCACAAGCCTGAAACGTATTTTGATGCAAACGCCGATTGATGGTGCGCGGATGTCATCGGGTTTCGGGATGCGTCATCACCCGGTTCTCGGGTATAATAAAATGCATAAAGGTGTTGATTTTGCCGCGCCTCGTGGTACGCCGATTTATGCGGCAGGTAATGGTGTTATTGAGAAAGCTGGGCGTAATGGGGGGTATGGGAATTATATTCGTATCCGCCATAATAATAATTTGAAAACGGCCTATGCGCATATGCGTAGATTTGCCAAGGGGATGTCTTCGGGTAAACGTGTGAAGCAGGGGCAGATCATTGGGTATGTTGGAACAACGGGGCGTTCTACGGGGCCGCATTTGCATTTTGAAGTTTTGAGAAATGGTAAGCAGGTTAATCCAAAGAGTATAAAATCGTCTGCCGGTGAAAAGTTGGCTGGAAAATCGTTGAAGCATTTCAAGAAAGAAATTTTGTTAATTAAGCAAAAATATGCCAAGATTTCCAGCGATTTGAAATTTGCTAAAAATGAGCGCTCAGACTAGGTTCTGCCCGTATTTTTTCTAATATCCCCCCCCCTGTATTATTGGAAGATTTCGTAAACATACAATTCGTTGTGTATTTGTTGTGTGTACGTGTTTCTAAGGCGATTATCTCTGCTGAAAAGGGTGGGCACATAACTTTTCTGATAAGAAGTTCGTTTTAGCATTGAGAATTTTATTACAACTGTGTAGAGTGTCAGAGGTTTTATATGCCTGCGGCTTTACGTTTAGTTTGTAAAGTTTAAAAAGTTCCGTCGAGCTGCAAGCATTAAATAGTTAATTTATGCGCAATTGCGCCGCTCCTTTATGTCTGTTTTGACATGATTGAGCAGGCTGCCGTATGCGAGAATGGAGAATATAATGTCTAAAAAAATGCTTATCGATGCAACGCACAAAGAAGAGACGCGTGTTGCGATTACCGATGGAAATAAACTTATAGAATATGATTACGAGAGCCAAAGCCGCAAACCTTTAAAAGGTAGTATCTTTTTGGCGAAGGTTACACGGGTTGAACCGTCTTTGCAGGCGGCGTTCGTTAGTTTTGGTGGAAATCGTCATGGTTTCTTACCGTTTTCAGAAATACATCCTGATTACTTTAAAATTCCGGTTGCTGATCGCGAAGCCTTAATGGCCGAGCAAGAGGCTCTGATTCAAGAACATGATGAAGAAGAGGCCCTTGAAGACGAGAGCCCAGATAGTGATGATGCAGACGCTGAAGGTACTGATGCTGAAGAAAATGATGCACCTGCGGATACCGGCGATGATGCCAGCGCGGATGCTGATGCTGAAAAAGAAGCAGAGCCAAAGAAAAAAGGCAGGAAACCTGCTAAAGCGAAAAAAGAAGATGCTGATGCGGCGGACGCCAAGTCTGAAAAAACGGATGCGAAGAAAAAGGCGGATGTTAAGGATGGTGCCAAGGCGAAGGATGCAGCGCCAAGTGATGCTGATGTAGATCCTGAGGCTGCCAGTGATGTTGACGGGAATGTCGCGTTGCCTGCTGTTGATGAGGCTGCGGAGGATAGTGCTGCTGTTGAGGCTGCGGAAAACGCGGATAAGGATGGCAACAACAAGAGAAATAATAATCGCGGTGGACGCGGTCGTGGACGCGGTGGTCGTGGGCGCGGGAATAAGCGTTCACAATATCGTAATCGTAATGTTGAAGTTGTCGGTGGCGAGGAAAGTGATGATTCTCAACGTTTTCGCTTTAACTTGCGTCGCAAATATAAAATTCAGGAAGTTGTAAAGCGCGGCCAAATTATGCTGGTTCAGGTGAATAAAGAAGAGCGCGGCAATAAAGGTGCTGCTGTTGGCTCATACCTT
Source organism: Alphaproteobacteria bacterium (assembly GCA_002401695.1). Lineage (GTDB taxonomy): Bacteria > Pseudomonadota > Alphaproteobacteria > Micavibrionales > Micavibrionaceae > UBA1672. The sequence goes on from NVTV01000003.1 coordinate 416,668, forward strand.
TCTTTGCCGGGTCGTTATTGTGTTTTGATGCCAAACAGCCCGCGTGCGGGCGGTGTTAGCCGTAAGATCGCAAATCAAAAAGACCGTGCGCGCATGAAGGACATTGTTAAAAGTCTGGATGTGCCGAAGGGTATGTCGGTTATTGTTCGCACCGCCGGTGTGACACGTACAAAGGCCGAGATTAAACGCGATTTGGATTACCTGATGCGTTTGTGGAATAATATCCGTGAGCTTACTTTGGAATCAACAGCGCCTGCGATTGTGTATGAGGAAGCTGATCTGATTAAACGATCTGTGCGCGATCTTTATACGAGTGATGTTGATGAAATTCAAGTTGCCGGTGAGGCAGGATACAAGACAGCAAAAGAGTTCATGGAAATGTTGATTCCTTCCCATGCCAAGAAGGTTAAGCATTACGAAAGTGGACAATTGCCTTTGTTCAATCGTTTTCAAATTGAAAGCCAGATTAACGAAATTGGCCAGCCTGAAGTTCGTTTGAGGTCTGGTGGTTATCTTGTGATTAATCCTACGGAAGCACTGGTTTCTGTGGATGTGAACTCTGGTAAGTCGACAAAAGGCCGTCATATTGAAGAGACTGCTCTTAAAACAAATTTAGAGGCCGCCGAAGAAGTTGCGCGTCAATTGAAGCTGCGTGATTTGGGCGGTTTGGTTGTGATCGACTTTATCGATATGGAACATCGCGGTAATAATGCGAAGGTTGAACGCCGTATGAAGGAGGCGTTGTCTTCGGATCGTGCGCGTGTTCAAGTGGGCCGTATCTCTTCCTTTGGCTTGATGGAATTGTCACGCCAAAGATTAAGCCCTAGCTTGATCGAAGCGCAGTTTGAGCAATGCCATAATTGTAGTGGTATCGGCTTGGTGCGTACAGATGATGCGATGTCTATTCTCGTATTACGTGCGATTGAAGAAGAAGGCATACGCGGTCGCGCGGCGCAGGTTATTGTGCAAGTGACAAGCAGTGTTGCACTGTACACTCTTAACTTTAAACGTAAGAAATTGGCGCAAATAGAAGAGCGTTATAATATGGAGATATTATTACGTGTTGATGATGAGATTGCGGCCTCAGATTACCGTGTAGAGGTTTCCAAGCCTGCTGTTTCGGGTGATAAGTCTGATGAAGATGCTACGCCGAACGTTGTTGTTTCGGAAGGTGGTGACGATAAGTCAGATGGCAATCGTCGCCGTCGTGGTCGCCGTGGTGGTCGTAATCGTAATAATCGCAACGAGGCTGATCAGGCAGAGAATAATGTGCAAGATGAAAATGCACAGGATAATAAGGCACAGGATAAGCCGCGGGATAGTGAAAAGCCTTCGGATAAAAAATCTGCTGACAAAGCACCGAGCGATAAAGAGGATAAGCCAAAGCGTCGCGGCGGTCGTCGTAAGAAAGAGGATACCTCTTCTTCTGATGTTGCCGCGTCTGGTGATGAAGGTGCAAAACCGTCTAAGCCTGCCGAAAAGGTGGAAGCCCCTGCGAATGATGATACTGCGAAGAAACCGGTGCGTAAACGTGCGCCAGCCAAGAGTAAGGATGCTGTTGCGGTAGCGGAGAAAAAAGCGCCTTTATCAAAGAAAGATGAGGAGCCCTCTGCTGCGAGCCAGCATGAAACGGTTAATCAGGCACCGAAAAAGAAGAAAAAGGGTTGGTGGAATAGATAATATATTCCTCTCTATTTTTCACAGAGATTTTTCGTATAAGTATTTAAGAGTGGGCTTTATTAAGCCCGCTTTTTTATGTAGGTTGTTTCAGCGTGGAATAAGCACTTGATAGAACGTATAGATATCTTGCCCAGATCCGAATTCATAGACACAGCCTGCGGATTTTCCTTGCACCTCGGGGGCATCGTTTGTTACGTTTGCGTCGCCAATGGAAATGGCGTTTATGGTTGTGCTGTACGTGCCTGTAAAGGCTGTTCCTTCAAAGATGTCCTGTATTTGCGGCGCATCGCCGCCGGTATTTGTAATGCCCTGAATTTTATTGATTTGCAGGCAGATCGATTGCGGAATATTTTTCGCTATCAGGAGTAATTCCGTACAGCGGTTATTGACGTCTTCGCACCCTGACAGATATACGCGGTTTTCTGTGGAAACGTGCCAAATATCTGTATGTGTGTTGTCACCTATGAGTTCCGCAGGGGTTCGGTAGGCGATCCCGCCGCCTGCAACATGAAAGACTTCACAGTCTGTGCTGATGCAGTTTGTATTATCGTGGGCGGTGCTGATATCTACGAAATTGAGGTCATTTTCACTGACACCGTTTAACAGCATTTTTTGTACGGTGGCTTCTACGGATTTGGCGTAATTGAGCATGGAGGATGCTTTTATGCGGGCGCGTTCAACATTACCTGCCTGATCAACGGATGCGCTATTGCGGCTGATAACACCGGTTAGAAATGCAAGCAGAGCGACGGCAAGCAGTATAAACCACAGAACGTTTCCACTTTGGTTTCGAAGGGCATCTTTCATGTCTCTATGATTGCCAGTTTTTTAAGCGCTTGCAAGCCTCAATAATATTTTCCTGACTATCGGCGTAGCAAATGCGAATATTGCCGTGTCCGCGCGTTAAATCGAAATCTACGCCCGGTGTGGTGGAGACTTTTGCTTCACTTAGCATTTTAGAGCAGAAAGCTTCGCTGTCATTGCTTAAATGATGAACATTGGCATAGACATAGAATGCGCCGGCGGCATTGGTAATGTCTGTAATGCCTGCTTTGGGCAGTTCATTCATCAGGATCTCGCGGTTTTTGCGATAATTTTCAACATAGCCGTCCAGAACATCAAGGTGATCGAAAATCTTATAAGCCAGATGTTGGGATATTGTCGGCGCGGAGACAAACAGGCTTTCGGCAAGTTTTTTTGCATTATTGGTCATGTTATCGGGAATAATACTCCACCCTAATCGCCAGCCAGTCATGGCAAAATATTTCGAAAATGTATTTAAAACGATGACGTTTTTTGAGTATTTGCGCGCTGTTTGTGCTTTTGCGCCATAGGTAATGCCGTGATAGGCCTCATCGGAAAATAGCCGGATGTTTTTTGCGTCACACCAGTTGCAAATCTTTTCCAGTTCGGTTTCATCAATCATTGTGCCTGATGGATTTGAGGGGGAATTGATGATCAGGCCGTCAAAAGTCTGGCCGCAATTTTCCAGTAACGCGACGGTGGGCTGGTAGTTATCTTCGGCTCTGGACTCAATTTCGATGGTTTCGATGTTGAGCGCTTTTAGCATGTTGCGATAGGCGGGATATGTCGGTGTTGTCAGGGCCACGCGGTCTCCCACATCAAAGGCGGCGAGGAGGCTGATGATAAAGGCACCTGATGATCCTGCGCCGAGCATGATGTTATCTGCACTGACATCTACACCGTAATATGTTTTGTAATATTGCGCGATGCGCTCTCTTAGGGCGGGCATGCCAATGGCTTCGGTATAGCCTTGGCGGGGGTCGGATTGTATTTTTGAAATGGCATAGTCCAGAGCCTCTTGTGGTGCGCCGACATTTGGTTGCCCCGCGCCCATGCGCACGATATCAATCCCTTGCGCTTCGCGTTCATTAACCTGACGCAATATATCCAGTGCGCGGAATGTGGCGATATCGGAGCGGTCGGAAATTTTAAATGTGTCAGTCATAATTTGAGATATATCCAGAAAAATGTAGCGTTACGAGCTAACACAAAGCCTGAAATATCGTTGTAAATCAAGCTGAAAAGAGTGCTTATGGAATTATTTAGCGTTTGTTGTGGTTGGTCGTTTGTATATTTATTGTTTCGTGTGTTTTTAAAATTTGCGCAATCGGTGTGTCCATGTGGATTCTTTTTGCTATATTGTGTTTATCGCGATACTATGACCGTAATTTACAGATACATGAAATAAAAGGTTTTACAATGTTCTTACGTGTTACAGCACTTCTATCTCTTTTTGCAATAATTTTCAGCATGTCAGGAATAGCGCGCGCTGATACCTCGGAAGCTTTGCTGAATGCGCAATCGGATGCGTTGAAAGGTATTGTGACCGGTCTTGTTCCAACGTTAACGCGAGATGAGGCAGGTCATTTTATTGCAATGTATAAAAACTATACAATGTACAGCATGGTTAAGGCGGTGAGTGCGGATGTTGAAAATGCGATTGATAAATGTTCGGGCAATAACAAGTCAATGGCAGAAGATTTGCAGGGTAGGTTTAAGCAATGGGATGATACTATCGGTGGGATGATGAAAGAATCTTTGGCAAACATCAATAACATGGCTATTTCGCAGAGTTATATATCGCAAGCAAAGTTAAAAACGATGTTTAGTTTGATAGATGAAGTGCGCGCGGTTAATTCTTCTCGTTTTGAAACCGCGCCGGTAACAACACCCGAAGCCTGTGAGTTCATGATGAGTAAGATGGATGAAACAGAAGGGAGTATGGGTAGTTTTTTGAGACAATCATTGTCTAGCTATCCTAATTTGTTGAAAGCAACACAGCAGTAAAATAATTTCATTTTATATCCGGTATTGTAAACGCGATGAAAATTCTTCAAGTTTGAGTGGGTGCGTTACATTAATAATTTTGCAGAAACGGAAATATTCGAAACTGCTGTAGGCCGCAGTGCATACGGTGTTTCGGGGTTCTGGCTTATGTTTGGGTCTCAGAAAGCTACATAGTAGCAAATATTTAACACCCTTATTCGCGCTGTTGCTGCGTTGTTTGATGCCGCAGATATATATGTGTTTTCTTCGCGTATGAGCTGTTTGGCACTGTTTTTGTGCAGGCATGGGCGAAAAAACATCATTAATTACGACCGATTCGGCTGGGCCGCGCAGTTTGTTCGCCATGAAGAGGATGGGCTGATAACCCCAATTGGTGATGTCGCGGTGATGAGCGCATCAATTGCGCGCGTGATATCAAAATTCCTTGTGCAGTAAAGTGCTTGAAAGTGGCTATCACAGGTATATACAGAGGTTTGTGAAGGAGAGGGCAGTTCAAGAATATATTAATATGCACACCATGGAAAAGTTGTATATTTTTCTTCTCACATATAGTCGCGCACGTATATGCAAATTAAATTTGTAAAAATCCCTACAATATGTAAGAATAAGCCTAACTTCGTAAATAAAGCCGTAGAAACAGCGCAAATAATATAAGAAAAACAAAGCGTTTCCACAGGTCGAAGATGGTGATTAAAAAGGGCGAATGCCTTGAAAATAAAGGGTGAATAATGGTAGATACCAATAATTCCAACACAGTAGAGTTAACGCAAGATGACCTTAATGAGGTTAATCGTGAATTTTCTATGCTTGCTGCGGCTTTAGGCACACCTCTCTCAGCTGATTTTGTTTATACGCCGGAAGCTGGCGCCCAGCTAAAAATTATACTGGATGCGGCATTACGTGATGCGCAGATTGTATTGGATACGGGTATCGTTGATGGTTCTATTATAAACCTTGGTCCTTTACCACCTGTTACGAATAAAGATATTTTGGCGGATATAATTTCCAAAGGTTCGGGTGGTGCTATCGATACAGGGACAGTCTTGGGCTTTATTGATGATGCCGAGCAGAACATATCTATCCTTGATCAGGTGAGCGTGCAGTTGGCATCGGCTACGAATTCTAGCACTGTGTCTGCAGAGGCAAAGCCTGTGCCAGTTGATTCTTCTATTCAATCTGACCCGCGTATTGCTCGTATTGAAACAGCATTAACACAAATTGTACCGATCTTGAATGGATTGGAAAATATGGGGTCGCTGACGTTACGGCCGACCACAGAGATTCCGGTTCCTGGAACAGTTGATGGGTATTTAGATCAAGCTTCTTTGGATTCTTATCAGCAGACTATGCAACAATTGAATTATCTTGTTGCTGTTAATGATGTAAATGTAGTTAGTCAAGCGAGTATGATTGCAGGTACGACAAGTTTGCCATTGGATCAGAAAATTGCGCATTTCGTTCCTGCAAATGCAGAGGGTATTGAAGAATTACTTGTTGAAAGTATTACGAAGTCAATTACCGAAAAAGGTGTGGAACTGAGTACTCTAAAGGGGTCCGGGACTGCTACAGCAGCGCAAATCTCTGCTTTAAATGCAGAAATTATTGAGTTGAATACGCTGAAAACGCAAACAATCCCACAAGTTCTGCAAGATATGGCCGCATTGCATGCGTCAAATTCTTTGTCTGTCGCGGTTAATATGCGCATGAGTGAGCCTGAAACGGTTATTGTACAAACGTCGACTAACCCTACAGGTGTTGCTACCCCTGTTACCCCTGTCGTTTCAAATTCAGCGGGTTCAGGAACGTCGCTTGCGGATGCGGATGCGGATGTTGATACGTCTGTTGCTGATATTTTAAGTGGTAATGCGACGGCACAAAATGCAAATGAGGTTGATACTTCCATTAAGATTGTGGAAGAGACTTTATTTGAATTGGGTGGTCAGCTTGATAAAATGGTTGGTCAGTTTGGCGGGATTGCGCAAAGTCTTGCGGGTTCTCTGGTTACGCCACTGACACAAGCGGATCTGGATGATAGAGATCCGGATGGTAATCGGGTTCTGGGCGAAAATTCTCAAGATTTGACGTCTAAGCTGGTTATGATGTTGAAGACATTGAATGGTGAGAAAAATCCAAATGGTGTTTATACCGAGTCTATTGGCCGCCAGCTTCAAATAGCAATTTTGACTAAAGACGATTTTTCAATGATACGCGAGCAATTGGGAATTGATAAGGTAACGCCGGCAGAGGCACAGGCATTAATTGCACGTCCACCGACAGAAGTGCCACCATTGGCTGAGGGCGCGGATGCGGCGCAACAGGCTGCGCATACTGCGGCAACGGCAACATATAATCAGCAAAAAGTAGAATATGAGGCGTCAGCGGCCAAGACGGATAAGTTAAATGTTTTATTCCATAGTCTTGATGTGTTGAGACAAAATGGTGTGCTTGATGAAGAAAGAGCCAGATCAACGACCAAGATGAACATGATCATGGATGGTCTTGCGGGGGCATTGGATAAATTTGCGCCCGGCTTTAAGGATGCTTTGAAAGATTTCTTCACGAATAGTGATTTCGGCAAGATGATCGGTGGCATGCTGACGATGTTCGGAATTAATATTAATCGCCTTTGGGGTGATAAAGATGATAGTGCCGCGCTGAAAAATGCTGCTGGGCTTGTGGGTGATGGGTTTGAAACCTCCTTTGATAAAATCGCTGCTGACAATAATCTTGATCCTAAACTTGATTTTGATAAAATTATGGATCTAACAAAAGATAGCTTCCAAGATCAAATGGATGGCTTTCTCCCCCGTAATGCGATGAAGTTGATGCTGGGTAATGCTGATGCTGAACAAATAAATGCGGCTTTAGCCGATGCGATGAATCGTGCGTCGAGTGCAACTGATATGGAAGGTGCAAAGCAAATTTTTGTAGATAGACTTGTTCAAATTGGGGAAGCATACAAAAATGGTACGAGTATAACTTTGCTGACGCATGTGGAAACAATAGGTCAGACGATTGAAGATGTTGTTGCTGAGCGTCCGGAACTTGCTGCATCTACCTCCGTGTCTGCATCAACAACATCGACTGTGCAGTCATCTGTATCAGCTGCGGCTTATGTTGCAAGTGAGCCAGCCGTTGATTTGCCGGTCGTTACGGCAGGTGAAACGCACGTTGAATTGGCGTATGACCCTAGTACAGAGGATTTCGAACAAGATCCGGAGCGTTTCTCGAAAGGCCGCGTGGCAACAATACAAGAGGTTTTGCATAGTAATGCGGCGTTGTTGGGTATATCTGCGGTAAACCCCGATTTCATGTATTTGGATAAAGAGGCAAATGAATTTACCGATACGATGACCAGAGAGACATGCGGTGTTTTTGAAGAGGTTTGGATTCGCGCGAATATCCATGCAATGGTAGAAGCGGAAACCGAAATTACACAAGAAGGTCTGGATGAGATTGCACAGACAAGATTATCATCTGAAAACATGGGTGTGATTTTAACGTACATGCATGATAAGGATGTGCCGCAAGCTGATATTGATGCTTTTTCTCAAAACATGTTGGCTTTGGATAAGGATTTTGCGTCTTCCGCAGATGGTTCAACGCAAACTGTTAGTGTTTTTGATCAGGCTTTGTTGTGGGGGCAGTTGACGCCTAATGTTGCGCAATGGGTTCCTGAACAAGCACCTGTAGTTATTATTCCGAATGGTGATGATGACGTAACAGCGGGCGCAGATAATGATACAACGGACGCAGATAATGACCCTCTCCGTGATAGATATATGGAGTATAATAAGGATAACCTTCCCTGTGATATCCCGTTATTTTACACAAAAGAGGGAAGCGATTCTGTTTTTGCATTGGTGCGTATCAAGACGGATGGACCGCTGGATAACGATCCTTCTAACGATACGTTTAAAGTGTTGGAATTGAATGATTACTTAAATACCAAATCTTTGGATGACCCGGAGCAGTTGGCAGTATTCCTTGATAATTATAATTGGAGAAATCCAACGAAGGAAGGTGTTGAAAACGTTATCAATAAAATCCTTTGTCTGGAGCCTCGTGCGCAAGCGGATAATACAAATACTCAGGAATCAAATAATACTGATGATGCGGTTGTTACAAGAACATTTAATACGCAGGCATACGTTCATCAAACACCGGAATCTTTCAGGGATTTACGTCTTCTTGATCAAGGTAAAGCAGCGTTCCTTTTTGAAGGGCTTGATATTGCGAATGACAGACCCGATTTGATGGCGCGTGCGGCGCGTAATCATGATGATCCGCTCAATACATTCTTTGGTGATGCGCTTGGGATGCGGGATGGAACAACGCCGTTTGTATTTCTGGAGTTAGCCGCGCACGGCCTGCACCATGATGATTTTGATGTTGTTGTCGCGATGCGTAATGGTAGTACGACCGAGTATCGTTTCGTGGATTATGATACTGACTTTATTAAACCGTTGTCAGAGCAAAGGGTTGGCGGCGCTACTGATATGGCAGAAAATGTTGCACCTGCGCAAGGTGGGCGTCGTATGGATGACCTTTTACGTGTTATAGAGCGTATTCCCGGTGGTCACGTTGTACATGGTGCTGCGGGCGGTTATGCTCAAATGTCGGCAATTATCCCAAATGGACCAGACAGTTTAGGCCTTACAAATGGTTTGAAAGCTGTGTATGGGGCGGACATGACAACCCATAAGAATCAAATTGCTTATTCAGAAGGAATTTCCTCGCGTTATGCTGAGAGCTCTCGCTATGAACATACCGGGCCGCGTGATAACGCCCAGTCTGACAGACAGGCAGAGTTTAATGATAGAAGTGGCGCGCAACGTGGTAATTGGTTTACCCGTATCTTTACCGGCGGAAAATCACGTGATGAGGAAAGTGCCAACGATGATATTAATGATAATATCAAAGATATTGGGGATGGACAGAATTATGATCCTGCCGCGCTTGATGCTGCTGTACCTGAGCAAGAAATGACGCGTCAGGCTGCGATTAATGGTCAGTAGTATTTGTGTTATCGGCTATGGCATCCTTTGATATGGTCGTTGACCATGCCCATGGCCTGCATAAAGGCGTAACACGTCGTTGGCCCGACAAACTTCCAACCCCGTTTTTTCAAATCTTTCGATAGAATAGTGGAGGCTTCGGTTTTGCCCAAAATGTCTGTTTTTAGTTCTGGTGCGCAGTGGTTTTGTGGCTGAAAAGACCAGAAATAATCGCTTAGACTGCCCTTTTCCTCTATCAATTCTATGGCGCGTTGGGCGTTGTTTATGGTGGCCTCTATTTTGCCGCGATGGCGAATAATACCCGTATTTTGGAGTAGTAAATTTATAGCATCATTGTCGTATTTAGCGACCTTATAAAAATCAAAATCATCGAAAGAAGCGCGGAAATTTTCGCGTTTTCGCAAAATCGTGAGCCAGCTTAAACCCGCCTGAAACCCTTCCAGACAGATCTTTTCAAACAGGTGGGTATCATCATGAACGGGGTGTCCCCATTCTGTATCGTGATAGCGTACATACTCTTCATCTGTCCCGCACCACCAGCATCTTTGATGCGTGTCTTCTCCAGTGATTAATCCTTTGTCTGACATGGTAAAATCCTCTATTATGATGGCGATAACCTTAGCATTGGAGGATGGATGCTGCGAGCATTTTTAAATCGGAAGAAAACACGTAAATTATCGGAAGTTAGTGATGTACGTCTTGCGGAAGAATATGATTTTATAGTGAAGAGTAAGGCGCACCTTGATGGGTTGGAAAAAATCCGCAAGGTTAAGCTTAGAAGCTATAAATGGCGGAAAAATATTGCTGTTCCTGTGGCTGTGGTGATCACGCCTGTTTTGGGATATGTGGATTATATGTTGTTGTTTTTACAAAGCGGCGATGACCGTGGCGCGGGGCTGACGGTGCTTGCTCTTGGGGCTTTGTACGCATGGGTAACTCATCCGCGTCGTCAATACGCTAAGGCATATAAATTGAAGATTTTACCGCGCTTGGCGACGTTATTTGGTGATTTTACCTATGATTTGAAGGGGAAAATCGCAATTTATAAAATGCAGCCCTCCAAAATTCTACCCAGCCATGATCGTTGTGATAGCGAAGATTATTTTTCTGGTATGTATAAGGGGGTTGATATTGAATTCTCGGAAGTGGATTTTAAACAACGCCGTCGTTCTAAAAATCGTACTTATTATGTCAGCGTGTTTAAGGGGTTGGTGATTTTACTCGATATGAATACGAAGAAATTCTATGGTCACACAATGCTGGATAAGAATAAAGGTAAGATTGGTGAATGGTTTAAGCAAAAATCCAGCAATCTTAAGCGCGCAAACCTTGTTGATCCTGCGTTCGAGAAGATATTTGATGTTTATACTAATGATCAGGTAGAGGCGCGGTATTTAATTGATCCTGTGATGATAGAGCGTCTTAAGGGCTTGCAGATGGAATATGGCGGGGAGGGTATGACTGCCGCGTTCTATGACAGTAAAATGTTAATTTTAATCGAGAGTAAGCATAATTACTTTGAACCGGCGGCACTTGAAATTCCTGCAACCGATCCGCGATCTATTCTGAGTATGAAAAAAGAGATCGGTGAAATCCTTTCTTTGATTGACAGGTTAGACCTTTATGATCCACAAAAGGTGCGTGAAGAAAATAATTTAACACTGGATAATGTGGAATCCGGTGTCGTGTGATGTGATTGAGATTTTAGAGGAAGACGATAAATGGCAGCTTATGAATATGTTTATGTAATGAACGGCCTTAGTAAGGCGTATGGCAACGGGAAAAAGGTTCTCGAAAATGTAACGCTTAGCTTTTTACCCGGTGCGAAAATTGGTGTTTTGGGGCCAAACGGTGCGGGTAAGTCGACATTGCTGAAAATTATGGCTGGTGTGGATAAGGAATTCATGGGCGAGGCGTGGTCGGCAGAAGGCGCGCGGGTTGGTTATCTGGAGCAAGAGCCGCAGTTGGACCAAAGTAAAACAGTTGGCGAGAACGTGATGGAGGCCTTGGCTGATGTGAAGGCAATGGTTGATCGCTTTAACGCGATTGGCATGGAAATGGGTGAGCCTGATGCGGATTTTGATGCACTGGGTGCGGAAATGGGAGATTTGCAGGAAAAAATCGATATTGCGGATGGGTGGGAGCTTGACCGCACGATTGAAATTGCGATGGAGGCATTGAGATGTCCGCCCGCTGACTCTTCTGTAGAAAATCTGTCCGGTGGTGAGGCACGCCGCGTTGCGTTGTGTAAGTTGCTGCTGGAAAAGCCTGATCTTTTGTTACTTGATGAGCCAACAAACCATTTGGACGCCGAAAGTGTGGCGTGGCTGCAACGGTTCTTGCTGGATTATACGGGCGCTGTGGTGATGGTGACGCATGATCGTTACTTCCTTGATAATGTGACAAGCTGGATTCTAGAGGTAGACCGTGGATCGGGTATTCCTTATGAGGGCAATTATACCGCGTATCTTGAGGCAAAAGCCAAGCGTATGAAGCAAGAAGACCGCGAAGAGAATACCCGCCAGAAAACATTGGCGCGTGAAATGGAGTGGATGGGGAAGAGCCCGTCAGCCCGACGTTCCAAGTCAAAATCACGTATTAATGCGTATGAAGAATTACTGGCAGAGAGCCAAAAGACCGATATGCGGAATGCGCAAATCGTTATTCCATCGCCGCCGCGTCTGGGTGATTTGGTTATTGAAGCGAAAAATATCCGTAAAGGCTTTGGTGATCGTTTGTTGATGGATGATTTGTCCTTTTCTTTGCCGCCAGGTGGGATTGTTGGTGTTATCGGGCCCAATGGTGCGGGTAAATCAACGTTGTTTAAGATGATTACAGGCGCGGAACAGCCCGATGAGGGCACGTTTAAGGTCGGTGATACGGTTAAATTAGGCTATGTGGATCAAAGTCGTGATGCGCTTAATGCGGATAATAATGTCTGGGAGGAAATCTCGGGCGGAACGGATATTATCAAGCTGGGTAAAATCGAGATGCAGAGCAGGGCGTACGTGTCTGCTTTTAACTTCCGTGGGCCGGATCAGCAGAAAAAAGTCGGTGACTTATCAGGGGGGCAACGTAACCGTGTCCATCTAGCTAAGATGTTGAAAACAGAGGCAAATGTCATCCTTTTGGATGAGCCAACAAACGATTTGGATACGGAAACTTTGGCCGCTCTTGAAGAAGCGCTGGAGCGCTTTCCGGGTTGCGCCGTAGTGATTTCGCATGATCGTTGGTTCCTTGATCGTTTGGCAACGCATATTCTGGCTTTTGAAGGTGATTCGCAAATTACATGGTTTGAAGGCAATTATCAGGATTATGAAGCCGATTACCGCAAGCGTATGGGGCATGATGCGGATACTCCAAGACGCATAAAATACAGGCCGTTGCGCAAAACAGGATAGGGTGTACGTGTCTGTTTTTGGCTGTATGCCTTGCCTTTCCGTTGGTGCTGTATAAAAAATGTCAAAAATATGACATAAAAACTCGCTTTCTATATGTGAATGATGTTACCATTAGGCGTGATTTATCTAAAATTCGCACTATTTGCGGGTGATAATTAGACGAAACGGTGAGTAAATAACGTGCGAAATATAAAAACTAAAGATGTTCTGATTTATGCGTCCATGCCCCGTATCGTGCCGCGTGTGAAGAATTTATTCTCCTCCGGTTTTGCTTACGTTTCGTTTTGGATGGCGCAGATATACTTTGTTGTTCGTCTCTTGCCTGCCAACCATCCATATTTGTCTTCGGTGAACATCGGGCGCTTTGGTGTACGTCATGTTATTACAGAGGCTTCGCGCAATCTTACTTTCTCCAGAAAAAACATTGATCAGATATTGGTTTATTTTGGTATGTTGACCGGTGTTGTCATGTTGGTGGCGCAGTTCCTAATTCTGATTTATGTTTTGGCGGTTTCGCCTGCCATGGCGTTTTCGTGGTTTGATACACCTGATCCTGCGTCTGATATTGCTTATAACTTGTTAGATCGTGTTTTCGGTGTTCCGGGTGTTTTCTGTTCTACAACAACGATTGCCAATTGTACGAATTTTAGTGCAGGTGTGGCGTTTGAGACTGTGGGTCCTGCCACTGGTGCATCTATATTGCCGCTTCCTTTTCAGACGGCCTTGCATCAATTGTTTAGATTTTATTCGACAGCCCTTCTTTTGGTCGCTGTTTTGATTTTCTTGTATTTCCTTGTTGTTATTGTTTTTGAAACCGCGACGAGTGGTACGCCTTTCGGTCAACGTTTCCAAAATGTCTGGGTGCCGATCAGGTTGGTCGTTGCGCTGGGCTTGCTTGTGCCTGCGCCGGTTGCAGGGGTTGGGGCTACGCTTAACTCGGGACAATATATTGTGCTTTATGCGGCGAAATATGGATCAAGTTTCGCAACAGTCGGGTGGAATAGTTTCAATGATGCTGTTGTCGGGCATTCGCAATTTTCCGGGTCACCTTCTCGCCCTATGGGTCAGCGTTACTCTCTTCTTGCTATTCCTGAGGTTCCCGATATTTCTGCTTTGGTTGAGGCGATGTCGATTGTGCATGCCTGTGCGTATTCTTATGCACGATTGAATGCGGGTCAGCGTATTGGTACGACCGCTTCTCCGACCTATCCACCAATTGAGGCTTCACATGTGGGGCCTACATCGGAAACAGGGATGCAGGTGGTACCTTTCCTAGTTAAGCATAAGGCCACCCGCCCGCCTAACGGTGCCATCGCCGGTAATACAAATTTTCAGGGGAATGATGCTTTGCGTCAACAGGTGGTTTATGGTGGTTCTGCGGCTACGCCGGATTATTTGGCTGCACTTGGTTTTTATTACGGCAGTGATATTATTATTCGTTTCGGGGAATACAGAGCGGGCGATGTTCAACATGATGGAGAACCGGGTTTGGTTAAGCCTTTATGTGGTGATATTCGTATTCCTGTTGCATCTCTGGCCGATTTGGGTGGTGCGGGTGCGGGGCGTGGCGGCGCGGATTTTATGCTTCGCGGGTATTATAATTTGGTCATGGAGATGTGGTTTGCTGATCTGGATATGCGCCAATTCGCGAGGTCTTATATTGTTACAACTATGGAGCATGATCCCGCGGTTGTGCGTGCGTTTTGTACAACGAATGAATCGCCCGGCACAGGATCATTGTCCGGCGTTACTCGTACGCTTTTAGGCTTTCCTGTGGATTTGCCAGCATGTCTCGCGAAAACGTCCCCAAGTGCGACTTGGAAGCAACAGGTTATTGCGCGGTATTCAAATGACCTTAAAGATTTGGTGAGAACGGCTTGGGGAGATCATGTTCTTTTCTCTACTGCTGCGGACCAAAATGCAACAGACAGAAGTTATGGTTGGATTGGCGCAGGTGTTTTCTATAGTAAGCTGGCTGAAACAAATGGTGGCTGGATCGATGGTGTGCAGGGCGTTCCTTATATGGATCTATATCCTCTTGCCATGGAGCAGGTGCGTAAGCAAAATAGAAAAAGTAACGAACATGTAGAGTATAAAAGGCAATTTACGATGTCTACGAAGGCGCCTGGTAAGGATGCTCCTGAGGGGTTCTCTTCTATGGTAGAGCCGCATGAGGTTGCATTGGGACTTTCTGCTGTTTTCGGATATTGGAATGATGATGCCAAGAGCTTTGATGCTTTGAGTCGGATTAGTTATCAAAATATCTTTATGGACTCTATAAATCGATTGTTCGGAACGTCTGGTCTCGCGGCTATGCGTACATCGAATGCGCATTTAAATCCTATTGTACAGCTTGTCGTGGTCGGAAAAGGGCTGGTTGATTCAGCCGTGGTTAATCTGGCGGGCTCTACTGGTGCTGCATTTCTTGGTGGTATGGTCACTGCTATGGATAAGGCTAATAAAGTTGGCGCAATTTCAACAGCGGCCAGCCAGGTTCTCTTATCGACAGCGTTTATGGGCTTGACCGCTGGCTTCGTTCTTTTCTATATCTTGCCGTTCTTGCCGTTTGTTTACTTCTATTTTGCCGCAGCATCTTGGATTAAAGCTATCTTTGAGGCCATGGTGGGGGTGCCGTTATGGGCCTTGGCACATTTACGTATTGATGGTGATGGGTTGCCTGGTGACTCTGCGCAAAATGGTTATTTCTTGATATTGGAGATATTTATAAGGCCTATATTGACGGTTGTTGGTTTGGTTGCGGCTGTTGTTATTTTTTCAACACAAGTACAGATTTTGAATTTGATTTGGGATTTGGTGACGTCGAACATTTCTGGTGATTCGTCCAGTGTAACGCAGGATGTCTTGAATATGACGTCTGTAAATGATGTTCGTTTTCAACGCGGTGTTATAGACCAATTCTTCTTCACAGTTATTTATACAATTGTTTGTTATATGATGGCGCTTGCGTCGTTTAAACTGATTGATAGAATTCCTGATAATATTTTGCGTTGGGCGGGTGCGGGCGTATCTTCCTTTGGTGATATTAATCAAGATCAAGTGGATAGTCTTAGCCGTTATGCTGCGATAGGTGGTATGACAATGGGTAATCAGGCCGCTGGTGCTATTACTAAGTTGGGTGGTGGCCTTGGTCAGGTCGTAGGTGGCCAGCTTAAAGGGGTGACGAAGGATTCCTCTGGTAAGGTGACGGGCGCGCAAAATGGCGTTGCAAACCCTGCGAATGAATAAGGGCTAATACTGCGAGTGAGATAAAGGTTTTCTAGAGTAGGAAAGAGAGAAATAATGTTTGGTTTAATAATGCCAAAAGGACTGTTTAGTTAT
Source organism: Alphaproteobacteria bacterium (assembly GCA_002401695.1). GTDB lineage: Bacteria > Pseudomonadota > Alphaproteobacteria > Micavibrionales > Micavibrionaceae > UBA1672. The sequence continues at coordinate 432,917 of NVTV01000003.1, forward strand.
AGTGTGATGCCGCAAATCGTGCCGAGAATGCGCGATCTGTTCATGAGTGGTTTTCATTACATTCCTTTCTTTATTGCTGTGGTTTATCAGATGGTTGGTCTGTTACCGCGTTCTCACCCATATCTAAGTCAACGTAATATTGGGCTGTATGGTATCAGACATGTGGTTTGTGAAGCGGCGCGAAACGTAAAATTTAGTCTCAAAAATATTGATCAAATTCTTATGTTTGTTGCCGTTCTCGCTGGTTTGGTAATATTTATGGTTCAGTTGTTATCTTTGGCTATGCTGTTATTTCTACAGCCAGCAATGGCTATGCCCACGACATGGGTCGGGTTTTTTAGTATTTCAAATGCCGGTTATAGATCTCATGATTTAGCATCTATGATGTTAGATATGGTCTTTGGTGTTCCGCATCCTAATATCGCGAATATGGGGTTCTTTGAGTCTTGTGTTGGCTCTGCCACAGAATGTGTGGATAATTTTGGTACGAATATTGCCGCAACGAACACAAGCGGAACAGGGGTTTCTGCTGTAATCGCGGGTCAGTTTGGGCCGTTGACGCCGACCGCCTATACGTATTTTCCGTTTCCCTACCACCTTGGTATGCATAGTTTGTTTAGCGTGTATAGTACAGGGCTTCTGGTGATTGCTGTTATTATTACAAGCTATTTCATTGTTACAATTTTGGCAGAGACCGCGCAGACAGGTACGCCGTTTGGTAAGCGTTTTAATAAAACATGGGCACCTCTTAGAATTGTGATTGCGTTTGGGTTATTGATGCCGTTGGGGTCGGGATTGAATTCTTCGCAATATGTCGTGTTGTATGCGGCGAAGATTGGATCGGCGTTCGCATCGAATGGCTGGCGTTTATTTGATTCCACATTGACGCAAAGTTTAGGTGGCGGTAATGCGATGATTTCTACGCCTAATGCGCCGGATATATCGTCTTTGATACAGTTCCTGTACGTTGCGAAAGTTTGTAAATATGCCTATGAATTTTATGAAAAGCAGCGGTTTGAGCAAGAAACGGCTGCTTGGCATGCGCCTCTTCTTCTTCCTGTCCCGGCGCAAACTGTTGAAGCATATTCATTGTTTCAACATTCAGAGACACCAAATTCCTTGTTGTTAGGTACGGGGCAAGATTATGACACTATGCTTCTTTCCCTGAATGATGGTGCAAGTTCGGTCATTGTTCGTTTTGGTGTGAAGAATGAGGAATTATATCCGGATAGCCATTCTTTTGTTTCTCCTGTTTGTGGTGAGATTATATTGACGATGCAAGATGCAAGAGATTCTGCTGCGGGGCCGTCCAGTCCTACTGATCCTGCCGAGCCTGGGGCGGACTGGATGCAATATACGTATTACCAAATATGGTGGCATATATGGCATGATACGGTGGGTGTCGTTCTTACTTCTGATTATATGGCTGTTGATGGTAATTCTACGGGTGTTACGGCTTATCCGATAGAAAGTTCAACAAATAATAGACGTGATTTTGAAGTTGCGCTTCGTATGGTTAAGGGCGCAAAGGGTGCTGCGACACCTGCTTCTTTTGTTACAGATCACGAAGTGAAGGTGAATGCTGTATATGTTAATAATGTAAAGGAACAAGTTAAACTCGCGATAGAAGCCGGTATAGTTGAGGCGGTTTACGATCAGGGGACGGCCGCCAGATTAACTGCGGCGGATCCGAATTTGACGACGCTTCGTAGTCGGGGTTGGGCCGGTGCCGGTATCTGGTATAACCGGGTTGCTGAAATGAATGGTATGTTGATCGGCGCGACGTTTGCGACTCCTATTGTCTCTAAATATCCGGCAATTATGGAGAAGGTGCTCGAAGTTAAAGTTAAGTATGATAAAGATTTGGATGTGGCAACACAGTATGAACCAAACGCAACAGGTATTAATAGTCTTACGACATTACTGGGTGGCGAGAAGGGCATGGAGTTTGCGACGGTGCTCTATACTGCGGAATATGAATGGTCATCGGGTGGTTTAACGAAAGACGATTTGACGGGTAATGCATTCTTGGATGGAATATCGGCGTTGTTGGGTCTTGATGGTCTGTATGATTTACGTAAAAATGTTGGAACGCATCCATTGGCGATGCTTGTTGGTGTTGGACGCGCGTTGGTTGAAAGTGCGGTGCACTCTTTAGGATACGCGGCGTTGGGCGCGACACTAGGCGCGTCGGAAGTCGGTGGTGCGCTTGGCGGCATTGCTGCAAACTTCTTTATCTCTGTGGCGATGATGGGCTTAACAGTAGGTTTTGTATTATTCTATGTGGTGCCGTTCTTACCGTTCATTTATTTCTTCTTTGCTGTTGGTGGATGGCTGAAAGGTATTTTTGAAGCGATGGTTGGTGCGCCGTTATGGGCTTTGGCACATATTAGAATTGATGGTCATGGTATGCCGGGTAATGCTGCTATCAATGGTTATTTCTTGATCTTTGAAGTCTTCTTAAGACCTCTTCTGACGGTGTTTGGGCTGTTGGCCAGTATCTCTATTTTCTCGGCATTGATTGAAGTTTTGAATAGTATATTTTCAATCGTAACGGAGAATATCGGTGGGTATAGTATGGAAACCGAGCTTACGGCCACGGCGGCGACATCGACCTCCCAGTATGTAAGATCAAGGATTGATGAATTCTTCTTTACAGTCATTTATGCGATTATTGTGTATTTGATTGCGATGTCATCGTTTAAGTTGATTGATACGATACCGAACAATATTTTAAGGTGGATGGGGCAGAGTGTTGCAACATTCGGAGATCAACGTGAAGACCCTGCACAAGGACTGGTCTCCAAAACAACAATTGGCTCACAACAGGCACTATCTAAAATTGGTGGTGGACTACATGCTGTTGTTAAAGGTGCAACGGGCTAACTTTTTGATTAAGATATGAGTATATGGCGATAACCAAGAATGATTTTGTAAAATACACTATATTACCAGGGGTTTTGCCTAGGGTAAGGGGTTTGCTGGGCTCTGGTTTTGCTTTTTTGGCAAGTCTTATTGCGGTTATTTATTACAATGTAGGATTATTGCCTGCTGGGCATGTTTATTTAAAGTATGATAATTTTGGTCGTTTTGGTCTTCGTCATGTTATTGCAGAAGCGGGAAATAACCTTGTTTTTGAACGAAAGAACATCGATAAAATTGTAATATATTTTACGATTCTCATTGGCCTGGCATTGATTGCGGTACAAATCGTTTTGCTCTGTACGTCTCTTCTTGCAAGTCCTGTGTTGGCGGGGCCATGGTCTAATATATTTCTAAATACACCTGCTGGGCATAATTCATCGCAAGATATTGCTTTTATTGTGCTGGATAATGTTTTTGGTATGAAAGAGGGGTCGGGGTCAACTGTTGCGACAGGCTTTTATAATTCTTGTATTTCTGATCTGGGAACGCCTTGTCTGGATATACGGGGTAATGTGATTCCCTCACCAGCCAGCTATCCTGCGCCGATGCATCTTGCATTGCATGCAATGCTACATTTCTACACAATGGGTATTGCCATGATTTCAGGCGTTATCTTGATTTATTTTGTGATTACGATTATTGGAGAAACTGTAACAACGGGAACGCCATTCGGACAACGTCTTAACCGGGCATGGTTTATACCAAGGTTAATTGTGTTTTTTGCACTTTTGGCCCCTGTCAGCACTGTGAATAACAATGCGGGTATTAATGTGGCGCAGCTTATTGTGTTTTCTGTTGCCAAATTTGGATCGAATATGGCAACGAATGTGTGGTTACGATTTAATGATACTGCGATTGCTGCAACCAGTGAGTTTTTGGGTCAAAATCAGAGTTTGCTGGCTGAACCGAATATGCCTGAAATTGGTGGGCTAACACAGTTTATGCATGTTGTGCGTATGTGTATTGTTACTGAGAAAATTGTGAACGGTATCGATATTTATCCTTATTTTGTTCGACCGCATAGTGATGACACGACGTCTGTTTTTCTACATGATGGTACAACAGAAGGCGGTGGTGCTGCAAATATGGGTGGTACGACAGACGACTATTTTTGGATTGGAGATGTTACTGATTTTGTAGATGCAGTGGTTTTTTCCCGTTATAAGACGGTCGTTTTGCGCTTTGGTCATCGTAATCCTCCGGGGTTTCTTCCTAACCCGTCTGGTGTTACCGGGGGGCCTGGTGACGGGAGTTTGGCACCCAATAATAAAGAGGGGGCGTATGATGAGGAATGGGGTTATGTGCAGCCAACATGTGGCGAACTTCATTTTGATATTACATCATTAGATGAATTTGTGATTGAACGTAACGGTATTCAAGACGAGTTCTATATGGAAATCCATGATTTCTTTGATGCTAACCCAATGGCAACTGAAACAGTATTATGTATGGCGCAGTCTATTCTGCCATATGGGCATAATCCCGGCTGTGTGGATGTGCCTTATTCGGTGACTGGGCAGTATGCTTTTACGTCTAATACCGGATGGATTACAGCCGAGGCGGCCAGAGCCAACATTGAGCTCTTTAACGCAACGAGTGAACTGTTTTTGAATAATTCATATTATGATTGGGCCTCGGTGACTCCGGGGGGACCTCCAACTGTCTATAGTGAAATTCGCACTGCGTATGATACACCGGCGTATAAGGGGAATTTGTTGATGCCGGCATCTGTACGGGAAAGAGGCTGGGCCGGTGCGGCGTTATGGTATAATAAAATTGCCGAGTTGAATGGTTTGGTGACGTCCGCGATAAAGAATGTGCCAAAGCCGTTTAGATATCCTATGGTGATGGAAATTATTTCAGAAGCGCATAAAGCGAATGATACGAATGTGTCATATGGGGATCGGTTTAATCCACGTCTTCAAAGTGGTAAATTGGTTACTTTACCGCGTCCCGGTGATCAGTATATTGCAGCGGCTTTATACAGTGATTACAATTTTTGGCGCACATCTAAGGTGCAGGAAACCGTTTCGACGCGTTCATCTAAGAATAGTATTATTGATTTCATTAACACAGTTTTTGGTACAGACGGTTTGATGAATATCATGGATAATAAGGGTACACACCCGCTGGCTCTACTAAGCTCTGCCGGAAAAGGTATTGTGGATGCGTCTATCAGGAATTTGTTTGCCGGTGTCGTCGGGCAGGGTGTTGGCGAAATTCTAACCGATGATTTCTTTGGGCCATTGGCCGGTACGGCTGGTGAGTTTTTGGTTCAGATGAGTTTGTTGACCTTATCTATTGGGTTTATGTTGTATTATGTTTTGCCGTTTTTGCCGTTTATCTACTTTTTCTTTGCATTTGCTGGTTGGATCAAAAGTATTTTCGAAGCTGTTGTGGCGATGCCTCTGTGGGCGATTGCACATATAAAAATTGATGGCGAAGGGTTGCCTGGTCCATGGGCAACCAATGGGTATTTCTTGATTTTTGAAATTTTCCTACGCCCAACGTTGATTGTGGTTGGCTTATTGGCCAGTATATCGATATTTTCTGCCTTGATAGAAACGTTGCATGAGGTGTTCCATGTCTTGACATTGTCTGCAACTGGTTTTGACATGCAGAAAGAGATGTTCGATCCAACACTTTTAAGTGAAGGGGATAGCATGGATTATTGGCGCTCTCCAGTGGATGAGCTGTTTTACACGATTGTTTATGTGATCCTTGTTTATATGATTGGTTTGTCGTGTTTCAAATTGATTGATCAAATTCCAAACAATATTATGCGTTGGATGGGTGTTACGGTTAGTACGTTCCAAGAGACAGCAGGCGATCCTGCGGGTGAACTGACAGGTAAGATGTACAGAGCAACTCAGATGACCAATGCGCAGATCACAACGTCAATTGCACGTATGAAGGGTGATCGTTCATCCGCTATGACTGATAACTTGGTTGCGTTTAGTGGCGGTGGCGGCGGTTAATGAAGATCTTTCCGCATACATAATGAGGCAAGGTTTATAGACCTTGCCTATTCTATTGAGATTTTCGAGTGATATATTTAGATTTTAGGGCGTAGATGTGCCAGCAAGACTTCTACCTTGCCGCCGCCGCGTTGTATGACAGAGGCAAAGTCGGATCGTTGTGTTAAAGACATGCTAACCCCTTCAACAATGATATCAATGACTTTAAACTTGCCGTTTTTCTTTTTGCGAACACGCCAGTCAACATCAATTTTGGGCCCGTTTTCAGGCACGATAGAGGATGATACAAGGGCGTCTGCTTTGCCTGTAAGGCGCGCTGTGGACACTTTTACGACTTGGCCGTTATAGTCGCTAAAACGTTTTGAATAGACATTGATGATCATATTTTCGAACAGGATCAAATATTCTTTTCGTTCTGCCTTTGAGCTGACTTTCCAATAGCGTCCCAAAGAAAATCTGGCAATTGTTTTCATGTCGAAATTATTATGCAGCAGCTTACGAAAGTTCTTATCACGTTGTTCCTTTGGTACACTGTCATTCTCCAGAATGCCGATGCCTTTTTGTGCCAGCTTGGAAACAAACTTTATTGCGCCATTTTCCAGTGCTTCATTGCCAATATAGGTAATGTTTGCGGATTGCGCCATGGAATGGGTCGAAGGCACGTTTTGAAAGGCAAGAGCGGACGTTGATGCGGATAATGTTACTATGACACCGAGTGATAAAATAAATTTATGACTTAACACAAGTCTCTCCTTTTAAGCAGTCTTCAATCTTATAACCTACCCATGAGTATATAGGGTATTTTTTTATGATTCAAATCCGGGATTTTAGAAATAATCGTTTTATTCATCTTCATAATAGGGGATCGCCGGAATATCATTGGTCGAGATGCTTTTGTTATCATTCACCAAAGCCTTACGATGCTGGTAATACGTGCTGCGGATTGCGGCGTAGTAATCGAAAGAATTGCTTTCGATATCATCCAGAGTATCCTTTAGTGAATCCCTTATATCAAGATAGTCGACAACGTACTTGCCTGAATAGAGCAGTTCTTTGTTGGCATTGAACATATACCAACGCACAGGGTCTGCAATAGTATCGGCAAAATAGCCACCATAATCACGTATCGATGACGGACCAATAAAGGGCACAACCATATAAGGGCCGTGTTCAACGCCCCAAACAGCCAGTGTTTGCCCGAAATCTTCGGGTTCGTATTCGATACCCTCATAGCCGGCAACATCAAAAATTCCGCCGATACCAATCGTGGAATTAATGGTGACGCGCAATAAAACATCACGTGCACCGCCTAGGTCACCTTGCAAAAGTTGGTTTACAAAGGTAATGGGGCTGCGTAGATTGCGTAAGAAATTTTTGATACCGCTGCGGACAGGGCGCGGTGTAACTGTTCTATAGCCTTCGATAACCGGATTAATGATGGCTTTGTCCACGGCCATATTAAAGGCCATAACCTGTCTGTTTTGTTCTTCCATAGGGTCATAAATGGTAATGCTGCCTTCGTGTATTTCGTTTCCCTTCATGCTTGCACAGGAAGAGATGGTCAGGCTGGATAATGCAATTAAAGAAAGCCGTGCATAAAAAGAGGGCGTTTTTGTCTTTTTATGCGGCGTGTGTGTAATCGTTTTCATTGCGAAATCCTGTATTTATATTGTTTGTTCTTATAGATGAAAAAGTGTTACGCAGAAAAGTACTTATATTCTAAATAACATGTGTTGATTATCAATTGGTTAATTTTAAAAACAATTAAAAAGTTGTGCATGCTTTATCGGTTTTAACCATCTTCCAAATTCATCATAACTGATAGCCCCAGTAGAAATGAGATAAGCGCAGGCGACCATGCAGCAAGAATAACGGGGATTTGTTGCGAGGCGCCTAGAGCTTGCAGAAAGCTGGAGAGGAAGAACACGATAAAGCCGATGAATATACCTGCTGCGATCATGGGCAGTGTTCCTCTTGAGCGCGGCGGACGCATAGAGACGGCGGCGGCGAGGAGTATCATTGCACTAAACATAAGGGGCTGTGACAGCAGGTTATGATAATAGACTTTTAATCCGGTGGCATCGAAGCCCGTTTGTTCTAATGTTCTGATATAGGCGGGAAGTTTCCAAAAGGACATGCTTTGCGGCGAGGAAAAGCTCTCCTCTATATCTTGACGGGTTAACGTGGTCGGCAGTTGGTATGTTTTTTCTTTGGCCGGTGCGCTGTGTTCTTTATGTATCGTGACGTCGCGTAAGTGCCATAAGGTTTCCTCCAACTCCGCGGTCTTGGCGTCGATGCGCTGAAGGAAAGTGTTGTTATCAGTGAAATATAAAACTGTAATATTTTCGAGTATCCATTCAGGCTGCTTTATTCTTTGGGCGTGTAATATGACGTAACCGCTGATGAGTTCCGGTTTTTGTATTGGCGCTGTTTCGTTTTCGTTGTTATTGAACGTGCCTGTTGCAGGTGGCTCAGGGGTTTCGGACTCTATCAAAATCGCTTGTTTCAGCCATAGTCCTTCCTGAAAAATGGCAATATGATTTTCCTGATGCTTTAGATGTGTGCGCTCCAGTTCTTCGTATTTTCCGATTAAAACCGCGCCGATAGGGTTTATGACAGTCATTTGTGCAACGCCAAACAAGATACCAACGGCGGTAATAGGCATAAGGAATTGCCAGACTGAAAACCCCGAGGCGCGGACAACGATCAGTTCATAACGGCGGGTGAGTTGCCAAAATGTGAACATGGCACTGAATAATACAGCAAAGGGAAACAGTGTTTGTCCAACCTTGGGGAGCTTGAAAATGCCCATTTGTAACACCAAGCTCATCGGGATCTCACCGCGCTTACTGGCGCGACGGATAAGCTCAACCGTGTCAAATAGATAGACCACGGCCAACAAGGCCAAGAGGAGTATGAACAGGTTGAATAGATATCTTTTTGCGAGGTATGCGCTGAGTGTTGGCGTGATTTTCATGTTATTTTCTTCCGCTTGGTATAGAGAAGTTGGCGGCGGAAATTTTCGCTAAACCCGCTTAAAAAGAATGTGGAGATTATAATGGGCGCAAAGGTCAGGGTATACATCAAGATTAGCCCCGCATCATTGTTGCGTGCAAGGTTATAGGATGCCAGAAATAGGCCTTGGATGATCATAATAATCACAATGGCAATGCCGATTCTTGTGCCTTGACCGCGTCTGTCAATGGGGCCAAGCAACAGGATACTTAGTGCAATTAACGGAAAAGACAGGGCAAGGAGGGGGCTGGTGAAACGACGATGTATCTCGATCGAAAATTCATGCAGACTTTCCAGATCGCGTTTATTGTTTGGATCGGGGTTTAGCAGCTTGGTAATTGTGCGCTCATCCGGCTCTGCCCATCTTTCAAGCGCAGGGCCGCTGCCTGGTAAATCAATTGTATAGCGGTCAAAGTCCAGTCTTTGCAATATACCTGTCTTAGGGTTGTAGGTTTGCCGCGAGCCATTAAAGACGATGACTTGCTGCCCTTTATTATCGATAATGATTATGCCGCGCTTTGCCAAAACAGTTGAGGGTGGTGCGGATTTATCCCGTGTATCATGGATCATCAGTCCGGCAAGCTCTCCCTCGCTGGTTCGCTCCCGAATATAGACGGTTAAGCCGCGTCCGATTTGGTTGAAAACACCTTCTTTGAATAGCGTTGTCGCAAATTCGGATTTTAGCGCATGGCGCATGTTGTGCATTTTTGCCAATGAGATGGGGGCAACCCACATGGTAATGCCCCACAGCAAGACTGTTACGCACAGGCCAAGGATGATGGCGGGCTTTGCCAGAGAAAAAGAAGAGTATCCCGTGGCGCGAATGGCGGTGATTTCGGAGTCTATGGTCATCTTATTATAGAGGAATAGCGTTGCGGCCATAACGGAAAGCGGTAAAATAACCTCAAAAAAGCGCGGCAAGGCGAGGCTGGTTAAGGCCAGAAAGGCACTTCCTGCGGCGCCGGCATTAATGATGATTTCCAAAAACCGGAGGGATTGCGTCAAAAATATCACGAAAGCCAGTGTGATCGCGACAAAAATTGTTGCGATAAAGAGGTTTTTTAACAAATAGTAATTGAATATTTTCATGTTATATACGCGTTTATAGCTGGCCATTATAAGTTTGGGCATATTGTTGTTTATAGGCCGCTCTGTGGCAATTGACGATATGCTCGGGAGATTATACTATGATCTGGTCTTAAAGCGACTCCAATTTATTCGTGCATCAGGAAAATATAATGACATTAGATATCTCGTTTTCAAAAGCCCCCTATAAGAACACAGAAGCTGCGGTTATTTGTTTTTATAATGATAAAGAACCCAGCCCGTCTGTTGGGTCGTTAAATTACGAATTCAAAGGTTTTGTCGACCATGTGTTGGAAAAAAGCAAAAGTTTTAAAGGGAAGAGTGGTCAGGTTGAAATTCTGATGCTGCCGGAGGGCGCGCCCTATAGCTATGTGGTTTTATTAGGGTGTGGCAAGCGCGAAGATTTTACCAAGATCGAGGCAGAAAAATTGGGCGGGAAGCTGCTCTGTGCGCTGGAAGCCAAGAAAATCGAGACAGTTGAGTTTTATGCGGATAATGAATTATCCGGTTGTGGCGCGCTGACGGCGCATGTCGCAGTTGGCCTTGCCCTGCGCTCTTATAAGTTCGAGTTGTATCAATCACCTGATGAGGAAGATGAAAAAACCGTGCTATCTCGTGCGCATTTTGTATTGTTTGAAAG
>NVTV01000004.1 GCA_002401695.1 Alphaproteobacteria bacterium
TGCTGCCATATTCAAACTGGCAGAAGATAAAAAGGTGTCACTGGAAAAAGCATGGGCACTGATTTCACAAAATCCCGCCGATGCATTGGGGCTTGCAGACAGAGGACGCCTTTGTGAAGGGATGAGAGCGGACGTTATTCTCGTTGATGCTGCCAGAACCAAGACGACAGACATCACGGCTACCATTGCGCATGGAAAAATTGCATGCCTTAAAGATCATCGTCTTTTCACTTCAGATGTCATCAGCCCTCAATACGGCACCATCGGCGTCTAGGAATGTGCACCTGCGAAGAAGTGATATCATCATTGGAACCGGGAGCGCTTATCCCCAATCATTTGACAGTCACGAAACCATAATCGATCTGTCACATCCATATGTAAAAAATTGCTTAACGTAATTTTACAGGATGAAGACATGGACACCGTTGCCGTAAAAGTTGAGAGCATTTCGAAGACCTTTTCCAAGGGTACTGTTGCGCTTAAAAATGTGTCGCTCGAAGTCAGGCACGGCGAAATGGTCGCGTTGATTGGGGCATCGGGCTCAGGTAAATCAACGCTTCTGCGCCACATTGCCGGATTGTTAGAATCAGATCGAAATCCAAATTCAAGCATTTGCATATCCGGAGAAAAAATACAGGAAGCCGGAAAGATTTTACCCAAGGCGCGCGAGATCAGAGCCAGCGTTGGTGTCATCTTTCAACAGTTTAACCTGATTGGACGCTTATCCCTGCTCACCAATGTTCTCACCGGCTATCTGGGGAGCATGCCCCGGCTCGCCGGTTCATTGGGCCTGTTTAACGATCAGCAAAAAAAGGCCGCGATGCACGCCCTCGCCCGTGTTGGGATTGCCCCGCAAGCCCTGCAGCGCGGTGCCGATTTATCAGGTGGCCAACAACAGCGTGCCGCCATYGCMCGMACGCTGGTKCARGGCGCKRAAATYATCATTGCCGATGAGCCGATTGCCTCGCTTGAYCCCTCKKCTGCCCGYAAGGTCATGGATATTCTCGACACTCTCAACCGGGAAGATGGCACCACTGTCATCGTCTCTTTGCACCAGGTCGAATACGCTCTTAGATATTGCCCCAGAACAGTTGCTCTGCGCGATGGCCAGATTGTTTACGATGGCCCCTCACTGGCGCTGACGCCTGAATTTTTGGGCGAGTTRTATGGAGCCGAGAGCGAGGAATTGTTCCTGCCCGGTCTCGAAGTWGTTACCAAAACAAAAACCCCAAATGTGTCACCGGCAAGCCCCATAGCTGCCMTSGCRTAACGTRTCTCACTACCTGTAAACGACGAAACTCAATAAGGAGAAAACTCAATGTTCAAAAAAATGACTATAGCAGCTGTTCTCACRGCMACACTTTTGTCCAGCACWGCCGCCTTTGCCGCTGATAAGCTGAACTTCGGAATTATYGCGACTGAATCAACCATCAATTTGAAAAAATCCTGGACGCCTTACCTGGATGCGATGGAAAAAAGTCCTTGCCCTGCGCTCTTATAAGTTCGAGTTGTATCAATCACCTGATGAGGAAGATGAAAAAACCGTGCTATCTCGTGCGCATTTTGTATTGTTTGAAAGCGATGTTGCCAATGATTTATACGCGGTGCAGGCTTGTGTTAATCAGGGCGTGTTTTTAGCGCGTGATTTAGTAAATGAGCCGCCAAATGTTTTGTATCCTGACAGCTATGCCAAGCGTATCAAGGAACAGCTAAAGCCGCTGGGCGTTGAGATAGAAATTCTGGATGAGAAGAAAATGCGCAAACTTGGAATGGGCGCTATCCTTGCGGTTGGACAAGGTTCTGACAACCCGCCGCGCATGGTGATTATGCGTTGGAACGGGGATAAGGCCTCTACCGATGCACCGCTTGCTTTTGTCGGGAAAGGGGTAACGTTTGATACGGGCGGTATATCGCTTAAACCCGGCCCGGGCATGGAAGATATGAAAATGGATATGGGTGGCTCGGCCGCTGTGGTTGGCTTGATGAAGTCGCTGGCTTTGCGTGATGCCAAGGTCAATGTCGTGGCTATCGTTGGCTTGGCAGAGAATATGCCTTCCGCGCGTGCGTATCGTCCGGCGGACATTATTACCTCCTATGCGGGGAAAACAATCGAAGTTTTGAACACTGACGCGGAAGGGCGTTTGGTTTTGGCGGACGCGTTGTCGTACGTACAGAAAATCTATAAACCGAGCTTGATTATTGATTTAGCGACCTTAACGGGGGCGATGTTGATTGCTCTGGGGCATGAATATTGCGGTACATTTGTAACCGATGATGCGCTGTGGGAGCAGATGGAGCGTGCAGGCAAGGCCAGTGATGAGAAATTATGGCGGATGCCGTTGGATAAGGTCTGGAAAAAGGACATGGAAGGCACAATCTCTGATACGCAGAATATGGCGAAGTCGGGGCGTTGGGCGGGCTCTTGTACGGCGGCAGGCTTTTTGTGGCACTTTATTGATGATGATACACCGTGGGCGCATATGGATATTGCGGGTACGGCGTGGATTAAAACCGATAAAGATATAGCGCCTAAATACGGCACAGGCTTTGGTGTGCGGGTTCTTGATCGCTTCGTTGCGGAGAATTATGAGCAATCCTAGAGCTAATCATTCTGAGTTTAATATTGTGAATACCAATTATTTGAAAACAGATATTACGCCCGTACGCCGTCGGCGTTTGCGCAGTCTTGCCGATTTGGCAGGGGCGGAATTGTTGCCCGTTGGGGATGAGGCGCGGTATATTCAATTGGCGGGGCAATATGACATCGGTATTAGCGATCATGTGCGTAGCCTTATTCAGAAGACGGGGCGTCCCGAAAAAGATGTGATCGGGCGTCAATATATTCCAACACTTGATGAATTAAACGTACTTTCTGATGAAGAAAGTGATCCGATTGGCGATGAAATTTACACCCCAGTTAATGGGATTGTTCACAGATATGAAGATCGGGTTTTATTTAAAGTTACAAATGTATGTGCCGTTTATTGCCGTTATTGTTTTCGCCGCGAGATGGTCGGGGCGGGAGCGGAACATCTTTCCGATGAAGATTTTGATCGTGCGATTGCGTATATAAAGTCGCATGATGAGATTTGGGAGGTCATTTTAACGGGTGGTGATCCTTTCGTTCTGTCGCCGCGTCGTTTGCAAAAAGTTATAGAGGCGCTGAATAAAATTGAACATGTGAAAATCATCCGGATTCACACCCGTACGCCTGTCGCAGACCCTACCTTAATAAGCGATACGATATTATCAGTTTTGAAATTGTCAGCCAAGCCTATATACATTGTCCTGCATATAAATCATGCTAAAGAAATTACAGAAGAGGTCGTCCATAAAATTTCCCGATTAAGGGCGGTAAATTGCTCTATTTTGTCGCAATCTGTGTTGTTGAGGGGGGTCAATGATGATGCAATTACGCTGGAAAACTTGTTTCGTAAATTGGTGACGTTGCATGTGCAACCCTATTATCTCCATCATTTGGATCGCGCGAAGGGAACGTCGCATTTTCGTGTTTCTCTTACGAGAGGGCAGGAGATTATGAAGGATTTGCAAGGGCGTGTTTCGGGAATATGTTTGCCAAAATACATGTTAGACATCCCCGGAGGGCATGGGAAAATTCCTGTCAATGAGAGCTATGTTCAGGTACGTGATGGGGATGTGTATTCTGTTGAAGATTATCAGGGGTGTACGCATCTTTATTTCGATACAGTGCCTACCAATAGAGCGGAAAAATAAGAGAGTAATAAGAATTAGCATGACAGAAATCAGATTTTATCACCTTCAGCATCAATCGCAGGCACAAGTGCTGTCTGTTATCTTGTTGAAAGCGTTGGAGCGTGGACATCGTATTCTTGTTAAAATGCGTAATGCGGCCGAAATCGCGCAGATGAACGATTATTTATGGACGTTTTCTCCTGATAGTTTCTTGCCGCATGGCTCTGAAAAGAATGGTAACGCCGAAATGCAACCTATCTGGATCACTGCGGAGGATGAAAACCCGAATAAGGCCGATGTTTTGATCTTATGTCAGGGCGTAGTATCGGGGCAACAGGCTGATTTTACGCTGTGTTGTGAGATGTTGGATGGCCACGACCATCAAGCCATCAGTGATGCCAGAGCGCGTTGGAAAACCTATAAAGAGCAAGGGTTTGAGGTCACCTATTGGCAGCAAAGCGAAGCTGGCGGCTGGGAGAAGAAGGCCTAATAGATTCTTAGCCTTCCTTCTATAGCGCGATTTTTAGGGCGTTAAATCTTCTTTAGTTGGCGCTGCTGTTGCTTCAGTTGTGTTTTTTTCGCTAAGTTCGATTGTGCTTATAGCAGATAGTGGAAGAAACTTACCATTATAGGGGGCTTTTTCTCTGAAGCTCTCATCATGTGAGCGCATCGAAATGGTAAATTCTTTGCCTATATCTTCTTTTAAAACAATCATATGCCTATTTTTTTCAGGGGAAGCGGCAATGATTTTGTCATTTTCATCTTCTAAGATAAGGTATGCTTGTTTATTTCTAACGCCCACATCTAACAAGGTGTAGTCTTGCAAATCAGATCTTGATTTTGCATCCTCTTCAATCTTACCGCCTTTGTTTTCAAAGGCTTTGATTTGCTCAGCGAGATCTTCACTCGTAATTTTATCGGACATTATATCACTCCATAATCTTTATGAAAATGACAATGCCAGAAAGCTGAGTAAAAGACAAATTCTGAAAATCTTCGCGTTAATGCCTTAGTGGTGGCTTTCTTTCGGCGCGGCTTCTTCTGCTTGTGTTTCTGTATTGTCGTGGTGTGGCTCTTCTTCCACGGGTGGCGCGAAGGCAATTTGTTCTGCTGCGATATCAGCGTCATTTGGTAGAGCGAACGGGGTATCGGCTTGCATGCGTAGCCACGCGACGAAGGCCGCTCTGTCTTTGGCTTTCTTAAGGCCGGCAAAGTTCATTTTTGTGCCTGAAATAAATTTCTTTGGTTTGGTCAGGAATTTATTGAGCGAATCATAATCCCAGATACCGCCTGCTTCTTGCATACCTTTTGAGTAAGAGAAGCTTATTTTCCCGCCTTTATTTGAGCCTGTAATGTTCCATAAATTGGGCCCTTGCTTAACCGGGCCGCCTTTGTCGAAGGAGTGACATGCGGCGCAGGCTTTTGATATTTTTGCGCCTTTTGCCATATCTGCTGTGGCTAAAAGTGCCATAATTGGATCAGGTATTTTAGGTTTTTTTGGCGTTGATGCCCCGTGACCGCTGGCCACTGCACCGTCAATCGCAACAGCGTCTTTTTCCAGTGGCTCACTAACAATTATTTTGTCAGCGACAAAGTTAGTAAGCATAATGGTTATACCAACGCAAAGAACGGCGGCAAATATTTTATTATTTTCTAAACTGGACATGGACGTGTGAACCCACCTTGTTAATGTTAATATATTGAAAGGGTAAAATAAGATCCTCTTATAGATGAGTGTATGCAATATCCGGATGATATTAAACACTAAATAATAAAAACATCACAGTTTATGTCCTTTTATCGACATAGATATACTCTTTGCGTATAGTCATTCAATTAAAAAATGATAAAATAGTCAAATTATTGAAATATATGGAAAATTAAAATGAGTCAGCAGTATAAATCTATCGCGTTTCAAGGTGAGCACGGTGCGTATTCGGATATGGCGTGTCGCGCGGTTTATCCCGAGTTGAAGACGGTGCCGTGTGCGTCGTTTGATGCGTCGTTTCGCGCAGTTGTGGAGGGGAAGGCCGATTTGGCGATGATCCCAGTTGATAACACGATTGCAGGGCGTGTTGCTGATGTACACCATTTGATGCCTGAGGAAGATCTATTTATTATCGGGGAGCATTTTCAACCCGTGAACCATATGTTGCTTGGTGTGCGCGGGACGAAAATAGAAGATATCAAACATGTGCATAGTCATGTACACGCGATACCGCAATGTCGTAAATTCTTGCAAAAATTAGAGGTAAAGTCTCATGTGCATGCTGATACGGCTGGCGCAGCGGCGGAAATCGCTAGAAAAAATGATGTGCAACATGCGGCGATTGCCTCGTCTCTGGCGGCAGAAATTTATGATCTGGAAATTCTCGCAGAGGGGATAGAGGATCGCAGCCATAATACAACGCGTTTCTTGATTTTGTCACCAGAACCTGATTTTCCCGATATTGATGCGGAGAATGTTTTGACCAGTTTGCTGTTTGAGGTGCGCAATATTCCTGCGTCTCTTTATAAGGCGTTGGGCGGTTTTGCGACCAATGGGTTGAGTATAACTAAGCTAGAATCCTATGTTGATAATAATTTTCAGGCGGCGCGTTTTTATTGTGATATTGAGGGACATCCGGAAAGTGTTGCTTTCAGCCGTGCGTTAGAAGAACTGGGTTTCTTTGCCAAAAATGTAAAGCTGTTGGGTGCTTATAATGCACATCCGTCACGAAAGCTGCATAATCTGGATGTTGGAGAGCTATAGTGTAATCTTTGTAAAATAAAGCCTTGTACGAACCCAATAGAGTTATGTTAGTATATTCCCCTAGTAAATAGTATTACACTTTAATGATTTAAGGAGCATTTGATGCCAACACATGCAGAACTCGCGAGCAAACTTCTTGGAGATGCGGCGACATTTTTTCGTACTCTTGCCGATCAGAATGAAGAGCTGACTGCACAAATGACAGAGAATGCGACTGTGTTCGATCAGATGGGTAATCTTATCCTTCAAGATCCGCAAGGTGCTCTTGAGGGAACGTCGCATGCAGAGCTAACGGGGCGTTTACTAAAAGATGCTGCTGGATTTTTCCGCACATTGGCAGAGCAGAATGAACCCATTCGTGATCAGATGGAAGAAAATGCGAATGTTTACGAACAAATCGGCGACTTGGTGATCGAGGATCCTCTAGGTATTCTTGATTAGTTTAAGCGAGCGGAAAAAATCATTCCATGAACGGCTGTTTGGTGTGTAAATACGAATAGTTTTTCCGATGAATTTTTTCTCGTGTTTGCAGAAGAACCGTTTTTTGATTTCTATTTTCTTATATTGATTTTTTCGGTGCAATAATTGGGCGTGTTTTATGGCGCGTTTTATGTTGTGTGTTGCGCTGACGCGTTGCCATTTTGGCAGGCATTGACCGTATTGATTGTCGTGATAAATATAGACGGAATATTGCGTGGATTGCTGTGTGTTTTCTATCGGTTGCGTTAGAAATTTAAGCATATTATCCCTCAATTATGAAAAAATGGTTAAAATTATGCTGTACAATACCGTACAGAACCTTAACAAAACCTTAAAATTAAAATAAATGTGCAATTTTTAGCAGTTTTGTTGAGTTTTAGATCATAAATCGGTTATGATGTTATTAACATTCTTGTGGCATACTCTTTGCCGTCTTCAAAATACTTATAATAATAGGAAAAAGTGACTGCTATGGCGCGTTCTCGTACAATTAAACGTCCTCGTAAGAAGAAATCATCTTCGTTTCTTCCTGATTCGTTACAGGCCTTTATTGCACGCCGTCTTGTGGATAGCATCGCCTTGGCATTTTTTGCAGTTGCAGCCTTTGTTCTGTCTTCTTTGTTGAGTTATAGCAGTAGTGATCCATCATGGAATACGGCTTCAGAAGGATCTGATCAGGCCATTACCAATATCGGCGCCGCGCCCGGTGCGTGGGTTTCTGATATTTTATTGCAAACGCTGGGCTTTGGTGCTTTTGTTTTGGCGTTGGCTTTTGCAATGTGGAGTTACCGGATTTTCAAACGTCAATCCGTGCGTCCGATTATGCTGCGTTTGGCCGCTGTCTTGATGGCGTCTGTTTTGGCATCGGTTGCTTTGGCGCAAATTCCATCGGGCAGCTGGGCAGTGCACCCTTATCTTGGCAGCAGCGCGGGCGCATTGATTTTTAACAATATTATGTCTGTGACGCATTTTCTGCATATTCCGTATATGCATTATGTGATTGGTGTGGTGTGTGGTGTGCTATCTGCCTCTATATTCTTATATGGTGCGGCGTTCAGCCGTTATGAGATCGCATCCATGTGGTTCCGCGTTAAGGTTGTTGCCTTTACCGTTGTTGGTTTTGTTGCCTCGGTTGTTCATGGCTTCTTTGGTTGGGTCGCTCATTATAATGAGCCTGAATATCAAAGCGAGCCGATGCAGCTTGGTATTATGGAGAAGCTGAAAGCGATGCAAGAAGAACGCATGAACGTGAAAGCGGAGCACCACGCGGCGATTGCAAAAACCAAAATCCGTAAAGAAGAGAGCGCCTTACAGGCCGAGGCAAAACGTCCACGTGCGAAGGTGGCTCCTGCTGCGCCGGTGGTTGATGCGATTGAGGAAACGTTGGCTGCGCCATCCTCTATGTCTTCTATCCCTGTGGTGAAGCCAAAGCAGGCCACGCCAAAACCAAGTGCATCCAAATCAGATTCATCCCAGCAACGCTTTGCTTTATCCGATGTTGATGCGGAATGGGAATTGCCACCGATCTCTTTGATACAAGACGTTCCTGACGGTGTGGCTTGTCCGACATTGAACGAAGATGCGTTGCGCCGCAATGCAGAGCTGCTTAAGAATGTGCTGGCCGATTTTAATATTAAAGGCGAGATCGTTAGCATTCATCCAGGCCCTGTTGTGACTTTGTATGAGTTAGAGCCTGCGCCGGGTACGAAAACATCGCGTGTTATTTCTCTGGGTGATGATATTGCACGCTCTATGTCTGCGGTGTCCGTGCGTTGTGCGGTGGTGCCGGGGCGTAATGTGATCGGGATTGAATTGCCGAACAAGATACGCCAAACGGTGTATATGAAGGAAATGCTGTCCTCGCGCCTTTACGAGAAAACCAGTGCGAAGCTGCCCCTTATTTTGGGAAAAGATATTGGCGGGCAGCCGATCTTGGCAGACCTTTCTAAAATGCCGCATTTGCTGGTTGCGGGTACGACCGGATCGGGTAAGTCGGTTGCGGTGAATACGATGATTATGTCGCTGCTCTATCGTTTATCGCCGGAGCAATGCCGCTTTATCATGATTGACCCGAAGATGTTGGAGTTGTCGGTTTATGATGATATTCCGCATCTTCTAACCCCTGTGGTGACAGAGCCGGGTAAGGCTGTGGTTGCGTTGAAATGGGCGGTGCGCGAGATGGAAGATCGCTATCGTAATATGTCGAAACTGGGTGTGCGTAATGTTGATGGTTATAACCGGCGCATTCGTGAAGCACTTAAAAATGACGAGCAGATTATGCATAAAGTGCAAACAGGGTTTGAGCCGGATACAGGCAAGCCTGTCTTTGAAGATGTCGCGCTGGAGCTGGCCGAGCTGCCTTATATCGTGATTATTGTGGATGAATTCGCCGATTTGATGTTGGTTGCAGGTAAAGATGTTGAGAACGCGATACAGCGTTTGGCGCAGATGGCGCGCGCCGCGGGTATTCATTTGATTATGGCGACGCAAAGACCATCTGTTGACGTTATTACCGGTGTTATAAAAGCCAACTTCCCGACCCGTATCTCCTTTCAGGTGACCTCGAAAATTGATTCGCGGACGATCCTTGGTGAAGGTGGGGCGGAGCAGCTCCTTGGTATGGGGGATATGCTCTATATGGCGCCCGGTGGTCGTATCACGCGGGTTCACGGGCCGTTTGTAACGGACGAAGATGTCGGTAAAGCCACAAACTTCCTGCGCGCCCAAGGTAAGCCGAGCTATATTGATGGCATCACAGATGATGGTGATTTCGGTGGCTCTGACGTGATGAACGCGATGTTTGGCGGTGCGGATGACGGCGAGAAAAAGATTGATGAGCTGTATGACAAAGCGGTTGCTGTGATTGCACGTGAAGGCAAGGTCTCGACCAGTTTCATTCAACGCCACCTGCAAATCGGGTATAACCGTGCGGCGCGTATCGTTGAGGAAATGGAGCGTCAGGGCGTTATCTCTGCCGCTAGCTCCACCGGAAAACGCCAGATTTTGATTAGTGATTTTAGTGAAGTTT
This sequence comes from Alphaproteobacteria bacterium, assembly GCA_002401695.1. Classification (GTDB taxonomy): domain Bacteria; phylum Pseudomonadota; class Alphaproteobacteria; order Micavibrionales; family Micavibrionaceae; genus UBA1672. Next base: position 9,975 of record NVTV01000004.1, read on the forward strand.
AGTTAAGTATTGCGTGTGTATGGTTTGTTGGGAATGCTAGCCCTATCCTAATTCACTCACCGTAACAATATTGATTTCACCATCATATAGCTCGTCATTGATTTGTTTGGCAATTCTTTGTTCATTTCCATCATTCACAAGAACGGTTTCGCTGTTAGGGGCATTATATGCTGACTTCAGTAAGTCTTCTAAAATTCTTTGTTTTGTTATCTTTTCTATCATGCCATTTCACCCGCGCGTTTCTTGTATCTTAATGAATGGGTATATTGAATGATTATTGCAATTATGCCAATAGTTATGCATGGCTTTAAGTGTGATAAATTTTATTTATTATGTTTAGAAGGTTTTCCGCAATCATAAACGTATAAAATGACGTAACGCTTTGCGCATATGCGCGAAGTTGTTATTGTAGTTCTATAACGTAGATAAAGTGGAAATAGACAATGAAATATGTGATGCAATTTATTGTGTGCTTGGCTGTTATGGCTGTACCTTTGGCCTCTGTCGCGGCGGATAAGCAAGTCGATACCAAGGCGATTGATCGCGCGGAAAAATACCTTCAGGATATGAAAACAGCGCAAGCGCGTTTCGTGCAGACCACACATAACGGGACGCAGCTTGTCGGTACATTTTATTTGCAACGTCCGGGGAAACTGCGTTTTGAGTATGATCCGCCGATGGAAGATTTTATCGTCGCGGATGGTGTGTTCATTTATTTCTATGATGCCGTATTGGAGGAGCAAACAAATGCGCCGATCCAATCAACGCTGGCTAATTTCTTTTTGCGCAAGAATTTTTCGTTTGATGATGACTTGATGGTCAAAGAAGCAAAATATGCGGGTGGTCTATTACAGATCAAGGTGGTGCAGGCCGATGATCAGGACGCCGGATCGATTATCTTTGCGTTTGGTGAAAAACCATTTGAGCTTAAAAAATGGCGAATCATTGATGGGCAGGGCATGATTACCGAGGTTGAGTTATTCTATCTCAAAACGGGTATGAAGCATGATCCCGACTTGTTTGTGTATGCGGATCCGAACAGAATAGACGGGAAGCCAATCTATAATGACTGAAGGGCCTCTGGAGCATCTTATTCGCCTGTTGGGCGGCTTGCCGGGGTTGGGTAATCGCTCGGCGCGGCGCATTGCGCTGCATTTATTGTCTAAGCGCGGGGCATTGATGATGCCGCTGGCTAATGCTTTATCGGATGCGGCGCAAAATGTGAAAAATTGTAGTGTATGCGGCAATCTGGATATGGGTGATCCCTGTGCAATTTGTCAAAGTCCGAAGCGTAATGATACGCAAATATGTGTGGTTGCGCAGGTCAGTGATGTTTGGGCGATTGAGCGTACGGGCGAATTTTCGGGGCGTTATCATGTGTTGGGTGGGTTGTTATCCGCGCTGGATGGTATCGGGCCGGATGATTTACGGATTTATAAGCTGGTTGATCGTGTAAAAGATGGTGCTGGCGTTTTAGAAGAGGTTATTTTGGCCTTGAGCGCCACAGTAGATGGGCAATCAACCGCGCATTATATCTCTGATCATATTAGCCCGCTGGGGGTTAAAGTATCGCATCTTGCGCACGGTGTACCGGTGGGCGGGGAGCTGGATTATCTTGATGACGGGACGATTATCACGGCTCTTCGATCAAGATCTTGATGTCGTTATGTGAGGCGCTGCGATTAGCACAGGCCTCACATAAATCTGTTATTCTTTTTCGGAAATATGAAGCGTTCCGTCGCTGCTGACTTGCAGGACTGCGGCGTGCGTGTAATGCGCGCTGTGATCGCCGCCAATGGCTACATCATAATAGATGCCTGCGGGAAAGAAATGATCGCTGGTTGTTGCCGTGATTGAGCTGTTACCAAAGGCGATATAGACGGGCGCGTCTGTGTAGAGGCTGACGACGCGTGTTTCTGTGCTAAATGGTGCGGCGTTACGCGTTGATGATGCACCGACAGTAATATTGTGCGCACCACCTGATTTTAGGCGTAATGCGGGGATTGGGTTATCGTTTTGGTCTTGTGGTAATAAAGTTGTCATATCTTTTGATCTCCTTTAACAAAAATAAAAAACCCCGCAAAAGAGCGAGGTATAAAAGATGGTTTTCGGGTGTTTGTGAGAATAATATAGGATTATTTTCTTAACATGTCAAGGGATGTTGTTTTTACTCGCATTGATACAGGGCATAAACTTTGCGTGTATGGGAATATGATCTGATCCAAAAGACGGAAAATAAGCTCCACCCTGATATCCAAAGAGCGATGTTTTGTGATGTTTGTTCAAAGGTAACGCCGCAAATCACAAGCAGGCTGATCAGGATAAGACCGATGCAGGCATTGATGCTGTAACTCAGGCCGTATGTGCAGGAATAGAGCAGTATGACTGCGCTGTAGAGGATAAGGGCGGCAAGCAGAGGCGTGGAGGCGTCGTTGCTGTAGGATACTAAGTTCGACAAGGTTAGGGCATTGTAAATATGATGTGTTGCCGTGCCGCTGATCGTGAAGAGGGCTAATCCGAAGAGGAGGCTGCACACTACGATAAGAAGTTTCGAGGCTTTATTGCTGTAGGCGTAGGTTTGCCCCGCCCAGAACGCTGCGCCGATCATAAAGAAGATGGATAGGTTTTGAACAAGTATATCCATGGGCATTGCGTATTTAGAGAGATAAAGGTGATACGCGACATAGGCCAGCCCCAGTACGAACCATAGGCTGGTGCGTTCATGTGTTGCGTTCATGGCGAATAGGCCGCGGCTCATATGGTTTTGGCCGCTCATACGGTGCATTAAATCATGCGGCAGGGCAGAGCTTTTCTTGTTGGTGTTTTTGGATGCGCCGCCTGTTTTTGCGAAGGGGGCGAAGCGCTCGCTGACTTCATAGAGCGAAAGTGTGCGCATAAATACAAAACCACCCCACAAAATTGAGAGAATGCCGATTTGCTGTGTGTTGGATTCGAGGAACAGAAACGTTAATACGCTGAGCGTGATAAGGCTCAGATATAGAAATAATCCCGGATGCTTTGATTTATAGTAGGAGATCACTTTGATTAATCCGTTGGCGTAATGCGTGTGTTCATACTGGCGAGCTTTAGATCGTTTTTTAAATTCTCGGATAAAAAGTCGGTGTTATTGATGTTCTTAAAAGCGAATGTTTTGTGGGTTAGCTGCGCGCTTTGAATCGGTTGCACATCATCGGAGCCTTGTCCCGTTATGAGAAAAAAGCCTAGGGTGATTTGGATGCAAGAAAACAAAGCAATGGAAAGCAATGTGTTGCGCCGCGCAGAAATGGAGTCTCTGATTCGCATGGCTTCTATAATATTGGATTTTTAGACCGTGGGACACTCTTTATAGTTGCTATAGTCGCTGATCGCGTTTCCATAGCCGAATTGTACGTGCTTTTTAAGGTCAATATTGCTGAGAACCGTTGCAATGCGTGCGTTTCCAAATTGGGTGAATTGTGAAATCCCATTGTGGACAACTTCGCGCGGTGTCTTGTTCCACAGCACAACATAGAGAAGTTGATCGGATAATTTCTCTAATGCACGGGCATCTGATGCGGCCATGCAGGCGGGCGAGTCTATGATAATAAGGTCGTAAGCTTTACGTAGAGAGCGCACGAGTTGCTCCATTTTATCAGAGGAAATCAGGTCAAGCGCGCTGTTTGGAACGGATCTGCCATAAATAATGTGTAGGCCGGAGGCATCATTTGTATTGATGATTTCTTCCAACTTGTTATGGCCGCCCAGATATTCGACCAGAGATAATGTGTTTTGTTGTCCGAAATTCTTGTGGATGCTGGGGCGGCGCAAATCAGCATCAATCAGGATAACGCGCTCTCCCGATTTTGCGGCCAGCCGTGCCATCCATGAGGATAGGGTTGTTTTGCCTTCGTTGGGAAAGGATGAGGTGATGGTGATGACTTTGCTGTCTTGGGTGGTGGCACTTTTATCGGCATCGGCGCGCAGTTTTAAGACAAGGCGCAGGGCGCGCACCGCTTCGGCTATGGAAGAGGCTGGGTGATCCATAACATAGTCGGCGAAGTTTTTGTCTTTGTCTTTCTTTGCTTTGGGGATGAGGGCGTAGCAAGGGAAGTTCAAATATTCTTCTAGTTGCTTGCCGCTTAGGAAGGTATTGCGGCTTTTTTCGATTAGTAGAGTTATCAATGCGCTGAATATCAACGACAATAGTGTTCCGAGCAGTAATATTCTTCCTTTATCTGGGAAGGACGGGGCGTATGGAGTGCTTGCGCGTCTTAAGATGGCTGCTGCTGCATCGATTGGCTTTGCTTTATAAAGGTCTTCGTATTCTGTATAGAGCTTTAATGCGTGTTGGGCTTGCGCTTTAAGTAGATTGAATTCGTTTTGCATTTTTGCCGTATAGCCGGATGATGGCGCAATTTGAGCCTGTTCCAGTGTTTTGAATTGTGCCAAAGCAAGGCCATACTGTGATTTGATGGCGGTCATAATCGCGTATTTTTCGTGGTTGATTTTCGTATTAATTGCTGAGAATTGCGCGGTAAGCTCTATGATTTTCGGGTGTTTCGGGCCGTAGCGATAGGAAAGCGTTTTTAGCTTCTGTTCTACTTGTATGCGCTCTAAATTGAGTTTTTGAATTGTTTTTGAATTCAGGATGTCCGGTGATTTGTGGTTCAATATAAGTGTGCCACTTGGATCCATAAAAGGATCGAGTCTTATTTTTGTTTGCGTGTATTTAAGTTTTGCTTTTTTGTATTCGTTGCTTGGCTCGACGTTGTACTTATCTTGGTCAGCGTGGTTCTTGAAGTTTTCAAGGGTATCGAGCGCCGTTTCCACGTTTCTTTGAAGTCGTGTGAGGGTTTTTATATTTTCAGGATCGTGGGTGCTTTGTAAGGGTTGGTCATCAATGTAATGATCTATGATTTTATTCAAAATTCTGGCGGCGAGGTAGGGGCTGTGGTGGCTATATTCTAAATCCAGAAGGTATGAGTTAGGTACGGATATTGCCGAGAAATTCTTGCGGAACCGCGTGACGATTGGTTCTATCTTTGTGGTTGTCAGGTGATTTGATAGGTTTTCAATCCCGATATCACGAATAACTGCCTGTGCAATACGCGGAGAGCCGATAAAGGCTTGCTGTGTTTTGATGAAAGTCGCGTTTTGCCCTTCGAAAACAAGTTGCGCGTTGGCGGTGTAAACGGGCTCCAGTTTCTGCGCTATAAAGGCCGAGAGCGAAAATCCTAAAAATGTGATGCCCAAGACCAGCATTCTCCGCCGACGCAGAAGATGGGTGATATTTTGCAATGTGCTGGTTGTGTGTATTTTATTAACGTCTTGTTTCATGCAGCTATCGTATTTCAAATTAGAAAAAACGCTCCTTTACGATAATGATGTCACCGGAGAGGAGTGTTGCCTTTGGAGGGTTATTTTTGGTGTGGTGTTTTTGTTTGCCCTTATTTCGCATAATTTCGAATTCTTCTTTATTGGCGCGATATGTAAATCCGCCTGCGAGCGCAACAGCATTAAGCAGGTTTAAATTATCTTCGGGTATGGTATAGCGTCCGGGATTTTTAACTTCTCCCAGTATGTAAAAACTTCTGATTTGTAGTGGTGTCTCGGATGTGCTGCGGACGGAAATAACAGGATTCAGAATGTAGCCGTCTTGTAAGTATTTGGTTAAAAACATTTCAATTTTTGATGGTCTGAGACCCGCGACATGAACCTTGCCGAGCAGGGGCATAAGGATCATTCCTGCGTCATCTATTTCATAGTTTTGTGTTAAATCATCTTCATTTAGTACAGTAATGTGGATTTTTTCACCTGTGGAGAAAATATGGTCTTTACTGTTCTGTAAATCGGCCTCATGCGCAAGGGCATGGCAAGCGGGAAAGCTGGCCAAGGTAAGGAATAACAGGATATTTCTTACGTCTAACGTTTTGAAAAACATTGATTTTCACTAAAATACACAGGGGTTATGATCAGAATATAATACGCGCATCATACTCTTTTTATCCACAGGGGGCAAGGGTGTGTATAAGTAAAAACCGTTTCGTTTTTTACGGTGAAAAACCAATTAAGATACGCTCTGGCCTGTATTTGGGAAAATTAATCCTTGGTGATGCGGTGTTCTATGATGCGTGAGCCAACAGGAACGTCAACAAGTTTGACTTCAGCTTCGGGAACTATGCCGTCAGATTTGAACAAATCATCAAAGTTATTTATGGCTTCGGCGAAGCGATTGGCAGCTTCATTCGGCTCTGTTTCATACAGGGGTCTTTGTAATAATAGCGCATATTCAAAGCGTTCCGTTTGGGCGATAATATCGGATTGTCTGCGTAGACGTACAAGGTATTGTGATAATTTTGCAACAGCATAATCTGCGGCATAGGGGCCTTCGGCTTCGTAAATTGCTTGGTAATTTGTAATACTGATAAAGACAATAAATGTTCGCTCGCCATAACGATCTGCACGATCAATGGCAGAAAGGAAGAGTTGGTTGAAGGCTGATTTTGCGATAATACCGCCTGCACTTGGAAAATCTTCGCTGTCATCACCTATGCGATTAATCAATGTTGTCAGATATTTTGCATTTCCGACGATTGTATCAAGGATTTCGGGGTCAATAGGTTTGGCAATTGCATCATTTGCCCCTGATTGTATGGCCTCTAATTGCAGGGCTTCGGGGCCCATCTGTATGATATAGGGATAATTTCCAGCGGCGCGCCTTAGGTTCAGGATAAGCGGTCTGGCACTGGTTAAGGGGGCGGGATCAAGAAATATCATATCGTAATCTTCTGATGCCAAGCGTTCTACAGCATTGTTCTTTACAGGCTCTAGAGTGATTTTGTGCCCTAAAGGCTCCAAACGATTAATCATGAGTTGCGCGGTGATATCTTCTCTATCGATAACCAGAATTTTCATTGCTATTGCCTTGCTCGTATCTGTGTGAAAAACATGTACACGATGTTTGGTGCATGTCTATTATGATGATAATGCCCAAAAAACTGTTAAAAAAAAACTAATAAATTAAGAGTCTTTATCAATATGTGGTGAATCCAGCCTTTATTTGATGATTTATCTCGGTTAAGATGCATAAATTTTACAGAATTTGAGGAATTAAAAATGAGCGTTACTCTCCATAAAAATGATTTGCCGGATGGTTTGGATCTAGGCGCAGTTGTTGCCATTGACACGGAAACAATGGGTTTGAAGCCCGGGCGTGATAGGCTGTGCCTTGTACAGCTATCAAGTGGTGACGGGAATGCCCATTTGGTGCAAATGCTGGATCCGTCTTTTGATGCGCCTAATTTGAAGAAACTTGTCACGAATCCCGATATTTTAAAATTATTTCATTTTGCGCGTTTTGATGTTGCGGTGATGAAAGAATATTTGGGTGTTGATTGCCCGAATATTTATTGTACGAAAATTGCTTCAAAATTGGTGCGGACTTATACGGATAGGCATGGATTGAAAAATATTTGCCGTGAATTGCTGGGTGTGGATATCAGCAAGCAGCAACAATCATCGGACTGGGGCGCAGAGGAATTAACGCCGGAGCAAATCAGCTATGCCGCCAGCGATGTGTATTATTTGCATAAGCTGCGCGCGCAATTGAATAAGATGTTGGAACGTGAGGGGCGCGTTGATTTGGCGCAGAGCTGTTTTGATTTTATGGTGACTCGTACGACTTTGGATTTACAGGGTTGGCCGGACGATATTTTCGAACATTAAGATAATTTAAATTTAAGTAAGGCAAATATTTTGGCAACTGATATGCAAACAGATATTAAATGCGCAGTGCATGTTTTGATGACAGAGGCAAAAGCGTTGCAAATGCTGGCTGATATTGTGGATGAAGAGTTCCATAAGGCCGTTGAGGCCGTGCATGAAATGAAGAACATGCAAAAAGGTGCGGGCAGGTTGATTATTGCCGGGATCGGGAAAAGCGGCCATGTTGCGCGTAAAATTGCGGCAACACTGGCATCAACCGGAACGCCGGCTTATTTCGTTCATCCCGGGGAGGCCAGCCACGGCGATATGGGCATGATTACAGAGCGTGACGTTGTGTTGATGTTGTCTAACTCCGGTGAGAATGCAGAGCTGTCTGATTTGATCCATTATACCCGCCGTTACGATATTACGCTGATTGCGATGACCGGCAATTCTGAGTCTACATTGGCGCGTCACGCCGATATCTGTCTTTTGATGCCTAATGTTGGTGAGGTTTGCCCCAATGGTCTTGCGCCGACCACCTCGACCACGATGATGATTGCCTTTGGTGATGCGCTGGCTGTGGCATTGTTGGAGCGTATGGGTTTAACACCGGAGCAATATAAGGTGTTCCATCCGGGGGGTAAATTAGGGCAGAGATTAATGACGGTTGCCGAGCTGATGGTCAGCGGTGATGATTTGCCGATTATATCGGGCGATGTTTTGATGGATGAGGCTTTGCTGGCCTTAACGGAGAAAAATCTGGGCATGGTGTTGGTCTTTGATGCGGCGCAAGAGTTGCTGGGCATTGTGACCGATGGTGATTTAAAACGTCATATGGCACCCGATTTGCTGCAAAAGCCGGTGCTTGAGGTCATGACCTCTGATCCGCGGATGATTTCTAAGGACGTTTTGGCGGTTGAGGCTTTGGATGCCATGACCAAAGTGCCGGGGCATTATATCACCAGCTTGATTGTGACAGATGGCGATGCAGATAGCGGTAAGGTGTGCGGTATTATCCGTTTGCAAGATTGTTTACAGGCGGGCATCGCGTGATTTATGGATGATGATGAAAGAACAATTGCTGAGCATGAGGCACGTTTAGAGCGCTTATCGCGCCGAGATACCGTGCATGTTGCCAATGCTGCCGGTTATACGCGCTTTGTACGTGTTATGCGTATGGCTTTGCCTTTAGCTGCTGTGGGTATTGTGACCATCTTATTTATTCGCACAGGTGTCGAGGATAAGCTGATTGTTCCAATAGAGAGCGATAAGCCGGAAATACAAATGCAAAATATTGCGAAAAATGAGCTGCTCAATCCGAAGTTTGAGAGTATGGATAAAAAAAATCAACCTTATAAGATCACGGCAGATCGCGCCGTTCAGGGGGAAAAGAACAAGGATTTGATTATGCTGGACCGCCCCATCGGGGTCATGACTATGAAGGATGGCATTCAGGTTAGGGTACATTCTGATACGGGTGCGTATAGGCAAGATACGGAGCGTTTCTTTTTGCAAGGCGGCGTTTTTATGGAGCATGCAGATGGCTATACCCTGTCCAGTGAAGAGGCGCATATTGATTTAAAGCAAAATTTTGCATGGTCGGATAAAGACGTGCAGGGGCAAGGACCGGATCTTTTGATTAGCGCCAAAGGCGTTCGTGCGGATGGTAATACGGGTGAAATTATTTTTGTCGGGCCTGCTACACTTGTGTTAGAAAGCGGTATGGATGGGGTTGGTCAGTGATAAGGTTTCTATGCTCTTTTTGTTTGGTGTTCTTGTTGTCTTCATCCAATGGATGGGCGCAAACTACTCTTAATCCTGATCGTAATGAACCGTTGGAAATTACTGCAGATGATAGTCTGGAGTGGCACAGAACCAAGCTGTATTTTAAGGCGCGGAAAAATGTACGTGCGGTGCAAGGGGGAACAACTTTGATTTCTGATATGCTAACGGCGCGCTATCGTGAAGGTGGAGAGGGTATGGATATCCATACTCTGCAAGCGGATGGGCATGTGCAAATTATTTCGGCGCAGAGCAAAGCCTATGGTGATCACGCGACATACAAGGTTGATAAAGGCTATGCGGTGATGACGGGGCAGAATTTGCGGCTGATATCCGATGGGCAGAGCGTGACGGCGCGTGATAAATTTCAATATTGGGTGAATAGCGGCAGATTAGAGGCGATAGGCCATGCGGTTGCCGTGCGTTTAGGGGATAAATTAGAGGCAGATAAGTTGATTGCCACTTTTACGGAAGATAAAACAGGAAAACGTACGTTAAAAACGCTGGAAGCGATCGGGCATGTTGTTATTACAACCCCGACAGAGATTTTAACGGGGGAGCTTGCGATTTATCAGGCGGCAACCAATATTGCGGAAATACATAATAATGTGAAAATTATGCGCGGGCCTAATGTTTTGCAAGGTGATCGTGCGCAGGTGAATTTAGAGACGAATGTTAGTAAAATATTTGGCGGTACGGGGGAAAATGGACGGGTGCGCGGTGTTTTCTATCCCGGATCAGAAACCAAGCCGATAATTGAGGCTGTTCCTGATTCTAAGAAATCTGCGAAAGAATAGAGGTGGGTATGGAAATTTTTTGGGCATGGATGCTGTTTTTAATCGTTGATATCGCTGCGGCAATGTCACCGGGGCCGGCTTTTGTTGCTTTGGTGCGTAATGCGATGGCGTATGATCGAAAGACCGGCATTGCTACGGCGTTGGGCTTGGCGCTGGGGGTGTCTATACATGTTATTTTGGTGTTGGGCGGCATTGCATTTGTGATTACGCAATCGGTGGTGCTGTTTAATGTGATTAAATATGGTGGCGCGGGGTATCTGATTTACGTTGGTATTAAGGCTTTACGCTCTGACCGGAGGCGGGTTGTTGCGGAGGCGGATAAGGCATGCGCGAAGACGGTAACGCTGCGACAGGCCGTATTACAAGGGTTTTGGACGAATTTATTGAACCCGAAGGCGATTGTATTTTTTACGGCGGTTTTTGCACAATTTATTCATCCGTCTATGTCATTTTCGGTGCAAATATTGTACGGATTTACGCCTGTTTGCGTAGAATTCTTATGGTTTTCGGGGCTTGCCATTATTTTGACAAATACGTCCATTAAAAGAAGGTTCATGAATGTAATCCACTGGGTAGAGCGTCTATGTGGTGGACTGATGATCGGTCTTGGGGTAAAATTAGCCCTGTTTAGGTAAGTTCTTAGGTAGATAGAGTGTAAATGACAACGAAAATTCCAAAGAAACCGCGTTTGAAATCCGTCCCGAAGGGGCTGAGTGCGGTACGCTTGTCGAAATCCTATAAAAAGCGCCCTGTGTTACGAGATGTCAGTTTGCACATTAATCGCGGCGAAGCGGTTGCCTTGTTGGGGCCAAATGGCGCGGGTAAAACCACGTGCTTTCATATTATAACCGGTCTTATTTCTGCGGATAGTGGTGCGATATTGCTGGATGGTCAGGATATTACCGATTTGCCGATGTATCGCCGCTCTCGTCTTGGCGTTGGGTATTTACCGCAGGAAGCCTCTATTTTCCGCGGACTTTCGGTTGAAGATAATTTGCGTGCGGTGATTGAATTGCAGGAGCTTAGTAAGGAAGATCAGGGCTTTATGTTGGAAGATCTTCTGGAAGAATTTAAAATAACGCATTTGCGCCGTACGCCTGCTCTTGCCCTGTCAGGGGGGGAGCGCAGACGCGTTGAAATTGCGCGCGCATTGGCGGCGCGTCCTGACTTTATATTACTGGATGAGCCACTTGCGGGTGTTGATCCGATTGCGGTGAATGATATTCGTAATCTAATTTCGCATCTGAAGGATCGCGGTATTGGGGTTTTGATTACCGACCATAATGTGCGTGATTGTCTGGGCATTGTTGATCGTGCCTATATCTTGCATGATGGTAAGGTTTTGATGGAAGGCCTGCCTGACGATATTGTGAACCACGAAGATGTTCGCCGTGTCTATCTTGGTGAAGGCTTTTCATTGTAGTATGTCTCTGTCATGCCGTCGCGATAATTCCTCTTGCATATCCGCGTATTTCTGATGATATTTTTTTGTAACCATGTTAAAATAAAAGCATGACCTCATTCTCTCAAAAGCTGAATCTTCAGCAGTCCCAACATTTGGTGATGACCCCCCAGTTACAGCAGGCGATAAAACTGTTGCAGTTGAATAATGTCGAGTTGGCTGAATTTATTGAAGAAGAGATGGAAAAAAATCCGTTGCTTGAAAAAAGTGAAGGAGAAGACGCGCAAGGTGATGACGCGGAGGAGGCTGCGCCTGTTGCAGAAGAAGGCAAAGACGAGATAGAGGCGGCCTTTGAATCCGGCGCAGGGGATTTTGATGGCGGGTCAGCGGCGGCAGATATTGGTTCCGGCGGTAGTATGAAATTTGATAATGCGGAGGATAGCTTCGAAAATCGGATGAGCGCGGAGAAGTCTCTGCGCGAGCATTTGACCGGACAGCTCAATATGGCATTTTCGGATGAACGTGACTGTATGATTGGGGCGCTGTTGATTGACCGGCTTGATGAAAGCGGTTATTTGCGTGATGACGTTGATGTCTTAGCAGAGCGCTTAGGTTGCTCAACGGAGCGTATCAATAATCTGTTATCACGGATGAAACAGTTTGATCCAACGGGGGTCTTTGCCCTCGATTTGCCTGAATGTCTTGCTTTGCAGTTGGAGGAGAACGGCGCGTTTGATACGCCGATGCGTACGCTTGTTGAAAACCTCGCCATGTTGGGGGATCATGATTTTAAGGGGCTGGCAGATGTTTGCGGTGTGAATGACACATATCTCAAGGATATGGTGGAAGAGATTAAATGCCTTAATCCCAAACCCGCGGCAGAGTTCGATCATCTGGTGGTGCAGACTGCGATCCCTGATGTGTTGATGAAGCGTATGCCGAAAAATTTGGGCGGTGGTTGGCGCGTTGAGCTGAATAGCGATACTTTGCCACGTGTTTTGATTAATCAGGAATATTATACGCAAGTCTCACAAGGGGCGAAGGGCAAGAAAGATCGCGAATATGTCACGACGCAATTGGCCTCTGCGAATTGGTTGGTGCGTGCGTTGGATCAACGGGCGCAAACGATTTTGAAGGTCGCAAGTTCTCTGGTGGAACAACAAGACGCGTTCTTTAATTACGGTATCGAGTTTTTAAAGCCTTTAACGCTGAAAGATATTGCCGAAGAGATTGGAATGCATGAGAGCACGGTTAGCCGTGTGACCACCAATAAATACATTGGTACGCCGCGCGGTATTTTTGAGCTGAAATTTTTCTTCTCTACGGCGTTGATCTCTGCCGATGGTATGGTGCATTCCTCAGAGGCGATTAAAGCGCGTGTGAAGGCTCTAATTGACGCGGAGGAGACAACCAAAATTCTATCTGATGACAAAATTGTCCTTATCTTAAAGGACGAGGGGATAGATATTGCACGCAGGACTGTTGCGAAATACCGCGAAGCCATGCATATTGGCTCATCAGTACAAAGGCGAAAACAGAAAAAGAATATTGCTTTAAATGATCTGGGTTAATGATGCATCAAGACTATTGTGATATTCGTTAAGTACACTGAAAATAAAAGAGTTTTATAAACCAAGGAAGAGGACGAAAACTATGGAAACAACCGTTCAAGGAAAACAAATCGATGTCGGTGATGCACTGCGTGAGCATGTGACGGATAAGCTGGAAGATATCGATCAAAAATATTTTAATCATGCGACGACTGCAACAGTCACTTTTTCGCGTGAAGGGCATAGCAATAAGTTATTCAAGGTTCATATCTCTTTTAACGTTAGCAAAAGTATTCAGGTGGTGACCGAAGCGACAGAGCATGACCCCTATGTTGCTTTTGATTCAGCCTCTGAAAAAGCGGCCAAGCGTTTGCGTCGTTATAAAAGACGTTTGCGTGATCACCATGCGCGGACCGAGAAAACACCGGAGTCAGAATTGATTAAGGCGCGTGCTTATACACTGGCGCAAGAAGCTCTGGAAGCGGTAGAGCAGGATAATGAGGCAGATCTAAACGCTGATCCGACGATTATCGCAGAGATACAAACGCATATTGAAAAGATGAGCGTATCCGAAGCTGTTATGCGGATGGAGCTGGCCGATCAAAATGCGATCATGTTCCGTAATGCGAGTAACGAGAAAATAAACATGGTTTATTTGCGTAAGGATGGAAATATCGGTTGGATCGAACCTGATGATCAGTGATAATTACTATGTCACTTTAAATTGTCTAAATTTAGTTCCTGTGAAGTTTTTCACAGGAATTTTTATATGTTTTCGTTTTTCTAAGTCCTTGTAAGAGGCTATAAAATTTTTCAGTTAATGCATAGAAAATACCTTAAATTCCATAAGTCATTGATAGTAAACAAATTTAGTCATGCATAATTTATGCAAAACAATAAATTTTTTTCTGGTATTTTGTTTTTCAATCATGTTACAACCCCTCATAGTATGTTTGTGGGAACGTAAGGATTATAAAATGAGTATTGCGAAAGAACTTCACTTCGATGTTTTGATGACAGATGTTAAGGTGCAAGCACAATCCAAAGTCTTTGAAATTTTAGCGCAAGAGGCCGCACCAGTATGTGGTGTGGACGCTGATGTGCTTTACAGCGTTTTTGACAAAAATGCCGAGGATAGAACGTTTTCTCTGGAAGATGGTGTCGCTATATTTGATGTGAAATCAACACAGATTAAGACACCGGCTTTGGCGATGATGACCTTTGATCGAGATATCGCTTTTAACACTATGGATGGTAAGTCGGTTAATATAATGGCGGCTGTTTTATCACCTCAGTCTTGCGGCCCTGTGCATCTCCAACGTTTGGCAAATGTGTCGCGTGTTTTGCGCTCGCATGATTTATGCACGGCGTTGCGTGAGGTTGATAATACGGATGCTATGCGCGCATTATTCATGCCAACGCAAGATTGGATGCTTGCGGCTTAGTACTTTTTCTAAATTTATAGGAATGATCGTTAGTGAACGGTCACAGGTTCCAAATCATTTTGGCGTGTGGCTATGATGGCTTGATCGAGCGTATCCATTACAGAGATTTCTTCACCATCAGCGGATCGGATAGAATATATCGTGCTGTTATCGTTGTCTATGGCACGTATATAGGCGATTTGTTGCATACCAAAGTCCTTAAAATCCTCCACCGAAAGATTTTTCAGCGCTGTTCTTACTTTTGGATTTGTCAGGGAGAGTCTTGCGGTCATGTGGTGTGGTGCCTTTTATTTTTGAATATTCTACACTCCAATATAAGACCCTAAAACAGGGGGGCTTGTCAAAATTCATTCCGTATCTGAGGGCGATCTATCAACATCGATGGCTTTAAGCATGTTGTTTTTTTGCTTGGCGCCGTTGATTTTAATTTTGACGGCCTGTGATTCGGGTATGACGCGCTCCAGATTAATGTGCAAAAGCCCGTTATCAAGATCGGCGCTGCGGATTTCTATACCGTCGGCAATGACGAAACTTTTCTGAAATTGACGTGCGGCGATACCGCGATGTAGGAAAAGGCGATCTTCTTCATCCGTTTGCTTTCCGCGAATGGTGAGTTGATTTTGATCTGCTTCGACGTCAAGGCAATCCATTGAAAATCCAGCGACGGCCAGCGTAATGCGCAAGCCATGATCGCCGATTTGTTCGATATTATATGGGGGGTAGCCATCGGCGCCGGATTTGCGCATGCGGTCTATGGTTTTTTCAAAGTCGTCAAACCCTAAAAATAGTGGGCTGTCGAATAAAGATAAACGTGTTGTCATCGTGCCTGAACTCCTCATATGAAAGCAAATTCAAATAATTTAGCTATGTGTGACCCGCCTATGCAGCATCACTGAGGGTATTAGTAGCAAGATTATCAGAAATATTCAAGAAGACTTCATGAATAGGCGATCACAATAGCTGCACTCGATGCTGTTTTTCCCGTCAAAACCGTACCATACCTTTGGATGTCCTAACGCACCGCCACCGCCGTCACAGCTTACGCCGTCTGCGTGATGGTCAACTGTGATCTTTTCCGGTGTCTTATAATCTGTCATGGTTTTACCTTGTTTTCTACAAGCCCTATTAGAGGCAAAAACCAACATAAATTCAAGCCCTGACATGTGTTCTTATTTTATTTTGCGCTTTTAAAACGGGAGGAATACGCTAGACTCTTTACCTATGAAAAATACGCAATCTGGTAATGTCCTTATTTATATTCTAATTGCTGTGGCGTTGCTGGCGGCGCTGTCTTATACGATTGCGCAAAGCGGGCGCGGGAGTGTAGGGAGTTTGAGCAAAGAGAGATCGCGGCTTTATGCAACTGAAATTCTGGAATATGGCGGTATTGTAAGGCAAGCGGTATCGCAGATCAGATTGCGCGGATATCAGGCTAGAGAAATCAGCTTGGAGAATAATATCGTTGCCGATTACGAAAATACGAATTGCGGTGATAGTGAGTGCGAGATTTTTAATGTGAATGGTGGCGCGGTACATTATCTTGCGCCGAAATCTGTGTGGCTGGATAATGCGCAATCTTCGGAATTCGAGTATGGCACGCTGTATTTCCATGGGGAGGCCAGCGTTGCTGAGGTGGGGCTGGTTAAAGATGATTTAATTATGTTTATCCCTTACGTCAAAAAAGAGATCTGCATGGCGATTAACAAGCAATTGGGAATTGTTCCATCTGGTCGTGATGTGCCGCTGGAAACAAACGGGCCATTTGCGGTGAATATGAAATTTGTCGGGGATTTTGGTGTCGCGTTAGATCGCAAAATATCCGGTGATGGGACGGTGGGGGATAGCGAGGTTTTGTACGGTAGAATGGCTGGCTGTACCGAGTCATCCGGCACGGCGTCTACGCCACTTGCTGAAACATATCATTATTATCAGGTTTTGCTTGCGCGTTGAGCTATATCTTTTTCCCCAGTTTATATCTTTTTCCAGAGCGTGCCTTCCGCAGTATCTTCGATCGCGATGCCCATGGCGGTAAGCTCATCACGAATTTCATCTGATCTGGCATAATCGTTATTGGTGCGTGCCTCTGTTCTTTGTTGCAATAAATATTCGATTTTTGTTGCATCCACAGAATCGTCAGACACCGCATAGCCCAGCCATTCTTCTGGGTTTTGTCGCAGCAATCCAAGTACATTTCCCGCAGCAATTATTTGTGCTTTTAGCGCGGGGGATTGTGTCTCTACGGCTTCCTTGGCAAGGGCCAATAACGCGGCGATGGCTTTGGGCGTGTTGAGATCATCACACAGGGCGTCCATGACTGAGGGCGGGAATTCTGCCGTATCATCGGCGGTAACATCGGCGACATCGCGTAGATTTTGATAAAGACGATCCAGTGTTTTCTTGGATTGCGTGATGGACTTTTCCGTCCAGTCCAGTGGTTGTCTGTAATGCGCGAACAGCAAGGTAAGGCGCAGTGTTTCACCCGCATGATCTTTTACTAAATCATGTGCCAGTGTTACATTACCAAGTGACTTGGACATTTTCTCGCCATTGACCGTTACAAAGCCGTTATGTACCCAGTATTTCGCGAAGGAGGATAAATCTTCCTTATCGCCATGCGCGCAGCAGCTTTGTGCGATCTCGTTTTCGTGATGCGGGAATTTCAAATCCGCGCCGCCGCCATGGATGTCAAAGGGCAGGCCGAGATGCTCGGCGGCCATGGCGGAGCATTCAATATGCCAACCCGGGCGGCCAAAGCCCCATGGGCTGTCCCATCTTGGTTCGTTATCTGTGCTTGGTTTCCATAGAACAAAATCGGCAGGGTCTTTTTTGTAGGAGGCAACTTCAACGCGCGCACCTGCGATTTGCTCATCACGGTTGCGCCCTGATAAGCCGCCATAGGCAGGGAAAGACGGCACATCAAACAAAACATGGCCATCTGCGGCATAGGCGTGGTTATTCTCAATTAGCTCTTCGATGAGTGCGATCATATGCGGGATGTGATCTGTTGCGCGGGGCTGTATATCTGGTGCTTGTACGCCTAAAGATCTCATGTCCGCATTATAGATATCGGCATATTTCTTTGTGATAACATCGATAGTCTCGCCAGTCTTTTGTGACGCAGCGATGATTTTATCATCGATGTCGGTGATGTTTGAAACGTAGGTGACTCTTGGGTAAAGCGTGCGCAAGACATTGGATAGCACGTCAAATACCACCGCCATACGCGCATTTCCGATATGGGCATAGCTGTAAACCGTAGGGCCGCAGGCGTAAATACGGATGTGAGACGGGTCAATCGGTTCAAAATCCTGTTTCCCGCGGGTCAGTGAATTATGCAGTTTTAGTCTTGCCATGCGCTTAAATGTCCTTCAATGTCGCTTTTTACTGGAAAATACGGTAAAGAGACGCTAAGACCAACCCTTAATTTGAGGTTTTATTAAAAATGGTATCAGATATGAGTGTTCAAGATATAACAACGCAAGATAACCGCCCCAGTCGTGATGAGGCGATGAAGGCCGTGGAGACGCTGTTGCGTTGGGCGGGTGAAGATCCATCCCGCGAAGGTTTGCTTGATACACCAAAGCGCGTTGTGAAGGCGTATGAGGAGTTTTTCTCCGGTTATAACAAGGATGCCTCGGCAGAATTGCAAAAGACGTTTGAAGATATCGAAGGTTTTGATGATATGGTTTTGGTGAAGGATATTGACTTTGTATCCCATTGTGAGCATCACTTGGTGCCGATTTTAGGTAAGGCGCATGTGGCGTATTGGCCTGACGAGAAGGTTGTCGGGATTTCAAAGTTGGCGCGTGTTGTCGATATTTTTGGCCGCCGCCTTGTGTCACAGGAAAATATGACCCGTAATATTTTGAAATCTATTGATGAAACGCTAAAGCCTAAGGGTGTTGCCGTTTATATCGATGCTAATCATCAATGTATGTCAACGCGCGGTGTTAATAAGGGTTCATCCTCGACTGTAACTTCTATGTTCAGTGGTGTTTTCAAAGAAGATAGAGACGTGCAGCGGCGTTTCCTTGATATGATTCATTATTCGCGTTAGTCTGCCTCTGTTCTTCAGAAGGGGATGATCCACGATGATCGAATTTACACTTCCAAAATGGTATGATTTACACACGCATTTCCGACAAGGGGATGTTGTGGCGCCTTATATTCAGGCGCACTTGGATATGGGATGCGTTGGTGCGCTTGCGATGCCCAATACGAAACCGCCGACTGCCGTTGTATTCGAAGCAGATGAAGGCGACGAATATTGGAGTATTGAGCGTTATATGCGTGATTTGCGCAGATTAGGCGGGGATCAGTTCAGTGAATTGATTGTGCCGCTATACCTGACCAAAGACACCACGCCCGAGATGATTCGTAAGGGGGCAGATAGTGGCACTCTGAAAGCCTGTAAGTCTTATCCGCCGCATGGTACAACAGGCGCAGAGTTCGGCATTCCCGTGACAGAGTTTATTGATAATGGCGTGTTTGCCGCAATGGAAGAAGCAGGCATTGTTCTGTGTATTCATGGTGAAGAGCATGGCTTGCCGCCCGAGCAGTATTTTGACCGAGCGGGTAATGCGGAAGAGTTATTCTATACCGAGCGCATGCCACGTGTGCGTGAGAAATTTCCGAACCTTAAAATCGTGTGTGAGCATGTAACAACGAAGGTGGCTGTGGACTTTGTGCATAGTAGTGGGTCCAACATTGTTGCAACAATTACGCCGCAGCATTTGATTTATACCATCGGAGATTTGATACAGGGGCTTAAATATCATCTATTTTGTTTGCCTGTTTTAAAATATTGTGCAGATCGTGATGCGTTGCGCGCGGCGGTGGTAGCTGCGGATAACACTAAGTTCTTTGCCGGAACTGATAGTGCGCCCCATACCACCAAAGCCACGGCTTGCGGCTGTGCAGCGGGATGTTTTACGGGGGCAATCGCGCCGCAGCTCTATGCGCAGGCTTTCGAGATGGCGGGTGTTGATTTATCTGATGCGCAAGGGCAGGACATATTCAAGAATTTCCTTTGCCTGAATGGCGCGGCGTTTTATGGTTTGCCTATTCCGCAAGAGACTTTTACTTTGGTTAAAGAAGAGGCCGCCGTTGAAATGTTGAAAACATCCGAGGGTGATGTAACGCCATTACCGCTTGGTTTGGGGCAGCAAAACCTACCATGGTCTATTCGGCGTTAGACGATGGGCTGGCAAAAACTTTTACAATCAGATGTGCAGCAATTTATCAAAAACCATGAATGTGATGATGTGCGCAGCTTGGCTTTGAAAACGCCGCCCGATCCCTCTTGGCCGTATAGTCTCATTCTGGATCAAATCAAGGTTCGTCAAAAAGCGCGCCTAAAGTCACTGGATCTGTACGAAACGCACGGTATCATATTTCCAATCAATGATGTTTACGAGCAAGCATCCTCCTCTGCTTGCGCGGCTTACAAGGTAAGTTTGGTCAGTGGAGAGTGCTTTGTTGATTTAACAGCGGGCAGCGGCGCAGATGCATATGCCTTCGCACAGCGTTTTAAGTCAGGTGTGCTTGTTGAACGGGATGAGGCGTCCGCGGCGTTGCTGGAGCATAACGTGGATGTGTTGGCTAAGGAGCGCAAAGCTGTGGGCGTGCTTACAGTGTATCACGGTGATGCCGCCCAATACGTACAGGGGATGAGTGACGTTGATTTTGTCTTCATTGATCCGCAGCGCCGCGAGGCGGGGCGTCGGGGCATTTATGATTTATCATCTTGCTCACCTGATATTATTTCGCTACTCCCAGTTTTGAAAAGAAAGGTGCAGAGGGTAATTGTCAAAACCTCGCCTGTCTTAGACATCGAAAAAGCCATTGCGTCACTTGGGTCAGTCACGCAAGTTCACGTGGTTCAGTGGCAAGGGGAATGCAAAGAGGTTCTTTATAATCTTGATTTTTCATTGGCCGTGAAGAATGAAGATGTGGAGATTGTTGCTGTCGATATCGATTCGTTCGGAAAAGTGCAGCAAAGATTTTCTTACAAGATATCTGATGAGAAAAATATTGCGCTCGACTATGTGATACCGAAGAAATACATCTATGAGCCGGGACCAGCCTTTCAAAAATCGGGTGGTTTCAAATCTATGGCTTTGGCATTTGGTGTGCAAAAACTTCATCAGCATTCCCATCTTTATACGTCGGATGATATACATACGAATTTCCCGGGCAAAATGTATGAGGTTGCGGATGTTGTGTCGGTTAAGGCTAAAGGGCTTGGTGTGAAAAAGGCTGATTTAACGCTGCGGAACTTTCCGGGCACTGTTCAAATGCTGAGAAAAAAGCTGAAATTGTCGGATGGTGGCTGTCACCGTATATTTGCGACAACATTGAGTGATGAAACGAAAAAGCTCATTGTTTGCCATAAAAAATAAATTCGGTTTTATAGTAGCAAATTGTACGATATTTGTACCCTATAGCGAAAATTGGGATAACTCCTTAGTTTATTGCAAAATCTAAAGACCTTTTTAACAATTAGAGATATATAATGTAGATGAGTTTTTAAGGGACTTTAAGTAGGTAATTTGTAATTTGAGAGCGTAAATGAGGGTTTATTCTGTGTCTAAATCTGTGCTGGGTAATGTGAAGACTGATCAGGGCGCTGTTTCTGATCGGAAAGCGCCGTTTGCATTACGCAGTATTTTTGTCTCTTCTCCCACGCACATCTGGCATAGTAAAATCAGTTGGCGTATTGCGTTAACTGCGTTTATGACGATTTTGTTGGTTCAGACACTGGTTTTAAATCTCGGGGGCATTGAGCGATACCGTCAAGAGCAGTTTGTTGCTTTAACAAACGAAGCGCGTAGCGCGGTTTCTTCTATCATAGACCCTGAAAAACGCGATACACGGCACTCTCCCTTTGCAGACAGACATGTTGAACGACTTTTCCAAACGACAAATGTTACCGGTTTGACAGTGTATTCCTACCAATATGATTTTATTCAAAACTATGGTGCTCCCACTCATCTCGTCGCTACGGTGAATATGTTGGACAAAACTTATGAAAGCGCAGATGGTTCTGCATATGAGGTCGTTTTTAGGGGAGCTGATATTCGTAGCACATTTTTAATTGTTGCGCGGATGGATTCCAGTGATATTGATGCGCACGTGTCGGTTTACGTTATTCAGAATATTAAAATTATGATTATTTTGTCGTTGCTTGTGACGACTGTTTTGATGATTGTGCTTGGTAAATGGTTGTTGGAACCTATCTTATTTATGCGCTCTGCGCTGGTTTCGGCGTTCAAAAATCCGGAAAATCCTGTGATAGAAGAATTTTCGCATCCGCATTCGGATGAAATCGGCGCGGCGATTTCGCTATTGCAGAAATTGATTTTGCAAAATGCTGATAATTTGAAGCACCTTAAAAGCACCGCCGAAGATAAAATTCATAAACTGGCTTATTACGATACCTTGACCGGTTTGCCAAACCGGGCGTTTTTCCTTCAAAAATTGGCTGAGCGTGGCCGCGTTAAAAATGATGAAACAGTGGAGCGCTTTGCTGTGGTTACGCTGGATCTGGATCACTTTAAGGATATTAATGATTCTATGGGGCATAATGTTGGTGATGCTATTTTGCGCTCGGTTGGTAAAAGGTTGCGGGCGTCCCTGCCCGATGTGGCTCTTGTTTCAAGGACGGGAGAGGATGAATACGCGATTATGATGCCTTTATCAGGGCATAATCTGGAGGCAAAGGGCGTCGCCGAACGTGCCCTTGGTGTGATCCGTGCGGAGCCGTTCAAGGTGTTTAATGAAGAGTTTCAGGTGCGCGCGTCTGTTGGTGTCTCTACTTTCCCTGATGATGGGGCAGAGCCTGATACGGTGTTGAAGAACGCGGATATTGCGCTGAACCGTGCGAAGGAAGAGGGGCGTGATACGATTAAAGAATATTCCGAGGACTTTGACCGCGCGGTGCAAGAGCGTTTCCAAATGTTGCGTGATCTGCGGGATGCGCTTGAACAAGATCAACTGGAGCTTTACTATCAGCCTCAACTTTGTTTGAAAACGGGGGCTGTTATCGGCGCTGAGGCTTTGTTGCGTTGGTGGAAGCCAGATAATAGTAAAGATGGTGGGCAATTTATATCACCAGCTCAATTTATACCGATTGCTGAAAAATCCGGACTTATTGTTCCTATTGGTCAATGGGTTTTGCAAAATGCATGCCGCACGGCGAAATTTTGTAAAGATGAGCATGGTGTAGATATTCGTTTTGCGGTGAACGTGTCGGGTAATCAATTTGTTCATGGGGATATCTTTCAAGATGTTTCTAATATTCTTCAAGAAACAGGGCTTGATCCGAAGATGCTTGAACTGGAAGTTACGGAAAGCGTCTTTATGGATGATATTCAATCGACAGTTCAGATATTGAAAAACCTTCATTCTTTGGGTATTGAATTGGCAATTGATGATTTTGGGACGGGGTATTCATCTTTGTCATATCTTAGTCAATTCCCGATTGATCGTTTGAAAATTGACCAATCGTTCATTCGTAATGCGCTGGATGATAAAGAGAATGCTGCGATTGCCCGTACGATTATCAGTCTTGGGCATTCTTTGGATTTAAGTGTGATTGCCGAAGGCGTCGAAACCAAAGAGCATGAGCAATTTTTGATAGACCATGATTGTGATGAAGTTCAGGGGTATCGTTATTCCCGCCCTGTTCCGGTTGATGAGTTTGTTGAATTTGTTAAGAATTATAATGGTGATCTTAAGAGCTTCCCTTCATAAAGCATTTGCGCATTGATCTGGATGCGTGTAAATCAAACCCATGACACAAGATTTATATTCCCGAAATTTAACATCAAAACGCTGCAAGGCTTTAAAGGGCGATGCACGTATTCCCGGTGACAAATCGATATCCCACCGTTCTATTATGCTGGGCGCTTTGGCTGTTGGT
This sequence comes from Alphaproteobacteria bacterium, assembly GCA_002401695.1. GTDB lineage: Bacteria > Pseudomonadota > Alphaproteobacteria > Micavibrionales > Micavibrionaceae > UBA1672. The sequence goes on from NVTV01000004.1 coordinate 33,560, forward strand.
GAAACGATTGTCAGTGGCTTGCTGGAGGGGGAAGATGTTCTCCATACGGCTATGGCGATGCGGGCGATGGGCGCGAAGGTAAGCCATGATGATGACGGCTTATGGCGGATATACGGTGTTGGTGTCGGCGGTTTGTGCGAACCTGACCAAGTGCTTGAAATGGGCAATAGCGGCACCTCTACGCGTCTTTTAATGGGGCTTGTCGGGGGGCATAATATAACCGCCACGTTTACGGGGGATGCTTCGCTTGTTAAACGTCCGATGAAGCGCATTGTAACGCCGCTGGAGATGATGGGGGCAACGTTCTTGTCGCGCTCCGGTGATCGTTTGCCTTTAACTGTGAAGGGCGCGGAAAATACATTGCCGATTGAATATAAATTGCCTGTGGCCTCGGCGCAGGTGAAGTCCGCGATTATGTTGGCTGGTTTGAATGCGGCTGGTCGCACCACTGTGATTGAAGATCATCCCACACGTGACCATACGGAAAATATGTTGCGGCATTTCGGTGTTGATGTTGATGTTGAGGAACTGGAGGGCGGTGCGCGCGCCATTCATATGCAAGGCCATCAGGAGCTTCAGGGCTGCGCGGTGGATGTGCCATCTGATCCAAGCTCGGCGGCGTTTGCAGTGGTTGCTGCGCTGATTAATGAAGGCTCGGAGATCACATTGAGCCGTGTTGGAATTAACGAAACCCGTATTGGCCTCTATACGACGTTGCAGGATATGGGCGCGGATATTGAATTTAAGAATAAGCGCATTGAGGCGGGCGAGCCTGTGGCGGATATCATTGTTAAGGGCACAGGGTCTTTGCGCGGTATTGATGTGCCGGAAAGCCGTGTTCCATCAATGATTGATGAGTTCCCGATTTTGGCAATTGCCGCAGCGTGTGCGCAAGGGATAACAAAGATGACAGGCCTGAAAGAGTTGCGCGTTAAAGAGAGCGACCGTTTGTTGATGGTGGCGAATGGCTTGAAAGCTTGCGGTGTTAATTTCGAGATGGGTGAAGAGAGCTTAACCATTCACGGTACAGGTAAGCCACCAGAGGGCGGCGCATGCGTAGAGACAGCGCTGGATCACCGTATTGCCATGAGTTTCTTGATATTGGGCACGGTTACGCAAGAGCCTGTTTCTGTCGATGATGCGGCGCCGATTAAAACCAGCTTCCCGAATTTTATCGAATTGATGAACGATCTGGGCGCAGAGATTGGTACGCCGGATGATCCTGATGCATTGAGATTGGTTTAAGCTTATTGTTTGAGCTTTTCCGGTTTCCATTCATTAAGCCATAAATCACGATAAACAATCGGCGGTGTTTTGCCGCTATCGAAAAAATACGTATCAATCGCGTAGATATCATCAGTTTTTATTTCACGTAGTGTTGCGCTGTTATGTGGCCACATACCGTCAATGAAATAACCGCGATGTATGGGGTCTGATGTTTTGTGCCATTTGAATGTCACGTCTTTTTCAAGAAACCTTAGATATTGTGAGGTATTGATTGTTTCATCAATGCAATCCATTTGATCTTCATCGCTTTCAAAGTTTTCGGCCTCTCCTCTATCGGGAGTCATGTTTGTGAGAGCCGTGACTTTGGTTTCGATTAGGGCAATGGCTTTTGCAATTCTTTTGCGCTCTTCTTTTGCGGTGTTTGGTGGGGATGAAAATATTGCAGTGATGCTCTTCCAATCTTGGTCGGGCATGGAGACATCTGTTTGGTAGGTGCAGCTAAACCCGTGACAGATAGTGAAATGTGCGGGGGACGCTGTTTTGTCGGTATAGGGGTGCAGGCTGATTCCTTGTCCTTTGGAACATCCAAGCAGAAGTGGTAATAGGCATAATATTCTCAAAATCTTCATAGATAGGGCTTGCTCTCATTTTGTATAGAAGGGTAAGTATAATCCCATGAAAAAGATTATTGCGATTGATGGGCCCGCGGCAAGCGGAAAAGGAACTTTATCACGAAATTTGGCGGATGCGCTGAATTTTGCACATATGGATACGGGCGCACTTTATCGCGCAGTGGCATATGAGATTTTGCAAGCGGGCGGTGATCCTACGCAAGAAACCGATGCGCTGGCGGGGTGTAAGGCTCTGCAAGATAAAATGGCGCATGAAGATGTGTTGTCTAATGATGCATTACGCAATGATGTAATTGGTGATGCCGCATCTAAAGTGGCGGTTATTCAAAGTGTGCGCGATGCGTTGATTGCGTTGCAAAAATCTTTTGCGGATGCGCCGGGTGAGGCGTTTTCAGGGGCTATTTTGGATGGACGTGATATTGGCACTGTGATTTGCCCTGACGCGCCTTTGAAGCTCTATGTGACGGCAAATGTCAAGATTCGCGCGAAAAGACGCATGAAAGAGTTGCATTCCAAGGGATTAGACGCTACATATAAGGCCGTTTTAGAGGATATGCGTGCGCGTGACGCTCGTGATTCTGGCCGTAAGGCTGCTCCACTAAGGCCTGCCGAAGATGCTATTATCATTGATAGCAGCGATTTAGGCGAGGCACAGATGTTGGAAACAGCCCTAACATATGCGAAAAAAGCATTTGGCTAGAATAGAGTTCATGATGCATTAGCGAAAGTATCTCCTACTACGACGGTATTTATCGTTCCTGTGCAAAGATTACGGGGATGTGTAAATGCCAATTCGAATATTGAAAGGAATACGACTATGGCTAAAGTTGCCGCTAATTTAATTGATAAAGAGGACTCCATAGAGTTTGCAGCTCTACTTGGAGAAACCATCGGAAAAAATGAAAAATTCGAGGGAAGTGTTGTAAAAGGCATTGTTATTGCTCTGGAAGCAGATCACGTGATTGTTGACGTTGGTTTGAAATCAGAGGGACGTGTCCCGCGTTACGAATTTTCAAAACCAGGTGAAGACCCGGAAATAAATGTTGGAGATACCGTTGAAGTATACGTTGAACGTATGGAAAACAGAAACGGTGAATCTGTTCTTTCGCGTGAAAAAGCACGCAGAGAAGAAGTTTGGATTGAACTGGAGAAAATGCATGCAGATGGTGAACGTGTAACGGGTACTATCTTTGGTCGTGTAAAAGGTGGTTTCACTGTTGATCTTGGTGGCGCGGTTGCGTTCTTGCCGGGTTCACAAGTTGATATCCGCCCCGTTCGTGACATTGAACCATTGATGAACACACCACAGCCGTTCCACGTTCTTAAAATGGATCGTAGCCGCGGAAATATCGTTGTGTCTCGTCGTTCTATTCTTGAAGAATCACGTCAAGAGCAACGCAGTGACTTGCTTAAGAATTTGGCTGAAGGTCAGGTTCTTGAGGGGATCGTTAAAAATATCACAGATTACGGCGCGTTCGTTGATCTTGGTGGTGTTGATGGTCTGTTGCATGTTACCGACATTTCCTGGAAACGCGTTAACCACCCATCTGAAGTTCTTCAGATTGGTCAAACTGTTGACGTTCAGGTTATTCGCTTTAACGAAGAAACACAGCGTATCTCATTGGGGATTAAACAGCTTGGTTCTGATCCTTGGGAAAATGTTGAAGCTAAATACATTGAAGGCCAACGCTTTACAGGCCGTATCAGCAACATCGCTGACTATGGTGCTTTTGTTGAGCTGGAAGATGGCGTTGAAGGTTTGGTTCACGTTTCTGAAATGTCTTGGACAAAGAAGAACGTACACCCAAGCAAGATCGTTTCTACGTCTCAGGAAGTTGAAGTGGTTGTTCTTGAGGTTAATATGGAGAAACGCCGTATTTCTCTTGGCTTGAAACAGTGTCAGGAAAATCCTTGGATACAATTCGCAGAAGACAATAAAGTAGATGATGAGATTGAAGGCGAAGTTCGCAATATCACAGAATTTGGTTTGTTTGTTGGTTTGACTGAAGAAATTGACGGTATGGTTCACCTGTCCGATATTTCATGGGAAGATCAAAGCGAAGAAATTCTAAAGGGCTTTGAAAAAGGTAGTGTCGTTAAGGCCAAAATCCTTGAACTTGATCCTGAACGTGAGCGCGTTGCTTTGAGTATCAAAGCATTGACAGAAGATCCATATAAAGGTGCACTACAAGGCGTTGTTAAAGGCGCAGTGGTAACCTGTACGGTTTCTGAAATCACCGGTTCTACTGTTGAGGTAGAGTTGAGCGATGGCGTTACTGGTACGATTAGAAAATCTGATCTGTCGCGTGAGCGTTCAGAGCAACGTCCTGATCGTTTTGCTGTTGGTGAGAAAGTCGATGCGAAAGTAGTTTCCGTTGACAGAAAATCACGCAAAGTAACACTTTCAATCAAAGCACAAGAAATTGATGAAGATAAGCAAGCAATGAAGGACTTTGGTTCGACAGAAAGCGGTGCATCTCTTGGTGATATTCTTGGCGCTGCGTTGCAAGGCAAAGACGATAAGAAATAAAAATATTTAAATTGTTTTGAATATAGTTTTAAAGAGCCGGCATTTGTTGTCGGCTTTTTTGCGATGTTTTTGTAATGTCTAGGGAAAAAAGTGTTTTTAATCAATGCGTTTTGCTTGACGCGTTTGTTGGAATCAGGCAATCTACAACCATCCGAGTTCAATTTTAATTCTTTTGTTTACAAAAAGAGGTGTGTTTCGATATGACAAAATCAGAGCTGATACAACGTTTAGCCGATTTAAATCCGCATTTGTATTTGCGCGATATTGAGAAAATCGTGGAAACGGTGTTTAACGAAATTTCTGATGCTTTGGCAAATGGTGATCGTGTCGAACTACGTGGCTTTGGCGCTTTCTCTGTAAAGCACCGTGATGCACGTGTTGGCCGTAACCCACGTACTGGTGAAACGGTTCAGGTCGCTGCAAAACGCTTGCCGTTCTTTAAAACAGGTAAAGCTCTGCGCGAGAAACTAAACGGTAAATAAGATGGTGGTTATTCGGTTTCTCTTTGGACTTGTTATTACGGTTTGTATTGCTGTGTTTGCGGTGCTTAATCGTGAGGTTATTTCTGTGACGTGGAGTCCTTTTTCTGATGATCTCGCTTTGATGTTGCCTGTCTATGTCGTGGTTTTGGCCGCGATGGGGTTTGGCTTCGTTTTGGGAGGGCTTCTTGTCTGGATGAACGCGGGGGGCGCGCGCAAAGAAAAGCGTAAACAAAAGCGCGATATGAAAATATTGGAAAAAGAAGTCGGACGCCTGAAAGAAGATAAATTTCAAAGCAGCAATATGCCTGCGACGGATATCTTCCCTGCCTTACCTGTAAAATAAGAGAGTGATATGATATCTCAACCTAAAATATTCTGTGCTATTGATACGGATGATCTTGATCATGCTTGCGCGCTGTCTGCGCAGATTGCTCCTGTCACGGGCGGGATAAAGCTGGGGCTGGAATTCTTTAATAACTTTGGCCCGCAAGGGGTTGAACGCGTGTTGAAGGCTTGCCCCGAGGTGCAGCTTTTCATTGATCTGAAATTCCATGATATTCCCAATACGGTTGCGGGCGCGGTGCGCGGTATTTGTAGCAATTTTGCACCGGCTTATCTGAATGTGCATGCGTCCGGTGGGGCGGAAATGATGTGCGCGGCCAAGGATGCGTGCGGCGCAGATACGAAATTATTGGCGGTAACGATACTGACCTCTTTGGATGCGCAGGCTATTGCCGAGATTGGTTATGGTGGCGCGGATGTTGCAGCGCAGGTGGAGAAGCTCGCATTGCTGGCGGAACAATCAGGGTTAGATGGTGTTGTGTGCTCCGCGCATGAAATTACACGATTGCGCGGTGTGTGCGGTGATGATTTTGCACTAATGGTGCCGGGGATTCGCCCAAAGGGAAGCGCGCAGGGCGATCAAAAGCGGGTTATGACACCTGTTGATGCACTTGATGCAGGCGCAACGCATTTGGTCATAGGCCGCCCGATTACAGGTGCTGCTGATCCGGCGAAAGCCGCGCAAGAGATATTGGAAGGATTGTAATATGGATATTTGGGGGAAAGGGGACTATCAGGCAACGCTATATGTATCCAAAACGCGGTATAATGTCAGTGATTTTGTACGTAATAATAAGAAAGAGCTATGGAAGATATTTCTGCCTCTTTTGCCCTTTATTCTAGGTCTCCATGTATTGGATGCGGTTATATCTGATCTGTATTACTCCGACGGAGAAAATAGAGCAGGTATATTGGGTAATTTGATTTTGAATGGAGAAGATACGGAAGGATTCTTTATTGGAGAGATGATATCAGGTTACTTTTTTGTTTGTTTGGCCATTTCATGGCATAGGCTTGTTATTCAGGGGATAGACACTTATACGCCAATGAAACCCTTTTCCCCGAAAAAGTATGAACTTGTCTTTGTTGGAGCTTGGCTGCTAGCGTGTGTGGTATCTGTACTTTTTACACCGTTTTATGCTCTTGGTATGTCTTATTTATTATCAATGGGGGTTAAGATTCCTGAGAGTGAATGGCTAAGCTTTTCTCTTTATATATTATTATATTTTTTAATGACTTATATTTTTTATCGTTGTTGTTTTTATTTTCCTGCCAAGGCGGTTAATGCGAAGATCACCCTGAAAAAAGCATTTTCTTTGAGTGGGGGACATTTGTGGCGACTTTTCTTTGTTATGTTTAGAACGATGTTCTTGTGGACTTTCTTTTTTGTTGCTTACGTATATATAGCTTTGCTGGCATATGCTGGGATACATCATTATTTACAAATATCTTCATTGGAATATGTTATTTCTCTTATTCTATATTTGCCCATGGTTTTATATGTTGAGCCGATTCTTATTGTTTTAGGCGTGACCGCCTTATCAAATTATTACCTTTATGCACTTCAAAATGAAGAGCGTGCCGTTGAGGGGTGATCTTGTCCAGAAAAGTTACAGCTAAAATATGTGGGATTAAAACGCCGGAGGCTTTGCAGGCTGCGGTGCAGAATGGTGCGCGCTTTATCGGCTTTGTGTTTTTTCCGCCATCCCCACGCCATGTGGCGATTGACACGGCGAAGGCGCTTGCCTTGATGTTGCCCACGGGTGTGCGCAGTGTTGGCTTGTTTGTTGATCCCACGAATGCGCAGTTGGATGCGGTGACGGGGCGGGTGCAGCTGGACATGATCCAGTTACATGGCGCAGAAACGCCGCAGCGTGTTGCCGAAATCAAGGGGAAATACGCTTTGCCGATTATTAAGGCTATTCCTGTGAGTAACGCCGAGGATATTACCGCCGTGCGTGATTATGAAGATCATGTTGATTGGCTGCTGTTTGATGCGAAGCCCCCTGCGGATAGTGATGTTCCGGGTGGTACGGGGCAGAGCTTTGATTGGGCGCTTTTGAAAGGGCTGGAATTTTCCAAACCGTGGATGTTATCGGGCGGTTTAAGCGCGGAGAATGTCGGCGAGGCACTTTCGGTGCTTTCTCCTGATGCGGTGGATGTGTCCTCTGGCGTGGAATCATCGCGCGGTGAAAAAGATATAGAGAAAATCAGTGCTTTTCTTGCGGCGGTTAAAGCGGTATAAAGCGGACATGACAGTGAATTCATATAAAAATCAGCCCGACGAGCGCGGGCATTTCGGGCAATATGGTGGACGGTACGTGGCGGAAACGTTAATGCCGCTTGTATTGTCGGTGGAAAAAGCATGGAACGAAGCGAAAGTTGATCCTGCTTTTTGGGCGCAATTTGATGACTTGGCGAAGAATTATATCGGTCGCCCGTCACCGCTTTATTTTGCGGAGAAGACGACGAAGCACTTTGCTAACGGCGATAAGGGCGCGAAGATTTACTTCAAGCGTGACGAGCTGAACCATACAGGTGCGCATAAGATTAACCATTGTATCGGGCAGGTTTTGTTGGCGATGCGTATGGGTAAGACGCGCATTATTGCTGAAACAGGCGCGGGTCAGCACGGCGTGGCCACGGCGACAGTGTGCGCATTATTTGATCTTCCTTGTACTATTTTTATGGGTGAGAAGGATGTTCAGCGTCAATCACCGAACGTATTTCGTATGAAATTACTGGGGGCAGAGGTCGTTTCTGTAACGTCCGGTTCGGCATCTTTGAAGGATTCCATGAATGAAGCGATGCGCGATTGGGTGACCAATGTGCATGATACATATTATCTGATTGGCACTGTGGGCGGCCCGCATCCGTTTCCTGCGATGGTGCGCGATTTTCAATCCATCATTGGTAAAGAAACCAAAGAGCAAATGATGGAGCGTGAGGGGCGTTTGCCTGATACGCTGATCGCGGCGATTGGCGGTGGTTCAAATGCGATGGGTTTGTTTCATCCGTTCCTTGATGATGCGGATGTGCATATGATTGGCGTGGAAGCAGGCGGCATGGGCGTGGACACAGATTTACATGCGGCGAGCCTTGAGGGTGGAAAGCCCGGTGTATTGCACGGTATGCAAACGTATTTCCTTCAAAATGATGATGGGCAAATTCAAGAGGCGCACTCTATTTCTGCTGGATTGGATTATCCGGGTATCGGGCCGGAGCACGCATGGTTATTCGATAGAAAACGTGTCGAATATGTAAGTGTGACGGATAAAGAAGCACTGGATGCGTTTCAGTTATGCTCTAAATTAGAGGGGATCATTCCTGCGCTTGAACCAGCGCATGCTTTGGCGCATGTCGCAAAGATTGCGGGCACTCTGCCGAAGGATCATATCCTTGTGATGAATCTTTGTGGTCGCGGCGATAAGGATATCTTCACCGTTGCTGATAAGTTAGGCGTTAAAATATGAGTGATTACGAAGTAAAAGCAGGACTGGAAAAGATCGATGGTTTCTCTGTTGTCGGGCTTTCTATGATTACGAGCAATGAAACCGCGAGTGAAGAGATTAACGCGCTGTGGCAGGATTTCTTTGAGAAGAGCATTGGTCAAGATGTTGAAAACCGCGTCGATGATGTGATTTATGCGGTTTATAGCGATTATGAGGGTGACCATACAAAGCCTTATCGTTTAACCGTTGGGTATAAGATTGAAGGCGATCCGCAAATGAAAGATCATTTGTATCATGTTGAGGTTCAAAGTGCGGATTACGCGATGATGGGCGCGATTGGGGAACAACCAAAGGCCTTGATCGAAACATGGACAGCCGTGTGGCAAAGTGATTTGGACAGGAAATTCGAGACCGATTTCGAAGTGTATGGTAAGCGGTTCTTTGAAGAGGGTGTGCATGAGGTTCTAGTCGCGATTGGTGTGAATTTGGAAGAATAGGATGAGCACTTGGCTAGATGATATTATAGAAGCGTATAATAATTTGGGTGGTGAAGCTCATTATAGTGAGCTTTATCCAGAAGTGGAAAAGATAAGACTTAAAAACAATGCCAGTTGGTACGATAAGGTTGAGAATACAATCCAAAGGTGTGTGCAAACTCATTCTAGTGATTCCGCTGGCTTTGATCCCAAAAATAAAAATGTTTTGTATAAAGACGTTTTTTACAGTGTTAATGGTCTTAGCTTAGGCACATGGGGGTTATTACCTCAATATAGAATTAAAAAAATAGAAGATGAAAATGACAATATAACTGAACAAAGTTATACAGAAGGTCTTGAAGGGATCGTAAAAGAAAGAACGTATTTAACAAAGACAAGAGATATTAAGTTAGTTGAAGAACGTAAGAGAATAGATGATTTCACCTGTCAGGCATGTGATTTTTGTTTGGAAATAAAGGAAAATCATTATGTCATAGATGTTCATCATTTAAATCCAATAGGATTATTGGATGACGTAAGTATTACAAAAGTTGATGAATTAATATGTTTGTGTCCTAATTGCCATAGAATTGCACATTCAAGAAGAGAAAAGCCTTTGGCTATATTCGAGATAAAAAATTTAATAGAAAAAAATAAAAATGAGCAGAATTAAAAAGACATTTGAAGTTTTAAAAGCATCAGGGCGTAAGGCTTTGGTGACGTTTACGATGGCGGGTGATCCTGATTTGGAGAATAGCTTGGCTGTTCTGAAGAACTTACCCGAAGCGGGCGCGGATTTGATTGAGATCGGGATGCCGTTTACTGACCCTGCGGCGGATGGTTTGACGATTCAGCATGCGGGGCAACGCGCGCTGGAAGCTGGTGCAACAATGAAGACGACTCTTCAAATCGTACGGGATTTTCGCGCGGGCAATAACCATACGCCGATTATTTTGATGGGCTATGCGAACCCACTTTATGCCTATGGGCTTGAGGGTTTTGCAAAAGATGCGAAAGAGGCAGGGGTCGATGGTTTGATTATCGTGGATTTACCACCCGAAGAAGATCAGGAGTTACGCAAGTTTACCGATGCACAGGGGATTGATATGATTCGCCTAATTACGCCGACAACAGATGAAGATCGTTTGCCTGTGGTTTTGGACGGTGCGAGCGGTTTCCTTTACTATGTCTCGATTACAGGCGTAACCGGAACGGCGAAGGCCGACCTGAACGCGTTAAAGCCACATCTTGATCTGATTAAGTCTCAGAGCGATTTACCCATTGCGATTGGCTTTGGGATTAAAACACCAAATGATGCACAGGAAATGTCGGCTTTGGGGGACGCGGTTGTTGTTGGTTCCTCTATTGTTGAAAAGGTGAAGGATATTGGCGAAAATGGCGATGGAATGACCTATGTGACAGGCCTCGTTCGCTCACTTTCCGATGTTTTAGGGCCGCGCCCTGACGAAGGTGCATATTGACTCTACGCGTATTTTCTGCGATTTATCATGTTCGAATAATAATCAGGATGAATAGATGAACTGGCTGTCCAATTTGATACCACCGCGTATCCGTTCTTTTGTGAGTGAGCAAAAGGAAGTGCCCGATAATTTGTGGCAAAAATGCACATCTTGTGAAGGGATGTTGTTCCACCGCGATTTGGAAAAAAGCCATAATGTTTGTTATCATTGCGGGCATCACTTACGCTTTCCGGTCGCAGATCGTTTGCAGATGATGTTTGATGGCGGTGAATATACGTCACATGAATTGCCGGAAGTTGCGCATGATCCTCTTAAGTTTAAAGATCGTAAGCGTTATGTTGATCGCATTAAAGAGGCGCAAAGCAAGACAGGTCTTGATGAAGCGATTACAATTGCCAGCGGAACAATGGGTGGTTTGAAAGTCGTGATTGCGGCCTTTAATTTTCGTTATATGGGCGGCTCTATGGGCGCTGCTGTTGGTGAAGCGATTGTTAAGGCTGCTGAAATTGCAGTGAGAGAAAATGCTACATTTATAACAGTGCCTGCATCTGGCGGTGCGCGTATGCAAGAGGGTATGATTTCCCTGATGCAAATGCCGCGCAGTATTATTGCCGTTGAAATGGTGAAGAATGCCAAGTTGCCTTATATTGTGATATTAACCGACCCTACAACGGGCGGCGTGAGTGCATCTTTTGCGATGCTGGGGGATATTCATATTGCCGAGCCAGGTACAATGATTGGCTTTGCCGGACGTCGCGTGATTGAAGAAACTGTGCGCGAGACATTACCGGAAAATTTCCAAACAGCGGAATATTTGTTAGAGCATGGTATTGTTGATATGGTGGTTACGCGTGATGAAATGAAGGATAGGGTTGTTAACCTTATCAGTATTTTAACGCAGACACCGGTTAATCCTGATGCTGGTGGTTCAAGTAAGAAGGCTAAAAAATCTTCGGGTAAGGCTTCCGGTAAAAGTAAAAAGAGTGGCAAGAAGGCTACATCTCAAATCAAAGCTGCGCAGCAGGCTGTACGAAGTATATCTCAAAATTGCGACGATGTGACAGGCCAAAAGAAAGCAGCCTCGAACTAAAATCTGGTTATAGGCAGGTTCCATAGGCGATTTGAAGAGGCTAGATATGCATCAGGCTGATCTTAAACATGACGATAAAGTATTACGCGATAAGCTGGAAACGATATTCCAGCTTCGTCGTACGCGTTCTAAAATCAATTGGGATCGTGGGCAGTATCTTGACCTTTTGGACGCTTTTGGTAATCCGCATTTAAACCTGCCCCCTGTTATTCATGTTGCGGGAACCAATGGCAAAGGCTCTATTATTGCGATATTACAGGCAATATTGCAGGCGCAGGGCTTGACGGTACATAGCTATACTTCGCCGCATCTGATTCATGTGAATGAGCGTATTACGTTAGTAGGACAGGCGATTGATAATGCGTATCTGGAGCAGTTGATAGATCAAGCTTTGGACTATAATAAAGGCGCACCGCTTTCCTTTTTCGAAATTACGACGGCTCTGGCGTTTAAGGCATTTTCGGAGACACCTGCCGATATATTGTTGCTGGAGGTTGGGCTTGGTGGACGTCTTGATTGTACGAACGTTATTGATGCGCCGCTGGCCAGTGTGATTAACCGGATATCTTTGGACCATACAGATTTTCTGGGGGATGATATTCGTGATATTGCCGCGGAAAAGGCGGGTATTATGAAGGCGGATGTGCCTTGTATCATCGGATATCAAGGCGCGGGTGATGATGCTCGCGCGGTAAATGATGTGTTGTTGGAGGAGATAGACTCCTCGGGCGCATATTCCTGTAGGCACGGTGTTGATTGGAATGTTTGTTCAGCAGGGGGGCGTATGGTTTTTTCTTTTGATGGTCGGGATTATGATTTCCCTTTGCCGTCCTTACAAGGGGCGCATCAGGTGCAAAATGCAGGCGTAGCATTGGCGACGTTATTTTCATTGCGTCAACATATAGAGGTGAGCGATCAAGCGTTTGAGGATGGGTTAACGTCTGTCTATTGGCCGGGGCGTTTGCAAAAATTAGAGGCTGCGGGTTTTGATGTTGCCGATAATACCGAAATTTGGCTGGATTCAGGGCATAATGATAGTGCAGGTGAGGCGTTGGCCGCAGAGATAACGCAATGGCAAGTGCAGGGCGAACGCCCTCTTCATTTGGTCGTGGGGATGTTAGATACTAAAGATTCTGCGCGGTTCCTTGCCTCTTTATTGCCGCACCTTACTGCGCTGCATATTGTTTCGATTGCCTCTGATCCGCATAGTCAGACGAAGGATGATATTAAGGGGAGCATTAAAGAGATGCGCTATGACGTGCCTATTTATGCGCATGATGGGTGCGTGGGTGCGATTCGATCTATTGCGCGAGATAATCCGTCCTCCAGAATTTTAATTGCAGGATCAGTGTATTTGGCAGGTGAAATTTTGGAACATATTGGCGGATTGTGACGAATATATTGATATAAAGCGTAAAGTTTGGGATACTTAATCTTATGACAGATAAAATTTTTCTTGTAGATGATGATCGTAATATATTGCTTTCTGTTTCCATGGCATTGGAAGCGGAGGGGTTTGATGTCGAAACTTTCAATGATGGTGAGGCTGGCCTTAGTGCGATTTTAGAAGGACAACCGGATTTGGTTATCCTTGATGTAAAAATGCCGCGCATGGACGGTATAGAGGTTCTATCGAAATTACGGGAAGAAAGTGCCATTCCTGTGATTTTCTTAACCTCTAAGGATGATGAGGTCGATCAGGTTATTGGTTTGCGCATGGGCGCGGATGATTATATCACTAAGCCATTTTCGCAACGTCTTTTGATAGAGCGCATAAAGGTTTTGTTGCGTCGCCGTGATCTTATGAATTCAGAAAATAGTAAGCAAGATGCCAGCAGTAATATTGAATATGGGCATTTGATTTTGGATGACTCGCGCCATTTATGTTCATGGAAGGGGCAACCGCTTAATCTGACCGTGACGGAATATTTGCTTGTGAAGTCCTTGGCGATGCGCCCCGGACATGTCAGAAACAGAGATCAGTTGATTGATATGGCATATGGTGAGAATATCTATGTTGATGATAGAACCGTTGATTCGCATATTAAGCGCGTCAGAAAGAAGTTTAAGAAATTAGATGACGAATTCGATAAAATCGAAACGCTATACGGCATCGGATATCGCTACAAGGAAGAGTAGTCGCTGGTTTCGTATCGGTTCGCACCGCGGCGATATTGAGCAACTCTTTGATTTGTATTGGGGCGGTAAAGAACGGCGTATTACCGGGCTTACACTTCGTATTATCGGGGTTAATGTTATTGCTCTGGTCAGTTTGATATTTGGGGTCATTTATCTGGGGCAATACCATTCCACATTGATTGAATCGAAATTAAAACGTTTTGAGACTGAAGTTATACTTGTGACTGCCGCGATTTCGGAGGGTGCTGTATCTTCTGTTGTCGGCGGTGGTGAGGCTATGGTTTTCTTGTCTTCGCCCAAAGTGCAAAATTTGTCTGCGCGTTTGGGGGCGACGCTTGGTAAACGTATTCTGGTTTTTGATACTGAGAATGCGATGGTTGCCGATTCAAAAATAATTATCGAGAGCCATAGTATCAAGCCTATATTCACCGTGGTGGAGGAGGAAAAATTACAGCTTGATAGTGTCGAACTTTTGAAAGATATGGCCAGCTGGATTGTGTCTTTGTTTCCGCAATATAAACAATTACCGCTGTTTCCCGGTGTTCTTTCACAAGATGCGAACCATTACGCTGATGTGATTAAAGCTAAGGGGAGGACGTTGAGTATTTCTGCGTGGCGTGATGCAAGGGGGGAGGTTGTTCTAACTGCGGCACTGCCCATTGTGAATCAGTCTGAAATTGTTGGTATTGTTATGCTCATTGGTGATGATGAAGCGATTAACAGCGCCATGGGGGATGCTTGGTTTAATATTCTAAAGATATTTTTGGTAACTTTATTGATCACTATTCTTCTTTCTATTTACCTTTCCGGGGTGATTGCCCGTCCTTTGCGGAAATTGGCCAATGCTGCAGAAAATGTACGAAGGGGTAAGTTGAAGCATACTGAAATTCCGGATATGAGTGAACGTAATGACGAAATAGGTGAACTTTCTATTGTGTTGCGTGATATGACGGCTGCTTTGTGGGAACGTATGGATACAATCGAAGCCTTTGCCGCGGATGTATCGCATGAAATAAAAAACCCTCTAACGTCATTAAAAAGTGCGGTTGAGACCACAAAAATTGTTAAAAACAAGAACGATATGGATAAGTTGCTTACGGTGATTGCCCATGATGTTGATCGTCTTGATCGCTTGATTACGGATATATCGAATGCATCGCGTTTGGACGCAGAATTATCACGTGAAGCATTTGATATGGTGGATCTTAAAAAGATGCTGAGGGATTTATTGAATGTTTATAAAAGTCCTCTTGAGAGAGAATGTGCGAGCGAAGAGAATAATGATCGTGCATTAAAAGACGGTGTGATGATTATGCTCGATTTTAATGATGTTCCTGACATATATGTGTCGGGAAGTGAGGGGCGGTTGACGCAGGTGTTCCAAAACATCATCGCGAATGCTTTATCTTTTGCATCGGTTAAAACAAAAATAAAAATTCTGGTGAAAATGAAAGCGAATCGAGTCACGATTTCTATTGAGGATGAAGGGCCGGGCATACCTGAAAGCCAACTTGAGAAAATTTTTGAGCGTTTTTATTCCGAACGCCCAAAGCATGAAGAGTTTGGACGCCACTCAGGGCTTGGCTTGTCTATTTGCAGGCAGATCGTCACGGCGCATAATGGTATTATTTATGCAGAGAATAAACTGGACAGATCCGGCGCGGTAACGGGCGCACGGTTTGTTATTATCCTTAGTATCGATCAATAAAGTACAATGTATTTATTGGTGTATGAGGCATAAAAAAACGATCCGAAATTCGGATCGCTTTATAAATCTTATGTGGATATCACTCTATGATGGAGTGCTTTCCAGCGTACTGTTCAAAGACATGTCTGGACCGGAATTTGTATATCCGTCAGAAACACCTGCAAGCTTGCTAAAGAGACCCTGGATCTCAAAATCTGGAAAACCTGAAGCTCTTTCTTTGAATTCATTGCTTATATTTGTCATGTAAAACACCCTTTCTTATTGTAAATATTGCATTTTCTTTGGAAACACCGGAGCCATCGTAATCCTTAAGGACTATCTTTGTCTGGTTGCCTGCCTGTGCTTCAGGAACAATACTATATAAGAGTCTGGTATTTGTCAAGTTTGAAAGGTCGATCAAATCGTCTTTTCCATTGAGAAGAGTCATTAGATTGATTAATTTTTTCTCAGTGACATCTTGAGGCTCATTTTTCTGGATCAACACATAATCACCGACATGATTATAGTCGCTTTTTATGAAATCATATTCAAAAATCTGGTAGGAACGATCCACAAGCGGATTTTCCTTATGAATAAAGCGCGTACGCTCACCCGTTCTTTTTTCTCTATCCAGCACATCTTCGCCCGGTTTCAGATCCTTTTTCGTCGGATCTGAAGGCTTGTCTTTGCTTGATTCATTAAAATTTATGCTCATAACACAATATTACCATTGGTTTTTGAAATAAAAAATGCTTAAGTCTTCAAACTGTATCAAAAATACAGTAAAAGCAAAGAATTTTATTATAGGAGACACTTAAATGTCAGCAGCACCACAAGCCGTAGAGCAAGATTACAAGGTTAAAGATATTAGTTTAGCAGCAGCAGGGCGATTGCAAATCGACCTTGCACAGGACGAGATGCCGGGCCTGATGTCAACGCGTGAAGAATATAAAGACGAGCAGCCTTTATCTGGCGCGCGCATTGTTGGTTGTCTTCATATGACCGTACAAACAGCCGTCCTGATCGAAACATTGACAGCCCTAGGCGCGACAGTGCGTTGGAGCTCATGTAACATCTTCTCAACGCAAGACGAGGCCGCCGCCGCCGTTGCCGCCGCTGGCGTTCCGGTATTTGCATGGAAAGGCCAAACAGAAGAAGAGGGTGAATGGTGTATTCATCAGACTATTAAAGGGCCGGACGGTTGGGTTCCAAACATGATTTTGGATGATGGTGGTGATTTGACTGCGATCATGCATAAGGATTATCCAGAGCTGATGGCCGAGGTTAAAGGTGTTTCCGAGGAAACAACAACTGGCGTGCTATTCTTGAAGAAAATGGAAGAAGATGGCAGTTTGAAAGTGCCTGCAATCAACGTAAACGACTCTGTAACAAAGTCTAAATTCGACAATAAATATGGTTGTCGCGAATCACTTGTTGATGCGATTCGTCGTGCGACTGACGTTATGTTGGCTGGTAAAGTTGCTATGGTATGTGGTTATGGTGATGTTGGTAAAGGGTCTGCACAATCTCTATCTTCACAAGGTGTACGTGTGATGGTTTCTGAAATTGATCCGATTTGTGCATTGCAAGCGGCGATGGATGGTTATGAAGTTGTAACGATGGAAGATGCATGCCCACGCGCAGATATTTTCGTAACGACAACAGGAAATAAAGACATCATCACTGTTGATCACATGCGTGACATGAAAGATCGTGCGATTGTTTGTAACATTGGTCACTTTGATAATGAAATTCAGGTTGAGCCAACACGCAACATGAAATGGACGAATATCAAGCCACAAGTTGATGAAATTGAATTCCCAAGCGGCAAGCGTATTATTCTTCTGGCTGAAGGACGTTTGGTTAATCTTGGTTGTGCAACAGGTCATCCATCTTTCGTGATGAGCGCATCTTTCACAAACCAAACTTTGGCACAGATCGAGCTTTGGAAAAATGCTGATAATTACGAGAACAAAGTTTATGTTCTTCCGAAGCATTTGGACGAGAAAGTGGCTGCACTTCATCTTGAAAAAGTTGGCGCGAAGTTGACCGTCTTGTCTCAAGAGCAAGCTGATTATATTGGTGTGCCGGTTAAAGGTCCGTTCAAAGGCGAAGCTTACCGCTATTAATATAGCGTCCGACATTAAATTGTGACGTCGTTAAATTGCGGCTTACGTATAAGATATACGCTTCGCCTTATTTTCCTAGCCACACTTGAATGTCGTTTGCTATAAGGCATGGAAAAAATAATTGAAATGGTCGAGCTGTGGTTCGGCCATTTTCTTTGGAATAAAATAGTTTGCTCTTGTCTTTTATGGTGTTTCATTACTAGAATCATATAAAGTGTGACACTTAAGAGCAGAATATCAGGATTTTTATTTATGGCGTTATTTGGTGGCAATGCGCGGTTGCGTGCGGAAAAGGCGCGGCTGGAGGCTTTTTTATCGGCTGTCCCCGGTGAATATTGTGGCTGGGCGCAAGATGAGAGCGTGGTTTATAGTCAGGGTTTCTGTGATGCGCTGGGCTTATCCGCGATTGATAGTTTTACGGATATACAAAATATCTTATCGCCCGAAGATTCCGCTTCATTAGAGGGGCTGTTTAATCGCCTTAGGGAAGATCGTATTCCTTTTACGATGAATGTGCAAAACCGTCCCGAGACCAAAACCTTTAAAATATCCGGTACATGTGGTGAGGATTTAACCGGCGCGGATCATTTCTATATTTTATGGCTGGAGGATATTAGTATCCTGAAAACGGCTAGTGATACGTTGATGGAGGAGCAGGACTTACTGCGCGCCGATGTTGATCAGTTGCAAGAATCGTTGGACGCACTGCCGAATCCCGTTTGGATCAGAGACCAGCAACAGCGTATAACATGGTGTAATGTGGCCTATGCTAAAGCTGTCGGCGTTCCTCCAAGTAAAATTATTGCGCAGCAAAAGGAGATTATCTCCGCTTCCCGTAAAAGAAAACCCAGTGAGAAGGATCGTTTGTTTGGCGCGGAGCTGGCGCGCGCGGCGTTGGAAAAGGGTAGTGTTCAAATTACGAAAATGCATGAAGTTCTTGATGGTAATCGTCTTTGGATCAAGATATCGGAAATTCCGTTAAAAGCGCGTCAAATAACTGTCGGCATGGCAGAAGACCTAACTGAGGAAGAACGTATTCTTGATGAAGTGAAGGATAACCGCTCTGCCAATCGCGCTTTGCTGGAGCAGTTGCGATCTGCGATCGGAATTTATGACGCGGATCAGACGCTGGAGTTCTATAACTCGGCCTTTGCGCAGTTATGGGGTCTGGAAGATGGTTGGCTCAATACGTCTCCATCTCTGAGCAAAATTATGGAGAAATTGCGTGAGACGCGTCGCTTGCCCGAACAAGCCGATTTTAGAGTATTTAAGAAAAGCTGGACGGATATGTTTACGGGGTTAATCGATCCGTATGAAACGATGCTTTACCTGCCTGACGGGTCGGCTGTACGTATGTTTGTGGTGCCACATAAATTGGGCGGCTTGATGATGACGTTTGAAGATGTGACGAGCAGATTGGAGCTGGAATCATCTTATAACACTCTGATCGCGGTTCAAAAAGAGACGCTGGATAATCTGGCTGAGGCCGTCGCAGTGTATGGTGGT
Organism: Alphaproteobacteria bacterium; assembly: GCA_002401695.1. GTDB lineage: Bacteria > Pseudomonadota > Alphaproteobacteria > Micavibrionales > Micavibrionaceae > UBA1672. The sequence goes on from NVTV01000004.1 coordinate 52,733, forward strand.
GATGGACGTTTAAAATTATGGAACCCGTCCTTTGGTCGTTTATGGTCTCTTGACCCTGAAGCATTTGAGGGTGAACCACATGTGATGCAAATCGTTGAAAAGTCATCGAAGTTCTTCAAAAAAGAGGTGTGGGATGAGATTCGTGGAACGTTAATTTCTCTTGCGCTGGATCGATCCACGAGTGAAGGGCGGCTAGAGCGCACGGACGGGACACTGGTCGATTACTCCACGGTTCCTCTGCCTGATGGCGGAGTTTTGATTACTTATACCGATGTTACCGACACGGTTCGTGTTGAAAATGCTTTGCGCGAAAAGAATGCCGCACTGGAAGAAGCAGAGCAACTCAAGCTCGATTTCCTTGCTAACGTGTCATATCAATTGCGTACACCGTTGAATGCGATTATGGGGTTCAATGAAATGCTGGCGCAGGAGTTCTTCGGGCCACTCAATGATAAGCAAAAGGAATATACACGCGATATTCATGGCGCAAGCGAGAGTCTTTTGAGCCTGATTAATGATATACTTGATCTCTCTACTATTGAAGCAGGTCAGATGGATCTGGATATTGAAAAGGTATCAATCAGGGCGATGATGGAAAGCGTTATGGAGTTGGTTGAGGATTGGGCGCGCAAAGAAAAGATCGAAGTGTCTTTGGTGTGTCCTACCAATATCGGACAAGCGGAAATCGATGTTTCGCGTATGAAGCAGGGTATTATCAATTTGGTGCGGAATTCAATTGCGCATACTGATGCGGGTGGGCGTATAGAATTACGCGCGGCGCGCAGTGGTGGTGACATAAAAATCAGTGTTAAAGATAATGGCGCGGGTATCGCACAAGAAGATCAACAACGGGTCTTACAGCCCTTTGAACGTGTTGATAGCGTACAGCAAGATGGTCGCGGTGCAGGTCTGGGCCTTAGTTTGGTGCAGAATATCGTGACGTTGCATGGTGGTACGTTTGATCTTGATTCTGTTCCGGATGAAGGCACAACGGTAACGCTGCTATTGCCGAAATCGCAGGCTTAGAGCGTTGATCTAATAACAGACAGCCCATGTTCTGACGCCGCCTTCTTTTTTGTATTGCCCTTTTATGACGATTTCGCCGACTTCTATGCTGGTTTTACAGGAAAAGATAGGCACGAATGTACGCAGGGTGATTTCCAGTTGTCTACCTGGATAAAATGGGCCGGAAGAACAAAATTCCGCGACATCCAGCGGATAGCCCTTTTTCTTATGACGCGCACCGGCTTTGTTTAGGCGGAATGTACCGGTGTGGCGTGCTTCTGTTCCGTCGGGGGTGGTGTAAAAATTTGTTGTTACATCGCCGTAAACTCTGTATGGCGCTTCGTTACGGATGGTAAAGCATATGGGTTGCGGCGTGATTTCCTGCGCAATAACGGGCGCGGCGTAGAAAAGGAATATCAGGAATGCGGGATATAAATGCTTCATGCACGTATTTTAACGCAGAGCATCCTTTTCACCAAGCACGTTCTATCCTATAAATGCATTATGACGATTGAAACCAATTCCGAGCAGGAAACGATAGAGTTTGCCCGCACGTTTTCGCAGAGCCTTGCGCCGCGTGACGTGGTTTTGCTGCATGGTGATCTTGGCATGGGTAAGAGCGTCTTTAGCCGCGCGGTGATTCGCAGCCTGTGCGGGGTGGATAATCTGGAAGTGCCAAGCCCGACTTTTACGTTGGTACAGACATATGACGCAGATATCGGCACGTTATGGCATTTTGATCTGTATCGCTTATCCGATGTGTCGGAAGTTTATGAGCTGGGCTGGGAAGAGGCCTTGATTGATGGTGTTTTGTTGGTTGAATGGCCGGATAGGTTGGGGTATTTACGCCCGCAATCCTATATTGATGTAACATTATCGCCTGTATCGGGTGATTCGAATGCCCGAACAATAGAGGTGGTGCGCCATGGCTGAGTCTTATATTCCAAAGAGAGCTTTTATCTTGGCGGCGGGGTTCGGTACGCGGATGCGCCCTTATACGGATCATGTGCCTAAGCCTATGGTCGAAGTGGCGGGGCGTAGCTTGATTTGGCGTGCGCTTGATCAATTGCGTGCGGCTGGCGTGTGTGAGGTTGTTGTGAACCTGCATTATCTGGCTGATGTACTGGAGGCTCATTTGAAGGCCTATATGGCGGAATATCCTGAGATGACCATCCATTTCTCGTTTGAACCTGAAATATTGGAAACAGGCGGCGGGGTTAAGAATGCGCTGCATTATTTTAAGGATGAACCGTTTTATGTGATTGCAGGGGACGCACTGTGGAGCGACGGGGCGATGACCGCATTAGAAAGGCTGGCGTGGAATTGGAACGCTGAGACAATGGATATTATAACTCTGATGCAGCCCGTGGATCAGATGCGTTTAACATCGGGGGTCGGGGATTATGATCTGCTGGAAAATGGCTTGGTGCGCCGTTCTATGGATAAAAGCGGTGCTTATATGTGGACGAATATCCGTTTGAACGCTCCGCGACTTTATCGTGATATTGACGGGCATGATTTCTCGTTTTTGCAAATTATGGATGCTTGCGAGGCAAGGGGACGTTTCTATGCGTTAGAGCATGATGGCGATTGGCATCACATCAGCACGCCCAAAGATTTAGAAACTGTGGACGCTCACTTTAAAAAACAGGGTGAAAATGGCGCAGCATAAAATCTATAATATCAAGGCTGGACTGCCTTTTTCAAAGATATTAGCGCAGCATTTATTGCAAGTGACGGCGGATCAGCCTGAGCGTTTAACGCAGTATAAAGTTTTGCTGCCGACGCGACGCGCTTGCCGTATTTTACGTGAAACATTCTTGAGCATTAACGAAGGTAAGCCTCTTTTATTGCCACAACTTACGCCGTTGGGGGATGTGGATGAGGAAGACTTATCCTTGATGATGTTCGGGAATTCGCAAGGGTTTCTGGATATTCCTAGTGCTATTGCGCCTTTGAAGCGCCAATTATTGCTGGCGAAACTTATTCGCTCTGTCCCAGGATTTGTGCAGGGGCCGGATCATGCGTTAGCTTTGGCGGGGGCGTTGGCCAAGTTTATAGATCAAGTGGTGGTGGAGGAGCTGTCATTCTCCGAGTTGCATAAGATTGTGCCGGATGAATTTGCCTCTCACTGGCAGATTACCTTGAACTTCCTGAAAATTATCAGCGAGAACTGGCCAGCGATTTTGGCAGAGTACAATGTGATTGATGTGGCGGAGCGTCGGAATTTGTTATTGCAAGCTCTGGCCAGCCATTGGCAGGAAACCCCGCCTGATTACCCTGTGATTGCCGCGGGTTCTACGGGTTCTATTCCGGCGGCGGGGCGTTTGCTTGGTGTGATTTCGCAGATGCCGACAGGGCAAGTGGTTTTGCCCGGTCTGGATATGGAGCTGGATGATGAGGCGTGGAGCCATATCGGTGAAAGCCATCCGCAACACGGGTTTAAAACTTTACTGGAACGCATTGGCGCGCAGAAATCCGATATAGAGGATATGAGCGACCCTGATCATGAGGATGCTCTGCGGCGCAATCGTTTGGCCTCGGAAATGATGTTACCTGCGCAAGTGACGGTGCGGTGGAAAGAGTTTTCCAAAAATAACGATGTTGCGCCGATGTTGGAGGGCTTACAGTACTTCCCCTGTAATACGCAGCAAGAGGAAGCCGCGCTCATCGCGCTAATGATGCGTGAATCGTTGCAGCATAAAACAAATATCACTGCTCTTGTGACGCCGGACCGTGCGCTTGCTCGCCGCGTGAGTGCGCTGTGTCGTCGTTGGAATATAGAGGTGGATGACTCGGCGGGGCAGAACTTGGTTGAGAGCCGATTGGGGAAATTTATCACCTTGAGCATGGAAGTGGCGCAAGGTGGCTTTGATGTGATTGCGTTGCTGTCTTTGCTGAAGATGTCCTACTGTATGTTCGGGCAGGATGATACGCGGTATAATGCGATGCTCACTCTGTTGGAAACGCAGTTCTTGCGGCAGGGGCATTTGTTCGCTTCCTATGAAATGCTGCGCGATAAAATTGCACAAAAGGAAGAGTGTGATGAGCTGCTATCCTTTGTTGAGGCGTTTTATGCTGCACTCAAACCGCTTGGTTATTATGCCCGTCAAAGTGAAGTACAGAATTTTGCCGATATATTGAAGGCACATATTAAAGTGTTGGAAGCTCTGGCAACCACGCAGGAAAAATCAGGCGCGGAAATTCTTTGGCGCGGTGATGTTGGGCAAAGTGCGGCTTTATTCCTGACCGAGCTGTCGGGGCAAGCGGAGCTGATCGATGATGTGACCTTTGCGGAATATACCAAAATATTGGCGGCGTTAATGCGCAGCGTTACGGTGCGCTCCGCCTATGGTGTGCATCCGCGCCTTCTTATCCTCGGCCAGTTAGAGGCACGTCTTAGTGATGCCGATCTTGTGATCCTTGGTGGTTTGAACGAGGGGACGTGGCCGCCTGATGCAGGGCATGATCCGTGGATGTCGCGTCCTATGCGTAATGAGTTCGGTTTGCCGGGCAGTGACCAGTCTGTCGGGATTGCTGCGCATGATTTTGTGCAGGGGTTTTGTGCAAAGAACGTTGTTTTGACCAGATCAGAGAAGGTTGGCGGCAGTCCGACTGTTCCGGCGCGCTGGTTGGATCGGTTAGATACGCTGCTGCAAAGCTGTGACCGTCATATTGGGGAGCTGTCCAATGCGCCGTATCTGGACTGGGCAAAGGCGCTGGATGAGCATGACAGTTTTCACCCCTACGAACGCCCCGAGCCAAGACCACCATTATCGACGCGCCCTTCCGGTGCTTCTGTTACGAAGATAGATGTCTGGATGAAAGACCCGTATGCGATTTATATGTACTATGTGTTGCGGTTGCGTAAGATGCGTCCCTTGATACAGGATAATGATGCGGCCTTACGCGGAACAATATTACATGAAATTTTGGAGCGATTTACTGCGCTCTATCCGCTGGAACTGCCTGATGATGCGGAAGAGGGCTTGATTGATATTGCGCGTGAGGTTTTGGCTGAATCCATGGAAACGCCTGACCTTATGCATTATTGGTGGCCAAGATTTTTAAAGATTGCTGCATGGTTTGTTGCACATGAAAAAGACTGGCGACACGATGCAAAATTTCTGGAGAGCGAGATTAAGGGCAATATTGATATCAATGTTGACGGGCAAGCATTCAATTTATACGGCACGGCAGATCGTGTTGACCGCATGCATGGTGGTTATGCGTTGATTGATTATAAGACTGGCGGCAGTTTCTCTAAGAGAGCATTAACAGATGGAGCTTTGCCGCAATTACCGTTAGAGGCTCTGATCCTTGCGCAAGGTGGTTTTGCGGGTAAAGGGTTTAAACAACAGCCAAAGGATGAGGCACGTAAATCCGTGTCAAAGGGCGATATGGTGTATTTGGGGTATTGGAAACTGACCGGTGGTGCTAAAGCAGGCGAAGTGCAGGCCATCACAGGTGATCTGGATGAAACGATTGAAACGGTGCTGGACGGGCTGAAAAGCTTGATCGCGGTGTTTAGGGATTTAGATACGCCGTTTTATGCCATTCCTGATACCAATAACGCACCGCGCTTTAATGATTATGAGCATCTCTCGCGCCTTAAAGAATGGGCGGCTTTAGATGGTGAAGAGGAGGTCGCATAGATGGACGCTGTCAAGAAAATACAGGTCGATATTGACCCCAACGTGCGTCAACGCGCGGCCTCTAACCCGCAGGAATCCATATGGGTTGGTGCGTCTGCGGGAACGGGGAAGACAAAGGTACTGACTGATCGTGTCTTGCGTTTGTTATTGCCGCGCGCGGATGGTCGTGCGGCGACCAAGGCGAATCGTATCCTCTGTTTGACTTTTACCAAGGCGGCGGCGAACGAGATGGCTGTACGCATCAATAAAACGCTCAGCCGTTGGGCAGTGATGGACGTAAAGGCTTTGACGAAGGTTCTGAAGGATTTATTGGGCGCATTGCCCTCAGAGGCTCAATTAGAGACTGCACAGCGTCTTTTCGCCGATGTTATTGATTGTCCGGGCGGTTTACAGATCATGACGATCCATTCTTTTTGTCAATCTGTGCTGGGGCGTTTCCCATTGGAGGCTGATTTGCCGCCGAATTTTGATTTGTTGGACGAATCGTTGGCGGGGGAAATGATGCGTCAGGCACAGTCCGGCGTGTTGGAACGCTTGCAAAGCCCTGAATATGCGAACTCTCCGCTTGGGAATGCCTTGAACGCGCTGGCTAGTGATCTGGATGAGGCGAGTTTTACTAATCTCGTGCGCGGGGTCTGTCAGGAACGTCATCAGCTGTCGGTATTGTTTGATCGTTATCAAAATGCGGATGGATTATATGCCGCGATATGCACGCATTACGATATTGACCAGAATATGTCGGCAACGGATGTTGTCGCATCGTTGTGTCAGGAGGGTCAGTATAATGCCGCTTCTCTGCGCCTTGCGGGGGAGGCGATGTTACAGGATAAAGGTAAGAATGCGCCGATTTCAGGTGGAAAAATTATTCAATGGCTGGATGCATCTTATGAGCAGCGTATCGCGTTGTACGATTCTTACAAGGGCGTTTTTTTAACGAAAGAGGGTGAGGTTAGAAGTCCTAGGGGGTTTCCGCCGAAAAGCGCAGAGAAAATATATCCTCAATGCGCGGATGTCCTGCGTGAAGAGGCCGAGCGCTTGATTAATGCGCAAGAAATCATCAAACGTGCGAAGTCAGCGCAAATGACCCGTGATTTATTGCTGATCGGGGATGCGGTGTTGCAGGACTATATGCAGATTAAGCGTGCGCAAGGGATGTTGGACTTTGATGATTTGATTATCCGCACGATGGAGTTACTTAATGGGAAAACTGAGAGTTTCTCTCGTTTAAGTGAAACGGATTTTGGCAATATCACGCCGTGGATCATGTATAAACTGGATCAGGGGCTGGATCATATCTTGGTGGATGAGGCGCAGGACACGAATCCCGAGCAATGGCGTATTATCGAAGCGCTGTGTGAGGAGTTTTTCAGTGGTTTGAGTGCGCGTGATAATACATTACGCACATCTTTCACTGTTGGGGATGTGAAACAGTCTATCTACAGTTTTCAACGCGCCGCGCCGGAAGAGTTTCAGCATATGCAGGGTGTTTTTGATGCCAAAATCAAGAATGCGGGGCTGGTTAATCGAAATGTTGCGCTGGATATTTCGTTTCGTTCCACTGAATCGGTTTTGCGTGTGGTTGATACTGTTTTTCAAAATCCGGTGTTGAACGAGGCAGTCGGTGGCGGCGATATTTATCACAAATCTTACCGCGCAGGGCAGGCGGGCTTGGTTGAGATCTGGCCCTTGATTGAGGACGTCAAGGACGAAAAAAAGCCGTTCTGGGATTTGCCCGTGCGTGTCATGAACCAAAAAAGCGGTGCGGCGCAGCTTGCCGCATATACGGCGCAGAATATCCGAAACTGGTTGGATCGCAAAGAAATTTTAAAAAGCGCGAATCGCCCTATAGAGGCAGGGGACATCATGGTGCTGGTTCGATCGCGTTCTGCCTTCGTGGATCAGTTGGTTCGTGCATTGAAGATCAGAGATGTGCCGGTCAGTGGTGTGGATCGCATGATTCTGGGTCAACAACTGGCCGTGCAAGATGTATTGGCGCTGGCACGGTTCTGCTTGTTACCTGATGATGATTTGACCTTGGCGTGTGTGTTAAAATCTCCATTTTTGGGATGGGATGAGGCGGAATTATTCTCCCTTTCCTATAACCGTAGGGGCACCTTGTGGCAGGAAATATGTAACTTCGATCAGGATAAAATTGCAGCAATAGAAGGCCATCCTGATTCTGTTCCTTGCGTCTCGGATGAGAAGCGCGAGATTGCGCGGGATTATTTATCGCGTTTGATCGGGCGGGCGCGCTATTTGGGAACGTATGAATTTTTCAGCCACATTCTGAATATGGCGTGTCCGGCGGATGCGCACTCGGGCTTGCGTGCCATTCGCGGGCGGTTGGGCGATGATGCGCTTGACCCGATTGATGAGCTGTTGAACGCGGCGTTGGAGTTTGGTCGCGAGAATATAGATCATTTGCAAATCTTTTTGGATCATCAAGAGCGCAAAAGCACAGAGATTAAGCGCGAGATGAAAGAGGGCGGATCACAGGTGCGGATCATGACAATCCACGGCTCAAAAGGCCTGCAAGCGCCAATTGTTATTATGCCTGACACGATTAAGACCAGCGCGGCGAAAAAGGGTGGGCGTATGTTATGGCCGAATAAGACAGATTTATCTGTGCCGTTATATTCCCCACGCCAAGATGATGATCCACAGGCTTATAAGGCGATTTACCAACAATGTAATGATCTGGAAGAGCAGGAATATTACCGTTTGCTCTATGTCGCGATGACGCGGGCGGCGGATCGTCTCTATATTGCGGGGTATCAGGGCAGTAAACGCGCGTTGGACAGTTCATGGTATTTCAAAATACTGGATGCGATGAATAATGATGAAAATTGCGAGGTTCTGGAGAATGGTCATATCCGTATCGAGAATGAGCAGGATGCATCGCCTGATAAGGTGGATGATGTGGGCTCTGTTGAGGTGACGCGTGCAGCATTACCCGATTGGGCTTTGTCCTGCGCACCGGAAGAGCCATTTCCACCGCGTCCTCTTATTCCGTCTCGTCCGTCTATAGACGAGAGTGAAGCGGCGCTCTCCCCGCTTATTGCATCGAATGCGCAGAGGTTTAGACGAGGGAATTTGACGCATAAATTGTTGCAGTTTTTACCGGACTTTGAAGTATCCGAACGCGAAAATGCTGCGCTAAAATTTGTGCACAAAAATGCGCAAGACCTATCGGAAAAAGTACGGGTGAGCGTGGTTTACGAGGTGATGAAGGTTTTATCTCACCCTGATTATGCTCCGTTCTTTAGTGCTAATTCTATGGCGGAGGTTTCGGTTACGGGTTTGATGTCTGACAACCGTATTGTCAGCGGGCAGATAGATCGTCTTGTGGTTGGCGCGGATGAGATATGGATACTGGATTATAAAACCAATCGTCCGCCGCCGCGTGATCCAAAGGACGTGCCTGCGATCTACCATAAGCAGCTCGCCGCGTATCGCGACTCAATCCGTGAAATTTATCCGACCCATAATATAAATTGTGCGTTGTTATGGACGGACGGGCCGTTCTTGACCATTTTGTAGCTATAGTAACACATAGAAAAGCCCCGAAAATTCGAGACCTTTATTTTTTAATTTGGGAACAGTCAGCTACACTTTATCAGCGAGCCATTCGGTCAATTGAGATTTTGGCAAACCGCCGACGCTGGTATCAACAACTTTACCACCCTTGAACAGCATCAGTGTCGGAACGCCGCGAAGGCCGTATTTTGTTGGTGTTTCCGGTGCGTCTTCAATATTGACTTTGACGACTTTTAATTTGCCAGCCATTTCATCCGCAATTTCTTCGACAATCGGTAGAAGCGTTTTACAAGGGCCACACCATTCTGCCCAAAAATCAACCAAAACTGGTTCTTCTGAATTGATAACTTCAGCTTCAAAATTACTGTCATCTACGGCTTTTAAAGACATTTTATATATTCCTCTCAATTGGTACGCTACAGCTTTCACTATGAAGACCCTTTGCGATTCGTCAAGGTTTTTACTGAACCTTCATGTGTATAATTCGTATTCTTTGCAAGGGTGGTTACAATGTGACATAATCACCGTTTGAAATTTCAGGTGATCTGATTAGATCATTTAAGAAAACGGTATAAGGTTGATATCATAATGGGTGATAGGCGAGAAGATGATGGTGGCTTTGCTTCGTCTCGGCGTTCTTTTATAAAGGGCGCAGGTGTTCTGGGCGTTAGTGCGTTGACCAGTGGGTTTTCTCTTTTCTCTGAGGCAGCGCATGGCACGCAAGAATTGATTGTGCCGACACGCAATTTGGTGGGGCATCATGCTTATGTGCATGGAGAGCATGAGGCTCTTAGCCCTGATTTATCCGTCAATGCAGATGAAATATTTTATACCGCGTCCTTGATCAAGCAGGTAACACTGGCCAAAGTTTTTGAAGAAATTGAGCGTGGTCGCCTTGATTGGAACGACAAAATAGCAGTGTCCAGCTATGCGATGATACAAAGTTCACATCGTGCGGAATTTGTGGAATTAACAGTACGCCAAGCGTGTGAAATGGCAGGCTCTGCCTCTTTGAATGACGCGACGATTGCACTGGCCGAACGCATTGCCGCTCAAGAGGATATCACCCGCAGGCTAACACATAGACAAAGCAAAGCTTTAGAGAATAAGTTTGTACGTGAGCATATGATGCCGCTTGTACAATCGCTGGATATGAAGAGTACGCTTTGTACAAATGCAACGGGGTTGCCGCTTTATTCGGTGCGGGACAAGAAAAATGGATATGAAACGATGGAGCTGCCCAATAGTTATTCCACATTGAATGATATGGCCAAAATGACATCGCATATTTTGTCTGAATATTCCGATTATATGGATATATTTGCGCAGCCGTTCGTTGGTGTGAATACCTATCGAGAGCGTATGCATAACGGCAATTTATTGTTACCTGGTAGCGAGAGGAAAGGCGCCGATCCCTATGATGGTGTGGTTGGTATGAAATCAGGCTCTATTCATGCGTCCGGCCATCATTTGATTTGCGTTAAGGAAATTGATGGGAAAACTCTCGTGAGTACGACAATTGGTAGTAACAAAGATGATCGCGTAGAAGATCAAAGGCGTATTCTTGATCTTGCTGTTGATACACATAAGGCAAAAGCTGCGCTTCAACATGAGGGCGGATTAACGCCTTAATGCCTATGTTTAAAGACTTGACCTTTTAACCTTGTTATCTTCATCCAACAATAAGACATTTGCGGTGTGCGTTTGGGATTCTTCTTCATCCATTTGGGCGTAGGCGCAGATAATCACTAAATCACCTTTTTTAATTAGGTGTGCCGCCGCGCCGTTAATGCCGATAATGCCCGATCCGCGCTTTCCCGCGATCACATAGGTTGTCAGGCGCGCGCCATTGGTTATATCCAAAACGTCGACTTGTTCATTAATCAGAAAGCCGGCTTGATCGATTAGATCTTGATCGATGGTGATAGAGCCTTCATAATCCAGATCGGCTTGGGTAACGGTCGCGCGATGTAATTTCGCTTTTAACATTGTCAAAAACATAACTTTACTTCCTGTGGCTATCCATGTGTAATCTTCATGTGTTTATAACACTATGTGATGAAAGAAAAGAGAGATTATGATGCGTGACTATGATGACGAAAATATTTTTGCGAGAATTTTAAATGGTGATGTTCCGTGTGATAAAGTTTATGAGGATACGCACGTGTTGGCTTTTAATGATATTACGGCGCAGGCACCTGTTCATATCTTGGTGATACCAAAGGGAAAGTATGTCTCTATTGATGATTTTGGCGCGCATGCTTCGGCGGAGGAGGTTACGGCGTTTTATCGCGCGATCTCTAAAATCGTGGAGAAGCAGGGTATAACCGAGTCGGGTTTTCGCTGTATCGCGAATACGGGCGATGATGGTGGGCAAGAGGTGCCACATTTTCATGTGCATATTCTGGGCGGTGAAAAGATTGGCCCTATGGTGTCTAAATAGACTCAATTACCCTGGGAACATAACCACATTATCGGCCATATAGCCTGTAACGGCCGGTATATTTTTAATGTTGTCCTTGAGTATTTCTTGCAGGGCAATCACTTCATCAACGATCATCAAGTGCGATTGGAGTTGTGTTGTGATGATGTCGAGGATTATTGCTGTTTTCGGGTTTGTGATTTCGAATGATAGCTGGCATAAAGAGGTTAGTTCCAGAAACTCTTCGATATCTTCAAAGATCATTGGCATCATCTCACTTTGTGTCTCTGCCCATAGTTCTGGGTTTTCTTCGACCAGATCATTACGGGCGCTGTAACGCTCTATGATGCGGGTGCATTCCATATGCAGGAATGTTAAATCGGGGGAGATGATGGATTCGAACTTTGAAATTTCTTCCATTACAAAGGCGGCGCATAGAAGAGCATTATCGGGTTGAAAATTTCCCATCATTTCATGCAGAGCATAATGCGCGCTGGCGCTGGGGTTTTGATCAGTGATTAGTAAATCTCGCACAATTAACGGCATTTGTAGCGTGTTCTTTAAAAGAGCTATTTGTTTTTCACTTTGTGCCATGTCAGCCTCCTGATTAATTTTGATATGTGCGCCTTGATGCGCTTCATATATCTCCTTCTTAATGGGTGAAAGTGAATAAACTGTTAACGCGGCTTTTGTTTTTTACGGTTGTGTGCGATAAATAGAGATCAAAAGGTGAACAAAGGTGTTTTATGGTCGCGCGGGTTAATACGGTTTCATTTCAGGGAATAGAGGTTAAGGCTGTTGATGTTCAGGTGCAGCTGTCCAATGGTTTGCCTGCGTTTAATATTGTGGGGTTGCCGGATAAAGCAGTGGCGGAGAGTAAGGAACGGGTGCGTGCCGCGTTGCATGCGCTGGGGCTGTCTTTACCGCCAAAGCGTCTTACCGTGAATATGGCACCTGCTGATCTTGGTAAGCAGGGCAGCCATTTTGATCTGCCGATTGCGCTGGGTGTATTGGGTGCGATGGGGGTTATTCCTAAAGAGGAGTTGAGTAAGTATGTGGTGCTTGGTGAATTATCGCTGGATGCCTCTATTCGTCCTGTTTCCGGCGTTTTACCCGCGGCGATGCATGCGAATGAGAGCGCGCGTGATTTAATTTGCCCAAAGGAATGCGGCGGTGAGGCCGCGTGGGCGGGGGATCTGGGCATTATTGCGCCGAATGATTTATTACAGCTGATTAATCATATTAAGGGCACGCAGCTTTTGGCGCAGCCGGAGGCAATTTTGGCGAATGATAATGCGCTTAATATTCCTGATTTATCACATGTAAAGGGGCAGGAAATCGCGAAGCGCGCTCTGGAGATTACGGCGGCGGGGGGCCATAATTTGTTGATGATTGGCGCGCCGGGCAGTGGAAAGTCTATGCTGGCCAGTTGTTTGCCCGCAATTTTACCGCCCCTATCACCGAAGGAAGCGTTGGAGCTGTCTATGGTGCACTCGCTGGCGGGGATGTTACCCGAAGGCGGGCTTATTCGTCGTCGGCCATTTCGTAACCCTCATCATTCGGCCTCGCAGCCTGCGCTTATCGGCGGTGGGCAAAAGGTTAGGCCGGGGGAAATTTCGCTCGCCCATCATGGGGTTTTGTTTCTGGATGAGCTGCCTGAATTCTCGCGGGCAACGCTGGAATCGTTAAGACAACCTCTGGAAACGGGTGATGCGCTGGTGGCACGTGCGAATGCACATGTTCGTTATCCTGCGCGATTTCAATTGGTGGCAGCGATGAATCCGTGTCGCTGTGGCTATTTGGGCGATTCGGATATGGAATGCACGAAAGCACCTAGATGTGGTGTGGATTACCAATCGAAAATATCAGGGCCATTGATGGATCGTATTGATATTCATGTGGATGTACCGCCCGTTCAAATCGCGGATTTACAAAATGTTGCAACGGGGGATAGTTCGGAGGTTGTGGCGGCGCGGGTGTTGGCCGCCCGTGAGGTGCAGCGTGAGCGTTATGAACGCTTAGGTATGCAGGGCGTCGCATTTGTGAATGCCAATGCGCAAGGGGAAATATTAGATTCTGTGACCAAAATGAGCGTAGAAACGCGCGATATACTAACCAAAGCGGTGGAGCGGGCGAAGTTGTCTGCACGTGGATATTACCGTATTTTAAAGGTTGCACGTACGATTGCCGATCTGAATGGCGGGGCAGATATGCTTTCTACCGCTGATATCGCAGAGGCGCTGAGTTATCGCCGTATGGTAGTTTTTGGCTGATTTCTGTTGTTATTATGGTTTAAACCTACATTTAATTTGTATCTGATGCCTGTTTTGCGTTATACTGTTGGTAAGCAATAAATAATAATAGAGACTCTGTGTGTATGGGGTGTCTTGAGATAAGACTAAAGATGGTGTGAGTTTATATGTCAAATGATATGGAAAAACAAGGATTAAGTAAGGTTGCCGGCGTACATGCTCGGGACATTATGGTCGGTCATTCCCTTGTGCCTGATTCCACAGAAGAACATATGTTCTCGACAGGGAAGTTGAAGCAAGCCTTTCTGAATGCGGATCCTTTTTCCGGTGAAAACCGACAAACATTTACACAGTCTGTGCTACAAGGTGATACGCCAAATCGTACAGTGCTGCAGTCTATTTCTCCGAAAACATCTTATAAGACAGATAGTAATAATACGCAGGCACTTAATCGTAATGCGCAGAGTTCTGTTTCTGATGGTGGCAAGATGCAAGGTAATGCCGCAACGATGAAGGCAGATATAAAATCAACAATGGCACGTGCCAAGTCTGATATGAAACAAGCGCAAGCTGAGCAGGCTGATGCAACAAAGCATGCTGCTATTGATCAGGATATAAGTGTGTCTTCAGCGCAAGATGCGATGAGTCCCCAAGCGGGCGCGGACAAGATAGCAGCGGCAGCGGCGATTACGGCAGATCTTATGGTTGGTGGCGGTACGTTTGCAACGATGGGGAAAGCAGTCTTTGTTCAGCACGGTGTGTCTGAGCAAGATAAAAAATTATCTCCCAAGCAATTACAGGCTCTTGCAGAGGATTCTCAGGCGAGAGCGGCAAGCTCGGGTAACAATGAGGCGGCTATTGATTCTAACGCTGGTGCAACAGTGCGTCTCGATGTGGGTGCGAAGAGTAATTTTGATTTTGAGGGCATGAGTGTTGATGAATATATAGATCTTGCTCAAACTGATATCGAAGATACGCCCGAGATGATGGCACTTATGGATGATCTCTCGGCGGTGGATAAGGTTCAGAGTAATCTTGGTCGGTTAGAAGATAGATCGGATGTTGCTTTTGATTTATCTGATGAGAAAGTTGACGCCATTTCGGTTGAGCTTACAGGGCAGGGATTGCAAGGAATTTCTTCATTTAAGGTGGATACTTTGGCTGCGAATGATGTGACGTTCTCTGCTGTAGAAGATGTTGCACCGAAACTGAATGCAGATGAAGATATGGCCGAATATAAACCACCGGTGATGGCCTTGGCGCAGATGCAAATGGCCTGATTGGTGGTTTAAAGCCGGTCGTTTTGTTGTGTAGAATTAAGTTTGATTGAATAGTTAGTTTTTTCTTGAGTATTTCAGTACATTATCTTAGTGTAGCTTTTTTATTTTAACAGTGGTCTTTTCTCTTGTCATATGCGCATTCAATAGACGTTGCTCAAAAATTTGCAGATTTCGCGTTAAAACGTATTAATGCAGATGATTTGGTGCCGACACCCGAAAATTATGAACTGTGGTTTGTTTATTATTCCAAGTCAAATCCAGCGTTGGTTAACGCGATTGATGCTTTGCTTGAAAAAACAGGCGGTCGCATATCGGATGAGCAGTGCTATGGTGTTTTTAATGAGTTTTTGAGCGGTAGCCGCGAAGTGGAAATGGTTTCGGAAGCCGGAAGTCAAATACAAAGGACAATAGACGAGGTTAATGTTGTTGTCTTTTCGACTAAAAAATATGCTGCTAAATATAATCAAGGCCTTCAAGATGCTAGCGATAAAATTAAGGCTGGTACAAGTGATGGGGATGTTGAGGTGTTGCTCGCTGACATTATGTCCAGTACAGACGATATGATTGGTCATCATGAGCATTTGGAAGAAATGTTGGAGCATTCAACCAGAGCTATGGAAGATATGCGGCGCGATCTTGAAATTGCACGCAAAGAGGCGATGACGGATCCTCTCACAGGGCTTGCGAACAGGAAGGCATTTGATCAGGAAATCCATAGTTTGATTGAGGCAGCAAACAGTGGTGAAGAGCCGCATACATTTAGTATGATCATGCTGGATATTGATCACTTTAAGAAATTTAACGATACTTTCGGTCATCAAGTTGGAGATCAGGTTTTGAAGCTGGTCGCCAGAACTTTGAAGGCTGGTATCAAAGGTCGGGATGTTGTTGTGCGTTATGGCGGTGAAGAATTTGTGATTTTGTTGCCGAACACAAATATACAAGGCGGCATGAAGGTTGCTGAACTTCTTCGTCATGAAGTAGAGAAGAAAGAAGTGGTTAATCGCGTTACAGGTGAAAGTATCGCAAAAATCACTTTTTCTGCTGGTGTGGCTGAATACTTGAAAAATGAAGACCGTGAGGATTTCGTTGTCCGTGTGGATGACGCTCTTTACGAAGCAAAAGATGCTGGTCGAAATCAAGTCCTTGCCTCTTCATCCTAAAAAAAATATTTAAACCTTCTTTTTCTGTTACAAGCTCTTGCATAGATGTGGGGTAACGTCCTATTTATAGGTATGCAGGATATATTTGACATTGAAGAAACGCCAAGCGCCGAGAGTGCTTTTACTTACCTTGATACGCTAAACGCGCCGCAACGCGAAGCGGTTGAAACGCTGGCGGGTGCGGTGCTGGTTCTGGCGGGCGCGGGGACAGGTAAAACGCGAGTTCTAACTGCGCGTCTGGCGCATTTGCTTAATACTGGTCGTGCATATCCCTCACAGATACTATCAGTAACTTTCACCAATAAAGCGGCGCTTGAAATGAAAGAGCGGATTAGCGAGATGATGGGCGGGCATCCTGTTGAGGGATGGTGGCTGGGTACGTTCCATTCCTTGGCTGCGCGGATGTTACGCCGTCATGCTGATTTGGTTGGGCTGTCCAGTAATTTCACCATTCTTGATCCTGATGATCAGGTGCGCTTGTTAAAGCAGTTGATGGAGGTTGAAGGCGTTGATACTAAGAAATGGACACCTAAATCCTGTATCGGCATTATTGATCGCTGGAAAGATCGCGGTTTATTGCCTTCGCAGGTGAGCGCTAGTGATGTTGATGATGTGGCGGAGGGTAAAATCCCGTTACTCTATATGAAGTATCAGGCGCGTTTGCGCGCGATTAATGCATGTGATTTCGGGGATCTATTGCTCCATATGATTACGATTTTGAAGGATCCTGCCAATAAGAATGTGCTGGATGAGTATCATCAGCGTTTTCGCTATATCTTGGTGGATGAGTATCAGGATACAAATGTCGCGCAATATCTGTGGCTGCGTTTGCTTGCGCAAGGGACGGGGAATATTTGCTGTGTTGGTGATGATGACCAGTCGATCTATGGTTGGCGCGGCGCAGAGGTTGGCAATATCTTGAAATTTGAACAGGATTTCAAAGGTGCAAAGATTATCAGGTTGGAGCAGAATTATCGCTCGACCAATAATATCCTGAAGGTATCGGGCGCGATTATCGAGAATAACGGATCGCGTTTGGGTAAGACCCTATGGTCGGATCAAGGGGATGGCGATAAGGTTAAGATTTGCGGTCTTTGGGATGGTGAAGCAGAGGCACGTTGGGTCGGTGAAGAGATTGAGCAGTTACAGCGAGGTGTTAATAGCGAACGTGGTGTATCGTTAAGTGATATCGCGGTTCTGGTGCGCACAGGTTTTCAAACACGGGAATTTGAAGAGCGATTTATTAAGCTTGGGCTTGCGTATAAGGTCATTGGCGGCCCACGTTTTTATGAGCGCAAGGAAATACGAGATGCGCTGGCCTATTTCAGGGTCGTCGTGCAAAAGGACGATGATTTGGCCTTTGAACGTATCGTTAATGCGCCCAAACGCGGCATCGGCAAGGCGACGATTACCACATTATATGGCTATGCCCGTGCAAAAGATATCAGCCTGCAATGCGCGATCATGGATTTGACCCAGACGGATGAGTTGAGGCCAAAAGTCAAAGAAACCTTGATGAAAATACTGGATGATTTTGAACGCTGGCGTTCGCTGATGGATAACATGAACCACGCAGAGCTGGCCGATATGATTTTGGATGAGTCCGGTTATATGGCGATGTGGAAGCTGGATAAATCTCCCGAAGCACCGGGGCGCGTCGAGAATTTGAAAGAATTAACGGGCGGGATGCAGAGCTATGAGTCTATGCAGGACTTCTTGGAGCATGTTGCCCTCGTCCTTGAAAATCAGGATAGCAAATCTGGTACGTTTGTGACGCTTATGACCTTGCATGGCGCGAAGGGGTTGGAATTTGATAATGTGTTTCTCCCTGGTTGGGAAGAGGGTTTATTCCCCTCTCAACGCACGATGGATGAAAGCGGCGTGAAAGGTTTGGAAGAGGAACGGCGTTTGGCCTATGTCGGGGTGACCCGTGCGCGTAAGCGCGTGTTTATCTCGCATGCGGCGAGTAGGCGTATTTATGGCAGTTGGGTCAGCTCTGTGCCGGCGCGCTTTATTGATGAAATTCCTGAAGAGTTGATTGATTTCAGTACGCAAAGCGGCATGGTGCAGGCGGGGCGTTCCCGTCATTGGGATTCCAGTGGCTTTAAGCCAAAGGCAAAGCCCGCGATCAGTACGTTCGAGCGTAAGGTTCAAACGGAAAGCGGTGTGGTTCTATCGCGCGGTGATCGCATATTTCATGATAAGTTCGGCTATGGAAAGATCATTAATATTGACGGGCATAAGCTCGACATTGTTTTTGAACATAGCGGCAAAAAACGCGTCATGGATAGCTTTGTTGAAAAATCATAGGCTGATTTAGAAGTCTAGTTTTCCTGCGGCAATGATCTCTCCGTATCCACCTTCTTGGGCAAATATCGTAATACCGTCGAGCGTCTCGCCAGCGATAAGAGATTTTGGCATTGGGAATTTATGTGTAACGCCTGCGCCTTGCCATTTCCCTAAATTAGTATAGCTGAGAGCGGCATTCGCATAAGTAATTGATTTTCCATTGTTTTCACCGTTTTTAATGTCTTGTTTATGGTTCTTTTTATATCCGAAAGCCCATAAATGGTAATCGCCTTCCTCTATATTGGGTAGGGAAAAATTGATCAAGTCGGTGCCTTTGACCGTTATGTTAATATTTTGAATAGGCTTTGCGGCGGCTTTTTTGAGGGCAGAGTCGATTTTATCATTATGGGAGCCGATGAAGCCAGCCCCACCATTTACAATCATTTGCGGTGTGTAAATGCGTTTTGTTCCATTCATACCGGCGTAACCATGTTGACGCATATCGCAGAAATCTTGGGATAGTGTGTCTTTCCAGTGTAGATGATTGAAATAAGACACATGACAGCCCAATGTAATTACATTGTCATTTTGTGACAGGGTCGCCAATATTCTGTCCGCGGGCGGGCATGAGGAACATCCTTGCGAGGTGTAAAGTTCAACCACGACAGGTGCGCTGACTGTAGGCAGCTTCGCCCCATATTGCGCGTAGAGACCTTGTGCGGAAATACCGGCAATGATAAGCATTAGGGCTATAAAAAACGTTTTTTGCATCATAATATTACATTCGTATCTTTGTTTGATTTGGTTTCACCAGCCTATCTTATCTGCTTTTGTTCGAAAAGCATAAATTGTCCCCGCTTATGATTTTGGTTTTAGTTGCCAGTCATTGTGTTCTGCTTTAAACTCCTTCATATTAATCACTTAAAGAACATATAGATGGATAGAGCTTATGGCGCATAAAGCAAAAATTGCGACTGTGTTTGGTGGAACCGGATTTCTTGGCAAACAGGTTGTGCACAGGTTGGCTGCACGCGGTGTTACGGTCAAGATAGCAACCCGGGTGCCGGAGCGTGCAAATTTTTTGAAGACTTGTGGCGCGGTTGGTCAAATTGTGCCTGTTCAGTGTGACTATTCGGATGCACGCAGCATTCATCAAGCCGTTAAAGGCTCTGACTTTGTGGTTAATTGTGTAGGCATTTTATTTGAACGCAGAAAACGCGCACGATTTGAATATCTGCATGTTGATCTTCCGGCAATCATTGCCAAAGCTTGCGCGGATGAAGGGGTGTCACGCTTTACGCATGTTTCTGCTTTGGGGTGCGATACGGGTATCTCGAAATATGCGCAAACCAAGTATGATGGTGAGAACGCGGTGCGTGCAAATTTCCCTGATGCGATTATTCTGCGTCCAAGTGTGATGTTCGGACAGGGTGATAACTTTTTCAATAAATTTGCGGAACTTTCACGTTTTATGCCGTTTTTGCCGTTAATTGGTGGTGGGAAAACACGGTTTCAACCTGTTTATGTCGGTGATGTTGCCGAAGTTGTGTCGAAGGGATTATTCGTAGGATCTTCCGAATTTCTGGGGCAAACATATCAACTTGGCGGGCCTGATATCGTCACTTTCAGGGGGATTTACGAAAAGTTGTTTAAATATACGGCGCGCCCCAAGAAATTGATTTCTGTGCCTTTTCGTATTGCGAAGCTGAAAGCGGCTTTTCTAAAATTTTGGCCGAACCCTATTTTAACACCGGATCAGGTGGATGATTTGAAAACCGATAATGTCGTTGATGATAAGGCGCAAGGTATTGATGTGTTCGAAATTCATCCAAAATCTATGGATTTGATATTGCCAGGATATTTGGAGACATATAAATTCGGCGGGCGCTTCGCGGTAGAGCAGAGTGCTTGAATTGCATTATATTTTGAAGGAACAGATGAAAATGACTCTTTATATTCGTTTACTTGCTTTGTTTGTACTGGCTTTTGTCAGTATCGCACCGATGGCAAAACACGCACATGCTTCGACGCAGGAAATTGTTGCTGTTGTTAATGATAATGCGATATCTGCACGTGATTTAAGCAAGCGTATGAGATTGGTTATGGTGTCATCGAGATTAAAAAATAGTAAGGAAATCCGTGAAAAATTGAAGCCTCAAATTTTGAATAGTTTGATTAATGAGCAGCTTATGTTGCAAGAAGCGCGTAAGATGAACATTCAAATTGAACACGCGGAAATTGAGTCAGGGTTTTCTAAACTTGCGGCGCAGAATAAATCGACCCCTGAAAAATTTAAAGCTATGTTGAGCCGTGGTGGTATTGATGTATCGACCATGTATATGCAAATTGAGGCACAGGTCGCATGGAGCAAGGTTGTGCAAAAACGCCTGCGTTCCAGAGTGGTTGTGTCTGATCGTGATGTTGATGACACATTGGAGCGTATTCAAGCCAAAGTTGGATCGAAGGAATATTTAACGGCCGAGATATTTCTTCCGATTGATACGGTGAAATCAGAAAAGCGAGTCAGGCAACTGGCCAACCGTTTGGTAAGAGAAATTAAATCCGGTAAGGCCAGCTTTTTTAACTTAGCACAGCAATTTTCGAAGGCGGCGGGCGCGGTGAATGGCGGTGATACAGGATGGTTGCAGGAAACGCAGCTCTCAGAAGAGATTTTGGCTGGTTTACAGGCGGTTAAAAAGAATCAGGTGACCAAGCCGATTAAAACATTAGGTGGCTATCATATCCTGTTTTTACGTAATATTCGCACTTTGACCGAGGATACAATGCCATCGCGCGATCAGATTTATTATTCCTTGGGGACGGAGCGTCTTGAAAAATTACAGCGCCGTCATTTGATGGATTTGAAAGCTGCCTCCTTCATTGATGTTCGTGTATAGCTTATGGGTGCTGACCTGTCAGAGAGGATTAAAGCCATTGAGGCTCTGCCTCCTTTGCGTGATGTGATCGCGCAGCATGGTTTAAGCGCACAAAAGGCTCTGGGGCAAAATTTCCTGCTTGATATGAATATTACCGATAAAATTGTCCGCGAAGCTATGGCGCGTGATGGTGATGATTGGAACGGGGTTCATGCGTTCGAAATCGGACCGGGGCCGGGTGGTTTGACACGTTCGCTGCTTAAAAGTCCTGTTGCAAAGGTGCGTGCGATAGAGCTTGACCGCCGCGCTGTTGCTGCGCTTGAGGGATTGGTGGACGCTGCGCAAGGGGATTTGGATGTCTTACAATGTGACGCGTTGAAGGAAGATTTAACCACAATGGCAGATGCGCCGCGGGTGATTGTTGCGAATTTACCCTATAATATTGCAACGCCGCTATTGATTGGTTGGTTAAAGCAAATCAGGGCGGATCATAATGCTTATAAATCCATGACCTTGATGTTTCAAAAAGAAGTGGCAGAGCGAATGAGTGCGGCGGTTAATACCAAGGCTTATGGAAGGCTGGCTATTATAACGCAGTGGCTTTGTCAGGCGCATGTTATTTATGACCTTCCGCCCTCTGCTTTTACGCCGCCGCCTAAGGTGATGTCGGCGGTTGTGCATCTTATGCCGCGTGAATTGCCCGCCGATGCCCCTGATTTTAAAATGGTGGAGCGTGTGACTGCTGCGGCCTTTAATCAACGCCGAAAAATGATCAGATCCAGCCTGAAAGAGTACATGCCTGCGATTGAAGCACTGGGCATAGATCCGCAGATGCGTGCAGAAAATTTGACTATTGCCGAGTTTTTAGCTATCTCTAGTTTTAAATAATTATAAAAAGGGGGCGTCAGGGTGTTGTTATCGTCTGAGTTTAATAAAGAAAAATTTCTTGCCGGAAGCTATTTTGTGTCGAGTAATTCAGAGATACTCGTGTCTGAAATTGATGATTTTCTTCAAGATGATTGGGATGATGTTTTACACGCAGTCGCTCAGGAAAATAAAGCTGTTGCACTGGTCGATGTTGTGCGGGACGAGTATTACACCTTTGAGGATCATATGAAGGATAACCCTGATTCAAAGATGAAAGAATCAAAATTTATTTCTGAGCAAATAGGGCCTTATTATCGCTTGTTGGGGATGGTTACGCCGACGCAGTTTTCGGAAGATTTTGTAGAGAAGTTTGAGTCTGTAGAAGATTTAAAAATTAAATATGTCTCTGCAAAAGATTTTAGAAAAAACGCGGACGCACAGCTTCAGGGGATTTCTGAGACAGGGTTTATTGATGTTCATGATCTTGAAAAGCATAT
This sequence comes from Alphaproteobacteria bacterium, assembly GCA_002401695.1. Lineage (GTDB taxonomy): Bacteria > Pseudomonadota > Alphaproteobacteria > Micavibrionales > Micavibrionaceae > UBA1672. Next base: position 75,576 of record NVTV01000004.1, read on the forward strand.
AAGGGTGTCTATCGTATCACCTATCCTATGTTCGGATATGGTTATTGATAAGGAAGGGTGTCCCTCTCTACGGCCAGAGCCGAAATATCCAACCGATATAGAGAAGCTTTCTTTTTGATGTGTGTTAAAGCCCGTCTTTTAGCCCGCGTACAAAATTAGATAGCCCTGCCATTCTGCGGCGTTTAATGCGTTCTGCATCCAATATAAGCTGTGCTTTCTTGATGGCTTCATCCACATCGTTATTGATAATGACATAGTCATATTCGCTGTAATGTGACATTTCGTCTGCGGCCTTGGCCATGCGTCCTCTGATATCGCTGTCGGATTCCAAGGTATCTTTTGATCTGTCGCGTAAGCGTTTCTCCAACTCTGCGCGTGCAGGGGGCAGGATGAATACAGTGACCAAGTCCTCACGCGCGATTTCAGAGAGTTGTTGCGTGCCTTGCCAGTCAATATCGAAAATCACATCTTTTCCTTCGGCGAGTGATTGGTCAACAGGCGCACGTGGCGTGCCATAGTAATTGTCAAAAACTTTGGCATGTTCCAGCATTTCGTTATTATCAATCATATTTTGAAAGACGTTCGGTTCTACAAAATAATAATCTTGTGCATGCACTTCACCGGCGCGACGTTTTCGTGTTGTTGTCGATACGGACAGACTTAAATTGTCGTTATCACGCAATAATGCCCGTGTAATTGTTGTTTTCCCTGCGCCAGAGGGGGATGACATGACATACATGAGGCCGCGACGTTTAATTTTATCCAAAATAACTCTCCGGTCATTCTTAATTGTTCTTTTTATCATCTTAAACTAGACCTAGAATGGGTAAATCGCAATTCTAAAGTGATAAGAGGTATGAAAATGGCTGCGCATAAGTTGGTTTTAAAGGTGATTGTGATTACTGGTGCGTCCAGTGGCATTGGGCAAGCCTTGGCGGAACATTATGCGGATGCGGGGATTGTGCTTGGTTTGACGGGGCGTAATCAAGCGCGCCTTGATGCGGTTACTCTGACGTGTCAAGAAAAGGGTGCACATGTTATTGCCTCAGTTCTTGATGTGACGGATCGCCTCAAAATGGAGCAATGGTTATTGGCTTTGGATGATGAACATCCAATTGATTTGGTGATTGCCAATGCGGGGATTTCTGCGGGGACAGGCGGTGTGCTTGTTGGTGAAGACCCTGCGCAGGTGCGTCATGTTTTTGATGTTAATCTTCACGGTGTTCTCAATACGGTTGAACCCGTGCAGGGCAGGATGCTGGTGCGGGGCAAAGGGCAAATTGCGTTGATGAGTTCTTTGGCGGGGTATCGCGGTTGGCCGGGCGCGCCTGCCTATTGTGGTTCCAAAGCGGCAGTGAAAGTCTATGGCGAATCCTTACGTGGTGTTTTGAAGAAAACAGGTATTCGCGTGAATGTTGTGTGTCCGGGGTTTGTTAAATCCAGAATAACGGCGTGTAATGAATTTCCTATGCCTTTTTTAGTGGATGCTGAAAGGGCGGCAGAAATAATTTCTAAGGGGCTACGGAAAAATCAGGGGCGGATTGTTTTCCCGTTCATTCCGGGGCTTATGTCATGGTTTTGTATGGTTTTACCGGACTTTGTTGCGCAATATATTTTATCTTTCTCGCCGGATAAATCAGTCGAAAACCAATGATTTTGAGTATAATACTTGATTTATGGTTGAATACGTATAGTTTCATTTTCGATATGACTGTATGTTATTTCACTTGATTTGGGCGCAATGGGGAAGTGAGTTTTTTCAAGATGGATGTAGATTCGATTGAATGTAATGCGAAAGAGGCTGCGAGTTTATTCAAAGCGTTATCGAATGAAAAGCGTTTGCTGATTGTTTGTGCTCTTTATAAGGGTGAGAAAAGCGTGGGAAAACTTGAGGAAATTGTTGATCTTAGCCAATCTGCTTTGTCACAACATTTGGCTAAATTAAGAGCGGATAATCTTGTTTCTACGCGTCGCGCCGCTCAAACAATTTATTATTCATTGAACTCTGAGGTTATCGATAAAGTGATGGGGCGTTTGTGTTCTGTGTGTAGTTCCAAAGACAAATAATCTAATTTCTATCTACCGATAGTATTTTTTGCAGAAACTCAAATACGTCATCATTCTTTAAGTCCTCTAAATTATTCCGTTGTATGGTTTTGACGTTTGCGCCCTTTGGTGCGTGACGCGCGGGATTACTGTGTGCGGAAAACAGGATAAGGCTGGGGCAGCCCGTTGGGCCAATCATATGCATAGGTCCCGTATCATTGCCAATTGCGCCATCGGCGCCCTGCGCCAGTGCGGCAATTTCGAACAAGGATGTTTGTCCTGTCAGGTTTAAAATGTTAGGGCATATGTTTTCTATGGCTTTTGTAACCTCTGTTTCTGCCACGGTTCCAAGCAGGATAACTTGATAATTATTTTGTGCTAGTTGTTGTGCAAGCGCGGCATATTTTTTATGTGGCCAGCGTTTTTGCGGATGCTGCGGCGCTGATCCCGGGACAAATAAAATATAAGGCGGTTTCAAATCCAATCTTGATAAGTCTTCTTTGATCCATGAGAGGTCGTCAATTTCTATATTTTCTATGCCTGCGCGCTGTAATGTTTGCTGATGTCCGTTAAATGCGTGTCCGGTGGTGCGCAGTGGTGATGTGTTTTGATGGGACGCGCCTGCTGCTATACCAACCCATTCTGGCTTTTTATGTTTGGAGAACAGTTTAAAATAAAAGGATGTTCTATCATTATTTTGCAGATCATAGATGCGCGAGAACTGCCCGTTTATCAGTTTTTTCCGCAAAGAGACCCATCCACACAGATCAAATGTTTTGGGTCTTTTATCAATCCATACATCATCGAAATAGCCGCATTGTTCACCAAATGATTTAAACATTGGTGTGGTGAGCAGAGTAATATGTGCGTTTGGGTGATGTTTCCGGATGGCGGCCATTGGGCCAAGTGCCTGTATGAAGTCACCTAACGCGCTGAGCTTGATGATCAGAATTCTCGTAGAGTCTTCATGTTGCGACATATTATTCGGCGGCATCTAATTGCTGTTGAGGTATTTCTTCCGTTGATTTCAGGAAGGGATCTGATTTTTTTGTCGTTATTGAGTTTTTCAAAACTTCCGCATAAACGCCTAGAGTTTTATCTGCCATGATTTCTTTTGTGAAGTGCGCTGCGACATGCGCCATAGAGCGTGTTGCCAATATGGCGCGCTGTGATGGATCAAGGGAGAGCGCTTCGTGCATTGCATGTGCGAGGGCATCGGGATCTGATGGCGGGACATGCCATCCGGTTTCACCGCGTAAAATTGTCTCGCGTGCGCCGCCGTGGTCGCTGGCAATGATCGGACGTCCCATGGCTTGTGCCTCGACGGGGATGCGACCAAAACCTTCGGGATCGGTGGAGGCGGAGACCACCACGGTTGAGAGCATATATGCCGCAGGCATGTCATGGCATTGGTCAACAATACGTATTTGTGTGCCCAGTTCTTGTTCTTCGATATATTGATCTAGTTCCTGGCGGTATTCTGTGCGCCCTTGGTCAGAGCCGATGATGACGCAGAAAACATCGGGGCGGTTTAATTTTGCCATGGCCTCGATCAGGATGTGATGGCCTTTCCAACGTGTGATACGCCCTGGCATCATAATGATATTTGCACCGTCAGGGATGCGCCATTGCGTTGCCAGATCAATCATACGCTCTGCCGTTACGGCTGTCGGGTGAAAGCGTTCGATTGGAATACCGCGATGAATGGTGCGGATGCGCTCTGGCTCTACGTTGTAATTATCTTGAAGATATTGTGCAACAAAATCTGAAATTGCGATGATAATTTCACCTTGCGCGATAGAGCCATTATAGATTCGTTTGGCCTCGCCGCTGATGTTATAGGGGGCATGGCAGGTGGTGATGAAATGGGCATCAGTACCCTTGCATGCACGCCATGCGCTCCACGCGGGGGCGCGGCTTCGGGCGTGAACGATGCCAACTTTATGCCGTTTTATAATTTTTTTGAGGCGCGCAATATTTTTCCACATAACGAGAGGGTTTTTACTGTGCACCGGCAGATCAATATGGATTGCGCCTGCGCGGGCAAGTTCGGACACGCGGTATCCGCCATTGGAAACCACGATGGCTTTTGCACCTGCTTTTACAATTTCAGCCGCAATGTCGATACAGCCTTGCTCCGCACCGCCCGCGCCAAGCGCGGGGATGATTTGCATAATGACGGGTTGTGATGTGCTTATTGTCATAGATTTTAAAATAATGATATTTGGTGTCTCTGGAAAGCATTTTTGCAAATCTCTATGTATTAAAATGGTATTTATGTATAAAATATTCTCATTATATCGAGAGAGGGTAATACATGAACGTTTCTTATTTTTCTGAAAATCGAGCGTTGCGTTTGGCCTATGTGCGCACTGCGTCATCAGAGGGAGGACATTCGTTACCTGCTGTTTTGTTCTTGGGCGGGTTTAAATCCGACATGATGGGGACAAAGGCCATTTATTTGGAGGCGCAATGCACCGCGCGCGGGCAGGAGTTTGTACGTTTTGATTATACGGGGCATGGTTTGTCTGATGGCGTATTTGTTGATGGTATAATTGGGTCGTGGAAGCAGGACGCGAAGGATATACTCGATCATGTTGTGATGGCGCGTGAGGTTATATTGGTTGGCTCATCTATGGGGGGCTGGATTGCTCTGCGGTTACTTATTGAACATTCGGCACGTATAGCAGGGGTTGTCGGTATTGCGGCGGCGCCTGATTTTACCAAGGATATTGAGTCTCGTATGGGGCAGGCGGAGCGCGCCATGGTCGATAAAATCGGGCGGTTGGAAGTTGCCAATGATTATAGTGACGAGCCTTATATTTTTACCAAAGAGCTTCTGGAAGACGGGCGTATGCAGAGCGTGTTGCATGAGAACTATAGTATCTCATGTCCGTTGACGCTGATTCAGGGAAAGTTGGACGCAGACGTGCCATGGGAAAAGGCGCTTAAAATTCAGAAATGCTTTCAGGGGCCCGCCGCACATATAGAATTTGTAGAGGATGGTGATCACCGTTTATCACGTGATCAGGATTTAGCGCTTATAAATACGCATATTATGAAGTTGTCAGGAATGGTGTGACGCGTAGGGGTGTTTTATTTGCGTCCGTATCTATAGCCGTCACCTTTTTTCTTGGGACGTCCCATATCATCGATATTGCTTTTCTTTGAGCAGATGTAGCAGCAAAACGCATTGAGGAAATAGGCAAAGGCTGCGAATCCGGCGAAAACAAAGACTGCGCTTTGCTCCAATAAGAAGCCGATCGCTTTTTGCACGTTGCCGGTTTGGGTTTGCACAGCGTTTTCTTCTTGTAGCTGTGTTGTGATGCCCTCTTCTTCATCCATATTGGTTTGTGTAAAACTTTCAGCATAGCCGATTTGCGGCGTGTCTGTTTGCACGGCCTCAGAAGGTTGTTGATCAGGGAAAGGGGACAGGTTATTAATCGTTTCACCAGCTTCTTGTAGTTTGACTTTCCATTGATCGTGGCTTTCCTTGTGATACTTATCCCAAAGCGCACCAACATCAGATAGGCGGAATCCTTTATTCTGTTCTTGTGTGAAGATATAGATATCGTGCCCCAAAGCCGCAACAGCAGGGAGCAATAGAAGGAAAAAGAGGAATTTACGCATGATGAAAGCCTGTAAATAGAATAAAAATACATCTCATTGTATCAATGAAGTTTAGATTCGCAAAGGCAAGACTTGAACTTTTAATCAATTCACTCTACATTGCGCCATCTTTGATGTGCATGCGCACGATTTAGCGCAATGAAATGGACATGGTGAGGTGGCCGAGTGGTTTAAGGCGCACGCTTGGAAAGCGTGTTAGGGTTCATAGCCCTACGTGGGTTCGAATCCCATCCTCACCTCCATTTTCATAGGGGATATTGTGTCAGATATTACCATTTTTACAGAAGATAGCCATAAATCCACGTAGTCTTAAAAATATTCGCGGTAGCGAATGGGGTTCGAATCCCATCCTCACCTCCATTTTCCAAAGAGATGTTGTATTAGATGTTAATAGGTGGACTATTCTATCCCTTTAAGCGGCGTTATCAATGACATCAATAAATATTTGACCGTATTTCTTAAGTTTTGATTGTCCAACACCGGGAACTTGGGACATGTCCTCGAGTGTTGAAGGCCTGCTTTTTGCCATATCTATCAGTGTTTTATCGTGAAATACAACGTAGGGCGGGATATTATTTTCCTTGGCGATGGATAGGCGTAGCGCTTTTAGTTCTGTGAATAATGCCTGATCTTCTTCTCTATCCAGACTTATCGCAGGGTCTGCTTTTCTGGAGCTTCTTGACGATGATTTTGTTGTTTTTGGCTCTAAACGCAAATGTATATCGTCTTTGCTTTTTAGAAATGCCATGCCTTGTTCTGTGATTTTTAAGCCGCCATGCGCATCCATATCAACATATAGAAAATTCCGTGCAACAATTTGTCTGAGAATGCTCTGCCATTCTTTTTGCGTGTGTTCTGTGCCGATGCCATAGGTACTTAGGGTATTATGGCCGAAATTTTGGATACGCTCATTATCCTTGCCAAGCAAAACGTCAATGATATAGCCGGTGCCAAACCTCTGCTCTGTTCGGTAAACACAGGAAATCGCTTTTTGAACGGCGGTGGTTGCATCAAATGTTTTGGGTGGGCTCAGGCAAGTGTCGCAATTATTGCATGGCTCACACTGATCATCGAAATAACGCAACAGTACTTGTCGTCTGCATGTCGCGGTCTCGCAAAATCCCAGAAAAGCACTAAGTTTTTGGCGCTCTATGCGTTTTTGTTCTTCATTGCTTTCGGAGGACTCAATCATTTGCCGTTGCAGGACTAAATCTTGCAAGCTATAGACCATCCAAGCCACAGCGGGCAGGCCATCACGTCCTGCGCGTCCGGTTTCTTGGTAATATGCTTCGATGTTTTTGGGTAAATCAAGGTGTGCGACGAATCTGACATCGGGCTTGTTAATACCCATACCAAAGGCAATGGTTGCCACGATGATTACACTTTCATCTTTTATGAAACGTTCTTGATTGGCTGCGCGCACGTTTTTGTCGAGGCGCGCATGATAGGGCAGGGCGTTATACCCTTGGTTAGACAGCCATGTTGCGGTTTCTTCGACTTTGCGGCGGGACAGGCAGTAAACAATGCCGCTTTCGCCTTCGGGTCTTGCTTTTAGGAACCGCAACAGCTGTTGGCGCGGGTTATCTTTAATAGCAACATTATAGGTGATATTGGGGCGATCAAAGCCTGAAACATAGATTTTTGGCAGATCCAAGCGCTCAACAATATCCTTGCGCGTCGGGGCATCTGCTGTCGCGGTGACGGCGATACAAGGCACAGTGGGGTAGCGTGTGCGCAGGATGGAAAGCTGTCTGTATTCCTGTCTGAAATCATGCCCCCATTGAGAGATACAATGCGCTTCGTCAATGGCGAATAACGCAAGATCAATATGGTCTAACACATCCAGAAACGCATCATTTACCAAGCGTTCGGGCGCAACATAAACCAGATCAAGCCTGCCTGCCTGAAAGTCTGCCATCGCCTCGTGTAATTGCGCAGGCTCCAGCGCAGAATGGATTGCCGCGGCTTTCACGCCCAGCTCTTTTAACGCTGTTACTTGATCTTGCATTAGGGCGATGAGGGGGGAAACGATAATGCCTGTACCCTTAAGACACAGCGCAGGAATTTGATAACAGAATGATTTTCCGCTGCCCGTTGGCATAAGAACGCAGCAACTCTGGCCGGAGATCACCGTATTGATGATATCTTCTTGTTCTGCGCGAAAATGATCATAGCCAAAGACGGATGATAAGATATATGCGGGATCTATTGTATTTTCTATAGGGTTACTTTCCATCGTATCAGTGACACTTACCATGATTTTAAAACACCCTCGTACTTTCTTTAAGTGTTGCTATCCTAACAGGCCGCCAGCATTCGTCAATATTATGCGATGAAAGCTGTGATGATAAAGTGCCATACGGCATTGCAGCATAATTAAGTGTTTCCATCTTTGCTTTGTTTTTGATATTATCGCGTTGAACTTCTCTTGTGTAAACATTCGTTTTATTCGTACCATGAACAGGGATCGTATTTATGGAAATTAACAAAATTATTCTGAGCGCAAGTGTTTCAACTATCATTTGCATGGGATCGTATACTGCACACGCCGCCGGATTTTATATTCAGGAGCAGTCTGTATCCGGCCTTGGAAATGCCTATGCCGGACAAGTCGCCACAGCGCGCGATGCCAGTGTTGTTTATTACAATCCCGCAGGCATGACAAAGCTGAGCGGTAGCCATATTAATGCCGGAACACATATTCTTGCACCATCTGCGCATTTGAAAGATACGGGATCATCTGCGGCTTTTGGTGGTGCGACAGGCGGCAGCGGTGGAAACCCTTATGCTGTAACACCCATTCCAAACCTGCATGTGTCATATGAAGTTGTTGAAAACACATTCTGGTTAGGTTTTTCTGTTTCAGCGCCTTTCGGGCTTTCCAATAAATATAAGGATGGTTGGTTCGGACGCTTTGATTCAACGGAAACCACGCTTCAGACCATTGATTTTCAGCCCAGTTTTGCTGTGAAGGTAAATGACAAGTTTTCTTTGGGCGGCGGTGTTAATATTCAACATGCTGATGTTGATATTAAGAAAGTCATTAATCAGGGCGCCGGTGAAAGAAACAGCACTCTTGAAGGGGATGCTGTAACATTTGGCTTCAATGTCGGTGTGTTGTATGAGCCCATAGAGGGGACAATTTTGGGGGTGCATTATCGTTCCGGTATACATCACCATGTTGATGGCCATGTCATAATCGATAATAACGGTACAGTTACAAGCAGCACGGTAGCAAGGGCGGAGCTTAATCTGCCGGAGATCGTACAGCTTGGGGTGAACCACAAGGTGAATGACAAGCTTACCCTTCAGGCGGGTGCAACGTGGTTTGGTTGGAACAGCTTTGAAGAAATCCGTGTTCTAAATGCTGCTGGGGGGCTAATCGCCAATACTACGCAGAATTATCAAACAACGTGGGCTTTTGCTATTGGCGGAGAGTATGCGCTGAATGACAAATGGACGTTGCGCGCGGGTTATCAGTTTGATGAAACACCCACGACAGATGAATACAGAACCACTCTGACGCCCGATGGTGATCGTCATTGGGTTTCGACGGGGGCGACGTATAAATATAATGATAAAATCGATATTGATTTGGCTGCAACCTATGTTGATATTGCATCAGAGAAAATAGACGTTTCCAGGAACGGAAATCTTGCCACCGTTAAAGCAGATACGGGTGGGCATGTTGCGATTTTATCGTTTGGTGTGAATTATAAGTTCTAAGATAGCCAAGGAAATCTCATCCGGTCTATAGATTAATGTTGCACTTTACTTAAGGCATAATCTGTTTCTTCGGAGTCCGGTATTGAATTTGCGAGGGTGCTATCTGATGCTTCGGCTCGTGCTTTTTCATCTTCAAGAAACTTCAGAACGCCTTCTTCCGGCAGGGGTTTGCTGAAATAATACCCTTGAATAATATTTAGACCCAAGTCAGTCAATATATCCAATTGTTGTTTTGTTTCAACGCCTTCCACAATACCTTCCAGCTTAAGATTGTAGCAAAGGTCAGCGATAGTGCGGAGAATATTTCTTGTTGCACTACAGGTCTCTATATTAAGAGTAAAACTACGATCAATCTTTAGGCGCTCAATCGGCAAGTGCTGAATATAGCTAAGACTGGAAAAACCGGTTCCAAAATCATCTAACGCAATTTTACATCCTAAGTCGCGTAGCATATTGATGCCTTCAAGTGCGCGATCGAAATTCTCCATCACGGCTGTTTCGGTGACCTCAAATATAATGCGCTCTGCCGGAACATTTGAATGTTCGAGGATATTAATGATGTCTATAATCGCTGCTTGAGAGCAGAGATCAAAAGTGGATAGGTTAAAGGATACATTTATATGTTTCGGCCAACGGGCCACTGCCTGCAGTGTTTTGGTAAATAATATAGATGTGAGTTGGTTAATCATGCCTGATTGTTCTGCGGATTTAATGAAGATATCCGGAGGGGTTCTTCCTAACGTGGGGTTATCCCAACGCGCAAGAGATTCCAGACAGATCGTTCGCTCTGTATTGGTATCAATGATTGGTTGGAAAACCACAGAAAGCTCTTTGTTAAGGTTTGCCTCTTTAAGGTGGTGCGCTATCGTGCTGACTTCACGGATAAGGGTTTCATGTTCATTAGAAAACATAACCGCGCTGCCTTTGCTGTTTTGTTTGGAATAACAAAGGGCATAATCTGCTCTTTCGAACAAAAGTGACGCCGTTTCACCAGCGGAGGGAAAAGAGGCGAACCCGACGGTACAGGAAATTTTTATAGTGCCTTTTTTCATACCGTTCATTTTAAATGGTCTTTTTAACGCCCTACAAATAGTGTTTCCGAAATCAATGATATCTTGCTCTGATCCCGGGTGTGGAATGATAATGCCGAATTCGTCACCGCCCAGTCGTGCGATAAGAACGTTATCATCCAGTAATTGACGTAATCTAATGCTTGTATCTAACAAAATTTGGTCACCAACAGCATGCCCGAATAGATCGTTAATTTGCTTAAAGCCATCAAGATCAAGCATGCCGACTACAAAAGGTTCTTTGGTTGTTATGTGCGTTTGAAGGATATCGTTAAGCTCATAAAAGAAGCAGCGTCGGTTTGGTAGGGTTGTTAAGCTATCCAGATTTGCCAATTGCTCATTCTTGGCATTTAATATCTCCATCAGCCTTGTTTGCTTTTCCATTTTCTGTTGATTTTCTATGAGGCGGGTAAAATCAACAGAATAGCGAAACATGATGAATACAATGATGCCGACAGCCAATAAAATATCGATAGCAATAGCATTGTAGATTGGTTGATCGCTTATACCGAAGAAGATGGATCCGGGTATAGCGACAATGGCTGCAATTATCATTGCGGCTTGCTGAAGGTGCATTAAGCAGGTAATCACGCCAATGGATGTTAAGCACATGAAAAAGGCAACATAGCCCTGAGTGTACGCATTACCATATTCAAAAAGGCTGATTGACCAAACAATGCACATGCCACCGATAATGACTGCAAGGTAATTAATTGTACGTAGACGAGAGCGTATTGCATCATTGTCTAATGCATCGATATCACTTTTAATGAGCAGTATTGATCTCAATATTGTAATGGGCGTTAATATTATAGGTAAAGCAATTGTCATATAATATGGTGCATATTCAAAATGTATATATGCCATTGTTATTATGTTGATCATAACGATGGCATACATTAACGGAATTTGCTTTGAGAGCGCTTTGTAGCGTGCTCTGTTTAGTTCCGGATTGGTTTCCTGAATTTCAAAAATAAAATTAATAATTTTGTTTTTAATCGACATTTTTCTATACCGTTTACCGCTATATTACTATGCGACTATAATAAGAATGTTTTAAAGCTTCGTTAATTTCACATCGGTTTAATAGAAGCAGCTTGCGTTAGATCTGGTTGGGAAGCATACGTACAGTCCCCGATATAATTTGTTGTTCAACCATTTCTTGAAGGCTTGAAATCCCATCCAATTGCTAATTTGTGATTAAAGGGCTAAACTCCGCCCAAGAATCCCTATGTGTGAGATTATGCAGATATAACCAGGGAATGTTCTGATTGTGAATCAGAATTAAAAAAACAATTAATGCATTCTTCGCTCACCATGAGTGATGTATTTTGATAACAGGGGCTACAAATGAGAATAGGGATTTTAACGACAGGGAATGAAGAAGAGGATAACCGCTTGTTTGAAGCGGCGGAGGAGCGTGGGCATAGCGCGGAGATATTATTTCTGTCTCAGTGTAGTTTGCACGTTTGTATGGATGCGCCGGATATTTATTACGATGAAAGGCCGATAGGTGATGCGTTTGATATTATTCTTCCGCGCATTGATACGCCTCATACGCAATATGGCTTTACCATTCTCAGGCAGTTTCAATCTATGCATGTTTATACATCGGATAGGGCATTCGTCTTAGAGGTTGGTCGTGACAAGATGCGTTGTATGCAGCGCCTTTTGAAAAAAGAGGTTCCATTTCCATCAACGGGCATCGCGTATGCGAAAAAGGATTTCGATACGATGGTTGAACGGGTTGGCGGTGCGCCTATTATTGTTAAGCTTGTTGAAGGTACGGAAGGTATTGGTGTTTTCTTAGCCAGAGATGCGAAGGAAGCGGTTTATTTGCTCAAAACATTTAAGCAGCTTTCAACCCCGCTGATTGTTCAGAAGTTTATTGAGGAATCTTCGGGTAGCGATATTCGGGCGTTTGTTGTGGGCGGTAAAGTTGTTGCCTCGATGGAGCGGAATTCCAACGATGGTGATTTCCGCGCAAACATTGCTTTGGGAGGCCACAGTAAAGCCCTTACATTAAGTGCAGAGGAAGAACAGGTTGCTCTGGACGCGGTTAAGGCGATTGGTATTAATATCGCGGGCGTTGATCTTATTCGCTCAAATAAGGGGCCGCTTGTTATTGAAATTAATGTCGCTCCGAATTTTGGTGGTACATGGGGTCTGGAAGACGTGTCGGGCGTTGATGTGGCAGGCGCGATTATTGAATATGCGGTATCCGAGCAGGCAAAAATGTAAAATGCCCATTTCTTCTTTTGACGGATGAGCAATCGCATGGCTATAGTGCGCATTATGTCGTTAAGCAAAGGGGTATAGATATGATAGATCGCATAATTGGCCATAGGGGGGCTGGTGTTCTTGCTCCCGAAAATACTATTGCTGCACTTAAGGTGGCGCATGATTTGGGGTTAAGCCATGTTGAATTTGATGTTCGTTTAACCAAAGACCATGTGCCGATTATTTCCCATGATGATAGCTTGATGCGTTGCGCTCATATCGATCAGTTGGTGTCACAATCGAATTATGCTGATATCAAAGATGTAAACGTGGCCGAACATTATGCCTTGGCCGATTTTTATGCCACCATTCCGACGTTAGAAGAATATTTGGCAGAGGCCAAGGCGTTGGGGCTGCATTGCCAAGTAGAGTTAAAGCCTAATGTGGGTGATGAAGCGTTGCTGGTTGAAATTGCGGGTGCTGTGTTGGATGGTTTCTATAAAGATACGCCTGATGATTCGTTGCCCCTTGTGACCAGTTTTATTCCGCACTGTTTAAAAATGTTGAAGGATATGGCAAAGCGTCCTTATAAAACTGGTGTTTTGGTTAAAGTTGAGGAAACCACGAATTGGAAAGATTTGGCGGCACGTTCATCCTGTGATGTTATCCATGTTCATGCGCTTTATCTTAAAAAAGAATTTGCCGAAGGTATGCTCGCCGCTGGATATAAAATTAACGGTTTCCACTTAAACCATCCGGAAACTGCCAAAAAGGCACTTGCGCTGGGGTGTCAAAAATTCACATGCGATATTCCGGATGTCTTTTTGCGTAATGCATGAACATTATTTTATTGACTTTTTTCACGTGAATGCGCTAAGAAGAGAATGTGTCCATTATTCTGGATATATGGGTGAATTTGAGTTTTAACAACGATGGTTGGTGTCATGGCTGAGGGCAATGTTCGGAGCTGTATAGTAGGTCATAGAGGTGCGGGGAATTCTGCACCGGGAAGCACTATGGCTGCGCTTGAAAAAGCGGTAGAGCTAGATTTGAAATGGGTTGAGTTTGATGTTCGCTTAACGGCGGATCATCACTTGGTTATTGCCAATGCGGACGATTTATCCGGCTGCTCTGGTCAGGATATCAAAATTTCTGAAAGTACTCTTGATGATTTGTTGGATGTGGATGTTGCCCAATCCTTTGTAGGAACGGATGATGTACATAGGATTCCTTTGTTTGAAGATGCTGTTGCCTTTTGCACAGAACATGGAATACGTACTCAAATTGAGCTGAAGGGCGAAGTAGGGACAGAGGAGGCTCTGGCCGAGGCTGTCGTTCATAGTTTGAAGCAACAACCCTTTCCTGCTGGCGGCGCGCCTCTGATTACAAGTTTTACGCCGAAATGCTTGTCTGCGATTGATCGTTTTTCCGAAGGCTCTCTTGATACTGGTCTTTTAATTCATACGCATCTGTCCAATGACTGGAAAGAGGTCGCCAAAGAGGCCGATCCTGATTACGTTCATTTTTATGGTGGTGTTGTAAATAATGAACATTTGGCTGATAAATTTGGACAAGCGGTGCGTGATGCGGGGTATCGCCTTAATGCTTATAAGGTTAATACCAAAGAAGATGCACAGGCCGCTATTGATGCGGGCGCAGAAAGATTTACATCGGATGAACCAGAAATTTTACTAGGATAGATTTGGATTTAAGCCATGAAAAATGAGAAATATATTTTAAATATGTCTATATGTCTATTATTCTGGACTTATAGGTTAATATGATGCTATATGTACTTGAAATCATACTAGAGTAAGAGGAATTGAACATCGTGAGACAGAGCGAGATAGCGTTACAAGCATATACGTCCATTATTCTGGACTGGTGGACGAATCTTGTGTCTTTCATTTGCAGAGCCGTAAGGCGAGGGCAATTCACGCTTTCGGTGTTTCATGGGCTATGTATGCCCTGTATTTTACTAAAAATTATTGATCTATCCAGAGTCTCGCATTTCGTGGGGCTTTTTTTATGCATTCAACGATATAACGAAAATGAGAACAGCCACTGCCAAGTGGCAGGGGAACAGAAATGACAAAATCAGGGCAGAATAATATAGTGACAAATGAATTTAACTTATCAATTGATACAGTCATCATTCCTGTCGGGGGGTATGGAACACGCATGGGGGAAACAACCAAAGCAATTCCCAAGGCTTTTCTGCCTGTCGGGGATAAGCCCCTGATTGTGCATGCGGTTGATGAGGCGATTGCATCGGGGATTAGCGTTGTTATCATTCCTTGTCGCCCCGAGGATGTTGATTTATTCCAAAAGCAATTCTATGGAAATGGTGATAGAGAGAAAATAATATTGCAAAATAACCGAAACCATCTTTTGGAAGATAAAGTCAGTGGGACATCTGTAGAAATTGTTCCTATCTATGATAAAGAAGGGCCAGCCTCTACACTTGCGAAACTTGTTAAGGAAAGGGATATAGGCGCGTTTGGTGTTATATTGCCTGATGATCTTATGGTTGATAGCACGCCTGTTTTAAAGCAGATGATGGATAGTTTCGAGAAGACTAGAATGACAACTGTCGGTGCGCGTCTGGCCAGTCTGGATATTGAAAATCCCAATAATGTTACCTTTGTGAAAACCAGAATTTTGGATGATGGTACGCATATAACAAACACGATCCAGATTAAGCCCGGAAATGAATCGCCGATCTCTAGCAATGCGACATGTGGGCGGTATATTTTCGGCGATGATTTTGTGAAAGCTGTTGAGGATTGCGATAAGACAGGCTTAAAGGAAGTGTCCTTTAGTGCAATTATCAGGCACTATGCAAATGATGGTGGTGTTGGCGTGACACCATTAAATGATGCGAAGTTTTATGATTGTGGTGATCCTGCCGGATATATGCGCGCGCAAGCGGCCTTTATACCTGCGAATATCCTGATGGAAGCCTTTGCAAAGGTTGCCGGTACGCAAACGATTGTGAATCTTGACCTGGACAAAAATCATGATAGCACACTTGATATAGGGTAATTGTTTGAGTAAATTCGTGTCCACTTTCAAGTTGTGTTAAATATTTAGGTAATATTATAGATTTTGTATATTGAATTAATGCATGCTATACTTCTTTTATAAAAATAAATACTTGGATGATAATGAGCGATGAAATTGTAGCGGATACGACAGATCCACCAGATCATGTCGATGTTTCGGGGGAGGGTGATACTGACCCTCGTGTTAGGCGCGCCTACACAAAAGGCCAGAAAGTCGCAGAAGATGTCGGGAAAAGAACGGCATCAGGCGAGGAATATACTGAACTCATCAGAAAAATTGATCCTATAATAAACGTTATGCTTAAGCGTGCGTTTAAAGGTGCTAGTTCCGATATCGGATATAATTCACGAATCAATGGGAAAATGATTAGTGCAAAAAATCAGGTTATTGGCGCACATCTTAAAGACTCTGATGCTCCGGCGGAGATGGATACGAAGGCTGAGCTTAATGAATATATTAGATCCGGTGAACTTGATCGGCGGACTTTAGATAAGATTATTAATGTACGACCTGAGCTTGAAGGGTTTTCTCTTGAGGATGCCATGGATTTGGTTAGTGATGGAGATGTTAGTCTGGAAGTTAGGCAAAAATACTCTGATGCCAATTCGGAAATTTTGTTAGGTGTGGCGTGTACCATGCTGGATAATAACGAAGAGGCCTTAATGGCGGATCACGCGCGTTTCTATTTGGATCACAGGAGTGTAGATTTTGCTGAAATGGCAGGGGTTAATATTTTCTATGCTCTTGATGATAACCAAACCTATAAAGACTGGGAAAGTGAAAGACGTTCGGAAATTACGGAGTGTATCGCTACGTCTCCTGAAATTATGAGCTGCTTAAACACTATTCGCTCCGGTAATAATGTGAACAGTATGGAAGAGGCTGTAGAACAATATGATTTGCGCAGCACCATTGCGAAAGGCATCGCTGATATTTACTCTGAAGTTTATGGTCTGGAAACATTTAACAGAGATGATGTGAGCGTAAATCACAAATCTTTGGCTGATTTTAGAAGAGAGAATGTAAACGGTGTCGCGTGGAGCACCGAGGCAGGTATTAAAGGGGATGAGGCGGTGATGTTATATCATAACCCGTTCCAGCGTCTTATGGTGGGGAGCAATCCTGAAAATACGAACGAAGAGGCGCGCACAAATTTCTTAAGCACGGTTGTTGAGGAAATGCAGCATACGGCGGATAAGATTTATGGCGATAAACTTGTGAATGGTGATATCTCTGCCGATCATCCTGCGTATGATCATAGTACGGTTATTTTATTGAATGCGATGAATTTTACGACGCCTTCTATGGATCGTGAGGGCTATGAAATGCAACATATAGAGCGCACGGCGAAAGCTGTCGCGAAAGATGTTACAACTGATGTTGTGCGTGTGCTGGAGACAACAGGCGTACCCGAAAAGCCCGAAGTTATTGCCGAGACGATTGCACCGGAGGCAATGGAAACGCTTGAAATTTCTGCTGTGGCTGCTCCGGTTGATGCTCCAAAAATTTAAGCTATAGTTTTGATTTTGTGAAATCACCCTCTCTGCGCGATGAATGTATCCAGTGCGTTGGCGAAGTTTTGTCGTTCTTTTTGGCCAAAGCTTTTGGGGCCACCGGTTTCAACGCCGCTGCCGCGTAGGCTGTCCATGAAATCACGCATATCTAGTATTTGCCCGATATTGTTGCTGTCATAGATACTGCCCCTCGGGTCTAGGGCGATAGAGCCTTTTTTAACCACACGC
This sequence comes from Alphaproteobacteria bacterium, assembly GCA_002401695.1. Classification (GTDB taxonomy): domain Bacteria; phylum Pseudomonadota; class Alphaproteobacteria; order Micavibrionales; family Micavibrionaceae; genus UBA1672. The sequence goes on from NVTV01000004.1 coordinate 93,076, forward strand.
GCGGCCAGCGGGATATCCGCAGTGATCACTAAATCCTCGGCTGTGCATTGCAGGGCAATTTCATCATCGGCAATGTCCGGCCCTTCGCCAACCTGTATCATCTCTATATACTCGGAGTGCGGTATATGTAACCGCTGATTAGCCACCAGAATGACAGGTATTTTCGTGCGCTCTGCTACGCGGAATAGAATATCCTTGATAACCTTGGGGCAGGCATCTGCATCAACCCATATCTTCATTTTCTTTTTCCTCTACAGGTCACAATGTTTTCTTTCGCGTTCCCTGCATAATACGTTTATAAGTGCATTCATAAACCAGAATATTGGAAAATCACATGATTTTAGATAAATTCCCGACCGCAGACGCGTTTTATAAGACTTATTGGGATAAAAAGCCCTTTATTGTTCGTAATTTCGTAGATTTTGCGCTAATGGAGACCTTTGTGGATGGTGATACCATGGCGGGTTTGGCGTTGGAGGAGGATATTAAGTCTCGCATCGTGACCAATGATTCGGCGGGTCAGCAATGGGAATGCGAGCATGGCCCCTTTGACGAGAGCCGTTTTTCGGAGCTTGGTGAGCGTGACTGGAGCTTGCTTGTCCAAAATGTTGAGCAATATCACACGGACACCGCCAAGCTGTTAGAGCATTTTCACTTTTCTCCGCGCTGGTTGCTGGATGATATCATGGTGAGCTATTCCGCCCCGGGGGGCAGTGTGGGGCCGCATACGGATAGTTACCACACCTTCCTTATTCAGGGCATTGGCGTGCGTAAATGGAAGTTAAGCGCCGATCCTGTGATGGATAAGAACTATATTGAGGGCATGGATATCAAGGTTCTTAAAAACGGATTTGAGGGCGAGGAATTTGAGGTACGCATGGGCGATGTGATTTATATCCCGCCTCATTTTGGGCATGAGGGCGTGACGCTGGAAACTGCGATGACATTTTCTGTTGGTTTTCTGGGGCCGAAAATGTCGGAAATGATGGCTGAATACGCGGCCTATCTGGAGGAAGAAGAGTCTCGTGATAAACGATACCTTGGTGAAGGGATGGGCGCGAATGGTGGCGCGTTCTCTATATCACCGCAAGAGCAAAATACGATACGTCACGATTTGATTTTGGCGATTCAATCAGATGATTTTTCTCTCTGGATGGCACAATATTTTTCTACCCCGACTTATACGGATATCGAAAATATAGAGCCGTGTGATGAACCGCTTGAAGAGGCAGATATTCTGGATGCTTTGCAAAAAGGTGAGGCGCTGCACAGGCCGGAACATATAAAGCTTTCCATTACCATCGCGTCTGATGGGGCACTGAATCTTGCGGTGTATGGTGCAGTGATCTCAAGTGCGCCCGCACATAAGACTCTGATCGAAACGCTTAACCGTAATGAGATTATATCTACAAAAAATCTTGATTCTTTAGGTAAGCAAGACGCGGTTATTACATTGATAACACAGCTTTATAATTTGAATGTTTTGTCTTTTGAAGGCCAGTAAAGACTGATCCTGCGTCTTCTATAAATTGGTGACGATATCAATCAGCTTGGCGATCGTATTCATGTTTCGCGCCGTACCGTCTTTTGCCATGGGGATTTTGAGTTTTGATTTCCCCATGCCTGCACCGTAATGAACATAAATCTCCCTTTTGCCCAAGCTTAACTCTTCGTCTTTTTGGCCTTTAACATGCTGAAGCGTATCGGCGGGCAAGCATTGGTCAAAGAAAATCGCGACGTTATGGTTGGGCGCGGCGTTCGGGAAGGGGTTGGCTTTCAACACTTGTGCCATTTCAGCGGGGGTTCTTATGATAACGCCTACGGGCTTTCCTGCGTATTCTTCCAGACGTGTTGCTAACGCTGCCTGCGCGCTATTGCCGGACATATCCGTTTCAAAGACAACGTTACCGCTGGCAATGTATGTTTTCACTTTTTCAAAGCCCTCTTCGACACACATGTTCTTAAGCATGGACATCGGTAATTTTCCGGTGCCACCAACGTTTACAGCACGTAAAAGAATGATGAATTTATTTGCAGTGTTTCCCATGTTGTGATGTTGGCTTCAAAATATGGGAAAGTCAATATCAAAGGGTTTGCATGAGTGAGCGTTAATCTGAAACCTCTACAGTGATTTGAGACGGGGGATAGCAGATACCCTCCTGACAGGCTTGCACTTGTATCAGGGCGCGTATTTTTGAGGTCTCTATGGTTTGTTCAGAGTCTATGGTGGCGTTGATCTCGATTGTATCTTTGTAGACTTGGATCGTGGCGAGCGGTGTCTTGATGGTGTGTGTCTTGGGGTAATCGACCTGCACGGTTGAGCTTTGTTCGCTTTGAATATTAATCACCGTCGGGATCAGAAAATCGAGGCTGGCGGGGTTGGCGTTCAGGTGCCAGCCATCGTCGATCTTGATGGTTATTGTGACGGATTTATGGGTGTCGGTGGATTGGCTTTGTATGATTTGTGCCTGCACGTTGACTTTATCCTTTGATTGGATAGCGGGGCGTGTGTCATTTGCTGTTGCGCGCGGGGGTGTTACCGTGGCCTTAGGGCTTTCTATACGCATCATCGCGTGGATCATGTGGCTGTACATGGTTGGATTGTCGATAATGTTTTGTCCGAAGGCGCTGACCATGTCGGTGAGTTTATCTTTCCAAATTTGTTCACCGGTTGCTGTATATAAATCAACGAACACATGTGCCATAACCGGATTTCCAGGGGGCAGGGAGCCGGCATCATGACCGATTTTAAGACGGATGAGCAGAGCATCCGAATCGTCGCTCATGAAATATGCGCCGGAGGTCTTGTCCAGCAAGTAGAGATCGGCGGTTTCTATCAGCTGTATAGCGTCGGCTTTGTATGTATCATTCTTTGTCTCGCGGTATAGGGCCATTAATCCCCGCGCCAGCCATGCATAATCTTCCAGAAAAGCATTTTGATGCGGCTCACCGTTCATATAAATGCGGTAGAGGCGTCCGTCCTCTTGCTTCATATTATTGAGGATAAATTGTGCGGCTTTTTCGGCGTGCTCCAGATAGGTCGGATTGTCCAAAACACGCGATGATTCTGCCAGCGCATAAATCATCATACCGTTCCATGCGCTGAGTATTTTCTCATCACGCAATGGCGCTTCACGTTTTTGGCGCACGGAGAGGAGTTTTCCGAAAATACGATCCAGTGTTTCCGGCGCGGCGTTATCGGGTAAATTTTTGCTACGGTAAAGCACGTCACCGTTGGGGTGTTTATGTCCTGAAAAGTGCGGCGGGTCTTGTGTTTTATAGGTGGACATTAAGGCGCTGTACTCATTCTCCGCTAAGACTTCCTGTAATTCCGTTTCGTTCCAAACGTAATACGCGCCCTCAATGGCGTTGGTTTCTGCGTCTTGCGCGCTGTAGAATGCGCCGTCTTTGTCCGTCATATCACGCGCGATATAATCAAGCAGGCGGGTGAGGGCGTGTTTATAGTGCGGCGCGTTTGTTTCTTCATAAAGCTGCGCCAAGACCAGCGTCATTAAGGCTTGGCTATAGAGCATTTTCTCAAAATGCGGGATACGCCATTGGGCATCAGTGGCATATCGATGAAACCCGCCGCCTATATGATCATGAATGCCGCCATGTAGCATATTATCAACGGTATTTTTCACCATCTCCAAGGCTTGTGGCGTTTCAGTGTTACGCGCATGATTCAGTAAGAATAACATCCCCGTTTCCTGTGGGAATTTCATGCCTGTGCCAAAGCCGCCATTGCGATTATCATAGGCGCGCGTTTTTGCCGCGTAAATCTGTTGCGCAAGGCTGTCGGCAGGCAGACTGGCGAGTAAAGGTTGCTTGCCTGATAACGCATGTTTCAGAGCATCCGTCACTTTATTGGCTTGGGCATTGAGTTGTGGGTTTTTGTTTTTCCATCTGTCAGAGATTTGAAGCATCATATCGATCCAACGTTTTTTGGGCAGGTAGGTGACGGCGGCAAATGGTTTTAAGTCATGGGTTAAAACCAGATTGTTCGGCCAGCCCCCGCGTCCGGTTATAAGTTGGGTTGCGGTCATATAGATTTCGTCAATATCGGGGCGTACTTCGCGGTCGATTTTGATATTGATGAAATTCTCATTCATGATCTTTGCGGCATCATCTTGCGTGAAGACTTCTCGTTCCAATACGTGACACCAGTAACAGGTGGAATATCCTATACTGATCAGGATGGGCTTATTCTCGCGGCGCGCTTTTTCCAGTGCTTCTTCGCCCCATGGATACCAGTCCACCGGATTATGGGCATGTTGCTGTAAATAGGGGCTGAAAGTGTTTGCCAGATGGTTGGTGTGTTCGAATGTTGTTTCTGCCATGATAGGGGGTATCGTAAATAATGTTGCTATAATCAGGGCAGTAATTTTTGCGGGTTTAAAAATCATCTGTGTTTTCCCCCGTGATCCTGCTTTAATGCTGCTCGTTTTGGTAAACATAGTTGAAATAACTATCAATACCGGCATGTATGGCGGCCGCCATCTTTTGTCTGTGGGCATTTTGGTTGAGGAGCGTGGCTTCCTTTTTATTGGACATGAAGCCTGCCTCAATCAGGATAGAGGGAATGTCAGGGGCTTTTAAAACCGCAAACCCTGCATAGCGATGTGGGTTTTGCAGCGTATAAATCTTATGGGCTTTCAATTTAGAGACTAGTTTATTCGCGAAGAATTTTGACTGGTTCATCGTGTCATTCATTAAGAAATCACCCAGAATAAAGGCGACTTGCTCGTCTTCAACGCTAAGGCCTACACCGCCAATCAGGTCGGCTTGATTTTCTTTTTCGGCCAGTTTTGCTGTTTGTGCATCGGATGCTTTTTTCGATAGAGTATAGACAGATGTGCCGTGGACACTGGGTTTGTGAATGGAGTCGGCATGCAGGGATATAAATAAATCTCCGCCATGTTTGCGTGCGAATTTAACGCGATTTTTTAGGCGTACAAAAACATCGCGCTCCCGCGTAAGCAGGACACGATATTTACCAGAGGCCAGCAAGCGTTTTCTCAATTGCTTTGCCAGAGCTAAAACGACGTTTTTTTCGTAAATTCGGCTATGTCCCAAGGCACCAGGATCTTGTCCACCATGACCGGGATCGATAATGATTAATGGCTTCTCGCGCGATGGATATAACGGTCTGGCAGTATTGGCAGGTGGGCGGGGAACGGCGGTGTTTTCCGCTGCTGCTGTCTTATTCTTATAATCTTCAACCTTTAGAGTGCCATGAATGATGCTTTTTGTGGCGTTGAACTTTTGTGGTGTTGTGATCTTGTAATCAATGACAATACGGTTTTCCTTATTTCCTTGTTTCGGCAGAAGGAATGCGGATTGTATGGTGATGGGCTGTTCAAGATCAAAGACAATGCGTGATATCCCAGGGACGAGTTTGCCTTGTCTGATATCGGATATCATTGCCAGTTTTGGTTTTTGAACGCGCCCTGCCGCCCAATGAAATGTTGGCAAGTCAATAACCATCCTATAGGGAGAGGACAAAACAAAGGCGCGATAATCTGTAACATCACTGATATCTAAAACCATTCGTACTTTTCCAGGATGGGCGCCAAAGCGAATTTGCTTGACTTCCAATGCGTGCGCCGCCGTGCTTGTCATGATAAAGACAAGGCAGAGCAGGGCTTTTAGAAAATGATGGGCGCGCATATGTAACACGAGGCAGTACTCAGCTTTCAATCATATAAGTTAATTACAAATGACTATACTATGTACCGTCCTCATAAATACAGAGGTTGTGTTATTTTTATCCATAGCTTCGTGATGTAGGGGGGGATAAAAGGGTTATTCAGCGACCTGAAATTCTTTTAGGCAGATATAACCATCTTGAATGCTGATAATGATTTCACGGGGGGATGATCGCAGCAGAGTGCCTGTTTCGTGGTTATGCTCTTCTTCCCATGTTGTGAATTGAAATACGGCGAGTTTCTGCGTGTCGTTCATATTATTGGTGACTTCTGCGATGACGCCAAAGCGCCCAAAGGCACGTCCCTTTAACCGTAAGTTCTCTGCCGTATCGTCCCAGTCTAAGTGGCGCATGTCTGTGTCAGGCGTGTTGTAGGAGGATGCATTGTCATTATCTTGGGGGGTTGCATTGTCCCAATATGTTTTGATGTCTTTGATGATTGTGGATATGGCATTGGGCGCCCGCACGGCAACACGGGCGCTGAGCGTTTCGACGTCTGTGTGTTTATCGATGGGGGTGGCTTCTTGATACAATATATCGCCAGCATCAAAATTCTCGACCATTTTATGGACGGTAAAGCCGGCGGCTTCGGGTTCGTGCATAATAATAAAGGGCAATGGCATAATACCGCGCGCACGGGGGAGGAGGCTTGGGTGTAGGTTAATGCCGTAGGCTTTGTCGGTATTGATTGCGGGTATTTTTTTGGGATATCCTGCGCAGAGAAAAATCTCGCACCCTTTTTCGATAAGCGTATTAATATCATTTAAGGTGATTGCATGATCGGAAATCGATATTTTGAAATGCGCGGCAAATGCGTTGATCTGTGTATTAGAGGAAAATACATCGTCGCAAGGAAAGGTGAACATATGGATAATCTCATGCCCATCCGCGATTAACCGCTGGGCGATATCTAATGTATAGTCATAGCCAATAAACACAATTTTCATAGCTATGAGTGTGTCAGGAATAATAGGGTCGGATCAAGGAAAAATACAATTTTATACTGTAGAGATTTTGGAAGAGATTTCGAGGGGATTTTCTTTAAGTACCCCGAAATGTATCGAGCAGCTCATCAAACAGCTCTCCTGCTACTTTTATGGTGCTTAAATTCGCTTTATAGGATAAAGCCGCCAGCTTAATATTCACGATTTCTTCTGCTAAATTGATGTTGGGAACGCCGATCATGCCGTTTTCATCTGTAAAGGGCGAGTCCGGATCATAAGCAGGGGTAAATGCCGGCTCTTGCGCAATAAAGTCTGTATGTACACCGCCTATCGCTCCCAAAGCTGTGGATTGCGTGGTGATTGGCGTGTATGGCGCGTGAGCCGTATCGGTTAGTGAGCCTGTCGTGCTTACATTTGCGATGTTCGAGGCACTGGCATTCAAACGCAATGACGCTGAATTTAACCCTGTTAATGCTATTCCAATGGCATTTGTCATGTTTTTAGGATACCATATAACCCGTTAAGATGTTATTGATAAGATAATATGGAATTTAAGGGATATTAAATAATGCGTAAATTTAGTTTTTTAATGGTTTTTGCTGCCATTTCATTGAGTGCCTGTTCGTCAAAGCCGTGGAGTGGTGATGATTTTAAGCCTTACTTGGGTGAAGAACAGATCAGACAGAGTTCTTTGTGGGAAGGCGATAACTGGACGCCTGAAGATTGGATCAAAGAAGATGGTGATGAAAAACGTGTTATGCATGATCTTTATGCGGCGAATATTGTGGTAGACCAATATTCGAATAAGGATAATATCCCTGTTTTAGAAGTTGGTGATCAGTTTATGCGTATGTCGGGCATTGATCGTTTCCGCGTTTTGCAATTCATGGATCATGTCTTTGAAATCACAGCATCTTCAAAAGATGGCTTGTTTTATGTTCAGTATGATCAAGATGGTGATGATGAAATTGTCGGACTTTATAATAAGCACGGTTTTCAACGTTATTGATCATTCATAATATTTATTGATATCTCTGCTTTATGTAGACGGTCTAGGCGCGTAGATGCGCTTGTGTCGTATTTGCCGTACAGGGTTTTCTTGAAAATAAATTTGTATATTCACCTGCATAACTGCTAATATAGTAAAAAAATAAAAGCGGTAATAATATTTAGGTGGTTTTTGTGGGTAAATACGCACATTTTGAAAATGTTGGAAATAGTTCTCTGTTGCAATTATATAGCAGGCACGGGGAAGTCGCGCGTGAAATTCATCAAAATATATTAAGAGAGTTTACCGGTAATAAAGATTTAGTCGTTGACCTTGTTCGGGAAAATCCCTTGGGGGCCGATAAAGCTATGCTGGATAAAATGTCTGAGTATGATGTTATGTCCGTGAGTACCGAGATTGGAATGGGTGCCGTTTTACGTGGCACAGGCCTGTCTGATAAAAATAATGTAGATTTATACAGGCAGCATTTTGAACAAGAAGACATGCCTATTTATGTTGTGGCAGCTGGAAATAGCGGACAAAGTAAACGCACCGAGGCGCCGCGGGTTGCTGATTTCTCTCGCACCAGTATTGTTGTTGGTGAGGCCAATGTGAATGATGGTGAGCCGTATGTTGAAGAGCATAGTAGTCGCATTAACCCTACCTTAGTGACTGACAATCCGTTTAATCGCGGAGAAATGTATCAATATTATGATACCAGCCCGTCTTTGGAAGGGCATGAAGGCCTTGTTCAAGAGTGGTTGGTTGATCAGGAGCTCTCTAGACAACTTGATGTATTTCGAGCAGGAGAAGGAAAGGATCTTGATGATTCTGCGGTAGGTGCAAAATATTGGGAAATAAAGATTCAGTTGCATGATGAAAAATACGGAGAGAGTCCGGAAGTTCAAGCGCAGCTTAAGAATTTTATGGAGCATCCGGAGCAGCTTCATACGTTGGTTATGGCTGAAGTCAGAGAGCATAAAAATGTAGATGAAAATGGCTATACTTCGGAGATTGACGGTACATCATTTTCTGCGCCGGAGCAGGCCGGCTATGTGTCCGGCGCGATGTATGAACAAGAACAAAGAGAAGAAAAAAATCTTCCTACCCTGATGAAAGAAGAGATATCGACGCTGGTAAAAATGGCAACGGTGGATATTTCCCTACGTGAGGGACAAGATGAACGGATGCATACATTTAATAATGCAGCAAATTTTCAGTTTACCGGCCCGGGCATGCATGGTGTTTTTAATCCGGAAATGTTTAGAAATCTATTGGATGAGGCCTATAATAAAATAGGAAACACACCTGATATTGATAGAGATCCTGTAACGGCGGTTATGAGCGCTGATATTAAAGAGCAAAAAGGTAGTATTCCGGTGAGTATCGGTTTTGATAAATCTGTAGACCAGAACATAATGGTTGAACGTACGCATCTCTATATGGATTATGCGATTAATGGCTTAGTACCGCATCATGTTGCAATTAAACAACCGGAACAAGAAACAAAATACTCGAGGATTCAGACCTCCGGCGATGGCTTGAATTTTACGGCATGGAAACGGGATGAAACAGACTTTGGCGAGACCTTAAAGTCGGGTGATACTTGGGACGTGCAAATTTTAAATGGTCAGGATACGAAGTTGACTGATTTAAGTGTCACTGTATATGGCTATAATGAAGGTGGGCTTATGGATCAAATGATGGATTATTCTACAGAAATTGCCCCGCAATATATGCCAAAACCAGAAGAACCAGAGCCAGCACCAGCGCAAGAAGCAATCATTATCAGTAATGAGGCTAATGCTAACGCTGTGGGCGCGCCGCCGTCTTTATAAACTTATCATTCAAATCTATATGCTTTTCTTCTTTATCGCTGTTTCTCTATAGAGAATGAAAATGTTGCTGGATATGATAATGCTTGCGCCTAAAACAACATTCATGCTTGGCATTTTATCCCAAAATAGATAATCGAACAGCATTGTCCAGATAATCATACTATACATGATTGGGGCGATGAGGCTGGCTTCGGCAAGGCGAAAACTTTGAGTTTTAGCGAGCAGGGAGAGCAGCCCTGTCGTGCCCAAGCCGGCAATGATCCAAAATGCATTAAGCGAGAAACTGTCGGGTTTCACCTCCGCAAAGGGGAAATGCATGCCGCATGTTATTGTGCCGAACAGGACAAAGTAGAAAACCGTTGTTGTGGCGTTTTCCGTCTTTCCCATCCACCGCAGGCACGTATCCACGCACCCTGCAAAAAAGCCCCAGCTAAGCCCGACGATGAGGCCTAGCATTGGCAACGTATTTGTCTCTGCTGTGGGGTTTGCCATGATGATAACCCCTGTAAACCCGATGAGAACCGCGCCTAACCGATATGCGCCGACAGGTTCTTTCAAGACGGGGTAGGAAAGCAGCACAACGAATAAAGGTGCAAAATTGTTGTTTCCGCCAAGGGCATCATGGACAGCGCCCACGTGCCTAACACAATGCCAACGGTGCCGATTGCGCCCCTGAATAAATGCGCGAAAGGGCGTTTTGTGCGCAAGGTTGTTAGATTTCCGGCGAAAACGAACCATATAAATAATGCGGTGAGGGAAAAGGCATTACGGAAGAATGTCACTTCGACAGGGCCAAAATATGTGGAGAGCAGCTTTGCAAACAGGCTCATCCCTGCCAGCATAAAGGCGTTAATGACGGCAAACATGATTCCCATCATAATCTGGTTTTTGGAATGATCACCCATTTTGATTCTGCCCTTTCGTGTTCTTATCTTTCATATTATTGATGTATTCACGGTAAATAATATAAAGCTGCGCCGATATGATAAGGCTTGCGCCAATCACAAGCGGTACGAACGCCAGATCATATCCCCAGATATACAGATCGATCAAGACCGTCCAGAGCAAGGCAGTGTAGCTAAATGGTGTGACTAAGGATGCGGGCGCGTATTTATAGGCATTGGACAGAAATATTTGCGCAACGCCGCCTGAAAAACCAATCAGCAGGAAGATCCAGATTTCTTCAACTATGATTCCCTTAGCAACCCACGGCATGAACATTCCGGGAATGAGGATACCGGCAATGATAAAATAAAATGTGATGGTCAGGGGGGACTCAGACCTTAGGCTGCGCAGAATTGTATACATTGTGCTGTGTAGAATGGCTGCGGTAAGGGCGAGTGCTAGCCCAATAAGGCTGATCGCGCCGCTGGGTTGTGCAATAACAAGAACCCCGCACATGCCGATGAAAATAGCGCTCCATCTATGGATGCCGACATGTTCTTTAAGAAAGAAGAATGCTAAAGCAGGGGTCAATAAAGACGAGGCGAAGAATAAAACAGTCGCGTAGGCCATGGGCAGTTGCGCAAGTGCGGCAAATGTCACGATCAGGCTGATCCCGCCGATGACGGCGCGAACGGCAACCAGCTTTGGTTTATCGGTTTTGAATAAATGCCTGTTTTGGCGCATTATCATAAATAAGAAAAAGGGGATGAAAACGATGATGTTCCGGTAGAACGCAATCTCCGCAACGTGATGTGTTTCCGCCAAATATTTCGCACACGTGCCCATAATCGCAAACATAAAATGTGCAGCGAGGCAGCAGCCAATAGCAATAGATGTACGGTCTTTGTGGGCGCTCATAGAATTTGTGCTTTTTTGTACGATATGGTAAAGTTCTTGCATAAAAATAATAAGAATGATGTGGCTATATTAGATATAGGCAAGGGTGATGGCTAGTCTAGAAGATAATTTTAACGAACAAACCGAAAATCCGGCACATAAATATGCTGGATATGAAGGGTATGAGCGCGGTTTGGCGGAAACGCTGGACTCGCTTTATGATGCATTTCCTGATTATCGCGGACATGTTGCCCTGGTCGATCTGAAGGCTTTGGAAGAAGATCGTGCGGGTGAGCTTGCACGTTTATCTGCGGAACTTGGTGTTGCCGATATAGAGGACGCAGTTGGTAGTGAACTCAAAAGCGGACGAATGTTCCCCGGTTTCAATGATGCGGGTGAAAAAATTGCTGTTGCTGCCGCGTGGTCTATCCATGAAAATGATCCTGATGATTTAACATTTGAGCAGAATATGTCCTTTGTGAGTGTTGCGGTCCATGAATTAGCGCATGCCATTGATTATATGGATGGCGGGCTTCACCTTGAAGAAGGCGTGTTCGAAAGTAATTATGTTGAGTCTTATGCGGATAGTTATCGGATCGCGTTACTATCACTGCACGGTCATAATAATGATAATATGAGAGCGCTTGTCGCGGAGTACGATAATAGACAAGCGACACGTGTGCTTGATCGTTACGATAATGGGCTTGCGTTGGCGGAAACATATCTCGTCTCGCAACGCGCTGCCAGAGATATGGGGATTAGTGAACCAACACAGAATTTTTCTTTTGGGCATTGGAAAGACGCGAAGGATATCGTGGATAGTGTCCGTAATCATAATATGGATCGCCATAGTGTAGAAGAGGATGCCTATGAACAATCGCGTTATGATCAGCTGACTCGCCGCGCGATTGTTCATAAAATCAAAGAATTTATGCATGATGGTATACAGAGCCAAGCTCCGCATATTTATGCGCAAGGTGATGAGGCGCAAATAGAGGCATTTGAAAACAAAGTTAACGTCTATGTTAATGAATTGGATGTGCGGGTTTATGAGACGGGTGAATTTACGGATGTTGATGAAGAAACCTTATTGCAGGTGGAGATTGCATATCACGCACGTGTGCAGATGAATGATTGGATGGAAGATCGTAAAGACTATATTCCATCCGCTGATCGTATGCTGGCTGCGTATGATTATTTATCCGGTAAAGGGGTGTTTTTGGATTATCAAACCCCTGAATATGACCCGTTGGCGTTTTTTGCCAAATCGATGGATATGTATATGGAACAAGGTGATAAGGAAGATTTGACTATAGCAAAAAGGGCGCTTTCTATTGTGAAAGATATGCCGGAATATGAGGGGACAATCTTTCAGGAACAATCACGCGATGATCTTATAAGCTTCTTCGAGAATAATCCTGACGCTGTAAAAGCATTGGCCGATGGTATGACATTAGAATTTGCTTTGGATGGTACATCTACGGTGCTGCCGGAATATAAAAGCGAAGAGACTCCAAATGTTTCATCTGGCCTGATACTTTAAAAGTAGGATCTCTAAATGAAAAAGCCCTCTGAAATGGAGGGCTTGTTTCGAATTTCTATTGATCGGGTAAAACCCTAATTCTCATCTTTATTGACAAGCTGGTTCGCGCCAATCCAAGGCATCATCGCACGTAGCTTCGCGCCTGTTTCTTCGATTGGGTGCTGTGCTTCGCGTTCACGGATTTCAACAAGGCGGGTTAGGCCTTCTTTATTGCCGCCCATGAAGTCTTCTACGAATTTACCGGATTGGATGTCGGCAAGAATGCGTTTCATTTCTTCTTTGGTTTCTTTTGTAATAATACGTGGGCCTGAAACATAATCACCGTATTCCGCCGTGTTAGAGATGGAATAGCGCATATTGGCAAGGCCACCTTCATACATAAGATCAACGATCAGCTTTAGTTCATGCAAGCACTCGAAATAGGCCATTTCAGGTGGGTATCCTGCTTCGACCAAGACTTCGTAACCGCATTTAACCAGCTCTGACGCGCCGCCGCAAAGAACGGCTTGCTCACCAAATAAATCAGTTTCGCATTCGTCTTTGAATGTTGTTTCGATAATGCCCGAGCGTCCACCACCAACAGCAGAAGCATAAGACAGGGCAAGTTCTTTTGCATTGCCGGTCGCATCTTGTGCAACGGCGATCAAACATGGCACGCCACCATCCTTCAGGTATTCACCGCGCACGGTATGACCTGGGCCTTTTGGTGCGACCATGAACACATCAAGGTCTGCGCGTGGTTTAATCAGGTCAAAATGGATGTTCAAGCCATGTGCGAAGACCAGAGACGCACCTTGTTTCATATTTGCTTCTAATTCATCACGGTATAGATCGGCCTGATGTTCATCAGGAACAAGCAGCATAACGACATCTGCGTCTGCAACGGCCTTGGCAGGTGCCATCACTTCGAAGCCTGCTTTTTCAGCTTTAGCTGTGGAGGATGAGCCATCGCGAAGGGCGATGATAACGCTTTTGACGCCGCTATCTTTCATATTAAGGGCATGTGCATGTCCTTGTGATCCGTATCCGATGACAACTACTTTTTTGTCTTTAATCAAATCGATATTACAATCTTTGTCGTAATAGACATTTAATGGTGCTTGGTTCGCAGGTGTGCCTTGCGTGGCTGCGTTTTGTCCCATAGTTAGAAACCTTATCTCTTATGTTGTCGGGGAGTCGCATAAAACAAGGTTTTCGGCGAAGAATCAAGCAAAAGATGACTCTATTTTGATGTGCTCCATATGATTTTTTTAACAAGCATGACTGAAATCTATAGCTTGCCTTAAAATTATTTGTAAAGGCGATGAAAATGAGTAGAGATATCTTCGAATGTTCCGTGAAGCATAACACTTTTAACGAGTGTCAGAAAAGGTTACAGGATGCACATGCACGTATTCCGGCTCTTGCTAGTTCGTTTTCTGATGTGGTGAAAGGTCAAGATGATTCCTCTATGAAAAATCAATTTGCGGTTCTTTCCAGAAATAATCAACATATCCTGCATGATATTGTTCGATCTGACAGAATATTAGCGGCGATTGATGAATATTATCGCGATATCTCTGATGCGAATTCTGTAAGTTCCGATGTCTGGAAGCAGGGCACGGATATAAAAATAAAATTTGATGAAATGCACGCTCAATATGACGAAGGTCGTGATGGAATGCTGCAACGTGCCGAGCATATGAAGATATCATATGACCAATTGGTTCTTTTGATTAAAGATAGTGACTCTGTTTCTGCGGAGGATTTTGATGTTGTTCACCAAGATTTAAAGGCATCTACCTTAGACGCATAGTTTAAAGAGGGCGTTATTCGCCGATCACCCGATCACCCTTTGAAATGGCGGCTATCCCTGTGCGGCTGACATCGACAAGGCCGTGTGGCTTCATAATGGCGATGAAATCATCAATTCTTCTGGCTGTGTCTGTAGCTTCGAAGATGAAAGAGTTTGGTGTGCTGTCCACGGTTCGCGCGCAAAAGGCATCGGCGTCGCGCTGCGCGTCCGCGCGTTTATCACCCGTACAAACGATTTTCAGCAAAGCAAGCTCGCGCTCAATATAGCGGCCTTCCATGGTCAGGTCAGAGACTTTCAAAACCGGTACAAGGCGTTGTAACTGCGCCTTTATCTGGTCAATGACGGCAGGGGTTCCCTTGCATGCAATTGTGATGCGCGAGAGATGTTCGTCATTGTTGGTTTCGGCAACGGTCAGACTTTCGATGTTATAGCCACGGCCAGAGTAAAACCCAACGATACGTGCCAGAACCCCCGGCTCATTATTCACCAGAACCGCCAGAATATGCGTTTCTTCTGCTACTTGCTTTGGTGTGGGGGCGTAAACGCTTTTGCTTTTCTTTTTGCTCGTGCTGTCTGTGCTCATTATTTATCCTTATTTTTCAATAGTGATTTTGTTGAAGATATTTCTTCGTATTTATCGTACGTGTATTCGGTATCCATAATTCCATCTTGATTGCTGTCAAATTGGGCGGAGATCATTCTATCGTTATTATAGTATGTTATTTTTACAAGTCTTGCAGTTTGTTCGTTAAAAACTTGAAGTGTTTTAAGGTTCCCTCCTTGATCGTAGAGAAAAATACGGTCGGGGAAGTTATCACCATTATCATCTATGGTTTGCTCTAAAGGGTTGCCGTTTTTGTAAGTTATAATGGTTTCGTAATATCCATTATAATCGGCATCTATTTCTGCTTTTTTAATTAAGCCGTTGCGATCATAAAATTCTTTGATGTCAATTTTTCCATCGAAGTTTGTGTCAGTCTCAGTCCTTTTAACATCTCCGTATGGAGGGTAAAAATGCATATCAAGAATACCATCACCGTTATTATCGTATCCTTTACTACTGAAGGGGACGTGATAATAGAAGATGCCAAGGATGAGCCCGATGGTTAATCCAATGGCAATGCCGGAAAAGAGTGTAGGGCGGTTAGATTTCTTGTGTTTCCCTTCGTCCTTATTAGCAGGATGGTTCTGTTGAATAGATTCCCATTTTTTGATACTTTCCCGAGCTTTGGTAACATTACTTTCGGTAACCGAGAGTTTTATATGTCCTGTTACAGGAATTTCACCAACGGCACCTTGTAGGTATTCTCCATGTATTTGTGTTTCAATGCCTTCGCGTTCCAGCATATGCATAATCATGTGCGCCTCTGCGGCATTATCGGCACTGTAGATATAATGCATTACTATTTTCCTCTTAGTTTTAATTTTGTCCTAAGATTTTCTAAACCAAGCTCTTATCAAACGCGCTGGCGTCGGGTGAGAGGATCATTTCGTTATGGGCTTTGCCGGAGGGGATCATCGGGAAACAGTTTTCCGTTTTGGCAACCATAACATCAACAACGGTCAGGCGGTCATTGCTCATCATTTCTTCGATCACGCCGTCCAGCTCATCCACGCATGTTGCGCGTAAGCCAACGCCGCCATAGGCTTCGACCAGTTTAACAAAGTCGGGAAGGGCTTCGGAGTAGGTCTCGGAATATCGCTCTCCATGCAATAATTCTTGCCATTGGCGTACCATGCCCATCCACTCATTATTCAGGATAAAGACTTTAACGGGTAGGCGATATTGGATTGCGGTGGCCAGTTCTTGAATATTCATCTGGATGGAGGCTTCGCCCGCGACATCAACAACGAACGCATCAGGGTGTGCCATCTGCACACCAACTGCGGCAGGCAAGCCATAGCCCATTGTGCCGAGACCGCCAGAGGTCATAAAGCGGTTAGGCTCATTAAACGGCAGGAATTGTGCCGCCCACATTTGATGTTGTCCAACCTCTGTGGTGACGTAGCAATCACGCTTATCTTGCTCCATATAATGGGCGAGACGCTCCAGCGCATATTGCGGCTTGATAATTGTATCGTCCTTTTTATAAGCAAGGCAGTTTTTCGCGCGCCAGATCTCGATACGATCCCACCATGATTTCAAGGCTTTCTGATCGGCTTTATATTTCTTCGCGCGCCAAACGCTTAGCATCGCTTCCATGGTTTTCTTTGCATCCGCAACAATCGGGATATCAATATTGATGTTTTTATTAATAGAGCTGGCATCGATATCAACATGGATTTTCTTGGAGTCGGGTGAGAATTTACTGGTCATGCCTGTTACGCGGTCATCAAAGCGCGCGCCGATACAAATCATAACGTCACAATCATGCATCGCCCAGTTGGCTTCGAAAGTTCCGTGCATGCCTAGCATACCCAGCCATTGTTTGTCCTTCGCAGGATAACAGCCAAGTCCCATAAGGGTTGAGGTGATCGGAAAGCCTGTTTCCCGCACGAGTTCACGCAGCAATGTGCTGGCCTCTTCCCCTGCGTTGATAATACCGCCGCCTGTGTAGAAAACAGGGCATTTAGCGTTTGCCATCAGCTCTACCGCTTCTTCGATGGCCTTCATGTCGGGGTCTGTTTCCGGCTTGTAATGTGAATGCATAATCGCTTCATCTTTGGAAACATACGTACCTTGTGCGAATTGGATATCCTTTGGAATATCAATCACAACCGGGCCGGGGCGACCTGAGCGTGCGATATGAAAGGATTCATGCATCGCACTGGCCAGATCGTTTTGATCTTTAACCAGAAAGTTATGCTTGGTACAGGGGCGGGTAATACCAATGGTATCGGCTTCTTGAAAGGCATCGGTTCCGATTAGAAATGTTGGAACTTGCCCTGTGATACAAACGAGGGGAATAGAGTCTAGTAACGCATCGGCTAAGCCTGTTACTGCATTGGTGGCACCGGGGCCGGAGGTTACAAGCGCGCAACCAACCTTGCCGGTGGAGCGGGCATAACCCTCCGCCGCGTGCAGCGCGCCGCCTTCTTGGCGTACAAGGACATGCTTGATTTTATCCTGCTGGAACAGCGCGTCATAAATTGGCAGGACAGCACCACCGGGATATCCAAAGATCGTATCAACGCCTTGCTCGATCAGGGCTTCAATCACCATTTCCGCGCCGGACATTTCTTTTGTCTTGGCCTTCGGTTTGGGTGTTGCTTTGTCCTGTTTTTGTGTCGCTTCCATTTTATTTCGCTTTCGAATTATATTATTGCCGTAAACTACATTATTTTTACTGGATTGTTTAGTGCTCTAGTTATTTTACTTTGCTCTTGCACATCGTTATGCGTCGCTTACGTATAAAAATACGCTGCACTCCTTATGCCTTGTGCAAAAGCAAATTAAAACACTATGTCTCTTTCATGCTTTAGGCATAAAAAAACGCCCCATTTTTAGGAGGGCGCTGCGTGTGTACTTTATGCCATAGGCCTAAGTGCGCAGCTCCCTTTTCAGAAGGACGACGAGGTTCAGCAGAACATTCACAGTGTTTAAAATAATATTGCTCATATTCCACATGTAACGCAGCGCAAAAAATTATGCAAGGATTTTTCTGGTTTTGACAAAGATGCTTGCGATATAATATGCTTATTAAACAAAAGTAGGGATGATAATATGCATATTAACGGAACCAGATATGATCTTGAATTTAAAGGATGGGTACACCCGCCGCAAGAAAAAGGTGGCAATGTCATTGGTATAGGGGATGAAAACTTGCGTGCTTGTTTTTCCAAGAATGTTTGGGATACACAGAAGGGGAAAGTCAATATAGGTGATATTTATCACAGCGTGGAGGCTTTGTTAGAGCAGGAAGAATGTTTGAGTTGTGATAAGGAACATGTTGCTTTTCCTATGGAACTGGATCAGGTGGTTGCTGCGTTAGATGCTTATGAAGGGGTAATAGATACAACGCCTCGTTCTCATTCGATTCACGATAAGGACCATGGGTTTTATCCGCGAATGCCTGAGGTTTGATTAAATTTTTTAATTTTGGAGTGTCCTTTGCATTTTTTATTATTGTTTGTATTTCTTTTATTCTTCTCTCCACAACATTCGTTGGCTAAGGGCACAGGACAGTATTACGACACTAAAAGCCCGGCAGATCGATATAGGGTTATTTTTAAAGAATATGAAGTTGAGTTTGTCGATACGTTAAAGCATGGCAATACAAATACTTTATATATGGAACGTGCCTTTGTTTATACTGAGAAATGGAAGTTTGCACCTATAGAGCGTATTCAATTCAGAAGTGAAAGTGGTCATGTTGTGGCGCATACCCCAACAAGATTGTCATCTATCCCTTTTTGCTTTACTCAGAATTTTTGCTGGGTATTTATGTGGAAGACTGTATATCCATTGCCTGCAATTTTTAAATTTAATCCGGATCCGCAAACATGGATATATGATGAACAGCCTTATATGCAGTATTCTCGTTCTAGGTATGCGGGTGAGGGGTTTACAGAAGTTACAAACCCTTTCTTTGGTTTGGTTGGTTTAGTGCTTTTTTATTTGAATAACACTGTATTTTTTGGTGTTGTTATTTTGTTATCTGTTGCCTTATGTCTTCAATTGTCAAAATTTCATGATATTCCCGATCTGGAGAAAAAGTGGTATCATCGCTTAATATTGATGATAAACGTTATGAACCCTATTTTTTTACCGCTTGAGCCATATATGTTAACGGCTTTTATTATGGTGGCTATTCAAGGATTGGGAGTGCTGTATTGGGGCATACCGGGTGTATTGATTACGTTAACGATGATTACTTCGTTTTTGTGTGCGGCTATGAGAATAGGTAAATTAAAAGCACAAAACTGATTTATGTCGGTGCATCTTTTTTCGTATTCAGAATTTGGTTTCTGAACCATGTCACCTGTTGCTTTGCGTATTGGCGAGTGCGGGCTTGGGATTGAGTTATGGCGTCGTCTTTGCTGATTTCTCCTTTGATATAGGAGAGCAGCGGGCGGTATCCCAATGATTTAACCAAGGCGACATTTTCGCGTAGTTCACCGCTTTCGATGCGCTTACTGAATGCTTCGACTTCATCTAAAATGCCGTTATCCATCATCCATAGAAACCTGTCGTTACAGCGTTGATGTTGTACGGGGCGTTCGGGGATGATGACCTCGATTTGGAAATCCCATTCTTCGGGTGGGGCGCTGCGCGTTAGGGTTTGCCATTCGGCGAGGCTTTTTCCTGTGGCTTCCAATACTTCCCATGCACGCACCAAACGGGCGGTGTGGAAGGGATGAAAACGCTCTGCCATGATGGGGTCGCGTTTTTGAAGCTCCGCGTGGAAGGCAGGGTTTCCCAGCTCTTCTTGCTTTTTGACTGCGGCATCGCGTATCTCTTGCGGAACATCGGGCATTGGCGATAGGCCATCAGTGAGCGCGCGGATATATAGGCCTGAGCCACCCACGATAATCGGGGCTTTGCCTTGGTTTAGAACGTCATGGATGATCGGCTCGACAATTTCCCGCCAATTCCCTGCAGAGCAAGTATCGTTTGGGTGGATATGGCTGTAGAGCATATGCGGGGCGCGGGCTAAATCCTCGGCGGGTGGCTGCGCGGTCAGAGTTTGCAAGCCGTCATAAATCTGCATGGAGTCGCAATTGATAATGATCCCGTCCAGCTCTTCACACAACTCAATCGCGCGCGCAGATTTTCCGCTTGCCGTTGGGCCTGCAATAATGTGTATTGTTTGCTTGTTGTCTTTATTCTCTCGCATAATGCGCGGGATTATAAGCATATAAGCAGGATTATGGTAGATTTTATATTTGTGCATGGCTGGGGAATGAATTCGGAGATCTGGTCGCAGGTGGCTGCGGGCTTTCCTGATGATGGTGTTTATTGTCCTGAGCTTGGCTTTGTTGGTGACATGCGCGCGCATGAGACTTGCGGTAAAGCGGTCTATGTGACGCATTCTCTGGGCACTATGTGGGCGTTAAAGCATCATGCGCCTGATATGAAGGCTTTGATTGTGATTAACGGTTTCACATGTTTTCCCCCCTTCACGCTGGAGCGCACCTTACGCACGATGCAAAAACGCTTGGCGCGTAATGCGGGTGCGCAGATGCATTCATTTTGGGATAGCTGCGGCCTGCCTGAGGAGGCGCAGAATAGCCTTGACGGGGCGCTGAATATCGATAGGTTGCAGGATGGCTTGGAATGGCTGATTGATTGGGATATGGCGGATGCTTTGCAGGCGTTATCAGTGCCTATTTTATCGTTGAACGGTCGTGAAGATTTGGTTTTACCGCATGAAAAAATGCAAACGCAGTGGGCGGGGTTTGATTTGCAAACCCATGAGCCGGGCGGGCATATTTTGCCCTTGTCACATCCTGATTGGTGCGTCGATAAAATAAAGGATTTTGTGCGTGAGCATGCGTTGGAAAAATAGTGTCGTGCGGAGCTTCGATCAGAAATCTGCCGCATATGACCGGAATTGCAGTGTGCAGCAAGCGATTGCGCAGAGCCTTGCCGTTGATCTTCCTGCCTCTGGTGGGGGTATTGATATTCTTGAAATTGGGTGCGGGACGGGGAATTTAACCGCGCATTTATTCCATCTATATGTAGGCTGTCACTTACATATTACCGATGTTAGCCCCGCGATGGTGGCGTGTGCCAAGGCGAAGTTCTCTGGCGTGGAGGCGCGTTGGAGCGTTATGGATGGTGAGAATCCCGATGGATCAGAGACCTATGATTTGATTGTTGCGAACATGGCATTCCAGTGGTTTGAGGATATCGGCGCGGCGGTTGAGCGTTTATCTTTTATGTTGAAACCGAATGGATCGTTGTTTTATTCAATGCCAGGGAATGAAAGTTTTTCTGAATGGAAACAGGTGCTTAATGACCTTAGTTTGCCTATAGGTATTCTCGATTTCCCAACATCGTCTGATATTTATCGGGAGGAAACTATTACGCATCACTATAAGGATGCGGTTGATTTTTTGCGCTCGATGAAAAATATTGGCGCGGGAACAGCCAGAAAAGATTATACTCCTCTGACGCATAGTGAAATGAAGCAAGCATGCGCCGCACTTGATCAAAATCATGGCGGAAAGACCACATGGCATGTTCTATATGGTCGTGTTGATAGATAAATAAATAAAGGTTAGAGCATGAAAATAGCAGTCATAGGCGCAGGTGTTTTGGGGATGAGTACGGCCTATATCCTTGCAAAAAGAGGGTTCGCGGTTTCTGTATTCGAGAAACAAGCTGCGCCTCCTGTGAATGCGAGCTCGATTGCGGGCGGTATGCTTGCGCCCTTTAGTGAAATTGAAGCACTGCCTGTTCGCTTTGTTCGTGCGGGTTTGAAGGGTATTGAATTTTGGGATGAATTTCTGGGCGGTGATGCTTCCGGTATTTTGCAAAAGACGGGCAGCTTGTTGATCGCACATCCTGAAGATCGCCATATGCTGGATCGTTTTGCGCAGCATTTGCACGCGGTTTCCGATCAGTGGGAATGGGCGGACGCGCAGCGTATGGACGCGTTAGAGCCGTGCATTGGCGGTAAGTTTGGTAAGGGTTTGTATATGCCGTTAGAGGCGAATGTGAACCCTGTGCCGGCGCTTGCGATGCTGACGGAGCAATTGGTTGCGTTGGGTGGTCAGATTTTGCACGAGGATGTAAATGCCGATAATTTAAAGGCGGATACGGCCTATGATTGGGTAATTGATTGCCGTGGTTATGTTGAGGGACAAGATCGTGGTTTGCGCGGTATTAAGGGCGAGATATTGCTGCTTGAAAACCGTGAATTTACGTTGCAGCGGCCTGTGCGTTTGATGCATCCGCGTTATCCGCTCTATATTATTCCGCGCCCTGATAACGTGTTTGCGGTGGGGGCGAGTGTGATTGAAAATTCGGATGAAGATGATGGCTTGGTGTTCCTACGCTCGGCGATGGAGCTGTTGAGCGCAGCATATTCTTTGCACCCCAGCTTTGGTGAGGCGAAAATTCTGGATATGTCTTCGGCGGTTCGCCCTGCCTATCTGGATAGCTTGCCGCGCATTAAAGTTGATCAGGATCAGAAATATATACGGTGTAACGGATTGTTCCGACACGGATATTTGCTCTCGCCGATTATGGGGGAATGTGTGGCGAATTTGTTGGATAAGGGTGAGAACAATGCAGATTTTGCTTTGTTTTCAGGGGTAAGCCATGAATAAAGCGGAACGCTATAAACGCCAAACTGTCCTGTCTGAAATTGGTGAGGCGGGGCAAGCGCGTATTAATGCGGCCTCTGTGCTGGTGATTGGTGCGGGCGGGCTTGGTTGTCCGGTGTTGCTCTATTTGGCCGCGGCGGGGGTCGGGCATATCGGTATTGTGGATTTTGACAGCGTTGATGAAACCAATTTACAGCGGCAAGTCTTGTTTAAAACGAGCGATATCGGCACGAATAAAGCGCAAGCCGCCGCTGCGCATCTACACGCGCTTAACCCCGATATTATTATTGAGGATTTTCCGGTGGAGCTGGATAGCAGCAATGTTGAAGCCTTGTTCGAGCGCTTTGATCTTGTCATTGACGGGACGGATAATTTTGCCGCGAAGTTTTTGATTAATGATGCGGCGGTCAAGACGACAACGCCCTTTATTTATGGCTCTATTTTAGGGTTCGATGGGCAAGTCTCGGTCTTTGGCACGCCTGATGGCCCGTGTTATAGATGCTTGTTTCCTGATCCGCCGAAGGGGCATGTTCCCAATTGCGCGGAGGCAGGTGTTATTGGCGCGGTTGCAGGCATGATTGGTACTGTGCAAGCGATGGAAGCCATTAAGATGATCGCCCCGCATGAAAGTTTTCAGCCTTTGGTTGGGCGGTTATTAACGGTTGATATGCACAGCATGGAGAACCGTTTACTTACATTATCTAAAAACCCTGACTGTTCTGTGTGCAGCAAAAATAGAGATGAGATTACTTTGGAATATACATTGCCCGTGTGCAGTATTATTCCTGAAATTATCCCCGATCAGATGCAGGGGAGTGACGCTCTGTTGATTGATGTGCGGGAGCGCAATGAATGGGATGCAGGCCATATCGAGGGCGCAGAGCATATGGCGCTGTCATGGTTAATGGCGGGAAATGTTCCCGGTTTGCATAAGGATCAGGATATCATTCTGTATTGCCAAAAAGGGATGCGCAGTCTGCAAGCCGCGCAATATCTTGCGGGTTTGGGATTTTCAAATCTCCGTAATATGGCTGGTGGATATGAAAAGTGGCTTAAAATTAATTAAGCCACTCTTTTATTTCTCTAATGTAATGGCGCAGGAATTATGCTGCGTCGCGCCTTTTCTTTGGGGCGGAGAAGTTCTTTTTCCCGCCAGCGTTGCCGCCTTTATTATATTGACCGTATTTTTTGCTGTTATTGTTACGATCATCTTTTTTGCGCTTGTCGTCACGACCGAAGTTTTTGCCGCCCTTACTTGGCTTCGCGAATGTTTTACCTTCGCTGTTGCGGTCGTCTCTACGTCCTTCATTGCGTCCTTCACTGCGATTATTGCTCTTGCGGTTTTCGCCATCACGATCATCACGTTTGAAGTTTTTGCGGCTTTCACCATTACGCTCATCACGGGTGTTGTAGCTTTTATCTTTATTAAAGCTACGCCCCTCGCTTTTGCGACCTTCGCTGCGGTTATCACTATTGCGATCATCACGTTTTAACAATCTGTCGTTATTGAAGCTACGGCCTTCGTTCTTGCGACCTTCATTACGGTTTTCACCGTTGCGATCATCACGATTGTTGAAACGTTTGTCTTTGTTAAAGCTACGACCTTCGCTTTTGCGACCTTCATGGCGATTTTCACCATCACGGTCATCGCGTTTAAAGTTTTTACCTTTATTATAGCTACGGCCTTCGTTACGGTTTTCACCATCACGCGTATCAGAGCGTTTTCCTTTGGAGAACTTCTTGCTTGAGTCAAAGCGCTTATTCTTGCCGTACTTTGAATTGCCTCTGTTTTTAGTGCTGTTGTCGTTACGCGCCGGCCCTCTGGCTGGTTTCTTGCTTGGATCCATAAGGATTTCAATTGCGTTCCATTTACGACCATCTTGCGGTGTAATCATGCATAGGGATGAACCCTTTGCACCAGCGCGCGCAGTTCTGCCGATACGGTGAATGTAATCTTCCGGTACTTGCGGCAAATCATAATTGATAACATGTTCGATATGTGGAACATCAAGGCCACGCGCCACAACATCGGTCGCAACCAGAATTCTGAATTGCTTGTTACGATATTCTCTGATCACGCGATCACGTTTACGTTGTTGCAAGTCACCATGAATAGCACAAGCATCAAAATCATCGCTGCTCAGCTTTTTTGCCATTTTATCGGCGCCGCGTTTTGTTTTCACGAAAATGATAACCGATCCGCTACGGGCGTGAAGCTCGTTGATCAGCTCAGGGTATTTCTTGTCCGCGGCAACGTGAATGATATCTTGCTTGATATTTTTCACAGGATTAAAGGTTGAGCCAACGGAAATGCGCTCTGGATTATTCTGATATTTCTTGGCCATTTTGATAATGCTGTCAGGCATTGTGGCAGAGAAAAGTAATGTTTGGCGCTTTTCAGGCATATATTTGACGATGCGATCGATTTGGACGCTAAAGCCCATATCAAGCATACGATCCATTTCGTCCAAAACGAGGAATTCTGCCTGATCAAGATCAAGGTTGCCGCGCTCCAGATGGTCGTTGATACGTCCTGGTGTACCCACAACAAGGCGTGGACGTTGACGTAGTTGCTGGCACTGTTTGTGCATGGCTTCGCCGCCAATTAGGAATGCTGTTTTGATTGGGCTTTTCGGGCCAAGCATTTGCAGCATAACATCCATAACTTGTTTACCAAGTTCTCTTGTTGGTGTCATAACCAGCGCAGTACCGCGCTCAGAGTTTAAAAGTTGTTCAAGCAATGGAATAGAGAACGCCGCCGTTTTTCCGGTTCCTGTTTGTGCAGAACCTAGAATATCGCGCCCTTGTAGGGCAATAGGGATCGCCTGTGCCTGAATAGGGGTCGGTGTGTCGTATTTCATTTGTGTTAGTGATCGTGCAAGCACGTGGTGTAGGCCGAGGCCATCAAAATTTTTCATTAATTCATCCTTTCGCCGTCATCGTCCATTTTGACATTGTCATGTGTTCTTAACGCATGAAAATATGCGCAGTCACACATGGCTAGCTCAAATAAAAATTTGAACGATTATGCGTTTTACAATTGTTATGAACTTTTCGGGAAAGGTGAATTCTAAGGCTCACATAATATCTGTTTCAGATATTTACCTAAAGCTCCGTTTGCGTGTACATCACACCAAACTGGGGCGGAACATCGCAGATTTTTTGTGCTATGTCAAGAAATTAAGTGGATCTGTTCAAGTGTGAGGCGATGAAAGCATATAAAGCCTTGACTCAAATCATCTACAAGCCTCTTTTAATATGGTTGAAATGCAAAGGTATTTGGTTAGAATAGGATGGCTATGATGGATCATGATATTATAATTATTGGTGCAGGCCCTGCGGGTCTAAGTTTCGCTAGGGCGATGGCAGAAACCAAACTCGACATTTTGTTGATCGAGAAGCAGCCCGAGTCTGTGCTTGCTGATCCGCCTTATGACGGGCGAGAAATTGCGCTGACGCACTTGTCGCATAAGATCATGAATGAGCTGGGAATGTGGGGTTTGGTTCCTGAGGAGCATATCTCCCTGATTAAAACGGCTAAGGTGATGAACGGGCATTCTCCGTATGCTTTGTCTTTCGATCATACGGAAGTCGGTGAGGAAAATCTCGGCTTTATGATTTCTAATCATCGTATCAGAAAAGCCGCTTATGACTCGGTGAAAGATTACCCCAATGTGACGTTCTTGAACGAGGTTACGGTTTCTAAAGTTGACACCGATGATGATAAGGGCTGGGTCGAGCTGTCTAATGGCGAACGTTTGGAGGCTCCATTGATTATTGCGGCGGATAGCCGTTTTTCCAATACGCGCCGGATGATGGGAATTTCCACGAACTTGCTTGATTTCGGGCGCACTTGTATTGTTTGCACGATGGAACATGAATTGCCGCATAATGATACGGCGTATGAGTGTTTTCATTATGACCGCACGGTTGCGGTTTTGCCGTTGAATAATGGTCAGGTTTCTGTGGTTATGACCTTAACGTCCGAGGAAGATACGGATGTTTTGGCAATGGATGAACAGGAATTTTCCGATGATGTGGCGCAGCGTATCGACCATAAATTCGGTAATTTGAAGCTGTCTAGTAAACGCTACCCCTATCCGTTGGTTTCAACTTTAGCTAAAACATTCTGTGCCAATCGTTTTGGTTTGATTGGGGATGCTGCTGTTGGTATGCATCCTGTAACGGCGCATGGTTTTAACCTTGGTTTACGCGGTGCGCAGACTTTGGCGCACGAGCTTCAAAATACATTACAAAGTGATGGTAGTTTTGCCCCGAATATCGCGTTGGAACGATATAGCCGTAAACACCGTAAGCATTGCTTGCCGCTTTATCATGGTACGAATGCGTTGGTGCGCCTTTATGCCACAACAGAATACCGCACGGCGAAATTCGCACGTAAGGCTCTGTTGCGCCTTGGTAATCATATTAAACCGGCAAAACGTTTTATTATGAATCAGCTTACTGAAATCAAAGATATTTAGTTTTGGCTTAAAGCTGGCAGTATTTTGACAATCAGGCGATGAATGGCGTATAATCCGGTCAATTATAAAATGCGGGAATGGTGATATATAATGATAACAGCACTTAATTTTGGTAATGCCGTTGGCGTAAACGTCGATGACGAGGAAACCATCGCTTTGCAGGCGCTGAATAAGTTCCTGGAAAGCCCGCATTCCATTGGTTTGGATACGATCAAAGAATCTTTACGCAATATTGTTCAGTTGATGATGGAGCTGAAAGGCTATGCTACGGGTTTTGCTTTGCAACATCTGGTGCATGGTGAGCATTCCTCTATGGCTGTGGATGGGGGCTTGCGTGATGATGCGGAGAAAAAGAGACGGCTCAAAGAATTTTGGGATGAAATGTTGCGCCTTGAGCGCCTTATGGCTGGTGGCTTTGAACATGTTTTGGCGCATGTGGCTGCGGAAATCGTAGAAATTAAGGAAAATATTGTTGATAAAATTGAAAAAATTGATGCGAAAATCGAAGAGGTCGCAGATACGGTAGAAGAGGCGCGTGTCTTAAAAGCCCGAAACACCAAGCGTAAGAAACTTGTTAAGTTCAAAAAGCACATTGAAAAACATGAAGTTGAATTGCATGAGGCTGAGACTACGGAAGAGGTGATTGAAGTTCAAAGCAATGTGCTTGAGGATGTGCAGGATTTTAAAGAAAATCGTTTTGATCCGCATAAGAATAAATTGGATCTTCTTGCACCGGTAAGAGAACTTATGGAAGCAACCCGCGCCAGTAATGACAGTATTCTTGATGAGGACTTTGCCGGGGGTGCTGTCTGGAATCGCGGGAATAAGCGTTATGATGAAACTGATTCTTCAGGCTCCGGTTCGGCTGGTGATGATACATCTGGATCAGGCGATGATACCGCGGGCAGCGGCGATCAGGACGAGGATATTAAGCCGCCACCATTTGAAGTTGATTTTTAAGACAAGGGTTGAGGTGGATATTTTAAAGATCCATTTTTTGTTCATAGTCGTTGTTATTGCCTGATTTTTTTGGCAAAAGATTGGCAAAAATGTCTTTGATTTGCCAGTTTTTGAATGTTTGCTGTATAGCAAACAAACTGAACGCTGTACCAAGCGTGTCCATATTTTCATTTTCTTCATGTAACTTGCTTAATTTTTGCTCATATGAGCGCACGGCAGGCTCGTCAGATGTGGCGGCTTTGCCTTTCGATTTTGTATGAGAATTCTCTATCGTTGCAGATGTTTTTGCAGAAAGAGAATGTGTACCAGCTGTAACGGTGGAGGCGCCTTCTCCTACAGTACGGTCTTTTTTCATACCTTCGGCAGAGGCTGCTCTCTCGATTTCTTCGGCTAGCTTTTTGAATTTCAGCTCGTCTGTAAATTCAGTGGTGATGACCAATGGCTTTGCGGTTTCAGACATATAGTCTTTAATGCCTTCAATACCTTGATTTTTTAGCGCATGATATTGTGCCAGGCCTGAGGTTACATCATAGGATTCTATATATTTTTCAGATTTCCAACCGACATGCGTTAGAACTTGCAGATCGTTGTTTTTGTCTGTGCGTTGGATGGTGTAGCCATTCTCGTTGTGAATAACGATAGGCTGTTTAAATCCCAGTTCTTCGGTGAAGGGATTGTTTGTTTCTGTTGTCTTTTCTTTTGCCATTTTAACGCCGCTTAACCCTTACCGCTTTAAGTGTTGCGGTATTTTTTCATAATATGATTTTTTAAATAAAGAAAATGGCCGAATCGATACCCAGCCATTTTACGTGTTTCATTAATTTCTTAGAAATTAACTGTGGTTATGTTCTGCGTTGATCTTAGCAAACTCAGTTTGCTGTAGTGCTGTAAGCTCAGCTTTCTCTGGAACATGTCCTGTTTCGTCAATGCCAGCCATTTTTGCTGCAAAATTTTCATTCAACTTTTCCGCTAATTTATCAATACCCATTTTTTTCTCCTTTATTCTTAAACTTCGAGTGCTCTATTATTGCACGAAATGCACCCCTGTTGTCAAGTTTGGGACATAAATCGTTGAAAACTAAGCCGCATCGGTCAATTTTTTCGGTACATCTACCTTTACGTGCAGGTCTTTGAGCAGCGCAGGATCAACGATGCTTGGTGCTTGCATCATTTGATCTTCATATTGACCGTTCATGACAAAGGCATACACTTCGCGTAAATTCGGCTCATCGGCGAGCAGCATGATAATACGGTCAACACCGAAGGCTAAACCACCATGCGGCGGCGCGCCGTAACGCATTGCATTCAGCATACCGCCGAATTCTTCTTCCAGAACATCCTTGCTGTATCCCGCGATGCCGAAGGCTTTTTCCATGATTTCAGGTCTGTGGTTACGGATCGCACCGGAGGCCAGCTCAAACCCGTTACAAATACAGTCATATTGCCATGCATAGATATCTGTCGGCTCTTTATTCTCCAGATCGTCCATGCCGCCTTGTGGCATAGAGAACGGGTTGTGCGAGAAGTCGATTTTCTGTGCTTTTTCATCAAACTCATACATCGGGAAGTCGATAATCCATGCCAGCTTATAAACGTTTTTCTCACGCGCAGAAGGATGATCTTCAGGCAAAGCAGAGCAAATGGCATCACGTGCCGCGCCTGCGAATTTCGCGGCGGGAAGTTCTTGGTTACAGATGAAGAAGATTGCATCGCCTGCTTCACAGCCTGAAATCTTCGCCATTTCCACCAAAGCATTTGGCCCTATAAATTTAGCAATCGGGCCTTTACCGCCAATTTCTGCGATAATACCATCTTCAAAACTATCACCCTCTTCATGCTCTGGAATCTCAGTTTTTTCAAACAGGATATAACCAAGTCCGAATGCACCTTCACCCTTTGCCCAGCTATCCAGCTTGTCAAAGAAGCTGCGCGGTTGATCGCCAACTTTTGGTACGCGGATGGCGCGGACAACGCCGTCTTTTTTGATAACGTTCTTGAACGCATTAAATTCAACATCATCACGAGAGAAAACCTCGGTCAGGTCGCAAATCTCTAATGGGTTACGAAGGTCGGGCTTGTCAGAGCCATATTTCAGCATGGCTTCTTTATAGGGAATAGAATCACACCAGATAACCTCACGTTTTTCACCTGTGAAGCCCGAGAATTCTTCAAAAATGCTGTGAACGACAGGTTGGATTGTGTCGAAGATATCTTGTTGGGTGACGAAGCTCATCTCTACATCGAGTTGATAGAACTCGGCTAAACGGTCGGCGCGGCCATCTTCATCGCGGAAACAAGGTGCGATTTGGAAATATTTATCAAAGCCCGACATCATTAGCATTTGTTTAAATTGCTGTGGTGCTTGGGGTAGAGCGTAGAATTTCCCCGGATGCAGGCGTGATGGTACGAGGTAATCACGTGCGCCTTCTGGTGAACTTGCCGTTAGAATTGGTGTTTGAAATTCTTGGAAATCCTGCGCGTGCATTTTCTCGCGCATTGTGCGGATGACATTGTTTCTCAGGCGAATTTTCTTTTGCATGCCTTCGCGGCGTAAATCAAGATAGCGGTATCTAAGGCGGATATCTTCTCCTGCGCCGTCATCTTCGTAAACTTGGAACGGGATAACATCGGCGCTGGATTGCAGCTCGGCTTCGTCAATATCAATTTCAATTTCGCCTGTTTCCATTTTCGAATTTATGGTCTCCTCAGAGCGGGCGCGGACTTTTCCTGTAACGGTGACAACGGATTCAACGCGCCACTGGCTGATAGTTTCAAACAGGTCGCTGCCTTCTTCGATGACACATTGGGTCAGGCCGTGTGTGTCACGTAAGATAACAAATAAAACGCCGCCTAAATCATATATACGGTGTATCCAGCCGGAGAGTTTGACCGTATCGCCTGCATTATCTTTTCTAAGGGCGTCACATTTATGCGTTCTAAAAGCGTGCATTCTTTTATCCTATTATAATCAGAGTTATGAGTAAGCGTTGATTTATAACGCATCAGAACACAATGTCACGCCTATTTTTCAAAATTAACGCCTTTATGCTGGACGAAAAGGTGAGGTTTTGTATGATGGTTTTCTCAAGATTTAAGGATATCATGCCCATAATTACAAAATCAGACGATGTCGCGGCTTTCTGTAAAGAGCTGTCGGTACACGAATTCGTAACAATTGACACGGAATTTCTACGTGAAAAAACCTATTACCCGAAGCTGTGCCTTGTGCAGTTAAGTGGCCCGGATAAGAAGGCCAGAGCGATTGACCCGCTGGTGGAGGGGATTGATTTGTCGCCTTTATTTGAGTTGCTCGCGAATAAAAAAATCCTGAAAGTATTTCATTCAGGTCGTCAGGATTTAGAGATTTTCTACAATCTGACAGGCGCGGTGGTGCAATCATTCTTCGATACGCAAATCGCAGCGATGGTTTGCGGGTATGGCGATTCGGTCGGTTATGAGAATATCGTGCGTCAGGTTTCAGGGTATCAGGTGGATAAAAGCTCTCAATTCACTAATTGGTCGATACGTCCTTTGAGCGATAAACAAATTACCTATGCGCTGGGTGATGTGACGCATTTATGTGATGTCTATCTGCATCTGAAGGCGGAGCTGGAGAAGCGCGGTCGTACAGAGTGGGTTGCGCAGGAAGAGCGCATTTTGAATAATCCTGATACTTATGCAAATGACCCCTATAAAGCGTGGGAGCGTATCAAAATTAAATCGCCAAAAGCCAAAAGCCTGACTGTTTTGCGGGAGCTTGCTGCGTGGCGGGAATTGCAGGCGCAAAAGCGTGATATCCCCAAAACATGGGTGATGCGTGATGATGCGCTGTCTGATATGGCGAACCAAGCGCCGCAGAATAAGAACCAGTTGGCGAAGATTCGTAATGTTTCCAAAGATATGGCAGAGGGTAAAACTGGTGCGCAGTTGTTAAAGGTGATTGCCAAAGGGCTGGAAACACCGCGCGATACGTGGCCGGTGCCAAAGCGCAAGGCGTCTTTGTCGCAAGGGGCAATGGCGATGGTCGATATTTTGAAAATGTTGTTGAAGGTACAAAGTGCGGTGCATGACGTTGCGCCGAAAATTATTGCTTCTGCCGCGGATATTGAGGCAATTGCACAGGATGATAACGCCGATGTTCCAGCTTTGCAGGGTTGGCGCAGAGAAGTGTTCGGCGAGGATGCGCTGGCGGTTAAGCACGGAAAATTGGCAATTGGTTTGAAAGATGGTAAAATTACCGTCTTCAATATTGCAGATTTATAAGAGATCTATAGGGGGGCGTTTTCATATGCCATCATCTGAATTTGAAGGAAAACGGTTGTTTTTGTTGCGTCATGCCATGGCTTTGTCGCAGGCTAGTGACGGGGATTCTAGCCGTGCTTTAGCACCCAAAGGTATAGAGGATGCGCAAGCCTTAGGGCG
The DNA here is from genome assembly GCA_002401695.1 of Alphaproteobacteria bacterium. Lineage (GTDB taxonomy): Bacteria > Pseudomonadota > Alphaproteobacteria > Micavibrionales > Micavibrionaceae > UBA1672. The sequence goes on from NVTV01000004.1 coordinate 125,753, forward strand.
TATGATGGCGCATAAGGGATATGTGCCTGATGTGGTTTTATGCTCCTCCGCAGTGCGTACGCGTCAAACTTTGGCAGGGGCTTTCCCTGATTTGGATATGGCCAAGGTTCAGTTTATTGATATTCTTTATAATGGCAGTGTCGGGGATTATCTCTATGAAATTCAGAAGATTGACGATGTGCATCAAAATATTTTGATGATTGCGCATAATCCTTGTATTTATGAATTGGTGATTTTATTGGCTGCGCAGGGTAGTGATTCCGTAATGCAGCGTTTATCCGAGGGCTACAACCCCGCATCGTTAAGTGTTATTCATTGTGCATGTGGTAAATGGGCGGATATTCAGCCTGCGGTGAATGAACTGGACAGCCTGTCTAATCCGATGGATTATAACGCGCCTGCACGGCCAACGCGTTGGATGTAGGCGTTTTCACTGTTGCCTAAATAGACCAGCTTTGTTGTAGTTCCGGCTCTGCTGCTTCGGCGGGCATGACGGCGTTACGTGGCTTTATGATGGTGTTGCGATCAGGGTGTTGTTCCAAATGCTCAACACATTTCTTTAAGAAGATAACCATTTTATCAATGCCTTCCGGTGTTGCGATCAGGTCGTTGCGGATTTCCAGCCCTAAATATTGCAGATCATTATTCTTTGTAATCATCGGCGCGGCATTCTTCTTGCGCTCTGCGACGCGGTATGGCTCACCGGAAACGAAAAGATAATCTGATTGCGCTCTGAGGTAGGTTTCAAAAGCACGTGAGAACGGCGTTTTTTCACAGCGTAGTGTGCCAAGTTCAACATTGCGTTTTTTCTGATCCCATGTCGGGGAGAAGCTGTGCAAATCAAGGACGATTGCGCCGCCAAGCTGGTTACGTTTTTCATTTATGGTGGCCGTTTTGGTGTTGTGGTAAGGCCAATATACGGCTTCTAATCTGCGTGCATGCTGTACCTTACAACATGTATCAGGTTGGTTTTGCGGAATTGTGATGTGCGCATGTTCTGGTGAATGTCTGGTGATGGCATAGTCGGGCAGGGCGTTTAAGTCGCACACAAGGCGTGAATAGTTTCCCGCGATCAGAGTGATATTATCACACGATTTTTCCAGAGCATTAAATAGAGCGTCCATGTGTAAATCCATGGCTTCGTGTGCATCAAAGAACCAGTTTTTATCTGTGCCTAAGCATGGTTCAAGGCAGTCAGGGACAGCGCGCCCGTTATGTGGCCCTGAAAACACAAAGAGGCCATCCCGTTTAATGGTTTTAACGGGAGCGGGGTCTTGTTTTTGTAAAAGATTAGGCGATGAAACATCCATAGTGCTTGGCAGTATACTTAATAGGTATTAAAAAAGCATTTATAATTTGGACGGGAATGTTTTACGTCAAGAAATGTGTTTATCCAGCTTATCCATAAGTGTCAATAATCTGGTATCGTCTTGAATGCGTGCGTTCATTTGTTGGTGGAGGGTTTCGCTGGTGGTTTTATCAATGATCGTGGCCTTATAGTGATCTTCAACGCTCGATATATTCGCATCTTTCAAGACGGCTTGATAATGTTTTTGGATAAGGGCTGCATATTCGGCGCGTTCACCGGAGGAGCCTGTTTCCGCTTCGGGCTTTGCACCCAGATGGCTTGAAAGTTCGTTGCCGTGTTGTGCAAGCCATTCAGGCAGTTGATAATATTCGAGCGGATAGTCCCCGCCAGCAGGTGTGTTTTGTGCGGATTCTGTGGAGGAGGACGCCGTTATTGTGTCGGTATCCTGTTTTGCCATTACCGTGCCTTCTTCTGCTTTTTGGGTGGTGCGCTCTTTGATTGTCTCTTGTATTTCCATCTCTATTGCGCGTTTTTCTTTAGGGGGCAGGGCGTTGTACTGCTCTCTGGTCAGGCCTTTTTCAGCCAGCATCGCGTCGAACCAGCGTTCCTCCGGTGTTTTGCTCATATAATCGAGGAATTCTTTGATCGGATCACGATTGTTGGAGACTGATTCTGCGCTTTCTTCGGCACCGGAAGGGGCTGTTCGTTGTGTCTGGAGGTTGTCGCGGTTGTCTTTATTATCATTGGAGGCGTTATAAGGCTTGCCGTTTGCGGTTACGCTGATTTCACCGTTGGTGCTGAAATTTAACGCAATTTCTATATAGCTATTCTTACTGCCTGTGCCTTGTGCGGCGGCTTTCATTCCGGTGAAGTGGCTGGTTAAGGCAGCGATTGTATGTAATTCCCGCTCTAACCCTGGATTTTCTTTCAGTGCTTGTTTTAATTCATCCGCATATGGATAGTCCGCAGGGAATTTTATATTACCGGCGGTGTCATAGGTTATTTTATCCGGCCCTTTTGGGATGCCGTATTCTGTAAGCAGGTTTTGCAATTTTGTGGAGGCGTGCTTGGACAGGGCGTCTATATTATTTTCTGATGGCGTAAGAAGTGAAACTTGATCAAGATCAACATTCCCTTTTGGGGCGAAATAGGCATCGATATCCAGTGCCTCTTTCCCGTTAGTTGTGTCCAGAATGACTTTCTCGGCTGGCGTATTATCTTGAATCCCTTCTTGTGCGATTTGTTGGGCGAGGAAAAGTGTTCTGGCTTGTTTGGTCTTTTGTAATTGCTCATATATGGGGTCTTCATGCATTGCACTGTAATTAACTGCGCCTTCCGGATGTGGGTTGGCACGGAATTGCGCTTGCGTCATGGCAGTGGAAGATTCTTCCACTGTGCCACCCAGCAGTTCGGCAATTTTTTCCGCCCTGTCTTGTGCGCCTGCCGGTCCGGTTAAATTTGTATCGTCATCGGCAAAGAGTCTCTGAATTTTTGCTCCTAGTGCATTTGATGAAGAGACGCTGCCGTTGTTGTATAGTGTAGCCACTGTTTTCCCACCAACCTGTACGGTGGCATAGGGTTGGTATAGCGGATGGTTTGATGTGTCAGGGTGCTCGGTATATTGGGATTCAAGGAATTTTTCTTCCGCGCTGATAAAGCGTTGATAGAGCCCTTCATCCGCTTCGGAAATATGAAACATTTTCATTTTGCTCGTATCCAGAGCCTTGACATGTGGGTCGTTAATGTAAATTCCAGTGTGAATGGATGTCATGGCACCGTTCCTTTATCTACGATAAGTCACGATGTTTTATGCAAAAAATAGGCCAGTAAGGCGCGGTATTTTATCCGTAGACAAGAGAACAAAGAATTTTATGTCATCCTAATTGATCCAACCCTTATGGACGTGTTAATAATCATGCCTTAAACCTTCATTTTGGGGGTTTTTCGTCTGCAATTTACCCACCGTCACCACTCTAAAATAACCCGACTAGCATGGGTTTTTTTGTGTTGGCATGTATAATGTCTAAAGAGTGCTAATAGTGTAGTATTGTTTCCATAGAAAATTTATAAAATAGATGACGGGAAGAGAATATGCCGGCACACCAATATTTTTAGAAGAGCTTGCCCCAGTTCAAGTAAAGCAAGGGGCTGGTTCTTATCTCAGCGCATTTTTCAAAGCCTATCATGATGGCCAATCTGATGAATAATATTTTGCCGGTCTCTAATAGCTTGTCAATTGTGCGGCGTTTATTCGGGTTAGGATGGTTATAATTTCTGTGTATTTGGCCTTTCTCTTTATAGCCCTCTAAAGGGCATAAACTAACGAAAGGCACATTTCATTTTAAATTTCACTATTATATTTCTATATGTGCGATATTTATCGTGAGAGGCGCGAAATATGAAATTCCTTATTGTAAAAGGGCGTGCGCCTGCCTAAAGTCTATCTTATGACACAAAATAATACACCTCAGAGTAAGAAAAAATATTTCGGAACCGATGGTATTCGGGGACGGGCAAATACGTATCCGATGACGGCGGATATGGCGCTGAAGGTTGCGATGGCAACAGCCAGTGTTTTGCGCACAGCGCGGGGCGGAAAACATATGGATCGTGTGGTGATTGGTAAGGATACCCGCCTGTCCGGTTATATGTTGGAACAAGCGATGAGCGCGGGTTTTATCTCTATGGGGATGGATGTGATTTTGGTCGGGCCGATCCCGACCCCCGGTATTGCGAAGTTAACGCGGTCATTGCGCGCGGATGTGGGGGTGATGATCTCTGCGTCCCATAACCCGTATCAGGATAACGGGATAAAGCTGTTTGGCCCCGATGGGTTTAAGCTGGAAGATGCGATTGAACGCGATATCGAGAAGAAGATTGATGCAGATTTAAGTACCGAATTGGTTGCGCCGGAGGATCTTGGTAAGGCTAATCGTTTGGATGATGCGCTGGGGCGTTATATTGAATCGCTTAAACGCTCTATTCCACGTCAGGAGTCCTTGGCGGGATTAAAAGTTGTTGTCGATTGCGCGCATGGCGCGGCTTACAAAGTGGCGCCGCAGGTCTTGTGGGAATTGGAAGTCGAGGTGATTGCTATCGGGAATACACCGGATGGTCGTAATATCAATGATGGGTATGGCGCGACCTCAACGGGCGCATTGCAGGAGGCTGTGGTTGATCATGGCGCGGATTTAGGTATTGCGCTGGACGGGGATGCGGATCGCCTGATCATGGTGGATGAAAAGGGCGATAAGATTGATGGTGATCAATTAATGGCGGCTTTGGCACTGTGGTTTAAAGAGCAAGGAACGCTTCGTGGTGGCGGGCTTGTTGCAACGGTAATGTCGAATTTAGGGTTGGAGCGTTTGATGAAAGCCAATGGTCTGGATTTTATCCGCACCGATGTTGGTGATCGCCATGTTGTGGAGCATATGCGCAAAGAGGGCTTTAATTTAGGCGGCGAGCAATCAGGGCATTTGATCATGAGCGATCATGCGACGACGGGTGATGGTTTGTTGGCGGCGTTGCAGATTTTGAACTATATAAAGCATAAGGATATACCGGCTAGTAAGGCTCTAAATATGTTTGTCCCATGCCCGCAACGCCTTAAAAATGTTAAGTTTTCCGGCGATAGCCCATTGAATACCGACACGGTTCGAAATGCAATATTAAATGCACAAGAAAAGTTTAACGGATCAGGGCGGGTTTTGGTGCGCCCATCGGGTACGGAGGCTTTGATTCGCGTGATGGCAGAGGGTGATGACGCGGATATGGTGGATAATATTGTCAATGATTTATGTAACGTGATTGAGAAGGCAGCGGCCTGCTAATCGCCATTTTTAATTCTGCATAGCACAGCAATAATCTTGAACGCGTTTTCCTTTTTCATCTTTGAATAAATTGTCAGAAATTGTTAAATCCTGAATACGGTCAATTCGAAAATTACGAAAATCATCACGCTTTTCACACCATGCCAATAATAGCCAAACGGGGCTGAAAAAAACCAAACATAGGGGGCGTACTCTGCGATTGGTACGCGCTTTCTTTTCATCTTCATAGGCAAAGTCGAGTTTGTTTTTACCGCGTATTGCACGGCGCAGGGCGGTGAAATCAATATTGATTTTTACTTCCGTGCTTGAGGTCATTGAAAAGAGGAAGGTTTGTTCCAGCTCTGCTTGCAGGGATTCGGGTAAAACGGTGGTAATTTTATCGATGGCTTGGCTTGCTGCTTGCGCCAGCCCTTTATCGCCCCAGCTTTTAACCATCTGCGCGCCCAGTATCAGGGCGTCAATTTCCTCCAAACCGAACATAAGGGGTTGCACTTTGTGGTCTTTGCTCAGGATATAGCCAACGCCGGCTTCACCCATGATGGGGATGCCCGATGCATTTAAATCGGCTATATCACGGTAAATTGTGCGTGGGCTGACTTCCAAAACTTCGGAAAGTTTTTGGGCTGTGACAACGGTGCGCCGCGCTTTTAGGTATTCGACAATGCGAAATAATCGGTCTGCTCTGCGCATGATTTTAGTCTCCTTTAGGTGTTTGACTGTATCTTACACCAACACTACTGACAACACGCTGTCAGTAGTGTTGTGCCAATATGAAAATCAACGGCAATAATGCCGCGCTTTATTTAAACTGGAGATGAAAAATGACGACGAAACAAGATATTGCAACAGAATTGGTGGATGCATGGGTTACAAAGAATATAGAGGTTATGCGTAAACATCTGCATGCGGATTTTCATATGAAAGGGCCAATGATGGAGATTAATAGTATGGAGGAGTGTGTTGCCTCTATGGATGGATGTCCGTTTGAAAGTACGTGCCAAAATAGTGAAATGATTGAGCAAGGCGATAATGTGGTGCATGTGTTTGATTGGGTAGTAACGGCGCCGTTTCAAGCGACAATCCCGACAGTTGAGGTGATGGCGTTTGTTGGTGATCAAGTGAAAACGTCACGCTTATATTATGATACGGCGATACTTCCTGCTGAATTTATAGAGCAAATGAAACAACAAGCCGCGTAAATAGCGTATGGAGCCGTTGTCAGAGGGGATGCCCTCTGGCGGCGGCCTTGTTTATTTATATTGTTACTACGCTAAAAGGGCGCGCTTAATTTTTATTGTGATGGAATCATCGGGTTTTCGATATTTAAACTGGACTTTGGCCGCGCATAGCGATAAGTTTTTTCGGTTTGCACAGTGTTTATTGGTATCGAAAAGATATGAACAAAAAAGATGACAGTCTGGCCTTGTTGCCAAATGGTTTTGCCGATCTTCTGCCGCCCTATGCGGAGGAAGAGGCGAAGTCTATTCAGGCTTTGATGGATAAATTTTCTGCTTTTGGGTATCGCCGTGTGAAACCGCCTTTATTGGAATTTGAAGATAGTCTGTTAGCGCCCGGCCCGGGTGAGCGTTTGGCCAATGAAACGTTCCGCCTTATGGATCCTGTATCGCATCGTATGATGGGGATCAGGTCTGATGTGACCGCGCAGATTTCGCGCATTGTTTCTTCCCGATTAATGAATGCAGAGCGTCCGTTGCGCTTGATGTATGCGAATGATGTTTTGCGCACACGCGGCAGCCAAATGCGCACTGAACGTCAATTCGCGCAGGTCGGTTGTGAATTGATCGGTCATGATAATGGTGTGCAGACGGATATCGAGATCTGCGTGCTGGCGGTTTTAGGGCTGAAAGCGGTTGGTATTAAGGACATTACGCTGGATATGACGATCCCCGGTTTTGTATCCGCTCTGTTGTGCGAAGTGAAGGCAGGGCATCGCGAGACGGTTGAAAAAGCTGTGGCGCAGCGTGATATTGATGCTCTTCAAGCGCTTAAATGTAAAAAATCTCAGGTTATTGCACAGGCGATGAGTGCTTCGGGCGGCGTGGATGATGCGTTCTCCGTTTTGAAAAAGATTAAATTCAAAGGTGATATGGCAGGTCATGTCGCGCGCTTGAAAGATGTTTCTATCGGTGTTCAGGCGGCGTTAGCAGATCTTGGCATTGATGATGTTTCTCTGACTATCGATATTTTGGAGCAAGATGGCTTTGAGTATCATAAAGCTCTTGGGTTTACGCTGTTTTCTTCTGAGGTGCGCGGCGAATTAGGGCGCGGTGGTTGTTATGATATTCATTTCGGGAAAAGCAAAAGCAACGAGATGGCTAAGGGGTTTACCCTATATATGGATACGATTGCGCAATCTTCTGCAACGCCGTCTGAGTGTGATAAGGTTTTTGTCCGCAGCGCAGAGGCGTGGAGCGTGATATTGGATTTACAGACGCAAGGGTGGACGGTTATTCGTGGAGTGGGTGCGGGTGAGATACATGCCTCTTGTACGCATATTTACGAAAATGGAAAAATATCAAAATTAGGTTAAATAACAAGGTTTTAGCAAAGGTTTTATTATGGGTAATGTAGTTGTTATAGGGTCACAATGGGGTGATGAAGGCAAAGGAAAAATTGTTGATTGGCTGTCTTCACGCGCGGATATTGTTGTGCGCTTTCAAGGCGGGCATAATGCGGGGCATACACTTGTTATTGATGGTGAAGTTTATAAGCTGAACTTGTTGCCGTCCGGCGTGGTGCGCAAAAATAAAAGATCAATGATTGGTAACGGCGTTGTTGTTTGTCCTTGGTCGTTGCTTAAAGAAATTTCTATGATTAAAAAGCAAGGCGTCGAAATTACGCTGGATAACTTTGTGGTTGCAGAAAATGCGCATTTGATTTTGCCTGTTCATCAGGCCTTGGATCAAGCGATGGAAGCAGGGCGTGGTGATGATAAAATCGGTACGACAAAACGCGGTATAGGGCCGGCTTATGAAGATAAGGTTGCGCGTCGCGGCGTTCGTGTTTGTGATTTACGTCACCCTGAATTGCTGAAAGAAAAAATAGAAAACATGATGTTTCATCATAATATCTTGCTTAAAGGCATGGGCGCGGAGGCAATATCTGCCGATAAAATTTATGAAAAACTGATGGAGATTTCAGAAGATATTTTACAATATGCAGGTGTAGTTTGGCGTGAATTAGACGCGGCGCGGACAGCGGGCAAGAAAATTCTGTTTGAGGGCGCGCAAGGCACGATGCTGGATATTGACCATGGAACATATCCGTTTGTGACATCATCGAATACGGCTGCGGCGCAGGCTGCTCTTGGTTCGGGTGTCGGCGCGGATGCGATGAAATATGTTTTGGGTATTACCAAGGCTTATACAACGCGTGTTGGTTCGGGGCCATTTCCGACAGAACAAGATAATGAAATAGGCGAATTCCTTGGTGAAAAGGGGCATGAATTTGGCACAAATACAGGGCGTAAGCGCCGCTGTGGTTGGTTTGATGCGGTGATGGTACGTCAAGCGGTGAAGGTGAATGGTATTCACGGAATTTCTCTGACCAAGCTGGATGTTCTTGATGGTATGAAGGAGCTGAAGATTTGTGTTGGTTATCGTTTGAACGGTAAGGAAATTGATTATTATCCTGCATCACAGATTGAGCAAGCTGCGGTTGAACCGATTTACGAGACTATGGATGGTTGGCAAGACAGTACCTATGGCGCGCGCACATGGGGTGAATTGCCTGCCGCAGCGGTAAAATATGTCCGCCATATTGAAGAATTGATTGGCGCGCCCGTCAGTATGCTGTCCACTAGTCCTGAGCGTGATGACACAATTTTGATGCATGACCCCTTTGTTGGATAGGGAGTTCTGCTTAGGCTGAGGTTATCTCGTTCAATGTGTTTTGCACATCTTCGACATGGCCTTTGACCTTTACTTTGCGCCATATCGCGGCGATTTCACTGTCCGGATTTATTAGGAAGGTGGAGCGTTCAATGCCCATGTATTTTTTGCCGTAAAGGTTCTTTTCTTTCCATGTGCCGTACGCTTCACAAACGCTGCCGTTTTCGTCAGAGGCGAGGGGGAAGTTCAAATTATATTTGCCGACAAATTTATCGTGTTTGGTGACGCTGCATTTTGATAGGCCGATGATGGAGGCGTTTAAGGTTTCGAAGGCAGGCAATGCATCGCGAAACGCGCATGATTCGATGGTGCATCCGGGGGTGCTGTCCTTGGGATAGAAATAGAGCACAACATATTTCCCTTTAAGTGAGGACAGGGATATCTCGCCGTTATTATCGGTCGGTAGGGTGAAGTCAGGGGCTTGGTTTCCTGTTTCTAAATTTGCCATCATTTTTGCTTTCGTATAATTCCAGTGGGCTTTATCAGTAAAGCAGGACGGAGATATGGTCAAACCCTTTGGAGTGGGATAAAATAACCATCCAAAGTCTTGATCCTCTATGAAAAGGAAATATTGTGCCCAAAAAGGTACGGCATTTTTGTTGGCATATTAGCCGCTTTAGCCTGAGCATGCTGTGGTTTCTCGCCATGGTTATAGTGATCTTGGTGACGATGTTTGTATGGCGCGTTTCGACTGGGCCGCTGGATATTGGCTTTGCAAAGGATTACATACAAGCAGCTTTATATGATGAGGAAACAGGCAATGCGATGCATATGGAGCGCGTTGTCTTGTATTGGCCTGATTTGCGGGGTCCGCTTTATTTGCAATTGTATGGCGGGCAGTTGGTGAATAAGCAAGGTGCGACGATTATTTCCATTGATAAGGCTTCGATCAGCTTTTCTCGCGGTGGTTTATTAACGGGGCGTATTCTACCCAAGGCGATTATTCTTGAAAAACCAACTTTGCAGCTCATTCGTACAGCGGGCGGTGAATTTAATTTGGATTTAGGCCAAGACGCGCCGGAAGAAGAATCTCAAGAACAATTTGATCTGACCACCCGCATATTCGGTTATATTGCCCGTCCGGGTCGTGAAAGTGCAAAGCGTTCGATTATTTCGCGCCTTGAATCCTTTGCGATTGAAGATGCACGGTTCTTTATTGATGACCAGATTGCCCATCAATCATGGTCTTTGCCGGATTTTAATGTTGGGTTTCATAGTACGTCTGTTGGTATGAAGGGATATATAAGTGCGAAGTTGCCGGATGTTGGTCTGGAAACATCAGAGATGCACATTGACATGAATTATCTGTGGGATCAGAAAAACGTAGAAATATCGGCAGATTTCAAAAATATAGATATCAAGGCGATTGCGGGAAAGATTCCTGCGCTTGGTGTGCTGGGTCAGCAAAACATAACTTTGGATGCGCATTTTGAAACTATTCTGGATGAAACATTTATGCCTGCGGATGTTAGGTTGGATATAACATCACAGGGTGGTGATCTTATGCATCCTGATATATCGGATGATCCCATTCCTTATACCGATTTATCATTGCATGCTTCTTATAATTACGATGGTAAGGCATTGGTGTTGAGTGATACACAAATCACCGTGCAGGATGTTACGATCTTTGCCAAGGCGGATATTACGCATACCGATGATCGGGTGAGCGGCCCTGTTAAAATATGGTTGGCGGATTTAGAGCAGTCTCAAATTGAACCTTTATGGCCGAAAATATTACGCGGCGATAATAGTGAAAAATGGATCGTGAAGAGAATGTCAAAGGGGACGCTCCACGATGTTTGGCTTGGTTTTGATTTTCTGGCGGAGAAGGTTTTGGCAAAAAATAGCGCAGAAATATATGGTCCACGCGCTGCGCCGACATGGGGTGCCGATGTTAAAAACCTAGAAGCTGAATTTACCTTTAAGGATATGAGTATTGATTATCGCGCGCCTCTGGATGCTGCTGTTAATGTATACGGGTCGGGTCGTTTTGATTTGAATAAAGATGAACTGAGCATTGATATTACGAAGGGGAAGCTCGGTGTTATGCCTGTGTCGAAGGCGACACTCCTGTTCGATCAGGTTGCCGCTGTCGGGAAAGGCAGCGCGGATATCAAAATTAATTTAAGCGGTGGCTTGCAAGATATTATGCGCTTTATTTCGAAGGAGCCGATAAACCTTGGTGATGATATCCATATGGATATCGCGCAGGTGAGAGGGCAGGCCAACTTAAAAATTGCATTGAAATTTCCGACGCAAGCTGATGTAAAACTTAAAGATTTTAAGATTGGTGTTGATGGAACGCTCCAAAATGTCTTATTGCCTGATATCGTTTCTACGCTGGATTTAAGTGGCGGGCCGTTGGCGTTTGCCGTGAAAGACGGACTGGCCAGTATGAAGGGCAAAGCGATGTTGGCCAACCGCCCTGTGGATTTTGCATGGGAAGAGTTCTTAAACAGCAAGGGCAAGCCATATAAAGAAAAAGTGACGGCAAAAATTACGGCTGACCCTAATATTCGGGAGATGCTTGGTATTGATCTGACTGACTTTATAGAGGGCTCTCTGCCTGTTGAAATAGACTATGTTTCTTATCGGAATGGGTCGAGCAGAGCCACTGTTCGGGTGGATGCGACGCCTGCCTTATTTTTTGTTGATCCGTTTGATTTTGAGAAACCCCCTGGTGAAAAGGCCGCCGCGACATTTACGGCACATCTTCAAAATGGTGATTTAAAGAAGATCACTGATTTAAAGGCACATGGCATACATTTCTCTTTTTCTAAAGCGGAAATCCTGTTCAAGACCAAAAAAGGCGAAACTGAGCTGTCCAGTGGCAGTATCCCGCATTTTACATTGGATGATACGACGGGCAAGCTGGGTTTTGTTTTTGATGATACGGGCGCGGTGAACATTGTTCTGGATGCGCCCTTTATGGACGTGCAGCCCTTTATGGACGCTGAGGCTGCGCAAGGTGAATATCAGGAACCGCCGATGGTTATTTCTGTGACGGCGAAACAATTGCGTACTGCGCCGAATGAAATTATCCATGATGCCAAGTTGTTTTTCGATATTGACGCTCAAGGACGTTTTAATCAGATGGAGATGGATGCAAAGGTCGGTAAGGGCAACCTTTATGTGCGCTTTAAACCTGATAAAGAGGGTAAGCGCACATTCCGTCTGAAGGCCGGTGATGCGGGCGCATTCCTGAAGGCATTCCAAGTTTATAATGACATTCGTGGTGGCACATTGGTGATTTACGGCGAGCCTGTGCGCGGTGTTTTGGATCGTAATTTGCGTGGTAAGGCCGAAATTTCCAATTTTACAGTTGTGAACGCGCCTGTTTTGACCAATTTGTTGAGTATTTTGTCTTTGACGGGGATCGGGGAGGTTCTTGGTGGTGATGGGCTGGCTTTTGATAAGCTGGAAGCGGATTTTAGCTGGCTCTATCGTAAAGGTGGTAGCTTACTTGTTTTGAAAGATGGGCGTACTTCTGGCAATTCACTTGGCTTGCTGTTTGATGGAACATTCGATAATCAAAAGCGCGAGGTTAATGTTTCAGGTACGGTTGTGCCTATGTCGGCTATGAACGAGATTATTGGTGCGATTCCAATTATTGGCGATATCCTGACCGGTGGATCGGGCGGGGTGTTTGCGGCAACATACACTGTTAAAGGCCCTTCTGATGAACCGGTGATTTCCGTAAACCCGCTTTCTATCCTGACACCAGGTATCCTGCGCCGTATTTTGTGGGAATAGATATATTTGCAGTGAGCAGGCATATCTTGTACTATATTACGTAAAAATAAAATGGGTTGATTATGCGTAACAAAATAAATCTCAGTGAAAATTTTAGAGATAAATCTGTCGACGGATTTGTAGAGTTTCATGATGGAGCGTTGAAGGCGCAAGATAACCCAGATTTTATGAATTCATATAAGGATTTATTAGCACAAAATGATCGTGTTTTATATCTGGATGATCATAGGCAAGTAGAGGGCAAGGAATTCATGGCCTCTGACCAACATATGAGTGCATTGGAAGGTGCGGGTTATGAATTTTATTTGGTTGAATATCTTCCAAGTCTCAATCCCATCATAGAATCATATGAACGTGGCGAGGTATCAATTAATGATGTTTCTCAAGCTTTTGTTGATAGTCAATTTAATTTCCATCGTGAGGTTCATGAAAAACAGATATCCTCTGGGATTTTTACTAAAGAGATGATCGAAAAATCTTATGAGAAAGGCCTATCTTCTTTGGTTGATGCAGTTGAAAATGGTCATGAACATAATATAAAAGTTCGGTTTTTTGATGATATTTCAGTTATTGGGCAGGATATGGATGAAAAGGACGAAAATGCGCATATTGATGATCCGGTTCTTCGCAGAGATGATTCTTGGGATCCTTATATTGAATCCCTAACAAAGGGAGCGAAGGCCGTTGTGTTTATTGGCGCAGGACATGTTGCCACGTCTTATGGGATTGATGAATATATGGAAGCGCGTGGATATAAAGTGGGAACGGTTAGAATTTCACCTGAAATATCCGATAAAGAGCTTAGCGTTGAAAGCAATGAGGTAGTGACTCTTCTTGAAGGTCAGATGACGCGTGATCCAGATGGGTACGATCCTTCGGATTTTGTTGTCGATTTATTTTATCACGATACAACAAAAACGATTGAATGGCAGAAAATCATGGAGGAAGATGAAGACTTACTTCCATTTAAGAATGATATTGAGCAAACGACTGAGCTGGAGTCGCAACTTGCTGAAGACGTTATTTCATCGAGTTCTGCAACGTCTCTTAAACTCTAATTCCGTAGGCGATAACCCGTCTTGAAAATCCATGCGATGATGCCGATGCAAAGTGTTAGAAACACTAAAATCATGGTTACGCTGGTTGCTAAGCTTACATCTGAACTCTCGTAAAAACTCCATCTGAAGCCGCTGATTAAGTAGACGACGGGGTTCAGCAGGGAGACGCTCTGCCAAAAGGGGGGGAGCATGCTGATCGAATAAAAGCTGCCGCCCAGAAAGGTTAAGGGCGTGATGATGAGCAGCGGGATAAGCTGTAGCTTTTCAAAGCCATCCGCCCAAATACCGATGATAAAGCCAAGCAGGCTAAACGTAACGCAGGTCATAACCAGAAAGAAGGCCATCCATATCGGGTGCTGGACTTCTAATGGCACGAAAAACCCTGCGGTTGTTAGTACGATAATGCCGATGATAATGGATTTTGTTGCTGCCGCCCCGACATAGCCAATGGTGATTTCTACGAATGATAAGGGCGCGGAGAGGATTTCATAAATCGTGCCTGTAAAGCGCGGGAAGTAAATGCCGAAGGATGCGTTGGCGATGCTCTGGCTTAAAACGGTTAGCATGATTAAGCCCGGCACGATGAACGCGCCGTACTTCACGCCGTCAATATCGCCGATGTTACTGCCGATGGCGGAGCCGAAGACGATGAAATACAGGATGGTCGAGATAACGGGCGAGGCAATGCTTTGCCCCAAGGTGCGCATTGTGCGGCCCATTTCGAACTTATAGATGGAGAGAATACCGTGAAAATTCATGATTGGCCTACTAACGTAACAAAAATATCTTCTAGGGAGCTTTGGCGTGTGTCGATGTCTTTGCATTTGATCCCACTGTCTTTTAGGTGATCAAGCAGTTCGGCCACGCCGTTATTTTTCTTCGATGGGTCGTATGTGAAGGTTAAACGCTTTCCATTTTCGGATAGAAGCAAATTATAGTCCGCGAGAGCTGTCGGGATTTCTGTGATTTTTGAGTATAGCTCTAAAATCAGTTCCTTCTTCCCCAGTTTTTTCATCAAGGTTTTCTTTTCCTCAATCAGGATCAGCTTGCCTTTGTTGATGATGCCAATACGGTCAGCCATTTCTTCGGCTTCTTCGATGTAATGAGTGGTCAGGATAATGGTTGTGCCGTTATCGCGTAGGCGGCGGATTTGTCGCCACATGGATTTGCGAAGCTCCACATCCACGCCTGCGCTTGGTTCGTCAAGGAACAGGATTTCTGGTTCATGGGACAGGGCTTTGGCGATCATCACGCGGCGTTTCATCCCGCCCGATAGTTTACGGATTTGCTCATCTTTTTTATCCCAGAGTGATAAATCTTTCAGAATTTCTTCGATAAAGGCGGGGTTCTTGGGTTTGCCGAATAGGCCGCGGCTAAAGCTGACGGTGTTCCATACGGTTTCAAACGCATCTGTTGTTAGCTCTTGCGGGACGAGGCCGATTTTACCGCGCGCGATGCGGTATTCCTTGGTGTGATCATGGCCGCAGATTTCAATTGTGCCGTCACTCACCCTGATAATGCCGCAAATAGCACTGATAAGCGTGGTTTTGCCTGCGCCATTTGGGCCGAGCAGCGCGAAGATTTCACCCTGTGCGATATCCAGATTAATATCATCAAGGGCGATGAGGCCGCTATCATAGGTCTTGGTCAGGCTTTGAACAGAGATTGCTGCTTGTGTCATGGTTTCTACGATTTCCTTGGATTTTGGTAGACGGTACAATATCGAAAGATTGTTGTATATGGGTTATTTCGACCTCTTTGGTGTTTTCATCGCAATGATATTACCAAGCAGGGTCAGCATAACGCCCGCTATCGAGAGTTGTGTCCATGTGTAATCCTCGAAGATCGTGGAGATGGTGAGCGCCACAAGCGGGAAGAGGACTGCGGTGTAGGCGGCCTTGTCTGCGCCGATGTTTTTGACTAGAGTTAGGTAACAGCCAAACGCAATGGCGGAGCCGAAGACGGCTAAATATATCATGGACAGGGTGTATCCGTAGGTCATTTCGAACGTGAAGGATGCGCCCATCATTATGGCGAGTAAGAAAGAAAATCCTGCGCCATAGAGCATGCCATATGCGTTTGATTCCATAACGGGAATGTTGTCGCGGCTGTTTTTCATCGATACCATATTCCCCAAGGAAGCGGAATAGCTGGCAATCAGGCATAGGATAATGCCTTGGACAACGTCGTCACCCAAATGGATGTCTGCAATTTCCGGCCAGAAAACAAGGAGTATGCCGGTTAAGCCGATAAGGCTTCCCAATAGAACTTGCTTCTTTATTTTCATTTTAAAGAATAGAGCCTGATTGAAAATATTCATTAAGGTCATGGTCGAGAATAATATAGCAACAAGTCCGGACGTTAAAAATGATGTTCCGAAATAGAATAAGACATAGTTCAGGTTGAACAGAAACAGCCCTTGAAGGGCGAGAAATTTGTGTCGTCTGAATGAGAATTTGAAGGCAGGTTTCTTTTTAACCAGCCTCAGGAATGCAAATAAGATGCAGGCAGCCAGCATAAAGCGATAGCCAACGGAGACAACAGGATGTACCTCGCCTAATTGAAAGGTGATGGCGTACCACGTTGATCCCCAGATCAGAACCGTGAGGGCATAAAGTATTGTGTTGTTCATTATTTAGCCCTTAAACCTTCACCAAAGCATGTCGCTTTTTCCCCGATGAGACTTTGATGTGGTCGCCGTTTATATCGGCGAGGGAGGCGGTTTGATCAATGCTGGAGACTGGCACATCATTGATACGTGCGCCGCCGCCTTTGATAAGGCGTCGTGCATCCCCCTTGGAGGAGCAGAGACCGGTTTCAACCAACAGCTCAATAACTTCAATGCCGTTTTCAAGGAAGTCTTTACCGACTGTAATGCTGGGCAGATCGCCACCGACACCGCCTTGTTCGAAGACGTCTTGTGCGGTTTTTACGGCGTCTTTGGCTGCGTTCTCACCGTGGCAGAGTTTGGTTGCTTCGAAGGCCAAAATCTTCTTGGCTTCGTTGATTTCTGCGCCTTGTAGATTGCTAAGTTTTCTGATTTCCATCATGTCCAGCGTGGTAAAGCGGCGGAGCAGAGTATCGACCATAATGTCATCGACATTGCGCCAATATTGATAGTAATCATAAGGGGAGAGCATATCCGCGTTCAGCCATACCGCGCCGTTCAGGGTCTTGCCCATTTTCTTACCGTCCGGGGTGGTCAGCAGGGGCGCGGTCAAAGCAAAGAGCTGCGCACGGTCGGCTTTGTGTCCCAGATCAACACCGTTAATGATGTTTCCCCATTGGTCAGAACCACCCATTTGCAAAATAGTGCCGTTGCGGCGGTGCAGTTCAAGAAAATCATATCCTTGCATCACCATATAGTTGAATTCCAGCAGGGTTAGCGGGCTTTCGCGTTCCAGACGTGTTTTCACGGAGTCAAAGCCGATCATGCGGTTAATCGTAAAGAATCGCCCATAATCACGTAAAAATGCCAGATAGGACAGCTCGTCCAGCCAGTCATTATTATTGACCATCTGCGCGTCGCTCTCGCCTTCGCCGTACTTCAGGAATTGTTTGAAACAGGTGGCTTGGATGTTTCTGATGTTGTCGTTGATCGTATCATCATCCAATAGAACGCGTTGTTCATCCTTGAAGGAAGGATCGCCGATTTTGGATGTGCCGCCGCCCATCAGAGTGATTGGTCTGTGTCCGCATTGTTGGAACCAGTGCAGCATCATAATGCCCGTTAAATTCCCGATATGTAAGGATTTAGCCGTTGCATCGAACCCGATATAAGCGCTTTGTGTGCCTTCGCATAGTTTTGCGTCCAAGGCTTCAAAATTGGAACATTGGTTGATGAAGCCACGTTCCTCAAGGATGTTTAGAAAATCTGATTTATAACTGGTCATGCTTATTCACTCTGATATATTATTTTATCTTATTTGTATAACAGCAAATATAAAGGACTCTCAAGGGGTTTGTAAGTATGGGCGCACATAAAGTTTATAGAGCTATTGGATTAATGTCGGGAACGTCTTTGGACGGGGTGATTGATGTTGCCTTGATTGAAACGGATGGGCATGGCTATGTGAAGCCGTTGCGTTACTACGCACACCCGTATGATATTGCGGTTAGGGATAAGGTGCGTGCCTGTTTCGGTAAGACGGCGCGTGATGCGCAGATTGACGAAGTAGAACAACTGGTTACCGATATTCATATCGATGCGGTGAAGGGATTGGGCGAGAAGGCGGATATTATTGGCTTTCACGGACAGACGGTTACGCATAAGCCTGATGATGGATTTACGTGGCAGCTTGGTGATGGACAAGTTTTGGCCAAGGCAACGGGTATGGATGTGGTGTGTGATATGCGCCAAGCTGATATTAAGGCAGGCGGGCAGGGCGCGCCGTTATTGCCACTGTATCATCAGGCTTTGTTTTCTGATCATGATAAGCCCGTGGCGGTTTTGAATTTGGGCGGGGTGGCGAATATTACTTATATGGCGGAAGATGGCGGGTTGATTGCTTTTGATTGCGGGCCTGCCAATGCGCTTATGGATGATTTTATTAAATCCAGAACAGGTGAGGATTTTGACAAGGGTGGGCGCATGGCGTCGCGTGGTGCGATATTAGAAAATGTGGTGCAGGATTTCCTTGCTGACCCATATTTCACGAAAGCGCCACCGAAATCTCTGGATCGTGATCATTGGTCGATTGAGTGTGTGCGTTATGCCTCCACGGCGGATGGTATGGCGACTTTGTTGGAGATGTCGGTTTGTGGGATCGAGAAAGCGATGGATTATTTACTGCAAAAACCTGCGCGCATTTATGCTGCGGGTGGTGGACGTTATAATGAATTTATGCTGGCTATGATCGCCAAACATCTGGGTATTCCCGTTGAGAATATTGATGTATTAGGTTGGAACGGTGATGCAACTGAGGCAGAGGGGTTTGCTTATTTGGCTGTACGTTCTTTGCTTGGATTGCCTTTGACCTTGCCTGCAACAACTGGTGTACCAAAGGCTTTGACGGGCGGCGTTCTGTGCGCGGCATAGTTTCTTAATGGCTTGATTTTAAACATAGAATATGGTTTTTACCCGTTATGACACGTATTTTAGCATTAAACGAAAAATCAATCGCCGAGGCGGCTGCTATCTTAAAGGGTGGTGGCTTGGTTGGTATGCCGACGGAAACGGTTTATGGTTTGGCGGCGAATGCGTGTGATGGTGTTGCGGTGGCCAAGATCTTCGCGGCGAAAGGTCGTCCGCAATTTAATCCGTTGATTGTTCATGTGAATGATCTTGACGAGGTGCGCGTCTTTGCGGAGCTCAGCACACAAGACGAGATTATCGCGCAGAAATTCTGGCCGGGGGCGTTGACTCTAATTTTGAAACGTAGGGAAAATTGCATTTTATCCGATTTGGTGAGTGCAGGCTTGCCAACTGTGGCGGTGCGTATTCCATCGCATAAAGGTGCGCGGGCATTGATCAAAGCATGCGGTTTTCCTGTTGCCGCGCCCAGTGCAAATAAATCGGGTAGCTTGAGTCCTACCACGCCTGCTCATGTTTCGCAGAGCCTAGGGCGCGCGGTCGATTTGATATTGGCGGATGGGGCATGCGCGGTTGGTTTGGAATCAACGGTGGTGGATTGCACGGGGGATCGTCCCTATGTTTTACGCCCCGGCGGGGTGACAGCGGAGGATTTATCCGCAGCGTTGGGGGAAGAGGTTGGTTATTCTCTTGGAGAGGAAAAGAGTGAGAGTGTGAAATCTCCGGGGCAGCTTCTGAAACATTATGCACCCTCCATCCCTGTACGTCTTAATGCGATTGATCTGGAGGAAGGGGAGGCACTTCTTTCCTTTGGCGGGGTTAAGTTTATGGGTGTCAAAGGTGGCGGTGGAGTATCCGATTTACCTGATGATATGGTGCAGCACCTCAGTAAAGAGGGTGATTTATACGAAGCCGCAGCGAATTTATTTGCGATGATGCGTGCATTGGATAAGCCTGAACATAAAGCCATCGCCGTGATGAATATTCCTGATAACGGCATTGGCGTGGCGATTAATGATCGTTTAAAACGTGCGGCGAATTCTTGAGTTCTCAAGCCCTGCATTTTCGGATAGGGTGTAGGCCATGATATCACGTAATCGACATAATACAGGTATGGGAGAGACAGGGGCGTTGCACTATGCACTGTCTTGGGTTTTGTGGCCGTTTCTGTTTGTGGGCTGTATGTCTCTTACGGCCTATGGCTTTTCATTGGATCATCCGTATTTACCGTTTGTGTTTTTTAACGGTGCTTATTTCCTGTTGATTGTTAGCCTTTTGTGGTTGGAGCGCGTGATGCCGCATGAGCGTGCTTGGCATAAATCTGATGGGCAGATTTTCGCGAACATTGCTCATACCTTGACCAGCAAAGGCACGTCGCAAATTTTATTGGTGGTGAATGCTTATATCGGGGCGGGCATCGCAACGGGCGGCGCGTCCGGCTTGTTGGGCGCGCAAATTTGGCCGTCCGATTGGCCGCTATGGGCGCAGGTGATGTTGGCGGTGGTTGGGTCTGAATTTATGCTGTATTGGGCGCATCGCACCGCGCATGAATTTATGTTTATATGGCGGTTTCACGCCATTCATCACAGCGTTCAAAAGCTATGGATTGTGAATACAGGGCGTTTCCACTTTGTTGATAGTTTGTACAGTATCGTTTTGGGCATGTTGCCGTTGCTGGCGCTGGGCGCGTCGATGGAAGTTGTGATGTGGTTGGGCGTGGTGACGGCGTTTATCGGGATGCTAACCCATTGTAATGTTGAGATGCGCTTTGGCATTTTATCATGGATATTCAATACGCCGGAAATTCACCGTTGGCATCACAGTAGAGTCCTGCGTGAGGGGAATACGAATTACGGTGAGAATGTTATGCTGTGGGATCACGTGTTTAGAACCTTTTTTCATGAAGATCGCAGACCGCCCGCGCGCATTGGTATTCATGAACATATGCCTCATAAATTCTCGGAGCAACTCATCTGGCCTTTCTTAACGAAGGAAAAGCGGCAGGTGATAAGTGATCTTCATAAGGTAAAAGAAAATGATGTTGCGGATACCATAGAGTTCCAACAGGCGGCGGAGTAATAGAATATAATGACGGTAGGCTGGTTGGATACTCCATTATCTCTTGCGGGCAAACGTATTTGGGTTGCAGGACATAATGGTTTGGTCGGCTCTGCTTTGCTTCGGCGTTTAGAGCGCGAATCTTGTGAGATTTTAACTGTTGCGCGTGATGATCTCGATTTATGTCGGCAGGCCGATGTTGAGGATTGGGTCGCGGCGCAAAAGCCCGACATCATTGTTATCGCGGCGGCGAAAGTGGGCGGTATAGGCGCGAATTCCGCTCATCCTGCACAGTTCTATTACGAGAACACAATGATTGCGACCAATATCATACATAGTGCGTATTTGGCAGGTGTTGAACGATTATTATTTCTGGGATCATCATGCATTTATCCGCGCGATTGCGTGCAACCGATTGCGGAGAATGCTTTGCTGTCCGGTGCGTTAGAGCCAACAAACGAGGCTTATGCGCTGGCGAAAATCGGTGGATTAAAAATGGCGCAATATTATCGTAAGGAATATGGCTGTGATTTTATTTCTGCGATGCCGTGTAACCTCTATGGCGTCGGGGATTATTATGATGAATATAACGCCCACGTTATTCCGTCGTTGATTATGAAAGCCCATAAAGCAAAGATGCAGCAGGATGATGCTTTGAGCGTTTGGGGCAGTGGTATGCCTTTGCGGGAATTCCTCTATGTTGATGATCTTGCGGATGCTTTGGTACTTTTATTACAAAAATATAGTGATTTTAGACATATTAATATTGGATCAGGGCGGGAAATTACAATAAAAAATCTTATCAAAGAAATCTGTGAAGTTGTTGAGTATAAAGGGAAACTTATATTCGATACATCAAAGCCCGATGGGACGCCAAGAAAAATACTAGACAGTCATCAATTATTCGGGATAGGTTGGAAACCTGAAATATGGCTAAAAGATGGCATAAGCAAATGCTACGATGAGTTTTTGGAAAGATACGGGAATGAGCAAGGCGGGTAATATTGCGCCGGTAATTTTGATTGGTCGACCGAATATGCGGTTGTGCCCGTCTGCGCGTGATAAAGTGCCACATTCTTTTCTACGGGTTCTATCCAAATATTCCTTATTCCAAAATACAGTTCTTCGCGCCTTGGCCTTTCAAGCGCCCATTATTGTTTGTCACGAATCCTATCATCGTTTGGTACAACAGCAGTTGGATGAAATTAAAGTTAGACCGCGGGTTATAATTTTAGAGCCTGAATATAAGGGGGGTACTTCTTCTGTTACGCTGGCGGCGTTTTATCTGAAAAATCAGGGGGAGCGCATGCTCATCCTGCCGAGTGATCATGTTCTGGAGGATGCGGGGTTTGAGGCGTGTGTCTATGACGCTTTGGATAAGGTAGAAAACCATATTGTGCTTTTCGGTGTGAAGCCGTCACGGGGGGAAAACGGATATGGGTATATTACGTGTGCAGAAGAACAGGGTGCCAGCCGTAAGGTTGCTCGTTTTGTGGAAAAACCGGATGCTAAATACGCACAAAAATTATTTAAAGAGCCTCATTGTTTCTGGAATACAGGGATTTTTCTCTCTCGTCCGCGTATATTTCTTGATGAATTGAAAAAGTTTGAACCGGAAACCCATAAATATTGCCAACGGGCATTTTATGCTGGTCAGGAAGATGGTAGTATATATCTTCTGGCGGGGGACGATTTTTCGAAAATTTTACCAATGTCGGTGGGGCATGCTATTTTAGAAATGTGCCAAAAGGTATATATGTATGAAATGTCAGTGTCTTGGAATGATCTGGGACGGTGGCCCCAAATTATCAGATTAAAAGTACAATCAATTTTTAAAAGAGAAAAGCGTATTAATAATGAGCCAAGACCCCACAGAAGAGCCTCCTAAAACAGAAGGTGTTCGCTATTCTTTTGGAAATGATTGTCGTCGTTCTACACGTACAGAAGATGCCTTTGAAGAGAAACTGGATAGGAAATCTATTTTCTTAAGTCCGGGGGAGTCACATTGTCTGGATGAGGACAAAAAAATGCTGGTAGGTGTCGTTGGCGCAGGCATTTGTATGACGATCTTTGATGACAAACTACATTTCGGTGTTATGGCTTGTCCACTGATTACGCCGCAAATGTGCGCGGCTTTTCCTAAATTCGATCAGATTGATGATGCGCTCATCGCAAAAATTGTTGAACCGATTGGTGATGCAATATCCGAAATGAAGAAACGTGGCGCAGCCAAAAGTCGTATCCGTATTCGTTTGTTTGGTGGTGCAGATTTGGAAGATGATGCACAAGAATGCGGAACAAAGAATTATATTTTCATTAAGGAATATCTGAAAAGCAAACAGTTACCTGTGATGGGAGAGGATATTGGCGGTACGCACCTTCGTCGTGTGCATTTCCTACCCGATACCGGCAGTGTAACGCGCTTTTCCTTGAGACGAGGCAATGATTTTGAAGATTTAAAACAGGCTGAATTATCGTATTTTAGCACGTTGTAAATTTTTTCTACGTACCGTACGTTCATTTTGTTTTTATTTTGCACATAAAACCGTTACAAAGATTATATCTATATAGAAATATTTGAAGGGGATGTTATGTCTGCTGTAAAGAAAACCGCCAAGGTCGGTTTATATTTGTTGAGTTTTTTCGTTGTTTTGTTGATTGGTGGCGCTGTTTATCTCTATACCAATATGGACTCGCTTGCCAAGCAGTTGACCGAACAGATCGCGAGCGATGCGCTTGGTGTTCCTGTGCATGTCGGCGAGATGAAAATCACGCTGGAAGACCTCAAAATTGTTGTGCAGGATATACGTATTGCAAATCCTAAAGGGTATGAAAATCCCAACGCGATTACGATTAAATCCATTGTTATTGATGGTGATAATTTTTCAAGAGATCTGTTAACTTTTTCGCATATTTCTGTAAGCGGTACGCATGTTAATCTGGAAGTCGATCGTAACGGCACGAATTTGGGTGATATCAAAAGTAATATTGCAAATAGCAGTTCGCCGACATCGTCCGGTCATAAAAATACGGGCGATCATAAAGAAGATAGTATTAAGGTTGTTGTGAAAAAGTTTTCTTTAACCGGTGCGCAGATCAGCCCATCGGTCACCTTGTTGGAGGGCGATTTGCCGACCGTTACTGTGCCTGATATTCACTTGACGGGAATAGGGCAAAAGGAAAATGGTATTCTGGCAGAAGAAGCGATTGCGCAAATCATGGATGCGGTTTTGCAAGAATTTAATAAATCTGCAAATGGCGCAGGGTTCTTGGAGGGCGTGTCTTTGAAGATGCTGAATTCAATGGGTGTCAGTACTGCGGATGTGTTTAAAAAGAACCTAAAGAAAAGCTATAATAAAGAAGTTGAGGGTTTTAAGAAGGGTTTTGGAGAGCTTAAGTCTCTGTTTGAATAGTGGTTTTCTTGTATGTCTTTGGCTTTAAATACATTATTACACCAAATTCAAAGTGGGTCGTTTGGTCTTGACGGTCGGCGGATTGTTTTTTTGAATGCGATGTTCCATTCGGATCTATCTGTGCTGCGTGAGCGTGATTTAACAGTTCAACAACATTTTAAACCTTATGAAAATGCGTTGGTAGGAGCTGGTTTTACCGTGCAACCGGATATTCCGTGTGATGATGGGGCGTATGATGCTGTGTGTCTTCTTGTCCCTAAAAATATGGTGGAAGCCCGTTATTTTCTGGCGCGGGGCATTCGGTTGTTGCGCCGCGGGGGAGTTTTAATTTGCGCGGCAGAGAACAAAGCTGGCGGGACGCGATTGAAAAAAATGATGCATAGTTTCGGTGTGCAGGACTTATGTGATGATGCCAGAAATAAGGCGCGCGCGGTTTGGGGCATCGTTCATGATGTGCAAGAAGACGAGCTTGAAAAGGCATTAAATGCGGGGGGTGTTCAAGATATTTTAGATGGAAAATTTACATCACAGGCAGGTGTCTTTGGCTGGGATAGGGTTGATAAAGGCTCTGAACTTTTAACGCAGTATCTTCCGCTAGATTTAAAAGGGCGTGGTGCAGATTTTGGCTGTGGGTATGGTTATTTATCTGAATTTTTGCTTTCAAATTGTCCAAAAATAAAACAGCTTAGCTGTCTTGATGCAGATTATAGAGCTGTAGAGTTATGCCGGAAAAACCTTGCACAATTTAATCAGGATACGCAGTTTATGTGGTGCGATTTGACGCAACGTGACGGCGGTTTAAAAAATCTGGATTTTGTGGTGATGAATCCACCATTTCACGATGGTAAAAACACGGATTTATCGATAGGGAAAAATTTTATAGAAACGGCACATCAATCGTTGCGCCGCGGTGGGCGTTTATGGATGGTCGCCAATAATCATTTGTCTTATGAACATGTTTTAAATCACATGTTTTTGAAGTGTGATAAGGTTTATGAGGGGCAGGGGTTTAAGATTCTTGTCGCTCTGAAATAGAAATAGCATCTTCAGATAATTTGCGTTTTTCCTGATTGTTTTGTGCAGATTTCGGATTTTCTTCTTGCCTATTTTTTAGTTTTTCTTCCAATTTTTGTTCAAGTTTTTTGGCCAGCTTCTCTGCCAACTCATCTGCGCTTGTTTGATGCTCGGATTCTTGAGATTCTTTGAGGGCTTCTTTTTCCTTTTTTTCTTCTATGGCTTGTTCTTCCTGAAAATCTTTGTCTACTGTGGTGTTTTTTAATTGCGCGGATGGGTCGTAGGCTGTTTTTTCTTTGATCTCTACTTCCACCTCTACTCTGCCTTCTAAAATATCAACCTCTTCACTAATTTTGCGGAGTTGTTTATCATCATGCATGGCCTTTGCATTGAGGCCTGTTTCTCTGGCAACCATGTAATAAATGGAATCAACATCAACGTCCTGATCAACACCTTTATGCATAACGTGATAGGCAAGCGCCGCATCTGCGGTGATGATTGATTTATCCGGTTGGTTTCTTTTGCGCATATGTTCTTCGGTTAATTGTACGATCAGCATAAGAAGATCATCGGGGATTGTAACGTTATGGTGTTTTTCCAAGCCCGGGCGCAATGCTTTCATGATTGCGTATGTTTCGGGGACATTTGGTGCTTTCAGGAACACTTTTTGAAAACGTCTATCCATGGCGGGGTCTTGTGCGACATACATGCGGAATTCATCCAGCGTTGTCGCGCCGATCATCAGTAAGTCACCAGCAGTTAGATATGGTTTGATTGTATCGGATAGACCGGCATATGAACTGCCGATACAATTTGGCATGATTTGATGCATTTCATCGAGAAACAGGATGATACGTGGGTTCTCGGGGTTGTGATAGCGCTCGGCTACGCCCTTACATAAGGGTAAAAAACGATCTTGAAATTCTGCTCGTGATGTTGTTCCAGACGCCATACGGGCAAGGTCGACTTCTAAAACGCGGGCATTAAGCAAATAGTCAGGCACGTTTTCTGCAACGATGGTTTGAGCCAGACCAACAACTGCAGCTGTTTTACCAACACCAGCAGGGGCAAGGAAGCAGACGTTTTTCCGTCCTTTTTGCAGAAGAATCAAAATACAGTCACTTATTTCTTTATCACGCCCTGTGATTGGGCCATAGCGGCCTTCACGTTCCAGCTGTGTGAAATCAGTACAATAGTTTTTGATCAGCTCTTCCAGCTTTTCATCTGATACGGAATAATCCCACTGTTCGGTCATGCATATTCTTTCATTCATCGTTTGGATGATAGTAACGCAGAAACGCGTTGTATTCCACCATAGCGGTAGAATATTAAGCAGACTTTAACAGGGGGTATTTATTTCCGGTTTCTATTGAGAAAAATATTGGCTAGAATATCCTTGCGCGTAGAGCGCGGCGGTTAGATCACCATATAAGATGCAATTTCCGATATCGCTTTTGACGGCCTCTTTAGGGTGATAACCAATGCCAAGTCCGGCCATTTTCAGCATCGGCAGGTCGTTTGCGCCATCGCCGATGGTTAGGCAATCTTCTTTAGTGAGACTTAAATCTTTGAGATAATGCTCCAGAAAATCAACTTTGGAATGTTTGTCCAAAATAGGGTCGATGACTTGACCTGTTAGGGCATCATCTTTGATTTCCAGCCTATTGCCGTGGTTGAAGCTGAAACCACAGCGATCTGCAATGTTTTGTGTGAAAAATGTAAAACCGCCGGAAACAAGAACGCAGGCTGTGCCTGATTTGCGCATGGTCTGTACGAAAACCTCTGCACCAGGGTTGAGTGTTGTTTCATCTAAAGTTGCGCGTAAAGCCGTTGTTTTTAAGCCTTTCAGCAAGCCAACACGTTCACGTAAGGCGGCATGAAAATCCAGATCACCCTCCATGGCACGCTGCGTTATTTCTGCGATTTTATCTTTAATTCCTGCGTAGGCGGCCAGCTCATCCAGTGTTTCGGAGGAGGCGATTGTACTGTCCATGTCGGCGAGGAGTAATTTTTTCTGGCGATTTTCGTTTTTTGTGACAAAGAAATCAATGCGATCTTTTTCTAACGTTTCGCGCAAGTGGGCAACCAGTGATGATTGCGCATCGTCCGATATGGCGATTTCCGCCGCGATCTCTTTATCCAGCCAAACAAGTTTGCTGGTGAATTTTAAATTATAGGCGTCAATAATGTGGCTGATTTCTTTGAAATGCTTTTCTGTTACGGGCGTTGTTTTTGTCGATGCAACCAATGTCAGGATGTAACTCATATTAAAAATTTCTACCTTTTAAGTTTTATGACGATAATTTAAAGAAAAACACTTGTCAGCGTCGTATAAATTCCGTAACGCTTGGGTGTCGCTCTTTAATTAAAGCACTTACATATTAATTATATATCAATAACGGTGAAATAAAATGGAAAAGCCAGCAATAAAACCTAAAAACCCTAATTTTTCTTCAGGCCCGTGTTCAAAACACCCTAGGTGGAGTATCGAGAATTTATCAGAGGCAATGCTTGGTCGTTCCCATCGCGCCGCGCCGTTAAAGGCGAGATTGAAAGAAGTGATAGAGCTTCAACGTACTTTACTGGGCATTCCTGAGGATTATAAGGTCGGTATTGTACCTGCGTCCGATACGGGTGCGTTTGAAATGGCGATGTGGTCTATGTTGGGGCAACGCGGTGTCGATGTCTTCGCATGGGAAGCATTCTCCGGCGATTGGTTAAAAGATATTACCGAGCAGTTGAAGCTAGATGACGTGAATAAGTATCAGGCGGGCTATGGTGATTTGCCTGATATGTCACAGGCAGATCCTGCGCGTGATACGGTTTTTGTCTGGAACGGTACGACCAGTGGTGTGCGTGTTCCTAATGGTGACTGGATTTCTGACAGTCGCGAAGGTTTAACATTTTGTGACGCGACATCGGCTGTTTTTGCTTATGATATGCCATGGGATAAGCTGGACGTGACGACATGGTCATGGCAGAAGGTTCTTGGCGGGGAAGCGGCACATGGCATGATTGCCTTGTCACCGCGCGCGGTTGCACGGTTGGAGAGTTATGTGCCTGATCGTCCATTGCCGAAAATATTCCGTATGACCAAAGGGTCGGGCGATAATATTAAGCTGAATGCCGGTATTTTTGAAGGGGCGACGATTAATACACCGTCTATGTTGGTGATTGAAGATGCGCTTGATGCGTTGCTTTGGGTTGAGCATATTGGCGGCGTTGAAGCAAGTATCAGACGTTCGGAGCTGAATTATGCGACGTTAAAGGATTGGATCGATCAAACGGATTGGGTTGATTTTCTTGCCGTGGATGAGGCCACGCGTTCAACCACCTCTGTGTGTTTGAATATTGTTGATGGTTGGTTTGCCGCCTTGCCTGCGGAAGAGAAAACACCTTTCATAAAAGCGATGACTAAATTGCTGGATGAAGAGGGTGCGGCCTATGATATCGCAGGATATCGCGATGCGCCTGCGGGCTTGCGGATATGGTGTGGTGCAACGGTGTCTATGACCGATGTAAAAGAATTGTGCCCATGGCTGGATTGGGCCTATGCAACGGCGAAGGAAGCCGCGCAGGGGTGATTATGTGTTTAAATCAGGGGCGTCTTGCACAGGGTGTTGCATTTTTTGTAAAATATCTGCGACTTGTTGTGCATGTTCGTCATGATTGCCTAAAACTGGAATATGGGTGAAGGCAACGGGTATATTCCCGTTTTCTTTTGCCCAATTCATTCCTTGAAGATATATCTGATTGCAATAATAGCTGCCAATAGAGCTGCTTTTGTGCTGTTCATCAATATTCGATACAAAATCAGATGTAATGGTTTTTGCAAAGAGTTGTTTTAGCGGCAATGTGCTGATGGATATGTCGTAAGCAAAAGGCTCTAGCTTTATGTTTTGTGGTGGAAGTAAAAGATGTTCTCCCATTGATAAGATGCCCGTAGGTTTTTCTCTGTCCAGAAAAGCCAAAAATTGGGGAATGGCTTCTTCAGATGTCGGTAGGGTTTGATATAGGAATTCTTCACCATGTGTTTGTTGGATTTGATTGATAAGCTGCTGGCTTGTATTTTCGCTGCGAAACCACGCGCCAATTAAGCCGAATGGTTCAAATGCTGTTATTAAAATTTTACTCATCTTCTAATTATTCTTTGTTTGAGGTGTGGGGATTGTATATGAGCTGCCTTGTTATGTTAATGAAAATTATATAAATAATTATCTTTACATCTGCTTTGAACGTGCGTACTTCTGAAAGCCTGTTTACCTAAACAAGACAAAATTAGGAGTATGAAAATGCCAAAAGTCTTAATCAGCGACAAGCTGGACCCTTTGGCCGTGGAAATATTTGAGAAAAACGGCGTAGACGTTGATTTCAAACCCGGCCTATCTGTTGAAGAACAACTCGCAATTATTGATCAATATGATGGCCTTGCCATTCGTTCATCGACGGTTGTTACCCCTGAAATGATTGCTAAAGCAACGAATTTGAAAGTTGTTGGTCGCGCCGGAATTGGTGTTGATAACGTTGATATCCCTAGCTGTACGTCTGCGGGTATCGTGGTTATGAACACACCGTTCGGTAACTCCATCACTACGGCGGAGCATGCGATTTCTATGATGATGGCTTTGGCACGTGACATTCCGCAAGCCAATGCGAGTACACATGCCGGTAAGTGGGAAAAGAAACGCTTTATGGGCACAGAGCTTTATAATAAGACGTGCGGTGTTATCGGGTGCGGTAATATTGGCGGCATTGCGGCGGATCGCGCATTAGGTTTGCGTATGAAAGTCGTGGCATATGACCCCTTCCTAACCGAAGAGCGTGCAGCCGAGATCGGCGTTGAAAAAGTTGAGCTGGACGAGCTGTTTGCTCGCGCAGACTTCATTACTATTCACGTGCCGAAGAATGAACACACAACAGGTCTTATCAATAAAGATACGATTGCGAAAATGAAAGATGGTGTGCGCATCATCAATTGTGCGCGCGGCGGTATTGTTATTGAAGCTGATCTGAAGGTTGCGCTTGATTCCGGTAAGGTTGCCGGTGCGGCTTTGGATGTGTTTGAAGTTGAACCTGCCAAGGAAAATGTGTTGTTCGGTCATGATAAAGTGATTTGTACGCCGCATTTGGGGGCTTCTACGACAGAGGCGCAAGTGAATGTTGCGATACAAGTGGCTGAGCAAATGTCGGATTACTTGGTTCGCGGTGGTGTTACGAACGCGCTGAATATGCCGTCCGTTTCTGCAGAAGATGCGCCGAAGTTAAAGCCTTATTTGAAATTGGCAGAGCAGCTTGGCGCGTTTGCAGGTCAAATTACCGAGCATGCCATCGAAGCTATTGAAATTGAGTATTGCGGTACGATTACGGAGCTGAATACAGATCCGATTACCTCAACGTTGATTGCTAATTTGCTGAAAACACAATTGGATAGTGTGAATATGGTGAATGCTCTGCAAATTGCAGAGAGCCGCGGTATTAAAATCAAGCAAAGCTATGATAATAATGGTCAAGAGTGGCGTTCGCTTATTAATATCATGGTGACAACATCAGAGCGTACCCGCAATGTTACCGGAACTTTGTTTACAGGCAAAGAGCCGCGCATTGTTGATATTGAAGGCGTGCCGATTGAGGTGACGCTGACAGAAAACATGCTGTTTATTCGTAATGAGGATAAGCCCGGCCTGATTGGTGGTCTTGGCACTATTCTTGCGGATGCGGGGCAAAATATTGCTGGTTTCCACCTCGGGCGTCAGGAATGTGGCAAGAATGCCATTTGTCTTGTGGCGCTGGATGGGCCGTTGTCAGATGCGCTGTTTGATGATGTGTCAAACTTGCCGCAGATACAAAATGTGAAGCGTTTAAACTTTTAAGCTTAAACCTCTTGTTTTTAAGAATGATAGAGCCTGCATTCGCGTGTGGGCTCTTCTTTTTATGTGTGATGTATTTTCCTGTTTAAATGTTTGTTTCTCTATGGAAGAGATTTTATATTTGTTTATCTGCCCAGGTGGGGGGGCGTTTTGCTGTTATGCTCAGCTCCCGCTCCGTCTTTGTCATAATTTCTTTGACAATTTGGTTGTAATTCTGTTATGTACACTCATAATTTATTAATAAATGGTTAACGATAAAATTCGAATCGATGAATAATGATTTCGGATTAACGGGTTTAATTGAGTTAGGGAGTATTGCTACATGGAAAATTCAGATAAGAATACCAATGAAAATGTAACTGATAGTGTGGCCTTGCAGCCATGTGATGTTTCGGTTGATAGTCTGGGCAAAGAAGTGTCGATCGTGGATTTACGTGATGAGTTAGGCCTTATTGATGTACCTTCCGAGGTGATGGTAGAGCAAGCCTTTGCTGAAGAGCAAAATAAAAATAATGATGAAAGTTATATGCAAGTTGACGTAGATGTCGATGCAAGTGAAGCCGATGCATCTATTCCTTCGCAAGAAGATTTGATATCCCTTGCCGAGCAGGCGCAAGAGCTTGCAAAAATTGAACCTGTGGCCGGTGAAGAAGTTGAAGATACAGATGATATAATCGCAAGTACTGCGAAACAAGTAGCCGAGATTGAGCCGGAAGCCGGTACTCAGGCAGCGCCAACGTCAAGTGGTAATGCATCGGGCGGTGGATATGGTTTTCAAAGCAGCTTTGATGCGCAGGGTGTCATCAATTTGAAAGATGTAGGGCCTATTGATCCGACAAAATTGCAATATGGTATTGATAATCGTAATGACGAGTTGTTTGCTTTTGAAGAAGAGCTGCCGCCTTTAAATCCTGTATTGGAATTTGGTGATTATCGCGTTTATGAAGATGGTAATGTTCGTGTTTCTGCTTTTGCTGCACCCGAAACCGAGGACGGAGATATTACCTTTACAATATCTGGTATTCCTACGGGTTGGAGTGTCACAGACGCGGCTTTTGATTTTGCTAATGCTCCTGTAGGAACGGGCGTGTTTGATTCAGCGGCGGGTACGTGGACGATTACTTTGACGAATGGCGCGGTTTTTGATGGCGGGCCTATATTCTCGCCGCCGGCTGACAGCGATGTTGACGCGCTTAACCTTGTTTTCACGGTAAGTGAAGTTAATCCTGCAGGGCAGAGCGGCACAATAAGCGGCACATCCTTTATTATTGTTGACGCCGTTGCGGATGATCCTGATGTTGATGCACAAGATGATATGGGTCTTGAGGGCGCGACCCTTGATATTGATATTGCTGCCTTAACGGGTGAAGAAGTAAATAATGGCGCAGGCTTAGATGATAGTTCTGAAAGTATTACGGGATATCAAATTTCAGGTGTTCCTGCGGGCTTTACGCTTTCTGCGGGCAGCGAGACGTTTGTTGGTTCGGGTGTTTACACTCTAACCTCTGCGGAAATCGTTGGTTTGACGATTACACCAAATGACCCGACCTATTTTGGTTCTATCGGTTTGGTTGTGACAGTCTTTACAACAGAAAATACGCCAACTGATACGGATTTTGATTTCAAAAATAATAATGCTCAAGATTCTGATAGATTTTCACTAACGTGGAAGCCTGTGGCTAATCCACCAAGTGTTAAGGTCAATCAAGGTATTGATGATGCGCTTGTCAAAGAAGATAGCAGCGTTGATGTTCCGATCGTTGCAACACTTGATCCTGCGGGTTCAGGTAGTGAAATTCTAACGGTTACTGTAACGGGAATTGATTCCTCATGGGGCTTTACGGCGCCTGTTGGTACATATGACAGTAGTGCGGGGACATGGACGATTACTCTGCCTGCTGGTCAAAACTTAAGCACAGTATTCACATTCACGCCACCTGCGGATAGCGACCTTGATATGACAGGTTTGCAAGCCACAGCCAGCGCGTATGAGCCGGCAACAAATACGACGGCAAACGCTGTGCCGGATGATTTTCAAATTATCACAGACGCCGTTGCAGATGATCCTGATATTGATGCTGCGAATGATAGCGGCCTTGAAGGGGTTGTTCTTGATATTGATATTTCTGCCCTAACAGGCGAAGAAGTTAATAATGGCGCAGGCATGGATGATAGTTCTGAGAGTATTACAGGGTATCAAATCTCAGGTGTTCCCGCTGGCTTTACGCTTTCTGCGGGTACGGAAACGGCGCCGGGTTCAGGTGTTTATACGCTAACACCTGCGGAAATCGTTGGTTTGACGATTACACCGCCTAATTCCAATTACTTTGGTACGCTTAACTTAACGGCGACAGTGTTTACAACGGAAAATCCTGTATCTGATGGTGAATTTGACCTGACAGATAATAATGCGCAAGATTCTGATGGGTTTTCTCTAACGTGGAAGCCTGTGATTAACCCGCCATGTATTAAGGTGAATAATGGCGTTGATGATGCACTCGTTAAGGAAGATAATTCAATTGATGTTCCAATTACGGCGCAACTTGGTGCAGACCCTGCGGCGGGTGAATATCTAACCGTTACTGTGACGGGTATTGACCCATCTTGGGGTACATTTACTTCAACAATCGGTACGTATGACAGTGGAACCGGTACATGGACAATTACATTGGGTGCGGGCGAGAGCCTGGATACAGTGTTTAATTTTGCGCCGAACGCTGATAGTGATATTGATTTGACGGGGCTTGTCGCAACGGTTGTTGCAACTGACCCTGCGGCGAGTTTGACTGCAAGTGCGAATGATGGTTTTAACGTTATTGTTGATGCGGTTGCTGATACGCCTGATCTTGATACGAGCAAAGCTTCGGGTGAAGAGGGTACGGTTATTGCTCTGAATATTACAACATCAGTGAATGATACCGATGGTTCAGAAGTTATTGAAGTTATCAAAATCGGTAATTTACCTGCGGGTACATCCTTGACGGCGGGTACTTATAATGCTGTTGATGATGTTTGGGAACTTAGTCCTGCTGACTTGGTTGGTTTGGGTCTTAATGTTCCAGATGGTGTGACTGGTAACTTTGAATTGACGGTTGAGTCTGTTGCTTATGAGCAAAATACAAATGGTCTGGAAGTTGATCTAACGGATAATCGTGCCAGTGCATTTGATGTGATTAAAGTTTGTGTTGAAGAAGATCATGTCCCTGTTATTACGGGTGACGAGGTTACCGTTGATGAGACGAACCTTTCCCCAACAACGTTTGTTTCCAGTAATGTATCTGCGGACTTTGGCAATGATGCACCGGGCACTATAGAAGGAAACGGAACGTTCCTTATCGGAAATATAACATCAGGCGGTACGCCAGTTACGGTTACCTTTGATACGCCGACAAATACGTATACTGGAATGGCTGGTGCGGAGACGATCTTTACATTGGTTATCCAATCTAATGGTGATTATACATTCACACTTGAAGGTGTTTTGGATCATCCGGATGTGACGGATCATAACGATTCATTGCCGTTGGAATTCGGTGTGAAGGCAACAGACAGTGATGGTGATGTATCTGATGCGGTGATCACGGTTAATGTTCTTGATGACGGTCCTGTGATTCATAATAAATTTGCATGGGTTGATGAGACAGATCTTGCGAATGGTACGATTGGCTATACCAAGACGCTGAACTTTGACTTTGGTGAAGATGGCGCGGGTTCAATTGATGCGACAGGTGTTTTCACTGCTAAGTTCGAAGTTGGCGGCCCTGATGTGCAATTAACAGCAGGCGGTGTTGCGATTGATGTTACGATGACGGCAAATGGTTATGTTGGTATGGCGGGCGGAGAGACGATTTTCACTTTGACGCTGAACAGCCAGAGCGGTGAATATACTTATACGCAGTTTGAAACGATTGATCATCCTGATGCGACAAACCATGATGATGTGATCTGGTTGAAGTTCGAAGTTCAGGTTACGGACGCGGATGGTGATACAGCCACCGCGATTATCGGCGTTGACGTTCATGATGATGGCCCTATGATCCATGATAAATTCGCGAAGGTTGATGAGACAGATCTTGCGAATGGTACGATTGGCTATACCAAGACGCTGAACTTTGACTTTGGCGAAGATGGCGCGGGTTCAATTGATGCGACAGGTGTTTTCACTGCTAAGTTCCAAGTTGGCGGCCCTGATGTGCAATTAACAGCAGGCGGTGTTGCGATTGATGTTACGATGACGGCAAATGGTTATGTTGGTATGG
>NVTV01000011.1 GCA_002401695.1 Alphaproteobacteria bacterium
CTTCTAGGGGGGGTGGAAGGTGAGCTTCTAGGCAGGGTGGAAGGTGAGCTTCCTACAGAACGTCTTTCTTTAACGTCTATAAAAGAAAAAAAGCCGCTGACGCGATATTCTTTTTGTCGGGAAATAAATAGGGCGATCAAGTCGGATGATATGGGTGACGAATTCTCACACCTCGGAGAAGCAGAGATTGTGAACAACACTGGGGCGTGTTTGGACTGGTTAGAAATGAAATTCGATATCTTGCCAGTTGAGGGCAAGGGCATCTTTCACATGCGCGCATGGCTACGCAAGGGCATGTCTCTCGATAAAGTCTCAAAACCAGCAAGGGCTTCCAAGGGGGAGCATGAGGAAATTTCCGTAGACGATCTTCCAGAATGGCAGCAAAAGGCTATAGCGAATGGGCTTTTTGAAGCTGGTGTATTTAAAAGCTGGATCAAGCCCCTTGAGTGGAACGGCAACGGCACAGTTTACGCACCCACACGCTTTATCGCCGAAAAGGTCGAGAATACATACATGCCACAGCTTGTAGCAGCCCTTCACGCAGATATCAAAATTGAGGTGAAACCATGACTTTTATTTGCTTTATCAGATCAATTGTATCAACAACGTTTTTGAAAATTGCATATGAAATTTGCCCTGAGCCAGATAAAGGATTTCTAGCTCAGAGTATGGTGGACTACGTCAAAAATAGCCTAGAACATTATGAGGAAAATAAATGATTACACCACCATTAGTAATAAAACTCGCAAGTATTGCGGTTGGCGTTGTCGTCATTATCAGATGGAAAGATTTCTTATGAGCCTGTCACGTCTGAAAGAACATATCCAACAGCTTTCCCAAGCCAGCGGCTTTGCCAAAGTTCCCAAAGCTGAAAAGGTTATAGCCCTCCTCGGTGATATTTTGATAGCGCAGCAAGCCGAGATAGACCATCTCCGAAGAGCAGGCGTGTTGGCAGTTAAATCTCATGAGGCAGGGCTTCTTGTCGGCATTTCTCTTAATGAGGACATGGAAAACCTGAAAAAGTGCGTGAATTTCCTACACAAAACGATTGAGGAAAACAATGGTGCATCAAGTTAAACAAGGCGAAGTTGTTGGGCATGATGTTTGCGCGTCTTGCCGTGAAGAAGTCGAGGTAAAGGTAAATTCCAAGGGCGGGCTATACGCGTATTGCACCGCAGTTGTGCGCCCCGAAGCAAAAGGAAATAAAAAATATTGCTGGGATAGACACACGTTTAGCCCATACGCAGTTGGCGAAATTTTAAACGATTACTTAGAAGGAAAGGCATTAGAAAATGTTCACATTGAACCTAGGGAAGAGCAAGGAAGCGCAGACGACACAGGGCGCACCGAAGGAATTGACGAAAGAGGAGACGATGCCGAAACCATCGTCTCCCCAACCGTCATTATCGGAGAGCCTCCAAGAGGAGGTCTTGCCGCAGGACTTAAACACTTCCTCACCGCTGACGAATGATACTCCTACTCATTTTAATGTCCTTATCGAAGAGAAAAAGCGGGATGAGGAACAGAAAAAAGTAGCAGAAGTAAGCTCAAAACTGATCAGTTTGGAAGAGTTTCAACAGTCATTCATAGGCTTACACGGCATTGCCTCCAGTTTCACCGGCATTCAAGCACTGACAATTCCAAATAGCCATGTGAAAGAGCCTACAGCCAATGATGTAGCCGCTGTCATGTATAAAAATATTCGGAAAATCCCGATGCTACATTTCATTCTATCGCCTGAAAGTACGTGGTTAGGTGATGCGTTTGTAATGGTTGTTTACGTGCAGGGAATGCGCAAAGCAATTGGCGAAGAGTTAAATACGGATGAGAAGGCTAGTGTCAATTTCTCTTCCGCAAAACGAGCGACACAACAACCAACAGAAGATGGCGAGCCTAGCGAAGAGCAGGCCGCTGCATTAGGAGCATAAAAAGTGAATAGATCAACAGAAGTATTTTTTGGGTGGGCGTGTATCGCGATAATAATAGCAACTTTTGACTACTGCGTTAAAAACGCCAATGAAGGTGAAAAGCTGTGCGAAGAGACCCGTTCTTATCGTCTAGCTAACGTGCTTATGGTCAGAAAAATAGAAGAACAAAATGCGGCACAAGATCAGCCAGAAGAAAGCGGAGATCATGAAGAAAGTAGCTGAACATTTGGGCGTGTGGGGTGGCTCTGGGTCAGGTAAATCCACCTTCCTTAAGGAAAAAATAGCCAAGAGAAAACGCGTCATTTGCCTTGATCCTATGGGCGATTGGGCTTTTGAAAAGGGCTTCCGTAGCTTCAAAACCAAGGCGCGCATGTATAGCTATATGCGCGAAAATTGGCATAAAGGCTATAAGGTTGTTTTGTTGGTTGACGAGGTGAAGACAGACCCTCAAGCCCTGCTGATTGAGGTCGTTACCGATATCATGTATACGATCCAAAAAAATTACAAAGACAGCAATGGTGCAAAGGATTATGAAATAACGTTATTGATTGATGAGCTTGCAGATTTCTTGCCAAACATAACGTTAAAGCCTAGTCAAATGGTTCTCAAGCGACTGATGAATAAAGGCCGTCATTACGGCGTTGATGTGTTTGGGGCATCGCAGAGGATTGCGGATGTTCATTTGAGTTTCCGTGCAAATTCAACAGAGAATTTCTTTTTCAGACAAGATGAAGATGTTGATCGTAAAAGGATTTTAGGCGCTATAGGCCGTGAACATCGTGCCGATTTGATGAGTTTAGGCGATCATGAGTACCTTAATTTCAAAAAAGGCGTTGTCACCAAAGGCAAAAACAAGTGCAACTTTAAAAGAAGGAGATAGTCTATGTACTACAAAATAACAGGAAACAAGGGGCAAGTGCGTTATGTTCAGGCCAAAAGCAAAGCAGTTGGCGAAGTGGTCGCTACACGGCTACAGAAGGTCAAGGATATGGGCAGAATTAAGAGCTTTGAGCATTTGAAGTTTGAAAGAATCACACCTGACGATGTAATGAAAGTTGCAGTAGATGCGGAAGAATAGCCGCTATACTGACTTGAAATGGAATTCAAAAAAGAACCTTTCGAGTTCCAAGAAGAAAATGGAAGCCCTCGCCGCTAAATGGGCTGACGTTGATTTCTTTATTGTCGGACAGATTGAAGATGTTATCGCCAAAATTGAAGAGATTGAGGAAGATATCAACGGCATTGATCCAAGGAAGTTTTAGGGAAGGGCGCATAAATTGCGCCTTTCTTTGTAATTATATTTCTTTTTTAACTATAGTCGGACTATAGCTCGCCCAAAAAAATATTCATTTACAAAGTTGATTCCGATTGCCCATGCTTAAACCCAATTCAAGGGGGCATCATGTCTTTTCACAAATTCGCATACGCAGTTTCAATCGGCATAACGACCCTCATTATCTGGGAAACATTCTTCAAACAAGGGAATAAATCATGACACTTAAATCACTCACTAAAGGCACAATGCCCGTATTTATCGGCGTAGCAGCCCTAGCATTAACCGTTCGTTACTTTGGCGATTATCCAATCATTAAGGATATCAAAGAGGGCTTACGCGGCAATTCAACGAGTTGGTTTGGTTAATCCATCAAGCATTTTTCAATTTAAATAGGAAAGGGCTGGGATCATGGCCACGAAAAGAACAATACCACTAAATAGAATTGAAGGCGTGTCTGCGGGCGGCTCTCCAATTCTACAGCTACCAACAAATGTACGTTATCATGTTATCGCGTTGGAATACTGGACAACAACAGCAGGTGGTGCAACACGTGCCACGATGGAAGACGAAATTAAACAGCTTCGCCTCCTTCTGGAAGAAGTGCCACAACGTAAAATGTCCTCATACGAGCTATTTAAGGCCAATGAAGCAAAGGGTGTTGTTGTTATTGAAGGTGATGATACGCATCCGGGTTATCTGTTTATATTTTTATCAGAGCCACAACGCGATAGTAATTTGCTTGATGAAAGTACAGCATGGGGCATGCTTGGCGTTGAGGACTTTCAACTCGAACTTG
Organism: Alphaproteobacteria bacterium; assembly: GCA_002401695.1. Classification (GTDB taxonomy): domain Bacteria; phylum Pseudomonadota; class Alphaproteobacteria; order Micavibrionales; family Micavibrionaceae; genus UBA1672. The sequence continues at coordinate 4,001 of NVTV01000011.1, forward strand.
ATATCAAGGATACAGGGCAAACTGTCAAACTTAAGGGCATTGCTCTCATTGATGATGTGCAGGAAGCACCTGCAGGCATTGTAAAGTGGAAGCATAACGTCATCACTATTGGTGCGACTGGCGAAGAGCCATATACAATCAACACGACAAATGGCGACAGCATCCAATCACTTATGTTCTTTGAAGATACAGCAGGTGATATTGATGATCTTTTGCTTGAGTGGGACGGTATTAAAATTAGTCAGCTCACAGGAAATCAGCAAGCAGCAATGGTGAAATCAGTCGGCAATGGTACTGCTTACGTAGATAAATTACGCCATATTGTACTTGATCGGAATAATCCACCTGACGCACTGCGCACTGTTAAAACGGTGAATGGTCAGGCGCGCGCTGTACAGGAAACAATTGCCACACTGAACATGACAGCGGCACGCAATGTGACGTTGATTAGAGAAGTTGTTGGCTCTCCTGATTAAAGTTTACTCCTCCCCGTCAAGCCCGTTCTGGGCTTGGCACCCTAATTTATAATTAAGGATATGCCATGTGCTTTGAAACAATAGAAGACTTTGGAAGATCAGTCACAGGAGGAGGGTTACCTATTCCAGCCAGCAAGCCAACTCCAGATGTCCAAACCTCGGCTGTATCAGGTAATCAAACATCGATCTTAGGTGGTTTGTGGGATTCTGCATTAGGCGTTTTTAAGCAAGTTGGACATATTGAACTTGAGCGTTATGAGACAAAACGCTTGACAGATTTACGCCAAGAAGAAAATAAGGCGCGGGCTTATCGTGACGGGACATTAGCAGGAACGGTTCAGCAATATCTAGGCTATGCCGATGATCCTAAGACAAAAAACACCGCATTTATTATTGGCGGGGTAATGGTAACGATTGGTTTGTTTTTGCTAGTAAAGAGGACTTAACATGCCTTTACCTCCATTAAATATTACATCGGTTGCAACGCCAACAACATCTGGTTATTCGCCAACAAGCACAGGTGACTTTTTTTCAAATAGAACGGCTGTACCTCCAACTCCGCAGGATTTATTTAATGCCAATATTGGTGTTGGTGGTAATACCAATTCTTTATTACTTCTTGGCGGCGCGATTTTCCTTGCTTTCGTATTATTGGGAAAGATAAAGCTATGAAATATTGGATTGATCGTACAAAGGCAGCAATCAAAGATCATACCGTTTTTAACGGTTTGGCTGTTGACGATCGCGCCAAGTTTGCCGATCTATTTCTACGTCCTGAATTTCATCTTATTGAGCTGATATATGAGGATACTTATGCGCATGTGATCTTCGAGATAGTGGGTGACACGTTCAAATTTCACCTAGTGAATTTCACAGCATTCAAAACACAGAATATGACGGAGCATTTCGTTACACAGATTGCACCAATCATTTGTTTTGCTTTCGATCTCAAGAACATGGAAGCCACAGCAGAACGCAAAGGCATGGGACGCAAATTAGAGCGTCTTGGATTCGAGCATGTCGAGGGTAAAACATATAGGGGAAATACACATGTGTTTTAATAAAGCAAAAGCCAGCCAAGACAGTCAAGTTACAGACAATCGTATTGGCGCGGATAATGGCGGCATCGCGGTACATAGTGTTGATGCTGATAAAGTTACCTTCGGAAGTGACGAGACAGCGCAATTCGCAATTGAAGCCAGTACAAACGCGCTGACGACCTCTACAGAGTTTATAGGCGACGCATTAACAAGCTTCTTTAACCTCACGGATAAACGACTAGAGAGTGCGGACAGAAATCAAGCAGCACAACAGGCGTTAACTGGCAGTCTATTGGCAAAAGAGCAAGAAAGTTCTGATGACCGATTGATCAAAATATTTCAGTACGGCATTTTAGCATTTCTTGGCTATGCCGCTATCAAATCTGGCGCAATTAAAAATATTACGAGGGCAATAAAATGAATAATAACCCAAGAATTCGCCCATACCCTAACCGTGATCCATTAGCTATTGCGGCTGGTGAGGAACATCCAATATCTCGCGGTGGTACATTCTTGCGGGTAAGAACCGCAGATCAAAAATTTAGAATAGTTTTTGATGATCGTGATGAGGTGATTGCAGAAATAAATGATGTTTTTGAATTTACAGACGCGAGCTTTAAAAAAGTAACCGTTGTAAACGATAGTGCTTACGTTTTGAACTTTCAGCTAGAAATAGGTGACGGCTCGATAAAGACTAATAAAATATCAATTGTTGATGACATTAAAATCCGCAATGCCAATGCTCCTAACGATGTTCTAGCGGCACAAGAAAAACGCGCCAGCACTCTGAATGATCCAATTATCGAAGCAATCTTTGACGGCGCGGCATCACGTGAAATTCTCGCCGAAAATGCAGATAGAATAAACTGTCTCGTACGTAATTTATCGTCAATCTACACAGCATATTTAGGCACAGCCGCCGTACAGTTGATCCCGCTCGCACCTAACGAGGTTTTAGACTTATCAGGCACAACCTACGCCCTGCATGCCGTCAACAACGATGGTGCGGACGTTGATTTATTGATTATTGAGGATGAATAATGCAATACCTCAAAAAACACATAAATTATGATGCAAATTTAAAATCTGGGCTGGGCGCACCAAGCGAACCACCAGCCTTTAGTTTGCTTGATGAAAACCCGCTTCTTTGGTTCAAACCTGACTTATTAAGCTCCTTAACGACCACAGGCAATAATGTCGATCAAATAGACGATCAAAGCGGCAATGGTCGTGATGCTATTTATACGCCATCCGCGCCGCAAACAAATTTGGATACTATAAATGATTTAAATGTTTTGACGTTTACAGGCGATGGGTTGCGTGTTGCGGATGTGGCGCTAGGGCTTGTAGATATTTTTTTAGTGTTCAATACGGCTGACACAAAATACACGCCATTTTTAAGTCAAAGCGACCAATATGTGATGCTCTTAGAAAGCGGATCGGTCAACACAATTACAAGCCTCAATGCTGGCTCACCTTCCTACTATAAGAATGGTGTTTTACAAACGGCGACAAATCGCGGTGGCCTGTATGCTGAGTTCGACAATCAAGATGTCGTGGTGCTAATCCGTAATGCTGATATGTCAAATTGGGATCATTTAAATATAGGCAATCATGATTCTGTGCCAACAGAAATGGACGCGCTTTTTGGTGAGATGGCTATTTTTGAGGCAGCAAAAACAAACGAAGCAATCAATAAAATCGGTAATTATTTTAACCGTTGGGGCTTGAACTGGACGGATATTTAGGAGAGAGAAATGATTAATTTAAAAGATGCGCAATTTGAACGCATAGTAAATACAGAAACAGAAGTTGTGAGCGCAGCAGAAAATATAGCGGGTGTGACCGTTCATTTTCTTACAATATCTGCAAGAGCAAGCAACAATAATTTTGTGCGGATCGGGGCGGATAAATATATTTATTATGGTAGTCCTGGGGCAAGCCCTGATGCACTTTTTATAACCGGCTTTCTTGTACCAAAAGGCGAAGCCATAACAATAGCCTCAACTGGCGCAGACTCTTTTATTTGTATGGGTTTTGAGGTGATGTCATGAGTGGTCTTATCGCATTATTACTTCTTAGTGGGGGTGGAATATTTATGTTCTCACGCGCCGCGCAAGGCTCTATTCCTACAATAAATATCGATAAGATATTATCTCAAACAAAATCACCGGCTAAAGAAGAAAATAAGGTCGATGAGCAATTCTTGAAAGATCAGGACATACTTGCGCGCACCGTCTGGGGCGAAGCGAGAGGGCAGGGCTATGCGGGAATGCAAGCCGTTGCCAGTGTCGTTCTAAACAGGCTTAAAAGAGGTGGCTTTGGTAACACAGTGGCGCAAGTCTGCCAGAAGCCCTATCAATTCAGCGTGTGGAACGCCAACGATGCGAACCGTAACCTTATTCTCGCCGTAAACGAAGATAATGCAGAGTTCCAGCGCGCCATACTGATTGCCTCACGCGCAATGCATGGCAATCTACCTGATAATACGGGTGGTGCAGACCATTACCTAAATATCACCGTCACAAAACGCCTTAGAGGCGGCACATTGCCCTCATGGGTCGATCTATCACGCAAGACAGCCAAGATCGGCGCACATACATTCTTAAAGCTAACGTAGGAGAAACATTATGCCTTGGTTAATCGGTAGCGCAGTCATTATCGCTCTAGGATATGGCGCAGACAAAACAGGTGAGGGGATAGATAGTGCCAGCAACGGCATTATGAAGCTCGCCATCACTGGCGTAGTGAGCTTCTACGCACTTAAGAAAATGAAGGTGATCTAATGCTTGAAGCACTTATCATCGCAGGAGTTACTGGCGCGGTATCGGCAATTGTGACGATAGCGACCATTAAGACTGATATGGCGTGGGTAAAACGCGTCTTATCACAACAACACAACCGCATTTCAAAACTTGAAGGGAAAATACTATGAACTGGTTTAAAAAACGACTAGCAGAGCCAACAACATACATCGGGGCAGGGCTACTAGCTCAAGCTGTAATGGTACTTACAAAATCCAATCCAGCGCATCTGGAGGTCGTGGGCTCAGTTATTCAACAAGCCTCTGCACCTCTCGCCGCTGGTGACTATGTCAGTGCCGTACCATTCTTTCTATCCGGATTAATGGCCATTTTCATGAGCGAAAAAGCAGCAAAATAATTGGGTAAACTTTAAATTTAATAAAATCAAGCACTTGCAGAGACTGTTTTTTTCAAGATCCGAAGCAACAACTATAATCCTCAAACTCAAAAGCAGATCCTCGGAGCTGCTTTTTTTGTGAAAAATAAATATTATCATAATTGCTTCTGCAGACGATTCTCTGGTTGCGCCGGTTGCGTCAGTCTTGAGTTAAAACAACAGCTTAAATTTTTGTTATTTTCAAAAAAGCTGATTTTCCAATTTACATTAAGATATCTATCGTATCGTTTATGGTCGTGTTTTTTTAATGAATGTAACTTTACTTTTCTTCAAAACATTATGCACTTGTTGACGTGATATATCGTGTTGCTCGGCAATTTTAATCGCGCTGAAGCCCACCTTGTGCGCGTAACATATAAGCTCGTCACGTTGCTTTCGTTTCTCATTCTTCGCCCAACGCCCGACAATTTCGGCGAGATCACGTGCGCGTTTATCATCGCATCCGAGGCGTTGTTTAATAATGCCGGTTCTCGTGTCATTGTCGAGGTGTAGAGCGTCCATGTCAAAGAATTGCCGCGCTATGGCATTGATATCATCACGCCAAGCCTGTGAGCGTCTACGCTCTGATTTGAGCTGCTCGAGGCGTGAGATTTTAAAATCACAATCGGCCTTAACCTGATTAAGCCAACCAATATTTTGATCGATTTCAATCGTTGGAACATTTCTATATTTGGAAACAGTAAGATTTATTAACGCAGTTTCTTTTCTTGTTTCACCGCAGCCACACCTGCTTACGGTATCAAAAGACATCTAAATACTCCATACTTGTAAAGTTGTGATACTTAACTGCTTTACACGCTACGGCTTAAACGTAAAAAAACATTTAAGATCAAAGTATTGAGCCAGTTGCTTAATCTTTTTAATAAACCATTCTTTCCCATAATATACATTATCACACAAAACCATCACAAGTGGCTCTTCCTAAGCTTATCTATGTTTTGCGACCTATGTCCTTATATTTACGTGTTATCATTTCTAATTTTTTCAAGGAACTCTTCTACAGAACCTTTGAGGTTTTCGGAAAGCTCTGACACTTCTTTGGCGGCCTCAAGTACGGCATCAGCAGATTGCCCTGTCTCTATAGACCCTTCTTGGACATCATGTATAATCTGAGTAACATTCTGAACACCTTGTGATGCTTCGGAAACGCTGCGCACAATTTCATCTGTTGTTACATTTTGTTCTTCAACCGCAGCAGAAACACCTGTGACAGATTGATCTATTTCTGAAATATTACCAATAATGCGACCCATTGCCTCAACAGAATCGCGTGTTGCGGCTTGAATCTCGTTAATACGGTTATTAATTTCCTCAGTTTTGTTGTTTGTTTCCGTAGCAAGTTTTTTAACTTCATCCGCAACAACAGCAAATCCCTTTCCTGCATCTCCCGCACGGGCTGCTTCGATTGTTGCATTAAGAGCCAGAAGATTGGTTTGTTCGGCGATATCCTGAATAGAGAGAACCACCTCTCCAATATTACAAACCAGTTCATCAAGGTTCTTGACGGTCTCATTCGCGGTTTCCGCATTACTGGTCGTGTCGTTTGATTGTGTACGTACACTTGTAATTTGCATAGCAATTTCAGAACTACTTGCCGACATTTCTTCCATCGCAGCGGCGACAGTGCTTACATTCATGCTCGCTTCTTCTGAAGATGCCGCAACAGATTGACTGGCTTTACTTGTTTCTTGGGAAATTGCTTTCATGCTTTCTGCTGTTGCTTGCAATTCTGTGGAGGCTGCGGCTAAAGCACCAATACTTCCGCCGACTTGCCCCTCAAAACTATCTGCCAAATCACGCATGATTTGCCGCTTTTCAGCTTCAATTTTTTCTTCTTCTGCTGCACGCCCCTCTTCCGTATCCTTGGTTTTTTTCATGTTTGTACGGAAAATTTCCATTGCTTGAGACATGTCCTTTATTTCATCTTCAAACGTTGAGAACGGTGTTTCTACATCAAGGTTACCTGCCGCAAGTTGCCTCATTGACTCTGTTAAATCTCCAACTGGTTTGGATATACTGCGCCCTAAAAAATATGCAAAAATGGACGAGGCAATCATAATACCGAAGGATAAGGCCATAATTAATTTTTTGCCCTCTTCTTCATCCTGAAGTGCTTTTTCCATGGAATGTGCGGTGAATTCTACAACTTCACTAAGCAAAGCTTCGATTTCCTTATCCAAATTTTCTTGTTCAATTTCGATATTTGTTACAGCAGTAGCCAAGTTGTCTCCGTCATGAGAGCTTGCCTTTGTTGTTTCATCTTTATGCTGTATTACGGCAGCGCTTGCCTGATGTGGCGTGCTTTCTATTCTGTGAGGCTCTCTTGAACGTTCAACATGTGTTGTACCACCTGCATGAGGGGTAACTTTATGTGGCGGCGTTTCATGTCCTGCGGATGATTTGGATTCGGTGCTTGGTGTTATCGGTATACCACTGGCTGTCTCAAAAATTTTGAAGGCATGCTCTTCATAGCTTGCATGGTGTACTTCGATGATTTTGATTTGCTCAAGAACATGTTTGAATTCTTTAAGCGCTGCAGGGTTATCTGTTTCTGCGATAAACTTCTCTGCCATATGCTCGGCTTTTTTAAGTTCTTCATCCACTTGATGTGCGAGATCTTTAAAATGCTGAACAGTAATTTCGACGGTATGATTTTCATCATGCGCAATTATACCGCTATAACGTAGGCCTTGTTCCAATAGAACGGCTTGTTCGAGCTGGTGAACAGTAATTTTGCTGAGAATTTCGGTTAAAGGAATGTCACGATGTGCAATCTCTTCCATTTCATGGCCAATAACACTCATCTTGTAAATGCCGGTGCCGCCAATGATCGCAATAAACATCAACATAATGCCCGTGAGTAAATATATGCGGTGCCCAATTCTGAATTTCTTGATGATATTTGGCATGACGTGCTCCTTCTGAGTATAAACTGTCAATTTTCCGGAAAAATTTCTTTGATTCCAGATGTTGAATATAATTTTAGTAATTGAAATATACGCAGTAAAGATATGGCACAGTTACTAGGATTCGCACCAAACAAGAAGCTTTATTGAAAAAATATTCAGATTCAGGCTCTGATATTAGTCACTAAACCATCCGTAAACTTATTGAACAGTACTAAAACTGTATGGATTGTAGCAGGTTTTTTATCTTATCATATGGGCAATCTGAAAACACTATAATAAAGCTGTATAAACAACTGTTATAGAATATTATTGTGTGCAGTCTGTTTTTTTATGCCCGCCATTATTGCATTCCATGCTATGCTCGCCGCTGGTAAAACAAGAATGTTTTCACAAAATTAGGAAAAGAAAATGATCCGTCGCACCGCTCTAATATTAACTGCATTGTCCGTGCTATCTATCCCTGTAGCAGCCATGGCTGAAGGTGGGCATGGTAAACATTGGGGCTATTCTGGTGCGGAAGGGTTTCAACATTGGGGGGATTTGTCTGCGGAATTCCATGCATGTAAAGATGGCATGGCGCAGTCTCCGATTGATATTCGTGAATATAATGCGACTGATTTACCCGCGTTGCAGCCCTCTTATCATAAAGCTAATCTGGAGGTTATTAATAATGGTCATACAATACAAGTGAATGCAGGAGATAGTGGCAGCCTTAGCGTTGATGGTAAAACATACAAGTTGCTTCAATTCCACTTTCATACACCGAGTGAGCATTACATTGATGGTGCGCCTTACCCGATGGAGCTTCATTTCGTCCACAAATCTGCCGATGGCACGCTAGGTGTTGTCGGTGTGATGATGCAACTTGGTGCACATAATAAGGCAATTGATACGATTTGGCGTGCAACGCAGGCCAGCGGTGGTCGGGCTTCTATATCAGCCGCCGACCTCCTACCTTCAAATTTGGATTATTATAAATATGTAGGATCATTAACAACGCCCCCTTGCAGCGAAGGTGTTCAGTGGCACGTGGCAAAGAATGCGGTCGAAATATCCGCCGTACAACTTCATGCGTTTCAGGCGTTATTTTCTGTGAATGCCCGTCCGGTTCAGCCGCAAAATTCCAGAAAGATTAAAGGCGATTAAAAAAAGTATCTTAGGGTATGTTTTTCTATATTACTCTCCCCCTCTCATGTTTTAGTAATGCGCGTATAACATGTTGTTTGCAATAAATCAGAGTGTATATTCTCTTAATACACCTTGGCATGGGGGTGTCTATGGTTGATAGTTGATGTTAAGGTGAACCGGAGGGGATGTGTTGTTAAAACCACGTTTAAAATCGATGTTAAAGTACGTTGTTAGTATATTTATTCTTATAATTATACTGCTTCAAATGGACTTTGTTGTTCTACAAAAACAATTGCAGTCCATTGATTCATGGGGCTTTGGCTTGGCTCTCTTGGCAATTTTATGTCAGATATTCTTTCTTAATATGCGTTGGCACAGTTTTTTGCTGATCAGCAATAATAAGATATCTTTTAAAACCAGCAGCTTCATAAACATCGCAGGATATTTTGCCAATGTTCTTTTTATCACATCCGTCGGAGGGATAATTGCAAAGTCAAGTTTGGCTGTTCGTCATGGTTTGTCTATTACACAGGCTATATTCACAACGTTATTGGATCGTTTTATGACGCTTGCTGCCCTAATTGTTTTTAGTGTATTTGGTCTACAGTTTCTGGGGCATGTTCTGGATCAAAAACTTCTTTCCATCCTTTCTTTAACAACCTTAGGTGTTGTTGCGGTCGTTATTTCATCTTTGTTGGTTCTGCGTTCTGGGATGTTTAAGGGTTTTATATTATCCAGTCAAAAGCGATCTCGCTTCATTGTTCTTTTAAGAATGCATATGGAGAATTATCCATTAATGTTCAAAACTGTCTGTTATAGCCTGATTGCACAAGGATGTTTTATTCTGAGCGTATACATACTTTTCTTGGGAATAGATGCAGATATGCACATCAAAACGCTTGAGTTTCTGGCATTACTGCCTGTTCTGGCATTAATTTCTGCTCTTCCCATTAGTTTTGGTGGCTGGGGCGTTCGTGAAGGTGCTTTTATCTATGGGCTGTCTTTGGTTGGTTTTTCAATGGAGAGCGCCTTTCTACTTTCGGTTCAAGTCGGCGTGGTTACTTTAATAGCACCATTTCTATTCGGACTCCCTTATCTCTTGCAATCTGATTTTAAAGCATTTTTGTTAGGGAATGATAAAATACCTGTCTGAAGTAGTTTCATGTTCAATATTATTAAATCACGTTTATCAGAATTTCGGCCCGTACATTATATTGTTTGTTTTATGGCTGTGGCCTTACAGATTCAAATAACGTTATTCGCAGACGCAGGCTATTTAGGTTTGCGTGTTGGGAGCGCGGATGTCTTTTTACCTTTTATCGGATTATATATTCTCTGCTCCTTGCTAACAAAAAAATCATATTGGCCTCGTTGGTCTATGTCGAATTTAATTCTTTGGCTGGTCGCCCTTACTTTTGTTATGAGCATCGCTCTGTTAAATGGTTATCTTGTGAATGGCTATATTTCGAGCTGGGCATTTATAAATAAATATATTGGGTTCTTTCTATTACTGTCTTACCTCATGTTAGGTGGGTGGGTGGTTAGAAATTCCTCGGATGCAGGTTATATTTTGCGTTTATTCATGAGTGCATTTACAGGGTTTTTTGTTATTACTATGCTTTTGAGTAGCCTTATGTTGTTTATGCAATATTTTATCCCATTTTCATTATGGCTTCCAGATTATCCTTGGGATGGTTTTATGGCTAATAGAAATGCCTATATGGTGATGTTTATTTTATCATTTATCTTTGTTATTTGGGGATATGCAGAGGATAAGCCTTTGATTCCGAACTGGGTAAATACATTGTTTTGGCTATGTTTACCTATATTTTTTATATTTAACGATTCAAGGACAGGCTGGATTATCTCTGTGGTCTTAGCTATAATTTTATTCCTAAAAACCCCCCTAAAAAGAGCAAAATCAATTTTACCTATATTGTTAATAGGTGCGAGCATTGCGTATGCATCATATTATGTGACAAGCAATAATGTTGTGCTGCAATCCAGACAAATGCGCAATTTGCTTGGCATAGCCAAGGGTGGGGATGTTGTATATATGGGGGATCAAAAACGCTATATTGCTATTGAAGATGGGCTGGAGCTTTATCATAAATATAATCCGGTTTTGGGCGCAGGGCTTGGCTCTTACAGACCGTTCCAAATAGAAAAAAGAGGAGAATTCATAGAAATTATCGATTTTACCGGCTTATGGCTACTCGTTGAAACTGGAGGGCTGGGAGTGCTTGTTTTTGCAGCATTTTTTCTATGTTGTATGTGGTCCCTATACAGAGTGGGGTTTGTTTCTGGTCGCAGTAATTACCATCGCGCAATGTTTACCTTTTTAATTATGTTTGCTGTGATGTCACTCTTGCATGAATTGATGTATACGCGTGTTCTATGGTTTGCTATGGGACTTTCTTTGGCAAAAATATCTCTGCCCTCTCCGATTCCGAAGCCTAATATTTAAGCATGGAACCAGTGGAATATCTTTGTGGCAAGAATGGCGCCGATAACCTGAAGTATTATGAATACAGGGACATCTTCCGGTCTGATGCCTGCAAAGGTATCACTCAGCGCACGGGCAAGTGTTACAGCAGGGTTTGCAAATGAAGTGGATGAGGTAAACCAGTATCCGGCCATAATAATCATGGCAACGGCATAAGGTACAGCCTCGGGTTTTTCTCGATTACACATCAAAATTGTCAGAAGCAGCGCAAAAGAAGCAATCAGCTCCCCCGTCCAAATACCAACGCCAGTTCGTGCGTGCGTTGATTCCATAATCAGGGGTAAATCAAACATGATATGCGCAAGCATTGCACCCATTATCCCGCCTGCGCATTGAGCTATAATATAGAACAGAAAATCCTTCCATGATAATTCACGCTGTAAAGCAAAAGATAGGCTGACTACAGGGTTGAAATGCGCACCGGATATTGTGCCAAATATCAATATAATCACAATCAGCATCGCGCCTGTTGCCATGGTATTGGCCAGCAATACAATGCCCATATTACCGTTTGCGAGTTGCTCCCCCATGATGCCAGAGCCAATTACGGCAGCAACCAGAAATGCCGTACCGATCATTTCGGCGACAAGGCGTCTTGATAAGGTAAATTCTTTAAGCGTTCCCATTTATTAACCCCTCTATGCGGTCTTTAAGCATTAAGAATGCTTGCTCAAAAGCGGTGTTAATATCTTGTGCGCTTCCAGAAGCTTTTGCGGGGTCTGGTGTGCTCCAATGTAACTTCTGGGGTGTGTGTGGAAATACAGGACAACTCTCCCCTACTGCTTGATCACAAACCGTTATAATCATATTTAAATCTGTATCTGTAAAATCGTTCCATGACTGGCTGCGGGGCTGATCATAGGGGATACCGTGCCGATCAAGCGTTTCCAAGGCCTTGGGATGAACCGTACCTGTTGGAAAACTACCCGCGCTGACCGCTTCATAATGTCCTGCGCCAAGGTGGTTAATCAAGGCCTCCGCCATGATCGAGCGACAAGAATTTCCCGTACATAAAACAAGTATCTGTTTAGCCAAATTTCCCACCAATATAATCCTTGGTTTTCTGATGCTCCGGATCATTAAAGATTTTACTCGTATCTCCAGATTCTATGATTTTTCCAAGATGGAAAAAGGCAGTATAGTCTGAGACGCGTTCTGCTTGCTGCATAGAATGGGTGATAATAACGATTGTATATTGCTGTTCCAATTCGGCGATTAATTCCTCAATACGTGCGGTGGCAATAGGATCAAGCGCAGAGCATGGCTCGTCCATCAATACGACTTCTGGCTCTGTTGCGATGGCGCGTGCAATACAAAGGCGCTGTTGCTGACCGCCCGATAGAGACGTTCCCGGTGATGACAAACGATCAGACACTTCATCCCATAGGCCAACACGCTTTAGGCTTTTCATAACCAATTCTTCAAGCTCATCTTTACTGGAGGTTAGCTTATGAATTTTGGGGCCATAAGCTACATTCTCGAAAATTGATTTTGGGAACGGGTTTGGCTTTTGAAAGACCATGCCGACTTTCTGGCGCAACAAAATTGTATCAACATTATCTTTGTAGATATTAAACCCATCAAGCCTGACTTTACCCGTAATACGGCATCCATCAACATAATCATTCATGCGGTTAAGACAGCGCATAAAGGTAGATTTACCACACCCTGATGGACCGATAAGTGCAGTCACGCGGTTTTTATAGATATCCAGATTTACATCAAACAAGGCTTGCTTATCATCATAAAAAACACTGAGATCTCGTGTTTTCATACGGATATCCAGAGGTTGGTTATTCTCCATATTGCTGCTTTCTATCGCTGTTTGTTTTGCACTCATATTTCATTCACCATTTTATTTCAAAACGTTTACGGACATAAACCGCACACAGATTAATCAAGATCATAAAGCCCAACAAAACCATAATGGCAGCCGCGGTTTTTTCAACAAAGCCAAGCTCCGGATTGTTTGTCCATAAGAAGACCTGAATTGGCAATGTTGTTGCCGGATCTGTAATGGTTTGTGGGGCATCTGCAATAAAGGCCACCATGCCAATCATCAACAAGGGCGCAGTCTCACCAAAGGCGCGTGCGATGCCAAGGATGACGCCGGTCATAACACCGGGCAAAGCATAAATCAGAGTATGATGGAAAACCACTTGTGTTGGTGTCGCCCCCAAAGCCGCCGCCGCATCTCGAATAGATTGAGGAACGGAATGTAGAGCATTACGCGTTGATATAACAATCACAGGTAGAATTAAAAGGGCGAGAACCAACCCGCCAACAAGTGAGGAAGAGCGCGGCATGCCAAAGAAGTTCAAATAAATAGACAGGCCCAAAAGCCCGAATATAATAGATGGAACGGCGGCAAGGTTATTGATATTAATCTCGATAATGCTAGTGACCCAATTGCGCGGTGCGAATTCTTCCAGATATATTGCTGTTGCCACCCCTAAAGGAAAGGCAAGTAATACACAAACCAGTATGGTAAAAAACGAACCAATTGTGCTGGCCAAAATTCCGGCTTGTTCGGCTTCTCTTGAATCACCATTTTTGAAAAAAGGCATATTGAATTTGAGGCGCGTGCGCTGTGATTGCGCGAGGGTTGTAACCCATTTAGCCTGATCGCCGTTTATTTTCCCTATCCTTTTGCTTTCCTCAAGCAAACGTTGCTTATAGAAGATGCTAGTTGCGCTTGCCGCCGGCAGCCATAAATCTATTTTGGTGCCAATTAAGTCTGGTTTCTGCTTAATCAGTGATTTGAGTTCATATGGTGCATTACGACTAATCAACATAAAAAGAGATCGTTTTTCTTTGCGTGTTTCAACATCTTGAAAAAGATCTAACAATGCGTTTTGTACGATTTTTCGGTATGCACCCTTTTCCACCAACTCCGTTTGAAAGGTAATAGGTAACTTAATTTGCGTTCCGGTAAAGGCAGAATAGCCACTGGAAACAATATTACAAACAAGACTGACCAGAAACAAAAAGGCAATCAGGATAGAAATTAAACCCGCATTTCGAAAACGTCGTTCTGCCGCTTTGCGTTTTTTCAGCCACGTATGCTTGGGTTTTTTACTGTAGGATTTATAGATGAACGGGCTTTTCTTTTTCTTAATCCGTTGCACCGTGATCCGCGTACGTCTTTCAAATAATTTAATCATAGCGTTCCCGATATTTTTTCACGATAATTAAGGCCACAATATTTAAAATCAAAGTCATGATAAAAAGCGAGAACCCTAATGCAAAGGCGGCGCGGGTCTTATCGCTGTCAAATTCATGATCTCCGACCAGTAATGTCATAATTTGCACCGTCGCGGTGGTTACAGATTCCAGCGGATTAATGGTTAGGTTTGCCGCCATACCTGCGGCCATAACCACAACCATTGTCTCACCCACCCCTCTGGATACGCCAAGCAAAAGTGCGCTGACAATGCCCGGAAGTGCGGCGGGTAGAATAACTTTTTTCACCGTCTCTGATTCAGTTGCACCAATAGCCAAAGACCCCATGCTTAAAGATTTTGGAACTGCGCTGATCACATCCTCAGAAATCGACATAACATAGGGCGTAATCATAATGCCCATCACTGTTCCTGCGGTTAAGGCACTTTCAGAGGCAATAGACAGCCCGATTGTTTCACCAAATTCACGCAACATTGGCGCCATAGTAATAACCGCAAAATATCCGTAAACAACAGACGGTACACCTGCCAATATTTCCAAGACAGGCTTTGCCCATAACCGAAATCGGGGGCTGGCATAAACAGAGAGGTATATTGCAGAGAATAATCCAAGCGGCGCCGCAACCGCCATTGCAATTAACGTGACCAAGAATGTACCAAGGAACACGGGCACTGCGCCAAACGTACCTGATCCACCGGCTTGATCCGGGCGTATTGCTGTCTGCGGGCTCCACTCTGTTCCGAAAAAGAAATTAAACACAGAAACATTCGAGAAAAACCGCATTGTCTCTGAAAAAACAGAAGCAACAACCATAACGGTTATCATCACGGATAACATGGTACAGCTTAATAAAGTAGCGCGAATTAATTTCTCGTATTTTGCCATTATATTCTTCCTTCCCCTTTAATGACGAGGAAATTGTAATATTTTTATTAATTAGTCTTATACACGAAAGTAGCCGTTTGTCTAAACGGCCACTCTACATATTTTATCAATCTAATAAAGCTCTATTTCACAGCCAAAGCAGATGAACGATTTTGCATTGTAATAAGCTCATCTGAAGGAAGCGGGATAAGCCCCTTTTCAGTTAAATATCCGAATTCACCGGCGGCTTCATCACTGACCAACTCGGTAATGAATTCCTGAAGACCTGATGTTTTTCCAACATGCCCATCCTTAACATACACATAGAGGGAACGGGATACACCGTATGACCCATCCGAGATATTCTCGAATGTTGGTTCAATACCTGCGATATGGCTGCCCTGTACGATATCACCATTTTGATCGAGAAAACTGAACCCGAAAATTCCGAGAGCTTTTGAATTACTCTGAAGTTTTTGTACAATCAGATTATCGTTTTCACCTGCTTCGATGTAACGTCCGTCTTCACGTAAGAGATGACAGGCTTGTTTGCGTGCCTTTTTATCGGTATACGCAGCTTTAAACTCCGGTAAATTCTTACATGAGGGCTCCATAACCAGTTCAACAAACGCGTCGCGCGTTCCTGATGTTGTCGGCGGGCCATAAACTTCGATTTTTACATCCGGAAGCGATGAATCAATGTCGCTCCATTTCTGATGCGGATTATTGACGAGCTTACCATTTACCGGAATTTGTTTGGCGAGCGCCAGAAAAAGAACTTTCTTTGAAAAATCATACCGCGTTGCACCTTTGGCATTCGCAAGAACAATGCCATCAAACCCAATTTTGATTTCTGTTATATCTGTTACGCCGTTCTTGGCGCAAAGTTTTTTCTCGCTTGCCTTGATTGCACGTGATGCATTTGCAAGATCAGGGGATGCATCCTCAAGGCCAGCGCAAAACAGCTTGAACCCACCACCTGTTCCCGTTGATTCAACAATTGGCGTTTTAAAATCTGTATTATTACCAAAAGCTTCTGCAACAACTGTCACAAAAGGATAAACGGTTGATGATCCCACGATCTGTATTTGTTTTCCCGCGGCAAATGCTTGCGTAGGAAGTGTAAACGCAGCACATGCTACGAATAGTGATAGAGCTTTCTTCATAATATTCTCCATTGGTTAATGTGTATAGGATTATAAAAAGTGTATCGGGTATAAAAAAAGCAGTTTAATAACTGCTGGAATCGTTTTGTAGGTCTAGACAGGATCAGGGCGGCCCTTTCCTGATCGACAGATGACCTGATTATCGAACAAAGCTTGGCAAGCAAACCCTTTATCATTCTTCACCGCACTTAGATAAATTTAACAGCTCAATCAATGTGCAATTCCGGCTTTTGCTGTCTCTTATATTTGCAACATCCGTACTACAGCAATCCTCGATCATAAATCGCAGCAAATCCTGAAACGCTTTGAAATTCACCGTATAGATAATAGAGCGCCCCTCTCTGCGCGCTATAATTAACCCTGAACGGCTCATATGTGACAGATGAAAGGAAAGTGTATTATGTGGTACATCCAGTCGGTCACTTAAAACACCTGCTGGTGCGCCATCGGTGCCAAACTCCATCAACAACCGAAACGCCTTAAGGCGGGTTTCTTGCGCTAAAGCCCCAAAGGCAATAATTGCTTTTTGTATCTCCATAATTCCAAATTTATAGACATATGAGCTTCAGAGTCAATAATTTTTTGTATTCGGTATGTACAATTTTTTGCTTTAAAGAGGTTCGCAATACAAGCTGAATTATGAAAAACTCTTCCCTGTCGCAAGATTTTGACCTTTTCCACTGCATCTACGAAAAAGGGCTGGACGAGGCTCTGGAAGATGGAGCTATAGGCAACTTAACTCTGCATGGTAAATGCTATGTTATTAGAAGTCTTGCTGCCGCTTTACGCGATAAAATCCATCAGAAAACACGACTGTGATTTCTGCTTATGAGCAAAAAATTGAAAAACTCGAAGAGTAAAAATTGTTTTAAAGGAAAAAATACAGAATTCTGGACGTCCGCTCGCAGACTTTTATGAAACTTTTCGAACCGCCAAAACTGCGCTTCCACTAACGGTTTTACAGCATCTTAAGGGTGGTGAGTATGAAATGGTGCGCCCTACAGGAATCGAACCTGTAACCCCCTGCTTCATCCTGCTATGGCATCAAGGTTTCATAAGTGCGTGAAAGATTTAGCGAGTGTATTAAATCAGGATGGTGCGCGTAGCGAGGCATCCGAGCATTTGAGAGGGCTAGTCGATAAAATCGTACTCACGCCCAAAGCAGATGAAGATGGCCTAACGATTGATTTGTACGGTGATCTTGCTGGAATTTTGAATATGTCTACAGGAGACAAAAATATGAATCTAATTGAACGGCTTGCGCTATCACCAGTGAATGATAATAGTCCTCAAGCCTTCCAACAAGATAGTAATGGTAGCGGGGGCTGGTTGCCAACGCTATCTAAATTACTGATTAACGCGATTGATATAACTTCTACGCAACGCCCACTACCCGATATTACCAGCGCGTTACTATCAAAAAGCCCTAATGAGGGAGTTCCCGCCTTAATTTGCGCGGATTATACCTGTAGGCATCCCCTACTATCAAGGCGTAGGGGGCAATAATGGATAAAAAAGACAAAAACACCTATCCGCCGCCTTTTTCTATGAGATTTACCAAAGAAGAGCGTAAATCTCTGGAACTTGCCGCCGCAGGTAGACCACTTGCTGCTTATATAAGGTGGTTGATCTTCAAAGAAGATATGCCTGACATGCCAAGAAAGCGAACGCGCGGCGAAACGGCAAGCCAAGATCACATACAACTGGCAAAGCTTTTGGGTGCATTGGGACAATCGCGCATTGCCAGTAATATCAATCAACTTGCCCGCGCTGCAAATTCAGGCTCGCTTCCTGTTAATGAGGAGATCACCGCATCCTTGAAAGAATCCGTGTCCGCAATTCAGTGGATGCGAGAAACCTTGATCAAAGGTATGGGGATAAAACCCCAAGGTGAGGATAAGGGGGATGGCAAATGATCCTCAAAGGAAGCCAGCGTGCAGGCGGTCGTCAAATGGCACTGCATCTCCTCAATGCTGATCAAAATGAACATGTAAATGTGCATGAGGTTAGCGGCTTTATGACTGATAATGTATTGGGCGCATTGAATGAAGCCTACGCCCTATCCAAAGGCACAAAATGCAGGCAGTTCATGTATTCCCTTTCTCTCAGTCCTCCCGAGAATGAGAAGGTATCCATCCAGACATTTGAAGAAACTCTGGATCGTATAGAAAAGAAACTCAAACTTGAAGGGCAACCGCGCGTTATCGTATTTCACGAAAAAGAAGGCCGCCGCCATGCGCATTGTGTTTGGAGCCGCATTGATAGCGAAGAAATGAAGGCTATCAATATGAGCCATGACCATAGGAAGCTGAACGATATTTCCAAGTCTCTGTTTATTGAACATGGTTGGGAATTGCCAAATGGATTTAAAGACAAAAGCAAAAAAAACCCTCTCAACTACACCCGCGCCGAATGGCAACAAGCTGCGCGCATCGGGCGCAAGGCCAGTGATATTAAACGCGAACTGCAAGAAAGCTGGACGGTATCTGATAATCGTAAAGGCTTTGAGAATGCATTGCGCGAAAGCGGTTATTACCTCGCGCGAGGAGATCAACGCGGCTATGTCGCTGTAGATATTCATGGTGAGGTTTATTCCCTCTCCAAAAAGCTCAGTGTAAAAGCTAAAGAATTAGAAACTCGTCTCGGTAAAACTGAGACTTTGCCTTCTGTGCCTGAAACCAAAGACAAAATTAGTAATCAATTGTCCGGTCTCTTCACCCGCTATAGCGATGAACTTAAAGCCCAGAATACAAAAGAGATGAAACCCCTGCTCCGTAAAAAGCAGGAAATAACCATGCGCCATAGGGCTGTACGTGCGCAGCTTCATACTATCCAGCAAGAGCATTGGTATGCAGCCGAACTTAAACGTGCAGCGCGTATTCGCAGAGGCTTTAAAGGTCTATGGGATAAATTAAATGGGCGTTACTGGAAAACCCGTAAAACCAACGAACGCGAAACTTGGCAAGCCCATAAACGCGATCAGAAGCAACGTGAAGAGCTAACACATAAGCAATTAACTGAACGGCAAAATCTACAAGTTCAAATTAATCTTATGCGCCAAAATCAAGAAACAGAACGCACAGAATTAATCCGTGATTTAACGCATATAAAAACTCATGAGAAAAAGAAAACCCGCGTGAGTGAACGCAGTAAGTCACACAAGAAAGATCACCAAAACGATCTTGATTTTGGTGACCATGATATCGACTTTGAACCGGAACTTTAACAACATACTTTGGAGTAATTTATGGCTTTAACAAAACAGCAAAAATTAGACATGATTTATGATCTGGAATTGCGTTTGGCAAAAGAAGAGCTTGTCGAGCAACATGTAAAGAACATGGCAGCCATTGAGAGCAGTGAAAAACCAATGCAAACGGCAAAGAATATTATTGGTGGAAACCCACCGCCTTTAATTGAAGTGAATATGCCAGCAAAAGAGAACGCTCTCGCAGGTCGTGCATTACATCAGCACCAGCGAGACCAGTGGCACAATTTAAGCGAGCGGCAATTTGAGGAACTTAAATCTTTGCCTGAAAATTCTGATATAGAAGCCTTTGCCGATAAAAAACAAAGTGAGCTGGAAACGCTTTTAAAACAACAAAGGCAAGACATAGATCGGGTGGAGAAAAGCGAGCAACCTTTAGAAACAGAACAGGCAATCCTACACAGCTATGACAATGCCCTTGCCCCAGAAATTATGGCGAACATGAAGCAGAAATTTTACCGCCAGTCCTCTGAGGAAAAGGAACTTTTAGAGCAATCAGAAATCGCGACAAAAACGCCATTTAAAAAGGACGGGCTTGATAGTAAAACTCAATGGGAATTTAGCGGCCTTGAAACACAGGCGATGCGAAAAAATGTAACGGAAGAACAACAAGTCGATTTTAATCTGCAAGAGCATTTTGATAACGCTCAATCCATGTTCAGCGATCATGGCATGGAAATGGAACGATAGAATGCATCAAGCAAAAGCCCCGCGCAAAAGCGCAGGGCAATCTCGACTTAACTGCGTGTGTGGAACAAACTAAGCCGCGATAAGGTTGCCGGATGTTTCCAGCGCATCCTCATCAGTCAGGCCAGTTTCATTGTAGATATAAGCCACCTGAACGAAGTTATCTGCTCCGCCATCTGCGTCAACGGAAAGGTAAGAATTTGAACCACTTTCTGTAATTTGCACAAAGTCACTGATTGCGTCGGTTAATGGATCATAACCAATCAAGAGGTCTGATACATCCAGCTTATCACCATCAGATAAATTAAAATCCTGAATGTTGTCACTTGCGGTAAAGGCAGTAGAGCTTTCAAATACGAATGTATCCGCGCCAGCCTGACCATAAAGCATATCAACACCTGCGCCACCATAAAGAACATCATCACCAGCATTGCCATAGAGATAATCAGAGCCATCACCGCCATGCAAAGCATCGTTGCCATTATTACCATTCAGAGTATCAGCACCATCTAAGCCAAACAGAATATCGTTCGCATTTAGCCCATTTATAGTCTCACCACTTGCTGTTCCGGTGAAGGTCAGGTTATTCAAAAGATCAATCATGGAACCATCATCAAGCAAGATACTTTCCACATGATAGGTATCGTAATAGCTGCTGCTATATTTATCAGAATAAAAATGGTAATTCACGGTTATTGCTTCGCTGCCAATATGAACTTTCAAGCTGCCATCGAGCATATTCTCAAAACGAAGGTCAGAGGCGAGCACACCATGGAGCACAAGCTGGTCTACACCACCTGTTTCATTGATCGTGTCATTACCATCACCAACCGACCAAACGTAGCTGTCGTTGCCAAGTTTGCCGTTCAGAATGTCATTGCCAGCTTCGCCAACGAAAGTTGTCGCCGCATTCAGCCCATCAATAGTCTCACTGTTTGCCGTTCCTGTAAGGGTAATATTATTCAAGAGATCAATCGTCGAACCATCATCAAGCAAGATACTTTCCACATGATAAGTATCATAATAACTGCTGCTATATTTATCAGAATAAAAATGATAACCGACGGTGATTTCTTCACTACCAATATGAAGTTTCAAGCTGCCATCGCTCATATACTCAAAGCCAATATCCGAGGCTATCACACCATGGAGAACCAACTGATCAACGCCGCCTGTTTCATTGATAATGTCATTACCATCACCAACTGACCAAACGTAGCTATCATTACCAAGTTTACCATTCAGTATGTCTGCGCCACCATAACCAATTAAGGTATCGTTAGACATACCATTTGGATCACCATTGAGCGTGTCATTTGCGGATGTTCCATTAATCGCATTAGGATTATTAGCAAGCGCATTCACTGTAATATTTGCAGTTCCAATATCACTACCACCACGATCATCTTGCAGTGTATAGGTAAAACTATCTGCGCCTACATAAGCTGCATTTGGCGTATAGGTGAAACTACCACTTGCTGAGATCACGACAGAACCATTCGTCGTTGCAAAAGTTTCTGCAACAACTGTTATCGGATCACTGTCCGGATCAGTATCAACACCATTACCATTATCCGAAAGTAAGTTACCCGTAATACTAATATCCTCATCACCAGTAAATGCATCGTCTTGCGCAAATGGCGCAACATTCGGAGGGCGCACAGTTATATTTACCGTAGCCGTATCGCTTCCACCGAAGCCATCATCCAGTGTATAGGTAAAACTATCAGCACCGTTATAACCTGCTGTTGGTGTATAGGTGAAATCTCCATTCGCAGAGACAACAACAGAACCATGTAAAGATGCATATGTGCCAGCCACAACGCCTAAAGTATTTCCATCAGGATCGTTGTCCAAACCACTACCATTGTTAACAAGAACATTACCACTCAGAGATAAATCCTGATCACCAATGAACGCATCATCTTGCGCCGTTGGTGCAACATTCAAGAAGACTTGAAGACTAATCACCGAGCCATCATCAAACGCAACATTCTCTACCTTGTAATCGTTGTGAGTAAGAAAATGATTCTCTACCGTAATAGTCTCACTGCCTATATTGATGGATAAGTTATTGCCGGATTGCACAAAACTAACACCTGATTGCTGCACGCCATGCAAGATTAGAGTATCACTGCCCCCTGACTCCTGTATCGTGTCATTACCATCGCCAATCGACCAAATAAAGGTGTTATTCTCATAGCCCCCTCTCAGTTCATCGTCACCAGTGCCACCAATTAAAGTATCATCACCGTTATCACCTAATAAAATATCATTACCAGCATTACCAACAAGAACATCATTGCCAAATGATGATCTTATGACATCATCATTTTCTGTTCCTGTAAAAGTAATCCCTTGCGTCAAATCAAGAACAGTACCGTCATCCAAAATAATTGTTTCAACTTCATAGCGTGTATTGTTCGAACTTGTTGTATGAGTATTCGCCCAAAATTGATTTTCTATTGTTATAAGCTCATTACCAATATGAACTATTAAAGAGCCGTTAGATATATGCTCTAAGCGCAATTCACTTTCTTGAACACCATGCAGAACTAAAGTATCGCTTCCCATAAATTCACGAATTGTATCGTTACCATCGCCAACTGACCAAACATAAGTATCGTTACCTTCATTACCTCTAAGCTCATCGTCGCCTTCTGCACCAATTAAAGTATCATCAATATGAAGACCGACAAGAACGTCATTGCCTGATGTTCCGGTAAATGTCAGATCATTCAATAAGTCGATTTTTGTTCCATCATCAAGAACAATGTTTTCAACGCGGAAATAATCAAAAGAGCCATCTTGATTGTTATCGGATTTAAACTGATTAACAACTGTGATTGTTTCATTGCCAATATTAATCTCTAAATTTAAACCAGATTTTACAAGGCGCAAGTCACTTTCCTGAACACCTTGAATCCATATTTCATCGTAACCACCGCCATTATTTTCACTAATTTCATAACTTGAATTAATGTCAGAAATAACATAAGCGTTTGAAGTATCAGTTGTTTGATTCATAATCTGGTTAGGCGTGAGGAAATATATCCCATCAAGACTTGAATTTTCTATTTTCCCTAAAGCAAAATCATAATACGTATCTTCCCCAAAGAAACTGGATGCAGAAGTCTGAATAAGAATATGGCTAGAAAGAGTGCTTAGAGCCGAAACAAACACGCCAGTTGCCAATCCACCTGCACCAACCGTAGGCGTATTGCCGCTATTGTGATCGAAGCTATCTCCCAAATATTGTTCTAAAAATTCAAGTTGTCTTGCATCAACATGCGCCCCCCTGCTTGCTGGATCAACGCCATCCACACCAGCCCAACGATAAAGCACTGCTTCCATTTTACCGTTTAAGTCAAACGCCGGATCAAATAAAAGCGCATCCCCAGAGTTAGCTATTTCCTGCACCATAAGCAATAAAGTTTCATCCAT
Organism: Alphaproteobacteria bacterium; assembly: GCA_002401695.1. GTDB lineage: Bacteria > Pseudomonadota > Alphaproteobacteria > Micavibrionales > Micavibrionaceae > UBA1672. The sequence goes on from NVTV01000011.1 coordinate 27,873, forward strand.
ACTCATAGCAATATGCAGGTCTTTTACATCACCAAAACCACGGAGTGTTGGAAGGTAAAATGTTCTTACATCAAGCGTATAACTTTCTTGGTAATGAGAGTTCGTATTATCATAGGCGAACCATGCATCAACAATCGTTTGCGTCTGCCCATTAATTGTAAACGTACTTTCATGAGTTACATGATTGCCAGCAATATCATAGTCAACCAAAGATGCATTGAGATTGATGCTTGTAATACCGAGATCAGTTAGTGAGAAAAGCTCTCCACTTTGGCTATAGCCATCTGAATTTGCATCAACCCAAACAAGTAAATCAGCAAATTGGGCATCATTTACATCAATGACATTATCAACATTGGAATCATAAGCGGATAAAACAGTAAACCCATCTACGGTGTCTGTTCCAAATAATTCTCCATGATCATTAATAATACCATCAGAATTCAGGTCTATTGCAAGTAGGCCATTATTACCTGATATCCACCCTGATTTTTCGGCAAAACCATCTTGATCAATATCCCAATATACAGCATCCGCGCCAAGAACCGAGACAAGATCAATCCCCTGCCCGTCTAAATCTAAAACAAGAGGTGATACAGGAGTAGGAGGTGGCGCATTTTCAGCGTCTACCCAATCATCAATTAAATCTTGCATCCATTGCGGTAAAAATTCATTAAATACTGCACCCGGATTATCAAACGCCCACCCATAATCGTCAGCAATACCTTCCAGATATTCAGCCATATTATCCATGTTACGGCCAGCATCCAGATCACCATAAAGTGTTTCAATATAATTATCTGTAAGTTGATCTAATTGTTCGTTTGAAAACTCATCAACAAAAGAACTGCCTTCTCCTCCTACCATTTCATATATACTTTGAACAAATGAATAGCATGACCACGAATCGTCCGGTGACATCGGATTCAAGCTAGCCAATACATCATAGTTTGTAGGAGAATTTCCGCTGTAATCACTTCCCGTATAGGGCTCTATAAAATCCAATATATCCTGATAATCTGCCTCAGAAATAGGTATCTCTGATGAGACAACACCTCCATCAGGTATTATAGGGTTATCCGGCGTCCACGGAGAATCTTCGCCTATCCTGCCATCTTGTTCTTGAGAATAAGGATTGATCCAGGTTCCAACATTTCCCCCGGTAGAATTTACACCGAAAGTATATTCCGTGTCATCTCCGTTCTCATCTGTTCTTATAACGGTTACGTTCGCATGGCCGGTCTCGTAGCCACCTTCTTCTGCCCAATATAAATTGAGCTTTACTGTATATTCCGGATCACTCATTTCATTCTCCCTTTCTCATAATCTTTTTCCATGCCGAAGAAACCAATCGGTGCTGTCAGAGAATATTCAATTACATTCCCTTTTTTCACAAACTCCGCAGGATTGTATCCAAGTGTTAAAGCGTATTTTTTACCCCTGTTGGAAAAATATTTTCTTACATTATCTACTCTTTTTTCGAAGTCATCTGTTGTATCAGGATTTGCTTTAATCTCATCCTCAAGAAAGTGATAGTCTTCTAATTTGGAATAAGTTTTCAGCTTGTATGTGTAATTTATAGGAAATTTAGAAGGCTTTGTTTCTTCCTTAATAATTTTTTTTATAGCGTCTTTTTTTTCTTCTTCAATACTATAATCCCCCAATGAATTGGTTCTTATAATTTTGAATGCGTCCTCAAGCACCTCGTCCGCCTTGTCAAAATAAAGCATGCGCAGCTTTGCGGTTCCGCTCTTATCTTCTTTATTCACTTCCCATTGAATTTCGAGAGGCAAACATTTATGCCACCATATAAAAACGCCGTGCTTTGCATCCTGCTTAAGGTCAGACTCCGGCAAGGACTCACAAAGAGGCATGTCAGAGTTAAATTTATATATTTCCGCAGGTGCGCCAAAATATTTCGTTACCCAAACCCGTTCCAGAACTGCGCGAAGAAGCGGACCAGCATTCATACTGATAGGCGGTATTTTTGTTGGAGGAGGCAGAGTATTAGCATGCGAAACCATCTTATTACCTTCATTATATTGCTTAACTTCAAGCGTGTTATATTGTTTGAAGTACAGGCTAAAAGCACATCCAATCAGTAACAAAAAAAATAGTATTATTTTTGGTTTGGACTTCCCTTTAAACATAACTCAACTTTCCTTACACATTGAAGTCATGACTCATAGCAACATTTACAATTACACGCAATCACAAATGATTGCTCTTATCATTTATTACGCCTGAAATTTTGCGAAATATAATTGAAAAAAGACTTCAACTTTTATCTATTAGTTGAGATAATCCATCCACAGCTTTTGAATACAGGGGTATGGGTGTGGAAATATCTGGATATGAACAATGCTATCAGCGGAAAAGCACAGTGGCTCTAGCAATCTCAACTAATAGATAGAAGTTTATATTAGCTTTTTCATCACGTAAACATTATTTTTACAATTTATTGGAAGGGGAAAATGTGCCAGATACGAAACGTCTGGAAACGATACGCCAGAAGATGCAACGGCGTAACCATCCGTCCAAAGGATCGGCCATCAAGGTGGGGCCGATCAGGGATGTAAATACAATTATGACGATCAAGAAACAACTGCAAAATCAACCGCGCAATTTGTGCCTTTTTACGCTTGGCATTAACACGGCTTATCGTGCAGGTGAGCTGCTTTCTTTGCGCGTTTGTGATGTTGCTCATTTAGAGGTGGGAGATAGTCTGAATATTAAGCAATTAAAGAACAGTAAATACAGACGTGCAACATTAAACGCCACAGCGCATAAAGCTCTGCGGCAATGGCTGGATGTTTATCCGAACCTGTCGCCTGACTCTGCCTTGTTCCTATCGAAAAAAGGCGGGGCTTTGAGCGTGTCATATGTCAGTCAATTGGTAAAAAGTTGGTGCCAATTGACAGAGTTAAGTGGAAATTACGGTAGCCATACCTTGCGCAAGACGTGGGGTTATCACCAGCGCATCGAACAAGGCTCAGCCCTTGCCCTACTCATGCGCGCCTATGGTCATACGAGCGAGGCGCAAACGCTAGAATATCTATGCATCCAGCCCGAAGAAATTCGCGATCTGTATTTAACGATGGAGCTTTAACAGGGGAAATATCCTATGAGTAGTGAACATCAAGAAAAAGTCAGCAATGAAATTCTAACCCTCTCGCAAGAGCTTTTGAGACTCCATGATGATCTGAACAACATGTTATCCAAACAAGAGTTTTTCGGGATTGCAATTTCAGCATTAATTGACGGTGAAGATGTTGAAATGCTTTATACAGAACGCCAACGAACAGGCATGATGCGCGTCGCCCATGAAATACGTGAAAGTGGCGATGAAATTTCTAACAGGCTCGGCGTTATTCGTAAGCAAGTTGGCGCGTATCTGGGATAGAGAATACGCACCAACCTGATTATCAGTGCGCCCAAAATACATGCACTTCATCGTGAGCGGTTTCGATGGTGTAAATATCTCCACTCATTTCCATGGCACGCCCCATTTTTTCGTAATCAATGTAGAACTCTAAATGCTTTGGAACTTCGCTTGTCTGCTCTGTAAGTTCCTGCGCGTAATCTGCAAGTGATGTATGACACCCTGTATAACTTTCCTCTGCTGCCTTGGTTGCATCGTCTAATGATCCACCAAAATGACTTAATAACTCGCCGCCTATCTCTGGTTGCTCTTCAAGGAAACAAGCTATTTCATGCACTGATTCAATTCCTTCATACTCTCCCAATCCATAACCGCCAAACCCTTCGTAATCGTGTATTGCGTATTCTTCCGCGTCCTGCTCTGGGCTGGTCTTTAGCATGTCATTAATCTGATCTTGTATATCGTCCAGCTCGTCCGTTGCGTCAATCCACGCTCCATGCAATCTACCACCGTTATAAGATGCCAAACACGCTACATAAATTCTGATTTCATTGCTCATTGTCTTATCTCTCTCTTAGTTAAAAACACACCCCTTTTGGGGTTGAAAAACCCCAGACAAAGAGCGAGCAAAGAGAGCGTCAAATCGTGCGTTTTGTTGGAATCCAGACAAGGGGAACCACCCACTCTGCACAGAGCGCAGCGGCGGAAGATTGGGGGATGTCTTGATGGAGGCAAAACGGATGATATTGTGAAGTCTTCCCAAAAGGGGAATCTCAAAAAATAAAACGAACGTATACGTTCATGTAATAGTTCAAAGAGCGTTGCGGGAATCCCGCTTGAATGGGGTGTCGAAAAACGCCGGTGCGGTTGCAGCAGGGGAAAAGCCTTTCCCCACAAGCTCAAAGCTATCTCTTGAAAATTATGCATACCACGCTGATTGTTATTTGCACCACTTCAAATCAATACAGACCAGCCTCAATTCCCCCTTAAGAATGAGAGGCGCGACATTTGCGTCCTTACCTAACCCCTACCCAAACACAAGAGACCATTAAAACTGCAAGCGTAGCTAAGAAGCCTACGCTTCTCCATATATTACGACCACAGGTGCAGTTCATAGCCTCTCGTATTTAAGCGGCCTTAGATAAGGTCGCGAATGTCGCGGCCTCCCAATAACAGGAGGTAACTATGAAACTGGTAACAAGATTTGAACTGGCAGCTAAGAATGAAAACGAGCTGCATGGACTTTTAAGAATGGTTTTTAACAAATTGGCGAAAAGTGAGCCTCATACACTGGAACGTTTGAATGCATTGGCTTCACTTGAAAATATCGAGAATGAACTTGCATCAAGGGCTCTTTGCCCTTGATGCACCTACAATAATCTATGTGCTAAGAGCATATTTCTTTTCTCGAAGTTTGAATGCGACATCTCCGCCTTCAAGAATTACGCAAACATGCTCTCGAATACCCTGTGCATCTAGAACAATAGGGTTTGAGTCATCAAAAGGCTTCGAATTTTCTAAACTTCCAGATTTATATGCAAATTTTTTGGAATTTCGATTTTCGTTTTTAACACCGTGTTGGTTAGCCACTACAATAAGCTCGCTGTCAGCACCAACCACAATATTCGGATTATGAGTTGCGACTATTATTTGCCTTTGAATCTTCTTCTTTTTTAAATACTGAACTAAATCACGATAAATCGCTCGATTATCTAAATCATCTTCGGGCTGATCAATTAGAATAGGGCATTTCTTGTCGCTAAAATCTAACAATAACTTCAAAACAACGAATGCCTTTTTTCCATCTGACATATGATTGAAGTTATCATCTTCGTAAACAAGATCATATGAGACATCATAAAAACACTCTGTCATAATAGCCGTAGCTAGAGATTGAGAAGTATACCCCCCCTTCATGTTCAAAGAGCCAGACATAAAATTACCAAACAAGCTCTTAATTTCTGAAATATATTGTTCATGATCCTCATAATTAAACTCAGTGATTTCGCGGATGGCGTTACTTTGCTGATTGAGAGCCCCTTTTAAAATATTTCTATATCGCTCTACGTCAAATTTATAATTGGCTTCTATATCCAACCCATCTTGACTATCCGACAAATTCGGAAGCAATCCCTCTGTCGCACTGAAATACTCAGAATGGTCACTGATTATCTTTGTACTCAGTTGACCTTTTTGCTTCTCCAGCTCATGAATTTCACTGGCTACAGCTTCTATTTCATTAAGAGCTTTTTTCTGCTCATTAATACGATCCTGAATCTCTTTAAGCTGAGACGAATTTTTGTATGCCTGATCAGCTTTCACATAATCTGCGTCAGACTGAGACTCTTCAATCTTTTTGTTTTCTTCTGAAACTTGCTCATTTAATTGTGCTAGCGCTGTATCTAATCCTGATATCCATTTGTCACCAATTTCAGACTTTAAATTCTCGTACACCTGCTTGACTTTTTTTCTTGCCTCATCAGACACGCTTGAAAGTTCGTAGTCTAAATCTTGTCTAATGAGCGATATTCCCTTTAAGCGTTCTAACTGTGAAATATCCTTTTGGTTGTTCTTGATTACCTTACTGGAACCCTCAATAATATTCTTATGCCGCTCATAATTTTCTCTCTCATTATCAGCCAAAGAAAGGCTATCCAGCTCTTTAAGCTTATCTTCGAGTTTTTTAATTTCATCCTGAATACCTTTACGATCCCCTTTTTCAGAAAGAATCGATAATCTCCGCGTAATATCAGCGACAACTTGAAATAAATCGTTAATACTGGAGGAGATTAATTTTTTTAGTTCGGCCTTTTTTGTAAAGTACGACTCAAGAAAACTGCTTTTTCCTTTTATTCGAAGGATATCTTGAATTAGCTCGCTTAACTTTTTGCTATCGGTCGCCAAATCATACATGTAACCTTGCTGAAAGAATTCAATCTCTCTGTCATCGTTCACCTCGCCATCTTTCCAAACAATTGAAATAGATGATGCTACTTCCTGAACAAAATCGCCGTATTCTGGCTTATGGGCAAAGGAAATCGGCTCGTCTGTCTTCAGTTTCTGAGCAATAGCTGTAAGTAGGACGGACTTACCCGTTGATCGTCCACCTATTATAGAAGTCATATTTGTATTCAAGCTCAAGTGATCATTAAGGATAAAATCATTAGATATCTCAACCCTATCAATTACCTGATACCCAGCCTTATCCTCTGGACGATTACCTTGAATAGCAATGCGTGCAGGCTCAAACATTATCTGCTTCAGGCCTTCAAAAGTTGGATCAGCTTTTATCCATGTATAGTTACCTGCATCGTCTGGCGACAGTATGTCCCTTAAACATCTGGCATCTGTAGCAGTGGTATAACAATAATCAGAAGTTAAATCGGACGATTTACTGGTAATATAGGCTAGCAACTTTTCACCACCGGTTGCACTTCTCCCTTGTAGAATATTAAACTCTTGGTAATTAAACTGATCTCCAAGATGAGTTCTATCAGTTTTAGCTCTTTCCTGAAATAGTCCGTTATCGCTGTTACAGTGGGGATAAATCGTAATTCCGCAATTATCTTTAATCCTATCTAAGACATCCGTGTATGACTTATTTGAAACGGTAAGTGCACCATTCGTTTCCTTACTATCGACATCAATTTTGGACAAAAAAGTAGCTATCCCTTCAGAAAAAGTGCCTTTCCCATAGATGGGTTGATCAAATAGAGCAAGAAGATGAACACCCTGAACATTTATTTCAACTCCGCCAATAACGCTCACAACACTGCCACTAGATGCGTCTAGCAGAGCATCCAACAAATGTGTATGGTCATAATTGTGGTCAGTAATTGCGATGCAAACTTCTTCTTTCTGAAAAGCCTCCAAAAAAGCAATAAATGTTTTCGCATAGTTTGTTGTTCTAATTTTTTCACTATCAGTCGAATCGGTAAAAAAATACGCTTTTGAATCAAATTTCAACGCGTCTTCTTCTGTCCCGACTAAGCTAATGAAGGCTTTCCATTCATCAGGCTTTAATAACTTCAGCTCTTCAGCATAATTTTTAAGCTCAACATAGCCGCTGTCCAGAATAGTTTGCACTTGCAAATCCCATCGTCGCCATTCAGAGCCTTTCAGAAATAACTTATTCATCAACTTAAATCCTCAATCAGCCTGCTCCAGAATAAATTGTTTAAGAAACTTATCGATACATATATTTAGCTTAAAGGGCGGTACAGCCACACGGTCTTTCTTCTCGAAGTATGCTTTGGCTTTTGCCTTATCCACCGTGTCTTTTAGCGCATCAAAGCGGCCAAAGTTGTTCAGGGTTTTTTCATCAACTTTGTCGTTCATTAATCCCACTAGTCGATTTTTATCTAACCCCAAGACGTTCACTACGGCATTGAGTTGCGCGCTTTCGGCGTTATCTTTGTAGTCGTTGATGTAGTCTCTAAAGCTGTGACTTTCTATCAACTCGGCGTCGCCGCGTTGTAAATCGTGTAAAAACAGCTTGGCGTACTTTTGCTCGCTTTGGGTGAGCGATGCAAACGACTTGTGCAACTCGTTCAATGTAGTTTCAATACTGGCTTGGTCTTGGTGCTGATTCAGCTCTTTTAAATACTTTTTAAAGCGACTATTCATGTAATCTGCGTCGATCTTGCCAGTATCAATTTCAGTAAGGTACCCACTAATATCAAAAGGCACGTCGCCGCCTTCACCGCCGCCCCCTTCGCCTTTTCCTGCCAGTTCCTTATAACGTAGGGCAAGGCTTAAATATATTTGCTCGTCTATCTCCAGCGTTAGTTCGTGCTTATCATCGCCTTCACTAAATGAATACTTCAGCTCATTCCAATGTAAACCTTGCACCTTGGCGGCCTCTAAATGCTGATTAAAGGTTTTAAATAGATCGGCGAATTTGGCGCAAGCAGCATCGTCTTCTGGCAGTTTTTCAAAGTTTTGCACGCCCGCATTGGTAAACAATTCGGTGATCTCTTCTACCAGCTTATTCATTGCCTCAAGGTTGCTTTCTAACCGATCGACAAATAAGCCTATGGGTCTATCGCCCGAATAAAGTTTTACCGCGTTCTTAATATGCTGTTCCATCGTGTTTGGGTAGCGGTAATAGCGAATGGTGCCGTGAGGTTTGTCGGGGCCAAATAAACGGTTGGTGCGCGAGAAAGCTTGAATAATATTGTGGTATTTAATGACCTTGTCTAAATACAAGGTATTGAGCCATTTAGAATCAAACCCTGTTAGCATTTGGTCAACCACAATAAGTAGATCAAGCTGCTTTGCGGGTTCAGTGTGTATACGCTCATAAGGTTTTTTATGGGCAAGGCGGGTGGCTAAGTCTTTTTTGAACTGTGCGTGTTTGGCAAAATCAAAATCTTGGCCATAGCGCGCGTTGTAGTCGGCCATAATTTCTTCTAAACCATCGCCTTTAAACGTCGGGCCTCTGTCACCACTGCCGTCGTTATCAATATTGGGGTCAAACAGTGCCGATATTTTAAGATTAGGTTTGGCAGCTTTTAAAAGGCGGTAATAGTCAATGGCTTCAACAATGCTATTAGTGGCTAAAATGGCGTGAAACTTATTGCCTTGGCTAAGCACATCCCATTCGCCCAGAATATCTTCCACCACCTTTGCTTGGTGCTCATCGGTTAAATATTGCTCTTTGGGCACATAGTCTTCTATGCCTTTGGTATACTTACCTGTTGGGTCTTTATGACCTGCCATGGGCACATTATTCATAAAGTGGTTAAACTTCTTCTTTTTAGCTGGGTCTGCCATAGCATCGGCTACAGAATCGGCTTTGGCTTGTTCAAGCGCTACGGCTTGGCGGATGTCTTTATCTTTGAAAGTGCTGACTTTATAAGGGTCAAAGCCCAGTACATTGCCATCGCGTATGCCATCGGCAATGCTATAGCGGTGTAGTTCGTTACCAAATACGGTGCTGGTGGTGTTACCGCTTTTTTCGTTTTCCTCTTGAATGGGCGTGCCAGTAAAACCAAAAAACAAAGCGCATGGGAAGGTACGCTTAATGGTGATAAGCATATCGCCAAAGGTTGAGCGATGAGCTTCGTCAATAATAAATACTAAACGCTTGGCGCGGATTTTTTCAATGTCGGCTGAGTTAGTGGCGGTGCCTTCATCACCGACCGCTTCAAAAATATTACTCATTTTCTGAATCGAGCTAACAATTAAGGTTTGGGCAGGGTCACTGCTTTTAAGTTTAGTGACCAATACATCGGTATTTTCGGTGGCCTGCACTTCTTCGCCATCGCCTGCAAAATTGTTGTATTCGGCGAGCGACTGGGTACCGAGCTCAATGCGATCCATTAAAAAAATTACTTTATCGGCATCTTTGGACTGGGCAATAAGCTGCGCTGATTTAAAGCTGGTCATGGTTTTACCTGAGCCTGTGGTATGCCACACATAACCACCAAGGCGATCCACATTATTTGCGCTGCTGCCTATTTGTTGCCAATTGGTTTTTGCCACCTTATCGGAGATGGCATTGGCGGCGTAATATTGGTAACTGCGCATCACCTTTAGCACGCCATCAGTATCATCAGCTACGGTATAAAAACCGATCAGCTGGTGCGCCATAGGGATAGACAACAGCGTTGAGGCAATGTCTTTCCAGTGGTTCACCGGCTCGTTATTAAAATCGGCCCAGTTGAATTGATAATCAGGGTTGAACTTGCCATCTAAGCCAGGGTTGGCGAAGTATTTGGTCTCTGCTGGCTCCATGGCCACAAACACCTGAATCAGCGAAAACAGCCCGCTAAAAATACCCTCGGCACTGTATTTTTCAATTTGGTTTACGGCTTGGCTTACGGGCACGCCGCTGCGTTTCAGCTCTACATGAATGACCGGCATACCGTTAATGAGTAACAGCACATCGCCGCGCCTGTCGTTACGTAAGGGGCTACCGCGCTCAAATTTGGGCTGCTGCACAATTTGGTAACGGCTTTGGCCAGCGGCTATCTCTTGGCGGTCGTAAATTTTTAGGCTGACTTCTTTACCTACATGCATCTTATCGGCTGGGTTATCGCGCTTAATAGCCACGGTCTTACCGTTAATTAATCCATTAAGTTTTAGTGGGGTTTTAAGTTCTTTGATTTGCTCAATAATCTGCTGCATTTCGCTGTTGGTTAGCGGCACATCGTTTAAGCGATCACGTTGTTTGTTATTTTCAAATAAAATATCCGCCCAGTTTTGCAGTAACTCAGACTCGGTTTTGTTTTTTAGTATTTCAGTTTCCCACCCCTTGTGAGTGAGCACCTCAATAAAGGCCTGTTCAAATTGTGCTTCTGTTTTAAAGGTGGTCATGGTTGCGTTCCCTGCTAAACAAACATTTTTCTCAAGCAAGCCTGCTTGATGTTATTGAGTTTGGTGATTTGGTGTTGGTGTTGATAGATAAGGGCATCGAGCTTTTGTAGATAGCTACCGATTTTTTCTTGCTCCTCGATATTTTTTGGTACTAGCAACATATAACTTCCAATCTCTGATAAAGAGATATGTTTGATCGTTCCACCATGTGAAATGGTGGTCATTGCATCTAAAAATGCGCCTGTATTTAATGACTGATAAAGAAATTCCGTATTATTTTTCGCTACTAGACGACCAACCCTCTGCGCGAGTATTTGATTAGGCTCTATGACTTTGGCCGTTCGACCTACGGAACCATCCATAGTGACAAGAATGTCCCCAATATTAAGTGCATATTGGTTTAATAAATCGACTTTTTCAATCGCTATTCTATTTCCAACTTTTCCATTCACTGCTGAGGAGCTATTTTGAATGTTGCCGTTTGTAATAACAAGCAAGTTTCCTGAATTGCAAAAATCAGAGCTATCAAAAGGAAACCCCGTAGTCACAACCGCCTCTTCAAACAATGAACTTTCCTCCCACTCCCCACTAAACCCTTTAAAGCGGATTTCTGGGGTGGTTTTTCCTTGTTTGGGGAACATTTTTTCCAGCATGGATCTTTTAATATTGCTGAGCTTGTCATGCTTTTGTTGGTGTTGGTTGATTAGACTGTCGAGCTTTTGGAAGGTGTTGCCGATTTGGGCTTGTTCTTTTCGGGACGGCATCTGAATTTGTGTCCCAAGGATAGTTCGATTATACAGGTGCTTAATTGTGCTCCCTTCTATCCCTTGCCATTCCACGATCGAATAAAACTGTTTTAAAAATGTATTTACAATAGATCCATTGTGTTGAAGCCATACAACATTTGAATCTTGAAAATATTCGTCTTCACCCGTGTATTCGACAACTCTACCTATGCTACCTATCACAGAAAACAATAGATCTCCTTTTAGGGGAAATGGAAATCTCTCTTTATAATCTTCAAAAAGTTCTTGAGAAATATATAATTTGGGCTCTCTGCCAAATGTCCCAATTTTATAAAAGGGTACGTCGCCAATTAACGAAGTTTGATGAATGAAAATGCGCTTATTTGTCGCGACTGTGCCAAGCTCTCCCAGTGTCAGCATGCTCCACTCATCGTTAAACCCCTTAAAGCGAATCTCTGGCACCCTCATATCCACACTCATCTTATTCGCCCTTCAACAAGCTGGTGAGTTCGGCCAAGCCTTGTCTATCAAACTCATTACCGGTGAGTTCGCTCATCATGGCTGCCAGCTGTTGCTCGGTAGTTTTAATGTCGCTGGCTACTTGTGAATAGGTGACGGCATATTTATCGGCAAGGGCTTGCACTTGGCTGGTGAGTTGGGTAATGACCGCACTGGGCATAGCCGCGAATTCTCGGCTTAATGGGGTGATCCATTTAAGGTGTAACAGTTCGTTAACTTGCTCGTTGGTTAAACCTTCTATTGTGGTTTTGGTTTTTAGGTGTAGGCCACTAGCTTTCGCTTTAATATCCGCTTTAAGCTCAGTTTATTCAGCTAATAACTTATCTGCCTTTATGACTTTACCTTCATAAGTTTCTGGATCAAACTCAAACTCAGCTCTCAAGGTTTGTAGATAAATATTTACCTTACCTTTGCCGTATGTACCATCTTTATTAGCTTCAATATTGTGCCAGTGAACTTTCGAATACTCTGCTACAAACGCTAACTTCTGCGGCTTTTTGGCCTTATTATCAAGTAAAGTAACATAGTCATTGAGCATTTGAATTTCTTCTGAATCAACATCCACATATATCTCTCTAAGCTTTTTGGTTAATTCGGCTTTCACAAAGGCATCATTTTTATCATTGAGGATAGGTGAATCTTTTTCTTCTTCCGTAAAGGATTCAACGATCTCTTCTATTTGAGATGTGACTTCTGCTAGCTTTGATTCTTTGCTATCTAAGGCTTGTAATTCTTTGCTCAGATAAGTTTGTTGCACTAATTCAAAGGGCAATATATGGCCTTTCCAGCCGTCTTGTACTTCGGTATCTTTGCCGTTTTTCTTCTTTATTACCATGTTAGGGTCAACAAGCTTAGTTGCCAAAAAGCCTTCGGTTTGCATCATTTCTAAATCGGCGCTGATGGTTTGCCATTGGTTGTTTAAATGTTGGTAGGCTTGGTATTTGTCGATTAATGCGATAGGTGCAAGGCGGGTAAATAGCTCTGCACTAAATTTTGCCTCTTGCTGGTTGCGCTTAACGTCTTCCCAGTTTTGGATGAGGCTTGTATTTAAGTGTGCGTCAAAGCCTTCAAATGCTTGATTGTATGCGGTAATAAACTCAAGCACTTGTGGGTGTTGGCTAATGGTGGCGTTTACGTCTTGTTTCGCAATGGCCAGCTCACTGTAAGCGGACGACTTTGGCGTAAACAGGGCTGCGTGCAATTGCGGTAAGGCTTGCCAATAGCTTTGCAGGCTTTCGATTTCACTGTTGGGTATGCCGCCTAACATGGTGGCGTGTAAGTCCCAGCTTTGTGCAGCAGCTGAAGAATCTACATAGCGTGGTATGTTTAAGTTGTAGCCGTTGTCGCGCAGAGTTTGTTTGCTCACCACTTGCGAGAATTTATCGATACTTTCGCGGTGGATGACAGCATCCACAATGCGCTTGATGTCGGAGGCTTGTAACTTGTTGTTTTTGCCTTCTTTTAAAAAGTGTTTGGAGGCATCTACGACCAACACATCATTGTTTTGTCGTTTTTGTTTGAGCACTAAAATAACCGTAGGAATGCCGGTGCCAAAAAAGATATTGGCGGGCAAACCGATAATGGCATCAATGTGGTTGTTCTCAATCAGCTGCTTGCGAATTTCGCCTTCTTCACCACCACGGAACAATACGCCGTGGGGCAATACGATGGTCATAATACCATCGGGTTTTAAGTGATAAAGATCGTGCAGTAAAAAGGCAAAATCGGCCTTGGTTTTTGGCGCTAGGCCAAAACGCGAATAGCGCGGGTCGCTTTCTTTATGGGATGAATCCCAGCTTTGTGAGTAAGGAGGGTTGGAGACGACCGCATCTACATACAGGGCTTGGTATGAGCCTTGTGGGTCGCTTTCATCGAAATACGGCCAATCGTCTTCTAAGGTATCGCCATTGCGGGTTTTAATGTTGCTGGCTTTTATGCCGCGCATGATTAAGTTCATCCGCGTTAGGTTGTAGGTATTTGCTTTTAACTCTTGGGCGTAATAGGTGATGTTGTCTTTGCTTTTGGCGTATTGCGCCACGGCTTGACCAATGTTGATTAATAATGAGCCTGAACCACTGGTCGGATCGTAAATTTCTAGGGTGTCTTTATGCTGTAATTCGTGGGCGATAATGTGCGACATCAGCACCGAGACTTCGTGCGGGGTGTAAAACTCCCCTGCTTTTTTACCGGCATTGGCGGCAAATTTTTCAATCAAGTATTCGTAAATATAACCCAGTACGTCATAGCCTTGGTTACCATTCATGGGGATGCTTTTAATCAGGTGCAGTAAGTCGCTAATGGCTTTGGTGCGTTTGCCTGCGCTTTCACCGAGTTTACTTAGGCCTGTTTCTAAAGTGGTGAAAATGCCTTCAAAGAGTTTTTTGTGATTGGGGTGGATGAGTCGGCTAAACGCCGAGAGCGCATCGCGCACATTGGATTCGTCAAACTCTAATGATGGATCAACCCATGTGGAAAACAGGTTGTCGTAACTAATAAAGTAACCGAGGTTACTTTGCACAAACTCTACCGTTTCGGCATCGCCTTCATTCAGGGCTTTAATGTCTTCGGGCGTCATACCTGCTTTGGTGACAAACTGCACGAGCTGGTCGCTAAGGTATTTGTAAAAAATAAAGCCAAGTATGTAATCTTTGTACTCGTTGGCTTCAATTTTTGATCGCATCTGGTTTGCGGATTCCCAGATTCTTGCGGCTAGTTGTTGCTTATTCAACGTTTGTGTCCTTTTTGTATCAGCTTTATTTATCAAAGGCTGTTTAATGTCTGTTGCTCTAGTTATTTTGGTTCTAGTGGTTAGCGCTCAAAGAATTCTTCATCTACTTTTTTAAGGTGAAGTATCTCTTCATCTTCACAACCAATGTTGTACCGAAGCATAAGCTCCGCTAGGCGTTGCCCATCAATAAGAACTATTCTTATGCCAAGGTTTTCTGCCGTTTGAATCGCAGACGATGTAAAGGATGCAGTGGTGAAAAAAATTCCTTTTTGGGCTTTTTTAAGGTTTAGCGCGCCAAAGAAGTCTCGAATTGCGCCTGCTCCAATATTATTTCCTTCGCGATTTCTTTTGGCCTGAACATAAATTTGATCTACTCCAAGTGGGTCTTGATCAATCACGCCGTCAACACCATCATCTCCGCTTTTACCGATAGCTTTACCTGCATTTTCAGAGGTTCCGCCGTAGCCCATCCCAATGAGCAATTCGACGATTAACTCTTCGAAAAATAGAGGGCTAGCATCTCGAACTCGTGCCAATAGGTCTGCTGCTAACGCATCACCTATAGCCCTATGTGAAGAGCGTAAAAGCTCATCAGGTGTTGCCTCACCACTGGGCAATATGACT
>NVTV01000012.1 GCA_002401695.1 Alphaproteobacteria bacterium
CGCCGTCTCCAAGGAAATTTCCCTGGGCGATAATGGCTCTCTGGTACCCCGTGTTGATTGGGCTTTCCGCTCAGAGTTTGAAAATGATGCCTTCAACACACCGCAGATCCATCAGGGCGGTTATCATCTGGTCAATGCCAACCTGACCTGGGAAAATGCCGACGAAAATATGGCCATGGTCGTTGGGGTCAAAAACCTGACTGACGAGAAATATCTCCATACCGGCATCATCGGTGACGCCTTCCAGTCCTACGAAGGTCTCTATGACCGGGGTCGTCAGTGGTATATCACCGCCCGCTTTAATTTCTAAATAGTTGGGTTTTAAAACCATAAGATTTATTCTGATTCGCGAAAGGAAATGATTCATGCTACAGTCCAGTTCTGTTGATTGTGAGCATTACATGAGCAAGCCACTAGAAAAATTTAGTCTGTTTCAAACCAATGATGCAGATGAGGCAAGGGAAATCGTCAGCAAGGTCTATTGCGACCACACCTTGAAACCAAGACATTCCGGGCCGCTTGACGCGTGCCATAACCGGGTGCGTCTGTCGGCTTTGTCAATTAATTATATGCAATACGGCACAGACATTTGCGTAGAACCTGGCTTTCTTGACCGTTTTTTCCTGTTCCAGCTTCCCCTGGAAGGAACGGCCCAGATAACATCTGGTACAAAGAATTTTACCACCACAGTTGGAATGTCATCAACAATCAATCCAACTGACTATACCAAAATGCACTGGAGTAAGGACTGCAAGAAGTTAATGGTACAGGTCCAGGTCGAAGCTATGGAAATCCGTCTGTCACGGCTGTTGATGCGACCTATTGAGAAGCCAATCCTGTTTGACCAGTGCATAACGGCGAATAACGAGCCTGCCAATGACTGGTGGCGACAAATAAAACACCTGGCCAGTGATCTTGATAATGGCATGAACCCGTGGCGGTCCAGTCATATTCTGGAGGATATGGAACGGCATCTACTAACAAACCTGTTGTATTCATTCAACCATAACTATATTGATGAGTTAATGGCACAGGAAATTCAGGCGGCCCCGAGATATGTAAAAATGGCCGAAGATTATATCCACGATCACTTGAAAGAACCAATGTCCATTGATGATCTGGTGAAAATTACCGGCGTAAGCCAAAGATCGATATTTGAAGGTTTCCGAAGTTTCCGCGGTAAGACACCCATGAAATATGTGCTTCAGCTACGCCTTGAAAAGGTCCGGAAAGAGCTTCTGAACAGTGGCCCGGAAAGAAGTGTGACTGACATCGCCCTTAAATGGGGTTTCAGTCAACTTGGCCGTTTCTCCGTATCCTACAAAAAGGTCTATGGTGAATCGCCATCTGACACCCTAAAAAAATAACCTGCCAAGGGGCTTTGACACATTAATTTCCGACAAATTTTATGGTATGTGATTTTCATGAAAAAAATCCCCTATCACCGTCATCGCTTCCACCCGGACATCATCAAGCAAGCCATATGGCTTTATTTTCGTTTCACCATGAGTTTATCGAGACGTAGAGGAATTATTAGCTGAGCGCGGCATTGATGTCAGCTATGAGACTGTTCGTCGATGGGCTCTTAAGTTTGGAACAGAATATGCTCGGCGTATTCAAAACGGCGGCCCCGAGCCCATACAGAATGGTTTCTAGGTGAAGTATTCGTCAAGATTAGTGACAAACCTATGTACCTCTGGCGCGCCGTTGACGGAGAAGGTGAAGTCCTAAATGTCTTGGTGCAAAAGCGCAGAAATAAGAGGGCAGAAAGTTCCCATGTTCCTATCCGACGACGAGAACGAAAGATGCACCTTTTTAAATCTTATAAATCAGCGCAAATATTTCTTTCAATTTACGGTCCAATTCACAATCTTTTCAACACTCAACGACATTTAATTTCAAGAAAAACTCTACGACAATTACGATCAATCGCATTGATTGAATGGGACCTCGTGACCAGTGCTGTTTGACCCACACATTTAAAGAAAATGTCACGCCTTCAAAAAGTTAACGTGTCAAAGCCTTATTGTGCAATCCATCCGCCATCAATAACAAGTTCAGATCCCGTCATAAAAGATGCCTCATCGCTGGCCAGATATAATGCTCCATATGCAATATCTTCGGGTTTACCCATACGTCCTAATGGATGTGATGCGGCCATGGCAGTTTTAATTTCCTCAACATCATCCGTACCCATGACCCCGGTTTTACTCCATACGTCAAATATTTCGTCACTCATGGGCGTATCAATAAGTCCCGGATGAATACTATTCACCCGGATATTCCAGCCATTCGCAGCAAATTCAATCGCCATAGCTTTCGCCATTTGGCGCAAAGCACCCTTACTGGTATTATAAGCGGCCTGCCCCGGCACACCAACCATAGCCATAACCGAAGACATAATAACAATTGATGCCCCGGAAGCTCTTGTCTGTCCCACCTTACGCAGGGCCGGAAGAAGTGCTTTGGTACCAATCAGAACACCTTCCACATTGACCTGCTGGGTACGCCGCCAATTTTCAATATCAATCTCCTCAAAGGGGTGTAACATCTCAATCCCGGCATTATGAACCAGAATATCTAACCCCTCACAATCAGAAGAAACAGCTGTCCAGTCTTCTGCCAATGTTACATCCAATTTTACATGTCGCGCCTCTCCACCACCGGAATTAATTTGGGAAGCTACCTGCCGCACTCTGTCCTCATCAATATCAGTGACAAAAACATAAGCCCCTTCCTGAGCAAGTTTAAGGGCTATGGCCTCACCAATTCCATGACCCGCCCCCGTCACCAAAGCCCTTTTTCCTTTTACACGCATATCTTGCCAATCCTTCTGTAGATAAACTTATTGATTTAATTCTCTAAAACATCAAGGGTATTAAAAATTATACCGTACCGTCAGATACCATTGGCGTTCCCGCGCAAAGAGAGATTCAAAATTACCAAAGTTTGGTTGGATGTAGCCTGTTTCCAAATAACGCTCATCGGTCAGATTGGTTACGCCAAACACAGCCTCATATTTCTCATCTGATGAAAGCCATGTCACATTGGCATTTAACAAATGATAGCCCTGCTGATAAATCTCCTCAGAATTAGAGACATCATTATAAAAACCGGAACGAAATGACCAGTCCAGCCGGGGACGGATGGTGCCTGCATTACCCAACATAATTTCTTTGGAAAGGGCGGCGCTCAATGTCCATTCGGAAATTCTGGAAAATTTACTGTCCAGTGTGATCTCAGACACACCCGCATCCAATGCTGTATATTCAGGATCCAGATATCCGAGGCCAGCCTCAAAGAACCACCCCTCTGCAGGAATGGCCGAAACTTCCAACTCAGCTCCTTTAATTGTCGCTTTGCCGGCATTGGAAGTAAAAGGCCCAATCTGGCTTTGGTTCGTGATTAAGACCTGCAAATCATCATAATCTGTATGAAATGCCGCACCATTTATGCGCAAGCGATTGTCCAGACCAGAAAATTTAAACCCGATTTCATAAACTTTAACAAACTCCGGTGCAAATTGTGGAATAGTCGTTTCCGGCGGGAAAATCCTTTGAGTGTAGCCACCTGATTTAAAACCTTCTGAATAAGAGGCATAGGTCATGAAATCTTCGTTCCACTGATAGGATAAATTGGCCATGGGCGTCCATGCGCCGATTTTATTTATCGCCTCTTCATTGGGCAACAAAGCCGTCCCAACAGGAAAAGGAAAGATGAAGGCCGGCACATGGACCGCAGAAATAAACTGATCCGGCAAGAAGCTCTTGTCATCTTCTGTATAACGCAGGCCCAACGTCAGTTGCAGCTCATCCGTTACCGAATAAGTGGATTGCCCGAAGATCGCCCATGATTTACTTTCAACATGCCCGCCGCTCTGGAATGTCGCTGGCAAAAAGCTAAGGATATTCAGGTTTGTCGAATTCTCTTTAAAATAATATAATCCAAAGAGCCAATCCATCTTATCTGAAAGAGATGTTCCGTTAATTTGAAATTCCTGGGTAAACTGATCCTGCTGAAGATCATCCCATACATGGCCTATTTGAATAGCGGATTCATCAATATCGCGTGCAAACTGGCTGTCAAGATTACGGTAAGCTGTTACTGATTTGAAGCTAATGTTATCAAGATCCAATTTAATTTCAAGGCTGGTCCCCCATAAATTAAGGTCAGAGAAATGTTCCGCCGTCCCCCCATTGATATTCTGATCTCCCTGAATGACGCTCGTATTATAACATTGAGGGTTATTAAGATTAGCCGGTGAAAAACAACTGAAAGGGTCGCCAAGGGCCAAGATATTATTCAACGCCATGAAGGTATTCAGATAAGCGGGCGAATCCGTTGGAATCAAGGCTGTTGTTACCATCGGCGAGCCATTTTCCCGGTCGCGCGTGCCATCTATTGATAGATTTATAGAGAGGTTTTCAGTGGGCAACCATGTGAAAGCTACACGTCCGGTAAGTGTATTATCATTCCCCAGATCTTTGTTGTCAAAAGGTCTCGTGACATAGCCGTCCCGGTTAAAAGTCGCCCCGGATACTTTCATGAAAAAGGTCTCGGAAAGCGGGATATTTACATTTGCCCTGATATCAATACGGTTCGCGCTGCCCGTGGTCGCTTCAAACCGCCCGCCCAATTCATCATTGGGCTTCTTGGTGATGATGCTGATCGCGCCACCAATTGTATTACGGCCAAAAAGAGTTCCCTGTGGTCCTCTCAAAACTTCAATTCTTTCGACGTCTACAATATCAAGGATTGCACCGATTGAACGGGCAATATATACCCCGTCCACATAAAGCCCTACACCTGGCTCAACGGTCGGTACAAAATCATTCTGCCCCACGCCCCTTATGTAAATAGCGGCAGAAGCACTTGAGCCACCATCCCCCGGGTTATTCTGAAAAGTCAAATTCGGCGTAAAATCCGCCATACTGCTTATATTCGTGATCCCCCGATAATCCAGGCCGCGTCCCGTGAATGCGGTGATAGATATAGGCGCATTTTGCAGACCTTCTTCTTTTTTACGCGCCGTCACTGTAATTTCTTCCAGCATCGTCACCCCGGCATTATTGTTATCGGCTTCATTGGCCTGCAATGATAAGGGTATCAACAAGCTTATTGTTGCCGTACTCATCATGAATTGGTTTAGTAATTTTTTGCACATTTTATTTCTCCCTAACTCGTATTTACTGACATGTAATCTATTTACTGAAATGTAATACAAATTATTTTTTGCATATTAATGTCTCATACCCAAGCGTATTTATGAACTCCCCTTCATCTTAAAACTGACAGCATGAGACAAGCAACCACCTGAATAGGCGGTTGCTGCTGACAAGCGGCCCGCTCTACAATCATGGAAAGAAACTAATTCAAAAGGTGGTATTTATGAGCAAATCAAAAATTGAACAATATATGGCATTGGCCTTGCAGCCTGTAATGGTTGGCGCCCATAAAAGAGAAGATATTCTGGTTAATATCGAACATATTCACCAGTTATGTTATGCAGCTATCTGGCTAAGTAATATCGACATGCCCGTCAGACTAGTGACCATTCCTGAAGGTGCCCTACAAGGGTTCACCGATGAAATTTTTGATTGGGACCATCAGGAATATGTCGATAAAATGGCCATTGACCTACCGGGTACAGAAACAGATGCCCTTGGCGTCATTGCCAAAGAATTTAACACCTATATCATCGCGCAGGCGAAAGTACGCCATCCAAAATTTCCGGGGCGCTTCTTCAATGGGGCCTTTGTTATTTCTCCGGAAGGCGACTTGATACACACCCATTATAAGTTACAGGTTTTTGCCCGGGAACATTCAACCGTTCCCCATGATGTATGGGATCAGTGGATAGAATTATACGGGTCCGGCTTAGATGCCTTTTATCCGGTCGTTGATACTGATATTGGGCGGATTGGCTGCGTCATTTGCATGGAGGGCAGCTACCCGGAAACCGCAAGAGGACTTGCCATGAACGGGGCAGAAGTTATTTACCGCCCCAGCTACCCCGAACCCTATGTGTCTAACGGACTTTGGGAAGTTCAAAACAGAGCCCGCGCCCTTGACAATACATGTTTTGTCGTTGCCCCCAACCCAGCGTCCTATCTGCCCATGCCCGAGAGCAAATTTCCGGTCGATACCTTTGGCGGCAACAGTATGATCGTCGATTATCAGGGCCAGGTCATTTCTAACCATAAAGCAGGCGGCACCGCCTCTTATGCCGGTGGTATCATTGATATAGAGGCTCTTCGTCAATACCGGGCGCGATCCTTATGGGGCAATTGGCTTAAAGACCTCAGAACGGAGCAGTTTAAGATCATCTATGACCAACCTTTATATGAAAAGAACCGCTGCATAGATGTTCCGCCCTTAAAACACGCCGAAAATGACAAGATATTCCGGCAGGCCATTGACAGAATGCACACCAAGGGTATCTGGAAAAAGCCGTATGACTTGGATTAACGAAAATCAGGCCCTGATTAATGCATGAAAATATATTACGCCGAGATATTTTAAAAGGTTTCACTGCCTGCATCTTGCTTGGCGTAATAATTCATGACGAAGCCGATGCTTCAACAAAACACGTTCAATTAATATCCTGGGCAGCCCTGTTAGAAACTTTATTGCCTCTAAACCATAAGGTTGACGCCACTGTCTATCAGGCTATCGCGACTGATATACAAAAACAACTTGCCCTCCAGAAGTCTGACCTCAAGCGTCGCTTAGACCAAATTCTATCCAAACACGTGGGCCTGAATTACAGCTCAAATCACCTGCAGAACGTCTTTTCTGAGATTGAGGGAACGCCTTTATTTGCAGAATTCTGGCAAACCTCTGTCCGAACTTTATGTCAGAACCACGATATTTGGAAGGCTGTTGGCTATGAAGGATCATCCGTAGAATATGGGGGTTATCTTCACCGTGGTTTCGATGACATCACCTGGCTCTAGAGTTACTTATATTTAGGAGAATAACGCGTGTCTATCCGGCATTTTAATCTTGACGATGATACAGTGGTCGTTGTAATTGGCTCCGGCGCCGGCGGTGGCACCCTTGCCAATGAACTTGCTCAAAAAGGCATAGATGTTGTTTGTCTGGAGGCTGGAAGCCGAATAGATTTAAGCGATATCGTCAATGACGAAGCAAAAATGTTTCCTAAAGTCACATGGTTGGACCAGCGCACGGGAAATGGCGACGTCATACCATCTTTTCCGGCCTGGACTTGTAAAACTGTTGGGGGAACAACTTTCCATTGGACCGGAGTCTGTCCCCGGTTTCAGGATTATGAACTGAAACCCGCCAGCACCTATGGCACGATGCCCGGAACAAATTACATTGACTGGCCCCTAACCTATGAAGAACTTTTGCCCTTCTATGAAAAAGCAGAGCAGAAAATGGGTGTAACGGGAAGAAATGGCCGCCCTAAACTTCCCGCAAATAATAACTGCAAAGTCATGATAGCTGGCGCACAGAAGCTCGGCTATACATCCGTTTCTACAGGTCATCACGCGATCAATTCAGTCGAATTTGACAATCGGCCTTCTTGTCAACAAACCGGTTTTTGCCTTAGTGGGTGTGTTTATGGCGCCAAATGGTCAACGCTATACACAGAAATTCCAAAAGCAGAAGAAACCGGCCATTTTGAATTGCGGCCACAGTCCATGGCTGTCCGCATTACCCATGACAAAGAGGGAAAAGTAAACGGTGTCGATTATCTGGACAGTACAGGCATATTGAAACATCAAAAGGCCCGCATTGTCAGTGTTGCGGCCAACGCCATTGAAACCGCCCGTATCCTGTTAAACTCATCCACCGAGAAATACCCGTCCGGGCTTGGTAACGGCAATGATCTTGTTGGGCGGCACTATATGCGTCAATTCACCAATATGGTCATGTCAGTCATGCCGGGGCCTGTAAATTTTCACCGGGGAACGGTTGTTGGCGGCTTAATATCCGACGAAGCGCGCCATGACCCATCCCGGGGGTTTTCAAGTGGATATTTGATCATGCCGGTCGCCCTTTCTCCTGAGAGTTTAACAGTGAATGCCTTCCCTGGCCTTTGGGGAAAAGACCTGGCTGATGCCTTATCAAATTATACAAATTTTGCCGGGCTATTGATGTTGGGGGAAGATCCACCTGAACTAACCAACCGCATAACACTTCACAAGGATCAAAAGGATCATCACGGGCTACCAGTGCCTCATATCCATTATAAAGAGCATGACAACACCAAGGCAATGCGGAAACATGCCATGCAACGGGGTATTGATCTTCATAGCGCCGTCGGTGCCTTGAACAGTTATGAAATATGGAACGTGCCGGCAGGTCATAATCTTGGCACTGCTCGTATGAGCGGTTCACCAAAAACAGGTGTCTGTGATAAATGGGGGTCTGTATTCGGACATGAAAATCTATTCATCTCTGATGGCAGTAGCTTTTGTTCTTCCGCTGCGGAAAACCCAACCTTAACCATTGTCAGTCTGGCAATCCGTCAAGCCGAATATATCGCCCGTAACATAAAGACCGGGACATTATAGAAAGTCGCTATTTTCTATAATGACTTTCCCCATATCACATACAAACTATTGTCAGTTAACACTTTTACGAAATACCATGGTCAACAGAAAAAACAGCTCCTTGAAACTCAGCATTTTTAAAAATTTCCTGATTTCTTCTGGACGCACTTCTGCCGATAAAGGCATGGTTTGCATTATCTTGCCTTTTAATAAAAGACAAGGTCCTGCCCGTTTTACAGACGTAATATGCATCAATTCATCATTCTGTGGCGTATATATTCTCATCATCAAGCTTTCATAGAAAATTTAGTGCAAGGGTAAATTCATCCGATAGGCTCACCCCAGTATGACGTCATCGAAATCCTTGCCAAAATCATCCAGAATCTTTATCGCCGTAGCTCGTCCGCCCCCAAATACCCCTCCACCTGGATGCATGAAAGGTCCCGCAAGATAAAAATTCTCAACCCCCGGAACGGCAAACTGGGAAAGTTCGGGTGTTGGCCGATGCCCTCCAAATTGATGTAAGAATGGACCTGTTCCATGCACATCCCCACCCTGAAAACTATCCGAAGATCTCAGCATATCAAGCGGACTGTCAACATAACGGGAAATGATATTATCCGATGTCATATTGTAAGAATATTTCCTGAAATCCGTCAGTAGTTTATCTGCCACTTTTTCCTTAACTTCGTCCCACATGGCCGATCCACCGTCCTTCAAGGCAAAGGGCATAAAGCTGTACATATACAGGGTTGCCTTATCCAAGGGCGCCCTCGAAGGATCATGATTGGTATGAATAGCCGCCACGATACTGGTGGCATCCGCTGTCATACCATAACGATAATTATCAAAAGTCCGCCTGAAGTCATCTAAATTACTGGGGACCAATTCCAGAAGAAGAGCTTGTGCAGCCTCTTGCCCGGCATGAAATAATGGTGCTTCATTCAAGGCATAATGGGTATTCATGGCACTAAAGCTTGCCGGCTGGATGCCCTTGGCATTTTTCATCACTCTGTCGTCAAGACCAGATACATATTGATCAAGAAGGTGGGGGTGAATTGACCCCACTACCGCATTTTTGGCCTTAAATTCTTCGCCAGATTCAAGCCGGACTCCAACCGCTTTGCCCCCCTCCTGAATGATTTTAACAACATTCTGATCTGTTTTTACTGTTCCCCCATGATGTTCGATGCAACGCACCAGAGCATTGCTTAATTCCCCACTGCCCCCTTCCGGCAATCCGCATGGATACGTATGAACGAACCCCGGCATGAGGTATAATGTAATACCCGTGCCCTTTTCTTCCGGTGCCGCCAAGGCCTCTGAAGTAAATTTCAGGAGATGGATAATGACTTTTTCATGTTCAAACCATTCGGTCACAAGGTCATAAACGCTTTTCTGCATGGCCGCCATGATATCCCGTCCCTCAGGGCTTTGATCAAGCATCGCAAAGAAAGTCCCTTGCGGGGCGGGAGGCACATATAGGGACGACGTCAGAAGAGGTAATATCCGCTTGCTCATTTCTGTAAATTTACGGTAAGAGTCCGCGTCTTTCTCAGAAAACTGGGCGATGGACTTACACGTTCGATCAACATCCTGATAGGTAATTAAGGAGGTATGATCATCAAATATCGTCGCAAAACTGATGTCCGGATAAATATATTTCAGGCCAAAATCCGAGATTAATCCTAATTCATCCTGCGTGATCATAGGGTTGCCCTGAATGAAAACATGGGCCGTAGAATGACGGTCATGTAAAAATCCGGGCTCCGTTAATTCATGCGTTACAACACCACCACCGATCCATGGGTTTTTCTCTAATACCAGAATATTTTCACCTGCTTTTGCTAAATAAGCAGCCGTAGTCAATGAATTATGTCCTGCACCCACTACGATTGTATCATAACCACTTGTCATATTTTTATCCTATAATCCACACATCAAATCATGGATAGAATACGGCAATCCTGCCTGCCCCGACAACCCCCCGAACAGGTAGTATAAAATGTTAACATCAGCATATTTTCAGAGGAGCATTGACCAACCATGCGAATTCAGCTTTGTTATGCGCACCGTATAAAGAATAGGCTTTGCGGATATGGTCTTTGACAGTATTTTCACTTATTGTCAGTTCCCGGGCAATCATCTTGTTAGAATAACCCCGTAGTAGAAATTCTGCGACCCGTTTGGTTCTGGGAGGAAGAAGTTCGAGATCCAGCTGATTTTGAGGGGTTAAAAGTGACGAGTAAATCACTGTCGTTAAATAACGATTATTACAAGAAGGAATAGCTGTCGTAATAATCAATATTTGCTCACTATCCGGGGGCGATGTATTTATTGTCTTCTTGGCGACCAAACAACCCGTTGTATTTATTTTCTTTAAATTTTCTTCAATGCCTTGCTGGATAAGAAAATCCACTATATTGTCATCAGGGTATTTTTCATTATGATCGGTTTTTGAAATAATATAGCCATAACCATCAGTCTCAATAACCAGTTCTCTTTGCTCATTACAATTTTTTTGGGGTTTTCGGCTGACTTGCATCCGGCCCGTATTTTTCTCCAAAAGCTGTGACATTATTTGGCTAATATTCCAAATCCATGATACTTCAGTGTCTTTAAAGTTTCCCCTGCTCTGGTCCCGTGCGATATTAACAGTGCCAATAATTTCCCCTCCCAAAACCAATGGAGCTTGCATAGTATGAGATAACCTCCATTGAGCCATGAATTGACACAATGGGTGCCGTTCCCACCCCGAGGACCCTAAGATTTCAGATGCTTCCATAACGGTCCCATGTCGTAGAACATTATGTAATATAGGATCAAATGAGCGATATTCCTCATAATGATCCAGAAAACCTTCATAATGTTGCGTCGCAACTTGAGAATATGGGTTCAAATTTTTATCGAAGAGATAAATACCAAAAAGATCTGCATTAGCCGCTTGTTTTAATTCGTCAATGATCTGACCTTCTTTGGGTTTGAGAACGACCCTTCCAGTCCTTTTTTGCATTCGGCACAGAATATTTTTAATATTTAAATCAACTGATAGTTCTATCATAATCTGAAAACCTCTTTAGACATACTCCACTATATAGATTAGGTTATTTTATATTTATTTTACCACAGAGTATAATACCGACCCCTTTTAAGCAATAATGTTTATTTTCCGTAACTTGATAAAAAAGATTGGCCCAATCAGGCCCTCATCTAAATAGTTGAAATACACTCTTAATCTTCCCAGGGCGGCATTTCACCCATTGCAACTCTAGTCGAATTGGTCAAAAGAAAATTGCCGGCAACATCAATCGTATTGGGAAATGCTTTTTTCATTTTTTGGGTTAACTCATTTGAATTTTTGCTGCTAGCTACGGATTTTTCAAATATATCAAGATAATGCTTGCTGAATTTGATCGAAGAAAGATCATCCGGCATATCAGGCTTTTTATGTCCTGCCACCACGATCTCAGGTTTTAAAGCCTCAATATGTTCAATAGATCTACGCCACGCCAGACGTTGTGACGCAGAATGCTCCCCCAACCATAGAAACATGCCATTATATAAGAGATCACCTGCAATAAGTGCTTTAATACTCGGGACCCATATTACTGTAGCTCGGATATGATCCCCCTGCATCGTGCCAAATATTTCAATACGCTTTCCCTCAAGCTCTACCCAAAATTCATCGCCCCTTGCCAAAACTGCCTCTGGCACTCCAGGATAATGCGGGGCTTGCATACCAAGTATCGACTTCCAACGCTTTAGTTCGATGGGATAGGTATGCCTAATATCTTTAACGACTTGCGGATGTGCCACTATTTTTACATCGGGAAAAGTATCAATGATCAAATCCAGCCCAAAGAAATGATCAGGATGATCATGGCTGATAATAACGGTTTCCAATTTTTTTCCTGTCTCCAGAATATCCGCAATCACGCGATATGTATCAGATCGCGTGAACGGCACATCCACCAAGACCATATTCTTTTCGCCCTTAATTAAAACGCTATTGGCATGCAAGCTAGCAGGGCTACTTGTTATGGTTTGTATTTCCAGCGGCGCTTCAGCAAAAGAGTGACCAGAGATAAAATTTAGAATTAACGATAATATCACCCATTTTATTTTCTTACTCATTCTATATTTCTCTCTTTCAGAATTTTCACAAAAAATTAAGCTTGGGGCCATGTTCAACAAATAGAATGAAATCATCTTATCGTATACTCTGATGTCAATATCTTTAGTGGCAATTAACTCTAATTATTTATTGTAAGGAATTTCTTATATCCAAACATATTTTAGTACCTCACCTTCATTCTAAAACTAACGACATAATTATAGCAACCACCCAAATAGGCGGTTCACAGGTGGGCACTTAAATTCGGCACAGAATATGCCCGACGTATCAAGAAACGCAGACCTCTAAGATCATATCGCGCCGCTATGAATGAACTTGGTTACGCTGATAAACAAGATGTCAGAAAGTAGAAAAACAATAGAGCGGAGAATAGCCCCTTGCCTTTTCGAAAAGAAGAGACCCTTCAGAAATTCACCTCAATTCAGGCCCAACTATACAATCATTTTAATGGAGAACGGCACCTCTTAAACAGACAAATATTTAAGAAATTTCGCTCAGATGCAATGGCTGAGTGGTGTTCGCTCACGGCATAACGAATAGGGTGTTTCAGCTACTCTTTGGGGAATTTAAAGTTACTCTCACAAGGCCTCCTAATTTGAAAGTTCCTTCAATAGCTGTCGTACCCCTAATCATTGGATGGGGTTAGTATACCATTTTGAACCACATATTTTTGCCAATCCTGCAGGAGTTGGCTTAGTTTTTCCGGCTCATTTTCTGACAGGTCATTTGTTTCTCCCGGGTCCCGGGCGAGGTTAAAAAGCTGCCACGGTCCGCGCTGGGTTTTGACTAATTTCCACTCACCAGACCGCATAGCCTGATTGCCCCGCAATTCCCAGCCTTGTGGGCTGTCTTCCAAGGTTCCATTCTTTTGCGTCAACAGAGGCACTAATGAACGGCTTTGCAGACGGGACGCCTGCTCCACAGAAAGCTCAATATGTGCCAGATCCAGAATAGTGGCATACAGGTCTTTCACATGGGTCACGCTAGAAACATTTTTCAGCCTGCCTTGTTGTCCCGGCAAAGTGATAAAAGCGGGCGCATGAATGCCGCCCTGATAAGTACTGCCTTTGTAATGACGATCCAGGCCGGCACTGGCCGCCGCCCAGCCACGGCTATAAAAATCATAGGAAGCCACGGTCCCAATTTTGTCATATGAGCTGTCAAAGGCCTGATCGACCCATTTCTCTACCTTTAAATATTTTGTGACAGGTCCGCCTTCGGGGCCATTATCAGACATGAATATAATTACCGTATTGTCTAACTGACCATTCTTTGCCAGACCCGCAATCACCCGGCCAATCTGCTGATCCATCACATCAACCATGGCGGCATAGATTTCCATCTGGCGGGCGGATCTTTT
Organism: Alphaproteobacteria bacterium; assembly: GCA_002401695.1. Lineage (GTDB taxonomy): Bacteria > Pseudomonadota > Alphaproteobacteria > Micavibrionales > Micavibrionaceae > UBA1672. Next base: position 14,018 of record NVTV01000012.1, read on the forward strand.
TTGCAGAAGAGGAGGCACCTTATCCCATGGGGCCGCATCGCTGGGCAGGGGAGCAGGGCGCACGCCCTGAGGCAGATGGCCTCTCTTTTGAGCTTCAGAGATACGGTGGTTTCGCACCCTGTCATAGCCGCCGTCATACTGGCCCTGATAAAGGTCACGGGCATTATCGGGCACCTGTAAAGGCCAATGGGGGGCCGTATAGGACAGATAGGCGAAAAAAGGCTTCTCTTGCTCTGTGGCGGCGTCAATATAGTCCAACATTTTATCGGTATAGCTGGTCGTCGAATAGAAATTATCCGGCAGGCTGATAGGACGGTCATCTTCAAGATATTGGGGCGGACGGCCGGGGATAAGCATTTTTCCATGGGCAAAATGACTGGCGGCCCCATTTAAAAGGGCGAAGGATTTATCAAAGCCCCGATGGGCGGGGCGCTGTCCCTGATCATACCCCAGGTGCCATTTTCCCGTCATAAAGGTCTGATAGCCATTGCGCTGTAACCGGGTGGCCAGAGACGTTACCTGATGGTTTAAATAACCCTCATAGCCCGGGTGTTTTTTCGTCCCGGCTGACGAGGTTTCTGCCATATCCCCTAAACCGGCGATATGGTGGTCTGTCCCCGACAACAGCATTGACCGGGTCGGTGAACAGGTAGGCGCCGTATAAAAATTACGGAGTATGGTCCCTGATTGGGCAAGTTGGTCCAGATTGGGGGTTTTGATTTCGGATCCCATATAGCCCAGATCCAATAGTCCGAGGTCATCAGCGACAATCAATAGTATATTGGGTTGTTGCGTTAGATAAGAGTCTTGTGCAGCCTTGGTCGGGGAGACGGCATCAGCAAAACACGGCAAGGGGAAAATGCCTATTAAAGATAAAACAACATAAAAAACCTTTTCCGTGAAATGCATTTTATTCCCTGGTGTGATGAAAAAAATAAGAATAAATTTTTGGCTCTATTACAATTCGTCACTTCGACCAAAACGCTTGCCAGAATTGAGATATTGCAACAGAGCCATATAGAAAAGGTTAGAAGGTTGCTTTCACCGCCACATAAACGGTGCGGCCAAGGGGGTTATGGGTCAAGGCATCATAACCGGTCCGTGACGCCACATCTGAAGGCATTTGATCGAAAATATTTTTCGCGCCCACGGTAAGGACAGGCCCTACTTCTGAATCCCATAACGAGCCAAGTTCCAGATTATATTGAAGATCAACCGTGACATTGTTGTCGATCTTTACCGGATCATTATTGGTATCCAGGCTATTGTCATCGGCATATGATCCAATGTAACGCACATAAGCATTGAAGGAATGAACATCCTTGACCCAGTTCAGACCGACGTTGCCCCGCCATTCCTGCACAGGATTACCAAAATTGGTGAAATTGCGCAAACCCAAAGCATCAACCTTGCCAATGACCGGATCTTCAAGATCATAGGACAAGACACGGGTGGCATCCAGGGACAGCCTGAACATACCGGCAGACTCCGTATCCATCGTATAGGAAGCAGAAAAATCAAGACCATCCGTATTCAGGGAACCGGCATTCCGGTAAAAAGTGGTCACCGCTAATAATTGGCCATTGGGGTCATCATTCAGCCGGGTCACCTGACCTGGGGCATTGGGGTTAACCGCAATCAACGCCGCCGCATTTTCAGGCGTGATAAAATCAGAATAATCGAAGCGCCAGTAATCAATACTGAGCCTCAGGCCACTGGCTTCAGGGGCCCAGGTCACCCCAAAGTTATAGGTGTTTGAACTTTGCGGCGTAACCGGATTATTCAGATCCGCTTTGGTTGTCTGGGAGATGGTCGCAAAACCGCCTCCAACCGGGTCAAAGATACGGGCCGGTACGGAGTTAATACCGTTCAACTGGTAAATTGAAGGTGCCCGGAATGACGTGCCGAGGGTACCCCGGACACTAAGGCTGTTCGAGGGCTGAAACAAGAACCCAATTTTGTGGTCCAGGGTATTCACCCCATCCCCAAAATCCTCATAGCGCAACGCGCCCTGCAGCTCCAGGTTTTCCACCACCGGGATTACCATTTCGATAAATCCGGCATAGACAGATTGATCACCGGCGAAGTCATCGGCCTGACGGTTAAAATAATGATTACCACTATTGGTATTTTCGTCATAATCATAAGACAATTCATCTTTACGGTACTGAACCCCGACCGCAATAGCGACAGAGCCGGCTGGCATCTCAAACAGGTCCCCGGTCACATGGGCATCAATCGTCGTCAGATTGGCTTCAGCATCCGCTGTATATTCACTTAGGATGTCACTGATCACTCCAGGATCGTTATCAGCCCCGAACAAAGGATTAAAGTATAGATTTCCCGAGGGGCCGCCATTGCCCGCCAAGGCCGCTTTCAGGTTATCAACGTCTGTATCTCCGCGCAACAGGTTATAATCATTGCGGCTATAGGTGTAACCAACCTCCCAGCTCCAGCTATTGCTTAAGTCGCCGGTTAATCCCATCGCCATACGCCATGTTGTGGAGTCATACTGGTTTTCAAAAGAGTCTGCTTCTGACCCCAGAACCCGACCGAACCACAAAGCTGGCACGCCCGTGAAATTACCCGGGTTACTTGCCGGCACCACAGGGGGAAAGAGGATTGGTTGAGACGGGCTGGACAGTGCTTTAATTTTATTTTGCGCGAAACTGAACTCCGTAAAGAACGCCACATTCTCTGTCACATCATAATTAATTTTGGTATAGCCCTGGAAGCGGGTTTCTTCGGCCACCAACGTAAAGTAGCCCCCAAAATCAAAGCCGCAGGTGCCCGCTATTGGGCCCCCGGGGATCACACCCGTCACCGCCGGATCGATCGCGGCCTGAGAGGCACAGGAAGGGTCCGGTTGACGAACAAAGGCATTGGGTCCGGCTAAAGGCAGGAAAGTTCCCGGCTGACCGAAGACGGACGAGGCCGACCGGAGTTCAAATTCATCGGCCCGTTCAGACGCGGCTAAATTTGAGCGATCGAAATAATTGAACGCCGCGATTATACTCAGTTTGTCGCCCTGTGAGCCAAACAATCCACTGAGTTGGAAATCGCCCTGACCCCCGCTGGTGGTCGATTGATAACTGGACCGTATCTCCATGCCTTCAAATTTGTCCCGGGTGATAAAATTAACCACCCCAGCGACCGCATCCGAACCATAAAGCGACGAGGCACCATCCTTTAGGACTTCCACCCGCTCAACCGCAATGGAAGGGACCAGGGAGTTCAAGTCAACAAATTGATCACCGTTAAGGGTAACAGCGGCCGTCTGTGTCTGACGGCGACCATTAAGCAGAACCAGCGTGGAACTGACCCCAAGACCCCGTAAATTGACATTTGTCGTCCCAATGGAATTGGTTTGGTTAAAGCCATCGGCATTATTCTGAGCCCCAGCATTGATTGTCATGGTATTCACCAAGTCTACAGCATTAAAAGCACCGATATTATTTAGGTCACCCTGGTCAACTGTTGTAATAGGTGCCGCCTGATCACTCTGAGACTTACGTTTAATGAAAGACCCGACTACGGATATTTCCTCTAGTGCCTCAGATGAATTCTGACGGGAATTTTCCTGCGCCTGCGCACTGATGGCGACCAAAGGTAGAATCGCAACAGTAGATAAAAGAACCCTGTGTACTTTATACATAATTAACCTCATTTTTGATTTTTATCCTCCCTGAAGGATACCCTATTATGTTTTACATAGAAAACATATGTTTCTATGTAAAACATGGTGTCATTATTATGCGGCCTTGTCAACCGGAATGTCCTTTTCGCGCTTTCACAAAATTACTCTCTATGAGTTGAAAGGCTTTACGGTAAAAACACTAAAAGGGATTTGACAGATTCGGGCAGAATAACTGGAATTTTTCCAGGAAAAATACCGGGAAAAGTATGTCAAATATAAAACTTTGCTTTTTCTATGAAATTTACACCCCCCCGACGCCCCCGCTCGCCGACCCCCGAGATGGCTTTTCCCCCTTGGATTCCCCTCAAGGGACAAGGTAGAGAAGTCTATTTCTTTTTGAGCAGACTTTGGAGGCGAAGCCCCTCATCGACAAGATCCGTCCGGCTGACGGAAGTCCGCCTTTGGATAAAGCGTTTGGCGACCGCCATATCCCGGGCGGCATTAAAAGTAATTGCCGCCTCCACCTGATCGTCTTTCAGATAGAAAAGAGAATAGCTGTTTGTCTGGTCATTGCCCCGAACCACAGGTGCGCTCCAGTGTTCCGGAACCCCGAGCAGCTGAATATTAACATCATATTGATCGGACCAGAACCAGGGGCATTCATCCTGCAGGGCTTGCTGGCCGGTAATATCTTTGCTACAGGCCACAGCCATGGCTTGGGCATTGGCCCAGGATTCAAGCCGCAGATCCCGGCCCAGGTGACGGTTCTTATAGTGGGCAATATCCCCAATCGCATAGATATCTGGGTCAGAGGTCCGGCCTTCAGCCGTCGTGACAATCCCGTTATTGGTCTCCAGGCCAGCCTGCACAGCCAGGTCAATATTGGGAACCAGGCCAATCCCAACCACGATAAAATCAGCCTCAAATGTCCGGCCATCCTGTAAGGAGACCTGGAGACCGCCCCCTGGGGTTTGCGGAAACCCTTCGACCGCAGCATCCAGCTCAACATCAACTCCATTTTCGCGATGTAACCGAGCAAGAAATTCAGACACTTCCGGCGGCACCGCCCGGGCACACAGACGGCTTTCAGCTTCCAGTACCGTGACCTCCAGCCCTTTTTGCCGGGCGGTCGCCGCCACCTCTAACCCGATCCATCCCCCGCCAATCACCACAAGTTTTTTCCCTATGGCGAGTTCTTTCTGGAGTGCCAGGGAATCTGCGATGGACCGTAGATAATAGATTTTATCATGGTCAGCGCCTTCTAGGGGTAACTTCCGCACCCGGCCTCCGGTTGCCAGTACCAGTTTATGATAGGGAATTTCTGCCCCGCCAGCCAGCTGTACCAGGTGACGGTTCCGGTCGATTGCCGTGACGGTGACTTCTTGCCTAAAGTCAATATCAAGCTCTTGGGCCGTCGACGGTGTCCAGAGGTAACAGCTTGATAAATCTGCGGCTCCCGACATAATATTTTTCGATAATGGCGGTCTCTCGTAAGGCAAATGGGCTTCATCACCAACCAGGATAATCGGCCCCTCAAATCCGTCCCGCCGAAGGTTTTTCGCACATTCTCCGCCGGCCTGACCCGCCCCAATAATGACCACGGAATCCTTAGAATTTGCCATTTTTTCCATCTCTCTATCGACTGCGACTTACACTTTGACTTTACGGAGTTTCTGGCGACGGGTGACCGGATCAATGCCGTCGGCCACAGCCCATTCGGCATATTTCTCAGGAGAGGGGGCCATTTTTCGGGCCTGCCATTTTTCCGTCAGATAATCCTCATCGGCATAATATTCCACCAAACCGCCGCCCGGGCAGAAGAAATACCAAAAGAAGGCCGACGATATGGGGTGACGACCGGGCCCAAGTTGGGTATCCCAGCCACATTTGGCAAAATGAATCCCCCCGCCCATTACTTCATAAATATCCCGCAGGCCAAAGGACAAATGATTGACGCCTTTTTTCTTATCAGGTGTTTCCAGCAGGAACAAATTATGATGCGTGCCTTCTTTGACGCAGCGCGAGAAAAACCCCCGGCCGGGGTATTCATCAGTGATATTAAACCCAAGTTTTTCAATATAGAATTCCCGGTGGGCCTCAAGATCGGAGACAAAAAACACCACATGCGCCAACCGGGTGGGAATGGCCCGTTCATATACCGGGGCCGGAAGGTCCACCCTCAACGGCATGCCATAAGGGTTGCTCGGCACTCCCTTGACATCCGCATCACGGCGGAGGGTAAGCTGAAACCCAATCGTCATGCCATTGGGATCGATGGTGCGCACCATGCCGTCATGGCCAATAAAGGTCTCAACTTTGCCGTCGATACCGGCAAGAAATCGATCCAGGTCTTCCTGGCTATCGGCACCCCAGATCACTTCACGAATGGTTGGCCCGTCTTCGATCGGGGCCGGCAGGTCTGCCGCATTCATGGGGCGGAGCACAACCTGTGCCTTCTCCAGAGTTTCAAAAACGATGATATCTTCCTCATCGCGAATAAGGGTCAAGCCCCAATCGGCGAAGAACTTTCTCGACGTCGCCATATCTTCAACACCATACACCACCCGGTCAAGGCCCGATAATCCACTCATGATACTCTCCAATTCTTTGGTTAATTAATTGTCAGACGCTAGATATGACGGGCAATACCGCCAGAGACATCGATGGCGCTGCCGGTGGTATAGGATGCGGCAGAAGAGGCCAGAAAAACAATGGCTCGTGCTGGTTCTTCGGGTTTGCCAAACCGGCCTAAAGTTATGTTCTTCTGTCTGGCCAGCTCAGTAAGCCATTCCTCGTAACTGATCCCTTCGGCGGCCCGTTCCTTATACCGACGTTCCCACTGGCCTGAGGCTATGGTGCCCAGAAGAATGGAATTTACCCGAATGCCCTTAGGGGCAAATTCAGTGGCCATGGACCGGACCATATTCAGCAGCCCGGCGCGGGCCGCAGAGGTCGCCACCATATGGGGTTCCGGCTGTAACGCCAGCAGGGAATTTACCACGACAATTGCCGGGGCTTCTGATTTCTCAAGCAGGCCCAGAAAATGCCGGGTGGGATAGATCACACTGAAAAATTTCAGATTTAATTCTTCGGTCCAGCTTTCGTCCAGTGTCGTCTCAAAAGTAGAAAGGCGGCCGCCACCGGCATTATTAATCAGTACATCAACAGCACCGAACGTCCTTTCTACTTTAAGGGCAAATTTTTCGACGGAGTCCTCGCGCACTACATCTGCCGAAAAAGCCATAATATTTTCTGCGGGATAGCGGGCACTAAGGCGTTCCCTGGCCTGATCCAGTCGGTCCTGATTACGCCCGCAAAAAGCCACCCGCATACCTTCTGCCAAGAATAATTCAACCGTTGCCAACCCGATCCCGGAACTTCCGCCCGTTACAACAGCAACTTTACCCTGTAAATCCATGTCCATAAGAAATCTTTCTCATTGTCATTGCGCCCCGCCTCAGACCAGGCACAGCTTATACAAAATATTTAATAAGCTTGTTAAACTCATAATGTTTTTCAATATAGGAGGCATGGCCCGCCCCCTTCAGATCAAAATAGATGCCATTGGTATATGTCGCCGCCACCAGCTTTGCCCCTTCGGGCGGGGTGATAGTATCCTTGGTGCCACAGATCACCATGACGGGCCCCCTATAATGACCAGCATCTTCCAGGAGATCACCCTGGGCCAACATACAGGCCGCTTGCTTATATCCAGGACCTGACAACCGCCGCATATTATGTTGAACCAAGGCTAACGCGTCTTCCGAGGCGTTAGCTGATAACAGATTGGCCGCCCGGCTGGCGGCAATGCCGTCGGCACCAAGATTATCAATCTGATCCACCCGTTGCTGGATCACAGCCTGTTTTTCGCTTTTTGATCGACGACCGTAGCCCAGCGCCGGATTAACTAAAATGAGCTTATGCACCAGGTCCGGCCATTGGCGGGCAAAGGATGCCGCCACCAAAGCGCCGAGGGAATGGCCGACGATGGTGGCCTTTTTTATTCTCAGCCCTTTCAATAATTCATGAAGGGCGGCAGCATAATGATCAGGCTTTGGTTCCTTGTTCCTGAGGCAACTGCTTGTGCCATACCCCGGGGCATCCCAGGCGATGAGCCGGTAGTCCTTTCCCAGCCCTTTGAATTGATGTAACCAGGAAGCGGCGCCGGAACCAATACCATGAAGAAGAACAACGACCTCACCTTCCCCCATGTCGAGGTAAGAGAATGAACGGCGGTTGGCGTGCATTATGTTGATTGGATAAAACCGCAATTCGTCTTTTACTGATGCCACTTTTGTCCGGCCTCTGTCGTTGTACTACCCGTTAACTCAATATCTTTTTAATTTGGCCAGCGGGTGATCATCCGGGTAGGTTGGAATTTGCGGCTTGCCAGCTCCGAGCATGACACACATCAGCGCCTCTTCCTGACCATTATTTTTCAGGCCACGGTATATCCCCGGAGGTACAGAGATCAAATCACGTTCATTCAGAACTGTTTCACATTTATAGCCTTCATGTTCGACAAACAGCGTTACCTGCCCTCGGAGCATGAAAAACACCTCTTCCACATCATCATGAACATGCGACGGCCCCTCACAACCGCCCGGTAAAAGCATGGTGGAGAAGGTAAAGTTATTTGACGGCACTACATTCATATCGGAAGACACCCCGGCGGCACCCGTTCCCAGATACCTGACCTGAGCCCGGCGGTAAACTGGGTCGTGATCGGCTTGAAATTTCAACGCATCAAAATCATACCGCCGAGTCTTGAAACGGGCAATCTGACCCTCGACCAAGTCGCCGAGTTCTTTGTCACTTGATATTTTAGGAAGCTCTTGTGTCATTTTTCTTCTCCAATTTTAAGTTGTCCCACAGGACCCTAATTCATTACAAAACCGCCGTTGACAGGCAGGACCTGACCCGTGAGGAAACCGGCGGAATCTGACAGTAAAAAGCTGACTGCCCCGACAATATCTTCAGGATATTGCTCCCGGTTTATGGCCCGTCCCTCCATATACAAACGGTGCCTTTCCTCCGGGACATATTCAGTGGCTTCACAGAGGGTCAGACCGGGGGCAATGACATTCACCGTCACATTATCGGTTCCCATTTCCCGCGCCATCGCCCGGGACATGGAAATAACCGCCCCCTTGCTGGACACATAATGCATCAGCATAGGCGCGCCCCAAAGAGCCGTGTCGGAAGCCACATTGACCACACGACCGGCCTTCGAGGCCCGGAGATGAGGACTAGAAGACCGGGTCATCAACCATGTGCCACGAACATTTACCGTCATCACCCGGTCCCAGGTTTCCACGTCGATTTCTTCCATGGACTTGCCGCCTATACCGGTGGCGATCGCCCCGTTATTAATCAGACCATCTAATCCCCCAAGGGATTTAACGGCCTGCTCAACACAGTTTTCCACAGAATCGGGCGCGGCCAGATCCAAAGGATAAAATTCAACATTGAGGCCATCCGCCCTCAAGTCCACCGCCACCGCATGACCTTGCTCTTCCAGGATATCCGCGATTACAACGTGGGCCCCCTGACGGGCAATTCCTTCGGCGAAAGATCGGCCCAGTCCCCGGGCTCCTCCTGTTACAATGATGCGCTTACCTGAAAGCATAAATGGTCTCACTAACTGTTATTATTCTGACGGAATTATGCCTTCGCTTCGGCAACTGCCTGCAACTGAGCCTTGGCCTTTTTCTGCAGGAGACGCCGCCAGCGCACCAGGCCCATATCATGGGTATAAAGGAATTCCTGGTCCCGGGCATCTTCCACCAGGTTTTCCAAAAGCAACCGGTCCTGCTCCAAAACATCCCAGTGCTTTTTCTCCAGGCTATTGCGATACATAAAACGCCATAAGTCCCGTTTCCAGCCACTGATCTGACGCACACGCCAGAAAAAGACCAGACAATGCTCCCGGTCAACTGGCGTACACATACCAACAATTGTGAAGGCACCACCAGGGCCAGCTTCAGGGCCATAGGGGATGGCCAGCCGTAGGGCTTGAACACCGGTCTCCCGCAATTCGGTCCAGTCAAAATTGACCCCCTTCTGACCGACCTTCTCAAAAATCAGCCCCAGTTCCGTTTTGGTAATATGCATTTCAGCCGATTTGTCGCCCGCCGCCATGGAATGGGATTCACCATGTAAATAGGCCCCATGCATCGGGTCCATAACATTTTCCACCGCATATCGATGATTTACCTTCCACTTGGCCATGCAGAGGAAAGAGCCATATTCTTCATCATCGGTCAATTCTTCGGGCAGACCAATATCAACAGGTTCTTGATTCAGCTCATCACCAAAATACAGGAAAACTGCCCCGCGGACTTCTTTGACAGAATATCCTGTGACGCAAGCTTCCCCAACCATAGGACAGTTCTTTTCGGCCGGGACTTCAACCACATTGCCTTTTCCATCCACCTGAACGCCGTGATACCAGCAGGCCAGACGGTCGCCTACGTTCCACCCCAATGAAAGACGGGCACCGCGGTGCGGACAGCGATCCTCAATGGCATGAATAACACCATCCTTATCTCGCCACAGAGCTATTTTCTGACCCAACCGGGTAATCCCGATCGGCGTCTCACTCACCGACCAACTCGGCAGAACCGGATACCAATAATTCAGAAGACCCAGATCCATACGCTCTTCCAGCTGATCTGCCGTTACTAATTCTTCACCCATCACTTATTCCTTTCAAATACCCTAGCGCACCAACCGCTTAATTTCATGAACAAAAGTTTCCTCAGTCCACTGCTGCCCCCCAGGCAATAAGACACCCTGATCATTCAATCCTGAGACAATTTCATTGAGCTTTTGCGCCCCGGCCAGAAAAACCCTTTCCAGGGCGGAGGTCAAATTGATCTCATACTCTGTCAGCTCTCCCTCACGGTTCTGATAGGCAAAATTATATTTCATGTCGCCTGGCTTTTCGATGAAACCCTTCCCTGCTTTTCCACTGGGAATAGGCTGGCGCCAACTCTTTAATTCTGGATTATATTTCATTGGTATCTCCCTTTAACTAGCTATAACTTTACACTTATCTGCTCACCGTCCACTTTGACATCAAAGGTGATCAGATCCCGGCCAGGCTCCTTAATGCATTTACCGGTCTTAATATGGAAAACAGCATTATGCAGCGGGCATTCAATCTCTTCACCATCTGCAAACCCCTGTGACAGAAGGGCATAGGCATGGGGGCAGACATCCTCAATCGCGTAATACTCCTCGTCAAGCTGAAACAAACCGACTTCTTTGCCTGCAAGCTTCAATGTTAACGGCTCATCTTCTGCTAAATCACTGACCAATGCCGCCTTATGCCATACTGTGGACATTCACTTCTCCAACTCTAAATTTGTTGCGTATATTAAACGTAGATTAATATAGAAAACAATAAAGCGATTTTGTAATTTTGTCAATATTTTTTATGACTTCTAAAGCCCCCCTGAATTACCTTCTATACCGCCCATATCCGAGCGTCCGAACCGCACCATTCGCGGCGATGATAACGACTAATCCTGGTTGTCGAAATTGGGATATGGCTTCATGAAGGCAAACAGAAAGCATCCAAAGATACTCAAGACACTCAACGACATCAGCGCCGGCTGAAAACTACCCCATAAGTCATAACTCGCGCCGATAAGATAAGGGCCTGCCCCCGCACCCACCAGAAAAGCGGCCAATATATAGCCATAAATTTCACCAAAGGATTTCAATCCAAAATAGCGTGACACCAGATAACCGACCAGGTCGCTTTCAGCCCCAAACCCTAGCCCCAACATCGACATGGCAAGTAACACCACCGCCCCATTGTCTGCCGTAATCAAAATGAATAGCCCGAGGGTTGAAATGCCAAAGAAAAATATCGCTATTCTCGGAGCAAAATACCGGTCAATGAGGTAGCCAACTGTAATCCGCCCGACAAATGTCGCCAGCCCCATAACAGAGGCGGCCATCACCGCTTCCCCAGAAGTGATGCCTCTGGAGGTTAATATGGGGACAATATTGGGCAGCAATCCGGTCAATATAAAAGAAAACACCATGATCGCCCCGGCAATCAGCCAAAACACACCTGACCTTACCGCTTGTTTTGTGGTGAGGCCGATAGCCCGCCCAGACGCGTTAGATTCGGTGCCAGACGTGTCTTCAATATCCTGGTCACCCGGTTCATTCCTCATGACAAGAATAAGAATAGGCAGGGAAACCACCATTAGAATCGCCCCCAGACAATAGAAGCCTGCCTGCCACCCTCCATAAGTAACGGCAAAATGGGTGATCACGGGCATCACCATATAACCCAGCCCCATGCCCGACGCCGCGATACCTATAGACAAGCCACGATGTGTATCAAACCAAGCCGACAAAGTCCGGACATAAGCGATACTCTGCATCCCCACGGTCAATAACCCGGCCAGGAAAATCAGGCCATAAAACTGCCATATGTCAGTCATGAACAAAGGAATTAACATCCAAAGCGCGGCATGAATAACGACAGAGGCAAGCAAAACAATCTTCACGCCCTTGCGGTCAATCAGACGCCCCGTAAAGGGAGCGGCGAGAACTGCGGCAAAGGTTTGTATGGTCAAGGCCAACATGATCTCGGAAATTCCCCACCCGAAATCGGTTTGCAGGGAAGCCGCTAAAACGCCCATAGACCCGAAAACCAGAGGGCCCGGGCTGAACATCATGCCGACGACTGAAGCCAGCAGGACCTTCCAGCCATAATAGCCGGGCGATGCCTCGCCCCGTAATGTCCGTACACCAATACTCTCAGAGTCAAGTTCGACCATAATTCCCTACCCTATTTATTATTGTAATTTGTTTCCCATTTAAAACATTGTTTTATAGACGCACTATATATCATTTCCTTACCCAGCACAATCCCTTATTGTACCCAGGCCTTGCCGACAAGGCATAAAAAAAGGCCGCCCTTCCGAGCCGCCCATTTTGGGATTTCCCCTCCTGAAGATATTTGTATCTTAGAACTAAGTACCTCAGCCTCGTCAGCCTTTATAGCCCATACTTTCCGAGATCGCCCTGGCCTGCTTTAATGTCGCCTCAAGAATGCGCCCTTCCAGATCTTGCTGGCTGACGGCGGAAACCGGGCAGCTGACTCCGATAGCTGCTGACACTCTGCCTGCATTATTATAAATCGGCACGGCAAGACTGGCGACGCCAGGCTCGAAATAACCCCAACTTAACTCATAACCCTTCTCGCGGCCGGTCTCTAACATATTTATCAGGTCGCCAAGTGACGACGGCGTATATTCGGTAAATACTTTAAATTCAACTCCCTCAAAAAGTCCCACGATCTCGGTCATGGTCAAATCAGACAGGATAACCCGGCCACTTGTCGTCGCATGGGCAGGAAACCGCGTGCCCACGCCGACATTACTGGTGAAATGCTTTTTGGCGGCAAAGCGGGCCACGTAAATGACTTCACGGGCATCCCGCACCACCAGATGAACGGAGGCATCAATCTGATCACGGAGTATTTGCAGAAATGGCCGGGCAATATCCACGATATCAACACCGGATAAATAGCTGAACCCCAGATCAAGAATCCGCGATCCCAATTGATATTTTTTAGAATTATCAACTTTCTTCAGAAAGCCCATTATCTCCAGGGTATGGACCAGTCGGAAAGCAGTTGATCGGGAAATACCAATGGCCCGGGCCAATTCAGCAATACCAAGTTCGCTTTTGTCCTGAGAAAACACCTGTAGTATTTTCAGGCCCCGCTCCAGTCCCGGTACGATATACCGGTCTTTATCACCTTCGGTCGTCGTCATGCACATCGTCCAATTTTTTATAAAATAATTTCAAAATCAAACATAAGTTAAACCTGACTGCAATCAAGCTAAAAACGAGAGCCAGCCCTCTTTGTTCGTCAGTCCTTGACATTTGACCATGGAAGGGGGGCTTCATTCAGGCCCCAGTAAATACTTTTTTGGTTCATATAGGCCCGGATGCCGTCTTTGCCCTTTTCCCTGCCAAGGCCACTGTCCTTGGTCCCCCCAAAGGGTGTGGAAATACTAAACTGTTTATAGGTATTGATCCAAACCGTACCGGTGTTGATTTTGCGGGAGAAGGCATGCGCTTTTTTATAATCCCGTGTCCATAAGCCGCAAGCTAAGCCGTAAATGCTATCATTTGCCTGCTCAATCAAGTCACCTTCATCCTCAAAGGGCATGACAACCAGGACCGGACCAAAGATTTCTTCCTGACATGTCCGGGCTTTATTATCCAGACCCGACAGGATCGTCGGCATATAGAATGCCCCGGTTTCATAAATCCCGCCCTCAGGGCTTTTCCCCCCACACAAGACCGTCGCGCCTTCTGCCCGGGCAACATCAACATAATCCGCCACGCTGTTCCGGTGGGCCATTGTCACCATGGGGGCTACCTGGGTTTTTGCATCATCCGGCAACCCAACATTTAAAGTTTTTGTCCGCGCCACCAGTTCATCAACAAATTCCTGGTAAATTTTTTCGGCGACAAACAAACGTGACCCCGCGATACAGGATTGGCCGGTCGAACTGAAGACCCCATACATAATGCCATTAATGGCATGATCAATATCGGCATCTTCAAAGACAATAGTCGGGGATTTTCCGCCCAGTTCCAGCGAGACAGGCATCAGCTTGTCTGCGGCGATGCGAGCAATGCCACGGCCAGTTGATGTGCCGCCGGTAAAAGATATTTTCTTGATGTCCGGATGGCGGACCAAAGCGTCACCCACGACAGAGCCTTTACCGGGCAGGATTGAAAGCAATCCTTCTGGCAGGCCTGCCTCCATGCAGATACGGCCAAATTCCAAAGATACCAGTGGCGTCCACTCCGCTGACTTTACCACGACCGCATTTCCGGCAGCCAACGCGGGGGCCACCTTCTGCGCATCGCTCGCGATGGGGGAGTTCCACGGTGTAATTGCGCCGATCACCCCCATGGGCTCATAGACACTCATGGTCAGAAAGTCACCCCGTGAAGGGGTCACAGCATCCTCCAATGTCTCCAGAGCGGCCGCCATATAGCGAAAAGTTCCCGCAGCACTTTGGGCCAGGGCCCGTGTTTCACTGAGACATTTCCCGGTATCCATGGTTTGGATTGTGGCAATTTTTTCTATATTTTCCGATAGACCATTAGCGATCCGGTGTAAATAATCAGCCCGCTGATGGGGCTTCAAATCCCGCCAGGCAGGATCATTCATCGCCAGCTTTCCGCGGGCAACGGCCTGATTGACATCGGCCACTGAGGCACCGTTAAATTCGGCGACGATGTTCCCTGTGGCAGGATTGCTGGAGGTGATGAGGGGGCCAGTTCCTTGCTGCCATTTTCCCCCTACCAGTAATTTATGTTCAGTCATTATCAAGCTCCCGCCTTTATATCACGATGGATGCGTCAAGGGCAGCCAGGGTTCTGGCCACACTAAACGCTGTCAGGGCCGATGTCTTTGGATTATAGGTTGACGGATTTCCCACAAGCGAAATGTTAAACCTGCCAGAAGCACCGTCAACTTCAATTTCATGGATATTTTCCGTAATATTCGGGTCGGCAACCAGCTCGACATCCGTCGCCTCAAACCCCAAACCCGCCAGTGCTACAGTGGCGGCAACATTAGAATTTTTAGGATATAACAAAGCTGCCTGCCGGGCATTGCCCGTGAAAATTACCGTTGGCTTGGTCAGGGACAGGAGGTCGAATTCCTTGTCTGCCTCAGAACCAATCCATGCCTTTGCTGGCTTGCGCGCTCGATAACACACTCTGTTCAAGCCACCCAGTTTAGCCGAGGCCAAGGCATCAATGCCCCCGATAGCCCCCGAGGGGAGATGAATTTTACAGCCCCCGAATTTTGCCGCAGCCTTGAGGCGCTGGGCCAGCTCTTCATTCGCCAACGCGCCCACTGAAATGATCAACAGCGAGGTGCCGGACAGTAATATTTCTTCACCATAGGCCTGGACAGCACCGTGACCGGCGCATTCCGCAACAATGTCGGGCCCAGCGGCCAGAAAGGCTTTAAGGTCTTGATAAATCGGCAGTCGACCATCGACTTTCGCGACAATATCCGCATAAGTCTCAGGTCGTACCAGTACGCCGACAATTTCAATCTCTTTACCACTGACCTTGGGCAGCGTATCAATAACACACTGACTAATAGCTCCAATGCCGATCAACCCTACCTTTAGCATATCCGTCTCCTATGTCCGTACCGGAGGCCCGGCAAAGGCCTTCTTGAAAGGGCCAATCGCGACCATATCCACTTCGACTATGGAGAAGCCCTTATGATCAATCGCGCCTGCCATCGCCGCACCGAAGTCAGTCATTTTACGTATTTTAACATAAGAAATACCGAGAGATTTTGCCACATCTCCATAATCGGGAATCTTGATATTAGAATAATGTTTGCGGCTGCCGTATTGGACATCCTGAATATTGCGGATGACTCCATAGCCATTATCATTCATTATCAACAGGGTCATGTCCACATTCTCTTCTGCGGCACAGGCAAATTCACCCATGCAAAGACACAAGCCGCCATCGCCGGTCAGGGCAATGGTTTTATCGCCCCGCTCTGTGGCGGCTACGGCCGCGCCAACCCCCATAGGAAGGCCTTGGCCAATCCCGCCGCCGAGCGCATGAACACCATCACGCGGGCCGGATATGCGCAACATACGGTTGCCCCACATACTATTGGATATGGTAACATCGCGCACCCAAACCGTATTCTCAGGCATCACGTCCTGCAGGCGGTCAACCATATCCCCATAAGGCCCCAGAGCGTCTTTCAGGGCCGCAACAGATTTTTCTTTCGTTGCCTGAATATCCACTGCCAAGGTCGGGTCAATCGCCAATTTTCCCTCCACCTCATCAGCCAGGGCCTCCAGGAACAGACCGGCATCGCCACAGACAAAATCTTTATTTGGATAACAGCGCTTATCCGCTGTCGGGTCACAATCGACAACGGTCATATTCTCCGGAAGGGTTATTTTATAGGTCCAGGTCTCATTACTCCGCAGGCGCGATCCCACAACAATCATCATATCCAGACTGTTATATAAAGTCTCCGCAAACGCAGAGGCATTAAACGCCCCTAAAGTCATGGGATGATCTTCGGCAACAACCGCCCGTCCATTGGTGCTGCTGACAATAGCAATCCCCATATCGGCCAGGCGTGTCGCTGCAACCGAAGCATGACGAGTACCGCCGCCCAGCCAGATCATGGGGCGTTTTGACGCTATCACATTTTGAGCGACCCGTTTCACATCTTCTGGGGAAATGGGGTGTGCAGTCACCGCCACTGGCGACAGGTCTTGGGGGATATCGACCAGGGCTTGCTGGACATCAATGGGAATTTCGATACTAACCGGACCGGTGGGCGCCGACTGCGCCACGCGCACGGCTTCTCGCATAATAGCAAATGCCTCTTCAGGGCGCCCGATCCGAAAGGCGGCCTTTGATACAGATTTCAACATATCAAGCTGTGCCGGGGCTTCATGAATATAGCCGCGATTTTTATCCAAATGCTCTACTTCAATCTGACCGGTAATATGCAACAACGGTGATCCGGCAGTTAAAGCCTCAACCATGGCCCCGGCGGCATTTCCCGCCGCTGTTCCGGTGCTGGTAAAAACAACGCCAAGATTCCCCGTCACCCGGGCGTAAGCATCAGCCATATTTGCTGCACCGGCTTCGCCGCGACTGGGAATGAATCGAATTTTACCCCGTTCACCAATAGCATCCAGGATAGGCATATTATGAATGGAGATCACGCCAAATGTCGATTGGACGTCACAGGCCTCCAGGAATCGCCCAATCAACTCGCCCACTGTTCCCTGAATTTTACTTTGTATTTTGCCTGTCAACGCCCGCCCTTTCGAAATAATGAAATATTCAATTCCATCATAAAATTGTTTTTATTGTAAAACAATGTTTTATATTTGCTACATTTTATGTGAATATTAGAAAATGTCAATTGTAATCTTCTGTCTTATGGAAAAATCGCCAGAAAAACCCGCATCATAGGCATGACCTGCTACCCGTAAACTGGACCATTTGGGTTGCAAAATTCTCATATAGGCTTTGACACGTTAACTTTCTACAGCCGCAATATTCACATTAGAGGTGGAATTAAGCGGCATTAGTTACCAGATTCCATTCCGTTATTGAGATTGCCCACAATGTCCGTAATGTTTGCCTTGAAGTTAACTGTCTTTGAGTGTTGAAGAGATTATAGATAGAACCGTAAATTGAGAGAAATATTGGCGCTGATTTATGGGACTTAAATCGTTGCATTTTTCGCTCTCTCCGTCGGATGGGAACGTGAGAACTCTCCGCTCGGGTCTGTCAAAGGAACTTGTTGCACCGAGTTTCTAATGAGTTATTTTGCTTCAATGAACATTTCATTTAAATATTACAAACATAATCCTGCAATCATCCAGTTGGCTTTGCTTCTTTATATCAGATATCCATTATCGCTTCAGCAGGGTGAAGATATGCTCTATGAAAGAGGCGTAGATATAAGTCATRAATCCATCAGATTATGGTGGAACCGCTTTGGCCCCGCGATTGCARCAAAGATCAGAAAGAAGCGCACAKCTTAYCCTAAGCAACATTCAAATTGGCGGTGGCACATTGATGAAGTCTTCGTCAAAATCGGAGGTAAAACCCACTATCTTTGGCGCGCMGTCGATCATGAAGGTGAAGTCCTTGACGCTGTTGTAACGAAACGRCGCGACAAKAAAGCCGCGCTGAAAGTATTGAAAGCCCTCATWAAGCGCTATRGACGGCCAACSGCYATCGTCACWGATAAACTCAGGTCTTACCGAGCTGCCATGAAAGAAYTGGGTTGCCAAAACAAGCAAGAAGCYGGRGGTCGATTAAACAATCGGGCTGAGAATAGTCACCTGCCTTTCCGRCGACGGGAATATGCCAWGCAGGGCTTTMGAAAAGAAGAAACCCTTCAAAAATTCACCTCAACWCAYGCKCAAATATACAACCATTTTAACGGAGAACGGCACCTCGTAAACAGACAGACATTTAAGAAATTTCGTTCAKAATCTATGACTGAATGGCGTACWTTCGTGGCATAAGTATGTGTAATTCGATACTTCTTTGACTAGTTTCAGTTTACTTTGACAGTGCCSGTTGGCATGTTGGCGACACCATTTTCGACTTTGAAACCTTCCGCCTTTAAATGATCACTTAAGCGTTTTGAGCTTTGTATTTCTAAATAACCGATCTCTGCCAAACGACCAATATCAAGGGCGATTATATCATAAACAGATGCTTTCTGATCAACAAATGACATGACCTTTTCCTGCCAGGTATTTTCGTTCGCCAGAGCAGGCTGGGTTAATAAGAGTGCCGTGGTTAATGCGAGTGATAGTCGTTTCATGTTACTTCTTTCCATTAATTGGCCGGAGGTGTCTTGCCCTCATGCCCACTTACCACTTGCTTGTTAGCGTTAGGTCCGGCGGATACGCCTTCCCAGTCTAAATCCGCAACCCCAACAAAAGTTTTCCTGTCAGCATCCCAAGCAAGAGCATTTACACGGCCAAAAACACTATATTTATTAATAGTATCTACTTTAAAACCAGCAGCCTTGATTGCATCGATCACATCCTGAGACCACCCATTTACAGCGGTAGTCTCTAGTTGTATGGCCCCCGGTGCGAAACCGGGCTTTGGCCTCAACTGAAATTTGGGCGCGGCTCGAGGCGCAGCAATCGCATCTTCAAGGCTCATACCCTGATCAATTACGCGGGAAATCACTTGCACAATGGCCGTTGGAATTCGCGTTCCGCCTGCGGCTCCCAAGGCCATAACAAATTTACCATCCTTGGTAATAATCGTTGGAGCAATATTTGTTCGTGGTCTATCGCCGGGCGCTTGCTTGCCTAAAATGGCCGGCATCCCCCCCGTTTGTGCATAGAGAAAACCCAGTCCTTTGGTCATCACTTTTGCCCCCATGTTGGGACCAAGCGTCTGCGTTACACTCACAACCAACCCACCACCATCGGCTGACACGTGATGCGTTGTATGGTGGCTAAACTTACCGTTTTCCTCACCGGCCCAATCGACTTGATCGGGGTTGAGCATGGCATATTGAGTGGAAAATTTATGACCATCACTATTTAGCTGACTTACCTTCGAAAGCGTTGGTAGTTTGATTTCTGAGGCCCGTTTTTTTGCCCATTCTGTACTGGTATTTCGCTCCAGAAGCTTCCCCTTCATGTCGAGCATTGTATCCCATATACTGATACCTGTTGCCTGACTGGTCAATATAGCCCAACTTGTATCATCCATATTCGGCACGTCGAAATTCTTCATAATATTCAAACTTTCGACAATCGAAGTCCCATTGCCGGGCGCATCGACCCCCCAAACCTCATAGCCTCGATATGTCGTATGCGGCAGACGAGAACTCACCACTTTATAATTGGTGAGCGAGTTATAGGTGACACTGCCACCGTTTGCAGCCATGTCAGCTACAATTGCACGGGCAATTTCACCTTTATAAAAAGCATCATGACCGCCATCTCTGATTTTTTTCAGCGTTGCGGCTTGATCTGTTTGTTTGAAAAAATCCGCTTCATCATACAAAGCACCATTTTCATCCAAAAACGCAGCCGCCAAAACAAGATCTTTTTTAATCGCTTTTTCAGCGCGTGCCCGTCGGGAAACTTCTCCCGCCATAAGGGCATGTCCATCCTCAGCATAGCGAATAGCCGGCTCCATTACAGTCGCTAACGGCAATTTTCCGTATTCGGCATGTAATTTTAAAAGTCCTGCCGGCACACCGGGGACACCGACAATGGAATACCCGGACATAACCATGGATTTAGGCTGAACATAATTTTCGCCCAGTTCAGTCATCGCATCGTAGCCCTGATAGTTACCGGCATTATCTCGAACTAATATTTGTATGCGGCCGCCGATTCCGCTCATGCTTGGTTCAACGACAGATAAGGCAAAGCCAACAGCCACTGCGGCATCAGCCGCTGTCCCACCCTGTTCGAGCATGAGTTTACCCGCCATTGTGGCAAGCGGATGGGCACTGGATATCATGCCGCCATCTGCATAGGCGACTTGCTGAGAAGGGGCCACAACTTGATCTATCGCGAGCAGCGGCGTGGATAAGGCTTCTGCATTTTTACTGTTATCATTTACAGTCGACGCTGGGCCGCAAGCTGACAGTAACAGCAGGCTCGCTGCCGTAGCAGCTTTCCGAAAGTTTGTTTTTTTATGAAGTGGCGCGCTTACCATGGTTATTTCCCTTTATAGATTTTAATTCTTCGCGGAGTAATATCTGAATTTCTGGTCTCAAGATGTTAATGCCCAAGGATAAAAAATCCCTGGTCATATATGGTCTACTATGACCTGAGTTTAGAATTCATAGGTTGCTTGCAAAGTCCAAGACCTTGGTGGTGAGTAGCGAATAGTGCGATAGTTAAAAGTATTACTTGTAGTTTGGTTAATGATGTTATCATTATCTAATACATTTTTAACCAATAGCATTATCTGCAATCCACTGTCCTCCGGGCGGAAACCAATTTGGCTGTTTACAATTGTATGTGCTTTGGGCGGAAATAGATTATCAGGTGTTGAGAAACGCGCACTGCGATAATTTACATCAACTCCACCAAAGACACTCCAATTATCAGTAACTGGAAAATCATAATCCAGCCCTGTACTTACCGTCCATTTACTATTAAATGGAAGACGATTTCCTGTACAGTCTGTTGTCGGCGAACAATTCGAGAACTCACCAAATCGGGCATCTGCCATACCAACCGATGCTGTCAGTCGAACATAATCAGAGGCAATGAAAACAGCGTCAACCTCGAAGCCTTTACTAACCGCTGAAGGACCATTGGTAATGCGCTGAATATCGTTTTCATCAATTGCGTTGGTTTGTATATCAATATAATCCAGATAAAAAGCCGCCAGGTTCAAACGCAACCTATTGTCGAAGAAGGTACCCTTCAGGCCAATTTCATAGTTCGTTACTTCCTCGCGGTCAAAACTGAACGTCGGATTATTCGGGTCGCCAATTTCAGATCTGGACAGGGCGCGAATGGTAAAGCCACCCTCTTTATAGCCACGAGAGATCTTGGCAAACACATTCATATCTGATGTGTCTGTCTCAATATGGTGGTTTACGCCCCCGGTCCAGGACAGGAAACTGTCTTTCTGGGTTCGTTCGGTCCGCGGGACATCCGCGAAGCCGAAAATAAGCAGGTTATCGTCCTGTTCAAATACAACATCTTTTGAAACATCTGAATATCTTAACCCTGCAAAGACACTGGTTGATTCTGTGAAGTTATAGGTAATATTACCAAATGCTGCGGCACTTTTGGTGTCCACGGTCGCATCAACAATAGTTTCACTGCCTACAGGCCGAACAAAATAAAGGTGTTTACCTGATACCATACCCTGATTATTTACCGCTTTATTGTTAAGATAGAAAAGTCCGGCGACATATTCTAATTTCTCATCGGTGGAAGACAGCAGCTGAAATTCCTGGGTAAATTGTGAATTCGCTTCAGACTGATAAGTTTGAAGCGCTTCCATCGCCGTCGCCGAAAACTCATATTCGAGGCGTGAATCATAATTTTTATACGCTGTAATGGATTTTAGGGTGATTCCATTTTCCAGTTCATGGGATATCGTGCCGTCCAAGCCATATTCATCACGAATGGCATTATTGCCATCTGTTCTGACCGACACCGTTCTTGGTCCTTCATAAATCACCATATCTGCTGCAAAAGGCTCTAAGCCAGCAGGTCCCGTTCCAAATGGATTAGTTGAGAAGAACAGGAGGTTGGAGGTTAAGCCCCCGGGCATGATTTCAACAACATCGCCCCGTGTAATACCACTTCCCCGACCCCTCATAATATTTGCACTGAGGTCAATTGTCGTTTGATCTGTGGGGGTCGCCCGAACCTGAAAGCGCCCGCCTTTACGGTCCTCTTCAAATGCCGACTCCCCATCATAGCTGCTCACTTCAGCCCCGTTGCCTTTTACCAGAAAAGCAGAAGCGCCAACAGCTAATTTCCCTTCGATTAAAGGGCCTGAAACATAAGCATTCACTTTTCTTGATTTAAAACTGCCATACTCAAGTTTTATTTTTCCCTCAACTTCATCACCGGGCTTTTTTGTTGTGTAGCTGATTACGCCAAGATTAGTATTCTGCCCGAACAAGGTGCCTTGTGGGCCACGCAACACTTCAACACGTTCAATATTGGAAAGTTCCTGATTAAAACCTGTTTGTCTGGCGAATACGACTCCATCAACATAAACACCAAGCCCTGGGCTTGTGCCTGAATTAAAAACGCCATTTGGGTTAGAAGGAACACCACGCATGTTAATCCAGGAAGCGAACGCGGAAACGACATACATGGTCATGTTCGGGATTTCATACTGCAAATCCTGCAAAGTCTGCAGCCCTTGCCGATCAAGTTCACTTTCCCCCATAACAGACATCGCGACAGGGACTTGCTGCATATTCTCTTCTCGTTTGGTCGCCGTTACCACAATTTCTTCAAGGTTAAAGGCACCTTTCACCTTGGCTTTCGCGCTCTCTTGTGCTGTTGCGCCACTTGTCAAGGCCATCGCGACTACAGCTGACATCAAAGCTGTTCCAAACTTTTCTTTATTCAAAATTCTGCTACTCATTTTTTTCCTCCACTATGAGATTATCTTAGTTTCTAATAGCTGCTAGATTTCCACCCATATATAGATCGATTAAGATCTCTTCTTATCAGCCTCTGAGCTGAATTTTGCGTGAAGCGGCAGCTATTTAAAACGAGAGCAGTTATACCTTAAGCCAAACACCTTGGCTTCTCAGTTTGCAAATCTGCAATAATAAATCATCCCCATTGCCTTGAGTTTGCAAAGCAGGAGTTATTTACTTTTACCTAACAGGTGGTTATGTGTTTTTACGCAGCCGAAAATATATTGTGCCCCTGCTGGTAGTATGCAGCTAGTTCTTTCTCAAGAGCTGGTTGCGATACTGCTTGGGAGCCATATTCTGGTAGGTCTTGAAGTGGGTATAGAATGCTGAGCTGGAGTTAAAACCCACCTGATAGCCGATATCGGTGACCGACAGATGTTGCTGAGAAGAGTCAGACAATAGCACTATTGCCTCTTCAACCCGGTACTTGTTTACAAAGTCATAAAAAGATTGATTGGAATAACCATTGATGGTTTCCGACAAGTGGTTGACGGAGACCCCCATTTTTTGAGCTAGGTCGGATATTTTGAGGCCGTGCACCAAATACGGCGCATCGTTGGACATCAATTGTTGCAACTGCTGCCATATTGCTTTGGTGTTTTCTTTGGTGAGGCTGCTTGTTTGATATTTTTTTCCTGCAGTTGACGGCTTATCGGCGCTGCTATTCGCCCGCGACGCAGCTCCGGCCAATGGTTCAATGCCAACATCTGACAGGGGTGTTCTGGCTTCGGGAATATTGCGCTGCTGAATACCAAACCAGCCCATCGACAGAGAAAGAAAAAAGGGTGTCAGTGCCAGAACCATGCCACCTGTTATTTCATGGGAACCCCACATATAACCCCTAAAATCCCCGATGATGGCCAGCAAGGTACATAGCAGTAATAGGAAAACCAATGTTTTCAACCAGCGGAGACTGACTTCTTCAATCGACGTATAATGGACCTTCATCCGCTGCAAATGAGGCCTTAAAAGATTCAAGCTGAGGGTTGAGTAGCTAATAATAGAAATCCATGCAGCGATACGGTGGATAATACGACTTTGGTAGAGAAGACTACAATTCGCCTCCTCTGCACATGAAACGGTGAATAGTCCAGACGGGGATAAGGGGAGTTGAGAATACCACAGCAAGCCCAAGCACAGCGTGGGCAGAAAATGCCAGAGGTGTTGCCACCGCCAGCGAAACTCAATGTGGGTCAATATCCGTGTGTAAAAATACAAAGTCGGGCCGACGGCCATCTGCAGGGAGGAGAAAACAAATAGTAGCGGATCTCTAGTAAATCTTTCAATATAAAGAACAAATATCACCGCAAGAACTGAACAGATTAACAACAGAATGCTCAAACACTGATTAGCCCTCCGATTTCCCCAGCTTACCACCCATAGCAACAGTGACAGTGTAAGCCCCGTGGACACACCAAATAGGATAACGAGACTCTTTATATACAGGCTTACTTCCATTGTCAGCTATGTGCGGGCTTTTTGTTATTGATTGCATCTGCATTCTAGTGTTATTTGTTTACAGCACGATAGAAGAAAAATGGGTATTGTCAAAAGAAACTTTTGCTAGTTTATTTGGCACAATAGCCTGAACGACACCTAATAAACCGAGATAGATTTATAAAATTCCGTTCAAATTCAATTACCACTACAAAGAGGCAGAGCTCACAACCGGGGCTTTATACATTACATTTCTCCAAACTCTTTGATATATGATGCCGATGAAAACATTATCCGGCTCTGTCAAAGGAACTTGTTGCAGCGACCGGTTGAATCCATCACCTTTATTTAGAGGGGGCATTACCACCTTACGCCTTCAAAAAGTTAATGTGTCAAAGCCCTAATTAGAAGTTAAAACTTATTTGGGATTCTTTATATAATCGAGAGGGCAGAACTAACAGTATGTCTATTCTGCGTTTTGAACGTCTGCTATGGGAAATTCAATCCAAAATGTTGAGCCTTTACCCAAAGTCGTCTCATAACCTATTATACCATTCATTGCTTCGGTTAATTTCTTGCAAATAGCCAGACCAAGACCAATTCCTTCAATACCGATATTATTGTGACTAATTCTGTCAAAAGGGGAAAAAATAAGGTCTTCATACTCTTTAGGTATACCAATGCCCGTATCCTTAACATATACTCGAACATGATTATCAGACGGTTCATAACAGCCAAATTCTACAGTGCCATTTGGCTTATTGTATTTTACTGCATTAGTAATAAAGTTCATAATAATTTGTTCTAATCGTGCAGGATCAACCAATATTTCGTTATCGGATTCCTTAATGCTCTGAAAGGAAATAGACTTGTCTTCAGTAAATTGTTTAATAGTAGGGAGACATTTTTTGAAAACGTCACACGGAAGGACGGGTTTAATATTAAGCTCTATTTTTCCTGCCTCAACTTTAGAAAAGTCCAGAATATCTGAGATGAGATTATTTAATTGTTTACCAGAATCTGAAATAATTTTAAGCCGTTCATTTCTTTCTTCCTTATCATCAGCCCCTATACCCATTTCAAGAGCTTCAGCGAACCCTATAATTGCATTTAAAGGTGTGCGTATTTCATGGCTCATGGAAGCTAGAAAATCAGATTTTGCTTTACTGGCTGAGTCTGCACGTTTTGCCTCCTCCAAGGCGTGGACAGCTTCTTCTTTAGCTAAGACTAATTTCTGTTCCACATTCTTACGTTCCGTGATGTCAGTACGAATTGAAACATATTGAAGTGGTTTACCGCTATCATCAAGGACTGGAATAATTGTTGAGCCCACCCAATAAATACTTCCATCTTTTCTTTTGTTGCCAATAACACCTTTCCATAAGCCTCCCTTACTGATGGTGTTCCATAAGTCAGAGTAGAAACCACTATCGTGTTCTTGCGACTTCAGTAACCTGTGGTTCTGTCCCATTAATTCATCTCGGCTATATTGACTTACCTCACAAAACTCGTTGTTAACGTATGTTATGTCACCATGCACATTTGCAATACTAACAATGCAATGCTCATCTAATGCCTGTTTTTGAAAATCCAGCTCTTTTTCTATGCCCCTGCGCTCAGTGATATCTTGCGCTGTTGAAGCGATGCCTAGGGGTGCCCCATCATCTCCTACCAGTACTGTATTGTGCCATTCACAGACGATTGTTCGGCCATCTTTGGTTGCATTCTCATTTATACTGTATTCACCACCTGTCTGGTTAATAAGGTTTGTATAAATTTCATTACACTGATCTTGTGCAATTTTGGGAACGATAAGCCTTATGGCGTTTTGGCCTAAGGCTTCATCCCTGCTAAAACCGAACATATTTTCTGCGGCAGCATTCCACTCTAAACACTCTAAATTCTTGTCCCAAATGAAAGCGGCTAGCGGCGATTTTTCAAGCTGCAGGGATAACCTTTTTTGGCTAGCCCGCACTAACTTCTGCGTATTCTTGCTTTGGCAGACGATGAATGCTGTGACCCACAGCATTACTAATGTGAGGGCGCGATTGGTGAGAACTATCCACAGGTCGCTGGCGGGTGGAGATAAAAAATAACCAACCACTGTTAATGCTGAACCAACTATGGCCAGTACATATACGTGTTTTTTATGGGAAAACCAAATGCCAAGAAGGACTAGTGCAACGTATGGAATGCCACCTGCGACACCAAGCGGTAACAATAAATCTAAGATGAGTGTAAGCGAGGACAACACTACAGCTAAAACCAATAAACGTTTCTGTACGGTACTAAACATAAACTTAGTGTCTCCTATAAAAAATATTAACGTCAGCCAGAAATCTTAAATTGGATAAGAATTATAATTCTTGTTTTATGTTAAAGCTGTTAATGTATACTTATAATAGAACATTAGAATATCAAGCCCATCAACAACACGACCAAAGACGAAACTGGCAGCATAACATGAAACAGGATACAGCTTAATTCCGCTGCCAAACTGTCCGAACAAACAGGACCACTTCACCTCAATCGTTACAGACAAATTAAGATCATACCGTGCTGCCATGAACGAACTTGGCTGCGCTTAACAAACTGTCCGGAAAAATGTTGCCATATCAGTGAGCGTTGGCACTACTTTATTCTCAGAAATTATATTACCCCTAGATTCATTTTTAGAAAACCGCCCCAAAATATATGGCGCGGCTTTCATTATTTCAAAGTTAATATCTCTGATTAAAATCTGACGCGTGCTGCCAGACCTATAGACCGGGGCTTGGTCATCAAATTAATATAGCTTGGCGCGGGTTTGACACGTTAACTTTTTCCAAAATTTATGCTATGTGATTTTCATGAAAAAAATCTCCTATCACCGTCATCGCTTCCATCCTGACATCATCAAACAGGCCATATGGCTTTATTTTCGATTTACAATGAGCTACCGGGATGTAGAGGAACTGCTGGCTGAGCGCGGAATTGATGTAAGTAGTGAAACGGTTCGTCGATGGGCTCATAAGTTCGGAAAAGAATATGCCAGGCGCATCAAGAAACGGAGGCCTCAACCCCATACAGAATGGTTTCTAGACGAAGTATTC
>NVTV01000021.1 GCA_002401695.1 Alphaproteobacteria bacterium
TTCCCTAGTCGCAAGCCAGATTCAAAATTGTCTTTCACTCCGTTCCTCTCAATATTTGAGAGGTATTTAAAAGCGCCGCTAACTATGCTCGTAGGTGTCTACTTATAGGCCGTAAAAATTTTGTAGGTGCTCTTACCTTTGAGCGTAATGACATTTTTAGCTCACAATTGTCAGGGCTTGCGCCTGTGCGGACTTAATGATCTCATCCGCGAGGGCTTGGCGCTGCACGGCTCTAACCATAGAGCTTGCTCCGATTAGTATGGAGAGGATGGCCCAGGCTTTGGCGAGCTTGTCATTATCGTCTTTGCCGGGCAATTCATTGGCCATAGCGCCAGCTATTTTTGATAGCTCGACCTCATAGGCTTTTTGGGTTTTCTCATTCGCACGTGCAACATCTGCGCTTAGGCTTGGCAGGGCACAGGCTTCTGATAAATTTGAACTCAACTGATCTGTGAAATAATAATCAATAAAATGGGGTGTCCATTGTGCGCCATATTGTGCTTGTAGGCCTTCTATTTTTTCGCGAACACAGCCCATACCATAAACAAGTGCCTTTTCAAACGCGTTGGCTTTAGAGCCAAAATGAGCATAAAAAGCGCCTGATGTGACGCCCGCCGCTTTGGAAATCCCGTCAACGCCTATGCCGCCATATCCGCCCGTGCGAAACCCGCGTCCCGCCGCGTACAGTATGTTTTCCTTGGTTAAAGCCTTCGTTTCTTCAGATTTTGGCATGTGTCCATCCTTAAGTATAGCGGTCGTTATATTTGTTGTTGACAATATAACGTTCGCTATCTATACGCAGATAACGATCGTTATTAAAGCAATATACATTAACAAGTGCCAAAGGAAAGGAAAAACTATGCCTCTTATAAATGTGACGGCCCCTAAGGGAATTTTGCAGAAGAAACAAGTGGCCGATTTGATGAACCGCATTTCCGAAGCTGTTCTCGAAGCTGAAGGTGCGCCCGTAGACTATGCCGGCGCACGTGCACTAACATGGGCTTATTACCGCGAAGCCGCTAAAGACGAAATCTTTATTGGCGGTCAGAATATTGACCAACCCCCGCTGCTTATTGAAGTTACAACGCCAGAAGGCGCCCTCAATACCGAGCGTGAAGTTAGTCTTGTCGCCGCTATAGGTGTCATCGTTGATGATATTCTCGGCCATTATGAAGGCGCCCTTAATCAATGGACATTGCTGCGAGAAGTTAAGGACGGCAATTGGTCTGGCTCTGGGCAAATATTCCCGCTCGCGGGCATCCAAGCGGCGATGAACATCAAAGTCGCATAATTTTAAAACTCAAAATACAAAAGGAAATACAATGTTTAAAAAACTTATTCTTGGCGCAGCTCTTGCTGCCACACTATCAACAACACATGCAACAGATGCTTACGCGAAAAGCCAGCAATGCTTGCCAATTGGCGGTGTTGCTATTGCGAATTTCTTCGATGAAGGTGAGGGCAAGCCTATGGTAATTGCGGCAGTATTAACGGGCAGCGTGCAAAGTGCTGCGGGTAAAATTACTGGCCAAAGGAAGACGGAGACGGGTCTAGAAATGGACATGGAGCATTACTTCACGAGCGATACTGGTGGCACGATCTATACCAAAGACCTTGGCATTTTGACGGCTGTACCCGGTAAGGAAGGCCGCTTTATGATGGAGATATCTTATCATATTCAAGAAGGTTTCGGTCGCGGGACACTTAGGGGTTACAAAGGTAGCTTCAAGAGTTTCGGTTTGGTCGATCTTCGCGATACGAAGGATCTTAAAGGTCTTGTGCGCTATAGCGGTGAAATCTGTAAATAGCCTCATTTTATAAATTTATTGCGGCGCGCCGCCGGTTTTTCGCGGCGCGCACACGACTTTCAAAAAAGGAAATGCAATGTTTAAAAAACTCTTTTTTGGTACTGTGCTTTTGGCATTGGGTGCCCAAGACAGTTTTGCTCAAGAACAAGACTTGCAGCTCTCTGTTAGTTTTCCAGTGCGCACTGTTGTTAAAGTGCAAGCTGGTGACTTTCACTTTATCCCTGGGCAAAGAGCCCCGATCCATACCCATGACGCGCCTGCGCTTGGGTATGTTAGCAAAGGTACGATCTTGTATAAAGTTGAAGGCCGCGCCCCTGTCTTGCTAAAAGAAGGCGATGTGTTTTATGAACCCGTTGGCCCGCGCATAATGATGTTTGATAATGCCTCAACCATCGGGGAAGCCATTTTTATAGATATTAATTTACAGCAAGAAGGCGAGCCGTTTATCGTCTTTGAAAAGCCACCCACAGAAGCCATAGATAGACGTACGTTGCCGGAGAAAAATTATGATGGTATTCGTATTGATGGCGCAAAAATATACATCCATACGCTTCAGCCCGACGCTAAGCAGTATATTGATATCAGTAATCCCGTGTCAGGGTATATAGCGCAAGGCAATGTTGAGATACGTATCGACGGTAAGCGGGTAAACGCTTGAAAGCTGGTGATAATTTCTATCGATATCAGCAAAATGCGGGTCTTGTACTGGTCAACACATCATCAGAAAAGCCAGCAAAAGTGATTGCGTTTAAACTTCATAAAGCACCGTAAATACGCCCTCAAGTGCAGATAAAAAGACGGGCTGCCTATACGCGGCCTGTCGTTAAATTTAAATACGAAAGAAACGCTATGACGAATACGAACACTCAAGCAACGTCCGTTTTCCCAACCCGTATCTTGTACACGATGGTACGTGTGGGTAATCTAGGTAGGTCTATCAGTTTCTATAAAAACGCTTTTGGCATGCGTGAGCTGCGTCGAGAAACGTTTACTGATGCCCGTTTTACCCTTGTGTTTATGGGGTATGGGGATGCAGGTTTGCAGCCAACAGTAGAGCTAACATGGAATTGGGATAATGATAAATATACCCATGGTACAGGCTATGGGCACATAGCATTGGGCGTAGAGGACATTTACGCAACGTGTGCGCATCTTAAAAAAATGGGTGTCACAATAACCCGTGCCCCCGGGCCGATGATGAACGCGCCTGATGAAACAACTCACAAAGAAACCATTGCATTTCTTAAAGACCCGGATGGCTACAACATTGAACTAATCGAAACACCAAAAGGAAATTAATCATGACAAATACGAATCAAATAACGCTCTACGGAGCCGCAGTACCCGTGTTCAAGCAAATGCTCGGCGTGTTATTAGGCCTATTGGACAAAGCCGAAGCCCATATCAAGCAAACAGGAATTGATGCAGATGTCCTTCTAACGGCGCGACTCTATCCGGATATGTATACCTTTATAACGCAAGTGCAATATTCTTGTGATTTTGTTAAAGGCGCGATGTCGCGCATAGCGGACGTAGATGTACCCGGGTATCCTGATGACGAAAAAACCATTGAGGAACTGCGCGCGCGGATCGCCAAAACACTGGCCTTAATAGACACATTCAAAATAGAAGACATTAATGGGCAAGAAGACCACAAGATCAATATGGATATTGGGAATTTACAGCTCAGCGCAAATGCACAAGATTATCTCGTCGGATTTGTCATTCCTAACCTCATTTTCCATGTTAGCACTGCCTATGGCATTTTACGCCATAACGGCGTTAATATTGGCAAATTAGATTTGATGGGCAATGTTAATGGCATGCCTGGTCTCGATGGTAATTCGGAATCACCTGCCAGTTAATTTTTCAATTTGTATCTTGCCTCTTATTTGCAAAATTGAAAAATCGTTGTTTTCCGTATGAAACTGTTTTGTTTTTCTTGATCAAATGCATGCATAAATTTGTTAAATCCGCTTTGTATTACATAAATCTGACCATATTTCATCACGCCCGTAGTCGGGTACATCATAAAGCTCGCGCTTAATATCTCCGTGATGAAAAGCATTTAATTTGACTATAACGTGTTGACTGTGTCTATTAGTTGATGCTATATTGACGCTGTCAATATAGTATCAACAGGAAGTGCGTATGCCTAAATTAGCCCTCATCTCAATTACCTTAAGCGCTCTCGTTTTTGTGGGGCTTTTGCCTTTATTAGAAATTAGTGATAGGCACTTATTAAGCCCTGATTGGATCGCACACGCACGATTTCATAATGCTTGGCAGCTCTTAACCAATGCCCTACTATCTATTTTAGCGGTTTTTCTCGTCTGGAAAGGGGCCGCTCCAAGGGTCGGGATGGGTATCGCGCTCATGATAAATGTATCCTTGCTAGGAGCTTTAATTATGGGCTCTCTTTATGGTGGATCTACCATAGTGGTTTCTGACGGTTCTGATCTGGCAATTGGAAACATAAATATTGCGGCAATTGTGATCGGTTTTTTAACGGTATTATTGCTGCTGGGCTACCGAGCTGTATCAAACCTTCCAAAAGACTAAGCATGAGTATAATTAATAGCTCCCGGACTGTACGCGGTAGAATTAATCTGGGCGTAGCCTCAAAATCATAATCACTGCTCTGGATATTCCGAACGGATACAACGATCAACATAGCGAACATCTGTTTTCAGGCGGAAACGGTGAATTAATTAGAATTGTTAAATGAAGAGACATTAAACGTAAAAGGGAAAACCAAATAGTTTTCTAAGGGATCAAAATTATGACAAAAAACAAAACCCAAGGTCGACGAAGTCTAAAGCGCTTCGCCGTAATTTTATCTGTACTTGCCTTTCTAGGCTATTTAATTTTTAGATTATTTGAACCGGTATTTGTTTGGAATAGCGGCTGGCAATCTTTTTCCAATCAAGACCGAACAATGGGTGAGCAAACGGCCATCCCGGCAGATTATGCCGATATCATTTTTGAGGCTAATAAAAACCTGGATGCTGCCATCACTGCGAACAATTTTCCGGCAGTTTCTATTGCTTTTGGTAAAGGTGGAAAGCTTATTTGGGCCCGTGCGGCAGGGTTTCGTGACTTAGATAATAAAGTGCCAGCTACACTTGATACTAAATTTAGGATTGGTAGTGTTTCGAAGGCTGTGACCGCAACCACGGCCGCTAGGCTTTTTGATGAAGGCGTATTGGATATAGACGCACCTATCAAAGATTTGGTGCCCTACTACCCACAAAAAGACTTCGACATAACTACTCGCCAACTTATGACTCATACGGCTGGTATTCGCCATTACGGGCCCTGCCTATGTTTCCCGTTTGATGAGTATAGCAATCAAAAACATCATGACAGCGTCGAGAGCGCTATAGGACGTTTCTCAAAATCGCCCCTTCTATTCGAGCCTGGAACAGATTTTTCTTATAGCTCTTATGGCTTCACCTTGGCATCTGCCGCTATGGAGGGCGCGAGCGGTCAATCCTTTGATACCCTCATCGAAACTAAGCTTACAGCGCCTTTGGGCATGAAAAATACAATGCGGGAAGGCTTAGCTGCCGGAGACTTCGCAGTGCCATATGCTATAAAAGATGGACAATATAAAAAAGCTTATCCCGTAGACAGTTCCAATAAAACAGCTGGCGGCGGTTTTCTTTCTACACCGACGGACTTAGTGTTGATGACGCAGGCGATTTTAATGCAAGATTATGTAAAACCAGAGATCCGCGACTCTTTATTTTTCACACCACAAAAACTAGCGAGCGGCGAGGTGAATGAACAGGATTATGCATTTGGCTGGCGCAGCCATTTATCGACTGGGACTTTTGGCGAAGAACGCAAAATTATGATTTCTCATCATGGCGGCGTTGCAATGGGAGGTATTGCTTTTATGATTATGTATCCCGAACATGATATGTCGATCGCCATTACTGTAAACCGCCAGATGAACGGAGTTGGTGAACTTGTGGATTTGGTTCAAGCTATTGCACGAGACGTCATTCTAAAAACTGATGAACAGTTAGGAGGAGTACCAAAATGAAAATCACCAGAACAACCTACTCACGTATAGCTGAAGTGTCCGCGTCTTTGATAGAGAGGCAGGGCTAATGCCGATCTCAAAATTACTGGCTACGGCCTTGCTCACATTGTTAGTTTTTCTTCCGTCCATTTCGTTAGCCAAAGACGAAACTACTGATACGCTTCCAATTTCTGGATTACTGATTTCCATCGAATATGAAGATGAAGAACCTCGGAAATATGAGCCTCGCCTTAAGTTTCTGATAGATAGGGCCTATGTTGAGTATACTGAACTTTTTAACGGCCCTGCGTTGAAGGTAAACGGTAAGCCATATACCCATTTAAAACTCAAAATTTCCCATGGATTTTACGGTGAGGCTGATCCAGAAACCATTGAATTAGGTTTATCGGATGCAAAGCTCTTTGGGTTTTATAATTGGGAGATGATGGTTTTGCACGAAGTTCTTCATTTCTGGAATGCAGAGACTTTCCGTTACACTGATGATCAAGAACAATGGTTCAATGAAGGTGTAACCGAATATTTGACCTTTCGTCTAGCCGCAAAGATTGGAATTATCCCTGAAGATGAAGTCATTAGCAGTTTTGCAAAACCTATTAGCACATATCTAAGCGCAAAAGGTATTGGCAGTATATCGCTTAGAGAGGCAGCAAGTACAGACGAGTTGAAGAGGCAGCACTACTTTCTAGTTTATCATGGTGGATTTGTAACAGGGATGGTTTTGGATCATCAAATTAGGGTGAACTCAAAGGGTAAGAAAAACCTGACAGACCTTATGCGAGAGGTTTACGCGTCAAACTCTCGCCACTGCCCATATTCCCAAAGCTCTTTGATCCGTTCTCTTTATAAGTCGACATCACAAGATCACTCGAAGTTTTTTGAAAATTACGTAGACGGCACTGAAATTATACCCGTAGGAAGATATTTCGATATTGGAAAATTGGGCTTTAGCCAAGCATTCAATATCGAAATTAAAGACCCAAAACAGCAGGTTCTTTTAGATATGCTAACTTTCGAAAGACTTGAGACTACGCAAGGAAATTCTGAGGTCACATCAGAAAGGTAAGGCCGAATGATTGATCTTTACACAGCTAGAACACCAAATGGGTTTAAAGTTTCGGTAACTCTAGAAGAGTTGGAAATGCCTTATAATTTTCAATCAATTGACCTTTCAGAGCTTGAACAAAAACAAGATTGGTTTTTGAAAATAAACCCAAATGGTCGAATTCCGGCAATTATTGACCGTGACAACGATGATTTTGTAGTTTTCGAAAGCGGGGCTATCATGATTTATCTCGCGGACAAAGCTGGAAAACTAATTCCAACAGAAACAAAAGCAAGAAGCTGCGTCATACAATGGCTGATGTTCCAAATGGGTGGGGTAGGGCCGATGATGGGACAAGCGAATGTTTTTTATCGTTGTTTTCCAGAAAAATACCAACCCGCTATTGACCGTTATCAGAATGAAAGCCGCCGCTTATTCGAAGTGGTTGATTCTAGATTGAAATCATCTGAATGGTTGGCGGATGATTATTCTATAGCAGATATTGCTAATTGGTGTTGGATCCGGCGCTACGAGTGGTCAGGGGTGTCAATTGATGGACTTGATAATTTAAAACGCTGGCTGAGTGCGATGGATGATCGTAGCGCTTGCCAGCAAGGCATAAACGTTCCTCCAAAAGAAGATGCGGTTTCTGATATTGCCAGAGCTGAAAAAATAGCCAGATTTGTGAAAAAATAAGAAAAGGATAAAACGTGTCTGAAATGATCAAAGGAAAATGCCTTTGCGGTAATGTGGAATATGAAATTGAGAATAACTTTAATCAATTTTACATTTGTCATTGCGAGCAATGCCGTAAAACAACGGGGTCCGCTTATGCATCAAATCTTTTTGGTGACCCATTACAATTTAAGATTATTTCTGGTTCGAAAAACATAAAAAGATTTGATCATAGTGAGCGTGCATTCACCAAAGCCTTTTGTACGGATTGCGGTTCCGGCGTGCCGTATTTGAATTCTGCAGGAGATTCTATAGTTGTTCCTGCTGGATCATTGGATGAAGAGCCAAAGTTCAGCTCGAAAAACGTAATCTTTTATAAAGAGAAAACCAAGTGGGGCTCAAAGGGTGAAAACGATTCATACTTTGACGGGTTTCCAGTTTAATTTAACACCAATAAAAATCCTCACAAAGGATGTTAGTCATTATTACAATATCTGCATAGGATTGTCCTTTTCGACCTCGGCCTTGTCCTTCTTCAGAATGATAAGGGTAACAACTGCCGCGACAAAAAAGGGGATACGTATCTCAATCTTCAAGCTTTTTGAAATTTGCAAAGAAGGTTGCATCAGAAAACCCAATGTCCGATTTTAGGGGGTGACCGTTCCTTTGTGGCGCTTATAAGCCGTAATTATCCAGCACTGTGCGAAACATTTTAACTAGTGCTCTCGGGCGATCTTCACCTGTGACGCTATCGGCACGGTCTTCAAACATGCCAACGATTTTAAGATCGATATACCCATGCAGCATTGACCAGAGACCAATGGCTATTGTGTCTCGGTCAATGTTTCGGCCAGTTGTCAATTTGTCAATTTCATCACAGATGAAGTCATAGATTATATCCGATTTGGAACGCATCATTTCGCTTTCATGATCAACCACATCATAGCGCCATAGCAATGAGTAGCGATTTGGGTGATGGGCTCCATAGTCGATAAAAACATTTGCGATCGTTTCAATCCTTGTAACAGGGTCTTCGGATACGGTTTTCAAGCGGTTCTCTATATCTACTCGAATATCATCTATTAGTTCGGCTGTTAAAGCCGTGAGAAGAGCTCGCCGGTCTTTGAAATGATTTACAGGCGCTGCGTGAGAGACACCGACTCTTCGTGCAACAGCGCGAACCCCGACACCGGATTCACCCTCTTCATCGAGAAGGTCACGGGCTGCCCTCAGTAACGCCAGTTTAAGGCCGCCATGATGAAATTGTTTATTTGTCGCCATTAAATCAT
Organism: Alphaproteobacteria bacterium; assembly: GCA_002401695.1. Taxonomy (GTDB): domain Bacteria; phylum Pseudomonadota; class Alphaproteobacteria; order Micavibrionales; family Micavibrionaceae; genus UBA1672. The sequence goes on from NVTV01000021.1 coordinate 8,866, forward strand.
ACTGATGTGGTCAGCCTCAGAGTCAACTATATACATGATGGAAGTCTGGCTGGTTGGTCACACAGTTTTTATATTGACAGTGCCAATAATTTTATAGATATTGACGCTGTCAATTATAATAAGGCCGCGTAACCATGAGAAATTTATCTGTATTATCAAAGGTCGAAATTGTACTCTCCTTAATTGTTGGGCGGGAGTTATGGTGGGGCGATTTTACAAGTGAACGGCATGCAAAAGGGGGACGGTGCCGTACTGGTCGTCGGCCCCTCATTGTGATGGTTCTGTTTAGTTTGGTGCACAGACGTGCAACTGCGGTTCGCAGGGGGAGTTTAGCATGACACTTATTATTCATGGATCACCGCTTTCGCCATTCACTAGAAAAGTGACTCTTTCCGCGCTCGAGAAAAATATAGAGTTTCAAAGTCGTGATCTCAATCCTTATACAGAAACAGAAAGGCTTGCTGGCCTCAATCCGTTAAAACAAATCCCGATTATCCAGCACAATGAGTTCACACTTGCAGATAGTTCTGCAATCTGCGGCTATTTCGACGCCGCTTATCCAAAAATGCAAAGACTACTTCCTGATGATGCTAAGGCAAAAGGGGCAGCCCTTTGGATTGAAGAGTATGCCGACACAAAACTGTTTAAAGTTATTAGTGAAGGGGTTTTTCGGCCTATTTTTATCAATCAATTTTTGGGCAAGGCTCCTGATCTTGTTATAGTGGATGATGCTGTTCGAAATCGGTTGCCAGAACCATTGTCTTATCTGGAAGCTCAACTGAACGTCGGCAAGTGGTTCGCCGGCGATCAACTCTCAATCGCTGACATTGCGGTCTACTCGCAAATGGTCAATCTCGATCACGCCCAACACCTTCCCTCTCAGGAAAATTATCCTGAAATTATCGGCCATTACCACCGCATGCAGGATCGTCCTGTCGTCGCGGGTCTTTTCAAATCCGAACAAGCGTTTCTTTCTGAAGCCATAAGGCAGTTATCGCAAAAAAAACCGGAGCGGCAAGTCCTCGAAGAATAATAATGCAACTAAACTATATTACTAACGAAACTCGCAAAGGGAATGTCAAATAAACTGATTGCTCGTGATTTTGGCACATCACCCAATACCGTAAAAACCCATATTACCGACCTTTATGCCAAGTTTTTAGTTAGCAATCGGATGAGGCAGTAATATCTGCAAAAAAATGCGAATATTACCTCATCAAGAGGGGTGAGATAGCTTTTCTCATCCATATGGGTGATAGCGCCATGTATTTTAAATTCCTGATTGTGAATATGGAAGAAATAATTTTATTGCAATGAGTAGATTATGAAAAAGTATATATTAATTTATGGCTCTATTGCTGAAGCAGAGTAGCGAGAACACGCAGTACTGGACAAAACCCCAAAGGCGGCATAATTTAAACCTGATAGTTTCCGAAAAACTCGGAACGGTTCATTTATATTCAGGAAACACTGTGGGCGGCCAAACAAACTTAAAAAAGAGACTGGAAAAGAAAAGCGAGAGTATCGAAGTGCGGCTTCCGTATTCGATTAAAACCAACTTTATGGAAAAATGCACAGAGGATGGTGATACGGCAAGCCATGTTCTTCGCGGCTTTATTGCGAGTTATTTGCGCACGAAGCCCAATAACCGAATTGCAAAATTTGCGCCTATAGCTTTGGTCTTACCAATCCTGATAACTGGGCTGTATATTTCGCACTTGACTGAAACGCCAAACCCACAAACGTCATTAGCGCAACAAGCTCTTTTCTCCAGTTTTGATACCAATCATGATGGTTTTCTCACAGCAACGGATGCGCGTGACGAGACCCGTCCGGCACTCTTTGCAATGCTGGAACATGCAGACGGGAACCAGGATGGGCGACTGTCAGAAGGCGAGATTTATGCGTTACCAACAGTGACACTCGCTACAAATATGCTCGCTACAGACAATAAAGACAGTGCAGGTCAAACCCGCTACCTCACCCTCGCTCTAAGCGTTGGCAAAGAGCAAGATATTGATGACGCACTCAAGAAACTGCAAACCGAGGCAAACCTAAGCGAGAGTGCACTTATGGATTTGGAGCATTATCTGAAAACCACACACATAAAATGGGTCAGCCCTTAACGAGCCAGAGTTCCCATTGTTTTTGTAAATCAGGCACATTCGTTTTAAGACCGTATTCTTGACCATTTTCAGACAGCCATGCCTCCATAGTCATTCCTGTGCCCAGAGCATGGGCTATTCTATCAAATACAAAAGGCGTTTTTGACGTTTCAATCATGAAATCGGCAAAGGCGCGTGATTGGGCGTAGAAATGCGGAGATTTACGACCACCCTCAGGGTCAAGCCCTCTGGCTTCGTCGGCTGTCAGCATAACGACATTCATTCCATCTTTCAAATCACCCCGTGCTTTTAACATGGCTAGTGCTTGCTTGAATATTGGATGTTCCATAGTGAAATAGGTCTCAAGAGGCCAAAAGGCTTCCAGATTGCCTTTGTCTACTATTTCTTTTGTTGCCTCTCGGCGCTGGGCGGTTAGAAAATCATTTTCTGATAAAACGGCGGCCATTTCGTCAAGCCAGTCTGGCCCGGCACTACCATATTGCCGAGCATCTTGGTCTTCATCTTCGCTCTCATCTTCGCTTTGGGGCCAATTATTTTTAATAAACCACATATGGGCAAATTCATGGGCAATTGCTCCACGCTCTGCATTGACACCCAAACCCAACCCGGCTCTTTGGAGCATTGCCTCCGTCATGGTTTCAATCTCTGCGTCGTTTGCATCGCTGTTTCGCGATTTTATTTGTACGCGAATAGCATCTCTCGCCATAGCTTGACGCGCTATACCCGAGACCCACGGGAGCAAAACTTCATACCCGCTGTCCTTCAAAATCTGTCTGTCGTCTTGTGATACGGTTGACGATAAAAACAAAACCGATTTTGTACGCGGCGCTTTAAAGGTTTTGGCATAGCGCTTTTCAGCTTCTTCGATGAGGCCTGCGTAGGTCTCAACCTGGCCACTTGGCCCAATGATCAGGGAATACTCGCCTGTAAGGCATGCGAGTACAGTTTGATTGCATATTGTGGGAAGGGCTGTGGCGCTTTGCGCTTTGGAAACTGGCGCGGGGCTTTGCAGTGCAGGTGTGCCTGATTGTGTTGCACAGCCTGCGCCTAAAAGCGCTAAAACACTTACTGCCATCATATTTATTCTGATACTCATAATATAACTCCTGTTACTTGTTTGCGTCTGCAGTGTAGTAAAACGGGTGTATATTTCCGAGCATAACTCTGTCTGGACACAGCCTATTGCCGTCAAAATCATGTCCAGACAAAATAAAAGTGGTGGCAAATGCACTGCTTTTTTATGAGGGTGGTGGAGTTGGGGGTTTTCGTATAGATGTGAAAGCTGTTGAATAAATAGGGGAAAATAATTTATGTTTGACGTTTTGAAAACAAGTGGGGCCAGTAATGGGGCAAGTGTAATCAATCGGGGCATGGCGGGGATTATCCCTTCCTTTCGCAAATGTCTGGTGATCGGGTTGTCTTCCAGTTTACTCGCTTTACCGGCTTTGGCGGCAGAGAAGGTGTGCGCGCAAGGGAATTGCGAAAGCAGTTGGAAAAATGCAACGCAAGCCGATATTAAAGCGGCAACGGATTTGGGGGAGGACTATAAAACCTTCCTTCAAAGCGCAAGAACCGAGCTTTCTACCGTCATAGAGGCTGTGAAATTATTAAAACGTAACGGGTTTGTGGAATGGCACGGAGAACGCATCAAAGCCGGTAAACGCTATTATCGTGTTAACAGGGACCGCGCACTTTTTGTTATGATTGGCGGGCGGAACTCTATCGAAACAGGGGTGCGTATTGCCGTTAGTCACATCGATAGCCCCCGCATTGAACTTAAAGGCCGTCCTCTTCAGAAAAAAGAAGGCTTTGCTATGTTTCAGACCAATTATCACGGGGGGTTAAAACCATGGCAGTGGACCAATATTCCGTTGGCGCTGTTGGGGCGTGTTGATAAGAAAAATGGCGAAACTGTTCAGATATCTATTGGATTAAATCCGGATGAGCCTGTGTTTATCATTCCGGGACTTTCCCCCCATATCGCCAGATCACAAAGAGCCGCGAAGGGCGCGGATATTGTCCCGTATGAGAGCCTCGACCCTATTGTTGCGAGTGGGCCTGACGGGGACATAGATGTTGTGGATCGTGTGCTCGCCTATCTTAAGGACACTTATAATATTGAAGCGGCAGATCTTGTTTCTGCCGAGTTGGCGCTTGTGCCTGCAATGCCGCCTCGCGATATTGGTTTTGACCGTAGGCTCATTGCGGCTTATGGCCAAGATGACAAGGTGAGCGCGTATACGAGTTTGGTGGCGGCGATAAACAGTAAAAACCTGCCACAAACCTCTATTATTTTTCTGGCTGATAATGAAGAAACAGGCAGCGGGAATGTCACGGGCGCGAAATCTACGGCGCTTACCGATTTGATCGGAGAGATGCTCTATGCAGAAGTCGGCGACAAATACAGGCAGCCAATGCTGACAAAGGCGCTTCGGGCTTCAAAAGCACTTTCGGCAGATGTCAATCCTGGCGTGAACCCGATGAAACCTTCCGCATGGGAACTTTCGAATGCGCCACGATTAGGGTATGGCGTGAATATAAAACGCTATGGTCGCGGGTTTAATGCCAATAGCGAGTTTATCGCATGGACGAGGGCGGCTCTGGATACAGGCAATGTACCCTGGCAGACAACGACGTATAAAGTGGGCGTTGGCGGCGGCGGCACCCTTGGCGGATTTATTGCGTATCACAATATTGACACCATTGATTTTGGTGTGCCCGTCCTTTCCATCCATACCCCTTATGCGATTAGTGATAAAATGGATGTGCTGGCTTTATCAAGGGCGTTTCAGGTGTTTTTGGAGTACTCACGCTAATTGCGGTGCAGTGGTTTTCGTTGTCCTGTAGAGCAAGAGGGCCGTTGCGAGGAGTATTATGGCCCCTAGGGTGAGTTTATGCTGCGCGAAGAGCAAATGGTTGTAAAACGGGAACGTCCACACAAGAATGAGTAGAGGTGTGAGGGTTATGGGGGCGTGGCGGCTACATATAATGGCGATGGCCGCGCTTAGCCCGATCATATCATATGTGTATCCGTAAGGTGTGGCGAGTAGGGCAAGTACACATGTCAGAGCCACACGATCAATGTGCTGAATGGGGGCCGTTGGTCGCCATAACCAGATGACACTTGCGATACAGGCTAGGCTAAATACGGCTTGCAGGCCATAGGCGGCGAGCAGGTTGCCGCCCAACATACGACAAAATACAAAGACGGTGACAGCGTTGCCGTGATAGCTCTGCGGGAATGTGCCGTGCATGATGTCGCTCATCATGGGTTGGGTGTGTTGTAAGAATTGGCTCCAGACATCAAACCCGAAGGGGAGAGCGGTCACAAGAAACAGAAGAGCGGATGTGATAGCGGCCGATGCAAAGGCCGTCCAGTTGCGACTGGCGATGAAACAAAACGGGATGAGAATGCCGAGATGGGGTTTGATGGTCATCAAGCCGATTAAAATGCCGGCGATGATGGGGCGTTGGGGGGCCAATACCAAACCACCAAGCAAGAGCGCGGCCAGAAGCGCGCCGTTTTGCCCGAACAGAGCGTTGAGGAAGACGGCGGGAGAGAGCAGGACGGCGATGTGGATGAGGGGGCGTAGCTTGAAAGGGCGCAGGGCAAAGTGGAGCGCGGCGATTGTGCCCAATGTCCACAGCCAATAGGCCCAGAATACGGGCAACAGTGCCAATGGTGTGCCGATCAGGAGCATGTTTGGTGGATAGCTCCATTCCTGATCAGGAACGTTCTGTGCGAGGAGCCTGTCCATATGAGCCCGATAGCTCTCCATGTTAAACAGGGCGTCTGTATTGTTTTCAAGCGCAAGGCGTCCGCCTGTCCATAAATTGTTGAAATCCCAATACGGTGATGTGTGCGAGACAATGGAGAAACCATCACTGCCCAATGTCCATAAATCCATGTGCAGGATCAGGCCGTAAATAACCCCGAAAATACACACGATGTACCCCATGCTGATAAGCGCTTTGGACGGTGCGGTACTGGCTGTGTGGTTTGGCATAATATCCCCGTTATGGGTGTTGTGTATCGTTTGAAGGTAAACCCCGCCTTAATCGTCTAAAATCCCCGAAATAGGCTGGCCGAGGCGGGAGGTTCTTTCAGGCCTTGTGGCGGGGAACCGAAGACAATGCTTGTGGTGCTATTTTGGGCCGAGGCGATCGTGTGCGTGCCTTGCGCCAAGGATATTGATTGGTGTGGGTGTAGCTCTTGGCCATCTATAGTGACAGGGCCAGTGACAGGAGTGCCGCTCATCAATTTATACGGGCCGTCAATGATGATCTCAAAAGACTGCGGTGCGTTGGCAGTGAGCGTAAAGGTTTTCCCCGGCAGATATAATGGGCCCCAATAGCGCACATAGTGAGCGGCCAATACGTCTTTGTCTTTGGCGAGTAAATGGTTGTTGGAAACATGTTGAAAGCGGTTTTCGAGATCAAGCGCCGGCACATTGGCAATGAAAAACTTTGGTTTATGGGTGCGTAATATATCTTCCATGACTGGCCTGCCACTAGCGAAATAATCACGTTGGTTGAGGCTCGTTTTGTTCATAAACAGGGCTGGGTGGTCAATACGGGGGAAGCTCGACACCATGCCGCAATAATCAATATAGGGGACGGGCCCAGTATAAGTGGCGTGTATGACATCGAGGAGAGTGTCTTGGTAATTGTGGTTTTGGCGCATGGAACGCGCAAAAACATTAGCGGTTTGCAAGCACAGGAGGGCGATGATGAGGAGTGGTATTTTTCGCGGTAATTTGGGCAAAAAATACTCGACAGACGCCGCGATCAGGATCGAGGCAGGGGCGAGAATAAAGATATAATAATACTCATAACTATGGCGGTAGAACAGGATGCTGAACAGGGGGATCAGAAATGATATCAGTCCGAAAACCGGATATGCTCTTTGCGTGCGTGGTACGAGAATGGTTTCTCGTAGCGGAATATAGGCCAGAGCTAGCACGAGCCAGTAGATTGGATTTTGCAAAACAGCTTTAAAAAAAATACCGGCTTGTAGAAAAAGCCCGTCTTGCAGGAAACTTTGCCCACTCATGCTTGCCACATATTCCACACCGTTTACAGGGTTGGAGATCGTGGTTTCGTGCAAAACATAAAGTATGGCAAAACTTGCCAGAGCGGTCGCAAACATCAAGACGCCGCACGTGAAATCCACCCTTGCCCAATTTGAATTTCGCCAGCGACTTAACAGGAATACAGCGACGATGGGCATGTAGAATATGGCTTTGATCGTCATCATGCCGGCAAGGCCGATTAAAAACCCTGCCAGAATGGTTTTTCGCCAATTTTGGCGTGGGTCTGTGATGAGCCAGATCATGCACATCAACACCATGGTCGCCATAATTTCGACCCGAAAATTGGATCCGCTCCGGAATATGAATGTAAACCCGATGTAAAATAACGCGGCGACGGCAGATGCATTTTGCCCGTAAAACCGTCGTGCGGTTTTGTATATAAATGTGCAGATCAGGCCAAAACACACGAGCATGAGCGCGCGTGCGGCTATGATTTGGCTGATTTCGTTTTCTCCGGCGAGAGGTAGCCAGCTAAAAGCATGGAAGAAAATGGACTCAAGCGGGTTGTTGAGCGTACCGTTTTGCAGTTCATGGGAAAGTGCCAGCAGATAAAACTCATCCCAATTGATTTCGAACCGCAGGGCCATGATAATTTGCATTAGAGCGATGACAATAAATAGCCCTATCAGGGTGGTGCGGGGACGAGGGAATACTATCGGTATGTTCATTTGCGCCTCCCTTATTTTGGTTGTGAAACGATGTTGCAACAATGGTTATAGGGCACGTTTAACATGCCGCTTAGCACATGCGTATCCAAAGGTAATTCTACGTCGTCAAATAGGTTGGCATAGCCTTGTGCTGTGCGAATGTTTTGCCCGGAATCGAGATCATTTAGCCATTTGGCGATGAAATTCTGCTTTTCTACATAGACCGGATCATAAGTGACCAGACGCCCGCCATCCGCCAAGCGTGCGGACAGGCTGTTGATCAGGGTTCTAGCTTCGTCATCATCAAGGTGATGGAGGAGGCCAATGCAATAAATCAAATCATAGGGGCCGGGCGCATTGACGGTGTCTGTGACGGCATTACTGCAAATAAATGTCCCCAAATGGCCGAAGTCTTTGGTGGCGTGTTCAATGTGGCTGGGGTTTAAATCCATGCCTTTATAGCAGATATCCCCCAAGAAAGGACGCAATGTGGCCGGGCCACAGCCGACATCAAGGACACGATCTCCGGTGTTGGTTTTTAGAGGGCCGTTACAAAGGTAATGGCGCGTTTTTTTCTGGCCAAGTGTTCTTTGAATAAGCTCATACATGAAAGGGATCGTTACGAGTTTGTAGAGGGATGTGATTTTCTGGCTCATATCTTTTCGGTCAAGGATTGGGGCTGCTATGAGAGAAACTCAGGTGCATATAGGGAATAAAACGCTCTGTTATTTTTGAAGTGAACAGAAAAGACATCAGGCCTGTTTTTTTAAGAATAAAAATCGGGGTGCGTAGAACACCTTGGCGTTTAGCAAAAACCGGATCGCTATCTAGCCTGCTGACCATTTCGCGAAGAATGGTTTTGTTTAAACCCACGTTTAAGTTCAACATGCGCGCACGGTGCTTAACTTTTGAAAGTTTTACAAAGTTGAGGCTTTTCCATAGTCCCGCGCAATCATTGGTTTTTTCGAACTTCTTTATTGTCTTGCCCAAAAGAGCGTGTGTAATTTTCTTGGTAAACACGATAGGAATCTGAAAGTGGGGTTCGTAAGGAAAACTGTAATTTGGACAAAGCACGATGCAAGTCCCCGTCGGGGATAAAATGGTACGTACAAATTTCAAAAAGTCTTGCCAGTCCGGTAAATGTTCAAAGACATTGACCAAATAGATCAGGTCGAATTTTTGGGTGTCGGGCATGGCTTCATACCCTGTGGGGTGTAAATGGGCATTGGGAAACTCGTTTATCAACTTGTGAAATGTATCTTCGTATTGAAACCCGTCGCCCATGGGCTCGAGGCCAGTAAAGTTAAGGCCGGGAAATTCGCTGGCAAGTGTGCTGAGTAAAATGCCTGATCCGGCCCCGACCTCCAAAACACGTGCGCCTAATAGTAATGTTTTTATTTGAGGGTGGATTTTATCGTAACCAAATTGAGCTTCGGCAAAATAGACCTCGGATTTTGGCTGGGAGCGAAAAGCTTTCTTTGCGTCCTCGAGATTCATCGCTAGCCTTCCTTGGTCGCAGATGTGTGTAATTTGAAGACCCATGTTTTTTGTAAAGAAAATGACAAAAGTATTATAATGGGGAGAACAAGAATGTAGCTGATGATTTCAGAGACGCCTTGTTGCACAAGCAGGGCAATGAGCGTTGTGCTTAGTCCGAATTGTGCAAAAATGGTCAAAATATAACGCCATGCACGTGTGCGTGTATGCAGAGATGATTTTGTAAATACAAACGCATTTGCCAGATAAAATCCTGATATGATACCGCCGATCATAGCGAAGAAATTCGCGAGCCAAAATGGGGCCGGGGTTAGGAAAATAGCAAATGCATAGATGAAAATCCCAACACAAACATTGATAATGCCCGCGAGGCCATAGCGGAAAAATTGGAAATAAAAACTCGGGTTCCTCATGCGGATTGTATACGTTTGAAAGGTTTATAAATCATGGATGGACGAACAAGAGGGGAGGAAATCATTTTCCATTAACCATTAGGGGGCCATATTGGGGGCGACTTTAGTGACGGAATGAATATGAGCCAGAATCATAACCATAATAGGGGCCAAATTGAGCGGAGGCGCGGTGGGCAGCAGCAAGTATGCGTAGCTGTTGTTGTACCTGTGTACAATAGTGCGGCAACGCTTGAGGAATTGGTACGCCGTTTGAAAACGTCTCTGGAGACCTTCACCGAGGACTACGAAATTATTTTGGTGGATGATCGGGGGCCACAACCGGTTTGGCCAATCATCCATGCAGCCGGAGAGGCTGATACGCGGGTGAAAGGTGTGCGTCTGAGCCGGAATTTTGGTCAACATGCTGCGATTACGGCGGGACTTAATGTTGCGTGTGCAGATTGGTATGTGGTCATGGACTGCGATCTTCAGGATGTGCCGGAAGATATTCCGAAACTGTATCAACATGCGGTGCAGGGGGGCTTTGATTCTGTTGTTGCGATGCGCGATGCGCAGGATGTTCGTAAGCGTCGCAAGCTTGGATCGTTTCTGTTTAACAAATCGCTTGAGCATTTGGCAGATATTCCGGCCTCGTCAAAAATTGGCAATTTCAGGATATTTAATGAGCCTATGGCGCGGGCCTTTCGGATGTATCCTGAAAAAATGCGTTTATTTCCGGCTCTGATGAGCCATCTCGGATTCAATGTCGGGCAATTGACGCTTGTACGCCCTGACCGTGTAGAGGGGAAAAGTAGTTACACCTTTAAGAAGCTTTTCCAACTTGCTTTCGACGGTATTATTTCCAATACAATCCGGCCAATGTATTATTTAGCTGGTTTTGGATTTTTTGTTGCTATTTTCGCCATATTTGTGGCTTTTTTCTTTGTCTACCGCAAACTTGTTTACGGAATTGAGATGGAAGGGTGGACAAGTTTGATGACAGCCTTGATGTTCATGGGTGGTATACAGATTTTCGTGATCAGTTTTGTCGGTATTTATGTGGGCAAAGTGTTTTTTGAAGTTAAGGACCGTCCCGTCTTTATTGTTTCTGAGACCAGAAATGTAAGTACGGTTTAAGAGGCTAAGAAGTCTCTTTCAAGGCGAGCTGGCTTTCGGTGCGCTTTTATATGGCTCCAAACATGTCGAGATCAGGGGCTTGAAACAGGGTGTCAATAATGGACACGCTGGCGCGGTAATTTCCGTCAAGCTGGGGGTAGGGCAGGTATTGGGGATAGTGTTTCCAGAGTATATCTATGCCCGCATCTGCAAACAGATCGGTGTCGAGATAGGTTTTTGCGGCGGGGCCTGAAATGTAACAACTGGCACCAACGGTTTGGCAAAGGCTGACTAAGCGTTCGGTTTTGCCTGTGGGGCCGGAAAACTCGCTAGAACAGTGGAAATCGGTGGTAATGCCCAAGCTCGAGGCTAGGGTTTTTGCAAAACTATGGTTGATGACCGAGAGGGCGGTTTCTGATTCTAATTCGTCGTAAATGGTTTTGATGAGTTTGCCCCATTTCTTGAAGCCTGCGGATTTTCCGTAAACGCCCCGTAATGTGTCCCAGTGTTTGCTGGCCCAGCGTGGGTCGCTGATATGTGTGTCGTGAATGGATTGTCCGAAGTTTCCGGACTTGGCGATGGGGAGGCTGAGCCAGCGCTCTCCATTTGCGGCTACGATTTTATTGCGATTGCGCCAGTCGCCACGGGTATATTGCACTTCATCATAAAAAATAAACACATCCGCCTCGCGCATGAGATCAAAGTAGCCGCGCCACGGTAAATAGTTTGATTGCAAAATTACCACATTTGTCATTGTCTGTGCATATCCCGCCTTTTGGCCAGTTGCGCCAGTCTATGGCAGCCCGTCCTCATCTTCACTAATTGGAAATAATTAATTAAAATGAAATAGTTGCGGATTAGCTCTGAAAGCATGCGAAAAGGATATGTACAGCGCCCGGAAACGGAGATGCCTACTGAAGGGCTGACACCGAAATTAGTGTGCCGAAATATACCGTTTAATGCGCCGTCTCTGGTCGGGGACGAATTTTCCCATATCGCCGATGCTATTCACCGCAAACAATTGTCCGGGGACGGACATTACACCAAATTATGCGAGATTTGGCTGAAAAACAAAACCGGGGCTTCGGGCGCGCTGATTACCCATTCGTGCACGGCGGCGCTGGAAATGGCGGCAATACTCTGTGATATCGGGCCGGGTGATGAAGTGATCATGCCGTCCTTCACCTTTGTGTCCACGGCCAATGCGGTCGTTATGCGCGGCGGCGTGCCTGTATTTGTCGATATCGATCCGGTGTCGCTCAATATTTGCCCTAAAAAGGCACAAGCCGCCATTACGGAGCGCACCAAGGCGATTTTTGTGGTGCATTATGCGGGTGTACTTGCCGATATGCCCGCCTTTACAAAAATGGGGAAGGCGCACAATCTGTTGATTGTTGAAGATGCGGCCCAAGCGCTTGGCTCGACATTGGCGGGGCGTCCGGCCGGGTCTCTCGGGGATTTGGCAACGTTCAGTTTCCATGAAACCAAGAATGTGATTTCCGGCGAGGGCGGCGCTTTGTTGATTAATAATCCTGCCCTACAAGAGCGCGCCGAAATTATCCGCGAAAAGGGCACCAATAGAAGCCAGTTTTTTCGTGGCCAAGTGGATAAATATACATGGGTGGATATCGGTTCTTCTTATCTGCCCGGAGAGCTGATTGCCGCGTTTTTATATGCGCAGCTTAGTCAGGAAGACAAGATTTATAAACGCCGGCTTGAAATGTGGCATGCCTATGCGGACGGGTTTCAAAATGTGATAAAGGCAGGGAAGGTGCGTGGCCCCGCGCATATTCCAGACAACCAGCATAATGGGCATATGTATTATCTGCTTTTTGACACGCTTGAGCAGCGCCAGGGGTTTATCGAGGGTATGAAGGGGCGAAACATCGTGACACCGTTTCATTATGTACCGTTACATTCTTCTCCGGCAGGGCAAAAATATGCCCGCTCATGCGGAGATATGGGCGTAACAGACATGATTTCGGAGACGCTCGTGCGCCTTCCCATCTTTTATAGCCTGCAAGATCAACAAGCTGTCATTGATGCGGCGGTAGAAATTATTAAAGGTTAGTCGCTTTATTACTCGGCAGTTAGGCCCATGATCATTTCATAAGACATCGTTGAAGATGCAGGCGAGATGATGGACGCTTTATAATGTACGTCTAAATCCGTGAGAAACGAAATGTAGGATTCTTGGACCTTCGTTGTTTCCCCACTGTCCCTAGCCGTCTCTAACCTGCCTTTGGCCATGGATAAAAGATCAACGGGCTTCGTTGGGTCAAAATGGTGGTTGGTACCCGCTGTTCGTGCAATATGGGACTGAAAACTTTCACCCTGCGCTGTCATCATCAGCAAGCCTTTTAAGTCCGTATGGCCGCTTTGTTGCAATTCTTCTGCGAGGGCATCAATTTCACGTGGCGTTATGCTCGCTACATTATACTTCGCCATGATATTTTCTATGGACTGTATAGATTTTACCGGTGCCGTTTCTTGTGGGGCTCTGTTGCGTATATCATGTTTGGCATTGATATCATCAGCGGCATTTACAGCTTTTGCCTGTATCGTTTCTTTTGGTACTGGTGCCGCAGTAGGGGCATGGTGGGCGGATGTAATGTGCATGTAACTCTCCTGATCTACTCACAAATTGTCCTAATCTGCGCACGCGGGCACCATAGTTCCAGAGTGTAAAGAATTAATTACTTGCAATAACTCCAATACTATGGGGGTTTTAGCCCTGTTTGCTTCAAATTCATATATATTGGAGATGCACGAGAGTGCCGGGCTTTCTTCAAATGGCATCTTGGAAACGCGGGTGATTGCGCGCAAATATCGACTATTTTTTCTGATTGTCAGCCTGTTGTTTTAAGAATTTCTCCCAGTTTTTCGGGGCGCGACCATGTGTGCCAACATAGTCGAAATCACACTCTCCGGCTTGATGGTGAATTTGGAGGTTAAATAAAACCGCCTTAAAAAATGGTAGTAGTCCAAGGCAAAAGCCCAAACAGGCAAGGCTCGCCACGACATATCCAATGCCTAAAGCCAGTTTTCCCGGCGTAAAGAAGGATATGAGAATGAAAATCGGCGAGAATAAAACCATCGCCATAAAACCAACGAAAAATGCAGGGCCGTCGGCCGTGTCCGTGATGTCATAGTTCAAATCACAAACCGGGCAATGGGTATCAAACTTTAAATAGGATTTGAATAAAGCGCCTTTTCCACATCGCCCGCATTTTAAGGCGAAGGCGGATTTTAACAGGCTTTTTAATTCAGGTGTCATATATCGTTCTTTTCGCGTTGATATTCGAATGATTGTTGATGATTAGCAAGGAAAACTAACTGTTTTGCAAAATTTAAAGCCTTCGGTTTCATTTGCCGTAGGCTCCGCCTCATAGGGCCTCATAGGGCCTCAATAGGGAATGGCGCATAAAAAAACGCGCCTCCACAACGGGAAGCGCGTTTTCTATATTCGCGAGGGCTGATAAATCAACCCCAGCCTTAGCCTAAGGCAAAAGCAAACTAGGCAGTCATTGAAATACTATCAACGGCTGTTTTACCAGAGCGCTCATCAACAGCTGTACTGAAGGTAACTTTGTCGCCTTCTTGCAAGCCGTCAAGGCCAGCTTTTTGCAGGGCTGAAATGTGTACAAACACATCGTCGCCGTTTTCAGGTTGAATGAAGCCGAAGCCTTTTGCGGAATTAAAGAACTTAACTGTTCCTGTTTTCATATCTGACATGGGTATTTTCCTTTCACGTCATAGATTTGCGCTGGCTCCAAAACGAAACCTTCGCGCGTTTATCGATGTCGGGAAGAGTAAAATACATAGTCTCCGCATAGGTTAGACCGCTGCGGGTGGTAAGCCAGATTGTTCGGCCGTAAATCGATAACATGCATGTGGACGCTTTGGAGGACAATTGCAAGGGGTAATATCAAGCGGTTACGGAATAATGCACATTGTCTGTTTGCATATGAAGTGAGATAGACAGTGAAATTTACCCGAATTGCCATGACGCAACACTAAATACTCGCCAAATCTCAGTCAGGTTGTTTTAATCTGAGACTCTGCCTTGTGGGTATAATGCCCACTGCCGGGCTCCGCCGTGTTAAAAAGTTACCGCGCCAGTTTGCCAAAGTCGCCGCCGGTTGGGTTTTGATAGATGCGCAAGTCAAATTCTCTGGCGCTAGCGAGGATGTGGTCGAAAATATCAGCCATAATTGCTTCGTATTGCAGCCAGCCGGTCACATTGGTGAAGACATAAATCTCGATCGGCAGGCCATGTTCAGTTGGCTGCAGTTGGCGGACCAACAGGGTAAGGTCTTTGCTGATGTTTGGATGTGCGCGTAAATACGCTTCCGTATAAGCCCGAAATGTGCCGACATTGGTCATACGACGACCATTTACGAGGCTCGTGTCTGTGCCGAGGTCCGCATTAAAAGCAGCAAGTTCTTTGTCTTTTTCCTCAATATAGTCTGCAATAAACTGGATTTTTGAAAAGCGTTTAATCATGCCGGCATCGCAGAATTTTATCGAAGATACATCGATAAACACAGAGCGTTTGATCCTTCGGCCGCCGGTTTCTTGCATGCCACGCCAGTTTTTGAAACTATCATTGATCATGGATTGCGTGGGGATGGTCGTAATGGTTTTGTCGAAGTTACGTATTTTGACAGTGGTCAGAGCGATTTCAATAACATCACCATCGACCCCATATCTTGGCATTTCGATCCAGTCACCGACGGAGACCATTTTGTTGGCCGAAAGCTGAATGCCTGCGACAAAGCCAAGGATAGGGTCTTTGAAAACGAGCATCAACACGGCCGTGAATGCCCCGAAACCGGCAAAGAATGTCAGGGGGGACTCACCCATGATTAAGGACAGGATGGCGACGAACCCAAGAAAATAGACGATCAGTGTCGCGACTTGCACAAAGCTTTTGAGCGGGAAGGTTCTGGAGATTTTATACGTGCTATAAATTTCTTCCCCGGCAGTCATCAAGCCATCAACAAACAGCACACAGATAATCGTAAGATAGATCAAGGAAAACGTTGCGATGCGGTCGGCAATCACGGGATAGCCATCAAGGAATTGGGGGCCAAAGGCATAGATAGCCAGCGCAGGGGCGACATGGGATAATCGGCTAAACACTTTACGCCGGGCGAGAATGTCATCGCGCGCGGACGAGGAGCTGGCGATGACTTTGTGAATGGCGGCAACAATCAGATATTTGGTGATGATGTTTATGAGGATGGCAAAAACTGCCAAGCATAGGATTGCCAAGGCCAGTGCCAGATAAGGCGGGGTGTTGGCGAGGAATGGAAATTTTTCAAAGAAGGCGGTGAAATATGAGATCATGGGAGAACTTTTTATCCGAGATTACCCGTTTGAAGGGGCGTATGTATATAAATCAAGTGAGTGTGCTTTACCGCAGTGTTCCGGCCCTTACAACTACACATTAGCCGCACCGTTTCGAGGCCTCACTGTCTGTTATTACGTGCGCTTATACATAGAAACGGTGAATTTGTAAGCGTTTATTCTTCCCGCATATATTAAGGGCCTATATTTGTTCTCAACGCGTATAAGCGCTAGGAGTTCGTGCCATATTTCGTCAGTTGAATACGCTTGCAAACCTTAACAGCGTTTATGAGTGTAGAGGGTTGAGCTTCTGCAAGCGATGCGTTTAAGAAAAGGAACAGGAACCTAAAAACCATTATTAGTCGTATGCGTCGAAAGCTCTGTGTGTTTACATTATGATTGTGGAGACATGATGTTTATTGTGTTTTCGGCTTGGACTTGCCAACACCCCACACCCATTATTTTGGGGGTAATGGACTTTGGCCTAGATTATCCTGACGCCATTCATCGACCCGTGCCAGCCATTGTGCCGCAGATATAGGGCCGGTTGTGTGTGTATCCTTGTGCGAGGCATAATTTTTTCGGCTCTCTAGAAAAAAAGCGGGACCGGAAGGCAGGCCGAGTTCTTTGGTTTTTGCCGCCATTGCCGCGTGCATTTCTGGTGTGATTTCATGTTCCCCGATGATTTTTAACATCAGCACATCCCACTCGTCTCCATGATCATGAAAATACAATCGCGTTGGGGGGAGGCCGACAGAGGCGCTGACTTCGTCATATGCCGCCACGCTCCGCACAAAAGCCTCATGCTGGCCGGGGGCCAACCGAAAAATTTCAAACACAGCTTTTGGCCAAGGTTGATCATTAGAAAAACTTGGCTCTGGTAGAGGTTTTGCAGGGGTTTGTGCAAAACCTATGTTGGGTATGGCGCAAATGGCAACTGAAATAAGTAGTGTTTTTATCATACAAGTTCTCACCTATTTTGGATGTATTATTGTGCGTTGTCGGATTGCACGATTGTGGTCTTCTCTGGAGACGTCATGGCGAAAGCGGCTGTCCATGAGAGAGAGCTACCGATTACCGAGGTGTGGTTTTCGCCCCCTAAATTGCGCATGAGAATGTCATCACCACGTACTGCATGTAGTTTGTCATACAGTGTCGCCGCATTTGTCACCATCTTGCCTATATGGATGATCCATTGAGCCATTTCGGGTGAGGCGGCGGGTATGAAAGGGTCGCATTGGTCAGGTGTCTCTTCGCATCCTCCGACCATAATATACAGGCGCGCAGTATCGGGCGTTTTATGGTGCTGGATTGCATAAGCATCTAATTCTTTGAAAACACGTTCGGGCGCGTACCAAATAGAAGGGCTTGTCGCCGCATAGTTTTGAAACAGGCCCGTTTTTTTGAAGAAGGCATGTAGGGTGAAGAGGCCGCCGTAAGAATGTCCCGCTAAGGTCCGACGATTGGGGTTGATGTCATAGTCGCCTTCTACGGCCGGAATGATTTGTGTTTCAATAATGGTAAGAAAATCATCTGCGCCACCCGGTATAATCTTGTTTTTCTCGGACGTTTCTTCCGACGGGGGTGTCGCAGGTGGCCAAGGTGTGAGATCACGGCCCCGGCGCGCATTCCACGCATCTTCTTCGGGATAGCCAATGGCAACGACAATTGCGGGGTCACCATATTTCAGCGCTGTTCTTCGTTTAACTTCATAAACCATTGACCCGAAAACACTATTGCCATCCAGCAAATAGATAACAGGATAGCCATTCTCTGGTGCAGGTGTATCCGGTTTGAAAATGAACAATTTATAAGAATTCGTCGGGTTCTGCGCATTAATAATACGTGTTTCGGTGTTTGGAAACTCGGGCGGGGTCGGCGAACATGCCGCACTTAAACCTATGGCTAGAACCGAAAGTAAAACAAAGCCGAACTTAAACATTTCTCTCGTCCTTATTTATTTCGCGGTGTGATTGATCACCATCGGGTGTGTTTATTAGACGGATGGTTCTCGTGCCTGACTAGCGAGGAAATGGGTGTAATACGTGTTTTTTGGGTAATCGCGTTCATGTGCCAACATGCTTGCCATATTGTATAAGGCCAACATTCGGAACGTCGATTTTATGCACCGCCGGGTAATGATGTTTGTCCGGCGGTGCAAAGCTTATTTATGATCTAAAATGTATAGTTTAGAGCCACAGAATACTTGCGGGGTTTGCCATATCTGTATTGGTCAAAGAACCCGACTTGGGTGAGGTAGGTTTTATCCGCTACATTGTCTATATTGGCTTGAACTGATAATGTGTCTGAAAATGCGTACCGGGCCATCAAGTTAAGGAGGGCGTAGGACTTTTGCTCAAGGCGGAACGTATCCCCTGTCACCGGATTGGTCGTATTGTCATACATCGTGCCACGCCAATTGACACCGCCCCCGATTGTCAAGCCTTCCAGAGTATCCATAAAGCTGTATGTTGTGAATGCATTGAACAGATCATGCGGGAATTCTGTTGCGATTTCGGTGCCGTCTTTATCCTCGATATTGAAATGGCTAAAACCAACAATGATGTTCCAGTTTTCAGTCGGATGGCCCGCGATTTCAGCTTCGAAACCTTTACTTGTCGCGCCTTCGATCGCACGGGATATCCCTATAATCGTACCCGGAATCATTTGGCCGGTTGATTCAGACAAATTATCTTGTTCGATTTGGAACAAGGCAATGGAAGACTGTATGGCGCCATCAAGGAACGTACTTTTCAAACCCATTTCATAGTTGGAACCTGTCACAGGGTCGAGATAGTCGCCGTTTTCATCTCGCGCATTTTGGGGTTTGAATATTTCGGTGAAACTTGCATAGACCGTGTGGTTGTGAGCCACATCGTAAAGTGCGCCGACATAGGGAATGAACACGCCATTATCACCGAAATCAAAATCGGGCCCAAAATCAAACCCTTTTCTTTTCCAGCTAGAGAGGCGCGCGCCGCCGATTACTTTGAGTTTGTCGCTTAAATTCAAGCGTGTGACGCCGTAGAAACCAGTCTCTTTTGTGGCGAAATCAACGGCAATTGTAGGGGTTGTCGAAAACCCGGGGTTCGGGAACGAACCGTCCTGAATATCGTAATAGCTAAATCCGCCCGGGAAGGCTAAAGCCGTAAAAGTGGAATTGTCATATTTTTGTTTGCTTTGCAGCGCTCCGACTGAAAACTCATGCTCACGACCAAACACATTATAGCCGCCTTTAAGCTGGATGTCGAAAGTGTTCTGCGTATTTTCACCATCATCCGAATATGGGAATGACAGGAGCCCGAGACCCGTGCTTTGGTCCACTTGTCCAAATAGATACAGAATCTGTGTTTGCTGGGCGTTGCGCAACCAGTTGTAATTTACAATCAACTCCCAATCATTGGCGAATGTATGGGTTAGATTGGCAAAAACATTCTGGTTTGTTGTATCCCAATACGTCCAGTTCGCAGATGATGTTTGTTCTCGTGGCCACTGCGCAAAACTACCGTCTGCATACCATGCGGGCAGGGCACCCCATGCTGGCGCGTCAATCTCTGTTCTTTGATGACTGGCCCCGATTGTCACAGTTGTATTGTCCGTCAAATCTGCAGCTACAGTGCCGTAGAGTACCAGTTTGGTTTGTTCCAAAAGGTTCACATTCGTTTCCCCTTTTTCGTACTTGATTACGCCCCGTGCACGCACACGCCCGCTTTGTGTAACGGCATTGGCAATGTCAGCGGACAGTTGAAAGTTGCTCCAACTGCCTATGCTTGCATTGACATACCCGGTCAGTTCTTCTGCATCTGCATGTTTACGGACAAGATTAACTGATGCGGATGGATCGCCAACTCCGGTCAACAAGCCCGTGGCCCCACGCACGATTTCAATACGCTCATAGATAGACACATCAAGCACAGTTTCACCCGCGCCACCCGCCAATGTGTAGGCCAACGGAACGCCGTCCACTTGATAATTATTAATATCAAAACCACGGGAATTGAAAGTATTCCGCACATCATCAATCTCGTTGACGGCAACGCCCGTTGAGTTGCGGATGACGTCGGCCATGGTATCAATATTTTGATCAAGTATGCGTTGTGCCGTTAAAATACTGATAGATTGCGGCGTTTCTAGGACGCTCAAACCGAGACCTGTGGCGGAATCAAGTTTTTTATTCGTGATATATTGTCCTGTCACGACAATTTCGCCCATCTCTTCTTTTTGGGTGCTGATTTGCGCTTGAGCGGTTGATGAAAGCAGGGCAAAGCCCGCTACGGATGAAATGAGAAAAGCTCTGAAATTCAGTGTTCTTGTGTTCGGTATCATTTGACACCTCCTGTATCAATCGGTAAAGAATGCCCCACTAAAGCAAGTAAGAATGAATTGCAATAGCAGCTGGCGGCGGTTGTGAAGAAATAATACATTTTCTTACATCTCGTTATTGGTGCCATAATGGCTTATAATTCTGGCTGTTTGTATGAAGGGGTCTTCGAAAGAAATGAAGGCAAACACACTAAAAATATGGAGTGCTGTCCACAAATGGACGAGCCTTGTCTGCACGTCCTTTCTGCTTATGCTTTGCCTGACAGGCCTTCCGCTTATATTTCATCATGAGATAGATACCGCGCTCAATCCCGATATATGGCAGCCTGCAAACCCGGACGGCGCGCATTTATCATTGGATGCCATTTTGGATATTGCCTTGAAAGCGCGCCCGGGGGAGGTGCCACTTTATATGAGTTTTGATATCGAGAGGCCTGTCATCAATGTTACATCCGGGCCGACACCGGATAGCGCTGTGCAAAATATGCACTTCGCTTCATTTGACATGACAAGTGGCGCGCTTGTGCCGCCAGCCAATAGAGGGGCAGGTGTGATGGATTTTATCCTGCAACTTCATACGGATATGTTTTTAGGTTTACCGGGCATGTTATTCTTGGGCGGTATGGGAATACTGTTTTTGATTGCCATTATTTCCGGTGTTGTTTTGTATGCGCCCTTCATGCGTAAATTGCCATTCGGTAAAGTCCGGCGCACGCAGTCCTCAAGATTGAAATGGCTCGACTACCATAACCTTCTGGGAATTGTTACGGTGGCATGGGTGAGTGTGGTCGGAGTCACAGGCGTTATCAATACGTTGGAATCTCCGATCATTGATACTTGGCGGGCCACAGGGCTTAAAGATCTGATTGCTGAAAATCAGGGCCAATCGGAGTTGGTGCAGAGAGCTTCATTGAGTTTGGCTGTTAATGAGGCCATGTCTTTAGCCCCCGAAATGCAATTGCAATTTGTGGCCTTTCCCGGAAGTGATTTTTCAACCAACCGACACTATGCGATTTTTCTGCATGGGAACACGCCTTTGACAAAAGAGATTATCACCCCTGTATTGGTGGATGCACAAAGCGGGCATGTCGCAGGTCTGCGTGAAATGCCCTGGTATGTAAAAGGTCTCCTCCTGTCACGCCCCTTGCATTTTGGCGATTATGGCGGTTTGTTTTTGAAGGCATTATGGGCGATGCTCGATGTTCTGACGATTGTAATTCTTGGCTCAGGCCTGTATCTCTGGGTGAAAAAGAGCCGTAAGTTTCGCGAGCAAGTGAAGCGTGGGGTCTCGGTATAAATATGCGCAGAAAAAGTAACCTTATAAAGATATTCCGTATTCCTGTGTTTATTTTTGTTCAGGGCCTTGTCGGTTTGATCCTTGCCCTGGTCACAAATAGCGCATTTGATTTTTGGGCCGGTTTGTTGATAGGGGCTGCGCCGGTTGCGATCATTATAGCTTTAATCTACGTGCGGTGATTGGTATTTGAAAACCTCGGATGCCTAAGCTGTGCGCAGGGTGTGCGCAGGGTGTGCCTATTTTTCATCCGCTCCCATTACTTGAAAATCTTTGACGCCCCTAAGGAGAATTTTGGCAATCGCAGGTCTTTGCTGTGCGCACCGTGAAGCCGGGCCAGCAACCACAATGGAAAGTCTGCGGTGGGGGAGAGGCACCGGAATGGCCACGCCGACGAGATCGGGAATATACTCGGCATTGCTTTGGTGGTAGCCACGTTCACGTGCGTTGCGTAATTCTTCTTCGACGGTTTCGATGCTCATAGGGGTCGTGTCTGTATAGTTTTCAAAGTCTATTTTTCTGTAAATCGCCATGCGTTCATCCAGAGTATATTGTATCAGCGTAGCGCGACCTGCTGAACTGGCATGTATTGGCACGCGACTGCCGACTTTGGCCGAATACCGGATGGATTGCTCGCACTCTTCCACATGAATTAAGACAGCGTGTTTCCCTGTCGACGCGCAAATTGCGGTGGTTTCATTCGTTTCTTTTGCGACTTCCGAGACCAGTGCAAGCAGAGATTCCGGTAGAGGTTCCGCGTTTGCAAGAGCTTGCGCAACCGTTAGCCAGCGTTGGCTTGGATAATAACCTTTGCGGCTGATTGGCTCGTAAAGATAACCGAGATCTGTAAGTGTGCCGACAATGTTAAAGGTGCTGGAACGTGGCCAGCCCAAATCATCCGAAATTTCCGACAGGGTCGCAGGGCGTTTTCTTTGCATAAAATACTCGAGTATTTCGATCACATTCGCAGCTTGTTTGACTAACATTATGCCCAGACTTTTCTAAATTACGAAAGAATATAGGCGCAGGAGTTTCCCATTAGCAAGCGCTATTATTCACGTGTGTGAATATTGACATTCTGCTGACGGAATAGATTATACAGCGTTTCCAAATCGGCTCTCGCCATTGACCACTGTTTGGATGATTTTTACATCTCCGATTTTTTCAGGGTCAACTGTGAGCAAATTTTCTTCATAAATCACAAAGTCGGCCGTATATCCCGGAAGTAATTTTCCGAATGTATCTTCCTGAAAACCGGCATAGGCATTTGTAACCGTGTAGGCTTTTAGCGCTTGTTCAATCGTGATTTTTTCTTCGGGGAGCCAACCCTCCGGGTTTGCGCCGTCAATTGTTTGGCGCAAGACGGCGGCTTCCAGCCCCAGTCTCGGGTCAAGCGGGGCCACAGGCCAGTCGGTTCCAAAGCTCACTGTCGCGCCGGCCTTGAGCAAAGACCCAAAGGCATAGGTGCCGTTCAGGCGCGCTTCGCCTATGCGGTTTACCGCCCAACGCCCATCATCAATCGCGTGATAGGGTTGCATCGAAGCAATCACATCAAGTTCTTTAAAGCGGGGGAATGATTTCGGATTTAGATGTTGGGCGTGTTCGATCAGGAAACGGCGATCACGTGGGCCATTTTTGGCAATCGTCTGTTCAAAAATATCAAGAACCTGCTCATTCGCATAATCGCCAATCGCATGTATCGCTACATGTAGATTGTGACGGTCTGCATCCAGTATCCATTGGTGCAAATCTTTTGTGTTATCGAAAGCCATGCCGGAATTGTCAGGCTCATCCGTATAGGGGTCACGAAACCAAGCTGTTCCTGCGCCGAGGGAACCATCAAATACACCTTTTACGCCGCCCCAGCGTACCCATTCATCGCCGCGTCCCTCTTCTTGTATGAGGGTGTGTAAACGTTCCCAGTCTTTAATAGGGATAAACGAGCTAAACCGCATGTCTGTTTCGCCGTGCGTACGTAAAGCCCGCAGTGTATCATGGTCGTCCCATGTTATGGCTTTGACGTGCATTTGCGTGACCCCGAAGCTTAATCCGTGGGCGATACCTTCGCGGAAGGAGGCCTGTTTCTCCTGTATCGTTGGGTCAGGTATGACACGCAGAACAAAGTCGCGCGCATTGTCTTTTAACACGCCGGTGGGTTCACCGTGTGCATCCCGCACAATCACACCGCCCTGGGGGTCCGGTGTGTTCCTGTCAATACCTGCCAGTTTCAGGGCGAGGGCATTGAGAAACAGGGAATGTAAATCCAACCGGGCAATCGCAACAGGGTTTTCAGGTGTGCCGGAATCAATCCATTGATGCGATGGCAATTCACCGCCCCATAATTGCTCGTCCCAATTGCCTCCGAGTATCCATTTTCCGGGGCCGAGACTACGGGCTTTCTCGCCAATCATATTGGTAAAAATTTCCGGTGTGCTGGCTTGTCGTAAATTTATCTGAGTCAGAGATTGTGATGCCAGCAAAAAATGGGAATGATTATCTATCATGCCCGGCGCCATAAACGCCCCCTTCAAGTCAATGATTTGCGTCATTGGCCCTGTAGCCGCAGAAACCGCATCTTTTCCAATAGCGGTAATTCTATTGCCAGCGAAACCGATAGAGGCGACTAAATGCGTATCGGAACTGCCGGTCCAAATTTCTCCGTTAATATAGGCTGTGTCTAAAATGCCGGAAGATTTTGATTTGAAACATCCGCCAAGAGCGATCGCTCCGCTCGCTGCCAACCCCGTACCCGCTAGTAATAAGTGTCGTCGATTGAACATTGTGTTTCCTCAAATTTTATAAAACCGGAATTAGGTAAGCGCTCAGGGATAACGGGGGAAGGTCCATTGTTTGTAGTGATACTGGGCCAATTTATCCGGTGTTAATCCTCAGCTACATAGAGCGCGCCATACCGCATCAGTTCTGTTTGCACACTGCCGCCTTTTGCAATTGTAACGGTGTAAAGGCGGTCATATTCATTGGCTTCATTGATTTCCGGCTGTGTCTTACCGCCAAGCCGGATAACCGCTTCCGGGGTTGTATTGCTATGTCCGACCAGAAGGTGGGTGCCACCCTGTTTTTTAATCTGGGCGATAATCACAGACATGTCGTACGGGTCATAAGTTTCAACCTCTAAACCGAGTTTGGTCGCGAGCGGGCCGGCGGTATTTTTTGTGCGTAGAAAATCACTGGAATGAACACGGGTAATGCCCTTGTCGGCCAATATGCCGGCTAGGATTTTGGCCCGTTCTGCTCCGGCTTCTGTTAATTCTGGGTTGGGGCCAATATCCGGCGTTGTGATTTTTTCCGCATGCCTGACAAGGTAAACCGTTGTGGTAAAACTGGATTCTTTGACATGTGTGCACGATGTGAGTGCGCCTAGCATGACGAGTGCAAACAGGGCTGATATGATGGTTGTTCCGAAAGCCCCTGTTTTTGATTGGGCATGGGTATGTGTATGCATGATGTGTTCCATTGGTTTGCAGTGCTGGACGGGGCTAGGCGGGGCGCCGCTTCCTGTTTTCACACACTCTATATTCTGTAGCTCGGCATTCCCGATCTAATTTGGGTAAACAGGATCGTTTTTGGGTAAATGTAGTTTTGGGGGGTATGTGTTTTGCAAAAACATGTCTAGATTTAGGCGAAGGGATCGTCAGCATTAGTTAAATACGGTTTCTGGGAAAGCCCGTATTGTATGAAAAAAATTCTCGCCATCGCTATACCCGCCGCCCTTATTGGCGCTTTAACGGCAGTTTTGGTAATCAAGAATGTTCCGCACAAATCTATACAAAAATCTGAACCTACGTATGCCCGCCCTTATGTCTTGCTCGATATTATGCACCAATTCCAGAGATATGCCGACAAGATATATTTTGCCTCCCAAGCCAAGAACCAACAATTGACCAGTTGGTATTTATGGAAGCTTGAACATAGCGCTCTCTCGATTGCGGAGCACAAAACTAAACCCTGGAGTCCGCCGGATGTAGACGAGGCCGCGTTGATCAAAGATATGTTCATTCCGGCCATTCAGGATATATATCAGCCTGTCAAAGAGGCAGATTGGGATGAAGTGAACCGGCGCTATGAAACTTTGGTCGCAACGTGTAATAGCTGTCACGAAATACTTGAACATGGATTTGTGAACATTCGTATTCCCGACCAACCCATCTATCGTAATCAAGATTATGCAATAGAGGAATAGGGCTTTGTGATGTCGATGTATTTTTGGTATGCAGTCTTGGGGACGGCATTGGATTTTGCAGGTTTGTGCCTGTTGTGGCGCGCTTGGAAAAACCGTGGCGGTGTGAAAGCTGTTTGGCTTGGCTGGGTGTTATTATGTGCCGCATTAATCGTGTGGGCCATGGCGGGCGGGAAAGATCGGGGTGTCGCGCTCGGTCTAATTTTGGTGTCCTTGCAAGCGCCCGCGATCATTGGTTTTTTTGCATGGCGTGATAAGGGCAATGCCCCGCGTGCGAAACAGAAAAAAACCAAACAAGCGGTGACACAAGAAAAAACCAAATGGACTGTGTATATGTCGCGTATAGGCACTGCACTTCTCGTTGGCCCTGTTGCGGGTATCATCGCATTTGTCGTTGGACTTGGTGTGCATGAAGTTCTGGCCATGGTGAATGTGCAAGAGGCGAATGCTTTGGCCGTGACATTTTTCGGTTTCCCGATTGTCTGGGCCAGCATTTCTGTTTTCATGCTGATCTCGCAGCGCACACGTTTTAAAATCATCATACTCTCGACACTGGTTTTTCTGAGCATTCTTGTTTTGATTTTAGGGAATTAAACTATGTCAGTAACATCTTCAAATACATCCCAACCATTGGCAAAACGTGCTTTAAGCGCACATTCGGTTTTTGGTCTCGCCATCTCTGCAGTTCTTTATATTATTTGCCTGTCCGGCACTGTCATCGTTTTTAAAGACGAGATTAAAACCTGGGAGCAAAGGGGAGAGCCGAGAGTCGAGCAAATGTCGGCTTCTGCCGTGCAAGCCATGGCCGATAATGGACTGGCGGCCGCGCCGGAAACCGGCCATCTCATCTTGTATCTACCGACAGATAATATTCTACGCGCACGGGTTCAGGCAGGTGCAGAGCAGTTTTATGTCGATGCACAAGGAGAGGTTTCCGTTGCCTCTCGACATAAATGGAGTGATTTCCTGTTTGATCTCCACTATTATCTGCATTTACCGCATTCCTTCGGTATGTTGGTTGTGGCCATATTCGGTGTGTTTTTGTTTGGCATGTCCGTTTCGGGTTTCCTTGCCCATCCTAGTATTTTCAAAGATGCCTTTGCCTTCCGCCGTTCTAAATCGGAGCAGATAAAGCAGACCGACTTGCATAACCGCCTCAGTGTCTGGACATCTCCGTTTCATATTACCAACTCCCTGACAGGCGCAATCATAGGGCTATCGGTATTGTCGGCACTCGCGCTCGGCAACCTTAAATATGAAGGCAATATGGAGACCGTCTTCGAACCCATATACGGAACCGAGCCTACTGCGAATGAAGCCCCGGCACCCATGGCGAATGTCGAAAAAGCGCTCAACTATATGGCCCAACATTTCCCGGATATACCACCTAATTTGATTATTGTGCATGAGCCCGGAACAAAGGGTCAGTTTGTGCAGGTCTATGCCCAGCATACCAGACGCCTCATTTATGCTGAAAAGTATAATTTTGACGGCAAGGGTACATTCCTTGGCGCGACAGGTTCTGCGGATGGCCAATGGGGCCAACAGGCTTACGACTCCATATACAAGGTGCATTTCGGCAGCTTTGGCGGTTTGCCCGTGAAAATTGCCTTTGTCATATTTGGCATTTGTTTGATGTATATAATTACGGCGGGCATGAATATCTATTTCATTAAACGCCAATCCAAAGGGCGCGCGGCTCCGAAGTTACAACGGGCATGGAAGGGGCTTGTCTTCGGCGCGCCGGTTATGCTGATGCTCACACTCGTCCTAGCTATGATATGGCCTGCTGGCTCCCTGTCACTTGCGGCTGTCTTCTGGTTTGGGGTCGGCGCAATGAGTATAGGTTTTGCCGTTCGGAACGTTGCTCAATAATTCACAGTTAAGAATATTATATACATGTGTATGAATATGATTTAGTGTCAATCCAATGAATCTTAGCGTAGGCGCGTACAATGCGGGCTATGTAATACTTAGTATTGGGGAGACAAGATGTCAGAGTATCAAGATCCAAGAACCACAATAGCAAAACTGCCAATGAGCCGTTTGCAAATCGGCATTGTTATTTGTTGTATGGCCCTGAATGCCATGGATGGTTTTGATGTATTGGCGATCAGTTTCGCTGCCCCCGGCATCTCTGACGAATGGGGCATTAACCGGGCCGTCCTTGGTCGCCTCCTGTCTATGGAGTTGATCGGCATGGCGGTCGGGTCCATTCTGATGGGCAATTTAGCAGACCGTTTCGGGCGGCGTCCGATTATTCTCACATGTTTGTCAATTATGGCAGGTGGCATGTTCCTGTCTGCAATTGCCGATAATATTACGATGCTTTCGGCAGTGCGTTTGCTGACAGGGCTCGGTATTGGCGGCATGTTATCCGCGACCAGCGCCATGGTTGCCGAATTTTCGAATGAACGTCGGCACGGTCTTACGACCATTCTTAATATCGCCGGCTATGCTATTGGGGCAATCGTAGGGGGAACAGTCGCGTCTATCCTACTTGCGAAAACGGGCGAATGGCGTTCGGTATTTTTGTTTGGCGGGACAATGACGCTTATGCTTCTGCCTATAGCGTTCTTGTTCTTGCCAGAAAGCATACATTCCCAGATTTCCCGCAGGCGTCCAAACGCTTTGCAGGCTATAAACAAGACCCTTGCACGTATGAAAATAGCGGCGATTGATCGTTTGCCAGAGCCATCTATCGGCGTTGAGAAACCATCCATTTTATCATTGTTCACCCAACGTTATGCGGGCATTACCCTTGTGCTGACCATTGCCTATTTCGCGCAAATTATGGCGTTCTATTTCATCCAGAAATGGACACCGAAAATTGTTGTGGACTTGGGGTTTGAAGCTTCATCTGCGGGCAGTGTACTGGTGTTTGCCAATATAGGGTCCTTGTTGGGCGCATTGACACTCGGCTTGGCATCTTCGCGGATCAATATGAGATATGCAGTCATGTTTTCCATGGTCATGGCCTTTATCTTTTTCGGCTTATACGGCATGGGGCACAAAGATTTGTCACACCTGTCACTCTTCGCGGCCATCACCATTTTCTTCACAAACGCCGGTGTGGTGGGTATGTACCCAATTCTTGCCAAAGCTTTCCCTGCCGAACTTCGAGCTAGCGGTACCGGTTTTGTGATCGGTATGGGGCGCGGTGGCGCAGCACTTGGGCCAATTATAGCAGGCTCCCTTTTTCAAGGGGGAAGCTCGTTGCTTGTGGTGTCCTTGGTGATGGGGGCAGGCACACTGGTCGCGGCCACCATGATCTTCATCTTGCCATTTGCATCCCGTCGGGCGAACGCGGCATAATCAGATCAGGCGTTTGAAAGCTCGCGCGAGCGGTCTCGTGCGGCTTGTAGACATTTGAGGGCAAGGCAATCCAAAGCGTTGTTGGCGTTGAGTTCCGCCAACCCTGCCGCGGTTGTCCCGCCTGCACTCGTCACGCTTTCCCTCAATTCATTGAGGGGGCTGCCTTCATGTTCTGCCAATGCGGCCGCGCCGATGAAGGTTTGCCGTGCAAGTTTCATGGCAAAATTTTCGGGGAGTCCAATCTCAACACCGGCGGCGGCCAGTGCCTCTGTAAAGTGATAAAAATAGGCTGGTCCGCTACCGGACAGAGCCGTCACCGGATCAAGCATTTTCTCCTGCTCAAGCCATGCAATCTCTCCTGTAACACCGAGGAGGGCGTCAACGGTTTCGCGTGCATGTGTTTCCAGACTGTATTGTGCAACGGCAACGGTCATGCCTTGTCCGATCGCGGCGGGTGTATTGGGCATGGCCCGTACCACCCGCTCTGTGTTCCTTAGTGCCTTGCTAATTGTAGCGATTGTGACCCCGGCCATGATTGAAACATACAGCGGGTTCAATCTGGAGAGTGGGTGCAAGCTTTCAGCCATAGCCGGAAATATCTGGGGTTTCACGGCCAAGGCAACCACCAATGGTTCCGTCAGGGTACTGAACTGGTCTGGTTCGATTTGTGTCGTGTCTGCGAGTGGAGCGGCATGAGGATCACATATAAATACAGTGTAATTATCGCGCCATTTGCGCGCCATAGCACTGCCCATGCGCCCACATCCGATCAGAAGAATTGTCTGTCTCATAACCCATCCTTATTCTTAAACGATTGCATCCATGTGCGAAGTTCTGGATCAGGATGTGCGTCTATGATATTGTTTATAATGCTTATTTTTTCATCCTGTCCGAGCTTGAACGTGGCGTGTAGGGCGTCAATTTTAGCCTCGAACCCGATAATGAAGGTTAGCAAACCTTCATAGCGCCCCTCCAGTTCTGTGGCGGTCCATGGCTGTTTTAGATGTTTTTCACACTGGTCAATCAGCACACCCAATGCATATTCCGTCATGTCCTTACCCATATGAATTTGTGCTTCGATTCTAAGGGTTGCATAATTCCATGTTGGCCCCCAATTGCGCGGCCCTGCATAATTGGGCGAGATATATCCTTGTGGGCCATTAAACAAAATCATGGCGGTTGGGTTGTCTGTAAACACTGCATTGAGTGGATTGGCCACGGCCATATGTCCAATCAGGGCAATGAGTGTCCCGCCTGCATCATACTTTCCGATCAGAGGCAAAAGGCTGGCGGCGCTTGTGGTCGCCATCGGTGAAATAATCCATGCCAATGGATATTCCGCGATAAGGCGTCGTACATCTTCATTTTGATATTGTGAAAATATAGGGTTCATTTGGTCCGCTCCTTGCGTAATTTTACCCTATGTACTTGGCCCCTTAAAACATCCAATTTATAAAAACTTGTGGGGCCATGTGATTGTGGTACGTTGCCAGCCGGTGAGGGCTCACGTTTTCAATGGACTTGATATCGAATGGAATGAATATGTTGCGTCAATGGAATATAGCGATAGGGGCGTGCATAGACTCCAGCCGAAAAACGCCTCTCTACCTTCAAATCGTGCACGCGCTGATCCGCGATATTGAGACTGGTCGATTGACCTCTGGCATTTTTTTGCCGAGCAGTCGGGAATTGGCTGGTATATTGAAGGTGAACCGGAAGACGGTGGTTCTGGCCTATGAAGAACTTATCGCGCAAGGCTGGCTAAGTGCGGCGAGTACGCGCGGCACAATCGTTTCGAAATCTCTGCCTTTGCCGGGCGCATCGGTTGAGGCAAGTGCGGGCCAAGCCCGTGTAGATGAGGCCGATTACCGATATTTCCCTGCGCCGGAGCGCCCTCTGGCATTGCCTTATGGCGACGGATTTAAACTCGACGAGGGCGCGCCGGATGGACGGCTGTTTTCAACCGAATTATTGACACGCGCCTACCGCATTGCCATTCGCGCGGCCAGCCGTGAAAACCGGCTGCAATATCGTGATCCCCGTGGCTCGGAACGGCTGCGTGACCAGGTGACACAAATGCTACGTAATCAGCGGGGCTTGCGGGTCGGCATTGAGAACATATGCATCACCCGTGGGAGCCAGCATGCCATCTTCCTGTCTTTGCAATTGCTGATTAAACCCGGCGACCATGTGATCGTTGAAGAATTGAGTTATGAGCCTGTTATTGCCGTCATTGAAGCGCT
The DNA here is from genome assembly GCA_002401695.1 of Alphaproteobacteria bacterium. Classification (GTDB taxonomy): domain Bacteria; phylum Pseudomonadota; class Alphaproteobacteria; order Micavibrionales; family Micavibrionaceae; genus UBA1672. Next base: position 40,462 of record NVTV01000021.1, read on the forward strand.
TGGCGGGCGTGTCCTGCCTGTCGGTCTGGATGCAGATGGCGTTCGCATTGACGAGGTCGAGGATCTATGTCGGCGCTATCGCGTCCGCGCCATGTTCCTGACCCCGCACCACCAATTCCCGACAACAATATCGTTGCGCCCCGAGCGCCGCTTACGTCTTTTGGAGCTCGCGCGCCGATTTGGTTTTGCCATTATCGAAGACGATTATGATCATGAATTTCATTTTGAATCGCAACCCCTCTTACCCATGGCCGCCAATGCGCTCGAACAAGTGCTCTATGTTGGCTCCTTGTCCAAGTTGCTCTTGCCTGCGCTACGTATAGGTTATGTGGCAGCGCCGGCGCGTGTCGTCGAGGCCATGGCGCACCGTGTGTCACTTTCGGATGGTATGGGCAACACACTCACTGAAGACGCGGTGGCAGAAATTATGCGCAATGGCGAGTTGCGTCGCCATGCCCGAAAATCCTGGCAGGTGTTTGCAAAACGCCGGCTTGCGTTTGCGGATAAACTTAGAGCGACCTTCGGCGACCGGATTGACTTTTCCATGCCGGACGGGGGATTGGCCTTCTGGGTACGTTTCTCTCAAAACCTTGACGAGGTTGAAGAACGTGCACACGCGAAAGGCTTGCGTTTTGCCAGCCATCGTTCCTTTATGGTGCGCGATAGTGCCCCTAAAGGATTGCGTCTTGGGTTTGCCAGCCTGACCGAGCAGGAGGCTTCGTACGCACTTGATGCGCTGTTTAAGGCTGTTGATACATGAGAGATTAGACTGCTTCAGCTAAGATCAATGCCCCCATCTCTGTAAGTGCATCAATTTCACTTTGTGGCCAATTTATTTCCTCCAAAACCGCAATGCTGTGCTCGCCTTTCAAAGGCGCTGGCATATCTTCAGGGAGTTCCTGTCTTGGCCAGCGAATGCAAGGGGCCATCGTACGAATACGCCCCTCCGTCGGGTGGTCCAGATAGCGGAAGAAGGATGTGGCGTTTAGATGTTCATCCTGCAAAAGGGAATCAAGGTCGTGAACCTTGGCCACAGGTACGCCCACATCTTGTAATAATGTTAGCCATTCACATGTCGTGCGGCTCGTGAATACACCGGATAGCCATGCATATACATGGTCAATATCAGCATTGCGTGCCGTGAAATTTGCAAAACGGGGATCGCGCTGTGGCAAGTCGACCATGTCGGTGGCCTGTAGAAACTTTTTCCAATCAGCGTCCGTGTAAATGATGGCCGAAATATAACCATCCTTGGTCGCGTACGGTTTTCTGTGTTGTGAAACTAGACGTTGGTAGGCCCGTTCCGGGAGTTCCGGCTCGAACGTCCGGCCCGCCATATGATCGCCCATTACAAGACTGGTCATGGTTTCCAGCATCGGTATTTCCACTGGCCCGCCAATACCGGTACGCTCTCTCGCGGCAAGCGCGGCGCAAATAGCACTGACAGCGGTAATGCCAACCACCCGGTCTGCGAGCGCGACAGGTACATAATTTGGGGCGTCATTTTGTGTCTGCCCGATTAGGGAGGATAACCCGCAACCCGCCTGAATCAAATCATCATAAGCAGGTCTGCCGGAATAGGGGCCATCATTGCCAAACCCCAAAAGGGCCGCATGTATCAGTTTCGGGTTTCTGGCCAGCATTTCGTCGCGGTCAAGACCAAGGCGGGATAGGGCTTCTGGTCGGATGTTTGTGACAAGCACATCGGCTGTATCCACCAGTGCAAGGAGTGCCTTACGGGCAGCGTCTTGCTTTAAGTCTAGGCAGATACTGCGTTTATACCGGTTCGTATTCAGGAATAAGGCTCCCATGCCGGGCGAGCGGCTCGGGCCAAGCACGCGGGTGACATCACCTTGGGGCGGCTCGACTTTTATAATGTCCGCACCCATTTCTCCGAGCATTTGTGTGGCAAACGGCCCCATCAAAACAGTGGTGAGGTCTATAATGCGATATCCGGTCATTGGTCCCATTAGATTCTCCAAATTGGATGGGTAAAATTTCACATACGTGTTTTATATATTCATTATTGTGAATTAAAGGAGTAAATGTCAATGCTGAAAACTGCCACTCATAACACTTTAGACGAAACACTTTATGTCCGTGACAAGCTTTTTATAGACGGGGAATGGGTGTCCCCATCCGATGGCTCTCTGGAAGTTTCCATTGATCCGGCAACGGGGCAGCCGTGGGCAAAGGTCGCATTTGGTGGCCCGCAAGACATAGACAAGGCGGTCGCGGCGGCCAAAGCCGCACTTAACGGCCCTTGGGGACAGATGACGGCAATGGAACGGGGCGTGCTGTTGCGACGCTTGGCAGATATCTACCAAGAGAACGCAGGGCGGCTTGCGGGTCTGGAATCCCGCGATTCTGGACGCGCCATCCGGGAATCCCGTGTCGATGTAGGTTTCCACCATCAATGGTATCGTTGGTATGCTTCGGTTGCCGAGACCTTGCATGGCCGCACCATTCCGCTTGATAGCAGCGTGCACGCCTTCACCACCCAAATTCCTGTCGGTGTCGTCGGGGCGATTACGCCGTGGAATGTACCGTTAATGGCGGCGGCCTGGAAATTGGCCCCTGCGCTTGCCGCGGGGTGCACAATCGTACTGAAACCTGCCGAGCAGACTTCTGTTACTTCGTTGGAACTGGCGCAATTATTTCAAGATGCAGGCTTTCCACCCGGTGTGGTGAATGTTGTACCGGGGCGGGGGGAGGTCGCGGGGGCAGCTCTCGTCGCCCATGCGGATGTGTCTAAAATTTCTTTCACAGGCGAGGGGCAGACGGCAAAAACTATACTGGGTGCGGGCAGGGACAATATGAAACGGTTCTCGTTCGAGCTTGGCGGCAAGGCCCCGCACATTATCTTTGCCGATGCTGATTTGGAGCCAGCCATGAATGCGGCGACCAATTCGGCGTGGACATTGTGTGGCCAAAGTTGCGCGCTCGGCTCCCGCGTACTGGTAGAGAGATCAATCTATGACGAGGTGGTCGAGAAATTTGTGGAAAGAGCGGCGCGAGTGCGTGTCGGCATCCCAAGTGATCCGGCGGTGCATATGGGCCCACAAGCCCATGCGGCACAATTGGCCAAGACATTGTCCTATATCGACATCGGACTGGAAGAAGGGGCGCGACTTGTGAGCGGAGGTACACGTCTGACGGATGGTGTCTTGGCGGATGGTTATTTCGTCGCTCCGACCGTGTTTGCAGATGTTTCTCCTAATATGCGTATCGCCCGTGAAGAAATTTTTGGCCCGGTGGTTGCCCTTATTCCGTTTGATAATGAAGAGGAGGCCATTGCCATTGCCAATGACAGTGATTACGGACTGGCCGCAGGTCTGTGGACAAGCGATATCAGTCGTGCACACCGCGTGTCGAGCCGGCTTGAGGCAGGCATTGTCTGGGTCAATACCTACCGCTTTCTACGCTGGTCCACGCCCTATGGCGGCGTGAAATCCAGTGGCTGGGGGCGCGAGAACGGCCTCGAAGCCATCCAGCAATATCTGGAAACAAAAACAACTGTGTTCGGCACAACGGGACAATTCCCTGATGCTTATAAAATTGAAGAGGTATAAACATGCGACTTAACAACAAACTGGCGATCGTTACGGCGGCCGCATCGGGCATTGGCAAAGCAGGCGTAAAACGATTTGTACGCGAAGGCGCGCGGGTTGCGGCTATCGACATTAATCAAGATGCACTGGACGCGCTTATTGCTGAAATTAGCGTTAAAGATGCGGTCATCCCTATTCTTGCGGACCTCACAACACCCGAGGGGGCACAAAACAGTATTGACCAGGCGGCCACGGCTTTAGGCGGGGTCGATATCTTTTGGGCCCATGCGGGCATGCCCGGCCCTGCGAAGATCGAAGATCTTGAAATGGGGGCCTATGACAAGTCTTTCGCACTAAATGTGACCGCGACGATTATCGGCTCGAGCGCCGCTGCTGAACATATGCGAAAACGGGGCGGCGGCTCGATGATTTTTACATCGTCGGTTTCCGGCTTGGTGGGCTCTATGTTTAGCCCGCTCTATTCGACGGCGAAATTTGCGGTGGTTGGTTTGACCAAATCACTTGCGCTTGGCCTTGCCAAGGACGGTATCCGGGTCAATGCAGTTTGCCCCGGTTTAACCGAAACCCCGATGATGAACGGGTTTATCAGTCGCAAAGGTGATCCGGCAGAGCTTGAACAAAATAGCGCTCTCTTTTTGAACGCTATACCTCTCGGTCGATTTGGCCGTCCAGAGGAAGTCGCCGATGTGGCTCTTTGGCTTGCCTCTGACGAAAGCAGTTATGTTACAGGTGTCGCCTTGCCTGTTGATGGCGGATATAGCGCACGATGAGACAATGTTGATCATCCGGCCTGCAAAATTATCAGATTGTGATCATCTCATCCACTTGGCATCAAAGGTGGGCACGGGCATGACGACGGTGTCCGACGATCCGGCTGTTGTCGAACAAAGAGTGGTGAATTCGATCTCTGCTTTCAATCAATGCCTTGACGCATTTGAAACTGGCGGCAGCTATTTGTTGGTCATGGAGGACAATGCGCGCATTGTCGGCATGTGTGCAATTTATACACGCCTTGGGGTGAGCGCCCCGTTTTATTCTTTTCGGGTGTCAAAGCTTCAGTATAATTCGGAGGTTTTGGGTAAAAAAACGGAACCGAAAACCCTGACCCTTGTTAATGATTTTCACGGGTATAGTGAGATCGGCACTTTATTTCTTGACCCTGATTACAGGAGCGGAGGTCGCGGGCGGTTTCTCTCCTATAGCCGCTTTGCTCTTATGGCGACAGACATTGACCGTTTTGGACGTAGGGTTATGGCAGAGATGCGGGGTTGGACAGACGAGAATGGTATTTCCCCATTCTGGGACGCGGTGGGGGCCAAATTTTTTGAAATGGAATTCGCAGATGCGGATCGCCTCAGCGGCATTGATAACGGGTTTATTACCGAGCTTATGCCGCGCTCCCCTATCTATCTCAACATCCTGCCGCAAGCCGCACAGGATGTTGTTGGCACCACCCATGATCTGACACGGCCTGCACGGGCGCTGTTAGAAAAACAGGGATTTAGGTTTGAAAACCAGATTGATATTTTTGACGGCGCGCCTTGCCTTGAAGTGCATGCAGAAAACATTCCATTGGTTGCCGGGGCCCGCTCTGCCGTAGTCACAATCGTTGAAAGTGTAGGTGAGGGGCAAATCTGTATGCTCTGTAATCCGCGACTGGACAGTTTTGCGGTGGTTCGGGAAAAGGCATTTCTAAATCCGGGCGGGAGTTGTGAAATTGACAAGGCTACGGCAGCGGCACTAGATCTCAATGATGGGGATACTCTGCAAATCGTACCTTGGGTCTAACGCATAGTGAAAAGATCAATGGCGATTGCACTCATAGCGGTCACGCCCGTTTCAATGGCAGAAACATCAGGCGCAAACTTGGAGGAATGTAGAGAGGGGAGTGCACCCTCGACGCCATTTGCGGCGCTATACGCTTCGGGGGGTACGACACCAAGCCAAAGCAGGAGTGACGGTATGCCTTCACCAAGCTGGCTATATCTTGCATAGTCTTCGCCGCTCATAACCGGCTGTACGATTTCTAACGCTTCACTGCCCAATGTAGTGCTCAGTACAGAGACTGCCCGGGATGTAAGCTTTGCCTCATTCAGAACCGCTGGAGTGTGTATCGGGGCAATCCGTATTTCCGGTTTTGGTGCACCAAATGTGGCCGCTTGTCCTTCGGCAATCCGTGTGATTCCATCAAGAAGAAGTTTGCGGGTTTCGTCATCATATGTGCGCACTGTCAGTAACATCGTGGCTTCGTTGGAAATAATATTCCGCTTTGTACCCGAGACAATAGAGCCAACCGTGACTACAGCAGGCTGGCGCGGGTCTATCGTTCGCGAAACAAGGGTTTGCAGGGCCGTCACAATATGTGCCGCAATCACGATAGGGTCTTTGGTCTTGTGCGGATAGGCGCCATGCCCGCCAACGCCTTTCACCGTGATATCCACCGAGCTGATACTGGCCATGGCAGGCCCGACAGCATAGCCTATTTTCCCGGCAGGCAAGGAGTCTGAAACATGAAAAGCCAAATTGTAATCGGGTAAAAAGCGTGTATCGAATGCACCGTCACTGATCATGGAAAGCGCCCCCAAACCCCATTCTTCAGCAGGCTGTGCTAACATAATCAATGTGCCTGACCATTCGGATTTGTGTGCAATGAGATGTCGTGCTGTACCTATCCAGTTTGCCATGTGTATATCGTGACCGCATGCGTGCATGACCGGAACCTTTACGCCTGCCAGCGTCATCGAAGTGTATGTTGAAGCATAGGCCAGGCCAGTTTCCTCTTTGACCGGCAACGCGTCCATATCCGTACGGATGAGAACTTTGGGGCCATCCCCATTGCGAAATATGGCGACAACCCCATACCCGTTCAAGCCCTTGCCGGGTTTTCCAATGACCGCTTCAATTTCGTTATGCACCCAGATGTTGCCAAGGCCTTCAGAGACATCAAATCCGAGAGACTTCATTTCAGTCACGAGAAAACCTGCGGTTTTCTGTTCCCGAAAGGATAGTTCCGGATTTTGATGCAACCATTTATAAATGGTCTGGAGTTTAGCGCCAGATGCAGGGGTTACAGTCTGCGCTGTCGTCTCTTGTGAAAAGCACCCGACCATGAGCAAGCCGGCAAGGCAAGAGATACAATACAGTTTTATACCCATAGACCAGTCCCACTTACAAACCAGATAGGGAACCGTACACGGTTTGCCCCTTGAACAATGTTAAGATAACTTTGCTGTCGGAGATGTCATTAACCGGAATAATAAACAGGTTTTGGTCGATGACGATCAAATCTGCACTCTTCCCGATTTCAAGCGACCCTGTCTCGTCTTCACGGTGGGTGATAAAGGCTACATCCAAAGTGTAGGCTTTAATGGCTTGTGCGAGGGTGACCCCTTCATGTGCCAACAGAGCTTTTGCCTCCGGCCTATCTGTCGGTTTGCGGGTGAGGGCGACTTCAATACCGAGAAGGGGGTCGGCAGACGCGACGGACCAATCTGCACCGTACACCAAACGACCTCCGGCTTGCAAAATACTGTTTGCCGGATAGATATATTGCATGCGCTCCGGGCCAAGGCGCTCTGCGGTCAACCGCATATAGGGGTCATCACTGGCCCAGAGCGGCTGAAAATTTGCGGCCACATTCAGCGTGCTAAAGCGGGGCTGGTCTGCGGGGGCAACGAGGTTGAGATGGGCAATGAAATGGCGATTGTCATTGCTCCCATTCACAGACCTCGCCCGTTCAAAAGCGTTTAGTGTTTCGTGGACGGCGCGGTCGCCAATCGAGTGCACATAAACCTGAAAACCATCATGGTCTAGTTTGGTGACAATATCGTTCAACTCCTGAACCGGAATGCTAAGTTCACCCAGATCATCCTTTGTATCAACATAAGGTTCCAGCACTGCCGCTGTGCGTTGTACGATCACACCGTCCGTATATAATTTGATACCGTTTGCGGAAAACCCTGCCGCTCCGGCCCGTTTGGCAACAGCATAGAGTGTCGGGATTTGGTCAAGCGATTTGTCATTATCCCATTTCAGGGCAATCGAGACATGTGTCGTTAATTTTCCTTGGGCTTTCACTTCTGTGTAGGCATCCAAAGTAGCGCTTTCTCCGTCCGGTTTAATGTCATCTATGCCTGCATCATACCAATTGGTGATGCCGAGACTGTTGAATAGTTTCACCGTATAAAGGATTGCATTTTGCATCTCGACATCCGTGGGCGCGGGAATGAAGGGCTGTATAATGTCTTTGGCGGTTTCTTGGAGCCCACCAACGGCTTCCCCGGTGACGGGGTCACGATCTATCCGGCCTTTGGCAGGGTCGGGCGTGTCCTTTGTGATGTTGGCCAGTGCGAGGGCTTTGGAATTGACCCAATAGCTATGCCCGCCTGTGGACTGTATGACAACCGGTCTGTCGGGTGCCAGAGCATCTAAAATGTTCTTGTGCGGCACCCCGTCTGGCGGGAAATAACCGGGCCCCCAACCGCGTCCAAATAGCAGATCGTCACCCGGAGTCTCGGCCAGACATTTCTTGATGATTGCGATATATGCGTCCACACTTCTCCCGTTATGCAGTGAGCATTGGGCAAAACTCAATCCGCCAAATATCGGATGTACATGCGCATCTCCGAAAGAGGGCATGGCAAGTTTTCCGTGTAAATTGACGGTTTTGGTCTGCGGGCCTACCCACTTGGCCGTCTCTGCGTCAGAGCCAAGCGCAACAATACGACCGTCTTTTATCCCTACAGATTGCACCCAGGGCGTATCTGTATTGACTGTATAAATATTTCCATTTGTAAACACCAGATCTGCAGTGTCATTAAATAACGAGTCCGCGTCTTTGCTACAAGACGCCATGCTTACAGCTACAGCTATGAATGTTGAAACTAACAACGTGGTTTTTGAAGAAAAAGAGATCATATTTACAACTTGGTGGTTTAGGGCGGCAGCAACATGTCTGTAACATGTTGCTGCCGGACGGGTATTAGAATTTGCGCGTTACACCCGCCACAAATGTTCGATTATTAGCTGGGATGCAATATCCATTAGGAGAAGCCCCAACAATATCACATATCGCATAATACTCTTTGTTGAATAAGTTACTTGCATTTATTGAGAACTTCAAATTTCCTTTCGTCAAAGAAAATGTTCCGTCAACAAGTGTCACATCCGGTGTAAAGAAGGTTTGAGCTGTATTTATCTGGCTACCGATATAGCGAACACCTCCACCTGCACGAATAGACCAACCCTTATCAAGTTCAAATGATTTAACCGCCCAGAGCGATGCTTGTTGTTCTGGCATTCCGGCAATCCGGTCACCTTTAGCAAGGGTTGTGCTGGCCACCGTTACCTGAGCATCCGTATAACTATATGCTGCTGTTAGGGTCAAATCTCCAGGGATGCGAATAGTAGCCTCAACCTCCACCCCCTTCGAACCAACCGAGCCGCCTTGCAAGAAATTTTGAATATTCGTAGGGTCTTGAGAAATATAGTTTGTTTCTTCAATGTCAAAATATGCGAATGAGAGCAAAGCGCCGCCAAAAGGCACCCACTTCACGCCAGCCTCATATTGACGGGCTTCCTGAGGCACGTAAGGGTTTCCAAAGAAATCGCCGCCTGCAACAGGTGTAAACGATTCGGCGTAACTAAGGTATGGCGAAATCCCGTCTATGATTTCATAAATTACACCACCGCGTAAAGAAACTGCTGTGAGATCATATTGCTCAGCACCATCTCTGTCAGAAGTGGCCTTATCATGACGAATACCTAAAACGACATTCAAACGATCGCCGATCGTAATTTGATCCTGCGCGTAAAGACCGAGTTGCTTACTTGAAAACAGCACAGGTGCAAAATTATATAGAGCATTAACAGGGGTGCCATAGTTTGGGTTAAAAATATCAAGATCATTCACGGCGCCAAACCCTTGTTTTGTATCCTGCTCGAACCATGTGTAGTCAAGACCGACCAAAATGGAATGTTCAATAGACCCTGTAGAAAAGTCATAACCGACATTTGTATCGGATGTGAGCACGTCTGATTGTTCGTCATTCACGAAGTAGGCACGAACCCATTGAGTTTCCGCAACGTCAGAAAAAACAGCAAATGGGAAAATTTCCTTATAATCTGTATCCATTTTAGCATAACGCGTAGCAGATTTTACGCGTAAATTGGAACTAAAATCATGATCAACCAATAATGTACCAGACGTATACTGCGTATCCATTCCATTGAAACCTGGCTCGCCCTGATAAAAATCATGTGATATTTTGGCTGCCTCAGTAGGGGCCAGCAAAGAGTTTTGCAATGGCAAGTACCCAAGTGAGGCCTGCTGGTTATCTTGATACAAACCGATGACCGTTACCTTGGTATCAGGTCCAGCAAACCAAGTTAGGGATGGATTTACAAGTAAGCGATCATCAGGCGTTCCCCATTGTGATTCAGCCGTTCTCCCGAGAGCAACCAATCGGCCAGCAAAATTTTCTGATATACTACCAGTGATATCACCACGCACCTGAAAGCGGTTATCATTTCCGAAATCAACCCCGATTTCTCCGCCAAATTCTTGATTGGGCGTTTTGCTCGCACCATTAAGCACGCCTCCCGGGCCTCCAGCTCCGTAAAGTACCGACGAAGGTCCACGAAGAATTTCCGCTCGCTCTAGCGTGTAAGTGTCCAACCGTGCACCATAGATAAAGGATGGTTGCCTCTGCATGCCGTCTAGATATTGAGTCGCACTAAATCCACGAGCATTAATAAAATCCCCACGTGCGTCGACACTTAAAGCAGGCGAAACACCTGCGCTGTAACGGTAAACATCTTGCAAATCTTGTGCAGTTCTTTCAAAAATTTCGTTCATAGTAATAACGCTGATAGATTGCGGAATTTTAGAAAGTGGGGTCAGGGTCTTCGTCGCCGCAATAGCGCTGGTCCCTTCCACATATATGATATCTTCTTCGCTGGTCTCGGTTGTTTGTGCCTGAGCGATACCAGCGGTTAGCATCAGTACAAGTGCAACTGTAGTGCTGGTTAGCAGTTTAGTGCGTGTCTTGCTTTGTTTATTTAATATTTTCGTCGGGTTCGACGTATTCGCGTAGCAGGTCATTTTCACCCCTTTTCCATTGTAATGTGACAGAATTACTATGCTTGTAGTTAAGCATTGAATGTTAACTGGAATCCAAAGGTAAAATGGGCAAGCATTGGGTTTTTCGGGTAAAAGGGTGTTGAAAACGGGTGGTCAGGCATTGGTACGGGCGTATGATCACGCAATTTCCCAAATTGTTTAGGTAAGCATGCGCTCTTTTGCGACCCGGGCTGCATCACGACGTTTATGAACGCCCAGCTTTCGAAATATGGATTTGAGGCGATATTTGATTGTATTTGGCGAAATATCGGTGAGGCGTGCGATCTCTTTATTCGAGTGTCCAAGGGCCAAATACTGTAAAATTTGCATTTCCGAGGTTGTCAGAAAATCATTTGTGTCATCTTGTCGTTTTCTCTGGGCTAGCGACTTTCCGATGGTGTGCAGGAATTGTTCCCGAAACCGGTCGATTTGGTCACCGGGGCGGGCATGCAGTTGTGAATCTATATGTATGAAGCGCGACATATCAATGAATGGCCGGACAATCCCTTGAAACATTGCCATGCTGACGGCTTCATCAAAAGACATGCGGGCTTCGTCTTCTTGCCCTGATAATTGATAACCATAGCTGGAGAGAATGCCGATTTCGATAAGCAATCGCCCGGCGCCATGCTCGCTCGCCCATTGACGCAGGACGTTGAGGATACTTAGGGCTTCTTGTGCACATTGCTCTATAAGCAGAATTTTTGCGCGGCACAAAGAGGCAGAAACCGCGACTTGCCGATAGTCGGGTGATGTTTGGGACATATCATTGGCAAGCTCTAGCAATTTGATCTTATTTGCATGTTGTTGCGTTGCAACCGGGTCTTGATCATAGTGGATCAGGAGCTCGAGTTGGCAGAGGGACGCCATCAATTCGAGCTGGGGAAGTCGTTGCCGCCTTGCCAGGCGTGTTGCGCGGGCAAGGATGCCCTGCGCTTCGGTAAGTGAGCCTTTGGCAGCAGAAATGCGTGCGGCGGTGAAGTAAGCGGCAGAGTAGACTTCAAACCAGCCATCCGATTCTTCCATATGTGGCAAGGCCCAGTCCAGCCGTGCGGTCGCGTTGGAAAGCCGATCTTGTTCATAGGCTAGTTCGGCAATATAGGCGGCACAATTGGCGGCCAAATCCGAGTGAGACCCAAAATTTGCATCAATCTCTGCCTTTGCCTTTTCAAGTATCTGCAAGGCATCATTTAAGCGGCCTTGTGCCCGCCTGACCCTCGCCTCCAGAAAATGTGTAAAAACTTCGCTGTAGAGAGAGCCGAGTGCGCGATGATGTCCGCGCGCCGCCAAAATAGGTTCTAACGCGCGTTCAAGCCATCCGCCTTCGAGGTATTGCGCCCCGAGGGATTCGTTAAGGTGCCCCAGCATAATATGGTCGTCCGAACTGAGCGTACGGATTAACGCCTCTCGTTTGAGCAAGTTCTCCAGAGTGATGGGGGTGTTTTCATATTCTGACAAAATGTCGTCCACAAGCCGGATTTCGTTCCAGACATCAACAGAAAAACTACGGTGTTGTGCATCGGCTGTAAACGTATCGAGATGTGTGCGTGCGTCTGCAATATCACCCTGTTTAATCATCATATAGATATTGGCGAGCATAAGACGTGGCCGCTCACGGATGATCTCTGAGGAAATGAGGCCAAGCGCCTGCGAAATGACATCTATACGCCCTTTGGGGAAGAGGCGCCAACCGCCCGCATCATCTATAATGGAGGCGATCAGCGTTTGATCTCCTGTTTGAATCGCGTGATTGACGGCTTTCCCGATTTGGCGGTTCTCGCTAAACCAGATTGCGGCCTTGTGGTGCAAGGCTTTAAATGTAGCGATTTGGGTGCGTTCCATACGTGTGCGAAGGTATTCGGCGAAAAGTTGATGATATCTATAGGTGAGACGATCCGGAGAATTGGGTGTTAAAAACATGCCTTGGCGCTCGATCCGCGTGAGAATTTCGAGCCCGTCCTGGCGGTCACACAACATGTTGACTGTGCTTGCAGTCAGGTGGTCGAGCAAAGCCGTACGGCTAACGATCTCTTCATCCTCTTTATTCAGTGACAAGAGGGCTTGTTCAAACAGATGGTGCGCCAGATTGGTGGTGGGTTGGTTGAAACTCTCTACCAATTGCTTTCTGTTACTGCCTTGTTTTAGGGATAGGGAGGCGAGTTGTAACGCAACCGGCCAACCCTCTGTGTGACGGAAAATGTTGCTGAGGTCATCTTCACTCAGTGGCGCGAATGCATTGCCGGAAAATAGCATTTCTGCCTCGGTAATCGAGAACTTTAAATCGTCTAACCCAAATTCAAGGAGTTGGCCTTCCAAGGTGAGTGCCGTTTGATTCAGCCTTGGGTGGTCTCTCGATGAAAAGACAAAATGGCAGTTTGCAGGAGCCAATCGGATGAGTTTATGCAGGAAGTCTTCGGATTCTGGAGACATAACGCTGTGGAGGTCATCTAGAATGAGTACAACAGGGTGCTGGATTTGATCCAGAGAGTTCAGGATTGCCGATAAAATTGAACGTGGCGGTATGTCGGTCGGCGTGGGTGGGTTCTCGGTACGGCCTGATGTTTCAGATTCCGCGTCTCGCAACGCAGACCAAATATACCGTGCGAGTGTCGCAAGATCCGCATCTTCGGCTTCAAGGGATAACCATGCGGTTGCGATTGATTGCGCTTTAAGCTGCTCCCGCCATTGCGAGAGAAGGTTGGTTTTCCCGTAGCCCGCGGGCGCAACGATCAGGGTTAAACGATGTTTTAGGGCCATGTTGAGCCGTGCAAGCAAAACGTCACGACCAATTTGCCCACTTATCCAGCTTGGCGGGGCAAGCTTTGATCTTATCAGTGGGACTTGGTTTTTGCTCATAATCTTCTTTTGGGTATGAACCCCATTTATCTGTATTCGGGTAAATGAGGTATGGCTCTTATTATATGTAATTTTGAAACCATCCGGACAGCGGAGTCAATACGCTTACCCAATGCTTAAGTGTGCATTACCCATTTGTGAGAGGATACACCCGTTTTTGACGTCGATGCAGAAAAATAACTATTATAGGGTGTGTGCGAAGGCCAAGGTTTTGAAGGGGAGGTAGTAGATGCGTTTGGGAATCGATGTTGGTGGAACAAATACAGATGCCGTGTTGATGAACGGGGCTGATGTTATTGCCTGGAGTAAATCCCTGACGACGTCCGATGTGTGTTCCGGAATTGTGGCTGCTATCGACTCCGTTTTGCAAAAAACAAAGCTCACAGCCTCAGTCGTTGAATGTGTAATGATTGGCACAACACAGTTTACCAATGCGCTTGTGGAGCGCAAAGGCTTAAAACAGGTTGGCGTTATTCGCCTGGGATCCCCGTCCGGGCAAGCCATTCCGGCAATGTCTGATTGGCCCGATGATCTGCGTGCGTGTATTGGTAGCGGGGTATATTCGTTTGCGGGAGGGTATGAATTTGACGGGCGGGAAATGTCGATTTTGGATGAGGACGGCATCCGCAAGGCCGCGCAGGTGCTTTCTACTCGTGGCATAACAGCTTTCGCGGTTACGGGGGTTTTTTCGCCGGTAAAAATGGATATGGAAAGTCGTGCTGTCGAAATACTTCGCGAAGAAATGCCGGATGCACACATAACGGCATCCAATAATGTGGGGCGCATAGGGTTTCTTGAACGAGAGAGCGCGGCCATTTTAAATGCCACTTTATCGGATATTGCTGCCGAAGTGATACATTCTTTCGAAGCCGCATTGAGAACACTCAATATTACGGCACCGCTTTACATTAGCCAAAATGATGGCACGCTCATATCTGCACAAGAGGCGGTGCATTTCCCTGTCATGACCATTGGCTCCGGCCCTACGAACTCTATGAGGGGGGCCGCTTTTCTCACAGGGATTTCTGATGCAATCGTTATTGATGTCGGCGGGACAACGTCAGATGTCGGTGTTTTGACCAATGGTTTCCCACGCGAATCGTCCGTTTCCGTTGATATCGGCGGCGTGCGTACAAATTTCAGAATGCCGGATACATTGGCGATTGGCCTTGGGGGCGGCACGCAGATATATCTTTCAGAAGAACAATTCGGGGCATTGCAAGTGGATGGATTACAGTTTGACGTGGGGCCAAAGTCGGTTGGATATCGACTTTCTGAGGCGGCGTATATTTTTGGCGGTACAACCTTGACCGCAACAGATATCGCCGTGGCGAGTGGTCGGGTGACGATGGGCAATGCATTGTTTATCCCGCCACTCTCTCAGCCTGTTCAAGACGCTATTCTTGCCCGGTTTAAAACCATGTTAGAGACGGCTGTTGACCGGATGAAAACGATTGCAGGAGATGCTTGTGTTATCGTTGTTGGCGGCGGTGGGTTTTTGGTGCCCGATAACCTGAAAGGTGCGTCGCGCGTTTTGCGGCCCGAATATTCTCATGTCGCGAATGCTGTCGGAGCCGCAATCGCGCAAGTCGGGGCGCAGGTTGAACAAGTCTTTTCATATGACAAGATTTCGCGTGATGTTGCTCTCAACCAAATTAAACAACAGGCCCGCGACCAGGTGATTGCATTGGGCGGGGAGGCGCAGAGCGTTCAATTCACAAATGTCGAGGAAATTTTTCTCAGTTATTTACCCGGACGAGCGGCGCAATTACGGGTGAAAGCGGTTGCTGATTTAAAAGGTACACGAAAAAACAGGACTATGGATACAGTACAACCTACGCCGAGCCAGCACCATGTTGCTTGATGATCTCGCCATAGATGATCTCGCCATAGGGGCCGCATTTTTGGGAAGCGGCGGCGGCGGCGATCCTTATCATACGCGGATACTTGCAAAGGCAGAACTCGCGAAGTCCGGCCCTGTGCAGCTTATTCGCGTAGAAGATTTAGCGCCGGATGCATTGGTCGCGCCGTGTGGCTGGATTGGTGCGCCGACTGTTTCAATGGAAAAATTACCCAATGGTCAAGAGCCAATCCTTGGCCTTCGCAAACTTGAACAGATATTAGGGCGGCCAATCGACGCGGTATTGCCCATAGAAATTGGCGGTGCCAACGGACTTGCGGCTGTAGTTGCTGCTGCGAAATTCGGTGTGCCTGTCGTGGATGCTGACGGTATGGGGCGTGCGTTTCCGGAGTCGCAAATGACGATATTTAATATTCGTGGCCTCAGCTCATGCCCGGCTATTATCACCGATGCGGCGGGTAATGTCGTTACAATCGAGAGCGAGGACAATCTTGCACACGAACGTATTGCGCGGGCTATATCCGTGTCGATGGGGGGCATTGCCCACATGGTCGAATACCCTTTAACCGGACAACAGGCAAGATCACACGCGATTTGCGGTTCCATTACGGCTGCCATTGCTATCGGTGCGGCCATTCGGGAGGCAAAACAACAAGGCGGCGATTTGTTCGAGGCAGTTTTTGGTGCCTTGCGACGCTCAAATGTGTATTCAAGTGCAGGTGTTTTGTTTGACGGAAAAATCATTGATCTTGAATGTGAAACAAAGCATGGGTTCTCGATGGGCCGGGTATTGATTCAGGGATTTGGCAACGCAGGAGAAATGGAAATTGTGTTTCAAAATGAAAACTTGGCGGCGCGGCGCAATGGTGAATTGGTCGCGTGTACACCGGATATAATTTCTATCATGGACCGTGAAACTGCTGACATTATTACGACGGAACGGCTGAAATATGGTCAGCGTGTCAAAGTTGTGGCCGCCGCCGCGCCTGCAATTCTCCGTGATGCCAAGGCATTGTCTATCGTTGGTCCGGCAGCCTTTGGCATGGAAGATCGCTATATTCCCGTCGAAGAATTGAATAATTGGGAGGGCAAGAGTGTCTGAATCAAAAATTGAAGGTTATTCGGACCGTCGGCTGCCCGACAGATTGACGGTGCATGGCTCTCGCGTTGGTCTCATCGTTGCAAGTTTTGCAATTTCACTTCCGAGCTTTCTCAACGGCGCGCAAATTTCCCTTGCCGTTGGCTTGTATAAAGCCATTCTGGTTTCAATACTTGCCGGCATTATCCTTTGCATTGGCGCCTGTTTGACGGCAATTATCAGCGTCCGGTCACGGTTGACAACATATGCTTTGGTTCAGAGGTCCTTTGGTGTGAAGGGGGCCATATTGGTAAATGTTGTGCTCGCAATTATACATTTTGGCTGGTTTGGCGTGAACATTTCGTTCTTTGGCAATGCTCTGGTAACCGCCACAAGCGAGATTTATGGATTTCAAGGCAGTTTCACTCTCTTTGTTATTCTAGGCAGTATATTGATTTCGGTCTCTACCATTTTCGGGTTCAAAACTTTGGACAAATTGGCAATTGTCGCTGTGCCCTTGTTAGCGATTGTGCTTATCGGCGTGTGCATCATGGCCATTCGGGAAAAGGGCATTGTCATAGATGCGCCGCCCAATCCGATAGATCCGATGACGTTCGGCATTGCCCTTTCCTCGCTGGTTGGGGGTAATTTGCTGACCGTTGTCGCCATGCCGGATTTGTCACGCTACTCGCGAACTTCGAAACAAGCGGTTGGTGCGATGATTATTTCTTTCCCGATCTCGATCACCTTAATGGGCTTGGCGGCTGCGATCCCTGCTTTGGCCATGGGGTCAACGGATATCATGAAACTGATCATTACTTTCGGTTTCGGTTTGCCTGCATTGGCGATGCTTGTCTTGTCAACGTGGACAATAAATTCTCTCAACCTGTATTCGGCAAGCTTGTCGCTCTCTGCAACGTTTCCAAAATTTCGCAGTTGGATGTTCACCCTTATTGGTGGCGCCATTGGGGGTGCTATGGCGTTAATGGGCATTATTGATAGCTTCATTCCGTTCCTGATTATTCTCGGTGTTATTATTCCACCCATTGCGGCGATTTATGTCATTGACGGGTTTATAATGTTCAGGGCTTCGGATGCTGACAAAAAAATGGTGAGGAATTTGGGCGTTCGTTGGCGTGCGGTTGGCCTCTGGTTGTTCGCAGTTTCTATTGCAATGATCACAACATATACCGACTTTGAGCTCACCACCGTACCTGCATTGGATGCCACACTTATTGCTGCGATTGTATATTTGGCAATGTTACGGTTCTTCCCGGAGGAGAGTATACTCATGCGTACAGGAGATTGATTTGAGCGACAAACACATGACGTCCACATGGCGGAGCCTTATCATCTGCTGTATTCTTCTGGTTGTCTGGGTGGCCCGTCCCATCGGCATACACCCGCGCGCATCCCTGGGTACAGATTTTGATGCGGATAGAGCCGTTGCGCGCTTAAGCACTATCCTTGGAGATGAACGCCCGCATCCAATCGATAGCGCCGCCAATGACGCAGTCGAGCTCCGCCTCTTGCAACAAATTGAACGCGTGGGCTTCACGCCACAAATTGACGAGCGTTTTCATTGTAATGATCGTTGGCCGGGCGCTGCGGTCTGCGCAAAAGTACGTAACATTTCTTTCTGGGTCGATGCGCCGGGCGAAGATGCTGTATTGCTCTTGGCTCATTACGATTCTGTTCCGGCGGGGCCGGGAGCGGCAGATGACGGCATTGGTATGGCCGTTATTCTTGAGCTCGCATACCTCTTGAAAGATGAGAAACTTACGCGACCACTTCTGGTGCTCTTCACGGACGGAGAAGAAGCCGGTCTTGTTGGTGCGGCCGCATTTGCTGCTCACGACCCTCGCGCACGACACATAGGCGCCGTTATCAACCTCGAAGCCCGTGGTACCACAGGGGTTGCGAGCATGTTCCAAACCAGTTCGCCAAACGGTTATGACATCGCCGCCCTCGCGAGTGGAGGCAAAGTTCCCGTTTCAAATTCATTGGCTTCTGATCTCTACAAGATATTGCCTAATGATACCGACCTTAGCCTTCTTTTGCCGCTAGGTGTTGACGCTGCAAATTACGCGATTATTGGCGGTGGGAAACGCTACCATACACCGCTTGACAATCTTGCCCATCTTGATGTGCGTTCGGTTCTGCATATGGGGGTGAGCGTCTTGTCTGCCATTCACGGGTTTGCCGAGGTCGAGAAAAATGGAGAAGAGGGGACGCGTGTTTATACGGATATAAATCAAACTTTCTTTTTCGTTGTGTCTCAAACCATGGCGGGAATATTGCTTGGGTTAGGGCTTCTTGCTTCGATGATTGCCTATGTCCGTATCGGCGGAGCTAAACCTGTCATCTCGTTTTTTGTACCGTTATTCGCAGTTGTTGCAGGCACGGTTTTGGCGGTGGGGCTCGGCATTATCATTTCCATGTTACGTCCCGAGGCGGATTTTGCCACGGCCTATCCGCAAGCCTTTCGTACAGTGTACGGTGCGGCAGCGCTTGTCGGGGCGTCGCTCGTGGTGCGGGGGATGAAAGTGCAAAATGGAGTGCGTCTTGCGACTGCAGCCTGGGTGTGGATATCGATGCTTGTGCTCGTGGGGTATTTTGTGATTCCCGGCCTGTCCAGTCTTATCATTGGCGCTTTGCTCTTTGTTATCTTGGCCGTTCTTGCCTCCTATGTTCCAAAGCTGAAACCGGTCATGCCCATTTTGCTGATTGTTGCGGCGCTTGTGTTTGCTATTGTCATCTTGCCCATTGCAGGCGGTATTGAAAATGGTTTGTTTATCCAGAACGCCGCGCCTGTCAGTATATTCCTAGCATTCCTGTATGTCTTTCTCATGCCCAATGGCCGTTCTCGTTCGTGGTTGGTGCCGATAGGTTGCGGCGCGGTCTTGTCGTTTGCGACTATTGCCACACTGGTTGTGCCCGCCTATGCGCCCGATGCGCCGCGCCATCTTACAATTGTCCATGAGGATGACGGCGGTGTCGGCTCTTTCCTCATTTTCGATAACGGCCCTCTGCCTACAGATATGACGGCTGTCGCTAAATTCGAAACCACGCCGAACACAAAAGGCTATTGGCGAGCCCCCGCACCATCTCTTGACAGTTCTGGCGAAATAACTGTGTTGTCAGACACGGTGATTTCGGGCGAGCGGACAATCAAATTCGCCATTGCGGCCCCGCAATCTGACCGCCATGATTTTTTCGTCGAGGACGGGGAAGGGGTTCGAAGCCTTATCTTCAATGGTGTGGAATTGGACTTGAAACCGCCATTACGTTATTTCGGATGCACGGGACGTACGTGTCGGCAGATCGAGGTAGAATTGGTCGTTGATGCAGATGCCCCGTTACCAAAAATAACATGGCATGTGCATCAATACGGCGCAGGTCTAGCTGCCGCTACTCTGGTATTGGCAAGACCTGTCACGGCTCAGCCCGTGCATGTGGGGGATAAGCGCACACGTATTCGTGTGCTGTCACTCAGTGTCGAAAACAGGGACAGCGAATAATCTCCTATGCCAAAAGGTGCTAAATGATGTTGATTGTTGAAATGCTCTTATTGGGCGCGTTATTGGTTTCCGGTTTCTTATGGCTTCGGCAGAAAGATAAAAAGCAATATCGTATAGGGGCTAGCCTTGCCATTTTTACAGTGGTTTTTGCCATTATTTTGATGGCGTGTGATATCTGGCAAGCTATTCTAGCGCTCTGTGTTGCCGTGCTTTTGTGTCTAGCGTATTTGGTGCGCCGCACCCCTTTATCAAATTGGCCCTTACGCATCACCGGGTTGTTCTTTGCAATGCTCTTTGCTTTGGCGGTTCTGCCATTATACCTTTTCCCGATTCCAAGTCTGCCAAAACCAACAGGAAGCTGGCATGTTGGCACGCAGGAATTCGAGATGGTGGATACGAGCCGGGACGGAGCCATGTACGATGACCCACAAACGCCGCGCCGTTTATTCGTACGGGTCTGGTATCCTACGGACGCCGCAAGCGGTAAACGCCGCCCTTATTTAACCAAACGGGAAGCAGATGTTACCATCGTTTCTGTTGGCAATCATTTTGGCGTTGGCAGTCAATATGGTTTGGGGAACTATGTTTACAAACCGCTTCGCCATATCAAAGCACATGCGTTTGAAAATGCAGAAGTTTCACAGACAGATGACATGTTTCCGACCTTGATTTTCAGTCATGGATATTTATCG
The DNA here is from genome assembly GCA_002401695.1 of Alphaproteobacteria bacterium. Lineage (GTDB taxonomy): Bacteria > Pseudomonadota > Alphaproteobacteria > Micavibrionales > Micavibrionaceae > UBA1672. Next base: position 61,162 of record NVTV01000021.1, read on the forward strand.
TGGGTCGGCCAGAATACAGCCCTGATGGAGCTTTTGGCCAGCCATGGGTATATCATCTATAGTGTTTCCCATCCTTATGATGGTGCGGATATTCCTTTCGCAGATGGCAGTGTTATCAAAACCCAAATCACAGAGCGTGTGGGCTATACGGATAATATGGTCGGGTTTTTAACAGGGGAAACCCACGAGGACAGGCTCGCATTTTTTGACAGTTTTAAAACTGATTTTGACCAATACAGAATTCGAAAAAGTGTGGAACCATGGGGAGAGGATGTCGCGTTTCTGACGAATACTCTGGCACAAAACCGTACGCCAGACTCAATGCGCGCTGTTGCCGCTAAAACCGATATGAGCAAATTTGGCATGATCGGCATGTCTTTTGGCGGCAGTAATGTGGCCTATGAATGCCATAAAGATGTGCGTTGTAAAGCCGCGGTCAATCTTGATGGCGAAGAGTTTGTGTGGGAACTTTATGATACAGACATCCGTATGCCATTTCTTATGATACACGGAGATTGGTGGAAATATGGTTTCTGGATCGTGCCCAAAACGCCCGATTTTCATATCAATGATTATGCGTATGAGCGTTGGGAGACGACAGGTGAACGCGATGATGTCTACCGCATAAGGGTCAAGGGACTCCAGCATTTAGGATTTATGGATTTCCCCATCACATTGCGCATGCCGCTTCGTGACAAGGCCTATGGCTCGCAAAATGGCAAGAAAGCTCTAGCCGCCGTCAACGAGACAGTGCTGGCATTTTTAGACAAGCATGTAAAAGGCGACCCCACGAATTTCCCTGCCGATGTGCTTTCACAACATCCCGCCCTTGATCTCCATGATCCTCGTGGTGTTTCGCGTTGGTGGCGCGCACGCGACAGTGAAAACGGGGAATGAGCGTTTGAAATATAGATTTGAGTTCCCAAATTGAACGAGGGTTCAGTCTTCTGGCGTGTTAGGTTCGCCAGTATAGGGTTTGCCGAAATAGGTGAGATTGGTGCTCACGGAGCCGTTTCTTGATGTAGTGACAATGTAGAGGCGGTTATACTCATGATCTGCAAGAGGAGGTTTTGTATCTTCTCCGCCCATTAAAACAACACCGCCCGGCGTTGTTAAATTGTGTCCGACCACCAGGTGGTTTCCATCGAGCTTCATGAGGCGTGCAATAAAGGTCGGCATATCATAGGGGTCATAAATTTCTATTCCCAACCCAAGGGCTGTCGCCAGAGGGGCGACCGTTGCTTTTGTCCTTACAGTCTCGCTAGAGTGAATTTGTGTGATGCCTTTGTCTTTTAAAATGTTGGCTAGAGTTTGCGCACGTTGTTTCCCGACATCTGATAGATCTGGATCAGGGGCATTAGGCAGGATTTCTGCATGCCGGACAAAATAAACTGTCGTGATTAATTCTTGCTCTGGATATGTAGCACAGGATGGTAAAATGAGCAGAGTTGTAAGGCTAATAAATAAAATTTTTAAAATGTTAAAACGACGCAAATTAAAAGAGACGGTTTGTTTGCCAAATGTATGTATATTCATGTTTCTAACCTTCTGGCTCTAAGACTTAACATGATTCATGTGTACTATGGTTGTATCATTTACGGTAATATGGAAACGGGCGTTATTCGCATTATTTGGGTAATAGATATGCCCGAGCAACTCTTCTGTTCTCTCCACTGATGATGACCAGTTGTAGCCATAGTCAGAATGAATTCCCAGCTCTGGAAGCCCTTGTATTGGGCAAAAGCCTTCAGGCTACTTCTGTGCATAAGCGGACACTGGACGTGGGCTTAAAACGCCCAAAATAAACACTCACGTATTGATGGATAACCCCGGGCAGGGGACTTTAATGACTTAGCGCATTATTGACTCTATGGGGCATTTACAGAAACCGGTTCACCGTCCTGCTTGGGACGAATTTCCATTAATTTTGCTACATCTCGTTTGCCTAACAATCCCCAATACCGTCTTTTCCGTTTCACAGTCTTATTGATGTCGAGAATACGTGCGCAATACGCGGCGGCAAAACCAATTATTCCGTCATTGATTGTCTCCTCCTTTTCAAATATTTTGTCGATATGTAGCCAAAGAAGCCGCCCCATCACCTCCGGCATTGGAGACCGATACCAGCTCTTTGAAGGATCGAGAGGTTGGTTGCGCCCATATTTTGCGAATGCCGCTTGTCCCCAAGCTACTGCAAGGGGTTCTTCTAAAAGATGGTAGAAGTTTTTTGATTTTGCAGGGCAGACGTCTAGGAATTGCTTCGACAGAACGCGTTTTTGTTCTTGTGGCTGATTGGCGCTGATATAATGTACTGCCTCATGCATAGTGACTTCACTCAAATCATCTTGATGAGAGTGACGTACAGGATGTCTATATAAAAGAAAGGTTTGCCCCTTCAAATATGCAAGGGTCCGATTGATTGGTGGCCACCATATAAAATGAACTTTGAGTTCTAGGTCTAGGACCTCATCTTGGGTAAGAGCAGCATCTCCCTCGCGCGGGTTTATTCCGTTTTGATATCCGAGTGTTGTATAGGGTTTTCCATCACCATCTAGATAGGGCTCGTTAGCTGGGTTCATATCGTCATCAAAGGAATGCACCAGCCCTAAAATTGGATTGCCGATTACCGGATACCCTGCGATTGTAAATACATGCGAGTGATCAGCCGTCACAAGTATCAATGTGTCTTCGTCATTGGTTAGACTGTCAGCCAGCTCAACAGCTTTCGCAAGTTCTTCCGTTTCGCTTAAGGCCCGATAGGCGTTTGATGCATGGTGGGCGTGATCTATTCGGCCAGACTCGATCATAAGAAAATAACCTGTATTCCGCGCCTCAAGGTTTTCAATAGCAAATTGCGTAAGCTCTCTCAAGCCAGGCTCTTTCTCATTATCTCTAGAGGTTTCGAATGATAAATGGGACTTCTTGAACAAGCCTAATACAGATTGAGTATCCGCGGCGTCAAGGTTGCGGAGTTGATCTGCGCTACTCACATATACATGCTTGGAACTTTTCCGCTCCCACGCTACCGTTAAATCTTTTCCGTCTACCCTACCATCTTCAATTTTATTGGCAGGTAAAAAAGATCGTTGCCCGCCGCCCAATACTACATCCAATCCATTACCCGATTTAAAATCGATCAATTGAGTGGCTAAATCGGTACACCCTTTTTCTTTTGCAGTTTCTGATAAATCTTTATCACTTTCCCATTCGCGGTCATAAGCGTGGCCATAGACTGCGGCAGGCGTTGCGTGGGTAATTCTGGCTGTTGAGATGATGCCCGTTGACATGCCAGCGTCTTCTACAAGCTCCGCAAATAATTTTGGCGCAACACCACTACCTCGAAGGCAACCCGCAAAAAGAGCGCCTGGCTGAACGTTTATTTTGTTCAACTGGGTTTTCATCCCCGTATTCATAGCACTCGCAGTACCTGCTGAATCAGAGACTTGGGCGTCCAAATTATAAGTCTTAACAAGTGCTACATTAGGATATTCTTCAAAAGACAACGAATTGTCTTCTCCGCTCATGCCCTTGTTTTGGCCTGCAAAAATACGGGCTGCCGTGATTGTTGATATACCCATGCCGTCGCCGATAAACAGGATGACATTTTTTGCTTTGTTCGGATTATTAAACGCAGAGACTGTGCTCACGTCTGTAGTTTGGCAGGCTGACATTGTTGTCCCAACGATCAGCGTTGCGGCTAGCTTTAATACAGTAAATTTTTGCATGATTTATTCCTCAATATAGTTACCTGCAATAGGATCAAATTTTCACTTTTCTTCTTTCGCGGCCAGTGTTTTTTCATATTCATGCCTATAGGCATTTCGGTGTTTGAATATCCAATCTTGGTGGATTTGCGCCTTATCCATTCTGTCCGATTTTTCGTAAATTTGAGCCAATTGTTGATGTATGCGAAGCGCTGTGTTCCAATCTATACCGGTTGCTTGGCGCAATCCTTCTTCCAATGTAGTTTCTACCAATTGGGCTGTGCCATTTTGTTGGTGCACGCGTGCTAAAAATTGGTAAAGCGTCATATTCCCGGGATCGACCTTAAGAGCTTGGTTAAGCTTACTTTCAGCCTCATCCCAATCGGGCGTTTCATTACGCACTGCCGCAACAGCAGACATCAATAAACTTTGTGCCTGGATCCATTCGGCGTCCCACGAGGAGACCTTTTCCTGTGGGTTGAAAACTACGAGGCCGTCTGGAAGATCATCAACAAGGACTTTGTTTTTATTAAGCCAAACCGGATTAACTTTATCGCCCACCCATTCTTCAATAGTCTCAAGGCCATCCCCCCCAGTCATCGTGATATTAGGTATTTTATAATGCATAGGAATGACAGTCGATGCATTGAGCACATCTTTTAATCGAGCAATTTCTGCATGGTCTATAGTATTGGTTATGATGACATCAACTGAACCGATCGCGCTCAGTTCGCTATCCGATAAGCGGCGTGCGTCACCCATATGCACAAATTTCTTAGTATCTGTCGAAATAATCCATATCGTATTTAACGGGTCTTGCCCGTTTTGTTTCATTTCGTCCGCGCCGTCATGCTCACTTTGTATTCCCTGAATATGGAATTCGCCAATTTTGGCGGAGGTAGGCTCTCGAAAAACTTCCGTAGTTTCGTCAAAGTAATAGCTTGCGTCATGGTCGAAATGAGAGTGTGAGATGAGCACTGCGTTAGCGGTTAAATTATCGGGATATTTATACCCCAACCAAATCCGGCTATTGTAGGGATCAGTGACAATGGACACACCATTGCTATCTGTAAATTTGAAGGAAGCGTGTGCAATATATTCTATCTCTACACTCGCCTCTTGAGAGGGGGGGGGTTCACTCCCACATGCTTGTAAAATAACGAGCATAGCGCCCATCCAAAATGCTTTAAAAAAAGCAACGTCCTTACGTATTGAAAGCTTATCTATTGTTTGCATTATTTTCTCCACTCATAGTCGTATGAATTTAATGACCCCACGTTAGAGGGCGTCAGCTATTAATTTGAATCAAACTCGGTCATACCCTTTTTTAAAAAGTAAAGAGCCACACAAAAAACCATGATAGCCATAACAGCGCCGAACTCGTCTATATACCACGGTGATTTAGGGTTAGAAACGGTTATGGGCGTAAACACTTTTTGGGTAAATATATTCCAGCTCATGTGGTACATTACAGGCGGCCACAAGCTTTTGGACTTCAAGCGTAGATAGGCCATGATAATACCGCTAGAAACAACACTCAGAGTCAGAAAAAATAACTGGTAATATAGCGGAGTCACGCTGTTTCCATACAGACCATTAATAACGAGAGGCCAGTGCCACACAGCCCAAATGAGGCCACTAACAAGTGCGACCATAGGAAATGACATTAACTTACTCAACTCAGGAACGAGAAGCCCCCGCCAGCCTAGTTCTTCTCCTAAAATACTCGGGATTGAAACAACAGCGCTCACACTTGCCGTAAGTATAATGTGAAATGCTAATATTTTAAAGTCAGTCCACTGAATTAAGTTATAACTTTCCTTTTGGGTGGCTAAAAATTCAACATTATAAAATCCACCGAATCCCATTGTCCAAATAATTAAATGTGCAACAAAGATAATAGCCAGCGGTATCAGACACCCCATCCAAATGTATTTCCACTGACCCCACTCCCAACCTAAGGAGGCTAACTTTTTCTTTCTGACGATGCATGTTAATACTGTAGCGAGGCCGACAGAAAGCATTAAAGGCGTTGCTTGTTCAGTTCTAAAAATTAGCCAATAGCCGACAAAATATAGCAATAACACAAACGAAAAAAACACGGATAAAGTTAAGATAGTATCTCTGGAATGCTTCATTTGCGGCTCCAGACTTGCGATGTGCACCGGACATGCTGATGGCTTGTGTTTATATTTATCATTACATCCAATTTATTATTTAAAGCTACAATTTTATTGTTTAAGGGCAAGTATGTATTGTAATTCAATATGTATAGCAAGAGTGAACCGCCCTGCCAGACCTAGATGGTAAACCGGTACTCTGAATTATGACATTTTGTATGGCCGAAACCCTATCAACCAATAGCGGCGCAGTGAAAGCCGTTGGCGTTCTGACGGGCGCGGACTTTGGAAGTTTTTGGCAGCCCGATGAAGCTTTCTGCGACATCTTGCGCGACAAAGGCGTGGTCAATCAGATGGTAGGCGATATAGCGAGGAAATCCACTGCACAAGGTTGCATCACCGATACACCGCCTGTAAAGCGGCTCCGTCCCGAAAATAGCGCGCGCCGTATTTGTATTATAGATCCTATTATTCCGAAAGGTTGACTGAACCTCTGATCTCGCCGAGCGCTCCTAAAAACTTTCAGTAACTGCTTCCCGCAACGCCTTTAATCTGTGCCCTACATTGACGATTGCTTCGAGTGCAGGAATCAGTTCGGCACCCAACGGAGTCAGTTCATATTCAACCGATGGCGGCGATGTGGAGCGCACGTACCGCTTAATTACGCCGCGACTTTCCAGCTCACGGAGTCGGCGCGATAAGACTTTGGCAGATACTGGTGGGATGTCAGATCGAAGCTCGCTGAACCGTCTTTGACCCGCGCGCAAGCACCAAATAACATTGGGGGCCCAAGCGCCAGAGATCACAGTCATGCACTCGGTCAGCATGCATGGTTCGGGCGGGAGGGGTGATTTATTCTTACGCATTTTAAGGGACATATAAAGTAACCTAGTATCTTCGGGGTAACGGGTTTCTTTGGTATACTTAAGAAACTAGATTGCCAAGAGAAAAATATTCGTTCACTTCTGCGCTTGTCATTACCAACAAGGAAAAAAAGATGAAACTTTATTATAAACCCGGTGCCTGCTCAATGGCAGCTCATATATTACTCAGTGAAACCAATGCTCCCTATTCGCTTGAAAAGGTCGACACCATCGCTGGCACGACAGAGACAGGTGCGGACTATATCGCCATTAACCCGCGTGGTTATGTGCCGGCGCTAGAGCTAGACAACGGCGCCATAATCACGGAAAATATTGCGTTGCTCCAGTTTCTGGCGGGTCAGTTTCCCGAACTCGGTCTTGAGCCTCCCGAGGGAGAATTGGGCCAGATAAGGGTTCTGGAGGCGCTAAGCTATCTCTCGTCCGAGCTGCACAAGGCATTCACCCCGTTCTTCTCCGCGCGCGTGATGGGGCCAGAGGAAAAGGCCGCAGCCCACGCTAAACTCTCATCGAGTATCGGACAGATTGAAGCCATGCTATCGGACGGCCGGCCTTACTTGACGGGTACGGATATTACGGTGGCGGACTTCTATGCCTTTGTGATTCTCAACTGGACCAACTTTATCGACGTTTCGTTACAGCCTTGGCCAAAGACAACCGCCTTTGTAGAAAAGATTGCTCAACGTCCGTCGGTTCAGCGTGTCTTGAAGAAAGAAGGACTCGCGGCGTGACGTCCGCGGTCGAGGAAATTAGACAGGTTTTGCAGGCCTATTTCGACGGTCTCTACCACTGCGACGTCGAAAAACTTGGAAAAGTCTTCCATCCTCGGGCCATTTACGCAACCGCGGATGAAAATCCTCCCCTCATTCGCTCTATGCCGGAATACTTTCCTGTTGTGGCTGCTCGCGCGTCGCCTGCATCTCGAAACGAGACGCGTAAGGATTTTATCGACGCAGTTGAACTAGTTGGTGACAACACCGCAATGGCGCGGGTACGCTGTAGCATCGGCGATCGCGATTTCGTCGATGTCCTATCCCTCATTCGCGAGAATGGGGAGTGGAAGATCATCGCGAAAGTTTTCCAAATTATTCGAAACCAAACATAAAGGAAATATTACCATGCCATTTGTCAACATCAGGGTAACGCGAGAGGGCGTGACGCCCGACCAGAAAGCGAGACTTATAAAAGGGGTCACCGAACTGCTTGTCGATGTGCTCGGCAAATCCCCCGCCACAACCTTCGTCGTTATTGACGAGGTCGACATGGAGAACTGGGGTGTTGGCGGTATGCCGGTCGCGGACTGGCGCGCCAGTCAGAAGGTGATAGAGCCGTGAGCTTTCCCTTTAACTGGATGTCCGGCGTCATGCTTCTTGCGGGCGTCGGCATTCCTGTCATGGCGGCTCTGAACAGTGCACTCGGTGCACGCATTGGTGCGGCGGGGGCGGCGGCAAGCCTGTTCGCAGTAGCGTTGTGTTGCTCATTGACTGCCTTGCTTGCGTCCAGAAGCACAAGTTGGTCGGCTATGGCCGGCATACCCGTTCATCTTTTTGCCGGTGGCATATTCGTCGCATTCTATGTCCTCTCGATTACAACGCTGGCACCGAAAATGGGCGTTGCGACGGCGGTGCTGTTCGTTATTTTGGGTCAACTTGGTACGGCCGCAGCGATCGATCATTTTGGCCTGTTGGGAGCGGCGAAAGCGGCGATTACGCCGACCCGTTTCGTCGGACTGGTCCTTGTGACTATGGGCGTTCTGTTAGCGCGAAGACCAACTTGATTGGCTTGTCTTATTGTGAGGATGTTAAAATAGTTAGAACCTCAAGAGATCAAGATATGAGTAGAGTTTTAGCTGAAGGATGTATGTGCGGTGACATCGCATTCACCGTAAATGATGACTTTAAAGCTATCTATCTATGTCACAGTAACCAGTGTCAGTAATCACAAACGTCCATAGGTTGCTTGACCAATCACTGTTCTGGATATTCCGAACGTCGACAACGACCAACACAGCGAATATCTGTTTTTGTGCGGAAACGGTGAACCAATTAGAATTATTAAATGAAGATAGTGTAAGCGTAAAAAGGAAGTAAGTTATGGTAAAGACACTAACAGGTGGATGCCTTTGTGGAGCGGTAACGTTTTCATTAGAAGACAGATTCAAATCATTTTATTTATGTCACTGTAAACAATGCAAGCAATTAACAGGGTCAGCCTTCGCCGCGAATATCACTACTGATAAAGACAATATTACGTGGCATTCAGGGCAAGACAAAGTTTCAACATACGAGCACTCGTCCCGAGTGTTTTCCAAATCATTTTGTCAAGTATGCGGTTCTGCTCTGCCATTTATCAATAAAGCAGGGACCTCATTGGTCGTGCCCGCAGGGTCTCTAAATGATCCGCCGGAGATAAAACCGCAGGAAAATATTTTTGCATCTGAGGAAGCTTCCTGGTTAAGTGACGGAACCAAGGCGAAAAAATTTCCAGGCTTCGCGAACAAATAATTCTTTGTTCTTGATGCGAGGTGCCGGTAAGAGTGATTAACCAAGGACTTTAATGTTTTAAGGACAGACTGTTCTCAAAGGATGCCCGCGCAGCTTTACTTGAGATGCCTCAAGAGGGGCGAGAAAATGGCGGAGAGTAATACGCACATGGTTGGCGCGTCAGTGATTGGGGAATAGGCGACGGCTTCGTGTTAGCTGCTTATCATCATAATGGTGTGGCTATGGGTAGTTTTTCCGTGTTCGTTGTTTTTCCAGAACAAGCAATAGTCGTTTCTGCAATGGCAAATAAAAGCGTAGAGGGCGTGGGCGAACTCAAAAATATTGTTGACAAAATCACGACTGCTTTTATTAAAAACCCAATTCCCAATCAGCAAGTACTCGAAGAATAATTATGTAATTAAACTCTATTACTCACTGTTAAACATATATTACGGCAAATTACGAAAGTGAATAAAAACATGAAACAACCTTTAAGTATTGCAAAAGTCAAGGCACGTAACAGTCAGCGCATGACTGGATATATAGTCATGGGCGGGTTAATTGTTTCTTTAATTGTTTCTTGCTCCGCCAGCGAAGAGCAACAAGTTGATGTAATCTCTACACAAGCTGAAGAAACAGATGTAAATTTATCTCAACGCGATTATTGTGATAGTTGGGGGTATTACGCGACAGTTATGTTGAAAACTTACGAGGTTGCAAAGAGAGAGGGAATGAATCCTCTCGATACGGTTAAGTCTTGGAGTAGTTACGATAACACCGAGGAGGGGAGTCCGGGCCGAATTTATTTTGATGCTGTTTTAAGATCTGTAAAGTCACAGCCGACACCACAAATGGTTCGTGAAGTGGGGGAGCAGGTCTGCGCTAAATTTACTGAAGATCAGATGGATTCAGCCAATTTTTACGATGCAATCGAATAATATAAAACCTTGAAAAAACCGTGCCCCGGTGCAAAATCTGAAGTTCGAACCCGTTTTGAAAAGTCTAAAGCATAATCAACAAGTAGGTTTTTGCTTGCGGCCCTTTAGTTGCGTGTGTTGTTAATTCACTATATTAAACGGCGCTCAAATAATTGATAAATTCACGGGTGGCGAAGTTTAGGTCAGCATTACGCGGCCAAACGAGAAAAATACCGAGCATTTCATTCGTCCAGTCTGGCAACACTTGTATTAGGCGTTTTTCAACGAGGTCTTTTTGCACTTCGTGGTACGGGATTGCCGCCGCCGCAACGCCTTCGAGAGCCAAACAGCGCATTGTTTGCACAGAGTCGGCGATGATTGTCGTCTTTCCCTCAACGGCCTGTTTTTTGTGTCCGCTTTTCCGAAACACCATGGTGTCAGTAGCCGGGGAAAAACTGATGAATTCCCACTCTTTAAGATCATTAGGGTGCTTTGGCGTTGCTTTACCTGCCAAGAAGGATGGCGCTGCCACTACGACACGGCGATCTTCACCAATTTTTTTACTTCTAAGTTCTGAATCGTTAAGCTTGCCCATTTGAATGGCTAAGTCATGGCCTTGGCGGAGGAGGTTTTTTCGGACATCCGAAGACACCAATGTCATGCGAATACCCTTATGGTTTTTCGCGAATGATGCAATTCTTGCAAAGACAGGATTTGATGTCAGCGTTTGAGGGATGGCAATACGAAAATCTGTTAAAGTCGTGCTGGCGTTCTCTGCGAATAGATTCAACCCACTGCGGGCCTCTGCAACCATGGCTGTCGCGGCTTTGTAAAACTGCTCACCCTCGCGCGTCAGCGACAAAGCCCGCGTAGAACGATAAAGCAATGGGGCACCAATTTGCTGTTCGAGTTTTTTTATATGCAAGCTGACAATGGAAGGGGATAGGGATAGTTTTTTAGCGGCGCTTCGAAAAGAGGTTTCGTCGATAACACTGACAAAAATGGCCATAGATTTTAGCTGGTCAAGCACACCATATCCTCAAATTGTATTATACCAGAATATTGAACAATCATATCTAATATATTGAATATACGGTTTCGCACTAATTTGATAGAAAAATCTATGAATAGCTTAACGTATTCTTGTGTTTACAAAATCTGGGCACATAAAAATCAACCTTCTTATCAAGAGCATTTCCGGAGAAAAAATGAAAACCATATATACAATCATTGCCGTGATATTCGCACTCGCTTGGCCAGTATTTGCCAGCGCACAGCAAAACAAAAACACCATTAAATTTGCTGGTTATGATTGGAGTGTTGCTGCGGATACGGCAGAGATTACTTGGCATAAGGGAAAAAAATCTCTGTATATTGTTCAAGGTAGTGTGTGGCTCGATAACGCACAATTTTCTGAAGGTGTAATAGAGTTTGATGTTGCTCACGATGACAAACGTGGCTTCTCTGGTGTTATGTGGCATAGCTCAGGGCCAGAAAAATATGAGGAAATATATTTCCGCACTCATTTATCCGGGAAGCCAGATGCGGTGCAATACGCACCTGTTGAAAATGGAAATTCTTCTTGGCAGATATTCACAGACGAACATTCTGTCGGCAAAGTTGATATGAAGTTTGATGATTGGAACCACGTCAAAATAGTGGTGAAGGGGGATAGTGCCGAACTATATTACAACAGTCTCAAGCCTGTTTTAGTCATCCCAGATCTAAAATCTAACAATATAGTCGGCGACATCGGTTTGCGCGCTATTGTTGCGAAGCCAAGTAGAAAATACGCTTATTTTACAAATTTCACGCACAGGCCTCTCCGGTCAGGAGATACATTGGTGGGCAAGCCTTCCTCCGCTACTCTTATGCCAAACGGGCTCATACAAAAATGGCAAGTTTCTAGTAATGTAAACAAGGAAGAATTGAGCAGCACATTATTACCAGAGAAAGTCCTCTCAGGACTGAGCTGGAAAACGCTTGTTATGGAGACAAATGGGATCGTTAATTTATCAAAGCTCGCAAAAAAGGAGAAAGTTAAAAATACAGTTTTGGTCAAAGTGACTATCCATAGTGATGTTCCTCGTGTGTCAGAGTTAAAATTTGGATATAGCGATAAAGTACGGCTGTTTGTGAACGGTAAACTCGCTTATTCTGGCGAGGCAACATGGCGCTCTCGTGATAAAAGGTTTTACGGAACGGTAGGCCTCTACGATTCAATCGGGCTTGATTTAAAAAAGGGTAATAATGAGATAGTTGCTGCAGTGTCTGAGAGATTTGGTGGTTGGGCTTTTATGGGTGCAATTGAAGATCAAACAGGCTTAAAAATAATTCAATAGAAGATCAAAACGCCAATGAATTTCCAGTCGTTTGATGTGGGAATTTATGAGTTTTTTTTGTATAAATATTGCCGATTGCCTAGGAACAGACCGGAGTTTTCAAATTAGAATTGACGGCGCATGTTTGTGAACGGGCGTTGCAAGAATGGTAGATGTGTTGGTTTCTGCACGATTTTTTAGGGGGCTGAGTAACGCCTCCAAAATATCAATCGAACGCAGGTATATACGGGCTATAAAAGAATCTTCGGCCGCTACCTTGTCGCATTCAATGCACTCGAGAATATCTTGAAATATACGTTCAATTAAACGCAACTAAACGCAACTGAACCTAGCAATAGTTTAGCGCAGAACATAACCTGTAGGCTGTAGCCGAATTCTTGAAGATTGAAATCAATGGTAAATGCGCTGCATCAGACAATCTGTCATGCAGGGTGACTATCGTGTGCTTAGACTTTCACGTTGACGGGTCCACTGCTGGGGAAATACATGACCTATAAGACAGGCGTATAGCCTTTCATCTGAACGGTTGCTCCGCCCATTTCAACATATGCCATTTCTGGCAATGCCTTGACCCCCATTCCATTCGCAAGCATGCTATAAATTTTTAGGACAGCAACAAGACCGATAACATCCTCAACGGTTTGATCATTCCATCCAGCATTGCGTACACTCTGTATATCGGTTTTCGTGATTGCGCTTGAATCGTGATTTAGTTTTGGAGGAAACCTAAGATTGGAAAAACCTTCTTTTGTGGCTTTGCACTAACATCACCGCCAAGTGACGTGATTATACCAGAACGAATACTAACACAGAATTCAGAAGCGTTTTGTTGTCCAAGTTTCAGGCCAATTTACTTGCAACCAAGCTAGCTTAGCTCGGCGGTATTTTGAATAATTGTGTCGAGCATTTCAATGATTTGTAGGTAGTGCTTATGATCTCGCAAAAGTGTTTCTAAAAAATTATCCATGTTTTTTTATTTGTGTTAAACACGTCATTGCTTTTACCATTTTAAATAATATTATGATGCATAAATAATATGTTGTCTGGAAAAGCTGATTAAAAATATTCAGTCTTAATGAATTGTAAAAAGCACAGGTCTTTGCTGACATAAAACTGCTTTAGCGACTAAAAGCATAGCGCATTAAAGCGTATGAGCTTTGATGATCCAGATTGTAATGGTCTAGGAGGTTAAGTATTGTCAGCGGCGCGAAGGGCTGTGAGGACATGGGCTGGTGCTTTCGCAAAGCATTGTCCCGTGGTTGGTGCAACCAGTAGGCGATAATAAAACGGACCATAAATAAGGTCAAGGGCAAGATCTGTGTCAAAATTAGGGTTTTATTCTCCATTTTCCTTCCCTTGATCTATGATAGCACTTGCTGGCGCTAAAGGCGGTTTAAAGAAACGGTTGCGAAACTCTTCTAAAATATGGGGGGCAGATTGACCTTCGCTAACCATTTTTGAACAATTTTTCCTGACCTACCGCGTAAAAGTTTGATGACGCGCCTTAGCCGCATCGTTAAAATATCTATGGTCGCACCTGTTTTTGGAAAAGGAATTTGCGGTGCGGGTTTCTCTAAGAATGCATCCATAATAAGGGCGCATTTCGAATCCCACCAATCGTAATATTTGGAATTGGCATGCCTTCCATCAACTGCGCTGTTGTATCTAATAGGGCTTGATGAACTCTCTCACTACGCGGTCTTCCCTGTTTGCTGTGTGAATTTGATTTAGTCATTTGAACTACCCGTTATTGCTACGGGATTTATATACATAGAGTAGGTTGCAATCAACAAACGAATGCTAATCGTAACGTAATGAAGTGGGGGTTCCTCTTGCGTTGATTTAGCTATAATTGTCAGTTAACAATAATTCTCATTAACATATAGGGATTTGCAAACGTCTCTGACACCTCAAGATGTGACCAAACGGAGATACGGCAAAGCCGTGTTTAACAACTGGAGAGAACCATGTTTACTAGTGTAAGAATTTTAAATCGAACCGCCTTATTAATTAGCATCATTCCACTCGTGATGTTGTCGAATGTGGCAATTGGACAAGAAGACCAGACGAGGTCTGGAGATGTTGATTTTGGAAATACCAAAAAAGTAACGCAACTTGACGAGATAATAGTTCGTGGCCAAAAGAGCTATTATGAAGAAAATGCTAGTTCTGCCACTAGGCTTGATATTCCAATTATGGAAACGCCACAATCTCTGTTTGTGATTAACTCCGAACTAATTGCGGACCAACAGGCTTTCCGCCTTGACCAAGTCTTGCAAAATGATTCCAGTGTTCAAAAATCAAATAATTTTCTCGGCGCCTATTCATCTTATCAAGTGCGTGGATTTCCGATTTCAAATGGTTCGAATTATCTTCGTGATGGCCGCTCATTCTTCCATTTGTCTGCCCCACCAGTTGAGGTTCTTGACCGAGTGGAAGTCCTCAAGGGACCGTCATCCGTTCTTTACGGGACATTGGCTCCAGGTGGGTTAATCAATATGATTCCCAAGCGGCCTTTCGATGAACAGAAAACATCAATAAAGGCCACGGTGGGTAGTTATAATTTGCAACATATTCATATTGATAATGGTGGGCCAGTAACCGACAGTGGGAATGTTCGTTACCGCGTTAATGGTGTTTATGAAAACTCAAATTCTTTCCGTAAATTTATTGATGGTAGTGATTTTAACACTAAACGGCTTACGGCTGCGGCGGCAGTGGACTGGGATATAGGTGAAAACACATCTCTCCGGGTTAATTTTGACATTACCCATGATAAGCGACCGCAGGATATTGGTTTAGCTAATTTTACAGGTGATTTTTCTGACCAGTCAAGTGAGTTAATCTACAACCAACCATGGACTAAATATGATTCTGATGTTTGGAATTTAACCACAGAACTCAACCATGAATTTACAGATAATCTGTCTGTAAGAACCGGGGTGAGTTATCAAAATTTCAGGCGTGATCGATATGACAACCAAATACGCTCTGTTCCAGATGCAGATGGTAATGTATTCGTGCGCGTGCGCCGCCGAGTAAACCGTAGGGAATATACGACATTTTATGGGGATATAATTAGCGATTTTTCCACTGGTGCTTTGAAGCATAAAGTGCTTGTAGGGGCGGATCATACAGATGTTGGTATCGACAATAATGAGACTATTCGGAACTTTACATTTGAGACTAATATTTTTAACCCGACTATACTGCCAGACCCGCAAATTATAACACGTGATGAGAAGAACTTAGGTGGCGAAGATCGAACCGGAATTTATCTCAATGATCAAATTTCAATAGGAGAACATTGGCGATTTCTGTTGGGGGTCCGCTATGACGAGTTTAAATCAGTATTCAGAGGTACGACGACACAAAAAGCAGAAAACTTAACACCAAGGATCGGCGTTTTATATATTGCCCAACCAAATTTATCTTTTTATGGGTCGTTTAGCCAAAGTTTTGAGCCTAACCCTATTGTCAGTAACGCGTTTAGCAATGCTGGTGAAATCTTGGACCCGACTTTAGGTGAACAATTTGAAATAGGTGTGAAGTGGGAAGCTTTCGAAGGCAAGCTGTTGGCAACAGGTGCCTTGTTTACAATTGACCGTAAGAATGCAGCTTTCGAGGATATTATAACCAACACGATTGTTCAGACTGGATTACAGACACATAAGGGCGGTGAAATTACTGTTTCTGGTCTTGTTGGTAGGCATATTAGCCTCACTGGGTCAGCGACTTATCTTTCGGCTGAATTTAAAGAAGACGATAACGTAAGCTTGATTGGGAATACCCCGGCTGGTGTACCCGAACTTGCGGCAAGCTTTAGTGCTGAATACGCATTTCTAGAAGGAAACTTAGAGGGGCTTTCTATACAGGGGGGGTGGTTCTATGAAGCAGACCGTCCGATTGATGATGCTAATTCGTATGATCTGGATGCATACAACCGTATTGATCTTGGTGTAAAATATGTTCTTCAAAATGAATGGGTTCTGCGTTTAACGGCTCAAAATATTACCGATACGCATTACTTTAAAGGGCGGAGTCCCTTTTCCGTTAATCCAGAACGACCGAGAGAGATTCGCGGTTCTATAGAAATTAATTTTTAGTTTTGATGCGAGGCTGACATATAGTTTTGAGCGCCGTTTTTTGTTGTGTCAGCATCATCTTAGTACGACGTTCAAATACAAAGGCATGTAGATGGAAACCTCAGTCATAGGTAGGAAAAGACGTAAAACAAAACGGCGCAAACTTTTTGATATTCATTCATGGCTCGGGTTTCATTTGGCTGCAATAATGTCGCTGATACTGATTACTGGCACGTTCGCCGTGGTTGCAGACGAGATTGATTGGCTTTTTCATGATGAAATGCGGGTTGTGCCGTCGGAGCAAACTGTCAGCTGGGGGCAAATGGAAATGGCTATCCATAACTATGCTCCCGACGATAAATTGCGCTGGTTAATGGAGGGGGAAGCTGATTATTTCGCTTTTCGTGCCATCATGCAGCGTCAGAATGGAAAAGCATACTATTTGTATGTCAATCAATGGAATGGTCAAGTCACGGGCGTAACGAGCACGTTAACCGTGCAGAGATTTTTACGAGATTTGCACCGATATTTGTTTATGCCGAGCATTTTTGGGCTACCCATTGTGTGTTCCATGGCTTTCGTGTTGGCATTTTCTCTCTATACAGGCCTTAAAACCACTCGTAATTGGCGAACAATTGCTATGCGTATACGCACAAAGAAGGGGGCGCGAATTGCCATTGGGGATTTCCACAAGGCAGCAGGTATATGGGCTTCATGGTTTTTTGTTGTTGTGATACTTACCGCTGGTTGGTACTTATTTGAATGGGGCGGCGCCCTAGCTGGTCAACGGTTTGAACCCAACCGTCCCGGTGTTAGCGAAAGCCGGGTGGCGGCATATGGCAATGTAATTAAGGACGCAAATGCTAATGAGTTGATAGCGGCTAGTAAGGCCGCTTATCCAGGCTTTCACCCTACGGATATCATGTTTGCATCTTCACCAAATTCATCTGTGATTGTTATGGGGCGTACCCGTGACATATTGGTTCGAGATCGGGCCAATCGGGTATTTTTGGACCCCGTAAATACAAACATTATAAAAGTGCAAAAGTCAAAATCCATAGGCCTTCGCGCCTATCTGAACGAGATTGCTGATCCTTTGCATTTCGGTTTTTTGGGTGGTTTAACAACAAAGCTGATATGGTTTGTATTTGGTCTCGCTATGACAAGCATGTCGCTTACGGGTGTTTGGCTAACATGGAAGCGCCTAAAAACCTCGGCGGTATCCCGCACACAATTAGCCACCTTACCCTTGTTGATGGTCACCGTTGTGATTGGGTATTCATATGTAAATAAATACCTTGATAATCCTCAATTTGGCCCAAGCCGTGTATTCGAGGTGCAAGAAGAACAGGGGGTGAAGACGGTTTTACGCATACAACTTGATGATAATTTACAGATGACGGGTAAAGTGAGATTGGAAATTACAGCAGAAGATGGACGACCTAATATTCAAGCTAGTTATATTGATTTTGCGGTATCTACGCCCGAAAATTCTTCATTACGCCCGCGTAGAGTGGGAAACACTGTCCTTTTTGAAAAGCAATTTCAAAAAGGGAGTATAAAAACAACATCCATAATTACCACAAAAACTCAGTTTTCAACAGGTGAAACCATTACATATAATTGGCTTTTGGATGAAATTATTAAATAGGAAGCTCAAGGTAAAATAGCAAGATGCACATTATAGCAAGCTGTGCAATCAAACTATATTCGGTGTTTTTGTAGGCGATAAAATTTATTCCATTAGGCCAAATGCCTTGATTTTTACTCATATTAACGTGTCATTATTGCTGTGGAGCATTATGCTCTCCATATTCATACCTTGAAGTATTCACATATGTATAGTAGATTCATCATTGTATTGAGAAGGATGGAATATGAAATTGCTGTTGGTCGTGAAATTATCTTTAGCCACTGTTTTTTTGCAAGCGTGTTCTCCCACATCCGCAGATACACAAACAAATAAAGTGCGAACGCGGTATGGGGTTGAAGTTGCAGAGGCCAAAGCAACCGTCAAGGCCGCTGAACGTATCCGTCAATTACGTATTCCCATGCGTGACGGCACAATGCTAAATGCGGATATTTTATTCCCACAAATGCCGAAGGCGAAACTTCCGACAATACTCATTCGTACACCCTATACATTCGACGGTGAAACATCTGGTTTAATGGTGATCCTAGCACGCCTTTTGGACGAAGGTTATGTAATTATGTTAAGCCATGAACGTGGCCGATTTTATTCGGAGGGAACATACACATTCCTAAATGGAGCCTATAAAGATGGGTTTGATACAGTTGACTGGATCGTAAACCAAAGTTGGTCAAGCGGGAAAGTTGGTACAATCGGTTGTTCGTCGTCTGCTGAAAATCAGCTCGGGCTAGCCGTCATGGATCACCCTGGCCATGTGGCTATGATTCCAATGGCACCGGGTGCCGGAATTGGCAATGTCGGTCCCTATAATGAACAGGGTAATTTTTATCGTGGGGGGGCATGGCAAGGGTTATGGTTTGCCTGGTATTATCGCAATGGTGCACGGTATAAACCTGCTTTTCCTTCGACGTTAAACCGTGCTGAGAGGGAGCGTCTTAGCCAATATTTTGATTTCAAACCCAAAGTACCAAAAATCGATATGTTGGAGGCCGTGCATCATCTTCCTTTGAAAGATCTTATGGCATCGGTTAAGGCTTTGCCGTCAGATTTCGATGATTTTATCCAGCGCTTGCCGAATGATCCTGCTTGGGATGAACAGGCGTTTGTAAGGGAGGGAGACCAGTTCGGCGTGCCGTCCCTGTGGGTATTTTCATGGTATGATATTGCGACGCCTATGAATATTGCCTACGTTAATCATCAACGTGACATTGCTAAAACCGTAGTGGACCGGGAAAACCAGTTCATGGTCGTTGGCCCGACAAGGCATTGTCAGTACGGAAAAGAGACGGCTCAAACTATTGTGGGAGAGCGAAATGTTGGAGACGCAAGATTTGACTATCTCGATTTGTTTGTTGACTGGTTTGATTATTGGTTAAAGGGCAAAGAGAACGGAGTCATCAATAGAGCAAAAAACACAGTTTACACAATGGGGAGTAACAAATGGCAAGAATTTGAAAAATGGCCCCCACAAGAAACTGAGCGCAAAGTATATTATCTCAACAGCACTAAAGGCGCCAATAGCCGCAAAGGTGACGGGGTCTTAAGTGCAAGCCAGCCAACTATGCAAGGCACGGATAAATTTATATATGACCCTAGTCGCCCTGTACCCTCTCATGGCGGAAGCATTTGCTGTTTTAAGGGATTGGTCGGCGGGGCGCTTGATCAATCCGAAATCGAGTTACGAGAGGATATTTTGGTTTATACTACGCCGCCCTTTAAAGAAGGAATGGAAGTGTCGGGATCCATTGAGGTCGTTTTATATATATCTTCAAATGTACCCGATACGGATTTAACAGTGAAAGTACTGGTCGTAGATAGTAATGATAAGGCCTACAATCTTGATGATAGTATTCAGCGCGTCCGATACCGGAACGGATATGAAACGGCGACATTTATGGCGCCCGGCACGGTTTATAAAGTAAGCGTTGGCCCTATGGTGACCAGTAATTACTTTCATAAAGGGCAACGTCTTAGGATTGAAATATCGAGCAGTAATTTTCCACGCTATGGTCGCAACCTAAATACGGGTGGTCATAATTTCGATGAAACCAAGCCAATGATCGCGCACAATACTATACATCATTCCAAAGATTACCCATCCCATATTTCTATATCTGTACGGTAAACTTCTACTTTAAGGCAGGGGCCTATAGCGGTTTATCCCGACAATCCAAGCAAACTGAAGGGTTTGCTATGGGGCGAACGTTTTGCAAAAGGAGATGTTTATTGTGAGATGTCTTGTACACAACCTTATGATTGTATTCGTACTTGTATTCAACATTTCTTGTTCCGATACGTAAGCAGGTCGCTTGGGAAAGCAGTAAACGTTTGGTGAACCCCACCTTACCAACATGATTTTGTTGTGCGGTAATGTCCACTTATTGTTAGTGTACATTTGTGTTAAGGTGGTTTTATGGTCGTATTTTATTCAGATCATCTAATATGGTTGACCATATACCTGGGCGTTTACTCTTAATTTCTCCGTTTTTGATGAACAGCATATCTGGAAGACCCGATATACTAATATTTTGTGATTGCAAAAATATCAATAGATCCGCATCTGTTCTTAGGGCTGACACGGACGGAAGTGATAATTCTGCAAAGTCAAATTTGTCGCCGTATTCCTCAGATGCAGCGCGAAAAAAGGCGTTGTTCTTAACACAAAATGGGCATGCTTTGCTTGAGGAGGTTACGTGTACGAGGAGGAATTTATTCCCTCGGTTTCTATTGATAAGGCCATCTAGAGCTATGCTCGTAACTTTTTCTACTGGGGCGTTTGAATAATCGGCACTTAGTATTTTTTTGGCTTTTGCATATGCTTGTAAAATTTTTACCTCTAGGTCGTCATGATTACCAGTGATCTTCACGATAGGAATTGTATCCATATAAATCTGTGTTGTTGGTAAACCGCCAAGGCTCTTATACTTTTTTAGATATTTTCGCCACGGGTTGAAAACTACCTCTCCAAATGCAAATTCTTTTATCTCTTGCTGGCTGATTATTCGGAATTCTTTGTTGCTTTTTTCGCAATGGGAGCAACTCCCGTCATTGGATGTAAAATGAACAATTACGGGTTTTTTTGAGCCAAGTTTTTTTAGTTGAGATCTCAATGTATTGGGTTTTAACTTTAGTATTGAGGGGGCTTCACCCCAATTTTTTGGGTAGCCTGTATAATAGCGCATTTCTTCCAAGACGGTTTTATTTGCGGCATATTGAGAAATAATTGGGGAGGACTGGGCTGAGGCAGTGTCGGAAAACCCATAAATACTTCTGAAAGTTTCACCTGTCAGACAAATAATTTTGTTCGACATCTCATTTAGTCCTTGGCTACATAAATGAGGGTTGTCGGGGTCAACATCACCCAAGCGCGTGTGTCCAATACGTTCTCCAAACGGCCCTTCAACAATCGGGTGCCGGGTAAAAATTGAAAAAGCGATGTCCGTATCTCGCCGTCTATCAATTTGAAAAATTGGTTTCGGATAATTTCGGTCATAGATGTTGAAAACGTCTTGCTCCGTGCCATAGGTTTCAGCGCGGCCTGTTTTTATTACCGCGTAAGGAAATGCATTCGAAATGTGATTGAGTAAAAACATCAACGGGCCAGTTGCGGGCTGTGAAGCGTGTCCCGCCATAGTTGGCGTAATTTTATATTGATGAGTTGAAGCTTTGCTCACAGGCAAATGTTTAGCTGAAGTAGGCTGGATAGGCGGGTTTTTAATTTTAGTCTGCGCATGTCGACATTCCCCCTCACGGCTTGAAGTCGCGTCCACCACGATACGCATTTTACGTCCATGCAATTTCATCCACCCAACGGCTTTAATATCAACATGTGTTTTTGAGTATTTATACTCAATTTCAAGCATAGTGCCAGATTGGCATTGAACAGTTGCCGTTATTTCCCCCGATTGTTTGTTTAGATTTTCTATCGTGCAGTCAGACCCGCCACCGAGTCCGGTGTAAAATTTATCAATGTAGTAACTTACTTTTTGATTGGCTTCTTTTAGGGTAAGGCAGTGGGATCCGGATAAATCAAACATAGGTGTGGCATCACCATTGATCAGTGTGGATTGGCTGTATACCCATCGGCCAGGATTAAGGTCGACTGTAACATCTTGAGCAAAAGACGGCGCGGATAATATAGAAGATAGAGCAAAGCCAGCAAATGTATATTTCATTGAATACAACCAGAGAGATATATTTGTGTTTTTATTCATATCTAAGTTTCCTTGTTGGAGTTGAGTTATTTAAACGTTACTCATATTTTACTACATATAGTTTGAGGGAGATCTAGTCCTCATTCACGGTGATCAGGACAATGATGTTCACCTCGCTCACACGATGCGCCTCCTGCGCGCGCTTATTGTGCGGACAAATATTTTGATGTTTTTTTCTTCCAGGAGTTGGGGGTGAATCTATAAAGAAATGGCAGTCCATAGCGTAGATAGATAGGCGGATTTGATATCAATAAATATGGTTGCTATCGTTTGAATTTCTGTAAGGCTTCATTTGGAAGTTCAAAGCCAGTGAGTTGTTTGAAATAAACAGGTAGATAATTCAGGCGTTGTTTCTTTGTTTCGTGGACATCCATGGCGTAATACCCAATTTGGTGATAATATAAAATGCGTGCGCGAATAAAAGCTTCCTTTTGTTCATATGCTAAAGAGAGAAAAACCTCTGTGAGTGCTTTAATCCGCCGGTCGTCAACCAGATCAACAGCATCGCGTGTCGCAGAGGATGTGCGCGCCCAATCTCGGATGGCAGAATCAAGTGCGGGAGAATAGGATTGTTCATGGACTACGATGGAGAAGAAGCGGATAAGAGGGTCGAGAGGTGTGTCGTTTTTATCGTTGATAATGCGCGTCAGTGGATCATTTTTACTATCCATCCAATTTGTAAGTATTGTATCAAGAATGTCTTGGCGCGTTTTGAAAAACCAGTAAAATCCGCCTCGTGTCACTGCTAGGTTTTTTGCTAAGCGCCCGACCTTTACATGTTCGACTCCTTCTTCGATGAGAACTTTTTGCGCTTCTTTTAGCCAGTTTTCTCGCGTTGTTTTTGTGTTCCCGCGAATGGTGTTCTTTGGGGCCGTTGAAGGGGAATTTTTAGTCAAAACTACGGCCTCTCGAGTATGTATTAGCGTTTAAAGGTCGTAGATGTGTACAAAAAAGTCAAGGCAATATCCGTGTTGAAATATTATGAAGTATACGGTAGTGTATATTTCCCTTGCTTGCTTGGTATGGATGCAATACCGTATTTGAAAGTTTCAAAGAAGGCTTGTTGATATTCATGCAGCATTATTCCGTAACATCATTAGTAAAAAATGCCATTCACCATCATGAGAAATGGCAAAAAACATGGCGTAGTCCTGAGTTGAAATCGAGCTATGATGTTGTGGTTGTCGGGGGTGGTGGCCATGGGCTAGCTACCGCGTATTATTTAGCAAAAGAACATGGGATTACGAATGTTGCTGTGATTGAAGCCGGTTGGTTAGGGGGGGGTAATACCGGTCGGAACACGTCTGTTGTCAGGTCAAATTATCTTTTCCCCGAAAGTGCGAAGCTGTATGATTTTTCGCTGAAATTATTTGAGGATTTGGGGCAAGAGCTTAACTTTAATGTGATGCTCCGTCAGGCGGGGATGTTGATACTCATGCATGGTCGTCATGATCTTGAGATAATGCGCCGAAACTTGAATGCGATGCATATGAACGGTATCGAGGCGGAGTGGATTGACACGAATGAGGTGGCCAAATTAGCGCGCGGCATTAATCTTAGTGATGAGGCACGGTATCCAATCCATGGGGGAATACTCCAGAAACGAGGGGGGATTGCTCGGCATGACGGCGTAGCATGGGGATATGCGCGGGCAGCGGATAGGTTCGGCGTTGATATTATTCAACAATGCGCGGTAACGGGGTTTGATATTTCAAATGGTGCTGTACGTGGTGTGCAGACAACTCGTGGCTTGGTTAAAACGAATAAAGTTGCGGTTGCTGTGTCAGGACATTCTAGTGTTTTGGCAGACATGGCGGGATTTCGGTTGCCGGTAACATCTCAAACATTGCAGGCCTGCGTAACAGAACCTCTGAAACCTGTCTTTGATGTGGCCGTCATGTCACCGATGCTGGGCGTATATATTAGCCAGTCTGATAAGGGGGAAGTGGTTATTGGCGGTGGGCTTGATAACTATCCTTCCTATGGTCAGCGCGGAAATGTTGCGACGCTGGAGCATACAATTTCAGGTGTTGTCGAGTTGTTTCCGCAGCTCAGCCGGGTGAAGTTAATGCGTCAATGGGGGGGCGTCGTCGATATTGTGCATGATTCTTCACCAATCATTGGTCATACGCCAATCGGGGGAATGTATATAAATTGTGGTTTTGGTACAGGTGGTTTCAAGGCAACGCCTGTTGGTGGATGGACGCTTGCACATACAATTGCAAATGACACCCCGCATGAATTAATTGCTGCCTTCACACTTGACCGTTTTAAAACTGGAGCATTCATTGATGAAATGGGTGCTTCTGGTATTGCGCATTAAACGTAGGAAGGGATGTGAAATGATGCAAGTTTTGTGTCCTTGGTGTGGTGTGCGAGATGAAGACGAGTTCACCTATGGCGGCCCCGCGCATATTACGCGCCCGACAAGTGGCGGCGATGCGCCACAGCAAGATGTGTCAGATGAAAAATGGGCAAGCTATTTGTACGAAAAAGATAATGTAAAAGGGATTGCGCGTGAACGTTGGGTACATGTTCATGGATGCGGGCAGTGGTTTAATCTGGCGCGGGACACGGTCTCTCATAAAATTCACTGTGTGTACAAAATGGGCGAACCTTGCCCTGTTCTTACACCCGAAGGTGATCCGAAAAATAGAAATGACTGATATATGTTGCGTCTAAAAGATTATGGCCGGGTGAACCGCCGCACGCTTATAAATTTCTCCTTTGATGGTAAACACTATCAAGGCTACGAGGGTGATACGCTTGCGTCAGCTTTGATGGCAAATGGTGTGCGTATTGTCGGGCGTAGTTTTAAATACCATCGTCCACGAGGCATTTTTTCTGCGGGCGTCGAAGAGCCTTGCGCCATTGTTCAACTCGGGGAGCCTCCCTTTGAAGAGCCAAATGTTCTGGCGACGACAGTGGAGATATTCGAAGGCATGGTGACACGTTCGGTAGGGACATGGCCGAACGCAGCTCATGACATATTTTCTGTATTTGGTCTGGGGCATTCACTGCTTGTTGCCGGCTTTTATTATAAAACATTCAAATGGCCTAGCTGGAAATTTTGGAGCCCTATCGTTCGTAAGGCGGCAGGGCTGGGCGTGATACCGAAAACAGCCGATCCTGATAAGTATGATCATTGTTATATGCATGTGGATGTACTTATTGTTGGGGCAGGACCTGCTGGTCTTACCGCCGCCCTTTCACATGCCACGTCGGGAGAACAGGTCTTACTCCTAGAGCAAGACCGCGATCTGGGGGGGGCTTTGCTGTCATCGCGTGAAGTTATCAATGATCGCCCTGCTCTGGAATGGGTTGCAGAAGTGGAGCGGCAATTAAAGCGTCTGGAAAACGTTACTATTGTTACGCGTGCAACCGCTTGTGGGTATTATGAAGATAACCTGGTCACTGCATCTGAGAGAGTGGGGGGGTATCTCAAAAAAGAGAAGGGGCAAACCATGCCCCGTGAACGGTTTTGGCATATTCGGGCAAAAAATGTGGTGATTGCAACCGGGGCAATTGAACGACCATTAGTATTCCCAGATAATGATCGCCCAGGCGTTATGCTCTCAAATGCGGTGCGTGAGTATGTTCACCGATATGGTGTATCACCTGGTAGGGCAATACTCATCGCGACAAATAATGATGATGCGTATCGTACGGCTCTTGATTTACATGATGCAGGTATTCAAGTGATGGGGGTGGTCGATGCACGGGTGAACCTACAAAGCGAAGTGGTGAAAAACGTCAGGGCGGCAGGGATCGCTATTTATACCGGGCATGTCGTTATTGGCACGAAAGGGCGCCGCGGTGTGCGTGCAGCAATTATCGCTCCATTCAAGAGCGCGGGGCAAACATTAGGTGCCGCGCGCAAGGAACTCTTGTGCGATGTGGTCGCAACATCTGGAGGCTGGTCCCCTGTTGTGCATTTGCATTCTCAATCTGGTGGTAAGTTAACGTTTGATGAAACAACCCAAAGCTTTGTGCCAAGTATATATTCGCAAGACAACAAATGTATTGGCGCGGCAAATGGTACGTTTGAATTAGTAGACTGTCTTGAGGAAGCTGTTGGAAATACTGAATGCATATTACCGATTGCAAAGCCTGTACATAGTGATCCGCTACTGCCTTTATGGGACTTTCCAACGGGTAATAGGAGACGTAAATACGCAAGGAGTTGGGTTGATTTACTTCATGATGTGACGTCCAAAGATATCTATCTTGCTGCGCGAGAAAACTATGTTTCAGTTGAGCATTTCAAGCGTTACACGGCTACTGGTATGGCTATGGATCAGGGGAAGACAAGCAATATTAATGCGCTGGCTATTCTGGGTAAGGCGACCAATCGCGCTATACCGCAAGTTGGTACAACAAAATTTCGTCCACCTTATACACCTGTCACTCTAGGGGCGATGTCCGCTCGTTATAAAGGGAAGCTCTATACGCCCCAGCGCGAACTTGTCGCAAGGGAATGGCATAAGGAACATGGGGCTATCGTTGAAGATTATGGTGGTTGGTTGCGCCCAGTTTGTTACCTTCGTGACGGCGAAAGTGAACCGGAGGCGATTATACGTGAGGTGCATGCGGTTCGCCGTGGGGTCGGGATCCTTGATTACTCGCCGCTTGGGAAAATTGATGTTAGGGGGCCGGATGCTGCTAAGTTTCTCAACCGTTTTTATGTCAATAATGTGTTGACATTGAAGACGGGGAAAGCGCGCTACGGTCTCATGTTAAACGAGCATGGCACGATCATGGACGATGGCATTTTTACGCGCTTAGCAGATCATCATTTCTGGGTGACAACCACAAGCGGCGGTGCTGAAAATATACAGAAATGGTTTGAAGAATGGAGGCAATGCGAGTGGCCTGATATGGATGTCGTGGTGACAAATTTGACGACCGGGTGGGGTACTATCAGTCTTCAAGGACCAGATGCGCGAAATGTTTTATCCCGTATTGTCAGTAATATTGATATATCAAAAGAGAGTTTCCCACACATGTCCGTACGTGTAGGTGAAATTGAGGGTGTGCCTGTGCGCATATTGCGCAGTAGCTTTACAGGTGAGCTAGGCTTTGAAATTAATGTACCGCGTTCGTATATGCCTGCTCTTTGGCAGCGATTGGTAGATGTAGGTACGGATTTTGGTATAACGCCTTTTGGCCTTGAAGCGCTGATGGTGTTGCGTACAGAAAAAGGATATATCCATATAGGGAACGATACGGATAGTTCTACGATT
The DNA here is from genome assembly GCA_002401695.1 of Alphaproteobacteria bacterium. Lineage (GTDB taxonomy): Bacteria > Pseudomonadota > Alphaproteobacteria > Micavibrionales > Micavibrionaceae > UBA1672. The sequence goes on from NVTV01000021.1 coordinate 88,802, forward strand.
CCCGCCGACGTCGGATTTGGTGGAGTCGCGCGTAAAAAAACAGCAGACTATATTGGAAAAAGATCATTGTATCGTTCAGATGCATTGCGAGGTGATCGCGAATGTTTGGTCGGTTTGAAGGTTGAGGGCAATGAGCCACTTAGGGTTGGTAGTATCATTTTAGCCGTAGGGTATGATCGCGCACCAGCGCCAATGGAGGGGCGTGTGACCTCTAGCTGTATAAGCCCCGCGCTTGGACACCCCGTCGCCCTTGGCATGCTTAAGTGCGGGAAAAGCCGTTTAGGCGACCGCGTGAAATTGTATGATGCAAATGGGTATCAGGAAGCAGAAATCGTTCAGCCGTGTTTTTATGACAAAAAGGGGGGGAGAGTACATGGATAGTTTTGAGCGTATTTCGGATCGGTCGATTTGTTTATACAAAAATATTCTTGGGCATGGTTTATCGATTAAATCTGTTCAGGAAATAGACATGCTCCTGCTTCAACGTTCAAACCGTGTCACTGATGATAATATGCGTGCACTTGGAAAAATATTACCCACCAAGATACCGTTACAGGTGTGCAAGAAAACTGAGAGTATTGATGGTACAGTGACGATCCTTTCTGTCGAGCCAGATGTGTGGTTTTTATTGTGTAGCAAAGGCAAGGGAGAGGCATTAGCCACAATTCTTGAGGAGAAAGGCGGCGCTCTAACGATTAAGACCGCGATGATGAGTGATCAGTATTCTTGTATAGACGTCACGGGAATCTGTGCTCCAGCCGTACTTGCAAAAGGAAGTTCTCTGGATATTCGTCATGAAGTTTTTTTGGATAATGACTGTGCGCGTACCTTATTGGCACGGATCAATATTGTGCTTTGGCGTATTGATGATGGGTTTCGTTTTATCTTTGATGTGAGCTTGGAGACGTATATATGGCGATGGCTCAATGAAGTATCAGCTGAGTTTTGTGAGCAATTAGCGTGAATTCTTGTAATGAAAAGGGTGTTAAAAACTTGGAGCCACGAAAATAAATGACAACAGATACGCAAAATAAACAATGGTCCTCGAATGCGAATTTCTTATTGGCGGCGGTCGGGTTTTCGGTTGGGCTGGGTAATATATGGCGCTTTCCTTATGTGATGGGGGAGAATGGTGGCGCGGCCTTTTTGATTATTTATCTTGTTTGTGTGGTGGTGATCGCTCTGCCTCTTCTGGTTAGTGAACTTGCTATCGGTCGATTGGGGCGGGGAAGCCCTGTGGGTAGTATCGTCAATGTTGCACAGAAAGTTGGGGTGAGTAAACGTTGGGGAAGTATTGGTGGGTTAGCCGTATTGTGCGTGTATTTTGTGATGACGTATTACACAGTGATTGCGGGCTGGACGTTCGATTATTTTGTTCTATCCATATCGGGTGGTTTTGCGGGAATCTCAAATGAGGGGGCCGGTGCAGTTTTTGCTAGCCTTACCGGAAATCCATTGCGTATGTTGTTTTGGCATACCGTCGTCAATATTATTCTCGTAGTTGTTTTGCGGCAAGGTATTCGAGGGGGCATTGAAAGAGCTGTACGTGTTTTAATGCCAGTATTGTTTGTGTGCCTTGTTGTGATGGTTGTTTATGCTGTTATTGCTGGTGATATGCCACAAGCAGCGGCTTTTCTTTTCACGCCGGACTTTAGTCAGGTCACGATCAAAACAATCATGATCGCCGTGGGGCAGGCATTCTTCTCTATTGGTATTGGGATGGCGGCGTTGATTGCATTTGGCAGTTATTTGAGTGACGACATTTCAATTCCTAGATCCGCCATGATCATTGTTCTGGCTGATACGGGTGTTGCCGTGATGGCGGGTTTAGCAATTTTTCCACTTGTTTTTGCTTTTGGTCTTGAGCCTTCAGAGGGGCCGGGGCTAATTTTTCAGACTCTGCCAGTTGCCTTTGGACAAATGCCGGGAGGGCAGGTTTTTGGGTCCGTTTTCTTCTTTCTACTTATTGCAGCGGCAATGACATCGTGTATCGGGGGAACAGAAGCTGTCGTTGCATGGCTTGATGAGCATAAAGGTATTAGCCGGAAAAAAGCTACCTTGATTGTCGGGTTTGCAATTTGGTTGGTTGGGGGATTGAGTATCTTGTCTTTTAGCGAATGGTCAAATTATTTCCCGTTGGATTTCATTCCAGCCTTTGCAGGAAAGACAATTTTCGACACAATTGATTTTCTCGCGGCGAACATTCTATTGATCCTTGGCGGGATACTGACTTCGGTCTTCATAGGGTGGCGGGTGCCAAAACATGTCCAACTTAAAGCAATAGGGATAACAGAATCCTGGTTTTACCGCTTTTGGCGATTTGTCGTGCGTTTCGTCGTTTTACCAATATTGCTGATCGTCGTGGTCGGAGGGCTTGCCGTATAAATTGCAAGTATGCATGAGCAAGTATGCATGAGTTTGTGCGTCTGCTCATTCTTTTAACGGTGGCTGAAGTGATTGAGTGCGAAGAACCCTTCGGCATATGTTTCGAACTATTTGGTGTTGCATAGTTCAAAATACTGTGACACTATACACTGGTGTATAGTTTGGAATGCGCGAGAATGCGTCAGTTCAATTCAGGTACGGTGGAGAGTATATTATGACATTTACAGCAAAAAAAATAACACTGGCATGGATGCTCTCATTGAGTACATTTGCTGTTTCGGATGCTGCTTTTGGGCAGGAGGTTGAAACAGAAAAAGAGACAACAGTTGATGAAATCGTTGTGCGTGGTGAGCGTATTGCACGATCAATTCTTAATACAGCGTCTTCCGTAGCCGTTGTGACCAGCGAAGATATTGAAAGCCGTAATCTTGAAAGTATTGCTGATATATTTGCGCAAGTTGCAAATGTAGCGCCATCTGTCAATGGTCGTGGTTTCCGAATTCGTGGTATTAGTAATTCTAATGTAACCGGGGCGGGTAATGGTGGTTTGGCAACAATTTATGTTGATGGAGCACCGCTTTCAAATTTTGCGGCAAGTTTTGGCCCGAAAGATACCTGGGATATCGGTCAGGTCGAAATATTTCGTGGTGCTCAATCTGCAAGTCAGGGGCGTGATTCCTTAGCGGGAGCAATCATTATTCGAAGCAATGATCCAATATATGAATATGAATATAAAGGGCGCGTGCGTGTTGAGGAGTTTGGCGGCACAACATTTTCAGCTGTTGCCAATATACCGCTATCGTCAGATCAAGCTGCGCTACGAATTGCTGTAGAACGAAAAAAGTCAGATGGGTTTATCCATAATACGACTTTTGATATAGATGATTATAATTTTTCTGAGAAAACGTTAGGGCGTGTGAAGCTATTGTTGGAGCCAAACAATATTTCTGCACTGAAAAGTATGTTTACATTTGTCTATTCAGAAAATGAATTTGGCGGTGATAATGTTCAGGGGCCAGATGTTTTCGCACGTGAAAACACGGCAAATATTCTGCAGAAAACTGAAATTAAACAAATTGTGGCAACGTGGGAAGTTGACTATGACATTAATGATCAGTGGAATATTTCAAATGTATTCTCTTTTAACAGAGCCGAGTTTGACGACATTCTGGATGATGATTCGCGTTCTACCGGTGGTGTTAACCGTCGGGAACGGGTAAATGATATTGATACGCTAACCGAGGAGGTGCGCGTATTTTATACTACAGATACGCTTAATGCGACGGCAGGGATATATTATTCCAAAGAAACAGAAGATAATCTCAGAACCATTTTAACGGGCCTGGATATTGGCGCTCTTGCCGGGGCTCCAGCACTTAATACAATATATGCAGCGCCTTTTCTCATCGGAGGGGAGCTAACCAATAAAGATAAGACAACGAACTATGCGGCATTTTTTAGTGCGGATTATGATGTCTCTGATTTCATCACCATAAATGCAGGTCTCCGCTATGACCGAGAAACTCAAGATTTTGAGGGTAACACACTGGCTAGCCTATTGTCACCAATACCTGACCCTGCATTGTTTGGACCCTTTGGACCAACAATTGCCGCTGTTAATGCTGGTTTGGCGCAGTTTTCAGGTAATAATTTCGAGGTTGTTGATGAAACATATGACGCTTGGTTGCCAAGTGCATCCATTATTTTTCATTGGGCCGATGACTTTACAACTATTTTGCAGACTAAGCGTGCTTATCGTGCGGGTGGTGGCGGTACGTCGCTGCTGGAAGGGCCGTTCAGTTTCAATCCTGAATTTGCTTGGACATTTGAAGCCGGGTTTCGCAAAAAGTTTATGCAGGGGCGTGCTCAGATAAGCTCTAACGTCTATCATATGAAATGGTCAGATATGCAGGTTGTCCAACTTGTTCCCTTTGGCAATGGCGATTTTACAGTGTCGAATGCAGCTAATGCTGAGCTTAATGGATTTGAAATTGAGTTTAAGGCACAGCCGAATGATGCTTGGAATGTATTCGCAAATGTTGGGTATTCTGACACAAAATTTACTGATTTTGTGACCGATTCTGGTGATGATTTTACAGGTAATTCGTTCAGAGATGCGCCAAATTGGACAGCTGCGGCTGGTGCTGGTTGGCATTCAATACGTAATGGCTTCTTCGTTCAGGCTGATGCCAATTTCCAGAATTCAGCACCGACAAATTTTGCCAATACGTTGTTCGCTGATAAGCGGACATTAGTGAATGCCAAAATTGGTTATGACTTTGAAAAAATCACGATTAGTGCTTTTGCGCGGAATGCATTTGACGCAGAATATATTTCTGAAGATCTATCTGAAATATTTTCTGCAGGTGCTGGCCTTGCGCGAATTGGCAATCCTCGAGTATTAGGTTTCGAATTAAAGTTTTCAAACTAACAGATGTTTCATTTGATTTCATGGTAAAAGCTATTTTGACGACGGAGTTCTATAAGTGAGAAAATTTCTTAAATACACATCGTACGCTTTTCTGGGTTTAGTCTCGCTTCTCATTGTTGCCTATGTTGGTTTAGGTCTAAGCGTGAAACTGCCGGGTGAATATACTACGCCGTCAGGCATGATGCGTTATACCTCGCAACATTTGACCATGAGAGATGGCATTGAAATTGCTGTAGATGTATGGTTGCCGGAAGATTACACGGATGAAGAACTTCCAACGCTTATTCACGCAACCCGATATGGGCGCGCTTTTAATACGCGTTTCCCGTACCGTGTCTTGATTGCTCTCGGGCGTGCTCGACCCGTGAATTATGGTAGTAAAGTTCGAACATTTAATGAAAATGGCTATGTCATGGTCAAAATTGATGCACGAGGTAGTGGTGCGTCTTTTGGTGAGCGGCCCTATGATCTATCTAATGATGAATTAGAAGATTATGGGGAAGTGATAGATTGGATTGTCCAGCAATCTTGGTCTAATGGACGCGTAGGGGCACTTGGTACATCCTATCCTGGTATGACGGCCGAGATGATGACGAAATCAAACCGTCCTGCACTTCGAGCTATAGCGCCACATTTTACATATTATGATGTATATCAAAATTTAAGTCACCCCGGCGGGGTTTTTGATAAGTACTTTATTCAAGATTGGAGCGACCTAACTCAAGCGATGGATGAAAATAAGTGTTTCATATATGGCAGTGATTTTGAATGTTGGATGTTCATGCGAACAGTAGGCGGAATTCGGCCTGTTAACGGACGGGACGCGAATGCCAAGTATAAAAAAGCATACCGAAACCGTAATAATCCAAGCGTTATGGAAAACCTTAAGGGCTTCAAATATCGTGATGATATTAGTTCTCGTGGAAATAAAATTGTTTCGCCTTATTTGAATGCTGCCGAGACGGAATCTTCAGGAGTCGCAATGCATGTTCAGGTTGGTTGGCACGATTCTGCGAATGTTGATGGGGCTATTGCCCGCTTTAAAACTTTAAAAAACAGACAACAATTGATCATTGGGGCATTTTCCCATGGGGGAAGCCGTGATACAAATCCCTTTGTTGATCCCGACACGCCTGTTACGCCAAAAAAATCGGAACAAAGGCGTTCGATGTTAGCGTTTTTTGACCCGTTGTTGAAAGGTGATAAATCTTCGTCAGATAGTTTGCATCAAATTCAGTACTATACACTGGGCGAAAATGAATATCATACGACAAATGTGTGGCCACCAAAAGGTATTGCTACTCAGCGATGGTCGTTTGCTGATGGTGGAACATTAAATGCTGATGTCGTTATACTGTCAGATGAAAAAATGCTTCCAGAAGGGAAGACATTTGATGAGTATAATGTGGACTTTACCGCAACAACCGGAAAGACATCACGTTGGCATTCAATTGGCGGGCCAGATATTGTGTATCCTGACCGCCATAATGAAGATGCAAAATTGCTCACGTATACGAGTGGGGTTCTTGAGGGCGACCTTGAAATAACGGGCGCTCCACAAGTAACGGTAAATTTAGCATCAACACACGAAAATGCCGCGCTTCATATCTATCTCGAAGCTGTCGCACCAGACGGTAGGGTAACTTATATTACGGAAGGTATTTTGGCGTTGGAAAATAGAGCCCTGTCAGATACGCCACCTTATGTTTTAGATACGGTTTATCATTCCCTTGAACGAAAAGATGCAAGACCAATGGTGCCTGGCGTGGCAGAAAATATTGTTGTTCCTCTTTATAATATTTCAGTACTTATACCTAAAGGCTATCGCATTCGCATCGCAATCGCAGGGGCAGATCGGGATACTTTTGCCCGAGTTCCTGATGAAGGGATGCCTGTTTTCACGATTAACCGCAGTCGGACACATCCATCTTTTGTTGATCTGCCACAAAGATGGCGGTAGCAGGACACGGATCATTACAAGAACTGAAAGCTTATCAGGTATATGTATATGGCTAATCTAAATGGTATTGGATGGCGTGTAGCTTCTGTGATGCCACCTTTATCTGCTGCTTCTTAGGGAGAGGGCAATCCAATGAAAATCATCGGCTTCAACACGTGCATCACGCCTTAATCGGGCAACATCAAGTAGAACTTGTGTTTAGGGCGATTCGTACGCGGATACGTGATTGTATATGACGGAATTTTTTCGGAACATTACGTTTGTAGCTCCATCGTTCATCCCTCAAGAATAGATATTTATTGGCCTTGTTACGCATTTATATACTCAAAAAGGACGCAAAAGGGATACGTATATACGTATTCTGCTTATTTTTGCATGTTGTCATTTAAAAAAACATACAATAAAACAGTTGGTTATTCAAGTTTGTGGGAGGAAGTGATGGCTCCGCAAGCACGTGTCAACAAATATTAAAAATCGCAATAAAAACAGATAGTTATGGTGTTTTGAAATTGCATTTGTATCCCATAAAAACACCCCATTTGTATCCCATTTTCATCAAAATGGACCGTTCGGCTCCGTGTGCGGAGACGAACCTTTTACCAACTTCTAAGCCTATAGTGTTTGTATTCAGTCTTGATGTTGCAATCTGTAAAAAGTTGAATGATTTCACTTTGAAATTAACTAAGCAACTTTCTTAGCATTTTGTCTTGATGATCCTGTCCACCAAAAAATATTGCTAATATTCGTACTTGTTGCTCATCCTTCAATATATCAAACCAGAATATAGCTCGCCCGAATGTGATGTTCCGCAATCCAGGAAGCAAATCTTCATTAAGTGTTCCACGGTAAGGAAATTTGGCCAATTTTTCAGCGTCCAGACGAATGGCTTGAGTTTTTTGTTCAGCTTTGTGAAGGGCGACATCTACATCTTGATCGAAAACTAGATAGCTTTCAAAAAGGAATTCAAAAATTAGTTCGAAATCCTGTTCTGCGTCAGAGGAAAATAGAACTTCAAAGTTTTTTGGCACGTCTTTTCTCGGATGCAATTTCGGCAATTTTCATGCTCATTGAGGAACTTGATATAAATGCTCGCTTTTGGCGATCATTCAACAGGGTTCTGAGAGCGTCCGCTTCCAAGGCTTTACTCTCAGTATGCTCACGAAGGAGTTCCAAACCTTGTTGTACCACAGAGCTTACACTCGCAAACCTTCCTGCTTCTACCAATCCACGAGCAAAACTTGCTTGTTGGTCTGTCATTGATATTGATGATTTTACAGTCATGATTACTCCCTTTACAGAAAGTAATACTAAGTGCTACCAACAGTCAATGCAGATAATAATTTATCTAATAGGGGGCTATGCTGCCAGCCGTACTACGGACGATAGAAACATGAGGTAGCATGGCGTCTACATTTTTAGGGGCACATCAAACTACGGGATTGCCTGGAGTTGTTCTCTTATTCTAGATTAAAAACTATGATAGATTTGGGCCGCAGGTCAATCTTCACATTTCCATCTACGGCTAAAACCGTGAAGGCAATAGGAGTGATGTTATCTGGTTTGGCAAAGGTGTTGTGTGCGTCAAGGACATCACTTGTTAATATAAATCCTTTTGCAGATACAAAGTCTTTTGGCGCCTTTATAGATACACTTTCCATAGAATTAGGGTCTGTATTCACCAAGGCTATATATAATTTCCCGTCTTGTGCGATGGCAGCCGTTGCGCTTATTTTAGGGATGCTCGCATCATTATATTTGTATTTTGCCTTTCCTTTAATTGTCAGAGGGATTGATGTAGCATTCTGGAACGGGACATACATTTTGAAGACATGGTACGTGGGTGTTAATATCATTTTCTCTTTATCTGTTAATATCATTGCCTGCAAAACATTGACCATTTGAGCGATATTGCTCATATGAATGCGGTCCGCATGTTGATGAAATAAATTTAAATTCAAAGCCGCAATTACCGCGTCACGCAAACTGTTTTGTTGATACAAAAACCCTGGATCATCGCCCTCGGCAACATCATACCAAGTGCCCCATTCATCAATGTAAAACCCGACTTTTTTATCTGGATCATGTTTGTCCAAAATAGCAATGTTATTTTTAATGAATGTCTCCATACGCAGAGTGTTCTTCAACGCAGAAAACCATTCACTTTCGTCAAAACCTAAAGCCGAGCCCTTCTTTTCCCAATTACCTGTAGGAAGGGTATAATAGTGGTGGCTAATGGCATCCATCTGCATAGCCCAAGTTGATTTGGCATTTTTAATGAGATACTCGGTCCATTCTAACTGGTCGGTATGGCCACCACTGGCTATAAGTTTTGGCGTATTATCTGCAGGGGTTTTTAAGAATGTGGCGTAGCGTTTGTATAAATTTGCATAATACTCTGGTGTCATGGACCCACCACACCCCCAAGTTTCGTTTCCGATTGCAAAATAATCAATTTTCCAAGGTTTATCGCGTCCATTTTCTCGACGAAGGTTTGCCAGAGTGCTTTGTGAATCCGAGGTCATATATTCCAACCACTGTGCCATTTCCTGCGGCGTACCCGTCCCTAAATTCCCATTAATGTAAACCTCAGCCCCAAGAAGTCCCGCAAATTCCATGAATTCATGCGTGCCGAATGCATTGTCATCCGTAACGCCGCCCCAATTTGTATTCACGGTAACTTTGCGTTTGTTCTTGGGGCCAATCCCATCTTTCCAATGATACTCATCGGCGAAACATCCACCTGGCCAACGTACGAGTGGGACGTGCAAGTCGCGCAACGCACTTAGAACATCCGTTCTAAAACCATTGATGTTTTTTATACTGGAGTTTTCGCCTACCCAAACACCTTCATAAATTCCTCTACCGAGGTGCTCCATAAATTGGCCGTAGATATTTTTGTTGATAGTGGCTCCAGGATTTTCGAGGTCAAGATGGACGGTCGTTTGCGCGTTTGCAGAAGACATAAATAAGCTGCCCGCAATTAGACATGAAGTCGTAAGGCATTTTATTAGAGTGGTACTTGCTTTTTTTATGTTCATTTTGGTGTCTCTCTATAGTGATTTAACGGATGGTGTGACGGTACTTTGGCTGGGTAAAACGAGGGTGTTGCGTAATGGGCGACCAAAAATATCACTTTGAATTTCAAAAATGTCACCAGATTGAGTGCGGATGCCATCGCCGTAACTTAGGGTCGCTGTCCCGAAGAAGTGGACGTGAATATCTCCTGGTCTCAGAAAATTCTTATATTTAAAATGGTGCGTCTCAAGATTGGAAATTGTGTGGCTCATATTGTCTTCACCACTTAGGAATTGTTTTTCCCATATGACTGTGGGCTCGTTACCAGATATTTTTTGGTCACTTTCATAACGAAGTAGTCGTGAATTTCCCAAAATACTTTTTGGTAACTCACCGAGTAATAATTCTGGCCCTAATGCGCAGGGACGTAACTTTGAGTGCGCTAGGTATAAGTAATTTTGCTGTTCTGTTTCATGGTCTGAAAATTCATTGCCAAGGCAAAACCCAATTCGACATGGAATTCGGTTTTTTGAGATTATATATATACCCGCTATTTCCGGCTCTTCACTGCCATCCAGGGCGAAGTCGGGTGAAACTAAATTAGATTCTGGAGCAACAATACAATCACCGTCGCCTTTATAAAACCACTCTGGTTGGACACCGACTTCCCCCTTGATTGGTTTGCCGCCTTTAATCCCCATCTGAAACATTTTCATAGAATCTGTTAACTGATCTGGTTTCGCGTGCATAGCAGCGCGGGTATCCGCACTGCCTAAATGAGTGAGTCCGGTGCCAGAAACCATTAAATGGGCTGGATCAGGGTGGTGAATTGGTGCCAAAACACGATTGTTATCTAATAGGTCCTGGTAATTTAATTGCGCGTCACTGGCTAATGATAACGCCAATGTTTCAATGGGAGTTTCCTTTTCCATTGCCTGTGTTGCTAAGGTAAGCATGGTGTGTTTTTCAGTTAAAGACCTAATGAATTTAAGGTCTGTAACAATGCCGATTTCAACGTCCCCGTTTGTGGAAATATACTGAATGAGTTTCGTCATTTTAGCATCCGTGGCTTACGTTAATTGGTCGAAGTCATCGCGAGAATTTAACAATAACTGTATTGTAGATTTTCTTGCTTCGTCGGGGTTGGAAGTTTTTATTGCAATATATAATGCTTCATGCCGGGGGAGAGATAGGGCGTGGGTGTTTGGGTGACGGCTTGTTAATTTAATCGATTGCTCCAAAGCATTGTGCAGAGTTCGGCCAATATAACTCAGCATGTCGTTGTGGGTCGCATCCATAATGGCTTGATGAAACCGAATGTCTGGGTTCGTGAGTTCATCGGGTGTTTTAGCGGATGCCATATCTTTGTAGGCATTGCCAATAGCGCGTATATCGTCTTCGGTTGCATTTTGAGCGGCAAGTGCGGCCGCATGGGGTTCCATCGCCATGCGAACTTCGAACAGCATGTCGAGGAACTCGTGTTCGGGAAGGAGTTCAATTGTCCAGTTCAAGACGTCGGCATCTAATAAATTCCAGTGTTCTTTCTTTTTAACAATTGTGCCGCGTCTTGGTTTGACGCTGATCAGGCCTTTTGCAGATAATATTTTACTCGATTCTCGCATGACCGACCGGCTTACGCCGTATTCGGTGCAGAGTTCTGATTCGATCGAGAGTTTTTCTTCTTGTTTGTAAAACCCTGAGACAATGCGTCTGCCAAGCGCATCGACCACTTGTTCGGTTAGGTTTTTTGGGTGGAGCATGACGACAGTCATATGGAGCCTATTAGCTGTTGATTAGAACGTTGTAATGATGTTATCATAATATGATTAGATTGACCACAACAAAATAATGACGCTACAATAAAGTCATAACAATGGGTCACGTCTAATATGTGTATGTTTTTACTAGGTGAGTATTTTCATGAGTGAGAAAACAAAGAAACCACTTCGTTCTGCCCAATGGTTCGGTAGCGATGACAAGAATGGGTTTATGTACCGTAGCTGGATGAAGAACCAAGGCATTCCCGATCATCAATTTAAAGGCAAGCCAGTTATTGGAATTTGCAACACTTGGTCAGAATTGACACCTTGTAATGCGCATTTTCGCCAAATTGCAGAGAAGGTAAAACAGGGCGTTATTGAGGCGGGTGGCGTACCGGTAGAGTTCCCTGTTTTTTCAAATGGCGAGTCTAATTTGCGCCCCACTGCAATGCTTACCCGAAATTTGGCATCGATGGATGTTGAAGAATCAATACGGGGTAACCCTATTGATGGTGTGGTGTTATTGGTTGGGTGCGATAAAACAACGCCAGCACTTTTGATGGGGGCCGCCAGTTGCAATTTGCCTACAATTGTCGTGAGTGGCGGGCCGATGCTAAATGGTAAGCATAAGGGGCAGGATATTGGCTCTGGAACAATTGTTTGGCAAATGCATGAACAATATAAATCCGGAGAGTTGTCCCTGCATGATTTTATGGGGGCTGAGGCCGGTATGTCGCGCTCGGCTGGTACATGTAACACTATGGGGACGGCGTCTACTATGGCGAGCATGGTTGAAGCCTTAGGCGTGTCGCTGCCCCATAATGCGGCTATTCCTGCTGTAGACTCGCGTCGTTATGTGTTGGCGCACATGTCAGGCATTCAGATAGTAGACATGGTTGAGGAAGACTTGACGTTGTCAAAAATATTGACCCCCGAGGCTTTCCATAATGCTATACGTACGAATGCTGCTATTGGCGGTTCAACCAATGCCGTCATCCATTTAAAAGCCATTGCACAACGTATCGGTGTTGATCTGGATTTGGAGGATTGGCAAAAATATGGTCGAGAGATTCCAACCCTTGTGAACTTGCAGCCGTCTGGCCAATATTTGATGGAAGATTTTTATTATGCAGGTGGTTTGCCCGCTGTTCTACGTAGGCTAGGCGAAGCTGGAAAACTTGATAAAGAGACAATAACGGTAAATGGAAAAACATTATGGGATAATGTGAAAACGGCTCCATGCTATAATGATGATGTCATTCGTACAATCGATAACCCGCTAGTCGAGCAGGGGGGGATCTGCATTCTACGCGGGAATTTGGCTCCAAGGGGGGCGGTCTTAAAACCATCTGCTGCGACTCCGGAACTGATGAAACATAAAGGTCGTGCGGTTGTTTTCGAAAACCTTGATCATTACAAAAAACGTATTTTGGACCCCGCGCTTGATATTGATGCCGACTGTATAATGGTTTTGAAAAACTGTGGCCCAAAGGGATATCCGGGTATGGCCGAGGTTGGAAATATGGGATTGCCACCAAAGCTGCTAAAGCAGGGTGTAACGGATATGGTGCGTATCTCTGATGCACGGATGAGCGGAACGGCCTTTGGCACCGTTGTTTTGCACGTAGCCCCTGAGGCAATGGAGTTAGGGCCATTGGCAGCCGTACAGGACGGTGATTTGATCGAACTGGATGCGCAGGCGGGCGTATTAAATTTACTGATTACTGACGAAGAACTGGAGGCCCGACTTGCTCTATTACGTGAAACGCATGTGATTGTTAAAACCGGAGGATATCTTGAGCTATATCGTGAGCATGTTTTACAGGCTGACGAAGGATGTGACTTCGATTTTCTCATAGGATGTCGAGGTGCAGATGTACCCTCGCATTCACATTAGGGAGTGGAGATGAACACCAATCAATATCCAAGCCTTGAAAATAAGGTGGTTTTTATCACGGGTGGTGCTTCCGGTATTGGGGCGCATCTCGTGCAGTCATTTTGCCATCAGCAGGCAAAAGTCGTATTTGTGGACATATTGGACGATGAAGCGAAGGCCCTTGTTGATCGCCTGCAAAAACAAGAAGGGGCGACGACACCAACATACTACCCGTGTGATTTATTGGATATTGATAGCCTTAAGAAAACCATAGCAAACGTGAAAGTGGAAATTGGTTTGGTGTCAGTATTGCTGAATAACGCAGCTGTAGATGAGCGCCATGATTTTACTGCGATTACTGAAGCTTACTGGAATGAACGCATTAACCTCAACCTTCGACACGCCTTTTTTGCAATTCAGGCTTGTCAGCCACATATGAAGGCGCTGGGTACTGGGTCTATAATCAATTTTGGGTCCATGAGCTGGTATGAGTGTCAAGGGGGGATGACAGGGTATACCACTTCAAAGGCAGGGCTGGAGGGGATGACGCGAGGGTTGGCAAGAGATTTAGGGGCTGACAATATCCGTATCAATACGCTTGTTCCCGGTTGGGTCATGACCGAGAAACAGCTCAATCAGAGGGTTGATGTGTCTGCGCTCAAAACGATCGAAACGAGCCAATGTCTCAAAACAAAACTCATGCCGGAAGACATAAGTGCCATGGCCTTATTTTTGGCATCAGACGATAGTAAAATGTGTACCGCTCAAAATTTTATTGTTGATGCGGGATGGATTTAAAAATGCATATAAATCATACGGAGACATGCCATGAAAATGTTTAGAGTTCTTTCTTTTATAGGTGTCGCGCTGAGCGCGCTTCTCGTATTAACCGCCTGTGGTAATAAATCCGAACAACAGGCGAATGATGGTTTAACGATTGGGTTTTCACAAGTTGGCTCTGAAAGCGGTTGGCGCACAAGCTTTTCTCAGTCTGTGAAAGCGGAAGCTGAAAAACGCGGTATTAATTTGAAGTTCTCGGACGCGCAACAAAAACAAGAAAATCAAATTAAGGCGATCCGAAGCTTTATTGCTCAAGGCGTCGATGGTATTGTCGTGGCCCCTGTCGTCGAAACGGGCTGGAAGCCTGTGCTACGAGAAGCCAAGCGGGCCAATATCCCTGTTGTCATTGTGGACCGGAATATGGCGCTTGATGATGATACGCTCTATGTTACGCGCGTTGCTTCTGACTTCGTTGAAGAAGGCCGTAAGGCTGCAAATTGGCTAATGGAGGAAACCAACGGAAATTGCGCTATCGTTGAGTTACAGGGCACGATTGGGGCGACGGCTGCAATCGACCGTATGAAAGGGTTTGGCGAAGTTATTGCTGATCACCCAAACGCAAAAATTATTCGAAGCCAAACGGCAGATTTCACGCGAAGTAAAGGTAAGGAGGTCATGGAAACCTTCCTTAAAGCCGAGAAAGGCGGTGGCAATATTTGTGCCCTGTGGGCCCATAATGATGAAATGGCAATTGGCGCCATATTGGCAATAAAAGAAGCGGGTCTAAAACCGGGAATAGATATTTTAGTTGTTTCTGTTGATGCCGTACCAGATATTTTCAAGGCCATGGCGGAAGGCGAGGCGAATGCAACGGTAGAACTGAGCCCCCATATGGGAGGGCCGGCTTTTGATGTGATTGAACAATATGTTGCAGGCAAACGTGATTTTCCAAAACTTATCCCAACGAATGGGGGACTCTTTTTACAAGATACTGCGGCGGCGGAATACAAATTGCGGACAGTAAATAAATAGAAATAATGCCCTTATTAGAACTCGATAATATCAGCAAAACTTTCCCCGGTGTGTGTGCACTGGATGGGATAAGTTTTGATGTGCATTCAGGAGAGGTCCACGCATTATTGGGTGAAAATGGGGCAGGTAAATCTACATTGGTGAAAGTGATGACCGGCGTTTATGCGCGAGATTCTGACAAATCAAATGAAGGGGAAAAAAGCACAATCAAGTTTTGTGGACAAGAACTATCGGTATTAGAGTTGGCAAGCCCAGCTAATGTACAGAAACTTGGCATTAGCACAGTGTATCAAGAAGTGAACCTTCTTCCTAGTTTGTCTGTTGCACAGAATATATTTTTAGGACGAGAACCTAAAAAATTTGGTTTGATTGATTGGAAAACAGTTCGCAAAAACTCGCAAATATTATTGCAGCGGTTTAATTTGAATATTGATGTTACGCGCCCGCTGGCTGATTTTTCTGTTGCGGTTCAACAGCTTATTGCGATTGCACGCAGTGTCGATATGTCAGCCAAGTTATTAATTTTAGACGAACCAACGGCAAGCCTTGACACCAAAGAAGTTGAGACATTGTTTCGTATATTATCGCAGTTGAAATCTGAAGGATTGGGCATTGTATTCATTACCCATTTTCTTGATCAGGTATATGAAATTAGCGACAGGATAACAGTGTTGCGAAATGGGCGAAAAGTGGGGTGCTTTAAAACCAGTGATTTGCCACGCACGACACTGATCCAGCATATGCTCGGGAAAGAACTGCAAGAACTAGCGCAACGTGAAAAACCAGACCCACTCAAGCAGGGGGTTGAAGATTTAAGGGACGCCCATCTCCGGCTAAAAAATGTAAGTGTCGGGTCAACGCTTACAAATATCAATCTGGATGTGCCGCATGGGCAGGCGGTCGGTTTTGCTGGGCTATTAGGGTCTGGGCGAACTGAAGTCTGTGAAACCATATTCGCAATTACACCCCACCAAAGCGGCACAATGGTTTATAATGGAAAGGTTTGTAAGTTTAAAAATCCGGGTCAAGCCATCGCGGCGAGTATAGCGCTTTGTCCGGAAAATAGAAAGTCCGAAGGCATTATAGGCGAATTGTCAGTTCGGGAAAATATTATTCTTGCCACGCAAGTGCGAGAAGGGTGGTGGCGCTCAATTCGTAAACACAAACAGCAATCCTTAAGCAAACAAGCCATTCAGGAGTTTGGTATTGTTACGCCTGATGCTGAAAAGCCAATCAATCAATTGAGTGGTGGCAATCAACAGAAGGTTGTTTTGGCACGTTGGTTGGCGACGCAGCCTAAGCTGCTCATGCTGGACGAACCTACACGTGGTATTGATATTGGCGCACATGTTGAAATCACCAAGTTGATTAAAAAGGTATGTGCGGAGGGTATGACAGTATTGGTAACGTCTTCTGAAATAGAAGAGTTGGTCGCATTTAGTGATCAAATTGTTGTTATGCGTGAAGGCAAACAGGTGGCAGAGCTTTCTGGGAACGACATTAGCGAGGCAAATATATTGGCGGAAATAACCAATGCATAATACATCCCCCGAAACCGAAATAAGAGCCGAGAAATCCGAAGCTAGGCTTCCTATTTTTCCGCGTCGCCTTTTATGGCCATTGGTCGCTCTATCCTTACTCTTCCTTGTGAATTTATTGATTTCACCGGAGTTTTTCCATTTAGAAGTTAAAGATGGGAGGCTCTATGGCAGCCTTATCGATGTATTAAACCGAAGTGTTCCTGTGGCGTTTCTAACCATTGGGATGTCGCTGATTATTGCGACAGGCGGAATTGACCTTTCTGTCGGCGCTGTTATGGCCATTGCAGGGGCTGTGTGTGCCAATCTGATGGTAGGTGGTGTGGACAATCTCTTCATTGTAGTTGGGGGCGGTTTATGCGCGGGGCTTGTCGCAGGGGCTGTAAATGGAGGCTTGGTGGGCTATTTTAAGATACAGCCGATTGTTGCAACCCTTGTGTTTATGGTTGCTGGGCGCGGAATAGCTCAGCTTATCAATGGCGGGCAAATTGTAACGTTTCAGAATGCAAATTTTGCCTTTATAGGCGTTGGAAGTGCTTTCGGCCTACCTTTTCCGGTTGTGTTACTTGTGGGTGTTTTATTGTGTGTGCATCTCCTTATGCGCAAGACGGCATTGGGGCTCTTCATTGAAGCCGTGGGGTGTAATCCCAAGGCAAGTTATTATCTTGGCATCAATGTCGCCGTCATTAAGTTTTTTGTATATTGTTTGGCGGGTGTTTTGGCCGCGATGGCTGGTATTGTTGCTACCGCAGATATTCAAGGTGCGGATGCAAATAATATAGGGTTATGGTTAGAATTGGACGCAATTTTAGCTGTGGTGATTGGCGGCGCGTCTCTTCTTGGTGGGAGGTTTTCTTTGGCGGCTTCTATCGTCGGTGTACTTATTATTCAGGCGTTAAGTACGACCATTATTTTAAGCGGTATTGAGCCGAAATTTAATCTGCTCATCAAAGCAAGCGTCGTGATATTGGTTTTATTATTGCAATCAGAAAGATTTCAAACTCAGATAAAAACTCTATTCGCTATGTGTGATCCACGTGACCGTCATAATGTAGGGAGGGAACTGGATGGCCTTTAGAACTTTCAACATTCTCCCTAACAAACGCTACATGCCGCTTGTGGTCACGACGGCTTTATTTTTCTTACTCTTTGGTATTGGGTCTATTCAATTTGAAGGGTTTGGAAGCACGCGTGTCATTGCCAATTTGTTGACGGATAATGCATTTTTGATGGTCACAGCCATTGGGATGACGTTTGTTATTTTAGCGGGCGGGATAGACCTTTCCGTCGGCGCAGTGATCGCGCTCACTGGTGTTATATGTAGTGTTCTGATCCAACATTATCATTGGCATCCATTGCTGGTCTTCCCGGTGGTGGTCTTGTTAGGCTTAATATTCGGGGCCGCTATGGGGGTGTTAATCCATTACTATAAGCTACAACCCTTTATTGTGACCTTGGCAGGCATGTTTTTAGCGCGAGGCCTTGCGACAACCATTAGTGAAGAATCCATAGCGATCAATCACAAATTCTATAGTCGCATTGCTGAATTTGGCGTCAATTTACCAGGGAATGCATGGGTAGGCGCCTCAACGATTTTTGTCTTGATTCTACTGGGTCTTGCAATTTTGGTAGCGCATTACACACGGTTTGGCGGGAGTATTTACGCTTTGGGGGATGACGCCCAATCGGCTGAATTAATGGGCGTTCCAATCGCCAAAACAACGATAGGTGTGTATGCAATGAGTTCTGGTTTGGCTGCGATTGCAGGCATTGTTTTTTCATTTTATACATTCTCTGGATATTCTCTCGCCGCAATTGGCGTTGAACTCGATGCTATTGCCGCCGTCGTTATTGGGGGCACATTACTAAGTGGAGGTGTGGGGTATGTGTTTGGAACTATGATTGGTGTAATGATTATGGGGCTCATCCAAACGTACATTTCATTTGATGGTACGTTGAATAGTTGGTGGACAAAAATTGTGATTGGTGTGTTGCTTTTGCTTTTTATTGGTCTCCAGAAATTCCTTGGCTCTGAGGTATTGTTTAAGCGAAGTCCGTCATGAAAAACGTGACATTTGTCGAAAGTATTCCCGTCCAAAATACCTTGGGTGAATGTATTTTAGCACAACCAGGAACGGCATTCATTTGGTGGACAGATATACAAAACTGTCAATTGTATAGGTATAATTGGAAGACAAAGGAAATTATGCAATGGACAACATTTGAACGGTTGAGTTCATTCGGCTTTGTTAAACTAGAACGAGGGGCGCCTGAAACGCCATTGCAATTAATCGCCGCCTTTGAAAGTGGGTTTGCACTCTATAAACCTGAAACCGGACAAGTAGAATGGCTCGCTCAACCGGAAACGCATTTGCCATGTAATCGTTTTAATGATGGTCGAGTTGACAGGCAGGGGCGGTTTTGGGCCGGTTGCATGGTGGAGGGTACGGCCATGGATTCCAATAAAGATTTCCTCGCGAGTTTGTACCGGTTGGATCAGGGCGTTTCCAGTAAAATGGCCGACGGTATAAATATTTCCAATAGTATATGTTGGAGTTTAGATAGTAAAATCATGTACTTCGCGGATTCCGCCAAACAAAGTATCTACGCTTATGATTTTGATGAAATGAGTGGCAACATCAGTAATCGACGGATATTTGTGCGAACTTGTGATGGTGCCAGTCCTGATGGATCTGTAGTTGATGCCGAAGGGTATTTATGGAATGCCGAGTGGAAGGGCCACCGGATTGTTAGATATGCACCCAATGGTGATATCAATTTAGTCTTACCTTTACCTGTTAGCCAACCGACATGTTTAACTTTTGGAGGCGCCGATATGAGTGTCCTATTTGTGACAAGTGCCCGGGAGGGATTAAGCGTCGAAGAATTTGAGCGGCAACCAATGGCAGGTAATGTGCTTATATATAAAACTGATTTTTGTGGTGTTAGTGAACAGCAGTATGTGGTTTGAAAACTCAGCAAAAACTAGCGGTTTGAATCGCAAGTTTGGGTGAAAAATGATAGAATATGTCAATGTGTTTTGTCGACATAGTTTGGGTAAAGGATGGAATAATATGCGTGTTTTAGGTTCAATATTTGTTATAGGTTTAGGACTGAGTCTTGTTTCTTGTAATGAATCACAAGTCTCTTCTCAAATGTCTTCCAAGGGTAATACTGGCAAGAGTGTTGGGAGTGAAAGTCTACAAAACGCTTGTCAAATAAATGCATTTTCTGAAACCATGATTCCAAAAAATGGGGAAGTGTTAAGCGCCACATGGGTGGAGTCTGGAGAAAGTGTAAAACTAACGTCTGGACAAATGTCAGGCCCAGTACCTTCTCATTGCCATATTTTTGGAACCCTAGAAAAACGAAAGGGCGTAGGAGATGAGACATATTCAATTCACTTTGAAATGCGATTGCCAGAAGATTGGAATGGCCGTTTTTTATTCGAAGGAGGAGGTGGAACGAATGGCGCTTTGAGCGGCGCTTTAGGTGTTGTCCAGTCTGGTACGCCTTCTGCTTTGTCACGAGGGTTCGTGATCTTAAGTCAGGATTCTGGGCACGACAATAAAGTGAACTTCAATGGGGCTAATGGCGGAGCTCTTGCTTTTGGGTTGGATCCACAAGCAAGGCAAAATTTTGCTGGCGAGTCATTGATTAAGAGTTACGAGGCCGCGCAGTCAATAATGACCACCTTTTATAAAAGACCTGCCGAGAGAAATTATTTTTTGGGGTGCTCCAAAGGAGGTCAAGAAGGGTTATACTTTGCATCGAGACATCCGAAAGCATTTGATGGCATTGTTGCAACAGCGCCCGGGATGTCACTCCCAAAGGCCGCGCTTGCTCAAATTCATGACATTCAAGTTTTAGGAGCATTACTGGAGTCTCGATCGCAACAACCAACCATGAAAGGAATTGCGACAAGTATTTTGCCGCACGAGTTTAAATTAATTCAAGAAGCAATTGTACAGGCGTGTGACGGTGACGATGGATTAACAGATGGAATTATCGCTAATTTTCCAACGTGTACAACGGCCAAACTAGAATATGTATTGGTTGATAAGTTCTGTAAACAAAATGAAAAACAGTCTACTTGTTTGCGAGCGGATAGTTTTGCCGCAGTCGCAAAACTACAACATGGATTTATCGTAAAAGGGTCGAAATTTGGCTACAAATCATTCCCGTGGGATGTTGGTATTGGTGAACCCGGTTGGAATATTTGGAAATTAGGAGAACCAGATAGAGTGCCAGCTTTGAACGTAATATTGGGCGGGCCAGCCTTAGCGTTGGCGTTTACGACACCACCAAGCTCTGTTCCAATGATCCCAAATGAGGCGTTAAAGTGGGAACTTAATACTGATTTACAGGAAATCGGCCCAAAAATATTTGCCTCGACTTCGGAATTTCCCGTATCGGGTTGGGAGATGATGGTTTCGAGGGATGTCGAGTTGAAGGACTATGCGTTGGCGGGCGGAAAACTAATTGTTCCTCACGGCGTATCTGATCCCGTCTTTTCCATAAATGATACTATTACATGGTGGGAAGAACTCAATGAGGTGCATAGTGGACACGCTAGCGATTTTGCTAGGGTTTTTCCCGTTCCAGGTATGAACCATTGTTCTGGAGGCAATGCGACAGACCAGTTTGACGCACTTAATGTGATAGTTTCATGGGTTGAAGAGAACGATGCGCCGAATGAAATCATTGCTTTGGCGGGTGCTCAAACACCATGGGCAGGGAGGGAACGTCCATTATGTGTTTGGCCCAAAAACCTAGTTTATAAATCGGGGTCTATTGAAGTGGCTTCATCTTTTAAATGCGAGTAAATTTTATTGTTCAAAGACGATTGTTGAAAATGATTTTACGTAATAATCTAAGAATTGAAAGAGGTGGAAAATGGTTTTAGAAAATCAATTATGTTTTAGATAGTGGTAATACACTCAGGCAAGATAAGCCTATCACCCATACTGATTAAAATATGTAATAAACTTTTTGGGTAAATTTGACGTATCCTTTATCTAATTTGCCGAAATTCCCATACACTTGATAACAGAGGACGAAATTAAACTTTTCAAATCAATCTGTGGGCTCCTCATGTTCCTTTAAATTATAAATTAAGTTGATTTGCTAAGTCCGCTAACACGTGGTGGCAGTTTATCACTTGTGCAACAGGGCTGTTTTGTTGGCGTCGTTGACGGCAGAGACGAAAAGATATCGATTGCAATCGATTGCAATATTGGGTATTGAATGAAAAAAATCTCTAGGAACACTATCATGGACATACATACTGACATCGAACCGAGAACAACATATGGATATGTAACTGTACTCACATATGCCATGTTTTTTATGTTTGCTATGACAACTGATGCCGTTGGGGAAATTATAAAAATTGCAAAAGGTGAAATGGGGCTAACCAATATGCAAGCGAGCGCTTTTCATTGGGCCACCATGATCGCTATTGCAGGCAGTGGTATTTTTTTGGGATTTCTCGCAGACCTTTATGGACGAAAGCGTACGATTATTCTTGGGTTGGTAATGTACGGACTCGCATCGGCATTATTCTTTCTAGGTGAGAGTTTTTATGCTTATCTTATACTTCTCTTTGTAAGCGGCATCGCTGTCGGCATATTCAAAACTGCAGCCTTGGCACTGATCGGTGATATTACCCAATCTACAGAGCAGCATACGCGTAAAATGAATGCCGTTGAGGGTTTTTTTGGTATAGGTGCTATCGTTGGGCCATTACTCGTCGTATTTTTGAGTTCTCGAGGAATTTCGTGGACATGGCTGTATCTCTTCGCTGCTGGCTTATGCGTTCTTATGATTGCTGTCGCGCTGAAGACTGAGTATCCTGTAATGCAAGAAAACAAAGGCAAACCCACTAACTTCTTAAGAACCTTTGGAATGCTAAAAAATAAATACGCGTTGGGTTTTTCTTTTGCTATTGCAATGTATGTTGCATCAGAAGTCGCCATTTTTGTATGGTTGCCTACTTTGCTAACGGGGTATACTGGCACGCAAATCACAATGTTTGTCGCGACCTATGCTGTTATGATCTTTTTTATATTCAGGGCTGCCGGTAGGTTCCTGGGTATTTGGATCTTGAATCTCTTTTCCTGGACGAGCGTTATGTTAATATTCTCTTTGATGGTTTTTGGGTGTTTCCTTGGAAGCGCAATTATGGGCCAAACTGCGGCCGTTTTCTTGTTGCCGATGTCTGGGCTGTTCATGTCAATGATTTACCCCACCCTTAACTCGAAGGGTATTAGTTGTTTTCCAAAAGC
This sequence comes from Alphaproteobacteria bacterium, assembly GCA_002401695.1. Lineage (GTDB taxonomy): Bacteria > Pseudomonadota > Alphaproteobacteria > Micavibrionales > Micavibrionaceae > UBA1672. The sequence goes on from NVTV01000021.1 coordinate 111,866, forward strand.
AGAGCATGGCGCAATCGCGGGTCTTATATTGTTCTTTACGGCTGCTGCAGCAGCTATTGGGCCGTTATTAATGGCTTTTGTTGCAGACCAGTTTGGAGGTGGGGACATGACTGTGGGGTTTTATATTGCTACCGGATTTTCTGGGCTGCTATTTTTATCCATGCTTTATAATTACATAAAAAACCCAGCGGCCACAATTTTGCAAAAAGCTAATGTTAGTCAAAATGGTGACTAATTTTAATTCTTAAGCATGCTTGTTTTTGATAGTTCTCGGTAATAAAACTCGATTTACAGTTGTTGGTGAGCAAGTTCAGAGCTGCGCAATTACTCAATCTATTTCATTCAGGCTCAAAATTTATAAGCTTTGCCTAAGCGTGCAAGAGGGCGCCCATTTAATGCAAAACCTTGGAGGAACAAATAGCTACCTAATGAGTTTGCGCAATATTTAGAATTGCCGCTTACATAGTTGAGTTTCTCTATCTTGATAAAAATCGATAAAGTTCTCACAGCCCAAAATTTTACGAAGTCGTAGATTCCCTTGTTTGAGCACAGATATCACCATGCGGTTTTATAGGTGATCTATTTTTCGAAGGGTGGTTGTTCTCGAAACATTGATTTTTTTTACTTGCTTTGTAGACAAATATGAGTAAAATACAATCGATTGCAAAACATAAATGGATAAATTATTACAACAAAATGCAATCGATTCCACAAGGAGGGAAATATGTTACGTTTCTATAATTCCGTTGCAGTTGCAGCAATTGTGACGGTGCTGGCTTCGGCCACGGCGCAGGCGCAGAACGCGCCCGGTCAGTCAGACGATACAAATAACACGGTTAACGAAAATGTTTTGGAGGGTGATAGTGGAAACATTCGGGACGAAATTATAGTCACTGCAACTAAATCAGGGGATCAAACCTTACAAGAAGTTCCTCTCGCTATCCAGGTCTTTGATGGAGAATCTATGAGATTCAAAAACATCACCGATCTGGCGAGTCTAACATCGTCAGTTCCCGGGCTTTTGGAAGGACAAAATCAATCGGTTGCCTCACGTTCCTATAATTTACGCGGCGCAGGCGGCAGCAATGCCAATGGTGATTCACCTATAGGGTATTACGTTGATGATGTTCCGTTTGTTGTTCCAAATTTTGGTATCGCGCCACCAATCCGATTTATCGATATTGATCGGGTCGAAGTCCTACGAGGGCCTCATGGTACGTTATACGGCCAAGGATCGGCAGGGGGTGTGTTTGTTTTTCATTCAAAAGATCCAGACTTAGAGGAGGCTCAATTTGCAGCAGAAGCTTTTATCTCGACTACAAATGATGCTTCGGGACTAAACACTGATTTTGCAGGTGTGGTCTCTTTACCAATAATCAAAAACAAATTGGCTATTCGTGTCAGTGGAGGGATTTCGAAAAACCAAGGTTTCGCCGATCAATATTTTGGCCCATTCGATGGCACGCCAGATCGGGAAGATGTTAACGTTGTACGCAACGATGATATTCGCGCAGTTGTTCTCTTTGAACCCACAGATAACATCAGTTTGCGTGGGCAAATTTGGAAGTTTCGTCCAAGGCAACAGTTTTTAGGAGCGTTAGATTCCGTTGATCCGCCCTATGAGCAAGATACTGGCGACCGTACATCGTTTGGTAACGGTGACTTCTCTCTATATAGCCTAACTGCCAACATAGACCTTGGTGATGTCGCGCTTACGAGTTCGACCAGTTTCATGAAGGGTGAGTTTGGTATTTTCATTCCCATCGGGCCTCAGGGTTTTTTCTCGAGCCAATTCTTTCCTGAAGGCTTTACGCAGGAAGTCCGTGCTAACTCAACCGGGGATGGGCCGCTTCACTGGGTGGTTGGTGGCCAATATTCTGATTCAAAAGGCCCACAGGAAAATCAATTGCTGATAGTTCCGATTTTGGACGACAATGCGGATAATAACACCCTTACTAAAAACTGGGCTGTGTTCGGGGAAGTTAGCTATGATCTTTTTGATGGCAAGCTTGTTCCGTTAGTTGGGTTGCGCCAATATCATGATAAGCGGATCTTCGAAGATCGTACAAGCTCATTGCCATCTACTGAAAATATTACAACCTGGCGCGTTAACCTTTCATACGTTCCAACCGATAATTTCACAACATTTGGTACCGTTGCAACTGGATTCCGTGCAGGCATTGTTCAGTCACGACTTCAATCCGATGCGCTGATTGCAGATGGCGTACCTGCGGGCATTCAACTCAAGCCTGAATCTTATACGAACTATGAAGTCGGTATAAAATGGCGGACTTCTGACGATTCAGTAAGCGTAGGTCTGAACGCCTATTACTCTAAGATCGATGATCAAATGACCAGTGTTCAATCTTCTATCCCAAATGTTGGTGGTTTCGCAAACTTTGGAACGGCCAAGCAAAAGGGACTCGACTTTGAAGTTCAATGGCGTACTCCGATAGAAGGTCTGCACCTTAGTGTGGTGGGTAATGTAAATGATGGTGAATATGGGGATGTAAACCCTGCTGTTCAGATCGCGTTGCCGCAAATCGGCCCAGGTTCAAGACTGGTGAATTCAATTGAATCTAGTTACCGTCTTAATGCGAGCTATACGACTAGTCTTAGTAATGAGTTGGATGGTTTTGGGAATATTTCTTTTAGTCATTCAGGTGATAGATTGGGGACAGATGGGCTATTTGCCGATCCATATAATATGGTAAACGGTACGATTGGCATTCGAAAAGGGCCTTTTGAAATTTCACTGGTAGCGAACAATTTATTTGATGAACGTGGACCGACGACTATTTCTCAGGGTAACCCCAATGCTGGTGTTAGCCCTGTGCCACGAACATTTGGTATTCGTCTCAGAGCTGACTTTCAAAATTGAGTTAGCCCACAACTATTCATCGGATGTTGTCTGATTCTGGTGAGCGATATTGCGGTAATGGATCATCTCCAATTCTACGGAGGTGATCCATTACCGAGCACAGTTATTTTGGTGAGTGTCGAAGCAGGATATAGGGAAGAAAATTATGAAGATGAACAACATTGAAGCGCAGAAATTATCGAAGAGCAATTCTATAGTGGCACGATGGTGTCGTAAATCCAACTTACACGCAGTTTCGGTTGTGATCGTTGCATTGAGTTTTGTCTCTGTTTCTGCAACGGCACACGAAGAACATGCAGTCAAAAACCTTTTGCGCGTTGGAGCGTCTAAAATCGATATCAGTGTTGCATCTGAAAAGCGCCCTGATCTCATCAACGGGATAAATGACCATACGTTTGTAAGGGCGATTGTTATTGGAAATGGAGAAACCAAAGCTGTACTTGTCACAGCAGATGTCGGTGGGATCCGCACCGAGACGTGGTCCAATGTTAGTCAACGAATGGAACGTGAACTCTCTATTCCCGTAGATCAGTTAGCATTAATGGCAACCCATACACACAGTATGCCGAGGTTGTCTGGAAAACAATTTGAAGATCAAATTTTCACTGCGATTCAGCTTGCGTTAAGTAAACTTGAACCCGCAGAGATGGCTTGGGGCGAAGGCCAGTCCTATATTAATGTCAATCGTAACACCATTGATAAAAAAACAAATGGTTGGTGGGAGGGGCCTAATTATGACGGTCCTTCAGATAAAACGGTTTCAGTCATGGCCTTTAATGATCTTAAAGGTAAGCCAATTGCTATTGTTTATAACTATGCCGTCCACGCCGTTCTAAATGGTATGATGGACAAAATTAGTGGAGATATTCCGGGGGCGTCTTCGCGGTATATAGAGAGTTATTTGGGGGGTGATGTAATTGCCCTGTGGTCAGAGGGGGCCGCAGGAGATCAAAACCCAATTTTCTTTCAGCAAACCTATGACCTTCGAGAGATACGCATCAAAGATTATGCAAAAAAGGGGAAAGATATTTCCAATGCAATGCCTCCAGGTGGGATGGGACTAGATAAGAAAAATCCGCGTGTCGTTCTTTTGATGGATCAACAGGCACAAATGACAGTATCAATGGGGCAGATGTTAGGCGAAGAAGTTCTGCATACACTGCGTAGCAATATGGAGCGTCCCAGAAAAACTGCAGTGATTGATGGTGCGAGCATGTCTGTTGAATGCCCTGGCCGCACCCGCACCAATAAGGGACGCGCAGGATATTCTGGTGCATATGTTGAATCTGACCCGGTCGCTATTAAACTCAGTATGATCAGAATTGGGCAAACAATGATTGGCGGTGTTGACGCCGAAGTTTTTAACATGATTGCTCAACGATTTAAGCGGGAATCGCCTTATAAACATTCAATGATGTCGACATTAACAAATGGTTGGGCCCCCACGGGATATATTCCAAATGACGCTGCTTTCGGCTATGAAACTTTTGAGGTCCTGTCCTCACGATTGCAGCCAGGATGTGCTGAATCTGCCATTGTAAACGGATTGTTAGACCTTATTGAGGTAGTTGAAGAGTAGAAATATAGTGTTAAAATTCACGATCAGTTTAACAGTGTAACATATTTTAAAATACGTCTTTTGCGCAGGTGTTGGGGCATGACATTAGTCTTACATCAAGACGCCCTACGGTTATTCCCAATTTGGTCGTGAATACAGCTCGTGTTTTCACCTTAGTAAATTTATGCAATTGAGCCCTTGCCTTAACGGGGGACTATATCGAAAGGTAAGGTCATACGCGTGTGTTTTCCTGAAAAAGGAACTGTTCCATGCCACATATAAGATGGAAATAATAAGAGCTGTCCTGCACGGGGTCTTATAAATTTTTCGACCTTGTGATTTAAACCGATTATGCCTGGCTCACCAAACTTAATCCACCCTTCATGCCTATTTGAGTTTTCGACTACATCCGGTATATCTACGTAATACGATGAGCTAATCCATCCCAGTGAATGGACATGGTTCATATGATGCCCGTGTGGTGACAGACGAACGGACCATGATCCATTTATTCTATATTGGCCCGTATTTCGACGGGAGAGAGGGTGGTTTTTCTGGTTGCCAATGACTTCAATATAGTCTCGAATTGGAGCGTCAATAGCGCTAAAAAATGCCTTCAGTATTGGGTCATTGATGAAGAATAAATCAATATCCGTTTGAGTTCCGCCTCGAAAAGACTGATTTATAGGCGCGCTTTGGGATAAATGTAGTTCATTGAGACGGGATTTAAGGTCCGCATTAAACGTCTCAATACTCGAATACCCAGGAGGGGCTTGCAAATCATAAAGCCGCACAAAATGGTCATAGTTAAATAGCGTGTGATGATTTTCGCCACGCGCACGTTGTAGACTCGCGGTTAATGCGAGTAAAAGCTGATTGTTAGGGGATTGGTTGAAGGCGCTCTGAATGAGGTTTTGACATTCATCATATTTTTCCAATACCAATGCTGCCTGAGCAGTGCCTAGCATAATGGAAAAATCATTGTGTTTTAGAGACAAAGCCTGCTTAAACAACTTATAACTCAGCTTAGGGGTTTTGTCCTTCATCGCCTTGTGCGCCTGGGCAGCTAATATATCTGCCTGAGCCCCAAACTGATCAACGGCTTGGGTGATCATTATTTTCGAAAACGTGTCTTGCCCGTTGCGGGTTGCTAGGTTTGCAGAAGTAACAAAAATTTCTGGTGGTGCATCTGAGGGACTACATGCCGTTTCGATGGCGCTCTGAGCTGCAGCCCAGTCTCCTTGAGTGGTGTATGCATTGACAACGATATTCAAAGCATCGACTGCGTACTCGGAATTAGCGGGTATGGACTCTGCAATTTCTTTCATCTCCTGATAACGTCCAAGATGGTAAAAAATACGAACCTTCAAAATTGCAACAACCCCAGTTTTCAGAGGAAGGTTTATAAGATTAACGACCTCAAGTGCGTTTTCATAAAGCCCTAAATTGATGAGCGCATTCGTACGGGCCAAGCGCTTGAGGTTGTCCTCACTAGACCTGGCCACTTGGGAATCTAATTCAAGGATCGCGCGATCCGGTTGACCCGATTGCAGTAATAAATCTACAATATTTTCTAACGCGAGTTGATCGGTAGGTTCCAATTCTAACGCTTTTCTATAGGCGGATTCCGCTTTAGACCATTCTCCGGACGCTTGTAGAATATTTCCCAGCGTATTCGCTGTTTCTGCAGTCAGTTCGCTGACCTGAAGCGCTTTTTGTAGACGTTCGTGTGCAGTATGGACTTGTTTTAGGGCTAATGCAGTAAGTGCGCCCAGACGCAGAACATTATCGTTTGTAGGATTTGTCGCCAAGAGGTTTTGAATGCCAGCTTCCGCTTGAACAAACTCTCTATTTAGATACTTCTGGTATACATTATGTATTTGGTTTTCAAAGGTCATTTACGATAACTCATCTTAATTAACCTTGAGGAAATTGTTGTCATGTCTATGGGGTGCTAGGTTTGCCCCTCGCATTATATGACAGTTTTGTTTAGTAGTTTAATTCGGCAGACTAGGTTTTTTTTGTTTTAGAGAACCCTCATATGTCCCATTTAATTTCAATATATATTAGTAGTATCACAAAATACAAACGATTGCAATTATGAGAATAAATGATATAATTAGGCAAGTTCTATGACATTGCGATTGACACCGTTGTGTTGCTAGAAAGTTCGTGAACTTCCTAGCAACACCTTAAGACTTCCCGATCTAAGTGGGAGATTTTAGAGCTGGTCGGCGTGTTTTGAACTTACATACTGTTGGTGGGGTTTGGAATTATTTAGTGAGGGTATTATGAAATTATATACAATGTTGGCGGTTGTCTTGTTGTCGGTAACGGGGTGCAGTAAGAATGTAGAAACAACAGAAACGGCAAATACGCGGTCGAAAATTGAGCCAAATGGTACAGTGGAATTGAATGCAGTGAAGGTGCCGATCTCATCATTACTTAGCCCTGAAGCGCATGAATTTATGCGGCGTTTAATTGTTGATAAACCATTTGGAGCGCCGGTTCCCGATATTAAAAATGAACGTGCTCGGCAGGATGAAATAATGGGGGATTTCCTCCGTCCAATGCGGTTGCGATATGATGTTGCGATAGAGGAAAAGGAAATAGGGGGTGTTTTTACGCAGATCGTGACACCTTCTGCGGGAATTGGAGTGGAGAATCTTGAGCGCGTCTTGATTAACGTCCATGGGGGTGGGTTTGTAACAGGTGGACGGTCAGCGTCACTGGTTGAATCTGTTCCATTGGCTGCACTTATGGGTATTAAAGTGATTTCAATAGATTACCGTATGGGACCTGAATACCAATTTCCAGCCGCGAGTATAGATGTTGCCGCAGTTTACCGTGAGGTAATCAAGACGTATAAACCTGAGAATATCGGCCTTTATGGATGTTCTGCTGGAGGTTTACTGGCGGCTCAGGCAATTGCATGGTTTGACAGGGACGAATTGCCTCAGCCTGGGGGTGTTGGCGTATTTTGTGCGCCACTTGGTCAATTTTTCGTTGGCGACACGCCTGCTATTTCTGGCCCGTTAAATGGGCGAATTCCGCCTGTACGTAAGACTGAAAATGGAGATGATCCGGTTCCTACTCGCCGGGTAGGGTATCTTGACGAAGCCCGGTCAAACGATCCACTTGCGTATCCACTGTCTTCAGGAGATGTGTTAAAGAAGTTTCCTCCGACGTTGTTCATCACTGCTACACGTGCTTTTGAATTTAGTGCGGTGCTAAATTCAAACAACGTATTGGCAAAAACAGGGGTGAAGACAAAGCTTCATGCTTGGGATGGCTTGAATCACGCTTTTTTTTATAACTCTGAAATGCCAGAATCTCGTGATGCCTATGATGTAATGGTCAATTTTTTCGATGAAAACCTTGGAAAATAATCTGCTTTCAGTAGCGGTTTTGCCTTCAGTGTTGCCAATTAAGTGTTTGGAGTGCAATCAATATTTTTCCCCTTCTTCATTGGGAAAAACATAGCCGTAATTTCAATAATATTTGGCACCGTGCTTGTGGCGGAAATAAATTGAGACGGCTTAAAGGCACTGTTCGGTAAAGAAGCCGTTTCTGGGTTTTAATGGTTAGGCTGAAGTTAGATGCTTTGCCATATGTCATTAGTTGTTTCTTTTTTGGCTGGCTAATACGAACATAGTGTGTGAAGTTGACGGAGAAATTGCAGAAGGTCCGATAACAATAAATATGTCAAAAAAAGTGGCAATTGCTGATCTCGCTCGCATGGCGAATGTCAACGCCTCAACGGTTTCTCGCGCGTTGAATGACAGTCCGCTCGTACGACCAGAAACCAAAGCGAGGATTGTTCGTCTCGCTGAGGAATTAGGTTATGTGATGAATGTTTCGGCTCGAAACCTTCGGCGTCAATCTAGCGAAGTTATTGGTATGGTTATCCCCATGCGTCCGGATTCTGGACAAACGATTTCTGATCCGTTTTATTTGGAAATGGTGGGTGCGGTTTCCCATGCAGCATCGAAGAGGGGTTTTGATTTGATTATCAGTGTTCCGGAGGGGGGAGTTGAGAACGCCCAACGGCGTTTGCTGCAAACTGGCCGTGCCGATGGACTGATCATGATTGGACAGGCAGGTCGTATAGACAAGCTTGAGGCGCCCGGCGCACTTTCTAATAAAACTGTCGTTTGGGGAGGGGAGGTGAAAGGCGGTCGCCAAACTGTTGTCGGGAGTGATAACAAATTGGGCGGAAAACTTGCCGGAGATCATCTCTTGGGTTTGGGAAGAAGGTCAATATTATTTATAGGAAATAGAAAACTACCAGAAGTTAAACTTCGTTATGAAGGGTTTTGTGCTGCATATGAGGATATCGGATTGCATCACTCACCTGAACTTACGCTTGATGAAGATTTCGGTGCTCAGTCTACCTTCTCAGACGTTCGTAACTTCATAGCAAATGGTTTGAAAATCGATGGTGTTTTTGCGGCTTCTGATGTGCTTGCTATGTCAGCTATTCAAGCCTTGCAGGCAGCTGGACGCAATGTTCCAAACGACGTTTCTGTCGTTGGCTATGATAATATTGGGCTGGCTTCATTGTTAACGCCTCAGTTAACAACAATTGACCAAAATATTCGACTTGGAGGGGAGTTGCTTGTGGATGTTTTACTTCAGAAATTAGAAGGGAAACTTGTTCGTACGCAGCATACTCCTACTGAACTTGTGATCCGTGAATCAAGTATACCGTCCTAACGCTCGTGCTCCCAAAAACATTAATACGTCTTTGTGTTATCGTAGAATTCAACAGATAATTATCTGTTGGTACAGGCTAGGGTCTTGGTATGTCACCAATTTCGACAGTAATTACAGGGGCTATGGTCAGTTGCAGGTCTGGCGGCGCATATTCAGTAAGGGGGGTGATTAGTTTTATAGTATTTGCTTCCACGTCTAGATTGATTACGCTTGCACCGAAAACATATTTTATTGAGGTTAGGGCGCTACCGTCTTTTGACCACGGTCGCCACGGTCCGTACGGAGCGTCACTTGTGTAAAACCTCAAGACTTTCGTAACTTCGACTTCCGGTTGGGATTCACTTTGCCGATCACAGGCAGATATTAAAAGGTAATATTTGCGGTGATGTGTATCCCAATAGATTTTTGGGACTTCAGCCTGTGTCATCAAATTGGCGTCCGGTAACAAAATAGGATTATAAAGTTCGGAAACTCTCCATGTGCCGTTACTGTCCTCAATAATTTTGGCATGCCCAATTGCAGGTGTTTTAGGACTTACTTTAGCCGACCAAATGATTTCGACATCGCCACTTCTAGGGGTCATAAGAAATGGGTCACGCCAAGCTAAGATCGGCCCGCCAAGTTCGCCTTCGTTGGCACCAAGGTCAGAGCGAAAGGGAAGGTAATAACCTGCTGCACGAATGCGTTGGTAATCTCGATCAGGGCAGAGTAACGCTTTGGGTTCTGGTGAGGGGCGGCTGTCTGACGAGTGGGCGACGGCGAGGAATATCGTTTGTAAAAAAGTATGATCTGGTCCCCTCTCACGAAGGCCGGTAAGTGCATGCAGGCGCCGACCATCTGGTAGATCAAGAGACGAGCCGCTCCAGACATTACGCTCAAATGCGCCATCACCACTTAAATTTGGTTCAAAAATACAGCCTTTATCTACCCAAGTGGCTCCAGCATCCTTAGAGCGAAAATGACGAACATGGAATTTAAATAAATTACGTTGTGACGGTGTAATTGGAATGCCGTCTAACGTTTTACGGGCCAATGCTAGGCAATATAAATCTGTTACAGATCCGCAGGTAGTCGTCCAAGAATCCCATAGCCATAACATTGGGTGGATAATATTGTTATGAAAAACCGCGTTGTGACGTGGGGGAATAAATGCTTTACGATTCATGGGTTTCCAGTACGTTTTGTCGATTTCGGATTTGGGCCGCTGTCGGTTTAATTGATGGCAAAATCTTAAATACTGCTTTCAATGATTCCAAATCTCTTAGCAAGAGTATTTACAATCGATTGCATAAATGTCAAGCATATGGTTGAGTAAAGTACAATTAAGCACTGTAAAACTTTCAAGAGGTCAAATACATGGTGAAGAAATTATACGGGCTAATTGAAACTGGCGGGACAAAATTTGTGTTAGCTATTGCTTCGAGCCACAAAAAGATATTGGCGGAGAAGCATATTCCGACTATTTCACCAGAAGAAACTCTAGAGCAGTCTATTGCATGGATGGCATCTCAATCTGCGCGAATTGGTCGCATCGATGCGATTGGAATTTCCAGCTTTGGCCCAATCCAAGTTGATAAGACGTCGCCTGATTGGGGTAACATGTTGGAAACTCCAAAGCCAGGTTGGGGAGGAGCCCGGATTGTCGAACCATTTCGAAAAGCATTTTCTGTACCAATTGGGTTGGACACAGATGTTAACGCTGCTGCAATGGCGGAGGGCAGGTGGGGGGCTGGGCGTAATCAGCGTACAGTGGTGTATATAACGGTGGGCACTGGGATCGGCGGTGGCGCAGTAATTGAGGGGAGAGCCCTTCACGGCCTTAGCCATCCTGAGATGGGCCATATGCGTGTTACGCGTCACCCGGAAGATAGAGACTTTCCCGGCGTTTGTCCATTTCATAGAGATTGTTTAGAAGGCCTCGCGGCGGGTCCCGCAATCATTGCACGATGGGGGGCGAATTTGTCAAACTTAGACGAAAATCACATTTCCCATGACATCATTTCTTTCTATGTTGCGCAAATGTGCACAACGCTTCAATCGGTAATGGAGCCAGGAAGAATAATCCTCGGAGGCGGTGTCATGCAAACTCCATGTATTATTGAGCGTATACGTAGCTGGGCAAGTAAGCTTCAGAACGATTATTTTCAAGGTAAGCCTGATCAAGTGATTGTCTCTCCCGATCTTAAGCCTTATTCAGGAGTGCTAGGTGCGCTGGTTCTTGCTGAAGACGCACTTCACTTATGTCATAGAAATTAATTTCGTACATTCCATTTTTCTGTTTAACGGCAGTAATAGAATTTGACATACAATCGATTGCATGCGTATTCTATTAATACGCTTTTAGAAAAGTATTTGATGTATTTAAGGTAAAATGATGGATGTAGGAGCAAGAACCAACCCGTTTTTATGTCGGCGGACTATTGTTATGGCAGCAGGGGGGCTGGTAGCGATGCTAGGGGGCGGTTGCGCTCATACGAAGCCAGTTTCAAAAAAACCGTGGGACACTAAATTGCCGAGTGCGTGGCATGACGCTCCAACCATTCCTCTTTGGCCGGATGGAACGCCAACACATGGTTTCCAGAATAAGACTCTCTCTGCAAACCATCCAGAGATTTTCGTACGTAATATTGCCAAGCCCGAACTTCGCGTGTTTCGTCCGCAAGTGTCAAACGGGCGCAGTTTGCTAACCATTCCTGGAGGTAGTTATACATTTATTTCAATTCAAAACGAAGGGTATGAGATTGCCCAACGGATGACGGCACTGGGTTATACTGTCTTTGTACTTAATTACAGGTTGCCTGGGGAAGGTTGGATTAATAGAGAAGATGTGCCGTTACAAGATGCGCAGCGGGCCGTTCGAGTTATTCGTCGAAAAGGATCTACCTATGGTGTCGATTCGAAACAGCTCATTGTTGTCGGGTTTTCTGCAGGCGGGCATCTTGCGGCAACATTGGCTACAAGTTTTGCAGAACAGACTTTTCCTGCACGTGACTCCATCGATGCGATAGATGCTAGACCGAATGCCGTCGGTCTAATTTACCCTGTCATCAGTCTTGCGCCGAGTATTGGTCACCACGAATCAACTCTACAACTCCTTGGTCCGTATCCAAGTGCTGAATTGATCAACCGAAGGTCTCCAGCATTACATGTCACAAATAAAACTCCCCCGGTTTTTTTGGTACACGCATTAAATGATATCGCCGTTACTCCCGAAAATAGTTTGATGATGATGAAGGCATTGCAAGCGGTGGGTCAGCCGGTTGAAGGTCATTTTTTCACCGAAGGCAGTCATGGGTTTGGCCCTGGCAAACAGGGAACGCCCGCAGGACAATGGATGAGTTTGTTTGATGCGTGGATTGATCGTCAAATGGAAAATTAGATAGATATTTTAGGATGTTTTTAGATCGCTGGTGAGCGACTTTGAAATGAATAGCGACTAACCAGTATAATAATAGGAGTTTTCACATGGCAAGTTTTACAAGACGACAACTGGGGTTGTTAGGTGGCGGGCTCTCGGTCGGGTTATTAATGAGCGGGTGTAGTACGGCAGCGATGGTTAAAAAGAAAACGAATGTTCTTATTGACCCGCTAAATTATGTAGATCCTGAACTCCGATCTATAGCTAGGCAAATGTTGGAAGGTTCAGGTAGTAATGTAATCAATGCAGGCAATTTACAGGAACTCCGCCCCCTTGGCCAAAACTATGCTCCACCAATTCTTAAGAGTGTTCCATATGTCAAACGAATTGTTCCTAGTTCAAAAGGTTTGCCCGAAGTTACAGTGTTTGTCATTAATGCTGATAAGAAAGGCAAAAGTCGTCCGGCTATCCTACATACTCATGGGGGCGGTTACATTCTCGGTGCAGCGAAGTGGGAAATTGGGCATTTGCAAAAAATTGCCAAAGAGCTGGATTGCGTCATTGTTACTGTGGAATATAGGCTTGCACCAGAATATCGTTATTCGGATTCGGTAGAGGATAATTACGCAGGCCTTAAGTGGCTTCACACAAACGCTTCGGAACTCGGTGTAGATGTTAACCGAATTGCGGTTATGGGCGAGAGTGCCGGTGGTGGGCACGCCGCGCTTCTTGCGATTACGGCTCGTGATCGGGGGGAAATCCCGCTTGCTATGCAAGTTTTAATTTATCCTATGCTTGATGATCGTACGGGAAGCTCACGTTCAGTCCCTTCCTTTATTGGCGCGATTGGATGGACTGCGGAAAGTAACCGCTTTGGTTGGCGTTCCTTTTTGGGGCGAGAACCTGGGGGTGCAGACGGATATACTGGAGGCGTTCCTGCGCGTGTTGAAAATCTTGAAGGCCTTGCGCCTGCCTTTATTGGAGTAGGGGCTGTCGACCTTTTTGTTGACGAAGATATTGAGTATGCACGACGATTAGTTTCTGCGGGAGTCCCAACTGAGTTAGTCGTAGTTCCAGGTGCTTTTCATGGATTTGATCATGCTTCAGATACATCAATTGCAAAACGATTTACGAAAGCAAAATTAAATTCGTTAAGGCGCACTTTCGGACAAAAGATTCAAAATTAATCTCAAGCTGAGTCAGAAGAGTTCTTAAAATTCTATATCGGTGCCTTCTAGTGTCCTCCTCGTAAGGACTTGCAAGGCAACACTTCGAGAATTATTTAAATAGAACAATCAGTGGTGTAGGCAACCTTTTAAGCCTTGGAACATTTATAATACGATGTGGGGCTTTAGATCGTTCCCCTGTGATTTAGCGCATCCTGCATTGCTGTGTACGCCCCGTTTTTCATTCGTATTTATGTATTAAAGACGGGGCGTACCTATTTCAAAGGTGTTATATTTTTTATCAATCATCAACAGAAATAAGTTAGATAGATAGTTCAGCGTGGCCTCACAATTTAAGCCAGTTGCGATTTCAACTTCATACTGAAATAATCCAACGACTACGATAATTTATATCTTAGCATAACAGTTTGTACTGACGGTCCACCGTCAGGTATTAGGATAAATAGCGAACGTTTCGATATCTGCTCATTTTATATGAAGACGGACATTCGAATACTTGAGTTTTAGCGACTGTACGAAAAGCCATCACACCTCCTTTTACGATTGGGCTTTAAGCTTTTCTTCCAATTCATGAAGAATTTTATAGCAGGGAAGGACCTTCGCAACGGATGAATTTGGTTCGCGACCTTCCTGGATGGACGCGATGAACTCACGGTCTTGTAATTCAATGCCGTTCATAGAGACATCTACCTTTGACACATCAATGGCCTCTTCATAGCCATTAACCAGATCATCATAACGTGCCATATAGGTGGCATTGTCGCAAATGTATCGGAAGAATGTCCCTAGAGGACCATTGTTGTTAAATGATAGTGACAAGGTCAAAATTTGTCCTGTCTCTGTTTTCAGTTGAATGGACATATCAAGGGCAATCCCTAGTTCAGGATGGATTGGACCTTCAAGAATGTTTGCCGTGACTACTTTCTCGCCCGTTTGATATTGAAATAAATCAATAGAATGGGCAGCGTGATGCCATAATAAATGATCTGTCCAAGAACGGGCTTCACCCTTTGCATTAATGTTTTTACGTCTGAAAAAATAGGTCTGAACATCCATTTGTTGTACTGAGAGGTCTCCAGAAGTGATTTTATTATGCACATATTGATGCGATGGGTTAAAGCGTCGCGTATGTCCCACCATGCACACAAGACCTGTTTCCTTTTGTGTTTGCATAACCGCTTCACAGTCTGCCCATGAGTCTGCTAGCGGGATTTCCACCTGAACATGCCGCCCCGCGTTCATGCATTGGATCGCTTGGTCAGCATGCATTTGAGTAGGGGTACACAATATTACGGCTTGAACGTCTTTAACTACCAGAGCTTCAGATAAGTCTGTGCCGACATGCTCAATACCGTATTGTTTTGCCACGTCTTGCGTGGGTTTCAAACGTCGTCCAATAAGGCTAACAACCTCTACACCATCAATTTTCTTTAAACCATCCAGATGTTTGATTCCGAATGCACCTGCGCCAACGAGAGCTAGTTTCATGATGTTTTCTCCAACACAATATGCCCGACTGCTGTGTTACTTGCAGGCACATGATAGTGCCTATGTAATTCTTTGATATTGTCGCCAAGGGCGCCCCGCATAATCAACCACATCACCATTTCGATACCTTCAGACCCTGTTTCACGTAAATACTCAATGTGGGGGATCGCGCGTAATAACGCAGGGTTTGCTGTCATGTTATCAAGAAACTTTTGATCCCATTCAGGATTTATCAATCCTGCTCTGGGGCCTTGTAATTGATGGCTCATGCCACCAGTGCCCCAAATTTGAACATTTAAATCTTCATCGAAACTTTCTACGGCGCGTGCGATCGCTTCGCCTAGTCCATAACAACGGTTTCCAGAGGGAGGCGGGTAAGTCACAACATTGACCGCGATCGGAATAACTTTACATGGCCATTCCTCCGGTTGCCCAAACATAAGGGAAAGCGGAACCGTGAGGCCGTGGTCAAGATCAATGTTGTTGACGATGGTCATGTCAAACTCATCTAAGATGCAGCTTTGTGCAATGTGCCATGCAAGATCAGCATGGTTATGAATGTCGGGCACTTTACGTGGCCCCCATCCTTCGTCTGCAGGTTTGAAACTATCAGAGCATGCAATGGCAAAGGTTGGGATGATGTCCATATCAAACGCTGTCGCATGGTCATTATAGACAAGAACAATAACGTCTGGTTTTTCATTTTCTATCCAGGTTTTTGTCCACTCATACCCGTCAAAGACGGGTTTCCAATATGGGTCTTTCGTTTTGCCAAGATCAATCGCCGCACCAATGGCCGGCACATGGCTTGTTCCTATGCCTACTGTAATTCGCGCCATATTATGTGCCTTCCTTGATAGAACGAAGTCCTTTAGGAGAACGGCCACCATTGATCATCATGTCTTGATAGTCTTCTGTACTCATTCCGGTCATTGTGCTGACGGCTTGTAGGAAAGACAGTCCATCTGTTGAGAAGACTTTGGCGAGGTAGTATATGTTTCCACCTAAGTCCAAGAGGAGATTGTAATCTCGCGCCAGAACGGCGTCACGTTGGTCTTGCGTCATAGGCCAATCTGCAAGGTAAGCTGCTTCATCAGCCTTCCAAGCTTCACGGTTTTTTGCCTTCATCAAACTCATCGCAAATTGATTGAGCCAATACCCTTGGCGCGCGCGTTTCGTCGTATAGACGCGTGTACCAGGAATGTCTTCCAACTCGGCTAAATATTCATGAATGTTGGTCCGCGCTAGTTCACTCATAATCCTCTCCTCTTTAACTGTGCATCAAGAATTGGAAATACGCGCCGCGCATTACCTTCATAGATATCGTGTCTGTCAGCCTCGGAAAGGTTCAGTGCATCTACATAGCGTTTGGTGTCGTCAAAATATTGTCCCGTCTGAGGATCTATGCCACGTACGGCACCAACCATTTCTGAACCGAATAGAATGTTTTTATTTTCGATAACTTCAAAGAGAAGGTCGATACCCGGTTGATGATAAACGCAGGTATCAAAATACACGTTCTTCATGACGTGACTATCAAGTGCAGGTTTTTTCAACATATCTGCAAGCCCGCGATAGCGACCCCAATGATAGGGCACTGCGCCTCCGCCATGAGGAATAATAAAACGTAACGTTGGAAAATCCTTGAAGAGATCACCCTCTAAAAACTGCATAAATGCAATGGTGTCAGCGGCTAGGTAATAGGCTCCCGTGGCATGCATTGCTTTATTGCAAGACCCGGACACATGCACCATTGCCGGCACATCAAGTTCACACATTTTTTCAAAGAATGGATACCAGTATCTATCCGTGAGGGGGGGGAGGCTGAAATCACCTCCACTTGGATCAGGGTTTAAATTACACCCGACAAAGTCCATTTCATTGACACATCTTTCAAGCTCATCAATCGAGGCTTGTAAATTTGCTTTGGGAGATTGGGGAAGCTGACAGACACCAATAAAAGTCTCGGGATACATTTCAACAACACGCCGGATGAGGTCGTTGCATTTTTGCGACCAATCACGTGATACGGTTTGGTCGCCAATGTGGGGAGCCATTCTCGACGCTCTGGGAGAAAATATTGTCATATCCGCGCCGCGTTCTTTTAAGAGTCTAAGTTGATTGGTTTCCACGGATTCGCGAATGAGGTCATCTGCAATTTTTGGATAGACGGGCGGGGCTATGCCTTTATTAAAAGCAGACGTTTGTTGAGCGCGCCATTTATCATGCGGGGGCGGGGCTGTTGTATAATGTCCGTGGCAATCGATGATAAGTGTCATGTCTTTAACCTGCCTTCACATTGGTTATTTGGGTTAGTTTGTTCTCAAGCCCTTGAAGTGGAGAGATGAGGCCAAATTTTCCGATACTGTCCTGCCGCTGTACTGTTCCTATGCTGAGCAAAGGCTCTACACCTAGATTTTCCAGAGTTTTGCAGACTTCTCTCATTTCTGCCGCTCGCCTTGCTCCGTGCACCATCATGCGGTCAAAATTGTAATTAGCCTTTTCAGCCCATTCTTCCCCCAGTGCACTTAGAACTTCGGGTAGAACGCCTGCTTTTTCAGCGGCAAATACGCACTCCGCAGTCAGGGCTTCAATACCTTTAATCATCACAGAACGGATCATTTTAATTGAAGATGCACGACCAATTTCAGAGCCTGATTGTTTTATATTTGTAAAGCCTGTGCGATGTAGAGCGTTAGTGGCTTCGTTCGAATGTGGGCCACTCACAAGTAACGGCACACAAAGCCGCGCTGGATATACAGGCGCCATAACCGCAACATCGACATATCTACCACCAGAGGCCTCTATAAGTTTTGCTGCAGATATTTTCGTCGCAGGTGCGACCGAATTCATGTCAAAATAAAGCGCCCCCGGTTTTAAGAACGCGCTAGCATTACGCGCAGAAATCAATGCTTGATCGGCGGTTACAAGGCTAAATATGTTCTGTGAACAGCCTAACGCTTCTTCCAGACTGTTTGTACCCTGTATCCCATGTGTGGAATATTCATTCCATTTTTGGGACGCAGTCACAGTGTTTTGAGTTTTAAGATCAAAAGCACTACAAGAACCGGCTTTCCATGCCGCTACGCCTTTCTGCGTACCGCAAAAGGCCTGCGCAGCTTCTCCAAACCCAATGAATGTGGCATTGTTTTCCATGCCAAGATATTAGACAGCAATATGAAATAGGTAAAATTTGAAAGCTGTAGGCTATATAAGATTTTGCGATATGTTCTAAACAACGCGCCGAGCTTAGCTCATTGGTTAGAGTGAAGTTTCAAAAGCTCAATAATATATGACTGTGCTGGTGTCGGGTGCCAACCGGCCCGATATGTAATGCCAATTTCTCGTTGCATCCACTCTGGTACGGCGCAAATTTGTACTAACCAACCTGCTTCGAGTTCCACAGCAACCTGATCTGGCGAGAGTAGGGTCAATCCGTTTGTTTCAAGCAGGAGTTGCCGTATCATCATCACCGATCCGCATATAACGGGTGTTTTGGGAATCTCAACTGGCACTTTATTGAAGAGCGCTCTCCAGACCTCATTTATTGGCGTATCTTTGCCGGGAATGTACCATGGGTAGTTGGCTAGTTTTACTATCTCTGAATGCCGGCATTTGTTCTTTGCAATGATGCTCTTTGTTAAAGGGTGATCTTTTCTGCCAAGAACAATAGGTTGATCCATAAAAAGAGATGTTTGTACGAGATCCTTTCCAATAGGTGTTTCCCGAATGGCACCAATGATTAAATCAAGGTGCCCATCCCGCATGGGTTCCAATAATTCCCCATGTGACCCTTCAACAACTGAAACTATAATGTTTGGGTGCCTTTTATTAAATTCAACAAGGACAGACGGCAAGAGGCGTGCGCGTGAAAGCGGCATAGCGCCAATAGATATATGACCAGTCTCTTTGTTTAAGAGGGATGAAATTTCCGAGAAACCGGCCTCTAGCTGGAGACGGGCCAAACGCAGTTTGCGGGCTGTCGAAACGCCCTTCGGCGTTAAAGCAATCCCTCGTCCACGTGGTTCCACTAGCTGAACGTTTAATGCCGATTGCAGATCTGCTACATTCCTGTGTAGTGAGGGCTGAGATATGCCGACGTCACTACTGGCGGCCACATAAGACCCCGTTTTTGATAAAGACAAAAAGGCGCGTGCTTGTGTTGATGTGACTCGGTTAGAGCCAATTTGCTTTAATGCCATCTCTATTCTAGGAGACAGCACTATAGCAAATTCGGTAGGGTGCATGCCTTCTGGTCGGCGCTCAAAAAGCTGAACCCCAAAATATTCCTCGATACGGTGAAGAGACTGAGTGACAGCAGGCTGGGAGAGGTTGATCCTTTTAGCCACAGCTTTTAAATTACCCAAGCGAACTGTCATAGCCACTGCGCGCAAATGTCTTAGATTTAATTCCCAAACGTCCATTACTCACTCTTAGCACTAACTTATACAGTTCGCGAAGTTCAAATTTGCCCGAATGTAGACTTTGACCTAAAATGCTATCAAATGAAAAGACACAAGAAAGATACAGGATTGTGGGGAAATTATGAGTTCAATTGTCGTGCAAAAGATTAAACGTGCTAAAATCGAAATTGTAGAGGCATTAGGCAAATGCGGTGTCGCAACGGTACATGAGGCACAGGGGCGTAAAGGTCTCTTGGCAAGCTATATGCGTCCAATTTATAGCGGAGCGCGTGTAGGCGGCTCTGCTGTCACTATATCCTCTCCTCCAGGCGATAATTGGATGCTTCATGTGGCGGTTGAACAATTACAGCCTGGCGACATTATGATACTTGCACCTACGTCCCCATGCGAAGATGGATATTTCGGTGATCTTCTGGCTACGTCCGCTCAAGCACATGGATGTAAAGGCTTGATTATAGATGCGGGTGTTCGCGATCTGCGTGATTTGAAGGAAATGAATTTTCCTGTTTGGTCAAAAACTGTTTATGCGCAAGGGACAGTCAAAAATACTTTGGGCTCAGTCAATGTTCCCGTTGTGTGTGCTGGAGCCCATGTAAATCCGGGCGATATTATTGTCGCTGACGATGATGGCGTTGTCTGTGTGAAACGTGAAGAGGCAGAAAAAGTGTTGGAAGAAGCCTTAGCAAGGGAAGCGCGGGAAGAAGAAAAACGCTTGCGGTTTGCCAATGGGGAATTAGGTCTGGATGTTTATAACATGCGCCCCCGTTTGGAAAAGATGGGCTTTAAATATGTCTAATGGCATTCGGTGTATGTGGATGCGGGGAGGGACGTCTAAAGGCGGTTACTTCTTAAAAGATGATTTGCCAGCCGATGAGACGGCTCGAAATAATATTCTTCTAAAAATAATGGGATCTCCGGACCTTCGCCAAATTGATGGCATGGGAGGCGCCGATCCTCTTACAAGTAAAGTTGCCATCATAAGTAAATCATTTCGCCCTGATGTTGATGTAGATTATTTATTTTTACAGGTGTTTGTGGATCAGGCGATCGTTACAGACGCTCAAAATTGCGGCAACATTCTTTCGGGAGTGGGGCCGTTTGCAATAGAGAGAGGCTTAGTACCTGTCTCAAACGACACTACGCGTGTAAGTATTTACATGGAGAATACGGGGCAATTGGCGATAGCGTCCGTACCAACTCCAAATAATGAAGTCAGTTACTTTGGAAGCGCGAGAATAGATGGTGTGCCGGGCGCTCATGCGGCTATCCCGTTGGAATTTAGAGACACAGCAGGTTCGTCGTGCGGAGCTTTATTGCCAACGGGGAATGCAACTGATGTCATTAATGAAGTTAAGGTCACGCTTATCGACAATGGCATGCCTTGTGTTGTTCTGAAGGCTGAAGACGTCGGCATCACGGGGTATGAGGATAGAGCTACATTGGACGCTAACACAGAACTCAAATCCCGTATTGAGGCTATTCGGCTGAAAGTGGGACGGCTAATGAATTTAGGCGATGTTCGCGAAAAATCTGTACCAAAGATGATTCTTGTTGTTGCCCCAAGGGCAGGAGGAGCTATCTGCGCTCGTTCATTTATTCCGCATCGCGCCCATGCTTCCATTGGTGTCCTTGCCGCTGTCAGTACTGCGACGGCATGTTTAATTCCGGGCTCGCCAGCATTTGAAGTCGCTAACATCCCGCTAGGCCTCCGTAAAACAATGTCGGTTGAACATCCTACGGGCGAGATGACGTGCATACTCGAAACGAATGATCGTGGAGACGTGGTATCTTCGGCACTTTTGCGGACTGCACGGAAACTCATGGACGGGGAGGTTTTCGCATGACCCGAATTATAAGTTGGCATCAAAAACCTAGTGTTCCAAAGTTTAATGTACCAGTAGGTGCAGTCGATGCACATTGCCATGTGTTTGGGCCACAGCGGCAATTCCCCTTCAGTTCAAAAGCCAAATATATTCCGAATGACGCTGGTCCTGACAAGCTCTTTGCTTTGCGTGACCAACTTGGGTTTTCAAGGAATGTCATTGTACAAGCGAGTTGTCACGGAACTGACAATAGTGCCACTTTGAATGCAATCGCACAGTCGAATGATCTCGCGCGCGGTGTTGCCGTTGTAGATCCAGACATTGCAATAGATGAATTACAAGTATTGCATGATGGTGGGATTAGAGGCGTTAGGTTTAATTTTCTTAAGCGACTCGTTGATAATGCCCCCAAAGATAAATTTATTGAAGTGGCGAAACGGATTGCCCCTTTGGGCTGGCATGTTGTGGTATATTTCGAAGCTGAACTTCTTGAAGAACTGACACCATTTCTTGAAGTCCTTCCCGTTACCATAGTCATAGACCATTTGGGCCGCCCCGATGTTTCACAAGGCGCGAACGGTCCCGATATGTTGGTCTTTAGAAAGCTGTTAGAAGACCATGACAATATATGGACTAAAGTCTCATGTGCGGATCGGCTATCAAAGCAAGGCTGGCCTTATGATGATTTTGTAGAGGCGGTTGTTCCAATAGTTGCAGACTTCCCGGATCGCGTATTGTGGGGAACCGATTGGCCACACCCAAATATGCAGGATAACATTCCCGATGATGGGAAATTAGTTGATATACTTCCACGAATTGCGCCCACGCAAAACCTGCAACAAAAATTACTTGTCAGCAATCCCATGCGTTTATACTGGCCGGAAATCTATAGCGAGCATTAATGTTCGCCGCATTGTTTTCTAATAATTTATGGTCTGTTTTTTGCAAATTCTTTTCTAAACTGCGTAGGGTTTTGCCGCGTTTTTTTGTGAAAATATTTTGAAAAATGAGCGGGATCACTGAACCCTAATTCATATGATATTGCGGTTATTGTCATAGACGTATAGATCAATAACCGTTGGGTTTCCAGTATAGTGCGTTCGTCAATTATTTTTGATGCGGATATTCCTAATATACTTTTGCAAATACGTGTTAGATGGGTTGGGGTAATGCCAAGCAAAGACGCATAATCAGATACGCTAAAACGTTTTTTAAAGTGTTCCCCAATGAGCTCTTTAAAGGAGGTTAGTAGTCGTTGTTTCCGCGAGGGTTGGGCGTTTAGGTTTGCATCTATTGTTGGTTGTTCTGAAAGAATTTTTGCCATTAGCAGTGTGATATATCCTTTCAAAGCTAGCCGGCTCAATGCATGGTTCCTTTGGTGTTCTTTCGTAATTGCATCAAATATGTCACCAAACGCCATCGAAGTTTTGCCGGTCGCACATTGGAAGTGGATGTCCCTTGTTAAGTGATCCAGAGCATTCGGCTCATGTTGGAATAGTTTTTGCAAATATAGATCGGGAATTGTTAAAACCCAGCCTTCTGTATTTGGCAATAATTTGAATCCATGTATTACTAAAGGCGCAACTACCAATAGT
The DNA here is from genome assembly GCA_002401695.1 of Alphaproteobacteria bacterium. GTDB lineage: Bacteria > Pseudomonadota > Alphaproteobacteria > Micavibrionales > Micavibrionaceae > UBA1672. The sequence continues at coordinate 134,896 of NVTV01000021.1, forward strand.
TGTCGCTCTCCTAGATTTCGCATTTTTCCTTCGATTTGGCATGTTCCTCCACCATTTAATATAAGAAAAAATTGATATAAATTGTGGTGCCGGTGAGGCTTGAACTTCCAACCATGTTGAACGCCTCTTGCGCGCAGGGATTCGATATGAATGTATTCTGGAAAAAAATGCCCTCCTTTTTCTCCGTACAAACCGTAATTGGGAATTTCCATTTTAATGCACTCTGTTTTTTGAATATGTTCGAAATGTACAATATTTAGTCGCATTAGTCCATTCGCATATTTAATAACTTTGATAACTCTCAAGGCCATTGAGTAGGGAGTATTTGGTTGTGAAGACGCAAGTTGTAATTATAGGGGCGGGACCATCAGGTCTGCTTTTAGGGCAGTTACTTAATAAACAGGGTATCGAGAATATCATTCTTGAACGCGTAACCCCGGAATATGTTCTGGGGCGAATTCGTGCGGGTGTTTTGGAGCAAGGTTTTGCAGATTTGATGAGAAAAGCGGGTGTTGGCGAGAGAATGGATCGGGAAGGTGAAGTTCATGATGGGTTCGAAATTGCATATAACGGGAAACGAGTTAGGATTAATCTGAACGAACTTACAGACGGCGATACGGTTATTGTATATGGTCAAACCGAAGTTACCCGGGACCTAATGGATGCTCGCGTAAAATCTGGTCAGTATAGTGTTTATGAAGCTAGAAATGTACAGCCACACGATCTGACGGAGGAACACCCATACGTCACATATGAAAAAGACGGGGAGACGTTCAGAATCGATTGTGACTATATTGCTGGTTGTGATGGGTTTTATGGGGTGTCGAGGAAGAGTATCCCAGCTGAATGCCTTAAAGAATATGAACGCGTCTACCCGGGCGGATGGTTAGGCGTTCTGGCGGAAACTCCGCCCGTCAACCCTGAACTCGTATATGTATGTCATGATCGGGGGTTCGCGCTTTGTAGTATGCGATCAAAAACACGCAGCCGTTATTATATCCAAGTTGGAAGTGCGGATAAAGTTGAACAGTGGAGCGATGAAGCGTTTTGGGACGAACTTAAAAGGCGCTTACCAGAAGAATTAGCAGCAAAATTAATTACAGGAAAGTCTATTGAGAAAAGTATTGCGCCTATGCGAAGTTTTGTCGTTGAACCCATGCAATACGGTAAATTATTTCTGTTGGGTGATGCTGCGCATATTGTCCCGCCAACAGGGGCTAAGGGTTTAAATACGGCTGCAAGCGATGTTTATACTTTGTCTAGCATTCTTGAAAAAGTGTATGGTGAAGGGCGAAGCGATCTTGCCTCTAAATACTCGGAAATATGTTTGCGCAGGGTTTGGGATGGGGAACGGTTTTCGTGGTGGATGAGTAATATGCTACATAAATTTGAGGACACGTCAGAATTCGAACGAAAAATCTATAATTCCGAGTTGGAGTTTTTCTTAAATACAGAGTCTGGGAGAAAAGTTCTTGCGCAACAATATGTGGGCTTGCCTTATGACGCGATTGAATAGGTTGTTTAAATGTACAAACTTCGAAACATATGAGCTAATGAGGGAAAATTAGTGAAAACGGATCATTCGAAACATCAACAAACTTGGGTCAGCAATCAGTGGTATGTGGCTGCATGGGATTACGAAATTGATCGTACGCCCCTTGCTCGAACTATTTGCAATGAAACGATTATGTTGTATCGACGTTTTGACAGGACAATCGTAGCCTTGCATGATGCGTGTCCACACCGATTATTGCCCTTGTCTATGGGAATTAAAGAAGGTGATGATATTCGGTGTCGTTATCATGGTTTATTGATTGATAGTCATGGTGTTGCCAAGGAAATGCCTCTAAAAAATGACACTGTAAATAAACGGGCTTGTGTGAAAACCTATCATGTAGTTGAGCGGCATCGTTTGATCTGGGTGTGGATCGGTGAGCAAGACAAATGTGATCCAGACCTGATTGCAAATTTTTGGCCTTGTAGTTCGGAGGGGTGGGTTTTCGACGGTGGTTATACGCCTATAGCCTGCGATTACCGTTTAATGATAGATAATTTGATGGACCTTACGCATGAGACCTATGTACATCAAAATTCAATTGGGCAAAGTGAATTGATGGAAACACCCATAAATACGAGGGTGGAAGGCAATCAGGTTTTTGTCGAACGCTGGATACCAGATATTAAAGCGCCGCCGTTTTGGCGTGATGCTCTCAAACAAGATGGTAAAGTAGATCGGTGGCAAATTTGTCAATTTCAAATTCCAAATACGATTATGATTGACGTTGGTGTGGCACCCGTTGGATCCGGAGCGACATTGCAAAAGCATGACCAAGGTGTACGAGGGTTCGTTATAGATGCCATCACACCCGCCACCAAAACAACATCACATTATTTTTGGGGAATGGCGCGAAATTTCGATCTTGACGATGCTGGCTTTACTGCACGCTTTAGAAAACAACAAAGCGGAGTATTCGATGAGGATGTCGCTGTGTTAGAGGCACAGCAACGATCTATTGATGCCAATCCAAATATGAAGCTTAAGGTGTTCAATATTGATGAAGGAGGCATGAAATGCCGGTTTATAATAAACAAAATGATTGAGGGAAGTCCTAAGCAGTAGGCCTCTGGTTTTCTAAAATTCAGCTATGAGTTGGAAATTTTACTTAGAAGGTGGATGAGCATTTGAACCTCCTTTACACTCATGTTTTTTGTAATTCTTTTCTCATGTTCATTCACAATGCTTTGTATCTGTTTAAGCGTCCGTTCCCCTTCATTTGTAAGAACGATGCCGTATGACCTCCGGTCGTCTGGTATTTTTTTACGTTCTACGACCCCTCTCTTTTGCCAAAAGTCGATAATCGCGGTTACGCCAGGGCGTGCAACCCCAAGGATTTTAGCCAGTTGGACTTGCCGTAAATTTGGGTTTGTGCCGATAATCACAAGAGTAGCAAAACGCTGTGGTGTGATAGTTTCGTCTCCAATTGATTTATAAAAATCTGCATAAATTGCTATTTGCGCACGCCTAACAGCGTATCCAGCTAACTCATCAAGAAGTCCATAATTAATATTCGGAATATGGGGTGTAAAGTTTTCAGGGTATTTGCTGGCTCGTTTTGACATCTTTTTTTTCTAATCTAGGAGGTCTGGTGGTGAATCGGAATGTACTCGTTTTATGTTCAATAAAATACATATCAATACCGTAGTAACACCAGTTTGTTGCATTGTTCAAGGTTGTTAATAGCCATGCTTTAATAAAAATAATAGTTATTGACCATAACAGTTATGTATAGTACCTGAAATAAAATAACCAACAAAACTAAGGGGAAAATGATGAACATAACAAAAATGAAAAGTTCAGGGGATATGCTGCGCAGACTTGCAGTTGTAAGTGCTCTTATGGGGGCAACGGCACTGACCCCAGCATTTTCCGAACAAGCATTTGCTCAAACCGTAGATTCTAACCAAGAGGCGAGTAACGGGTCTGGTCTAGACCAAATTATAGTTTCAGGTCGACGGCGTGAGGAAAACTTGCAAGATACACCGATTGCAATTTCAGCATTTACGGCTGAAAAACTTGAACAAAGACAAATATCTAGCACGGAAGATCTTGATTTTATTACTCCGAGTTTGCAGTTTAAGACGAGTGGGCAGCTTTCTGGCAACAGTTCTGCAGCTGTTGTGTTCATCAGGGGCGTAGGACAAATTGACCCAACGGCAGCTGTTGATCCGGGTGTGGGTGTTTATATTGATGAGGTTTATGTAGGGCGCTCCGTTGGCGGGGCTATTGACTTTGGTGATATTGCAAGTGTTGAGGTCTTGCGCGGGCCGCAAGGTACGCTCTTTGGGCGAAATACAATTGGCGGCGCTATATTGATACGCTCCAAGGAGCCTGAATTTGATAGAGTAAAAGGAACGGGGAAGCTCCGCATTGGTGATGATAACCTTGTTGAGGCATTTGCGGCATTAAACGTACCGCTTTCAGATACTTTGGCTGTTCGCGGTTCTGTAGGGCTGCGTAAAAGAGAAGGCTATGTTACGCGTGTGTTTGACGGGCTGGATTTGGGTGATGATGATACATATACGCTGAAAGCATCCTTGAAGTGGGAGCCAACGGATAGTTTTAACTTCTTGTTACGTGCTGATTATACAGACGAGAATGAAAACGGTTCCCCATTTGTCTTCGCCGGAATTAATGAGAGCGCCGCTGTCGCGGCTATTGTTAGTGTTGCGGCGGGGTGTCCGGGTGCGACAATACCATTCGCGCCTGTCGCTCCGGGGGATGTTCGTTTTGGCGCCCCGAATGTTCCAAATATTAACGACCCTAGATGCGCTAATGATTTTCAGGACTTAGGTCCTTTTGTTAACGGTGGTACTGCGCCTGTAGAGAGTACTCTGAACGTTTGGGGCGTTTCTGCGACCGCAGAATGGGATGCTAGTGAGACGGTAACGTTGAAATCCATTACGGCGTATCGCTCAACAGATTCTAGAGGCATTCGTGATGCTGACAATACTCCATTCGAAATACTAACGACTGATGTCGGAAGTGCGTCGACTCAGTTTAGTCAAGAGCTTCAGGCTCAGTTTGACTTTGATTCTATAACTGGGCTTGTTGGCGCATATTATTTTGATGAAAAAACAGATGATCGTGTATCTGCTTTTCTATCATTCCCTCCAGCGCCTCCATTTATTGCATCTATTTTGGCGGGAGGTCCGGGGACACGAGACTTACAGGTTGTAAACTTGAGAACAGAATCGTTTGCATTGTTTTCTGAGTGGGATTACGAGATCGTTGAAAACCTCAACCTTTCTGGAGGGTTGCGCTATACGGAAGACAAGAAGAGTTTTCAGGGGACGATTTTTAACATCTTCCCGTCCACGAACCCCGATCCAAGCCCTTTGCCAACACAAGCAATTCCTGATGGAGGTCCATTATTTGTCTTTCCCGATAAGTTTTCGGACACATTCACTGCCGTCACGGGTACTGCAAGGCTAAGTTATAGGTGGACAGATAATGTGAATACTTACCTCTCCTATGGTCGTAGTTTCAAATCTGGTGGTTTTAATACTCGGTATAATTCTCCACCTCCTGGTAACTTACCTATATCCTTTGGTGAAGAGACAGTTACATCTTATGAGTTAGGCGCAAAAATTGATCTTACGAATAGTCTTCGTGTAAATTTAGCAGGTTTTCTTTCCGACTATCAAGACATACAGCTAATTTTCCGTCAGGGCGTTGTACCGATATTGTTTAATGCGGGGACGGCTTCTATCAATGGATTTGAAGCAGAATTTACATTCCAGCCAAATCAAGATTTTATACTCGAGGGCGGTTTCAGTATTTTGGATGCCAAAATTAAAAGTGTTACTCCTATTCCGGGGGCGACGGCTACAATTACCCAAAATAGTAAGTTGCCGTTGACGCCGTCATTCCAAGGCAATTTTGGTATTGGCTATACGTTCCATCCCTCTGCTCGTTATTCAATCACGCCTCGTTTCGATGGTTCTTATACAGCTAGCCACTTTTTTGATGTAGGCAATACAAGTCTTGTCGCACAAAATGATGGTTATTTTTATGGCTCGGCATCTATTACACTTGAGGATGAGGATGAGGATGCTGACTGGAGGCTAAGGTTTGGTTTTCAGAACGTTACTGATGAGTTGTTTCTACAGCAAGGCAATGCCTCTCTTGCTACTCTAGGGTATGCGGAAGCTATTTATGCTCGGCCAAGAAGCTGGTTCTTGGAAGTTTCTAAAAATTTCTAGGGGTTGAGGAGTTTTTAAGTATCTGGGTCGAAAGGATTTGAAGATGGATACCACATGTCTTCTGGTGGGCGGTAAATATCATGATGGAGCAACATTCGTAAGAAAAAACCCACTGACGGGTGAAGTCGCTTCTGTTGCTGTTGCTGCCAGCATAGATCAAGCCAATGCAGCGGCTCATGCTGCGGCCAATGCTTTTGCAGTATGGTCACAAACAGGGCCAAATGCACGGAGAGCAAAGCTGATGCTTGCGGCCGATTGCCTCGAAGCGAAGAAGGATAAATTCGTGGCGGCAATGATGGCGGAGATTGGCGCTACGGCGGGCTGGGCTCAATTTAATTTGATGCTAGCTGCTGGTGTCATACGTGAAGCGGCGGCGATGACGACCCAAATTACGGGAGATGTTATACCCTCCGATAAGCCAGGTTGTTTGGCGTTATCAATACGTGAGCCGGTTGGTGTTATATTGGGTATTGCGCCTTGGAATGCCCCCATAATTCTGGGGGTTAGATCCATAGCTATGCCGCTCGCATGCGGAAATACTGTGATATTCAAAGGGTCTGAGCTTTGCCCACAAACCCACGCTCTGATTGTGGAAGCTTTCCATGAAGTGGATATTGGGGATGGTGTTGTGAATTATATTACAAATGCCCCCGAAGATGCAGGCAACGTTGTTGGCGCGTTAATTGACCATCCTGCCGTTCGTAGAATTAATTTTACTGGATCGTCAGAAGTTGGGCGCATCATCGCTGTGCGGGCCGCCAAGCTCTTAAAGCCTGTGTTATTGGAGCTTGGTGGGAAGTCACCCTTAATAATATTGGACGATGCAGATATTGATGAGGCTGTGAAATCTGCGGCTTTTGGCGCGTTCATGAACCAAGGGCAAATTTGTATGTCCACAGAACGTATCATTGTAGATGAAAAAGTAGCCGATCAGTTTTTAGAGAAATTTTCTGCTAAAGTGGCTTCTATGCCTGTGGGTGATCCAAGGGAAGGGAACACGCCTCTTGGTGCTGTTGTTGATGAAAAAACAGTCACAAAACTAGCAGCATTCACAAAAGACGCCGTCGCTAAAGGGGCTTCGATCCTTAATGGAGGAGACGCAAAAGGCGTCCTCATACCGGCAACGGTTATTGCCAATGTTACACCTGATATGAAGCTATTCAGAGAAGAAAGTTTTGGCCCTATCGTTGCTGTGATCAGAGCAAAAAATGAAGCGCACGCAATAGAACTTGCGAACGACACCGAATACGGTTTGTCGGCTGCAGTGTTCACGCGCGATACGGCACGAGGCTTACGCGTTGCTAAGCAAATCCAATCCGGTATTTGCCACATCAATGGCTCGACGGTACATGACGAACCGCAAATGCCGTTTGGAGGCGTAAAAAATTCAGGATATGGCCGCTTTGGAGGCAAGGCTGGAATCGACGCTTTTACAGAACTTCGTTGGATTACGATGGCAACCTTACCTAGCCATTATCCGATATAAATTAGTAAAAATTAGTAAAATAAAGGGTCAGAATAATGTCTGAATCTAAACTTGTTGCCTATGAAGTTATAAACCGTATTGCCTGGGTTAAATTTAATCGCCCAGAGAAGCGAAACTGCATGAGTCCGGCTTTGAATGCACAAATGATGGATGTCCTTTGTGAACTTGAATTTCGTGATGACGTCGGTGTTCTCGTTCTCAGCGGAGAAGGTGATGCCTGGTCAGCAGGGATGGACTTAAAAGAGTATTTTCGCGAGACGGAAGCTAAAGGGCATGGTGCTGTTCGTGCGGCACAACGTATGGCGTATGGTTGGTGGGAACGTTTGCGTTGGTATCAAAAACCGACTATCGCCATGGTCAATGGATGGTGCTTTGGAGGTGGTTATGGCCCACTTTACGCATGTGATCTCGCTATTGCAGCAGAAACTGCGACGTTCGGCCTTTCAGAAATTAACTGGGGAATTTTGCCCGGTGGCGGCGCGACGAAAGTGATTACTGATCTGGTTCCAATGCGTGATGCTATGTATCATGCGATGACAGGTGAGAATATTGATGGTCGTAAGGCATCGGAGTGGCGTTTGGTCAATGAGGCTGTGCCACTGAGTCAATTGCGCGAGAGGGTAACAGAAATTGCCAATGTCCTGTTAAAGAAAAATCCGGTTGCTTTAAAAGCGACGAAAGATGTTGTCCGCCGTGTTCGCGACATGACATACGACAGTGCAGAAGATTATCTTATTCGTGCACAGGAAGCGGCGAATAGTTATGATAATGATGGACGCAAAGAAGGTCTAAAACAATTCATTGATGACAAAACCTATAAGCCGGGACTGAATTCTTATGACGTAGAGAAAAAATAGCGAAGGTTTTGTAGTGGCAGTTTTTTTTGATGATATAGGCTTCCATGCGCGCGTAAGGCCGGCAAAAAAAGCCATATGTGATCTCTCTACAAAAAGAAGTTGGACTTATCTAGAAACGGACGAAGTTGTTTCGCGTACAGTCACAGTTCTAAAGGCAAGTGGAGTGGTCGCCGGTGAACGCGTGGTTGTTCTTGCAAAAAACTGTGCAGAATTTATTTTCATACATTTTGCTTGCGCGCGTATTGGTGCAATGTTTGTACCTCTAAATTGGCGCTTGGCCAAACCAGAACTCGAGTATTTAATCAAGAATGCTGACCCTGCACTAGTTGTTGGGGATGAGTGTCTTGTAGAAAACAATCTTGATGGCATCACTCTAGCGAGTTGGCGCGATCAAGTTGAAGCGGCACCTTTATTCAAAACAGTGAGACCGGATGCCGACAAACCATCTTTAATTTTGTATACCTCTGGAACAACGGGGCGTCCAAAAGGCGTTTTGTTAAGTGAAAATAATATTGCGACTACCACGGAAAACTTTGTGGTTCTTGGACATGTTTCAAATTCTAGTGTTTTCTTATGCGATTCTCCCATGTTTCATGTTATTGGGCTTATCGTGAATGTCCGCCCAGCATTGCATATGGGCGGCGAGGTGTTGATATCAAATGGATTTAAGGCACAGCAGACACTTACACGTATTGCCAAGCCAGACTTGGCTATAAGTCACTATTTTTGTGTGCCGCAAATGGCCTTGGCAATACGTAAGTTGCCAGAGTACAAACCCGAACAATTGAGTGGGCTCACTGGTATATTCACAGGGGGAGGGCCCCATTCGCCCGCTCATATCAATGCGTGGCTTAACGACGGTATTATGGCTATTGATGGATATGGTATGAGTGAAGCCGGCACCATTAGTGGTATGCCGCTTGATGGTGATTTGGTGCGCCGACATGCTGGGGCGGTCGGCATTACTCCGCCTGGGGTTGAGATATCTATATCAGATTTGAACGGAAACGAGGTCGGTCAGGGCGAGGCGGGCGAAGTGCATGTAAAAGGCGCAAATGTTTTTAGTGGGTATTGGCGTAATGCTGATGCGGTTGCTGATGCATTCACAAAATCTGGTTGGTTCAAGACTGGGGATATTGGGCGTATTGATAGCGATGGGTTTTTATGGCTATTAGGCAGATCGAAAGATATGTATATCTCCGGTGGGGAGAATGTTTATCCTGCTGAGATTGAAGGCGCCCTTGCGGGAAACCCGTCGATTGCCGAGTGCGCAGTAGTGCAGCAGTCTGATGAACAATGGGGTGAAGTGGGGCATCTTTTTGTCGTGCCTAGTCTAGATTCTTGTTTGACATCGGAGAACATTGTGTCCGAACTCAACACGTGTCTTGCTCGATATAAAATTCCCAAACATGTAAGTTTTATCGATAAATTACCAAGAAATAGTGCTGGGAAAGTACGAAAAATAATCTTGCGAGAATTGTTGGAAGGTGCAAAAAATGACTGATCCACGTAAAACCATAGCGTCATTACCATTAAGCCGGTTTCAAATATTGGTGATTATTTATTGTACACTCCTCAATGCGTTAGATGGTTTTGATGTTTTGTCCATCAGTTTTGCTGCACCGGGTATTGCCTCCGAATGGAATATTACGCGGGGGACCTTGGGGTTCGTGCTGGCGATGGAGTTGTTTGGAATGGCAATAGGGTCGATTATTCTTGGGCTTTTTGCTGATAAAATGGGACGAAGGCCGATTCTTTTGACAAGCCTCGTTATTATGTCATCTGGAATGTTTTTAGCCAGTATCGCAGATACGCTATACGGTTTATCTGTAGTGCGATTGTGGACGGGACTGGGAATTGGTGGGATGTTGGCGGCCACAAATGCCATGGTCGCGGAGTTTTCTAATGCGAAGCGCAGATCCCTTGCTGTGGTTATTATGGCAACAGGTTATCCGGTTGGCGTGATCATAGGGGGGACAATCGCTTCCTATTTGTTGGTGAGTTTTGACTGGCGGTCTATTTTCGTTTTTGGTGGTGTTGTTTCCCTTCTCTTCTTACCACTCATTTGGTTCTCTATTCCTGAATCCGTATCGTTTCTCATTCAAAAAGGTCCACCAAATGCTCTAAAGAAAGTGAATGGTATTCTTGCGCGCATGGGGCGGGAAAAGGTCAGCGCTTTACCCGAGGCTGATAGCAATTCCAAGCCTTTAACTAAATCTCTGTTTTCCAAAAATATAGCGCTCACGACTTTTCTCTTAACGGCTGCATATTTCGCGCATATAATGACATTCTATTTCATTTTGAAATGGATTCCGAAAATTGTTGTTGATATGGGATTCGCGCCTTCATTAGCTGGAACTGTATTGGTATGGGCCAGTGTTGGCGGAGCAACGGGTTCGATTGTTTTGGGCTTATTAAGCCAAAAAATTGACGTGCGGAGATTGGTGATATTAGCACTCATACTCGCGTCTGGTATGATCATTTATTTCGGCCAAGGCCAGGATGGACTCACCAAATTATCTATCGTAGCTGCGGTCGCTGGTTTCTTTACCAATTCTGCTGTTGTCGGGCTTTATGCTATAATTGCATCTTCATTTCCGACAGAGTTACGCGCGACCGGAACCGGTTTTGTTATTGGTGTCGGTCGAGGTGGCGCGGCCTTGGGGCCAATCGTCGCGGGCCTTCTTTTCTCGGCGGGATTTGGTTTAAATGTTGTTGCAGGTGTTATGGCGATCGGGTCAATAATTGCAGCCATAGCTATTTTCGTGCTCATTAAGGTGGTGAAACCCAGTTTAAACTAACATGGCTTAACTCTATCAAGGTTTAATTTTATATTGGCTTTGAGTACGTTTAAAAATGAGAAAATTTCGTTCTAATTTTGTTGAACCTGTGAAGGCGGTTATAATTTTTTTAAAGCATAAAGCTTGCTCGGATGAATGTGCAAAACACGGCACATGGCGCGAACGGCATGTTCTAAATTGTGGCTTGATAAAAGCACGCTTCACGTGGCCTTCTTTGCGAAGTACCTCTTGGTCTTTTTTCAGAAATCCCGCTCCTTAAACTTCCTTGTTAAATTCTTATACTGTGGCGAATTGCGGCCGAAAGCATGCACAGCGGCCAATAAGCCAATGAACTGAAGGCCACCAAGATCCGACCTTGTAAAGTTCAATAACGTGGTTTATTGAACTTAAATATTTGCAGTTGTTTGACCAGCATTGAGAGCAACCAAGGCGCATCTACTTTCTATAGTTAGTGCAATATAAAATTAGGAATTAAAGTAATGGCAAATTTGATGATGGGGTTGAACCCAAATGATGAATTAAATAATCTCAATATGTCCAAAAAAGTGCGCCCTCTATACGAACATGTGAAAAAATTCGTTGTGGAGACTGTTACACCGATGTCTGAAGAGTTCGTTCGTCTAGGTGAAGATCATGATAATCTTTGGACCTATGCACCGGGTCAACTAGAATGCTTGGAAAAGGCTAAGGATGAAGCTAAAGTGCAAGGACTATGGAATTTCTTTTTGCCTGATGCTGAAACTGGTGAAGGATTAAGTAATTTGGACTATGCTTATATAGCGGCTGAATTGGGTAAAAATCCATTAGCTCCTGAATGTATGAATTGTTCGGCACCTGACACAGGAAATATGGAAGTATTAGAGCGGGTTGGAACTCTAGAACAAAAAGAAAAATGGCTTAAACCACTGCTGGAAGGAAAAATTCGTTCGGCGTTTGCAATGACTGAACCCGGTGTGGCGTCATCAGATGCGAAAAATATTGCCACAACCGCAGTTCTTGAAGGAGATGAGTGGGTCATAAATGGCGAGAAGTTTTATATTTCAGGTGCAGGGGACCCGCGTTGTAAAATAATGATTACGATGGTTAAGACAAACTCAGACGCTGAACCACATAAACGCCAGTCGCAAATTCTTGTGCCCCTAGATGCTTCTGGTGTGAAAATCCTAGGTGGTATGCAAATCTTCGGTGACTATGATGCCCCCCACGGTCATATGCATATTTTGTTCGATAATGTTCGTGTTCCAAAAGGAAATATGTTGCTCGGGGAAGGGCGCGGGTTTGAAATTTCTCAATTACGTTTAGGCCCAGGCCGTATTCATCACTGTATGCGTTCAATTGGCATGGCAGAAAAAGCACTTGATCTTATGGTGGTGCGAGGCATGAGCCGTCAGGCATTTGGGCGTGATTTGATAAAGTTGGGTGGCAATATTGAGAAAGTTTCTCGTGCTCGAATAGATATTGAAGCGATGCGGATGATGGTATTAAAAGCAGCCAAAGCTATGGATGTGTTGGGTAATGCTGAAGCGCGTGTTTGGATTTCCATGATTAAAGCTATGGTGCCTGAGCGTGTGTGTGCAATTATTGATGACGCGATACAGATACACGGAGCGGCGGGCGTTTCTCAATGGTCACCACTAGCAGACATGTATGCGCATCAACGTACATTACGTCTCGTTGATGGTCCTGATGAAGTACACCATATGGTCGTTGGTCGTGCTGAAACCCGGAAATATTCTGGAGGAGAAGAAGACCCTGCAATGGCCGCTGTCTGGCGAAAGTAGCATAATTTGGGCGCATGGTGATTGAATTTTCTGATTTGTTGTTGAGTAATATTTCTCTTCAACTAATGCACCAATTAGGTTCTGTGCCAAACAATGAATCGATTGCGGGAATAATGCTAAGGTTTTGATAGAGCGAGGTCGATTAGACGCGCTCAAAAATGCTCGCAATACCTTGACCGACACCTATGCACATTGTTGCAAGAGCCTTATGTCCGCCTGTTTCATGGAGTTCTTCAATAGCGGTCATAACAATTCTTGTACCAGACATCCCGAGCGGATGCCCAAGCGCTATGGCTCCGCCATTTGGATTTACATGAGGTGTGTTGTCTCGCAAACCCAACATCCGTAGGGTTGCGAGAGATTGGGATGCAAAAGCTTCATTAATTTCGATCACATCCATATCGCCAATATTATACCGCATTTTTGCCAACACTTTTTGAGTTGCCGGGCCGGGACCAATACCCATGATACGGGGAGGGACTCCAACGACCGCGCTCGCAACAAATCTTGCCCTTGGAGTGAGGTGATGACGTTTAACGGCCGCCTCGGATGCAATAATTAATGCTGCTGCCCCGTCATTAATGCCAGAAGAATTTCCTGCAGTAACCGTACCTCCCTGTTTTACGATAGGCTTTAGCGTTTGTAATACTTCGAAAGAGCTATTGCGGGGGTGTTCATCTGTATCGAAAACAAAGTCCACTTGCTTGCGGCGCGGAATGGAAACTGGCACAATCTCTTTTACAAATCGTCCGGATTTGATCGCGATCTCTGCTCTATCTTGGCTGTTTTTTGCAAAGAGATCTTGATCTTCTCTGTTGATATTAAATTGCTCTGCAACATTTTCAGCCGTTTGCGGCATGGCCTCAGCACCATGTGCGGCCTCTAATTTTGGATTCACAAACCTCCATCCCATTGACGTGTCGTAAATTTCGGTTTTTCGGGAAAATGCGTATTCAGATTTTGGCAAAACAAAAGGGGCTCTCGTCATGCTTTCAACACCGCCTGCAATGATCATGTGTGCATCTTTTGATATTATAGACCGAGCTGCCATAATAATAGAATCCATCCCTGAAGCGCATAAACGATTGACAGTTGTTCCTGGGACCACAGTGCCATAGTTTGCCAGTAAAACTGCCATGCGAGCAATATTTCGATTGTCTTCTCCGGCTTGGTTGGCACAGCCTAAGATTACATCGTCTACCGCGTCCCAATCGATATCTTTGTTGCGTTTTTTTAGCGCTATTAGCGGTATAGCAGCCAAGTCATCGGATCTAATTCCAGATAACGCGCCACCAAATCTGCCAATAGGGGTTCGTACAGCATCGCAAATATAAGCTACAGACATAATTTCACCTCGATTGAATGATGGGTTCGCGTGTATTTTGTGAACCTAGTAATATGTTTGAAATTAAAAAAAATAATCGTATAAGTCAATAAGTCATAAAATAGGGCTAAATAGTACAGTTACATTTCTTTATTTCTTATTTTGAAGCAAATAATTGCTGAACCTCTCAATTGCTATACTGTTGTATTTTTGCCGCTACCTGGAATTTAATGGCTTGAGCCATGTTGACAGCTTCTTCAAAGTATCATAGTCCATGTTTATGAACTATATAGCTCACACTTGTTGCAGGCGAACGGTTTGTACAAAATTATAAAACAAATTTTCAACCGGAGGGATTCATGGGGAATTTAAAATTATTATACGGAACAACTATTTTGTTCAGTTTGGGGTTTGCTGGTGTGGGGCACGCCCAAACATCCGATGAGTCGGAAAGTCAGTCCCGAGTAGGTCTAGACGAAGTTATTGTTACCGCCGAACGCAGAGAAACAAATTTACAAAGTACTCCACTATCTATCACCGCAGTTGGTGCTGAAGAACTTGAGCAAATGGTTGTTCAGGGTCTGGATGGACTTTCCGCATTTGTTCCTAATTTAAACATTACTTATTCAGCTGCCTATGGCCGTAGTAATCCCCAGTTCAATATTCGCGGTGTCGGTTCTGGCGTTGTATCAGGAGGTGCTGTCACTGAGCGGCCAGTGGGCTTATACATTGATGGTTTGTACTATGCTCGTGCGCAAGGGTCATTGTTGTCTGTACTAGACGCAGAATCAATTGAGGTATTGCGAGGCCCACAAGGCACTCTTTTTGGTCGAAATTCTACAGGCGGTGCGGTTTCATATTGGTCCAAAATGCCCTCAAATGAATTCGGGGGAAACATAAAGGCCAAAATTGGCAATTTTGGTCAGAAAGAATTACAGGGTACGGTAAATATTCCCCTTGGGGAAAAGTTGGCCTTGCGGGCGACTGTGGCAACACTGGAGCGAGACGGGTATGTCATGCGTGGTGACGTGGACTTAGGAAATGTAGATGATAGTGTCCAAAGGTTTCAGCTACGGTATACTCCAAGTGATAATTTAATTGTTGATCTAGGATATTCGCATTCAAAAACTAAGACGAATGGTGATGCAAGAGATATCACGGAATTTAATTTGGGGGCGTCTGGCGCACCAGGCGGTGCCTTCGGCGCATTAAATTTGCTTCTAGTTAATCAAGGGGCTGCGCCACTTGTAGAAGATGATCCACGGATAGTGTTAGATGGTTTTACCGTTGCGAACTATTGTATTTTGGATGATCCCAATCCATTCACGGTAGGGCCCGAATGCGATACTTCGTTAGAAGCGGATATGAATGTGATGAATGCCCGAGTAGTTTGGGACATCAACGATGAATTTACGCTAACGTCGATCACTGGTCGGATAGCGGGGGATCAGGAATCAAACAATGATTGGGTCTGGACTGGAGCATACCGCCGCCCATTCAGTTTTGATTTTGAAAGTATCTCACAAGAGTTCCAGCTAAACTATAATACGGATAGATTGAAGGCTGTGGCAGGTACAGTGTATTTTCACGAAAATGCGAGGGAATCTGAAGTTACAACTGAGGTGACGCGTGGGAGTGGATCCTTCATATTGACTGAAGCTGAAATAATTGCCGGTCGAAGCATTACTCGGCGTGATGAGGATTACCAATCAATTGTAGACGCGTATGGAATTTATGCGCAAGCTACTTATTCGCTGACGGATAAGTTGGATCTCACGGCTGGTCTACGTTACAGTGCTGATAAAAAGGAAGTGAATATTCGTTATAACCCAACGGCGGATGACCCGCGCGATGAAACGGGTGGTGGCGACGATAGTTGGGATTCATTAGATTGGCGCGCTGCTGCGGCTTACCAAATGACAGACAATTTCATGATTTATGCATCTGCGACCAAAGCGTACAAGGCTGGCATCGCGAATGATGCATCAATCGAGAACCGTTCGAATACAGAAAATGTAATCGTTTTTGTACCACCCGAAAAAGCTCTTGGATATGAAGCAGGTATTCGGTCAGAATGGTTTGATAATAGACTTCGTTTAAATCTAACGGCTTATAAGACTGCCTATACAGACAGGCAGTCAGCACGATTAGTGACAGATCCGACAAGTGGTATATTGGTAATTGAAACTGTGAGTTTGGGTGACGTTGATTTTTGGGGCGGCGAGGGCGAAATTACGCTCGCGGTTACCGATGAATTATTGCTCACTGGTAGCTTTGGGCTTTCTGACTATAAGCAACTTGACGATCCTGATGCCGTGTTGACGCAGGTGCCAAGTGAAAGCTTTACTCTGGGCGCGAATTATGCATTTGATTTAGATTCTGGCGATGAGCTAGTCGCCTCTCTAAAATACGCTTGGGTGGCCGAAACTTATAGTAGAACTGGTGATGCAGACGACTTTAGACAAGCCGTCAATGACGCGTATAGCTTACTCAACGGACGAATTGAGTATACGCCCGAGCATGGTAATTGGTCGGTCGCGGTATACGGCGCAAATTTGTTGGATAAGAATTATTCTAGCAGCGCAATAACGCAAACTTTCCACATTGGTTTTGGTGATCGAAATGTGGTTGGCCGTTACGTTGGCCGGCCTCGATCCGTGGGCGCTGAATTAAAAGTGAATTTTTAATTGAAAACACTCCCCCCTTGGCTTTGGGCTTGGGGGGGGGTAACTTTGCTATTACCTCTTTCTTCTACACTAGGTCGGATACATGAAACTTAATAAATATTATTCTGCAATTTTATCGTTATCCATTTATGGTTTAAGCGCTTGTCATTCTTATGAGGGCGCTAATTCTACTGGTGTTTGCGCAGATTTATTGAGCAAAACCATTTCTGAACTTGATATGATGGTTATCTCTGCGAAATTGCTTGCGGTCTCTGATGATCACCCAGAGCAATGTTTAGTTGATGGGGAAATCAATCGGCGTACCGGAATTGATGGGCAAGAGTATGTGATACGATTTAGATTACGTCTTCCAACCAAAATCTGGAATGGTAACCTTTACGCTGCGGGAGGGGGGGGAATAAATGGGCGTTTGGTTGATCCAAAGGCTCTAGTGTCAGAAGGGTATGCGACTCTCGGTACTGATAGTGGTCACGACAATGAAAAAAATAGCCGGGCTAAATCTGGGGGAATAGCTGCGTTCGGGGTTGACCCTCAAGCAAGAATTGATTTTGGATACAATGCTTATGACGTAGTGACGCGATCCGCTAAAGCCGTAATTCAGATGTTTTACGGAAAAAATCCTGAGTATTCTTACTATGTTGGTTGTAGTGAAGGTGGAAGAGAGGGCTTAGTATTGTCTCAAAGATTTCCCGAACATTATGATGGGATTGTTGCGGGGGCGCCAGTATTACATTTGCCTTTAGGCCCAATGTCTGGTGTCTACACGACCCAAATATTTGCCGATCTCGCGCAACAAATGAACATTACTTTGCCCAATGGTGATCCGGACATTGCTCGCACTTTTAGTGATCCAGATTTGATGATTGTGCGTGAAAGTGTTTTGAATGCATGTGATGCTTTAGATGGGTTGAAAGACGGTATCGTCAACGATATGGCGCGTTGCCAGACGGCTAGAGTTCTGCCGGAACTAACATCAATGATCTGTGAAGATGAAAAAGCCGATTCCTGTCTACTTTCAATTCAAGTCAAAGCCATTCAAAAAGCGATGCGTGGCCCCGTTAACTCTTCGGGACGTCAACTGTATGCCGATTGGCCTTGGGACGGCGGCATTAGCGGGTTTGATGGAAAAAAATATAACATGGGTTGGCGTTCAGGGTGGCTTGGTCGTAGTGGGGATGGCGCACGATCTGCAATGAAGCTGAGCTATGCACCCGTTCTTGCTGTTTTGTATTCTACCCCGCCACAAACCCCTATCGGGAGAGCGGACGCACTTGAGTATTCTCTATCTTATAATTTTGATACGGACCCATCACTAATTTGGGCTGTTGATGAGATTTATAATCAATCTCCAGCAGATTTATTTTTTTCTGACCAGACGAATCTTACACCTTTTAAGGCTGCTGGGGGTAAATTAATTATATACCATGGCGCTAGCGATTCATCGGTTTCGATGAATGATACTCGTAATTGGTTTAAACAAGCAATGCAGGATACAGACGGTGGGATTGATAGTTTTTCTCGATTATATTTAGTACCTGGTATGGGGCACTGTCGCGGAGGGCCTTCAACTGATACGTTTGATCTGTTCGCTCAAGTGACAAACTGGGTCGAGCGAGGGATAGCTCCAGAATCAGTTGTCGCTACAGCGTCAAAGCCTGAGTATTTCAATGTTTCAGAGCGGAGCCGACCCATATGTCCGTTCCCAAAACAGGCAATTTATAATGGGACTGGAAATGTAAATATTGCCGACAGTTTTTCCTGTAAGTGAGGGTGTATTGTGAAGTATTGTCGCAAAGAATTTAAGACCTCAGTTCATCGTCGCAGCTTGTGCCTTGGACTCATGCTGGCAGTGACTTTTGGCGCTTGTGCCCCAGCAAAAAAAATAGTGCCTATTGATACAGAGCAAAGTATTCAAATTATTCCTGCTCAAAATGTTTGGGTAAATGTTCCTCCGCAAAAAGAAGTTATTGAGGGATATGTAGATGTTGAAGGGGCCCGTCTGTGGTATTGGGATACAGGCGGAGAAGGGGTTCCTATTGTTCTGGTCCACCCTGTAAGTGGAAGCGCTCTGATCTGGGGTTATCAGCAACCAGAATTTGTTGATGCAGGCTTCCGGGTAATTGCGTACTCTAGGCGTGGGCATCATGGTACTCAGGTTTCGGTAACGGGAAAAATGCCATCAGCTTCGGCGGATTTGCTTGAAATTGCGAAGCATCTTAAATTAGAGAAGTTCCATGTTGTTGGGATGGGGGGAGGCGCCGGACTACTTTCCGATTTTGCGATATCTTACCCAGAGCGCTTATTAAGTTTAGTAATCGGTTGTACCATAGGTGAGACAGGAGATGAAGGTTACACTTCCTCAAACAACACGCTTTTGCCAAGAGAATTTTGGGGTTTGCCAGCGTGGTTAAAGGAGTTGGGACCGGTTTATCGAGATAGCAACCCAACAGGGGTTCAGGAATGGATCGCCCTGGAAGAACAATCCTCTTCTGAGCGTATTCGCGCACCAAGGCAGAATGATCTGAAACCTTCATCTTTAAAAGAAATAGACTTGCCTGTGCTTTTATTCACTGGTGATGCTGACTTGTATATGCCGCCATCACGCCTTCGATCCTTTTCGACGTACTGGAAAAATCCTGAAATGGCAATATTTTTAGAAGCTGGACATGCGCCTTATTGGGAGCAACCCATAGGGTTCAATAATGTTGTTTTGGATTTCATGAAACGTCATAACGGTGAGCACTAAACATCATAAAGGTCATAAAACTAGTTGATAAACCTTTGTGATGAGTATAGTTAAGAGATAGGGTTGAATGGGTCACATTCAACATACGAATTGTCCCAATTTTGTGAGGAATTCTATTGTGAGTGAACAGAAAAAGGAACCTTTGAGTACCAATCAAATTTCCGACACTGATGCTCGTGTTTTGGATGCTGCGTACAACAAAATTTCTTGGCATATCATACCATTGTTGATTTTGGGCTACATAGTGGCCCACTTGGATCGTTCAAATATCGGATTTGCACGAATTCAAATGCTTGGAGATTTGGGTCTTTCCGAGGTGATTTACGGATTGGGCGCGGGGCTTTTCTATCTTGGCTATAGCATGTTCGAGATTCCTAGTAATTTGTTGTTGAAAAAAATTGGTGCTCGCCTGACTTTTGCGCGGATTATGATTATCTGGGCGATTATTTCCGCAAGCTTTGCGCTTGTTACATCGGCAATTGGATTCACCGTATTGAGATTTTTGCTTGGGTGTGCAGAGGCCGGTTTCTTCCCTGGTGTGTTGCTTTATATTACGTTTTGGATTCCCGCCCGAAGAAGGGCGAGGTTCACAGCTCTGTTTATGTCCGCTCTCGTTATTTCTGGGCTTATAGGGGCTCCAATATCCGGTTTGATATTAGGAAATTTGGATGGGTTCATAGGTTTGCGGGGGTGGCAGTGGTTGTTTATCATAGAGGCTATTCCGTCTGTAATTCTTGGAATTATCGTCATGATCTGGATGTCGGATGAACCTAGTCAAGCATCGTGGTTGACTGAGAAAGAAAAGACACTTGTTCGGGGTGATTTGGAAAAAGAAAACAATGCCACCATAGCGTCTGGTGAGAAGCGTAGTCAGTCACTGGGGGAAACATTTAAAGATTACCGGCTTTATGTATTAGGCATGATGGCCGCCGCGCTGGTTTCAGGGATAGGTGGACTCGCATTTTGGTTGCCTGCTATTTTAAGGCAGGCGGGCGTGGAAAACGTGACAACCTTAGGCTTTCTTGCTGGATTGCCATACTTAATCGCCCTTGTTGCACAGCAATGGGTTGCGCATCATTCGGATAAAGTTGGGGAGCGTCGGTGGCATGTCGCGATATGCGCCATAATTTGCGGAACATCTTGGCTGTTATTGCCGTTTTTCTCCGATCAACCACTATGGTCGCTTCTATTTCTTACATCTGCTTGCGTAGGTGCATTCGGTGCGACAGGCCCATTTTGGTCTATGCCGGCTGACATTTTATCAAGATCAGCATCGGCTGGCGGCATTGCAATAGTGTCATCGATTGGCGCTATGTTTGCATTCTTAAGTCCAATCATTGTTGGCTGGGGGGCGGATAAAACGGGCTCGCTTGCTTTGGGGCAAATATATTACGGGTGTCTGTTTTTAGTTGCCGCAATGGTTTTGATAGTTGGGACCCGGTCGCAAAAAGCTCTCAAAAAATAACAATATAAGGTATTTCAAAATGCGAGGAATTAAAGATGTTAACTGATATCAAAGACGGTACCGAAATATTGCCGGTGAAGGATGGGCTGATCGAATTTAGCCAAGAGGATATTGGTGGGCTGCATCTATTGGGCAGTTTTTGTAATGCCTGCAATGAGGTCTCTATGGGCACTAACGCCTTGTGCATGAATTGCGGCGGTAAGGAAATCAAGACAATACGTTTGTCCCGTGATGGCGTCCTGTGGTCCTACACGATTATTCGACATCGCCCACCGGGTGATTACCTCGGAGAAGACGAGTTTAAGCCATTTGGGCTGGGATTAGTTGAGCTTGATGACGGAATTAAAATTATGGCTCCAATGGAGGGCGCTGTGGATGCCTTTCACATTGGTATGAAGTTGGTCTTGCGGCCATGGGTTTTGGTATCGAAAGATGGTCAAAATTATTTGGCGTTTAGATATGCCGAACAAGGTGAATTGGAAGTCAAATGTTAGATTCAGATATTGTAATCGTAGGCGCAGGTATCCATCCCTTTGGTCGTTTCGAAACGAGTGCAGAGGAGATGGGGGCGATGGCTGCCAGTCAAGCGTTGGAAGACGCAGGACTTAAGTGGCAAGACATCGATGCGGCTTATCTTTCGCGTATGTATTTGCCTGCAACATCTGGCGCTAGAATACTTCGTAATTTGGGCGGAACAGATATGTCAATTGTTGATGTGGAAGCTGCTTGTGCGAGTGGGGGCGTTGCCTTGAGGCAAGCCGTCTTAGCGATAAAATCGGGCGAGGTTGATACGGTACTCGTTTTAGGTGCTGAAAAGATGCCTCGTGGGTTTATGGATCCTACCATGATCTACAGGCCATGGCAGATAAAAATGGGGATGTCGGTGAACCCTAGTTATTGGTCAATGCGCGCTATGCGCCATATGCATGAACACGGCACGACTGACGAACAAATCGCAATGGTCGCATACAAAAACCATAAGAATAGCGTTCACAATCCAAATGCTATGTACCGTAAGGAATTTAGTATGGAACAAATTCTGAATTCTCGTCTCGTATGTGATCCTATCCGTTTACTGGAAATTTGCGCGGCAAATGATGGGGCTGCATGTGTCGTAGTAACTACTGGGAAAAAGGCTCGAGAGTTGGGTGCGCGCCATGTGAAAGTTGCATCATGTATTCATACAATAGCGAGGTACTCAGCTGATTTCCGATGTCCAGCTGAGAGTATGAGTTCAAAGATAGAAAATCCTGGGCCTACAGAAGTGACTGCTCAAAAAGCTTTTGAAGTGGCTGGGATAGGTTCGAAGGATATTCACTGTTTCGAGGTGCAAGATACAGACGCTTTCTGCGAAATAGAAATATATGAAGAACTGGGCCTGTGCGCTGTTGGTGAGGGCGGGGCATTTGTTGAATCCGGAGCCACTGAAATAAATGGTAGTACACCAGTCAATATGAGTGGCGGTTTGATTAGTAAGGGCGAGCCTGTTGGGGCTTCGCACTTAGCTCAGGTTGTTGAAATTGTATCTCAACTACGCGCAGATTCTGGGCTGAGGCAGGTGGAAGGTGCAAAAACTGGGCTTGCACATGTTCTCGGAGCGGGTGGTAATTGCGCGGTTACCATTTTAACCGTCTAGGAGGTCAGTATGAAGTTACATTGGTCCCCAAGATCACCTTATGTGCGGAAAGTAATGATCGTTGCTAATGAAACTGGCGCGGTCAATGGCATCGATTGTGTACGTACTGCAGTGGTCCGTAGTAAATTGAACATGGAACTCCTTGGAGATAGCCCTGTTGGGCGTATTCCAACAATGGTTTTAGATGATGAAACCGTGCTGTCGGGCTCTTTTACTATATGTATGTATTTGGATAGTCTTCACCAAGGGCAAAAAATCATTCCGGAAAATGGTAAGTTAAAATGGCCCGAGCTGGAGTTGTACGGCGTCGCAGATGGTTTGATTGATACTTTATTAGCTTTGAGAGGTGAATCCCTTCGTTCAGATAGCGCTGGCTGGCCAGAAGTAATTACAGTGTGCAACGCAAAGATTATTGCCTGTCTAAATTGGCTTGAGGAACGGTGCCACAACTTTACTGGGCGTCCATATATGATTGGACAAATAACAACTGGAGTTGCGTTAGACTATTTAGATTTTAGATTTCCTGACATTTTATGGCGTGAAGGTAGGCCAAGGCTTGAAACTTGGCATTCAATGTTTAGGGAACGTGCTTCTTCTTGCGCGACGGAGATAACAGATGAATAAAGATGATAAAATAGAACGGTCTGGACCTTTATCACATGTTCGGGTTCTTGATCTTAGTCGTATTATGGCCGGCCCATGGGCAGGTCAGATTTTGGCAGATCTAGGGGCAGATGTTATTAAGGTAGAGCGCCCCGGTAAAGGTGATGATACGCGAGGGTGGGGACCACCTTTTTTACACGACATTAATGGTGAGCAATCCTCAAATTCTGGGTACTATTCATGTGTTAATAGAGGCAAAAAATCCATAACTGTTGATATTTCTTTGGCCGAGGGACAGAAAATTGTCCGTTCGTTAGCGAAAAATAGCGACATAGTTTTGGAGAATTTTAAAGTTGGTGTTTTAAAGAAATATAATATTGACTATGAAGCGCTCTATAAGGTGAACCCAAAACTTATTTTTGCTTCGATTACCGGGTTTGGTCAATCGGGACCTCGTGCTTCACAATCAGCCTATGACTTTATGATTCAAGCTCTCGGGGGGTTAATGAGCGTGACGGGTGAATCTGACGAAAACCCAGACGGAGGACCCCAAAAAGTTGGAGTGCCCATCGTTGATTTGATGACAGGCATGTATACTTCTGTTGCTGTACTCGCCGCGCTTGCGCGTAGAACGGAAACAGGCGAGGGCGAGTATATTGATATGGCGATGCTGGATGTACAACTCGCTTTTCTTGCTAATCAAATGATGAATTATTTAGTGTCTGGAAAAGCGCCGATACGAAATGGTAATAGTCACCCGAATATTCAGCCACAAAATGTGTATGCTTGTCGTGATGGACATATTGCAGTTGCAGTCGGAAACGATACACAGTTTGTTTGGTTCGCTAAGCAACTTGGTTTAGCTGATTTGCCGAATGACGATAGATTTAGAACAAATTCTGCCCGCGTGAATAACTTAGAATCTCTAAATCAGATTATCCTTAAAGCCTTGGCTGTTAAGGACGTAAAAACATGGGTTGCGAAATTTGAGGGCGCGGGCGTTCCCTGCGGACCCATTAATTCAATACCCGACGTTATCAATGACCCGCAGGTAATACATAGGAATATGGTACGGGAACTTGATCACCCTGTTTTGGGCAAGGTCCCGCAAGTGGTTAGTCCTATGCGCTTTAAGAATGCAAACCTTGAGTTTAATGCTCCCCCGCCAACCTTAGGTGAACATACGAAAGACGTTCTTTCAGCCGCAGGATACACAGATGAAAAGATAGCTGAATTGGAAGCAAATAATGTTATCTGAAGAAAACATCTTATCCCAAGGTTCTCGTATAGAGATGGCCGATAATGAAAAAATGAATAGCCGGCAAAAAGTGATTTATAATAAAATTGTTTCTGGTCGGCGCGGGAAAATAGTTGGGCCACTAAGAGTGGCTTTGCATTCGCCTGAACTTGCAAATCGTTGGCACCTCTTAGGCGAGTTTCTGCGTTTCGAAACAACCTTAGCGTCGAGTATAAGTGAATTAGCAATTATTGTAACTGCCAGATATTGGAATAGTCAGGTTGAGTGGTTTATTCACTCTGCTATTGCAGAAACAGCCGGCGTTCCTCCAGAAGTTATTGAGGCTATTCGTACTCGAGTTTCACCCAAATTTGATAAAGAAGAAGACTATCTTGTTTATGAGTTTGCGAAAAAAAGCCTTGAGTTTGGTCAGGTGGATGCGGCAATTTACACCGAGCTAAAAAAACTGATTGGTAAGGTCTCAATTGTAGAACTTACAGGACTCATTGGATACTATTCTATGGTGGCAATGACGTTGAACATCCATAGTGTGCCGCTACCTAATGAGAAAATGGGCTCACTATTGGATTTGCCCACAGGAAATGAGTTGATCCCCTTATCGGCATTGCCCTGTGGGCAATTTTCAAGCTAATGTCAGGCTATAGAACTAATATCCCTGCTGCAGTACCGAAAGTAAGAGTGCGAGATTTACCCTTGGGTTCATGCGACACGCATACACATGTTTTTGGTGGTTCGATAAAATATCCAATGCCATACGTGCCCAATTACCCGGTTCCATTAGCTACACCTGAAATACATTTAAATATGTTAGAAATATTGGGGATAACAAGAAGTGTTGTGGTTCAACCAACCCAATATGGAAGCAATGTGGACCTCCTTATTGATGCTTTGCGAAATAGTGAAAACAGATTGCGAGGCGTGGCAGCAGCAAGGTCAGACACGACCGATGAGGCTCTTCAGACAATGCAAGATGCTGGCGTTCGTGGTTTGCGGTTTGTTCACGCATTTTTGCCAAATGGAAAACTACGTCCTGGCGCGATACCATTCGATGAAATTAACTTGCTTTCTTCACGAATGAACAGTTTCGGATGGTCTGTAAATGTGTGGGCACAATTGCCGAACATCATGGAAAACATAGAAACATTATTAAAACCAAATTTACCCGTTGTCTTGGAACATATTGGTATGGTGAATGTAGAAGCCGGGCTTGATGATCAGAATTTCGTAAAACTACTTTCTTTGGTTCGCGAACAGCGAATATCGGTAAAGATATCACTCTGCCGTTGTTCAAAACTTCCTCCAAAATATAACGATTTGAAACCATTTGTTGATGCACTCATTGACGCAAACCCAAATCAATTATTATGGGGTTCTGATTGGCCTTATATCCGAATGATTGGGGAAGAGCCAGATGCAGGTGAGTTGTTGGATCTGATGAAGTCTTGGGTGGACGGTGATGATGACATTTTGGAAAAAATCTTAGTCACTAATCCAGAGCAATTATACGGTTTTTGAAAGTGAAGAGAGAGTTTTTAAAAATGCTTAGTCAAAACTCTACTGTGGCTGTTTTAGGTGCTGGTGCGATGGGGCAGGCAATTGCAATAGTTGCAGCAAGAGCCGGGCACCCCGTTCTCATATATGATGTCAATCTCGAAACAGCTAGAGGAGCAATCTCAAAATTAAAGCAGACCAATGATTGGTTGGTCTCGCGTGGGAAAATAAATGCAGCTGAATCTGAAAAGCAATTAGGTCGCATCAGCATTGCTACACGGCTGGAAGACATTTCAAATGCGGATCTCGTTATAGAAGCGATCGTTGAAAATTTGAAAGTGAAGTCAGATTTAATTAGTAGAGTTGAAAGTATCACAAGGGCTAAGACCATTATAGCCACAAACACTTCCGCTCTATCCATAACTGAATTAGCTGCCTGTCTGACTAAACAGGAGCGTTTTGTCGGCCTGCACTTCTTTAATCCTGCTGACAGATTGCCTTTGGTGGAGATCGTGAGCGGGTATAAGACGAGCAACGAAACAATTGACTGTTTAGTGACATTGACAAAAAAATGGGACAAGATACCTGTAGTCTGTGGTTCAACCCCCGGATTTATTGTTAATCGTATTGCACGCCCGTTTTATGGGGAAGCCTTCCTGTTACTGGAAGAACAGGTGTCTGATCCAGCGACCATAGATGCCATCATGTGTGAAAGTGGAGGGTTTAAGATGGGGCCATTCTATTTAACGGACATGATAGGGCATGATGTAAATTACGCCGTTACCAAATCTGTATATGAAGCCTTCTACAACGATGCTAGGTACAAACCGTCGCTGCTCCAAAAAGAACTTGTTCAAGCCGGCTATTTAGGTCGAAAAAGTGGCCAGGGGATTTATTCATACGAAAAAGGTTCGGAACATCCCTTGCCCCAAACAGAGCCGCAAATGAAAAAACCGAAAACTGTTGTATTTAAGGGTAGTTTGGGACAAGCCGAGGCCCTCTTCAATTTAGCAGAAAAAGCAGGAATAGACGTTGTACGAGAAGAAGGGGACAACTGTATTATTGTTGGTGATGTACGTTTAGCTCTGACAGATGGGCGGCTTGCGATAACCCATAGCTCACAATATGGCCCGACCATCCTCTTTGATCTGGCGCTTAATTATGCGGACGCCTCAAGGATCTGCCTCTCCGTACCCGATGAACTACCGCTAAGTCTTAGACATCAAGCGGTTGGATTTTTTCAAGCCCTCGGTAAAGAGGTATCAATAGTTAAAGATGTTCCAGGAATAGTCGTTATGCGAACGGTGGCTATGTTGATAAATGAAGCTGTAGACGCCTTATACCTCGGGATAGCCAAAGCCGAAGACATAGAAACAGCGATGTTAAAAGGGGTGAATTATCCCTGTGGACTTCTTGCGTGGGCAGATCAACTTGGAGCAACGCTGATAACTAATGTTCTTCAAAACTTAGCCAGTATTTACTTGGACGGTCGCTATAGGCCGTCACCTCTCTTAATTGGAAGGGTAAATAGCTCTAAATCGTTTGTTCCGGAGATATTAAACAATGACTGCTGAAACCAACAACCCTCCCGTATTCTGGAATATATCGTCGGATGGCATTGCTACTGTTACAATCGACCGTCCAAAAAAATACAATGCGTTGAATTTAAAAGTTAAAAGGCTCCTTGAAACGGCGTTTGTGAGTTTGGGAGCTGATCCAGCCGTTAAGGTCATTATTATTACGGGCAGTGAGGGTGTATTTGTTGCGGGAACTGATATTGCCGAAATGATGGATATGGCTTCCGATGATCACCATCGTGAAGAATCGGGAAAAATTTTCCAAATATTACGGTCATGTCCAAAGCCAGTGATTGCAGCAGTTGAAAAATATGCGCTCGGGGGTGGTATGGAATTGGCTTTAGCGTGCGACATTATAATTGCTGGGGAAAACACGCGCTTTGCACAGCCGGAAATACGTGTGGGGATAATGCCGGGGGCGGGAGGGACGCAGGTACTCCTTAGAACCATTGGTAAATACCGTACCATGAGGATGATTCTGACAGGGGAACAAATATCCGCCCGTGAGGCCTTTGAATGGGGGGTCGTTTCTGAAGTCGTTGAATCTTCCCAAGCCTTGGCAGCAGCTGAGAAGATGGCGACTCTTATTGCGGCAATGCCACCACTGGCTATTAAAGCAATTAAAACCGTGGTTATGGAGGGCCTGAATATCGGGCAATCTGAGGCTTTGAAACTGGAAAGGCAGGCATTTACGTCACTTTTTGATAGCCAAGATCAACGCGAAGGCATGAAAGCTTTTTTGGAAAAAAGAAAGCCAGTATATACCGGAACATAACTGACTATAAAATTAGGACTGTGGCTCTAAATTCATGTCAATTCGAACAATATCGCCTCGATAAGTACCATTCGAAATCAATACTATCCGCCCTTTGCTGTCAACAACAGTTCTGTATACGTGAGCAATAGGGGCATTGAAGGGTATTTTCATAAGTTCGGCTGTCTCAATATCAGCCGACCCTAGAGTCAAGGTTTGACGCGCATCTTTAATGCTAATGTTGGCAACAGAAGTTACGAGTCGCAGAGCTGTTAATTCCTTAAAAGCGCTATCACTTAATTCCGCAGCAATTTCTTCTTCAATATATACATCCGCGAGTAGAAAGGGGGTGTCGTCCCGCCAATGGCGTCTTCGAATATGACGATATCGACCTGTGGTCGTACCAATCGGATGTGGAATGAATGGTGGAACAATACTATGTTGCTCTGACAAGACTTCTATTTTGGTGCCGTCTCTCTGACTTAATAGACCCTGCCAATCTGTATCAACTTTCAGCCATAACAGGTCTTGCGGTCGTTTAATAACATAGCTTCCCTTTGCACGTGAGCGGGAAATCAATTGTTCCGAATCAAGTAGTCCAAGCGCTTGTCTAATCGTTGCTCTGGCTACTCCCCATTCTGTGGACAACGCCTCAACAGTTGGAATTTGGTGGTTGAGTTGCCACTCTCCGGTTTCGATTTTCCGCCGGAACAAACCTGCCAGTTGTAAGTATCTTGGTACTGCACTTTGGGATAGGGTCGCGGGAGTGGATTTGGCGGTAGGTTTGTCCGACGTCATTTGTATGATGTATCCCTTTATTTATCGAAATTAATAAATTGTCTCTGATTTTGGTTTGCGTTTTCCGTAATTTTAAGTCTAACTTTAATATGGCGGCAAAGGCCGTGGGCGTCAAGTTACTCAGAGTTTTTGCAAAGTCTAACTCGGGTTTGAGCGTAGTTCGGCGCGTGCGGTTTGCTCCTTTCTAACAATGACAAACGGCCACAACCGGCATTTTTGAGAATACGAAGAGTTAATCGAGTGAAACGGGATCTGACATGAGGTTGTTAGTGTTTATCTTTATTTTGTAATTGTGGATATGGAGTGAATAAAGTGCGAAGTATTTATTGGTAATTAGTCTAACTTACTGACGTACCCAATCTCAGAAATTTCTTATGTGTAAGATTGCAGGGAGGCTGAAATGCCAAGTATTGACCATCGCCAAGCTTGGACAAATGACGAGAATAGATAAATGTTCTCATACAACTTGAGTATCGTGATCGTCAAAACAAGTGCGTTAACTTGACGAAACCTCTCAAAGTGCTTTCACAACATAACCGGGCAAAGCCCGGCACAGTTTAGAAAAGAGTTTGCAGAATGACGGACTACAGATGACGGCTGTATCTAAAAATCATTAACATCCATCCAGTTGATAAATGCTTTAAACCAAGTGTTGCTTGTTCGGTTAGGGTTCCCCAATCCAAAACCATGTCCCCCATTTTGGTAGAGGTGAAATTCTACAGCCACCTCAGCATCAAACCATGATTTGACGATTCCAAATTGGCCCGCAAAGAGAAAGTCATCGGTAGCAATCGCCGTAAACATCGGTGGGGCGTCCTTGGTCACTTTCATTGGTCCCATGCCGCCATAGATCGAGCCTATGAATGCCAGATCAACTTGCTCGGAATTTAGCGCCGTTTGTACAGTCAACATAGCGCCCGCAGAAAATCCAACCATACCAATACGCTTCGGGTCGACATTCCATTTTGTGGCATTTTTGGTAATCAAGGCATACGCTGCTTCGACGTCTTCCATCTGATTTGACAGGTCCCAGGCAGGAGGGCGAGGCGCCTGTTCGGTGTCTGAATCTTCAGACGATGCGTCCGGTGCTGCAAACCCTTGCGCAACCGCGCGTTCAAAGTCGTCCAGTTCTGAGGTGGTTGGTCGAAGCCTGTATTTAAGCACAAACGCGTTTACACCGCGATCAGAGAACGCTTTTGCGACTTCCCATCCTTCATTGCCCATAGACAGCCACATGAAACCGCCTCCAGGTGCAATGATAACACTCACACCGGTTGCTGACTTCGGATCCGCAAGGAACGGCGTTAATGTCGCCGTGGATATGTTCCGTGCCATCGGGTCGCCCCATTGACGAAACCATGACTCTGGGTTTGCACCTTTAACGCTTCCAGTACCAAGGGATATTGCACCAATTTCCTCTGGGGCCACTATAGGTGACATACGCCCCTCTTCCTGCGCGAAAGCAGTCGTTATGCTGCTTAGCGCAGTCACACAAAACAACCCAATCAGGCCCAATAGTTTGTGATGTATCGATGACTTCATAGTCTTTCTCCCTTAGCATCTACGACGCAAATAATCTCCCTTTACGTTATACGCAAATAATAAAATATTCATAAGGATTGTCAAGTTTTAAGGGCAAGGACAGGCAAACGCATGGAAGAAATGGGCGTGATTGGCAAACGGGTTTCTTGTCTCTCTGGAGAAAAAACTCGACTTAGACTTTGTGGCGTTCGTGGAGGTAAAACTCGTCTATCATGATTAAATAAGTATCGAAGAGTTCGAGCGGGGCATAACAACAATGCATGAAGTTTAACAATGTTGCGCTATCACGGGCGAGTTCGATTTACATGCTCCGTATTGTGACTAAAAACATGCAAGCATTCGATCTGTTATTTAACGGGACACTACAAGCAAGTCGCCTCATCTCAGATGTGAAGTCCCGTACCGTCGTGTGTCAATCTAAGAATATTACGGCATTGCCATTGGGTTTGCTTTAACCGCCTATTCCATAGGTTATAAGAAAATTTAATTGACTGATAATATTGTGTGTTCACAAGTTGAACTTGAGTATGTACCTCAGCGCTAATGTCCGCTTTGGGATGTGGGTTCAACGAGTGTCCTTAATGGCGCGAATTACAGCCACAATTCCAAATTGTATCTCTTTTGCAATCGCATAAAGTAAGCACTCACACCACCAAGATATCATATGTGCTGGAGAGGGTTTACATCGAGCCTCTGTCTAACACGCGGCATAATTCTCCGGCTCACAGGAACCACCACACCTGAATTCAAGCTTAGCTCACCAGTTCCTGATGTGTGGCGATCAAGCGACCTAATTTGAACCGTGTTGACGATGTGTGAGCGATGGACGCGCAGGAAAGATAACGGTAGTTCACCTTCCAAAGTAGACAATGACGTACTGTGAAGTATTTCTTTCCCAGAGACGAGGTTGATTGCGACGTAATCCCCAGCGCCGCTGATGAACGCAATATCTTCCAACGACAGGCGTTCGCGGCGACCATTAGAATCGATTATAAGAAAGCGTTCATTCTCACTTGAAAGTTCGTCCAAAACTGTTTCCAACTGACGCCGCTGAAGATCGGATTCCACAAAATTTCGCTCGAAGCTCCAAATGAGGCGCGCTTGCAATAAGAACAGCGTAAGGAGCAACAAGGCTAAGGCAAAGTAGTAATATGAATCTAGAAATTGCTGCGGGGCCAAAACATTTAGGAGTGAGAAACTGAGAAAAGCGCCGCCATACAGGACCGCGTCATTTGATTGAGTCTTGAAATGAACCAATGCGATCGTTGCAGCAGAGAGCGTTGCGACAAGAATTGCACAAGAGGCTTTGTTGTCGAAGCCGGGTATCAGGAGGACGACTGCGAGCATCACCAATACTGTGAGGCCGAGTAGAATACCGCGGCGCTGAACACCAAACCTGCAAAGGGTATGATAGACTAATGATGCGCCAACACTGATGGATAGACTCACGATGAGGCCTAGTCTGAGTTCATGAAATGAGTAGGGATAAGCCCAAACACCGCGCAAAACCTCTACGATAAGCTGGCCGGCAGCAAAGAACGAAGCTGCACTCAGTGCCACTGAACTCATTAGGCCGTTCTCGAACGTGCGACGCCTGAAAAGCGAAACGGCGGCGAAATAGAAGCCGCCGATGATGAAGACACCGAAAGTCAGCATAGAAGGCCAGTAGCTTTGCATCAAGCGATGCTGAGGGTTGATATCAAACCCAATGCCGAAGCGATGAATGGTGTGTGAAAGGGCTATCCGGCTGTGGTGACCGGACAGTAGAACTGTGAGGGTGTTCTCACCTTCATTTAAAAATTGTCTTGGAATAAATATTGCTGCGTCGAGTTGACCAGCGTCTTCCTCTGCCTTGGTGCGCGCAGGGACACCATTCGTTCCGATCAGGTACCCGTTTACGTAAATACGGCTTGAACCTTCTACTGACAGAAATGCAAATGCTGCTTTTGGGCTTTCGAGAATCTCCGCAGGCAATTCAACGGTTCCTTTTACCCAGATTATGGTTTTATGGGAATCAATTTGAATGGGTCTGGCTGTCCTACAGCCTAGACCGTCAAAGACTTGCAAAGGGACATCAATATTTTTCGCGGGGCAGACCATCACCGAGTCCTGATCAACGAACAAATATTCCTGAGCAGATGCAGGTAAGCAAATTAGTAAAAGAAAAAGTGCTGACAGATATAAACGATTCATGGATCGAAAATAACACGCGCATCTTGTGAGGGCTACCGATTAAAGAGAATTGGATGCCGTTGGACGATTTGTGCTTAAATTTGTGCCGTTGAGATGCTTCACTGACTTAATACAGTCACTGGAAGTTTAGGATATCGGCATGACACACTCAAGAGTAAAACATTTACGTAACATGATACTGGGCGTATCTGTCCTTGCCTTATCCGGCGCTTGTGCGGGTCAAGGTCAATCCACCGTTAAAGACCACGAGACATCACAGGCCACCGAACCGCAAACCCGCGTCCGAGCCGTAACGCTTACGCCTGACATAATCACCGATGAAAGAGGCCGGACTGTAACGGTCGAGCGCGGCATCTTGAAAGTGCCAGAAAACAGGCAAAATGCTGACTCTCGATTGATCGATATTTACTTTACGAAATTTCCGGCCTTGTTGCTCTCACAGAATGAAAGAGCGCCAGTTTTCCTTCTAGCGGGCGGCCCGGGGTGGGGGTTAAATCTTTCTGACCCTTTGGTGTTTGATGAGATAGAGCGGTTGCGTAAAACGCGTGAGGTCGTTTATGTCAGTCAGCGCGGGTACAGAAATGTCACGGGCTTTGATGAGAGATTTCTGGTTAATTTTGAACCTGTCCCGGTTGGTTCGCGTTTGTCTGCCAAGGACACGGCCCAACTCGAAAGTCGAGCGCTTCAGGAGGCTTACAAGTCTTGGATGGATCGAGGCGTGGATGTCAGCGGCTATGACATTGTAAACATGACTGATGACCTGAATGATATTCGCAGAGCATTGGGCGCAGAGCAGATTGTTTTACGGGGCTGTAGTTTTGGTTCCCAATGGAGTTTCGCCTATATGAAGCGCTGGCCAACTCATGTGGACCGGGCATTCTTGTCAGGCGTCGAACCGATTGACTACGGATATGATAGCCCTAAATGGCGCTGGGCTTCGATGGCCCGCATTGCTGATGCCGCAAATTTAAATGTCGATATCGCCGGTCGTCTACCTGAAGGGGGGCTTATGGAAGCGTTGAAGACGGTGATAGAACGATTGGAAAACAATCCGCCCGTATTAACCGTGTACCATCCAGGGCTTGGGAAAGCGGTAGACGTTCCAATCGGGGCAGATGATCTGCGCGAAGTATTACATCGTCCCCGTATATTCAGGCAGCCAACCGAGCAGAAAAACCTGGCAATCTGGCCAAAGTTCATTCTTGAGATGTACGAGGGTGATTACCGGTTTCTGGCGGCGCAAATTGGACAACGACGCACCGGCGGTGGCGGCCAGTATCTAATCGAATCGCTGGTTGACCACAGCTTGGGAATTTCTGCGACACGTGATGTAAAACTGACATTTGAATCAGAGGGGCGTTGGCTGGGAGATATAAATCTTGAAGAGCACATGATGGTGGGAGTAA
This sequence comes from Alphaproteobacteria bacterium, assembly GCA_002401695.1. GTDB lineage: Bacteria > Pseudomonadota > Alphaproteobacteria > Micavibrionales > Micavibrionaceae > UBA1672. The sequence goes on from NVTV01000021.1 coordinate 169,064, forward strand.
CGCCGACCGGAGTTATTGATGACGCCCTCAGATCAAATGTCGATATACAGGTGCCTGTATTATTGCTCAACGGTGATCTTGATTGGTCGACGCCAATCGAAAATGCGCAAATAGCCGATGCCGCGCTTCCCAATAGCCATTTTGTGACGGTTCAGGGCGGGACGCATTGTACGGAAACGAAGCGAGGAGAGTTAGGCGATAGTCGTCAGGTCACAATGGACAATCTTTATGCTTTTGTAGACGCTGATTTTGATAAAATGTCACCATTGTCCTATTTTCAGACTCTTCCGAAAAATATCGAGTTAGATCCAATCGAATTCGATAGTTCAACAGACTTATCTCTGTACGATCAGTGGCTGGGTGTCGCTCAGCATCGGCAAAAATAGTCTTGCTCTGAAGTGCCCCTAGTTAGGTAGACACTTGGTTTGGTTAAACTTATAGAAACTCAGGGGCCTAAAGGCGACCAAAGTAAGCCGTTGGACTAATGTCTGGTTTGGGGATTAGCGGCAGAAGGCGACGTTAGAACAGTTTCGACATTGCAGCATCTTGGAATGCCAGCACCAAGAACAGGCAAATCGTAATACTCCCAAAAAACACTGTCAGAAATTTGGACCTAGATGCGGTTCCTGTTTTGATAAGTACTAATGTGGCGCCCCCGTTTGAAACAATACCCATAATGATGACACCGATGGGAAAGACGTTCTGCGAAACTTGCCAAGCTCCACCTGTATATCCAAATAAAAGAGCAAGGATGGCAACGCCATATAATCTAAAAAAAGATGTGGATTTCGCCTCGATAGCCATAGCGCTTTCCAACCTTTCCTTTGACAAAAGTAGAAGAGGGGCGGCTACCATTATAAGTGTGACAAAAATTTTTATGAGAAAAAGAAGTGTGAGTGCGGTCATAAGCTGATACCTTAATTGAAACTTGCCCCCTCTTAAAGTAGCTGAAACCGTATGTCAAACTCAGATAATAAAATTATACGACACCGTTCTCCTATCCCGTTGAACCAGTGTGGCGCAGCGCTAGCCACCGACATTATTTCAGACAGATGGACGGTTCTTATTATTCGTGAGGCATTTTATGGTGTTAAGCGCTATGATGATATTCGTGAAGACATTCAGATACCACGTTCAGTTTTAACCACACGCCTGAAGAGACTTGTTGAGGCTGAGATCTTAGAGCGAGAGCCTTATCGTGAAGCGGGTTCAAGAACTCGATATGCCTATATTCTAACGAATAAGGGAAAAGACCTCGGCCTTATGTTGTTGGCGCTCATGCAGTGGGGAGACAAACACATCCGCAACTCCAATAGTGCAATAATCCTTAGAGACAAAGAAGACGGCAAACTGTTGAAAGTGGGTTTAATCAAGGATGATACTGAAACCGTCCCGATTGACGCTGTTTCAATCACGCTACGTTAAAGTCTGCTTTGGGGATGAATATGTCCTTCTGATTATATTCACTCAAGAATTGTCTGTTTCAATGCTATTTGAGAGTTACGCGAAAATACCCTTCAACTACTAAGACGCGGTACAACACAACATGCACACTAAATTAAAAAATTTATTTTTCTTTATAGTAAATTTGGGTGTTTTTTCAGTGTTCAGCCATTGCCAGAACTCGGTTTCTAAGCCAGACTTTGGTCAATGCTATAAGGTATGAGATTAAATACACATAATATTGATTATGAAAAACGAGCAAAACAATACATCAAAGAACACGCAAGTTGAGGACAATGGTTTTCATCTTGAGGAGCTTGCACGTCAATATGGTGTCGTCTTATCGAGGTATTTTGGACGACGGGGTTGCGATCAAGCAGATGTAGATGATCTCGTACAAAATGTATTTACACGGTTGGCAGGTCGTCGCGCCACAACCCATATTGAAAACCCGGAAGCATATTTGATGACGACGGCCTCAAGTGTTTGGAAAGATTATTTGCGAAAGCGTATAACGCACGGTTACAAAGACCATGTTGAATATGACGATGAGCAACATTCTCCTGAGTGTTTTGGCCCGGACCGCGTCTTAGAAGGTAGGGAGGCCGTAAAACGTCTCGCAGCCGCACTTATGGAATTACCTCCGCGAACACGGCAGGTCTATGTATTGTGCAGGGTAGACGGAATGAAACGAAAAGACGTTGCACGCAGGATAGGTATATCGGTGAGTGCAATAGAAAAACACTTGATGAAAGCAACAACGCATATCAGCGTATTGTTTGGTGACTACAGATGAACGATTTTGATGAAATCAACAAGGGTTTGAGCCTTGAAGATACAGCCTCATTTTGGGCGGTACGGTTAAGCTCGCCTGATTGCACACCGGAAGACCGTATGGCCTTTGATGCTTGGCGTCGTGAAGATATAGCCCACCAAGAGGCCTACGCACGTACACAACGCGGCGCGGCATTTGTTGATAGTCTGGTTGCCGACCCTCTTATGCAAGAACTTGCCGAGCAAGCGCGCGCAGAAACACGGCCCTCCAGTTTTTCTTTCTTTAGAAATAATTGGATGCGTGCAGGCATTGCGGCCCTCGCTCTCATTGTTGTCGGTTTCGGCGCTATGTTTAATACAGGCATGTTTGAAACAAACCCTCGAAATAATCGTCCAGAACACATCATAGCTTCGACATCATTTGAGAGTTACGAAACGGCTATTGGAGAGCGTTCAACTATCGCGCTCGCCGATGGGTCTACACTTATTCTCAATACCGATACGCAAGTAGAGGTCAGGTATCAGGAGCGCGAAAGAAATATCAAACTCGTCAAAGGCCAAGCTATTTTTGAAGTTGCCAAAGACGCCAACCGCCCATTCATTGTTACCGCTGGTAATAAACGCATTATAGCACTCGGCACGGCCTTTGATGTGCGCCTTGATGATTTGATTGGTGTAGAAGTCGTACTGATCGAGGGGCGGGTGTCAGTAGATGAGGTGCTAAAACCCCAACACAAAAAGATTGTTCCGTACACCGCCCCGATAGAACTTATCGCGGGAGAACAATTAATTGCTCATTATGACGCGCCCGTGACCGTTCAAAAAGCTAACATCAAAGAGGTGACAAGCTGGAGGGAAGGGCGATTGATCTTTAGGGACATTGCATTGGCCGAAGCCGTCAAAGAGATGAATAGGTACAGCCCACAAAAACTTGTTCTCGGGGATGACCCCCGTGTGCAGAATTTGATGGTCAGTGGTATTTTTAAAACGGGGCGGGCGTCCACATTCATAGCCGCCCTAGAGACAATTTACCCCTTGCAGGCCGAACGTACTGGACGTGAAGAATTGACACTTATCTGGAGTGAATAAACTGCTTTGGCAGATTATTTTAAAGTTTTTTACGTTTTTTGATGTGCACTTTTGAAAACCGAGCGTCTTTCTTTGTATGGGGCCTCGCCAAACAGAGGTTAAAAACAAAAACCGATACAGACCAATATAGGCATCATCGGTAAGGGGATATATCGAAATGTTTCTTAAACATACAAAATCACTTAGAAATTCAATACTGGTTGGAACCGCACTTTCCGCACTTTTCATCTGCATGCCAGCTTCGGCGCAAGCAACTGAAAAGCAAAATTTCGACATCAAACCTCAAAGCCTGTCTTCGGCATTGATGGATTTTGGTATGCAGGGTGACATTGAAGTCTTTTTTGTAGAAGCTGATCTAAAGGGAAAAACCACGAACGGTTTTGAAGGAACTTTCTCGGCCAGCCAAGCTGCTACACGTTTGTTGGCTGATGCAGGCATTGCCTACCGCATAGACGCAAACGGAACTTTGCTTGTTGGAAAAGCATATGTTCGTAAGTCTGTAGCTGCGGAGAAAACAGTTGCTGATAAAGTAGGCACTAAGGATGCCAAACCTGCGCGATTTCAACTTGCTCAAGTGGTTCAGGAAGAAACTGGGGATATAATTGAGGCGAAAGATCAGGTTGTTGAAACTCCACAGCAGCCAGAGAAACCTGATGAGATCATTGTTACGGGGACGAATATTCGTGGTGTGGGCCCAGTAGGCTCACAAGTGTTTACCTACGACCGCGAAGAAATAGACATCCAAGGATACTCAACAATCCCAGAATTCATCCAAAGTCTACCGCAGAATTTCAATGGCGGAGTTTCAGAAAGTACAACGGGTTTAAGCTTTGAGTATGGAGCGGGCGATAACACAAGCCAAGGAACGGGTATTAATTTGCGCGGTCTGGGTAATGTATCAACATTGGTTTTGCTTAATGGTCAGCGCTTGGCACCGTCAGGGCTAACTGGAGGTTTCGTTGATATTTCTATGATCCCGTTGGCCGCTCTTGACCGTGTCGAGGTGTTGGTTGATGGTGCTTCTGCCGTTTATGGGTCCGATGCTATCGGTGGTGTGGTGAATTTTATTCTGAATCAGGACTATGACGGTGCTGAAACACGTGTGCGTTATGGTCTCGCCACACAAGGTGGTCTTGAAGAAATTACTGTCGGTCAGACATTTGGTAAAGTTTGGGATAAGGCCCATGGATTGATTTCAGTGGAATTCAATCACCGCAACCCATTGAGTGTTAAGGATCGCGATTTTTCACAGGATGCCAATGAGTTCGTAGATTTACTGCCAGAACAGGAACGACGCAATATTTTTCTGACCGGGGGAGTTGAACTGACAGAGAATTTAGACGTTTCTACAACGGCCTATTATAGCCTTAGAAATAGCCAGCAAACTCGTATCAATACCCCTACAGTACCGCCTAAATTTTATAAGAGCAAAAATCAACATTATGGCGGCGCCGTTGAAGCGACGTGGGATCTCGATCCATTGATGGGTAATAAATGGCAAATGGAAATGGTTGGGTCCTTTAGTCACAGTGACGGCTTCACTCGTCTCCAAGACTTGGATCAAGTGGATAGTGATGGTTTTATCTTCAACCGTGTTACAGAAAATCTGTCCGCAGGCGTAAAACTTAATGGATCCCTGTTCAACATACCTGGCGGAGATGTCAAATTAGCCGTGGGTGGGAATATTCGCCACGATAGTTTTGGGGATGGGGATGTATCTGAACCAGGTATATTAGTGCTAGGCGTAAACGAACAGAGCCGTGATATATACGCTTTCTTTGGTGAAGTATATTTGCCAGTCGTTGGCGAAGACAATCGCATTCCAGGTGTAGAACGATTGGCCTTCAGCGTATCCGGTCGATACGAGGAATACAGTGATTTTGGTTCCTCGATAGATCCAAAGATTGGGCTTTTGTGGTCCCCAATCGAGGGCTTTAATTTACGGGGGACGTATGGAACGTCTTTTCGCGCACCACTTTTGAGCGAATTGGATGAGGCAGGAAATGCTGCTGTTTTATACCCAAGTGAGTTAAATAGTAACTCGCCTACGGGTACAAGTAGTGTACTTGTCGCGCTTGGAAACAACGCTGACCTTCAACCGGAAGCAGCTACCCTATGGACAGCCGGATTTGATTATCAGCCTGATGCGCTTCCAGGCTTCACTTTAGATGCAACTTATTTCAATATTGATTACGATAATAGAATTAGCAGTTTTCCAGTGACGGGAGTATTAAATGATCCATCGGCAGCGCCGTTTACAAATTTAAATGGTCCAGATTCTGAGTTCCTTGCACTGATAGAAAATTATCGTCTAATTAATTTAGCTGGTATTGATCTTGTTGATGCGGATGCCACTGCGGATATTCGTTTACAAAATATTGGTCGCAATAAAATTACAGGCGTTGATTTTTCTGCTCTTTACTCCCTTGATACGGCAACTTTGGGAAGTTGGAATTTTTCATTGAATGGCAGTTACGTATTTGACTAGTTGGTGCAAGCTGCCGAAGAAAGTCCTGTTTTTGAAGAAGTTGGAACGATAGGCCGGCCGGTTAAATTGCGGTTAATTGGTGGCCTGCTTTGGGCACACAAGGGTTTTACAACTAATCTCGCAATAAATTACGTGGATAGTTACTTGAATGATCAAGGCTCATCACCAACACAAGTTAGCTCATGGACGACAACTAATTTAACCATCAGTTATGATGCGGAAAGCCGTAGTGATGGATGGTTGGAGGGGACGAGAATTTCTTTGAGCGCCATCAATCTGTTTGATCAGGATCCCCCATTTATCGATGGCTCCCACTTTTCCCGAACAGGTGTGTTTTATGACCCTAGCGCGGCAAACCCGCGTGGGAGAGTCGTGAGTTTGCAAATCACTAAGCAGTGGTAAGGGCTTAATCCCTCTCCTGAGTTCGCAACGAAGGAATCATTTCGGGCTTAATTCCGGGTGGTAGAGGGGGGCAGTAATTTCCGATTTTTCCCCCCCTTGACTGCATCGTTGCACACTTCATCGCAAATGGTGGAGCCCGTAACCAACTCGCTTATTTCTAAGGTCTTAAAAATGAAATTTCAAAATATAATCAAGATTGAAAAAATATATTTAGTGTTACTATCCATACTTATTTGTTTTTTTCTCATCATTCCCCAGGCATTCGCCAAACATAGCATCACCATAGATGACCTTTCCTCCATCCGGGATATAAAATCAAAAACCTTATCACCAGACGGCAAATACATCGCCTTTCAGACTATTCAAGCTCACAAAGACACCAACAATTTTATTGTAGGCTGGTATATCGCCGCCATCAAACAAAATGCAAAACCCATAAAAATAGCTGAGAGTGCACAAGCTCAACCTAACGGCAATGGCGGGTTTGATGGTAGTGACATCATATGGTCTCCAGACAGCAAATGGATTTACTTCACCAAAAAGCATGAAGGTGCAGTGCAAATTTGGCGCAGTTCCCGAGAACACCCTGAGCAACAACAAATTACCAACAATGCAGGGGATATACAAAGCTTAGATATATCGCGAGACGGGTCGAAGGTTATTTTTAATATAGGCCGCACCAGATCAGAAATTACTGCATTAAAAAGAAAACTTTCCGAGCAGGGGTTTTTGCATCAGCAACCAATTCTTTATTCCTTAAGATTCGATGCAAATATTGCACAATGTACTGACGGCCGGAAACGATATTCTGAAGTTACTGAAATACATAGCTGCCAGTTAAGTTACTGGATTTTTGAAACCGATTCGGGTGTTGAGCGTGAGGCCACTGAGGTTGAAATTAGTCGACGGCTCGTTAGGGCAGATACTACTCGCGAAAGACGTAACAAAGGTTGGTTAGTGGGCGAAGAAAGACAGATGCAACGGTTTTCTGCAGATGGAGCACAATTAGCTTGGATTGAGAATAAGGACTCTGAAGTGTATAAGGGGCTATTCCCTCAAATGATTTTGAAAGTTTCTCGAGATGGTAAGGAAGTAATTTGCCCTGCTACAGAGTGCATAAGTCAAAGAAAAGTAGGCTTTAGAGGCATTTGGTGGCATCCAAATGGCCGGGAAATTATCTTTCATGTTATTGATGGACCGCATAATAGTTTGAATTCATTTTACGCCTGGGTGCCCGGTGAGGTTAGTGTGCGGTTGATTTTACGGACCGATGATTATTTTGGGATAGGTTACTATGGCCATCCATGTGACTTGGCAGGAGAAAAACTAGTTTGTGCACGATCTACATCGACGTCACCCACTGAAATTGCTTCAATTCACCTGGGAAGTGGAAAAATTTCAACTATTGTTGACGTAAATCCGGAATTTAATGATCTCCGATTCACAAAAGTTGAAAAAATATTGGGTGAAGATAACTATGGTCATAATGTCTATGCACATTTGGTTTACCCTGAAGGATATATAAAGGGGCAGCGTTACCCTCTCGTCATTTCCAGTTATAATTCATATGGCTTTCTGCGAGGAAATGAAGAACAACCGATTCATGCTTACGCCCAGAACGGAATTGCTGTTTTAAGCTTTGATTATGGAGGTCGTCACACCGACTATGTAAAAAAGATCAATATCAAACGTTATTCCAAAGCATTTAATCATGATGTGTTTGTCAACCAAGGTTCCGTGACTGCCATTGAAAAAATGGTGGAAAATCTGATTGATCGCGGTATTGTTGACTCAAGAAAAATTGGGATTTCTGGTATTAGTCACGGCAGCGTAATTTTAACTAATTCGATTCTTCGTCAAAATTACGCAGCCGCATCAACAGCTGAAATTTTTTCAATACCTACATATTTTAAAAAATCATCATCTTCTGCACGTGGAAAAAGTTATGATGAAACATTTGGAAAAATTACCTCTTCTGAAGGACAGGCCATGCGGCGCAAGTTTTCTCTAGCAGCCAACGCGCAAAGCATCGACACCCCTATTCTATCGCAAGTTTCGGACCAAGAGTTTCGTTTCTCAGAGGTTGATTACAATGCGCTCTTAGACGCGGGGAAACCTATCGAAATGTATGTCTACCCCGACGAACGTCACATCAAATGGCAACCAGCACATAAATACATGGTCTACAGACGAAATGTTGATTGGTTTAATTTCTGGCTTCAAGGTGTTGAAGATGACGACCCTGAAAAGGTTGAGCAATATACCCGTTGGCGCAAAATGCGCGCTGATTTCTGCACGTCGTTAGAAGGTGCCGCCCCATCTCCACGCTTCAACGGAGAAGTCGGCCCTTGGTATTGCGAAAAATAGGCATTTTTACATTAAGCTTTTGCCCTGATTTCATCTCCACCTTCAAAGGTGAGGTTTGGGTAAATAGGGAGCATGGCAGAACGGGGTTGACCCACATGCAGTCTTAACTGCCATGCTCTTTTTTTCTATTTTTTGGAATTTTTGTTGTTATGAGAAAACCTGTAAAAAAGCCGAAAGTGCTATTGCCGCCGCGCCGTTTAGTTTCTGCGGATGAATGTAGTGCTTTGTTGCTACCGTCTTTTGCGGATGATGGTCGATTGGCATCTGCTTTGGATAAATACGAAATCCCGATCTTCATTGTTGAACCGTTGGATAGCCCTTCTTGGACAAATGAAAAACTGATTGAGGTTTTAAGCGATCAATATATCCGGCAGGTGATTGTCTTCGGGGATTTGTCAGACCCTGAATTGGTGGCAACTTGTCTTTTGTCGATACAATCCGGCTATGATGTCTTTGCCATAATATCCCATCCCGATCTTCGTAACCCCAATAACCTTTTATCATGGATGCGCCTACGCGATTACTCGGTGAAAACCTTGTCCATCAAACTATTGTTGGCTGAATTGGCGCTTGTAGCAACCGCGCCCGTCGCGGCTGAGTAAGTTTTTTTGACGATACTTGAAGGCGTTTGGTTTGGGCGTCTCGCGTTCCGCGACCGGGCTTCTTTAATGCAACCTGTCAAGTGCACAGGTGTCATTGTTCCGACAAAATAATATATCGACTATTTATTTGTATTTTTCTTGAGTATTAGGTTTGGTCTCGGTGATCTATGCTGCATCGTCCAATGGCAGGTATCATGCTTCTTTCCGGGATCAGTATCGGCACACACTGCCTTATCTAATGGATACTCTCCCAAGATACTTTCCATTTTAAGAGGGATGCGGAGCTAGCTGGCTTGTACGTCATCAAACCAAGGTTTGCGACGAGCCCGGTCACGCTCTCACATCATCTCTACCCGTCCTGCCGGACGACCTCAGACCAAAAGGTCAAAGTTCTAAAAACTCAAAACAAAAATTATGTCTGTGCTATGTGCTTATACCCCAATAGAAGATGGTGTTGTAAACGGCCCGTGCTGAAAGTTTGTACCATCACGCCACATTGCGATCATGATAACGGCCAGTCTCCGAGAAACAGCAACACATGCTCGTTTGCGTGATCCACGTTTAGCAATGTTTAAGCCCCATGATTTTAATTGTGAATCTCCAGTGTAACGGCCCATCAAAGAATTAGCGGCCTCGAATAAATGCATCCTCACAAATGGGTCACCACATTTAGTGATTTTGCCGTTATAATCTACTTCACCTGACGCATATTTTCGTGGGGTGAGCCCGAGAGCCGCGCCAACATTGCGTGCCCGAGTAAAACGTTCAGGACGGTCAACAAAAGTTTTAAATGCTAAAGATGTGAGTGGCCCAACACCAGGAATGGTCATTAATCGCCTGCAAACCTCGTCACGTCGGACATAGGCATGAATCATTTTCTCTAAAATTTTGTACTGTATATTCAGGTTGCGTCGCGCATCTAACATTGGTTCGAGATAGGATTGTAATTCAGGGTCACTTTGTGTGATCTCCATGATGCGGCTTTCAAACTGGAACTCCGTTGTACGGCCAACTTTCAAACCAAAGACTTTTATTGTCCCTCGTATTTGGGCATCTATATCCACGCGTTTATCGAGTAAAAATCTCCGGTTCTTGAGTAGGATACGTAATCGATGGCTTTTTCGACTTTTGACATGCACTTCTTTATACCAACCCGTCCGCATAATATGGGCAATCCCGCGTGCGTCATTGCGATCTGTCTTGACTTGCTGAGCTTTTAGGGCAGCTTTGGCATGACGTGTTTCAATGCAAATAGCTGGTATCCCTAATCCTAACAAACCTTCGCAAAGCCAAGGCGTCAAGGAACTGGCTTCAATGCCTGCACGCTCAATCGGAAAGCTTAGTTTTTCTAAAAACGCGTTGATAGAGTCAGGATCCGATAGAGATTCACCTTCACGAATAATGTCGCCATTACGATTGACAACACAAATTGATGTATTTTTAAGGGATACATCCAAACCACAGTAATATTTCATAAAACCTCCAAAGGTAATGTTGTTGAAGTCTAAGTGAATAGCACCGACCGTTGCATTACAGTATCTGGCGTGAACCAAGCCTGCGCTGTGCTTGTCTTGACCTTTCAGGCTTTCATCCCTGACGTAACCATATCCATAATATGAGCGGTCGCCCCGCGAGCAGGTCGGCTTTTTTGTCTCCGTCCTCGGGGGACGGGCGTGAGCCGTCGGCAATCTAGCAGGGGGCCGTCGCGGCGCAAGGGCTTTGGATAAAATCTATAAAGCCACAAAGTCCACTGACCAAAACCCTTGCCCCACGCCTTCCATACCCCCTGCTCGATACCTCCTTGTCGCTCACCCCCGCCTCCCTGCGGGCGGAATGTTTTGTCACTGAATGGCTTGGCATTTTTTCTTCAAGAGCGGCACTTGGAGACAAACACATGACCGCACCAACACCGAAGCAAGCACGTTCGACACCAGCGCCCTATGGCTACCTTCCTGCACCAGACCCTAAGCCAGAGAGCGAAGCTAGACCTAAGAAAACCCGTTCTAAGAAACGGCGTTTTAAAAAGAAAATGACAGACCTTTATCAGTCTGTGACCGATACGGTAATAGCCCAACTGGAAGCGGGGTGTGTACCGTGGGTTCAACCTTGGGGAAGGCCAGGCATTCAAACCCCAATGGGACTCCCGACCAATGGACACACAAGCCGCCATTATTCGGGCATAAATATTTTGCTCCTATGGGGCGCGGCCATTGATACCAGACGGGCAACCCAAACTTGGCTCACCTATAAACAAGCCCTTGAACTAGGCGGCAATGTTCGGGCAGGGGAAGGCGGGACAACGGTTTGTTATGCAAGCACCTTTACGCCAAAGGCCGAGAAGGAACGCGCCGCCACAGATGGGCATGAACCGCAAAGCATAGGTTTTCTGAAACGCTACACCGTTTTTAATGCCGACCAGTGCGAAGGGCTTTCGGATGAATTTTACAAAGACGTTGAACCTTTGCCCGATTGCGAAACTATCCCGGTTGCGGAAAACCTGATTAACGCCACAGGCGCAGATTTTCGGATTGGTGGGGATAAGGCGTTTTACATGCCTTCCAAAGACTTGATTCAAGTCCCCCCGCAACCCGCATTTTTTCAACAAATCAATTATTATAGAACCTGTTTTCACGAACTCGGACACTGGACGGGACACAAGTCACGGCTTGACCGCGACCTAAAAGGCAATAAAGGCACGAAACTTTATGCGCGAGAGGAACTTGTCGCAGAAATGACAAGCGCTTTTATTTGCGCCCATTTGGGCATACAGCCCACAGTGCGGCACACGGATTATCTAGGTTCATGGTTGCGCCTGTTACGCGACGATAAGCGGGCAATCTTCAAGGCCGCGTCCCAAGCATCCAAAGCCGCAAATTTCATTCTTGAATGCCTAAATACATCACCAGACCAACCGACACCGCAACAGGCGCAAGCCCCTGTTAAGCGTCAATTGGAAGTAGCGGTATGAGCCGGTACCAAGCTAAATCACGCGAGAATCCGACCCGTCAAACCCTATACGGGCTTGGCGGGGTTTGTTTTTGTCGTGGTGTTGGGTGCATGTACTTTCAAAAAACCTAAATAATCCCACCCACCCAGATGGGCGAGCAGGGGATTCGAACCGCATACTTTATGTATTGATATTCCAAAGCCTACCGAAATCAACGGCTATACCCTCATTGGTTTTTCCAAAATTTGCGCCGCGTTCAGTCCATAGAATACGCAGGACATAAAATTGGACACCCACATAGTCGCTCTCAAAACTCTCGCCAACCTTATTCCAAGCCGCGCTTTCTGCTCCCGATTGTTTACCCAAATATCAGGGCATCGGATTCTCATCTGCCTTTGGTTTTAGCACCGCCGCCAAGATTTGGATTATCGCGCCAAGACCCATAGTAAGGATACCATCGTCATTTCGCCTGTCATTTGGTGTGGCATATCCGCTCGACTTACCCGTATTCAGATCGCCAAATTTGCCTGCAAAAAATTCACACAAGCGGTTTTCTTCCTTCTGTCTTTTGTTTTCTAGCTCGTCAAAAAACCAGTGTAAGACAAAAGTGCCACTAATTTCCCCGACCTAAAGGTCTCCTCGCGCATGTCAAAGATGCTAAAGCACCTATGACCAAATTAGCGTCAATTTTATCTTCAAGGCTTCCCCCGTTTTTAGTTTTTACGAAGGAGGGGGAACCACACAGTCTTTTATGACGATCTCTGAGTCCAACGTCAGCAGGAAGACAACCTTCCATAAATCGGCTGGCAAATTATGGAGACTAAAATGGGAAAATCAATTGGATATGTAACTCTAAATGAAGACGGAAACTACGCTGGCATTTTGACTATGGGCCTGAACGAGAAAATCAAAATCTTGGTCAACGGCGTAAAAACCCCAGACAGCCAAGAACCCGACTTCTTGATTTTTGGACAAACAATGGGCGCAATCGGAGCCGCTTGGAACAAAATTGGCAAACGCTCCGAGAACCCTTATGTGAGTGTCAAATTTGAAGACCCGCGCATTCTAAATTCTGCACTCTATGCAAATCTCGGAAAAACCAATGACGGTGAAACCGATGAGTTCGCTATGATCTGGAACACCGTCTAATAAAACATACGGTTCAATTCCCCCGCTCGACCTTCCGGTCGGGCGGGTTTTTTTATGCCCCCTTAAACAATTTTAAAGTGTGATTGTTGATATAATTATTACCTATTAGAAGGAGTATTCACATATGTCCTTTTGCGTAAATCCTGTATCCATGTTTTTACTCGGCCAACAAATGCCGAATGCGGCATGGGCGTGGGAGTTTCTAAGGCGCAATCCAAATTATATATGTGACTGGAACAGTCTGCAAAAGTCTAGATTAGAGTCTGTAGAATTGGTCACAGGTGGTTCGCTTATACGTGCATCCCAACGCGATCTCTTAGCGGAAAAGTGGGGCTTGTTGTTTATGGCAAATCCCGCGCTTGATGCAAAAATGGCAAATGTATTTTGGCAACCGTCCGTGTTTCCGGCGGCGTTACAAGTATTCCTCAAGCCGTTTACGTCGAAACTTGAAGATGAATCAGGGCGCGGCATTCTTAATCTACAAACGCGGCGCGTATCGTATAATACGCTCGACGGTACACGGCATATATTATTGTGCGGGGATAGATTTTGGATACAGCTATTTTGCAAAGACTGTAAACTGACGGGTGAGAACGTCCATATCGAGTTTCATATAAACCCAGATGACGGAGCAGAAAGACGATTGGATACGGCGGCACAACTTCTCTCCCTCTACCGCAGTTCTGGCAGAAAACTGGCGCTTATCGGGCGTAAGAAAAACTCTCAAAATTTGGCAGAGGCGCTTGTCGCGCTTGATATAAATGCCAACTCCTAACACCAGGCGAAGTGATGCAACTACCTAGTGACCAAGAAATCATACAAGTGTCCGGCAACTCGCCAATCAAAGCGCAAAAACTGCGTTATTATGAGGACAAGAACTTTACAGGTCGGGTGCTTTCTCCCCCGAAGCTAACCGCTCCCAATCTCCCTTACGCGGATGTCCCCATATCCCAAGGTGACGATTGGAACGGTTGCACCCGGCCTGTAGATGACCGCTTATTCGGTGAGGAAGATCAAAAGGCCAATCGTGCCGCCCATCGCGCGGCCAATGAAGGCGGCAAAGAGATCAAACAAGAACTGGACGAGAAAAAACCGGAAGGCGACGAGATCGTGCCAAGTGTCGATCTTGAGGACAACACAGCCGAGATCGACGCTAAACGCGTAACCGAACTCGCCAAGACAACGGCAATCGCAAAGCAGGCATTTGCCGCAGATAATTCCCCTGACATTGATTTACTGGATTTTTGATATGGCTAAGAAACCACGTATACACCCGTATATTACTCAAGATAACTACGTGCGCCTGCGCGCCCTTGGCAAGTGTCCGGGACGCTACGAGTCCGAAATCGTAGACAAAGCTTTGGCTGCATTTTTCTCTAATGAGGTGGACGATAAAAGGGACGCAGCCCTTATACGCAGGCTCGACCGTATGACCCGTCAAATGGAAGGCTTGAAGCGTAAGCAGATTATCAATGCGGAAGCATTTGCTTTGTATGTGCGTTACTTCCTTACCGTCATTCCCGCAGTTCCCAATCAAGATAAAGATGCTGCACGTTCTCAAGGGGCCGTTCGTTTTGAAAACTATCTGCAATCCCTAAAGCGGGTTTTGGAGGACGGCGAGCGCGTATTGTTCACAGCCCTTGAAGATGTGGTCGTTGATGAAAGTGCATATTTTACGAAAGAAGAATTGATGCGGATGCACATTCCCCAACCCAAAAAGAATGCTGATCGAAAGTCACAAAAAGCGGAGGTGGAAAATGTCTAATCTCAATCCGCAAACCGCCAAACGCACACGCGCAATGTTGAGTACGGCTCTTGGCCCCATCATTACGGAAGCTCTTGCTGATCCTCTTATTGTCGAGATTATGGTCAATCCAGACGGCCATGTTTGGACGGACAAGCATGGAGTAGGGCGCGTCGATACGGGCCAGATTATGCCCCCATCTGAATCTGAACGTATAGTACGGTTAGTGGCAAGTCATATCCATCAGGAAGCCAATAGAAAGAACCCTGTTGTAAGTGCAGAACTTCCCGGAAATGGCGAACGGTTTGAAGGTGTATTGCCCCCTGTATCTGCCAATCCGTGTTTTTCAATTCGTAAAAATGCCAGCCGCATATTCACGCTGACTGATTATGTGGAAGCAGGAACGCTTCAATCTACCCAAGCCTTTGCGCTTGAACAGGCCGTAAAGTGCCGGATGAACATATTGATTGTTGGCGGGACTTCCAGCGGCAAGACCACGCTCGCCAATGCGTTGCTACACGAAATGGCAAAATCCAACGACCGTATTGTTATTCTTGAAGACACACGAGAACTCCGTTGTGACGCGCCCGATCAAGTCGCTCTACGCACACAAATAGGTCGAAATGGGGCTGGCTCTATAAGTCTTGCCGATCTTGTCCGTTCCACTCTGCGTTTACGGCCAGACCGTATCATCATTGGTGAGGTTAGGGGGCCGGAAGCACTCGACATGCTGAAAGCGTGGAATACAGGGCATCCGGGCGGCATTGCTACCATTCACGCCAATTCTGCATACGCAGGACTTTCCCGCGTCGAACAACTTATTCTCGAAGGTTCCGCCCATCTACCCCGCGAACTCATAGCGGAAGCCCTCGATTTGATTGTCTTTATATCAGGGCGCGGGAGTGCGCGCAAAATCGAAACCGTGAGCGAATTGACCGATCTCAAACACAGTAAATACACGCTTACCCCTTTCAACCCAAAACCTATTCAACTTGTCAAAAAAGGAGACACAAAATGAATACACGACTTTTAAAACTTACGGGCATGGCTATCGGCCTAAGTCTGTTGATTTCGAGCAATGCTTACGCGGCAGGTTCGGGAATGCCTTGGGAGGGGCCGCTTAATAGCATCCTGATTTCTATAGAAGGGCCAGTGGCTAAGATGATCGGTACGCTTGCCGTTATTATTACGGGTCTGACTTTGGCCTTTGGTGATACAGGCGGCGGTTTTCGTAAGCTCATTCAGATTGTTTTTGGCCTCACAATCGCCTTTACCGCGACAAGTTTTTTCTTGTCATTCTTCTCATTTGGCGGCGGTGCGGTGATTTAATATGCCCCAAATGCAAGTAGAGGGTTTTTCCATACCCGTACACCGTTCATTGACCGAGCAAATCCTAATGGGTGGTGCGCCTCGAAAGGCCACCATCCTAAACGGGACGTTTGCCGCAGCCCTTGGGCTTGGCCTGCAATTATGGCTCGCCGGACTTCTCTATTGGGTAATTGCCCACGGCATTTGCGTATGGGCAGCCAAACGTGACCCTCAATTCATGGACGTACTTGCAAGGCATGTTCGCCACAAAGGATATTTACTGTGATAAATTTAGCTGAATACGCAAAGACCCAAACACGTTTGGCTGACTATCTGCCTTGGGCATGTTTGATTGCCCCCGGTGTTGTCTTGAACAAAGACGGGAGTTTCCAGCGAAGCGCAATGTTTCGTGGACCGGACTTGGACAGCTCCACACAAGAGGAGCTTGTGAGTATCTGCGCTCGTATCAACAACGCGCTTAAGCGCTTTGGTTCCTCATGGGCGTTGTATTTTGAAGCCCGCCGCGAACCATCCGTATCCTATCCCACGTCTGCATGGCGTGACCCTGTTGCTGAATTGGTAGACCAAGAAAGACGTGCTGCATTTGAGACGCCCAAAGAAAATGCAAGAGATGCCCAATATTTCGAGAACTCATATTATCTTACGTTCGCTTATTTGCCACCGATGGACACGGTGAACAAAATTGAAGACCTGATTATTGAAAAACCCGAAGGCGAGAAGAAGCAAATGGCGGCGGATTATCTAAACCGCTTTCTGGCAGAGACAGAAAAGACACTAGATTTGTTTGCGTCATTACTACCGCATGTACGGTTTCTGGACGACGACGAAACACTCACATATTTACATGGCTGTATTTCTCCCAATCGCCATAAGGTCAAAACGCCGGATGTTCCAGCCTACCTTGATGCCATTATCGGAGGTGCAGATTTAGTTGGTGGATTAGAGCCTATGCTTGGTGGTGAAGCTTTAAGGGTCTTATCCATTCAAGGTTTCCCGAACACCACACAACCGGGTATTCTTGATGATCTGAATAGGCTCGGTTTTGAATATCGGTGGACGACACGTTTTCTACCGATGGATAAATTGGAAGCCACTAAGGTTCTTACCCGCTATCGCCGCCAATGGTTTGCAAAGCGTAAGTCTATAATGTTGGTTGTCAAAGAAGTAATGACCAATGAAGCGTCAGCACTTGTAGACACGGATGCAGACAATAAAGCCTACGATACAGATGCCGCTTTACAAATCCTGGGATCAGACAATGTAAGTTTCGGTTATATCACGACCTCGATAGCAATCCACCATCCAGACCCGCTTATTGCAGATGAAATGATCCGCTCTATTGAGCGTGTTATCAATGGGCGTGGATTTGTAACTATCCGCGAAACCGTCAATGCGGTTGACGCATGGCTCGGTACATTACCCGGCAATCCATACGCAAACGTCAGACAACCAATCGTGCATACGCTTAACTTGGCGCATTTGATGCCATTGTCTGCGGTATGGGCAGGACCATCTACAAACAAACATTTGAATGCGCCACCATTACTATATGCAACAACCGGCGCGCAAACGCCGTTCCGTCTGGTGTTACACCAAGGCGATGTAGGGCATACTTTGATTGTCGGGCCGACAGGGGCAGGCAAGTCGGTATTGCTTTCATTATTGGCACTTCAATTCAGACGGTACGAAGGCGCGCAAGTTTTCATATTCGATAAGGGTGCATCTGCTCGCGCCGCCACGCTTGGCCTTGGTGGAGAGTATTACGATCTTGGCAATGACGGGGAACTAGCCTTCCAACCGCTTGCCAATATCGACCAGATGAGCGAACGGGCATGGGCTTTGGAGTGGGTGATTAGCCTGCTTGTTAATGAAGGCTTGGAGCAAACACCCGAGTTGAAAGATACGGTCTGGTCTGCCCTTAATTCTCTCTCTAGTGCGCCAAAAGTTGAACGTACCATGACCGGATTGTCGGCCCTCTTACAATCCAACGAAATTCGCCAAGCCTTGCAGCCTTATACACTCGACGGAGCGCATGGCAGTTTGCTCGATGCAGACAACGAAACGCTCGGTGAAGCAGATGTTCAGTGTTTCGAGATGGAAGAATTGATGCACAACAAAGCGTTGATCGTTCCCGTGTTGACGTATCTTTTCCATAAACTCGAAGCACGTTTTAACGGCCAGCCGAGTTTGCTTATTCTCGATGAAGCATGGGTGTTCTTGGACGACCCGGTATTTGCCCCGCGTATTCGCGAATGGCTAAAAGTCCTGCGTAAGAAAAATGTGTCTGTCATATTCGCCACGCAATCCTTGTCAGATATTGCGTCGAGCCAGATTGCGCCTGCATTGATAGAGTCTTGCCCATCCAGAATTTTCCTACCCAATGATAGAGCGCAAGAACCGCAACAATGTAAAATCTATGAGCAGTTCGGACTAAATCCGCACCAGATTGAGATTGTCGCCAGAGCCACACCGAAACGGGATTATTATTTTCAGTCGCGGGCAGGGAACAGATTGTTTGATTTGGGTCTTGGCCCGGTGGCACTTGCCTTTTGTGCCAGCGCGTCAAAAGACGACCAAGAGCAGATGAATATCATCCTTAAAAATGGCGGCAAAGATCAGTTTGCAAGCCAATGGCTTTCCGCACATGGCCTGCATTGGGCCGCAAACCTTTTACTCGAAACCAACCCTGAAACTCAAAATGAAGACTTATCATGCGCCGCAGAATAAAACCCACACTCAAATCACGATTGATAACCTTACTGGCTTCCACATGCCTTTGCATGAGTAGCGTACAACCGGCACATGCCATATTTGGATTTGGCGATATTGTTCTTGATCCGATAAACTTGGTGCAAAACATCTCGACGGCTACCAATACATTGCGCCAGATCAGTATGCAGATTCAGCAATTACGCAATGAAGCGCTTTCACTTATCAATGAAGCCAAGAACCTTGCCTCATTTAACTTCAATATTCAGTACGAACTCAGTCAGGTTATGAGCGAGATAAGTCAGCTTATGGCGGCGGCCAGCGCTATTACTTACGAAATCAACCAGACCAAACGGGCGTTTGAAACCACATTCCCAAAAGAATATGGCGCTTGGTCAAATTCGGATATTGCTCTTGCAGCAGATACCCAATTGGAAATGTCTCGCGCAAGTTTTGAAGATGCCATGTTGGTGCAGTCAAAAGTGGTCCAGTCGGTGCAGGAAGATACGACACTTCTCACCAACCTTGTTTCAAGAAGCCAAACGGCTCAGGGCGATTTATCCGCTGTGCAAGCAGGTAATCAAATTATGGCCTTGGGGACAAAGCAAACCATGCAAATGCAAGAATTGATGGTGTCGCAATATAGGGCCGAGTCCATAGAGCGCGCCCGCGTGGATGCCGTTCAGCGTGAAGCGAAGGTCTTAGGCACTCGCTTTATTGGAAGCAGAACCGCGTACTGAATCTGGCCCTTAAGGGTCTTTAATAAAGGAGAGCCGCGATGGACGATCTTGGTGTTATTGATACATTTTTAGCGACGTTTACCAGCTATATAGATAGCGGGTTTGGATTGCTTGCGCCCGACGTTAGCTATCTAACGGCTGTCCTTATCGGCATTGATATTGTGCTTGCTGGCTTGTTTTGGGCTATGGGGCCAGACAATAATATCATTGCCCAATTCATCAAAAAGGTTCTCTATGTTGGCTTCTTTGCGCTGATACTCAATAACTTCTCATTCTTTGCAGACGTTATATTTACCAGCTTTGCACAGCTTGGATTAAACGCGGCAGGTTCGACTATTACGGCAGGGGATCTTCTACGGCCCGGCTTTATTGCCAATACGGGCTTCAGTGCCGCCCATCCACTCTTGGTAGAGATAGGTGAATTGACGGGGCCAGTCGGGTTTTTCGTCAACATTGTCACGATAGCAATTTTGGGACTAGCTTGGTTGATTACCCTATTTGCCTTCTTCTTTTTGTCTATCCAACTCTTTGTCACCATTATTGAATTTAAGCTCACTACGCTTGCAGGGTTTGTACTTGTCCCATTTGCTCTTTGGAACAAAACTTCATTTTTGGCAGAGCGCGCACTTGGCAATATTATCGCGTCCGGCATTAAATTGATGGTGTTGGCTATAATTATTGGCATTGGATCGACGCTATTCGGTACAGTCACGGCAACCTTTACGCCAGGCGCAGTCACGCTTGAACAGGCCGCGTCCGTTATTCTCGCCTCTCTTGCGCTCTTTGCCCTTGGCATTTTCGGGCCTGGGATTGCAACAGGACTTGTATCCGGTGCGCCGCAACTCGGAGCAGGGGCCGCAGTCGGAACACTTGCAGGAGTTGGCGCGGGAGTCGGTGCAGGTGTTGCACTTGGCGGCGCGGCGGCTGCAAAGGCGGCATCGGCTACAGCAGGAGCGGTAAAAGCCGGTTCCTCATTGGGCGGCGGCGCGAGAACTGCCTACACACTCGGAAAAACAGCATCAGGTGATGATGGTATTCGCGGTGTCGCGGCAGGTGTGAGCGGTGTGGCGCAGGCTGGCTTTGGCGGTGTCGCAAACTCAATCAAGACAGCGGCAGGGAAAGTTACTGACCCTATTAAGCAATCGGCTCAATCTGGTGGACGTGGCGCGGTAACGGCTACAGGCGGCAGTATTAGTAGCCCCGGCGCAAGTACAGGCGCAGGTACGGGTGCAGATTCTAAAACCAGTGAACCCGATTGGGCCAAAAAGACCAAACAGGGCCGAATGAACCGTGAAGCTGGCATGGTTGCCACAAGTGTTCTTCGTGATGGAGATCGTGGCGGTAGCGGCCAAGGCCCAACATTGAAACAAGATGAGGAGTAAGAAATCATGTGGAAACGCAATCAGAACACCTATGGAAATATTGATGCGGCGGTCACGCCGTATCAGCAGGCGGCGCAAGTTTGGGACGACCGTATCGGATCAGCCCGAGTGCAAGCCAAAAATTGGCGGCTCGCAGCCCTCATGAGTATCAGCATGGCTTCATTGCTCGCGGGTGCATTCATTTGGCAATCCTCACAAAGTCTGGTGACACCCTATGTCGTCGAGATAGAGCAGGGTGGTTCAGTCCGGGCGGTGAGAGCTGCGACCTTAAAGTATGAGCCAACAGATGCCCAGATTGGCTATCAGCTTGGCGAGTTCATTCATAATGTCCGCTCCATCTCTATTGATCCCATTGTTGTCAAAGAAAACTGGCTACAGGCTTACAATTACACCACCGATCAAGGGGCGCTCACTCTCAATGCGTATGCGCGTGATAATGACCCGTTTGCTGAAATAGGCAGGCGAAGTGTGTCGGTGAAGATCATTAGCGTTGTGCGCTCATCCGAGGACAGTTTTGAAATTCGGTGGCGTGAAACAGCCTATCGGAACGGTGTTGAGCAAAGTGCCGACACGTTTACGGCCAGTCTTTCGATTGTTCTGGAAAGCCCGACAGACGAGCTAACGCTGCATCGTAATCCATTGGGCATTTATGTCCACGGTCTCAATTGGTCAAAAGACCTTTCCCAATAAATTCTTGAAAATTAGGAGTACCCCATGAAACGATTTATCACTTTAGCATTGCTCACAACAAGTCTTACTGCCTGTTCAACCTTCAACAATGTCTTTCATAAAAAGCAGGCTGATTTTGTCTTAGATGAAGGTGAGTTCACGCAAGCAGTTTTAGCCTTTGAGGAAGACGCGCCGCAACATATTACAATTATCAACCAGATTGACCCGTTGACTATGGCCGGGCAATTGAAACCGCTGAATACATATGTATCGGCTAATTCCAAGTTGAGTCCGAGTGCCGCTATTCTACAGGCGAATGCAAATGCGTTGGTACGCCCATCGGCAGACAATTACGTCAATGCCATTCAGATTTACCCGTATTCTATGGGGGCATTATATCAGGTCTATTGTGCGCCCAAGCAAGTCACGGATATTGCATTGCAGGCAGGCGAGGTGCTTACATCCGTATCCGCTGGTGATACGGTACAATGGGTTTTGGGCGATACGGTTTCGGGAAGCGGGAGCGGCGAGCAAGTCCATATCTTCGTCAAACCGATTGCGGCTGATATTTCAACCAATTTGGTCATTACGACGGACAGGCGTACATATCATCTGGAAATGAGTTCGTTTCGTAAGACCTATATGGCGGCGGTGTCTTGGCGGTATCCGAATGAACACTTTGGTAGAACGCGGGTGCACAAATCGGTCCTGCGTGGTGCTAGCAATCCATACGGGTATTTGAAATCCCATTCCAACATTATTCCGGCCAACGACAATCAGGGCTTACAGCTTGCTAACCTCAAATTCCGTTATGAGATAAAAGGTGATAATCCACATTGGCGACCCATCACGGCTTTTGATAATGGGAGCAAGGTCTTTATCCAGTTCCCGAACCGATTAGACCAAGGCGAGGCTCCCCCTCTCTTTGTTGTGGGTACGGACGGTAAGAGCCAATTGGTCAACTATCGGGTCAAAGGTACATATTACATTGTTGACCGCCTGTTTGCTGTTGCCGAGCTAAGGCTCGGCGAGAAGAAACAGGAGGTGGTGCGGATTGTTCGTATGGGCAATGGTAAAAGCAATAAGCCGGAGCGCATTGCAGATGTGGATGTTACCGATTTTTTGTCGCCAGCAATCTCTAATGCGGTCACACTACCCGTAGCCGCCACCATGACGGCATTGCCATGAGTGCCGATCAACTTTCCATACGCGCACGACCAAGGCCAGTACGCCGTTTTAGTCGTAAAGCCCTCATTCTTGGCGGCGGGGCGACCGCATTACTCATAATGGGGTCTCTCGCTATTGCAATGCAGCCAGCCAAGGAAGCCCCAGAACCGGAAAAGGCAATCTATAATACCAATACAAAGAGATTGCCTGAAGGATTGAAGGCTCTCCCTGTGAGTTATGCCAATACAGAGCAAGCCGTAACTGCGCCTAAACTTGGCCCACCTTTGCCGGGTGATTTGGGAGCAGTGTATTTGCAGGCCCAAAACCTGCCACGCCAGCAAACCGCCCCGCGTGCCAATCCGTTTCGCTACCAACCTGCCAATTATCGGACAGGGCCAATACAACACACGGCCCCGAAACCAGTTAGTCGTAGTGTTGAATTAGCTGAAACCGTAAATGAAGCACCTTTGTTCTTTACGATCAGTTCCAACCGCAAAACGGGCGCAAACATACATCAGGCAGAAACTTTGCCTACAGGTTTGGATATGTTGCGGGGATTACTCCCGTCTGGCTCGCAAAGCCCAACTGATTTGTTGCAGAGTTTTGGAAGTCTTGGCGGGCAGGAGCCGAATGGACAATCTCAAAAACGGGCCTTTATGGACACGGAGGTCGATAAGGAAATTTACAATCCTCACCAATTGCAATCACCAATCTCACCCTATCAAGTCATGGCAGGGACAATTATTCCCGCCAGTCTGATTACAGGGCTTAATTCCGACTTGCCGGGCCAGATAATCGCGCAAGTTACTGAGAACGTGTACGACACCGTAAGCGGTCAATATTTGCTCATTCCACAAGGGGCGAGACTCTTGGGGCGTTATGATAATGCAGTTTCGTTTGGGCAGAAACGCGCCCTTGTGGTCTGGGCGCGGCTTATCATGCCCAATGGTACGTCCATGATTATAGATAATCTCCCCGGCGTTGATATGTCAGGCGGGGCAGGGCTGCATGATAAAGTCAATTATCACTATGGTAAAATGCTCAAAGCCGCCCTTATCTCTACGATATTAGGTGTGGGGAGCGAGCTAGGGCGAAACGACGATGATAGCGAATTGCTCAATGCTATCCGCGATAGCAGTCAAAATTCATTCAACCATGCTGGTCAGCAGATTATCGAGCGTAATTTAGGTGTGCAGCCAACCATTACTGTACGGCCTGGGACGCGCTTGCGCGTGATCGTCAACAAAGACCTCATTTTGCAACCATATCAATATTAAAAAGGAGAACTACTATGGCAAAGAACAAAACGCTCAAAATCGGAAAACTACCGGATAAGACACCCGTCAAATTCGGGATTACAGTAACGCCCGATTTGAAACGAGACTTGGAGCGCTACACCCAAGTTTACGAAGCAGCTTACGGCGAAAGTGCCAGTGTTGCCGAACTCGTACCGTCAATGCTGAGTGCATTTTTGGCGAGTGATGCCGGCTTTAAAAATGCTCTTAAAGCACCAACCACATAATCAACAGAATTTACGTCCACTAACCAAAGGAGGCTATGAAAATTATGGCTACTATAGGACAATTTAAGCCCGTGAAAAACGGGTACGAAGGCACTATCTCGA
Organism: Alphaproteobacteria bacterium; assembly: GCA_002401695.1. Taxonomy (GTDB): domain Bacteria; phylum Pseudomonadota; class Alphaproteobacteria; order Micavibrionales; family Micavibrionaceae; genus UBA1672. Next base: position 193,689 of record NVTV01000021.1, read on the forward strand.
CAATGACTATTGCAAGGAAGGTGCGATTTGTTGCGAACGACAACAAGAAAAATGAGGACTCACCTGATTATTTTATCAAGACAGGACAATGTGATCTTGGCGTTGCATGGCACGCGGAATCAGAAGGTGATACGCCCCGCAAATATATAAAAGTGTTGCTAGATGATCCAAGCTTCGCAGCCCCAGTGAATGGAGCTTTGTTTGAGCATGATGGTAATGCTGATCTGGTTTGGGCGCGTCCGAAAACCAAAAAGAGGGTTTAGGTAGTTACATAAAGCGTAAGTGCTAAGAGTCCCACATTTGCCATTAAGAATAAACTTGATAATTTTACTAATTCCTGTAACTGTCACTTAACGACAGTATTGGGAATTATATGACGGTATTGGTAAAGTATGTTTCGGGCGCAGGATATGTTGACCGGATTCTAACGGAAAAGCAAATTGCCCGTATTTTAGGTGGTAGTCCAGACCGACGATATGCCCATGTGAAGCGAGCGATTAAAGATGGGAGCCTTATTCGCTTGAAGCGTGGGAAGTACGTGCTGGCCGACAATCTACGAACTGAGGTAACCCATCCTTATACCGTTGCACAAGCTTTGGTTCCGGGCAGCTATATTTCAATGGAAGCCGCACTGTCATATCATGGCTGGATCCCTGAATCTGTGTATTCTGTTGTCAGTGTTACCCCTAAGCGAAAATCAAAAGAATTTAATCATAAAGTCTTTGGCCAATTTTCATTCTACCCATTAGCTCTGAACCGGATAAATTTTCTGGAAGGGGTGAATCGTATTCAACTCAACAATCAGACATGGCTTATGGCTTCACCTTTGCGAGCATTGATTGATATGGTGGCCTATAAGAAAATTGAATGGCAGGGGTTGGAGTGGGTTGAGCGGGGTTTACGGATTGATCGAGAACATCTTCTAACGCTCCATGAAAAAGAGTTCGCGGCATTGAAGTCTGTCTATAAGCACAAGGCTACGGCTATTTTTCTTACTCAACTTGAAAAGAGCATCGTTCGAGAACGTAAGGATACGGCATGATTGATATTATCCGAAATAAGTTAGCGGGCTATGGGGCCGCCACTCCACTTGAAGAAGAAAACGCGACCAAGGAAATACTCCAAGAGATTGCGCTCTATGCATTGTGGCGCGCGCGGTTTTTTGAAGTAGCTGTATTCCAAGGGGGTACGAGCTTGCGTATACTCCATGGTCTGCCTCGGTTTTCAGAAGATTTGGATTTTATGCTGGTTACTCCAGACTTAAAATTTGATTGGTCTCCATATCTTACGTTACTAACATCAACCTTTGAAGAGTTTGGTCTTATGAGCGAAGTGAGCGCAAGGGACGATATGGATCGCCGCATTCGCAAAGCTATTATCAAGGATAATTCAATTGCTAACCAACTTGATCTCTCCTTTCAAAAGAGAGATTCACGACAGAAAATCAAAATCAAACTAGAGATTGATATTGCTCCACCTGAGCATTCAAATGATGCTTATACTTACCTGGATTTCCCACTGGATTTTGAAGTTAGGCATCAGGACCTATCATCAAATTTTGCGCTTAAAATTCATGCCTTGTTGTGTCGCGGTTTTTTAAAGGGGAGGGACTGGTATGATTTTTCATGGTATATTAGCAATGGTATTTCACCGAACCTTCCGCACCTTGAAGCGGCCCTTAAACAATTCGGTCCTTGGGCAAACCAACAAGATTTGGGTGTGACACTTTTATGGTTGGAAACAGTTTTGACCGAGACAATAAAATCTATTGATTGGGACGATGCTAAACAAGATGTCCAGCGGTTCTTACGCCCTGCTGAGGCAAACTCTTTGTCACTTTGGAGTGATAGGTTTTTCTTATCTAAAATGTCAAAATTGAGAAGGAATCGTTGAATGTCCGTTACGGACTTCCTGCAAGAGCCTACATTCAACTACCTACTGATTAGTTTGCGATTCTTGCAACATTCTTTGGAATTCAGATAATATACTCGAATGGTGTTGGTCTAAATATTTGACGATACGATTGTTTTGGAGGAGTTTGCGTAAGTACCCAATTGCCAAAGTGTGGTTGAAAACGTCTGTTTTGTATTTCTTTTCATTCAAGAGAAACTCGCGGTGAAGGCTTTTCATCTCACTCTCCATTTGCGTTATTCGTTCCAAGCTTAGTCCTGTTATTGTTTTTGGCTTGTCCGGTTTGCAAAGTTGTTCCTTTGGAGTGTATACGAGCAATGCGCGTGCTTGTGCTGTTGTATAGTCCCCAATTTTTTCCATAATTGTTATGGATTCAATTTGGCGGACCGGTTTCATTTTTCTAAGAGCGGCAAAGACAGAAAATGCAATTATTTTGTCTTTCAGCATTTCGGCGGCTTCAGGACAAATGCCTTTAAGGAGGTTTCGCCTTTTTGCAATACTTTGAATTTTTAGGTTTAAAGCTTTTGCAATTTTCTCCTCTGGCACGCCACGCTCTACTGCTCGTAATATCATTTTATGTTGTTGAATGGGAGCAATTCGGTTGATGTATTTATTGTACGTATAAGATTCATCGTCCGTAGATATTAGGCATATAGTGCTTTTGTACCCTAATACCTTCAGCGCAGCCAGTCGCAAATGGCCGTCCAGTAGAATGTATATTTTGTTGGCTTTACCTTCTGGCTTAACGACCAAAGGTTCAATGATTCCGACTTCCTTAATGGAAGATAGAATTTGTTGAAATTTTGTACTATCTTGTATCGCTTTGCTCACAATTCGTATTGGCATAATTTTCTCGAGAGTTAGCTCAATTAACTCATAGTCGAATGCAATCGTGATTTCCTTTTTTGGTGTTGTCATGAGTTTTCTTCCACAAATTCTGAGAGTAGCTTTGGCATAGTTGGTAAGCCTTCAGCACGGAGTAAAGTTCCGAAATGTGGTTCAGAGCAAACCTGATTCCATGCTTCTGCAAAAAACGTTATTTGCCTGTTAATGAGCAAGGCTTTCCGTGCTAGGCTTTTTTTGCGGTCTACCTCTTTGTGATAGACGTTCATTACATCTTGCCCCGTAAGTATTTGTCTCCTTTTCTCACTATTATAATTTGCGGATCCACTTTTGGTGCTTTTGCCAAGTCGCTTGCGGGCTTCTAATAGTTTCTGAACTAACTTTAATTTTTCCCCACGCAACTCATGGTTTTCATAGGCTTCATGAAGAGCATTTTGTTCATTCTTAGGAGAGGTTGCTATTTGCATGGCAACTCTTATGGGGAGATGCCCAACCATAACCGCGACCAATAACCGCTCCTCTCCTTTCTTTAGGAGTTCCACCATTGCTTTTGCTTTTGTGCTATCAAGACCAGTTTTTATTGAAATGGTTTTTGCGCTATATCCCTTTTTTATTAACTCCTTAATACCTGCGAGATGGTCTAGGGGGCGATGTTGGCGTCGTGCTAGGTTTTCCACTAGACTTTTGAGCAGTATGGTGTCTTCGGTATCATAGATGACAATGGCAGGAATGTGTGTTTGCTCGCATAGTTGCAAGGCTTTAATACGGCCTTGTCCACACACTAGATCGTAATCGATATTTGGAAGGTTTAAGCGTGAGGGCGTAACAGTTATGGGGCGTTTAAGTCCAACCCTTTTTATGTTTTCAACCATCTCTTGGAACACTTTTTGATTTCGTGTTCTAGGATTCAGGATATTTATGCGGTTAATCTCTATTTTGATTATTTTAGTATTCTCAACGTCTTGTTTCATGCTGCCTCACTAATTATTACACGTTCAGTTAGTTTGAAGAAGATATCGAGATTTTTGAAACGAAAGGCATCTAGTGTCCATCCATTGTTTTCAGCTAACCGGGTTTTCGGGTTTTTAATATGGGAAGACGGGATTATGTAGTAATCTAATGGTGCTTGATTAAGAGCATCCATACGAACCGCGATGGAAATGTCTGGTTCTAAGCCACTATCAAATTGAATTTTCCACCGATAAGTGCCTGCTTTAGTTGCTAGGCAGCGTGCGATCACTATTGATACGCGAAGTTCTCCATTGACATGTAGAAGCCCCGTCTTTTCGTCATAACTTACATGAGTTCCCAGATTTTGAATTCTTTCTATTGTGTCTGTTATTATTTCGGAATGAAGTTCGCGGAGATGACGGTTGATTTCTATATATCTATAGTCTCGCTCTGGGGTGTAGCCAATAAGTTTGTAAGCACGAAGCAAACTTCCAAATCGGTACCGGTAGGCACCACTTGACGGCATGTTACATTGTTCATCAATGACAAGGCCTGAAAGCCACCCTGTTTTTTCATGTAATGTATGTAGGCATTCTAGCATTTCTTCATTTGAAAAAGATTGATTTCTTTCATGTATGATTTTGCTTGCGGCTTGGAAAATTTTCGGATCGACTATGGCTTCAAATGCGCCGTCTGATCGTACCCACAATTCCTTGGGGTTTGAAACTTTGTGCTCTTGCAATGTATTGGATGTTCGGTTGAATACATTGTTGCCAATATATTTTTCATTTGTCAGAACTTGGTGAACCGTGCCACGCGTCCACTTGCGTCCAAAATCTGTCAATATATCTTTGTGATTGAGAATATTAGAGATCTCTTTTTCAGATAAGCCGTTGCTAGTAAATTTCTGGTACATCCATTGAACGGTTTTAATTTCATCGTCGAGTCCCGGCACAAGTATGACTCTATCTGTTTGCAAGCTTTTATATTCGCCAGGCTGAAGTTTGATTTTTGGATTGCCCTTTTCGTCTATAAGCATTCTTCGGAGGCCATACCCTGCTGGCCCGCCTTGCCGGTAGCCAAGCCTTATGAGGCGGCATTGCCCTGCCTTGACCTTTTTGGATAGTTCACGGCTATACTCTGCAGACATCGTACGTTTTATGTTTTTAACAAGTGAGGCGTATGGACTGCCATCGTTTTGGAAAGGTTCCGCTACATAATGAATTTCCACACCTGCTTTGTAGCAAGTGTGTTCGTGGGTGGCAGCCTCATCTGTGTTTTGGAATCTACCCCACCTAGTTATATCTAAAACTAGGATTACGCTAAATTCAATTTGGGTATGTTCTACATCGAATAAAAGGCGTTGTAAGGCTTTACGCCCATTTAAACTTAGGCCACTTTTGCCATGGTCGGCATAAGTATCTATGATTTCTAAGTTGTTCTTTGCCGCATATTTTCGAATCGCATCGGCTTGATTTTCAGTAGAGTATTTTTGATGATCTGTAGACATGCGGACATACATAACGGCTTTGCGTTCGCGTGTTTTATTGTCCGCTGACTTGTTCGTTTCCGAAAAATTTCTCACCAATTTATCCACGATAGGTTATGTGCCCTACGAAGAAACCTTAGGAGCATTGCATGTATTTAATAACAAAAGGAGTGCAACTATGCCAGAAGGCGCGAACCACCAAGTTTTACGATACTTAATCACAGGCCAACAGGTCTCGGAAATGGTGTCCAAATCGTTACGGCTAGAGCACCGAAATGACATGTCGAGCGTTAAAAGGATTAGCCGAATTTCGGGGGTAAACATGCACACAATATCAAACTGGTATACATCTTCTAATGCACCTAATAGCGCACATTTGTTGACACTCGCAACTATATACCCCGAAGTGCTCAAGGGGGTGTTGGAAATCATAGGCCGCGCCGATATTTGGCGGTATTGTTTAGCGAATAATATTCCTAAGAATATGTCTCGAGTATTAGGCGGTGATAAGTGGGTGAATCCTATTTATGGGGACAAATTTGTCCATTTGAATGTTGTGGTAAATTTAGGGGATATTACCGCGTTGAATTTAAGGCAGTTGTGGCTTGTTAGTGAATTGCAAAGCGGTAAGGAGATTAAAAGTGCCGACTTAACTCAAATGTGGGGCAAGTCTAATAAGACATCAAGGCGGGATATTCAGGGGTTAATAAAGATTGGAATGATTAAATTTGTAGGGCCTACGAAGAATGGACGCTATCGATTGGTTTGACTTTATGCGTAAGGTTGCTTGCTGAGGTGTGAGTAGGTCAATATGTGAATCATTAAAGCGTTTGAACTCTGTGTTGGCCTTACATTAATCTTCAAAAACCTGATATTTTTACCCTCTAACCCCCTCCATTTTCCACACTATCCGATATATAATGTCTGTATGCGAAAGAACCTAAAACAAGGGGTCGTTACGAGCGGCGATATAAAACAGGGTATGGCAATTATGGCCGACCTGATTTCCAGCTATGGTGATGCCTATTGGCCGTTCTTTGAACATTTGGAGAAAGAGTTGGCTAAAAGAAAAACACGGTCAGAACGATTGGCCGACTTTAGAGAGCGTCAAGGCTATCAATAAGAGCTTGTGGTACAGGATGGACGATTTTCAAGAGTTCATTGCGCCGAAACTCCAGTGAACCACCATCCCCATAATCAGGCCGATTGTTACTATGCCCCATCAACGTGCATCTTAAATCATAATCAATCCCGGCCTCTAGCATACGTTTTTCGTAAGAATGACGTATCGAATACACTCTATGGTCTTTTGTAGGGAATAGCTTCCTAAGCCGGAATGCCTTCATCAAATTGTTGGAAAGTAATGTTGCATTATCAATATAGTGTGGAAACCCTCTTGGAGCCTTCTTAAAGGCTTCTAGGGAAATTCCCACAAGCGGTATGTCCCTTGAAGCCGAGTTTGATTTGAGTTGCATGTTCTCGCGCGGGCGGATTTTGATATGAGGGACTTTGTGATCCAAGCATATGTTCTTTGGTAAGATGTTGGCAATTTCACTTGGACGACAACCTGTTTCAATCAGTGCCAATACAAGCAAGCCTGTTTCATTCTTTAGTTTGTCGAACATTCCGGGTTTCATAATCTTTTCGCGCATCCATTTGTCACTGAATGAAGGAATGTCTTTGTAGAAACTTTCGGTATAGGTCAGTTTTTGAAATGGGTTTGCGCGGCTTTCATCTCCCTCATATTCCCAATAGACCCTGAACAGTGTTCGTAGATTGCCTATATCGCGATTTGCACTATTCGGGTTTAGACCTTTTTTCCCGTCTTTTGGGGCAATCCGTTCGCCCCACCAATTATAAAATGCCCGGCCATGCGCGCGGGTAATCTTGTGCATGTCAATATCCCCAATTTCGTCTATGAAATTCTGTACTGATCTCATTTTGGGTTTGCGCCAATTCTTGCGTTGTGCATCGGATTTCCCAATTTGTGTCCCAATTGAGAGCTTCT
>NVTV01000022.1 GCA_002401695.1 Alphaproteobacteria bacterium
AACGGCACTGGCAAATACCGGCACGTTGCAATGCGTGGTGCCGGCCTTCTTCGGATTAACACCACCCGTGATGTTGGTGCCGTATTCCTGCATGCACTCGGTCCAGAATGTGCCCTGCTTGCCGGTGATGCCCTGCACCAAGACTTTGTGTTCTCTACGACAGATATGCATCACGAAACTCCTGCATTGGCGGCATCAGCAGCCGCTTTACAGGCGGGGTATCGGGGGAGACTAGGCCGCCTGTTTTCTCGGTGTGGGTTTGGCTTTAGTCGTTCGTTTGGCAAACAATTTCGCAATGCGTTTCCAGTTTTGTGCGGGTGGACAACCGCTTGCTTCGCGGTAATGGGTGGCGGGGAATGCCGCCCATCTTGGGAGCCAATCGGGGTTTGCTTTGTCAACGCCGTGACCCGCCATACGGTTTTTGATGATTTGCTTTTGGTTCTTGGCCGTGTCGGTGACGCACCCTTGGGCGGTTGATTTTCCTGCAATGTCGGCGACCATTTGATTGACCACACCTTTGTCGCGCAGGATGTCAAAGAAAGCATCGTCGGGTGACCAGTAATTGCCAAAGTCCGCGCCCGTTAGAACGCCAACGGCTTCCACCGCGCCGCTATTAGTCGATAGGGTTTCGGCCATGCAGAATGTCATTATCCGCAAGACAGATTTATCATCTAGGTCGAGCAATCTCGCGAATACAGCATTCAAACTAAACATGCTCTCATAACGGTGATAGATTTGGGTGTCGTCTTTCTTTAATCCCAATAGCCCTGCTATCACTTTACGCTCTGCGGTAAGTTCTTGTTCGGCCTTGGAGGTTTCCACGCTTATCTGCGTGGCTTCCTTGCGGGTGCTCTGCTCATCCTTGGAGACTTTCCAATGCCGTGAACCCGTAATCATATGGGCAACAGACAATCGCAAAGCCATCTTGGGATGCTTTAGCAGTGCCGCTCGTGCAATGGAATGACGGTGCAAATTCATATACTCCGCCATCGGGCCTGACATTTCGGGGCGGGGTTTAGTGTCGGGTTTTTCTTGGCCGTTTTGCGTTTGGCGGTCTAACCGCCGCGCTTCGGCTTCCGGCATAAAGCCCTCATGGAATATCACCTGCCCATCGTTCTTCACTTCGATATAGACATTGCCGCCTTGTGCCTTACTGCGCTCTACATGCTCCCATCCATAGAATGTTTGCCCCACATCACCAATGAATACGTTTTTCCAACCGTCTTTTTCGTATTGCTCTGCTTCCAGTGCGACAACGGTATTCTGGCATGACCAGAATAAAACAGGGTCTGCAAATTGGCCGTGCTCTCCAAATAAGTCTGTGATGATAGTCCCCTTATATTCCTCCATAGGAAATAGGGCTTTATCGGTGGTAATAAGACCACCGCCCGATAGCCAAGCCTTTAACTGCTCACCTTGGGGCGCGTAGTCGTCAGACTTGAATATCTTTAGCCATGCCGCCTGTTGTTTCTTACTCGCCATTGTCAGGGCGCGAATGGTGGCGGGGTTGATTTCTTCGTCCGTGTAAAGCTTGCGCAGTTGCGGCAGTAACGCGCCAAGGGCAAGCCGCTGTTTAACGGCGCGTTCAGTAATGCCAAACACGGCGGCGATCTCAGCAATGCTCTCGCCTTTATCAGCGAGTTTCTTAAACGCTTCGTATTGCTCCATTTCCGTAGGCGCAAGACGGGCGATGTTTTCTAAGATACTGGCTTCTAGTCCTTGGGCATCGTCGTCCGCGTCCATGATACAGCACGGCACGGGCGCAATATCGCCGCCATCATCTATAATAGCTTTCAAACAATAGTACCGTCTGCGCCCTGCGATAATACCATAAGCATTTTTATTATCCTTGGTCGGCTCTGGCCGTACCAAGAGCGGCTGACGAATACCGCGCTGTTTTACGCTCGGCAATATGTCCGATATATCGGGCGGTTTATTGCCCTTGGCCTTATGACGCATATTCAGTGTAGATATATGCAAATCCGTAAATACGATATGTTTCAAATCGAGTGGTTTAGTCATGGCGTAGTCTCCTATTTTGCCGTTTGGGTTTTGGGTGATGGGGTAGAATTTATAAAATCTATTAGGTCAATTTGGGCGCGTCCAACTTCATCAAACATGCCGATGTCGCACGGTTTTTGCTGTGCGTTCGGGTTCCGCTTGGGGGTCATGGGATGGCATGTTCGGGCGGTAAGTGTCTCGCTAAGGGTGATGGGACGCACTCCATCTATTAGGGTTTGGATTCCGACTTCGGTTTGTTCAAATTTGGGTTTGGCACTCATGCCGCACTCTCGCACAATAGAACGCAAAGCCGTTCCCGTTCAGCCTTTGCCGCGTCCAGTGCTTCGGATAGCAGTTCATTTGCGACTTGGGATAAGTAGGCATTATCACTATCGGGGTAATTGGCTTCTATTCCCCAAAGGCTCGCCGCATGGTCTGTGATAATGGTTTCGTCAATGCTGACAGATAGGATAATGCCGCAATAAAACCATTCGTCATTTAGCCATGCAGCCATAACGGACTCGGCCTTGGCTTGCTGTTGTTCAAACCGCTTACGCCATCCATTCCCCGCGCCGATAAACCCTGCGGCCTTGGGGTCAAGGCTAGGCCAAAAGCCGTCTTGGCGTTCGTCGGGTTTGTCGGGCGTGTCGTCGTGGGCAATTCTTGCCATGACGGTATAGTCTCCCGCGTCCATATTTATGCTGTCGTCAAGGCAGACATAGGGTAAAAACTGCTCGCTAAATTCTGGTTCTCGCGCTCCCATCTTAGTTATTCCAGAAAACGTGAATTTCTTTATAGCCTGTCTCTATTGTGAAAACATCGCCGTTCATTTCCATGTCCCGCGCCATGGATTTATAGTCGATATAATATTTGAGGGTTTTCGGAATTTTGGTAGTACTCTCGGTGAGTTCCTCGGCAAAATCCGCTAGGCTTTCATATTCGCCGTTGTATCGTTCTAAGGCTGACTCTGCGTCTTCAATATCGCCGCCGTAGTTTTCGAGTAGCTTGCCGCCAAAGCCAGAGCAATTCCCGATAAATTCGGCAATCTCGACTACACGGGCAAAGCTGTCATATTCGTTGATGGTAACCCCGTCGAAATTCTCGTAATCGTGAATTGCCCATTCTTCAGCATTGGGGATGGGTGAGGTTTTGAGAATACCGCACACCGCATCTTGTATGCTCTCCTCGTCCTCCACGTCTATCCATGCGCCGTGTAAGTGGCCGTTATTGTAAGCGGCAAGGCAAGCTACATAGATTCTAGGGGTATCAGGGGTTAGTGCGAAAGGTGCGGCTAGGCTTGTATTGTTATGGGTTGTTGGTTGGGTTTGGTTCGGTGTTTCGGCTCTCAGTTCGGTCATGGGGCAGTCTCCTCTTTTTTCCGCACCAGCCTCCGCCGGAAGGGCGGGGATGGGCGGCTAAGAGGCCCGTCTAGCGGGGCGCACAAGGGCGCGGGGCAAGGGTTTTGGTAGGAGAATGGGGAACGAACTATACGCACATAAAGCCAAAGCCCTTGCGCCGTGACCGCGCCCTGCTATCAGGGCCGCCCGCCCATCCCCGCACTTTCGAAAGAGGCGCTAATGATGTGGAGATTTAATGAATAAGGATGTGTAGAATATTATTTGGTAAAAACTAAGGGATAGCTCTAGGCTTTGCGTATCATAAGTATAAATAAATTATTGGAGAAAATAATGACTAATTTCACAAAACTATCTGCTCTTATACTTGGCGGGTCCCTTCTGACTTTGGCGGCATGTAGCACTGCCACACCCGCGCAATCAGCGAAAGGTGCCGAGCCGAATATGCAAGCAAAACATCAAATGATGAACGGCGAGCATAGGAACATGATGCAGCAGATGAAAATGGACCATGACATGATGTCAAAAATGGATATGTCTAAAATGGACACATCAAAGCTTTCAGCTGAATGCCAAACCATGGTCTCGAAAATGAAAACCAAAATGGCGGACAAACATAAAGATGGCAGTATGCACTCTGGCATGAAGGATCATGACATGTCTAAAATGAAAGACCATGATATGTCAAAAATGAAGAATAATAAAGACCATGATATGGGCATGATGAATGACCATGATTCCGAAAAAATGAAAGCTAAAATGGCCACGCACAAACAGTGTATGGCTGAAATGAAAGAGGCTATGCCCCACAGTCATTAGTCTCTTGCACAATTGGGTATGGTGCTAGGTGCCCCCTCTCACCTGCGTCGCCATACCCAATTGCTTTAATTAAAAAATATATTAAGTCATATGAGCCTATTTACACCACATAACCGTAAATCTACATGGAACGCTCTCTTGCGTTTTCTCGTTGTACTTGCCTTTGTCTTTTCTACGCCGGCATTGGCTGGGGCGAGTAAGCACGCAGCATCCCGCACAACACCAATGGCTGAGCAGATGCAAGCGGGCGGGCGTACTGACACACATGTTAAAATGGGCACCAAGCAAGATTGCGAACACATGGATAAGAACACATCCAATGATTGCTGCGAAGATGGGGGCGATATGCATTGCCGTGATGACGAAAGCTGTAAAACGATTTGCACAGGGGCTGGGTTTAATTTGTCACCAGCCGTCCTTGGTACGCCTAGTAATATACGGCAATTTTCAATGTTTGTCAGGTGCTCACCTAATCAACTTTTAACACGCGGCATAAGCCCACAGCTAAGTGCTCCGCCTCCGCGAGCATAAACTTATGACAACAGCGCTCTCGCGCAAAGATGTGAGCATTTCTCACAACACGTTAATTTATCTCCAATGAGGAAAACCCAATGTCTCGTCAATATTTGCCTTCAATGGCGGCTCTCTTTTTGGGCATAAACATCCTACTTTATAGCGGCGCGGCTAGCGCTCAAATATCTGGCTCGCAATTGCCTTTAACTTTGCCGGAAACGGTCAACATTGCTTTAAATGCTAACGACCCAAGCGTTGCTCTATGGGAACAAGAGGCTTTAGCATTTGAAGATCGTGCCATAGCAGATAGTCAACTGCCAGATCCAACGCTTAGAGTTGGTATTGCCAATTTTCCGCTTTCGAGTTTCGATTATAACCGTGAAGCCATGACCCAGCTTAAATTTGGCATAAATCAAAAATTTCCCAAAGGACAAACCTTGTCTTTGACGCGAGATAAACGCACGGCACAGGCGCAAACATCGCGTGCGCAAAAAATACTGCGGGAGCGCCAAATCGTCCTGGACGCACGCCTTTCGTGGCTGGAGCTTTACTATTGGCGCGAGGCACGCAGTCTAACCTTAGAGAGCCAGCAAAAAGTAAGCGAGCTTGGCGGCGTGGCTGAAGCCGTTTTTGCGAGCGGGCGGTCTTCCTTGCAAGATGTTTTGCGTGTAGAACTTGAAACAACGGCGCTCGGTACAAAACTGATCGATATTGACCGCCATTCAGATATTGCACGCGCCAATTTGGAACGGTTACTCGGACGGTTTGACGGAGCTCGTGAGCTTGCTACACATTTTCCCATATTGCCATCAATAAGGAGTGAAGGAGAGATCAGAGATAAATTAGCACGTCATCCGTCTATCCAGGTTTTAAATGCTCTTGTTGAGACAAGAAGCCGTGATATCGATATTGCCCAAGAGCAATACAAACCAGGTTTTTCCGTAGACGCAAGCTACGGACTAAGGGATTCCCGCTCGGATTTTGGCTCACTTGGTGTTTCGGTATCCCTGCCATTGTTTTCAAAAAAGAACAAAGATTATGCACTCAGCGCTGCGAAACGCATGCGCGCATCGCAGATTTTAGGCCGCGACGCGCAGACCTTAGAATTAGAGCGTTCTTTGCGGCGTGAATGGGCCGGCTATACTCGGCTCGGCGAACGTATAACGCTTTATGAAACTGATGTGTTGGCGCGCGCGGGAGAAACACGAGACGCCGCCATGATTGCTTATGGCAATAAACTGGCGGATTTTTCAGAATTGGTACGCGCCGAATTGGCGGTGCTGGACATCGAACTTACCTTGGCAAGGCTACGCATCGACCGCGCCGCCGCCCAGGCCAATCTTTTATATTTAAACGGAGAGTAAAATGAGTGCTTCAAAAACCATTCTATTGGTCACAATTTTCGGCCTGGGCATCGGTGCAGGTGTTATCGGTAGCAAATTTATTGGCGGTGGGAACTCAGCGTCACAACAGGCGCAAGCCGAGGCTGAGGAAAAACCCCTCTATTGGTCTGCGCCAATGGACAAAAGCTTTCGCAGCGATAATCCGGGCAAATCACCTATGGGCATGGATTTAATCCCGGTTTATGCGGACAAGAACGACATGGGCGATGATCGCAACCTAGTGCGTATCAATCCGACCGTTGAAAATAATATTGGTGTGCGGACGGCTTATGTCACCACGACGAACGCAAAGCCCATAATCGAAACCGTTGGCACGATACAAATTGATGATGACAATACATCAGTTGTTGATGTTCGTACGGAGGGTTGGATTGAAAACATGCCCGTCAAAGCCATTGGCGATGAGGTAAGAAAGGGCCAGCTCTTATTTCAAATCTATTCGCGGCCATTGGTCAGTGCCCAAGATGAATATTTACAAGCGTTTAAAATGGGGCGAGAGAATCTCATCAATGCCACAAGCTCCCGCCTTATCTCGCTTGGCATGAGCAAGTGGGAAATAGACCAGCTTCGAAAAAAAGGGGTTTCTATCCGACTTATGAATATTTATGCCCCGCGCTCTGGCATCGTGATGCAGATGGGGGCTGGTGAGGGCGGCTTTGTTAAGCCGGGTATGACTGTGCTTAAAATCGCATCCTTAAAAACTGTTTGGGCGATTGCCGATGTGTTCGCAGATCAGGTGCATCAGGTACGCCCCGGCCAAGCCGTGTATATGCGCCTGAGCGGGGTGCCTGGCCGTGAATGGTTAGGCAAAGTTGATTATATATACCCCACCGTGAACGCGAAAGCTCGCACTGTGCAAGTGCGCGTCAGTTTTGACAATAAAGACGGGCTTCTACGCCCTGATATGTTTGCAAGGCTTACCATTCAAACCAATACTGATACACCAGATATGAGTATATCCGAAACGATGATTATTCCGCGTGAAGCCTTGATTAGAACCGGACGCACCGAGCGCGTTATTATCGCTTTGGGAAATGGTCAATACCAACCTGCCAAAGTGGTTTCTGGTCAAGAAATCGGCGACAATATCGAGATATTGTCTGGCCTGCGCGCACGCGAAAAAATTGTGGTGTCTTCTCAGTTTTTGATCGATAGCGAAGCCAGCCTACGCGGCACCCTACTCAGACTTACGCCGAATGATGACAGCATTGAAAATATGAGCACAAAAATGCCGCCAGAAGACGCAAAGGGCATGGGTACAATTATTTCTTTGATGTCTGAACACGGCATGGTGACCCTTCAACATGGCCCCATAGAAGCACTTGATTGGCCGTCTATGGCCATGTCGTTTATAACCAAGCCAGAATATCTCCAAGGCCTTAAGGAAGGTGATCAAGCCAGCTTCACTGTTTTGGGCAAGCCTTATGAAAACGGTAATTATGTACTCTCGGCAATCGAGAAAATGGACATGAGCCAAAAAAGTAACAAAGAGAGTAATAAGGAGAACGGACAATGATTGCGGGCCTCATAAAATGGTCAATCGGAAACCGTTTCTTGGTTATACTCTTTGCAATTTTGCTTGCCGTTTGGGGTGGTTACACTCTTAAGAATACACCTCTGGACGCAATACCGGATCTATCTGATGTGCAAGTCATCATCAAAACCACTTATCCAGGACAAGCGCCGCAGGTGGTTGAGGATCAGGTCACCTATCCGCTGACAACGGCTATGCTCGCTGTACCTGGTGCGGTGACCGTACGCGGGTATTCGTTTTTTAACGACAGTTTTGTCTATATAATTTTTGAGGACGGAACCGATCTATATTGGGCGCGTTCGCGTGTTCTTGAATATCTATCGCAAGTCGCGCCCACGCTCCCCCCCGCTGCCCGCTCCGCACTCGGGCCGGACGCAACTGGCGTTGGCTGGATTTATCAATATGCGCTCATAGACAAAACCGGAAACCACGACCTAGCACAACTACGCTCTATACAGGATTGGTTTTTGAAATACGAATTGCAAACCATAGACGGGGTGTCAGAAGTCGCCACTATTGGCGGCATGGTTAAACAATACCAAGTCGTCGTCGATCCTGAAAAGCTCCGCACCTATAATATCCCGCTTGAGAAAGTGCGCCTCGAAATACAGCGCGGCAACCAGGAAACCGGCGGGCGGGTTATCGAAATGGCCGAGGCTGAATATATGGTGCGTGCATCTGGCTATATTAAAGGCATCAAAGATTTAGAGGTCATCCCTCTTGCCGTCACAGAAAAAGGCACACCGATCCTTTTACGCGATGTTGCGCAAATCCGGCTTGGCCCGGAACTGCGGCGCGGTATTGGCGAGCTGAACGGCGAAGGCGAAGCTGTCGGCGGCGTGATTATCATGCGCTACGGCGAAAACGCCATGCACACAATTGAGCTAGTTAAAGAAAAACTGGAAATATTAAAAGACAGCCTGCCCGAAGGTGTTGAGATCGTAACAACCTATGACCGCTCGGACCTTATCGAGCGCGCCGTCGATACGCTTCGCGAAAAACTGTTAGAGGAATTTTTAGTCGTTCTCATTGTCTGCGCCTTGTTCCTATTTCATATTCGCAGCGCGCTGGTCATTCTTCTCAGCCTTCCTCTTGGCATTTTAGCCGCCTTCATCGTTATGAATATGCAAGGGATAAACGCGAATATTATGTCCCTAGGCGGCATTGCCATCGCCATCGGAGCTATGGTGGACGCTGCCATTGTCATGATTGAAAATATGCACAAGCATATTGAGCGAACACCTTTGACAAAAGAGAACCGCTGGGAGATTGTCACAAAAGCCGCCACGGAAGTCGGGCCAGCACTATTTTTCTCACTTCTCATCATTACCTTTAGCTTCCTGCCAATATTTGCGCTTGAAGCCCAAGAAGGTCGATTGTTCCACCCCCTCGCCTACACCAAATCCTATGCCATGGCGGGCGCCGCATTTATATCGGTAACCCTGGTTCCTGTTCTCATGGGGTATTTCATTCGCGGCAAAATATTGCCCGAACATAAAAATCCGCTAAACCGGCTGCTGATGGTCGTCTACAAGCCGTTCATTAATCTGGTTTTGAAAGCACCTGTCGCAATGATTTTGGTGGCATTTCTAGTCATGGCAAGCGCACTCATCCCGCTCAACCGCATGGGCGGTGAATTTATGCCCGATTTGGATGAAGGCGATTTGCTGTATATGCCGAGTGCGTTCCCCGCAATATCCGCTGGTAAAATGTCGCAAATTTTACAGCAAACCAATAAATTAATCATGACCGTACCCGAGGTTGAAACTACCTACGCCAAAGCGGGCCGCGCCGAAACGGCGACCGATCCAGCGCCGCTAACTATGGTCGAAACCACTATTCGCCTAAAACCAAAATCTGAATGGCGCGACGGCATGACTATGGAAAAACTTAAAAAAGAACTAGACGCCAAGGTGCAAATACCAAGCCTAACCAATGTCTGGATTATGCCGATTAAGAACCGCATAGACATGTTAGCCACAGGCATCAAAACACCTATCGGTATCAAAGTTGCCGGGCCGGATTTAAACGTCATTGGCGATATTGGGCAGGACATAGAAGCTCTTATCAAAGATGTGCCCGGCACTAGCTCGGTTTACGCTGAACGTGTGACGGGCGGGCGCTTTATCGATATTGATATAAAACGCGAAGAGGCCGCTCGTTTTGGTCTGAATGTCGCAGATGTGCAAGCCTTTGTGCAAACTGCCATAGGCGGTATGACCGTGGCGCAAAGTGTTGAGGGTCTAGAGCGCTACCCTATCAATGTGCGATATCCGCGCGAATATAGAGACTCGCTTGAACGCTTGCGCAACCTACCCGTTGTCACAAAGACAGGTGCGCAAATTCCGCTGTCCAGACTTGTTGATATTTCCATAACCGGCGGCCCCGGCGTTATTCGCAGTGAAAACGCGCGGCTCAACGGCTGGATCTATGTGGACATTTCAGGCGTTGATATTAGCACCTATGTGAAAGACGCAAAAAAAGCTGTGCAGCAATTAGATTTGCCCGCAGGCTATTCTCTATCTTGGTCAGGGCAATACGAATATATGGAACGCGCCAAGCAGCGGCTCAGCGTTGTTGTGCCGCTGACGCTAGTTATAATACTGCTGCTATTGTTTTTAAATTTCAGGCGCATTACTCCCGTTCTCATCATCATGGGAACCCTTCCGCTTGCCCTTGTCGGCGGGCTCTGGTTTCTTGATATACTCGACTATAATATGTCGGTGGCCGTCGGTGTTGGCTTTATTGCACTCGCGGGCGTTTCCGTAGAAATCGGCGTTTTGATGATCGTCTATTTGGAGCAAGCCCTAGATAACCAGATAGCGTTAGCGCAAGCAGAAGAGCGCGAAATGACGAGAGCTGACCTACGCGCGTCCGTGATCGACGGCGCGCTCATGCGGGTAAGGCCAATCATGATGACAGTCGCCGTCGTCATTGCGGGTCTATTGCCGATTATGCTCGGTTCAGGCACAGGCTCCGAAGTTATGCGCCGCATCGCCGCCCCCATGGTCGGCGGTATGACCAGCGCAACCATACTAACCTTGCTCGTCATTCCAGCAGCATTCCTGATATGGAAGACATTAGAATTGAAATTGCCAAGAGAAAAACTTGTTGAAAACGTCGAAAATTAGAGTGAGCTAAAATAATACAACTAAGCTCACGGCGCGGGATGGGGGAGAGTTTTGTTTCAGGGGTATAGAAAAGTTTCGCTCCCGATTAGGAGGCTAATATTCCCGCTGCGCCTGATGGCTTCATAATCGCTATCCGTATATGCTTGGTTCAAGTAACCTGTAAAATCAGCAATCCTCTCACGCCATTCCCAGGTTAACTTGTATAAATTAAAATCAGTTGCCCGGCGTCTTCGGCTTTGAAGTCCATAGAGCTGGCACGAATCAAAGTACGCGGCGCAACGGTTTTGCCGTTAATGGTGCCACTGCCCTTGCTGAGATAAGCCATAAAATCGCCCGTGTGAGCAATGGATTGCTCAGGAATTGTGTTAACCACATCAATGTGGGTTTTGCTATAAAAACGTTCGTCTTGGTCTTTAGATCCGCCGTAAACATGAACGAGTTCACCCGATTTTGGGTTATAGACCTTGTATCCAGCTGGCTCACCAGGCTCACCAGGCTCATCAGGGGTGACCCAAATTTGGATCATGTGGTTTTTTGTATCATCGGGGTTGATTTCATTATGCTCGAAACCCTCACCACCAGCCCGTTGAACTTGGACCATGCCAGCAGCCAAGCCTTGCCCGTGCTCCAAAGAGCCCGCATGAGAGATATTTCCGTCTACCATGATAGAGATCACGTCAATTTCTCGGTGTGGGTGCAGGCCAGTTTCACCGTTTGGGACGAAGTTCGCATCCGCTAGATATACGAAATTACCAATGCCGTCTTGAAATGCAGTGTTTTTATTGTTGCCAAATAGACGACGATCTACGACAAACCGTTTCTCCCGCAAGCCAGCAAAACCGCCTTGTGGTAATTCGTCAAATGTCAAAATATCCATTTTTTCTTCATATCCTTAAAGCTCTTAAAATCTTATGATACCAATATGATTATTGAACTTAGCGAAATCAATAAGAGATACAGAAAACACAAACTCGTTACTATCACCGAAATTTACCGGTATTATAATGGCAACAATGAGTTTAAAAAACCTCAATGAAAGTATACTATTGAATTCCGTTAGCGCGCTGCACAGTGCGTATATAGACTATGATTGCGCTCATATCTGCTTGTTGCACACCGACTGGCTGCATATCACCAAATGGCCAGTGGTGCTGACGAACGCCAAATTGATTGGCGCGGTAAAAAGTTACATCCCCGTGGTGGCCGGTTTCATAGATTATATGGATGAGGGGCGGCGCGACACCTTTTTGCCCTGCCGCATTTACGCCGTGGCATGAACTGCAGTTGGCATTGAATAATCGCTCGCCCTGAATTGCCTCACCTGACAGTGTAGGTACTTTTACTGTAACCAAGGGCTTCCCGCTTGTCGGCTTTTCCACGTTAGATGAAGACCACCAAAATACGGCGGAAACACCAGCTACGATGATCAATATGAGGATATTGCGATTTTTCATTTATATTTTTCCTCACACATTTTCAATTTCTGCATTTAATAGTCTCAAAGTTGACCATGTATTGGGGCGGATTAATACCAAGTTCTTAGCCCTATCAAGAGCGCGATTTTATCCGGATCACCACCATTGGCGCGAACTAAGCCCGCCGTTTCCCCTAAGTTTTTCTGCCATTCGACCCCGATATAAGGTGCCACTTCACGTTTAAACTCGTACCGAAGCCGCAGACCCAAATCAAAGTTGGTGATCCCTGCTCTGATATTTAGCTCGTTAATATCTTGAGCTGAAAACTCCAACTCGGCGCGGGGTTGCAAAAACAGACGCTGGCTTAATATGAAATCATATTCCGTTTCGATGCGTGATGTGACATCCCCCTTTGTACTTAAAAATGCGGCGATATCTACCTCAAACCAATAAGGGGCAAGGCCTTGAACGCCCAATACGGCATGGGTTCGCCCTTTTGGCTCTATATCATAGCGTATGCCAGCTTGGACGTCCCAGAATGCCGATATGGGTTTTGACCACAGGGCCTGAACCTCAGCGTCTTCTAGACTGCCGTCCGAGAGATTATAATCGCCCTCAGTTTTGATCCATATCTTGTTTTCATCTGTGCCGTACCAACCTTGTGCATCCCAGACAAATGTATCTTCACCGTTAGTAAACTGGGTTTCGAGCCTGTCTCCCATTATGAAGTAATTGCTGCCTCCCCCAGCTGCTTTTTGAACAGCTTTTCGGGCTGCAGCCATTTCTGCCTTACCGTAATATTTATCAGCCATCGACCAAGGCTTTTCGACTTTTGCACTATCATCCTTAGTACTACTGTCATCTGCATAGGCTAAATCCGCAAGACTCAGTGCACCAAAGCTGGAAAACAGCATTGTCAATTTTACAATATTCATGGCCTACTCCTCCATCTTCATTTTGCTGTGGTCCATAGTTGAATGGTCCATGGTCGAGTGATCCATTTTCATTTTGCCGGGTTTTTTCGGCAAGAGCGACACTACCTGCATCATCCCTGCATGCATATGGAAGAACAAATGACAATGGAAAGCCCAATCGCCTACATGTTCGGCATTGACGTCAAAAGACAATTTTTCGCCCGGCTTGACAATAATTGTGTGTTTGCGTGGTTTGTGGGTTTTGCTACCATTGACGAGGTCAAAAAACATACCGTGTAAGTGGATTGGGTGAGGCATCATTGTATCGTTAATCAAGGTCATTCTGACACGTTCGCCTTCGTAGAATTTGATGGATTCCTTGACATGGGCAAATTTCACGCCGTCAAATGACCACATATACCGTTCCATGTTCGATGTTAGGTGTAATTCGATTTCCCGTCCTGGCGCCCGTGTATCTGTATTGGGCTCAAGTGAACGTAGGTCTGCATATGTTAAAGTACGGTGGGGGACATTTTCCAGCCCGATACCCGGTTCGTGCAGACGGCTGACGGGCGCGGCGGCAATATTAACCACGCCGGGGCCGCGTTTGAGGCCGGCTTTTTTAATGGTCTTCATGGGTGCGTCCATATTCATGGTGCCCATACTCATGGAACTATGATCCATTGTAGAATGATCCATGCCTTCCATGTCCATGTCCATGTCCATGTCCATGCCCCCATCCATATCCATGCTACTATGGTCCATGCCCTCCATATTCATGGAACTATGATCCATGCCCATATCTTTCATGGTTAAAAGTGGTTTTTCCCGCAAGGATGGGATAGTGGCTTGCATGCCCGCTTGCGGGCCAAATGTAGCAACGACCTGCCCGGAACGATCAATGGATTCAGCAACAAATGCATAGGGTTTTGCTTCTTTGGGTTCAATAATAACATCATAGGTTTCTGCTACACCAATTTGAAATTCATCAATTTCATGAGGCCGGACATTCAGACCATCTGCGGCAACAATCGTCATCGGCAGCCCGGGTATGCGGATGTTGAAAAAACTCATGGAGGCAGCGTTGATAATGCGTAAACGCACCCGTTCACCGGGCTTAAAAATACCGTTCCAGTTGTCTTGTGTGCCGCGCCCATTAATCAAATAAGTATAGGTCTCGCCGGTTACATCGGAGATGTCGCTTGGCGACATCCGCATCCGGCCCCACTGGGTGCGTTGTTTAAACGTTTTGCTGAAACCGGCGTCCTTGGCATCCTTGAAAAAATCGGGGACGGTACGTTTTTGAAAATTAAAACTATCACTCATTTTTTTCAGTTTTGAAAAAATTCGGTACGGGCTGACAAAAGACCAGTCCGATAACACCAGCACATATTCCCGGTCATATTGTACAGGGTCAGCGTCTTTGGGATCTATAATTATAGGGCCGTATTGACCAAGAGGCTCTTGGAGGCCGGAATGTGAATGATACCAATAAGTGCCGTTTTGCGGGACGGAATATTTGTACTGGAAGGTTTCGCCAGGCTTAATCCCGGGGAATGTTATACCCGGAACACCGTCCATTTGAAACGGAACCAGCAAGCCGTGCCAATGAATGGAACTGTCTTCGTTCAAGGTGTTTTTGACGTTTAAGGTAATTTCCTCACCTTCTTTAAACCGTATGAGTGGGGAGGGAATGCTACCATTTACGCCAATGGCATTACCGACACGTCCATTAATACGAACAGGGAATTCACCAATTTCCAAATCAAATTTTGTGCCGTACAATGCCGGGATACCCAAATTGCCCTGTGCCGAAGTTCTGGCCCATGCCGGTATTAGAGAAGAAACACCAAAAGCAGCACCGCCCCCGGCTGCGGCTTGTAATAATCGTCTTCTGTTCAGCATAAAATCTCCATCTATAAATTTAGAAAATCAATTGTCCGGTTAAATCAGGCGGCGCACAATCTAATACGCTTAATACGCGCCTCTTCTCAACATCCCTTATCTATTTTGAACAGCTTACACCAAGCCGTCTGATTATAGTACAATTGCCAATGCGGCCAGATAATCCACCGCGCCAGACCCAAGTATGGGTGCATAAGCATAACATCTAAGCTATCGGGGAGTGGAACAAATTCAATGTTAACGTATACATCCAATAAAATTAAACTCGCCACGGGACTGATTTTCTGCTAACTGCCACGCATGACAGACCCACAAAAAACTCCAAAAAAAACTATCGAGCAGCTCTCCGCCTTGGCGCAAGATACGCGCTTTGCGGTATTTCAAGCTTTGATGCGCGCTGGACAAGATGGGTTATCAGCGGGGGCGATCGCCAAAGCGCTAAATGTTGCGCCAAATGCGCTTTCAAACCATCTTGCGATACTCACCCGCGCCGACCTTACAAGCGTCACCCGCCAAGGCCGCAACATGATTTACATGGCGCGCATTGAGGGGGTCAAAGACTTGCTTGGTGCCCTTGTTGATGATTGCTGCAATGGCCACCCTGAAATGTGTGTGTCTATTTCAGGGCTACCAGATATAGCTTGTTAAAAATATACTATAATATTTCACCGACTATTGAACTATAAAAATACCTATGTTAGAGACCCTCATAAAGAGGAGCATCACTATGGGTGTATTTGAACGGTTTTTATCAATTTGGGTCGGACTTGCGATTGTCGCTGGTATTGTGCTAGGGCAGACTTTTCCACATGCATTTGAGGCTTTAGCGGCTCTCGAATTTGCCCATGTCAACCTGCCCGTGGCAGTCTTAATATGGGCCATGGTTTGGCCGATGATGATTGGTGTAGACTTCGCCAGCCTAAAACGTGTGAAAGAAAAACCAAAAGGGCTAATCATTACCCTCGTCGTCAACTGGTTGATCAAACCTTTCACGATGGCCGCTTTGGGCGTGTTGTTTTTTAAATATATATTTGCAGGGTTTATCCCACCAGAAGACGCGCAAGGCTACCTTGCTGGGTTGATATTACTGGGTGCCGCCCCGTGTACAGCTATGGTGTTCGTCTGGTCGCAAATGACCAAGGGTGACCCGAATTACACCTTGGCACAAGTCAGCATAAATGACGCGATCATGGTCTTTGCCTTTGCCCCTATAGTCGCCTTTCTGTTGGGTGTTACTGACATTGCTGTGCCGTGGGCAACTTTGATCCTGTCTGTTGGCCTGTATGTCGTTATTCCGCTGTTGGCAGGTTTAATCACCAGGTCCTTACTGTCACGAAAAGGCGGCGTACAGGCCGTTGACAATTTTATTGCCAAGGTCAAACCTTTTTCAGTTATTGGCCTGTTGGCTACAGTCGTCCTATTGTTTGGATTTCAAGGCCAAGTTATTCTGAAACAACCCTTGATCATTGTGCTGATTGCTGTGCCTATTCTTATCCAATCATATTTGATTTTCGCCCTTTCATATGGCGCTGCATGGGCTTGGAAAGTCCCCCATAACATCGCCGCCCCGTGCGCGATGATTGGCACCTCTAATTTTTTCGAGCTGGCCGTCGCCGTGGCCATCAGCCTTTACGGTTTGTCATCCGGTGCCGCCTTGGCAACAGTTGTCGGGGTCTTAGTTGAAGTTCCCGTCATGCTGTCACTTGTCGCTTTCGCAAACAAGACCCGTAAGGCGTTCCCACAAGCTTAAAAGTTTCCTTATGCGTATTTTATTTCTCTGTGTTGCCAATTCCGCCCGCAGCCAAATAGCTGAAGGCTTGGCCCGTAAACGGTTTGGCAGCCGCGCTAAAGTTACCAGTGCCGGGTCAAAGCCCTCACAAATAAATCCCTACGCCGTAAAGGCCATGGCGGAAATTGGCATAGATATTAGCGACCAAACGTCCAAATCTTTCGATAATATGCAAGCAGCTGACTTTGACATTGTCATAACATTATGCGCGGAAGAATTTTGCCCTTGGTTACCTGGAGACATCCAACGCCTGCATTGGCCGATTGATGATCCTGCGAGCGATGACCTTAAACTGACCCCGCAAGAAATGCGCGGGCGGTTCCGCGAAGCGCGGGACGAAATCGATACACGCCTCGTGGCCCTTGAGGGCATCATAGATGTGCATTGTGGTATTAAAATTACCGAAGGATAATATGGCTGAAGCGAAAAAATAGAGCGTTCAAAAATTATGCATATTTCTCTTGACTCTAGACTATAGTCCATAGGCTATAGTTAGTGATATGGAGTAGTATATGCCCACAATAGCGATTGGAAAATTGGCGGAAACTTGCGGTGTTAACATTGACACTGTACGTTATTATGAACGCCAAGACCTGTTACACCCAAGCGAGCGGACGCCGTCAGGCTATCGGCGCTATGACCAAGGCGGAGTAAAACGGCTTAAGTTTATCCGTAAGGCACAAGGGCTGGGCTTTACCTTGGCGGAAATTAAAACCCTGCTGGGCCTCGCCGAAAATGATGAAGCAGATTGCGGTGATATTCGCAAATTAGCTCGCCAAAAAATTACCGAGCTAGAGCCGCGTATTGCCGATATGCTAAAGATTAAACAAGGACTTGAGGCGCTCGCCAAGTATTGCCCCGGCAGTGGCAAGCCCCTTTCTGAGTGCACTATTTTGGAATATTTTTACGCTGAGGACAAACAATAATGGTTTGCAAGTTTAATATAAAAAAAGGCGGGTTAACTGCTACTGTTACAATCTGCTTGACCATAGCCATGCAAGCTTTGGCCGCGCCCATCACGTTTAACACCGCCCTACCTGTCAGTGACGAAGAATTTATTGTGCGCCAGCAAATTCATTATTCCAAAGCAAGTGATAATCTTGGCAGCATTTCCCGCGATGTGAAAGTCTGGAAATCTATCACCGCGGTAGGTTACGGGGTCACGGATAAATTTGCCGTATTTGGTGTCATGCCCATCATTAACAAAGACATGCAAATCGGCTCTGTGAAGCGTGAGGTTTCGGGTCTTGCCGATATGAAATTGTTTGGCCGTTATCAAATTTACCGAAAAGACGGGCCCGGAACCACCACCCGCATCGCGCCGTTCCTTGGCGTTAATCTGCCGATGGGTAAAACAGGAAAAACCAGCGATGGCAGCACAGATTATTTTGGCGGGCTTATTCTCACCCGCGCCTCAACCAATTGGAATGTGGATGCGCAGCTTAAATATACGGCTAACGGTAAATATAGCGGGTTTGCGCGCGGCAATGAGGCCAGTTTGGATGCGTCCCTGCAATACCGTATCAATACCCATAACGCAAATGTGAACATATCTGGATATTTGTTCACTGTTTTGGAAACCAGCCTAGTATATGCTGATGAAAATAAGATTGGCAGCATTATAGATTTGAATACCGGCGGCACAACAGCTTTTATTGCGCCGGGTCTGCAATATGCGACCAAGCGCTGGATTGGCGAGGCAGCCGTAAAAATACCGGTCGTCAAGGATTTAAACGGCACCGCCTTACAGCCTGGCATAACGATTATTACAAGTATCCGCGTAAATTTTTAAAGGAGAAAATACCATGAAAAAACTATTATTGATCACAGCAGGTTTGATGCTGCTGGGCGGCAACGCATTTGCCAAAGACGTACAATATGATTTGCGAGTTGACGGTATGACCTGTCCGTTCTGCGCGGCCACATCCGAAAAGGCCCTCAAAAAAATTAAAGGCGTCAGCGCGGTGTCCACGGATTTAAAGAAAGCGACAATCAGCGTTTGCGCGGCTGAAGATACCGACATGTCAGATCCCAAGCTTAGCAAATTGCTCAAGAAAAAAGGCTTTACCTATGTCAACAAAACCAAACAAGAAGTGTGCTCAATAAGCGCAGGAAAAACCGATGTCAAAAAAACCGGATTCCTGCGCGGTTTTTTTCATAAGCACAGCTAATGAACAGCACGCCCCAAGCAACTTTAAAGGCTAGTAGGTGGGGATGGCTCACCCTATTTGCATCGACCACGACGCTGTTTTGCTGTGCGCTGCCGATCTTGCTTGTCACCATTGGGCTGGGCGCGGTATCTGCGGCCATGTTCGCCAATGTGCCATTTTTAACATTTTTGGCAAAGCACGAACTTTGGCTGTTTGTGTTTAGTTTTTGTATGCTGTCTATCAGTGCATGGTCTATATATCGCCCCGGCCGATCTTGCCCCGCAGACCCCAAGCTTGCGGATCAATGCGCGCGGGCTGATAAATGGAACAAACGCGTTCTGATCATTTCTAGCACAATATGGCTGGTCGGTTTTACGGCGGCCTATTTGTCAATTCCTCTCATGAACCTATTTAGCTAATGGCTTTGTTCGAAAATAGGAGGTCAGCAACCAGAGGAGCGGCACACCCACAAGTCCGAGTGAAATTAGATTAGATACCAATGGCGCTTCAATCACTTCGGTAGCCATATGAAAATCAAAATTTGCTTGTTCGCCAATAAAGGGTATGCGGGCTAATTCGCTGAGTTCATGTAAGCCGTAAAAAAACAAATAGACAGAAAACAGGATGAGAAACACACCTGTCACTTGCAAAAATATCCGCAGGTTGATTTTACTGCTTTGCTTTATCCATAAATACCCTATCAGGCCGATGAGTAAAAATGCGAGAATTGCGCCGATCCACATCGACATTCCGTCTTGCTGTGCGCCAATCGTGCCAAGCATTAAAGCTGTTTCCATACCCTCTCTGGATATCATCAAAACAGTAAATATAAACACGCCGAAAATTGCAATAGTCCTGTTTTTCTGTGACGCCTTTTCTAATTGGGTATCAATATTGCCGCGAATATTCTTTGCTGTTCGCATGACGTAAAGTGTAAATGTGGCAACAAGCAAACCAGCGGCAATGGCAAGGCTCCCCTCCCAGACAGGGTCTTGTGCAAGATCAGCAACGTGCCAACCCGTTGTTAGGCTAATAATCAGTGCCAACATAATGCCTGCATAAACTGATTTTTTTAGATCAAAACGGCCTATTTTGTTCAAATAAGCCAGCATGATAGCGATAATGAGAAAAGCTTCTAGGCCCTCCCTAAACACAACAACCAAAGTTTCTAACATGACCACCTCCAATGCAATAGCTTAATGCGAATGACTATCATTTGCTACACCAGATGCGAGCGGTTCGCAAGTTATTTATCGAGTCCCTGTGATTATTTATCCAGCACTCCCTAATGCCTGTGATAAATTTAAGCGGGCCCTATAAATCCTTGTCTCCACAGCTTTAGGGCTGATTTTTAGAATTTCTGCGGCTTGTTTGTGGCTCATATTTTCTATTGTGCAGAGA
Organism: Alphaproteobacteria bacterium; assembly: GCA_002401695.1. Classification (GTDB taxonomy): domain Bacteria; phylum Pseudomonadota; class Alphaproteobacteria; order Micavibrionales; family Micavibrionaceae; genus UBA1672. The sequence goes on from NVTV01000022.1 coordinate 20,331, forward strand.
ATGAGCGGGGCTTTTAGGTTTTGGGGTAACTTGGAAATTGCGGTGTTAACGACTTTGAGCCTGCTTTTGCCATCAATGCTCGCATCTGGGTTTTCTTGTGTTTCCATATTGGTGATATTCACCTCCATAAGCGGTGTCATGCGCTGGATAAAAGAGCGGGTTTTACGTTTGCGCCCCATATCTCGGCATTTGTTCATGGTGATCTGAAAGGCCCATGTAGAAAATTTATATTTAGGATTAAACCTCGCCAGATTACGGTGCATGGCAATGAACGTATCTTGAACAACATCTTCTGCATCGTCCCCGTCCCCCATATGGCGATAGGCAAAATGGTAGAGCGGGGATTTATATTTGCGCATGATGGCAGTAAAAGCAGGATCATCACCCGATGCCGCTCTTTTGATTAAAGCTTTGTCTTCATCATCGCTCGCCAAATCAAACATAAGAACCTAATTGGCAATATCACGAAATGAGCTCGTAACAATCTCGTCAAACTTTTCAGCTTGCGCATCGTTCAAAAGGCTGCGCATCGCAAATATATGCTCTAAGGTCAGAGTTTGTAGCGCGTCCAATGTCTCAACATATTCGCCTTTTGCAGCAAGGACTTCAGGCGACATTTCGTGGGAAGACTGCATAGCAGCACTAAGCCGTACATTGGCGTTTTTCATGCGCAATTCAAGCGCTGTTTTTTTAACGGAAAACAACTCCTCAAGCTCATGCAATTTAACATTTTGGGCTGATGTCAAAACCAGTTCATTATGAATTTGCTCATGAAGTCCGATAGTTTTGCCCGCATTTGGCATAATATATTTATGCCCGAGCAATATACCGATAACACCCGCCATAAAGCTAAGGCCGATGATTAAAGCCGCGCTGCGTATCCCCTTACTAATCACAACAAGACACCATGATTTTACTGACGCTATAAGAAGGCGTTGATGAGAACACATCCAGATCGTTTTGAACGGGGCTCGCACCTGCTCCGATGACACCTCCGAACAGCAATGCCGTTGCGACAGGCGCGCCTTTTAACCAAAGCGGCAGGCCAGAAAAATAGACATAAGATTTTGAAGTTTCTATGCGCTGCCATACGCGCGCCTCAAGACCCACAAGCCTTTTCTCATTTGGCGCGGGCAAGTTTTGTATGATTTGATCAATTTTATCCGTCATGGTTTTCCTTTTCATTAGGATGTATGAAGATGCGCGATTTTCCAAGCTCCATTTACTTTTTTCAAAATAGCGGTTCCGTGCCGCGTAAAGGTTTTATCTTCACCTTTATATGTGTAAGCCATATCAATAGAAAAACTGGCTGTTGCCAAATCGCCCGAAACATTGGTTTTGTAATCTTTATAATCGTATTTGGTAAACACCAAATCTTCGTTAGCAAATTCGGGCGCAAGATGATGATCGCGATAATCGGCCCAGCCAATATTTGTGCCTTTACCCTCGAAAATAGTGAAGTCTGTCCCGTTAGGCAAAACAAAGGCTTCCATAGCCGCAACATCTTTAGAATTTATCAGGCCAGAATAGCTGCTCAAGACAGATTCAATATTTCGGTTTTCCTGTGATGTATTTACAGACATTTGCTGCGTTGAGCCATCATGAGAATGTCCATCATCCATATGCTCGGCTGTTTGCCCTGGCGAACACGAAGCCGCAAGCAGGCCAAAAGACAAGGGGATGAGTAGTTTCTTTGATAAGTTTTTCATAATTTTCTCCAAATAAAGTGCCAAATATAGTGTCTGTAATATGCTTTTATATCATGCTTCTTACATCATTCCAGGCATAAGATGTTTGATGCCACCATGTGCTAACGATCCGCCTAAAAAGCCATTTACGGCTACGCCTAGTGCCATCGCAAATAAAAGCAGATTGAACGCCTTGCTCGCCCGTAAACCGCCTTTGGTTTTTCTTGCTTTTGTCATGACATACGCCGTTATCATACCGCCGATAAGCAAGCTGGTGCCAATCCAGCGGTGTGAGGACATAACTGCATTCTCCCCTAATTGTACCGGCCCGGAATGCGCCCACCCCAGCAAGCCAGCACCCAGAGCGCCGAACGTGCCAAGCCAAACCAGAAGGCTCACGGTTTTATCATAAGCTCCGTCTTTGGTGCGCATATTCAAAACTTGCGCAAAAGCGGCTGACAAAAATAACGCGATAGGAAAATGCACAATAAGCGGGTGAAATTTACCAAAAGCCGCCATGACTTTTGAAAACGGCGAACTATCAGGGCTTATGCCCCAATGGGAATGCCCACCAGACTCACCACCTGCTTCATCGTGCCCGCCTGCTTCGTGACTATGTTCTTCAGTACCAGCAGATTCATCGTGCCCATCAGCTTCATGGCTATGTTCTTGCGCCTCGGTACCATCCTCGTGATGATCTTCCATTGCCTGTTCATCATGTTCCGCAACCGTGTCTTTAGTTTGTGTTTGTTCTTGAGCGGCCTCATTATGCAAATTCGGCGGATGAGCCGTTGCCGTTTGAGTGACCAAAATGCTAGCAAATAAAAATACCAGAACCAAAACAATATACCGAATATGCATACACACTTTTCCTTTTACATGAAGTTATGGGCGTAATACGCGACAAATATACCTTTCCCTTGAAAAAATATTGATCCAGCAATTGTCAACCAGCCTTTACGGTATGTTTTGTGGTTGAGGGCAATTGTGCGAGCGCTTTTATGGTTTAAACCTCAATAGTCGGAGTGCGTTGAGGGTTACGATTACTGTTGCCCCTGTGTCAGCCAATATGGCCATCCATAATGAGGTTGCGCCGAGCATGGTTGTGACAAGGAAGATGGCTTTTAGGGCAAGTGCAAAAGCTATATTTTGGTGAATATTCCGCATGGTTGCTTTGGAGAGATTAACCAAGTCCGGAATGCCGTTAACGCGCTCACGCAGCAAAGCTGCGTCCGCCGTTTCCAGAGCTACATCGGTGCCTCCACCCATAGCGATTCCTACATCTGCTCTGGCCAGGGCAGGTGCGTCATTGATACCGTCACCGACCATGGCAACACTGCCGCGAGCTTTTAAACCTTCAATAGCGCGTAATTTGTCATCTGGCATGAGCTCGGCTTGCACAGCCATGCCAAGCTGGGTGGCAATAGCTTTGCCGGTGCGGGCATTGTCACCCGTGAGCATAATCGTTTCGATACCCATTGCGCCGAGCCTGTCCATAGCCTCCCTCGCATCTTCGCGCAGTTCGTCGCGCATAGCGATAACCCCGAGCATGGTTTTACCTTTGACCACCACGCCAAGCGTTTTGCCTTCCTCTTCAAAGCCCAGAATGATTTGCCTGGTTTTGACGTTTATTTTTGAAATTTCTTCGGCGTATCTCGGCGAGACAATTGTCACCATAGTTCTCCCGACTAAACCGGCAACACCGCGCCCCGATAAAGCCTTCGCATCTTTGGCGCGGGTAAATGTAACGCCCATCTCTTTGGCTTTGTCAACAATAGCCACGGCGAGCGGGTGCGATGACGTGACTTCGACGGCCGCAGCCAGAGATAACATGTCGGTTTCGCTTCCTTGAGATACATGAATATCCGTAACCTTTGGTGTGCCTTCGCTTAGGGTCCCTGTTTTGTCAAAAGCAATGGTTTTAACTTTGCCAATGGCCTCAAGTACCACACCGCCTTTTATCAATATGCCACGCCGCGCTCCAGCTGCGATACCGGAGGTTATCGCCGCAGGGGTCGAAAGAACCAAAGCACACGGGCACCCGATCAACCACACCGCAAGGCCTTTGTAAATCCAACCCATCCAATCACCACCAAACATGAGAGGCGGAACGGCGCCAACCAATATCCCAGCAACTAATACTGCGGGGGTATAGTACCGACTAAAATTATCAATGAAGCGTGCGGTTGGTGATTTCCCGGCTTCGGCCTCTTCGACCAAACTCATAATGCGCGCGATCATATTGTCCTGCGCGGTTTTGTCGACTCGTAGGCGGATCACCCCGTCCGCATTTATGGCGCCAGCAAAAACCGCATCGCCTGCCCCCCTGCGTACGGGAATACTTTCCCCGGTGATGGAGCTTTCATCAAGCGAGGTAGAACCAGATACAATCTCGCCGTCTGCAGGCACGCGGCCACCGGGCTGGACTTCAACAATATCACCGACCGCAAGCGTATCCGCCGCCACTTCGCTAATATCTTCATTTTCCTTTGTTGCATTTCTAATTAAAAACGCCTTTTTGGGGGCAAGATCGGCAAGCGCTCTCACGCTTTTTCGCGCTTTTGCGGTCGCCATGCTTTCAAGCATTTCACCAAGCGCAAACAAAAATACGACAACCGCCGCTTCTACAGATGCGCCAATAGTAATCGCACCGATAACTGCAAATGTCACCAAAGTTTCAATGGTAAATGGACTTCCGGATCGTGCAGAGTTAAAGGCTTTTTTGGCCATGGGCGCCAAAGCCACCAGAGCAACAAGAGCATAAGCAAGTTCGTAAATTTTAATTTCATAGCCGCCAATCTTCAAAGCGGCATCCCTAGCAAAAATAAACACCAAAGTTGCAAGCACGAGCATAGTGCCCGTAAAAACAACGAGCCGCCCCTTCTTTGTTGTATGCCAAGCCTCCAGTCCGCCGCCCCCCAAGTCGCCAGATTGAGCTATGCTGCCGACTTTAGTTATTTTGTACCCGAGTTTGTTGATTGCTTTTTCAACGCCGGCCATGTTTGAATTTTCGCCCTCAAAATTAAGCTTAAGCTTGCCATTGCCATAATTGATATTGGCATCTTTCACACCAGGCACAGCACAGACAGCTTTTTCCAGCGGACCAACACAAGAAAGACAGTCTACGCCTTCAACTGTTAATGTTGTTTCCTCACTCATAACCTTCCTTTAAAATTGATGGTAGGCATTGATATCGCTGACATAAATGGCACCGGATCTTTCGCGTCCGGTTTTACCATTATTTTTTATTAGTTCAATCACATCGGCAAGTTGGCTTGTTTCACATACCAGCTCTATTTTTGTTTCAGTGATAACTTGCGCGCCAAGCTCCGTTGAGTATTCCTGTTCACCAGCATCTAGCGCTTCGAAGGTGCCTTTAACATCGACAACCATCAATGACGTATATCCTGACTTTTTCAAGGCCCGAACAACATCTGCAGCGCGGTTAACGTGAATATACGCCTTTACTTCTTTCATGGTGCCATCTCCTTAAGTTGGTCTTGTTTTTGCAGTATTTTTTTCTCCCTATGCGTTTCTACGAATTCGTAAATCAGCGGCAGAAGTATGAGCGTGAGAAGTGTGGAGGTAATAAGACCACCAACTACAACAGCCGCAAGAGGCCTTTGGGTTTCCGCTCCAACGCCGCTCGACAGCAGCATGGGGATAAGTCCTAAAATAGCAACACTTGCTGTCATCATCACGGGTCTTAGGCGCATTTCCGCTCCTGTTCTCACAGCGTCTGAAATACTCATACCTTTATCCCTCAGTCCATTTATAAAGCTGAGCAAGACAATACCGTTCAGCATAGCAACACCAAATACGGCAATAAAACCAATAGCTGATGGCACAGACAAATACTGACCTGAAACATACAAAGCAATTAGACCACCAATCGTCGCAAAAGGCACATTGGCGATTATCATCGCCGCATAACGAAGTGAGTTAAAAGCCGTATATAGCAAAACGAAAATAAAGAAGATTGTCATAGGGACTATAAGACTCAGTTTTTTCATGGCACGTTGTTGGTTCTCAAAGGCACCGCCCCATTCCACCCAATAGCCGGTCGGCATATCTACCTTTGCTTCGATAGCAGCATTTGCATCACTAACAAAACTGTCAATATCTCGGCCCTTCACATCCATTTGGATAACGGCGTAACGCTGTAATTGCTCGCGCCTGACAAATGAATACCCTTCAGCCGTCGTAATATTAGCGACCTGTGAGAGAGAAATAATTGCCCCCGCATCGGTTTGCATAGGAATATTGCCGATTGCCTCCACAGATACCTTGGAGCTATTTTGAAGCCGTGTTGTTATTTCAAAGCGTTTCACACCGTCAATCAATGTACTGACAGGTTCATTACCGATGCCCGTGCGCACAATAGTAAGAACATCATCAGCATTCATACCGTAACGAGCCAGCGCTTCGCGGTCGACTTCGATACGGATTTGCGGTTTGCCGATATTGGCCTCTAAGGACAAATCCGCGACGCCGTCAATGCCGGACAAAACCTCTTTTATCTCCGCACTTAACCGATCAAGTTCTTCTAAATTTTCACCATAAAGCTTTACAGCCAAAGTTGCCCTAACCCCTGAGATAAGCTCTTCGACCCGCATTTGTATCGGTTGGGTAAAAGCAATGACCGAAGTTGGTGCCACCAGCTCAAGAGTTTCGCGCATATCTTCCGCAAGCTCGGTTATATTGCGGTCACCCGGCCATTGGTCATGTGGTTTCAAGGCAGTGTAAATTTCCATATAATTAACATCAGCGGTTTCACCTTTTTCAGCCCGCCCAATCATTGCAACGGTTGTTTCCACTTCCGGAAATTCACCCAGTGCATTTTCAATATCCTTTGATATCTTTATAGACTGATCCAATGATGTTGACGGAATTGACGACACACGCCACATGATAGAGCCTTCTTGTAATTGCGGCATGAACTCTTTGCCCAGCAAGGGAAACAGCATCAATGATCCAATGAGCAAAATCACAGCGCTCGACATTACAAGCGCTTTACGTTTAAGCGCAAAAGCCAGCATCGGTACATAACCACGCTTCAGGATTCGCACCAATATCGTATCTTTTTCTTCTTTCGGCTTGAGTATCAATGACGCCAACACCGGAATAAGTGTCAGTGTTAAGATCAAAGACCCTGCCATCGCAAAGCTAATGTTAAACGCCATTGGCTTGAATAATTTACCTTCCAAGCCGTCGAGAGTAAACAAAGGCATAAATACTATGATAATGATAGCAATCGCAAAAGTCATTGGGCCTGCTACTTCCCGTGCCGCCGTTAACACAGCAGCGGTTCTATCTACCGGCCCATTATTTTCCGATTTTCGCTCTGCCATAATTCGAAACGAGTTTTCAACCATGACGACGGCCCCGTCCACCATCATACCAACACCAATAGCCAGCCCCGCTAACGACATTAGATTGGCCGACAAACCCATCTGGTTCATCATAATAAAAGCCATCAGCATAGCGAGCGGCAGAGCAGTAATGACAACAATTGCAGAACGGATTTCACCAAGAAATAAGAACAAGACAATAGCGACGAGAATAGAGCCTTCAATTAAAGCTTTCTCTGCTGTACCAACCGCTTCTTCGACAAGATCCGTGCGTTCATATATTGTGTTAATTACCACACCGTCTGGCAAAGCTTTTTCAACAATTTCGAGCTTGTCTTTAACATTGTCGACAACCGCCTTTGCGTTCTCGCCCATGCGCGATAATGCCATGCCAAGTACGACTTCTTTACCGTCGCGTGTGACGGCTCCAAACCGCAAAGCGCCCTCTTGCTTAACTATAGCCACGTCGCGGATATAAACGGCGGTGCCGTCAATACTCTTAAGCTTAATGGCGCCAATATCAGTTTCGTTTTTAACCAAACCGAGGCCTCGTACGAGATATTGCTCTGATCCCTGATCTATATATTGACCACCCACCTGCCGGTTATTAACCTCTATAGCCTCCATTACTTCGGTAAAACCAAGGCCATATTTTATGAGTTTAAGCGGATCTATCTGCACTTGATATTGGCGTTCTTGACCACCCCATGACATGACATCATCAACACCCGGAGCGGTACGCAAGACTAACCTCACAGTCCAGTCTTGCAGTGTCCGCAAGTCCATATCCGTTATATCTGCATTTAATTTTTCGTCCGCTCTTTCAAGTGTGTACCAAAACACTTGTCCGAGTCCTGACGTGTTGGGGCCCATTTCTGGTGTGCCGTAGCCTTCAGGAATACGGTCACCGACTTCTTGTAAGCGTTCCCCAACGAGGCGGCGGGCAAAATAAATATCCATATCGTCTTCAAAATAGACCGCCACATAGGACAGACCAAAAAGACTTACCGATCTAATTTCTTCAACATCTGGTAAACCTGCCATGGCCGATTCGATTGGAAAAGTCAGTAATTCTTCTACGTCTTCAGCCGCGAGACCAGGGCTTTCCGTATAAATGTTAACCTGTGTCGGGGTGACATCGGGGAAAGCATCTATAGGTATGGTATTGACGGCACGCACACCTAAAAACGCCACGACAGCAAAGGTAATGATGATCAGCGCCTTGTATGCAAGTGAAAATTCAACTATTTTATTTAACATGTTTTATCCTGTCCAAAGTCTAATGACCGTGGCCTTCCCCCATTTTTGATTTGAGAATAAGAGATTTTAATAAGAAAATTTGCGATGTGGCGATTTGCGTATCTGCACTAACCCCACTTTCTATTTCAGCCCAAGCGCCGCGCTTTTGCCCGAGTTTTACCGCAGTGGGATGTAATTCATTTCCCTCTACAACAAAGACAATATCTTGCCCTTCCATAAATGTAACCGCGGCTATCGGCACAGCCAGAACCTTATGGGTGCTACCTGCCTGAATATAGGCGGTAATAAATTGACCTGCATGGAACTTATCTCCTGCATTATCCATTTGCGCGCGCACAGAAAGCGTTCTTGTTATCTCGTCAATTTGATGGCCCAGCTGTAAGACTTCACCAGTTTTCCAGTCCGCCTGCCTGTTACCATCACCAACTTTAATGCGTATGGACGCACCAATTTCAACATGTTCGGCATCATCATGTGCAAGTTTAATATTGACCCAAGCTTTACTTTCATCGCTGATTTCAAATAGTACGCGACCAGGCTCCACGATCTCGCCAATGACAAATTCATCTTTCATAACGGTCCCCGATTGCCCCGCATAAAGCGTAAAATTACCATTTGCTTTTGACGCATCACTTCCAGCAAGCAATTTTTCAACTGCTTTTGCTGGCATACCGTAAGCCGCAATTTTGGCCTTCGTAAGTTGTGCCGCAATTTGCGCCTCAAAATAGCGGCGTTTCGCGACCACGTCTTGACCAAGGGCCCTAACCCGTTGCCATTCTTGGCTTGCCATAATGGCCGCCCCCTGGGCTTGCGCCAATTCAACGCTGGTTATACTAACTAAAGGTGCACCGCGTTTTACATGTTGTCCCAGTTTTGCATATCGTTTGGTGATTTGGCCTGATATGCGCGGCGTAACATGGCTAGTTTTATATTGATTAAGCACCACTTCTCCGGGGGCCGTAATTTCATCCACTAGGGATTGAAATGACACATAAGCCGTTTTAACGCCGTTCTTTACACGAGCGGCTTCGTCCATTTCCACAATACCTTCTTCGCCGTCGTGATCACCTTCGGTTTCGGCATGCTCCTCTTGCGCGAACGCCGGAAATGAAGCTGTGTACAAGGCGCTTGCTCCCAAGAGAAAAACGCACGCGGTGGTTAAAATTAATTTTGAATGTTTCATTTGATGGCCTCCAACCATTTGGGAATAGAATGACTTGCATCCAGATATTCGAACCAGGAACGCCAATAGGTGGCCTTAAGTTCGGTGGATGCCCTTTGTGCTTCGTAAGTTTGATTGTATTGAAGAAGATATTGGGCTGCGCCAATCTCTCCGGCTTCCCAAAGACGCTTTAGCAAATCTCTTTGGGTGTCTAGTTGTGCTCTGCCTGTATTTTGCCAATCTCGCCAGGCCTTAGCGGATGCTGATAATCGACGGTGAGAGCCATTGAGCTTTGCAATCGTCTGTAGGCGTACGCGCCGCAACTCGGCATCAGCTTGCAAACTTTCGGCTCGGGCAACATCAACGTTGTCCGTGTAATTATTATTAACTTGAAGAGGTATAGCGAGACTAACTCCAAACAAAACGTTTGAGCCCTCACCGCCAAGACGTCCGCCTATGGTCGGGTCGGTTTTACGCATTTTTTGCGCAACGCCAATTTTTGAATAAGAGGCTCTCGATTGCGCAAGCGCTAAGCGTATTTCAGGAAGCTCATCAGGATTTGGTATATAATTTGTATCAATTTCACTATTTGGTGTACCCTTTAGCAATGGCCAATTTTCTTGTAGCTGTCCCGTATAACTAGTTAAAGCCTGTGCTGACCTCGATAATTCAGCACGGGAATTGGCCAAATTTGCCAGCGAACTTGATAAGGCTAGCTTCGCGGTTAACACATCTGATGGTGATAGATCACCAGCAGCCTCACGTTTTTGTGCCAAGGATAAAAAGCTGTGACTAAATTTCACTTCATTTTTAGCCAGATTTACAAAATCGAAATTAACTTGATATTCTGATAAGGCGGTTAAAAGTTCAACTTCTAGCGTTTTGCGTACCAAATCTAACGCGGCCTGTGCTGCGATTACATTGTCTTGCCCGGCCAGGGAACGTGCCTTACGCTTCCCGTGCCTGTCGAGTGTTTGAGACAAGCCAATTGTTGCAGTTTGCGTTTCGGCAGTTTCAAAATCCAATTCCAGTTCAGGATTGTATAATTTACGTCCCAAACCACGCGCGCGGGCTCTTTCTGCTTCAAGGCTCGCTTGGGCTGCGCTAATAGAAGGATGGCGACCAATAGATTCGTTTACGAAGTTAGTTATATCCAATCTTTTTGTGCTTGAAGACGTTATAAATGTACGCGTTCGTTCAGGCGTTAAGGTTATCAATTCCGGCAAATCATCCGGGTTTGTATTTATGGTTTGCGCATAGGTTGGCAATGCAATGCTGATGAGCAGTGCCACATATGTACCAACCAGCACACGGTGTTTCATATTCATTTTAATTTTCTCTTGATTTTTGACTTAGAGCCAAGCTCTGGTCAGTCGTATACAATATGAGCGTAAATATGCCCATGCTACGGCCGCAAGCGGAATTACCTTGTCAAATTTAATGACATACTTGTGGCGATGAACTAAACCGAGATTATTGGTGGGTGTATGATATCACCTATATGCGAGGTAAACACATCTCGCTCACGACCATAGTATTGCAGGCCAGAATATAGGCTAAATGCTAAATTTTCTGGGGCGTACACTAACAATACGTGCGCGGCATGACAAATACTGCATTCTGAATTTATCTGTTTTTCATCAGAAGGAATATGGTCATCGCTGGTGATAACGGTATTTATGATTTGCATTTGCGAAAGCGCTTCTGTTTCATCAATATGCGATTGCTCACCGCCATATGCGGCGTGCACCGAGATTACCAAAAGGCATAAAACCATTAATTTTGCAATTATCTGTCGCATATGAGTTTTATTAAAAAAACCATATTTCCTTATTTGTCAAGCCCTCAATCATTAAGTATTCCAAAAAACAATCGCTCTCATTTTATTTCAAGGGATAATTGGATCAGGAACGTATTATTTATGGCAATCAACTTTTTACTGCATTTATCTGATAATTACGGGTTGGGGATATGAATAAAAACAGCATTAAATACGACAATAAAAATGACTATGTCGACCCACTCATGGGTGCAAATCATTTCACTTTATTGAGATGGATACTTGCGGGTTTAGTTGCGCTTGGACATATGTGGCTTCTCACAACGAACTATGAACCGTTTCGCATTCATGACTGGACGGGTAGCTATATGGCCGTGAACGGGTTTTTCATGCTCTCAGGGCTATTGATCGCAAAGAGCCTGCACACGCGGCGTAATATGAAAGCCTACGCAATATCGCGGGCTCTGCGTATTTACCCCGCCCTTATTATTCTTTTACTCGCCTTTGCTTTTGTATTCTCCCCATTGTTTTCAAATCCCGGCGGAGCACAGAACATTTACTCAGGCGAAACATGGCGCTATGTTTTGCGCGTGCTCACCCTTGGTGACCCGCAAGGCGCACCGGGCGGAATTTTTGCGGGCAATCGAGAAGCAGATTTTAATGGGCCGCTTTGGACTATCCGGTTTGAAATGGTCGCCTATATCATGGCAGGATTAGCCTTTATGGTCGGAGCTGTGACCAAGTTATGGCGGACGGTATTTGCTTTCTTAGCTGTCCAGACCCTTTATATGCTCCTGCCCTTTCTCATAGACGTGAATACATTGCCCGCCTCTATATTGCCGCTCCTCAGATTATCCTCCGTATTTTTAATGGGAATGGTATTGTGGCACGCACCAATTCTTCGAAATCCGCGCTGGTGGTGGATGGGCATTCTTTTTGCCACCTTTGCACTTTTAGGTTCCACCATAGTTGGTGAACTATCCGCAAATTTAGCGCTCGCAGCATTGTTGATGAAATTCGGCTTACCGCAAAAATCTGTACCTGCTCTAACCCGTATCCCTGATTATTCTTACGGTCTGTATATATGGCATTACCCGGTTATGCAGGTCGTCATGTGGCTATTTCCCGATTTCGGCCCCTTCGCGCTTATGGCTACATCAACGCCAATTTTCATCTTGCTTGCAGGCCTATCCTGGTACGTGATAGAAAAACCAGCGCTGAAGCTCAAAGCTAAATTTGCCATTATACGTCACTCAACACAAGCATAACAGCCTCAGGTCCTTACTTTTTGGGAGTTCCGAACTCTAATCGCATATACGACAGAACGGCCTCTATATCATCATCAGTAAGATCTTCATTGCCTCCTTTAGCGGGCATTGGCATGTCGGAACTCGGGCTTTCGTAACCATCCGTTATATGTGCAATTAACTCTTCGTCGGTTTTCATGAGCACACCATCTTTTTTGGTAAAGTTTGGGGTGCCCGGGATTTCACCTTTACCGTTTTCACCGTGGCAAGCTATGCATGTACCTTCATAAACTTCTTTGCCCTTTGATACATCCGCATCTTTCGCCAACGCAACGATGGTCACGATAGGTAGCAGACATAGCACCATGGCTATTCCAATTGTTCTTTTAGCGCTTAGTTTCATAACTTTCTCACTTTCAATAAGAGTTGCTGACGATTTTAATGGCTTAATTGCTGGCCTTTAGGAATGCTACTATATCTTCTGCATCGGCTTTTGCCAAATTGGCCCGCACCCGCATATGAGCTACAGACGTATCCCATTCGGCATCGGTCAGCTCTTTGGGTGAGCGCAGATTATGGCATCTACTACAATTGTTTTTCCAAGCCTTGGCACCACGTACAATCTGCATGGTATCAGTTTTTTTTGCCGCTGCTTTTTTTGCCGGGGCGGCGCTTACACTCACCATGGATGTTAAGAATAATGTGGTAATCGTTGCAAAGCCCCCGAGCCATAGCATTTGTATTTTTCTCTTGGTCATTGGACTGATCCTTTCTTTCTAAAATCCGTAACTCACTTGAAATTGATAGCGGGTTTCACTGTCAACACCCGCAACGATAGAGTTTCGCCATTCCAGCCCAGCCTTAGTAACTATCGTTGGAGACAGCCAATAATTCAAACCGATATTAAAGCGATTTTGGGCATTCTCTTCTGCCAGCTCATCTTGGCCATTTATGCGAAATTGTCCGTAACGAATAACAGGCTCAAGGCGTTTGATGAAATCAGACCCACCAACATTTGACAGGCGGTAGGAAATTTGTCCGTACCAAGCTTCCATATCCAAAGTGGGAACAATCTCGCCGAGTGGCTCATCATCTGTTACTGTAAACAGAGAAGCCCGTGTGGAATTTAGATATTCAAATCTCGCAGCGATTGCCCCCTTGGTGTAGGCACCATCAACACCCCATAATTTATACCGAGAATCCGTTGGCCCAGTTGGAACAAACGGCAAGCCAGCTGCCGGATCCATATAGCTGTTGACTTTCGCAGTCAGGAACGATCCACCAATCTCGATATTCGGTGTTGGGAAATACCCGAGCCGACCGCCAAAAGATTTGTTGCTGTTATCATCCCGTCCTGTGCCCTCAGTATCCACAGCACTTTCAGATGTCAACCGCGGCCCATTTCCCATCATCAAGGTATAAGCCAATCTAGTTTCACCTACAGGAAGTGAACCACGCAACTGAATACCTGTATCGCTTGTGGGTTGCAGACCGTCATGGCCAAACCCGGCTGGAGCTCCTTGAATTTTGTTGATCCAACTAGGATGTAGCCGCTCCTGAAATTGGCCTATGGGGCTTAAAAATTTGCCCACCACCAATGTCGCATAATCGTTCAAGAACAAATTGATTTGGGAATATTCTAATTCGGTAGTGGTCTCACCATCACTATTGGTGACAAACTCTAGTTCACTTTCAAACATCAGTAAATCTTTGTACTGGAAATGGAAACCGGGGTTGAATTTTCCAGTGACGAAACTGTCATTACCTGAGGCATTATTGCTACCAACAAAGCCAACATCCGCATACCCTGCTAAATGCCATTTTGCATCTGATTCTGATCCCGAATATGTAGCCGACTTTGCCTTTTTCTCAACCTTTACAATTTTAGTCTCTACTTTAGTCACTGTAGCTACAGCAATATCCGCCTTTTCTCGAGCGATGGCTGCATTTTGTGTAGATTGCTGAACGGCAGTGCGCAACGACGCGAGCTCTTCTTCAAGACTTATAATGCGGGCTAATAATTGCTGACTTGCCAGATTTTCGCTTATCTGACCTTCGCTTACTAGCCCCTCGCCTATCTGTGCCATACTCGGTGTAGCACCCAGCGTGGCAATAAACATCATTGAACTACCTAATAGTAAGTTTTTCATTTCTCAACCTCTCTTCGCATTCATAGTACGGTTCATTTTAGAGACAAACGGTCACCATTTTAATTGTAACGACCCCTGTTCATACATTGTACGTAAGGATATTATGTTCCCCTCAGAAAAATATGATCTATTAAAAATTCTGTCGAATTGAGGGATGTCCTTTCCAGTTGCGTATCACTCAGTAACAAGGCTGGTATGACAAGGAGAGAGATCATGCTTATGTTTGTAGCGGAAATTGCTTTTTTACTGGAACTTGCACTGATTGCTTGGGGTCTAATAATCTTCGGGAAAGCTGAGACCAAGGATAATAAATATCAAAAACTTGCGGGGTGGATACTGATTATAGGCAGCACACTCACTATGTTGTGTACCTTGTATTTCTCTATGAGATATATGGGGCAAGGTGGATTTGAACTAGCCATGCGCTCTAATATGGTCTTGGCATGAATCCCGTCATGGATCATAACCAACATCAATCTGGTACGGGTAGTTTTCACGGTATAAATGCGGATGCGCGCATTTTAAAAATCACTGGCTGGCTCACGGGTATTTATTTTTTGGTGGAATTGGGCCTTGGTTTCTATTCACAGTCCATTGCAGTCATATCCGATGCCTTCCATACATTTTCGGCAGTCGGCGGTATTCTTATTGCCTTTATTGCGAATAGAATTTCCGGGAAAGCCGCCACGATTGCCGCAACATACGGATTTAAGCGCGCCGAGATTATGGGTGCGCTGCTTAATGGCGTGTTCTTACTGCTGATGGCAATTTATGTGCTCTATATGGGCTATATGCGCCTTGGCAAAGAATTAGAGCTTCCGACCGGGATTATGTTCTTGGCCGCGTTCGGCGGACTTGTCACCGAAACTATTTCCTTTCGGCTGATTTATAAAAGCCAGAAAACCAATATGAATATGAAAGGTGCTTATTGGCACATCATGCAAACCTTTGTCGGCAGTCTGTTGATTATCGTCGCTGCACTGGTCATCAAGTTCACTGGATATACACCGATTGATGCAATTCTCGGCATGGTTTTCGGGCTGGTATTGTTCTGGGCGTCTTATAAAATTATCAAAGACGCGCTGGATATTTTCATGGAAACCGTTCCCAAAGATGTCGATGTCGAAAAGGTGAAATCCGCTTTGCTCAATATAAAGGGCGTAAAAAGCGTCATGCACCTCCACGCATGGACTCTGACTTCGAACCAAAATATTTTCTCCGCTCATATTCAAATTGATGATATGCAACAATCCGAGACCATTTTAAGAACAGCCGAAAGTTTACTAAAAACCCAATTCGAATTTTATTTTTCTACACTTCAGCTTGAAACAGAGCATCACGATATGGGTGCGGATGATTTAAACATTGTCAGTTAATAGTATTGGAGAGTGGTTTTGGAAAGCAAAAAAATTAAACTACAAACTGCGGCTTTATTAAGCGCATGGCTTTTTTCAATTCTATCGTTAGCTTTCGATTTTGTTTCCATGGGAGGGTTTTTCTCAAGGTCAGGCTCTATGTTAGTGCTTGTAGCCATCATAATCAGCTACCAATTATTGGCTTCGCGCAATGCCTATCACAACCAACAACTCAACAAGCAAATAGCGGGCAATGATGTCGATTTTACACAGATACATCCCTCACCATATCACCAAAAACTTGAGCTTTTCGGCCAATTTACTGCAGTTATTGGCACAGTAATCTGGGGTTATGCCGATTTGATAATTTAGACAATAAGAAAATAGATAGAGAAAGGTCTTCCCATGAAAGATCATAAACATGACGGCAAGAGCAAGACAAACACAAAAGAATTTGACAAAGTTCCAGACGGATTTGACGGCGATATTTATGCTTGCCCCATGCACCCCGAAGTGCGCGATGTAGAGAAAAGCAATTGCCCTATATGCGGTATGTTTTTGACTTTAGAATCTGAAAATAAAGATGAAAAAGAACATGGTGGGCACGACTGTTGCGCCACAGACTCGGATGCGGAAAAAGCACCCGCTGGTAAATACGACCTTGTTCCAGCCGATTTTGACGGCATGGTTTATACCTGCCCGATGCACCCCGAAGTGCGCGATGTGAAAGCGTCCGCCTGTCCCATTTGCGGTATGGGGCTAGAACCCGCCGGCATTATCCACGGCGAAGCAGACACGACCGAACTTGATGATTTCAGCAAGCGGTTTTGGGTCGGGCTTGTCCTGGTTATTCCCGTTCTTATTTTGGCAATGGGGCCGTTTATCGGTCTTCCCATAGAGAAGATTATCCCAAGGCATATTTCGGTATGGCTAGAGCTTATATTGGCAACACCAGTGGTGCTATGGAGCGGCTGGCCGTTCTTTACGCGGGGTTGGGCCTCGCTTAAGAGCCGTAATCTCAACATGTTCACCCTGATCGCGCTTGGTACGGGCGCGGCTTGGGCTTACTCTGTTGTCGCTACGGTTCTCCCGGGTATTTTCCCGGCAGGGTTTCGCGAAGTAGACGGCACAGTTGCAGTTTATTTTGAAGCGGCTGCGGTTATAGTCGTTTTGGTGTTATTAGGCCAAGTGCTTGAACTTCGCGCCCGTGAGCGCACGGGCGGCGCCATACGCGCTTTGCTTGACCTCGCGCCCAAAATGGCGCGCATCGTGCGGGCAGATGGCAGCGAGGAAGAAATTCCACTTGAAGACGTACAGGTCGGTGATCATTTACGGGTACGCCCCGGCGATAAAGTCCCGGTTGACGGCACGCTCTTCGAAGGGAGCTCGTCTATTGACGAGTCCATGCTGACAGGCGAACCATACCCCGTCCAAAAAGAAAAAGATGATGATGTTACGGGCGGCACGATAAACGGCACGGGTAGTTTCATCCTCAAGGCCGAACGTGTGGGCGGCGATACGACCCTATCGCAAATTGTCAATATGGTTGCCGAGGCGCAACGCTCGCGCGCGCCCATCCAAAAAATGGTCGATAAAGTCGCGTCCTATTTTGTCCCTTTGGTCATCTTGGCCGCAATCTTAGCCTTTACCGCCTGGGCAATCTGGGGTCCAAGCCCAGCATTGGCCTATGCGCTGATTGCCGCAGTCTCCGTCCTCATTATTGCCTGTCCTTGTGCACTGGGTCTCGCCACGCCAATGTCGATAATGGTAGCGACGGGCAAAGGTGCAATGGCGGGCGTGCTGGTCAAAAACGCCGAAAGCCTGGAGAATTTTGCTAAAGTCGATACGCTAATAGTCGATAAAACGGGAACCCTGACTATGGGTAAACCTGCGTTGACAGATGTTTATACAATAGATGGTCTGGATGAGAAACAGTTTCTAAAATTAACGGCATCACTTGAACGCAGTAGTGAACATCCGCTCGCAGAAGCAATTGTACGCGGTGCTCAAGAGCGCGGCATTAAACTCACTAACGCTAAAGACTTTAAAGCAGTTACCGGCAAGGGCGCTGGGGGCATAGTCGCGGGTAAGGCCGTCGCACTGGGCAATGCACGGATGATGAAAACTCTTGGGCTTGACCCAACTCCGCTACAGGCACGTGCCAATACATGGCGAGCAGAAGGTAAGACCGCCATGTTCGCCGCAATTGATAATAAACTCGCAGGCCTGATTGCTGTTTCCGACCCAATCAAAGAAACAACACAAGAAGCTATCAATGATCTACATAAAGCAGGCCTGAAAATCATCATGGCGACGGGCGACAACGCCACCACCGCCAAAGCCGTTGCAGATAAACTAGGCATAGATGAGGTGCGCGCCGATATGCTGCCAGAACATAAAGCCGCCTTGGTCAAAGAATTACAAGCAAGCGGCGCTATTGTTGCTATGGCAGGAGATGGGGTTAATGATGCACCCGCATTGGCGCAGGCTAATGTTGGTATCGCCATGGGTACTGGCGCAGATGTAGCTGTTGAGAGCGCAGGCTTCACCCTGCTTCGAGGCGACCTGCGCGGTATAATCCGTGCGCACAGGCTCTCCAAAGCCACAATGAACAATATCCGCCAAAACCTGTTTTTTGCTTTCATCTATAATGCAGTAGGTGTGCCGATAGCGGCAGGTGTGCTCTACCCAGCTATGGGTATCCTCCTCTCCCCCATGATCGCCGCAGCCGCCATGAGCTTGTCCTCAATATCAGTAATCGGGAATGCACTACGCTTGCGCCGCGTTAAACTGTAAAGGAATTCGCTATGTCAAACGATCATCCCGACTATCACCAACCTGAAAAACGGCCCGCATGGTGGAAGACTCCAAACGGATTAGCAGCTTTGTTCTTTTTTGCTGCCGGCGCTTATTTCCTACTGACGGAACATACCGCACATGTCGTGCCGTATCTGCCTTGGCTGATTATCCTGGCCTGTCCTTTGATGCATATGTTTCATCATGGCGGTCATGGTCACGGCAGTCATAGCGGGCATACACACGACACCAATAACGATCATGAGGGAGAATAATCATGCATGATGGTGGCTCAGACTATGGCTTATGGCTTCTGGTGATTTTTAATTCTGCGATTTTCATCATTTTCGCGTTCAGTTTTTTCAAACCCGACACGAAAAGAGATTGGCGGTCCTTTGGAGCATTCTCCGCGTTTATTGTGGCGCTCTTTGTCGAGATGTACGGCTTCCCGCTTACGATTTTCCTGTTTTCCGGATGGCTCACAAGCCGTTTTCCGGGTGTTGATTTTCTTGCCCATGAAAATGGTCATTTACTGCACACGATATTTGGATTTGGAGGGAATGCCCATTTTGATGTGCTGCATATCGCAAGCGTCATCATGATTGGCATGGGTTTCCTTTTGCTGTCGTCAGCTTGGAGAGTATTATACTCAGCGCAACGTGCAGGTAAACTGGCCGTGACAGGACTCTATGCCAAGGTTCGCCACCCTCAATATATTGGTTTTGTCGCCATCATGTTTGGCTTTCTGTTGCAATGGCCGACGATCATTACGGTCATCATGTTTCCAATCTTGGTCATAATGTATTGGCGCCTTGCTAAAACGGAAGAGACGGAATCAAGGAAACGATTTGGTGTGGCATGGGATGATTATGCGGCGCGCGTGCCGGCCTTCATTCCAAAATGGTCGAGCCTGAAGCCGTCAAAAGGTGGCGTAGCATGAGCGATCCGACCGCACAGCCCAGCCAAGCGCAAATACATGCGCCGCCTTTGGGTTATGCGGCCTTAACGCCGCTTTATGACGCCGCAATTGCTTTGCTGACACGCGAAAACGTGTGGCGTCGTCGATTGGTACAAGCATTAGCGCCTAAAGTTGATGACCGCATTCTTGACGTTGGTTCTGGAACAGACAGTTTGGCCCTTGCCATACATCGCAGCTCGCCATCAAGCACCTATCTCGGTATTGATCCTGACGCAGACGCAATTACCCGTGCGCGGCGTAAAGCCACGAGGGCGGAATCCAGTGCATCATTTACCAAAGGCCATCTAACTGTCGATGCAGCCATATTGGGCGAACATCCCACAAAAATCG
Source organism: Alphaproteobacteria bacterium (assembly GCA_002401695.1). Classification (GTDB taxonomy): domain Bacteria; phylum Pseudomonadota; class Alphaproteobacteria; order Micavibrionales; family Micavibrionaceae; genus UBA1672. The sequence continues at coordinate 40,429 of NVTV01000022.1, forward strand.
TCAGTTCTCTCGTATTGCATCAGGTTCCGCTCGAAGAAAAGCAACGAATACTGGAAACCATGTTCGCCGTTTTAAAGCCTTGCGGCACGGTACATATCGCTGATTACGGGCAACAAAAAACCAGACTGATGAAAGGTCTGTTTCGGGCAACCGTTCAGGTTTTGGATGGTGTTAGCGATACCCAGTCCAATGCTGACGGCATTATTCCCAAATTGATGACCGCAGTGGGATTTGACCGTGTCGTGGAACATGACCGCATCGCGACCCTGACTGGCGTGATCTCACTATATCGCGGCATCAAGAGTGAAGAAGCACATGCAAAGAAACGCCTTGAACAAATTAGGAATAATAACGTTATGCGAGATACTCAAAAATCGTCCGGGCGTTTCCCGGAGCTAAATGGGGGAACAAATTGATGGAAGAAGAATACAAAAAGGGCAGTCTCAGCCTTCTAGGTACAGTTGCCATGGGTACGGGCGTTATGATTGGCGCTGGTATCTTTGCCTTAACCGGACAAGTCGCAGAATATGCAGGTGCACTCTTTCCGCTCGCGTTTGTCGTGGCGGCTATCATTAGCGGGTTTAGTGCCTACACTTATATCAAGGTCTCGAATAAGTATCCGTCTGCTGGCGGTATCGCCATGATCCTCAAAAAATCCTATGGGCCTGCAACCATTACTGGTGCAGCCGCCTTGATGATGGCTTTTTCAATGATCATCAATGAAAGTCTCGTGGCGCGTACGTTTGGCAATTACACATTGCAACTCTTTGACCTCCCGGATGACAGCGTGCTTGTGCCCATTCTAGCCATTGGTCTGATCATAGCAGCATTTCTGATTAATCTTGCGGGTAACAAAGTTATTGGATCCGTCTCAAAGGTGACGGCTGTTCTCAAAGTAGGCGGGATACTTATCTTCGCGCTTGTCGCATTGTCAGCCACAGGTTTCACCTTTCAACCGGCCCAAGGAGGTCTTGGAGAACAAGCATCGCCCGGTGGCTTTCTCGCCGCTGTGGCTCTTGCGATTTTGGCCTATAAGGGCTTTACCACGATTACGAATAGCGGCGGCGAAGTCGAAAACCCAAAACGCAATGTCGGGCGTGCTATTATCATTTCGCTGGCCATCTGTGCGGTGGTGTATCTGTTCGTCGCATTTGCGGTTGGCTCATCGCTTAGCATTGAGGCAATCGTCAAGTCGAAGGATTATGCGCTCGCTGAAGCCGCTCGTCCGGCGCTAGGTGAGCTTGGGGTTTGGTTTACAGTCGCGATTGCTATTGTTGCGACCTCATCCGGTCTGCTCGCAAGTGTATTCGCCGTATCACGTATGCTGGCTATGCTGACAGACATGAATCTGATACCGCATCGCCACTTCGGCATGCCGGGCGGTATTCAAACACATACCTTAGTCTACACTGTTGTGGCAGCGGGCTTGCTTGCGGCATTTTTTGACTTGTCACGCATCGCATCCCTCGGGGCAATTTTTTACCTCGTCATGGACATTGTTATTCATTGGGGCGTTTTGCGTCACTTGAGGAAGGATGTTGGTGCCAATCCCGTTATTCTATCTTGCGCAATAATATTTGATGCCATCGTTCTAATAGCCTTTCTCTTTATCAAGGGCGCGACAGACCCGCTCATTATAGGAATTTCGCTCGGCGGTATTGCAATTATTTTTGGATTTGAAGCATTGTTTCTGCGCCGTTACCGCGAGCACCCGGATAGCTCTGAGCACGCTTCACATTAAGGGATGTAATTTGGCCGATCATAGAAAAATTATGGTGGAAGCACAGTAGCGGGCTTATCTATTGGAAGGAGTATTTCATGGCGCATGAGCAACATAGCGGTGGCAAGCCCCCCGAACAATCGGGCGGGCACGTGGAGCATGACATGATGGCCATGTTCAAGGATAATGAGCGCGCTCTTAAAATCAGTGCGGCATTGACCTCCGGTAAGAATATTTTTTCAGCGCATGTTCAAATAGACGAGGGTATTGATACTGATGCCGTGCTGCTCAAAGGCAATAAAATCCTGACCGGCGAATTCGGAATTTATTTCTCGCCACTGCAAGTCGAGCATGATTGCGACCAACTTGGACAAGCAACCGAAATTAATTCTGCATCATCTACTGGACATGGAAGCCTTCATCAGACGGAGCCTGATAGATGAAGCCTGTTTCACGCCAGACACTTAAATTTGTCGCTACCTATCTCGCGATCATGGCGGTAGGCAATTTTGTCTGGGAAATCGCTCATTTGCCGCTCTATACAATTTGGCTCGAAGACAACTTGATCGTCAAAGCCTATGCGGTCTCTCATTGTACGGCAGGTGATGTGTTAATTGCGATAGTGTCGCTCCTGCTTGCCATAGCTGTTTTCGGTAGGGGGTGGCCTCAGACGCATTACTGGAGTGTAGCCGGAGTCGCAATAGCGCTCGGTGTTTCCTACACAGTGTTTAGTGAATGGCTGAATATTTCGGTTCGCGGGTCATGGGCCTATCGCGATATCATGCCGGTGGTTCCGCCTTTTGAAACCGGGCTGACACCGCTCCTGCAATGGCTTGTCCTGCCTGTTATCACTTTCTGTCTTTTGCAACCGAGAAGAGGATTGCTGTTTCGTACAAACGCAGATGCGATAACGAAGAAGAGTAAAACCGAATGATTTGTGCTAGATAAATGACAATATGGTTTTAAGTGTTCTAATTTCTTTAATTCTCTTTGGGCTTTGTGGATTGACTCATTATTTGATGATGCATTTCATACATGGCCGGTTAAGACGCAGCCATCTGGGATCGATTATCCGAATGATGGTCGGTTTCTATAGTGCTGGTTTAGCTCATCTATTGGAAGCTGGATGTTATGCTATTGGTCTTGGCGTTGGAAAGTGCGAATTACAGAACTCAATCTTGAAATCAGCAAAGAATCAAACCGCGAATATGCAGAGCAGGATATGGCGAAATTGGCAGCGTTTGATGCTATGATATTTTTGAAAAATAATCGCAACTGGGGTTCATAACAGTTACGGCTTTTCCAAATTACTTCTGTTTTCTAATGTCTACTTAGCCCCCTGAGCGGCGGTCGGGCTAACGTCCGCAATGCCCCCGAAGCATGGTAAGTCCCGATTCAATCAAATCCGAATATTCTCAGCTTGAGATATTTTTTGCCCTATCAGTTCTGCAGCGGCCCTAAGCGGGTCAGCCGCTAAGTGAGCGTACCTTGCAGTCGTGCGTGGTTGTGAATGTCCTAGCAAGGCACCAATCATGGGGAGAGACATTCCGCTTGATACGGCAACGCTTGCAAAAGTATGGCGAAGATCATGCAATCGAACATCTTCTAGATCAGCTAAAGCTCGCACACGTCGCCATGATTTTTGTAGATTGACAATATGCCCACCCGATTTTGACCCACAAATAACATATGGATTTTCAACATGTCTGACTATCTGCGAGAGAATATCCTTTGCTGGCTCATTCAAGTAAATAGTTTTAGCACCTGTCTTTGAGTCCGGCAGCTCAAGTGTGTTTCGTTCAAAATTAATGTAGCTCCACTTGAGGGTCAAAATTTCACCTAACCTCGCACCGGTTAAGCTTAACAAACGAATGGCATACACTGCATTATCTGAAACTAGTTTTTCTCTCATCGCTTTATCTAGGGATTGGTCTAACCGTATCTGCTCTGCTCCAGACAAGAAACGCTGTCTCTTTTTTTCCTTAAATTTGTCAATGTGACGGCATGGGTTTTTACCATCGTCACGATATCCAAACTTTTCACACCAGTTGAAAAATTTGGAAAGTACAGACACGGTACGATTGGCAACGTAAGGCGTTTCGCGCAACGAATGATGTAATCGAGCTATGTCTTGCCTCGAAACTAAGTGTACCAATATATTCCCGAGCTTCGGTTTAATATAAACCCTAATATTACGCTGATAGTCTTCTTGTGATTTTGGCTTTAGCTTTACTAGAATATGTTCTGAATCAAATTTGTCTAAAAGAGCGTTCATAGTTCGCCCACTACGTATTTTGTCTTTCTCTTGAGCAGGATCTATACCTGATGAAACTTGGCCCAATGCATTTTTAGCTAAGGTACGGGCTTGCTCAGGAGTTAGGGTTCCATGGGTACCAATAGTAACCCGTCGCGTTCGACCTCCACGGCCACCCACTCTATATTGAACAATGTAGACTTTACGCCCTTTTGGGGTTATCTTGAGACCGAATCCTTTGAGTGCGCTATCCCAGATATACGTGTCTTTTTCACAGGGTTCGCTTGCGTCGACTACCTTCTTTGACAATCTCTGTGTCATTCCATCACCTAAGTTCTTACTGTTTCTAGTAAGCACATAGTAAGCACACCCAACAAAAACCACAACCCACTTGAGGAAACGTGATAACATTCAACTCATTGATATTATTGACTTATTGCCACTTGAGCACACTTAGGAAAACCTGAGAAAACGGCCAAATTCTATTTTGTAATCAGGGGGTCCGCGGTTCGAGTCCGTGTGGGGGCACCATTTCCGATCCATTCATTGCTATTTAACCATTTGTTTTATATAGGTTTTTTAATTTATTGGGTGCCCATTTTTGCAAATACCGCTTGTTTTGCGCCATAAATTGTGCCATAAACTGTACCATACATGGCAGAAATTAGGCACATAAATCAGTATTTAAAGAAACGGGGTAATCGATGGCATTACCGCCGTCTTGTACCACGTGCCTACGGTCAAATTGATAAACGTGGGGAAATACGCACTTCTTTAAAAACCACCTCCCTGGAAGTCGCTAGATCTCGTCGAGATGCACTTGCCGAAGCTGATGACCTTTACTGGGCTTCTCTTGACGTTGCTGAAAAATCTGAAATCGACCTAACTATTTCCAGATATAAAGCGGCCAAAAAGCGTGCAATGGGTCGAGGGTATATGTACACATCTGTTAAAGAACTTGCTGAGACAGGTGACATTAGCGATATTCTTGCCCGGCTTACGGAAGTCACAAAACACCCGAAAGAGGAGAAACAAGAAGCCGTTGCCCTACTCGGTACTGCCAAGCCGAGCGCGGTTAAAATATCTGCCGCCTTTGATATTTATTGCAATGAAATTACAGTGGCCGACCTCATTGGAAAGTCCCCCGCACAAAAAAAGAGCTGGTGGAAAGTCAAAAATAGAGCCGTACAAAACTTCATTAAATTGTGTGGTGATCTGCGAATGGACGAAATTGACCGCACCCATGCGAGAAAATTTTTCAATTGGTGGACTTCAAGAGTTGTACCAAAGGACGGCAGTAAAGCTTTAAATCCCAATAGTGCCAACCGAGACATTGGTAATTTACAGAACTTGTATAGGCGGTTTTGGGAGTTTGAAGGCGATGAAAGTCGTGACAATCCCTTTCGTAAATTGCGGTTTGCAAAACCTAAATACAAAGAAATTCTCGCCTTTGACGATAAATTTGTTCAAACTGTAATTATGGCACCAGATACATTTGAAGGCATAAATGACGACGCCAAACTGGTTGTATACGCAATGATAGAAACAGGATGTAGACCAAGTGAAATCGTGGGTTTAACATCTAAACATATTGTGTTGAACCATGACATACCGCATATACAAATTCGCCCTGGTGATAGCAGAGCTTTAAAAACCCCTTCATCAGAACGTGATATTCCCTTACTAGGCATATCCCTGTATGCATTTAAACAACGTCCTAAAGGGTTTGAGAGATATAGGAACAGAAGCGACTCCCTTTCAGCATTCTTAATGAAAGTTTTTAGGACGAGGAACTTACTTCCAACTGAAAACCATAGAATTTATTCTTTCAGGCATGCGTTTGAAAAACGTATGTTGGAAGCTAATATTGATTATGGGTTACGCTGTACACTTATGGGGCATCACAATCCACGACCCGCTTATGGTGATGGTGGTTCCCTAGAGTATAGGCGAGATCAGCTCTTAAAAATCACCCATCCATACAAATAAGTTTGTATTTTATCTAATATTTATTTGGTCTTTTTTGTATTGATTAAATCGTTTTAGGTGTTTTTTAAGACGGTGCGAACGAGTACGATGTATATCTAATTCCTGTTCAACACGATCAAATATAGGCCAGAAATCATCACCGTATTTCTCTATAAGACCGGCAACGATCTCCAGCCCTTTGCATAGGTCATTTTCACTAACTTTTGCTTTGTATTTTACACCCATAGTATCGGATTAGTTTCTTTGCTCGCGCTTAGGACGTGACCAAACAAGATCAGCATTACCATCATGCTCAAACAATGCTGCGTTGACGGGAGTGGCAAAGCTTGGATCATCCAGCAACACTTTGATATATTTGCGGGGCGTTTCACCTTCTGATTCCGCGTGCCATGCAACACCAAGATCACATTGTCCCGTCTTGATAAAATAATCGGGCGAGCTATCGCCTTTCTTATTGTCGTTAGCAACAAATCGTACTTTCCTTGCAATTGTCATTGTCGAGATTGTGCCTTCGTAACCGTTATTCACGGGCTTAAATTGTCCTATAGTAGCCATAATTTTCATTAGCCTCCGTTGTTTGTGGACGAAAAATTCTATTGATTAAAGTGTTGGTACTTTCAGCGCCTTTTTAAAGCCGGCATCACTCGCCAAAAATGCACTGAGCATTGACGGTACGAGTTCCGCAACGCTGGCACTCTCGCCGTAAGCTGCTTCGTAAACTTGGGTGTATCGTTCCAAGTTACGCTTTAAATCGGGCGTTACGGTAATCCCGAGTTTAACTGGTGTTTTATCCGGTAGTTTCCCAATTTTTAGTGTTTGGTTTTTTGCCATAGTCGTTCTCCTTCTTAGTATTGATAGGGCTGTAAAATGAGGTCTTTATTGACGATTACGCGCAAGCGTGTCCCAGGCCTGACCGTGATGGTTGGCTGCACACCTAAATTACGCTCGATAATCTGCTGACCTGCATGGTTGAACGAATTTTGACTGCTATCGCGGACCGCATTGAGCAATTCACTATCATCGTCGTTACGCCCTAACTCGGTCCCCACACCTAAGATCGTAGAGATAAGGGCGGCTTTGAGCATTTTACCGTAATGATAATTGACTTTATCATGAAGCCCTGCCCCGCCTGACATATCCACGCCGGGAAGATTGTCTATAATCATGGACGTACCATTCGGCATAATAAGCCGTGTCCAAACCACAAGAACGCACAAAGTACAAACGGCAAGATCAAAGCCAAGACATAAGTGCATTTTACAATGTTTGGGGGTATAATTGGGGGCATAGCCATTTATCATCAGATATGACTGATGAACTGTACTCAATCAATAAATTGCAGCATATCATCCTTCAAATAATATCCTCAATGCCTCATACTGTTTTTGATGTTTATCTGGATTATTGTCCTTTAGCTTTTGCAGGTTTAGCAATTTCCACTGCACAGCCGGGAAATTCTCAAAATTATACACACTCCAATCAGGAGAGAGGTTATTAACACTCAGCAAGAAAGTTTTATCTACATCTGACAGCCCCGTCCAAATTTCATCTATAAGCTGTTCTCTGGTTTGCTCGAAATCAGCGTATGTAAATACCTCAGCACTCATGCCTTCAAAATGATTGGTCATCGTCATGCGTTGGTCTTGAAAATTCGGATTAAGCATTTCATGTAGCGGCCTATCCCCACTTAAAAGGCATAAGAGAAAACCAGTTTTGACCTCTTCGGAAAACCCTTCATTTTCCAAAAGATACTTCACGTCAAATAAATCTCTTGGATGTTGACGATCCAAGGCCGCGCAAATTTTGCCGCCGTAAAGTTGCCCAATGGAAACAAGTTGAATTTCACAAAATGCATCAAACTCGTCTTGCGCCGCTTGGCAAAGAGGCATTATTTTTGGAATTTCGAGTGTACCGCGCCCTACCTGATTAACTTCCACCTTTATCTGTGCGCCTTGTGACGATACTTGCAGTTTGCAAATTTTGGGGCGGTGAATAACACGCACATTTGGTAAAACAGTTTCAATGCTCATTTTTATCCGCGCTAAAGCTTCATTGATATGTCGCAAAGAGTTTTCCCTTGGCTCAATCGGAACATAGGTCAGATCAATATCTACAGATAGGCGTGGCAATTCGCGAACGAACAAATTAATCGCAGTTCCACCGTGAAGCGCAAAACAGGTTTCCTTGGCAACTTCTGGAAGCGCTTGAACCAAGAGTTTAACTTGCGCTGTATATATGCCGTGCTTCATATTTCTTGCCCTTTATTAGCAAGTTCCTTTGGTATCGTTATTCTGTATGTAGAATCGTAAACACCGTTTTTTACAATACTGCGTTTTCCGCTCCCTAAATCAACCGCCTTCAAATTCAAATGGCTAAACCAAGCGTGTCCTGATTTACCTGCGAGATATAAGAACAATCTTTTCACCTTCACTGATTTACATTGCTCAAGTAATTTTTGCACATGCTCGGGTCTTAAATTATTTAGACCTTCCATAAGTTCATAGCATTCCAAAAGGTCTTGTTTTTTTGGTACGAGGTATAAACATTCCATGAGCGCCCGCGCCGCACCCGAAACCTTTATTGAATACCCTCCCAAAGAGACATCTTTCATTCCTACTTCTGGAGGCAAAAAAGCCGTTTTGTGGTAGTCAAGCTTTACCCCCCACTCATGGCTTTTAAACCAGGAAGGCAGTTTTTCACCCGCAGCACCAAACAAAACAACCTTCGTCGGTGCCATTTCAAGATAATGGGCTTTGCCAAGTAAGGATAGTGCCGTTCGCCCGCCTGGATGCACACTTAGACCCGCTTGCTCTTGTAAGGCATAGATTGCACCCTCATAGTCAACCTTATCCCCTGTGCGGATCATAGCGCCTCGGCCTATAGTCTCTAGCCAATGTCCATTTCTATATACTTGCTGGAGCGCAAGACTATAGCCCTGCGTAGTGAGCCACGAGGACAACAAGACCACGCCACGCGGATGTGATCTCAAAAGATGGTTTATTTTTGTTGTATTTACAATATTCATTATATTGATATAGGGCTTTATTTAAACTGTGTCAAGAAATGAGTTTATAATTACTCTAATTACAATACTATATATATACTAAACCTTACTTATATGAACCACTATAACAAAACCATGCGATCTTACGGGTCAAGTTACGGGAATACCCATAAAAAATCCAAAATTTGGTTGAAAAAATGCCTAGTTTTGTTAAATAAATTGAACGTAAATCCGCACCAATTTTATGCCATAAATTGTGCCATAAACTGTACCATAAAATGAAAATAAAAACACTATAGCCTTTTGTTTTTATTACATATTTACTACTTGTTCGACGCCGTGTGCAAAGCACCTTTGGTTTTCTTGATAATCGTGATTTGTCTTTTTGAGCTGATTTTCCGCATATCATTTCCTCTTTAGATTTTCTTGCCCGTAAAGATAGCGCATTCCTTACCTTTTGATAGGAGCAAAGAATATAGCGCGAAAATTGTAACATTCCAGAAATTCACTTTCTGGCAAGCACAGCTTGTTAGGGGAGCCCTCTTTTAAAAAACAAAATAAACTACCTCTACAGCACTCATTTAACTTCTATACGACCTCTATATCAGTCATTACTTGTTTTATTAAGTTTATTATGCCACATTGAGTACAGGAAAATTGATTAAAGGATCAAACGATGTCAAAATCTGCAAAGCGCACATACTCTGCTTATAGCTCGGATGCCATGCATCTGCTAGGCGCAACGATCCGCGCTGAACGCAAAACAAAAAAAATGTCTCAGCAAGAACTGGCGGAACGTGCTGGTGTTGCGCGTAGTGTTATTCAGCGCGTGGAAAAAGGCGATATGACATGCGGCGTCGGCATTGTCTTTGAAGTAGCCCATATTGTAGGCATCCCATTATTTAGTGCAGAACCAAGCAGGCTTGCTCATCACATAAGACAAGTTGAAGACAAGCTAACCCTTCTGCCCAAAACCATACATAAAAAGAAAAAGGTAATTAACGATGACTTCTAGGAAAAATTACAAAGAAGCATATGTTTGGATATGGCTACCGGGTGCCGTGGAGCCAGTTGTTGCTGGCAAATTAGAGCAAGATGGTGAAAACCTAGTTTTCACCTACGGTAAAAGTTATCTTGGGCGTAAAGATGCTATCTCAATTTATGAGCCCGAACTACCACTAAAACCTGGAACTTTTTCACCTCTAACTGGCCTAAGTGTACCCAATTGTATCCGTGATGCATCTCCAGACGCATGGGGAAGGCGTGTGATTATTAATCGCCTTCAAGGCGCTGCTAACGAAAACGAACTTACATACCTTTTAGAATCTGGTTCTGACAGGATTGGCGCATTAGATTTCCAGTCCTCAGCCACTGAATATGTGCCGCGACAATCCCAGGGCGCGACGCTTGAGGAACTCATGGAATCTGCCGAACGTGTTGAAAAAGGCGTGCCGCTCTCCCCTGAACTCGACCAAGCCATATTCCACGGCAGTTCAATTGGTGGTGCGCGGCCAAAAGCTCTTATTCAAGATGGTGACACTAAATACATCGCTAAATTCTCCGCCAGCAATGATAGCTATAGTGTTATCAAAGCTGAATTTGTCGCCATGCGTTTAGCTCATCTTGCAGGTCTAAATGTTGCTTCCGTGAAAATGGTAGAGGCTTCCCATAAAGATGTATTGCTAATTGAGCGTTTTGATCGAACTCACTCTACAAAAGGCTGGCAACGTAAAGCCATAGTATCGGCTCTAACTATATTAGAGCTTGATGAAATGATGGCACGATATGCAAGCTACGAAAAACTCGCCGAGATCATTCGTCACCGTTTCATAACACCAACAGAAACCTTGCATGAGTTATATGCTCGCATGGTCTTCAACATACTCTGTGGAAATACGGATGATCACGCCAGAAACCATGCCGCATTTTGGGATGGCAGTTCACTGACGCTCACACCTGCTTATGACATTTGTCCGCAGGGTCGCTCTGGCGGCGAAGCAACTCAAGCCATGCTACTGGTCGGAGATAATCGCTATAGCCAACTAAAAACCTGTATTGAAGCGGCTCATCATTTCAAAATATCCGAGGACAATGCGATGGAAATCATCACACATCAAAAGACGGTCATTGAAAAAAACTGGGATATGGTCTGCGATGAAGCAAAATTAAGCGAAGTTGATCGCCGATATTTCTGGCACCGCCAATTTCTCAACCCTTATGCTTTTGAGGGGTATCATTGATGGAAACAGAAGGAACGCCCTAGAGCCAACTAGTGTCTAATTTCAGGAGTAACTTCAATTAATTTAAATGGACCATCATATAGTCCATTTTACTTGACTACATGCCTCCGGCATTATAATATGCCCATAAAGGAGTTTATATGGAAATCGCGATTAACGAAGCAAAGGGTAAATTATCCGCCCTTATAAATGCTGCCTTAAAGGGGGAAAAAATATTACTGACCAAACACGGAAAGCCAGTCGCTGAAATCAAACCACTTACAGGTTTTATTTCCGTTGCTGAAAAAAAGAAAGCCCTCGTTGGTATTCTAACATCCTCGAAAGCTAAAAAGACATCTGGTGCATCAGCAGCAACCGCCGATCATTTTCTATATGACGAAACGGGTATGCCTTTATGATCGTAGTAGACACATCGGCGATCATGGCAGTTTTACTGGATGAAGACAGTGCAAAGAACATTATCCCAATTTTGACGGATTGTGATCTTTGCATTTGTGCTGGAACCTATGCCGAACTCCTCATTGTGAGCGCTGCACGTAATTTAGCACAAGAGGCAAGTGAATTGTTTACAGCCCTTGGCATTCAAGTCGAAGCGCTGGACGGCGCGGGTTCGCGTGCAGTTCAACACGCTTATGTAAAATGGGGAAAAGGACGTCACCCAGCTTCGTTGAATTTTGGCGATTGTTTTGCCTATGCGTTAGCGAAAGAAAAAGATTTACCATTACTATTTATTGGGAATGATTTTTCCAAAACAGACCTAACGCCAGCACTGAATCAAAAATAGAATTCACTTGCAATCATTCACCTTGGTCTCAGAATATAAGTTGCGGATTTTCTCCTCGTATCAATTGCCGCACAAGGTATCAATCCCTATTAAGTGCTTTAGACACCGATTACTTCGGTGTAACAAATCGTGTAGTAGTTTATGTAACTACTCCGACAAAGCCACAGTATCTCATATATCACAAGTCACGAGGATACCCATAAAAAAACCAAAATTTGGTTGAAAAAATACCTATTTTTGTTAAACAAATTGAGTATAAATCGGCACCGGTTTTGTGCCATAAATTGTACCATAAACTGTACCATAAAATGAAAATAAAAACACCCTAAGTCATTGTTTTTATTATATATTTACCATTTGTTCGACGCCGTGTGGGGCGCCATTTTTCTCTTGTATTTCCAACACTATGATCAATTCCACCCTACCCGAAAATAGGGTTCCCGTAAGCTCATTGGCCCAAGCTCCCCTGAAATCAAACAAACAATCGCACTGCCTTAATCATAAATTGGTCATGCAGTTTATAGATAATCATAATCTGTTTTATAGTGTTTGAAGTCTCAAAGCCTGTTCAAAGCGTCTGCCCATCATCTATCGTGAAGACGGAACCGGTGACAGGCGCACTGGCATCCGAACACAAATACAAAAGCATTGCATCAAGTGCACTAATATCCATCAAACGGCGGCGAGGAAACGCATTCAAGATATTTTGGCCCGTTTCGGTTTTCCAAAGATCATCCGTCATCTCGGTTGAAATATATCCCGGTGCAATAACATTCACATTGACGCCTTTTCTTGCCCAGTCTTTCGCAAATGCACGCCCGATTTGCATGCTTGCAGCTTTCGTCGAACTATAAGCAGCCGCCCCGATCGGCGCATGTTCAGCCGTGACAGAAGACACAATCACAACACGCCCACGTCCATTTTCAACAGGCCCGGACGCTGTCATGCGGCGTACACCTTCGCGTACGGTCAAAAACACCCCTCGTAAATTTACAGAAACGGTTTTGTCGAAATCATCAACATCCATTCGCAAGGCACTGCCCGGAATACTAATCCCTGCATTTGAAACAATGCTGTCTACGACCCCGAACTTTGCCTCGGCCGCGTCATACGCCGCTTTTGTAGAGGCCTCATCCGTGACATCCATCGCAACAGCGAGGGCATGTCCACCCTCGTTTTCTATATCCTTTTGCAAACTCTCAAGCAAAGAAACACGCCGTGCGGCCAGCACAACATTTGCGCCGCATTCCGACACTATTCTCGCAAATCGTTTACCAATACCCGACGACGCCCCTGTGATAAGAACCGTACGTCCTGATAAATCAAACTTATACCCTTGTATGAGACGCTCACCCATAAACTTCTCCTTATGAACCTAAATTTCTAAGTCCCGTTATTCAATTGCACACCCAGTTTTTTTGCGGCCAAAGTCACAAATTTATCTGTTTGCTTGAAGGCAGACTCCATCTCTGTTTGCCCTTCTATATTACTGATCAGCTCCCAGTTATCCGCGACATCATCTACACCAAGCGCCGCCCCTTTTACAAAATGTCCTGCCGTTTCATAAATGCGTATAACAGAAAAACACCCTGCCCCCGCGCCAAGAATTGTTTTGGATGGAGCACTCTCGCTTACCAGATATAACGCACCCGGTGCAACCAATTCCGGCCCCATAAGATTTGCCACATCATCTGCCAGTAGCCCGTCAAGCATACGCGTTGCAGCCGTTGGCGCTAATGTGTTCACCTGAATATTATATTTTGCGCCTTCTATAGACAACACATTCATAAGGCCAACAACACCTGCCTTGGCAGCACCATAGTTAGATTGTCCAAAATTACCAAACAGGCCGCTCGCAGACGAGGTCATTAAAATGCGCCCGTAAGTCTGTGCACGCATAATATCCCAAACGGCCTTAGTACAATTTAGCGCCCCATAAAGATGTACATTTACAACTTTTTCAAAATCTTCCAACGCCATTTTAGCAAACGATTTATCACGTAAAATACCCGCATTATTTATTAAAATATCAACGCGCCCCCACGCCTTCATGGTATTCTCAACCATGGAAAGGACCTGTTCCATGTTCGTAATATCTGCACCATTGGCGATCGCTTCACCACCCGCCGCAATAATTTCGTCAACAACCTTTTGTGCAGGCAACCCGGAAGTCCCCGTGCCCTCAACATTGCCACCATAGTCGTTAACGACAACTTTTGCGCCAAGCCTTGCTAATTGAAGGCAGTGTTCTCGCCCTAACCCATTGGCCCCACCCGTAACGATTACCACTTGTCCATCAAACCGTATCGCCATGTTTTCCTCTAAGTTTTGTTTATCAGTTGCTTTGTTTTCTATGGCATTTCATTTATTAACACAATAATTAATATTCATTCTCATGATAATGAATATTGACTCTTACGTTCTTTTTGGTAGATATAGGCCCATACCGGATACAAAAACGGAACAGGAAAAGGGGATACACATGAAAAATTTAACAATATTAAAGCAGGCCCTATGGGTAAGCACGTCTATGTTGGCAATAGGGTTTTGCACCACAGCACAGGCGCAAACGAATAATGATGAACAAACAAACAGTGTCGCGGCAGAGGATAACATTATTGTCACGGCGACCCGTCGTGAACAACGCATTCAAGATGTCCCGTTGAGTATCACCGCCTATCAACCAAGAGAACTGGTCGAAAAGGGCATCACTGGTTACGAAGAACTTGCGCGTGAAACGCCCGGAGTTATTCTCAACAAACCTACGGCAAATTTTAACAATTTTACGGCACGTGGTATCGCAACGAATGGGTATGGCGCCGGTTTGCAGGCAACGGTTACCATTTATATTGACGAGCTGCCGATTTCTGCAAACGGGAACTCGACAATTCTTGATCCAAACCTGTTTGACGTGGAACGGATCGAATTTCTGCGCGGTCCACAGGGCACATTATTCGGGTCAGGATCGCTTGCGGGGGCGATGCGCATTATCACTAACAAGCCTGATCTGAGTGAATTTGATTATTCCGCGCTTGTTGATTTTGGTTTAACGGGTGGCGATGCGTTTAGACAGCGCTATAACGGCATGGTCAATATACCAATCGTTGAAGACAAAGCGGCTCTACGTGTCGTCGGATTCTACAGAAACGAAGAAGGCTTTGTGGACAATATCGGCACAGGTATTGAAAACTCGAACTCTCTTGAGGCTTGGGGAGGCCGGGCCAGTCTTTTGATTGAACCAACTCAAAATCTATCTATCAAATTACTGGCGTCCCATGAAGAAAGTTCACCGAGAGATTCCGGCTTGACCAATCCGGACTTGGGCACATTGGTACGAAACTCTGATCGACCTGATCTCTTTATTGGTAATCTCGATACGCTAAATGCAACGATCAATTATGATTTTGAAAATGCTCGGCTTACAAGCTCAACAACCCTGACAAGTTATGACGGCGTATTCTTTGTTGACCTTGCGGGCACATTTTCCCAAGCGATTCCTTTTGCGCTAGATGCCATCGGGTATGATGATATCTTTGTTCAAGAGCTCCGGCTGGCATCAACCACAAATGAAAAACTGGACTGGATCGTTGGTGGATTTTATTTCCGCAAACGTCGTGATGTTGATTTTAATTATCGATCCTCACCTGAATTCCTGCTGGCTCGTGGCATTACAGGCCTATCTGATGAATACTATCAACGCAGAAAAGACCATTCCATTACGCACGAACTGGCTGGATTTGGCGAGTTAACCTATCACGTCAATGATAAAATGTGGCTGACAGGCGGGCTTCGTTACGGCAGCACTGATGCACAAGGGTTTGCAGATGGTGGCTTTACCAGTAATTATTTCGTAAATGCACTCTATGGCATACCCGGGCCACTCACAGTCACCGATATTGCAGCCGGGGAAGGCATAATCGCCGAAGATACAGGGCTGTCTTACAAGGCCAGTGTTTCGTATAAACCGAACCAGGAACTCACGACCTACGCAACGGTTTCAACGGGTTTCCGCCAACCCATTCGCAACTCCCTCGCAGGATTAGCGAGTACTTTGGATCCTAATGATATTATTATTCCTGATGGTGCGGATTCTGACAAATTGACAAACTACGAACTGGGCTTGAAAGGCAGCTGGCTTGACGGCAAGCTGAGCGCAAACCTTGCCGCTTATTATATCGACTGGAGCAGTATTCAGGTGCAAGCCAACCGCGTCTCCGACTCTATTCAATTTGCAACCAATATTGGTAAAGCCGTCAGTAAAGGGTTTGAGTTTGAAGTCGGCACCAAACCGTTTGATGGTTTCTTTCTGGGATTCAACGGTGCCTTTGTTGATGCAAAGGTAACAGAATTAACGGCGTCAGAGGCAGCATTTTCAGGCGCGGTTAAGGGCGCACGATTAGCAGCGCCAAAATTCCAGGGCTCAATTTACGCCAAATACAGTTTCAACTGGAATGCAAACACCACAGGTTGGGTGGCTGCGAACATTCAACATATCGGCTCATTCCCGAGTATGTTTCCCAACGTACCGGGGAGTCCGGGCACCGTTCAAGCCACATATGGGCTCACTGACAGCTATGAGAATGTGAATATGTCGGTCGGCGCAGACTTCGGTGACTGGACTGTAACTGGATATGTCGAAAACTTACTCGATGACGATTCCATTACCTATATCCATCCCGAAGCGTTCCTGGATGGCCGGTTTGGGGTGATGCGCCCGAGAACATTCGGCATACGTTTCGCCTATGGCATTAAATAAAAAAGTACGGAGCCAACCAACGCGTTGGCTCCGGGCTTTCCCTAACCCAATCAGCTTTATTTAATTCTGGTTTTCCTCATTATATCGGCCGTCGTACATTGGTTCGATGGCCATTTTTTTACAGAAAATTTGACCTACTTATGCAAAAATACCCGCTCACTATCGACAAATTTCTTGACCATGCTGCCAAGTGGTCTGGCACCCAAGAAGTTGTAACCGCTAGCAACGGAAATGTTGTCTCGCGACTCGGATACGCGCAATTGCGTGAACGTAGTAATCGCTTATCAGGTGCCTTACTGAATTTGGGACTACAGCAGGGTGACCGTGTTGGAACGTTAGCATGGAATACGCAAAGCCATTTTGAAATGTATTACGCGATTATGGGATGTGGCCTTGTTTGCCATACACTGAACCCCAGGTTTACGGCAGCGCATCTTGCCGCCATCATAAATGAAGCCGAAGACCGTATCCTCGCAGTCGCAGCCGATCTTAGCCCCCTCTTAACGGAACTCCTCCCCCTCTGCCCTCACCTTGAACATATCATTATTTTGGATACAAAAGAGAAACCTTTGCCCGTTTTCAAGAACCATACTGCAAAGGTTTGCGCCCATGAAGTCCTCGTCAAAGAACATGGGACCGTCTGTAAATGGGGACAATTTGATGAAGAATCCCCTGCTGGATTATGTTATACATCCGGTACAACAGGCAAACCCAAAGGGGCCCTGTACACACACCGGTCCAATTACTTACATACATTACGGGCTTTACAAGCTGATGCTATGGCACTCCGCCCTGACGATGTCGTGCTAGCCGCCGTACCCATGTTTCATGCCAATGCTTGGGGGCTCCCATTTGCAGCCCCCGTTGTCGGCGCAAAACTGGTATTACCGGGGCGTCAAACGGATGGTGAAAGCCTTGCGAAAATTATGCGCGATGAAAAGGTAACAATCGCGGTTGGGGTGCAAACGGTTTGGCTCGGCGTGATTGAATATCTCGACGCGTCGGGTGAAAATTTGCCGGATTTAAAACGTGTCCTCATTGGTGGCTCCAAATGTCCCGACGCCCTTATGCATCGTCTAGAAAGCCGTTTAGGGGCAGAAATACAAACAAGTTGGGGTATGACAGAGTTGTCTCCTCTTGGCACAATTGCGCCCCCTAACAGCGCTGGCGGACATGGGTCTGGACGACCGCCTATGGGTTTGGATTTGAAACTTACCGATGTTAACGGTGTGACCCTTTCCGAACAAAGAGGGCCCGTTGGGCATTTAAAAGTGAAGGGTGCCAGTGTAGTCGGTCAATATTACAAAGCCAAAACCACGGCCTTGGATAGCGAAGGTTATTTTGATACAGGCGATTTAGCCAGCATTGACGAGAATGGCAATTTGACGATCCGTGGGCGAACAAAAGATCTAATTAAATCAGGCGGCGAATGGATCAACCCGGCAGAAATAGAAGAGATTATCGGTGCGCACCCGGCCGTTGCCCTTGTTGCGGCCATTGGACGTCCAGATCCAAAATGGGGTGAACGGCCAGTTCTTATTGTAGAACTTTCCCTTGGAAAAACAGTGGAGCCAGCCGATCTTCTTGTGACTTTGCGCGGAAAAATAGCGACATGGTGGATGCCTGATCAAGTTGTATTGATCCCCTCCATGCCTCTAGCCGCCACAGGAAAAATAGATAAAGTGCGCCTTCGAGCAGAGTTTAATAAAGGCAAATACGCTGCAGCCTGAACCTGAGGTTGACGAGTACAAGTCCGCCTATTATTCTGTAAGGAGAGAGGCAGAATCATGTCAAAAACCACGGAAAAACAACCCCGCCGCAAAAAGGCGGAACAACGTGCAGAAAGCATTGAACACATTCTAGATGCCGCCGAATATCTGTTTTCGATGAACGGGTTTTACGGCGTGACCCTTCGTGATGTCGCTAAACGCGTTGGCATACACACCACACTTGTTCATTATTATTTTCAGGACAAACAAAACTTATTTCAGAAGGTGTTTGCGCGTCGCGCGGGCGTAACCAGCGACCGCCGTATGCAAGCGCTTGACAAATATGAAGCAGAAGCCGCTGAAAACCCGACCGTCGAAGGTGCACTACATGCTTTTTTGGATACCGATCTTGATCTGTATTTCAACGGTGGCGAACATTGGATGAATTATGCTTCATTCGGCGCACGCGTCAGTAATACACCTGAAGGTGCGAAGTTAATGGATGAATATTTTGATCCCGTCGTGCTCAAACTTGTCAGCATTTTAAAACGCGCCCTCCCCGATTATTCCGAAGAAGACATTTTCTGGGGCTATCACTTTGTGACAGGTTCTCTGATGAATACGCTTGCACGCACGGGCCGCATTGATCGCCTTTCAAATGGTATTTGTCGCTCCGACGATTTTCCAGCTGTGAAAAAACGCATGGCAAAATTTATGGCGGCAGGCTTCTTGTCCTTGAAAGACTAATTTTATCTGGTTCGCCGATAAGCGCTGGCAAACCTTCAATTTTATATTCTCATTGAATCTCATAATATTCACTCTTATGATAATTAGTTTTTATTGACAAATTTTGACAAATATACCATCTTCAATCCAAGGATAATGAAGTAAAGAGTTAGGAAGAACGCATATGGCAATATGGATGAAAGTCTTGCTCATGAGCGCCTGTACGACCGCTCTGATCGCATGCGGCAACAAAACCTCAAAACAAACTGTTAAAACCGCGACAGAACAAGCCAAACAAGAAACACCGCACGAGAAGATCGCGCAGAATCCGTTGCGAAATGCCTATTTCGGCGATCTCCATATTCACACCCAAAACTCATACGACGCCTATCTTTTCAGTGTGCGTTCCACACCTGACGAAGCCTATGAATTTGCCAAAGGCGGTAAAATCAAGCACCCGATGGGCTATGATATGCAGCTCCACTCAGGCCCGCTCGATTTCCTCGCTGTCGCGGATCACGCCGAATATCTAGGCGTTCTGGAAGCGATGAATACACCCGGAACAGAATATTCAAAAGTTTCGTACGCAAAAGATATGAACCCCGGTGACAGAGCCGGCATTTTCAAGGCGTTTGGATATTTTGTTGAAAGCTTATTAACCGGAGAGATTATCCCGGAACTCTCAAGCACGGCCGCCCCCCGATCGGCATGGCAAGAAACAATCGAAAGCGCAGAACGCCACAACAACCCCGGCACATTCACAACCTTTATTGCTTATGAATTCACCTCGTTACCCCGGGTAAGGAACCTGCATAGAAATGTAATTTTCGCCAATGGCAATGTGCCCGATTTACCCTATTCGGCGCTTGATTCTCAAAACCCTGAAGATTTATGGCACTGGCTTGATGCACAACGCGCCAAAGGAAATGATGCTTTGGCAATTCCCCACAATGCGAACGGCTCGGACGGGACAATGTTTGAACGTACCATGTGGAACGGAAAACCAATTGATCAAGCCTATGCCAAACTCAGATCACGCAACGAGCCTTTAATTGAAATCTCTCAGATAAAAGGGCAATCAGAGACCATGCCCCTCCTGTCTCCAAATGATGAATTTGCAGGCTTTGAGCTTATGACATCATATATTGGCGCAGCCAAACAGATTACCAAATTTGAAGGGGGCTATGCAAGAGATGCCTTAAAACGCGGGATAGAAATCGAACAAAAAACCGGAACCAATCCTTATAATTTCGGCTTTATTTCATCAAGTGACGGACACACATCCGCCGGCCCGTTTGAAGAGGACAATTATTTTGCAAAGGTCGGGATATTAGACGGGACACCTAAACGTCGCGGCTCGGTATATCCTGCAAAATATAAAAACTGGGATGAATATTATGAGGACAGGGAAAACCCACCCTTATCCTCCACATGGGGTTCTGCGGGACTAAGCGGCGTATGGGCTGAATCCAATACGCGGCAATCTCTATTCGCGGCAATGCGCCGTAAGGAAACCTTCGGTACAACGGGGCCACGTATACGGGTGCGTATGTTTGGGGGCTATGATCTGCCAGAAATAAGCCTTGCAACAGACGCCGGTGTTTCGTCCGCCTACGCCAATGGCGTGGCGATGGGCGGGAGCCTCATCAGGCAAGCAGGGAAAACCCCTGAATTTGTTGTCATCGCCTCTCGCGATGTTAAGTCAGCTCCCCTGCAACGCATTCAAATCATAAAGGGATGGGTAGATGCAAAGGGGCAGTCCCATGAAAAAATCTATGACATTGCCTGTTCAGATAATGGCGTTATTCAATCAGACAGCAATCGCTGTGAAGATAATGGGGCAAGTGTTAATTTGAACACATGTGAATTTTCCAAAGACAAAGGCGATGCAGAGCTAGAGGCCAGATGGAAAGACCCGGCGTTTGATCATACGCAAAATGCGTTCTACTATGTCCGCGTATTGGAAAATCCGAGCTGTAGATGGTCTACATGGGACGCGATCCGTGCGAATGTCGAGCCCAATCCGAAATTAGCCAAAACAATTCAGGAACGCGCTTACACCTCACCGATCTGGCTCCTTGCAAACCGTGACAAGTGAAGTAAATTACAATAATTATTGTCTTATTTAGGGTATTGTTATGAGGATAGTGCGAGAGCCCCTGCTCCAATTTCTATGCATTGCCCTCATTCTGTTTACCGTGAACAGGTTGGTAAATGGGCCCGAGAAATACAGTGCCTCTCAACAGATCACGATCTCTTCGGGGCAAGTTGAACAAATTTCCGAACAATACCGCCTCCTCGCGGGGCGCGCGCCTGGCGAACAGGAATTGCGCGCACTCGTGGACGACTTTATTGATGAGGAAATTGCTTATCGTGAGGCCATTGCCCTAGGGCTCGATACTGACGACACGATTGTACGCAGACGTATGCGACAAAAACTCGAATTCCTTGTAAGGGATCAACAGAGCTATAATGATCCTAGTGATGAAGAGCTTTCTATTTGGCTTGCGGCCCATGCCACAAATTACCATCAGACTGAGCGTATAAGTTTTCGTCATGTCCTCGCCAGTCATGACAAGCGCGGTGAACATGCGCAAAAAGATGCGCACTCATTCCGACAAGCCCTAGAAGCAGGCGCAGAATTCGAGGCACTTGGCGACACGTCCATGCTGCCCCCATCCTTATCCTTATCCACGCAAGACAACATAGCCTCTCTATTTGGAGACGCCTTTGCAAAAGCTGTTTTTGCGGCTCAAAACAATGAGTGGTCAGCACCTATTCAATCCGCTTATGGATACCATTTAATTCTTATTACAGAGCGAATTCCTTCCCGCCCTTCAACTCTTAACGAAATTCGAGAAACCCTGAAAGCGGACTGGATGGCTGCAAAAAAGCAAGAGGCCCGGAATAAATATTTAGAGAATTTACGCCAACGCTACACTGTAAATGTGGAATGGCCCGCAAAACATTCGTCAGAACAGTAATGCAAATAAGGCGTATAAAATCGCGAGTACGGAGCATGTTTTGTGCTCTTGTATATCTGCTTTTCTGTACCCAACAAGCATGGACGCATGAAGTACGTCCGGCCTTTCTCGAAATACAAGAGATAGAAACTGAAGTTTACGACATTTTGTGGAAAACCCCCGCACAAGGCAATATGCGCCTAGACCTGAATGTTGTTCTCCCGTCTGGTTGTGAAAACATAGGGCAAATACGGTCTGTTAAAATCAATGCGGCCATCGAACAAAAATGGCGCAGTCAATGCATCGGCGGGCTTGAAGGAAAAACCATTGGCATCGAGAATCTGAGAGCCAGTCTAACAGATACGATTCTCCGGTATATCCCGCTGAACGGCACCGTAAAAACCATACGTATTCTCGGGTCAAATCCCATAGCAGAAATACCTACAAAACAGTCTCGCTGGGCGATTGCCGACACCTATACCCGCTTTGGCATAGAGCATATTTTATCAGGCATAGATCATTTACTCTTTATCTTTTGCCTTATCCTCCTCCTCGATTTTCGAAAGCGGTTATTTTGGGCGATCACCGCATTCACACTGGCACACTCTATCACACTGGCACTTACGGCCCTTGATCTGGTGCGTCTGCCAAGTGTTCCGGTTGAAGCCCTTATTGCGCTCTCCATTATGTATCTCGCGAAAGAAATACTCCACAAAAGGCAAGGTAAAACCGGAACCATCACCCGCTGGCCCTGGATTGCGACGTTCGGGTTTGGTTTGCTACACGGGTTCGGATTCGCATCTGCCTTGCGCGACATAGGGCTACCCGACGGGGCCATTTCAACCGCGCTTCTATTCTTCAATCTCGGTGTCGAGCTTGGACAATTAGTCTTTGTCCTTTGCCTGTTTGGGGCCTTAAGCTTTTGGCGTAGATACGCGCAAATTCATTTCATCCGCTACGCAATATGCGTGCCGTATTTTATCGGTATCGTGGCAAGTTACTGGTTTATCGAGCGAACGCTTGCAATCTTCTCAGGCTATTAGAAATAATGTGAAGACACACACCTGACGCTCATGGGCACTTAGGGACACTTCATATTATCCTGAGCCAGATTCGGCGAAGCCAGACCAGCATTCCAGTTCCACGGATGCTCGCCGCTTGACTTGCGGCGACACATTGCCTCCTCATGAAGCTCATACATACCGAGCATCAATTTTGTTGAGGCTTCCGGTTTGTCACCAAACATCATATACGCCTTCTGCGCACCATAGGCAGGCCAATTAGGGCCGTTCGATGTTGTTGGAACGCCAGTGCTTGCAAAACTGCTCCAATAATCAAGCATCGCGTTTGACAAGTCTGTCTCTGTCGCCGTGTGCGGAATCTTGGGCCAAAGTTTCGGGGTTTTATTGATCGTGCCAAACACATACGGCAACTCGCTCGCATGAAAAGCATGTAGGCCCGCCTTGTCAGCTTTTGGATACCCGTGATCAAATATATATAGATATCCATTTTGACCAACCGCTGTTTGCTTGCGCACCAGCCGTTCCGATGTCCAGCCATAAAGTGCATCACGTGTGGTCGCATAAATGCTTTCTTGCATATCCGAACTTGGATACAGACGCAAAAATTCATCCGCAAGGTCCGCATAGCGGTCACGAATTTCAGCGTCATATGTGCTGGATTTAGCAGGGCGTTTAGGGGCAAGAACTTTAAGGGAGCGGATTTCCCCACTATTAAACCCAGCTAAAATAGGCACTTGCGCTTGCGCGCCGCGATCAAAAATATTGACCATCTGATCTGGCAACACATGTCCGTCAACAATCCCCAATGGCGTAAACCCTGCCAAAGCCGCACCTTTAACCAACGCTTGTGCATCCATTTCCCGAAGCGCAGACAGGTTTTTAGTTTTCAGTTTCTGGGCTAAATATACACCCCACTCTTCACCAGAATACTGACCCAGAGCCTTTCGCTTTAACTCTGGTGAAGAAACCATATAGCCGCTTTGTACAATCGCCTTCGCAAACAGCCCATGGGCCTGAGGTGACGCCATAAGATACATAACGCTTAATGCGCCAGCGGATTCGCCCGCAATCGTCACATTGTCAGTATCACCCCCAAACGCTTCAATGTTTTTATTGACCCAGCGAAGCGCCTCCATTTGATCAAGGGTGCCATAATTTCCAGAGACACCATGTGCGGATTCTGCACTAAGCTCGGGATGCGCCAGATAACCCAATACCCCTAAACGATAATTGATAGACACAACGATAATTGATAGACACAACGATATTACCACGTTCCGCCATTTTGGATCCATCATACAAAGAGCCTTTGCTGCTGCCAGCACGCAGTGCGCCTCCGTGAATCCAAACAAAAACAGGTGCGTTTTCTGCATTTTCCGGAGCCCAAATATTCAGGCTCAAACAGTCTTCACTAAAGGGTGCAATGTTTTCCGAATAAATATTCGGCACAGGAGAACCCATCTGCGGACATGAAGCTCCGAATGTCTTGGCTTTCATGACATCCGTCCACGCCCCTTTAGGCACGGGCGGCTTCCAACGCAAATTCCCAGCCGGGGCTTCGGCGTAGGGAATCCCCTTGAATATATAAACCCCTTTTTCATGGTGTCCTTCGACAGGGCCGAGTTCCGTATGAACGGTTGGCGTTGATGACATAGCTGGTTTTCCGATTGCACTTGAAGAAAGCCCGATTGCAAAACAACTTAAAACCGCGCCCTTTATGATTGTTTTCAAAGCTTTACTCATGCCTCACCTCTCTCACTCAAAACTTCGATGGATTGCTGGTCTTCTTTACGCAAGACCCGCGCAAGCCATAGAAACAAGAAAATGGCCAGAAAATAGAACGGGATAAGTGTATAAAGCGCGATCTGCAATGAATTGTCTGGATAGCTCGCCCGGAAAAAATCACTGGCAATACCTACATAGGTCGGGCCAAAACCAAGTCCAATCATATTCATCACAAGCAAAAGCAATGCTCCCGACATAACCCGTTGGTTTGGCTTCACCCTTTCTTGAACGAATGCCACAGCGGACGTAAAGTAGAAATAATTCAAGAACGTTGGCCCAAGCAAAAACAATAAGGCAAGCCCCCATGAAGGCGCCCATACAAATCCAATATAAAAAGGAATAGCAAAAACGAGAGAAACAGCCGGTAGCAATGCATAAGCCTGTTTCGAGCGTTTCGTAAATTTGTCAATCATCCGTCCAGATATGAATATGCCCCCCCCCATACCAAGAGCCACAACAAGAGCATAATAAACGGCCACTTCAGATAGCACCATTCCTTTTTCCCGCATCAGGAAAAGCACAGTAAAATTGCCCATTCCGTAGGTGATAAACTGCGTTGCCCCACTCCCGAGCGCGATCAAGAGCAGCGCCGGCGTTGAGAAAAACATCCGCAAGGTTTCACCAAAACCGGATTTGTTATCATTCGATATTTCCGTATCCACGACAGGGTCCAACCCACCACGCTTCGGTTCACGGACAAGAAACTGTAGTGCCACTGCCGTAACAAGGCCAATCGCGCCTAAAAGAATAAATGCGAGTCGCCAGCTATAAGCTGCCGCGATCGAGGCGCCAAAAGCAATGCCAAGCGCTGCCCCTAATGGCGGCCCCATATTATAGAGCCCAAGGGCTGTACCACGCCGGCCAGGTGCAAAATAATCCGTAATAATCGCATATGACGGCGGCACACCGCCCGCTTCGCCAATACCAACCGTCATACGGGCAACAACCAATTGAGGATATGTTTTCGCCAAACCACAGGCAATCGTAGCAGCACTCCACAGTGCGCAAGCAATAGCAACTACCCTAACGCGGTTTGTTTTATCCGCCATCCAGCCCACAGGAATGGCAATGAAACAATAAAACACAGCGAAATAAAGCCCGCCGATCAACCCCAGCTGACTATCCGAAATATGTAAGGTGTCTTGTATTGGTTTGGCCAAAATCGATAAAAGTTGCCGGTCAAGGAAGTTAAGCACATAAACAAAGCACAACATGCCCAAGGCAAAATAGGCCCGTGGCCCCGGAACTTTTGAGGGAACAAATACATTCTGTTCCCCAAGATCAACCTCATTGCTGAGTGACGTTTTTTCGTGACCCATTTTATCAAGCCTCCATTTTCTTCATCAATGAAGCCCTTAGAACTGTCATATGTTTCATTAGATATTTCCCCTATCCGGATTTTTTACCGTGATAATTCTGAGATATAGTGAAATGAAAAACAGCCCATGTCAATACTCACTATAGTGAGTGTGAATATTATTGAAACTTGTCACCCCGGGTAACTATTGCAACTTAAAGAAGATTAACCATATTTTTACCATTTTAAGACACGTTTAGATGAACAAGAATCGGTAAACGGCGGCACATACAATGAAACTTCCCCCCCATATCAATAAAACTACAAATCGCGTTATTACGTTCCCACGGATCGCCATAATGTCTTTAGCCATAACGGCCCTGACCAGCCCGGTTTTAGCCATCGCTCAATCAACACCAACAGAGCTTGCAGACCTTAGCCTTGAAGCTCTGCTTGATTTTGATTTCGGCGACAACACAGGTGACAAAAAATCCAGAAAGTCATGGAAATTTGATTATTCATATCATCGGTTGAGCATTGGCGGCTATAAAATAGGCACAAAGGACGTGAGTTTTGATGACGTCTTGTTCACGCCCGGCGAAACAAGAACCGGGCAAAATTATCCGGTTGTACCTACTTTTATCACACAAGAAGTTCACGGGTTTTCAGCGTCTTACGCGTTGAGCGAACAAACTGCACTTAGCATCCTTGTCCCTTACATCCTCCAAGCCACCGACCATATCAGTATCCTGCCCGGTTTTGACAATTTTTTGCTAAAATCCGAAGGTATTGGAGACATTGCGTTCAATGCAAGCCATCAGAAGCATATCAACACAAAAGCCATCCTGAAATTCAGTGCAGGCGTACGTATTCCGGTCGGCTCGATCAACAACACAGGCGATACACCGCGCAATGGCATCGGTACGCTGGAACGGCTCCCCTACACGATGCAAATCGGTTCGGGTACATTTGATACCGCCTTTGCCTTACAATATGTATGCGTCGAAGATGAACTTACATATGGAGCAACGATTAATTCGGTTGTGCGTACCGGTAAAAATAAAAATGACTATCGCCTTGGCAATAATATCGGGGTCGGCCTATGGGCTCAATATGCATTCAACCACTGGGTACAACCGGCCATTCGCGTCAATGTACGCCATATCGGGGAAATCAAAGGCAGAGATGCCTCCCTCCTGGTGCCAACGGCATTTCCATTCCCGGCAAGTATTACAAACCCCAGTAATTATGGCGGCGAAAAAGCCAACATTGCCCTCTCATTACGCTCATGTCCAAAAAAAGGTTGTGAAATCAGCTTTAACGTCGAATATGGCAAGCCTCTTTATCAAAACCTTAACGGAGTGCAGCCCAAAGAGAAGAGTAACTTTTCCATCGGGGCGGCAATCAAGTTCTAAACAATGATTTCAAAAAAACTCTGCATAACCAGAAAGCGCCCTAGCGTAAAAAGCCTGTGTATCAGGGTTTTTAGCTGTTTGTATGCGTATACGGTACTCACACAGAGCGCTTGGGCAACGCCGAGTAAGGAACATCAGGTTAAAGCGGCCATAATGTACAATCTCGCCCGCTTCAGCGAGTGGAAAACGAAAGGCACATCCCAACAAGACAAACTTCCCAACACGGATTTCACACTCTGTGTCGCCCATTCCGGCATGCGCGAAGCCTTACAATCCCTTTCCGGGAAACCCATTCATGGCCGAGTCCTGGTGGTGCAAGTCTTACGACACGCCTCTGAAATATCGGCGAGTTGCAATATTGCCTTTCTCTCCGAAGAGGAAGCCCAAAGCCTGGATTTGATCGCACTTGCCGACCTTGGTGTCTTGACCGTCGGAGACGGCGATACCTTCCTGGAGCAACACGGGTGCATATCCATACACCGGTATGGCTCGAAACTGGGATTTTCTATCAACCGCAATGCAATGGCGCATGCCAATGTTCATCCAAGTTCAAAAATTCTACGCCTTAGCGCCAAAGTGCGATAGCTCATGCGGCTTCATTGGTACCAAAACAGCCCGTTCAAGATCAAAATCGCACTTTTGATCACTTTATCCACAACCATGGTGATCGCAGTCGTGTGTGCCTGTTTCGTGTTATTCGAAATTGGGAGTTACAAGACAGAACTGCAAAGCGAACGCCTCATCATGCTGGACCTTGTAGGCGCCCACCTTGCGGCCCCCTTAGTGTTTGATGACATGCAAGGCATAGAAGAAACTTTAAATGATTTTAATGCCGTCCCGGAAATCATTTCAGTTGCCGTGTTTTTACCGGACGGTAAAATTAAAAGCTATTATCAACGCGAGGGCACACAGACATTTAACGCTCTGCTGACAACCCCTATCGCAAAGCTCACGCGGAAAACTTACGTCTTTCAAAAAGGCTATCTAACCGTGCAAACGCCTATCTATGTTGATGCGGAACTTGTTGGTGCGATACAGGCAACAATGACATTACAAAGACTACGCACCAAAATCAAAAACTATATATTTATTGCCTTAGGCGTTTTACCATTTGCATTGGTGCTCGCCTATATCTTTGGCCATATCTTTGGTCGTCTCTTGTCACGACCGATCGAAGATTTGGCCAGCATTATGTCTAAAATCAAAGACACCAATGATTACGACATGCAAGCCCCAGTTCATTCCAGCAATGAACTGGGCGTCCTTGCCACCAAGTTCAACGATATGTTGGGCGAAATAAGACGTCGTGATGATGTCTTGGCCGAGCAAAAGGGCGAGCTTTTGCGTGAAAAAGAAAAAGCCGAATCTGCTAATCTGGCTAAATCTGAATTTCTCGCAAATATGAGCCATGAATTGCGCACCCCCATGAATGGGGTGATGGGTATGGCAGAGCTTATGCTCAACACAAATCTAGACGATAAAAACAAACTATATGCGGAAATGATTCACCGCTCGGGATCGGCGCTGACCACCATTCTTAACGACATTCTTGATTTTTCAAAAATCGAAGTTGGCAAGCTTGAACTCGATCCGGTCCCCTTCCTCCTACGCCCCGCCATAGAAGACATCGTGACCCTACACAAACACAGTGCCGATGAAAAACAAATCGGGCTCAAACTAAGCTATGATGACGAGCTTCCCTCCACGCTCGTCGGTGATGCAGGTCGTATTCGGCAAGTGCTGAACAATCTCATTAGTAATGCCGTTAAATTCACGAGCGACGGTCATGTGAGCGTGAAGGTTTCCGGTGAACAAATGGAAGACGTTCTCGCTTTGCGCGTTACCGTTTCCGATACCGGTATCGGCATTCCTGCTGATAAAATCGAAGCCGTATTCCAAAAATTTACCCAAGCGGAAAGCTCTACCACCCGTATGTACGGCGGAACAGGTCTAGGGCTTGCCATTAGCAGAGATTTGATCGGGATGATGGACGGCGAAGTACATGTCCGCTCAGAACATGGGACAGGCTCCGTATTCTGGTTCACCATTGATTTGCCAATCGTAGAAGCTGCCGCAGATGCCAGCCAGACCACACCCTCTCTGGCCACCCCTTCTCCACAAGCCTCAGCCCCCCAAACACAGCCAGACAAACCCCCTAGCCTCAATGTCGTTATTGTCAGCCCCAATGCACATAACCAGCAATGTCTTGCCCAACTCATCAGCAATTGGGGCATGATGGTCGCGACGGCATCATCGAAAGATGAAATGCTTCAGGCTTTACGACAGCAGGAACAAACACACAGGGGAAGCTCAATGGTCGTTATTGATTTCTCTGCCCCCAAACATTACGGGCTATCGCTTGCCCAAACGATTAAAACTGATCCGGAACTGAGCACTGTACAAATTGTGGTGCTTACAGAATTAAATGCCAAAGAACTTGAAGCCGCAAAAATCTCTCACGCATATTGTACACTTTTGCAAAAACCGATGAGCGCCTCACAATTACGCGCCGCATTTTCAGACATTGTGACCGACACACACGTTGCCACACTACGTGAATTGGCAATACAAGGGGCACCGGCGACAAATACGAGCAAACCCTTACGCATACTTGTCGCAGAAGATAACGAGCAAAACCGGATTGTCATGCAACATGTATTGATGGAAACGGATTATGAGGTAAGCTTTGCCAGAGATGGTGAGCAGGCCTGTCAATTCCATAAAGAACAGGCCTTTGATGCGATCCTCATGGATATTTCCATGCCGAAGATGAACGGAATTGACGCCACCCAAACCATCCGCCGCGCCGAAGCCGAAAACGGATCCCCCCCCGTTCCCATTATCGCAGTCACAGCCCATGCCATGACCGGTGATGAACAAAAATTCCTGGACGCAGGCATGGACGCCTATCTTACCAAACCGGTTAACAGAGAACTTGTGCTCTCGACCCTGTCAAAATGGCTCCAGCAAACACAAACCGAGACACGCCAAGCGCGCACCGCTTAACCTTAAGACAAAGGGCCCCTCGCAAAGAAGGATTTAAAACTCCGCTTGGTGATTTGTCAATGAAGGCCATGCTCGCGGCCAGTTTCAAAAAATGATGTGCATTATGGCCAAATTTCAGTATACTCAATGGGAGCGCTAACAATAGCGATGGGAACTTGGGGACAGCACATGCAAAAATTGACACCACAAAACGTACGCCACCTGCTTGGCACTCTTTGTCTGGGCGCTCTGATGGCCTGTGAAACACCTGCTCAGAACGGGGCTCAAAATGAAGCCGTAATTGCGAACCTCCCCCCCGTCACACTCACCTCTCAGGAGGATCACCGCCGGACACTGGATTTACTCGGGATCGACACCCTACGCCCGGGCCGCAACGGATTAAATCCGGATGCGCCCGACTATGCCAATTATGATGAGAGTAAAGCCACTCTCTACCCCGATCTGCCAGAATTGATGGTGCTCAATAACGGAAATACGGTCAATTCGGCCAAATCATGGAAGAAACGCCGCGCCGAAATCGTTGAAATTTTTGACCGCGAGATTTATGGACGCCAACCCGCAACGACACCTTCTGTAACGTGGGAGATTGTCTCCCAAACCGAAGGCATGGAGGCAGATATCCCCGTCACCATTCAAGAACTTGTTGGTCATTTGGACAATAGTGCCTATCCGCAAATCTCTGTAAATATAGAAATGACCTTGACCACGCCACGTAATGTCGACGGGCCTGTGCCTGCCATCGTGCATTTCACCTATAAATGGCCAGCAGGCAGACCTCGCAGAGAACCACCTCCCGGCCCAACACCCCTGCAACAAGTCCTCGGCAAAGGCTGGGCCTTTGCTGAGCTTACCCCGACAACCGCACAGGCCGACAACGGCGCAGGTTTAACGGAAGGTGTCATCGGTCTCGTCAACAAAGGACAACCCCGAAACCTTGAAGATTGGGGCGCTTTACGGGCTTGGGGCTGGGCCGCCAGCCGTGCTCTTGATTACTTCGAACAAGACCCGAAAATCAACGCCAAACACGTCGCCATTGAAGGCATGTCACGCTACGGTAAAGCCGTGCTTGTCACCATGGCTTATGACACACGCTTTGCTGCCGGCTTCGCCGGATCATCCGGTGCGGGCGGCGCGTCTTTATGGCGTCGTGACATCGGCGAAATTGTGGAAAATGTCGCCAGTTCAGGTGAATATCACTGGATGGCCGGAAATTTCATGAAATATGCGGGCCCCCTAAACTGGGATGATCTTCCAATTGATGCCCATGAACTTATCGCGCTCAGCGCCCCACGCGCCTTGTTTGTCGGGTCTGGTCTCGATACATCAGGCGACGCATGGGTTGATGCCAAAGGCATGTACCTTGCCACTTTGGCCGCGAATCCGGCCTATGAAGTGTTAGGGGCCAAAGGGATTAAAGGTGGAGATTTTCCACCCGCTGAAACCAGCCTTACAGACGGCGAACTTGCCTTCCGTCAACATGCAGGCGGTCATACGAACGGCCCTAACTGGGAATATTTTCTAGAATATGCCGACCCTTATTTAGACCCCAAAGATAAATAAGGGTGTAAAACAAAACTGCCCGTGCGTTTAAATAATTTTGTTAGACAGTGTGCCGATTCCAGCAATTTCCAGAGACACCACATCGCCTTTTTTCAAAAAGTGCCCGTTCTCAAGTCCGCACCCACCCGGCAATGTGCCAGTGGCAAAAAACTCGCCCGGATATAGGTGCTCGGCCTTAGAGGCATGTGCCAACGCCTCACCAAGAGAGTAACGCATACCATGCGACGTAACATCTACAACGCGATTACCGTTAATGCTGACCGTCCCCTTCAGATTATTTATCCGGGGTAAAATCTCGTCAGCCGTGACAAACTCAGCGGAAATCGCATTGGCGAAATGCTTGCATTTTTGCGGGCCAAACCCGCTTTGCATTTCAGGCATTTGTGTATCACGGGCTGAAAAATCATTAAACACAACAAACCCGCCAATCGCCGCCTCGCACTCTTCAGGAGATGCATTCAACAAAGGTTTGGCAAGGACAAACCCGATTTCTAATTCATAGTCCATAATGTTGGAATATTCCGGCCAGACAATCTCGGCGCCCTCCCCATAGAAATTCATATGCCCACCCATATAAAACATCGGCTCACGATACCATAATGGATGTGGCTTCAATTTCGGGTGCACCTTGCCCGTAAGTGTCTTATAAAGCTGCGTAAATCTATATGCACCGGGCATATTGGCCTTCGCATAAGCCGTCGCTGCATTGATATAATGCGCTTCCGAGAGCATAAAATCACGGTAGGATTTCGGCGCAAACGGTTTCGGGTCTAAAACATCTATATGCGTCTGCCCCGTGGCCTCCAGAAATATTTTCTGCGCTTTACTGCCTGCCCGCGCCGTTTTCCAGACATTGTTTTCAAACAGCTGGACAACATATTTACCGCGCGAAAGGTGTTTTCTAAACTTCATTGTGGACTAGCCAGCTGTCATTTCCGCAGCAAAATGTGCATGTACCCGCTGATAAAAATCGCGATCCATCACAGTTTTACGCCACTTCACAATCGCCGGATAAGGAGAGAGATCAATCTTGGCCATTTCGCAAGGCTCCAAAGCCGCAATCACAGTTACATCAGCCAAGCTAAGTCCATCACCCACTAAATATTTATGAGCCACAAGTGCGGCCTCTATCACAGGTAAATCCCTTGCCAACATTTGCAGACCGGTTTCTATCGAAGCTTCATCAACATCTTGCTTGATCATCGGTGCCACAACACGATTAAAGAAAATTCTGCCCATCGCGCTGAGCACATGTTGAGTACCAAAATCGATCCACTGGTTCACCACGGCCTGCTCATGCAGTTCTTCGGGGTAAAAAGGTGACGGGCCGGAAAGGGCACACATATACTTACAAATAGCATCCGATTGGTTGAGCATAAATCCGTCATCATCTATAGCGGGCACCCGGCCACAAGGATTAATAGCCAGATATTCCGGCTTCTGATGTTCTCCGCTCTGTAAATCAACATGGTTATATTCATGAGGCAAGCCTAGATAGCTAGCACACAATCGCACCTTATTTGATGGCATGGATAAAAAATGCCCATAAATGTTCAACATAGCTTTCTCCTATCAGGAAATCCGCGAACGCAGAGTGTCCCGCAAAAACGCGCCCGTATCAAGAGGTAGTTTCTTGGCTTTAGGGAAGGCGCGTGAAAAATTCAGAAACCCATGCGGCATTGCTTTTTCATGAACATATTTCACCGAAACACCACAAGTTTCCAGATGCTGGCTATACAAGCGTCCCTCTACACGCAGAGGATCAAGACCACATGTCAAAATATAAGCCGGCGGCAACCCCTTCAAATCCGTCTCGAACAAAGGGGATAGCCGCACCGAGTTTACATCTGCATCCACGACGTAATATTTCTTGATAAAATTAAGCGCGACGACCCCCAAGCGTAAAATATCCTGCGGCCCCGGCTTGGTCGGCTTAATCTCGGCCAATTGCATCAAAGGGTAATACAGAATTTGCGCCCGTAAATTTGCGCGGTATTTCTGGGCCAGATAAGCGGCCATATTGCCACCGGCACTGTCCCCCCCAAGCGCCAAACGCGCCGGATCCATACCGTGTTTCAGACCATTGCCCTCTAGAACCCAGTTTAACACATGTTCGCAATCATCCGGTCCGGCTGGAAAAGGATATTGTGGGGCCAACCGGTAATCGACTGACAAAACCCGAATTTTTGCACTGTCCGCTAACCGTAAGCACAACCCCTCATGAGAATCCATGCTACAGGTCACAAACCCGCCGCCATGTAGATAAATCAGGCATGGCCCCGGCCCACGCGAAGCCCCCTTGGGAATATACAAACGTACAGGAACAGGATAGCTGGCATGGGGAACATCAAAATCCAGAACTTCACGCATGTCCGGCCCCGGCGCGTCAAATTTATTGGTCAGAGTGCGGATTTTATTATGGATTGAGTAAACATGATCCGGCTTAAGTTTCAACTTATCCATCTGCACACGGAAATCATCAGCAAGGCTCATAGTTTTTTCCTATTCTGCATCCGAAAGCGCGTAAGGTGGCTTTGGATCATATTCCATCGCACTTTGAACCCGGCGCGCGAGATCAGGAGAAAACATCCGTCCCGTCAACCAAAGTGCCATATCAATGCCAGCAGAAACACCTGCTGCCGTTACAATATTACCGTCACGTACATAACGCACATCTTTCACAAGCGTGCCATCTAATTCGCGCTTTACAAATTCTTTAAAAAGCATGTGGTGGGTTGTTACCCTCTTACCCTTGGTCAGCCCGGCCTTCGCCAGAGCCATTGACCCTGTGCATACACTGGTCATCCATTTGACATGTTGTGCTTGCCGCCCAAGCCAATCCAAAACATTTGCGTTCTCCAACAGCGGCCGCACCCCCTCCCCGCCAGGTACAAGAACAACGTCCCAGTGTTCAGAGCTTGAAATCAAACCATCCGGTAAAACCCGCATACCTTTAGCCCCCGTAATATGTCCCTCGGTTTCTGACAAAAGTTGAACATGGACCGCTTTAGACGCTCCGGAAGACTGGTAAACTTCATTGATCATCGTAAAAACTTCATAAGGCCCAACGAAATCCAGCTCTTCAACACCGTCAAATATGAAAATAGCGATACGTATCATGGCCGATATCCTTTTCCGTCTAGATAAGCCGTTTCGTCAGCGCCGTTCAGACGCTCTAATATAGTATTCCTATATGGAAAACGACCAAAACGGGCAATAAGTTTGCGGTGTTCTTTGGCATGAAACAATGTATTTTCATCTTCAAGGCGCATATCAACCAGACGCACACATTCGTCCTGCATCGCCAAATCTTCCGAATGCATATACGGCATATAATAGAACGCGCGCCGGTCTTGCGACGTTTTCAGATCAAACCCTTTGTCGACAGCGCGGCGCGCAATCATCAAGGCCCATGCATCAAAGGCAAAGGCACCTTTGGTGTCACGGTACATATTACGGGGAAATTGATCCAGTGCTACAATAAGAGCCAATGCAGCCTCCGGCGAGGCTTCCCAGTCATGATGAGATGTTCTTTTTATGAGGGCCGCCGCCTCGGTACAAAAAAGTTCGAACCGGGTGCGAATATCCGCATCAAATGCATCACCGCCATTATACCATTTTTGAGGGCCGGAGCCTTCAAACCAAAAATGTAAAATATCATCCGGCTGCATATTTAGAGTTTCAAATCTCCATTGTGAATTTTCTTGAACAGAACCTTGCCAAGTTTCACATAGGTTTTCTTATCCGGATGATTGACAAAGAGAGCATCATTGACCAACGCCGGATCAAACCCGTCTTTTACCAGATTGGTTTTTTTGTATTTAAACGTGCTTGTCGTTTCCGTTTCAGGGCTGATCCGCAAAAACACGGGCCGCGCATAATTCGGCAAAGCATCACAAATATGTGCATGCAATTTGGCTAAGTCGAGGTCTTGATCTGCAACCAATGATGCCATGCCCGCCCGCCCGTCATAGCCAGGCACAGTGACACCATAAACATTGGCCTGATGTACCCCGTCATAAGCGGCCAATGCGGCCGCAACTTCGCCCGTAGACACGTTTTCCGCTTTCCAGCGATAGGTATCCCCGATCCGGTCTGCAAAGTAATAATAGCCTTTCTCGTCGCGCCACAAAAGATCGCCCGTCCGAAACCACATATCCCCCTTTTTCATGACATTGTGCAAAACCTTCTTGTCACTGGCTTTCTTGTTTTCATACCCGTCATAGCGAAACCGGGTTTCTCCCGGGCGAATTTCCCCGATCAGCTCGCCAATTTCCCCAACAGCTGTACGCATGTAAAATCCGTCAGGCCCCTTGATATGTGTCCCCGTTTCCACATCATAACGGATCAGATCACCATTGACCTTCGCGCGCATATATTCAGGGATACGCCCAACTGCCCCCGGCGGGCCTTCAAAATTCATCAACGAGATATTGCCCTCGGTCGCCCCGTAAAATTCAACAACATGTTCAATCCCGAATCGCTCGACAAAATCTTCCCACACACTTTTACCCAACCCATTGCCGACAATGCACCTGACGTTGTGGGCACGTTCTTTGGGGTGCGGGTCTGCGTTCAGCAAGAACCGGCACAACTCCCCCACATACATAATCATGGTCGCCCCACCGGCCACAACTTCGTCCCAGAAATGGGTTACGGAAAACTTGGGGCTGACAATCACGGCCCCTCCCTTGGTCAAGGCCATGCCAACCCCGCAAAGGCCGCCCGTCGCATGATAGAGAGGCAACACCATCATCACACGGTCTTTAGGACCAGCCTTGGCCGGCACCGCAAACCCGCGTAAATAATATTGGCCGCGCGTATGGGCTATTTTTGCGGCTTTTGGCAAACCGGTCGTGCCGGACGTAAACATTTTCATGAATGTATCTTTGCCGATCCCTCCCGCGCGGTGAGAACGGTCCGGGCGCGTGAGCATTTGTGTCCCAATAAGCGCGTCAAAATCAGCCATATCTACTTTGGGATCAACCCCACCAAAAGCACTAAACCCTTTCACATCCCCTTCAATGAAAGGTTTTGCACTACTCCATTCCGCAATCAGTTCATGATCAACGATCACAAATTTGGCGTCAGATATATTGATACAATGGGCAAGGGCTTTCGCCCGCAACTGATAGTTTATCAATGCCGGTATAATTCCGATTTTCGACAACCCGAACCAGAGCGCCACATATTCCAAACGGTTACGCACAAATACGGCCACCGTATCGCCAGCAGTACACCCTTCACTTAACGCCCAATGCGCAACTTGATTGGCATAGGCATCAAACTCTTTATAACTCCAGCGCCGCTCTCCCGCAATGAAGGCTACATTCCCTGAAAATCGGTCGACAGCCCTTTCAAGCTCATCAGGTACAAGAAATGTGCTGTCTGCATCAATATCCTTCACCGACGCCAACAGACGCTTAACCGTTCGAATATAGTGCAGTTCTTTTAGAAGATTTGACAGCATGCCCATACCTATTCCACATTTTGCCCCGAGTTTTTCTCTGAGCTTCATTTGGGATTACTTTAAAGCTGACAAGAGTGCGGTCAAGGAATTCCCCATTTCTATATTGCATTGCGTGTATGCTGGAATGTTTGTGGGTTGTTTTGGTCAAAAAGAGACCTCCTGAAAACAAAAGAGCTAAAGTGTTGGAATAATTTTTCTCTTGCAATTTTCTATCCTTCCTATACGTACCCCTTGAACCAATGGTACATACGGAACGAATTTATGAGAATTATGGTTGATATTGACGATCCCGTCCCTCTGTTCACGCAATTGATCACGCAGATCAAAAAAGCCGTGGAGACAAATATGATAAGTGCAGGTGATCCGTTGCCCTCTATCCGCCAACTCGCAAATGATTTGGACGTGAACAACAAGACCGTCGCAAAAGCTTACCGGCTTTTGGAACGTGACGGCATACTTCAAAGTAAAGGCTATCGCGGCACATTTGTGCATCCCGATGCCAAAGCCAATACCAACACCGACTTAAATGCATGGGTTTTGGAAGAACTCGGCTCAACAATTGACATATTTAAAAATAGTGGCGCCACGGATTCTGAAATTCGGATTGCATTTGCAAGCGTAATGAACCGCCAGAAACAAAAGGGAGCATAACATGTTCACCGATATTTTATTTTACAGCGTCTTTCTAGGACAAATCTTCCTGCTCTCTTACCACTACCCAAAGAAAATTTTTACAAAAATTACCTATGTACTGAATACATACCCGGCGTCAAAATATCCCAAACTTTACCGGCATTCCCAATATATTGATCCAGAGAACAAGCTTAGAAAAACCGCGCGTAGATATAAGTATGCAAACAGTGCGATCGCCCTGCTTGGTTTGGGCATATTGCTGGCCATGGCCATCAGCGGATATGCGCCCCATACAATAAAAGAGAACCAACATCTGCTCTTTGTCGTGTTCTATTTTTTACTACAATCTTTCCCACACCTTCTCGTGGAAGTTTCGACATATAGCTGGTACAAATGCATGAGATATGCGGCTAAAACCAGTACGAGAACAGCCGATTTACGTCCACGCCGCCTCTTTGATTTCATATCTCCTGTTTACGTCCTCTTTGCGGTTTTGGCCTATATCGGCTGGGTCAGCTTTTACCTCTATAACAAAGGGTTCAGCGCTGCGTGGGATTCCCAAACCTATATGACCATGTTTGGTATGGCGGCCATGAACCTTGTCTTTTTTAGTCTAGGGTACAAATCTTTTCTCGGCAAAAAAATGGATCCACACCAAGCTGATGAAGACCAACACAAACAGATTACCACCACAATCAGAGTATCCGTATTCGCCAGCATCCTCATGAGCCTTCAACTCATTACCTTTAATGCAATTAATAAATTTGGTTGGGACATATTTGAGCCCGTCGCCATAAGTCTGTATTGCCAACTCATCATCGTATTTGGCATTGGCGAAATGCTACGCCGGTTAAAAATAGAAGACGTGGACTTCAGTGTTTATAAGGATGAGACAGTTGCACCTGTATAATCGCCAATAGGTGAGCGCGACCACATCGGGTAACGCCAAGCCAATGTGGGTAACTCGAACGGTTTTGTACAGGGTATCAGCCGTTTAGCGTCTGTAATATTATATTACCTGCGAGTATCGGGCACCTTGTTGATCAAGATAAGGGTCAAATTTTGCGGCAATAGACCGGATAAACTGTATTTTTGAATTATATCACGGCTATAGCAATCTTCGTCTAGCATAGATTAACTCTATCAATTTCTATTAAGAAAACCATACGCAAGCACCCTAAATATTTTCGATCGAAGTTTCCTTGTTTCTAAAGACATCCTCATCAAGGCCGCCCTGCCATTTTGCAACTGTAGTGGCGACAGCAGCGTCCCCGCATATATTAGTCACCGTGCGCATCATGTCCAGCAAACGGTCAAACGGGAAAATAAAGGCAATAATGAGGACGGCGTCAGCCTGCCCGACACCAAACACAGCCAATACAGTCGAGGCCAGAAACAGGCTGGCCGAAGGAATACCGGCCGTGCCGATAGACGCCATGGTCGCGGTAAACCCAACCATTAAATAATCCGCCATCGTCAACTCAATCCCCAGAGCTTGCGCCGCAAATGTTGCAACAATACCGAGATAGATCGCCGTACCGTCCATGTTAACGGTGGCCCCTAAAGGCAAAATGGAAGCCGCAATTGATTTATCCACGCCAAGGTTTTTATGTACGCAGGCAATGGTCACCGGCAATGTCGCGTTCGATGAAGATGTTGAATACGCCACACCGATTGCGTCCGCCATGCCTTTGATAAACCGTACCATTGGGAGCTTGAGAACAATCTTTATCAAGCCGCCATAAACGAAAAGTATATGCAGGAAACAGGCAAGGTAGAGCGCGATTGCCAGTTTGGATAAGTTCAACAACAATCCAATACCTTGTGTCCCCATCACCCATGCCATCAATGCGAAGACGCCAAAGGGGGCCACTTCCATAACAATCATTGTCAGTTTCTGGATGACCTCGGAGGCTTCTTCGAAGAACGTAGACACCGTGCGGGCTTTATCACCTGCCGCTAAGATGCCAATGCCGAGCATAATTGCAAAAAATATCACCGCAAGAACGTCAGCAGTCGACATGGCCTCGACCGGGTTTGTCGGAATAATATGCAGAATTTTATCTGTCAAACTGACCGAGACCTCACCTGCGGATTGTAATTTATCAATTATGGAAGATTGGGAATCCGTACTTGCAGAAGTGTAGGATACGCCCTTACCCGGTTTAATAAGCGCCCCAATAAACAAGCCCAAACTTACCGCAAAAGCCGTGGTGCTAAAATAAAGCATGACCGCTTTACCGCCCAAACTCCCTAGTTTCTTGGGATCACCCATGGCAATGACACCGGCAACCAGAGTGGTGAAAATCAGCGGGATCACCAACATTTGAATCAGGCGCACAAAGGCATCACCGAAAGGTTTCAGCCAAACTTCTGCAATATGTGGCCCTGTTTCGCCACCAATTCCGTAATGTAAGACCAACCCAGATAACAACCCCAAGACCAGACCAACCATCACACGCAGCCAGAGCGGTTTTGCAAACCATGTTTTCATCATTACTATTGTCCCCTTGATTTATTGATGTGTACAGCGCTTCAGAACTTTGCCTGATAGGCTGCTGTTTGATTGTCCATCCTCGACGGCTAACGTCCCGTTGACAAATAAATACTTTACGCCTTCCGATAAAATTTCCGGGTTTTGAAAATCGGCTTTGGCTTTAAACGTCTCGGGGTTGAAGATCACAATATCGGCTTTATAGCCAGCTTTCAGATAGCCTCGCTCACAGATATTAAATGTGTCAGCAACCAACCCGCTACTTTTGTACAAAAATGTCTCTATGGGCATAATGTTTTGCCCCCGCACATAAATCTCGAACTTGCGAGGGAAGCTGGCATATTTACGCGGATGACCCTGATCCCCATCAGAACTGGTCATGACCCAATCCTGGACCATGAAATTTGTGATGTCATCTTCACTCATGTTGAACGAGGCTATCTTGGCATCGCCATCCCGGGCAATTTGTATGGCCATATCTGTAGGGGTCAACTTGTTTAACCGTGAAATTTCCCCAAGGGTTTTCCCGCGCCATTGTGAATTTTTATCGGTGATTAAAACCG
The DNA here is from genome assembly GCA_002401695.1 of Alphaproteobacteria bacterium. Taxonomy (GTDB): domain Bacteria; phylum Pseudomonadota; class Alphaproteobacteria; order Micavibrionales; family Micavibrionaceae; genus UBA1672. The sequence continues at coordinate 81,819 of NVTV01000022.1, forward strand.
CCTCTGCACCCCCACGTCGGCGTAGGTTTTCCGCGACATCCAGCTTTAACGGCTCGTGCAAAACAGGGTCGTTTAATCGCGCCATATATTTTTCTACACCACCAGCTTTTAAACGACGAGGAATCAATGCGTTTGAAATTCTTGTTCCGGATGCTGGCCACGGATATTGATCCGCCGTGACCACGAGACCGTCGGCACGGGCTTTCTCAATCGTCTCGATGATTGGTGTGCTTTTACCCCATACATCGACGCCTAGCGCCTTAATATGGGCAATATGAACGGGAATATTGGCGCGACGGCCAATTTCCAGCACTTCTTCGATCGAGGCTTCAAGGCCAATATTATAGGTACTTTCATCACGAATATGGCTTTCGTAAACACCGCCTTTTGCGGCTGCAATTTTGGCCAGTTCAACAATTTCGTCCGTATCAGAGAAACTCCCGGGCGCATAGAACAAGCCCGTAGACAGGCCCAACGCCCCCTCCTCCATCGCCTCGGCAATCAACACTTTCATGCTCTCCAATTCATCTTGTGATGGGGCACGATCATCATTGCCCATAATTTTGCGCCGCACCGCCCCATGCCCGACAAAAAAGGCCGTATTGCTGCCAATACCATTGTCCAGCAAGCCTTGTGATAGCTCGGTAATATTCGCAGAGCCATACCCGTCATTACCGTTAAAAACGGTCGTTACACCTTGCAGACGGTAATTCGCATTCTCTCTGCGCGGAGCCTCACCACTTTGCAAATCGCTCAGGCTATGGGTGTGCGGGTCAATAAAGCCGGGTGCGACAATGAGGCCGGAAACATCAAGTATAGTTTCGGCATTTATATGTTTTGACGGGGTGCCTATGAATACAATATTCTCGCCTTGAACAGCTATATCAACAGCTATACTTTCCGTATTATCGCCAAGATAAACATGACCACCCTTTATCAGATAATCCGCGTCTATATCTGATTGACAGGCCACCAAGAAAACCGATGCCAGTAAGAGAGATGCGGGAAATAATTTAGCGTACATCTTCTTGCGCCAATAAGGTTTTCATCATTTCTTGTGCGAAAATCTCGGCCGCAATTGCAATAGGTTTACGGTCGGTATTATCCCCAACCTCATACGTAATCGCCGGAATACCAAAACTGGCATACATGTAGTTTTTTGAAACCGGTTTGCCGGAATTCGGGCTTTGCTCTCTAGTAAATTTATACACATCATCATCAAGACGTTTATCAACGGCCCGCAACCAATCTCTGGTGAAAAAGGCAGGGTTTGTCGGTTCGTCGTCGGTTTGAGTGTAGAGGAGATTTCGCCATGTAGAATGGAAGTCCAAGAATAAAACGATCTTGTCACTCCCCTCATTAAAGCGCTTAAATTCTCTTTCTATGGCTTGGGTTTCCGGTTGCGTGAACGGGCCCCAGTCTCTGTTTAAATCAACCCCGCCCATATTATGGCGCCAATTGCCGTGGGTCACACCATCAGGGTTCATGTTCGGAACGATAAGTACATTGTATTTATCCCGAAATTTTTTGGCCAAATCACTGCCCCCCAACACGGTTTCAGAGAAGGGTATCAGCGCAAACGCACCTGTTACTTCGGGTGGATGTTGCCGTCCAACGAAAACGACATATGGTTTTTCCGCATCAAGGTTGGTAACAGCTTCCAATTTATAAATCGGGCGACCTTCGATTGATTTTCCGATAATGAATTTCGAGACGAAGGGAAGTTTTTCGGTTTTCTCGACCCAGCCCTCATGAGCGGCGGCTGAAAATATTTCTTGGGCCGCAATGTAGACCGGACGGTTTTTTAGTTCAATTTGCAAGCTGACTTCATCATCAGAAATAACATTAATCTTCGATTTCGCCAGCAAATTCCAAGTGGTTCCATCATAGCTTATCTTTGGTGGGTAGCGATGTTTGGCATGAGAGTATTTCAAATCAACCCGTAAACTCCCTTTATGGTTCGGGCTGATTTTAAAGGCGTACCATGCGCTGCTATTTATCGGTTTGTTCTCCGGATCGATGACCAGTGTTAAGCGGGTTGAGGAGAGAATTTGGCATTTATTCGCTCGGGCCGTTGGAAAATTGGCGTAAATAGCGGCCAATTCATTTTGGCAAAGTGCTTCAGAATCTTGAACATTCTGAGTTGATAATGGTGTTGCGCAACTGACTAAAAAAGCAACCGCACCTGCAAATATTGTTTTATGATACCAAAACATGTTTTTCCTCCCGTTTTATTCTACTGGATTTGTGCATAGATTGCCAAACCAATTTGGTAATCTGGTCCGCGCTCCCTGCAGCTAAAGTCAGCCCCAGAGATCCGTGGCCCATATTATAAAATAGCCCCTCAACAGAGCTTGGCTTTACAATCGGAATACCCGAAGGTGTCATTGGTCGATATCCGGCCCATAAATTGTTTTGCGCAGAATAATCAGCCACCTCCGGCCACAACCGCTGCGCCGTTTTCAACAGCATGTCCCCGCGCATATTGATTTTTTCTTGCGATACATTTGCATCCAAGAAACCGGCAATGCGGATAGTTTCTCCGAAATTGGCGAATACAATTTTACGCAAAGGGTCTGTAATACTAAGCTTTGGAACTTGCTTACCCAGCGGTAAGGTCAGGCTATACCCACGCATCGGATAAATATTACTCGACTGACCAACTGTTTTAAGAATTTTATTGGCATCTACGCCCAAGCACATGATGACAGCGTCGCAATCAATCACCCCTTTGTCTGTCACGACGCCGGATATTTTCCCCGCTTCCGTTTTCAAACTTTTGACACTGTGTTCGAATTTATACTCAACTGCAAATTTTTCAATACTGATGGTTTTTAAGGCGCGACAAAGCTCTAGAGGATCAGCAATTCCGTCCCCTTTGGCAAATCCACCGCCGCAAAATGCGCCTTGCCATGTTTTCAGTGTGGGCTCTTTTTTGACACAACCAGCCCTATCCAAAATCTCAACGGTGAAACCGTAGCGCCGTTTTTTTTCGGCCGAGTGTTCAAGCGCTTCCAGTTCTGCTTGTGTTTTCGCCAAAATGAGTTTCCCGCTTGGCGTCTTAGACATGGTATTATCCGGAAGCTCTGCAGATAATCTCTGCGTCGCCTCCATAGAACGGTGTGCCAAGCCTAGCATAATATCCAAATTTTTCTCCGCCCGCATAGACGTGCAATTTCTCAAAAATTCTATCCCCCAGCTATAATAGAGTAGTCGCAGGGTCTGATTTATTTTAATCCCGTTATCCCGACCAAGCATATACCCGGGTAGTTTTTTCAGAATTCCCGGGTTCGGAAACGGATCAACATAGCTAAATGATAATTGCCCTGCATTGGCGTGACTGGCACCGCTGGCAACGCAGGCGGCTTTTTCGATGACGATGACCTCATGCCCTTGACGTCCGAGAGCATAGGCGGTTGTCACCCCTATTACTCCAGCCCCTAGAACAAGTATTTTCATTACACTCTCGATTTCTTTGTCTGAAAAACTTCATAGTTTCACCCGCCCCGTGCAGAGGTGAAATTTTTGATTTTGCGGATTGGGAGTGCCTTCCGGCACTCCATTTATCTAAAGCGGCAGCGCGCTAGAACGTTGTTCTGATCTGGCCATATACAAACCGGCCACGATTGCTGTGATAGGCTGAATCATAGCCATAGGTCTCGTCCGACAATGGCGGATCTTCATTGGTGATATTTGTTGCCCCAACCCGCAGACGTACTTTGTCAAACTGGGAGTTAAACATATCTCTAAATGTATATTGCACATATGCATTTCCGGTTACCCATTTCTCAACCGGGAAGAAATCCCCTGTCGTGTTTTGGGTTGCGCTGGTATCGAAGAAACTACCAATGTAATTGACACTTGCCCCCGCTCCAAAATTACCTTTTTTCCATGTAAGACGTGCATTACCGCTCCATTTCGGGCGACCATTTTGCTCAAGTAAACTACCTACACCAACAAGATTAATCAGATCAGCAGCCGTTTCTTGCCGAATTTCTTGCGACAAGGAATTGGCAGCCTGATCAAATGTAAACAGATGCGAGACTTCAACTTTGAAATTGAAATCACCAATGGGCGTGTCATCATAATCATAGTAAAATCCGAAATCTATGCCCTCGGACGTCCGCACATCCAAGTTCAAAAACGGATCTTGAACCGAGATGATACTCCCCACAGCTGCCAGACCTGAACCTGCAAAGAACGCTATATCATCAGCATCCGGCGCCGCGCGCAGAACGGCATCATTCGTTGATCCGTTCAGGCGACGTGTAAAGTCGAGAATAAGCTGTAACTGGTCGCCAGCAATACCTACGATTTGGTCTTGTTCGATATTAAAATAATCCGCAGTCAACGTTAGCCCTGGAATAAGCTGATCTGGTTGTAGAACAACACCGAGCGAGAAGTTTTTATACTGCTGCGCTTTCAATTCTTTCGATCCGGTTCGGATGCTAAGAACACCCTGCGCTTCGCCACATGCATTCATGTCGGCAAGGGTGCCCAGATTAATTTGCGCCTGACACCGGTAATGATCGGTTCGTGTATTGGAACGCTGCAAACCTTCCGCATTTATCACGTTCAAATTCGGAGCCACAAACCCTTCGGAATAAGCAGATCTAACTTGCAAAAACTCAAACGGGAACCAGGACAGAGCCACTTTAGGAGCAAATTCTCCACCAAAGTCAGACGCGTCTTCATAACGTCCGGCCAGTTGTAAATTCAGAGAGTGAATAAGCGGAATGTTTTGATCCGCCGAGACGATCGGCACATAAAATTCTGCAAAAGCTGAAATTGTCCGGCGATCACCTTTTGTATCCGGTGTCGCACTGGAACCCATCACATCAGAATCATAGGTAATGCCTGTCACCGTGTCCGTAAATTTTTGCGTTCCGTCCAGACGGTTATCACGATCATCTTCATAGCCAATATGTCTGTATTCAACCCCGAAAGCGGCTCCAACATCTCCGCCGGGCAAAGACCATACAGAAGGGTTCGAGATTTTGAAATCAATCATGCCAAGGGATGTTTTAGCATCCCTGCGCACATCAATAAGGAATCCATCGATAACCGACTGCGGGTTAGGCGTGGCGTCAAGCCCACTCACATCATTTATATCGCCACCATTAAAGGGATTGTATGCATCCGCTGTGGTGCGGTTTAAAACCTGCTGGAACAGTGTGCTACTGATCCTGTTACTTGTCACATCATTGGTTTCGGCCGCAGACAAAACGAACGCCGTATCAAAACTCCAGTCTTTCCAATCGCCTCTTAAGCCGGCAACGGCCCGAAAGCTTGTATTCCTCACATCCAACAAACGCGGCCCGGCATCCAAAACCCGGTAACGACCATTCGGCCCCCCAAACTCAATGCTCAGACCATCAGTTGGTGCGGTAATGTCCGCGAGGCGTCCCGGCGTGCCAACAGCCCCGAAAATATTATAATAGGCCGTCGGCGACATGTTAATCGGTGTACTGGACAGCAAAGTATTTGCTTCGCGTTCTTTGTTGGAATCTGCCTGATAATAGGAAAGTTCGCTATAAAACTCGTTTCCGTTATCCAGTTCATGATTGATGAACATGAAAGCATTATACCGCTTAAGATCGGAAGTCATTTGATCCAACAACGCCGTATTGTGGCGCAAATCAGAGTTTAGCGAGCCATCATCCACACAAATATCTGTATTTAAATCAATCCGGCAACCGGCAGACGTTTGAGGCTGGACATGGAACCGGCCTGCGCTGCTGGTAATGGTGGCATTTGTACTGGCAACCCGAACCCGTTGGGTTGTATCAAACTGGCCCCAAGCCGTGTTGGTTGACAAGTTTCTAAATTGCGTATCGCCATCAAAATCAGTGCCTTCAACGAATGGGCGTCTATCATCACTTGCTGAATAGTCGCGTTCAGAGGCAAAAATACCGTCGCGCTTATAATAGCTCCCGAAAATGGTCACATTGGTGCGACCCTCCCGAAGATCAAAGCCGCCATAACCATCTAAAGTCAGGCCATTTGCATCAAGACCATCATAACTTCCGTACTTTGCAGTCAATTGCAATCCTGTATAATTGTCTTTCAATACAGTATTGACCACACCGCCCACGGCATCCGCACCGTAAATAGCGGAAGCCCCATCGCGTAGAACTTCAACACGTTTAATACCCGCAGTTGGCAAAGCATTGAGGTTTGCAGTGACAACCGGCGCAAGGTTTTCCGTTTGCACACCGGGATGTAAAACCGTACGGCGTCCGTTTATAAGGGTCAGTGTATAACCGGAACCCAAAGAACGTAAGTTAATAGAAGATACATCTCCGCGTGCGCCATTCACGCCGCCGGTTTCACTATCTCCGCTAAAATTCACCGCACCTTGTGAGGGGATGGATCTGAACAAATCTTCGCCAGAATCAATCCCGAGCGCATCAATATCATCAGCGCTGATCAGGCTCACCGGTAAAGCACCCGAAACCTTCAGACCTTTAATGTGCGTCCCGACAACAATGATTTCATCTTCGGCAGGATCTGACACACTTTGCGCTAAAGCTTGCGAGCTAACCGCCACCAACGCCGATGACAGTAAAAGTGCCTTTGTAATATTATGATAGGTCATGTCTTCCCCTTATGAGTTTCTGGTATGTTTATAGGCCCTGTCTTTAAGATAAATCAAATTCATATATGCATAGCACGTATAACCAAAGGCTATAAACAACGACAGATTGCGGTTTATATTTATAGGATCATAAGTTTGGGATCATTCAAATACTGATCCATCTTTTGGCTCAATATATGGATAAAGTCCTGCCGGAACCCGCTTAATGGTTCGTTTAAACGAGACACCAAACCAATACTGATTTCTATTTTATTGGCCAAATTTTTAAATTGCAGGTTCGAAGTGTCCCCGGAAAAAGCCGTAATTTTATCAACAATAGCAATTCCGGCATTTTGTTGCACAAGGCGCTTGGCCACATGATATGTCTCGACAATAATCCGGGAATCTACAGGGCCACTGAAGGCGTCCGATAATTGTGCGGACAACAACCGGCCTAAAATACTTTTCTCATTGAGGGTAATTAGCGGAAAATCTTTTAAATCCTGAAGCCGAATTTCATCCCCGCGCGGTAATTTTAAGTGCGTGTGCGCCACACAGACAAAGTCGGTTTTACCGATTATGGTGGATTCTATTGTCGGCACATAGGGCGCGTCAAAAACCAGTCCAATATCAATAGCCTCTTCTTGAAGCGCTTTAATAACTTCTGACGCATGAAGCGTTTCCACCTCTATGATCACATCAGGATGAAGTTTTGAAAACTCTGCGATGGCTTTGGGGGCAATCTCAAGACTAAAGGCGGGGGTCATTGCAAACCGCAAACGACCCTTTTTTGTAATGGCCAGCTTGGCGGCAAATGCTTTTAAATCGTTGATTTTTTCAAAAACAGGTTCAATTTCATCAAACAGTTTTGTGCCTTTTTGCGTAGGTATCAACCGGCCTTTCGCCCTATCAAACAACTGAAACCCCAATTGATCTTCGGCATGTTTAAGAACCTTACTAATTGAAGGCTGCGACACATTCAACGCCCTCGCCGCACCACTTGCAGACCCGGTTAAATACACCGCATGAAAAACTTCAATATGACGTAACCGCATCCAGTCCCCTAAAATCAGATTCCCAAATTTCGACAAATACTAGATCAGTATGCACATGAGGTCTACAGATAGGTTTCCAGATAGGTTTCGAGTGTGGGTTCAACGAGGACTTAAATTCTCCGGTAGCGGACGTAAGGCTCAACTCATTTTTCCCAATAAGGTGTCCCCTTATATCTCTCGATCAAAAAGTCCACAAAGGCACGAACCCGAACCGATAAATGGCGGGTGGGCGGATAAACCGCATAGGCCGTAACTTGCTGCCATTGGTAATCTGGTAGAATTTCCACCAATGACCCGTCTCGTAATGCCTCATATGTGATAAAACGAGGCTCGATCAGTATACCTTCACCAGCCACTGCCGCGTCGCGTAGAAAATCGCCATTCGTTGCCCGCAGGCGCGGGACCATTTTAATCTGGCCTTCAACCCCGTTGGGGGTTTTATAAGACCATGAAGTGTTGGCCCGAACTCCATATCTAAGTTCCTTGTGCGCTTTTAAATCATCAGGCGTTTGGGGTGTACCGTGCTGTTTCAGATAGGCGGGGCTCGCGACCGCGACGGTAGACAATGCCGTAATTTTTCGCGCGAGAAGGCTGGAGTCTGCCAAATCACCAATACGGATCGCCAGGTCCATACCTTCAGCAATAAGATCAACCTTGCGATCACTAAAATCAATGTCGAAGTCCACGAGCGGGTGTTCACGCATAAAGTCTATTATCGCAGGCCCCAAATGAGCCACCCCAAAAGACAAGGGAGCAGCAATGCGAATGCTCCCAGCAAGAGCGGCTTGCGCATCACTGGCCCCGGCTTCACTTTCTTGCCAATCGGCAAGCACAACGACAAAACGGTTGTAAAGCGTTTCGCCTGTATCCGTCAGTGTAAGTTTTCGCGTCGTGCGCACCATCAACTGAACGCCCAGACGCGCTTCTAATTCCTTCAACCTACGGCTTACGGCTGACTTTGCGATCTTTAGCTGCTTGGCGGCCCTCGTTATCGATCCCGCTTCAACCACGCGGACAAAAGTTTCTATTTCCTCATACTTGCTCATTTGTTCTCCATATCAGAACAGTGATTTGAAAAATAGCCCTCTAATTCTTTAAAGCGCAATCACCTATCTCCAACCCATCGAACAACAGGAGAAACACATGAGCACAATTAACCACATACTTCGCATTGACGCCAGCGCCCGTAAAACTGGGTCCGTAACCCGCAGTTTGGCAGACGAAACCATTGATCGCTTGGCTGAATTAAGCGCAGTGAACATTACCAGTCGCGATGTTGCAAGCGGCTTACCCTTCGTCAATGAAGATTGGGTAACGGCCAACTTCACACCCATTGATGAGCGCACAGACACACACAAAGCGACACTGGGCCTATCAGACAGTCTTGTGGCAGAGCTAAAATCCGCAGACACGATTATCATATCCTCACCGATTTATAATTTTGGCATTCCGGCAACCCTTAAGGCCTGGGTAGATATGATTTGCCGCGCCGGTTTGACCTTCCATTACACGGAAAATGGTCCGGTAGGTTTGTTGGAAGGTAAACGCGCCATCATTCTGATTGCATCAGGCGGAACGCCTGTCGGTAGCCCAATTGATTTCGCAACCCCCTATCTCAAGCAGGCGATGGCCTTTGTGGGTATTACGGATGTCACCTTCATTGCAGCCGATGCCTTGGGCAAAAATGCAGACGAAAAGCGCGCGACAGCATCCTCTCGAATTCAAGCTTTATCAGCCTAGAAAGAGATCATTATGACACATCATTACGACACACTCACGCGGGGTAAATTCCGCAATAGCTGGCTAAACAGCCATCATACATTTTCCTTTGGAGAGTTTCATGATCCCAAACGTATGAGCTTTCGGAGCCTGCGGGTTATCAATGAAGATTGCGTGGCGCCTGCGGGAGGGTTTGCGCCTCATGGTCATCGTGACATGGAAATTATCACCTATGTTCTGGAAGGCAAACTTGCACACAAAGACAGTATCGGCAACGGGTCGGTGATCCGCCCCGGCGAAATTCAACGCATGTCTGCCGGCACTGGCATTCGCCATTCGGAAATGAACGCCTCCGATGACGCACAAGTGCATTTTCTGCAAATCTGGATTGAGCCAAATAAGAAAGGGCATGCCCCTTCTTATGAACAAATAGAGCTGCCCGCTGACACAGGCAAAAATGGCTTCACGCCGATTGCCACACCCCAAGGAAGCCCACGCGCAATCAGCCTCAATCAAGACGCCATCATCTCAGTTAGCAAACCCGATGCTGGCGAGAGCGTAGATGTTATGCTTGACACTGACCGTTACGGGTTTTTGCATGTCGTCAAAGGAGACGTCAAAATTGATGGCAAAACCTATCACGCCGGCGACGGCTTGAGTTTTGAGAGTTCAGAAACTCCTTTCGCACTCACAGCTAAAACACTCTCAGAAATTTTATTCTTCAACCTCGCTTAATTAAGGAGCGCCCCCATGATCAATTCACTCACAAAATACGCAGACCTGCCAGCAAGAGCCGCCATGTCTACCATCTTCATTCTCTCTGGTATCAGCAAGATAAGTGCCTTCGAAGAAACACAAGGATATCTGGAAGCCTTTGGGCTACCGGGATTTCTTCTCGCGCCAACCACTGCTTTTGAAATACTTGCCGGACTGGCACTGCTCGTCGGATTTAAAACACGGTATATAGCCCTTGTTTTGGCTGGCTTTACCGTTGTCACGGCTTTGGTTTTCCATCGTGATTTCGCAGATCAACTACAGCAAATCATGTTTCTAAAAAACATCGCTATCGCCGGTGGACTCTTGCTTCTCGCCAAAACGGGGGCTCCAACGTTCAGTTTTGAGAAAACTGCAAACCCATAATAATCTCGATTGAGATGAGGCATCCAATAATCGTATTGGGTGCCTCAGTGTTCACAACCACCTTGCACGGAACAAAAAGGTGGCGCGCAAGTCTATGCTACATACTATTTCTTGCTTGTGACATAAGCTGGCAACATGCTATTTGGGTTCATGAAAGTATTTTTTTACTTATTATTTCTCGTCAGTTTTTTATCATGCTCTCGGACAGCCATTCCCGATTATAACATAGCCACGATAGAGAACAATTTAGTACCCGCCGTAGAGTTTGAGGGAGACACTTGGCAGCAATTGAACGTGCAAGACCGGATGGAGCGCTACGGCGTTTCCGCTTTCAGTGTTGCCCTCTTGGGTGATGGCGAAATCATATGGACGAAAGCGTATGGCGTATATTCCAACAATGATAAGCGGCAGATATCAACCAATACGCTTTTCCAAGCCGCCTCATTAAGTAAACCCATTACAGCATTAGGTGTTATGACACTTGTGGATGAAGGCATACTAAAATTAGAAAACCCTGCGAATGACTATCTAAAAATCTGGAAGCTCCCCAAGAGTAAGCTCTCCGTAAAACCCGTCCAAATTAGCGGTTTATTGTCCCATACTGCGGGGATATCGGTGCCGTCTTATCCCGGGTATGAAGCCGGTGAAGAACGACCGAGCATAAATGAAATCCTTGATGGAAAGATGCCGTCTAAATCTGCGCCTGTGCGAGTTATTACAGCCCCGGGCAGGCACGCATATTCAGGCGGCGGCTATATGGTTTTACAAAAAATTATCGAAGACCAAACGGGGAAACCTTTAAATACATTTATGGATGACACCTTGTTTTCTCCGCTCGGATTAAAGCACACAACTTTCAACATTATAAAACCGGTAGAAGATCAGGGGCACAAGAATATAGCATTGGGACACAACTGGGTGGGCGATCCGTATGAAAACGGGTGGCAGATGTATCCCCAGCAAGCCGCCGCAGCTCTGTGGTCAACGCCAAACGAGTTAGCCACCATTCTAAAATCATATATTGCCGCTTACAACGGTCAGAAAAATGATCTGTTCTCGGCGAAGACGGCCCGCCTTATGGCGAAGAATATTGACGGGAATATGGGGCTTGGGTTTGGTGTGCACGGCGAAGGCGTGGGCAAACATATCGACCACGCGGGTTGGACACGGGGGTATAGGTCATATCTGGTCGTTTTTCCAGAAACTGGCGACGGGGTCGTGCTTATGGCCAATGGCAATAATGGTGACCGTCTGATTCAAGAAATGACACGTGCAATCGCAAAAGAATTAAAATGGCCTGCATATCAGCCCGAAAAACTAAGGCATGAAAATTGGACTCCAGAGCAATTGCACGCCCTTGTTGGCGATTACAAAATGATGCCTGCACGCTTTACAATATCAATAGTAGCTGAAGGGGATCATTTAATTATTTCCACGCCAAGGGGCACTTCATACACAGCATACCCTATCTCTAATACCGAATTGGTCACGATTGAGGATGGGGAACATATAATCATTTCCCGTAGTAAAAACATAGAATTATCTATGTGGGGCATGAAAGCCATTCGGCAAAAATGATTTAGCGTGGAAAAAAACTAAGGAATGTTTCCATATTACTGGCAGATTGATACGTCTGCATTGTATGAATTGGGTGTAATCTCCGTTATGCCTATTGAAACCTAAGGCGTAAGTGGAACACCAAACTTACAGTAAGGATTTTGAGAATACCTTTGGTTTATTTCGTCAAGTGTTGGTGCATAATTTGCATTCGGAGAGCTATGCATAAACTCATAAAATTTTATAATCCGTACGTTTGCTTTATCACATTCTTTGTTGGCAATTTCAGTGCTTATCCAGCTATCATGAAGACCCAACTTCAAATTCAATGAAGATAAGTATTCTTGGCTATCTGCAATATTGATAGCCTCGTGGTAAATTTGGCGAGCGGTCACAAGAGAACGGTTAGGCGACGAAACTGCTAGAGCTTGAGCATAATACCGACGGCTTTCAATCCGCATTGTATAGTCATCACCACGGTCTGCGCTTACAACCCCTAACTTGGCTAATTCAAGTGCGCGTTCAGAATAACCAAGTGATGAATATTCATTAGAAAGCAGAGTAAGATCAACGCTATTGAGGTTTTCTATGACATTGCCGTCCAACTCTTCAAACTGATTGAGAAGTCTGATACGTTGCGCTATTATTAGCGGGTACTTTGAGGCTACGGTCGCATTCTGCCCCTGACCAATAAGTTCGGCGATTTCTGTCGAATAATCCAGGAGTTGTCCACTAATTTCACTCGCAAGTATCAATTGCTCCGCGAGCCTGTCCTTGGACTTTTGGACAGTCCGACTATAAATTTCAAACCCACCTACGACAATAGAAAGACATAGCGCGACTACGCCTCCCCAAGTGCCAAGACGTTTTAAAAGCGATTTTTGATCCAATTCAAATTTTTCAGTTATGGAATCGAGTCGACCATTCAACAATTCAAGTGTTAAGTCGCCTTGTCGGGTTTTCTCGCTATTATTGCCCATTCCACCTCCATCAAGATGCATTCACCTTATTATACACGATACGATTGTACAGCGCAAATCCAATGCCGGAGTACATAATACCTCTAACGTTCACCATTGAAGAGAACCGTTAAATAATACAGCTTGAAAGACCTCGAACAAAAACTACGAGACTAAAGGGTTGGAGTGCATGCATTTTTAGGATGCCTCTTCAGCGCTGAAATCAAACCCTAAAAAGTATATTGATTCAGCTACCCGCCAACCTTAACTTAATAACTGGGCGGCTAAACAGAGAAAGTTCGAACCAATTTTGGGAGAAATTGGAGGGGTGGGAAACAGTCGTTTCTAAATGCAAGCCTCAACAAATTCCAAAGTAATTGACTGTTTCTATTCTTGCTAATGTTCACCAATAGAGGCAATGCGGTCATTAAGTACGTGTGATAAACTGCTTGTTTACGCTAGTGAATCAATGGATTTATCAAAAACTTTAATATCTCCCAAAACATTACTCAAAATCATCGAGCCCTCAAGCAGGGCAAGAGTATGCATGGCTGCTTTCTTAGCGGCTGTTGTGCCATTTTTAAGAAGGTAAGCTTGGGTCAACCATTCAATATTACGCTCAAAGAATATTTTTACCTGCCCTGCAACTTCGGGAGGCAAGCCATTGACTTCTGCGCCAAGAAGACCGCATAGACACATATGCTTGTCCTTTGTCAGCGCGTCTCTAAACACTTTAATGTAAGTTTTAATAGGGTCTTTTCGGGCTTTTATGAGTTCATCTAGATTGCCCAATCTGTCTAAAAAATTCTCTGTATAATAAAATGCGACTGCCGCTCCCAGATCGGCCTTGGTGGGGAAGTGATAATGGACAGAGGAGCTTTTGATGCCAACTTTATCTGCAATCTCACGGAAACTAAAGGCGTTATAACCACCTTTGCGTACCATTTTTTCTGCGACTTTCAGTATCTCTTTTTCTCGACTTTGCATTTTTGGTTTCTCCTAAATTGCTCTCATAAATATAGCATAGTTTTTTAAACTGTCTACCTACCGATAGATAAGTTCTTGACAAATGCAAAAACAGGGCTACTTCACATATTAAATCTATCTATCGATAGATAGTTTCAGCAAACAAGGAATTATTTAATGTCAGACCAAAAAATTGCACTTATCGTTGGAGGCTCATCCGGTATGGGTCTGGAAACAGCCAAACAACTGGTTCAAAAAGGTATTAAAGTCTATATCGTTGGCCGAAGACAAGACACACTGAAAACTGCCAAAGCAAAGCTTGAAGCTCTTGGCGGCACGGTAGAAACGGCCAATCTTGATATGTATGACCAAGTAGATATTGATGCACTTATCGATAAAGTCCAAAGCGAAAAAGGCCATATTAAATATCTTGTGAACGCTGCCGGTTATTTTAAACCAATTACCTTCCTTGAGCACACCAGCAAAGACTACGACATGCAAATGGATATGAATAAGGCATTTTTCTTTATCACACAGGCTGTTGCTCAAAACATGAAAGAGCATGGCGGCGGATCAATCGTCAATATCGGTTCCATGTGGGCGCACCAAGCCGTCAAAGCAACACCATCTTCGGCATATTCCATGCAAAAAGCTGGGCTTCATGCCTTTACTCGCAATTTGGCCATGGAACTGGCCGAAGATGGGATCAGAGTGAATGCAGTTGCACCCTCTGTTGTGCTCTCGACCATTTATAAATCTTTCATTGAGGAAGGTAAAATCAAGGAAACACTCGCGGAATTTGATGGCTTCCACCCGATTGGCCGCATCGGTCAAACTGTGGATGTAGCAAATGCAATTAGCTTTCTACTTTCACACGAATCTGCATGGATTACAGGCACAATTTTAGATGTTGATGGCGGCGTCATGGCTGGCAGGAACTAATTTAAATAAGGCTGTTCCTACATATTATTAAATTCGAGAGCAGCCTTACAATACAAATTGCCAAATATGAAAAGGACAGGAAAATGACCAGCTTCAATACAAGTAAAGCACCCGATGATCTGCGTATTCATGATGATTTTAATGAGCGTATTGTTATACGCCCAGAAGATTATCAATGGTATTCTTCTCCGGCAAAAGGCGTTGAGCGTATGATGCTTGATCGTATTGGCGGGGAAATTGCCCGAGCCACTACGATTGTGCGTTATGCACCTAATAGTGAATTTTCTACTCATACGCATAGCCGTGGTGAAGAATTTTTCGTGCTGGAGGGTGTATTCTCGGATGAACATGGGGAATACCCAGAAGGAACATATGTCCGTAATCCTGCGGGAACTTCACATACGCCAAAAATCGGAAAAGACGGAGCAACTATCTTTGTAAAGCTGCATCAGTTTAAATCTGATGATACTGTCCAAAAACATATCGATACAAATCAAGCTGAATGGTATCAGGGCTTGGTCGAAGGTCTGAATGTAATGCCGCTGCATGAACATGGCGGGGAACATGTTGCCCTCGTGAAATGGGCCCCCAACACAACATTTAAACTGCACAAACATTGGGGCGGTGAAGAAATACTTGTACTAAGTGGTACATTTTATGATGAACATGGAAAATATCCGCAAGGTTCATGGCTACGATCTCCACATTTAAGCAGCCATACGCCATATACAAAAGACGATGGCGCGCTTATTTACGTTAAAACGGGAGGTCTTCCAGAGACTTATTCATGACCACATAAACACCCCTAAAACGTCAATTTTACCCACAAAGCGGACTAAACTAAGACATGATATTTCATCCACTACAGGGGAAGTTAGAACCCAATCAAATTCAGAACCATAAAGCCTTTAAAAACAATAACTTAAAGAACCATCCTAAAATTAGGCACGGAAAACATTATTCATTTTCAATGGTTTAGAAAGTTGGTGCGGCCGAGAAGACTCGAACTTCCACGGGTGTTACCCCACAGCGACCTCAACGCTGCGCGTCTACCAATTCCGCCACGGCCGCACGCCAATGATC
>NVTV01000023.1 GCA_002401695.1 Alphaproteobacteria bacterium
CTGTCATATCTACAATTGTTAAACTCATTGGGAAAGCTCCTTTTCGTATTGCTTCGCTACCCAATATACTCATCTATTATGAACAAAAAATAAACAGGATTTTTTATATCATCCATATGTAGGATCAGATGTGTCACAACCACCCATGCCGTTTGATGGTGGCGGTGATAAAGAGGGTAAAATATTTTGTTGTACGGAGGCAATTTTTTGCGCCAATAATGGCTGACCGGCATCTTGGAAATTACGGTGTGCTGCCTTAAATGCGCCGTTTATTTTTTGTGTATCAAGCAGTTCTATATCTGCTTCGACAAGACGACCGCTCGTAGATTCTCGTTCGTTTAATGCTTGCGCATGCGTAACTATTTCTTTTAGTGCAGGCGTTTCATCGCCCCAAAGTTTGAAGCCGCGTTTTGCACCTGCGTCAGAATCTTTAGTATCATGCATAATACGTGTGCGTGCTTGCGCGGCGTCAATGGCTCTTTGTGCGATTAAGGCACCTTGCTTAATATCACCGAAATTCGGGATATTTGCCGCGTGCAGATCTGTGTGTATAAAGCCAATAGGCGAGACCTGAAGATCATGCCCTTCATTTACGTTGGAGCGCGTTTCCTGTGCATTATCGACGATGGTTTTGGCCGCGCTTATATCTGTGCCAGTTATACCGAGATCTGATAATGGCTGTTTTACACCGTTTTCGGATGGTATTTTGGCGAGACTACCTAAATCCAGCGCGCCCCTGAATTCGCCCAGAGCAGTTTTGGCTTGCTCCATCGTAATGTCGCCTGCCTCGATTTTGCTGCGAACAGCAATCATTTCTGCTTGTACCGTGCCGCTGGCATCTTGTTGCTCAGCCGTTAAGACACCCAAGTCACCTAACATTTCGCCAAGTGGCTTCGAGAAAATGTCTTGCGCTTGTGCCGCTGAGTGCTGTGCAGATTTATTAAAACCACCAGCCATTTTACTACCCCTATTTTTATATATTAACTCTATAGTACTTTAAGTGGTTAGTGAGTGTCAATTTTCTCTATAGTATTGAGGCTGTTGTTATAAAATGCCTTAACAAAATACATAAAAACGTTTATCATTTTTCCGCAATAAAGATTTCTTCCGAAAGATAATAATAATGGCTGAATTTACGCTTCCCAAAAATTCCAAAATTCTAAAAGGCGAGAAAATTGATGCCTCAAATGGTGGCGCGCGCCCCAAGACATTCAATGTTTACCGTTGGTCACCGGATGATCTGGATGAAGCGGGCGAGGTTAAGAACCCGCGCATTGATGCTATTACCATTGATCTGGATCAGTGCGGCCCCATGGTTTTGGATGCATTGCTTTATATCAAGGATAACGTAGATAGCTCTTTGACGTTGCGTCGTTCTTGCCGTGAGGGGATTTGCGGATCATGCGCGATGAATATTGACGGGACGAATACGTTGGCATGTACAAAAGATATTGGTGATGTAAAAGGCGATATAAAAGTCACGCCATTGCCGCATATGCCTGTCGTCAAAGATTTGGTGCCTGATTTAAATCATATGTATGCGCAATATGCATCGATTGAGCCATGGATGAAATCCGATACTGCCGCCCCGACCAGAGAGCGTCTTCAATCCGAAAGCGATTCATTGGTTCTAAATGGCTCTGATGGTCATGGTCCTGCGGCATGTATTTTGTGTTTTTGTTGTTCAACCAGTTGTCCATCTTATTGGTGGAATGGTGATCGGTTCATGGGGCCTGCGGTTTTACTGCAAGCTTATCGTTGGATTGCCGACAGCCGTGATGATGCAACGGGCGAGCGTCTCGATCAACTAGAAGACCCGTTCCGTCTATATCGCTGCCACACGATTATGAACTGCACGAACACCTGCCCGAAAGGTCTGAATCCAGCAAAAGCGATTGCCGAGATTAAAAAGATGATGGTCGCCCGTCATTAATCTAGTCATTTTCATTTTAGATGCTGTGGGTCTAGCCCCTCAATCTCCAGAATTTTCGTACGGCTTTTATCGCCGCGTTTAATGGTGATTGCACTTTTAGGGACTTTCCATGCTTTGGAGAGTAGCGCGATCAACGCTTTGTTTGCTTTGCCCTTCTCAGGAACAACAGTGACTTGAACTTTCAGCGTTCGCTCGCCAAATAAATATTCTTCCCATCCGATAATGGCATTTTTCTTTGCACATGGGGTCAGGCGGATGGTGATTTGTGTTGTACTCATCGTCAAAGGATATCAGGGGATTTTGCATGACGATAGCGTTTAATCATGATTATATAGCGATATGAGCAGTATACATCTTATAAAACTCGTCGTTGGCTTTGCCGATTTACAAAGCTTTTACGAGCTGCAGCAACGTGAAATTATCGATTATCACGGGCAGCCTGCTGTGCCGTGCTGGACGCGCTATAAGGCCAAGCGCGCGGATGAAATCCTGCGCGAGGGTGGCTCGATCTATCGGGTGATTAAAAACCGTATCCAGTGCCGCCACCGTATTCTTGGTTTCGAGATGGTGGAGACCAAGGATAAAGGCATGCGCTGTATGATTTTGCAGGATGCAAATATGATTGAAACCGTACATATGCCGCGCCGCCCGTTTCAAGGCTGGCGGTATTTAAAACCCTGTGACGCTCCGCCGGATCGTGGTGCTTACACAGGTGATGTTGCGGAAGGGCTATCCCCAGAAATGGAAGAAGAATTGCGTGAAGCGGGGTTATTGTAATGAACAGTATTCTTAATCAATTTTGTATATTCTTTTTTGAAAGTGTTAAGGCTGGCGGATGGCCGCCTCTAATTGTTTTTATTATTCATGTTATAGCCTCAAAAATATTCGATGCGTATAATCATTTTCCTGCGCTAGATATTCCTATGCATTTTATTGGAGGCATGGTTATTTGTTATTTATTTTGGAAATCTTTTACGACATCTTACGCTGATATCTTTCTTGGTAAGCATACAAAAATATCGTTATTTCTTTTCTTGGTTGCTGCAACAGGCACAACGACGGTTCTGTGGGAGTTTTCGGAATGGCTGAATGATACCTATTTCAACGGTGATGCGCAGGTCAGTGTTCGTGATACGATGGGCGATATGTTTTTGGGGTTGTCCGGTGGCTTTGTTGTCAGTTCGTATGCTGCGATCAAGCATAAGTCTAATATTTAACTTTATCTCATCGATGTTTCTTATTCGATATCTAAACCAATATCCAGCGCAGGCGCGGAGTGTGTCAGCGCGCCAACCGAAATATAATCAACACCTGTTTTGGCAATGTCAGAAACGCTGAGGAGGTTCACCCCGCCCGAGGCTTCGGTGACCAAACGACCATCAATAATGCCAATAGCTTTCTTAAGATCATCCAGATCAAAATTATCCAGCATTACAATGTCTGCACTGCCATGCGCGAGAACTTCGTCCAGTTGAGCCAGCGTATCAACTTCGATTTCAATTTTAACTGTGTGACCTGCATTGTCTTTGGCGCGGGTAAGGACAGCGTCAACACCGCCTGCAATCGCGATATGGTTATCTTTGATTAAAATTGCATCATCAAGGCCATGACGGTGATTATGCCCACCACCTGCACGTACGGCGTATTTCTGCATCGTGCGCAGGCCGGCCAATGTTTTGCGCGTATCACATATTTTTGCATCTGTGCCTTGAACCGCCAGAACATAGCGACGGGTGAGGGATGCAATGCCCGACAGATGTATAAGAAAATTAAGCGCGGAACGCTCTGCGGTCAGCAGAGCCGCTGCAGGCCCTTCTATAATGGCGATTTCTTGCCCTGCCTCAATAACTTCGCCATCTTGCGCGTAAATCTCAAAGGTGAAATCGGGATCAGTGTGACTGAAACATGACAGAGCAGGGATAAGCCCCGCCAACACGCCTTCTTCACGGGCGCGAAAAGTTGCGCGGCTGGTCGCATCTGCGGGAATAACGGATTGGCTGGTGATGTCATGACCATGGCCTAAATCTTCCAGCAAGGCGGTGCGAACCATGTTTTCTATCAAAAGCGGGGAGAGTGACATTCAGCTCATCTCCAACATACGTTCAACGGCAACACGCGCCCGCGCAGATATTTTTGGATCAATGATAATTTCCGGCTGTTCGGTTCGTAGAGCATCCAGAATTTTCGGTAGGGTAATGCGTTTCATGTGCGGGCACATCTGACACGTGCCGATCATCTCGACATTCGGGTTATTCGCGGCGATGTTATCGCTCATCGAACACTCGGTCATCAACATGGCTATTCTGGGTTGCTTATTTTTGATGAAATCATCCATTTGCGCAGTTGAGCCGGCGTAATCGGCCTCTGCCATCACATTAGGTGGGCATTCAGGGTGGGCAAGAACAACTAAATCTTCGCCATAGGTTTTGCGTGCATCAATGATATCTTGCGGGGTAAAGCGTTCATGCACGATGCAGCTGCCTTCCCAATAGATAATTTTAACGTCTGTCTGCGCGGCAACATTTTGCGCCAAATACATGTCAGGCGCCATAATTACAGTGTCATGCCCCTGCGCGCCCAAAGCATTAACGATGGTCAGCGCGTTGGAAGAGGTGCAGCATACATCGGTTTCGGCCTTAACTTCGGCAGATGTATTAACATAAGTAACAACGGGAATGCCCGGATGTTTGGCTTTTAAACCGCGTAAATCCTCGGCGCTCATCGATTCGGAGAGAGAGCAACTTGCCTTCATATCCGGTATCAGTATCTTTTTCTCGGGGCACAGCATTTTCGCCGTTTCAGCCATGAAATGCACACCGCACTGAACGATAATATCTGCGTCTGTTTCCGCCGCCTTACGCGCCAGCATCAGCGAATCGCCAACGATATCACCAACACCAAAGAAAACATCCGGTGTCATATAGTTATGCGCCAGAATAACCGCGTTTTTCTCGCGTTTCAGGCGGTTAATCTCATATATATAAGGCGCAATGGTTTCCCAATGCTCGCGCTTATATTGCTTTGATAGTTTTTCGAAAAGTGGCGCGGTTTCTGCGGCAACTTCATCTGTATAGGCAAGCGTTTGCGTGCTCATTTTGTTTCAACCCTTCACAGGCAGTGAATAATGACGCTATATTTCACACTCAACAGGGATAGGTCAAGGCAATGACGGATTTATTTGCAGAAAAAAGCGAGAAAAATGTTGGTGCAGCGCATCAAAACAGGCCAATGGCGGATATTTTACGCCCCGATGCGCTGGATGATGTGGTTGGGCAAGATCATTTGCTGGGCGTGGAGGGTTCGCTGCGGCGTATGGTGGAAGCGGGCGCGCTATCCTCGTTGATCCTTTGGGGGCCACCGGGCTGCGGGAAAACGACAATTGCGCGGATATTGGCGCAGCACAGTGATTTACATTTCGAGCAAATCTCTGCGATCTTCTCGGGCGTGGCGGATTTACGTAAAGTGTTCGAATCGGCAAAAATTCGCAAAACCAACGGGCAGGGCACATTATTATTCGTCGATGAGATCCATCGGTTTAACAAATCCCAGCAAGATGCGTTCTTACCGGTGATGGAGGATGGAACGATTACCCTGATCGGCGCAACAACGGAAAACCCGTCTTTTGAGCTGAACGCTGCGGTGTTAAGCCGTGCGCAGGTCTTTGTGTTAAAGCGCATTGATGAAGATGGGCTGGAGATCTTATTGATCCGCGGGGAGGAACGCCAAGAACGAAAACTGCCTATGGACGCGCAAGCACGTGATTTGTTGAAAACCATGGCTGATGGGGATGGGCGTTATATCCTGTCTATGGTAGAGCAGATATTCGCGCAAATGAATGATGATACTGTTTTGGATAGTGAGGCCTTGCTGAACATGATGCAGCGGCGCGCGCCTCTCTATGATAAGGGCAATGATGCGCATTTCAATCTTATCAGCGCCTTCCATAAATCTTTGCGTGGATCAGACGTTGATGGCGCGCTGTATTGGATGGCGCGGATGTTACAAGCGGGGGAAAATCCTGACTATATTTTGCGGCGGATGACATGTGTGGCCTCGGAAGATGTCTCTATGGCCGATCCGCAAGCCTTGCCGTTGGTGATCGCTGCGTGGCAAGCCTATGAGCGTTTGGGACAGCCTGAGGGCGAACTTGCGATGGCGCAAGCGTGTGTGTATCTGGCAACAGCACCCAAGTCCAATGCCAGCTATATGGCGCTGAAGGCGGCAAAGCGCGCGGCGAAGGAAACCGGATCATTGATGCCACCGAAACATGCGATGAACGCACCGACAAAGCTGATGAAGGCAGAGGGGTATAACTTGGGGTATCAATATGACCATGATACGCCTGAAGGCTTTTCAGGGCAGAATTATTTCCCCGATGACCTACCGCGACGCAAATTCTATGAACCGGTGGAGCGTGGCTTTGAACGTGATATCAAGAAGCGTCTTGATTACTGGGCGCGCTTAAGACAAGCATGATACCGCTGGCAATAATAATTGCCGCGCCTGCAACCATCCACAAATCAGGAACATCACCAAAGATGATATATCCGGCAGCCAGTGCGATCACCATTTGGGTGTAATGGATAGGCGCAATAATCGAATAAGGCGCAATGCGAAAACCATAGGCAATTGCGCTGAGTCCTATTGTGACGCACAAGCCGTTCAATAGGAAAACAGGCATATGATGGGGCTGTGGCAGGGGTATATCAGGCAATAAATAGAGGCTGAGTAAGAACAGTGTGGTTATATTGGGATAGAAAGACAAAGAGAGTAATGTTTCTTTGTGATCCAGAGGTCGTGCAAACAAGCTGAGCGCAACAATGAAAACCAGCGCAAGAAACGCGTAGAGCATTTCGGCGGATATATCTGTTAGGCCAAAGCGAAAAGCAACCAGAATGCCGCTGAAGCCGAAGGCAATAATGATCCAGTTTTTGAGGGAGACCTGTTCTTTGTAAATCGGGCGCGCGGCGATGGTGATCAGAAATGGTGCCAGAAATAAAATGGTATAAAGCGTGGAGAGTGGCAGGGCGTTATCCCCTTTCAGCGCGCTGACCACGCACAGAGCAATACCGAGTGCACAAACGCCGCGCCCAAGGTGGATGGCTAATTTCTTGGTGCTGATTGTTTGATCGATACCGCCTAATAATCGTGAAAAACACAATCCTATAATCAAGGAAACATAATATGTCCAGAAGATCACATGCAGGATATCATAATGCATGCCAAGCCATTTTGCACAGGCATCTGCCGTTGCAAAACTTGTAAAACCGCAAAATGCGATCATAATTCCCTTTTGTGTGGTATTTAAAGAGCTTAACATATGTGTTTGATTGTCCTATAAGATCGCATGCAGTGTAAGAGGTTTATATGATTGGTACAATAGGAATAGTAGCATTAGGCGGCGCACTGGGCGCAGTTGCTCGCTATGGCGTGAATGTCGGGACGGTGCATTTCATCGGGCATGGCTTTCCTTGGGCAACTTTGATTGTAAATATTGTTGGCTCGTTCCTTATGGGGTTGATGATCGCAAAGTTTTCACAAATGAGCGCGGTTTCGCAAGAGCTGCGCATGTTTTGCATGACTGGATTTTTAGGCGCGTTCACAACATTTTCAACGTTTTCACTTGATTTCGTAATAATGTGGGAACGTGGTGAAATGGTGCAAGCACTGGGCTATATGCTGGTGTCTGTTGTTGTTTCTATTTTGGCATTATTTTTGGCACTTTGGATTATGAGAGGTATCGCATCATGAGCGAACTACAATTTATTACAGTAAAAGACGATGATGACGGCCAACGTCTGGAGCGTTGGATCAAGAAATATGTGCCGGACATGCCCTATGTCCTTGCGCAGAAATTATTGCGTAAAGGCCAAATTCGCGTTGATGGAAAACGCGCAAAGCCCGACACGCGTATTAGCGGCGGCCAGAAAATAAAAATCCCGCCTTTTACGGTGTCGGATCAAAAACGTCCGCCGAAGAAATATGAAATTACCGAAGATGATGTGGATTTCATGCAGTCCTTGGTGATTTATCAGGATGAGGATGTTATTGCCCTGAACAAGCCCTATGGCTTAGCTGTGCAAGGCGGAACGAATACCAAACGCCACATTGATGGAATGCTTGAGGTTTTCCAAAATAAAGAAGGCGTTGCGCCACGCCTTGTCCATCGTTTGGATAAAGACACCAGTGGTATATTACTGTTGGCACGTTCTGCCAAGGCGGCGAAGGAGTTGGGTTATCTCTTTAAAAATCGTGAGGTGCGCAAGATCTATTGGTCGATTGTGACACCTACGCCTGAACGTCTGGAGGGCGCGATCAAAGCGCCGCTTATCAAATCCGAAGGTGATTATGAGAAAATGATTATTGATGAGGAAGAGGGTAAATTCGCGCTGACCGATTATACGGTGATTGAAAGCGCAGGCCGCGCCGCGGCGTTTGTTGCCTTTTGGCCGCGTACTGGCCGCACGCATCAAATCCGCGTACATGCGGCAGATGCGCTGGGCTCTTCTGTTTTAGGAGATAGGAAATACCGCGCCGTTCAGGATGAAGAATGTAAATTGCTGGAGGCTGATCTGGAAGGGATGGATCTGGCAAAGCGCCTGCATTTACATGCACAACGTTTGATTTTGCCGCACCCGATGAAGCGCGGGCAAACACTGGATATTATCGCGCCGCTTGCCCCCGATCTTGTGAAAAGCTGGAAAAGTCTGGGCTTTAACCATAAATATAAGCAAGACCCCTTCGCAGACCTTGATTGAATGGCTTTAGCCCCTATACTTAATAAAATGAGGCACAACATAATGATTGATAGAGAGTTCTAAATGACTGAAGAATCTTACCTACTGGATAAAAAAGAAAAAAGTTGGTTGTCCCGATTATTGAAGGTGATCTTTGTTCTATGTGCTTTCATCCTGATTGGCATGACGGTTTTGTCGAATATGGGCGGGTCGAACGATGATTTGAAAAATTCAGTCGAGCGATTTGTAGGTGATTTGTTCGGTGGTAAAAAGGTTGTTGTCGGAAACTTGGTTTACATGAGTTTTTTTCCGCGTCTTGGTTTTGATGCAGAGAGCGTTAACGTCCTATCTAGGCGGGAAGATGGTCATGTTATTGCACATATTGGTAAGGTACAAGCCTTTATGACCTTCTGGAATGTCGTGACACAGATGCCTAAGATCACGAATTTTTATATAGAAGACCTCACCATTATTAAAGGGGTGATGGGCGCGAAAGAACTTTATATTGAAAAGATATTTATTGATCATGATGTGGAAACGGAAACCGCAAAAATTAGGGGTAACGGGACAATTGGTGTGCATCCATGGTCGTTTGTTGCAGATATAGATATTTTTGGGAAAAAGGGTAGCTTTAACTATATGTTCCAGCGCTCGGTTCCTGTGGTTTTCGATATTGCAAATATTCACTTTGAAGGTGTGCTCCTCAAGCATGAGGATAATTATTATAAGTTGGAAAACTTTAAATTATCCTCTGGTGATAAAATGTTGCAGGGTAATATTATCCTATCTGCGCTGGGTAAGAAATTATTAAAGTTGAAGGGTAATATCGAAATCTCTGGTGGTCATAGTCGTATTTCACCTGATGTTATCTTTGATTACGCCCAATCTCCAGTTAAAATATCCGGTAAGATTTTGTCAGATAATTTTGTCTATAGCGATGTGGTGGGCACTGATGCGGGGCTTTCAATTCTTACCAGATTGCGTGATATTGTTGGCTATGGCGCAATGTTGGGAACAAAAGCGTCCTTTATCGGGCAGTATAATCTGGATGTAAATTTTGATCTTAAGAATGTAAAAATCGCAGATACTTTGATTAATAATTTAAAGTTTCCTGTCATCCAAAACAATATAGGCATTAAACTTGGCCCGATTAACAGTGATCTGGATGTCATGCCGTCTTTAATGTTTGTTGTGCAAAAAGATACAGGAAATATCCATGCTATTTTACAAGATGGCGCGTTGGATACTGTGTTTTTAAAGGAGTGGCTAAAGAATATTCCTGCGAAATTGGGTGATCGTGTAGAGACGGAATGTGGTTTTGCTACTTTCGTGCATGATGGCGGAGATTTAGCGATACAGGGTTTTGCTATCAATATGGCACAAGGCTCTATTCGGGTGCGTAATTCTAAACTTTCCAGTGATCAAAATATTAATGATCTTGATTTTTATGTTGCTTCCAAAAAAGCTGAATTTGAAGTGATAGAGCTGGATAAAGACGCGTATGATTTTGTACAATCCAGCCTTCAAAGTGCGGCAAAGGCATCGCCTTGTTCATCTTATATCTCTCAAATTCCTGAAAAGGATGAGGTAAATGTAGAGGTAAATGTAGAGGTAAGTGGTGAGGCACAAGAGTAATGAAGCGCTTTTATAAACTTGTCTCCACCGAAAAGGCTGAAGGTGGTTATCATATATTGCTGGATGGGCGTCCGGTAAAGACCAAAGCCAAGGCATTTTTATGCGCGGGTAATAAAGGTATTGCGTCGCGCTTGGTGCAGGAATGGTCGGATCAAACGGATCATATTGTGCCCGATACCATGCCCTTTACCCAAATTTTAAATACACAGATAGATCGCGTATCAGCAGAGCGCGATGTGATGAGCGCGGCTGTCTTGAAATATCTGGATACGGATTTACTGTGCTACCCCACTGATACACCAGAGAATCTTGCAACGCTACAGCATAAAAGCTGGCAGCCATTTCTTGATAGATTTGAAAAAGATTTTGGATACGCCTTGCGCACAACAACAACGTTAGAAGCGGTAAGGCATCCTGTTGAGGCGCATGAGGCCGTGGCGCATTATGTGCACGGTCTGGATGATGCGCATTTTACTATTTTACAACTTGTCACATCGGTCAGCGGTTCGCTTATCCTTGCTTTGGCGATGGTGCGGAGTGCTGCTTCGGCCTCCTCTGTTTTAGAGGCTTGCTTTATCGAAGAGAGCTTTAAGGATGGTCTCTATGATGCTGAAAAATACGGCAGTGATCCTATGTTAGAAAAATCTAAGAAATCTGCGATGGTGGATTTCAGTGCGGCAGAAGGTTATTTGGGCTTCCTCTAATTATTTTATTATTTTGGCTCATTTGAATAAGGTCGAGATTGTCGGGGCTTTATCGGAACTAGCTTCTGGCTTCTTGGTTTATAATTTATTAGCTGGGACATGTTCATTATTCATAATTAACATTCCCCCTTTTATACAACGAAATAGCAGATAGAGTAAGGTAGGGAAGAAAGCAATAAAAGCTGCTATAACAAGGTTATGTTGGTTTTTCTGGAAGAAGACATCACTACAGGGCTTCATAATTTTGAATACGATGTCGAATGTTCCGTTGCGGATGATATATGTTCCGTGATCTGCAATATATGTGAGACATGGTTTTAGGGCTATGTAGTCTATGGCGATGGTGAGGTAAAGCAAACCGAACAGAGCGGCAATAAGCATATAAAGATTGGCACGCCAAAATGTTCTGATCAGGTATGTCATATGGTTTTCAGTTATACCATCTTCTTCGGCGGTGCTGCGCACTGAATAAATAGCGGATAGCGTACACACGCAGATCATAACTGCGAAAAGAGAGGCCATATTGACGGGAATGAAAGATATAAATATTGATATAAAAAATACGATATAAAAAGCCAGTATTTTCTTTTGTTCCTTTTTTAGTTTCGTTGTTACATTCTCATTCATAATTATTCCTTGCTTCTGTAGCATAGAGCTTAACGCCGCCCGAAGAGCCGTTCAATATCTTTTAGTGATAATTCGACATAGGTTGGTCTGCCGTGATTGCATTGCCCTGATAGGGGTGTTTCTTCCATTTGGCGCAGTAGTGCATTCATTTCATCTATGTTTAGTCGTCGTCCGGAGCGTACAGAGCCGTGACACGCCATGGTAGACAATACTTCATTCAGGTTGCTTTCTAGAATATTGCACTGATCATCTTCGAGAAGCTCATCCACCAGATTATAGATCAGACGTTTAATATCAACGTTTGCCCCAAGCAAGGCGGGTAGGCTCTGCACTGCAATCGCACCATTGCCAAAGGCTTCTATTTCCAGTCCCAGTTTTTCCAGATTTGGCGCGTGTTCCAAAAGTCGCTGCGCCTGCGTTTCTTCCAGTTCAATAATTTCAGGGGTGAGTAACCCTTGTTTGGTAATTCCCGTTTCTGCCATTTGTGCCTTGAAACGTTCATAGACCAAACGTTCATGGGCGGCATGTTGATCGACGATAACCAAGCCGTTTTCACTTTGTGCCACGATATAGTTTTCGTGGATTTGCGCGCGCGCTGCACCTAAGGGGTAATGTGCGAGATCGGATTGTTCTTCGGGGAAAGGTGCCGCTTGTTCAAATTTAGCAGCAGGCGCCATGTCATGTGCCAGTGAGGTCTGCGGTGCATAAAGTTGATGTTGGACTTCTGCCAAATGTCCATAGGCATAGGATTTCGGTACGGCGGGCGATGCGCCCCGATGCATGGGCAGTGAAGGTGCATTATAGTTTTCTGCTCTGAATGCGCCAATTGTGCCGGCGGATATGGTGCTGGAGGTTTGAAAGCCGCCCTCATGGATAGCGTGTTTTAAGGCACTGATAATCATGCCGCGGATAAGCTGTGGATCGCGAAAGCGTACTTCTGTTTTGGCTGGATGCACGTTCACATCAACATCAGTTGCGGGTAGATCAATGAATAAAGCAAGGACAGGGTGGCGATCACGGTGCAGCACATCTCTGTAGGCGGCGCGCACACAGCCGTGCAATAATTTGTCTCGCACCGCACGGCCATTGACGAACAGATATTGATATTGCGCTGTTCCGCGATGATATGTCGGCAGGGCGGCGTAGCCGAAGAGCTTCACGCCGTCGCGCTCGGCTGTGATCTCCATCGAATTTTCACCGAATTCTCTGCCCAAAATAGCGGATAATCTGCTTTGGGCATCCAAAACTGCAATCAGGTTTAATTTTTGCGCGCCATCATGCGTTAATTTAAAGGTGACATGCGGGTAGGCCATAGCAAGGCGGGTTACAGTATCTTTAATCGCCATAAACTCGGCGCGTTCTGTTTTTTGGAATTTGAGGCGTGCGGGCGTTGAGTAAAATAAATCACGCACCTCGATTCGCGTTCCCTTAGGATGTGCGCAAGGGATGATTTTTAATTTTTTTCCGGCGGCGCAATTTATTTCCCAACTTTCACCTGTTTCCTTATCGTGCGTTTGGATTTTGACGCGCGATACGGCGGCGATTGAAGCTAGGGCTTCACCGCGAAACCCTAGATATGCGATATGAAGCAGGTCATCATCGGGCAGTTTCGATGTTGCATGCCTGTCCAGCGCGGCGGTCAGCTCTTCGGCGTTCATGCCAAAACCATTATCGGAAATGACTATTTTACTTTTACCGCCTGCCTGAATATCTATATTGATTTCTGTTGCACCAGCATCAATTGCATTTTCGATAAGCTCTTTCACCGCAGCGGCAGGACGCTCTACCACTTCGCCGGCAGCAATCTGATTTATCAAGTTCTCAGGTAAATATCGTATACGCATGGCAGAACTATATATCCATATGTCAGGGGAGTCAGCAAAACTGTGTCGAAAATGTATGGAATAGGGTGGAGTAAATTTTAAACGTTACCTAAATCGATAATGGTGTCTTTTAGGTTCGCGCCATCCAGGCAGGTGTTTTTGAGGATGGCTCCTGTGAGGTCTGCGCGTCTAAGGTCTGCACCTGTTAGATCGGCATGGCTTAGGTCAACATCCATCAGGATTGCGTCCCGTAAATCGATATCTTGCAAGTTGGAAAATCGTAGGTCTGATCCGCTAAGGTCTACACGGCGTAAACGCGCATTATTTTTTTCTCCATTACCAAAGTGCAGAGGGCTTAGACGTGCCCCGCGTAAAATGACACGTGTCATTTTGACCTTTTTTAAGCTGGAACCGCGTAAATCAACATTTTCCATGTAACAATCGCGAAAGTCGGATCTGTCGAGCACCGTGCTTTGCATAGAGACGTGACATAAATCCATTCCTAAAAAGCATGCATCGGTGGCACGAATAGCTGTTAGAGGTAAGAGATTCAAATCGGTTGCGTTACGTAAGTCATAATTGCTTAGGTTCAGTTGTTGCCCCTCTTGTCCTGCTGTTTTTATCCATAGGCCATGTTTTTTGAGAAGTTCTTCCAGTGTTTCTTCGTGGTCTTCTATTCTTTCGCCCAGGGCTTTGTCTGTTATTGCATGAGTGTTCTTGAGGCTAGGGCGTTCTGTATCCGTCATGATCGTGCCAAGTAAAATGGCATTAGTCATAGTGGTTTTGGATAGGTCTGTTCCGGTGAAATCGGTGTTTGTAAGGTTTGCCCCTTGAAATATAGATTGGCTAAAATGTGCATCACTGATATTGGCACCGGAGAGATTAGCATCTGTAAAGTCAGCAGAGTTTGCGCGCACATTTGATAAATTTGCATTCGTCAGGCGCGCGCCTGTAAGGATTGTTTTTGTACCTTCGCCACCAGTGCGAAGGCGATTAACCAAGCCGCCCTTCGTGTCTTTTTCCATGATTTTTCCTTCGCGCATATCGGCGTCGGTCAAGTTGGTTCCGGACATATTTGCGCCTGCAAGGTAGGAGCCGCGCAGATCACTTCGTGAAAAATCTGAATGTGATAGGTCGGCATTGGTCATGTCACAAGCAAAGAAGCATGCGCATTTATATATGCCAAGCGATAAATCAGCATGGGCAAGCATGGACCCTGTGAAATCGGCGTGTGATAAGTCACGGTCATAAAAGTCCAAATGTGACAGATTTTTATATTGCAAAATGGCGCGTTGTCCACCTATTTGCCCGCGTAAAAACATAGTGTGATGATCCAACGCCTTATTAAGCTCTGCCTGTGTTACAACAGGCAGATTTTTGGGAGAAGGAAGATCTTTATTTATCGTGAGTAACATCTTACACAGTGTACATTAAAATGGGGATTTTTGCCTTATTTTTTAAAGCAGAGGACATATTATAGAGATTTTATATGGCTTAAAATCCCGTGTGTAGATGAGTCTGTATGCGGGCAGGCATTGTCTTTATCGTAGCCATCAATAATTTGTTTGGCGAGCGTTTTGCCCAATTCAACGCCACATTGATCGAAGCTGTTAATATCCCAAATGATACCTTGAACGAAGATTTTATGCTCATAAAGAGCCAGCAGCATACCCAGTGAATAGGGCGTTAATTCATCAAGAATAATTGTATTGCTTGGGCGGTTGCCTTCGAAATGTCTATGTGGATCATCTATGCTTTCCTGTCCCTCCATAAGGGCTTTGGATTGTGCAACAGCGTTGGATATCAACATTTTATGGTGCTGACCCATCGGGTTGTGGGTCTTGGCAACTAAAATGAAATCGGATGGCACGATTGTAGAGCCTTGATGTAAAATCTGAAAATAGGCATGTTGTGCATTTGTGCCGACATCACCAAGAATAATTGGGCCGGTTTTATATGTAACAGGCCGATCCTTACGGCTTACGGCTTTGCCATTTGATTCCATATCCAGCTGTTGCATGTAAGAGACAAAACGCCAGAGATACTGGTCATAAGGTGTAATGGAAAGCGCAGGAAGATCCATGAAATTTCTATGCCATATGCCAATCATGGCCATTAAAATAGGCATATTTTCTTCCATTGGTGCATTCAGAAAATGTTGATCCATGCTGTGCGCTCCATCAAGAAGAGCCTGAAAATTATCAAACCCGATAGCGATACAAAAAGATAATCCAATGGTTGACCACAGGGAAAACCGTCCTCCGACCCAGTCCCAGATAGGAAAGACGTGATTCTCATCAATGCCAAATTCTTTGGTTGCTGCAATGTTGAGTGATGCAGCGATAAAATGATCCGAAACATCCTCGGTGCCAAGTTGTTCTCGCATCCATGTTCGTGCGCTATGCGCGTTGGTCATGGTTTCTTGTGTTGTGAATGTTTTCGATGTGACGATAAACAAGGTTTTTTCCGGATCAACCAGGCGCAAGGTCTCCGCCAAGTTGGTACCATCCATGTTGGATACAAAATGCACATGAATATCGCGATCGGAATAACACTTCAGGGCTTCATAAGCCATAGAAGGGGCAAGGTCAGAACCGCCAATACCGATATTCACGATATGGGTGAATTTTTTCTCTTTGCGCAGGGTGTCACAGAATTTTTTCATGCGCGCCAAAGATGTTCTAATCTGCGGGATGATATCCTCGCCCTCAACGATAACAGGGGTATCATCGGGGGTTCGTAATGCCGTATGCAAAACGGCACGGCCTTCTGATGTGTTTATAATTTTCCCGGTGAACATTTTCTCGCGCCAATTTTCAAGGTTACACGCCTTGGCAAGTGCCATAAGTTTTTCTATTGTCTCGGGTGTTATCGGCTGTTTGGAATAGTCCAGCATAATATTTTCATGACGCAGGCTATACTTGTCAAATCGTGCCTGATCTTCTTCAAATAAGGTTTTGATATGAAGATCACCAAGTTTTTTATGATGCGCGGATAAGGCCTTCCACTCCGGCATTTTTGACCTTGGTAGGCGGTTTGGTTTATAAAATTTCATGGGCTGCTCGTTATTCTACATTTGGTAATTGAGTGATGATTTCAGCCTTTTCAAACCCTTGTGGGTTACCGACTAAAATCGTGGTGAAATTGTCTTTATTCAATATGCGTTTTGCAACATTTTGGATGTCTTTTGCGGTGACTTTTCTTATTTCTGCATTTCGTTTATCCAGATAATCGATCGGCAGGTTATTGCGTTGCAGAGATAGCAGGATGCTCGCAATTGAGTCCGTTGA
This sequence comes from Alphaproteobacteria bacterium, assembly GCA_002401695.1. GTDB lineage: Bacteria > Pseudomonadota > Alphaproteobacteria > Micavibrionales > Micavibrionaceae > UBA1672. Next base: position 16,750 of record NVTV01000023.1, read on the forward strand.
TGTCAATGATAGCGGGAGGGAGCCAATCAGATAGGATTTTGCATCTTGCAGCTCTTTTTCGGAAACAGACTCGTTTTTCATTATATCCCATTGCGCGTAGATAAGTCCCATTACTTCTTGCACTTTTTCATTCACGGTGGATGTTGAAACATGCATGACTTCCGTTTCTTTATATTCGCGAAAGTAAGAGTATATGCCGTATGTCAGACCGCGTTTCTCACGAATTTCTTCCATAAGACGAGAGCCGAAACCTGATGATCCCAAAATGAAATTCATAACTTTTGCGGCATGATAATCGGCATCCTGACGTCTCACGCCTCTTTGTGATATAGCAATAATGGTTTGCGGAATATCTTGCTCATACATATATGTTTTACCTGCATTTTTGAGCGTAAATGCGTTTGGCGTTGATATTTCCGTATCGGGCATGCCGCCGAAAACATCGTCGAGCAGGATTTTCAGTTCTTGCGCCGTGATATCGCCGGCTACACCAATAATGAGTTTATTCTTACCTAGTGTTTTATGGAATTCACGTAAATCATCTGGCGTTATTTTTGCAAGAGATGTCAGGGTTCCGCCGCTGTTCAGGGCATAAGGGTGGCCTTCAAAAATCCGGTCATTTTGAAGGCGCGCTGCCATCCATTTCGGATTGGATAAAGATGATTTGAGACGGCTTTGATTGGAGGCGCGCATACGATCTACGGGCTCTGCATCAAAACGTGGTTTGGTGAGCGCGAGTTTAAGAAGCTCAAAGGCTTTGTTTTTATTACGGGTGAGGGTTTTGATATGCCCACCGAAATGATCACGCGTCGCGTTGAAGCGCAACGTAATAGATTGATTGGTTAGAATTTTTTGAAATGCCTGACTTCTTATATCACCAGCGCCCTCATCCATAGTATTGGATGCAAGTTGTGCCAGTCCTTGTTGATCAGTGGAATTGGTTTTGGAGCCTGCATCGAGAAATGAAAACTGAAGGGTGATGACAGGTATTGTATGATCCTCGACCAGCCATGCTTTTATATGCCCCGCACTTTCAATGCTTTGAATGTCCAGATATTTACTATTACCTTCTTCGGCAAAAACGCCGGAAGGTAATAAAGCCCATCCGCAGATGAGAGCGAAAAATATGATGCGTATACTCATTTCATGTTCCCTCTGCTATTTTTTGGTAATAAAAAACCGTTAACATATGGTGTTGTATAGGGTTGGTCAGGGTTAAGATATGTTTTGGCAATATCCTGAATGTGCTTGTTTGTGACTGTTTCAATTCTTTGTGGCCAATATTCAATATCATCCAGCGTCGCCCCTGTTATTAGATTATAGCCAATCACCATGGCTGGGCCGCTAAGGCTGTCGCGGGCGTAGATGGCTTCGCCTTGCATGCGTGAAATTGTATCGCTGAGTTCTTGATCTGTGACACCGTCCATGACGATCTTACGAAGTTCTCTGTCGATGGCATCTTGGAGCGCATCCATTTTATCGACTGAAACGGGGGTTGCCACAATGGATAGCGTTGCATCATTCCATGCCGAAGAATTATAGGAGAGAGAAATATTGGTTGCCAGTTTTTGCTTAATAACCAAAGATTTATAAAAACGGGATGTAGAACTGCCGCCAATAATGCTTTCTAGAATTTCTAGTGTGAGTGAGGCTTGCGCATCTTGGCGATGGCTGGGCACGCGGTATGTTCTACGGAATTGCGGCTCTTTTATGCTTTCATGGGCTAAGGTAACAGAGGTTTGAGAAATGAAGGGTGGGGAGGTCGTGCGCTTTCTAGCCGGTGTTTTCGCCCGTTTTATAATACCGTATGTGCGCTTTGCGATTGCAAGAACCTCTTCGCCTTTAACATCGCCAGATACGATAAGGATCGCGTTATTAGGCGCATAATACTGGTCGTAGAATTTCTTTGCGTCCGCCCATTCTAGAGCTTGAATCTCATGCATCCACCCGATAACAGGAATACCGTATGGGTGATTGGGGAAGAGGGCTTCTGTCATTTGTTCGGCCATTTGCGCGCGTGGGTCGTTATCTGTGCGTTGGCGGCGTTCCTCTTGGATTACTTTATTTTCTGATGCAAATTCTGACAAGGGAATGTCGATGCCGCGCATTCGTCCGGCTTCCATTCGCATCACTTTTTCAAGATGCTCGCTTGCAATTGATTGATAATAGGCGGTGTAATCCTGAGAGGTGAACGCGTTATCCTCTCCGCCTAAAGAACGTACGATTCTTGAAAACTCACCTGGTGAAAGATCTCCAAGAACCTTGTGTTTTTGTCCTTTAAACAGAAGGTGCTCAAGAAAATGTGCAATGCCTGATTGCCCGCGGGGTTCATCCGCTGCACCAGCGCGATACCATATCATGTGGGTAATGACGGGGGCGCGGTGGTTTTCTACAACAACAATTTGTAAACCATTATCCAGCATATAAGATTTTGCATCAAAAACTTTTTTGATTGCGGCGTTTGTTTCTTTTGCCTGCACGGTGGATATCGTAGGTGTATAAGCGATTATGGCTGATATTGTGGCTGCAGATAACAGTGTGAGAATGAACTTCTGCATGAGGAAATGCCTTATGTATGTTTAAATTTTTTGGTTTTATTCTTCGATAACAGGGGTTTTGCCATCAGTGATATCTTTACCCTCTTTTTTATTATTTTGTATTCGCTCTAATTCTTTGGCAGCATCAACAACTGTGGCTGATGGCGTTTTATCACCTGTGGTTACATTTAATAGTTTTTTCATGACAGGCTTGTTGCGATTTTGTAAATTTTTGGTCTCGTTGTCGACGGCGTTACGAATGTCGGCTTCTATATTCTGTGTGCCTGCTTTTTCCAGTAAGCCTGCTTCGGCAGAGCTGGTTGTATTATTTGCAGCTTTGCTTGTGCCAAAAACGGTTTCTTTTGCTTGTTCTATTGTGGTTTGCTCTTGTGGGCGGGGTACGCCTAAATTTGGTGGAGGCAATGCAAGGCCAGAGGGCATTTCCAATGGCGCGCGCGTGATAACGGAAAATTCATCCGGCGATTCTTTTTCTAATCCAAGAGAGCTTTTAACATTGGAGCATCCACTTAAGGGGGATGCAATGAGCATAAGGGATAGAAGCGATAATCCTGCATTCTTATTCATAATTTACGGTGCCTTGTTTTGATGGTCGTCGTCTTTTGATTTTCTGTGTTTAGGATATAGGCGTTTGGCTTTAATATCAAAGAATAATGACACAATAATCAACACGCTGATGCCGATGACAACGGACATGTCCGCAATATTAAAGGCAGGCCAGTGATATCCGAAAACATGGAAGTCAAGAAAGTCTATGACTGCGCCGAATCTTGATCGATCCATAATATTACCAAGTGCGCCCCCGATGATAAGGGCGTAACTTATCCCATAGAGATGGTTTGCGGCATTCCACAACCATGTTGCAAACATAACTGTAATACCAAGGGCAACAACGAGGAGAATATAGGGCATATACGCGCTGTTACCGCTGAACATGCTAAAGCTGACGCCCGTGTTCCACGCCATGACAAGGTTAAAGAATGATGTAATTTCGGTATATGTATAGGGCAGCATAGATGGCATGTTTGTGTACCATTCTAAAATATTAAGGCTGTTTCCAGCCTGCAGCTTTGGACGCATAACCTGTTCCATGATCGCCCATTTGCTGAGTTGATCCAAAATCAGAACATCGATAGAAATACTGAACCAGATAATACGATTTCTGATTTGCTTCTTTGTGCTATTCGCTGTTGTTTGCTCTTGTTCATCCATCTGAAAAGAATCCTGTGACCTCAGTTTTATAAGGAGCACAGGGTAATACTTTGCACCGCACAATCAAGTGTATTTTTGACATGTATAGGTTTAACACGCGCCTTTTTTACAGACGAATTTGCACAGTATAAAATCAGCAGACAGCATCCCGCCACCCTTTAACATAGGGACAGCCAAGAGTAGCATCCACATATAGTGGTCAGGATTGGCTATTTCATATTCGGCGGGGACAAGGAACTGGATGCTTAATGTCATGATCAACAAACCTGCTGCGCCAAAACGTGTGAATAAACCAAATGCGAGAAGGATAGGCAGGACTAACTCGCCCGTTGTTCCTGCAATTGCCGCAATTTCACCAGGGATGCCGGGGATGGGGTGATGATCCGTGAAGGCTTCTACTGTGTATTCCCAGTGGCCATTCAAATAATTTTCGAATTTCAGCTTTCCTGAGGTAAAAAATATATTCGCCATGAATAACCGTATGCCCAGATCTAGTAACGGAGACAGTGTCTTATTCGATATTTTAATGATTTTTGAATAGAGAGTGCAAAATTGTTTCATTATATACCGCTGCCTTTTATGTGTTTCTATTTCTTTCGTGTGTGCTGTCATGATGGTTACAGAGTAAGTTTTCGAAATCTATCCTGATTTAGGCAGCTTTACTGTTGTTTCGATTTTATACGGGCGGTGGGAAAAACAAAAACATTACGAACGCTATTATAAACATAATGGCGATACACACAGGAATACTGAGAATAGCTGACATAACACTCGTGCCGCCATATCGCTTAATATATGCTAATAGCCTCTCATGAGAATGCATTTTATCCAGTTTTCGACTGCTCTTGATGATGTGTTCGAAATATAAATCTTGGTAGATTAACCACAAAAATAAACTGATGAAACCAGAGAAGCTGGAAAGTTCATAACCAACGTAGGTATCCAAAAGTGCAAAGCCGAGTATAAAAAGTATTATGACTCCTAAGATACTATAGAGTTTTCGATATCCTGCCCATACGGGAAAGAAGAAAAAGGCGAAAATATTATAACGTCCTTTTACGGGTTTTCTTGGCTCCCCCATAACGACAGACGCGTAATTTGATAACCAAAGCTCTCGATAGAAATCATAATTTTTACCGATCAGTTGCTTAACATCCTCACGATCTAAAAGATTAGTTAGATCATGGATCGTATTAATGCCGAGTTTTTGATATCCATTTTTATGCATAGTTAAGCGGCCTTACTGCTTTCCTTATGTGCATCAACGGCGTCGGTGCAACGGTTGCAAAGCTGTGTTTCTACGGAAACTTCCGGTAACACTTTCCAACATCGATCACATTTATTGCCGTCGGCTTTGGAGATTGTAATCTCGTCACTGCCTTCTTCTACGGTTATGCTTGACGTGATGCAGATATCGGCCATATCGGATGTGACAGATAAGATATCTGCGGATCGGGTTTTAACGACAGGTGCAGCTTCCAGAGAAGAGCCAAGCTCTTTACTCGCGCGTAGCGGTTCAATCGCGGCGGAGACGTTCTTGCGAACTTCGATAATCGCGCTCCATTTTGTCGCAAGCGCCTCGGATTTCCACTCTGCGGGCACTTCCGGATAATCACGTAAATGCACAGATTTGGCATCATCAAACGCACCTTCAGGTCTATGGCTCCACGCTTCTTCGGCGGTGAAACATAGGATCGGGGCCAGCCATGCACTCAAACAATTAAAGATTTCCGCCATAACCGTACGACAAGCGCGGCGTTCGAACATATCGGCACGATCACAATAGAGACGGTCTTTACGGATATCGAAGTAAAACGCTGATAGCTCCTGATTACAGAAATCATGTAAACGTTTGGCCAGCTTGCCAAATTCATAATTCTCAATTGCGTCACGGACAAATTCATCCATTTCTGCGAGATTATGCAGCATATAACGCTCCAGCTCCGGCATATCCTTATATTCCGAACGCTCAATACGTTCTTCATTATCAAAGCCCTCTAATGCGCCCAGCAAGAAACGCAACGTATTACGGATACGGCGATACAGGTCACTGGTGTTTTTTAGTGTGTCTTTGCCGATGCGGATATCTTCTTCATAATCAGATAGCATCACCCAAAGGCGGATAATATCTGCGCCAGATTGGTTTATTATTTTCAATGGATCAACTACATTCCCATCGGTCTTGGACATTTTATAGCCCTTATCATCCAAAACAAAACCATGTGTCATCACGTTTTTATAAGGGGCATGCCCCGTTGTGCCACAGCTTTCCAGCAAAGATGAATGGAACCAGCCACGATGTTGGTCAGAGCCTTCAAGGTAGAGATCAATCTTCTCCACACCTTCATAACACGGCCATGTCTGCGTATCACCCACGACAAATTTATGGGTAGAACCTGATTCAAACCAGACATCAACAATGTCAAAGACTTGCGTGTACTCATCGGCGTTATATTTATCGCCAAGAAAACGCTGGGCTGCGCCGTCTTTCCACCATGCATCCGCGCCCTCGGCTTCGAAAGCCTCGGTGATGCGTGTGAAGATGTCTTCATCAATCAAAACCTCGTTCGTGTCCTTATTTAGGAACAGCGCAATCGGCACGCCCCACGCACGTTGACGTGAAATACACCAGTCAGGGCGGCTTTCAATCATCGCATTGATGCGTGTTTCACCCTTCGCAGGATACCAGTTGGTGTCCTTGATGGCTTGCAGGGCTTTGGCGCGGATTGTTTCGTTATCATCCATCGCAATAAACCATTGTGGGCTGGCGGAGCGGAAAATGATTGGGGCTTTTGAACGCCAGCTATGCGGATAGTCATGCTTGATCGTTTTCTTGCCGAGCAATTTACCCGCGTTTGTAAGTTCGCGCAGAACAGCGAAGTTCCCGTCACCCAGCTTGCCTTTTTGGGTATAGATTTCCAGTCCTGCGAACAGGCCAACATGCTCACGGAATTTCCCGTCATCGGTCACGTTGTCTGTTATGTCTATTTCGAAACCACAATCTAAGCCTTTAAGGTTATCGTCGATGCGGCCATTCATTTGTTTTGCTGCATAAATGTTATTGCAACTAGCAACCAAGTTAAAGTCATCCTCACCATGATCGGGGGCGATATGAACAAAGCCCGTTCCTGCATCATCAGTTACAAAATTACCTTGCAGCATAGGAACATCAAATTCATCATAATGTGCATCAAGTTCGGCAAGTGGGTGTTTACATATCGTGCTTGACAGTGCATCGCCCATTAATGTGTCTAAGCATTTAAATTCTTTAACTTGTGCCTGTTTCATAACATCTTCTACCAAAGATGTTGCAAGTATCAGCTTTGCACCTACTTCAACTTTAGAATATTCTTTATGAATGTCTTTTACTTCATAAACGCCATATTCAACATTTTCCCCAAAGGCCAATGCGCGGTTGGAGGGAATCGTCCACGGCGTGGTTGTCCAGATAACGATATCCGCACCTTTAAGCAATGGATTACCCGCTGTCTTAACAGGGAAACGTACCCAAATCGTAACAGATTTATGTTCTTTATATTCAACTTCGGCTTCAGCGAGGGATGTCTTCTCGACCACCGACCACATCACGATTTTCTTGCCGCGATAGAGGGAGCCGTTTGCGGCGAATTTATGGATTTCATGCGCGATCTTGCTTTCCGCGCGGTTGGTTAGTGTCAGGTACGGGTTTTCCCAATCACCGCTAACGCCTAAGCGTTGAAATTGCTTGCTCTGGATATCCACCCATTCACGAGCAAATTGACGGCATTCTTCGCGAAATTCAAGGATATCAACATCGTCTTTATCTTTGCCCGCATTTCTGTATTTTTCCTCGATCTTCCATTCAATTGGCAAGCCGTGGCAATCCCAACCTGGAACATACGGTGCGTCTTTACCATCCATGGTGTGCGAACGCACAATAACGTCCTTCAGGATCTTATTCACCGCGTGTCCCATATGGATATTACCATTGGCATAAGGCGGGCCGTCATGCAGGATAAATTTTTTCTGTCCTTCGCCTTTTTTACGAAGTTGCGCATAGAGGTCAATCTCGTCCCAGCCAGCCATAATTTCAGGCTCTTTCTTTGCCAGACCGCCGCGCATTGGGAAATCTGTTTTTGGTAGAAATACGGTGTCTCTGTAATCGTCTTTTTTATCTTGTGTCATAGTTTCTTTACGGCCTTCTTTACGCACATTCGCTTATGCGAAGCACTATGGCGATAATCCCGCGAAGAATCAAGCGTGTGCTTTATGAAAGGCGGTTTAGGATGCGTGCGAAAAAAATGGCAAGAGCCACGTGACGCAGCCCTTGCCATAAAGTGAATTATCAAATGATAAGAGGGTGTAAGTATCTTTGATAATTTGGGGTGTAAATAATAAGGGCGACTTTTAGAGCGTGTTTTGCAAAAAGAGAAGCGCAATGTTTACATTGCTGCTATGCACAAAATGCAGGGGCGTTAAATGCCGATCAACCAGATCATCGCAGGGATATAAATCAGGGCAAAGAGAGTTCCGATTAAAATCGTGGTGGCGGCTTTTTCAGGCTCTAAATTCATTTGGGTGGCAAAGGTCGCAATGTTTGCCGCAGGGGGCACAATCGACATCATCATAACCAAATGATGTAAATCGGTTGTAAGCCATTTAAAGAGATATTGATCCAGCGCGATGAACGCAAAGGCCAGAGCAGGCCAAGCGATGAACTTCCCCGAGAAGACCAAAGCAATAAAGCGTGGACCAAACACAAGTCGATCTATATTCGCCAGCGCCGCCCCGACAATCATCATGCCAATAATCACGTATGCGCCTTTGAAATGTGTCCAGTATGTCCAGAATAAGTCCGGTAACTCTATCTCCATATAATTTATGGAAAAGCCCGCCATCATCGCGTAGAGCGTTGGGAATTTCAGCAGCTTGATAACGCTTTGGCGAACGTTAAATGCCCCGCGCGCGGCAATGTAATAGCCAACCGTGGCCTCATAGACTAAACCGCCCAGCATCATAAAGACGTAAATCGCCACAAGGTCTTTGTCGAAAAACAGCAATACCAAAGGCAATCCAAAATATCCCGTATTGCCCATGGATGTACACATCGCCAGTAAATTGGCTTGGTTATCCTTATAAACGCGGTTACCGATTGCCAAAAAGGCAAGCCCGATGATGGTGCTGGCGATAAATATAAAGATGGGCAGTGCGATATAGGCCGGATGGAATTCTAAATCAGCAACAAACCCGAACACCACAACAGGCATAAAGAGATAGATGGCTAACGAGCCGAGGCTCTGACGGTCAACTTTTAATACGCGCCCTGCAAAATATCCCAAGCCGATAAGGGCATAGAGTGGCAAGAGATTAACGAATAGCGAGAGAAAAACACTCATACTATATCTTTCAGTATCCCTTTGGCTTGGTCGCAGTCTTTCTCCATTTGAACGATTAAGTCATCCAGAGAGTTAAATTTTGCTTCTCCGCGCAGGCGTTTGATGGGGCGTACACAGAGAGTCTCTCCGTATATTTCACGGTCAAAATCAAAGATAAATGTTTCAACTTGCGCAGCAGGCACTTCAAACATAGGGCGAATACCGATATTGGCCGCGCCTTTCATCCATGTGTCTTCGCCTTCTATACGTGCGAGGCAGGCATATACACCATAGGCAGGATGAATGATGTTATCCAATTTCATATTGGCCGTTGGATAGCCCAGTTCACGTCCGCGTTGGTCGCCTTTAAAGATTTCCCCGCGTATTTCCCAATTCCATCCGAGGATTGCATTGGCCTCGTCTATTTTGCCTTTTCTTAAAAGCTGGCGCACGTGTGAGGATGATAAATCGCAAGCATCTGCGCCTTTTACTTCATCTATAACGGTTGTGGGTAGCCCTGCATCCATGATGGTTTGCGGCGTTCCTTTGCGTAACTGTCCAAATTTGAAATCATCGCCTACGATGATATGTGAGGCGTTAAGGCCGTCTATCAGGATGTTTTGTACAAAATCCGCAGCAGATTGGCTGGCAAAATCCCAATCAAAGGGCAATGAGAACACATAATCAACATCGTGAGAGGCTAGGCGCTCAGCCTTTAAAAGCTGCGGCGTGATGCGGCATGGCGGCTCATCAGGGCGAAAGAGCTGCCTCGGGTGTGGCTCAAAGGTTAGGACGGCCAGCGGTTTGCCGGATTTTTTCGCAATAATACGTGCTTTGTCGATTAAGGCTTGATGCCCCAGATGGACACCATCGAAATTCCCAATGATAACCACGCACTCTTGCGCGTTTGGTGGAGTGTTCTTATAGGCATCAAAGAGCTGCATAGTGTTAAATTGTTCTCTGTGTTTGAATTTTTGTACTTACTATCTATATACACATTAAATTATTTTGTGACTCAATCTTTTTATTTAGCTTTTTTAACTGATTTTCTTTATCCGAAAATGTAACTTTGTTTTTGTATCCTCCGAAAGGGGATATAACTCCATCAGTTATAGGATTATTTCTTGGCATTGATGAATTGAGTTAAATTTTTAACGAATAGATTGGAAGGAATAAATCTATGACAACTAAGAAAACATTGAATACACTTTTGGCTGGCGCGGTTGCTGTAACGGCATTGGGCGGCATGGCGACATCTGCACACGCAATGAAAGACGGTCAAGAAAAATGCTATGGCGTTGTTAAGGCTGGCATGAATGGTTGTGGCGCAGCAGACAAGTCACACAGCTGTGCTGGTATGGCTAAAGTTGATGGCGCGGCCGCTGAATGGGTTTCTGTTCCAACAGGTACATGTGAAAAATTAGTTGGTGGATCTCTAGAATTCCATGCAGCTGATGATCATGCTGAAAAAGAACATCATTAGGTTTTTACCATGAATAAGCCTGTCACAAGTCATGAGGTGCCACGGGCTGTTCCTTTTTGTCCACCGGAATTGTCAATAGATGATCCGGTGGGTATTGGGCTTCGTTCTCCTCATTATCAAGAAATTATAGATCAGCCGCCGCGTCTTGGTTGGTTTGAAGTTCACCCCGAGAATTATTTTGGCGGTGGAATGCATCGTCATTATTTAAAAAAAATCAGACAGGATTTCCCGATCAGCATGCATGGCGTCGGCTTATCCCTAGGCTCTGACCAGCCAGTTGATGAAGAGCATCTACGTCAGTTTAAAGAGCTGATTGATATGTTCGAGCCTTTCGTTATCTCCGACCATGTATCATGGAGTGCCAGCGGCAATGCGCATTTAAATGATCTTCTGCCCTTACCCTATACGCAGGAAACGCTTAATCGCTTATGCGAAAATATTGATAGAACACAAAGTTATTTCGGACGTAAAATTCTAGTAGAAAACCCGTCCACTTATCTGGCCTTTAATGATAATGAAATGCCCGAGCATGAATTGTTAAATGCGCTGTGCGAAAAAACAGGGTGTGGCTTGTTGCTGGATATCAACAACATTTATGTCCAAAGCCATAATCACGGTATCGACCCGATTGAATATATCGACAACATAAATCCCGAGAGTGTGGGGGAAATGCATTTGGCCGGTCACATCGTGAAAAATGCGGGTGAACATACAATTCTGGTTGATAGCCATAACCAATTGGTGCGCAATGAGGTGTGGGATTTGTATGAGTATGCAGTAAAGCGCATAGGCTCTATCCCGACTTTAATAGAATGGGATCAGGATTTCCCGCCCTTAGAAATTTTAGTTGAAGAAGCAGGCCGCGCGCGCAGCATTATTGAACGCGTCACCGCCGGAAAGCAGAGCCATGAAGCTGGCTAAATTCCAACAGAAGTTTAAAGAAACAATGTTTCGCCCTGTACGCGAGATACAAGATTGCGAAGCTGATTTTAAGGCACTGTTCTTTGAAGGGGATATCCCTTTGGACGAACGGTTAAAGGTGTATCACAATAATGTTGTTGGCAGCCTGTCCGAGGTTTTGCGCGTGACGTTTCCTTTGCTGGAAAATCTGGTTGGTGAAGATTTCCTAAGGGCCATGTCTCGTGATTTTATTTTCGAAAACCCACCGACCAGCGCCTGTGTGCATATGTACGGCGCGGGGTTTGATGTGTTTATAAAAACCTATGAGCCTGCAAAATCTCTGCCTTATCTGGCAGATATTGCAACATTGGAACTTGCCTTGAATACGGCGTATTACGCATCCGATGATGTTGCCCTTGCCTCTGATGCTTTGGCACAAGTATCGCCTGAAACGCTGGGGGATGTGGTTTTAAACTTACGCTCGTCAGCAACGCTTATTGCTTCATCCTATCCGTTAGAGAGCATACGGGGCTTTTGTCTGGATACGGATAATAACCCCGCGCCTGATCTAACAGAGGATCATACATGCCGCCTTCTTATCGTACGTCCTGCTCTGGAGGTGAATATCATCTCCTTACCTGAGGATGAGTTCGAGATGCTGCGCTTGTTGCAGAGTAAAGTGCCGCTGGGCGAAGCTGTCGAGAAAACTATGGCCGCGTTCCCGACCTTTGATTTCACCGCCTTTTTGCAAAAGCATACGACATTAGAGAGCTTTACCTCTCTATAAGCCCTGTTGTCTTATGGCGTATTTTATTTCACAATAGAATGATGAGTGACCAACTACAAAATGTAAAAATTCAAACCCGTCCCGCTGTTTTTGCGGGATATGCGGCGATCTTTATCGTTATGATTTTGATTGTGATAAAGGGCTATGCGTATTATGAAAGCGGCGCGGTTAGTATTCTATCCTCCCTGATCGACTCTGTTTTAGATTCGCTGGTCTCTGTTATGGCGTTAAGCAGCATTTATTATGCGCGCAGACCTGCCGATGCCGATCATCGCTGGGGACATGGCAAGATGGAGGCCGTTTCCGCCTTGTTCCAATCGGCGATTATTGTTGGCGGTGGCGTGTTTCTTGTATTCGAAGCGCTTGATCGCATTGTGCATCCGGTTGTGATTACCCATCATATGATCGGGATTTATGTGATGGGGGTTTCTATTGTTCTGTCCGGAGCACTTGTCTTCATTCAACGCCGCGCATTACAGCAGTCAAACTCACTTGCGGTGGAGGCAGATAGCGTCCATTACGGCAGTGATATTCTGGTTAATATAGGGACATTAATTATTTTGGCGGCGAGCCTTTACGGTGCGCCTCTCTGGCTTGATGGAGTGTTCGCAATAGGGGTTGCAGGCTTTATGGTTTATATGGCGCGCGGTATTGCGGTTAAATCTTTGGATATGCTGCTGGATAGGGAATTGTCTGATGATGATCGCGCCCGCATTATCAAAGTGATTGAATCCCATGATAAAGTTGTAGGATGGCACGATTTACGAACCCACCGTAACGGCGCGGATTATGTGATGTCGTTTGATATCGAGGTTGATCCTGAGATGCTCTTATGGGCGGCGCATGATATTGCTAAAGATCTTGAAGAGGGTATTTTACAGCTCTACCCTGCGGCAGAAATCCTAATTCATATCGATCCCGAAGGCTACACCGAAGATGCCCGTCACCGCGTTAAAGGCGTGCATATTTAGTCATTATAGGGTGCCAATTTATCCTTATAGCCTAAAATTGGACGCTCTATATATTCATAGCTGATCCATGAAAGCATAATGGTTATAGGTGTTGCGTAAGCAAGGAACAGGGCTTGCCGTGACCAAAAGCTGTAACTCTCAATAGGTATAAGGTTGAGATTATAAATTAGAATAATAACAAACCAGTGATACACATACATGCCGTAACTTATCTTGCCCATGAATGTCAGGATAGGCGAAGATAGAACGCGTTGGAACATATGGCTTCGGGGTAGTAAGAAGGTCAACAGAATAATCGGTACAAAAATCAGGAACAGTGAGGGTAGGCCGAACATAAGAATTAGGGGTGTCTTCCCGCTGAAGCTGCCATTGATATAGGCAAGTGTGGCTACAATAATGCACCCAATGACTAAAGCGCAGAGGGATTTAGAGATATTGAAATAATGCAGGCCTTTTTCTTTGATGATGATGGCCAGCAATGCTCCGGCCAGAAGGCTGTCTCCGCGGGTGATGGTAATGTGATAGATGTACTCGTGATAATCGAACCAGACAAAAGCAATGCGGAAAAGAACCATAACGATGATGGTGGAAATACAGACATGCTTTGCCAGATTGTATTTGCTGGAGATCATAAATAATGCAGGCCAGATAAGATAGAATTGCTCCTCCACGGCCAGTGACCATAGATGGCGCAGGGCGTATGGTCGATCAAATCCAGCCCATTCATCCCAGTTTCCGATATACAGGAAATACATGATGTCTGCTGCGCCGAAATGCTCCAGATTATCAAGGAGGTAGGTAATCGCAAAATAGAGAAATAATACGAAATAGTATAAAGGGAAAATCCGTAGTGTTCTGCGAATATAGAATTTTCGTAGGCAATTCTTCTTTTCAGATGTATCAAGCAATATCCCGGTAATCAGAAATCCTGACAGGATGAAGAACAAATCGACACCAACCCAGCCAACGCCCATGACTTTGAGATGGAAAGATTGATAGAGCGTTTCTGCAGGCGCGCCAATGGCTGCGATCATGGCGCAATGTGCAATCAAAACACCCAAAACGGCGAGTGCACGCAGGCCATTTAATGCAGGGTAATGATGTCCGACAATAAGGTCTGGCGCGTGGGTTGTCATGCCAATAGCCGTAGACTATTTCGCATAAGCGGTCAAATAATTTGCCTGATTTTGCTTGATTTTATCGTGCGGCTGCAATGATTGTCGTTGGCTTATCTTGCGTTGTGTGCAGCCACCAAGCCTCACGATTGATTGAGAAGATAGGCTTATAATGCGCAATATTATCAGCGCGTCGTACATTCTTTATCTGGTTATCCAAAACAATGACTCCTTGTTCGGAATACACAACCAAAATGGCATGTGGCATGTTTTTCTTCTGATCTTGCACAATGGCAATACGCATCCGATCTTCCGGAACGCCAAGGGCACGCAAGGCAATATATTTTGCAATCGCGAAATCTTCACAGTCACCGCCGCGTGTCATAAATTCGATTGGTGTTGCCCAATAATCTGATTTACCCCAGTTTTTGTTATCACCAACATATTTCTGGCGATTCATCATGGCGTTCACTTGTTTTGCCATAAAGTAAATAGAGGAGGACTTATACTGTGCCAATTCTATTTGGAGATCTTGAATGATCCGTTTAGAGCTGGCCTTGTCCAGACTTTTATCAAAACGGTCAAACATGTCCGTCCATTTTGTAAAGGCTTTAAGGTTGGTTGAGCGTTTTTCTTTTGCACCGAAAAGCTCAGGATATTGGTTGATATGTTGAAAATTGGTATCACTTGCAGAGGCTAACATAATACGCGCAGGAACATCTTTAATTGCGCCGGCATGTGACCTTTTAGCCATACCGCCCAAAGATGCCATACATAATATTGTAGTTGCGGCGAAGCGCATCATTCTTTGGCGGAATAAAAGGCGTGCCAATTGTTGCTTTGTGATTTGGCTTTGTTCTATAAATATTTGCCCAAGAGGCTTATTTGTTGCTTTTTGATTTTTAAGGGCGTCTCTAAGCTCATAGGATGAAATATACCCTTTCAAGACGAGCGTTTCGCCAAGCTTATTACGGCGTAATGCATTCTTTATATTCCTGAAAATACCCGTATTTGCAGTGTTTTTTATGTTACTCATATTGTTTACCCTAGTGTTACGCACTGTAGTTTTCTTCTGTATTCGTGCCTCTTATCCTATTTACATAGCTCTATTAGACACGAGAAAGATTGACGAATTACTAACAAAAGCCCATAAAAGTGCATATTCTTTAATAAAATAGCGGATTTTCATAATATGTCGGGTAAAAGCCTTAAAGATACGGATATTGTCAATGCGATGGAGGGCGTGCCTGTTCTTGTTGTCGGAGATATTATGCTGGATCGTTTCGTGTATGGCAGGGTTGAGCGTATCTCGCCGGAAAGCCCCGTGCCTGTTTTATCTGTGACACGTGAGAATATTATGCTGGGCGGGGCGGGGAACACGCTCTCTAATCTTATAAATCTACGGTGCCAGGGAAAAATATTATCTATTATCGGTGATGACGAGGATGGCACAAAGATTAAGGATCTCGCGCAGAAGCAAGGCATTGATGTGTCCGGTTTGATCCAGTCACCAAAACGTCTTTCTATTGTTAAAACACGGTTTCTTGCAGGCCATCAACAGCTTCTGCGTACTGATTTTGAACGTATTGAAGATATTTCGGATAAATTGGCGGACCAGCTGTTGGAAAAGGCGACGGCTCTTTTATCCGATGTGAAAGTGATGATCTTGTCAGATTACGGCAAGGGCATTCTGACGCCGAAATTATTAAAATCCTTGATTGCTTTAGCAAATGATAAAGACGTGACTGTTCTGGTTGATCCTAAAGGCACGGATTACAGCATTTATGCAGGCGCAGATATTGTAACGCCGAATAAGAAGGAATTGTCAGAGTCTACGGGCGGTTTAGCTGTTGATACGGATGGCCAAGTGATTGAAGCTGCACGAAAATTGATTGACACCAGTGGTATTCACGCCGTTATCGCAACACGCTCCAAAGACGGGATGAGCATTGTTGCGGGGCAGGGTAAAGATATTACCCATATCAGAAGCGCGTCTGATATTGAGGTGTTTGATGTTTCCGGAGCAGGCGATACGGTTATTGCCACAATTGCGGCCGCATTGGCGACGGGGGCGGATATTGTTGCGGCGGCGTCTTTGGCCAATGTTGCGGGTAGTATTGTTGTGGCAAAGGTAGGGACAGCGCCAATACGTGCGCAGGAATTGCTGGATGTTTTGCGTCACCATGATCCTGCCGATAATGCGCGCGCGCCACGTATCGAACGCACACGTCAGGCTCCGGTCTTAGGTGATCATGAGGCGCGTGAGGAAATTCTGCGTTGGAAGGCGCGTGGCCTTAAAATAGGTTTCACAAATGGGTGTTTTGATATTGTACATTTCGGTCATGTAACCTATTTGAATGATGCGCGCCATAAGTGTGATCGCTTGGTCGTTGGTCTAAACAGTGATTCCTCTGTTCGTATCTTGAAGGGTGAAACACGCCCCGTGCATGATGAGCAATCCCGCGCTGCGGTTTTGGCGGCACTTGGCTCGGTTGATATGGTCGTTCTTTTTGGCGCAAAAGAGCAGGGGCAGGATAATACGGCTTGTGATTTGCTGGATTTATTACAGCCGGATATCTATTTTAAAGGTGGCGATTATACAATCGACCAAATTCCCGAGGCACCCACAGTGCAGAAACATGGCGGAATCGTTGATGTCATGCCTGTCTATGAGGGGCACAGTACCACCAAATCTATTCAGAAAATGCAGGGCTGACCCGCCTTATATACAGGCGAATAACGCTCATATTCACAGGTTTTTTATGGCGCGTCCCTGTTCTTCTTGACAAAGACACACATTATAATTGAGAATGATTATCAATATCATGTCAAAGATCATGTGGAGTGTTGTGAATGTTGTCAGATTTTTTATCCTTAGAAAATTTTTATGGTAGAACGGGCGCGGTATGTTCTATTGAGGAAGCCTTGGAACGCTATGGCGAAAGCCGTGTACGTTCCGCGCTTAGTCAAGGATATCTTGTTAAACGAAAGATCTGTATCGGTCCTGATTGCGGACGTGATTTGTGCTGGTTATCTGATGCGGGGCGGCATAAGGCTATGTAATGTGTGGTGTGTTGGTGTGTAAGATGGATTAAGACTATACGCGCCCTCAAAGAATTGATAGAATTTCGGAGGCTTTTCATGAAAGCTCTCCTTTTTTGTTTTTGCAGGATTTAGTGATATGCGTTCTTTTTTCTCTGTTTCAATATGTCTTTCGGTTTTGATTTTGGCAGGATGTCATACAGGTGCGCCTGGCCCTATGGCGCGTGGTTATAGCTCTTACGATAAAGAATTCAAGTCTGCCCCTGGGCAGGACGTGCATAATATTGGCTATAATTACAGCGCAGAGCAGAATAACGCGGTGATTGAAGATATGCGATATGCTGCACGGGATTTGGTTGAAAAAATAGATGGTAAGCTTTCCTTTAGTGTTGATGAACTCTATTTGAAAAATTCAAGTCATACGGCATTCTATAATAGTTTCGATCACCTTCTTCGCGAAGAAATGACGCGTCAGGGGTATTTGCTGACACATAGCGATACGCAAGATAGCGTACGTATTGACTTTGTTGCCAAGAAATTCGTTCCTTGTGATGGTGATGAGGCGCATGATGGTGCGTACAAGCGCATGTATCTTGCTTTGGTCATTAATGCTGTTGATGGCATTCCATCGGATCTTGTCGGTGGGTTTTATGAAGTGCCTACTTATGGCTACGTTGATAAGGGCGATGTAAAGATCGATGTTCCGTTATTTTGCGCGTCCGATGTCGCCGAGGAGTGATTAAGAGATGTCAGGAAAATATGCCCGCTATCTCGTTATTCTAATGGTTTTACCCATTTTGACCGCTTGCGGTGAAATTATTACATTTAAAACGGTGACTGCGGGGCTGTCGGCTGTTTCATATGGTGTTTTTTCTCGTCCTGATGTTAATTTGAAAGAAAAGAATTATGCTGCGGCTGACTTTATAGCCGGACAAATTCAAAATCGTGTGCGTAGGGATCAGATCATTCTGGCGACGCCACTAGAGGAAACCGACCATGCAGGTATTTCCTCACCTTTAGGGGCGTTTATTCCCGAAGGTATCGGTCTGCGCTTAGGCGAGTTGGGCTATCATGTGCAATTGCATGAGGTTGCGATGGGCAGTAACGCCGGTTTGTATCCGTCTCCTCCTGAAGGTGTAAAGGCTGACTTCATTTTGAAGGGCACTTACTTACCGAACAGCAAGGATGTTGATGTGTTCTTGCGCATGATTGATGTGCGCTCAGGCACTGTCGTTGCAAGTTTTGATTACTCTTTGTTGCTCTCAAGAGAAGTGCGAGAGCTGTCCCAAACCCAGACCAAGATATTCCGCGTATCAAAATAATCGAATTTATTACCTTAACGCGCCATCAAAACATGAAAGAAGTGATAGCTGTTGTCATTGGTGCATTGTACGCACCCTTGCATGGACGGTTTGATTGAAAATGTTGCATCGGCAACTGTGTTGGGTGATGAATCAAATTGGGTGGTGTCATCAAACCGTTGGCTTGCACCGCCATGAATGCAGGTGCTGCTGTCTGTGGGTTGGTTGGAGTTATAGCCAAGGATGTTGTTTATTCTTTCGCAGAAGCCTTGCGTGACATTTGGCAAGACGACGATCAAATCTGCTGCGTCTGAGCCAACGTGCGGCAAGGCGGTGTGTCCGTAAAATTCCCACGTGCTGCCATCATTGATGTTTTTAGGTGGTGTGCCATAATGCGCCGCGCCGCCAAGACGGTCAAAAACCTGATCGCTTTTATCGCTGTCAGCACTGAGGTCTCCGTAATCACTATGTGCGTTGGGGTGGGCAAAGCGTATATCATTTTCGCTGTGGCCGTTTTGCATGATATAGGTGATGCCGCGCTCCAGCTCAGAGGCATAGCGCTGTACCTCTGAAATGCGTAAAATCAGGGTTTCTTTGTCAATATGTGCGCTTTGTTGTGAAGTGCTTTGCATTGCTGCCGTTAATGCGCCGATCAGTGCAACAGCCAACAAAATGATGATCAGGACATTCCCGCTCTCATGTTGTTTGTGGTGATGTGTGTTTTGTTGCATGGGTTTATTGGTAAGCATGTGGGGCAATAGCGATACAATCATTTAGAATTTTGCAGGCATCATTTGCTGTGGCTTTGGTATAGCCGTGTAACCGTCCACGGAAAATCCATCCGTTTTTTGTTTGTAGAGGCGCGACTGTGCTGCGCTCGTGGCGTAAATCTGACGGCAGTTGATTTAGGCTGGCGATAATGGCTTTATCTGTGCGTGTGCGACTTGTGAATGCGCCAATTTGAATGCTCCACGCACCATTTTGTATTTCGGGTTTTTTCGGAATACTGGCCATTTTCACGGGCTGTGCATCGGCTGCATCAAAAATATAAGCAGGGATACGTTCGTTCATATGTGCAGAAATGGCGATTAAACCGGTTTCAATACGGTTACGTACGGCAATATCGTAATCACCTTGGCCAATCATACGGTTAAACATAGAGTTTTCATACATAGAGCTCAACATCGCCCAACGTGAAATATTGACGCGCCCTACATGTGTTTCCGTGGATGATGTTTGTTCGGACGAGGGTAGTGATGGTTCGATTTTCAAGGCAGCGGTTATGATAAGGCCTTCAGGTTTCTTTTGGGGAACAGGGACTGTGTTCTTGGCGATGTGTAGTGCCCCGATTTTGGCAAAGGCATTATCCAGCAATTTTTTCATTTGGGCATTACGGGATCTTCCTGTCTTTCCGCCAAACACAACACCAATAAGGCGGCGATCATCGCGCACGGCAGAGGCCACAAGGTTAAAGCCAGATTGTCTGATATAGCCTGTTTTCAAGCCATCCATACCTGCGTATGTATCCATAAGCTTATTGTGGCTGCGATAAACTTTACCCTGATAGGTAAAGCTCTTCTTTGAGAAATAGTGATAATGTTTCTTATATTTTGTAACAAGAATGCGCCCTAACCTTGCCATATCACGTGCAGTACTGACCTGACGCGGATCATGCAGGCCGGAGGCATTTTTAAAACGGGTCTTCGTCATGCCAAGTGCTCGTGCCTTTTTGGTCATCATAATGGCAAAGTTTTTTTCTGTCCCACCCAGTTTTTCGGCTAAGGCGACAGCGATGTCATTGGCAGATTTTGTAGATAGAGCATAAATAGCATCTTTGACTTTGATTGTTGAGCCGGGTTTCAGCCCCAGTTTGCTCGGGATCATATTTGCTGCATGCTGTGATATACGAATACGGCTGTGCAGACGTATCGCCCCGTGATCGAGTGCATCAAAAGTCATTAGAAGTGTCATCATTTTTGTGAGTGATGCAGGGTGAAGGATTTTTTCCGAATTATCGCGATGTAGAATTAATCCTGTATCCGCATCCATAACAAATGCAGCATACTTTTCATTGTATCCTGTACTCTGGCCTTTTGCATGGGCATGTGTCGAAATGCAGATGAGTATAATTAAGGCAAGTGTGAGTACATGAGTACGCAGTATGATGGCATAGAATATTTGTTGATGCCGATAGTTTTGCTGGTTCTTTTTCAACATTAAAAAAATCCGATAGCTTAAATTTGGATGAACAAAAGCGCGAAAATTCCGCACTTCATATACGAAGGCATCATACTCCATTTGAAAGATTTTGTCTAATTAATGTAATATATACTACGTTTTTGTGCATCGCACAAAACTACTTGACGTTGTTCCTGAAAAGGCGTAGATGTATATTCTATATTGTGCGATGCAAAAACATTTGGTACGTTTGGCCTTGAGTTTTTCTAATGTGCATTCGCGGTTATAAAATTTATGGAGATAATTATGAGCAAATCAACAACACAGTTTGATAAAATTATGAAGGATTCACAAAGCTTTGGAACGCAATATTCTGATGCTTACACGAAGTCAGGTGAGATATTCAAGAAGGGCATGGAAGACATGGTCTCTACAATGGTCTCTTTGACGAAAGATTCTGCGGCAAAACGGTCTGAGTTTGTAAAGCAAGTGATGAGCAGTAAAACGCCGAATGAATTTGCTGAAATGCAGAGTAAGATTGCCAAAGAGAGCTTTGATGACTTCATGAAGGGCGCAAATAAAATTTCTGAAATAGGCGTTAAAATCTTGACAGAAAGCTCTGAGCCGGTGAGCAAGGAAGTTCAAAAATCCATGCAAAAAGCCAAAAAATCTATGGCTGCCTAGTAATAGAATAATAAATAAGAATGAAAAAAGCCTCTGCATTGTGACAGGGGCTTTTTGCTGTACGTGACTTATGCTGTGTGGTCTCAGGCGGCGTTCTTTAGGCCTTCTTTGTATTTATCGACGGCAAACCCGACAATAATGTCTGCCGCATCAATGCCGGCATCTTCCATGTATTTTCTGGCAAAGTTGAGTGATGCATTGATCTCAATAATCAAAGGCCCTTGGTTTGAGCGTATAAGGTCAACACCCGCAACATTGATTTTAAGCGCACGCGCCGCTTTAATGCAGATTTCTTCTTCTTCTTCGGTCAACTTTATTACTGTTGCGATGCCACCTTGCGAAACATTTGCTCTGAAATCATTATCTTCTGATTCACGTTGGATCGCGGCCATGACGCGCCCTCCACAAACAAAAGCTCTAATGTCTTTTCCTGAAGATTCTTCTATAAATTTCTGAGCAATAAGAGGTGTTGAAAGTTGTTTGAATGTTTTTAGAAGATTAACCGCATGTTTCATATCATCGGCAAGGAAAACACCAACGCCTTCTGTGCCTTCAACCAGTTTAATAATAAGAGGAACACCGCCAACCGTCTTGATAATGTTGTGGAAATCTTCTTTTGAATAGGCAAACCCTGTTGATGGAAAAGGAATATTTTCTTTCAGCAAGCGCTGTGCGCAAAGTAACTTGTCACGCGCAATACTGATTGCTCGCGCAGTTTCTGATGTGAAAATATGCATTGCTTCGAATTGTCTTAATACTGTTAAGGCATATTCTGGATGCGGCTTATCAACGCGTGGAATGATAATGTCGAATTCTTTACCGATTGGCTGTCCTTCATAATATATTTCCGGAGAATTTTGGCAAATGCTTAGGCTACATTTTGTGTGGTAGAGTAGCGTTGCCTGATGGCCTCGTTTCTCTGCGGCTTCTACTAAAAGGCGGTTTTCTTCTACATCCTGTGTTGTCAGGATTCCAATTTTCAACGGCATTCTTGTTCTCCATTTTTTTATGCAACGAGTCTCTCGGTCTTGCTTTTCGGCAGGATCGACATTTTTACGCGCTTTATTTAAAATATGCCGCACTATACGTATTTTTTATGTATGATGCAAACGGTGTTAACGATTTTTAAATATATTAGGCTATATTATCTATCAAATACTGCGTTTTTTATAACCTTTCATTCCTTGTATCGCCATCCGGCGGGCTAAATTTTTAGAAGAAAATGGTGTTTTATTATGTGTCGATGGATTGCGTATAGTGGCCAACCTATCTTTATTGAGCAACTTATTACCCTGCCGGAGCATTCTCTGGTCGAGCAGAGTCTGCATACGGAAATGAATTTCCGTACTGACGGAAGTTTGATGAGTACAAATGGCGATGGTTTTGGCATCGGATGGTATGCAGAACGTCCGGAACCGGGATTGTACAAAGATGACAGACCCGCGTGGAGTAATAATAACTTGCATGCATTATGTCGACAAATCCGTGCGCGGATTTTCTTTGCGCATGTTCGTGCAACAACAACAGGCGCTGTACAGCGTGCGAACTGCCATCCATTCAAATATAAGAATTGGTTGTTCCAGCATAATGGTGATGTGACTGATTTCACGAAAATCCGTCGTGATTTACAGATGGATATTTCACCGGAATTTCATAGAGAGCTGAAAGGCACAACAGATAGCGAGACTTTCTTTCTGCTGGCTCTGACCTATGGATTACAGGAAAACCCGAAGAAGGGACTGCAAAAAATGGTTGAGCGTGTGAAGAAGGCATTGGTCGATAATGGTATCGACGGGCATTTGAACCTGTCTTGTGCCTTGAGTAACGGGCAGACAGTCTACACATTGCGTTATGCGCATAATGCGAAGAGTAAAACACAATTCTATTCTTCTAAATCAGGTTGGGTTCACGATACTAGTCCGGATGTTAGCGGTGCAGCATATTTTGCAGAGGATAATATCGTCGTGGTTTCGGAGCCATTGGATCGTTACGATAATAAATGGAATGAAATTCCTGATAATTCCTTTGCAACGATTTTTCAAAGTGAAGTGACAATAGAAAAATTTATGGATTAGGACGCGATTAGATTTGCGTATTGCCTGACCTGTGGGTATAAAAACCCTATGACATTATCCTATGAAAATGCAGTAAGCGATATCATCAAGGCGGGGAATCGTCTTGATCGGATGCAGCTTGCCCCCGCAACAAGCGGTAATTATTCCATGCGCACCGGCGATAATGAAATGGCCATTACTGTATCGGGCGCACATAAAGGACAATTACAGGCAGATCAAATTATGCGCGCTGATCTTGAGGGGCAGCCTTTGGAGGATAAGAAACCTTCCGCAGAGACTCTGCTGCATTCTGTATTATATCAGCTATATCCTGAGGTGAATGCTGTGCTGCATACGCATTCTATTGCATGCAGTGTATTGACGCGTTTAATGTCGCAAGATAAATTCATGGTCTTGGAAGGCTATGAAATGCTGAAGGCGTACGCGGGCGTTGAAACACATGAAATGTCCGTAAGGCTGCCTATATTTGAAAATACTCAAGATATGAGCGCGTTGAGCGAGGCAGTCGTAGAGGTTCTAAAAGCCTTCCCTAAAGCACCAGCTTATTTGATACGCGGGCATGGTATATATGGATGGGGTCGCGATATGGCAGAAGCAGAGCGCGTAATTGAAGCAACAGAAATGTTGCTGTCTTGTGAAATGCATATGAAGCAAATAGGAAGCACGAAATGAGCCGTTTAACAATTTACCCTGATCAACATCCCGAAGATGTTACACTGGAAACGACTGATGGCGCGGTTATTACAAAAGAGCTGAATGACATTGGTGTGCGTTTCGAACGATGGAAAACACAATCACCCTTGGCTGCAGATGCCGATAATGATGCGGTAATGGATGCTTATGCCGATGATATACAGCGTCTTAAAGACGAAAGTGGATATCAATCCGTTGATGTTATTCGCTTGACCGCCGATCATCCGCAAAAAACCGAGCTACGCGAGAAATTCTTAAGTGAACATACACACAGTGAAGATGAGGTGCGTTTCTTTGTTGAGGGGGCAGGCATCTTTTACTTACGCGTTGAAGGGCGTGTTTATATGACATTGTGTGAACGCGGCGATTTGATTAGCGTACCAACGGATACACGCCATTGGTTTGATATGGGGGCGGAACCGAATTTAACCTGTATCCGTCTTTTTACATCAAAGGATGGTTGGGTTGCTGATTATACGGGTGATGGTATCGCCGATAAATTTCCTAAATTCGAACAGAAAGCGAGCGCAGCATGAATCAAGAGATCAAAGCCATTGTGACGGATATTGAGGGGACAACAAGTTCCCTGTCTTTTGTGAAGGATACCTTGTTTCCTTACGCTTATAAAAATATGCCTGATTTTGTGTTGGATAATGAAGATGAAATTGCCGCGTTAATCAATGATGTGCGTGAAGTTGAAAGAAACCCTGACCTCAGTATAGAGGAAGTTATTGAGGTTTTGTTGCGCTATATTGATGAAGATCAAAAAATTACGCCGCTTAAAACGTTGCAAGGTATGATCTGGGAAGAGGGTTATAAAGCCGGTGAATTGGTAGGGCATATTTATGATGATGCGCTTGTTGGGCTAAAGCGTTGGAAAGATCAAGGGATTGACTTATATATCTATTCTTCCGGTTCTGTGCCGGCGCAAAAGATGTTGTTTGGACATACGAATGTTGGTGATATTAATGCGCTGTTCTCCGGTTACTTCGACACGACGACGGGCGGAAAAAAGGATCTTGAATCCTATATAAAAATTGCTGCGGAAATTGGACTTCCTGCACAAGAAATTCTATTTTTGTCTGATTGTGTCGAGGAAATTGCCTCTGCTGCTGCGGCAGGCATGAATGTTGTTATTCTGGATCGTGATGGAACATCGATTGATGCGCTTGGGCATAATATCGTGCAGGATTTTGATGACATTCTAAAAGAAATGGCGGATGCATAATGAAAATAGGGGGCGTACATTACCGATCAATCGCGTTGAATGATGATGGCTGGTCCGTGCGGATTTTCGATCAACGGGAATTACCTTGGAATTTGGTGCATGTGAAACTTGTCGATCTGGAGATGGCGACAAATGCGATATCCGAAATGTGGACACGCGGCGCGCCGATGATTTCGGCAACTGCGGCCTATGGTATGTGCTTGGCGTTACGCGCCGATGCCTCGGATGAAAATCTGGAGCATGCTTATAAAACACTGCATGCAACCCGTCCGACAGCGATCAATTTGCGTTGGGCTTTGGACGAGATGCGAGAGGCTGTTAAAGACCATCAAGGGGAAGATCGTATTGCGGCGGCCTATAAACGCGCTGGCGAAATTTGTGATGAAGACGTAGAGATTAATCGCAACATTGGCCTCAGTGGTTTACCTTTGCTGCGGAAGATGTCACAGGATAAAGGCGGTAAAACACTTAATATCTTAACCCATTGTAACGCCGGATGGCTGGCAACGGTTGATTACGGTACAATCAGCTCTCCTATTTATATGGCGCATGATGAAGGCATTGATATTCATGTTTGGGTAGATGAAACCCGCCCACGTAACCAAGGCGCATTATTGACCGCTTATGAACTGCAACAGCATGGCGTGCCACACACAGTGATTGCCGATAATGCAGGTGGGCATTTGATGCAGCAAGGCGAAGTGGATATTTGCCTCGTCGGAACGGATCGTGTGACTCGTAACGGCGATGTCTGTAATAAAATCGGAACATACCTGAAGGCTTTGGCCGCAAAAGATAATAATGTGCCGTTTTATATCGCTCTGCCTTATCCAACCATTGATTATTCGATGGAAAGCGGAGACCTGATTCCCATTGAGGGGCGCAGCGCACGTGAGGTAACACATATGACAGGGCTGGCAGAACAAAGCGGCAAAGTCGAAGAGTTCAAAATAACGCTCTCTGATGCCTCTAATCCGGCGTTTGATATCACCCCTGCACGCCTTGTAACGGGTTATATTACCGAGCGTGGAATACTTGAAAAAGTATGTAACGGTACAAGTAATGATCCTGTTTTTATGGATCTACCCTTGGAAAAGGGCGCGGCGGAGTCCTAATTTATTTGTGTTTACCTATGTTTTCTGTGTAGAATGGTAGCAAGCAACAATATTGGGCAGATAATGATCGCGTTAAATCAAAATTTTAACACCAGAGCAGATAGCGTAGAGGCGAATAATGTCCTTTATGAACAAATGCTTGCGGATGCAAACCCTAGTACGCTTGCTGAATATGATGATTTCTTTCGTCGTAATGGTAATGATTCCAATGAAGGTGCTTTGGGCGTTGTGGCTGGTTCTATGGATGCCGGAAAAGCGGATGTTAAGTTGTCCGGTCTTGGAAAGTTAATTGATAAGAGCATGGAAGGTCGCGAGGCGGCTGATGTTGACAAGAGCTCTAATGTTAGTCAAGGCGCGCGTATCGTTGAAGATAACCTGCTGGATGAACAAATTGCAGGAAACCTAAGTTATGATACGCCTGAAATGGCGGCGATCGGTCATACGGCAGAAGATCTAGAGGTTGGTCTTGCTACGGTGTATGAGCAGCTTTTATCTGCGGGTGTTCCTGAAACTGATTTGAATCATGCTATGGCTGCCGGTGGTGTGGATGATCTACGCGCAACGGTAGAGATGTTTTTTGATCTGGCAGAAGATAATAATATTCCTATGACGGGTTATATTCAAGACCTTGATCAAGGGTTTATGAATTTACAAATCGAGAATGATGAGCAGAATGTTGCGCCTGTCGTTGGTATGGAAAAAGAAGCGCCGGTTATGGCTATGGAACTTGAAGATTTTGTTCCTCCCGTTCCCTCTGATGAACCAACGCCGATGCGTTTGGGATAATCCTCTGTAACCTTTTATTTCATTAATTATTTTTTGTAGTTTGGGCAGGCTTTATTTTGCTCGAAAGTTGGCCTAGAGGTGGTCAAATCAAGTATGTTTATTTTTTTATAAAAAAGGCTTGATTTCTTATAGCGGAAAAGACTATAACTCCTCACGCCTTATGCGACACCACGCTATTTTATGTCCCGTTCGTCTAGAGGCCTAGGACACTGCCCTTTCACGGCGGCAACACGGGTTCGAATCCCGTACGGGATACCATTTTCTTTTTTCACTGACATTCGTCTGTGCACGATGATAACCGCGCAAGCTGCGGCTTTGCAAGGTGTTTGTTTCTCATCTTCGTGCGGTATTGTTCGTAAGTAACCGCTTGCGACCGCGGAAACTGGGGGCAGGATTTACTTGCCGTGCCCCCACAGTGAAAAAAGATGCCCCCAAATGAAGCTAAATAACATTATCTGTAACAATGCCAAGCCTAAGGAAAAGTCTTATAAACTCTTCGATGGTCAGGGTTTGTATATTGAAATAATGCCAACTGGGGGCAAGCTGTGGCGTTTAAAGTATAGATATGGGGGCAAGGAGAAGCGAATTTCGCTGGGGGCATACCCTGAAATCTCCATTATGGATGCCAGAGAAAAGAAGGATGGAGCACGTAAGCTATTAAGCGAGGGCTTTGATCCATCGGTAGAGCGTAAGGATAAAAAAGCTCGGATAATAGAAGATAACGATAATACCTTTGAAAAGATTGCGCGAGAGTGGCATGCGTTAAAGCTATCTGATTGGTCAGAGGCAAATGCTAAAAATGTTCTCACGCGTTTAGAGAAGGATGTCTTTCCCATTATAGGGAAACGCCCCATTAAGAACATCACACATAAGATGCTGTTGGATCTTGCGAATAAAGTTAAAGAGCGTGGAGCCCATGAGCTTGCCAAGCGTATCATTCAAACGAGTGTTCATATTTTTCAATTTGCAGTTATTACCGGCAGAGCTGATAAAAATATTGCAGCAGACCTAAAGGGCATGATTAAGCCAAAGCCTAAAACACACTTTGCAGCTATCGAAGCAAAGGAGCTCCCACAGTTTATGCGGGATTTGCGTGAACATAAGATACAGCTTAATAGGCAAACATATATGGCTGTTCATTTCATGATGCTGACCTTTGTAAGAACGGGTGAGATGATTAAGGCGGAATGGGACGAGTTTGATTTTGACGAGAAGGTTTGGATTATCCCGGCGCATCGTATGAAGATGAATAGGGATCACATGGTTCCGTTGTCGAAACAAGCTATAGAGATATTGGAGCAGCTTAGAGAGCTACATAACCATCCTGTATATGTATTCCCCAGTCGCACCAATAGAAACAACCATATGAGCAATAATACCATTCTGATGGCTTTAGATCGTATGGGGTATAGAGGAAAAATGACAGGGCATGGATTTAGGTCTTTGGCGATGAGTACGATAATGGAGCGTTTGGGGTATCGTAAAGAAGTACCGGACGCACAGTTAGCCCATGCCAAAAAGGGTGATGTTGCTAGGGCGTATGAGCGTGCCCAGTATCTTGAGGAGCGCACAAAGATGATGCAAGAGTGGGCGGATTATATAGAGGGCTTAGAGGTATGAAATTCTTTTCAGTGACACTTGTTAACGTTCGCACTCATTCATTGACATTCGTATCGATACGCGATACACTTGTTATATGATTAGGGATTTTGCAGATAAAGAGACTGAGCGTTTCTGGCTTACAGGCCAAAGTCGGAAAATAGCCCCTGATATACAGAAACGTGCCTATAGAAAACTTCAAATGCTGGATGCGGCAACGATACTGGAAGATTTGCGTATTCCACCGAGTAACCAGCTTGAGAAGTTACAAGGTGACCGTAAGGATTTTTACAGTATCCGTATTAATAGGCAGTGGCGCATTTGTTTTTGTTGGAATGGCACGGATGTCTCGGCAGTGGAAGTTGTTGATTATCATTAAAGGAGAAAAAGTGATGACACAGGATAAAAGAACAGAAGTAATCTCTCACCCGGGGGAAATCCTAAAGGAAGAGTTTTTGGATGAGTTGGATGTTAGTATAAGCCAGCTCGCTGGGGCTATCGATGTAACCCGTGCGCGGGTGAATGAAATCGTACGGGGAAAGCGCGGCATTACGGCAGATACCGCCTTACGTTTTGGTTTGTTTTTTAAAACATCCCCTGAGTTCTGGATGAATTTACAACGACAATATGACCTTGTGCTCGCCGCCTCAAAACTAGTCGATATCCTGCCAACACTGCGTCACATAGATGAGATAAGAGTGCGATGATGTGTGTTGTGTGCAGAGCGGGTTATGTTTGTGCGCTGGGTGAGTGTGGTGAAGTGATTGTCGGGAGTTTTGGCTAGTGGGCAGAAAAATCCGAAGATATTTAAAGATGCCATCTGATTTCTTTAGAGACGTTCTTATTGCTTCAGAAATGTATAGCGCAGAAAATCTTAAAAAAATGAATGATTATTACGGTCGTAATACTATGATTAGGATAGGGCTAAGAGGGCTTGCGGCTAAAAAGACTTTAGAGAGCTCTCGGTCAGAATTTAATGAAACTATTGCTGCTCGCAAAGTATTTGCTAAAGACATTAAGAAAATTATCAAACAGGCTGAAAAACTGAAAACAGTTATTCAAGAGCTACCAGATAATAAATATGAAGCTTTTTATGAGGTTAATGATCCACGCTCCGATTGGAGTACTTTTGATAGACTGGTAGGTATCACCAATAAGCCCGACGAATTGAATTTTTTTGATACATCTTTATTAGGCTACATTGAGCTATTAAGCGCGAGATATGAATCAGTTAAAATTCCAGCGCATAAGCCCAGATTATTGGATAGTCTTACTTCTTTTGTAGGAGTAGTGATTCTTATGTACGAAAATGTTAGTGAAGAAAAATTTACGATATACGAACATAGGCCAGATGGTGAGATTACACCTATGACGAAGGGGCATAAATTTGTATCAAAATTTTGTGAGCTTATTTCAATGGATGTTGGTGGTTCAAATGAAACAAATTTAGGCTATTCGTATTCTGCTAGCCAAATTTATACAGCCTGTAAAAATGCCAGAAAAAAATTACAGGAAAAAAGTAAACAGAAAATAGAATAACTTAAAACTCTATTCTGAAAAAAACATATCCGTACCCTTTCTTCATAGACAGGCAATTAAGTCCGTTTGTGAACGATAGGAGAAAGCTATGCAACAAGAGCTTTATACAATACCTGAGAGCTGCAAAATATTAAGCCTCGGTGCTACATCTTTATATCAACATATCAATGAAGGGCGCATCCGTGCCGTTAAACTTGGGAAGAAGACGCTTCTGCCCAGAGAGGCTATCAATGATTTTATAGCGTCCCTTCCTGCTTACAATTCCGAAAATGCGGAGGTGTAATTATGACAGGGCAAAAGAAAACCCCCAGCGGCGGCAACCGCGCAGGGGCTAATCAAATTATCTATCCTAAACTTACCAAGCCAGCACCGTTTCCGCAAGAGCGATTACTTTGGCAGGCGCACCGTGAGTGTTCCCAGCGGGTGCAGAACGACCCAACGCCCGTTAATCGTGCGATTGCCCAGATTGTCGCTGGGCAATGGAAGCAGGCATATAGCATGGGGGTGCAGCTATGATTGAGAGTGAATTTAAACATGTCATGGCACAAGCCAGCTTGGGTACGAAAGACACTATCATTGGAGATGGGGTACTACACCGCTTTCATGTGGAGGGTGATAGTAAGGGCCAAAAGAATGGCTGGTACATTCTCTATAGTGATGGTGTTCCCGCTGGGAGCTTTGGAAGTTGGAAAACGGGGGAGACACATTCATGGTGTGCGAAAGCGCCTCATGACCTTACCCCCATCCAATGTGCAGAAAACAAGCAACGAATAGAAGCTGCGCGGCAAGCGCGTGAAGCCGAGGGCAAGGTAAGGCAACAGGAGGCGCGAAACAAAGCCCTGTTCATTTGGAAAGCTGCGCCTGCAGCACCAAATTCCCACCCATACCTATCAAACAAGGAGGTTAGCAGCCATGGGTTACGTATTCACAAAGGGTTACTTGTTATACCTCTGCGCGATGGTTCAGGAGCATTGCATTCTCTTCAGTTTATTGATGGAGATGGTAACAAACGTTTTCTATCTGGTGGACGCAAGGCAGGGTGTTATTTTGCCATAGGAACCCCAGCGGATACGCTTTGTATTGCGGAAGGGTATGCAACGGCAGCCAGCATATACGACTCCACAGGGCATGCCGTAGCCGTGGCATTTGATGCTGGCAACCTTATGCAGGTAACACAGGCTTTACGTACCAAGTTCCCGTTAATCGAAATAACACTATGTGCAGATAACGATGTGCATACAGATGGAAACCCCGGGCTAACCAAAGCACGAGAGGCCGCCGCATCGGTTGGTGCCTTACTGTCTGTTCCCCCGATGGCAGGTGATTTCAATGATTTTCTAAGGAGCGCAAGCGAATGAGTAATAAAAATGTAGAAGCTGTATGTGAAACGATCAATACCGCGCAGCCGGTAGAGGAAACTATAGAGCAAGTCGTTGAGCGTCTTGCGCGGTTAGCACCTCTTGAGTACGACCTGAAGCGAGAGGGTGAGGCGCAGAAGCTTGGTGTGCGTGTAACTGCCTTAGATAAGGAAATAGCTAACCACCGAAGGTCAAAGATCACCGTGCAGGATGATAGTGCTCTATTTCCTCATGTTGAGCCATGGCGCGATCCTGTGGACGCTGCAGAGCTGTTTGATGATATCCAGTCTATGGTTAGGTACTACATTATCTGTAATACGGAGACAGCGATAGCGACTACGCTATGGATTGCCTTTACATGGTTTGTAGATCAAGTGCAGGTTGCTCCCATTGCAATGATAACCGCCCCTGAAAAGCGGTGTGGTAAGTCTCAGCTTTTAACCCTTATTAGTAAATTGGTGAGCAGACCTTTGCTGGCTTCTAATATCTCCCCAGCGGCGATATTCCGAGTGATAGAGGCGCATAGCCCAACCTTGTTGATTGATGAGGCTGATACATTCCTGAGGGACAATGAGGAGGCTAGAGGTATTATCAACTCAGGCCATACCAGAAGCACTGCTCATGTTATTCGTGTAGTTGGTGATGAGCATGAGGCCAAGCAATTCAGTACATGGGGAGCAAAGGTGATTTGCGGTATCGGTAAACAGGCCGAAACCCTTATGGATAGATCCGTTATGTTGGAGCTAAGGCGTAAGATGCCAAATGAGTCTGTGCAACGTCTCAGACACGCTGAACCATTACAGTTTGATATTCTTAAGCGACACTTGGCGCGGTTATCGGTAGATGCGGCATATGTTATTGGGGAGGCACGTCCAGAACTTCCAGAAGAGCTTAATGATAGAGCCCAAGATAATTGGGAGCCCTTACTGGCGATTGCTGATTATGCTGGTGGGCATTGGCCTAAAACGGCGCGACAAGCAGCCTTGACCATATCAGGTAAAGAGCACGATGCTGCGTCACTCTCCACAGAGTTATTACAAGACATTAAGGATGTGTTTGAAGAGCATCGTGTTTTAAAGGTCAAGACCAGAGATTTGATTGATTACCTTTGTGAAGATGATATGCGCCCATGGGCAACATATAACAGGGGCAAGCCATTTACACCAAGGCAGCTGGCAAAGAGACTATCGGAGTATGGTATAGAGCCTAAAGTTATCCGTATTGGTACTATGACACCAAGGGGGTTTGATGTAGGGCAATTTGAAGATGCATTCTCTCGGTATATACCCTCGGACACCCCCCTCATATCCGCAACACCGCAACACAATCCCTGTAACAAAGAGTCACAGGATGATACAGCCGTTGCGGATATGAAATCGTCTAATGCAACGTTGCACATAAAAGCGCAACAGACAGAAGATAATGTTGCGGATAATCCGCAACGTTGTACTAAGGAAAATCATGCCGCAACGCCGAATACCGCAGTGGATAACGTTTGTTGCACTGTTGCGGATACAGCAGGGGTAAGCCCAGATGTGGAGGTGTTCTAATGGAGGTATTGGATAAGATCAAAAGGCATGGACTGAGTGTTCATACCCTTGATGGAGATTTGCACGTTCATCCTTCCCACCTGATTACGGATGCCATCCGGCAAACAATCAAGCGGCATAAAGATGCATTGGTGGACTTCATGGAAACCTACGAAGAACGCGCCGCTATCATGGAGTATGACGCTGGGTTGCCCCGCGAAGAAGCCCAACGATTAGCATATCAAGATATAATGAAAGGATATGGAGATGAGTAATAAAGAAGTTTTACCTGATAATACAGGTCGAAAACAGGGCGGACGGTTCCAAAAAGGACAGTCCGGCAACCCAGCCGGAAAACCAAAAGGTGTAAAACATAAAGCCACACAGGCTGCACTCATCTTGTTAGAAGGAGAAGCCGAAGCACTGACACGTAAAGCAGTTGAGCTTGCGCTAGGGGGTGACACCATAGCATTAAAAATGTGTCTGGATCGTATTGCTCCTTCCCTCAAATCCACTGCACCACTCGTACAACTTGATATACCTCTACGTAATAACTTAACAGATACAGCTAAAGCATTTGTGAATGCTGCTGCTAATGGAGAGTTAGCTCCCGACCTTGCTGCACAAATGGTTTCCGCCGTAGCTAGTGTTGCACGGGTCGAAGAAATGGAGCATGTCAAAGAACGGTTGGAATCATTAGAACGCGCAATAAAGGAGCAAATGAAATGATTATTAAATCCACAATTTATGAAAATTTAAAACCAGAGCAGCGGCTTGTGGCAAGTATAGAAGCTCTTGCCCGTCATGATGACGTGGAGCATGAAAAGCTCGTTCAATCCTGCCCTCAGAAAACCTATAAAGGCGCTGATTACAGTTATTCCGGAACATTACAGGGGCTTGTAAGTATGTCTCTGTCCGTTGAATACGACATAATGCGTGAGGCTCTTTCAATGGTTGCCGTTATGTCAGCAAGGTCAGATTATGTAGATGAAGTCGTTGAAGGCTGTATGCAAGCCATATCGAATATTAGAACAGCGTGGAGTGAAGCGCTGAAGGAGATCGGTATTGATGTCGAAAGTATGGATAAATTATCGCAAGGTGTCAGGCATCCTATTATTGATAAAATACTCAATGAAGAACTCCCTGAAGCTAATGTGGTGGCTGTGCAAGAACGCAAGAAGGGTATGGACTCTTTCTTCAAGAAACTCAAAAGCGTTTAGCATTTATATACATTAAAGAGTTTATGGTCAGCTACCCTTTTGAGTTGAATTTGATCCTTTTAATAGGTGCCTTGAAATCTGTGACTCGCTCTGAAACAGAAAAAGTTATAATATTTATTATCTCTTAACTGGAATAAAAGGATTGGCTTATGCAACCAGAGCATCACATTTCGCCTTCATCTAAAATAACTCGAACTGAGTATAAGCTTGAGGAAGCACGGTTTTTCTTGAAGCATATGGAGCAACACTGGAATCATGTTTCAAATGTAGATTTTTATTTGAGCGCTTTTGTGTCTGCGGCAAGAAGTATAACTTGGATAATGAAAGCTGAATTTGGTAAAAATACAGATTGGTCAAGTTGGTATGAATCACAAAAACCTACAGCTGAAATTGATGCGCTTTTAGCAAAAATGACCAAAGTTCGGAATAGGTCAATAAAATCAACCCCACTTAAAACCCAAACAATAGCTAATGTGCATATTCCCTTAGAAGATCTTTCTCCAGAGGGGCGAAGGTTTCTTACAGAAGGGGCGTTAGGGGATGTACGTCTTGAGCCATTTGATGACACTAATACTATTTTCACTGTAAAGCAGGGTGATACAATTTTAGGTAAGGCACGGCTGAAAGCAGCAGAACATCTACTGCCTGAATTCGGAGGGCAAGATTTAAAAAATGTTTGTCGAGAATACCTTACGGAGCTAGAGGAACTTGTACAAAAATGCCTTGCAAAGTTTAAGGTGCAAGAGGTTAGTTAAAGAAAACATGTCAAAAAAAATACGTCATCATTATGTGCCTGTCGGTTTAAGCAAATTTTTTTGTTTAGAGACAAAGCGTTTGTATTTGTATGATTTACACGACGGCACCATAAAGCCATCTTCTCCAAAGGATGTGTTTTTAAAGAAGAAATTACATTCAGTCACTAAAGATGATGGCAGCATTGATCATAACTTTATTGAAGATGAATTCATGCAGATAGAAAGCAAGGGACTTAAAGCTGTAAAGTCAATTATAGAAGAATGCCAAATTCATACGGAATTAAAGAGTGCC
This sequence comes from Alphaproteobacteria bacterium, assembly GCA_002401695.1. Lineage (GTDB taxonomy): Bacteria > Pseudomonadota > Alphaproteobacteria > Micavibrionales > Micavibrionaceae > UBA1672. The sequence goes on from NVTV01000023.1 coordinate 52,521, forward strand.
ACAGCAAAACTTCTATCGTTACAGCATCTCAGGACACCTGTTTTTCGTCAGGGCATAGAATCTATGCTGAAAAATTTATTGGAAGCCACTGCTAAGGTGTTAGATGCTCAAGGTAAGCTTGGAGAAGTGCCCGATATTTTAAAACCGTTTGGCAAAAATATGCCAGAGCTATTTGATAATGGAGCTATTAGTACTGAGATAACTTTGCCACAAGTGACAATGTTGGGGTTATGCAATTTGGAGGCTATGCATGATATATTAATGAAAATGAATTGGTGTTTACTTGAATCTAAAACAGAGGATTTTTTTGTTTTGTCAGATCACCCTTTTTCTATTTTGGATCCTATATTTAGAAAATGTGGTACAGGGATCGGTCTTGCGGGTATGGAACTAGAACTAACAATGCCGATAGGTGCTAGACATTGTCTTTTGCTTTCAAGGAAAAATATTCCCTCATACTTGCAGGCTAACCGACTGCAAGTGGCTAATATAAATAGACGTAGTGCAGTATTTGGGAAAAGATTATTTGTTTACCCTTTAAAGACTAAAAAAATATTAAATTTTTTAAAGCCGTACAAAGCAGCTAATTTTGAGACTGAAGTGCAATGCATTCCAAGTGTGAATGGAAGTCAGCTGATACCTGCCATTAATACAATAGTGGGGAATGTTAGGTTGTACGAAGCTATTAAGCCTATTTTTTAATTCCAACGGAACAAGTGTTAGTCTGTGTTGGCGTTATCTTAAATTATAGAAAGATGAATATTATGTACCAAAACTTACACCATTCGGAAATTAGAATATGTAGAGTTACATATGATGAAGATGATTTAAGTGAAGATATGCAATTTAAATTTGAGATAGAGGGTGAACGCTATCTTATATATATAGCAATGGATGACTATATACGGCATGGAAAAGCGGAGGCATATAGACGTGCTTACCATGAGGCAGTTGAGATTCTGATATGTAAGAATAAGAAGGACTTTTCTTAGTTTTGTTAAATAGAGAGTGAAAATAAAATGAATAAGCCAAGTACTCTTTTTCAAAAGTTGTCAGAAGAATGTGACGATATAAGTCTTCAGTTTTCTTTAAAGGACACCATAGTAAAGAATATAGAGAGTTTTTATCATTATGGCACAAGGAGAATTGCTTTCCTTTTTTACTGTATAGAGTGGAGCGCGCACATAGAGAAAAGCAAGGGGGCTGTGCCCCAGGCGCATGTAAATAAAAATAGTAAGAAACTTAATCTAAACTTGGCATTTCAAGACTTAAATAATCCGGACATAGCTGAAATAAAAGAACTTAATCTTACATTTTCAGATTGGACGTATGAGAACGTTCTGCGAGGGTTAGATGAGTTTTTCCAATACTATTTATTGAACGCGTTTGATTTGAGTGCGAGTTTAAATTTCTCTAATAAAGAGATTAAAATAAGCCAAATATATCAAGGGATTTTAAAAGAGAAAGATTTTGAGCGCGCAGGGTTGAAGGAGCGGTTAAATATTTTGGAAAAAGACTTTGGGCTAAGCTTTAAGTACAAAGAGGAAGTTTTAAGCTTTAATAATGTGCGCAATGTTCTCTCGCATCATGATGGGTATGTAAGGGCAGGGGATTGCAATAATAATTATATAGAAATATTTTGGCTTGCACATGCTGTAAAAGCAAGGAGAAGGGATACTGGCAAACTTGTTCCTCTTCAGCGTCTTTCTTATTTAGATACAAATAAATATGATGAACTTAAATTTGATTTCTTTAGTAAGCAAAGAAGACGGAAATTTTTTAAGCATGATAGAATAAAAATTAGCGAGGGAGATTTGCGAGAGATTTGTCAGTTTTACCTTTTAGTTTTAAACACCTTTCAAGAAAGCCTCTGCGAACTGGCGCTAAAAAACAATTATTCCGTACGCAGCTTTAGCGAGTACAGGCTTAGCGAGCAGATATCTGCTGAGTAAAACAGTAGGCTCACAGAAGTTATGAATTCGTGCTGTTAATACAGTAAAAAAACAGTAAGGAACGTTGGTTCTAAGTTGTTGATATTCAGAATTAGGCGTTAAAGGCTCATTCTAATTTAGTAATAAGGTTTGATTGAGAAAACAATTATAATATTTAGTGTTAGTGGGATAGTTAATGAAACTATTCAAATGATGGTTAAGTTGGTACGGTGATGAACATTATCTCGTCTATCGGAACATGTAATGAGGTTGAAATGGAAATAAAAACGACAAAAGAGCATGCTGTTAAGCTTAAAAGTACGTATAAAATGCCAAGTTTACCCCTTGATATTGACCTTGAGACGAGAGCCGTACTCAAAAAAACGATGGAGGCATCTAGAGCCTTAGCTGAATTAAAGGGAGTTGCTCTTAGTATGCCCAATCAGGATATACTAGTGAGCACCCTTTCTTTGCAGGAGGCGAAAGATAGTTCTGCTATTGAAAATATAGTTACAACGCATGATGAGCTATATCAAAGTGATACGGCGGCTCAGCAGTTTAAGACGGTTGCAGCTAAGGAGGTGCATTTATATGCTGAGGCCTTACGAAGGGGGTTTGGCAAAGTTAAGCAAACTAATTTATTGACCAATAATCTTATTAAATCAATGCAAGCTGATTTAGATGGTAATAATGCTGGTTTCCGTTCGCAGGCAGGGACGGCTTTAAAAAATGAGAAAACGGGCGAAATTGTTTATACCCCTCCGCAAAGTATCGATATGATTGAAAACTATATGAAGGATTTGGAGAGGTTTATTAATCAGGATGAGTTATGTGAATGGGATGCTCTTGTTAAAATGGCAATTATTCATCATCAATTTGAGAGTATCCACCCATTTTTTGATGGTAATGGGCGAACAGGCAGAATTTTGAATATTCTATATTTGGTTAAGGAGGGGCTTATGGATACGCCTATTCTTTATCTTTCTCGTTATATTAATAAGAATAAATCGGAGTATTATAGGTTATTACAAGATGTGCGAGACCATGGTGTATGGGAGGAGTGGGTTCTCTTTATATTAGAAGGGGTTCGTGAAACGTCTTATCAGACAATTCGATTAATTGAATCTATAAAAACGTTGATGTTGGATCATAAAGTGAAAATGAGAACAGAATTGCCCAGAGTTTATAGTCAAGATCTTCTTAACCTTACATTTAGTCAGCCCTACACTAAGATTTCTTATGTGGAAGATGCGTTGCGTGTTAGTAGGCCGACTGCAACGAAATATCTTAATGCTTTGGTGGGTATTGGACTAATGCATAAGTTTAAAATGGGGCGAGATAGCTATTATATCAATTTTGACCTTATGGATTGTCTAAGTGATGTAAATAATATTTGAATGAACAACATGTAAAGAAAAACGTTAAATCTTTACATGTTGTTTGAATGTGTATGAATAAGTCGTATTTTTTTACACGTTGTTCTGGTGTGTATGAATAAGCTGTATTTCTTTACATGTTGTTTGAATGTGTATGAATAAGTCGTATTTTTTTACACGTTGTTCTGGTGTGTATGATGGTCAAAACATCAATTCAACGCAAAATCAGAGTATAAACCCGATCGACCCACTTTAAAGGCCATAGTGATCAATATGGTTTTGTCAGCATATTACTTTATAAGTTATTAGATTGTGCTTACCTTAATTATTTCAAATACACCCTGAGCTAAGAAATAAATAGAAATCAAAGCCGTTACGATAGAGCTTGTAAGGATATATATCCAAGCCCTGTAGATCATTAAATTAACGCGTTTTTCTTTGATTACAAGTCTTGCATGCTCTCGCTCAAAATCTGCCACAATACAAATCTAATGTTTTGGCTCTACGCCTCTGGCCTCTGTAAAGCGAATACCGGCCTTCTCAAGGGCTTCACGAACTTTGATAACATTCGAAAATGTTGAGCCGCCCGAGTCCTTTTCCATGCGTTTAATCGTAGGTAATGACACGCTAGATGCGTTTGATAAATCAGTTTGCGACCAGCTTATATAAGCTCTTGCAGCTCTTATTTGCGCGCTTTCAACCATAATTTAATCCTTTTTGTATCTTTTTTGATATTTATTGTTGCAATTACAGCTTACATTTGATACCAGTTAAGTATATATGATACTTTATGTATCTTGTTTGAACCGTAAATGCAAGGATAAAGACTATGACTAGTATTACCCAATCTAAAGACACCGAAGTAGAAAACAGCCAATCATTTGAACATGATAGACATATCTTATCCTAAAGGTCATCCAGAGGAATACCTATTTAGACTTGTAAAAGAACACACCCTATTAAGTAAAATATACAATGTTACTGTTCACGGTAGCGATGAAGCATTAGATATATATTCTAAAAAAATTTCTAAGTTAGAAAAGGAAATTATTGATTACCACCCTACAACGATTGAAGGTATTAAGTGCAAAGCTAAAATGGTTTTGCTTGATTTTCGTGCACACCATCCATTAGATATTCAATGCGATGGAGAAAAATTAATAGATAGTACATTGCAAAACATTCTTAACCTTCCGCTAGGTAAAACAGAGCGTCTATTTTCCAAAAATGAGCAACCTGATGGAAGCAATTCATACTCCGTATTCAGAGAGTTTGCTGTTCTTTACGAGAAATGTGCACAAGATCACGAAGAGTGCTGTACTTATGAGGATCGGTGCGAGAAAGGAACTCCTGAGTATGATGTCGCGCAGACAAAGTACGAGATAGCCAGAAAAGCATCACATGATATTGAAAGAAAAATTGCCTACACGCCTGCAAAGACACTACATGATCTTCTTATAAAAGCTCGCTTTGCAGAACTCTCCAACGGCGGGGAAATATTAAATCATAATGATTCTGAATACATGGAGGATATTTCAGTCAGAGAGTTGGCCAGAGACTTAGAAAGATTAACAGGTGTTAAAACACCCCCGGAAGGCGGCAAAGTATCCAACATCACTTATGGTTTTTATGAAGAAACGAAATCTGAAACTATCACCGAACAGGACATGGACATACCCAACAATGTTCCTGACATGGTCAACGAATACTTCAGATTAGCTGGTGAATTAAAAGCAGTAAAATGCCTGAAAGAAGAAGATTCTTTGCTGGATAAACAACGTAAACTTGAAAAATCAGTTTGGAAGTTCCAGAATACAGATGAAAAATCCTTATATGCAAAAGCTAAGCTTGCGTTTTACTGCCTTGAAAATATTAAGGCAGAAACCGTAAGTGGAGATTGGGTAAGCGAGATAACGGACAGCTTTTTACCTGACTTATTAGTGTTTCTAAAGGATAAAGAAAATGATGAAGGTATATTAAATTCCAAGGTTATTCATGTAGCCAAAAGCATTGAACAACAGGCCGCTGCTTAGTGCACCGATCCTGCTGGACAGTAAATCAGTGGCGCGTAGTATCTGCGTCCAAACTTGGGAACCGTTGTGGTTCCCAAGTTTGTATTGGTCTAGTCATTAATTCATAGGAGTAAGCAATTAAACGTCTTTCATGGAGTTGTTCTCGTATTGAAGGTAGATGGAGGCGGGATCTAATAATATAATGGTTAAATTGCTTTGATAATTAGCTCCACATAAGCCATCCGGTGATGATCCCAGCGATAAATCCTGCAAGTCCTCCAGATAGTGCCATTGCAATATAGGCAATAACAAATAATGATTTTTGATCTTCTTTAGGTGTTGGTTTATTAGGCATGATATTTTTCCTTGGTTTAGGTGTTAAATATCACTGAAGAAAATGAAAATGGGGGCAAATATGGGGGCAATAAATAATATACAAATATTTTATTATATCTATATCAACTATTTAGTTGTTTAGTGCGTATTCCGTACGGCCAGCGTTTTCAATAACTTAACAGCACCTTTTGGGGTGCTTTTTTGTTTTTCGGTAAAATTGCGGTAATAAGCATTTTTTAACACCAGCGTACAATTTGCAGTTTCTCTGATATCTTTAGACTTAGTTATTCAGAGAATTCTTCCAGTTCTGGGATTCGATTAAAAGCAATTTTTGTGCCTAAGTATCCAGCATCAGTTTTAGGGCACAGCCCCAAACTCACAGTATTAGAGCCATACCGCTTATTTAGGCTATCCATAGCAATAGACAGCCCTTCCTTAATCTTAACTTGGTCGCTCTGTGTTTCGAATAAATCTAACGTGATGTTTTGCTTTTCATGTAGGTCGTAGATCATTACGGAAAGTTTCAATAGTTTTGCAGAACCTATATCCAAAGTCATGCGTTGCCACATATCTTCCAGTAAATTTGTGAACACAAAATTATCTTGCGTAGGTGAAAACGAACGTGCATCAGCCCAACGCCTTCCGCTTACGGTACGAACTTTCATGGCATAACTTCGTCCATATAGTTTATAGCGGCGTAAACGTGTAGCGGCCTTAATGGTTAGGTTTCTGGCAATGGGGTATGCCTTATCTGAGTTTCGCATTGCTGGGTCAAGCATACGGCTATGGCCGACCATGCGTTTAGTCGTTTTTATATCAGGAATTTCATAACCGCGCAGTTTATACCAAAAGCGTTCACCGGCTACACTGCCCCAAACCTTGCGCGCATGTTTTGGTTGTATATTCCAAAGCTGTTTAACTGTTGTGATGCCAGCGCTGTTTAAACGGCGCTCCATATTGTGTCCAATGCCCGTTAAATCCCTCAGCTTTAAAGTAAATAATCTGTCTTCTAAATTTTCAGGAGTTAATATAGTGAAGCCGTTGGGTTTTTGCATATCTGATGCAATTTTCGCTAGGAAAGAATTTTGTGCGATACCAATAGAGCAATTTATGGATTGGCCAATGTTCTTGTGAATGCCATCTTTGATGCGTTGTGATAGTTCTGTGACATATTCCTCGCATTGCTCGTGCCCTAAAAGTTCGCAAGCTACTTCGTCTACTGAACATATTTTTGTGATGGGAATGTGACGTTTAACTTCGTCCAATATTTTATGGTGATATTCTATATAGAGATGATGCCTTGCTAATACGCAGATAAGGTCAGGGCATATCTTTTTTGCTTCATATATTTTTGTACCTGTTTTAATGCCGTACGCTTTGGCCTCATAGCTTGCAGCAATCGCGCATGTAGCATCTGTGTTGGATGGAATGATAGCTATAGGTCGATTGCGTAGGGCGGGGGTCTCCTGTTGTTCAACGCTGGCAAAGTACGCGTTGAGATCAAGAAATAGCCATCTGAAAGGTTTTTGTGCTCTGAATGCGGTCATGTATTACAAATATACTAATAGCGCGCAAAAGAAAAGAACAAACAATGAACATTTTTAGGGACATAATTGGGGGCATCTGATTTTTCAAAGACTAGAATTGATGGCTCTAGTCTTAATAATGCCTTTGAAGAACTAGTTTGTCAGTTAGCCCGCAGAGATAATATTTGAGGGTACTGCTGATAATGGTGATGCCGATAAAATTACCGCGTATTTGGTCGAATGATGCGGAATCGTCACTTGATTTGGAAGAGCTGTTGCCAAGCTAATTAGACGTGTCGTAGGGACTGTTTTAAACGCTGTATCAAACATAAGGTTCTGAAATGCGGATGAAGATTTCTTATATTTCAGGTTGGCCTATAGAAGCCGTGGCGCGTGATGCATTTCTGACACTCTATACATGGCAAAAAAGAGCAGAATATATTTGTGAAGAGCCTGAATTTTTATTACACTCGCTTTGAGATGATGGTTTGACAGGGTGGGGGATATTATTGTGCACGATACATTGAATGTAAAAAAGAAATCTGGGTTGCCGGTGCCTTTGCGTAAGGTGAAAACGGCAATTACAAATCCTGGGGCTTTTTTCCGGTATAGGTCGAATGCTGAACGATCTTTTTATAGTGCATTTTCAAGGTTTGCCCATTTTAAAACCCGCGCTGCCCGCTGTGATTTACCAGCAAACAGTAATAACCATATTAGTATAAACGACGAGGACGGGTACGCTGTTTTTACGCCGGATCAGGTGCCGGATGCTTTGGCCGCGGCGGTTGTTCAAGAAATTACGGAGAAACTTGCGCATATTGATATTGAAGAGACATTGAAATCAACGCATAAGCCGTATTTGTTGAATGTGATTACGGCGAAGGAGTTTTCCAGAGAGTCTGCCGTTTACAAATTGGCGACGCATCCTAAAATTGTTGAAGGCGTTGCGCGTTATTTAAATTGCTTTCCAATTTTAACGTCTATTTCCGTTTTGTATTCTCCCAATGCCGCGGGGCAAGAGACAGGCAGTCAAAAATACCATCTTGATCATGAGGATCAAAGGCAGATTAAGGGCTTTATGTTTATCAAGGATGTCGGTAAGAAGCATGGTCCCTTTACCCTTATTTCCGCGCGCGATTCCGAAGACGTTCAGAAGAAGAGCAACTATAAAATGACCCGTGATAATAAGCGGGTGGATGATGAGATGGTTTATAATATTGTAGATAAAGATAGGGCGGTATCTATGACCGGAGATGCAGGGACGATGGCGTTGATTGATGCTAGTCGTTGTTTTCACTATGGATCGCGTGAAGGTACAGAGCCGCGCATTATGTTAACGTTTCAGTATTTGACGCCCTTTGCGTATGTGATGCCGTGGAACTGGAAGAGAAAGAGGGCTTTGTCACATTTTCATGATAAAGATATGTCGTCATATGAACGCAAATTGTTTGGGTTGGATGTTTAGGTTATTTATCAAGGTGTAATTTATGATGCGAACTATCAAATTAGCGATTAAATATCCGCGATCTTTCTTTGTTTCTTTTTTGGCGAAGTTCTTTAAGTCTACGCGGTCTGTTGATGCCAGTGCGAAAGAAGAACTTAGAAAGAAAAACGGCGCCGTCGGTTGGGCGATGGGGGATAAAACTGTATGCGGTTTTGTTCTGAAATGCGGCGAAGACCTCTCGGCGGAGCATTTCTATTTTTCGAGATCATTGAAGCCTTTGAGGCAGGCTATTCCAAAGTTACAGGCCGACGGGATTGTGTTTAAAGGGCGCGTTGTGGAGCATGGGTGTGGGTGCGCAAAATATTTGCATTATTTCAAAGATCGATTTCAGATGGACGCTGTGGGGTACGATATATACGAGCCTGCCGTTATTGTGGCCAATACATTTGATGATGTAGCGGTGTTTCATAAAGATACTATGGCGATGGAGCTGGAGCATTTTGATTTGATTTTTCTGAGTAGCTATCTGCCACATCTGATGCATTTCGATACGTTTGAAGAGTATATTTCACGGCTTGTAAAATCAGGGAAGCAAATTATTGCGATGGAGCGATATGAGCCGGACCTTGAAACGATTTTAAAGAGACATGGGTTTGTTTATCGGGATTATGGTTTTTACATTAAACCTTGAATGATGTTTCAAACCGTTTTAGGGTCTAGCTTCATAAAAAAACAGGATATATTTGTATATAATGCAAGCTTTAAGCTCTTCAGAAAATATAGTGTCTTCTCCCCAAATTATTGCGGTGAGCGAGTTGCAGGCCATCCGGGAACAGCATTCCGGTGTGAAAATTATTCATTGTCATGGCGTGTTTGATGTTTTTCATCATGGGCATTTGGAATATTTGCAAAGTGCTAAAGATATGGGCGATATATTGATTGTCACCGTAACGTCTGACCGTTGGGTGAATAAGGGGCCGACGCGGCCATATCATAATCATACGCAAAGAGCCGAAATTATTGCCAATCTTGGTTTTGTTGATTATGTGGCGGTGAATGATGAATCTTCGGCCGTTCCGGTTATTGAAGCGCTTAAGCCTAATTTCTATGTTAAAGGTAAGGATTACGAGAATAAAGAGGATGATATTACGGGCGCTATTCTAGCGGAAGAGCGCGCTGTGGAGGCTGGTGGCGGTAAGCTTGTGTTTACACAGACCGGGCTTAAGAGTTCGACGCGTATTATCAATGAACATTTGACGAGTCAGGATGGTGAAGCGCGACGGGTCATCAAGAAAATTAGAGAAAATTATGAGTTTGAAGATATTGTTCAGATTGTAAATTCTTTCACAGACATTAAAGTTCTTGTTGTAGGTGAGCCGATTATTGACACATACACGTTTTGTCAGTCAGAGGCATTGTCCAGCAAATCTCCGACCGTTTCGGCGCGTTTTGTAAGGGAAGAAAATTATGCGGGTGGGTCGCTCGCAATTGCTAATCATTTGGCAAATTTAGGGTGTGATGTGCATCTGTGTACGGTCTTTGGTGACGAGGATTATGTTCAAAAATTACTTGATAAGAGCATGGATGACAATGTTAGAATTTCATCCTATGTGATTCCTGATGTTCCGACGCCGCGCAAAACACGGTTTTTGCAGCAGGGGCTTAATCAGAAGATCTTTGAAGTGACTAATATCAGTGATGATCTATGGGATAACCATGATTCTGCGGAGTTCTGCGCCCAGCTTAAGAGTGCCGCGAAAGACGCGGATGTGGTGATTTGTGCAGATTTCGGGCATGGGATGATGGAAGGCGCGGTTTTGGATGTGCTGAGTGAATTGGATGTATTCGTGGCAACCAATGTGCAGACAAATTCTTCTAATCTGGGTTATAATTTATTTACGAAGCATGAGGATTATAGTTTTCTGAGTATTGATGAGCGGGAATTACGACTTGGGCTGCATGATCGTTCTAGTCCGATTTCTAAGCTTTTGGAAAAAGCGCAAGAGGTAATCAAAAAGCCGTTTGCGATTACTTTGGGGATCAACGGCAGCGTTTATTTTGATCAAAATGGTGAACAGCATGCGTGCCCTGTTTTCTTTCAGGAGGTTGTTGATACGACGGGCGCGGGGGATGCGTTTTTTCTGATTACATCTCTGTTGGCACAAAAAGATATTGATGGTGATCTTATTAGTTTTATGGGCAATTGCTACGCTTGGCTTGCAACGCAGGTGATCGGGAATAAAAAGGCGAATTCTACGGTAGACTATATTCGCACGATGAAATCTTTATTGGGATAATATTATGACGATGACTGCAAAACAATGGTTGGTAGAGCTGAGTGATGCGATGCGTGAGCCTGTGTGCCAGATTAAAGGCGGGGCAGTAGCCGCGACGGATGCATTTAATGAGATGAAGCGTCTTTTTATCGAAACAAAGCGTAGCGATAAGGCTGTTTATTGGGTTGGGAATGGTGGCAGTGCTGCTATGTGTTCTCATTTATCACAAGATGTTTTGAATAAGCTCGGGACGCGCACCTATGTACTGAGTGATACGTCGCTTTTGACCTGTATGGCAAATGATTATGGGTATGAGGCTGTTTATGCCAAGCCGCTTGAGGGTTTAATGCGTGAAGGCGATCTTTTGATTGCGATTTCCAGTTCGGGGAATTCAAAAAATATTTTGAACGCTGTGGCTGTGGCGCAGGACAAAGGCGCGCGGTGTATTGCGTTGTCTGCTTTTGATGCAGATAATAAATTAAATCATGCTGGTGCGGATGTTAGTTTGTTTTTGCCATGCGCGTTATATGGGCATGCGGAAGTGGGGCACGAGGCGCTATTGCATGCGGTTATTGAAACATTATGGTTGGAGAATAAAACAAATGGCTAATGTAGAAAAGAAAAATGGCACAACAAAGATAGGGGCGGTTTCGTGGATTGAAGAATTGTACGATACAAATCCATATAATAGTTTTGATGAGCAGAGTATCACCTATGATCCTCAAGGGTGGGGAAGTAATGAGCCTGTGTTTGAAGAGCTTATCTCTGAAATTAGTCCTGAAATGATTATTGAAGTTGGGAGCTGGAAGGGGGCTTCTGCGAATAATATGGCTAATATCACGAAGGAAAAGGGATTAAAGGCGACTGTCTTTTGCGTTGATACGTGGCTTGGAAGTGAAGAACATTGGTTACGCCATCAGGATGATTTGAATTTAAAGGATGGTTATCCTCATCTATTTTATCAATTTTTGGCCAATGTGAAGCATAAAAATAATGATGATGTGATTGTGCCTTTACCACAACCATCAACGGTTGCCGCAGATTTCTTTATTGAAAAAAATGTGATGGCGGACCTTATCTATATTGATGCGTCCCATAAATTGGAGCATGTGTTTGCAGATATTCATGCGTATTGGCCTTTGTTGGAAAAGGGCGGAATTTTGTTTGGAGATGATTACAATCCTGCGCGTTGGCCGGAAGTAAATCGCGCGGTGAATGTATTTGCTAAGCATTATGATATTGCTGTTGAAGAACGGTATGAGCGGTTTTGGATTATGCGTAAAGATAAAGATCTGGATCTGAAGGGGTTTTGTGATTTACTTGACCAGAGTTAAAGCACGTCCTTGAGCGATTTTAGAATGAATGCCGGCATGCGGCTTGGGTCTTTTTTTGCTCTGATGTCATCGGGCATAAGGGACTTTAATTTTTGATCTAGCGCGGCTATTTCTTTCGGGGTTTCTTTGCCATTGAAAATGTCGACGGCTTCTTTCACAGTTTCTAGAATTTCATCGGCGGTATTATCGATGATGGTGACGTTTTTGTCTTTAAAATGATAGCCTCTGACGAGATCAATATGGTTTTTATAGAGTGCTGCAACTGAAATATCC
>NVTV01000024.1 GCA_002401695.1 Alphaproteobacteria bacterium
ATCGCAGCCGTCAACGTCGTCTTACCATGGTCAACATGACCAATCGTACCGATATTCGCATGCGGCTTCGTGCGTTCAAACTTCTCTTTAGACATTTTATTCACTCTTTAGTTATGCCCACAATCTCGGGCCGGTTACGCCCCTTATGCAGGAGCCAAATTCTCTTCTCATGTAATGTCCCAAACCCGAATAACAAGCTTAGCACAAATTCTGGAGCGGGTAGCGGGAATCGAACCCGCATAATCAGCTTGGAAGGCTGTTGCACTACCATTGTGCTATACCCGCATTCTCCGGTTTTGACAAAAGTGGTGGAGAGGATTGGATTCGAACCAATGTACACATACGTGATCAGATTTACAGTCTGACGCCTTTAACCACTCGGCCACCTCTCCTACTTTTGTCTCACCTAACTCGCTGTCAATTCACGCCTGTAAAACGTGCAGCAAAAAAACCCTCCACTTCAAACAAAAAACACTCTGAAAATGGTAAAGCCATGTTATAGCTAAACCACACAGAGGTAATTGTTCCTAAATCTGGAGCCGGAATATAGAGATGTCAAACACAACACGCAATAGTAATTACCCACAAAAAAGCAGAAAAAACACAAATAATTCTGCCCCTTCGCGCCACAAGGGCGAACAGCCCTCTAATGGCCTCAAAAATAAGGGTTTTAAGGCCCATAAATCAAGAAATATGCGTCCAGATCGCTCGAAGGGCATGAAAACGCATGGGGACATTACCGCTCCACGTGCGAATCGGGGTCACAAAAACTCTGCGAACAGTAACGGAAATGCGAAAGGGCACTGGATTTGGGGCCATCATGCGGCAGAATCCGCCCTCGCAAACCCCAAACGCAGCTTTCATAAAATCCTCATGACCCCTAAATGTGCAGGTCGGCTGAAGATCAATCCAACGCAACCCTACCGCAAAACCCAAATCCAGATCGTCACCCCCGCCGAGATCGACGCGCTGCTGCCCGAAGGGGCCGTACACCAAGGCGTCGCCCTGTCTTGCGCCCCCCTACCCTCGCACGACCTCGAAACCATCACCGAGGAAACCAAAGGCCTGATTATCGTCCTCGACCAGATCACAGACCCGCACAATGTCGGGGCTATTTTCAGACTGGCCCGCGCCTTTAACGCCAAGGGCATCATAATGCAGTCCCGCAACGCCCCGCCGCTGGCAGGCGCCGTCACAAAAGTCGCCGTCGGCACCGTAGAAACCGTCCCGCATGTGCTCGTCACCAATATTGCCAATACCTTGCTCGAACTACAAAAAATGAATTGGCGCATTACCGGTCTCGCCGGTGAAGCCAAGATCAATTTGCAACAGGCCTTCACCAATTCAGACGCTGAAGTCGTGGTCTTGGGCGCCGAAGGCCCGGGCCTGCGCAAACGGGTACGTGATTGTTGTGATCAGCTTGCCAAAATCCCTATGCCCGGTGGAGCCGAAAGCCTAAACGTGTCCACCGCCGCCGCCATTGCGCTGTATGAAGCCGTACGGGATCAAAATTAGACATCCGTTCTTCAGGCCGATTATCATATTTATGATGGCAAAAAACGAAAAAGGCCGCCCTGTAAAGGACGGCCTCTTATAATTTCATCAAATATCATGGGTGCTGTAACAACCCATGAATAAAGAGCGGCAAACCCAAACTAGGCTGGCCCGTATTGATTTTCTTCAGGATCATGCGAGAGGAACTTATTGACCAAAAAAGCAACGCCATAACTAACAACCGAGCTGGAAATTGCACTGGGCAGAGCCAACTTTTTAGTCAACTCGCCTGCTAACGCAAGAACCTCTGTAAGATCACCGGATGTAGACGCCGCATCCATTGCTTGTTTCACATCAGGCGCAAATGTGGACTGCACGAAATTACCAACGAAATACGAAACACCGATAAACACAACCAGGATAGCCAACACCAGCCAGCCGGATTTGCCTGCATCATGGAGGCGCTTGATATAGAGAACAATCCAGCACCAATACAAAATCAATCCCAACATGCCCACCATCATCAATTTAGGATGCGCCAACGGTAACAGTGTCAAAATCGCGCTAATAACAATCAAAACGATGACGCCGCGCATAAAGTCTGTCGAATTTATACGCCCTTTTGGCGAAAACAATAAATTCATCATAAATTTCTCTCCCATAAGTTTTATTTAAGCACAAACCCTATGCGTTACTAAATATGAAAACAAGGCATAATATAGTGCGGTCTTACGGGAGAAATTACGCAGACAGGCTATGGGGCACCCCCGAAGCGCGCCGACCATTGCTCCACATCTGCGTCCTCGATTTTGGCAAACAAAACATCCGGTGCCACAACAGCAAGACCGTGCGGAAGAGCATCCAAAATCGCTGTCACGACAACCTTCCAGTCCGCGTCACTATTCTCGGCGCCAAAACCCCATGTCCGGTTATTTTGCGGAATATTCAAAGCTGCCAAAATTTTCTCCGCGGCGTCAGGCACAATCGGTTGTGCCAAAATGCCGAACAAAGCTGCCAGATTCAGGCCGACACGGACACCAATCGCGGCCGCATCCACATCGGTTTTATAATGTGTCCAAGGCGCGGCCTGGGTCAGATACTCATTCCCCGCCGCCCAGATCGCGCGGGTTTCTGCCGCCGCTTTACGAAACTCCATCGCTTCGTAATATGCGATTAATTTTGGCAAGCGCTCGGACAACTCTGCCACAATCCAGTCTTCCGGTGCGCCCCATTCCCCACCGCTTGGCACTTTGCCCTCGAACTTAGCGCCCGCATACTTCGTAATCCGGTTGATAAAATTACCCAACACATTGGCCAGATCCGAATTGATCCGCGCCTGAAAATCCTCGAACGTAAAGCCGGCATCTGAGCCTTCCGGCGCATTGGCGATCAAATGCCAACGCCAATAATCGGACGGGGCCAAAGCCAGCGCCTGATCCATAAACACACCCCGGTTCTGGCTCGTAGAGAACTTGCCCCCATACCATGTGACCCAGTTAAAGGCTTTCAACTTATCAACCAGTTTCCACGGCTCGCCCGAGCCAATAAGCGTCGTCGGGAAAGACAGGGTATGAAAAGCAACATTATCCTTGCCCATAAATTCAACATAGCTGACATCGTCTGCGCCCTGATCTGTGCGCCACCAACACGCCCAGTCATTGCCGGTTTCCGCCGCCCAATCCTTGGTCGCCGCCATATATGCAATCGGAGCGTCAAACCAGACATAGAAAACCTTGTTCTCGAACCCTTCGCGTACTTTACCCTGATACGCCACCGGAATGCCCCAGCTTAAATCACGGGTAATCGAACGATCCCGAAGCCCCTCGTCCAGCCATTTATACGCGATAGATTTGGCAAGATTGGGCCAGCCCTCGGCTGCGTCAATCCAACTGCGCAACCGGTCCGCCATCAAAGATTGTTTCAGATACAGATGATTGGTATCGCGCACCTCGACATTACGGGACCCCGACACCGCCGAATACGGATCAATAAGATCTATCGGGTCAAGCAAGCGCCCACAATTATCGCACTGATCCCCACGCGCCTTTTCATACTCACAAGTTGGACATGTCCCTTCCACATAGCGGTCTGGTAAAAACCGGTCATCATCAATGGAATACACCTGCTGCGACACCCGCTCTTCGATCAGGCCTTCCTGTTCCAGACGGTGTGCCAAATGCTGGGTCAGTTCATGGTTGCTCTGCGTGGACGAACGACCAAAATAATCAAAGCTCAGTTTGAAATCAGCCCCGGCCTGTTTTTGCGCTTCGTGCATTTGGTCACAGTATTCAGACACGGACACCCCTGCCTTTTGCGCCGCCAACTCGGCCGGCGTACCATGCTCATCCGTTGCACATATATAAAGCACCTCATGGCCCAGCAAACGCATCGCACGCGCATAGACATCGCCTGGCAACATCGATCCTGCCAGATTGCCCAAATGCTTCACCCCGTTAATATAGGGAAGTGCCGATGTAATCAGGATGCGCGTCATAATATTATTTCCGTTCTTTTACGTTTATCTATAGCTTTGGCCCATGGTTTCAAGCGCGAAATTTGCACCTCTCCCCTCTCTATGATATGAAATTGGCATAAGGCCGAAACGGCCACAATCAAAAACCACTACATTAAAATCATTCAGGGGGAATATTATGCCAAAAATTTTTGGAACAAGCTTATTAGGAATACTACTGGCGACGGTCGCTTTTTTCATGGTTGGCGCCCTATTTTACGGCGCCCTATTTGGTGAACAATGGATGGCATCAAACAATCTGACAGAAGCCACCACCACCGCCATCATGGAAAACCAGGGTCTAATGTTTTGGGTGTGGGCTCTCCTTATCCCACTGCTACAAGTGCTTGGCATTGCCTATGTGATAAACCATGCCGGCGCATCCAAATTGCTCACCTGTATTAAAATCGGTGCCACGATTGCCGTCCTTTTCGCCTTGCCCGTACTCGCGTATGACCATTTATATGCAGGAAAAGCCCTCATGGCCCTTAAAATCGATTTCGGGCATGTTCTGGTTGGCTACATTGTCGCCTCCGCCGTCCTCAGTTTCTTTCGTGGCAAAGACGCAATAGGAAATTGATACAAAGAACACAGCACGCCTGTGAATACGTATGTTTTAGAGCGCTCATAAACTGGGCGCTCTAAATATTGCAAAAAACTGCATTTACAGGCTTGCAATTTCCGCATGGGCGCAGTAACACCCGTCCGCTAAGACGTTTCACGTCTGCCCCTATAGCTCAGCTGGTAGAGCACCTGATTTGTAATCAGGGGGTCCGCGGTTCGAGTCCGTGTGGGGGCACCATTTTTCTCTTATAATTCAATGAGATAGCAGGTTTCATAATTTTCAAAAATTGCAATAATATTCCTAGTAAGCACATAGTAAGCACAGTTTTTTTGTCTGCGAAATGCAATGCTGACGAAATTATAATTTAAAATTGTTTGAACCCAAAAAATTATTTTCGTGGATAAGTGCGTGAATACTCGTTCCCACTCGTAAGTAGACCGAATCAAAAAGGCCGCTCACGATTAACGAAGCAGCCCTCAGCGCCACTAAAGCACTCGACTTAGACATTCACATTTGCCTTTAATAGCTAGATGTTGAAGTCGCCGCTCCATTCGACATAAATATTTCTAGGTCTGCCTGCCTATACCTCACGGACCTTCCCATCTTGATAAACACTGGGCCGCCGCCGTGGCAACGCCATTTGTTGAGGGTAGAGCGAGCAAGGCCAAGATACATTGCAGCTTGTTCGACTGTAAGTAACATTACACTGGGCTTTATTCTGTTCATGGTATCCATATTAATCTCCTTTATATCGTGACTAAAACAGTCATTGGCATGGTGCCAACCATGCCAATTTTACAGATTGCTATTTTGACTTAGGCCGTGACCAAACGAGGTCTGCGCCGTCGTCATGGTCAAACAAGGCGGCGTTCACGGGTTTGGATAGCATGGGCCCGTCGAGCAGCACTTTGAGATAATCTAACGGCTCGTCACCGTCTTTGGTTTCTTTCCAGGCTACGCCGAAGTCGCTGCGGCCCGACTTGATGAAATAGTCGGGGCTATCTTCGTTTTTCTTATTGTCGTTGGCGACAAATTTAACTTTGTGGGTCATGCTTAGGGTGGCGATTGTGCCTTCATAACCTGTCTTTGTTTGTTTAAATGTACCTATAGTAGCCATGATAAATTCTCCTAAATTGGCTTTGATGAAACAGCTTTAAGCTAGCTCGCGCTTGGCTTTCTTAAATCCGTGGTCACTGGCTAGAAAGCCGGCGAGCATGGACGGGATAAGCGCGCCTACGGGCTGTTTCTCACCGTAAGTTTGCTCATAGATTTTGGCATAGGTTTTTAGATCACCCATAAGGTCAGGTGGTAATGACACCGATAGTTTTGCTGGTTTCATATCTGGCAGTTTTGCTAGTTTTAAATTTGGTTTGGTCACTTTTTTCTCCTTTTCAGTTTTGGTAAGGTTTGAGGATAAGGTCTTTGGATACGATGATTGAGAACCGCCAACCGGGACGAACGCTGAGTGTTGGCTGGATATTGAGACTACGTTCAATAATCCGCTGCCCTGCTATATTGGCCGTATCCTGCCCTGCGTTTTGTAGGGCGCGTGCAAGCCTGCCTTCATCATCTGAGGACAATTCGGAGCCAATACTCAATAATGATGACAACACTGCGCCCTTCATGAACTGCCAAGTATGGCGATCCACTTTGTCTTTCAGCCCTGCAAAGCCTTGGCCGTCAACGGCGGGTAGATTATCAAGTTGAATGGAATTACCGTTCGGGAAGATAATCCGTGTCCACGCAACAAGGGCGCGGCTTTGACCATAAGCAATGACGCTATCATAACGGCCAAGCAGTCTTGCCCCTTGCGGGATCAATAAATACTCACCCGTCACCGTGTCGTAAACATTCTCGGTAACCTGACCAATCACTTGTCCCGGTAGATCAGAATTCAGCCCTGTCACCAGACTAGCCGGTATCAATGTCCCCGCCATAATCTGGTATGGTGATTTTGGGGATTGCAGGACGTATGGGTTATATATCTCCCCTGCCGACTGCCCAAGAAATGCGGACTTACTATTTTGATAAGCAGGCGCAGCATTAAACTCCGCATTACCGATTATCGGGTCACCATAGCTGGCCATCATATTAACATTGGCAAGGTTAGAATACGCTTGCTCTAGCTGTGTATCCATTTGCGCGAATTGATCTGGCGCTTGGGCAGCGCTTCTTTGATTAGAACCAACAGAAAAGAAAAGCCCCGACTCTCGCGCTTCATCGCGTTTGCTCGGCGCAGGCGCAGGCCTATACGCTGCTTGCTGAGTATAGGGCTGCCTAGGTGGCGCACCCTTTGGCACATACTGAAATGGATTATCCAGTTCTGCTACTGGTACGCCGCCTTGCTTGGCTTCTAGGAACGCTGCCCCTAAATCCCCAGGCAATGGTGGTCCGAGTTTTGGGCGCATATCTGCGTATGTTTTAGGGAGCATGTCTAGTGCATCTGTCATCGGTTTATGGCTGACATTATAAAGCTGGCTTGACCGATCATTATCGCCGTAATCCGGTGATTGTAGCGCAAAGGCTAAAGCTGCGAAGAGTGCTGCACTTAATGCCGTGCCGCCAAGGATCAACGCCTTGCGGCTAAACCGTTTGACGGGTTTTGGCTTGGCGCGAATGGTAAGATCAGGATTGTTGGCCGTGTCGCTCATGATTTTGTATCACGGACAATGCGAACAACATCTTGATCTTTCTCGCCAAGGCGAAGTTCGGCAGATTTGAATAAACGGTCAACAATGTAGTACGCGCCCTTCACGCGGTAGTTTACCAGTTGGCTCTTACCCTTGCGCCCCATAACGAACAATGGCGGTGCTTCGCCTTGGTCTAGCCGCGATGGGAATTGGATAAAAACCTTATGGCCATCATCAAAGGCGCGCAGTGGCCGCCAGTGGGGATTATCGCCTTTAATCTCGTAGCGGAAATTCAGATTATCAATGGATAAGCTTGGTTTGCTGATTGATGTCGCTGCTTTAGTTTTGACGCGCCGGCTCATCTTTTTTACGCCGCGTAGCCCAAGAGCTTCCCTTGGATAGCGCCAAGACACTGCCGCCATATAGGTATCTTTGTATGAATGTAGCTCCAAATAATATGTACGTTTACTGGTGGTAATCACAAGGTTGGTAGAAAGGTTCGGCTTGGTCGGTTTAACGAGGATATGAACCTGCTCACCGCCAATTGCCCCCGAAACCGTATCGCCAACAATCCAGCGAATAGTATCGCCCGCAGATACAGAGGTCAGTTCTTCGCCTGGCTGCAAAGCAATGTCTGTCACCTGCTGCGGTGCGCAATACACTTGGTAAAGCGAACCCGGCGTATAGGGGTAAACTTGAATGGCGTTGAGGTAATTACTACTATTTGGTTCAATGGACGCCGAGGCATTCGCCTGTTCAATCGCTTCAAAAGGTTTAAGCACTGGCCCTGAATAGATAATGGATTCTGGCCGTAATTTCATCTGCCCCTTTGTAATAAAAGAGGGCATGATAACGGGTTTGATAAACTCAATATCGATTGGACCCTCTTCCATGATGGGTTCTTGGATTTCCAGAATGGCTGCGCTCATTTCTACAGGCGCGCTATCCTTACGGGACATATCGAGTTTAAAATCTGCAAACTGTTTTTGCAGGCTGGCGCAACCGCCAAGGGATACTAAAAGGCAAGCTGCCGTTACTGATCTAAGGTAATGTGAATGTCTCATTTTATTCTCCAGAATTGAGGTCTTTTGACCAGTTAAGGCCGTGTACATACAGGCCAAGGGGGTTGCTATGCAGAGTCTCTGCGTCAGTCGGTGGGTGGATGATGATAGATAAAACCGCTGTGAAATTCTCAACGCCGATCAACGCGCCGCCGCGATAGCTTGTCTCGCGCCACCGGATTTCAAAGCTGTCATTGGATGAGCGTACAATGCTAGCAACATCAACCGTGACACTACGCTGCCCAATATCAGCGAACGGGTCGTTTTCGGTGGCGTAAGCATTTAAAGTTATCGCGGCTTGGTCAGTGGCAAAGCTATACGCCTCTAGCCAGTTTTGCCGTAACACAACGGGGTCAATGGAGACTGATCTTACATTGCTAATGAAGTCAGCAAGTTGATGGGCGATCTGTGCGTCCGATGGTATGAAGTTTTCTGTGGCGGAGCCGATGGCGCGCACCGAGCCATTCGTGTCCACTTCCACCACATAAGGCGTAATCATGCTTTGTGAACTTTGCAAAATAAATGCACCTGCCAGCAGCCCGGATAAACCAATGGACAGCAATGTCGCTAGCCGCCAGTTCTTGGCCTGCACACGGGCAGAACCGATACGGTCATCCCAGACTTGCGCTGCTCTTTGATAGGGTGTTTCCGCTACAGGCGTTGTACCATATCTTGATTGATTGCGTTTCCACATATTCATGTCTCCTATTCTTGTTGATTATTCTTCTTGTTCAAGTTTTGGGGCAAAGCCGCCGCCGCGCGTATCGCCGGAGCGGATTGCATCACCCGCCCTGCGAGCCGCGTTATGGGTTGTTTGTTGGCGTTTAATTTTCTTGGCCCAATCAGGCTGATTTGCTCCGCCGCCAGAGCCGCCGCCGCTATCATTAGCGCTCCCCTCATTAGCAGATATGGGCTTGAGACCTTTTTGCGAGAGGCCATTCATCCCGCCGCGCATGCCAGCTTTATGAGCGCCGCTGACACCGCCAGCCGCTTTTGATGCTGCTGCTTTGCCAGCATTCTTAACTGCGCCCATACCTGCTTGTGCGACAGCGGATGCACCGCCAAGCGCACCTTTGACGCCGCCTGAACCTGATGCCGCTTTACCAAGGGCGAAAGACAACTGCGTCCCACCTGCGAGGGATGCTCCGGCTTTAATGGCTCCACCTGCCGCTTTTGCCGCCATACCCGCACCTGCGCCAGCAACAGCCGCACCCGCCATTGCTCCGCCGCCTGCTGCTGCCATTGTGCCCACCGCTGCACCTGCGCCGAGTTGCGGTGCGCCCGATACCAGACCTGTAGCAATGCCAGGGCCAAATATGCCAAGAGCGAATATAGCGAGGGAGGCAAGGATAACGGACGCAGCATCTTCGAGCGTCACTTGCCCCGGAACAAATGCCGCTGTCACTTGCCCAAAGATAGTCGAGCCTATGCCGATGATAATCGCAAGCACCATAAGCTTAATGCCAGAGGCGATAATATTGCCGAGCACTTTCTCGGCGAGGAAAGATGTTTTGTTCCAAAGCGCAAATGGGATGAGGACGAAGCCTGCCAAGGTCGTGAGCTTAAACTCTATAATGGTGACAAAGAGCTGTATGGATAAAAAGAAAAAGGCGAACAAGGTAATAACCCAAGCGAGCAATAAAATAACGATAGTGACGATATTGGTGAAGAACTTTATTGGCCCAGTTAAATTCTGAACTTCGGTCAGCAGTGGATGCGCCGCGTCAAAGCCGACACTGGCCACAAAGCCCGGACGCATCAGATCCGCCGCTGTGATTGTCTTGCCTGTCGCATTAAGGCCAAGCTGTCCAAAGCTGGTAAAGATAATATCGCTCAAGAAGGCAAAGTTATTCAAGATCAGCGCGAAAAACCCAACATACATCACTTTCCTCAAAAACTTGGCGATGATATTGCTTTCCGGCCCCATTGCCCAATACAGACCTGCAAGGGTAATATCTATACCGATTAGAAACGCAGTCAGAAACATCACATCTGGGCCAAGCAAACCAAAGCCAGAGTCGATATAAGTGCTAAACGTTTTTAAAAACTGATCTATGACGGAGAGATTATCCATTACTTCCCTCCACGTTTCTTGCCGTAAGCATTTCTAGTACCTACAAAGCGTTTGTGTTTTTGGCGGGACTCTTTCTCGATGGCCAATTGGCGTGAATGTTCAAGCGCTTGAGCGCGGTATTGCACCGCGTCCATTTGCTGCATTTGCATGATTTGTTTGATGAGAAGTGCGAGCAGTTGATTGCCGGCTTGCGCCACGGATAGATTACCTGTGGAGCTTTGGCTTTCTGTGACCAGCTTATCGAGCGTCCTTGCGTCTACCTTGAAGCTGCTAATCATTTTGGATTGCATGACGATGGCTTCTTCAAAGGCAACACGGGAGTTCTCCCATTGGATTTCTGCGTTCTCGAATATCTCTGCGTCAGACATATGGTTATATTCTTGCGGATAATGCTCGCGCATAAGATCACGGCTACGCCCAACCTCGTAGCTGACATTTTCTGCTTCTTCGGTGAGCGTGGTTATTTCTTGCAAGATACGCAGCAGTTCATATTGTGCATTGTAATCAAGCTTAGCTAAATCCTTGGCTTGCCCAATCAGCATACGCGCTTCGTTTTGCAATTGGCTGACTTGCTGGCGTATCTGGATCAACGAACGCGATGCCGTGTAGAGGTTTTGTACAAAGTTCTTGGGATCAAAGACGATACCGCCAAATTGCGCTTGTGCCGTGTGGATATAAGAAAATAGCATTATAAATACGAGTAAGAATGATTTTATTCGGCGGCGCATATGCCCTCACTTTCTACCGCTTTGGATTTCCAAGGCAGTTTACTGTCGGAGCTTTGATTGAATTCAACGCCCATAAGATCGGCGGCCCAATGGAGAGATTTGGCCCGCAGCCATTCACTGGCAAATTGAGCAGCACCGTGCGCATCCAAGACCGCATCAATACCCGCATGTTCACTTTCGGAACCTGCACCGCAAAATGCGAGTGCCACTTCGCCGAGACCAAGATCAAACAAGCGGTTACCTGCCCGTGACTGAAAGTAATAATCCTGCTTTGGTATGCTGGACGCTATGATTTCTATCTGGCGTTTATTCAGGCCGAAGCGTTCGTATATTTCTGCTTGCTGCGGCTCCATTGCTCTATCATTGGGCAGGAATATTCGTGATGGGCAGGACTCAATCAATGCAGGCGCAATGTCGCTACTGGCAATATCAGCCAATGATTGGGTCGAGAATATCACCGATACGTTTTTCTTACGCAGAACTTTTAGCCATTCACGGATACGCTCTGCGAAGAACGGGTCATCGAGAAACACCCAAGCCTCGTCCAGTATCAACAGACTTGGTTTGCCGTTAAACCGCGCTTCTAATCTGTGAAACAAATATGTGAGAACCGGCAACACTAATGCTTTTGAGTGCATGAGCGTTTCCATCTCAAAACATTGCATATCGCCTGCTTTGAGAGATTCAGTATTACCGTCGAGTAAATGGCCATATGCACCATCAAGTGTATAGGGCTGCAAAGCTTGGCGTAGTTTATTAGATTGCAGGAGCGCAGATAATCCGGTTAGTGTTCTTTGCTCGCTCGGCGCACTGGCAAGGCTTTGCAGCGCAGACCAAACCGCCTCCTTAATATCCGGGTCAGTGTCGAGACCTTCATTACGCAGTAAATCCAATATCCAATCAAGCGCCCATGCAATTTCAGCCTCATCATCAATATCTTTGAGCGGCTGGAAGATGATGGAGTTTTCTGCACCGAGGTCATAATAATCACCATTCAAAGCAAGCGTTACGGCACGGGCAGAACGGCCTTTATCAAAGACAAACACCTGCGCGTCTTTATAGCGGCGGAACTGTAAGGCGAGCAGTGACAGTAAAACGGATTTACCTGCACCCGTTGGCCCGACGATGAGCATATGCCCGACATCGCCTTGGTGGGTGACAAGACGGAACGGTGTGTGCCCTGCGGTTGTTGCGTACAGCAATGGTACATCGTCCAAATGCTCATTGCCTTTTGGCCCAGCCCATATGGCTGATAGCGGCATAAGATGGGTGAGATTAAGCGTATGAATGATGGGCTGCCGAATATTGGCATATGGATTGCCGGGCAATGTGCCAAGCCAAGCATCAACAGCGTTGACACTTTCATGGATAGACACGAATCCACGCCCATTGACAATCCGCTCTATGGAACGGATTTGCTGTTCCGCAATGAGTGCGTCTTTATGGCTGACAACAATGCAAGTGGTGAGATAACCAAAGCTGACATGGTCTGCACCAAGGTCTTGCAGGGCTTGGTCGGCATCAAGGGCTTTGTTATCTGCATCGCTGTCCACGAGTGCGGATGTTTCGTTGAACAGACTTTCGCGCAATAGTGATATCACAGATTTACGCTTGGCAAACCATTGGCGGCGGAACTTGCCGATGACCTTTGTCGCTTGGGATTTATCCATAGGCAAATACCGTGTCATCCAGCGATATGAGAAACCGAGACTATTAAGCTCGTCCAATATCCCCGGCGTAGTTTCGCCCGGAAAACCGCGCACGGTTATCATATGTAGGTTTTCTCCGCCGAGCCTTGGCACTAGACCGCCGACTAAATCTGCACCGCCGATTAGGGCGTCAATATAGGCAGGTGTTTCGGGGCAAGTGATCTTGTGTTTATTGGGCGACACGCACGCATGTAGATATGTGAGCGTTTCGGTATCATCCAAGAACTTAGCCAGTGGAAACAAACTCCCCATGAGGTCTAGGCAGCGTTCGCTTTCCGAAATAAAGGCGGTGAGATGATCAGATGCCGTCTCTGTCAGCTCGTCATCTGGCTTTTCTATAAGCAAGCTCTCTGCGCGCTTGGCGCTATCGGCGGGCGGTAAGTAAGCAAATGTCAAATAATAGGCACTTTCAAAATGGTGTTCGGACTGCTCGAACTGGCCGCGCCGTTCTTGGTCAACAATCCAGGCTGCCGGGTCTTTGAAATTTGAATGCGGATAATCTGGCGCGGCATGACGGCAGGCTTCAAAATATAAAGCCCACCCCGAACCAAATCGTCTAAGTGCATTGTTTATACGCGCACATGTAGCAACCAATTCTTCCTCGGTAGCACTACCGAGATCAGGCCCGCGAAACCTTGCTGTCCTTTGGAAGCTACCATCCTTATTGAGCACCACACCAGGCGCTATCAAACAGGCCCAAGGTAAATAATCTGCAAGCTTGGCAGGCTGCTTTTGATATTCAGACAGATTTAGCATGACAGATAACCTTTGTGTTTGATGTGACGGGCCAACACGTCCATGAATTTGGGATCGCGCTTGGCGAAATAGACGGATAGCGAATGGGAGATGACCCAATAGACAATGCCGACGACCGCAAGCTGGAGACCTAGCCCGAGGGCCGCTGCGAGCGTGCCGTTAAGGATCGCCGCTGTTCGCGGCGCACCGCCGAGCAAGATTGGCTCGGTCAAAGAGCGGTGCAAAGGTATGGAAAAACCGTCTATCATTAGATTAGCGCCCCACCTGAGAATTTGAAGAACGACATGAAGAAGCTCGTCGCCGTAAACGCAATTGAAAGCCCAAAGACGATTTGGATAAGCTTACGAATACCGCCGCCAGTATCGCCAAACGCCAATGTTAGACCTGTCATGATAATAACGATGGTGCCAAATATCTTAGCAACCGGGCCTTCAATGGATTTGAGGATTTTTGTCAGTGGCGCTTCCCACGGCATAGAGGAACCAGACGCAAAGGCAGGTTCTGCAAACAGAATGAATGCGAGGATAATAAGTATTAAATAGGTAAGTTGACGAGTAGTCATAGGAAGCTCCTTTTTAAGGTTTATGTTTGAGTTTTGGGATGAGTTTGAGGGGTGTGAAATTGGGTGCAAGCGGTTCGAGATCATATTCGTCCCCGTGAACGCCAAGCACACGGGCAATGGTTTCGACCTTGCGGGCTAAACCTCGGCCAGAGATAAAAACGATGACATTTATAGCCTCGGCTATGAGCGTGCGCGGGATGGAACTTACGCCTTCCAAGATCAGTTGCTCGATACGGTAAAGCCCTGCCTCGGCGGAATTAGCGTGCACGGTAGCAATGCCGCCGGGATGTCCGGTGTTCCATGCCTTGAGCATATCAAGGGCTTCGGGGCCGCGAACTTCGCCAACGACGATACGGTCAGGGCGCAATCTAAGAGTGGAGCGAACAAGATCAGCAAGCTTTACGTCCTGACCATGTGTCCGCAGCGCCACTGTGTCTTCTGCCCCGCATTGCAGCTCTCGTGTATCTTCGAGAATAAGTACGCGGTCATTGCAGTGTGCGATTTCTGCAAGCAGTGCATTGGCCAAAGTAGTCTTGCCGCTGCTTGTACCGCCAACGATGAGAATGTTGAGTTTAGCATTTACGGCATAGGACAAAGCATCAGCTTGTCCCTTAGTCATCGTTTCTGCTTCTACATAATCCCCCAATGTGAAAATTTTAGCCGCGCCTTTGCGGATAGAAAAACACGGGGCAGAAACAACGGGCGGGAGTAAGCCCTCAAACCGTTCCCCACCTCCCGGTAGTTCGGCGCTTACGATGGGTCTATCGGTTGTGACTTCTTGTCGGATATGGCTTGCGACCAATTTAACTATGCGTTCGGCATCGTTCGGGGTGATAATTTCGCCAGTGTAAACCCGTCCTTCGCCGTGACGGTCTAGCCAAAGCTTACCGTCTGGATTGACCATAATCTCTATGACGTTTTTATCATCAAGCGCCGCACCAATCACCGGCCCCATGGCGGAGCGGAGCATTTCTAAGGTGCGGCTGGCGGTGATGGGGTTTAGATTAGTTGACATTACGCGCCCCCATATTTGAGGCTTTGCTTTGCGCGAGCTTGGCTCTGGCGAACCGTTCAATTTCTTCTTTGGTGAAGAAGTCTTCGTCGCCGACCATAATGTCTTCGAGTGCGCGGAACAATGTGCGCCCGCCGCCTTTCATATAGCCACCTAAACGGTTGACGAAGAGTTTGAATTTTAGCACGCCCATATCGGCAAGGTCTTGCTTGTCGTCATCTTGTAGTTCTGGTGTCATGGTCAAATAATATAAAACGAATAGAGAGAAAGTCTCAGTAGCGAGATTAAGGTCGCGTGTGTGCCGTGCATCATGCCGCGCCAAAACATCGAGCCGCGCGATAATGCCTGCGTCGCGTTTGTCCTCGATCTCGTAGCTAAAATACGCGGCCAAGGCTTTGTCTATAATTTTAGAGCGCGTTTCTTTGGGCTTACGCGCCGCGTCTGCAAGCTTGTGATAATTGGCGGGCGAGACTCTGACCCGTAATCTGTGCGTGAGTGCGTCCATAGTTAAATCTCCATATCCTTATCGCCCGTCCGCGCGATTTGGTGGGCGGCGATAACAGGTCGCATAATGTCATCCAGCCTGCGGCTCGTAACCTCATTGCCGTCATCATCAAATATTTGGTCGTGATCTTTGGCTTTGGGTGGTTTGGGGGCTTGCTTTTTATCATCCACCTTTGGCTGGCGGTCTTTGCCCGTCGCGTCCGCAGGAATATCTTTCATGGTTTCACGCTTGATCATCAAGCGGTCATCCACGAGCCGTATTTGCTGACCCCAGAGGCAGTCTTGCGGGCGGGGAGCACCTGCATAACCTTTATCCTCTGGGTCTACGGTAGGGGGAGCACAAATACGGCCCGTGAAATTCTTATCTGTGTAATATGTGATTTTGTTGGCTTTGATCGGAGCTGTACCAGACAGCAGGATTATCTCTTCGTCGGCGGGAAGCTGCATAACTTCGCCGGGTGTTAATAACTGCCGTGCCGTTTCTTGGCGCGAGACCATAACATGCGATAACCACGGCGCTAATCGATGGCCTGCGTAATTCCGCATGGCGCGCATTTCTGTAGTGCTACCAACTGCGTCTGATATACGTTTGGCTGTGCGCTCGTCATTAGTGGCGAAGACAATCCGTACATGGCAGTTGTCGAGTATGGCGTTGTTTGGGCCGTATGCTTTCTCAATTTGGTTGAGAGATTGCGCGATTAGGAAAGCCCGAATGCCATACCCCGCCATAAATGCCAGTGCACTTTCAAAGAAGTCGAGCCGTCCAAGGGCAGGAAACTCATCAAGCATGAACAAGACTTTGCGGCGGGATGGGTTATTGTTGGTCTCAAGGCTCTCGGTAAGGCGGCGTCCTATCTGGTTCAGGATAAGACGGATCAGTGGCTTGGTTCTTGAAATGTCTGACGGCGGCACGACGAGGTATAAAGATACGGGTTTGTCCGCGTCCACAAGGTCGCTAATCCGCCATTCGCATTTGGAAGTCACCTCGGCAATAGTCGGGTCTCTATACAGAGACAGAAAGCTCATCGCCGTTGACAATACACCTGAGCGTTCGTTTTCAGATTTATTGAGGAGTTCACGCGCTGCTTGTGCAACAACGGGATGGGCTTCGGCTTTTTGACTGTCGCCGAGGTGATTAGTTTCCATCATCGCCCATAGCGTTTTCTCAAAAGAGCGTTTGGGGTCAGATAGAAATGAGGCTACGCGGGCTAAGGTCTTTTCTTGTTCCGCGTAGAGAATATGTAAGATAGCACCGACCAATAATGAATGCGCAGTTTTCTCCCAATGGTTACGGCGTTCAAGTACACCGTCCGGGTCAACTAATATGTCAGCAATGTTTTGTACATCGCGGACTTCGCATGCGCCTTTACGTACTTCTAGCAGGGGATTGTATTTAGCCGATGCTGCATTGGTGGGATCAAATAACAAGCAATGAGAAAATGTAGAACGCCATCCAGCCGTAAGCTGCCAGTTCTCGCCTTTAATATCGTGAATGACCGCGCTGCCTGTCCAAGACAGAAGTGTCGGAATAACAAGACCCACACCCTTGCCCGAACGTGTCGGCGCAATCGCCATGACATGTTCCGGCCCGTCATGGCGCAGATAATGATCATGAGCTTGGCCAAGAAATACGCCGTCATCCGCAAACAGGCCTGCATGCTTCATCATGGACTTGCTCGCCCATTGGGACGAACCAAAGGTCGTTAGCTTCTTAGCCTGCCGTCCGCGCCATACGGAACCAGCGACAGCAAACAAAGTTCCGAGGAAACCACCGCCCGCAGCGATCTGTCCGCCTTTGGCAAAGATACCGGGTGCATAAGCATCAAATGAATACCACCACTCAAATAATCTCCAAGGAAAGTATATTTTATGGCTCGATACGGAAAACCAAGGCGACCCTAAATAAGCATCATAGTCAAACTGCAAAGCCACCCACTGGGTCGCATACCATGTGGTCAAAATAATGGTCGTAAAGACCAAAACAATTTGCCCGATAAGTATTGATTGCGGTGACATAAACTAAAGTCCATTTCTAAGTTGGACTTTAGGCTGAGCAAAATCACGCGCTCGGTCTAGTGTGTTTACAGGGTAAAAGTTTCAAGGCTGAGGGTAGTGGAGTGACTTCGGGGGAGGTAGATTTTCCCATTGATAGAGTTACGGTATTGTTTACGGTGGTTTTTGAGTAAGCATTGAAGGTTTTAATTTCAGAAAGGTTTAGTTCTCACAATGTCGCTATTGAACTTAAACACGATACCATCGATGAACACGTCGACGAACCAAATTGTTTCTGAATTATATGAACCTGCATTAAGCAATGCCAGTTCATATGATCGAGGTGTAGGGTACTTTACGTCTAATTGGCTAAAAATGGCAGCGCAAGGTTTGGGGGTTTTCGCAAAAAACAATGGTAAAGTCCGTTTTATTGTAAGTCCGTACATGTCTGCTGAAGATTGGGCTGCTCTCGCTCAAGGAGAAGAAGCTAAATCAGATCCAAACTTACTGCGGGCGCTTGCGTCTACCATTAATGATTTACCAAAGTCATTAGAAGAGCAAACTTTGTCAGTCATGGCGTGGATGGTAGCTGACGGTTTACTAGACTTTAGAATCGCAATTCCAGCAGATCAGCTCGACGGAGATTTTCATGATAAATTCGGAGTTTTCCAGGATCGGGAAGGCAACCAAATAGGTTTCCATGGTTCACAAAATGATAGCGCAAAAGCTTATCGTAATTACGAGTCAATCAGTATTTTTTATTCTTGGGTAGATGATAGAGAGCGCAAACGAGTAGAGTTTTTAAAAAGTAGGTTTGATAAACTATGGAATAATAGCGATCCTAATATTCGTATATTTCCAATTCCCGATGCAATTCGTAAAAAGCTAGCCAAGTTTACTGGAAAATCTTCACGACCATATCCTAATCCAAAGCCTTTAAACAAGTGGAGGCACCAAAAAGAAGCGCTGGAGGTATTCCTTGAAAAGCAGGGCGGAATTTTAGAGATGGCCACTGGTACCGGGAAAACGAGAACCGCCTTATCAATTCAAAAGGAACTTTTTTCTAGGGGCTTAATTGATACTGCAGTAATTACAATGTCAGGCGACGATTTGTTATCACAATGGTATAAGCAATTACTTGAGGGTTTTGAATTTTCCATCTTCCGTCATTACGGAGGGAAAAAAGAAGGGGATGATTTCTTTGCAGCTAAAGGAAAAAAAATATTACTCGTTTCTCGGCATCAAATTCACAATCTTATTCCGTATTTATCTGATACAGGTATGCCGAAATCCTTAATTATTTGCGATGAAGTTCACAGATTTGGTTCCCCATCGATGATCCGTGAATTAACGGGCTATATTAGCAGGTTTGGCTTCCGACTTGGATTGAGTGCAACACCAGAACGTGAATATGATGAATTTGGAAATGATTTTATTGAAAGTGAAATTGGTCCAGTAATATTTACTTTTACATTGGAACAGGCCATAGAAAGGGGAATTTTATGTGAATTTGATTATTTGCCATTAACTTACACATTATCAGAAGATGACCGTGCGGACATAAAAAAAGCTTTTGCAAAGCACTATGCTAAAAAAGCAGCTGGAGAACCAGCATCTGAGGAAGTATTATATCGAGATATTGCTAAAGTACGAAAAACCAGTTTGACAAAAATAGAGCCATTTAAAGAGTTAGTAAAGTCTAATTTAAATGTGCTTGATAGAAGTCTTCTATTCGTTGAAACTGCGGATTTTGGCCTTTCGGTGCAAGCTGTGTTGATGGAAGCTAAAATACCATATCACACTTATTTTCAAAATGATCACAAAGACAATTTGCAGCGGTTTGCACAAGGTGGTTTAGACTGCTTGTTGAGTTGCCATAAGCTTTCAGAGGGTATTGATATCCAATCTGTTGGCACGATTGTCTTATTTGCATCGTCTAGGGCAAAATTAGAAACGGTACAAAGGCTTGGAAGATGTTTACGTATTGACCCTCTTAATCCTCAAAAAAGAGCTTTAGTCGTTGATTTTATTGAGGCCAACCCTGAGGATGGTTCTGCTGATGCTGATAGAAGAGATTGGTTTCTTGCCTTGGCATCTAAATGTATATCCAGTATAGCCTAATCCATTAGGGGAAATAAAATGACTGCGCGACCATTGATTGATCCGGCAATTCAAGAAGCTATTGACGAAGCTTTGGCTGATATAAAACAAGAGCACCCTGAGTTCGCAAGAAAGTTTGCACGAAGAATAGCGCTAAAATTAACCGGATCGTTTAGAGAATCTGATCTGATCGACCTTATAAATGATGTACCTTACGATAATCATGAGGTGACGTGTGAAGGTTGAAATTACAGGGTGGAAGGCTAAAAATTTGAGGGGTTATCTTCGTGATGTCGAAATCAACTTAGGTAGCCCACAGAAGCGGTGGTCTTTGATTCAAATGCCTAATGGTACAGGCAAAACTACAACCATGTCTCTGCTTCGAGTTGCTATGTCTGGCATGGAGTTAGCGCCAGACCAAATTAAGAATTACAAAGCAGACGATTTAGTCGAAGAGGGTTTTTTCGAATTGTCACTCATGATTGACGGTGCGCCTTGGCGTGTTGAATTAGAATTCGATTTTAGGCGTCAAACATGTGAATTTTTCACCACTTCAATAGGCAAGGGTTCTGGTGGAAGAAGCCCAGGGTTTGATCTTCCAACAGAATTAACGCAATTAGGCAGTTTGACTGATTTGTTCATTTTTGATGGTGAACTAGCTTCCGCAATTATTACAATTGGGAAAACTCAGGCGGATCAAGCTATTAGAGGCTTATACCGCTTAGACCATTTAACAGAGTTGAAACAACAAGCGCAACATTATGCCAAGACGCGGCAACAAGCCGCAACAGTCTCAAAAGCTGCCTCAAAAGGCTATTTGGAGCGATATGAGGCAGAATATAAAGAAGCATTACAGGTTCTTGACACATTAAAAAAGAAAGAAAAATCTTATAAATTTGATATTGAAAAATACGATAAACAAATCAAAAACATCCAAAATAAAATCGAGAATGATGATGCCGCAGATGAAAAATTTAAACGAGAGAAAGATTCCATTAAAAAGGTTATTGCAACACAAAAACAAAGAGTTTCTGATTACACTCTTCGTTCTATCAAGTGCTTCAGGTTGCCCCCGCTATTCCATGATACATTAAGAAAACGACTAAATGAATTAGGAGGAACCCTGCAAGAGCTTAAATTACCACGTACCACATCCAGAGAGTTTTTTAAACATTTAGCAAAACAGGAACAGTGTATTTGCGATAGAGAAATCGGCAAAATTGAAGCACAGGCGATACGAAATAATGCGGAAGATTATTTGGGGGAAGATCAAATCGTCGTCATTAACCATATGAAAGATGCTCTCGCAAAAAGTGAAAAAGAGACTGAACGATTTGATGAAATATCTACGTTATTGCAAAATGCACAAAGCTCTCTCAAAGAAGCTATACAAAAAGAAAATAAGCTTGATAAGCAGAAAGACTTAGAGGACAATAATAACAGGGCAGCCTTAAAGGTAGATTTACAAAAAATTCAACGCCAATCGATACTTGTAGAAGACAGTCTTTATAAGTTACTAGATAGTGACACTGGAAGTATGGGCCGAACTTGGAAAAACAATATTCCCCTGTGTATGGAGGAAGTGGATAATCGAGAAAATTTATATAATACAGTTTTAGGAACTTTTGAAATTTCTCAAAAAGTATTATTGTTTTGTAAGTTAATTGATAAAGTAGAACAAGCCTCACTCAAAAGTTTACGCTCAAGAATACGCAAAACCACCAATGATTATTTAGATAAAATCCTTCCCAATGAAGCTCTCCGCGTTTCATCAATTGACGGTAGTTTACGGCTTACTACCAATCAAATTACGGAAAAAATAGCTGTGAGCGAAGGACAAAAATTGGCCGTTTCTTATGCTTTTCTAACAGCGTTGCTTCATAATGCACCACACGAACTACCTTTTATTGTGGATTCTCCAGCTGTATCTTTAGACACTGAATTGAGACGTACTGTTTCAAGCCTTATTCCTGATCTCTTCGATCAAATGATCATGTTTGTTATCTCTAGTGAAAGAGAAGGGTTCGCCGAATTTTTTTATACAAGCGATGATGTAAGATATGCTACTATTTCGATAGACCGTTTGACTGGAAATACATCTGTAAAAGATGGAATTGAAGCCTTCCAGACCTTCCATAGTATCGATGGAGAGGTGCTATGAGTTTTCATCTTAGGAGTGGTCTAAGGAGTTTCTTTGATTTTGATGCAGGACGAATGTTTTCCAAATCACCTACAAAGGAAGAGGGTAAGGCCTTTTTATTGTTTGACGGATTTTACGCTGGTTTATTATTAGGATTACAATTAGGAAGATTATCCGAAAAATCTTCACTTGAAAAAAATAATTTTATTATCGGTTATCCAGACGTATATTTAGATTCCAGATCTTATATTGCAGGTTTGGTTGTCGAAGCAGAACTTAGGCGTCTTGACACTGTAAATTATAGCCAAGCTGACTATGAACGAGAAATCGCTAAATTACTTGATCCTGATGAGCCTTCCAGATTAAGTAAAGAAAATGGGATTGAAGCTGTCAATTTATATGCTGCAGGGGGGTTTGAATACCTTAGAGAAAAGATGAAGCCTAAGCCAACCAGTGTGCAAAATTTTTTAATACGTTATCACGAACTATGGGATGAGGAGTTCGGAGATACATGACGGACCCAATTCCTGATGAGCGAAATAGTCTCCTGAATCTAAGAACATCTGTTGTGACCGTTGCAGACTTGTTAAGTGGGTACGGCTCAATTTCTGTACCACAGTTTCAACGTTCATATTCTTGGGAGAAGATACATGTGGACGCATTTTTGCAAGATGTAAATATGTGTTTGGAGGCTCGCGGTCGGAGCGAAATTAGACCACATTTTTTCGGAGCTATTGTAACCTGTTCTTCAGAAGTTCCAGGGTCAGCACGATCGCATTTGCTTTTAGTGGACGGGCAGCAAAGAATCGCCACGATATATTTATTTCTTGTAGAACTAAGAAAAAGATTTGAGTTAGCGGCTAGTTTGGCCAAAAAGACGTCCGAAGATTCTGTGCTGAAGGGAGTGTTGTTAGCGAGGGCAAAAACACTAAAAGAAAATTTTGAATGCATTTTGGATGTTGAGTTTAAAGATGTAAATACTGTTCGTAGACTGACTATGTGTTATTCGGATAGGGCCTATTTTGAACAATTACTAGATGGCCTTGAACCTGAAGCCACTAAAACATCACATCGCTCAATATTCCAATCACATTCATTGATAGAGACATATTTTAATGCGATATTTGATGGCATTGTCATCATGCAGGGTCAATCAGCTTTACTAGAACGCTTATACAAAATGTTTCTGAAAGATTGGTCCATAGTTCATTTATCGTTTGATGACCGTGAACACGCTAACACTATGTTTCGTGTCCTCAATACTAGGGGTGTGCAGATTAAGAACTGCGAGCAATTACGTGCAAGAACTTTAGAAGCTCTAAGAAGTCAACCAGTTACCAAGCTTGATGATTTATCGAATGTATGGGATGTTATTATTAATAATGACATCTTAGACCCAGATGAACTACTTTCTATTGTGTATGAAGCCTTAACAGGTAAAAAACCTACATTTGGTCGCCAAGACCTTGATTATGAGGATGTTTTTTTTCCTAGCATGAGCGGTTTTAAAAACCTCACTACGGATGGTGTTAGAGCAACGGTTGAAGGTATTCACAAGCTAAAAAAATCTGTCCAAACAGTATCCACCCTAGCAAGTGGAGTGGCGCCCGAACATATCCTTAGTAACATAGATCCTGTTTCTAAAACAAGATTAGAGGCCATGCAAAAGGTTCTAAAACTCGGCTACTGCACTCTTCCAATTTTATTAAACGCTGAAAAACTCGGTCATAGGTCCTTTATTCAAGTGGTCGATGTTATTGAGAGGTTCTTATTCCGTTATGCTACTATTGCTAAAGGACCAATTCATAAAGTCCAAAGGTTGTTTTCTAAGCATGGGCAATTGATGCGTAAAGAACCGCATGAATTTCGTACTACTGCTTTTATTGCCGATTTGAATGCTCTAATCAACATTCATGCCTCAGATGAAGTTTTCACCGAAAGATTAAAAGCTTTAAGATATGATGGGGATGAACGAGCCGCGATTAAATATCTGCTTATTATGAATGAACACATGTTTCAGTGGTATAGTAAAGGGAACCAAGGCAAACCAACCTGCCTTGATACTACGCGTTGTTTGGACTTCAAGAAGCTAACGATTGAACATGTTCATGCGCGTAATGCCGAAGCCGGCAATGAACAAATGAATGGTTTGACCGAGTATTTAGGGAATTTGACGATAGTGAGTGAAGCTGAAAATGATCGATTGGGAAATAAACCGTTTGCCGACAAAAAACCTATACTTGCCGCCTCGACGTCAGATTTAAATAAGGAAATTGCTTTATATGAGGATTGGAATTTAGACAACTATACAATTCGCCTCAATTTATTAGTAGAAAGAAGTTTAGCGATTTTTTCACTCTAAGTATTAAAAAAACTACTGATCTATATTTTTCTTTTTCTCAATTTAATGCATGCTGCCGTTATCATGTTGGCAACTTGTAAAATTTCGGAGGGATTGGAAATGCGACCTAATCCTAACCTGAAGGCTGTGCGGGCGCGCACGCTCTCTCCAAACATTGCCAATAGAACATGAGAGGTTTGAACTTTATCTGTGGCGCATGCGCTTGATGCTGAAAAAGTAAGATTTTCTCTTAACTCATGCATAAGTGCGAGAGGCTCAATATTAGTGATTGAGAGCGAAATAGTATTTGGAAGGCGTGCAACATTTGATCCATTTATTTGAACACCCTCCGATTTTTGCAAAATATCTTGAAGTTGATCCCGTAAAGATCCGATGTGAACCGCATCATTGTGAATGCGCTCTTCAATTATTGAAAATGCGTGACCAAGCCCTGCGATCCCGGCTGTGTTCATAGTTCCTGAGCGTAAGCCCATTTCTTGCCCCCCTCCGTGTAAAACAGGTGTCAATTTGACACGAGGTTTACGAAGAGATCGATATAGCGCACCAACGCCTTTAGGCCCATATGCTTTGTGCCCTGAGAAGCTTGCCAAATGAATAGGAGATTGTGATAGGTCAAGAGGAATATATGCAGAGGCTTGTGAATAATCAGTATGAAAAATAATGTCGTGCTCTTCGCAAATAGCGCCTATTTTATGGATAGGCTGTAGTACGCCAGTTTCATTATTTGCCGCCATTATTGAAACAAACCCAGTATTAGTTGTGATAGCGGATTTAAACTCCTCAAGCGAAATTACTCCTTCTTCATTCACGCTTAACCGGGTTACTTGCGCTCCTTGTCGTTCAAGAACATCAAAGCAAGCTAGTACAGACGGATGCTCAATTTGCGATGTTATCAAGTGTGTACGGTCATTTTTTTTTAGCTCTGGGAAACTACCAATTATTGCGAGATTGTTTGCCTCTGTAGAGCCGCTCGTAAAAATAATTTCTGTTGCTCGACATCCAATTGTTGTTCCGATTTGGATTCGTGCTTCCTCGATAGATTTTCTGGCAGCGCTACCGCCCCTATGTTCAATACTTGATGGATTGGCATATAAGTCACGGCTTATTTGTATAACTGTTTCTAATACTTCAGGGTCAATGGGAGTTGAAGCGTTGTGATCTAGATAGATGTGCCGATTATTCACGCACCAACCTCACCAGCGAGAAGCATTGCGGCATCTGCAGGGCTTTTTATGCGTACAGATAATTGCCTAACTCCACGGTCAATATGATGTATTAATTTCTCAATCAAAACTTCATTTGAGATGTTTTCTCCATGCTTTTCCCCTTCAACAAACCTAAGCATATCGAGGTATATAGATTGATACGGACCAAAAAGTGTATAGGCGTTAAATTCTTGGCCATCTTCCAAACTAGCAAGGCTTTGCTTCAGGGGACCTGCTTCAAAAGAAAGCATCATGGCCATTCTGCATAATAAATTTGGCGTAAGCCCAGAACGTGATTTCAGCATTTTAAGCTTCCCTGAAGCATTTGCAGAAATTTTAAGTTTACTAACCTGCATTGATCAAAACCTCTTTTTCTGTACCCGTTTTCATATCCAATAGTGATATGGATGTTTGAACTCCATCCCCACTAACTCCGATTTTAAATGTGCGGCTAACATATGGAGCCACCAGTTCTTCTATTTCGTCGGTAAGCTCTGTATCAGTGCAAAGCATTATGACTTGCTTGCTGGCTTTTGGAAGATACTCCCCCATAAGCGTTTTACGATGTACCATATCTAAACGAGATAGTGGGGTATCGATAATCATGGGAAGTTCTCGCCCACTTGTTTTACCAAGTGCCCAAAGCATGGCAATTGCGTAAAGTTGCCGTTCGCCAGCAGAAAGACTATCGGTTCGAATAATTTTATTTTGAGAGTCTTTTAGTTTAAGGGCGAATGTTTCTGGGTCAATTTCAACAGAATGGACTAATGTTTTTCGCGGAACAAGACCATTAAATGCATCTACGAAATGTTCTGACAATGAAGATAAGCGTTTTTGCAAAATTCGTTGTTCGTAATCCGCTAAGGCTGCTTGAGTACGGGTCGCCATATCCATCCTTTGGATGTTTCGCGTATGGTCATCTTTTGCACTAATAGCCTTAGTTCTCTCATTATTTAATCTCGTTGCAAGCGCACGCAAACGATCGACCTCTGTTGTAATTCGTGCTAATTTCGTTTCTGATGCGCCTCGGTTAAACTCTGCTTCGCGCAAATTTTTGAAGGCATCCGCAGCGGCTCCGGGACGAAAATTTTTGAGTTGTTCACGCAATAGACCTCTGTGCTGCCAAACGTCAGATAGTCGGCTTGCAAGTTGAACACTCAAAACTCGTTCATCAGAAACTCCTTCAAATTGTTGAACAATCCAATCTGGTTCAGCGCTCAATTCTATGATGTCATCCGCCCCTTTGGTAGCAGCGGCATAATCTTGCAAATCTGTAAAATGCTTCGCTGTCCACTTAGTAGGTTTGCCTTTGCGGATATTCACTGTTTCTTTGAATGCTAGAACAAATGCACTCACTGCTTTCTCAAATTGCGCGCCCTTAGCTCTTTCAACTTCTGACAGAAAGCGTTTCGTCAATGTTGGAGCAAGTGCAAATGGTGCATGGCCATTTGCAAGGTTTTTTAAATCTGCCTCCAAGGCTTTTAATTCATGGTCTGTTGCGTTGAGTTCTTCTGTTAAAGTTTCTCGGCTGATCGCTATGGTTCCACCTTCATGTTGAAATATACGCTGTGCAGCATTACTCTTATTCGTCAGTTGTCTGCATTTGGCTGTCAAAGATGCGGCCATCTCTTCTTGCAATACCACTTCTTCACGAGTACTTGTTAGGTCGCGTTGAATAGCTTCTATATCATAGCCGCCAGTTGAATCACCCGCTCTGGCTTTGTAAAGAGCAAGGTCACCGCGTAGTTGATCAATAATATCTAGCCCTAATAGAGATCTAATGGCATTAAACAAACCTATATTAGCTTCATCATCGGCAATATCTTGTATTTTTTCGCCATCAAAGAAAAATAATTGGGACACTCCTGCAGGTATCATGTCCTCTAAATAATGATCCCAATCTTCACGTGGGATATCATCTACCTCGCAGCCATTTCGGGTAAAGTCTATCGTCTCTACAACAGTTGTTCCACGCGCGGCCCAATCACGGCGTATACTGTATAGATCGTTATTGCCACCGTGATGGCTCTTAAAAGTCAATTCAATATATGTATGGCGCTCTGGTGCAACATTGTGAATACGGCGTAAAAGATGAGCTTCGTATTCAGATTGTCCTACACGTGCACCTAAAGCTCGTTTGCCATAAAGTGCAAGCCTGACGGCCTCAAGAAAAGTTGTTTTTCCTGATCCATTATGGCCAACGACAAGTATAATTGGCTTGTCGGCCTTAGCATCGGGCTCTAAATTAAACTCGTGATATCCGCCATATAAGCCGAAATTAAAAAGGGTCAATGATTGTAAAATCATGTTGGTTTCTCAAATAAAGTTTCTGGGTCGGTTTGACTAGCATCACGCTCTAATCGCATTTTACGTTCATCGACAACCACATCTTCACTGCGCCATTCTTGTCCCATGATGGACGAAATTTTACGATGGATAGACGTTCTTCTTTTTAGCCCGCGTACAGAACGCTCCGCTTCAAGCAGTTGCGATAATAATTGTGGTGGCACATCGTATGTTTTACAAACAGACCCCAAAATGTCGACATCCTCAGCCTTAAATTCAAATACATCCACACCGTCTATTTCTAGTGTTTTATTCAAAACATCTTTGACAATTTGTGAAACTGTGTCACCCCAGTCCCCATTCTCTCTACGCCATATTTTTCTAATTTCTTTGAGTTCGGAATCTTGGATTAAGACAACTTTCTCTCCGGGCGGCGCTTTCTCATTCACTTTATTTTGGGCTACAAGTAATTTACGCAAAAATTGTTTTCTATACTCAAACAAATAAGGGCCTGGAATTGGAGATTCTTGTTCGCCGACAAATGTGACTGATCCGTTTCGACGTTTAAAACTCCTAAACTCGCGTTTACGGCTTGGTTCTTGCGTTGCTGATAACTCATCACGAAGATCAAGTAAGGGTTCCAGCCAATCTTCACCATTATCTATCATGGCCTCCATAGCTTTATCCTTAGTCACCACAGTGCAGACCCAGCACCCAAACCGAGAATTACCGCAACTCTCAGTTTTTTTATCAACCACAAGCGGGCATTCTCCCGCTTGTGCATTACGGTACATTGCTAAAAGGTCTCTATTGTCAGAGCCCCAAGGAGATGGATTTTGCAATAAAAACGACCAAACATCATCGACACTAAAATCTTCGATTGGGGTAAATACAAAAGCTCCAGGTAAAGTGGAATGCCGGGACAAGGCCGTTCCTTTAATCCGGTGTAACGCCATTACTTGAGCCCGCGTCGCGCTTTCGGCAGATCTAACGCCAAGCACCATGACGACTTCACCAAATTCCGCTACTCGATGTTTTATGAAAGCATTAGCAGGGTCGATTTTTAATCTCTCCGTACACCATCTAAATCTTTTGGATGGCGCAGGGTATCCCCTGCCAATTAAATTTACCCAAAAACTGTCTGTTATATCAGGCAAAACCTTTTGTGCTGTAACAGGCATGCTTTGCTCTACGGCTGCTTTGTTGATCGCCGCTAAAGTTTTATTGATATAGTTGACTATTACAGGGGGCTCTACGAGTGTATCA
This sequence comes from Alphaproteobacteria bacterium, assembly GCA_002401695.1. Lineage (GTDB taxonomy): Bacteria > Pseudomonadota > Alphaproteobacteria > Micavibrionales > Micavibrionaceae > UBA1672. The sequence continues at coordinate 28,959 of NVTV01000024.1, forward strand.
GAAGTAAGAACAAAGATAGGTTTTTGTCGTTTTTCAACAGGTAGCTTGCTAACCGCGCTCCAGATCAATTGTAAAGCACAGCTTGAATCTTTTCCTCCACTATACCCAATAACCCATGGGCGTTTGTCAGCAAGGTAGATTGATTTGATGTGACTTTCAATTTCAGAAAAAGAAAGGTCGCCATCAGAATCTTTTGCAGAATTGTCTACAGAAGATTTTTTCATGAGGATGCTCCAGCCAATTTTGATTCCATTTTGCTTTCCTCTACGAAGGCCGCTTCATTTACTTGCTCTTTTTCACCTAATTGGAGACCAACAGCTTGTATTAAAACATTTGCACCAAGATGAATAGAGCGCGTACTGCCATCCATGCGCGCACGCCTCATAACACGACCCTTCCAAAGTTCTCTATTTCTTTTTTGCCAATTTATTTCAGATAGAGCAATTAAGTCTTGTTCCCAGCTACGCGGATGTTCAGTTATAAGGCGAGCTCCCATTACACCAAAAGCTTGAAACATCACGCCATGCGCATGAACTGTTTCCTTTCTTAGTTCGCCAGACGTTACCGCTCCACATTCTAACTTTTGCCAGTCAGGCATAACTTCAACTAATCTTCGCCAAAAGCGGATCACTAATTTATTTGTATTTTTTCCAAAGCGATCGGCTTCGGCTCCAGCAAGCCATTTATTAGATTGGTTTAGGCTCGATAACGTAATGAGGTTTTTCGCTCTATTCGAGAGGGACGTTTTCTCAAGCTCCACATAGTTTTGGTAAAAATCAATTTCCTCAATAACTTGTGAGCTCAAGCGCGCCAGAGGGTTTCGGCGGTCATATAAAACATTCAAAGAGCCTGAAGGGCGTACAGCATTTTTATTAAGATCAGCGAACATTTGCTGACTTCGCTGCAAGCCTTGATCGACGAACATCACAACAGAAATTGTTTCATTTTCGAGCCTTGGGCACGTCTCTAAGGCTTTTGCTATCGCTGCCCGCCGATGTTGGCCATCGTTAAGTAACAAACGAGCATTCATTGAAAATGTTAAGGTTCCAACATTGCGAAGTTGGATACTGTCATTTGCAGGAGAAAATTCTAATTCCCCATCAATCGAAGCGCACAATGATGACAGAGTATATTCTTCAAAATTTTGCGCAAGGTAGTTAGCAATTTGGGGGACACGAGATTTAGATAAAACTCGCTGGGCCCTTAAATCTGCTGGCAACTCTTCATTGTCAAAATCAAATATTTTAGAAACAAGCTTGAGCGGCACCATAACGACATAGTATTCACACCCTGCCTGTACTCCTCTGATTGCTGCAAATGTATAATAATTACCGCTCACGTCACATCCTTCCTTTTTATTGGAAGTCTATGGAAGTTATATTGGAAGTCAATAAATATTTTAAAGTTATTGGTTCCTACTGTGCAATCTAGGAAATCTCCCGCCCTTTATTCAACGTCCAAGAAATCGTGTTGCCCCGCATAATGCCTGATACGGCTTTGCCGCGATTTCTTTCTAGGGTGTCGCGCCAAGGGACGAGGGTGAAATTTTTGGCGCGTTCTATGATGGCGTATTTTCCGCTTGGGCGGGTTATGGCGGCGCGGTAGTGGCCAGCGATTCTGCCTTGTCTACCGCTTTCCAAATATGGTTTGCCTAATTGCGCAGATAGTTTTTTGGCGGCCTCACCCAAGTCTCGTTTTTCTAGTGCGTCTAAGTGCGATTGCGTCAGCGCCGTATTTTCATTTTCCAATATGCCTTGCTGCATTAAAAACTGTCGTCTTGCGATCAGTGCGGCATGGGCTTCTGCGCCGTAGCCTATATCAGGGATGCTCGTTTCATTCGCGAGTTCTTCGTCGAGCCAAGTGCGTCCTATGACGCTCGCTAAATTTTGCAGTGGCCCTGCGGATATTATTTTCAAATCTACGGGCTTTGCCCATGCTCTTTGCTTTTCGTAATTACGGGCGCGGTCTAAATAATCATGGGGGATTTTCCATGAGCCGTCTTTGTTACGCGCCGCATGTCCGGCGCGGCGCATGGCTTCGAGCCTTCTGATGTGGGCTTGGATATATTCTGGGCAGGAGCTTGGGTCTGTGGTTTGGTGCAGTGACGGGCTGTAATCCCCGTTGCGTTTGGCGGCGATTTTCTCGATGGTCAGGTCGGATGGTTTGGGATGAATATCTGCGGGCGTGATGGTGATGACCATACCGCGTTTTAAGCCCTCGATGTTTTCTGCGCGCCCCGCTTTGACATAATAGGCATGACCGCGTGTGCTATCAACCACGGCGTAGGTGCGATCGTTAATATCGTCCGCAATGCCCACGGCAATTATTTTACCGACTAGCGGTTTGGCGCGGCTGTGGAACGGATCGTATATGGTGTCCGAGTGCGGCGTGCGCGATAGACCCGCTTGTTTTAACGTGCGGTGATAGGTTTTGAGAATATCTCCCCGCTCGCCAAGGCGGGTGAGGCGCTGCTCCATATCTTCGGCCAAATGCCATTTGCCGTGACCATTGGTATAGGCAAGTCCCATCTGGCTTAGATGTTTAAGGCGGGCAATATCTAGGCGGCGTGTCCACTCACTACCGCGCTCTGGACGTTTGGAAATATCGACCATATTCGCGTCGCTCATGCGAAGCAGGCTACGGTCTAATTGTGTGAGCCTTGTTTTGGTGACTTCGCTCGCCAGTTTCACGCCCGCTTCCATCTGGTTGATCGGGCCAAGCTCTCGGTTGACCAAATGCTCCGCCGCGCCGCGTATGCCGTAAGAAATATACGCGCGCGGAATGACGAGGTTTTTGCCATCACTTTTCTTGCCGCTAATAACAATATGGGTGTGCGGCGTGGCCGTATCATAGTGATTGGCTGCGACCCAATCGAGTTTCGTACCGAGATCATTTTCCATTTGCGACATCAGGTCACGGGTGAAGCTGCGCAAATCATTTATTTCGCGGGCGTCCTCGGCGGAAACAATAACGCGAAATTGGTGGCGGTCATCTTTGCCGCGCTTTCTAAATTCGTCCGCGTCCGCTATGTCTTTTTCTTTGTCAAACACAGAGCCTTTCTCGTTTTCATGGGCGGCGCTATCGCGCTGGATATATTCTAAATGCAAACGCTGCACTTCGCCGCCGCGCGCTTCCATTTTCACAACACTGATTTTAACAATAACGCGGCGCGAGAAAAACTGCTCGCGGAAGTGTGATTTTTGTGAACCTCCATAACCGGAAGTCTTATTGGAAACCGACTTGGCCGCCCACTTTACTTGCGAGGCAAAACTCATCATTCTGCGCGTTCCGTTAGGCGCATAAATCTTACCGATTTTAATGTCGAATGGATTTTCTCTTATTTCTTTCATAGCGTAATTTCCAAGGTAGTCGCGTGACCTGTAATTACCTGTCCCAGCCGCAAACCGCAGTAGCACTGTCCATAGCGCATAATCCCCGTCCCACCCCATTTGGGCTTTGGCCCGAAAAAAAGATGTGCAGACAACAGCTTAGCCCATTTTGGGCCAAGCCCTTTATCTTGCCCTGCACACACCACCCTAAAAACCGCCCTCATTTCCCATTTTTCGCGCCATGTGCAATTTTTCCATTCCCAAGATATTTCGCTTTTCCCAAAATATTTTTGCCTGCGACTGCGCCAAAATAACGGCTATCAAACCCCATCTGCACATCGGGCGAGATTAGAAAATACTCATCCGTCTTCAGTGTGAAACAGCCCGATAATTTTGGCATATTGCGCCCCAAACTATCCTGCGACAGGCTCGTGATAACAGGATGGTTTGGGACACTAACTAGGTTATTTGAAGCACATATTTGAGTGCCAGAACTTGCCAAAATGGTTTTAATCATGGGGTATTCATAGGGCAAATAACGGCGTTCGTCCGCGAGTTTTCTCGCCCAGTCTGGCGCGTAAGCGGCAACTTGGTCACCAATTTTAAGCGGTGATTTATCCTCTAATTTATACCATCCGATAGGCGCACTTGCGCTCGGATTATAAAGAAGTTTTTGCTTGGGCGGGAAGGATATTTCCGTTCCCGTTGCTATTATTAGCAGCGTAACACCTATGCCTATGAGTATATTTTTGAGCATTTAAACCTCCAAAACTGGTGATAAACTTGCAGAAAGCGCATGGGCTGGCCTGCGAATGCTCTTTGCATTTTGCAGTTGCCGCCAATAAGCGGGCGAGATTTGCTCTAAATCCCCCGCTCGTTTTTCCAGAACATCAATATGTTTGAGCATACGCTTCACGGCTGATGAACCGTGCAAAGCGAACAGGACATCTGCGCCGGGCGTTATCCCTGGCAAACGGGTGACGCAGCCATCATGCGCCGCTCGGCAAACATAAATCCGCCAGTCCTGCGTGCCGTATTTGTCTCGTTGCCAGCGGATATAACCAAACACATTGCCCGGTTCATAGGCGCTATATGAACTGGTTCGGTCAATGCGAACGCTCTGAACTGGCCTGCCAAACCGCAGGCGGTGATTATAAACCTCGTGCATATATTGGCTGACAACCAAAGTAAGATTGGTCATGGCGATCAGTGGTTCGCCGTCATGCCGTAGTAATGGCTATCTGACCACGCCTTCAAATCTTTGATATGATAGAACACGCGGCTACCATGTTTATGGTAATTCGGGCCTTCACCTTTCCAACGCATATTGTTCAAAGTGCGCGGTTCAAGCCGCAAAAACTTTGCAGCTTGTTTGGTATCCTTTAAAGGGCTTTTCTTGGAACTCGCCATATTTACCTCCTGATTGAACATGCAAGCCAACAAGAATTAGCGGACTTGCGAGGTAAGTAAGGCATGTTTAGGGATGCTTGGGGAGTGTCGTTCTTGGGTATACCCTAAACAACACACCTAAATTACTGGGTAATTTAGATGATTATTCGAGCAAAGATAAATACTCGCCGTCGCGGTATTTCCGGCCACGAACCAAAGCGCGGCGCGCTTTTTCTTTGAGGGCCGAATGGCCGTTTTCCCATTCGTTTTCAGTGCGCTTAGTACCGACCAAAGCGCACGCAATATCTTTGTATGTGCCGCCATACCTTTTAATATCAAGAGCAGTGATGGATTCGCCTAATACTTTGGCCCGATTAGCGCTGGCCAATTGGTTGATTTCTTCACCCGTTTCATGGGCTATATTAAGCAGTTGTTCTATTGTTTTTATGCGCCCTAATGAATGGCTTGCGCCGTCCACCTTAAAGCGGATTATTGCCTCATCGCCGTTCGGATGTTTGGTGTCACAGTACAGTTGGAACCAGTAATACCGCGTATTTAACACAACATGTAGACTTTGATTGATGCTCTCAAACAAAACACGGTGGTCACAAAGTTTAGATAAAATTACGCTTTCATCTACGCAGCCAAAGTTAGAATGGATATGCTTGGTTTCTATCATTGGGTCACCAAGTTCAACATGTACGGTTGATTGGAACGCGGATGGCTTCCAAAATACCTCTGTTGTTAGAGCGTTAAAGTCTGGATCAGCAAAGAATAATAAGCCCCAATCACGAGCCTTTTGATACCGTCTTTTACCAATGATTAAGCGGCTCCCTGTAACTAGTTCTTCCACGCTTGGGCTATCACGAAACGCCTTCGTGAAGTCCTTCCTATACTGCTTATTTCGGCGCAAAAATTCCCATGCCCATGCCGCATTAGGCATAAGATGTTTTTCTGCACAAGCAGATGAAATTCCCCCAATAGGTGTAGTAATAAGCCCATTCCCCAGTCTTTTTTATCCCCTTTAAGACAAAAGCACTCTATAAGTGTTAAATTAAATAATAAAACCCCCATCGGTTGTTATACCGATGGGGGCTGTCTTTTGGGCGGGTTGCTATCCTGCTGGGTTCCAGAGGATGGCGAAGTCGCCTTTTGGCTTGCCGTTGGCTCTGCCAAGATTGGCATAGACCTTACGCGGGCCGATCATCGGATGGGCGAGCGTGAGCGAGATATAAGGCTTGCCGGAGGTCTTACCGACCCGGTTCCAGCCGCCGCCAATCTCTGCGCCGTCATTGGTAAACACCCGAAAGTCTGGCTGTTTATCCGCCGTTTTGTTGTCGTTAGCGACGATGCTGATGCGGGATTTCAGGCCGAGAGCCAGAGTTCCTTCAAAATTACCGTCTTTGCTTTGGCTTACATATCCTAGTGCTTGTGCCATTTTTTAGTCTCCATTTAATGCCAGCTAATTTACGGGAGCCTGTCTCCCTGCTGACGGGGACCGAAGAGGCACATGCCAAAAACTGCATACCCCCTTCGAAAACTACTTACTAAAAATGTGGGCGCAACAAAGTGGAGCAGGTCAGTTTCAAGCTATTTTGGGCGCTCTTGCGCCGCGCGCGAGGAGGCGTTCACGCCGGGGGAAATAGTTTGAAACTGATCTTATGCAGGCTTTTGGCATGGGCCAGGTCACCACCCAGACAGCAGGAAGACAAGGCTTTTGTCACTTCGTTTGGATATTACTTGGGGGCTAGAAAATCGCGCGAGTGATAGGCTGTGTATGACAATGTGAAGATGGTAATTTTTAAGAGCTGGGTTCTTGGTACGGGATTTCGTTTCAGTATTGGCGCGAATGATAACGAAATGGTTGAGAAACAGCCTGACTTTCACAGCGTTTATTCATGATGGCCGCTGATATTGGTGGAGGTTGAAATTGGAATGATAAGATGTTTGCCAAGCGTGAATGTCTCGCCCACATTAGCATATCTGATGAATGACCCGCAGTAATATCTATGCTTTTCGTGATCGCGCTAATGGTAAGCCAAAAGCTCTTTGCAAGTATTTTGAACTCAGTGGGATAGACACCGTTCAAACAATAGCTCCCGTTGTCTAGACAGTTGGTTGGGGTTTCCGTGTATGATAGATAATTTATTATGTAGTGGGTAGTAATGGCCAACCGAACTTCGATTCCCAAAATGTAGAAGCTTACACAACAAATTCCTATCCTTTAGCCTTAGCATGCTCCCATTTATCAAGATTATTGAGCGGGCCAACGGGGCAGTGATGTTCTTTTGTTGGCATGCCCGTTAGTTTGGAAAAGAGGTGATAGGCAGCGCGCATTTCACATCCGGGTGTTGCCAACATTGCTGCCAGCGCAAATGAAAGCCCCAAATGTGCGAACACATAAGTTTCCCACACCCATATTGTGCGTGCCAAAGTGATTGTCTCAAAACTACCCAATTGAAAATAGCCAAATAATCCAGCGGTCAGCATAAGGCCTATACTGATAAAGACAGGCCATTTTTTCCATGCGCGGGACAATCCGATATTGATGACATAGCTCACTAAAAACAGTCCGGGCAAAATACCATTCCAAATTAAAGGCGGAATTGTGTCCGCTTGTGTCAGTAAATCATGCCGGATTGCCCACAATCCAAAAACATAATAAAGGCACATTGTCCCCAATACGAGACGCACCAAGCGGCCTATGGGGCCTGGCGTTGGCAGGCTGCCGCATTCTAGTAATTTTAGGTCAGTGCTTGCCAAGATTTTCTACCCCGCACAACAAGACAGTTTGCTTACGTCTTTGTTAAATGTCTGTGCGGCTAGTTTCAAACCTTCGACTGTGGTCAGATAGGGGAATATCATGGCACCAAGTTCGGTGAATGTCATGCCCGCCTTTATGGCAAGAGCAGCCGTTTGAATGGTGTCCGCACCTTCAGGTGCCAATATATGTGCGCCGATGAGCCGGTCATCCTTGGCATCTGCTACAAGCTTAATAAGCCCGCGCATATCACGTGCTGCTAGGGCGCGCGGTACATGTTCAAGGCCAAGTGTTGAGGTTTTAACCTCTATGCCTTTCGCCTTTGCTTGCGCTTCGGTTAGGCCGACTGTCGCATATTGTGGGTCGGTAAAGACAACGGCAGGCATGACGCTATTATCATAGCGCATAGCATTACCGCTAACTGCATTATCAGCCGCGAGTTTGGCACCGTAAGCCGCCATATAAACGAATTGATCTCGGCCCGTTACATCGCCAGACGCGTAAATGCCCGACACATTTGTCTGCATAAAATCATCAACCACTATGCCGCCATTTGCTGCCAATTTTACACCCATTTTTTCGAGACCCAAACCTGCTGTATTGGCTTTACGGCCTGTCGCCAGCATAACGTGCTCGGCGCTTAGATGGCGCACTTCACCTTCGTGGTGATAGCAAAGACAGATGCCATTATCTTCGGTAATTGATTGATACACCGAGCCGCAATGAACATTCAAACCTTCATCCCGTAGATACCCTGCCAGAGCCTCACTGATTTCAGGCTCCGCGCCAGCCAAGACTTGCGAACGGCACAACAGCGTGACTTTTGTACCCATACGAGAAAACATTTGCCCAAGCTCGCAGCCAATCACGCCTGCGCCAATAATAATCATAGATTTGGGGAGCTCTGTTAAATCAAGCGCACTGGTGCTGTCTAAATGCGGTACACTTAAAATACCGTCTATAGGGGGAACGCTTGAGGTGGAGCCAGTGGCAATGATGATTTTATTAGATTTGTAAACCTGACCATCTTCTCCATTAACTTGCACTCCGCCTTTAACCAATTTTGCCGCCCCTTCAATATAAGAAAGAGTTTCATATTGCGGCAGGATATCGATATATTTTGCTTGGCGTAAATCCGTAACCAACTGATCTTTATGAGCTTGCACATCGGCCCAGCTTTCCAATTTTGTCGCCGCACTAATCCCGTTAAAACGCTTTGCAGCTAGGCCTACGTGCAAGATGCCTGCGGCGCGGATCATGGTTTTCGACGGTACGCACCCGACATTCACACATGTCCCGCCAATCATTCCAGAACCAATCACGGCAACGGATTTCCCTTGTTCAGCGGCAGTAATGGCGGCGGAAAACCCAGCAGATCCCGCGCCAATAACGATAAGGTCAAAGCGGTCAGGCAGAGTTGGGGAGCAACAATCAGTCATAATCTATCTTTCTTTTTCGCGGAGCTATTCTTGTGAGCGTTTACGCCGTTGCCACAGGGCATAAATTGTCAGGAGCACAAAAAAACCGAGCGCAGGTAACAGTACATAGTCGAGATAACCAACCATAGCGGACAAACCGACAACGCCCAATAAAACAACTAAAACCGGGGTAAAACAGCATAAAGCGGCTATGACGGTGCCAACAATACTGACACCGAGCAAGGAACGGATATTCATGTAGGCCTGCCTTTAAGAGGTGGTTTCGCTCGCCGGATACCCGACATTGGTCGAAGCAGCAGCTATTTCTGTAGGTGTTGTCACGGCAGGATCATAAACTACGGTGGCAATTTTAGTTGCAAAATCAACCTCTACGGTTTTAACTCCGTCAACGCGCTTCATAGCTTTTTTGACCGAGATCGGACATGTGGCACAGGTCATTTTTTCAATCGCAAATGAGGCTGATGCCTGGGTTGCAACCGCTTGAACATTCGGGGCTTGTGCACTATTTTGCTCTGCGCTTGCTTGTGAACACGCTGTCATGCTCGTTGCAATTACAATGAGTGCCGCTCCTGCGGTTAGTTTTCTCAATGATGTTTTCATGTTAGTCTCCTTTGTTTCCTTTAGGGTTATTTTTAGTAAAATAATGGGGCCCAATAATCGATGGTCAGGGCCAAAAGCACCATTGCGCTTCCAATCCACAAAGCCAATTTTGTTACCCGCGAAGAGGCGGGTTTGGCGCAATAGCTATCGTCTTCGCACGGCTTTGGTTTTTTAAAATAAACATGCCAAAACCCAGCAGCCAAAAAGCCCAGCGTTATCACTATAAAAATAGGTTTATAAGGCTCCAGCGCATGCAAATTTCCTATCCACGCCCCTGACACGCCAAATGTAATCAGAACCAGCGGCAGAATGCAGCAGGAAGATGCAAGGATAGCACCGAGTATACCACCTGTTGCCAGCAATTTACCGCTAGATTTAGCTTGTGTCTGGTTACTCATATTTAGGGCCTAAAATATTTGTTGCTTGTTTCATCACTATTTACATCATAGACTCTGTAGTTAGTACAGGTACAAGATATTATTTCAGATAATATGTTCACAAAACCGTGAGTTAAAATGACAGACCAATCAAATCAAAAACCATTAAAAAGAGGTGCGCTCGCCAATCTAACGGGCTGCAATCTTGAAACCATCCGTTATTACGAAAAAATAAAGCTCATGCTTCCCCCCGACAGAACAACCAGTGGGCACCGAATTTATTCAATATCTGACCAGTCGCGGCTTCGGTTTATTCTACGCTGTCGGGAGTTAGGATTTTCCATAGAGGAAATACGGTCATTGCTATCTTTGGTCGACACAGGGAATTATAGCTGTAACGAAATAAACACCCTCACGCGCTTACATCTTACATCCATTTCTAAAAAAATTAATGATTTGAAAAAAATGCAACAGACCCTGCAAACCATATCACAAGAATGCTCAAATGGTGACACCCCCGATTGCCCTATCATCGATGCACTGAGCGCATAAATAAACCCCGTAGTTTATTTTAGCACTCATAAGTTAGAGTCTAAACAATTCGTTATTTGCCGAATTTCTAGTAACTGCTTCTGCCCGCAAAGCAGGCGAAAATAATATGTATTATCAA
>NVTV01000025.1 GCA_002401695.1 Alphaproteobacteria bacterium
TTCTTCCGGTCATCCATTGGGGCTGATTGTTGCATATACCGTTATTCTCCAAATTTATTGAGTATACATGGTATGTTGCGCTGACCGGTTGAATCCATCACCTTTATTTAGAGGGGGTGTTGCCATGTCAGGGTGGAAGCGATGTCGATGATAAAATATTGTTTTCATGAAGATCACATAGCATAAAATTTGGCAAAAGTTAATGTGTCAAACCCATATTGACAACTCATCCACGAACGTTAAAGGTTGCTCATAGGCATGGCAATATTTTACTTTGACACTGCCTAGAATCTGGCTAAATTTAACGTGTTAAACCCTGTCGAAGCGATAATGAATATTTGATATAAAGAAGCAAAGCCAGCTGGATAATTGTGGAATTATATTTGTAATATTTAAATGAAATGTTCATTGAACCAAAATATCAGATATGAATATTAGAACAACAAGTTAATTTGACAGTGCTACATTTATAGTATTATTATAGCTTTCAGGTGGACTTTATCAGGTTAAATTTTACGGAAATAACCAATTGAAACAATCTCATTTACCACAAAATAATTCTATTGGAGCTGAAAAGCCAAAAACAGGTATGATCGGAGGAAAAATCCGCGAATTGCGTAAGTCGACCTCAATGACATTGAAGCAGCTTTCGGCAAAAACTAGTTTATCGGTTGGTTATATCAGTCAAATTGAACGTAATTTATCTTCCCCAACTCTTAAAGTTATGTTGGATATTTCCCGAGTATTTAAGGTTAATATCAGTTTTTTCTTTCAGGATAATAAAGCGAAAGGTAATGACGCTGAGGAATATATTTTGCGGCATCACCAACGCAGAAACATTTCCTTTGAACCGGGGATTGATGATTGTTTGCTTAATACTGGTGCTGTAAAAAAACTTCAGGTGCTGCTTTCTACCTTTCAACCAGGGGCCTCGATGGACGAAGGTTATTGCCATGAAGGAGAAGAATGCGGGATTATTCTTGCGGGAAACCTTGAGTTATGGATTGATGAAGAACTATTTGTGTTGGGACAAAATGATAGTTTCTCATTCCCTAGTACAAAGGTCCATCGTTACCGCAACCCTGGTATTACTCAGACAGTAGTGATTTGGGCGATGACACCACCAAGTTATTGAGGTCTAAGAAGCCCTAGTTTCACGGACTGCAGAATTTATCACTTATCTTCAAGACCAGAAGGGGCTAGGCTGGAAAGTATACGGTCAAAAGCGTATCCTTTATGCCCGTTGATTTCAGACTTATCCTTTCGAGCGGTCGCGGCTCTAACCATATTTCCGCCTATATAACGAATTGGCTCTGGCGGAAAGCGCTTTGCTGTTCTTCCGACAAGTCCATTTTCAGTCCAACGGTCCTGTATGTCCAAGGCAAGTCCTGCGAGGATACGCCCACCAATTCGACTGGTATTTACGCCATTTCCGCTCCATCCGACACCGTAAGAAATATGTGGAGACTTTGTAATTCTTCCAATTAGTGGAAGGCTGTCATATGTGCGATCAATTGGCCCAGACCAGGCGCTATCAACGGGGACATCGGCAAGATTGGGATATACACGTCTAAAGTCGTTTATGGCATTTTTAGCACCGATAAGGTCGTTGAAGGCAGCTTGCCTAGGTGCTCCTGTATAAAGAAGCTTTCCGCCCCCTTTGCCAAAAACAATGCGGCCATCTTTTGTCGTGCGGTAGTAATTAACAGTTGTTTGAGAATCTGTGATACTTTCACCGCCTGTCCAGCCTATGTCTTTTAGTCGGTCCGGGATTGGTATGGTTGCAAAGGCCGCGCTAGTCACACATACAAAGTAAGGGGATAAATTTGGTATGCTTGCTGCCCAGGCATTGTTTGTAATAACGACTTTGGTTGTTTCTACAACGCCGTGAGCAGTATAAAGTTTGACCGGTTGAGATTTGTCAAATTTCTTAACGCGACTATTCTCAAAAATTGCAACGCCCAGTTTGCGGGCAATTTGCGCTAGTCCACTTCCCATCTTCCCAGGATGAAGAGTACCATTCATTTTTTCATAAACCCCTGCTAGATGCGCTGATGAACCAGTTCTCCAACATAATTCTTCTTTTGATATATCTTGAAAAATTTCCCTATTGCTAAGTAGTCTTGTTTTTTCTTGAACATTTTTCCATGACCCAATGTGTAGAGGGCTGGTGGCAGTCCATAACCATCCACTTGTTACAAGTTCTGCATCAATGTTATGGGAATCAAGAAAGGCGGCTAGAGTTTCAATTGATTGGGTAGTTTTTTCGGCTAACCATAGAGCATCTCCCTGACCACATAATTTGCATAAGGCAATTATTTTTGGCCACCATGTCATAAGCATGCCGCCGTTCATTCCTGATGCGCCCTGACCGCACCGCCCCATCTCTAATACAACAACATTTGCAGATGGCTCTAGTTCTTTGATTGCAATAGCAGTCCATAATCCAACAAATCCACCCCCTATAATAGCAATGTCCGCTTTAACCTTTCCCTTTAAGGTGATGGGGTCTTCATGGGGCATTGGGGAACTGGATATCCAGTGGGGTTTAGATATTTTTAGAGTCATCTTAATTGTCCGGAATATTGTGTTTGTGTCATGGCATGCGGCCTTACTTAAATATTAGGTTGCGTTACGTTACGTTACGTGACACGGGCTTCCATTGCAATGTAAATTTCACGTATATGAAATTTATAAAGATACACACTAGTTGTTGGTCATGTCAAACCCCAGATTTCAGCGGAATATGAAAAATAATAATTATTTATTACGTTTAATCTGGACATATTTTCATATATATGAAATAAACAAGCTATATAAAAATAAGAAATACTAGGGCGCATAAGTTTTTTGCGGCGAAAACGATTAGAAATCAGATAAATAAATAAAAGGGAGCAATATATGTGGCGAGTCGGTGTAGATGTAGGAGGTACTTTTACGGATCTTTTTGCGCGGGAAGAGGACGGTGACGGGCAACGTACGGCCAAGGTGTTGACCACCCGTCCAGATCGCTCTGTTGGCGTATTGGAGGCAATTAAGCAGGCAGGTATTGATATTGCTGATGTGTCTCATTTAATTCACGGAACGACAACGGCTACCAATGCTTTAATTGAGCGCAGTTATCCAGATGCGGCCTTTATAACAACGGAAGGGTTCCGCGATACGCTTGAGATCGGACGGCAGCATCGCGAGCATCTTTATGACCCTTATCAGACAAAACCAACTCCCATTATAAAGCGGCGTTTTCGTTATACCGTATCAGAACGGATGAACAGTAACGGTGAAACCGAACGAGAGTTGGACGAAGAGCGTGCAAAAGAAATTGCAAAAACAATACGATGCAAGGGCATAAAATCTGTTGGAATTGGATTTATCAATTCATATGTAGGTGGTGCTCATGAAGTCCGTATGGGTGAGATCGTTCGTGAATATTGTCCTGATGTGTACATTATTCTTTCGTCAGAGACGCGACCAGTTTATCGTGAGCATGGCCGTTTCATGACGACGGCTATCCGGGCGGCTTTGATGCCTGTTATGGCGGAATATTTTGATCACTTGGAATCGCGGCTTCAAAGCCATAATTTTACTGGAACTACATTAATTTTGAAGAGTAGCGGCGGGGTCATGACGCTTGATCTGGCTCGCTTGCATCCAGAGGAGCAGCTTGAATCTGGTCCGGCCGGAGGCGTCGCCTATGCTGGCTATCTTTCAAAAAATAGTGGCTATGACCGTATTCTACATTCGGATGTTGGGGGAACCAGTTTCGATGTGTCGATCGTTGAGGACGGTAAAGGGTTAGTGACCCGTAATCATGAACTTCAATGGGAAGTGCCGATCATTGTGCCTATGCTGGACATTCATAGTGTTGGTGCGGGTGGTGGCTCTATCGGATGGGTAGATAGTGGCGGTTCTTTACGTGTGGGCCCTCAAAGTGCAGGGTCTGAGCCTGGACCGGCTTGTTATGGCCTTGGGGGAACAGAGCCAACAATCACCGATGCTAATCTTCTCCTGGGACGGCTTGAGCCCACATTGGGCGGCAAGATAAATCTTGATATGGAGGCTGCTGAAAAAGCAGTAGCGGGCATCGCTGAGAAAATTGGTTTGTCTGTACTCGAGGCGGCAGAAGGCATGATCGCTATTGGGTGCGAATATATGGCCCATGCGGTAAGAAAAGTCATGACATCGCGCGGTAGAGATCCGCGGGACTTTATCTATGCAAGCTTTGGTGGCGCTGGCTCGTTACATGCTTGTTTCGTTGCACGTTCCATGAATATCCCGAAAATAATGGTGCCCCCTAATGCTGGCGTAGCTTCGGCATGTGGGGCGACGGTTATGGATTTTCGTCAGGATATGGAAACTTTCTACTACTCGCCAGTTGAGGGGGCTGATTTAGGGCGCATTAACGAAATTTACTCATTACTGGAGGAGAAGGGGCGTGATTTGCTCAAGGCGCAAGGTATTTCTGACCCATCTCGTATCGAGCTTATACGTACAGCGCAAATGCGCTATGTCGGTCAGTCTTACGAAGTAGATACAGACATTCCGAGCAATATTTTAACAGAGAATGATCTGCTAAAAATAAAGGCGGCCTTTAACGAAGCGCATGAACGTGAATTTGGTGTGAGTTCAGAAAGCTTTGCCCCGGCATTTGTATCGCTTAGCGTCGCAGCTATCGGAAAAATGAAGGAACCGCCTGCTATGAAGCCGCAAATCAAAGTTGGGGAATCCCCTACCTCTGGTCAGCGCAACGTATATTTTGATGGGAAATGGATTGAATGCAATGTTTATTGTGGTGATGCCCTGCCAATTGGATATGAAATTAAGGGCCCTGCTATTGTCGATTACGAACATGCCTGTGCAGTATTGCCAGAGTGGACTAATGCCATGGTTAACGACTTTGGTGCGCTAATTATTACGCTAGAATTATGAGGAAGCAGATATGAATATTGAAGCAAATATTACTAATAATTCAGTTACAGAGAATATTGTAGACCCCATAACTTTTGAGGTCATACGAAGTCTCTTTGATTATACTTGTGAGCGGATGGCAATGGTATTGCAGCGGTCATCTTTTTCTCCAATTCTAGCAGATATGCTTGATTTTTCCAATGCTGTTTATGATAGTGATTTGCAACTGATAGCGCAGGCAGCCAATTGCCCGATACATCTTGCCGCCATGAAATTCAGTGCCGAGGCTGCAATCAAGAAATATAGTATT
The DNA here is from genome assembly GCA_002401695.1 of Alphaproteobacteria bacterium. GTDB lineage: Bacteria > Pseudomonadota > Alphaproteobacteria > Micavibrionales > Micavibrionaceae > UBA1672. The sequence continues at coordinate 5,219 of NVTV01000025.1, forward strand.
GATACGCTCAAACAGGGAGATATCATTCTTGTAAACGACCCTTATTCGGGTGGTACTCATATCAATGACATATCCTTTATTATGCCTATCTTTTATAAGAAAGAGCTGATCGGATTTTCTGTTTCTCGTGGGCATTGGATGGATATGGGTGGTGGAGCTGCCGGTGGCCAGGCATTTGGAACCCATATTGCCGCTGAGGGCTTACGCCTGCCCCCCTTGAAAATATATAATAACAATAAAATTAATCAAGATCTCTTGGATATCATGTTAAATAATACGCGTACGCCGCATTTTATTGAGGGGGATCTTCAGGCGCATGTTGGATGCCTGCGTGTGGCTGAGTATGAAATGCAACAGGCTTGTGAGCGCTATGGTGTGGCGACTGTTAAAAAGGTAATGAAGCAGGTCCAAACTTATACCGAACGCATGATTCGTGATGCTATTTCCAAAATTCCTGACGGCGTGTATGAAGCGGAAGATTATGCTGATACGGATGGAATTTCATCGGAAAAGGTCAAAATTAAAGTACGTCTTGATATCAAGGGTTCTAACATCATTGTTGACTTTGAGGGAACTGACCCAATTTGTGCCGGGGCGATAAATTCGCCGTTAGCTAATACGATGTCGGCGGCTTTGTATTCGCTGCAGTTCTTTCTTGCCAAAGATGCACCCCAAAACCAAGGGATGTTCAACCCAATTGAAATTCGGATTCCAAAGGGAAGTTGGCTCAATGCAGAATGGCCAGCCCCAACCATTGCATGTACAACCTTGGCATCCACTAAAATCACCTCGGCAATTTGGCAGGCTCTAGCCAAGGCTATTCCTGATCAGGTTACGGGGTCGACTTGTTCTGAGTGTAATTGGTTTGTGTCCAGCTGTTTAACGGAAGATGGTCGTGTTGATGTGTTTTCTGATCTTCCTGCTGGTGGTTGGGGAGGTACCCCGTTTTCTGATGGTATGAATGTGACTATGGATCCGCTTGGGAATTGCATGAATATGTCAGCCGAGAATGCCGAACTTCTGTTTCCTATTGCTTATGAAGCCTTTGAGATCCGGTCTGATTCTGCAGGCCCTGGTCTTTATCGTGGCGGTCTGGGAGCAACCTTTAAGGTTCGTTTTCTACATGGCGGCGAACTTGGCATGGAAACCTCGCGAACACTGGAAGGTAGTCCCGGAGTGAACGGAGGAGGATATAGTGCTCTTCAAAGGTCATCCCATATCATGGCAGACGGAAGTAGCAAAGTCATTGGCGGTATTGATAGTGAGGGTAACTGGCATAATCCGCTGCTTGCCTCTCATAAATTTGGTGCCAATGAAACTTTCATGTTTGAAAGTACTGGTGGGGGAGGCTGGGGCGATGCAAAAAAACGTCCTGTAAATGCTGTCTTTGAAGACGTTTTGGATGAATATATTACCATAGAATCTGCACGTGAACATTATGGTGTGGTTATAGATTCTGAAACTATGTCTGTTGATGAAAGCGCAACGACAGCACTTCGCGCAATGTAAATTTCAAAAATTACTAAGATTAAGGATGTATTTGGCGCGTAATGGGCTTCCCATACGCATGAGAAATATTGAGGAAATATCATGAAAAAAACAAGTTCAGTTATATTAACCACGGCCAGTTTTATAGCAATCGCGATGGCAACACAGTCGGTAAATGCTCAAAGTGTAGTTCAGGAAACAGCAGATAAAGCGTCTCAAGAGAGTAAGAAAGTAAGGAAGAAGGTTAGCTTGCTTGACGAGATTATTGTTACATCACAAAAACGCGGGCAAAAACTTCAGGAAGTCGGTATAGCTATTACCGCCTTAAGTGGGGAACAGCTCAAAGCGCTTGGCATGGTGGATAGTACGGATATTGCGCGAATAGCATCAAACATTGCCGTCTCTGGGAGTTATGGTGGTCAAATGTCACAATTCACTATTCGTGGCGTAACGCAAAACGACTTTAATGACCACGTTGAATCTGTGATTGCTGTTTATATTGATGATGCTTATGTGGCCATGCAGCAGGGTCAAACATTCGCTATGTTTGATATCGATAGAGTTGAAGCTCTAAAAGGACCACAAGGCACGTTGTTTGGCAGGAATGCGACCGGTGGTTTGGTTCATTATATAACCAAACGTCCGACTGAAGAGTTCGAGGGGTATATTGATGCTACATATGCGTCATACAATAACATCCGTCTTGAATCCGCCATAAGTGGTCCATTGGCGGAGGGTGTCCGTGCAAGACTATCTGGTTTTTATGAAGAATTTGATGGGTACATTAAAAATAAATATCCAGAAGAAACATTTGTTCCTGCAGCATTGGAATCTAATTTAAATAGCGTAACCATTCCCGGCGGTGGGGCAGACCTTGGTGGCGTGAAAAGCAACTGGGCATTGAGAGCTCAAGTAGAAGTTGATTTGTCGGATAATGTGGGCTTGTGGGTGGCAGGGTTTATAAATAAATCAGTTGCGTCAACTGGGCCGTACCAACAAATCCCAACTGTGACTATTACTGATGCGGACGGAACTCATATTAATACAATTAATGCCGCCCCGGATGAAACATGTGAAGCTATTCAACAAGGATCTTGCGTCAACGGCTTGTTTGATCATGATGCAAACGCTGTTCGAGAACGGCCTGGGTCTGATTTCTTTGGTTTTCTGGATCCAGATGGCAGCGGTCCGATTACATCTAGTGATTATGCCTTCGACGATGCTAATACGCTTGAGACATATGGTGCAACGGCAAAGTTTACAGCGCAATTGGGTAATGTTCAGTTTACCTCAGTCACTGATTATAAGCATTTTACTAAAGATTTTAGTCTTGATCTGGAAGCGGGGCCGGTTAATCAATTTTTCTGGCATGGCATTTCAGAGGAAGATGCGTTTACGCAGGAATTAAGGTTCGATGGGCAAACGGAAAAGTTAAACTGGGTTGGGGGGCTTTATTATTTGCGGATTGATAATTACAGCGTTCACGGTATTGGTGCATTACCAGACAGTGCATATCCAATTGCCTCCTGGGATCAGCCACGCGTCGTAAACCTTGATACCACATCTTACTCGCTGTTTGGTCAAGTAGAATATAAATTATCAGACACCCTAACGGTTATAGGGGGGCTGCGTGGGTCACGCGAAGAAAAAGAATATGATTTTGAGGTGCTTTTTGTCTTTCCAAACCCTGATGGTAATGTATTGGGTTGGGATTTTTCTCCTGCCATAGAATTCCCTGGGTTTTCTCAAGGTATATATGAGGCTGAAAGCAAAGGTACTTTGTGGTCTTGGAAGGCGCAGATTAATTGGCAGCCCAATGATGACACTCTAATGTATTTTGGGGTGACACAGGGCGCAAAAGCAGGAAGTTTTAATGCTGGTGGGGCACCGCTTCCCGCTGAAGACATACCTTTTGACGCAGAAAAACTTATTTCATATGAAGTGGGTTTAAAATCAACATTTCTTGATGGAAATGTCCGTTTTAATGCGGCGGCATTCTATTATGATTATTCAAATTATCAGGCGGCACGCTGGTTGGGTTTCTCAAGTTTGATTATTAATTCTGATGCTTATATATACGGGGCCGAAGCTGATGTTACAGCTTTCTTAACAGATTCTCTGGAATTATCAGTCAATGTTGGTTTACAGAAGAATAAAGTCAAAGATGTTCCTGTAGCAGGTGAACTCAGGGATGTGCATACAACTTTTTCCCCAGAGTTTACCATTGCAGGTACATTGCGTTATACGGTGCCAAATGTGATAGCAAATGGCGATCTTACCTTTCAGCTTGATGGAAATTATCAGTCAAAAATATGGCATAATCTTAATAACTTTGATGCGAACCAACTGGATGCTTACGGGATTGTTAATGTAAGAGTGGGTTGGACCAGTGAAGATGGTGATTGGGCCGTGTCTCTCTTTGGCAAAAATCTATTTAATAACGTTTATGATATTGTTGGCTTTGACCTGTCCCAGATTTGTGGTTGTAACTTACAGTCTCAGGGGCGTCCCCGTTGGCTTGGGATCAATGTTAAACATGACTTTTGATAATTTTTGATAAACGAGGATTGTGTGCTCTGAATGTGAGTGGCGTAATCCTCGTGATAAATTAAAAGATATCAGATTGAGACATCATTATTGATGAATGTGTTTTTCTTGGATGGCCTGTCTCTTAGCAATTCTTTCAGTTCAATAGAGTGAAGTGACAATAATGCTGATTGATGTAAAGAGAAATAAAGTTTAATTGGAAAATAGATGAGTAAAAGAATTCCTTCGAAGGCCCGTGTCGTCGTTATCGGTGGCGGTGTGATTGGTTGTAGTGTTGCGTACCACTTAACTAAACTGGGTTTTTCAGATGTTGTCTTACTGGAACGCAAGCAATTAACGAGTGGAACGACTTGGCATGCTGCAGGGCTTATGACGACGTTACGTTCGACTGAAAACGCGACTAAGTTAGCAAAGTACACACAGGAGCTTTATAAAAACCTTGAAGAAGAAACGGGACTAGCAACTGGTTTCTCCCGTATCGGATCTCTTCAAATAGCCTGTGACGAAGCCCGACTGGAAGAGATGCGGCGTGGATGCGCGATGGCAAAAATTTTTGGTGTGACAAGTCAGGAAATTAAACCAGAAGAGGTGAAGGAGAAATGGCCGCTCGCTGACGTTAGCGATATTCAGGCTGGTTTTTATTTTCCGGATGATGGGAGAACAAATCCGACAGACACTACGATGTCATTGGCTAAAGGGGCGCGCATGGGGGGGGCGCAAATATTTGAAGGGGTCAAGGTTGTTGATATTATCAAGGAGAACAATCGGGTAACTGGGGTGGCGACAGATCAGGGGGAAATTAGTGCAGAATATGTTGTGAACTGTACTGGAATGTGGGCACGGGAACTGGGTTTGCTGGCGGGGGTTGATGTGCCGTTGCAGGCGGCAGAACATTATTATCTTATTACAGAAAACCTAGAGGGGATGCACGCGAATTTACCAATTTTGCGCGACCCTGGTAATAGTGCATATTATCGGGAAGAGACCGGGAAAATGATGTTGGGTCTTTTTGAATCGGTCGCCGCCCCTTGGGGAATGGATGGGATTCCTGATCATTTTTGTTTTGATGATTTGCCACCTGATTGGGATCGTATGATGCCTTTTCTAGAAAAGGCGATGAAACGGGTTCCTTCGATGGAAGACGCTGGGATTAAATTGTTTTTTAATGGTCCTGAGAGTTTCACACCTGATCATAACTATCTATTGGGGGAAGCTCCAACGCTTAAAAATTTCTTTGTGGCCGCTGGATTTAACTCGTTAGGCATACTTTCAGGCGGGGGTGCAGGCATGGTAATTGCGCACTGGATCGTTAAGGGTTATCCGCCTATGGATGTTTTCGATACTGATATTCGACGTACACATAAGTTTCAGAACAATCCAAAATTTTTAAGAGATAGAACCGTTGAAGCTTTGGGTATTGATTATCAAAATCATTGGCCATTTCGTCAGTGGGAAAGTGCTCGGGATGTTAAAAAGACTATTCTTCATGACCGTGTTGCTAAAGCGGGGGCATGTTTTGGCGAGTCTGTGGGCTGGGAGCGTCCTAACTGGTACGCGCCAAAAGGTGTGACGCCTAAGTATGAATATAGCTTTAAACGTCAAAACTGGTTTCCATATAGTGCTGAAGAGCATAAAGCTGTTCGCGAAAATGTCGGTATTTTTGAACAGAGCTCCTTTTCCAAATTATTGGTGCAGGGAAATGATGCTGAAAAAGTTTTAAATTGGATTTGTAATAATAATGTTTCAGTTTCCATTGGTAAAGCAGTTTATACCCAATTTTTGAACGGTCGCGGGACTATTGAGGCAGACCTGACGGTGACTAGGTTAGCAAGAGATAGCTATATGGTTGTTACCGCGCCGTTTACCCATAACCATATATTATATTGGATACAGCAACATATTCCCGAGGGGGCGCATTGTTTTGTCACGGATGTAACCGGGGCGTATAGCATGTTGAATATTCAAGGGCCTAATTCACGCACCTTGCTGAACAGCTTGACCGATGCTGATTTATCTTTGGAAGGATTTCCTTTTGGTACTATGAAGGATATTGATATTGGCTATCAAACTGTGAAAGCATTGCGCATAACGTTTATGGGTGAACTTGGTTGGGAGTTGTATGTGCCGACTGAATATACATTGCCAGTTTATGACGCAATTATTGATGCGGGTAAGAAATTTAACTTAAAACATTGCGGATATCATGCTTTAAATTCATTGCGCATAGAGAAAGCATATAGGGATTGGGGGCATGACATAGGTTCTGATGATACACCGCCCGAGGCTGGTTTGGGTTTTGTTTCTGACTTTAATAAAGAAGGCGGGTTTCTTGGTAAGGATGCCTTATTGAAGCAAAAAGAAGCGGGGCCATTGAAGAGACGGCTGGTTCAGTTCTTATTAGAGGATCCAGAGCCATTGTTATACCATAATGAACCAATATGGATGAATGGTGAGGCTATGAATTTTACCACGTCAGGAATGTACGGACATACTTTGGGTGGTGCTGTTGCAATGGGTTATGTGAACCATGCAGATGGTGTTAGTCCAGATTTGATAAATAACAGTAAATTTGAGATCGAAGTAGCTGGTGTACGATATTCAGCGAAGGCTTCACTTAAGCCTATGTATGATCCGGGAATGTCTCGTATAAAGATTTGATTTTATGAAAGTTTATTTTCCTCCGAAGTAAATTCATTCTAAATAGAATATTATGAATATTGAGATTGCAGGAAGGTTTAGCTTTGACGATCCGTCCGGTTTTTTGCCGGGTAAAATGGTCTGTGTGATATCAAACCATCCCTTTCTCCCAAATTATCCAAAATTAATTGAGTGAAAGTATAAATATGTCCATAAACAAGAATTGCGTACTGAAATTGATGTCTCTGGATGCTGCGGGCTTAGTTGCTACTGTTGCTACATTTCTTGCAGAACAAGGGGCGTTTATTACCGAAGCTAATCATCATACGGAGCCTAGGTCCAATATGGCATTTCTCAGGTTTTCGTTCCATGTTTCAGGCAATGGTATGGCGACCCTTGAGATGCTTCGCAAGGCATTTAGACCAATAGAAAATAGGTTCCAGGCAATAGCAGAGTTTCATGATATGTCGGTTCCCATGCCTATTGTCATTGCTGTGTCAAAATTTGGTCATTGCCTTCAAGATATTTTGCATCGCTGGAAGGCGGGGATCTTACCTGTGGATGTCAGGGCGGTTATTTCTAACCATGAGGACTTTAGGTCTTTTACAGAATGGCATGGTCTTCCTTTTCATTATCTCCCTATCACCAAAGACACCAAGCCTCAACAGGAAGGTCAGATTAAAGGTATTATTAAAGAGAGTGGGGCGGAACTTTTGGTTCTTGCTCGTTACATGCAAATATTATCAGAAGATATGTGCCGCCATGTGTCTGGTCGTGCCATCAATATCCACCATTCATTCTTGCCGAGTTTTAAAGGCGCAAAGCCCTATAGCCAGGCCTATGATAAAGGCGTAAAAATGATTGGGGCAACGGCACATTACGTTACTGGCGACCTTGATGAAGGACCAATTATTGAGCAGGCCGTGGAAAGAGTGGACCATTCTATATCACCGGAAGAATTGGTGAATATTGGGCGGGATACTGAATCAATGGCGCTGTCACGGGCCGTTCGATGGCACGCTGAACGACGTATCCTCCTAAGCGACCACGGAACTGTAGTGTTTAGATAGTATGGAAAAGTTAAGCCTACAGATATTGAGCTAAAACTTGCTGAGAATGTCAGGAAGATGTCTAATGTTGTTGATACTGCACAAGAGTATGATTTGTTGGAGACCCTAACAGAGTTAGCGGCGCAGGTTGAGCAGTTGCCTGCAGAAACTTCGGTTCGTTTTGCAGCCTCAAAAGCTTACTATGCTTTAGTGTTAAAGCGGGTGCAGGATCTCAAGGAAAATAGTATTGGGGGAATACAACAGCTTTCCAGTTTTATTGGTCGCCGCCTTGGCCCGGCCATGCGTACGGTGGTGAGTATGGACGACCGTATCGCAGTTTTGTCTCGACGGGTCAATCGGGCGAGAAATTTACTGCAAACTCGGATTAATACGACACTTCAGGCCCAGAATAAGGAACTGTTGAGATCAATGGATCGTCGGGCACAATTTCAGCTCAGACTGCAACAGACGGTGGAGGGGCTATCGGTTGTTGCCATCAGCTATTATGTGCTGGGTATAGTTAATCTTATTGCCAAGGCAGGCGAAAAAATATGGCTGATCTTGGAACCAACCTTGATCACCGCCATCTGTGCGCCATTTGTCGTCGGACTGGTTTATTTTGCCATTCGCCGTATGCATAAAGGAATTTATGTAGAGTGATGTATTTTAAAAGTAAATCGAACTGATGGCTCATATTATTAATGGTAAGGCCATCGCGGCGACAATGGTTGAAACAATTGCATTGGAAGTTCAGAACTTTTTTGCGGAGCGGGGCGTTATACCGGGACTTGTAGTAATTCTTATAGGAGAAGATCCTGCCAGTCAGGTCTACGTAAACAGAAAGGCAGCGCAGATCCGCAAGGCAGGGATGGTATCATTTGAACATCGCTTGCTGGCGGAAACACACTAAGATGAGCTTCTATTTCTGATTGCCAAGCTCAATACCGATCCGCTTGTCCACGGCATATTGGTACAACTTCCTCTCCCCAAGCATATCAATGCAAACAAGATACTTGATGCCATTAACCCGAAACTTTTAAAAGTACATTTTTGATTGGGTATTTTGCGTTGTCCGGATATTTTAATGGGGCATTCCTTTCTATCCTGCAAGGTGTCTAGAAATCTAGGGGCTATTCAAGAATGTTTGAACGAGACCCTGTTTGAAGGTCTTCATCATGTGCGCCATATTCTGGCTGACTGGCGACATGATTATAACCATGTCAGACCACATTCATCATTGAACGGCCAAAGCCCAATGGAAGCATTGGAAAATAAAAACGAAAAATCATTAAACATTAATCCATAGATTAACAAAGGACTCTACGAAAAGATGGTAGAAACTTGGGGTGCAGGTCACTCCTAATATTTTCTCTAGAACTCGTATCTTAAAAAATATTCCGATTACAGCAGCCCCCTACCTATAAACTGATAGCCTGGAAATTAAGGTAAATAAAACAATGTTTACCCAAAGGTTCCCATCACCAGAACAATGATCAACAGAGGTGGCACCACGTAACGCACTACAATCTGCCAAAAGAAGTAGAAGGCCCCGTCCTTGCCCCCCATGGCATCCAGCTTGATAAATTTTGGCACACGCCAGCCAATAAAAAGTGATGTCAGCAGCCCGCTAATCAGCAACAGAATGTTGGCCGCCAGGAAGTCAAAGGTGTCAAAGATCGTCTTTCCCTCAAAAGCTGGAATAAAATTCAGCGGATAAAAATCTGACCATTCATTAAACGACAGTATGGTCAGAAACCCTAACAGCCAGGCTGCTGCTCCAACAATCAGACTGCCTTTTTTTCGTGAGATACCTTTATGCTCATAGGCCCAGGCAATGACAGACTCCAGACCGCCTATGCAGGATGTCAAGGCGGCCGCAATTAACAAAAAGAAGAATATCGACCCAAAAAATTGGCCCCCAGGCATCTGACCGAAGGCAACCGGCAGGGTTTGGAAAATAAGCCCTGGACCTTCTGAAGGTTCAAGGCCAAAGGCGAAAACCAATGGGAAAATGGCAAAGCCCGCAAGAATTGCAACGCCTGTATCCGCCAGGATAATAACCGCCCCCGACTTTGGTATCGAGACATCTTTGCTAAGATAACTACCAAATGTAATCAGCGATGCCATGCCAATCCCGATCGAAAAAAAGGCCTGACCCATGGCAACCATAACCGTCTTTATGGTTACTTTGCTGAAATCTGGCTCAAACAAAAATTTTGCCGTTTTGCCCATGTCCCCGGCGACAAAAGCGTACAGAACCATGACAATAAGACACAGAAAAAGGGCCGGCATCAGAAAATTCACCGCTTTTTCAATCCCCGCCTTAACGCCCCGGCGCAAGATCAGAATAACAAGGATATTAACAATAGAATGCCAAAATAAAAGCCGTAGCGGGTTGCCAGTGAGGCCCGCAAACATTTCGCCAGACTGAACAATTGAAATGTCTTTAAAACTACCGGTCACAGAAAGGAAAAAATAATCAAACGTCCATCCTGCAATGACGGTGTAATAGCTCATAATGACAAAAATACCCACAACAGCCATACCGCCAACCGCACCCCAGCGGGAGGTCACGTCCGATTCCGCCGCCAGCCTCAGCATACTGCCCACAGGACTTCCACGCCCGCGCCGTCCAATAGCAAGCTCACTCACCAGAAGCGGTAACGCAATCACAAACGTACAAATAAGATAAATGATCAGGAAGGCTGCTCCGCCATTTTCACCCATCACATAGGGGAACCGCCAGATATTGCCAAGACCAACCGAAAACCCAATAGCAGCCATTAGGAATCCGGCCCGTGAAGACCACTGCTCCGGTTGTCTTTCTTCAATCATCTTTTATCCTCCCTATTATTTCTATTTTCTGGTTGCTTTTTGCCAGGCCCTTCGAGGCATTAGACAGAAGTTAAATCCAGTTCAAATATGTTTCATTAAAAACTTTCGTTGATATTCCCAGTGAAAGAAATTCTAAAAATAGTGGCTGAAAGTGACATCCTTAGGCGATGTTGCGTCTAATAAATGTTCCACGAAGTAATTCATTTTGCGTTGGATAACATAACCTTCCTGCCCGCTGTTATGATTACGATTGGGCAGATATAGAAGATCATATGGCTTGTTTGCCTTCATCAACGAATTGATAAGCTGGAATGTCTGGTTTTGTGGGACATTCTCATCCATATCCCCATAAATCAGCAGCAGCTGCCCCTCAAGCCCCCCGGCCATGCGGGTAATATCCAGCTTGTCCCAGTTGAGAGGTTTGTCCCTGACACTGGTCCGGTAGTTTGAACCATTGGAATAGACCGGAACACCAATATAATTGTCTATGCTCTGCACGCCCCGCATCATTCCGGCATAATCATATATTCCAGCCCCAGAGACGGCCACTTTATAGAACTCTGGCCGGCTCAGAATGGCTTGAGCTGAAAAGGTTCCGCCCCAGGACCAACCAAAAACACCAACCCGGTTAATATCCATTTCTAAATTTTCTTCTGCCAAATTTTTTATGGCGGCAATATGATCGTCAATCCCGACTTGAGTAAACTCTGGAAAACCTTTGTCCCGAAAGTTATTTGAACGAAGCGGCGTGCCCCTGCCATCAATCGTAACCACCGCGAAACCCAGTCGCGCCAACGCACTCTGCCCCAAAGGCAAAGTATTGCTATAGGCCTCTATAAAATTTCGGGGGGCTACAATCAGCTGTGGACCACCATATGCCGCATCAATCACCGGATGTTTGCCATCGGGCAATGTTTTTCCTGGTGCGTAATAGACTGTATAAATATCAGTGACACCATCCGCCGCTTTCACCGCCTTGCGTATCGGCGCTTTCCAGCCTTGGGCATATAGACGGCTGGCATCCGCTACCTCAAGCTCCGTAATCACGTGCCCATCCTCTGTTGAACGGAGCAGGGTTACTGGTGGCTGATCAACCGTCGAGTAAGTGTCAATCAGAACACCAAGTGAAGGCTGGATCAGAGATTCCGCAGAACCAGATCCAGTAAGGATGGTCATCATAGGAACAGGGTCGGGTGAATAATGATGGTCTGCATTTGTATCGGTCAGTAACGTCACGCCCCCCCCATCCAATGACGCCTTGTAGAGATGCCTGAAATAGGGGTCTCGGCCCGGCTCCCGGCCCCCCCCCGTGAAATAGATTTCGCGCTTGTCCATATCCAACTGATGGATGTCCTGAACCAGCCAGTTACCACTGGTAATTGCGTTTTTGAGTATTCCACTCTGAGCGTCATAACGATAGAGATGTCCCCACCCTGTCCGGTCAGAAAACCAGATCACCTCGTCTCCGTCACCGAGAATACGAATGTTGGGGCGATTATATTCAACACTATTGCTTTCTACTCTAGTCTTTCCAACTTCCTCTATCACAATGGTTGACGTACCGGTAACAAGGTCGACGCGCAACAATGCAAGCTTCTGACTACCCGGGCTTCTGACTATCATAAAGACTTGTTTTCGGGCAAGGCTCCACCCCAGGACAGGGACATCCATTGCCGCCTTGGTATATCCTTCAGGCAGCTTGACCCTTATGGCTTCACCGGTTCCAATGTTAACTATAAATATGTCCGTCTTAGGAGCATTGAGGTCACCTATAAAAGCTCCCCGCACCCTGTGTAAAATGGGCCGCTGTGAGCCATCGGTGGGAACCCATTCCACATACGGTGTGCTCGCCACTTCCCGTTCATCTATGCGTGGTACAATCAAATAATGATCATCGGGCGACAATACCGCATCAAAAGGTGGCAGTTTGATCTGATTTTTCTTCAGTAGAATGGTAATTTCAGAAGCATCCAGTAATTTACCGTATGAGTAATAAGGGGCGCCATCAGTCGTAAGGGCGCGCTCCACTCCTGTCTTGAGATCAACAAGCAACAGATTGTCTTCCCGGATTGTCACGGCGAATGTGCCGCTGTGTGACAGCAGGAGTCCTTTTTGAGGTGCCGTAACATCCGTCCTATTGCAAACCATTGATACAAGGTCACAATTAATCGCCTTTTTGTAAACGACGGCCTCAAGACTTTTCAGATCATCACTTAGTATCTCATGGGACAGTCCGAGATTATGCGCTTCAATCTTACGCTTCAGCACTTTGCCGAGGGCCGCCGCCAAGGCTTCATGGTCAAAGGCCAAAAGCTTTAACCCGTTTGTCGCATCGACAACCACATACTCGGGTCCTTTATCGCCATCTCGGCGATACCAAAACCTCTTGTTATCCTTGAGCCAATGAGGATTCACGGCAATATTTTTAACAAGGCCCTGAAGATTACCTTCAAGCAGGCGTTCTGCTGCGTGATAATCTTCAACAGTTATGACCACCTTCTTCTCAGCCGTAAGGGGGGGGGATGGTTGGTTACTGCAAGCGAACAGACCCGCCATTAACGTTATCGCCACCATCGTCCGGTAAGTCCGTCCAAAATCTTTTATCATCATACTGAACCCTCCAAAAACTACTCATTACCCTGCTTACCCTGCCATTCATGTCATCATTCAGTAATCGTTACGCACGATCATTCCACCCTTCATGACAAAACCAATATTTTCGATGTTTTTCATAAGTGCTATGGGGTTTTGCGGCATGGCGACAATGTCAGCCTGTTTCCCCACCTTCAAGCTGCCGATTTCATCTTTAAGCCCCAGAAGCTCCGCGCCGTTAATCGTTCCTGCCTGCAACACATGCCAATTGTCTGGAATGCTCACTGTCATTGCTCGGAATTCACGAATTGCCTGATCCATGGGGAATATTGGATCGGAACCCAGTGCCATCTTGATTCCATACTTATAAGCGAGCTTCACAGATTTACTGTGCCGGGTCGCAACAAATTTTGCCTTTTCATAACTGCTGGCTGGAATGGCGCCCTTCTGGCCCATTTCCAATATCCAATCCAGAACATAGAGGGTCGGCACATAAAAAGTTCCCTTTTTCACCATCAACTTCGCCGTTTCATCGGACATCATTGTTGCATGTTCGATACTATCGAAACCCGCCTCAACCGCCATACGAATAGCCTCATCGCCGTGAGCATGTGCAGTAATTTTCTTTTTTTGCCGATGAGCCTCATCCGCAAAGGCGTTGAATTCTTCTTGGGTATAGGCCGCTACAGTCGGGTCGTCGTTCTGGCTCATGACACCCCCCGACGCCATTACTTTTATCCAGTCGGCACCATATTTTATTTCCTTGCGGACAGCCTTTCGGATCTCACCCACCCCATCGGCAATTAAGGGCCCCATTATCTTGTAAGGCAAATCAGGGGAATAGCTGTTAAAATCACCATGCCCGCCAAGCTGAGAAATGGCATGGGGGGCAACAAGCATGCGCGGCCCTGTAAATTCCCCACGATTGATGGCATTCCTGATCTCAATCCCGGCATAATGATAGTCTATATCTCCGGGTATGCGAATAGTCGTAAAGCCTGAATTAAGAAGTATCTGAACCTTTCTTATACCCAGCAGAGCTTTATAGGCGCTCGATTGAGTAGGCGCTGCCTGATCATCGGTCTCACCTTTTTTAGAATCGATAAAAAGATGGACATGCATATCCATTAAGCCAGGAGCGCAATATTGGGCAGATAAATCAATTTTACTCGCACCATCAGGAATATTGATACTGGAGCCTATCTCTTTGATCACACCACCCTCAACAAGAATATGCTGGTTCTCAATTACCTTTTTCCGCTCCACATCCAGAAGGAAGCCACAATGGATATCAGTGGCCGCCTCAGCCTCAATCGACATGGAAAACGCTAAAATTACACCGAGTCCGGCCAACTTATTATTCATATCCTGCATCCATTCTTTGTTTTTATTTAAATAATTTAAATCTCACAATTCGATAATCTTTTAAAAGAACTCTATAATCAACTTGGCATCGCCTCAATACTATTTAGAAATAAATCACATGCCAGAAAACTCTGTCGCAGCCCCTTTAAGCCAGAGCCACAGATAGTCAGAGAGGCTTACATCAAATAGTATTCTGTAACCGTCTTCCTTATTCCGCCAGAGCACAATATTGGTTTGTGCCAGTAAAGTACGCACCACATGGTTCTCAGAAAAAGATTCAGACGACAGATCAAGTGCACATCCCTTGGCTAGTAGCGCCTGGGCATGACGGCCTTCAATATCAAGACAAATATACTGATCGGTTATTTCTGAGGTCGTAATGGTTGCCTCTTGGGCCGCAGCCTCAAACCATCCTGTGATGGTCCCCACATCCTGATCGTCACATAAAATAATCCAGATGGTGGGGTTAAGACAATGTGCCGTAATGGTGCCATCCTTGCTTACTGTTTTGCGGCAGACCTGCTGGGACAATTCAGGCCCGAACGTCTGGTCGAACTTTTGTCCAAAAACTTCCATTTCACTGTCGGTGACATTGTTCGAGCGTTGAAGAATAATCTTAGCTATGTCCGGCACAGATCGAATGATCAGACCATCATGGGAAATTGTGCACCCCTCCAATGGCATGCTCCGTTTAAGTTTAACCGGATCAGACATGTAACCTCTCCCCTTTTTGGTCATAGAAGCAGGGAGCAACAATCTCCGCTTGCGTTGTTCCGTCAACATCATATATTTTCACAATTTCGCCCAGACGTCTGCCTCCTCCTTTGATCACCCCGAGAGCAACCGGACTTCCAATAGTCGGGCTCATATAACTTGACGTCACCCGGCCTTGCATCGGGGCAGGGGCAGTCTCGTAGCCAGATGCCAGAATAATACTACCCATTCTGAGCGGTTTATCGCCCATGACTTTCAGTCCAACCAGTCCTTCCCGGTCATCCCGAATGGCATCGGGGCGGAACAGTGACCTTTTCCCCACATAGTCGTCAGTTTTTTTGCGAGCAACCGGACCAAAGCCCACATCATCAGGGATTGATGAGCTGTCCGTATCAACCCCCACATGAATGAAGCCTTTTTCCGTACGCATCACCATAAGTGCCTCAATCCCAAACGGTGTTATGTCAAGGTCCGTGCCGACCGCCATAAGCCGTTGCCACAGCGCCGTCATATATGAAACTGGAACATTTACTTCAAACCCAAGCTCGCCGGTGAAGCTAGTGCGTAATATGCGGGTTGGAACCCCCTCAATTGTGCCAGTCCGCACCGCCATATGGGGGAAGCCTTCTTTGGACAGGTCAATGTCCGTCTCAAGCCGTAATAATAAGGCTCGCGCCTTTGACCCTTGAAGGCTGATTGTGCCCCATCCCGTGGTCAATGACGTGATTATCACATCCATATCAGGCCATTCACATTGCCGCCATTCTTCAAGCCATCCTACAAAATGGGCGGCCCCACCACTGGTGGTCGTCACCCAGAAATGATCATCGGCAAGCCGTGCGAAGACCCCGTCATCCATAATCGTGCCATGCTCATTGAGCATCAGGCCATAACGGGCACGGCCTACCTTCAGCGTTTTGACATTATTGACATAAAAACGGTTAAGAAATTCTGCCGCATCCGGTCCGCGAACATCAATCTTTCCGAGTGACGAATAATCAAGAATACCAACGGAACTACGGACCGCCAGCACCTCACGCATGACCGCATCATGTTCGCTTTCGCCCGTTTGGCAATAACTGGCAGGACGGAACCAGCCGCCATAATTTTCCATCTGCGCCCTGTTTTCCTGATGCCAGACATGAAGGGGTAAGTGACGCAAAGGGTGAAAGAGCTTCCCCGTCGACCGCGCCGCCATAGCCCCCATGGTCACGGGCGTGTATGGGGGACGAAATTTTGTGGTGCCGACTTCCTGGATCGCACGGTCGGTAGCCTGCCCCAAAATAGCCAAGGCGTTGACATTGCTGGTTTTACCCTGATCCATAGCCATACCAGTGGTGGTATAGCGTTTGAAATGCTCGACAGAGACATAATTTTCCCGCGCCGCAAGGATCACATCACTGGCCGTCACATCATGGAGCAGGTCAACCCAGCGCTTGGCATGGCGAATCTTCCGGAGGTTTGTGGGCAGATCCCACAACGGAACCAATGGTTCGGTTTTTATAATTTTTACCTTAGGTAAATCAATATCTGCCTCTCCTGCTCCCGCTGCGAGGCAACCCGCAAGATCAAACGTACCACTCGCCGCCCCGATACAGATATTATCCTGCACATACTCTCTTGGCACAAAGCTCTGTGTCGTCTCGTCAAAGCGTAACTTGCCACCGGACTGGGAATGAAGATGCACAACTGGCGACCAGCCGCCGGATGTGGCCACCACATCGCAAATAATTGTCTGGCTGTGTTCAGCAAGAATATTCTTCTCAAGATCAATAGAGGCAATGGTCGCAGAGCGCACCCCGCGCCGTCCCTTGGTTCCCGTCACTACATGACCATCATAAATAGTTATACTTAAGTCGCGAACGGCTTTGACAAGATCCCCCTCTGGGTCAGGGCGGGCATCAACGATCCCCACCACATGAACACCTGTCTCATGCAGATCAAGGGCTGTCCGGTAAGCATTATCATTATTGGTGGCAATCAAGACCCGCCTTCCGGGGGTAACGCCGTAACGGTTGACATAATGGCGTATCGCAGAGGCTAGCATAACCCCCGGTCGATCATTATCAGGAAATACCAGAGGCCGTTCGATGGCCCCTGTGGCCAAGATCACCAGACCGGCGCGGATATGCCAGAATCGTTCGCGGGGCTGATGAACCTCATGGTTACTCATACGTTCAGAAACCGTAATCATATTATGATCGTAATATCCGCTCGCCGTCGCTCGGGTGAGGATCGTGACATTATCCAGTGCCCGAAGGTGCTGCTCTGTGTCCACCACCCATTCCAATGCGGGACGTCCGCCCATCTCTTCCCGCTCGTAAAGCAATGACCCACCAAGTTCGGCATTTTGATCAACCAGCATCACACGCTTACCTGAGCGCGCATTAGCCAGCGCCGCGGCAAGACCTGCGGGTCCCGCACCTACAATCAATATATCTGTATGAGCATGGCTATAATCATAGTCATCGGGGTCAGACATTTTAGGAATTGTTCCAAGTCCGGCCATCCAGCGCACCATGGGGCTCCAGAATTTCCAACTCGGCCATTTAAAGACCTTGTAATAAAAACCCGAAACAAAGAACGGTTTCGCCAGACCAAATATTGCCAGAAGATCATGGGCTGCATTGGGCCAGGTATTGACGGATCGTGCCATCATGCCGTCAAAAATATTCACTGTTGTTGCCAGGACATTTGGCTCCTCATAGGGGGCTTGTCCTATTTGCACGATAGCATTGGGCTCTTCTGCCCCGGCGGAGAATATACCCCGGGGGCGATGATATTTAAAACTGCGCCCGACAATGCGAACGCCATTCGCCATCAGGGCCGAGGCAAGGGTATCGCCTTCATAGCCATAATAATTCTTTCCGTCGAAAGAGAAAGATATGAGCTTGTCAGGATTAACACGACCAGGATTATTTAGACGGAATTGATTAGTCATGACCGCCATCCTTCCGGTGGCTGCTCACCCATTTTATAGACAGCATGAATTTCATGGGTAACGCTGTCGCGCGCCATATTGAACCACTGGCCACAGCCTTGAATATGACCCCAGCGTTCCAGCGACACACCCTTCACATTATCCCGCATAAAAAGATAATCAGCCCAGTCTGCATCTGAGACATCGCCCATAGGATTATCCCCAACAACAGGCCGCGCTAAATGAGATGGCCCTCCATGGGTAAATTCTTCTTCGCCCCGCACCCCGCACCAGGGGCATGTGATCTTCATCATTCCAGTCTTCCTTTAATGCGATATTCCGGCGGCACCCATCTCATCGATGAATTCGCCAGTTTCAAAACGTTTCAAAGTGAAGGCTTCGTTTAGCTTATGGGGCTTGTCATGAGCCACCGTATAGGCCAGTGTCCAGCCACCTGCAGGAGTTGCCTTGAACCCTCCCGTGCCAAAGCCGCAATTGATATAAAGTCCCTCAACTGGCGTATGACCAATGATCGGAGATGAATCATGCACAATATCGACAATACCGGCCCATTGCCGCATCAGCTTCACCCTGCTGAGGTTGGGGAAAAGCTCTACAATCCCAGCGATGATATGCTCCAGGGTGCCAATATTGCCGCGCTGGGCATAGGACGGATACATATCCAGCATACCGCCCATAACCATCTCGCCCTTGTCCGATTGACTTATATAGACCCCAGTCGTCGGAGACATTATCGTCACATCAAATACAGGTTTTAGGGGCTCCGAGACGCAGGCTTGCAAGGCAAGTGAAGTGACTGGCAACCTGAAGCCGGCCATATCTGCCAGGACACTGGAATGACCCGCTACCGCAATGGCAACCTTTTTGGCCTTGATGGTTCCACGCGTTGTCTGTACCCCCTGAACCTGACCATTCTTAATGTCAAATCCTGTGACCGCACATTGCTGGATAATATCCACGCCAAGCGCATCCGCCGCCCGGGCGTATCCCCAGGCCACCCCGTCATGGCGGGCAACGCCACCGCGCTTTTGCAAAATCGCCCCTTGAATAGGGTAATGCGCATCAGCACCACAATTCAGTCCGGGTGCCAGACGCGAAACTTCTGAAGTATCAATCCAGTCTGCTTCAATCCCATTCATATGCATGGAATTAAGGTTCCTGCGCATTACCTCAACATCATGGCGACTGTGCAGCAACGTCAGCATACCTGCCTGTCGCAGCATCACGTTGAAGTTCAGTTCCTGACTTAGATCTTCAAAAAGATTCAGAGAAAAGTCATAGAATTTTGCACTTTGCGGAAATAAATAATTGGACCTGATCACGGTTGTATTACGGCCCGTATTGCCACCACCGATCCAGCCCGCCTCAACCACGGCCACATTAGTGATGCCGTGTTCTTTAGCAAGATAATAGGCCGTTGCCAGACCATGTCCGCCGCCGCCAATTACGACAACATCATATTCGGACTTCAGGTCAGGACTGCGCCAGGCCTGTTGCCAGCCCTCATGGTGGCGAATAGCATTCCTTGCCAATGATAATACAGAATAACGTTGCATGATTTTCCTATTAAAGTTCAACTAACTATTCAGTACTGTACTGTACATAAATCCAACAAGCAACAAAAATATCACAACTGTATATATTATTAGTCTGCCCCTTGACTTTTCATTGCCCATGTCCGATTCTTGGGGTCTAAAAACACGCTATAAAGGAAAAACTTTTGACTAAAGAAGACCTCGCCGAAGATCATAAGAAGGCTGTCCGTGGCAATACAAAAACCACTCGGGAAGACTGGCTAGCAGAAGCTCAAAGAGTGCTCATTGAAGAAGGTGTGGACCGTGTTAAGGTTGATCGTCTTGCTAATAAGCTCAATGTAACAAGGGGCGGTTTCTACTGGTTTTTTAAAAACCGCCAGGATCTGCTTGATATCCTGCTGGCCAATTGGAAAGACAGTAAAAATGATCCTTTAACGCACACCCTCAAAGGTAAAAACAAAACACCTCTCGATCCTTTGGTCCGCTTTATATTTACCACTATCCGGGAACGCTCCTATTCGCCGGCACTGGATTCGGCCATGAGGGACTGGGCCCGAACATCCAATAAAACCCGCCGCGCAGTCGACCTTGTTGATAATCGGAGAATATCCGTCTTGGCGAAAGTCTATCAAGGCTTGGGCTATGAAGAAGAAGAGGCCTTTATCCGGGCAAGAATTCAATATTTTCATCAGGTTGGCTACTATGCAATGGGCGTGCATGAATCACATGAGCAGCGCCTGCATTATCTTCCCATTTATTTTAAGCAACTCACAGGTTTTGATCTGCCCAAGGAGGCCCTTCAAGGATTCATGGAGGAATAAGAAAAGTCGTTATTTAACCTTGTGTAATTTGCATGAAATATTCAATTTCCGTTGAGATTTGACCCTTGCCGTGCGTCAAAGCCCCCCAATGAAAAACAATCCAACCATAATCTGAACACAGATTACTGGTCAGTACAACCTGCGCCAATTATTTAAATTTTTATAGCCATAACTGTATTTATATAAACAAAATATCATGCCATATCATGGAAACACCTTGTGGACACCCAGTGTTCTATCCTTAATTCCTTAAATTATTTTTATAATATACAGTATTGTATTTTTAATTTCCTTGTGCTACAGTTTTTTTAATAAAAGGGTTCCTTGGGTGCTTTAATTACGTAATTTTAAAGTTTCCCTACGGAAATCATATAATGAAATACTTAAAAAATTCATCTATGTTTATTTAAAATACATCAATGATTATAGGGACGAGGAAAATGAAAAAGAAATATATTCAACGATATTATTATCTGAAGACATCCTGTAAAGCAGCTCTGCTTGCGGGAACCTCTGTGATTTTTATGTCTGGTGCATATGCCCAGGAAATTCAATCCTCGACAAAAGACACTTCAGCGCAAACGGAAATAGCCATAGATGAAATAATTGTAACGTCTCAAAAAAGAGGTGAACAAAGACTCATGGACGTCCCTGCTGCTATCAGTGCCTTCAGTGAGGCAGGATTAGAGCGGATTAATGCTGATAGCTTTCTGGACTATGCCCGTTTTGTACCGGGCCTAGGTTTTCAAATTTCATCCCCTGCTGGCGGCCGGGATGACTTGCGCGGTGGGCGCCGACTGAATATTCGTGGCATTGAGTCTGGAGCCGATGGAATCCCGACTACGGCATTCTATATCAATGATACACCGGTTCCTGTAATGGATCCGCGGCTCTTTGATATAGAACGGGTAGAAGTTCTCCGAGGCCCACAAGGGACTCTCTACGGCGCTAATTCCATGGGCGGCACAGTGCGGGTGGTTGTTAATAAACCCAATCTGGATTCGCTGGAATACAGGGGCGATGCAACTGTCTCATCAACACATAAAGGTGGTGAATCATTTCAAACCAATTCCATGTTTAATATTCCGTTGTCCAAGGACGTCTTGGCATTAAGAGGGGTTGTCTTCTATCGTAACGAAGCGGGTTATATTGATAACATCAAGACGGCGGGGAATACGGCAACTGACATTATTATTGACAAGGATATTAATAAAGAAACTTCTTGGGGTGTAAGGCTCGCAACACAATATCGTCCCTCAGAGTTCCTTGAAATTAATGCAAGCATATTTCATCAAGAGATAGCCGTAGACGATACACCAAAATTTGAGACCGCTGTTGGTGATTTACAGTATGCCAACAAAATGATAGCAGAAAAGCAAGATAACGAATTTACACTTTACAGCCTGGAAGTTGAATATTCTAAAGGCAACTTTTCGGTTTTCTCTTCAACGTCATACTTTTCAACAGAATCCGGTGTTACTGATGATCTGGAGAAACTTTTCTTTACTTTTGGATTACCAAAAGACCCCGGAACATCCATGCCCAGCCTAGCTAACATATCAGAAAACAGATTCACCGAAGAGCTTCGGGTAGTATACGACAATGGTGATAATTTTAACGCTGTATTTGGTATTTTCTATCAAAATACCAACAGATTTT
Organism: Alphaproteobacteria bacterium; assembly: GCA_002401695.1. Classification (GTDB taxonomy): domain Bacteria; phylum Pseudomonadota; class Alphaproteobacteria; order Micavibrionales; family Micavibrionaceae; genus UBA1672. The sequence continues at coordinate 27,402 of NVTV01000025.1, forward strand.
TTGCCCAGGACCTCCCTAACGATGGCCTAAGAAGTATATTCCCCCTTGAAGATGTGCTTTTTACGGGAACCCAAAAAAATGATGAAAAACAAATCGCGGTATTTGGCGAGGTATCATACAAAATTACGGAGCGGCTTGATATTACCATCGGTGCGCGCTGGTTTGAGGCCAAACAGGAACAACTGGCCCGTTTTGATGGTGTATTAAATGGAGGCCTCATCATAGAAGGTGGGACTTCTTCTGAAAATGATATTTCACCAAAGCTTCGCATGGCCTATAACATGACCGAAGACACACTTGTTTATGCTTCAGCCACTAAAGGATTCAGACCCGGGGGGCCGACCAACTTGGTTCCTATAGTCGCCTGTGGCGATGATCTGGCCGCCCTGGGGCTTACAACAGCGCCCTCTCAATTTGTTTCTGACACTTTATGGAGTTATGAAATCGGTGGGAAGACCAGTTTAGCCGACGGGAGGTTAAATTTGAGTGCCGCAGCCTATTATATTGACTGGACCGATGTCCAGCAATCGGTTCGCCTGGCTTGCGGCTTTGGGTTTGTCGGAAATGTGGGTGAGGCTGTCAGTAAAGGATTTGAATTGGAAGTTAGTGCCAACCCGTTTAACGGCTTCGATTTGACTGCAAGTGTTGGTTATACGGACTCTAAATTTACATTTGACAGTCCGGAAGTCGGAATAGCCGATGGCGATCGGCTGCCAAGCGTCCCCAAATGGACAGCTTCGTTATCCGCAAGGTATAGCTTTCCTATTGCAGGGTCATATTCTGGTTATGTATATGGAGACTTTCAATATGTTGACAAATCACTGAGTGACTCCTTCAGGACAAATGGGTCTTTGGCTATTAAGGATTCTTATAAAATGGTGAACTTTCGGTTCGGTAGTGAATTTGGTGAAAACTGGGAAATTGCATTATTTTTAGATAATGCATTTGATGTGCGTCCGGTAATGAATCACAAGGTATATGCTGGATTTGACTCTTTAAGTCCCGAAACCTCCATATCACGACCGCGTACTTTTGGTTTACGTCTGAGTTACCGAAAATAACCGTAATATAAATGCAGGCGATTGTTTTTAATATCGAAACAAATACCCGCTAACTCATTGAGTTGGCGGGTTAAGTATTAATGTTGTAAAATTGATAACCCCAAACGATCTTAAATTATGTCTGAATGAGCTGGTCCTAAAAAACTGTACAGTCTGTTAAGGTTTATCCGAGCATAGAATCGGAGAAATAAAATGACGAAGAGACCGCCCCTCTCAGCAGCCTTTAAAAAGAAAGTTGCCCTTGCCGCTTTACGTGGCGATAAAACCCTTCAAGAACTTGCTGACCATTATCAGGTTCATCCCGACCAGACCAGTCAGTGGAAACGCCAGGCGATCGAAGGCCTTGATGGCATATTCGACAGCAGGTTTGATCGTCGTGCCAGCGACATGGCACTGTCAAAGTAAACTGAAACTAGTCAAGGAAGTATAGAATTACACATACTTATGCCACGAAAGTACGCCATTCAGTCATAGATTCTGAACGAAATTTCTTAAATGTCTGTCTGTTTACGAGGTGCCGTTCTCCGT
>NVTV01000026.1 GCA_002401695.1 Alphaproteobacteria bacterium
GAATTTCGTTCAGAATCTATGACTGAATGGCGTACATTCGTGGCATAGCATATTTGCAATTAAATACCTTTTTGACCAACTTCAGTTTCCTTTGACAAAACCGATAAAGTCCCTAAACTAAAACTAGTTCGTCTTATAATCGAGAAGAAATATAATCAGATTTTAATTTTACCTTGTCAATTTTCCCAACTGGCAACAAAGGTAATTGTTTTGTAATAAATATTTGTTTGGGAATTTTGTAATTGGCAAGTAATTCTTTGCAATACTGTATAATATCTTTGACTTTCAGATTTTGTCCAGATTGCATTTGTATGTAGGCAATACCGATTTCACCATAAAGTTCATCAGAAACACCTATAACAGCTGCCATTTCAACTCCAGGAAATACTTCCAGAACCTGCTCTATCTCTCGGGGATATATATTGTAGCCGCCAGACTTGAACATTTCTCCCATTCTGCCTAGTAATTTCAGATTGCCATCTGGCAACCATATTCCAATATCCCCCGTATGGAGCCACCCTAACTCATCAATCGTTTCTTGCGTTTCTTTTGGCCTGTTCCAATAACCTGTCATAATAAAATCTCCCTTAACAAGGATTTCACCAAGCTCTGCGTCTTTAACATCATTTCCTGCGTTATCAATAAGACGTACATCATATTCAGGAACAGGTTTTCCTATGGTGTTTCTCAATATTTCCCTATCATTCGTCGGATCAATATATGTTACTGAACCAACTGTTTCCGTTAACCCGTAGCAACTTGTGAGCCGCGGTGAAATTTTCAATAAATTATCAATAAGATCCTCTGATGCCGCAGCACCGCCCCACCCTATCTGCTGTACAGAACTTAAATCATATTCTGAAAAGTTAGGTAGTGACAGACACATTTGCAGTGTTGTTGGAATACCTCCCCATAACGTAATTTTCTCCCGAACAACCTGTTCCATCGAAAGAGCAGGGTCAAAATTCTCCAAGAAAAATATTGTGCCCCCTGTAACCAGGCAAAAACAAGATACATCGCCAACACAGGCCACGTGATTTATCGGGAAAAAATTTTGCATCCGTACCGGAAAAACATCATAATATCCAAGTTGGTTTCTACTACATCGCACAAGCCCGCGATGTGGTAATAAAGCCCCCTTTGGATTTCCTGTGCTGCCAGATGTATAAACGATCAGTGCTGGATCAGTTGACAAAACCTTATCCCTTGCATGGGCGAGACATTCATCAGAAACCTGATCCGCTAACTGGCAAAATTCCTGCAATGTATCAGATTTAATTTTCGACAGATTTTCATCCAGAAAAACAAGTTGGGATAAACCATTACCTTGATTAACAATTTCCTGTAAATCTGATCCATAATTTCGATCAGCAATCACATTACAGGCAAAAAAAACTTTAGGCCCCGCATCAGAAATAACATACTGATATTCCTCCAGCTTATATCGGGGGTTTAACCCCAGCCATATTGCGCCAATTGACGCTGATGCCAAGAAGGTTGCCCAAAAATGGTGATTTGGTGGCGACAGTGTTGCTACCCTGTCACCTTTTTTGATACCCATAGCCAATAGTGCCTTGGCAATTGTATCGACCTGCTTTTGTAGTTCTTTATAACTCCACCGAATTTCACCACTAACAAGAGCTTCATCATTAGAATTAGTTTCTGCATAATAATTTACATAGTCCGTAACCCGCTCCAGAAACGGTAAACTATTCACCCTGTCTTCATTCATAACATTCATCCATTCACGTGGTGACCTTTACCAGTTTATCAACCTGATCACGGAACTGGGATATTACATCAATTCCCTTACTTTTCTTCCAGGCATAGACTGTAATAAAATATATCACTCCCAAAAATATTAGCCCCCCTAATAAAAGTACTATGGAAAGTTCTGCCATGAGAAGAAGGACAATAAAGCCGACAGAAACAATTATCAGAACCACCGATACAAGGCGTATAAGCCATACAGGAAGTCGAAATGCAGCAGCGGCATATTGTTCCTGCATCATCTTAGGGATACGCCACATACAAATGGCAAGGAATATCTGTTGAATCATAAGTCCTACCACTGCCATAACAACAAAATCTTCAACACGATGGCCCAATATAATCGCCAAACACGTCAGAAGCGTAAGCAAAATAATTGCGGACACCGGAGTACGGGTTGTTTTGGAAATAACGCCAACCTTCTTTGGTAAAAAACCCGACCTTGCCACCACCATGATATCCCTTGAATATGCCATTATCAGGCTGTTGATGGATGTGGCGGCAGCCGCGAGTATCGCCATAACAAAGGCATCTAACATCCAAACAGGTAACGTTTGTCTCGCCAAAGACAGAACCGGCGTTTCACCAGATGTCAAATCCAGTGAAGATCCTGCAATCGTTACGGAAACAGCTATATATGTGGATAACACGATCACAAAACTGATGGCGAGGCCCATGGGGATTGTTTTGCCAGGTCGTTTAACCTCACCCCCCAACTCAAGGAGAAGAACAAATCCTGCAAAGGAAAAATAAGCGCTGGTTGCCGCAAGAAAGACTGACCCATACCCATGGGCCACAAATGGTATCATTCTATCCATTTCAATATAAGGTTGACTAGCCAGCAGAAACATTACCAGGGCCATTAAAAAAAGAAGAACCATAAAACCCTGTACGCGTACGACACCCTGTCGCGCAAAAATATTCAGAAACCCAAAAGCCAATACCACACTAACTGCTACTGTCGACCGGTCAGCCGTAGGCACAAAGTTATGAAAATAATCTGCAAATCCAAATGCCATAAATGCATTTGCAACGATTGCAGAAATAAGAAAAATCCAGATTGTCAAAATTCCGAAAAATGGTGATATAAGCTTCGAAATTGCAACAAAAGAACCCCCATCAGTGGGAAGGACAACACCAATCTGAGCCGCAACAATGCAACTTAAAAAGGCGACACTACCGGCAATTACATAGGATAATACAACCGCTGGTCCAGCTAACTCAACGAGTTGCCCCGGCAAGATAAACACAGATACACCAATTATAAACCCCGTAATGGTGGAAACAACGCCCCAAACTCCCATTCCCTGATCATTGTCCAATTGAGCCGACATTAGTTTTCTCCTAACGAGATTAATTGATTTTCTGAGAGATAAGGGGAAGCGACAGAAAGGATGCATGGATGGCGTTTCTCTGTACAGACCAAATCGGCTGCCCATTCTGTGGTATTCTCACGAAAGTATCCTTATCATGCCCTGCCAGAGCCAATTTTAAAGAGAAACCTTTAGGGACTCTTATAGAAGTTGGCAGCATTGCAAAAGTTACCCTCTCCACCTTGTCAACAGGCATCAGTTCGGCATCTTTACGCATGAATGTATGATAAGGCCCAGCAACAACATAAGGGGGGGGGTCGTCTGATATTTTTCTGTTAACAAACCTCAACTGACCTTCGGTAATCATGGTAACAACACCATCCGGCGAAATCATTTCCAGATATGCAATGACACCGCCATCCCCATGAGTTGACGATAGATACAGATCCACCATCGGGGCACCCGTAATCTCTATATCCTCTTCCAAAGGGGCAGAAGCATATGTTAGTAAATTTTTGTCTGCTTCTGCCCTGTCACCGTAATAAACATCAGTTCCCCCCATTTGGGTAGACCAGCGCGTGCTTGAGCCTGAGCCCACCTCAAAGTTAACTTTATATGAATCTGATCCCTTGTCCAAACGTGACTGTTCTTCAACAAGGCTATGATTATCCCCAAGATATAGTCTCCGGTTATTCACACCCATCGGCGGCCAAATATCTGTCGTTTTCCAGACATCTTCCCCCATAGTAAAATATCTGAGTTCATGCTGAACCGATTTGCCTGTGGTATTACCCAACAGATAAGGTTCTAAAAACGCTAATATCTGTTGATATTGAACCGCAATACTTGGTTGAACTGCAGTGTCTTTTGAATTAAACGGATTGGTATCTTGCTTCGCGCCATGGTTCCAGGGTCCAATAATAAACAGTCCCGGCGTCTTAAAAGAAGAAAAACGGGATAACACGCCTGCGGCTGTCCCCGCATCAGACCATCCTGCCCAATGGAATGCGGGAACCGATGCCACTTCTGCGTCAGATTTAAACCGGAATGGTGTCACAGCCTTCTCAAGGCTATCCAAAATATTTGCAGCTGTTTTATAATCATCTCGAAATTCAACTGACTTCAGCGCCGTCGCAACATTTATATTTTTTTTATGCTGTGCCACAGCCTTGGCCAATAATTTCTTATCGCCGTCAGCATCTACTGGACGAACACCAAGCACAACAGGAAACTCTTTTGTGCCCGCCCCCTTGCCCACGCCAAATTTATTGAGATCCATAGCCCAAACCATATCCCCCCAATTACTTGAAATGATTTTATTCTTGAACCCTCCCGGAAAAAGTAGAGAGGCATACCAGTCAAAATCCGTAAAACGTGGCACTATAGCTTTCAACGCCGGATGTTGAATAAAGCTGGCATGTTCAGCCGTATTACCCGCATATGAAATACCAAATGTAGCGATATTACCATTTGACCAGGGCTGTTTCACGACCCAGTCAAATACATCACCATAATCCTTTGTTTCCTGAAGACTGAATTCTCCCGAACGGCTCCCAAACGAGGCCCCAGTGCCACGAACATCCACAGAAATTACCGCATAGCCATTGTGATTAAAAAAATTGATTGCCGGATTCCCTGGAAGGCGGTCTGGATCATATTCCTTACTACGCCAATAGCGGGTAAAATACAAAAGAGCCGGTATGCTTGCTTCACCGGAAACATTCTCAGGAAGAAAAATGTCAGCCGCCAATTTAGTCCCATCAGAGGTTTCAATATATTGTGACCAGAGGCGATCATTTCCGATAGCAACTGTGGTTGACAATAACGGCAACAACAATAATAAAATGGTCATAGAGTATCGTAATAATCTGATCATAAAATTTCCTTTAATTTATCATCGCCTACCGCAAATCAAGTGATTCCAGGAAAGGATTCATTGATTGTATTATTTCGTGCGTCAACTGCCCTGCGGGCACAGTCAGAATAAAAGAATATTTGTATTTCTGTGTAGTGGAATAGAGAAGAATTTGTTTAGTGTTTTTTCCCTTATTGGACAATATGCCTCCTCGAAAAATATAGCCATTCCTGAGTTCACTGATTGGATATATGTCACCAGAACCATTCTCTGTCTGCATTTGGTTCAGCCAATCTTCATATAGAGATGTTGTTATTTTACCTTCCAAATGCAGATCAGATGTATCCGATACCGAAGCTTCAAAGTGATTATCCCGCCAGATGACGCTCCAGCGCAGGGGCAGGACAAAGGAAATCCCCGCATTATCAGAATGGTGCTTCTGGTATTTTTTCACATCCATTTTTTGTTTTTTGCGAAACGTCTCACTTCCCCATATCAAAGAGGCAACAGTTCCATCCTCATTATAGGCAAAGTAACCACGCTGGTTATTTGCAAAATTGCGCATGACAAATGATGTGCTGTTAATGAAATCCACGTCATAATCAGAGGGATAGATATCTTCCTGTAAAAACATTTGCAACCCCTCAGACCCCCCTGTTTCAAGCTTCATGCGTTTACCGGAATCCGAAAGATAAATGCCATGATAACGATCCAATCCGTCCATTTTAGCCAGATAGTTATTTAGGAGAGGATCGGCCTCTCTTGGTACGGCATACTGCGAAAGCGACAGGCCTTTAAGAACACGCAGAACATTATGGGTCAAATAGAGGCTGCTTTCATTTGTATAAGGTTCCAAAGCACCAGTATTATACAATATTACCACGGCTGTATTATGATGCGGGTCAATCAATGCCTGACTTGATGATGTTCGGGCCTCTCCCCCGTGGCCAACATAATGCTCGCCATCCAGATCAAAGGTAAACCATCCCATGGCATAATGCCCGGCCTTCCCCGTCCCCCCCATCTCATAAGAAAGTCCGGTCACCGCGACCGTTGGTTTCCAAAGTTGCTCAAGGCTTTCCGGCTTTAACAGCTTTTGTCCCTGAAACACGCCTCCGTTCACAAGTGCCATCAGATAATGTGACAAATCATCAACCGTTGAAAAGAAACCTGACCCTGCGGGTAGGCTTCCCTGAATATGAATGAGCGATGCCGGTACAGGCGCGATGCCGGAATAATGCCCCTTTGCCGCATCCCATTCTTCCACGACAGATCGTTTGGCACTACTGTTTGACATCCTGAGGGGAGTGAGAATATTTTTTTCCAGATAGTCTTCCCAGGACAATCCTGTAATTTTTTCAACAATCAGTCCAAGGGTATTCCACCCCTCATTTAAATATTCAAAAGATTCTCCGGGATTTCTTTTAATTTCATATGAACTCATGGCGCGGACACCTTTTTCCAAGGCATCGGCACGGCGAGAAAGATTTCGGCTCAATGTTGAAAAACGCGGAGAAAGGCCTGAGGCATTATTCAACATCATACGCAAGGTGATGGTATCACTCCGCGCCTTATTGCTACTGCGAAACCAGGGCAAATATTTGACCACCGGATCATCAACATTTAACAGACCCTTCTCCTGCAATTGCAGAATTGCCATTGCCGTGAAAGATTTTGTCAGGGAACCGATACTTAGAATAGTATCTTTCGACATTACCTGATCCTGATTAATAACCCGCTTGCCATAGCCTTTGGCGAGAACGAGCTTGCCATCTTTTATGACCGCAACAGAAAATCCAGGCGCTTTAATTCTTGTCAGATGGTCTCTGAACATCCTGTCAAGACGCTGAGTTTCATCAGCAAAGCCCACTTCAGGAGACATCAGAATAGCCAATGCCAGCAATATGGTTATTTTCATAATGAACTTGGTCATTCTACAATCAACTCTCTTGGCTTAATTCTGGCAATACGTCTGGATGGCAGCCACACGCTGATTAGGCTCAATATCACAAGCACCGGCACAACCAAAAGCGACATCATGACATCAAAAACCATAGGATACTCGGGCATACCTATCTGCTGTGCCAGAAAATTCATAGCCGGCTGGGTCAATAAGAAATAAAGACCAAAACCAATACCAACGGCAAATAAACACAGAATAATACTTTTGGAAATCATAATCATACTAAGCTGGTGATCTACAAACCCCAGAGCCTTATAGATACCAAACTGTTTTTTGGACTCATTTATGCCCATAACTGTGGAATTAAAAATACTGACAAAGGAAACCAGAAGAAACACCAGAGACAAGAAGGCTAAAACCATTCCAATACTCAAAGTGATGGACTTTAACTGGGATTGAATGGCCTTTTCACGCGGTTCCACATCGACCGCCGAACCGAGACTTGATTCGAGATTAGCCATAAAAAGCGCCCTGTCCACTCCGGAAGCCAGTGTCAAAATCAGGTCAACCGGTTCATAATAGGGGTCAGCTTCATGCAAGCTCTCAATTTTTGTCCTATACCAATATCCTGAATTGCTTGATGTCTGGAAAATTCCGCTAACATTAAAGGTGAGATACCGGCCCTTGATTATCAAGGTAAAGTCACTACCCAAATCAAGTTGATATTTTTGTGCCAAACTATATCCAACACTGATTTCACCCTTCCGGGCAGGATTATGACCTTTCAGGTTGATATAGCCAAAATCGTCAAGGTTGCCATCAACAATATTGCCGAAAACCTTACGTGTCACACCATATGGCCCCGATGGAATTGTTGCCTGAAGACTTGAATTCCCGCCCGCCGATAAGACTTCCGGTTGATCGAGCAAATAAAATTTTAAAGTCTTATAGCGAATACCAAATAATTCAGAACCATCCCGCTTTACGCTGACATCCGCCCCATCAAGCCCCCAAAAGGGCAGATTCTCGCTGGTCTTCAGCGTGGAATTAAAGACATTCACGCTAAATAAAAACACAAAAGCCGTTATGGAAATACCTATCAGATCATATAGATCCCTGCGTTTTCCCCCGATCAGATCCTTGATACCCAATATGATTGGCAGGGGCACATAGTTGGCCGCACGAATATGCAACCCAAGTCGTTTTGTCGATTTCGGTTCCGGCGCACCGAAGCGAATTGATGTAGCGGGCTTGATCAAACTGGCTTTTTTCCCGGAAATTCCAGACACCATCGCCACCAGTGAACTTAATACAACAATGGAAATTACGATCGGCTGAAACATTTCCAACTCCGTTGATGCTGTTCCAATGGAACGCAACATCATACCTAGCAACGTTTGGCTGACAAAATAACTTCCCATGGCTCCAAAGGGTAATGCTAATATAGTTAAAAATATAAACTGCACCTGAAAAAGAGACACCACATTTCGCGGTGTATAGCCCATAGATTTCAGGACACCAAACGTCCTATAATTGGCCATAATTTCACCGGAAATGGTCGAGGATATAATAAATAATGCCACAAAAAGTGAAATAATACCGAATACCAAAATCATAATCCCCAACATATCAACCAGAAAGGAATAAGATTTTATTGTTGCTTCATAGCTGGTATAACCGCCACTGAAACCGCCGCCCAGATGGCTATTAAAGGCTCCCCACATATTCTGTATTTTATCGGTATCCCTAACCCGGACCCCCAAGATATAATTATTCAAATCACTGAAAGAGGCAAGATTAACCAATTCATCCGGCCCTAACCATGCACGCTCGGGGCTAATAAACCCGCTGGAATAATGCGGGTCCACGACTATACCGCTAACCTTATAGTGCCGGGCACCGCTTGCCGTGGATAACTCAAGACTATCTCCCACATGCAGGTTAGCGGATTGTGCCGTCGAACTTGCCAACCAAATCTCACCCTGATCTGGATAGGACTTTGCCTCCCCTGCAAGAAACGTGAGGAAATCCTGTGTCATCTCAACCCGTGGTCTTTCCGTGAGGATCAAATGAGACCCCAATGGTTTTCCATTATGAACCGGGCGACTTGAAGTGATTAAAGTTGGTAACAAAGGGGTCAGACTTTCAGTATTCTCATGAGATCGCCACCAGGCAACTACATCATCCGCATCATATATCCGTGCATCAAATCTAAGTAAAATATGTGAGGCGTTAGAACGGGTCAGCATATCGACAATAGGCCTGCTAAATCCCTGCAAAGAGACCAATGCTGTCATAAACATCATCGTCGACAAGGCAATGGTCAGAAATACCAAGCCACTCCGCAGCTTATCACGCCGAATATTTCTTGTAGCGATAAGAAATATTCCGCTTAACACACCAAATGATGTCGCATCATTTTTAATCCCGGTCATACCTGCTACCACCCCTGCTTCACCAACCAGGAGAATAACAGTTTCTCACGCTCTTCAAGGGAAAGTGCTTGATCATCAAAGCGGTATTCACCATGAATCTGACCATCTTTCAGATAAATGACACGGTTGCCCCTGCATGCTCCCTTCAGATCATGCGTAACCATAAATATGGTTTGCCCTTCTTTGGCCAGTCTGGAAAAATAATCCAAAACTTTCTTACCGGATGCACTATTCAACGCCCCTGTCGGCTCATCGGCAAATAATATTTTTGGTGAATTCACTAATGAGCGGGCCGTTGCAGCCCGTTGCTGTTCTCCACCGGAAACCTGTGAGGGTAGGCGTTTTGCCAAATCACCAAGCCCCAGACTGTCAAGAAGCTCATGCGCCCTTCTTTCCAGATCAACTTTAGGCGTATCACTCAAAAAACCTGCCGCCATGATATTTTCAAGTAAAGTTAGGTTAGGAATAAGATTGAACGCCTGAAACACAAACCCCATCTCACCACGCCTGAGTAAAGCCAGCTCTTTTTCCTTCATACTGGAAATTTCATACCCATTACACATGACGGTTCCGCCCGTCACATCTTCCAAACCGCTCATCAAATACAAAAGGGTAGACTTCCCCGACCCTGACGACCCCATAAGAACCGTAAAGTCACCAGCAGAAACTTCAAGATCAACACCGCGTATAACATCCACATCAACGCCATCGCTTTGAAATGACTTATGTAGACCTTTACAACTTAAAAGAGGGCTATCCATAACAGCTGCACCTTTTTTCATTACCTTAATTCCATATATACTTGCATCCATCAATTATTTAATGTCCGCCAATTGCATATTTAATTTTTGTTAAATGATGAATATCGTATCTTGCTTCATTTAAACTTTGCAGTCTTAGACTTTATTTCCTGAGACCCCAATACTTCACGAATAGCATCCTCACACTTCTGGGCTTCAAAATTCAAAGCAGCTTCTATTTGATCCCGCACAGAGAATAAAACCCCATGCTTTATATTTTCTAAAGCCTTTGATGAGTGTTTCTGGATATCTTCAGCAATTTGAAATGCTGTTTCTAAAACCTGTCCTGGCTCAACAATCTCTGATACAAGCCCCATATCATACAGTTCCTGTGCAGTGTATTTTTTATTCCTGACCATCATTTCCAAAGCCTTGGCACTCCCGACCCGATGAGACAACAAAAATGTGGCAGCCCCGGTGGCATATACCCCATATTTAATTTCCGGTAGAAATGCACGTGCGTCACCCGCACAAATACTAATGTCTGCATTTAATACCCAGGAAAACCCCGCGCCAATAGCCCATCCCTGAACAGCACAAATGACCGGCTTGTCATTCAGCATAATTTCTCTTGTGATATCTTGTATGACCCCAACTGCTTCTGATATTAAATCAAAAACTTCCGGACCATGCCCCAACTCTTGCAAGTCATCACCTGAACAAAATGCCTTACCCTCCCCATAAAGTACTATAACCTTACATTCAGGGTCTTCATTCAGCCCCTTCAAAGCACGCAGCAAGCCCAAAGCCAAATCACGATTAATTGCATTAAGTTTGGATGGTCTGGCCAAGGCAATTTGGCCAATTGCCCCATCAACCCCAACTTTAACTACATCACTTCCCATAAGCCCAACCGACATATGTCACCCTTTCAAAACGATTAGTGTAATAAATTTCTCACCTGGAAATTACTAGCTATCATTCTTCAAAAAATATCTATAAAAACAATTATGAAATCATATTCATTTTTTTAAAAAAATCAAGCTTTTCTTTCCCTTTATATTAAAGAATATACTTTATATGGTCGCGTCTTGTCCCTCTTGGGTTAAGTCCATCCTTATTTTGTCTGGCAACTTCCCATAAAGAGTATGGTACCAAATCCTGGAAAGATATTCGCAGTAGGCTTCATCATCCATTACTAGAACCTCTAACACCTCATTCAGATGCCGCGTATCATCAAAAGCAATCCGGCTTACGACCTCATCCATCATTGATCCCATGGCATGAACAGCAATATAAGCCATTTCATAACTTATTCCTGTATCTCGTGATGATACGTTCCTGGAAATTTTTTTATAGAGCTTGGTATTAGCCTCGCAGAGAACTCTAGAAAATTCGGGATGTTCAGTCCGCATCCCAAATAAACAGCGGACGATCCCTGGATTAGCGCGGGTATTTTCCAAAAATATCTTATTTGCAAAATATATGGATTCATAGGCATCATTGCTCCGAATCTGATATATTTTTTCAAAATACATATCAAGAAATTCTGACAGCACCTGCACCACAACAATAGTTTTATTCTCGAAATAAATGTAAAAAGTACCTGGTGCAATCTTAGCCTCTTTGCAGATATCGACAATTCGTAATTCATTATAACTCATCTCATTAAGTAATTTTGCTGTCGCTATTTTAATGCGATTTTGAGTTCTCTCACCTTTTTTTATCCCCTTTTGCAAAGCCGCCTTATTTTTTAAATATTTATCATATCGCTTATTTTCCACAATAATACCAATCCCTCCTTTTATACCATCATCGCACCTTACTGCGAAAATAACTTCTACACAATGAGTCAGAAACAACTAATTTATTTATTATCATAGCGGAATAAATTATCAGACAGTAACTATTTTTGATCGTTTTATTCCACCAAAAAATATTTAAATATTCATATGAAAGATATTACTCTTCATTTCACAATTGACATTATCCATATTACTTTATAATTATAAACATGATTTCATATTTATATTTATATTTATATAATAAACAATCTAGCTATCAGGTCAAATGCCACGTGAAAAATAAATCCAAACGAATCTTTATCGCAGCTTTTGGTTCAGAAACTAATAGTTTCTCACCACTTCCCACAACAATAGAAAGTTTTCAAAAAAACTGTTTGATACGTCCAGGGACAATAAACTGGCCCGCCATCGCGAATGATGGACATAGTGAGTTCTTAAATCTGGCACAAAAGAATGGGTTTACTGCCGTTCGAGGCACATTTGCCTATGCAACACCTGCTGGCCCATTAACCAAAAACACTTATGAGACTCTTAGAGACGAAATTGTGGCTCAACTCCGTAGCGCTTTACCCGTCGATTGTATCCTGTTAAACCTGCATGGTGCAATGATCGCAGACGGTTATGACGACTGTGAAGGTGATTTTCTGGAAAAAATACGACAAGTGGTTGGCCCCGATATCCCAGTGGGAGGTTTGCTTGATCCTCATGCTCATCTTTCGGACAGGATGGTGAAAGCCGCAACTATTTTATTGGCATACAAGGAATATCCCCATACTGATTTCGCCATAAGCGCCAGAAAACTATTCAAACTTATTGATCAAGCGACCACCGGAGAACTAAAGCCGGTGATGAGATCCGTAGACTGTAAATCCATTGGTGCGTTTCCGACCACCTCCAGTCCCATGCGGGAATTTGTTGACCAATATTTATTACGATATCCCTCCCGGCAGATAATGGATTGCAGCCTGATTCATAGTTTTCCCTGGGGCGACACCAAAGACGCCGGCGTTAAGATCCTTGTTGTAACCAATGATGATCCTCAATTGGCTGAAGATTATGCAAAAACAGTGGCAGATGAATTTCTCAAAATACGGTCCCATGCGACACAGAGCCTCGACACAATAGACATTGCCTTTAAAGCAATAAATCAGGAAAAAAAATACCCCGTAATCATTGCTGACACAGCAGACAACGCAGGCGGCGGCGCGTCCTCAGATTCCACATTTTTGTTAGAACAAGCCCGCCTCAAAAATATTGGACGTACGGCAATTGGAATTTTCTGGGACCCCGGCGTCGTTGATCTTGTTTATGCTGCTGGAAAGGGATCAAAATTAAAAATAAGGCTGGGCGGTAAAGCCTCATGGTTTTCTGGAACACCACAAGATCTTGACGTTGAAGTTTTAGAACTCAGAGATGATGCAAAACAGTATTTTGGTGATGGTCAAGATCGACGGGAAATTTCTTTAGGGAAATGTGCCGCACTGCGCTCGGGTAATATTGACATAATCGTCAGTGATTCACGTATTCAGGTTCTGTCGCCTGACTGCTTCACAGCATTCGGCATTCGTCCCGAAGAATATAAATTACTTATTGTTAAATCCTCCAACCATTTTCAGGCCGCATTTTCTGAGGTAAGCAAAAATATATATTATGTGGCGACACCTGGTGCCCTTAACATGGATTTCGAATCCATTCCCTACCAAAAAATATTAAGGCCAATCTGGCCATTGGATCAATAAAATTCTTTGGTATAATGGGCTTCATCCTTATCTGTGGAGATAAGACGTGCCGTGGCATGTACAAGAATAATAATAGAAAATAGGGGAATAATAAGTACGGTATATCCAACATCAATCCCAAGGGTATCCGTCATACGGCCAGCCTGACGCATAACGAAAGAAGGACCATAATACATGATTGGCAAGACAAACACCACCACCGCCAAAAACTCCACAAGCTTGATGGGGACGCGCCATTTAACCAAAAATTCCTCACTGGGTGTAAAAAGAACAGGGTCTTCCCTTTTGTAATAAGAAACCGTCGCCCCAAGCAAACCCATCCATATCATACAATATCTGGCCCCCTCTTCCGTCCATTGTGGCGGCTCATCAAATCCGTAACGTGCCACGACCTGCAATGCCACCAACAACAGCATCATCACAAGAAAAGCGACAGCTCCATATTCACAATATTTATTCGTATATCTGCTTATTACAACAATTTTCCGGCATAAGTTCATTTATCCATACCCCCTGATCTTGTATCTTTTATCCAATCCCGCACCTCATTGTTAACCACTGATTGCTGATTTTGAGCAAAATAGGCTTTTGTTTTATCAACAAAGGATTGCCTTTCTTCTTTTGTCAACGGCACAATCATTATTCCGGCCTCCTGCAGAATGCGATGCTCTTTTGTTCGCATCATGCGTTCCCAACGTGCGTTCTCCAATTGGCCTGCCACGACAGCCTTATCGACAGCTTCTTTTCTAGCCCTTGACAAGTTCTGATACCAATCTGCGGCAACGACGATAACCCTTTGAGATACCCCCAGACGTATATCTGTAAAATACTTGATTTGGTTAGTATGTCCGAACATTATGGGTACTAATGGCGGATTAATATAGCCATCGACAACCCCTGTTTCCAGTGCCTGGGCCACTTCCTCCCAAGCAACTTGCGTCCCCTGCAAGCCCCAGCTATTAATGATCGCCAGTTGTATTGAGTCTAGGGCACGTAATCTCAAGCCAGTGAGGTCCTCGATTTTAGTTATTCCGTGACTTGTGTTAAACAATCCGGTCATGCCTCCAAGGGAAGCATAACCCACAACCCGCATATTCCTGTCCTTCAATTCTTCATTTACATGTTTGATAAAATCCGTCTTTTCCCAGAACTTGCGAAAATGGGTGTCACTGTCAAAAAGGAATGGCATTTTAAGTTGGTAAAATACTGAACTATAAGGATTTATTTCCTGTGGTCCGGTCATATTTACCTGCACAATACCAAGCTGAACAAGGTCAGTTCGGGCATTATCCTTACCTAAAGAGCTGCCCGGATAAAAATTTACAGCAATCTCTGAAGCCTTTAAACTTTCCATGAAAGCCTTAATCCAGACATGCCCACCATTTTTGGAAATATCCATGTTTCCAGACGTTGAAATCAGGATTTCCTCCCGCTTCTCCGCCGCCATAACAGAGGCAATGCCCCAGACGACAAACAAAATCATTACAACTGTAACCCGGTAAACCACCATCTTTTTTCCTTACAACAAATCAAGTGACCGCGGCAATGACAGGGTCAATTCCGGAAATAATATCAAAATAACCAGTAACGCCACCTCCAATAAAAAGAAAGGCAGTACAGACCTGACAAGTGACCAGTAGTTTACCTTTGCCACAGTAGACGTTACGAGCAATACACCGCCCAGGGGAGGAGAAATCAATCCCATTGATAAATTCAGACAAACTATAATCCCCATGTGCACAGGGTCAGCACCCTGCGCGATTGCAATCGGCACCAAAAGCGGCGCCACCAGAACAAGTGCAATTTGCGTTTCAGCCACCATTCCCATAACGAGGAAAAGGACCATCAAAAGCAGCAGAAACTTATTTCCACTCACCCCGATAGAAATAACAAAATCAGAAAGTATTTGAGGCACCATAGTCAATGTGGCGATAAAACTGATGCAGGATGCAGCAGCGATCATCAAAAAAATCGTGCCTGATATGGAGATCGTTTTCTTTAGACTTTCTCCAATCATGGTCAAGTTGGCCTGACCATACAGATAACTGATCAGCAATGCGGCGAATACTGCGACAGCCGCCGCTTCCGTTGGGGTCATCCAGCCAAACATGATACCTGCCATAATAATAACAGGTATCATCAAAGAAGGAAAAGAGCGTCTTATTGTTGGAAGAAAGGACGGTGTGTCTTCTTTCTTTCCCCCCGGATGGTCATAACGGACCGCCGCAAAAGCATTTGCTGCCATAAGTAATATCGCCAGAAGCAATCCCGGTATTATCCCCGCAACAAATAATGCTGAGACATCAACACCCATAACCGCTCCGTAAAAAATCAAAATAATACTAGGCGGAATAATGGGACCAATAATGGCTGATGCCGCAGTAATCGCCGCCGCATAGATCGATGTATAGCCCTGTTTCCGCATGGCGGGTACTAGTGTATTGCTCAAGGCAGCAGCATCCGCCATGGCCGCGCCGGAAATACCCGCAAAGAAAACGGATGTCATAACATTTGTATGGCCAAGCCCCCCCTTGAAACGCCCGACCAATAATTGGGAAAAACGGATTAAAGCATCTGTCACACCGCCCCTGTTCATCAACTCACCCACTAAAATAAACAGAGGCATGGCCATCAAGGCAAATACATCCAATTGGGAAAATATGCGTTTAGGCAGTGCCGCCAGAAATTCTTCATATCCTGTAAAGAAGAACAGAATTGTTGCTATAGAGCCTGTTATATATGGAATTGAAACACTGGCAAAAACCAGAAGCAGCAGAAAACACGATATGAATAATATACGCACTAGGATAACACCTTCCATGCATTGCAAAAAGAAGCACCAGAGGAAAATATTTCTCCCCCAGTGCTGCATTTTATCAAGTTAATTTTCCAATCTAGAATTTCAACCGTACTTCCGCACCATATGTTTCAGGTGCTCCCAAGCCAATAAGTCTCTGGCCTATAAAAACAAATCCATTAAAAATACTGACCGGATACGTCTTATTGCCTAAATTCCTTACAAAGAAGGCCAGAGACCAGAGATCATCTCCATCTGATAATGCCACACGGGCATTAACCAATGTATTTGATCCATCAGCACGCACATCATCATTCACCGGAGAAAAGAATATTGAGGAACGATGAGACACCCCAACGCTGCCCGAAATCTTATAACCCTCAACTATTTCTGTTTCATACTTTAAGGACCCATAAAGAGTATGCTTGGGGGCCTGAATTAATCTGTTGCCGGAGAAATCATCTCCTGCGGTGTTCGCATTCTGGAAATCCTTATAGGTTGCATCCTGATACCCATAAGAACCATTGAATGTCAGACCTTCCGCCAATAGTGCCTGAAGCTCTAGTTCCAGACCTTTTGATGTGGCCTTGGCTGCATTTGATGTCGTGAACAATGTCCCGTTATTAATCAACTGCTGTACCTGCAAATCTTTATAGTTCAAATAAAAGACGGAAGCATTGAGCCGCACTCTTCTGTCCAACAAAAAGCTTTTCATACCCAACTCAAAATTATCGACAAATTCCGGATTAAATTCCTGCCCCCCATCCTCGGGAAACTCTACAGATGAAAGCTGGAATACATTAAAACCACCGGCCTTAAAGCCATGGGAAAATGTTCCATAAACTGACATATTCTCATCCACCTCATAACGGGCATTGGCCGAATACGTCAGTTCATTATCACTACGCACGAAAGTACGGCCTGGGCGTCCCGTTTGTAATCCAGGAAAAAAGTCACTCCTATGAACAACGGTTTGATCTTCATCCGAATAACGCACGCCTGCGGTTGCGCTCAAGCGATCTGACAGGTCATAAGTCACTTCACCAAATAGCGAATAACCTTTGTTCTGAACATTTGCATTAATTTCAACCGGAATATCAAACGGCGCTCCGGTAAGAACACCCCCGATAAAGTTGGTAGCTACAACATCCATATTATCAACAGAATAATAGGCCCCCACAATATAGTGAACGTCATCCCCGACAACACCATCATACCGCAGTTCCTGAGAAAAGAAATTATATTCTTCTGCTATGCCAGATGATACAATATTCAATGGTGTATAATCAGCTTCATTAACATTAACCCAGGAATATTCTCTATATGCAGTGATTGATGTTAACGTTCCTGCTCCCATATTTGCATTAACTTCCAAAGACCCACCATAAACTTTTCGGTCATTTAGCGGAGTGGTATCGATAGAGACCGTCCGGTCAAAGGGTGATGCATCCACAGGTGCTGGAAAAGGAGCAAAAATAAAATTTCCGCCATTATCTAGTATATCGGGCGCCCCAGAATTCGCCACCGTTTTTGCATAATCAGCACGAAGAATAAACTCCACAAATTCTGATGGTGTAAAATCAGCGACCATACGGAAGCTATGTTCTTTAATGCTATTAATATCCTCTCCTGTTACAAGGTTGGTCGTAAAACCATCGCGATCCTGAAACGAACCGGAAAGCCTAACAGCAAATTTATCTTCGATAACGGGAATATCAATTGCGCCAGCCAGAGTAACGGCATTATAGTTACCATACGAAGCCATAGCCTCAACAGCGAGTTCTTTGCCAGGAAGACGGCCGACATAATTCAACGCACCGGCAATAGTGTTTTTGCCGTAAAGCGTGCCCTGCGGGCCACGAACCAACTCGATCCGTTCAATGTCAAAAATGTTGCTATTAATAGTAACCGGCCGGGCCATATAAACCCCGTCAACAAAGACACCAACCGACTGGGGAATACCCGGGTTATCCGTATTGGAAGAAATACCCCTTATGGTTAAACGCGTCCCCCGAATACCAGTGCCCACATTAATGGTCACATTTGGCAAGACGTTCATCATGTCACCCATCCTGGAAACACTATTGTCTTGCAGAAACGCACTGTCAATGACCGAAACTGAAGCCGGAACATCAATCAGACTTTGCTTCCGCTTCAATGCCGTCACAACAATTTCTTCCAGCATAAAACTATCATTGGAATTTTTTTCTGCTTCTGCAGCAGTAGCCGATACCTGCATAGCAATAACAGAAACTGCTCCAATTAAACCTTTATAGAGACACATATTAGCTTTCCTTTTCATTTTTTATCTTCCCTAGTTTATTTTTAAATCTTTATATTTAGCAAATATGAATTCAGTTTCATTTTTTGTCAAGTAAAATGCTAAATAATCCTCTTTAAAAGAAAGAATATTTCCCTGATATCATATTAAAATGATGTAAATTATTGTATTTAGATATATTTTTTCTACGTTTATTATTTTTGATACGACATGTACATATGATATAAACATCACTATACTTTAATTAAACAGAGTGCATATTATTGACATGACATGTTTTTCTAAAACCCTGTTAAATCTGGTTAAAATATAAATAAAATTGGAAAAACTTCTGACTCATTTTAAAGTTTAACCGCACAATTCAAAAACTTTAAAAGATGATAGTTACATGAATAAAAAAGCAACTAACAAGAAAAAAAATCCTGTTAAAAATACTCCAAAATCATTATACCATCACGGAGACCTTGCTCGCGCACTTGTTATCGCTGGCAGGGAGATTTTACGAGAAAAAGGAACCGATGGATTGTCATTACGCGCCGTCGCAGCCAAAGCGGGTGTAAGTCAAAGTGCGCCATACACACATTTTAAAAATAAAAAAGATTTACTACGTGCAATAGGCGCATCCGGTTTCGCAGAGCTTTCTGGCAATATGATAAAAAACGAGTCTTCCAAAGATACGGCTCTTGATATTATTATTACCCGAGGCGTGGCCTATATTGAGTTTGCTCTCAACAATCCAGATATTTATCGTTTGATGTTTGCGCAAGTAGATCCGAATGGTCATAAGAGACACCGTAGAGAATTTCCATCAGAATCAGATGTTTTTACAATTGAGGCGATTAAGGCCTATAAACTTCTACATTCTTCATGTGAATCTCTTTGCACGGACGAGAATAAAGCCACTATATATTCACTTGGAATCTGGGGATTAGTTCATGGATTGGCATCATTAATTACAGAAAATCTTATTAAAATACCTACGACTGACCGTCGTGTATTTATCAAAGAACTACTTGCCAATCAAATTCAATCCATTGAATAACATAAGGTCGTGTAAGCTTTCCTCAGATCAGGATTTCAATATCCTCAACTGGGTATGCTGAACAGGCATGACACCAACCGAATTGCCTATCCGAAAAACGAATTCGCGCTTGAGGTGCGTTGAAAACATTTCCCGAGAGCACTTTAATCCGACACAGGCTACATTCGCCAGTACGGCATGCATTTTCAACAAAATAGCCATTTCGTTCCAGAGAATTAATCAACGGTTCTCCCACCTTAGCAGAAAACCGGCCTTTACCACGCACCGTTACATTTATAATAGTTTTAGATAAAACTCCCACTGGCCACCCTTCAAGCTGTTCGGGCAATTTTGGAGCCCCATTCATTTCCACGCGTATTTTTCTGCTGGGTACCCCGGAATTTTTAAGCTCTACGAGGCAGAAATCATACATATTTGAAGGGCCACAAAGATAGAACATTTTATCATCAAGACTGCCAACCAGCTCTGATATAAGTTCCGTAGAAACAAAACCTTTTTTGCCAGAATAGTTCATTGACGGTTCAGAAATAACTCTGGTCACCGTCAGAAAATCATTTTCTGCTTCCAATTGCTTCAATTCACGATGAAAAATTATGTCGTCCATATTACGAGAACCATAAATTAGGTGGAACCTGACAGGACGTTTTTGATGAATAATATCTAAAATAATACTCATGGCGGGGGCAATACCTGAGCCACCAGCCAAAAAGATCAAATCATCCCCATGAAAAATTGGATTATAATAAAATGTTCCCATCGGACCCGTGCTTTGCAAACACATTCCCGCATGAACTTGATCAAGAAGATAATTACTGACAAAACCTTCGATAACACGCCGGATCGTGACGTCATAGTAATTACGTTCAAATGGCGACGAGGAAATAGCATAAGGCCTTGACGTATTGACCCCTTCTATATTGACAAATAAGTTAATATACTGACCGGCCTGAAACGGTGGCAAATAACCCCCCACAGCTTCCAGACGCAGCGTTTTTGTTGAAACTGTTTCTTCAATGACCTTTATAACCCTCAAACTAAGCCGTTTGGGGTGCAAGTGACCAATGATTGCCGCCACCTCGCCTTTGCGCTCTGTAAAATCTGTTCCTTTTGCAGCCAGCTTGGCTTTATCCAATAACGCCTGATCATACCCTTCAATAACACTCAACACATCATCAGACATTGGCTTTATCCCGATAAATTTGGGTTCGAATGATTGAATTAGCCACACTTACGCCAGCCTGATACGTCGGTTGAAATCCACCCATGCCAGACCATGCTCCCGCCAAATACAAACCATCTATCTCCTTATAACGTTCTCTGAAAAGAGAAGAATCAAGACGGTTTTGGTCAAATCCGTATATCGCGCCGCCAGGCGTATTCAGATAGCGCATCATGGTCAGAGGCGTGGCAATCTCAACTTCTTCGATATAGCTTCTGATATTTGGAAAAACTGTTTCGGCGAGGTCCAGTAGTTTTTCCGCGAAAGCATATTTTGTGTTGACGTAATCATCCGGTGCCACATTTTTCCATACATCACCATATTGGATGCATATAAGTGATGCGATGCTTTTCCCCTCTGGCGCAAAAGACGGGTCATCAACATTATAACAGGTAAAACCACATCCAAGCGGTTCATCAAGCGTTTCAGCCCGCCTGAACACAGCCTCATCATCAGGGGTCAACACAATAAAATTTGTCGCCGCCGTGACGCCTAACTGTTCTGGTGTACAATCGAGACCCAGATAGATAACAAATGCCGACACCCCCAGTCGTCGTGACTTGAAATCTTCCCGCACTAATTCTACGCGATTACTTACATCAAGCAATTCATTGTAAGTATGAAGGGAACTGGCATTAGAAACAATTGTATGGCAAGTTATTTCATCCCCCTGTTCCGTCCTTACGGCCCGAACGGCACTACTTTCGGTGAGTATTTTATCTACAGCACAATTAAAGCGCATTTCACCTCCGGCCTCCAGAAATGAATCCAGAAGAGCATTAGAAAGCGCCTGCGAGCCCCCTATAACATGATATGGCTTGAATTCAGCATATGCATAGAAAAGAGCCCCCATATCTGCGAATGACAATTCCCTTAATGGTAGCCCTAGATAACCCCAGTAAGCCCCCAAGACCGCCTTAATCATCTCATCATCAAAAAATTCATCAAAAACTTGCTGCGCAGGTTTCAGGCCATATTTAGCGAAATTTTTGCCCTGATGGCGTAACATCTCTTTATCTACCGCTTTACGCGCTCTTGGCAATACCATAATAGATTCAAGCGTAACAAACTTACAGAGTTCCAGAAAATCATCAATCGCACGGGATTCTTTTGGGAAATATTGCTTGAGCGTCCGAGCAACACCAACCACACTCGCGGGCAAGGTAATGTCAATGATGCCCGGTATGATCATGCGATAAAGTTCCGGCTCCTCGACAAAATCCACTTTGTCCATAATCCCAAGGTCTGCAAATAATTTTCGCAGTATAAATGGCTTATCAGGTGTCCCCATGCCACTCAATTGATGCAAGGCTACCTCAAACTCATAAGGCCCCCGCACAAAAGAAGTCGCACATCCACCGGGGATGTTATGCCTTTCCAGCAGTAAAGTTTTAAGTCCCCCACGTTGAAGTGTTGCCGCAGCCGTCAGTCCACCATTTCCCGCTCCAATAACAATAGCATCAAAATCTTTCATTTATCTTCAATGGCTAACATCATATTTCCAGCGGGTAAACATCTTCAAATTCTGCAACCTCTTTATTCACTCTGGCCTGCATGGCGATCATGACATCTTTTGGCTCAAAAAATGCTGCCTGTAAAAGCTGCACATGAGCAAGACTATCGACAAGACCATGGTTTCGAGAATGATTGAAAGCTTTCTTGCTCGAAGAGATTGCCATTGGTGGTTTTGACGCAATTTTCTCTGCTATTACCTGTACAGCATCCATCATTTCCACATGACTTGCATATACATTATTGACCAGATTAAGCTCTTGTGCACGCACAGCATCTAGTAGGTCACCGGTATAGGAAATCTCCCTTACGACTGCTTCCGGCATAATCAATGGCAGCCGTTGTAGTGACCCAAGATCAGCCATCATGCCAATATTAATCTCTTCGATAGAAAAGCGTGCATCACTGCTACAATAACGAAGATCACATGCGGCAATCATATCAAGCGCACCCCCTATACAAGAGCCCTGCACAGCAGCGATTATAGGAAAACGGGCGTTATCAAAAGCATCAAAAGCATTTTGCAATCCCTTAATTATGTTAGTAACGAATTCACGTTTACGTGCTTCCCCCAAATTGGCAAAAACAGGCTGCGCAAAAAACGATAAATCCATGCCACCGGAAAAATTTTTGCCCTGACCTGAAAGAATACACACCCGCACATCACCAGCAGCATCCAATTCTCTAATGATGGTCGGCAATTCCATCCAGAAATCACTGTTCATGCTATTGGCTTTTTCAGGCCTTGACATTTGCAGATGTGCAATACCGTGTTTTTTTTCTACTTCAAAACATTTATACTTCACAGGCATATATTCCTTAATTTAAAAACAGTGGAAACTAATATTTTTCAGAGTACATTTATGCAATCTTGACAATGTTAAGATATATACATTATCTTAACCACATGCAATAATCAATCACTAAGAAAATATTTTTGTCTTGAATAAAAAATAGAATGAGGAACACATATGTATATCGAGGTGAATGGAACACATCTTTTTTTTGACATTGAAGGGTCCTTATTAACACCCAATGATGCCTCAATGAAAAAGAAACCTACATTAATTTTACTTCACGGTGGACCTGGCTGGGACCATTCTGTTTTCCGTCCACATTTCAACAGGTTAACTGATATAGCTCAAATCATTTATCTTGATCAAAGGGGACACGGCAGAAGTAAAAAAACAGACCCGCGAGAATGGAGTCTGCAAAAGTGGGCAGATGACATCCCAGTATTTTGCAAAAAATTAGGAATTGAAAAACCCTGCATTCTTGGGCATTCATTTGGTGGTTACGTGGCGCAAGCTTATGCAGTTTCCTATCCAGATCATGCCAGTAAGTTGATCCTGATGAATACCAGTCCGAAGATTAATCGACAACGAAAATACAATGTATTTAAACGTCTTGGTGGCTCAGAAGTCATGGAAGCCGCCCGGGAATACTGGGAAAATATCACCCCGCAATCGGGAATGAACTATCTAAAAAAATGTATCCCATATACAAGCCAACACGTCCGTGATCCCAATGAAATTTCCAGAGTAAAACTACGGCGCGAAATTCTTTTCCACTTTCATAATACTCAACTCCAATTGGATACGTTTGACTATCGTGAACAATTATCAAAAATCACCTGCCCTGTACTTGTGATTGGTGGAGAAGATGACCCGGTAACACCAATAGAAGACTCAAAAGATCTTGTCGCATATCTACCTACGCGACATGTTCGCTTTGAACAAATTTCCGAATGCGGACATGCATCCTACATAGACCAGCCAGACAAGGTTTTTCAAGCAATAGGAGAATTTATAAAAAGGTAAATTCAGGACTTTAGAGAACCACTTTCCATTATTAAAAAAGCTCAATATAAACGGCTACTCACGACCTCCTTTAAGTTATTTTTATAATTTTATTCCGCTCTTTGGGATTGTCACGTTAACTTTTTCCAAACTCTATGATATGTAATTTCCATGAAAAAAATATCAAATCACCGCCACCGTTTCCATCCAGATATAATCAAGCAGGGCTCTGTCAAAGGAACTTGTTGCACCGAATTTCTAATTAGTTATTTTGGTTCAATGAACATTTCATTTAAATATTACAAACATAATCCCGCGATTATTCAGTTGGCTTTGCTTCTTTATCTCAAATATCCATTATCGCTTCGGCAAGTAGAAGACTTGCTCTTTGAGCGAGGAATGGATATCACCCATGAAACGGTCAGATTGTGGTGGAATAGGTTTGGTCCCGCCCTTGCAGCCAAAATCAGAAAGAAACGCACATCTTATCCTAAGCAATATTCAACTTGGCGGTGGCACATTGATGAAGTCTTCGTCAAAATCGGAGGCAAAACGCATTATCTTTGGCGCGCAGTCGACCATGAAGGTGAAGTCCTTGACGTTGTTGTAACAAAACGACGTGACAAGAAAGCCGCGCTGAAAGTGTTGAAATCTCTCATAAAGCGCTATGGACGACCGATGGCTATCGTCACAGATAAGCTCAGGTC
>NVTV01000027.1 GCA_002401695.1 Alphaproteobacteria bacterium
TTGGAAGAAATTGAAGCCTCTTAAGTCATTGAAAAATAACAATGTAGAATGAGAACATTTTTGATTTTATTGGCTAAAAGAAGTTAATGTGACAGCCCCCGTACATCAGCTATCTGTCCGACTTTTGGACAGAACCTCTACGAGCCTCGGCCCTCCAGTGTATTAAAAGCTTCATCACGTTGTAGTGCTTCGGCCCGACCCAAGATTAGAGATTTTATTTTGGAATGTGGGAATATATAAAATTGCTCTGCCTCAATCCCAGCAAATGTAATTGCCGCAATGTCGGCGGCAGATTTTCGCCCCCTAGTCATAGCAAATTTGACCTCCTCACTACGCTGTCTGCCAATACTAGTATCAGGGGCGGTATTGGAAAGGTCATCTGGTCGGTTGGCTTCACAATCTGCAATTGCCGACGCAAAAAAGGCTGGGCATAATACCGATACACCTATCGTGGTCTGTGCATCACGCAGATCCATTAATAAACTTTCTGATAAGGCAACAACACCGCACTTACTAACATTGTACACACCACTGGCCGGACCATTCAACCAACCCGCAGCAGAAGCCGTATTAACAATGTGGCCATCATTCTGCTCCAACATAATTGGAACAAAGGCTTTGACCCCCCAGGCAACACCGTAGATATTTATGTTTGTAACCCATTGCCAGTCATCCAACGTGTATTCCCAGATAGGGGCCGCCTTAACGCCGACACCAGCATTATTAAACAATAGATGTACGCCGCCAAATTCCTCCATTGTTGTTGTAGCTAAATTTTGCATCTGTTCCAAGCTGGACACGTCCACTGTCCTGATCAGTGTACGAACAGTGGGGGCCAGAGCTTGTATCCTTGTAACAGTTTCTCCCATTCCGGCTTCATTCATATCTGCAAGCACGACATGCATGCCTTTCCGAGCACAACATAGGGCTAATTCCCGACCTAAACCACTACCTCCCCCGGTTACTACTGCAACTTTTCCCAGCCAGTTTTCCCTGCTTTTATTCATTGTTTATTCCTCCGGCTCTAGTAACTGCAATGCTTCTGCTACGACAGCAGGTGTATCACTATTTTCCTGTTCAACAGTAATTTCCCAAATCAACAAAAAATTGTTATGCCTTGGTTTCCATTCTTTAAGTTGTGCGTGGATGCGAACACGACTACCTGAGGAGATAACATCAAGAAAACGAATTTTATTGAAACCATAGTTCAGCGACTTGGCCACTCCCGGTAACTCAAAACCGGCGGGTTTAATTCCCGCAGCTAATGACAGGCTCAAAAAACCGTGTGCGATAGTCATACCATTAGGCATTTCACGCTTGGCTCGAGTGACATCCACATGTATCCATTGCATGTCTTCGGTTGCAGTTGCGAATAGATCAATACGTTTTTGATCAATTAATTTCCACTCTGACGATGGTAGGGTCGTGTTAACAAGATCGTCAAGCGCACTTGTAAGGTCAGTCATATTAAACTCTCTTTTTAAATTGTTAACCCACCGTCGACAACGAGACAGGCACCGTTAGTATATGAGCTGGCATTGGAAGCCAGATACAGCACAGCCCCTGCCATCTCTTCTGGTTCAGCGTGACGTTTCAATGGAATACCTTCCACAGCAGTATTATAGATGTTTTCGTCGACAAAAAATGCCTCGGTAAAGTGCGTTTTAGTCATGCCCGGCAGTAAGGCGTTACAACGAATATTGTATTGCGCACATTCCTTTGCAAATACCTTGGTCATATTAACCACTGCGGCCTTGGTGATGGAATAAATCCCCTGTTGCTCCACTGGATGAACGGCGTTAATGGAAGCGACATTGATGATGACCCCACCGTCGTTCTCCCGCATCAGTTTGCCAGCCTCGACGGACATAAAAAAATAACCCCGCAGGTTGACGTCTACGGTTTTTTGGTAGGCCTTCAAATCGATATCAAGTACATGACCAAGGAAAGGGTTGGTCGCAGCGTTATTCACCAGAATATCAAGTTTTCCGAACTTCTTGCGGATAGTCGAAAAGATTTTAGCTACATCTTCGAGTTCACCAATGTGGCAAGCTATAGCTTCGGCACTACCTCCATTTTCATGAATAATATCTACCACATTTTTACAACCTTCAAGTTTGCGGCTAGAAACAATTACATGGGCGCCTTGCTCTGCCAGCAATTTGGCAGCCGCCGCACCAATGCCGCGACTGGAACCAGTAACGAGAACAACCTTTCCCTTTAAATCAAATAATTTTGTTGTCATTTTCTACTCCAATAAGTGTTCTTGAGGCTTTAATACGACCTTGCCTTTAACTTGACGTTGCATCACTTTCTCCAGCGCATTCGCTGCTTCAGACAGTGGAAATATCTCATCGATCACCACCTTAATTTTGCCTTGTTGATACCAGTTCATTAATTCAGTGAGGTTGTTGGCGCATTCATCCGGCAGACGGCTTGCAAAAGCGCCATAAAATACCCCAACGACAGAATACCCCTTCACCAAGGCAAGGTTGACAGGAAATTGAGGAATACACCCAGAAGCGAAACCTATAACTAATAGTCGGCCGCCCCATGCCATACACCGGGCACAAGCATAAAATGCATCACCGCCAACGGCATCATAGACAACATCGACCCCTTGGCCCTGAGTGATCTCTTTCAAGGTGGTTTTCAGGTCCTGTATGTTATAATTAATCAGAATGTCCGCGCCATTGGCCTGTGCAAGGTCCAGTTTCTCCTGAGTGGAACATACAGCGATTACTGTCGCGCCCATTGTTTTGCCAATTTGGACAGCGGCAAGGCCAGTACCACCAGCGGCCCCCAGAACCACCAGAGTTTCTCCTGCACGTAATTGACCTCGCTGTTTTAACGCATATTGAGCAGTCGCGTGCGCTGTAATCAGTGAGGCTGCTTCCTCGTATGAGAGCTCATTAGGGATTGGCAATGTATGTACGGCAGCGCAGACAACTTTTTCAGCATATCCGCCAACACCGCAGGAACCGATTACCCGGTCCCCAACATTGAAGTCAGTAACCCCTTCACCTAATGCGCTTATCCGCCCGGCAACCTCGGTACCGGGAATAAACGGCAATGATGGTTTGATTTGATATAGCCCCTGTACAACCAGCCCATCGGGAAAGTTCACACCGCTGGCATGAATGTCGATAACGACTTCACCCGGCCCGGCAATCGGTTCTGGCACATCAGTGTAAACCAGGTCCTGTAAGGGAGCGAATTTTTCACAAATAACCGCCTTCATCAGGAGAGCTCCTGTTCATTGTCAATTACCGTCAAAGCCAAGCTCGCCAGCATTTCAACTTGCTCACCAGCTCTGGCAGCTTGTTTGTGTGAGGCATTGCCCAATATTGCGCGTTTTGCGACACCCTGGGCAATGGCCCCGAGCCGGAAAAAGGCGAAGGCGAGGTAAAAGGGCCAACCAGCAATCTTGCCCACCCCCATTTGCTGACAATAAGCTTCAATTATGTCTTTCTCATGGGGAATACCAAGTGCTGTACGGTCCATTCCGGCTGTCCCGTTGAAAATATCAGACAACCTCATACGCATGCACAAGTAGGCCAGGTCGGCAAAAGGGTGCCCCAGAGTAGACAACTCCCAATCAAGAACCGCCAGAATACGAGGCTCGGCAGGGTGAAACATAAGGTTGTCCAAATTATAGTCTCCATGCACCAAAACCAGCCGCCCGTCGTCGGTGGGCAAATGCAGCGCCAACCAATCAATCAGGATATCCATCGCCGCAATGGTTTGTGTTTCTGATGCCCGGTATTGCTGTGTCCAACGGGCAAGTTGCCTTTCAAAATAATGGCTTGGTCTGCCATAGTCGCTCAAGCCCACTGCCTCTATATCAACAGAGTGTATCGCAACCAGAGTGCGGATGATTTCCGAGTACAATGCATGGCGGCAGGCATTATCTGTCAGTTCTGGTAAAGCGGCATTCCAATAAACTCGGCCGGGGATATATTCCATAAGATAAAACCAGCTTCCAATAATGTCAGGGTCCTGACACAAGTGGTAAACCTGAGCTACGGGAACATCGGTTTGTTGCAAGGCTGTAAGTACGCGAAATTCGCGATCAACCGCATGAGCCAACTTTAGTAATTTACCTGGTGGCTGCCGACGCAGAACATAATGTCCCGACGCAGCTTCAATGCTAAAGGTAGGGTTGGATTGTCCATCCTTAAATTTTCGCGCCGTGAACGGGCCTTTGAAACCGGCCATGGATTTTTCAAGATAGGTGCCCAGCTTAATTTCATCCAGCATCTCAATAGTATCGGTCATGAGCTATCACCACTGGCCGCAAGGTTTCTTTTAGCAGAAAAATCTCTAATCAGATTGCGGCCTAACTGCATCATGTGCACCTGATCCGGGCCATCGGCCAACCGTACTGTACGAGCATAGGTGAAAATACTGGCCAAGATAAAATCATCGCTGAGCCCACCGGCACCATGCATCTGGATCGCGCGGTCAATCACCTTAAAAGCCATGGTTGGGGCAATAATTTTGATCGCAGATATCAGATTACGGGCTTCCTTGTTGCCATAGCGATCCATCTTGTCGGCTGCCCTGAGCGTTAATAAACGCGCTTGTTCAATTTCACAGAAACTGCGGGCAATATCTTCCCGCACTGATTGCTGATTACCGAGCGGTTTACCGAAAGCAATGCGCTGCTCTACCCGCTCGCAAGCCATTTCCAGCGCACGCTGGGCACACCCAATCAGGCGCATGCAATGGTGAATTCGTCCAGGTCCGAGGCGGCCTTGCGCAATTTCAAAACCCCGCCCCTCTCCCAAAATCAAATTCTCTACCGGTACACGCACATTATCAAATAAAATCTCCGCATGGCCAAAAGGTTCTTCCCTATAACCGAGGACCGATAACGGACGGATAATATTCACGCCTGACGTATCGATAGGCACTAATATCTGTGACTGCTGCCGGTGCCGATCAGCGAGGGGATCAGTTTTTCCCATCACAATAAGCACTTTACAATTCGTATTCATTGCTCCGCTAATAAACCACTTACGCCCATTGATTACAAAATCATTGCCGTCTTTTACGATGGACGTCTCGATATTAGTGGCATCCGAAGAGGCAACCGCAGGTTCGGTCATGGCGAAGGCTGAACGAATATCTCCATTAAGCAGGGGTTGCAGCCAGCGTTTTTGTTGTGACTGGCTGCCGTATTTGGCCAGCACTTCCATATTACCAGTGTCAGGCGCACTACAATTAAAGACTTCACCACTCCATGTAACCCGCCCCATGATTTCACATAGTGGCGCATATTCCAAATTACTCAGGCCAGAGCTATTTTCCCCGTGTTCTTTAGGCAAAAACAAATTCCATAGACCTTCGGATTTTGCATGCTCTTTTAATTCCTGCATCATCAATGGTGTGGCCCAGGGGTTTTCCGCGCGCTTGAGCGTATCAACATATTCTTGCTCTATCGGATAAATATATTGGTCCATGAAATTTTCAAGTCGCTCGATCCATTCTTGAGCTGTAGGGCTAAATTCAAAATTCATCACTTTCTCCTGTTATGTGTGTGCATATAACGTTGCATAAATAACAGTATAAATAAGCGTTGACATTATTCAAATTTATTATGATAATGCCGCATCATTCACAATAGTGATGTTTATTCGTCATAATTATGGGGACTTCTGCTTATGCATTTGAACCAAGTAGATTTAAACTTGTTCATCGTTTTGGACGCTATTTATAGAGAACGCAATCTTACTCGCGCAGCTGAAACTTTACATATTACCCAGCCTGCCGTAAGCAACGCACTCAAGCGCCTACGCCAAACCCTTAATGATCAATTATTTGTCCGTACACCCCATGGCATGCTCCCCACACCAATGACGGAAAATATAATTGTTCAAGTGCAAGGAGCCTTGCAATTATTAACTAGCAGCGTAGAGGAAAGCGATAAATTTATCCCGAAAGAAGCCACAAAGGAATACCGTTTTAGCATGGGCGACCTTATGGGTGTCTTAATGCTACCTCGATTACTCAAAAAACTACGACAAACAGCCCCAAATGTCCGCATCAGCAGTTACCAAATTCCACGCGCAGAAATCGCTCAAGCGTTAGCCGCTGGCAGAGTAGATTTTTGCATAGATGTCCTTCTTCCAAATGTACCGGATTTATGCCATATACCACTGGCACACAGCGAAGATGTTTGCTTAGTACGGCCTGATCACCCACAAGTAGATAACGATTTGACCTTGGAACAATATCTGTCGCTAGGTCATATTAATATTTCCAGTCGCCCCAGCGGCATTGGTCACATCGATATGGCCCTTAATAAGATCGGAAAAAAACGGCTGATACAAGTCCGCCTACAGCATGCAATGATCGCCCCATTCATCGTGCGTACCACAAACCTAGCTTTAACTTCGTCTCGTACACTAGCAGAGAGTTTCGACCTAAAAGCTGTCGAACTACCCTTTGTTACGCCTAACATAGGGTTGTATTTATATTGGCACAAAAGCGCCGACAAAGATCAAGCTAACAGGTGGTTACGAGAAACATTTTTGTACGTTTCCGCGAATAAATTTGACTGAAATGGTTACTTTTTAAATACACGAACAAGAGTTCAGATACCATTTCTTGGCAAATCCGATGTCAGCTAGAAATGTTAATGTTAACAAATTCCATTGCTGCGCTGAGCGTAACGAGAGATTGCCCTTAAAGTGCCATGTATCATTCACTTGTGTGGTTGTGTCGTTAAACTCGTATAGGGTTTTAGAAACCATAAAAGTTGGCCTGTTAATAAATTCCTGCTCATTTGAGAGCCAATAAATACTGAGCTCATAGACAAAACAATCCTGAACATCGAAACAGAGGGAGACTTGGGCCTTTGATAACTATAGTCGCCTGTGCCTTTGAGGACTTTACTCTTGTCTTCATTCTCTATGTCATTGCAGCTAGATCAAAGTCATCTTTAATGCAAAGACTTTAAATGAGCTCATTGGCTCTGGCAGGAGGCAAACATTCCATTAAACTCATGATCTAAATCCACAGGTTTTGTTTCGCAGTAAAAACCGTTATAATGGATAATCACCTAACAATATTTGTCTTAGGGACGAAACCTGTGAAACGAAAATTACGCAATCTACCATTCCTGTTCCTGTTTTTATTCGGGTTTTTCGTGGCTAACCAGGTCTCTGCCGGTCCGACTAATTGGACAGAAGAAAAGATTGGAAAGGTCGCTGTTAAAGCGGATAAGGCCGCAACCCGTAAAAATTGGCGGCGAGCGATAAAGTATGGCGAACAGATGCTGGCAGGCAGCACCAATCTATACGGTTCAGAAGCCCCTAACACCATTACCCGTCTTAAAACCTTGAACCGATACTATGATCATGCGGGCCGTCTTGGTAAAATACCGGAGCGCGTTAAACGGGCCCACCTTCTCTCCAAGCAACACTTCAAACCAAACCATGATACGGCGGTTATCAGCCGCCTGCTCTATTACAAACTGCTGATCGCTCAAAAGCAATATGTCGAAGCTATACGGCTCGTGCATGAAAACATCGCCCTTCTCACAGACAGCGAAGAAGATCAGTTCAAAAAACTGCAGTATCTGGAACAACTTCACGGCCTCTACGCCCTCAACCGGCAATTACCAGAACGAGAGACGATACTGCTCGACCAGCTTGCACTGAATAAAAAGATGGTCGGCACTCATGTGAAAGATAACTTCAAGATCATCATGGATTTGGCCCAGACCTACTGCCTGCAGCGAAAGTTCCTAGCGTTTAGCGACCTGATGCAGAGCCATGACCTAAAGTACGAGTGTTAGCTGTCAAAACAGGCTCATCTGGCGGGCTTCATCCTGCAATATTTTCCAGTCTTCAGATTGTCCGGCATGATCCAGCCATTCTTTCACGAACGTTACCGCATCACCATATGGCTCAATGTTACCAAGTGGCGTAAAATGAGACCGGTAACCTGTCTCAGTGATAGGCAGGGCAGCCCCTTGGTCCCTGCTTTTTTGAAGCAACGCAGGCGCGAGGAAGCTGTGGCAACAGCGGGGACAAAAGCAAGGACCAATCGTTTAAGGGCTGTTCTTGTCCCTATAGGTTCTGCTTATTCCGCAAAAGAAAAGGGCTGATGAGATTTAGGGAAACAAGAAAAACATATCGTTCGGGAATGTATAAATGAGGACAGATAAGCACTTACTCAGCCCGGCACAGGGCTGTGCGGAGCTCTTCCGGCAATGCCGTATTCCGCGTCAAATCAGCCAGAAAAGTTTCGCTCAGGATCAGAGGTTGATGACGGGCCCATTCAAAGATCACCTGTCGCCAGCTGACAGGGGCGACCCCCGCACGGATCATATAGTCCAAGGACCGAGAATTTTTCTCCATATCGGGGCAACAATCTGCAAGAAGGATATAAGAAGGCCCGTGTTTATCGATAGCTGCCCTAAGACCCTTATCGTCCCACGGATTGGCCACCGTGCGCGGATACAGGTCAAGCTTGCGTGAATTACTCAGGTTCACAGGCCAAAGCGTATCTGTTCCCTCCCCCAAAACCGATACTGCCACAGGAATACTTATCTTATCCGCCACCCCATACAGCACATCCATTTTATGACTTAAGGCCTTCTTGTCTACTTCGCTCAAATGAGAGACAAAACACGCCAGCGGATCGACAACAACAACCATGGTTTCTTCAGGCCGTAACGGCATATAGGGAAGGTCGTCAAGAAGCTGGCTCAATTGTTCACGCCCTCTATAAGTACCTGTAAGATTAAACCTCCCAAATCCACCATTATATATCAGCCCCTAAGCCACCTCAAACAAGCCAGCCGCTCCCATGCCGCCACCAACGCACATGGTGATAATCACATACTTCACGCCTCGGCGTTTACCTTCGATCAGCGCATGGCCCACCATGCGGGCACCAGACATGCCGTAAGGATGGCCAATAGAGATGGCACCGCCGTTAACATTCAGCCTTTCGTTTGGAATACCCAGCTTGTCCCGGCAGTAGAGAACCTGAACGGCAAAAGCTTCATTCAGTTCCCACAGACCGATATCATCCATGGTTAGATTATGCTGTTTCAGCAATTTAGGAATGGCAAATATAGGACCAATGCCCATCTCATCAGGCTCGCAGCCTGCTACCATCATACCTCGGTAAATACCCAGTGGGTTCAAACCACGCTGTTCTGCAAGCTTACTGTCCATCACCACACAGGCGGATGCCCCATCAGAAAGTTGGCTGGCGTTGCCTGCCGTAATTGAGCCCCCGTCCCTGATAGCGGTTAAGCCTGACAGATTATCTATCGTCGTTTGGGGGCGATTACCTTCATCCTTGGCGAGGGTAACAGATTCATAACTGATCTCTTTGGTCAGTTTATCCATCACCCCCTTGCTGGCCGTCATGCTGATAATCTCATCGTCAAACTTGCCTGCCACTTGCGCGGCGGCGGTGCGCTGTTGGCTCTGCAACGCATAGTCATCCTGAGCTTCCCGGCTAATGCCATAGCATTTGGCCACTATCTCTGCCGTATCCAGCATGGGCATATGAATATGGGGAGCCATAGAGATCAATTGCTCATCCACAAGGCGGTGCTGGTTGGCATGCTCGTTCTGCACAAGTGAGATGCTTTCGATACCACCGCCAATAACGATATTCATGCCGTCATGGGTGATTTGTTTGGCGGCGGTTGCGATGGCCATGAGGCCCGATGAACATTGTCTGTCCAGTGTCATGCCCGAAACGGTGACTGGCAATCCAGCACAAAGGGCTACCTGACGGGCAATGTTATAGCCCGTGGTGCCCTGTTGCATGGCACAGCCCATGATACAGTCTTCCACTTCACCCTCTTCAATACCAGCACGCAGCACAGCTTCCTTTACAGGAGCCGCACCAAGACTGGCCCCGGTCAGATTATTGAAAGCGCCCCGGTAAGCTTTGCCAATAGGGGTTCGGGCAGTGGAAACAATTACAGCTTCTCTCATGATTATTTAACTCCGAATTCAGAATTGAGGTCTATGCCAAGTGCTTCAGCTGCCTTCTGGACAAACTTCAAGGTTTGATCGCCAGCAATCATTAGTTCCTTCTGGTTATCAGTGCTCATGAGATTATCCCAGTTAGCGGCAATGCCTTCTGGTGTTTGATCTTCTTTCGCCAACCACAAGCCATCAGTTTCAAAAATACGCGTCACCGCATAGGCTCCAGCCCCTGCGCCAACAATGGTGCGTGTTGGAGCCCCTTCACTGACCAGAAACAGCAGGGCTGGTGTTACAGATTCAGGTGTCATTAATTCTGTCATCTGCGGAGTTATTAGGCCTTCCGTCATTTGCGTTGCCGCTGTAGGGGCCAGTGCATTGACATGAATGTTATATTTACGGCCTTCCTGAGCCAGCACATTCATCAGACCCACAAGGCCCATCTTGGCAGCGCCATAGTTGCTTTGGCCGAAGTTGCCGTAGAGACCGCTAGAGGAAGAGGTCATAACGATACGGCCATATTCCTGTGTCTTCATAATTTCCCACACGGCCTTGGTGCAGTTAACGGCTCCCATAAGATGCACATCAACAACCAGTTTGAAGTCTTCAATGGTCATTTTACTGAAGGTCTTGTCGCGGAGAATACCGGCATTGTTCACCAGAATATCCACCCGGCCCCATTTGGACATAGCCTGATCAACCATATCCTGCACCTGATCCATGTCAGCCACATTGGCACCGTGAGCAATTGCCTCACCGCCCAAGTTGGTGATTTCTTTCACCACAGCCAGAGCACTCTCCGGTGCCTGTCCGTCCCTCCCAAGATCATTAACAACGACCTTGGCACCACGGGCAGCAAGACCCAGCGCGTGTGATCTGCCTAGGCCAGCTCCTGCCCCCGTCACAATTGCAACTTTATCTGTAAATTTTATGGTCATATGTTTATTTCCTGAAGTAATTCTGTTTGGTAAATTTTATTAGGGAGCTGTTGAGGTTGCCATTATCCAGCTAATCTGCCTGTCAGCACATCAAGCTTCTCCGAACCATTCATCCTGCATGTCAAAACAAATGCTGTTGTTATCAAGTAGCAGCTTGGCCTGCAGGACGGTCTGTGGCAGTTCCCATTCTATGTAAAAAATTGCGGCCTGTAGCTTGCCCCGATAAAAGTCCTCTTCTGGTTTTGTAAGACTGTCGTCTTGCCCTAATGCATTGGCCGCAACCACAGCCTGCCGCAGCCAAATCCAGGACATGACAATGCGTCCAAAGAAATCCAGATACAGGGTGGCATTGGACAAACCACGATCCGCATCGCTTTTGACCATGGGAAGTAAGTTGTCTGTCACCTGATCAAGACGATCCAGCGCCTGATCAATGGGCTGTATGAATTTGTGCTGCAATGAAGTCTTTTGTGCTGCCTCTAATGTATGACGCACCTTATGTTTAAACAGCTCAAACCCGGCCCCCTGTGCCATGGGAATTTTACGGCCCAGCAAATCCAAACCCTGGATTGCTTCCGTGCCCTCATGGATGGGGTTCAGCCTCTGGTCCCGGTAAAGCTGCTCCACAGGATATTCCCGGATATACCCAGATCCGCCAAAAACCTGTATGGCGAGGTCATTACTCAGACAACCGTATTTTGACGGCCAGCTCTTAACCACAGGCGTTAAAATATCCAGAAGAAGTCCTGCCTGTTGCTTCTCTTCTTCTGTGTCAGCCGTGCGAGTGTCTTCCACCAATGACGACGCATAGAGGCACAGAGCAAGCGCGCCTTCCGAGTAGGCCTTCTGTATGAGAAGCATGCGACGTACATCTGCATGTTCGATGATGGCTATTTGTTTGGAGGATGGGTCTTTATTAGATGGGTGCCTTCCCTGTGGTCGTTCCCGTGCATAACTCAAAGAATGGAGATACCCCTGATAAGCCAGCACTGCAGCACCCGATCCCACACCGATACGGGCTTCATTCATCATCTGGAACATATAGGACAGGCCCTTATGAGCTTCCCCTATCAGATAACCAACAGCCCCCTCTTTCTCGCCGAAGTTCAGAACTGTGGACGTGGTGTTATGGTAGCCCATCTTATGAAGTAGCCCGGACAATTTCACATCATTGCACTCTCCCAGACTACCATCATCCTTTACAAGAACCTTTGGTACAATAAAGAGGGATATACCCTTTACCCCGTCTGGAGCCCCCTTGATCTTGGCCAGCACCATATGAATGATATTATCTGTCAGAGTGTGATCACCGGCAGAGATGAACATCTTCTGGCCTTTGATATGGTAAGTCCCATCTTCATTCGGGGTTGCCGTAGTTTTAATATCAGCGAGAGCAGACCCCTGACCGGATTCCGTTAAGGCCATAGTTCCAGTGAAACGACCATCCATCATAGGAAGGAGAAATTTCTGCTTCTGCTCTTCGGTACCAAAGCTGTGGATCAGGCCTGCAGCGCCGAGTGTGAGGAACGGGTAGCCTGCCGTCGCTATATTAGCCGCACTTATGTACGCCATAGCGGCCCGCAGAATGATCTCCGGCATCTGCAGTCCGCCCTCTTCAAAATCATAATGCGCGGCCATAAAGCCCGCTTCCGCAAAGGCATCCCATGCAGCCTGAGTTTCTGGTATCATGGTGATGGTTTCGCCGTCATATTGAGGCTCGTTAGCATCACCCTTGGCGTTATGATTGGCAAAATACTTCTCGGCAATGATATAAGCTGTCTCCAGCGTGGCAGTAAACACTTCACGAGAATGATCATGGTAACGAGGGCGTTGCAAAAGAACTTCCGTATCCAGAAACTCATAGAGCAGAAAATCCATATCACGGCTGTTCAGCAGTTTATCGGTCATCAGATACTTCCCTCACAAATAAACAGGTTCAGCCACTCGCAAGCGATAGCGGGTTTATCCTTGCCCTTGATCTCAACGATGCAGTCCATCGCAAGCAATACGCGGTCTCCAGTTTTCTCCTCTACGTTCGATACGGTTGCCACAAGGCGCACCTCATCACCGGGGCGTACCATGTTCAAAAACCGGACTTTGTTAAAACCGTAGTTGATAGCCATGACCATATTATCGGGCACAGGCATAACCTGTTCTGATAGTTTGGGCAGCAAAGACAGGCTTAGAAAACCGTGGGCAATGGTGCCACCGAGTCCCGTCTCCTTCGCCCGCGCCTCATCTATATGGATATATTGATGGTCTTCTGTCGCACCTGCGAACATATAGATACGACCCTGGTCAATGGGGAACCATGCACCGGCTTTAAGGAGAGTACCTATGTGGGATTTTAATGTGTTATAGGATATTACTGCAGACATGCTTATGCTTCTCAACTATTGATTGTTTGAATGATATTGCTTTTCTGGAGAGATATACGCCAAGGAGGCTCGCAGCTCCCGCTTCAATATTTTGCCTATTGGACTACGAGGAAGCTCTTCGACAATCTTAATCTCTGATATCCGCTGAGCCTTACCAAGCTTGGCATTCACGGCCTGACGGAGGTGCTCTGCATCCACCGCCGTAAGGCTATTTCCCACTACAAATGCGACCGGAGTTTCGCCCCATTCATCACTTGGTGCACCAATGACAGCCACGTCAGACACTTCGGCTTGTGCCAGCAAGGCCTTCTCCAGATCAATGGCATAAATATTAAAGCCGCCAGAGATTATCATATCTTTCTTCCGGTCCAGAAGATGCAAGAAGCCTTCTGTATCGAACCAGCCGATATCGCCACTTCTATGGTAACGCTGACCGGCCTCATCATACCAGTTGGCTTCAGCTGTTGCCTCTTCCCGGTTATGATAGCCCCGCATCATTGTTGGTGACCGGCCTACGATTTCTCCTGAGCTGCCCTGAGGTAATATCTGGCCATCATCGCCAATGATCAATATTTCGCATTCAGGAGAAGGCTGTCCCACAGTATCCAGTTTATCAGGAAACTCATGAGCAACGAGCGTGCAATTAACACCGCCCTCCGTCATACCGTAGAATTCTATCAAGCCGCCAGCAGGCCAGCGGTTAAGAACGTCCTGCTTGACCTGTTTATGGAGCGGCGCACTCGTAGAGAATTTTGCTTTATAAGAAGACAGATCAAAATGATCAAAGTCCGGATCTTTGAGCAACCGTGCATATTGAACCGGCACCAGAACACTATGAGTAATTTTCAGCTTCTCGCTAAGTTCCAAATATTTCCGGGCGTCGAATTTACCCATGAGATAAGCCGACCCACCAGCCGCAATAGCCGCAATAAAGAGGAACAATGTGGTATTAGAATAGAGCGGTGTAGAAACCAGCGTTCTGGTCTGCGCATCCAATTCAAAGCCCTCAATCATATTCAGGCTTTCCTTCGAACGATAATATCTGTCTTGCAAGATACCTTTTGGCGTACCAGTGGTGCCGGAGCTATAGATCAGGTTGAAGCTCATATCTTTGGTTAAAGTTACATTTGGAGCACTAGAAGGAGCTCCTTTAATGAAATCCTTTAACGTATCATGTGCACTATCTCCCCCATCCAAAAACATTAGGCCATTCGCATCCAACCCTTCCAGCTTATCCTCATGGGACAACACCATATGAGCATAGTCACTGGACACAAATAACAGTTTGGCACCGCTATCTGTAACCATATCCGCCAGAGATTCCGAAGCCGCTAATGTGGATAAAGGCACAACACAGGCACCTGCTCGCAGGATACCGAACATCAAGCAGACATAGGCAACAGAGTTACGGGCCAATATGGCTATACGATCATTGGGAACAACACCCTTGGCTATAAGGGCATTTGCGATCTGATTGATCTGCGTATCGAATTCACCCCACAACAGGCTGCTGTTTTCATCCTCGACTGCCAAAGTTCGGCGATATTGTCGAGCGGCACGCCTCAGCATGTCGTCCACATCTCTATAATCCGGCTTATAATCCAGAATGTCCCGTGTTACTTTATGCGTCATTACGTCCCTTCCCCTCTTAAAATTATACTGGCAGAGGAGCTTGCTTCAGCCGGCTGATCAGTACCTACAGCTTCATACAGTTTATTATTTTTCATGGCACTTGCCATATCCGCGTCCACGCTATTGCTTGCCCGCCAAAAGAAGAAGGCAGCGCCAAAGGCAGCACTCGTTGCGATAACCATGGCCAAAGAAAGTGCACTCACCCCCATAGTTGGGTTGAAGTAATCACTCAAAATTCCCACGGCTTGAGGCCCCAACCCCATGCCAATAAGATTTAACACCAAAGCAGTAATTGCCTGAGAAACAGCACGGATACGGCCATGTATAAGATATTGCCACAAGGCGGTAATAGGGCCATAAATAAACAGACCCAGCGCAATGATTGGCATAAGCATCATGAGAGAAATCATTTTATGAGGAACCCATACCATGATCGCCATACAGGGGAATAACATGCAAACGCCAATTGCCGTAAAACGCAAGAACCCATGATAATTTCCTGTGAAAAAACGATCGAAGATATACCCACCCATTAAAGTCCCACCAATCCCAGCGCCACCTCCGAGAATGCCAAACCAAAGTCCGAGTTCCGCAGTTTCCATACCATAATTTCGAATAAAAAAGGCTCCACACCATTGTAAAACCCCGATGCTCACAAAATTAACCATTGAATATGCCATTACGATATTACGGTAAGTGGGAATTCCCCATAAATGTCGGAATGTTTCACGTAAGGGCGGTGCAACTTCTTTGGGGGTATTCGTATTATCTATTTCCTTGCGCGGCTCACGCAGGGTTAATTTAATCAACAGGCTTAACATAAACCCCGGAATTGCCACGACAATGAAAGCCATTCGCCAACCATAATATTGATTAACCCAGCCCGCGATGAGGTAACCAATTACTAAACAGATGCTGAGCCCCAGCATGAAGATAGAAAAGGCCTTATTTTGTTCCTTACCACTAAAATAGTCTGATAATAATGAAAAAGAAGGTGGAAA
The DNA here is from genome assembly GCA_002401695.1 of Alphaproteobacteria bacterium. Taxonomy (GTDB): domain Bacteria; phylum Pseudomonadota; class Alphaproteobacteria; order Micavibrionales; family Micavibrionaceae; genus UBA1672. Next base: position 15,912 of record NVTV01000027.1, read on the forward strand.
AATACCGGCTTCACCGACCGCAGCCCCAATCCGCACAACAAGTAACTGAAAGAAGCTGGTCACGAATCCAGTCATAAGCATCATAACTCCCCATGCGCCTATGGCCAGACTGGCGATTGTAACGCGATTTCCTTTATCCGCCCAACGCGCCATCGGAATGCCCAAAGTGGCATAGAATACTGCAAAGGCAATGCCGGTCAGGAAGCCTAATTGAGTGTCGCTAAGCTGCAAGTCCTCTTTGATGGGCTGCAATAAAATACCTATCATTATCCGGTCTAGGAAACTGACCATATAGGTGCAGGTTAAGACGATTAAGGCATATGTTTTATAACGACTACTCAAATGAGTTTTCATGTAGCTTCCCTATTTATATTTATTGACGTTAAGAACCTGCGATTTGCACCCATGTCATTTTTATATTTGTATATTTATCGATGGCATGAAGCGATTTATCTCGCCCAAAACCGGACTGTTTATAGCCTCCAAAAGGCAAACTCATATCACCGCTGGCTTCCCAACTATTGATCCAAACCGTCCCAGTCTGCAAAGCTTTGGCCATCCGATGAGCGCGGCTGATATCGCGAGTCCAGACACCGCTGGCCAAACCATATATGGTGTCATTGGCGATGCGAAGAGCCTCTTCTTCATCCTCGAATGTGATCACCGATAGGACCGGGCCGAAAATCTCTTCTTGGGCGATGGTCATGTCTGTGGTAACATTGTCATAAATTGTTGGCTCGATAAAATAGCCACCACTGTCATCTCGTGCGGTTTTTCCGCCTGCGACGAGATGTGCATTCTCCTCGTTGGCCTTAGAGATATAGCCGAGCACCCGTTCATATTGTGTTTTATCAACCATAGCCCCCAAATGCGTGGCCGGGTCCATAGGATCACCGGGAATCCAGCTTTGAGCCGCCGCCAGAACCTTATCCAAAAACCGATCTTTGATCTTGGTATGAACAAGCAAGCGAGAAGACGCCGAGCAGACTTCGCCCTGATTAAAGAAAATACCCGTCACCGCCGCCTGAGCCGCCGCATCCAGATCAGGACAATCATCCATCACGATCAGAGCTGATTTACCGCCGCATTCCAGTGATACGCGTTTAAGGTTGGATTGACCGGAATATTCCATAAAATATTTACCAACCTCTGTCGAACCGGTAAAGGCTATGCCGTCCACATCCGGGTGCAAGCCCAAGGCTCGGCCTGCTGTATGGCCTAAACCGGGGATGATATTGAATACACCTTTTGGAATGCCGGCTTCTATCGCCAGTTCTGCAATATATAATGCGGATAACGGAGACTGCTCCGCCGGTTTCAATATAATCGAATTCCCTGCCACAAGCGCCGGACCAAGTTTCCAGCAGGCCATCATCAAAGGAAAATTCCAAGGCACAACGGCGGCAACAACACCAATTGGTTCACGGGTGATCAAGGCGATGGCATCGGACCCGGTTCCCGCAACCTCATCCAGCGTTTTATCCGCAGCCTCCCCATACCACCGCAATGTGGTCGCGGCGCGGCTGACATCTATGGTCAGGGAATATGTGATCGGCTTACCCACGTCCAAGGTCTCTAAAACCGCCAATTCATCGGCATGCTGTTCGATCAGATCTGCCAATCTGATCAGTATCTTGCCTCTTTCCTTGGGGTGCAATCTCGACCAACGGCCCTCATTGAAAGCTGCGCGCGCACTGATAACCGCCTGATCAACATCTGCCTGATCACAGGAGGCAATATTGGCAATGACCTCGCCGGTTGCGGGGTTTATCGTTTCAAAAGTCTCGCCACTGATCGCCTCGACCCACCCGCCGTCAATGAAGGCCTTCGTTTTGAGTTCCACACGATTTGCTATTTCTTGCCAGTCTGATTGTGTTTTTGTCGTCATGTTCTTACTCTCTTTTGTTTTATTCAACTGCTGAAAGAGCGATGATAAAATCAATATCTATCGCATCCTTTCTCAGTTTCTTTACCTCCTGATATTCGTCTGAATTCCAGAATTTTTTCATATCATTCATTGACCGAAACTTAATAATATGTGTCATTTCGCCCTTATGTGGCCACTGACCTTCCATAAGCTCAGGCGAGCCACTTGCAACGATCTCTAGCCCCGCTTTACTGGATAATGGAGCCGATGCCGCTGAATATTTTTCGGCCTGTTTCTGATCCAAAACAGTACCGCTGACGATTTGATATACAGGAACGTCATTGACGTCCGTTTCTTTAGTGATATTACTCATATGCACTGTCTTCCTCATTTTTCATATATTGATTTTTGTGATGATTAGGCCATAGCCAAAATCAGGGGCCGTATCAAAATTCTATAAATATTAGCCAGCATCCCATCTCTGAAATGCCGACTAATCTTAAAATAAATTTTTAGAATTTATAGCCCACATTCACTCCAACTGTGCGGGGGCGGTTAACGAAACTTCGTCCGAAATAATCATCCGAAGCAGCCTGTATGGTTTCCTCAAAAGAGGTTGCAACTTTATTCAGCAGATTATCCGCGAAAAGTGAGACTTCCACACCATTATCATGGCTCAGACCAAACCGCAGGTCTGCAATACCATGGCTATCAAGGGTTCGCCGACGTTGGCCAATACCACCAATACCAAAGGTATTCATCTTATCACCTGTATGAGCATAAGATAATCGCGCCCGGAATTCCAGCTCAGGACTGACCTGTTTCTGATAGTCCGCCGCAACTGAAAACATATGCTCTGGCGTTCCCGGCAGACGATCACCGGCTATGGCACCTGTTGGTGCATGATCTTCCAATATGCGTGCTTTGGTATAGCCGTAAGAAAAGGACAGGGATAGATTTTCCGTCACATAGGCATTCATTTCCAGCTCTAAACCCTCTACCTTCGCCTTGCTCACATTATTGGTCCGATTAAATAAGCCTAGGTCCGATACAAAGAAGCTGGTTAATTGCATATCTTTCCAGTCGATACGGAACAGATTAGCATTAAAGGTCAAACGATTATCAAACCATGATGTTCTGGCCCCAATTTCATAATTCCAAAGACTATCAGATTTAAATTGTGATGCCGGAATATTCCCCTTACCCGGTGCGTAGCCACCCGCGCGATAGCCGGACGTAGCCAAAGCATAAAGTAGCACATCATCGTTTACTGCATATTCAAAATTAGCCTTAAAGGTGTTAACATTCTCGCTGGTCTCAAAGTCACCAGTTCCTTGAAGAAGACTAGCCCCTTCGGTAAAGGGTCCACCCGATTTCGTGAAGAATTTATTAACAGATACATGAGAACGTCGATACCCCAAGGTTAACAATGTCTTATCGGTAAATTGATAGCCAACCTCCCCATAAAAGGCTATTTCCTCATTATCTTCAAAAACGAGATCATCCTGAATCACACTTCCCTCCGATATTAGAATGCTTCCAAATACCAGAACGCTTTCAGGCAAACCTGTCACTGGATCAAAAAACGGCGTCTCAGATCCAAAATCCTCATACCAAGCCCCAACTAACCAACGGAAGGCTGAATCATTATTTGAAACTAGGCGAGCTTCAAAAGTATTCACTTCAACCTGTATATTTTCTTGATACCCAGCTCTTCCTTCCGTTATGCCTATGTATAATGCTTGATCTCTATTCTCCCAATCGGTGAGGTTTTTACGGGCCCCCATTAATGTCATATCAAATGCCCCAAAATCCTTGGTCACCCGCAATGCCATGACCTCATCTTCTCTGCTCAAGGGATTCACAGATTGGCTTGCCAAATTATTATAATCAACCCCTTTTAAATCGGATGGAATGTCATCAAACCCTACCGTTGGATATGGTGTGAATGTAGAGGTTGCCGTTTGGCTGTGGCCCATATCAATTTTCTGGCGCAGATACATAGCTTCTAGCGTGGTCGTATCGTTAATATCCCATTTCAACTTCAAACGAGCACCAAGCGTCTTTTCCGTGTTGGCGTTTTCTTCTGGCTGACTGCCGGCAATATCGATAAAACCATCATTATTGAAACTGTAAAAGCTACCCCGAACGGCTATTTTTTCTGTTACCGGAACGTTCAAATGCCCTTGGAAACCAAAATTCATACCGCCTTGTTCTGTGCTGGATATATAGCTGCTAACATCACCGGAAAAGGCATCCGTATCTGGATCATTGGTGATATAACGAAGCGCGCCACCCATTGCACTTTGACCATAAAGCGTGCCTTGTGGACCTTTCAGAACCTCTATTCGGGACACATCAACCAAACGAATATCTCGCGTACCTAGGGCCAAAGGAAAATCATCAATATAAGTTGCGGTAGTTGCGCGACCATTGGTCGAACGGGCATCGGTAGTGATACCGCGCATGGTCACCCATGTGCGACCCGGCCCGGCGGCGGCGGCGGATATACCCGGTATAGACCGCATAATGCCTGCTACATTGGTAATTCCTCGTGCCTCCAATGCATCACCGGAAAGAACGCTAAGCGCCATGGCTGTGCTTTGCAGGCTGGTGGCCCGTTTTGTCGCAGTCACGATAATCTCATCCAGTGCAAAGCGATCCATCTGGCCGGCCCGCTCATCATCAGGATAAACCTTAAGGTCGGACGCTAACTCAGCGTCTGTTCTATATGATATTTGCTGAAACCCTGATTGTTGCGCAACTACATATCCACCGTCACGCTGACGCTCAAAACCTAAGCTTGTCCCCGCAAGCAGATAATGCAGGGCCTCTTCGATTTCCATGTTGGCGGAAAAGCTGTCCACTACACGGCCTAAATTTGCCGTTTGGGGAATGATGATATTGGTCCCAGCCTGCTTTGATACTGCAACAAGAGCCTGCCCCAAAGTCTGCTCTTCAATATCAAAATTTATTCCTGTCCCTGCATGCACTGCGCCTGAAGCAAAGCTCATCGCGACACCAAGGGTCGTCATTGAAACTGCACGTTTTAAGGTGGCTATTCTAGTTTTTGAATTTCTTAACATATTCTGTTTCCTCTCCCAAATTGTCTATAATGTTTGGAGGAACGCAAAATTGATTTACGATGTTTGTGCGTCCTCGAATACCTAGACGTGTGGAGCTGGGAAATCGACGGAATAATCTTAAAAAATAATTAAATATCTTACTGTAACGGCTGTGTGCATATGGTCACGTCGTGCTTCAATCTTGTCGTAACGTCAATATGATACGGTCATTACCCTCTCTAGCCACAACTATGGGCAACCCAGCGGCGAGTGTTTCAAACAACTGATTTATGTCATTGGTTTTAAAGGTGCCTGTCAGCCGGAGTTCGGCTACTGCCTTATCTTGGGTGATAATTTCGCCCTTAAAATACCGACCAACATCCGCAAGGACCTCACTTAGCTCAGCATTAAAATAATCCAGTCGACCTTCTCTCCACCCACCAATAGGCAATGTTAGCACGATAGGCTCAGGCAGGGGGCTGTCCTGCGTAACGGTCAAGCTTTTTCCCGCATCTAATTCCCGAATGGTCAACTTTGAAGAACGCTGCACCAGCACCAGCACCAGCCCCTCTTCAACATCCACGCGTGTAGTTTGCCGCCCCTTGTTGACATTGAACATGGTGCCAACAACACGGATCTGTGCTTCGCCGCTTGAAACCACAAACGGTCGGTTCGCATCTTTGCTTACATTAAAAAACACCTCACCCTGCACCAAAGTGACTTTTCGCTCAAAATCTGAAAAAGATGTGAATACACGGGATCTCGCCCCCAGCGTTATTATAGAACCATCTTCCAGAGAAACGATTCTAACCTCACCGGTATCAGTTTCATATACTAGCCCTTCAAGGCCGTCGCTTGATGGGAGCACGAGAGAGATTATGACCATGCATATTAATGCTACAGAGACTGCTGGCACCCAGACCAGTGGTTTCTGCCAGCGCAGTTTATCCGCAAGTCCTGTTCGCCACACTGTCAGCTTCTCTCGCCAGCTTAACTGCTCCAGTGGTTCAAGGTCTTCCAGTTCAGAAAATGCTGCCTCGTTCCCCAGACCACCCCATAAACGTTCCGTTTTTTCAAAAGCCTTCATATGGGCGGGATCAGCTGATTGCCAATCAGAAAAATCCTGCCAGTCTGTTGTCTCCATGTCGTCCATTTCGAGACGCAAAAGCCACGCTCGAGCCTGCCCCGCAACATCAAGGTTGGCATTTTCTGGATTATAATTTTCGTCTTTAAGTATGTTGTTCATTGCTGGTCCAATTGATCAAGATCTGCTTCCAGATCTTCCATTGCTCTGTATATGTTCGTCTTTACGGTCGTAACAGGGACGTTCATCCGACGGGAAATTTCCGCAGCGGATAAATTATGCAGCCGGTTCAACAACAACACACGGCGGCGAAATTTTGGCATCTTTTTTAGTGAAGTCCGGACCATAGACAAGGCCTCCTTCCCTAATAAGACGCGTTCAGCCGTCAAAACGTCGACAATGTTTTCAATATGTGTGTGTTTTTCTTCCGTCACATGGTTCAAATGCGACTTTTCCCGACGCTTCCATGAAATGACAATGTTGTTCGCCATGCGCCATAAAAAGGCGCGCGGATATTGTATATGGTCTGTGTTCTGTAGCTCTGCAAACTTGCTGAAAGTATCCTGTGCCACGTCTTCTGGGTCAGGCGGCCCAGAGCCAAAACTAGCCTGAACATGCAAGCATAGGTCTCGAAAATAAGTTTGATAAAGATCCTTCACCGATCCCATCGCGTCCGCGCCTGAAAGTGGCTTGGTTTCAGAAGTGTCCTCTTCGTGTTGTTTTCTCACCCGCTTATGCATTATCCGTATTTTCTTGATAAAAAACGCACCCTATTTTGCTAGGAGCAATCCCTTTTTATTCTTAAGCTTATAATTTTTTTCGACTCAGATCTGACCATTTTACTCTTTTTAAGAAGTTTCGTACAGAAATTCTAAGCGAAATAAATCAGACAGGCATCTGGTTTTGATCCCAAATATAGTAAAAACTTCTCGACATTGCCTACATCTGCCATTTTCTGTCCGTCGTCAAAGCAACTTGAAGGGCCTGTCACATTAACTCTAAAACCAGCCATTTTCATCATTTTGGAAGAAATTGAAGCCTCTTAAGTCATTGAAAAATAACAATGTAGAATGAGAACA
>NVTV01000028.1 GCA_002401695.1 Alphaproteobacteria bacterium
TTGGAAGAAATTGAAGCCTCTTAAGTCATTGAAAAATAACAATGTAGAATGAGAACATTTTTGATTTTATTGGCTAAAAGAAGTTAATGTGACAGCCCCATTAATTTGTATATCAACAAATTGTGTCCATAGAGAAATAGTAATCTTCTTTTTATTTCCGATATCTCTCTATGACATCCTCACGTAATTTAATGCCAAACCCTGGTCCCTTTGGAACTTCCATATAGCCATCTTTGATGATGGGAAAATCTTCCGGTAGTTCCCATAACAGAGGATCACGAGTTCGATTATTAAAAATTTCAACATAAGTACTATGAGGGTTAGCGGCGATCAAATGAATGGCAATCTGTGGCTCTTCATGGTGGGCCATTTCAACGTTCATATATCTTGCCATATCGGCAATCCGTTGCCATTCCGTAACACCGCCACATAGAGTGCAATCTACATTAAGGATATTCACACCGCCTTTAAGGATAAGATCGCGGCAAGCCCGCCCTGAGATCTCACCTTGCCCTACTGTGATAGGAATAGAGGTCTTCTGTTGCAGTAACATCAAGCCATCGGTCTGGTCATACCAGGCAATGGGTTCCTCCATCCAGCGAACCCCTAAATTTTCACGCTCCATAGCAACACAAAATTTCACAGCATCCAGGGGAGCCCACCCCTGATTGGCATCTACCGCGATCACAAAATCTTTGCCACCCGTTGTGCGGGCCGCACGAACACGCTCAAAGTCTTCTTCCAATGTGGCGCGACCAACCTTCATTTTAATACCGGCGATGCCAGCATCAAGAAGGGACTGCACTTCTGCAGAGATCTTTTCCAATGAATCCTCGCCCGGTTTGGCATAATATCCCCCAATGGATATTACTGGGACACGCTCCTTACAACCGCCGAGAAGCTTATATACCGGCGTATTAAAAAGCTTACCCCGCGCATCCCATATGGCATTATCGACACAGCTGATTGCCTGCATCAAAATTCCACGGGGATGCATGTCTAACTGGTGCAATCCACGATTGCCCAAATCAACATCGACATGAAACATTTTTTCCCATAAGCGTGCAAAATCCCGACAATCATCTCCAATGACAAGCGCAGAAAGGTGATCGCGAATCAAATCGACAATCTCACTTTGCGTATGAAACTCATCGCCCCCATAAGTCTCACCGACAATACCATTTTCAAGATAAACGCGAGTAACGATCGTCGGCCGTGAGGCCACCTGATAGGTTCCCCCCTTAAAGACCTCGTCCAAATCCATATCAAGGGGTATCACTTCAACCTTGGTAATCTTCATGCTTGTTTCCTTAACTTTCACTTTCTGGTCAAACCAATTCAACCAGATAAAATACTATTTATTTTCGTTTTACATTAGCGCAGGATTCACGCACCAAAAGTTCTGCCGAAAGAATAACATTCTGAAAACCGGCATCTTTTTCACCTTCAAGTGCCCTTATAATGAATTGTCCAACGGCGGCGCCTATTTCTTTCGTATCACGGGCAATCACGGTAATTTCCGGTGATGAGAGAGCGGTCAATTCCGTGTCATCAAAAGCAATCACCGACAAATTATCTGGCATTTTCAAACCCAAAAATTTAATTGCCCTTAATGCACCGGCAAAAATACGATTTCCCCCACAGATCAATGCTGTCGGCCTTTCCGGTCTACTCAGCAATTCCATAGCCTGTTGATAGCCAAAATCAGCCGTTAAGGGCCCGGCTTTAACTCTGGCCTGCTGAAAACTTATTTCCTTTTTTTTCAGTGCGGCGCGATATCCTTTGATACATTCCCTGCCCGGGCGAATATTTTCACCGCCACAAATCAACGCAATATCCTCATGTCCAAGGTCGGTGAGATAATTTACGGCTTTCTCTAATCCTTTGGCATAATCGATGCATATGGAATCCAACGGGAAGTCTACTTCTCTATCCAATAACACCACAGGAACATCCACATTCTTTAAGGCCCGAATTATATTTGGATCCTGTTCATCACTCAAAGTCGCGACGAGGGCATCAACACGACCTGAATTCAACGTGTTAAAAATCTCCACTTCCTGACCAGGGCGATTATCACTATCCACCAAAATTAAATGATACCCTTGCTCATTAAGCAGACGCTCAGCCTCCTTGGCAATAGAGGCATATATCGGATTGGATATGTCATTTACCACAAAGCCAACCGCACGGGTCGACCGGGTCCTCATACTTTGTGCAGCGGCACTTGGGCGATAGCCAAGTTTTTCCATCGCGGCTTTCACCCTTTTCACCGTGCCGGCCTTAACCGAACGGCTCCCATTGATCACATTCGACACCGACCCAACCGATACGCCAGCCGCTAGTGCCACATCTTTAATTGTTGCAGGTTTCAATTTTCTCACCTTCGCTTTATATTTATCATGGCGATAATTCTAAAGTTTATCCAACATTGATCAATAATTTTATATAAATAATATCATCTGTTTTCTGTGCAAAATCTACGTGAGCATAGCAACAACTGTCTCTACAACCTTATCCGCTGAAGGCATGGCTGCATCTTCCAATTCCGGACTATAAGGCATAGGCCAGTCCGGCAACGTAAGACGTTCCGGTGGCGCATCAAGATAATCGAATGCTTCTGACGTTGTTCTGGCAGCGACTTCACCGCCCCAGCCCCCCGTACTGTGATTTTCTTCGACACAAAGAAGTCTGTTGGTTTTACGAACACTTTCCAGAATGGGCTCCATATTCAGTGGTCTCAAGCAACGTAAATTTATCACCTCAACATTAATGCCCTTCGCCGCCAATGTTTCAGCCGCAGCCAAGGCCCTTTCAACCATCGCCAGAGTGGCGACAATAGTGACATCATTGCCCTGCCTCAATACAGCAGGCGTAAGAATATCTGCACTGATAGGGGCATCAAGGTCTACGTCCTGTGTGCGAGTAAATAAAAATTTATGTTCAAGAACAATAACTGGGTTATCTTCTTTGATGGCCCAGCGAAGCATATTATAAGCATCACTGGGATCCGCCGCACAAACCACCTTCAAGCCCGGGAATTGTGAGACCCAGGTTTCCCCTGTCTGAGAATGCTGAGCGCCAAAACGTGTGCCGCCCCCGCCCATGGTACGAATGACCAAAGGAACCATAACCTTACCACCGCACATAAAGCGATGCTTGGCAATCCCATTGACAATCTGATCGAAACACACCCCCATGAAGTCAGCAAACATTAATTCCACAATCGGTCTGCGGCCTGTGACCGCCATCCCCATTGCGGCCCCAACAAAGGCCTCTTCACAAATCGGTGTGTCCCGGACCCGTGCGCCACCGAATTCTTCAAATAATCCTACTGTGGTTTTAAAAGGCCCCCCGGACACGCCGATATCTTCCCCCATGACCATAACACGATCATCATTTTTTAAAGCTTCACGCTGGGCCGCGACAATGGCTTCTCTATATGTAATTTCCATTATATCATCCAAAATTCTTCAAGGGTGTCGTTGCGTATGTTTCATCCAACAAACTTTTTTCTGTTGGAAACGGCGCTTCGGCTGCATTCTTTGCGGCCATATCTGTATGGGCGGAGATTTCCTGATCAATCGCTTCAATTTCTTTCTGAGTTAGGATTTTGTTCTCCATTAACAATTTTACCATCTGCTTTAATGGATCTTTTTCCATCCAGCTGGCCAGTTCTTCATCCGTTCGGTATTTTGCCGGATCACTACGCGAATGACCTTTATATCGATAGGTTTTACATTCGATAAATCCTGGGCCACCGCCTCTTCTAGCCCGCTCGACATGACGGCTGACCACTTCATAAACGGCTTGAGCATCGTTGCCATCAACGATATCTGATGGCATGGCATAGGCTTCTGCACGTCGGGCAATATCCTCATAAGGCGTCGTTGACAGGATAGGAGAATATTCTCCATAAAGATTATTCTCGCAAATAAAGAGCAATGGCAAATTCCATACCACGGCCAAATTCATGGTTTCATGAAAAGCCCCAATATTAGTCGACCCATCACCAAAGAAAGTCATCGCCACATTGCCCTTCTCCTCATATTGGCACGTCATAGCCGCGCCGGCCGCGACAGGAAGTCCCGCCCCCACAATCGCGAACGACCCGATCAGCCCAAGGTCCATATCAGTAAGGTGCATAGAGCCGCCCAGACCACCACTGACCCCGGTGCTACGTCCAAACACCTCCGCAAAGGCAGCTTCCATATCCATGCCACGGGCAATACACTGGCCATGCCCTCGGTAAGTATATGTCAAATAGTCTCCATCTATAAGAGGTGCAATAGCCCCGGCGGATACCGCCTCCTGACCTTGACAAAGGTGCGTCGTGCCATAGACCAGACCGTTTAAAAATGAATCATGAATCTTATCTTCAAAAGCGCGTATGGACCTCATCCGTCCGTATAGGTCAATCAAAACCTTGTGCGGCAGACGCGTGGCAGACGTGCCGGACAATTTCACTTTTTTTGTTTTAGGATCAGACATTATATATCTACTCACCGTTTACATCCCCTCCGTAGGACAGGGGATGCATATTACATTATGAATCGTTTCATTAATTTTATATATTTATATTATGTTATAGTCAATATTTATAAATAAATAATATCTTTAGCCTTGTATTTAAACTAATTATTGATTTTTATAAATATATTTCATATAAATGAAACGATATATTTAATAGTGAAAGATATGCCATGTCCATTGAAATTTTTATGCCCGCCCTATCCCCAACTATGGAGAAAGGAACCCTTGCCAAATGGTTAGTGAAGGAGGGGGACGCTATATCCAGCGGCGACGTGATAGCCGAAATTGAAACCGACAAGGCAACCATGGAACTTGAAAGTGCTGAGGACGGGATAATTGCCAAATTATTCTCCAAAGAAGGCACCAATGACATCCCGGTAGGACAGGTCATTGCCCTATTGGTCAGTAAGGGTGAAAACACCAGCCATACCAAAACAATCAAAAAAATATCTCCACCGGCACCAGCTGCGGATGCCTCCGGAACATCCGGTCAGGCCACAAATACGCCCCCCCTGACTGAAACCAATGGCCGCGTAAAAGCCTCACCTCTGGCCAAACGCATCGCAACTCAGTCTGGCATTGATATCACTAAGGTTACAGGTTCCGGGCCTCAAGGCCGTATCGTAAAACGCGATCTGAATGCTGCATTGTCTGCTGTCAAAACCATACCATCGGCACCCATTGCCACAACCAAGTCTCCGCCCCCAATAATTGTGGATGAATACGAGGCACTTGCCGACATCCCTTTTCAAACGGAAAAACTCAGCACGATCCGCAAGACAATAGCCCGCCGCCTAACCGAATCCAAAACAACAATCCCGCACTTTTATCTGAGCATAGACTTGGAATTGGACAATTTGCTCTCACAGCGCAAAATTCTAAACACCTCTCTTGCCGAAAAAGGAGGCAAACTGTCCATCAATGATTTCATCATTCGCGCAGCGGCGCTGTCATTAAAAAAAGTGCCCGGCGCCAATGCACAATATGCTGGTGATAAAGTATATTATTACCAACGCGCCGACATTTCTGTTGCGGTTGCCATTAATAATGGTCTGATCACACCGATTATTCGCGGTGCTTGCAGCAAGGGGCTTGCCGATATTTCATCTGAAATGAAAGATATGTCAACCCGCGCCCGTCTTGGTAAACTAATGCCAGAAGAATATACAGGCGGCACATTCTCCATATCCAATCTTGGCATGCATGGTATCAAAGAATTCGGCGCAGTGATCAACCCGCCACAAGGGGCGATACTGGCCATAGGCACTGGCGAACAACGCCCTGTCATTAAAGATGGCTCGGTGGCTGTCGCCACAGTGATGAGCTGCACATTATCCTGTGATCATCGCGTTATTGATGGGGCCGTTGGCGCCGAATTTTTGGCAACCTTCAAGGCCTATATGGAAAATCCTCTCAGCATGCTGCTTTAGAAAGCCCCCCATGGAGTGCACCTGAACGCAGCACCATGCGTAAAACTTCTGCCCCGCATCCTCATGATAAGAGGGTGCGGGGCAGATGTAAAAAGTCACGGTTGATATAAAGTGGAAATATTCCATTTCGCGCACCAAGAGGAGGCATTAAAGCCGTTATCGATGTAAAGCACCCGACAACATGGACGTTCGCCATCAAGTTCTGATGCCGCCTCGTCCACACTCTGTATTTTTCCCGATCCAGGAAATAGAATTAACCTGAACCGGGAGAACATTCAAAACTAAATTAGAGATACTTGTCCAGAAGGGCACTTAACTGTTCACGTCCATTCCAGGCATCGGTCCAGACATCCGGTGACATCGGAATGGCATCCACAGCCCACCAAGGCCCTTTATAACCAGACTCAATCAAGGCCGGAATGATCAAATCATAATCTAGCACCCCCTTGCCTAGACCCAGATGCGTCGCGAATTCATTCATGACCGTTGTATTATCACAGTCATTGATACCAACACTGCCAATTTTACCGTTTAGCATTTTGATGAAGCCAACCTGCCCCTCATCACATTTTTCAAGAGGCTGCACTTGGTTATGAGCCAGAACACTTACCGCCTGTGCATGCCCGCAGTCATAATCGAGCATAAAATTATCCTCATCCACTTCTTCAATCAGCTTCACAACCTCGGAAGGTTTCACAAAAACCTGACCTGTTTCAACTTCCCATCGCAATCCCATGCCCAAATCTGCGGCCATTTTTGATTGCTGCTTGAATGTCGTTACAACCCGGTCCCAAACCACATCATAATCGGCATCACGGGCCAATGGGCCAAAAGAACCCGGGTCAACACGAATAACGGGAGCCCCCACATCATGAGCCATTTTAAGGCAGCTTTCAAAGTAAGCCTTATATTCTTTAAGAACCTCTTCAGGTCCCGTTGCCCAAGGCATACAATAAGGATCCGGCGCATAGCCCGCGATCTCAAGATTATGGCTGCTGATCATATCCACCAAGGCAGTTCTCGATTCCTTTGTCGGAAATTGCTCTGGCGCCGCATGACTGGAGAACCCAGCGCCGAGCGCAATACCATCAAAGCCAAAGGCCGAAAGAACCTTGACAACTGTTTCCAATGAAGCAGGTGTCGGAAATCCAAATGCAAAACACCAACTTCCCATATATAATTTATACTTACTCATCATTTTTTCCTATTTTGGGATTATTTCCAATGTACTATTTATTGACCATTAATGATCAGATAAGGCTTTATCGTTGTTCCTGAATTATTGGACCTATATATGGCATCCTCAAGCTCCAATGCGCGCAGACCATCAATTCCCGTGACCGGCGGCGCAGTATCATTGAGAATAGCATTGGCAAAATCCTTTAGAAGCAATGGGAGTGCCTTATTGAACATGGACCCTTCTTCTGCTAGGTGATCCATATCGCCAATCAAGTTGGGATATGCCGCCTGCGCCTTGGTTCCCGCATAAGTCAAGCTCATCAATGGGAAATCCGTTGCGACTTTATCGCTACCGGTGATCGTGCCCAAAGCCCCATTTTCAAAACGAAATATGGCCGCTTTTGCAAAAGGCGCTGTGTAAACCCAATCCCCTAAAGGATATAAGAATGGTTTGCCATCAATTGTAAATTGCCCGGAAACACTGGTAACTTCCCCGCAAAGATATCGCAGAAGATCAATGCTGTGGTGAAACGTATAACCGTGCCCGCATATGCTGATAAAAGTCAGTTCCCCAAACTCTCCCGCATCAATCCGACGCTTTAATTCCATAACGGATTCCATATAGCGGTAATTATAGACCACCATGAGCTTCAGGTTTTTATCCCGGGCAATCTGTACCAGCTCCTTAGCTTTTTCCAAATTATCCGTAAAAGCTTTCTCACACAGTACATGCTTGCCCGCAAGAAGTGCCTTCTTGGCATTTTCATAATGGCCAGGTTCCATGACACAGATATCAATGGCTTCTATTGTATCGTCTTCAAGCATTTCATCAAGATCACGATATGCCTTTACGCCATACCTTTCAGCCATGGGCACGGTCTTTTTTTCAAAATTTCGCAGCCTGTCTGTAAAACCTACCAGATCAATTTCATCGTTGGAAACATATCCGGGCCCATGCAAATCCCCCGAAGCAAAACCACAACCAACAACTCCTAATTTAATACTCGTTTTTGTCATCTCAATTCCTCACTGTATGAATTCATATTCTTACCATCCATATCAAAATATCCGCAGACTTTAACCCTCCAGACAGATTATGGCATTACATTTTATGCAACCGCCCTCACGCACCAAAAGAACAATAGCTAGATCATACATAAAAAAGTATATACGTCAATACTTATTCCAAATTTTCTAAATACACCTTGGATTTATCCAATATTCAGCAGGGTAATAATTAACGAATAAAACGTTTTGAATAGAGAAACAGCAAGCAGTAACCGATAACAATCACAAACAATTCAATGGGGAGTTTAACGACCAAAGGCCCAGGAATCACCTCAATAAGCACAACCCCTAATACCGCCATAGACATGCTGATAAAATTCATCAGAGAAGACCCTGTTACTCTGTCCTCATAATGACTACTCGCCATAACGATAACATTTGTATAAGCAAGCGAAATTCCGAAAAACGAACAAAAGAAAGGTATAAAAAATGTATAAATGTTCAAATATCCCATCACAGAAAACCCAAATAACGCCACGAGTGAAGGGCCAAAGATTAAGACCCCTGCACCAATCATATTCATTGCAGAGAATTTCTTAGACAGCCCAGCAGAACATAAATTTCCAGAAAGATAAGAAAAAGAAATCAAGAATGCCAGAAAACCATAATCTTGCGCCGACATTCCAAGAGTATTAACCGCAACAATTGGTGCTGATGCCGAAAAAATAAAAACCATTACCGTGGTCAAGCCATAGAGAATAGAAAATATTAATAATCTGCTATCCCCCAAAGCATGTTGATATTTTGCTATTACAACACTGATTTTTGTCGCACTTCTATCAAGTGAATTTGCCGTTTCCGGCAAGAATGTTGTGCAATACAACACCGCGAGATAATAAAAAAAGAGAAAATAGAAACAGCTCTGCCAAGCAACCCGCTCCACCAGAACGCCGCCAATCGCAACGCCAAGAAAAGGAATAACCGCAAAGGCGGCGCTTACGACCGGAACAACCCGCCGGGCCTGCTGTTCATTATAACAATCATTAATGATCGTATAGGTGAGAACCAGCCCGACACTTGCCCCAAAGGCCGTTACAATTCGTCCAAAAAGGAGCAATCCGTAACTTTCAAAAGGTGCCGACAATGCAGATAAAAGGCTCCCGATCACAGCAATAAACAAACCAAAATAAATGACAGGCTTGCGCCCAAAGCGGATTGCAAAGGGACCATAAATAAGCTGCCCCAACGCATAGCCAATAACAAAAATCGTCAGCGAAAACTGACTTGCCCCTTCTGATATATTAAAATCATCCATAATGGCCGGCATTGCCGGCGTAAACAGGGTCGCCCCAAAAGAGGGCGAGGAAATCAGAGCTATTAAAATCACTGTAGACGGTTTTTTCGTCAAACGACTATCCATTATAACGGCGTTCCGGTCTGTTAAGGGGGCTTATCTAAAAACTCTTCCAAAAAAAAATGAGGGGGCAGATCTACCGCCTCCTCATATTATTTATTGTATAAACTATTGACGTTTTAGAATCTGTAATTAACTTTTAAGCCAACTGTTCTTTTTCTGGCAGCATAAAATACATCTTTTGAAGGACCGCCGAACAACACCATCTCCTGAGGTTCCATTGCAGAATCATAATCTGTGTTCGTGCAATTTTTACACCAAAGGACAGCCTCCCAATTGTCATCAAATTCAAGCGCTATACTTCCGTCAAGAACATGCACAAAATCCTGCTTGTCTTTATTATCAATCCACCAATAACGATTACCTGTAACTCTATAGTCCAGACGTGTAATTAACGTTGCGCCTTCGACAAAAGAAACCGGCATTTCGTGGACTACGGAGAAGTTGGCACTTAGATGCGGGAATTTCGGCAACTTATAGCCTTTAAAGTTCGCCGCAAACGCCGCTGCTGTTTCCGGCAACACCTTCACCGTATTGGAAATTCGCGCATTCAGCTGATCAGAAATCGCCGTAGAAACTACAGGGTCAAATTCCTTGATCTTTGATTTAAGCCAACCAATACCACCGCTCAATGTTAGTTGTTCAGTAGCTGCAAATGCAAAATCCGCTTCCAAACCGTAAATCTCACTCTTGGGAATATTATACAAACTTTGCACAAAAATGGCGCCGTCAAACTCGAATACCTGTGCATTCTTATAATTTTCGTAAAAAGCGGCTGCATTTACCTGCAACCTTCCCTCTAACCATGTTGACTTTTGACCAATTTCAAAATTATCAAGAACTTCTTTGCCATAAGTTTCTGCCAGCAACGCTCCTGAGGCATTAAAGCCACCACTCCGGAAACCCCTCGCATATGTGGCATAGAGCATGGCATCATCCGTCACCTGATATGCCAATGATGCTTTCGGTTGCAAGGCTTTAAAAGCCGCCTTCTCCACAAAACCCGCGGCCACACAGCCCCCGACGCCGACCGTACATTCCGGAATACCGAAAACCGTCTGCCCAACGCCTTCACCACCCGTATTTACAGTCGGGCCGTCCCAACGTGTTATTTCCCGGTGATCTTCATCATAACGCAAGGCCACAGTCAACGTGAGGTTATCTGAAATATCATAATCAACGTTGGCGAATAAAGCCCATGCATGATTATCCTGGGCATTGGAGGTATCAAAAAGAAGTCCGCTGACACCCGGCCCCCCGACAAAAAAGTCCGTCACGCCGGGCAGGCCATTTGGTAGTCTGGCTTCCAATGGTAAACTGCCCGGAACTGTTATATCCGCACGAATGGTATCATTACGGTCCGTCAGCAAACCATACACCCCGACAATCCAGCGGAATCGGTCTTCACTCGGTGAAATGAGACGAAACTCCTGAGACCAGCTTTTAATATCATAAAAGTTATGAGAACCAACCCCTTGTAATATACCGTCAAGCAGAGCAACATCTGCCGGATCCAGTCCAACCTTTGCCCGATCAATATAGGTGCGGTTTACGAAATCGACATCACCCATCTGATTTGATCCGACACCTTCGTATGGCACACCATAGCGTTCTTCTGTTTTTGTATAGGACGTTATTGACGTTAACGTTATACCACTGTCAAAGTCATGATCCGCCTTGATGGCGCCATTAACAATCGTTCTGAAAGCAACAGAATTTACATCATTGATAATTGGAAAATCAAGGTAATCGTTGCTGGTTTCCAAACGTATAGAAGGACGATATCCATATGCCCCAGCCTTTAGATCACTATAACTGCCCCGAAAGTCAATTGTCGTTTTATCGCTTGGCGTCCAAATCAATCGCCCGCGCAGGTCTTTATTTGTTTCAAAGTCCGTATAGGCGTCCTTGACATCAGACAAGTCAAGAACCGCAGAGGTTGTTGCACCGGTGGCCAGTTCCCGTAAATATTCATTCACGCGCGTTCCACTAAAATCCCTAAAATTACCCGCAATCCGAAATTTTAGATTTTCATTAATAGAACCAGACAAAGATGCATCAAGTTCGGCCAAATCACCCGTACCCATGCCGACGGTAACTTTTCCGCTCAATTCATCTGTTGGCGCTTTTGAGGTGATGATAATCGCCCCGCCAATCGCATTACGACCATATAACGCGCCCTGCGGACCCTTAAGCACCACAATTCGCTCTACGTCATGAAAAGCCTGTGAAATTTCAGATGCACTGGTAATCTGCACACCATCGACGACCATCGCCACTGCGGGTTCACCATTACGGGTGGAAATCACACCACGAACGCCAATAAATGTTGATGTAGGACTGAGAGATTCTTCTATGGAAACATTCGGTATTCTGGCAGTAACATCTCTCACCTGAACAATATTTGCCCGCTCTATCATATCGCTGCCCAGAGCAACCACAGAGTCAGGAATGTTTTTAAGGCTTTCCTCACGCTTACGCGCCATCACAACAATTTCTTCCAATGCGATCTGACTGCCTTCGTCATCTGCAAATGCAACACTCGGCATTCCTGTAAACATTAATGGTAAAAGCACAAAACTGCACGTATTCCTAATATTGATTTTATTTTTCATTATAACTCCCTTCAAAATATGGTGAAATTCACTATATTACTTATTCGTATGATATTTTATATATACGATGTAACTTCTGTATATATATTATTTATTTATACGTCAATACTTTTATTTATACGTCTATGCTTTTTTATATAATAGGACGTCATAATTTAAAAAAATAATTCCCTTCATTAAATTTTTGAATTTATGTTCATCAATCGACCGAAATAATAGAAATGATACGAACACGCCCTGTCCGCTAATAACTAATCCTTTGCTTTATAAGGAAAATGATCACTTCCCAAAGGCTGGTGCCTTGCGGGCTTCTCTAACCCGACACGGTGATAATATCGAGCGGGAATATCTCGAGGATTTTTGTAAATAATATATTTGCACTTGGCATTTTTGCCGTCAGGATAGGTCGGCGGCTCAACAATCCGTACAGGATAGCCAAACTTCTCAGCAGGCATCTTTTCTGTCAGGATACAACAGTGGGCGCAATAGGTACAAACCCCGGTTTTATTCCATGTGAAGTCATGAGCCCCCTCGATAACTTTATAGCGGTAAGGCGCCTCCATCCTGGGCCCCGTCCCCTCAAGAGGCTCACCTCGGTAAGCCCTGCCTCCGCTTCCACAAGGATCAAACTGCAGTTCTATCCGATCCTCAAAGTCTTCATATTCGACATCCCCCTCGCGGCCTTCACCGCAAAGGTGACCATGCATTGCCTCAAAACTTAAAAACGTTAAAAGCGGGTGGATATCCTCCCAATCATGTTTCGACACATCAAATCGTGAATAACGCTTCTCAAACCAATCTTTAAGCGTATGATCTTCATACATCTCCCGTATGGCATCCTCACCATACTCACCCATCACAGCATTATAAAGCCCAAGCAAGTAATCCACATCCAGATCATGAGCGATACGCCACACCTCCTTCATATCGACCAACAGGCTTTTAATCACATCAATAGCCCGCCCCTCCTCTACAGCCCTTCTGAGTTCGCCATGCAAATCCGTAAATTCAACCCAACCCGCATTTCGATCCCAACAGCCCCTCTGCTGATCCAGATCGATGACCTGATTTACTTCCAAATTCAGCTCACCAAGTCGCGCGTCACCATAACCTTTGAAAAGAAGAAACTTCTTCGTATCAACAACCCATTGATCAAGCAATCGCTTGCAAATCAATGCCTCATCCAGAAAATAGTCAATTAAATCAAGACTATCACTCTTACTGCCCTGTCCCAGGGATTCCAAAATTCTCCGATAGGTACTCACCTTCAAGCCAGACCAGCTCTCGACACGCACCATACGGCCTAAATCTTCATTAAATGCCATAATCGACATATTTTACCCTCTCAAATCACTTAACGCATCAACATCCCACCATTGACATCCAATGTATGTCCGGTGATATACCCTGCCCTGTCACTGGCTAAAAATTCACAAGCTTCGGCAATTTCCTCTGGTTGCGCCAACCGCCCCATAGGGATTTTATCAATAAAATCCGCCACATCCTCAGGCGACATTCCACCATGCAGCATCTGCGTATTAGCACCGGCTGGCGCTACAGAATTTACCGTAATACCATCGGCGGCATATTCTCTCGCAAGGGACTTCACCAAGGCAATAATCCCCGCCTTAGTCATTGCATAAACTGCACTGCCATTATATCCCCCCGTATAGGCCCCCTGACTGGAGAAGAGAATAATCCTGCCCCACCCCTGAGACTTCATAATTTTGGCACAGGCCCGAGCCAAAAAGAAAGGCCCCGTCATGTTAATTGCGACCGTTCGGTTCATGAAATCAACATCAACATCATCAATCTGTTTTCGTTCCAAATAGGCCGCCGAATTCACCAAAACATCAACACGCCCCGCCCACTCAAGGACATCCGCCACGACGGCAGAACATTGAGACGGCTCTGCTAAATCACAATAAAAAGTGCGATGGGATTCATTATTTACAAGATTTTTCCGGACCTTTTCAGCCCCCACTTTATTAATATCCACCACTGCTACCCTCGCACCACTGGACGCATAACGATGAGCAACCGCAGCCCCAATACCACTTGCAGCCCCCGTAACAATGACAACCTTATCTTTAAGCAACATATCGCGCATACCGCATTCCCATCACAATTTAACGACCTCCCCTTGACTGATAGATGATTTTTTACATACTAAAATATCATAATATCTTCAAAAATTTATATACGTATACACTTAATTTGTCAATATTTAATAAAATAATATGCTTTGAGCTATTATATAATTCATTATTCCGTTATAAGACAAAGCATAAACGCTATAATATTATCATGATCACCTCTTCACTTTTATAGCTTTTTTGGGTAGAGTTATTCAAACGATCGAATAGAATCATTAATCAACGAGAATATAAAAATGACTAAAAAAGATAATCACTCAAGAGGGCTGGGACGTCCCACAATGAACGACGTCGCCAAGACAGCGGGGGTATCGCCTGTGTCTGTATCCCGCGTGATAAACAATCATCCTAGCGTCAAAGAAGGGACTAAAACTCTGGTACGTAATGCTATGCAAAAATTGGGTTATTTCCCAAATGCTGCCGCACAGGCCATGCGAACCAATAAGACAGATACCATCGGGGTTATCATTACTGACATCGCCAATTCTGCCAATGGTCATATTTTGCAAGGCGCCGAGGAAGTCTGTAATAATGCCGACAAACTCATGATTGCAACATCCAGCGGGTTTGATATCAATCGGGAATCCCAATTGATCGATCACATGCAGCGCAGACGTGTTGACGGCATTATCTTACAAACCGGCCATGAAGAAAGTGAAGAGCTGCACCAAATGATCAAGAACTGCACCGTCCCAATTGTGGTGCTGGACCGCGACCTCCCCTTTGAAATCGACAGCGTAAAATGTGAACATTATCATGCCGCCAGAGAAGCTGTTGGCCTTCTGATCAGTCTTGGGCACCGACGCATTGGCATGATTGCTGCAGAAATGACGACCCGCCCGGGCCACGACAGGGTGAAAGGCTATCGTGATGAACTGGAAAGCGCGAACATCCCCCTTGATGAGACGCTCATCCGGGCAGGGTCTCATCTTAGCGAGCATGGCTACCATGAAACAATTTCCCTTCTGAGTAGCGACAATCCCCCCACGGCCTTATTTGCAGGCGGAAATCATCTTCAAATCGGGGCATTGAAAGCCATAAAAGCGCTTAACAAAAAAATACCCGATGACCTTTCCTTCATTGGCGCGGATGAAGCAACTGTTTCTGCTCTTTATACGCCGCCCATCACCACTATTAATCGGGATATGAGACTGCTAGGGAAGAAAGCCGCCGAACTCCTGCTTTCCCGAATCAATAAGAGTATTTCTGATGAAGTTAGAAATACTCTTTTACCTTCAGAGGTTATTTTGAGAAGTTCCTGCGCATTGCTCAAAAAAGGATAAGGAAAGATAGCGGTAGATAAGGCGTTCTACCATATACCAATAGTTTATGCGTTATTATTGCCCAACGATATTTAAAGACATGGTTCATACGGACTTGAATTGCAGGTAGCTACCATAACCAATGATCATAATGGCCAATATAAGCATTGTTATGCCAGCCGCATTTTTCAATAGCGTTTTTTTAGTGGCCCCGAACCATTCATTTGTAATGAACCCCCACATCGTACTGAAGATAATGATAAAGGCCATATGCAGGCTCCAGCCCGCAAATTCAAATTTGCCCATATAAGTCGTGCCAATACCATAAAACATA
The DNA here is from genome assembly GCA_002401695.1 of Alphaproteobacteria bacterium. Taxonomy (GTDB): domain Bacteria; phylum Pseudomonadota; class Alphaproteobacteria; order Micavibrionales; family Micavibrionaceae; genus UBA1672. Next base: position 15,932 of record NVTV01000028.1, read on the forward strand.
AATTGACCATACCAAATTACGCCGGCCAGGACACAGAGCAGATAATTATAACAGCCCCGCCGCGAAAGATTGAAATAATTCCAAAAGGATTTATTTTTGCCATTGAGATAAAAACACCAAACCAAATTTGTGGTTAAGCCCCCTGAAAAAATGATCACAAATGTCGCCGTATTCTGCCAAATTGATTCAACACCGTATGTCAAGGACAGTTCTGCAATGGGCTTGGCCGATGCCAGCCCAAATGCCATACAGGCACTCATGATACCTGCTATCAGGGCTACCCAAAGGCCTTTGACAAGGCTAAATTCGGAAATGGCCGTCTTATCCCCACCCCCTTTAAGCACATCTTTATCCTTCGACATACCGGCAAAGCCGCAAATTACGATGCCTACACCGATTAACCCAACCCCAAACAACACCGTCTTTCCGGCGTCCGTCATGAGCATTTGCAGTAATTCACCGGAATAAGCGGGGGGAACAATTGTGCCAATAATAGCGGTCAAACCAAGAGCCAGCGCCATACCCAACGCCATACCAAGATAACGCATTGTCAGACCAAAGGTCAGTCCGCCAATGCCCCATAATACGCCAAAGAAATACGTCCATCCCAATGTTGATTTTGGGGTTTCCACATAAACCTGCCATAAATCAGGAACAATGAATATCGCAATTACTACTGGCAATAGCAACCAGGCGACGATACCATTAACCAACCAATAACTTTCCCAAGACCATTCCCGGACTTTTTTAAGAGGCAAATAAAAACTGCCCGCGCAAAAACCGCCAACCATATGAAAAAATATGCCCGACAGAACGCTCATACCTTACTCCTCATGTGTAATTTACTATGAATGACAAAACATTTCAGTAAGCAAAAACGGAAATCCCGTAGCGGAATCAATATCAATATCCATTATAGGGCCCATATATTCGGCCCACCGTCTGTTCACGTCACTTTCAGCAGAAACCTGCCTTACACGATCAAAATCTTCACATTCAAAATACGCGAATAAAACCAGCCCAAACCGGTAGATATGATAATTTTGAAAACCTGCTTCTGTAAGAAAGGATCTCATTTCCTCGCCCATTTCATCATGACGACGCTTATATTCGTCCTCATATCCAGGCTTTATATTCAATACATAGGCATAAGATTTCATCACACTCTCCTTCATTACCCCATCACATTAAAGGCTTTGACCAGGTCCCGCATTAAAATTGTTTCTGTTATAACATCATCATATAATGTATTCATATAGGCCTGATGAACATACTCATAGGCGACATAATCATTGTAATTCAGACTTTTCAATAGCCCTAACATTGCATTGAAATTTATCGTTCCAAGGTCGAGTTTTTCCTGTAGCCTTCCGGGACGCGCCTGTCGTAAATGAATATGAGTTGCAAAAGGTGCCAGCACATCAATTTCTTCCTGTGAAAAACCCAAACATATCAAATGCGCATAATCCAGGGTTAAGCCAAGACCATCCACTTCCGTGACCAGTTCCTGTGCCAAAGCCGGAGATTCCAATAGTCCATGGACATGGGGTTCCACCGAAATAGTCAAGCCCGCCTCTGTTACCAACGGCACAATTTCCTTCAAATTTACGACCGCTTTAGAGAAAGCCTGCCGACGATTTTCTCCCGGCGCAACCATCCCCGGCAGTACCATTATCTGCTCTATGCCAAGATATTTACAAAATCTAATGACCTGCCGCATGTCATTCATATTGTCTGATAAACTATCCTCGTCCGCCATATTACGGTCATATAAATCTTGACCAAACAAATGATACAGGCAGGGAAATTTATGGTCGAGAACCATAAGAGACTGAGCATATTTTTCCGGCTCACTTATCATCGCCCTACGGTCAAGTGCTGATTTATAAAAATAACCAACATCAACCCCCCCCAGACCCAAGACCTTTGCTAGGCCAACAATTTCTTGCAACGATAGTTGCGGAAAAGACCAGGAAGTCACAGTTGTTTTCATTTTCCTACCCCTGCTGCCCTATTTTTAATTCTCTATACATCATAGCAAGCGTCTCGATTGATTGTAAGGCAACTGCACCAGAAGAAGGGTTCGAATTTGTCTTCCCAAGACAATAATCTACAAAGTGGGTTACAGGACGCATACCGTTATAGGCCCCCTCGCCCTTCTCCAATTCCAAGATAACATCATTGCCATCATGACGCCGTATCTCCACACGTTCACGCTCCACATCAAAAAGAAACATACCTTCCGTGCCAAATACCCTAATATCCATCTGAAAGCCGCATTGCTTGGGGACCGTTGCGGCACCGGAAAGCACACCTGTTGCCCCGTTGTTGAAATGCACAATAGCCGCATCATAACAATCAACACCTGTTTGCGACGTCCCGCAAATAGCTTGGATTTTAAGTGGTGACAAATCGAACAACTGATAAAACAGACTTAGAGCATGAGAGAATTGACCCCAGCCATACCCTCCGGCTTTTTCTGGATCCGCCCATGTAGATGCAGGGGGCCGAAACATAGACCCCGAAGTCTCTACCATGGGCTCGCCCGCGAAAAGATCCGCCAGCGCTGAAGCCATCTGCAACACAACATGCTTGACCTCACCAATCCCCACATTCTTTATTATTTCGTTGGCCTTCAGCCCCATGGGAGAGAAATTCCATCCACATGGCACCATAATAGCTTTCGATTGCTCTTGCGCAATTTCCACCAACTCCCTTGCCTGACCTGCATTGGTCGTAAAAGGTTTTTCCACAAGGACATGACACCCCTTTAACAGTGCAGCCTTGGCATGTTCATAATGCAAAAAATGCGGTGAACTTATTATCACCGCATCCATTTCAACATTTTCAAGCAATTCTTTATAACAGGTAGACGCATGGGCAAAACCAAAACGTTCCTTTACCTGCGTCAATTCTTTTTCTCCTCGACGACAGACTCCCGTCAGCTCCGCTCCCCCATGGGCGATAAGGGCCGGAATGTGGTTATCTACGGCCCACCAACCTGCTCCGATAATGCCAATTTTTACTTTTCCAGACATAGATTATTCACCTAAAATATTTATTCATTCTTCAAAGCTCAACCTTGTTTCATAACATTTATACTATAACACGAAATATATTATAGCAACAAAAATAGAGTAAATGCACTATTTTGTATATACGATTATATAATTAGATGTAAAATATCCTACGGGAGAGTGATAAAGAAAATTATTAGCCTTCAAAAAGGTAGAACGGATGCATGGTACCCGACGGATAAAAGAAAAACTTGCGTCTGAGAATAAATTTGTTGGCCTTATTGGACATATGACCGTGGCGACCAATATGCGTGAGACAGTTGACCTGCTACCCGTAAACTGGACCATTATGGTTGCTTAAATTCTCATATTGGCTTTGATAAACTTTTAGGAGAATATTTATGAAGCGAAAAAAATTTGCTGACAGTCAAATTGCAATGGTTTTAGGTCAGGTTGATAAAGGCACCTCCGTTGACGAAGTATGTCGGAAAATTAGTATTTGCCAACAAACTTATTACCGATGGCGCAAGAAGTATGGGGGGGTGATACCTTCTGAAATGATCCGCATGAAGCAGCTGGAGGAAGAAAACAAAAACCTCAAGAATTTGGACCCAAACCTTTTAAGTTCCGCCCAATGTTCTCATTTAATTAGCTTCTCTTTCGAAGACCAATGGGCTTTTCCACCCTAACGCTGAGTGTTTTCGACGGTGATTGTAGAATCCATTTATGGTGCCATGTTTAACCAACGGAAACCTCTGTGGTACACCCTGTTACTCACCACCCATCAATCACAAATTCCTTTTCCCACAAAATAGGGCTCCCAATCATATTTCCCGGTTAAAATGTCCATACTGGCCGTGCACACGATTGGACATTCTTAAAAGGTATTAATCCAAAGTACCGTCCATCATAAGATTTATGATAATCTAAGGCCATCGGTAAAAGCTGGCCTTCCAAAACTGTGATGCATTCCTGAACATGCCCTAAAGGCCTCCCCATAGAATCCACTGTAGTCACTACCCCAATAAATTCTCCATTAATAATAATATAATCCCCCTGCCAGCAAACTTTGTCCCCCGAGGTAGCAGCAACGGCTTTGATCATCCCTTCCATTCGGGCAGAGACATACCCTCTATCCAAGGCAACCTGCCAGACGTTTTCTGACGGCTTAAATTGGATAATATCCCCTTTTGTTGGGGCGCAT
>NVTV01000029.1 GCA_002401695.1 Alphaproteobacteria bacterium
TAGCGCTTTATGAGGGCTTTCAATACTTTCAGCGCGGCTTTCTTGTCGCGTCGTTTCGTTACAACAGCGTCAAGGACTTCACCTTCATGATCGACGGCGAGGCAAAGATAGTGGGTTTTACCTCCGATTTTGACGAAGACTTCATCAATGTGTCACCGCCAATTTGAATATTGCTTAGGATAAGATGTGCGCTTCTTTCTGATCTTTGCTGCAATCGCGGGGCCAAAGCGGTTCCACCATAATCTGATGGATTCATGACTTATATCTACGCCTCTTTCATAGAGCATATCTTCTACCTGCCGAAGCGATAATGGATATCTGATATAAAGTAGCAAAGCCAACTGGATGATTGCAGGATTATGTTTGTAATATTTAAATGAAATGTTCATTGAAGCAAAATAACTAATTAGAAACTCGGTGCAACAAGTTCCTTTGACAGACCCGTCAATGGAGAGGTAAATAATAATTAAGAACCCTTTAAACCTAAAATGCGACCAACAACAATTCAAGCCTTTCCATGGCCTATCTCCTTAGTTGAATGTCAACCCACCTGTATGGGTGGGGGGCTTTATTAGTCAGTGATGTATTTTTATGATTTCTGTCTAATGTGAAAAGTACAATAATAGGATTTATGATGAGCAAAATAATATCGCAATATTGGCGATTAGATAAACGACCAAAGAATGAAATTGAAGATAATTGTCTATCGCTCCATAAAGAAGAAATAGCCTTTCCGGAAGAAGGGGAAATTCTGTTCAGGGTTATTTATCTGTCTCTGGATGCTACGAATCGCCTCTGGATGGGGGATATGGAAGAACTTTATATAGCCCCCGTGCCATTGGGTGAACCTATGTACGGGTTTGTATTGGTAGAAGCTATAGAAAGCCGTAATGACAAATTCAAAAAAGGTGATCTTGCCATTGGTCTTGCCACCTGGTCGGAATATATCATTAGTGATGGTAGTAATTTTACCCCCTTTCCCAAGCCGAATGGTTTTCCATTAGAAGCGGCCTTTGGTGTATTGGCGGTGGCGGGGCCAACGGCATATTTCGGGTTGTTGGATATTGGACAGCCTAAAGCCGGTGAGACAGTTGTGGTTACCGCGGCTGCCGGGGCGGTTGGTTCGCTTGTGGGGCAAATTGCCAAAATGAAGGGGTGTCATGTGGTTGGCCTTGCCGGATCAGAGGAAAAATGCCGATGGTTGACTGATGAATTAGGCTTTGATGCGGCCATTAATTATAAAAAAGAAAATATGCTTGAGGCTTTAAAGAAACATTGTCCCGATGGCATTGATGTTCATTTCGAAAATGTAGGTGGAGAAGTTCTGGAAGCGGCCCTAACACTGATGAATCTGAAGGGGCGTATTGTGGTTTGCGGTTTGATTTCCATGTATAATAAAGATATGCGGCAATCGGGTCCCAGAATGTTTCATAATACCATTATGAAACGTCTTCGCATTGAAGGTTTCGTGGTTCTGGATTATGCGGATCGTTTCCCAGAAGCCCATGCAGTGCTCAGCCAATGGATGCAAACAGGCCGCCTTAAATATCGTTTGGATATTGCCGAAGGTATCGAAAGTTCAGTGAATTCTTTACGCCGACTTTATTCTGGAGCAAATAATGGAAAGATGATGGTGCGTTATAGCCCAGCCCCAGAATAAAATAGACTAAAAATTATATCAGGACATAAAAAATGGGTTGTGAAATTCACAACCCATTTTTTGAACCTATTCTTTTTGTGCTTATCTAGCTGTCCATGCGCCATCAATAACAAGCTCGGATCCTGTCACAAAATTAGCCTCGTCTGATGCCAGATAAAGCACTCCGTATGCGATATCTTCCGGTTGGCCAAACCGTCCAAGCGGTTGGGTATCAGCTGCAGCCAGTTCGACTTCTTGTAGGGTATTACCCATTATTCCCTCTGCTGCCCATCGAGTAAAAAGATCTTGTAACATTGGTGTTTGGATAAAACCCGGGTGGATTGAGTTAACACGGATGTTATGTCTGCCTTCTGCAAATTCAATGGCAAGACTTTTCGAGAGATTCCGTACAGCACCCTTGGAACTGCAATAGGCGGATAGATTGGCTACCCCGACGATGCCAGCAACAGAAGATAGATTGATAATAGAAGCTCCAGCAGTGGTTTGTATGCCGGTTTCTTTCAGCAGATTGAGCATAATTTTACATCCTAAAAATACCCCGTCTACATTTACACTCTGAATTGCCCTCCAATCTTTGAATGAGGTTTCTTCCACGGACATCATTACTTCTACCCCTGCATTATTGACTAAGACGTCAAGGTGACCATATTCTTTTGCAATATATTTTTCGACTGTTTGCCACTCTTCCTCTTGAGTAACATCTAATTTCAAGGCAATGGCATTACCTCCTGAGGCATTAATCTTGTCCGCAGTTTGAGTCAGGCGCTCCATATTGATGTCACATAGAATTAATGTCGCCTGTTCACGGGCCAACACATTGGCCATAGCTTCACCAAGCCCTTGTGCGGCCCCGGTAATTAAACATATTTTTCCGTTTAAACGTGCCATTATTTACCACCCTCACAATTTTCCGCCATCTCAACCAGCGTGAAATTATCAAGAATAGAATTAACCGTGCCGTTTTCTTCTATAAAAACAACCGGACCAGAATTAGTAAAATATAATTCTGTGTATTCAGGAAAAGAGGTCAGTTCATGGATCGCGCCCAGTGGCTCATATCCATAATCACCGGCGCCTGCTTCTCCCGCCCGGTAAACCATTCTCCCTTTGGTCACCATATATTCACCGGCGCCATAATGCTGATGCCGGGGAAAAGAAGCGCCCGCAGCTGCCCGGAAATATACTGTCCATGCTCCTGTGACATTACAGGCACGAAGCAATTTGAAGTCAACCCCCTCAACCATAGGAATCCAGGGTAGATCATCCATTCTAATGAGCAATTCATCTTTGATAGTTTGTGCAATAGTCATGAGTATATCTTTCTATCTAAAAAAATGGCGGCAGCCAGATGACCACCGCCCTCACTGCTTAATAAGAGAACTTTATTTCAAGTCCGTACAGCCGTGGTGTGGCTAGACTACCGGTGGCTGTTGCATCAATAATATCGCCATTATAGGTGCCATTGGTGGCCACAACTTCATCGGCAATATTGTCAATAAAAACAGAGTATTTCCATTGTCCGTCCGCTGTGGCATAAGTTGCCCGCGCTTTTAACCAGTGATAGGACTTCTGACCAAGTTCCTCGATATTAAAGGCAGAGAAAAATGTCTCATCCTGCCATGACCAATCCCCACGCAGTGTCAGGCTGTCATCATTGTCAAAAGCAACACGATACTCTAAGCCCAGGACAGCCTTAAATTTAGGGGCACGTGGCAATCTGAAACCCTCAAGGTCCTGTATTCCAAGCTCTGGATGTTTTGGATCAAGCAACATGGCATCTTTAAATTTCGCATCCAGATAGGTAAAGCCAAAATCAATTTTAAATTCTTCGGAAATCAGAGCAATACCTTCCAGCTCAAATCCCTTGATCTGGGCATTGGCCGCATTACGTACGATGGTGTTATTGCCTTCTACATCCTGTATTTGCAGATCGGTATAATCATAATAGAACACCGCAGAATTAAGCCGAAGGCGACGATCCAAAAGGTCTGCTTTTACACCAAATTCATAGGCCCGGATTTCTTCAGGATTAAAAGGCGTATTCTGATAACTGCCGATATTAAAGCCGCCACTTTTGAAGCCTTTTGATACGGATGCATAAACAAATATATCATCATCCACCGTATAATTTAGACCAATTTTGGGCGTGAAAGAATTAAATGTCTCATCTTCAAAGGTAGCCACATTATCCAAAACCCCGGGAATGAAATTTTCAAATACGACAGCATTAAACCCGCCTCTCTTCTCGGTACTGTAACGACCACCAAGAACAATTTCTAAATTGTCAGAAACATCATAAGTAGCCTCTCCGAACACTGCGAAAGATTCTGTTTCCGCTGTGCCGTTCAATTTCAACAGACAACATTCCGGGTTTGATGGCAGGCCATATTGCTCATCAACAAAGGGAAGAAAATATTCATTGCGAACATCATTATCTTCTTTGAAATAATATAGGCCCAGAATCCATTCCAGAGCTTCTCCAGAAGGGGAACTAATCTGGATTTCCTGACTGATCTGGCGATGATCTTCTTCACGATATTGGCTAACACCAAATGCTGCCGTTGTATCTAGATCATTACGGTTCAAAGGATGTGTTTCTTTGTAAGCTGTAATAGATGTTAAACCATATTCACCAATGTCCCAATCAACGCGACCCGTAAGTCCCCATATAACCGGCTTATTGACATGTTCAAGTTCAGAACCGATTGTCCGTGATCTAATTTCTGGCAAAACCCCGCCATTATCCGCAAGATAGTCTTGGAAAAATGGATTGGTCGCGGTTCCACGATTTAAATACAGCCAAACAGATTGACTATCATTTGCCTCATAATAATCACCGGTAAGAGTTACCTTTACATTATCATTCGGATTCATTTCCAACGTCAAACGTGCGGTAATGTCATCCTTGGATTCAGCCTCACCCGTCACTGGCTCCAGAGCCAATGGATTAGAAATCGGGCGAACCAATGTTGTATATCCGGCGTGATTTTCCTTCTGAACCGCAATACGTGCCCGAACTTTATCGCCTGCTAGCGGCCCACTAACCGCTGCAAATGCCCTGTAGGCGTCATAGTTTCCAACTGATAAGGAAGCTTCTGCTGAAAAATCCTCCGTTGGGGATTTGCTGATAATATTCACTGACCCGGAGGTGGCATTCCGGCCATAAAGCGTCCCTTGTGGCCCCTTGACCACCTCAATCCGCTCTACATCAAAGAAGCCGGGAACGGCCGCCGAAGACCGGGACATATAAACCCCATTAATATGCAATGCTGTCGAACTGTCGGTTCCCCCGATGATACCGGAATAGCCAATCCCCCGAATATAAACCTGTGCTTCACCTTGATATAAAGACACATCCATACTTGGATTAAACTGACCCATATTTTCAATATTCGTCATGGACCGGTCAGAAAGATCGGTTCCAGAATAGGCCGATATTGCAGAGGCCGTAGTCTGAAGATCTGTACTTCTTCTTTGTGCGGTGACGGTTATCTCGTCAAGAATAACATTGTTGGTGTCATTTGCCGCCTGGCTATTTACTGATATTAAAAGGCTGTAGGCAATAAAGGATGCGGATAGAAATAAGCGGTTTTTGTCTAAAATCATTTTTTGTCTCCCTAATATTATTGTATAAAAGCATATTGAGTTGTTCGAAATATAACTTAATTTCTAATATTGATACCTCCCCCACCCAGCTGGGTGGGGTGGCAAGAAAAGGGTGGGGGATATAAGTGTATTTTCGGGATGAACACGTTAAATTAAATATGGTGGTGACACAGTATGGTAAACAGAAGGCCACTAGGCGTGAAGTCGGAATTATTACCTACAAAATTGAATATTCCTGACCTGCGGAGGAATATTGTGGAAAGAAGACAGGTCATTCGCACCCTTCTGGATGCGGATGATGTTAACCTGATTTTGTTTCAAGCCCCAGCCGGTTATGGCAAGACAACAGTCATGGCGCAACTTGCCCATAAGATGAAAGCCGATGGTGTGGGGGTTGGCTGGCTCAGTCTTGATGATCGGGACGGAGATTTTTCTCTTTTTATTGCCTATTTTGAGGCGGCACTGTCAAAAGCTCTTGGCCGGGAAGATGTGCTGACCGACAAGAATATGGAGGATACGGATTCATTAATTACCCGTTATGTCCATCTGCTCTATGAGGCGGAGGGAGACTTCGCGCTATTTCTGGATAATTTTGAAGCGGCGGCCTCGGTTGAAATTGAATCTTTTCTGCGGCGGCTGGTGAAATATTTGCCCTATGGCAAGCGTTTGATCATAGGGAGCCGTACCACATCGGATATGAAACTTTCGGAACTACACCTGAGTGGACGGCTTTCGGTGATAAGTACGGAAGAGTTGCGGTTTCGTTTCATTGAAACCAGAGAGTTCTTCAATCCGGATTATGGTCTGGATGATGAAGATGTCCGGCAATTGCAAAACCGGACAGATGGCTGGCCCGCCGCGATGCAGTTTGTTGCCTTGTCATTTTCCAAACGTAAAGACAGGCGTTCGTATGCCCGTAGTTTTTCGACCCTGACCCCGGAATTGTCTGATTATCTTGCCGCGGATGTTTTTCTGCATCAATCAGAAGACATAAGGGATTTTTTACTGAAGAGCAGCATTCTTTCGGTCTTGTCGCCGGAACTTTGTGTGGCGGTGACAGGCCGTGAAGACAGCAGGCAAATGCTTGAGTTTCTGGAAAAGGCCGGTCTGTTTCTTGAATATGTGGAATATAACCCGCCGTGGTATAAATATCATTCGTTGTTTGGGGAGTTTTTGGGCCGGGAATTTATGCGTCAGAAACCGGATGTCAAAATTGAGTGCCATAAAATTGCCGCCCAGTGGTATGAACAGAATGAGAGATATGAAGAAGCCATTAGCCATTATGGGGCCTGTGGCAATGAAGAAAAAGTAGCCGACCTAATTGAGGCTCATATTCAGAAACTGGTTTTTGAAGAACGCCTCGGCATGGTGATCCGTTGGACGGAAATGCTGCCCCGTGACATGCTCGATAAACGGGAAGAAATAAAATCTGCTGCGATCATTGCCTATGCTTTCCGTCGAGATTTTAAAAAGGCGCGTGATATTCTGGAAAGCTATAAAGATAATACTATCGATGCGCCGCTTGCCCTGCGTAGTCGACATAAGAATTTAGAACTTTTTCTGCTGGCCGCCGAAGACAAAATGGAAGAAATGGGTGCGACCGCAGAGGAGTCTTTGGAAGAAATACCTCAGGATATGTCTTTTGAATATGGTATTCATCTTAATGCATATGCTTATTGGCTACATGCCAAGAACCGTTTTGACAAGGCACATAATGCCTTGATCAAGGCCCATGTGGCCCATGATTCAATCGGGGACTTATTTGGACGTGCCTATCAGGAGGGCATCGACGGAGCTATCGCTATGGCACAGGGGGAACTTCAGCTTGCTATTAAAAGATTGCGAAAAGGGCTAAAACATGCCGAAAGAAATTTGCCGCCGGGATCATCCGCTGGGGGTTTTATTGCCGCTCATTTGGGAGAAGCCCTTTATGAAGCAGGAGAGACAACGAGGGCAAAAGAGTTGTTGGAAGACTATCTGCCGCTTATAGAGAAAAATACGATTGCAGATGGCGTTGTGGTGGCGAATGTCACACTTTCCCGCATCATGATATTGGAGCAGGATAGTGACATGGCCCTGGAAACTCTGGAAAATCTTAAATTATTTGGCGAAAAATACGGACTTAAAAGAATCACGTCTGATGCTCATTTTGAGATGATCCGTATTGTTACGATGGCCCGGAATTTTGTACGGGCAGACATATTGATTGATGAAATGAAGTCCTCTGATTTCTTTTATCACGATGGTTCTGATATTAATTATCATTCCAGTGATGTTGAATCTAAATCCGTTGCTTATGCCCGTTATCTTATTTGTCGGGACAGGGTTGCTAAGGCACGAGCCATATTGCGCAAGGCCATCAACTTGGCCGAGAAAGGTGGCAGGGTCCGCCGTTTGATCAAGCTTCGAATTATGAATGCCTTTGCGCTGAAGGCGGCCGGGGAGGTTTCCGCGGCGAAACGGGAACTTCTGAAGGCTCTTAAGCTTGCGCAAGCCGGGCAGTTTATTCGTTCATTCATTGATGAGGGGCCAGAAATATTGACCCTTCTGCAGGGGTTGCATAATGATATGAGCGAGGAGACAGTTCTTCACTTGAGTGAAGATATTGCGGTCTATATTTCAACACTTCTCATAGCAGCTGGACAGCCCGTTCCCAATATTGAAGAGGATAAGGGTTTCTTCGAAGAACCACTGGAGTCCCTTACGGACAAGGAAGAGGAAATTCTTTCTCTGTTGACTATTGGAAAGTCCAATAAGGCGATGGCCCTGCATTTGGGCGTTTCGGATAATACCATAAAATGGCATTTGCGGAATGTGTATGAAAAGTTGGGCGTCAATAATCGTACGCAAGCGGTAACTATCGGACGGAAGTTCGGTCTGTTAACATAACCTCCCCGATCTAATTATGATTTTTCTCTCTAGCCTATCCATATGGGTGGGGCGGGGAGGTTGTCGTCATCCTAATGTCATATCCAATAAATGCTATGGCTCGAAAATATAGGATGATATATGGGATTGCTTATCAATATTGATAATGGTGGAACATTGACGGACGTCTGTGCCGTATCTGGAGATCAGATATTTCATGGTAAGACACTGACCACACCGCATGATTTGTCAAAATGCTTTATGGATGCGCTGTCGGTCATTTCCGGACGTATATATGGCGCGGAAAATTTGGTTCGTTTGGTCGCGGAGGTGGATCATATCCGCTATTCGACAACCCAAGGGACAAATGCGCTTGTGGAGCGCAAGGGGCCGCGGTTAGGATTGATCAGTAATGATAAAGATCTCGCGGAGAGGCTTCAGTATGATGATCATGCAAAAGATCTGTATCAATCCATTATCGGATCACGTTTTGCATATATAGATGCAGAGGAGGAGGGGGGGGTATTTGAGAACCGCCTAACGGCCATTGTTAATGAATTGACCGCGCAGGGTGCGAACCGGCTGATTATCAGTTTTAAGGGCAAGGATTTCTCACAAACGGAAAGTCATTTCCGACGTCTTTTTTACCGAAAATTTCCCCGCCACCTTCTGGGGGCTGTTCCGGTAATTTTTTCAAATGAACTGACATTGGATGAGGATATTACCAGAAGAAGCTGGGCATCAATTCTTAATAGTTTTCTGCATCCCGCCATGGAACATTTTCTCTATAATGCCGAGGGGGAATTGCGTAGTCGCAAGAGCCGGAATCCTCTGTTGATTTATCGCAGTGATGGAAATTCAACCCGTGTCGCTCGCACGGTTGCTTTAAATACCTATAGCTCAGGTCCGCGCGGCGGGGTAGAGGGCACAAAAGCATTGTTGCAGCTTTACGGGATTTCAAATGCCATATCTATGGATATTGGCGGCACCACAACGGATATTGCGGTATTCACCAATCAACAGGTAGATGTCAGGCGATATGGGTTGGTGGACGCGATCGAAACGCCAACGCGACTGGCAAATATTCACAGCATCGGTGCGGGTGGAAGTTCAATTATTTCACTGAAAGATAATAAAATTCAGGTGGGACCGGAAAGTGTCGGTGCGTCACCCGGTCCGTTATGTTTTGGACGAGGTGGGGATCAGCCAACCATTACCGATGTTTATTTATTGATGGGATATTTCGACCCTGCCTCCTATTTTGGTGGAAATCTTCACCTGAATGTGGAAAAATCGCGGGAAGGGATCATGGCGAAGATCGCAGTTCCGCTTGGTCTTTCGCTTGAAGAAGCCCTTCAGGCCATGGCAGATGCTTATCATAAAAAAATTGCTGATCAAATGCGCACCATGCTTGGAAACATCGATAGCCATTTGATCGCTTTCGGTGGTGCGGGCCCCATGAGCGCCTGTCTGGTTGCGGAACAATTGGGATTGAATGAGGTTCTTGTGCCACGGATGGCGGCGGTCTTCAGTGCGTTTGGTATTGGGTTCAGTGATATTGCAAGCAGTTACAGTTTACGGCTTGCCAGTCTTGATGCGACGAGTCTTAAACAGGCTGTCGCGGATGTGAAAAATCTGGCCGTTACGGGTATGCGGTCTGAAGGTTTTGAAATTGAAGAATGTACGCTTGAATGTCGTTTGATTATTGCCGATGGGGAGGGGGAAGACATTCATGATATTGATTTGAATTCTCCAACCTGCTCAGCCGTGTCAAAGGATGGTGCCTTGCTGGAAATCACGGCAACAAAACCAATTGGGCATTATACGCTTGAAGATCATGTGAATGGTGCCGTGCAAAAGGCTGAACCAACCGGACAACGTGAGGGGCTGTTTGGCCGTCTTCCTATTTTTACGATTGAAGACCTTAAAAGTGGAGATACAGGACAGGGTCCGGCCATTCTGGAAGAGGAATTTTTCACCTGTAGTATCCCGGAGGGCTGGGCCTTTAACATCAGCAGCAATCAAGATGTCCTGCTGACAAAAACAACCGCAAAGATAGGGTAATAAACCAATGAAAATACATATCACTGAAAGCCTGCGGATCGACCTTGATCAGGAAAGGTGGGAATGCAGCAAATGCGATACCAGCCTTGGCAATGCGCGGGAGCCATATAAGAAGGGCCTGAATGTCTATGACCGTGATCCGCGTGAAGTTCATGCCGCGCTTCTGGATCAGGATAAATATGAATATAGCTTCGCGCCGGACCCCACCTGGATCAGGATATTGGAATATTATTGTCCCCATTGCGGCACACAGATGGAAGTGGAATATCTGCCGCCGGGTCATCCCCCGACCATTGACATTGAATTTGACCTGGATGCTCTGAAGAAACAATGGGCAGACCGTAAAGAACTGCCAAATCCGGTGATCGCGCCGATTGGTGAAATATCCTGATATCTGAAAAGGGAGACTAAAAAATGAGACGAGTATCTGTTGATATCGGGGGAACCTTTACCGATTGTTTTCTGGTGTGGGATGGTAAATATGTGGCTGCAAAGGCATTGACCACTTATCAAAACCTGGCTCATGGTTTTAACCATGCTTTGAAAAATGCTTATGAAGAACTGGGGCTGACCCTTGACGAGGTTATGACCGGCGTTGATTCCGTGCGGTATGCTACGACGCTGGGAACCAATGCCTTGATCGAACGCAAAGGACCTAAAATCGGCCTGATCACAACGGCGGGCTTTGAAAGCTCCGTGCCGATCAGTCGGGGACGTGGTTATGGTGAGGGATTGTCAGACCGTCTGAAACGGGATTTGCCCATGGGCGAACGACCGGACCCGTTGATTCCCATTCCAATGATTGTCGGCGTGCGGGAACGTGTTTCTGAAAGCGGAGAGATATTGCTGGCCATTAATGAAGATGACTTGCGGGAAAAAATCCGCCATCTGGTGGATCGGGGCGCACAGGGATTTGTGGTTTCCCTGCTGAATAGTGTGATTAATCCCGAGAATGAAATAATCGTTGAAGAAATAATCCGTGAGGAATATCCCTCTCACATGCTGGGGGCTTTTCCGGTTATCTTATCTCACCTTGTAGTGGGCCGTAAGGGCGAATATGCCCGGACATCTTCATCCATTTTAGATGCGTTCCTGCATCAGGAAATGTATCACGGTTTAAGTTCACTTGAGTTGAACCTGCGGGATCAGGGTTACGATAAACCCATGCAGGTTATTCATAATTCCGGTGGCATGGCACAGCTTAATTCCACGGATGCGTTGCAAACCATTCACTCCGGTCCGGTGGCGGGCATTCATGCCTCCGAACATCTGGCGATGGAAGCGGACTTGGGCAATATTATTTGCACCGATATGGGGGGGACGTCTTTTGATATTGGCCTGGTGGTCGAAGGTGGGGTTAAATTCTATGACTTTAATCCAGTCATTGATCGATGGATGGTAAATATTCCCATGGTTCATCTGGTGACTTTGGGCGCCGGCGGTGGCTCTATTGCCAAATATGACCGTATGAGTAAAACAGTCCAAGTGGGACCGGAAAGTGCCCGTTCGGACCCGGGGCCGGCCTGTTATAACAAAGGCGGGATGAAGCCCACGGTTACCGATGCTGATTTTATTCTAGGCTATATTCGGGCGGACCGTTATGCCGGAGGCTCCATAGAGCTCAGTGAAAAACGTGCTCTGTCTGCCATGAAAAGGAATATTGGCAAAAAACTGGGCATTTCTGAGATTGATGCGGCCATTATGGTCAAGCAGAAGGCCGATAACAATATGGCTAATGGCATCGCACAGGAACTCAGGACGCGGGGGTATGAGCCACGTCATTTCACCATGCTGGCTTACGGCGGCAATGGGGCCCTGCATGGCTGTGGGATTGCCAATATACTCCATATCAACAAAATACTGGTTCCCCCGTTCAGCTCCATTTTCTCTGCTGTGGGGGCCGGAAATATGGACCAGATGCATTTCCATGAAACATCGCTTTATCTGACCCTGTTCGATACATACAGTCAGGATATGTTTGATGATTATGACCGTTTCAATGTCATGGTGGCGGATCTTGAGGAAGCGGGCAAAAATGACCTGATGCGCCAGGGACTTGATCCAGATATGATTGAACATCGGCTTGAGCTGGACATGCGATATGGTAATCAGCTTGCGGAAACAACCGTGATTTGTCCTTTCCCGCGGATGACATCCGAAGATGATATTCTGGACCTGATTGAGTTGTTTTCCCGTGACTATGGGCAACGTTTTGGGGAGGGAAGTCAATCTCCCGAAGCCGGAATACGTGTGAATACGATCCGTGTGGCCTCTTATGTCAGTTTGGATAAGGTGCATCTGAAGGACATTCTACCAACGGTGGCTGATCTGAAAGAAGGTCCAGAGGGAGGCGAGAAACACCCTTGTTATTTCCCGGATATTGAGGGGGCCGTTGATACGGTTTTCCATACATATGAGGATCTAGAGTTCGGGACGGTAATTCCGGCCCCGGCGGTGGTCAGTTCGGACTCAACAACATTCCTGGTGGAGCCGGGTTGGCAGTTGGAAGTAGGTAAATATGGTGCGGGATGGTTACGTCGTCTGTCTACTAAATGTGAAGAAGGAGCATAATAATGAACGAGATCGGTAAAATAAAGGGCGCGCGTTCAGTCGCGACGCAGGATCGTCTGAATAAGTTTTTGAAAGATGCGAGTCTATTTTATGGTCCGGACCCGGATATTATGGAATATCACGGCTTGGAAAAGCGTAGCGATATGGAAGATGTGGCTATCAAAAATGAAAACGATCCGGCGCGTATGTCCATTGTTTCGGATCGTATTCAGGCCGGTCTGGATGAGGCCTTTGAAATGCTGGCGAACATTGGTATTGCACCGGGGGCCAAATGGGGGGACATGAGTACTGCGGTTTATACCGCAAGTGGTGACCTGACACAGGCCAGTACGGGCGGCGTGGTGATCTTCTCTAATCTGGTGCAATATTCTACCAAATTTATCAATAAATACTGGATAGATGACCCAACCGTTGGGGTGAATGAAGGGGATGCTTTTTTGCATAATGATGCCCGTTACGGTACACCCCACAATGCGGATCAGGCTTTGCATCTGCCGCTTTTTCATGAGGGGAAGCTGATCGCCTGGATCGGAGCTGTGATTCATGAAGGCGAATGTGGCGCAAAAGAACCGGGAGGCATTCCGTCCTCTGCGGAGACCATATGGGACGAAGGACTGAAACTATCCCCGACTAAAGTTGCGGAAAATTACGAGTTGAAGCGGGATATCGTGACCTTCCTGCAAAATTCTGTTCGTGAGCCAAAATTACAATATGGCGATATGAAGGCTAAACTCTATGTCTGTTGTCGTATTGAAAAGCGCATGAAAGAAACCATTGCTGAATTCGGTGTGGATGCGGTTCTGGCAGCCATGCGGCTTAATCTGGAGAATACAGAGACGGAAGTTAGAAAGCGCATATCTGAATGGCCGGACGGCACTGTGCGTCATGTGTGTTTTGCGGATCATACATTGCGTGAAAGTGCTATGATCAAGATTAATCTTGCGCTTCATAAAAAGGGCGACAAGCTGATCTTTGATTACCGGGGGTCCAGTCCGGAATTTACCAATCGGGCCAATAACAGCCTGACAATCACAGTGAAGGGGTTGCTCAGTCAGCTTTTCTTAAGCTATATCTGGCCGGACCTTCCGCGAAATCAGGCCGTGCTGGCGCCGATGGATTTTGTCTTTGATGAAAAATCGGTTCTGAAACCGACCATCGGTACGCCCAATGCACAAAGTATGATGACATTGTTTCATAGCTGGACGGCGGCACAGCTGTGTGTGTCCAAATTTATCTTTAGTCTACCGGATAAATATACCCGCTTCATTGCGCCGTGGTATGCGATGATCAATACATTCCAATATGGCGGCCTTACGCAACATGGGGAGATCGTGGGTAATATCTGTGCCGACATTAATGGTATGGGCGGCGGCGCCTTTGCGGACCGTGATGGCCAACATTCCATGGCTCCTTTCTTTGCGACCATGGCGGATATCGGGGAACAGGAATTTATCGAGGAAGAGCTGCCCTTTATTCAGGTGGTCAGTAAGAAATTGATGAAGGATAACCAGAGTTTTGGTAAATATCGCGGGGGCATGGGCTATCAGATGGTCGTTGCCATGCGGGGCAGCAATGCCTTTGGCTTTATGTTGACGGCGCAGGGCTCGAAAGTTCCAAATACGATGGGTCTTTTTGGGGGCTATGCCTGTCATGCTTATCCTTTGTGTAAAATTACCGGTGTGGATGTATTCGAGACGTTTCAGAATAGACCTGATGAGTTCAAATACTCCATTCAGGAATTGATGAATGAACAGCCCTTCGAAGGGGCAAATTATTCCACACATGCCATGGCGTTACAGTATGATTTCGCCAAAGAAGGCGAGATGTATATGATCGCGCAGGGAACGGGCGGTTCATACGGTGATGCGTTGGAACGCGACCCGGAAATGGTCATGAAAGATATGGAAGAAGACCTGATCTCTCATGATGTGGCGTGGCGGATCTATAAAGTTGTTTATGACAAAAGAAATTTAACTGTCGACGTTGAAGCCACCGAAGCCGCCCGGAAGGCAGAGCGGGAAGACCGGATAAACAGGTCCATGCCTTTTGATGATTTTGTTGAAGACTGGGTGACGGATACGCCACCAGCCAATATTCCCTATTATGGCAGTTGGGATGATAATGAAATTGTTTATGCCGGGTCACCGGACATTAAAGGTAAAATTGAGGACCTGGACCCGATCATAATGCCTGATCCAAAGGACGTGAGAATTCAGGCGTTGGAACAGGAGCTTGCGGCCCTTTCAAAGGAAAATCCGACAACATGACGGTCTTGCTGGAACATCTGAAATCCAAGACAGTTTGGGTCGACCATCTGGATTATAGTTTACCGCTTCTCCGGGGAACAGTAGGTGATTTTTACGCAGATGCAACGCAACTTTCCCATTTCATGCGCGAGGCACAGTCTTTATTGTCGTCGGATGTGCTGGAATTTGATCTGGCGCGTTTTCTGCGCAGTTATGTGACAGCAGATATGCTGAATCAGGAAGATGACCTTATTGATCAAGTGGAGAAATTGCTTGCAGACGAAGAGATGCGGCAGGGGTTAAAGGAGTGTCTGATCGCACTTCGAGCGAGTATTTCACCTGATGCGCTGTTGGTCATCCGTATTCCTGCCTCTGAATTTTGGCGTGATCTTTTGCAATCGTCTCAGGGATGGGAGGATGAAGATGATCTTGAAATGTTAGTGATGTTTATCAGTGACCTTTTGCGTGCTTATAATAACCTGCCGATAAAAGGGGTTCTGCTGGAAGATTTTCAGGCAGATATATACGAACCCCTGATAAATATGGCCAAGGGCTATGAATGGGCTGTGGGAGCTTTTGGTACGTCTCATGATGTTGACTTCCTGATCAATGCGGAACAGCCGGAAATAGTGGGGCCGCTATGGGGGCAACTGCTCACCAGCGAAGATGTCTCTTCCGCAGATTTTGTTTATTGGAAATTGGATGTCGGACTTGATCCCGACAAGGTTTTGGTACGTCGCAAGAAAATTGGGGGAGCGTGAGATGCTTTTTTTTGATAGTTTTGATCATTGGGGAAAAATGCGTCCCGAACAAATTTTCTGCATAGATGACGGCGGAGAGATTTCCTATGGGGAGGCTTATCTGAAGGCCAATAAGATTGCTAATGGCTTTTTGGATTTGGGGCTGAAAGCAGGCGACCATATTGCGTTTCTGTCTAAAAACTCGGCTAATTTACTTTTGATGTATATGGGGGCGGCAAAAGTCGGATTGATCCCTGTGCCGTTGAATTATAGACTGGCACCAGCGGAATGGGCTTATATTTTAAACGATTCCGGGGCAAAATTAATCTATGCCGAAGTGGAATATGGTCAGGCCATTGAAGGCATAGCAAATGATGTCCCCTCACTAACCATTCGGATTGCAGAAGGGAACGTAGCGGGATGGATTTCTTATGATAAGTGGTGGAATGCCGCAACGGATAAATCGCTTGAAAGAACCATTGACGATCAACAGCAACTTTACCAAATGTATACCAGTGGCACGACGGGTCACCCCAAGGGTGTGGTGATAAATCATCGGTCATTTTATAATAACCTGAGCCAGTATATTTCGGTCATGGTCAGTCGCCCCGGCGTGGGGGACGTGGGCCTTGTGGTATCGCCTCTCTATCATGCGGCGGCAGTTTATATTGCCAGTCTTCAGATACAGCTTGGGATGACAATTATTTTACATCGGGAATTTGATCCGGTGAAAGTGGTCGCCGATATGGACAACAGACAAGTTGCCTTTACTTTTCTTGTGCCAGCCATGATACAGGAATGCCTGGTGAAGGTGGCGGATATTGCCGATCGGGACTGGTCCCAGCTAAAGGGTATTATGTATGGAGCATCACCTATTGCCATTTCGGTTTTGCGAAAGGCGATGGAGGTCTTTGAATGTGATTTTTATCAAGCCTATGGTCTGACGGAAACAACAGCAATCCTGACGATATTGGATGCGCGGGATCATGAAATGGCTCTTGAGGGAAATGAGAAACTTCTTTTATCAGCAGGGCGGTCGTTACCGGGAACCCAGCTTAAAATAGCAGATGGTGACGGACAGAAGGTTGCCAATGGTGTTATGGGGGAAATTTGCGGTCGCGGGGATCAGATCATGGCGGGTTATTGGAATCTTGCCGAGGCTACTGAAAAAACCTTGATTGACGGCTGGATGCATACGGGTGACGCGGGAATTATGGATGATGAGGGCTATGTCTATATACAGGACCGGATCAAGGATATGGTGGTTTCCGGTGGTGAAAATATCTATCCGCGAGAGGTCGAAAATATCCTCTTTTCCCATGATAAAATCATTGATGCTGCGGTTATTGGTGTTCCCGATGATAAATATGGTGAGGCATTATTGGCCTTTGTCGTGACCGATGACGGGATTGCATTACCCGTGGAAGATATCATCAATTTCTGTCGGGGTTATCTTGGGGGCTATAAAGTGCCGCGACAGATTGAATTTGTGAAAAGTTTACCCCGCAATGCCAGCGGCAAGGTTCTGAAAAAAGACTTGCGCCAACCTTATTGGAATGAAGATGGCCGCGGTGTCGGCTGAATTGGAGTATAGAATATGACCGTAAAAACCATCGTCGCCGGCGTCGGCATGATCCCTTTCAGCAAACCGGGCCGATCCGAGCCTTATACTTCCATGGGAAGGGAGGCGGCAAAAATTGCATTAAAAGATGCAGGCGTTGACTATGACAAAATTCAGGAAGCCTTTGTTGGTTATGTTTATGGCGACAGTACTGCTGGGCAAACCGTCCTTTACCAGGTGGGCCTGACGGGAATTCCTGTGGTAAATGTCAATAACAATTGCTCGACGGGGTCGACGGCGCTGTATCTTGCGCGCCGTGCCATTGAAACGGGTATGGCTGATTGTGTACTAGCCCTTGGCTTTGAACAGATGGAACCGGGTGCCCTTGGGGTTATGTTTCCAGATCGCCCGACACCTTTTGACAGCTTTACCAATAGAATGAAAGAGATACAGGGATGGGATGATAAAGCTCCCTTCGCGGCACAGTTTTTTGGCGGAGCTGGACTGAAACATCAGGAATTATACGGGACGAAAGATGAGACTTTCGCACGGATCTCCGTTAAGGCCCGTCGTCATGCGGCAAATAACCCATTGGCCATATTTCGGGACCCAATAACATTGGAAGATGTCATGGCGTCAAAGCCAATTTTTGGCCCATTGACCCGACTGCAATGTTGTCCGCCAACATGCGGGGCTGCTGCTGCTGTTCTTTGTTCGGAAGAATTTGCTAAAAAGCACGGCCTTGATACAACAGTTTATATTGCGGCACAGTCCATGACTACGGATACGAGTAGCAGTTTTGACGCAAGTGATATGCGTAAATTGGTGGGCTATGATATGGCGAAAGCTGCCGCAGATCAGGTCTATGAAAAGGCGGCTATTTCTCCCAAAGATATTCCTGTGGTCGAATTGCATGATTGTTTTTCTGCCAATGAATTGATTAGCTATGAAGCCCTTGGTCTTTGTGAAGAGGGTAGCGCAGAAAAGTTTATCATGGATAATCAAAATACCTACGGGGGGCAATGTGTTGTCAATCCGTCCGGGGGGTTGTTGTCAAAGGGTCATCCATTGGGGGCAACGGGTCTTGCGCAATGCACGGAACTGGTCAATCAGTTGCGGGACAATGCTGATAAGCGTCAGGTTGAAGGAGCTCGATTTGCGTTGCAGCATAATTTGGGCCTTGGCGGGGCTTGTGTTGTCACGCTTTATGCGAAACAATAATGATATAAATGATCACCGGGTTCTATTCGTTGTATAATAACTATGAACAAAGTATTTTTGGGGTTTATATGGTCGTAGACAGAGCGCCACGGGTTTACCCGTGGGGTTCTAGTTGTTGAGAAAACCTTATTTTTTCTTTGAATCTGATTTTGTATTTGAAAAAAATGCGAGCTAGCACAGTTTCTAGCACATTAATTTTTTGTAAAAAATAATATCGTTTATTTATAGTGGCTTAGCTATGTACCTATCAGGATCATAACCTGAAGGTCGTAGGTTCAAATCCTACCCCCGCAACCAAACAGAAGGCAGTTAACTCTTTGAGTTAGCTGCCTTTTTTGTTTGTACCATGCCCCTTATTTGACATGAATTGGCCTTTGTTATACCCTATTTAGGTGTCGCACAAGGCTCGCACAAAAACGCACAGATCTGATCATGCAATAAGTGAGAGACAATACCATGCAAATACATCGAATTTTAGGAGAGAAAGTTAGGCTATACCGTCGGGTTGAAAATGGCAGTTGGCACGCGTCAACTTACATTAGTGGAAAAGAGCGTCGAACGAGCACAA
>NVTV01000030.1 GCA_002401695.1 Alphaproteobacteria bacterium
GATACACAATTCGTAGGTGTTGAAACTTCTCACATTAGCAACGAAACGGGTGTTATTGAACTTCATGGAAGCATACAGTTTCTTGAAGGTTGGGGCGGTGAGTAAGTGAGTAAGAAGCTTACGGCTAAACAACTACGTTTCGTCGAAGAATACTTAGTTGATTTGAATGCTACGGCAGCGGCTAAACGCGCAGGGTATTCGGAAAAGACAGCATATTCGATAGGCCAAGAGAACCTGAATAAACCTGAAATACAAAAGGCCATCCAAAAAGATGTGAATGAACGTTCAAAGCGCACTGAGATCACACAAGACCGCGTTGTTGCTGAGTTAGCTAAGATAGGTTTTGCTGATATTAGAAATGCTGTTGTATGGGGTGCGACACCAAATAGTCCAGACGTAGAGGGAATTGAGCCGAATGGCCTGAATATATATCCAGTGGCGTTGATACCTAGCACTAAAATAGATGATGATACGGCAGCGGCTGTATCTGAAATATCACTGACACAAATGGGTGTTAAGATTAAGATGTATGACAAGAAGGCGGCGCTTGATAGTTTGGCGCGGCATTTGGGTATGTTCAATGATAAGATTGATTTGAAGGCTACTTTTGTAAAAGACCCCGACAGCTTTACCGATGAGGAGTTAGCAGCCATTGCTGCCAGAGCAAGCGGCTCAGCTTCTACTTGATCGTAGGAGAGCTAGAAACAGCCTTATAGGGTTCACTGAATACACGTTTCCTAAATACAAGGCTGCTGAGCATCATAAAGCCATTGCTGAGGCGTTAGAGGCTGTTGAGCGTGGCGACATTGATCGCTTGATGATTACAATGCCTCCAAGACATGGCAAGTCAGAATTAGCGACAAGGCGCTTTCCTGCTTGGTTTTTAGGTCGCAACCCAGACAAGGACGTAATTAGTTCAAGCTATAACTCAGACTTGGCTATGGATTTTGGACGTGACGTTCGTAATATTATGCGTGACCCGTCTTATGGGGCGGTGTTTAGTGAGGTAGGTTTATCGCAAGATAGCCAGGCTGCCAATCGTTTTGCAACACCGCAAGGTGGCAGATACAACGCAGCAGGTGTTGGTACGTCTGTAACAGGTCGTGGCGCTCACGTTTTTATTGTTGATGATCCACTAAAAGACAGGGAAGAAGCTGAGAGCGAGCGGCGGCGTAATACAGTTTGGAACTGGTACACGTCAACCGCATATACGAGATTAGAAGACGGTGGCGCAATTATTGTTATTCAAACGCGTTGGCATGAGGATGATTTAGCGGGTCGATTATTAGAGGCAGAGAAACAAGGTAAGGATGCGTGGGTTCATATTGACCTTCCTGCAATTAACGACAAAGGCGAGGCGCTATGGTCTGCCAAGTATCCGATTAAAAACCTTGAGCGGATTAGAGACAATATCGGCTCTCGTGATTGGTCTGCATTGTATCAACAAAAACCTTCACCAGACGAAGGCGCATTGTTCAAACGCGAATGGTTCAGATATTACACAGAAAAACCAAAGCATTTAAACATTTACGCAGCGAGTGATTACGCGGTCACGGATAGCGCTGGTGATTGGACGGTTCATCTAATTGTTGGTGTTGATCCAGATGACAACATTTATTTACTGGATTTATGGAGAGAGCAGACAAGCTCGAATGTTTGGATTGAAAGCCAAATTGATCTTGGGGTGAAATGGCGTCCTTTGATTTGGGCAGAAGAAGGCGGCGTTATTCACAAGTCGATCAACCCCGCGTTAACTAAACGTATGCGCGAACGGAAAGCCTGTTTTCGACGCGAAACGATCAACCCGATACATTCAAAAGAAGCGAGAGCGCAGAGCATTTCGGCAAGGTATGCAATGGGCAAAGTTTACCACCCTTCTAATGCACCGTGGCTTGCTGATTTAGAGCGAGAAATGCTGTCATTTCCATATGCAAAACACGATGACCAAGTTGACCCACTTTCATTAATCGGACGACTTTTAACAGATATATGGGCGGCGCGACCAAGCAGCCCCAAACAACAAAGCCATTCAAGCGGCTATTCATCAACAAGTGAAGAGGAGGGATCATGGCGAATATGACGGTTGAGATGCTTCACAGTGATGTTGAGGATGCAATTAGAGACGGACATACCACGCGGACTGAAGCGTATAAAGCGCGTCAATATTATGACGGTCAGCAGTGGACGCTTGCCGAGATTAAAGAACTTAATAGACGCAAACAGCCGATTGTTACAATCAATCGTGTACGTAAAAAATGTAACGGCGTATTGGGGCTTGATTTAAAAAGGCCAACCGATCCAGTAGCGCTGCCAAGAACACCAGAGGCCGATGGTGCGGCGAGCGTTGCAACTAAAATATTACGTTTCGCAGAGGAAAACACCAAAGCGGATAATAAGCTCAAGCAGGTCAAACGAGATATTACACTGGCAGGTTATGGCGCCATTGAAGTCACTGTTAAAGAAAGTGGCGAAGATTATGAATTAGACGTTACGCATTATCACTGGCAGAATGTGTTCTTTGATCCACACAGTAGAGAGGTGGATTTTAGCGATGCAGGTTTTCTAGGTACATTCGAATGGATGAACACGAATAAGGCTATTTCTCGCTACAACAAAGGCGAGAAGTTGATCAGGGCCTCAATTGAAGAGGGTAGCGGATCAGGGGATGATACGGCAGATGATAAGCCTTCGTTCCTATGGTCTGATAAAAGTCGCAACCGTGTTCGTATTGTACGTCTTTGGAAAAAGGACGGTCAAGTATGGCGGTTCTATACGTTTGTAAAAGGCGGCATTCTCGAAGAAAATGAAAGCCCATTTCAAGATAAAGACGGGCAGACAGTTTGCCCGTTGCTTCTTGAGAGCTGTTATGTGGATTTTGAGAACAATCGCTACGGCATTGTGCGTGATATGTTTAGTCCGCAAGACGAAACCAACCAAAGCCGTTCACGATTATTGTTTGAGCTCAGTGATGACCGTTTCTTTTATAATCAAGCGGCTATACAAGATATTGGTGCATTGAGAGGGCAGCTGCAAAAACGTGATGGTGCAATAGCCATTCAACACGGTATTTATGGCCAAGATTTTGGGTTTGTTAGGGACGCAGGGAAAGCGCAAGGACAATCTGCGCGGATGGATCGTGCTAATCAAGAGATGAATGAGTTGGGTATAAATCCTGCGCTTATTGGTCGCGATAGTCAGGGGCAGTCTGGACGGGCAATATTAGCCCAACAAGACGGAGCGATTGCAGAAGAGGCTCCAGTATTTGACAGGCTTCAAAATATTACACAGCGTGTTTACGAGGCGATGTGGCAACGCATTCAGCAGTTCTGGACTGCGCCGCGGATTATTCGCATTACAGGCGACAAAAGGGCTCCAGAGTTCTTGAAGTTAAACACACCAGAGCTAAATCCCGAAACAGGCATGATTCAGTACAGAAACCGCGTTCAGCAAATGGACGTGGATGTAATTATTGACCAAAAACCAGACACGGCAACATTGGCAGGTGAGCAATTCACAGAGTTTATGAAGCTTGCATCGGCCAACCCTCAATTGCTCGAAGAAATTGGCACTGAGGCGCTTATCAAAATGTCTAGCCTACCAGACAAACAGGCTGTGCTTGATATTCTTGAGGAAAAACAAAAAGAGAAACAGGCGCAACAGCAACAACAGGGTCAAGCACAGGCTCAACAAATGCAGCAAGTACAAATGCTGGCTATGCAAGAACAAATGGCGAAGCTTGAGAAACTGGTTGCGGATACGGGGCTTGTAAAAAGCAAGTCGCAGCATGAACAGGCGAAAACCGCTCAGATTATCAATGAGCAAGCCGCACCACTTCCAATGGGTTTAATCGAACAATATTGAGCTTCACAGCTCTCTATATACCTGCCGCCGAGGTTTTACGGGCGTAACGGGTCGCCGCCGTATCGGGCGAGACGTGGCACCGCGTATGGGCAATGGAGTAAACGATGAGCGAAGATTATATTGATGAGGTATTTGGTGATGAAGGCAATAGCGAAGAAGGCAAGCAAGGTTTGTCTGTCGAAGTTAAAACGCCTATTGAGTCAGATACAGTAAAGACTGTCGATGAAGGAAAACAAGAGCCTGTAAAGGGTGAAATAACACCCAATGAGGAAGCTCCTGAGAGTGCGAAAGTACCTGTTGCAGCAGTTCAAGCGGAGCGTCAAAAGCGACAAGCCGCAGAAGAGCAGGCGACAACAGATAAGGCACAGTCTGACACTGAAATCACAAGTCTACGCAATCAAATAGCACAAATGCGCCAACAACAGGTGCAACCACAAACACAACAACAAACCGAAGATCAATCAACAACACCTGATCCGCTGTTAGACCCCGAGGGTTTTCAACGACATATTATGGATCAGATGCAAGAGCGTGAGTATCAAGGTCGCCTTATGGTCGGTGTGGAATCTGCAATTACAGAACATGGGGAGGCATATATAGCGAAAGCGGACATATGGGCTACCCAAATGATGCAAGATGATCCTACATTCGGACAAAGGGCGCGTGCTTCACAAGACCCAATCAAATTTGCTCTCGATCAATATTCACAACACCAACAGCAAGCCTCCATTACGGCGGCGGGTGGTTTTGATGCGTATATCGATCAGCAAATTGCGGCGAAACTACAACAGGCAACCCCTGCAAATGCAGAGTCTGTTGAGAAAGTCACACTGCCTTCAAGCATGGCTGATATTCAGCCTGCGGGTCGGCAAGGTGAAAGTGCAAGCACACAAGAGCCCACGTCCTATGTTGAGGACATTTTCGGTTAGACATTTAGAAAGGTAATACAAATGTCAGCATATGATGCAGCGGATTTAGCCGCACAAACTAAGGCGGGTGACGATACAGCACTCGCTAAACAGGAAAAGAAATTCTACAAAGAATACTTGGATGATACGGGCCTTAAGCAATATATGGGCTCGGGCAATAATGACGTTATTCAGGTCAATATGAAGCTGATTGACGGCGGTGATACAATTGCAACTCCACTTGTTCAGCAATTGCGTGGTTCAAAAAAAGGTACAAAAACTGTAGTTGGTAATGAAACCAAAATGCATGCGAGCGACTTTCTCATGCGCCCAAACTGGGTTCGTGATGGCGTAACCATTGATAAAGCGCAAACCCAAAAATCTTACATTGACTTGCTCCGTGCGCGTAAGGAAACATTGAAGGATTCTGCGAGAGACATTGCTTTTTACAACTGCCTTGAGGCGTTTACGTCTGTAGGAAAAAAAGAAGCCAATTATGACGCGAAGGAATCTGTTCCTCAAACAAATCCAATCGCAACAGCAACAAACACTGAAAAGTCTGCGTGGCAAGATGGTAATGGGGATCGTGTGTTCTTTAACGCAGCCAACGGCATTAAAGTTGCGGGTGACTTTGACGGCTCTATCACGGCGTTACAGGCTGCGTCACAGCCTACGGCGTCACAAGTTCTTAACAAGATTAAGGATGAAGCTCAGAGGCGAAATCGCATAACGGGGCCAACATCTCGTTACGCTATTCGTCCAATTCGCGGAAGTGGTAATCGTAAGGAGTTTTTGGTTCTCGTGGGCACGAAGGTCTTTAACTGGATTGAAAACGACGAAGAGATTAAAGAGTTCTACAAGCACGCAGCGCGTAATGGTATCAAGAATAACCGTTATTTTCAGGACGGGGACATTAAATATAAAGGTCTCAATATTCGCGAAATTCCTGAGATGGACGAGTTTAATATCGCCTCTGACATTGGGACAATCAATTTTTGTGGCGCTCAATCCTTGGCTTTGGCTGTTGGTCAGAGACTTAGACACACAAAGCGTGACGAGACAGATTATGGCTTCATCAGCGGTGTTGGTTTTGAGGAGCTTTATTCTTACGAGAAGCCTTTCTATGGTGATAAAAACGTCGATGAGATTGCGCCGCCAATGAAGCAAATGAATATGATCAACTGTTTCGTGAAACTCGATTAATTTCATAACAACATAGCTCGCTCCTTATGGGGGCGAGTTTCTTTTATTTGAAAGGACTTATTATGTCTGAGACAGAAAAACCTAAGACTGCGAAAGTAAAGACAGAAAAACCTAAGACTGCGAAAGTGGTCACTGGTGAGTTTGTCTATATTGGCAGTTATCAAAGCACACGCATTTGGGACGGACAGACCGTGGCAAAGGGTGATACGTTCACAACTGTGACTACGGAATGCACAGAACAGTGTCGTGTAAGCCCGTTGTTTGAGGATGCGCCTAGTGCTGACTAAAGCAGGTATCGTTCGCCGCCTAGCGGCCTTCGTGGAAGTCTATGCAGAGGGTGAGGGGGTTCAGCCTACTGACCAATCTGACATTGAAATGGCTTTTGATGATGGGCTTGCAACATTGGCGGCGGACAAAACTGTTACTTATAATCCAGAGGCCTTGCCTGATTACACGGGCAAATGGCTCACATGGTATTTGTCATATGACGCTGCAAAACGGGTCAATCATGAGAACCCTGAGAAATTCAAAGAAACGTCGATGCAGGGGTTGAAGAAAATCCGATGGATTGAACACCCGACAATTGACGAAATCTATTCTGATACTGATTGCTTTAGGTACATGTAATGAAGCTTAGCCTTGTTACAGAAACTTACAATCAAGCCATTCAGGGGAGCCGCTCTCTAAACCTTGAAAATATGGTAATTGTTGAGCAGCCAGACAAAACATCTAGATTGCAAACACGCCTTGGCTCAAAGCCGTTTTATGGCTTAAATCAAAACATTATAGCTATGAATGGGCGTGACGGTACTTTTGGCGGTGATCTTTTCGTTGTTACAAAAGACGGGTTATATCGGATTGCAAAATCGGGGGTTTCTACGAAACTAGGAAGCTTGGGCGCGGGTAACAATGCAAGCATTGCGGTTGGTCGCCAAGAAGTCCTTGTTTGTATACCGCCTAATGTGTGGAGCTATGACGGGACAAGCTTGGTTTCTGTAAATATGAACGATACGGACGTGTCTTGGGTTGAGCATGTAAATCAGAGGTTCATTGCTGTGAAGGCAAATAGTGACCGTTTTTACTGGTCGGACTTATTAAACGGACGCGCATGGCCTGAATTAAATTTTATGACCGCTGAGGGTGCAGCAGATAACATTGTTAGTATTGTTTCGCTTGGTTCGCTCTTGATAACATTAGGTTCTAGCACTGCGGAAGCATATGCTAATACTGTTCAGCCTAATAGCGCAAGTGAAGCGTTCACGCGGTATGGCAATCCTGTCGAAATCGGATGCAAGGCCGCATATAGCGCCGCCAAAGCGCGTGGGACTGTGATGTGGGTTGCAAACAATGGCGCGGTTTACCGTTCGAGTGGTATGGAGCCGAGGCGTGTATCAACATCATTCATTGAACAGGAAATAACACGGCTCTCAGATAAGCAATTGGCAGAAGTAAAAGGGTTTATGGTTCCTGAACGTGGACGTTGGATGTATGTATTAAACCTGCCAAGTGTTGGGACATATGTCTATGATATGAATTTAGAAAAGTGGAGCAAACGTAGTTCTGGTTCAAAACAATGGGCAGATATGGGGCTGCTTCTTGGTGGACAAAACTACATTGCCTCAAGCTTTCAAGATGAAGTCTCCATTCAAGCCGAAATTGGGAGCGATGCAGGTAAACCGTTTAAGCAGGTATTTAGCGCTACCTTAAGCGTCTCAAGACCTGCAATTGTGCGAGAAATCATTGTTGACGGTTGGGCAAATGCAAAATGTGGCGTTTACATGAAATGGACAGAGAATAACGGGCGCACATGGTCAGACGAAGTTAAACGGAATATTTCAAGCCCTGATGCTGAGCGTGATAACGCGGTATGGCGCAGAGGCGGTACAGTTCGTGCGCCTGGTCGGACACTTGAATTTACAATTTATGAGCCAGTGCAAGTCAATATATTTGGTGTGCGTGTGAATGAGCCCGTAAGACGATGACACGACCATTTAACTGGCCAGCAGGGACGCCAATTGTAGACGCGAATGGAGCGCCAACGCCTGCCTTTTATAGATGGATGAACGGGGTTGTTAGTATTGGTGGAGGGCAAGGCAAAGACAAAGTTGCAGAAACAGAAAAGGCCGTGGTCGCGGTTAAAGAAACAGCAGAAGAATTAGACGCGGCCCTTGTTACTGTAAATGAGGCTGTTGAGTTGACTAATGAGAATGTAGCCGTGGTTAATCAAGCTGTTAGTGAGGTGAACACCGCGCTTGGTGGCGCGATTGACATAAAGAACAAACTTGATGATTTTGAACTCAGAATAGGGGCTCTTGAGCCATGATTGATCTCGATGAGTGTGCCGATATTGTTATGGCATGGATCACTAAAGAACCGCTACCTTCATATGTCGGAACGCCAAATAAAGCCGATGTATTAGCTAGCCTCAAGGAATACCAAGAACACGGCGTTGTACTGATGTGTGACGGAGGTGTGATTGCAGGTGTTTTATCTGAAAGTTCTGTTGACGCATCAAGAAAGTGGATTGTTGAGGTCTGCTTTTATGGCGGCTCATTCGAGCTTATTGATCAACTCGCTGCGTGGGGAAAAGCGCAAGGCGCACATGATTACATCGTAACCGCTCAAGGAAAGCGCTCGAAAGCATTAGGGCGTCTTTATACACAAAACGGGTTCATGAAATGCGAAGAATTTTACACAAGGGAATTGTGATATGAGCTTTTTAGGAAAATTGTTTTCAGGAACGAAAAAGGCAAAAGCCGTTAAAGAGGCTGCAGGGCAAAACCGTGAGGTTGTTGAGCGGATGTATCAAGATACGGTACAACGCAATCAACCATTTACACAGTCAGGCTATGCTGCTCAGGGGCAAATAAATGGACTTTTGGGCCTTGGTGGAACGGCGTCAACAGGTCAATATAATGGCGTGTTTGACGTGGATCGTGCTACCGCTAATCAAAACTTTCAAGATAGCGCATTTCATACGTTGCCGTTTGATGAGGGCATGTCGGCTATTGAGGGGAGCGCGGCGGCAAGAGGTGGCTTGCTAAGCGGGTCAACAGCTAAAGGCGTGATTGATTACTCTCAAAACAAAGCTAATAACAACTTCATGAACTATTTTAACTCTCTGTCTGGAACAGCAGGAAGTGGGCAGGTTGCTAATCAATCCCTCACAAATGCAGGGCAGAACTATCAGAACGGTCAGATTGGTGCAAAT
Organism: Alphaproteobacteria bacterium; assembly: GCA_002401695.1. Taxonomy (GTDB): domain Bacteria; phylum Pseudomonadota; class Alphaproteobacteria; order Micavibrionales; family Micavibrionaceae; genus UBA1672. Next base: position 9,184 of record NVTV01000030.1, read on the forward strand.
AATCAAGTAGCGCAGGCGGCAGGTATTCGCGCAGACGCTTGGGGGAATGCAATTGGTGACGCCCTCGGCACAGCTACATCTTTCTTCGGGGGAGGATTCTAAATGTTCGGACTAGGCAAAAAGAAAGAACACGACTTCACACAGCAATATAAAGCTTCAACAGGTGATAGGCTTGTTGCTGCTTTATTGGGTGGTGAGAATGGCGGTCAAATACTTGATAGACGCAAGCAAAATTATGAAAAAGCGCAGACAGGTTATTTTCAGGGACTGATGGGTAAGGCTATGCAGCCAACACCTATTAACGGGAATGCGCCTAATCCTGCTATGGCGCAAGCACAAGCTCCACAAGGTCAACCAACACAAGTGGCACAAGCACAGCCACAGCCAACCGCACCACAAGCACAAAATTACGGCCAAATTGCACAACAGGCCATGAGTGCAGGACGTGCCGATATTGCAAAGCAAGCCCAGTCATACGGTAGTGCAAATGCAAAGGTGCAATCTACTCATAGAGACCTGAATATGGGTTTCATGCAAGAACTGTCAGGTGCGTTTTTATCCACGCAAAACCCTCAAGAACGCCAGCAAATTCTTACCTCCTTCAAACAGCAAGCGGAAGCTATGGGAGTTGATAGCCATTATGTTGATATGATGGCTAGCAACATTGGCAATGATGCAGTTCTGAACGCAACATACCAACGTGGGCAAACATATAAAGAGCGCGTTGCTCAAGAAAACATAGCTACAGATCAAGGTTTGGCGCGAGATAAGTTTGGCCAAACAGTCATAAATCAAGACCGTGATGATGTGCGTGCACGAGATGAATTTGGGCAACAGACGGTAAATGATGATCGAGACTATACGCAAAAGCAGGAAATGCAAGAAGCGGATATTGAACTTGGAAACAATCGGTATGCGTTAGATTTTCAAAAACAACAACATGACGAAACTCAAGACGCAAATGGCAGTGGAGAATTTGGTGTAACCCCGATTTACGGTACAGATGCCGACGGAAAACGCGTAATGTTTCAGGCTGATAAATCTGGTGGCATACGCCAAGCTGAAATTCCCGATGGCGTTACTCTTGAGAATGACTTTTACAAATCTCGTCAAAAATCATTAGGTGAAGGTAGAGCCAAATTAGAACTTGGTCGCACGAAGGCGGGCAGTGCGTTGTCTACTGCAAAGTCCAAAATGGATATGCTGAGACAAGATATCCAACTCGCGATAAGCCAAAGTAAGGGCGGTAATACGGGGCCTCTCCAGGGTCGGATGAGCCTTACAAAGGGGCAATCAGATTTCAATCAAACCATTCAGAGTGTTAAAGCGCGGATTGGCTTTGGTGAGCTGCAAGAAATGAGAGACAATTCACCTACAGGCGGCGCACTTGGACAGGTTACGGAAAAAGAAATAGCCTTCTTGCAAGCACTGAAAGGCTCTATTGACCGCGCACAAAGCGAAGGGCAGTTAGACGCTAATCTAGGGAGAATGTTACAGGCTGTTGAGCAGTCATTTGAAAGAATAGAAGCCGCATATCAACAAGATTATGAAAATGGATTGTTTGACAATGATCTTATAGGCAGCAGCAAACCTAAGGTTCAAAAAGAACTTACGTTCAACCCCAAAACTGGAGCGTTAGAATAATGAACATTAAGGTTACAGGAACGGACGGGCAGGTCTTTAATTTTCCAGAAGGCACAAGCCAAGATGTTATGCGCTCTGCTATGCAAAAGCACTACGGTGTCCCAAATCAGCCTCAGCAGAAAACGCCACCAGCTCTTGTCACGGATGATAGAGAAGCGCGAATAACTCAATTACGTCAAGAGCGAGGCGACGAGTTTGTAAATGAAATGCTTGCCAATCAAGGGCAGCCCGTTGACATAGAGGACAACAAAGAGGCTCGCCATTTGAAAAACATAAATCGTGTAGTGGGTACAGCGAATGCAGCAATGCGGTTTTCAAATAGCGCAACCCTTGGCTTACCGAAACGCATTATGTCTACGGGGGCAGGGTTAGTTAATTTGGTTCAAGGCGAGGAAGCTAATTTTAGCGGGGAGCATGAGAAGTTAAATCAGACCTTTGAAGATGTGCGCGAGCAATTTCCTAAGTCCTCAATGGCTGCGGATATTGGTGGGGCGGTAGTTGGATTAAACAAAGTCGCGTCAGCAGGTGGCACCGCCATGCGCTTTGTGCCAAAAATGGCTACAGGTGGCAAAAGATTGGCTGCGACAACAGCCGCTTTAGCCGTAGATGGTGCGGCAATAATGGGTGCAGAGGCGCTTATTGACGGACAAAATTCATTGAATGCGGCAGGTGAGGGAGGTGTCGCAGGCGCTGCCTTCAATATAGCTACAAAGGGTGCGGGAAGGGCATTAATGCCTATATTGTCTAAGGTCAATAACAGCACTACAACTGAACAATTGAAGAGGTTTTCTAAAATTGCATACAAGCGGCTGGATAATCTTGGGGTAAAGTACACCCCAGAGGCAGCGAGTACCTTAAAGCAAGGCATATCAGATGATTTAAATGTGCCAAATATCGGGCTTGATAAAGTTACACACCCGCATACGTGGCGTATTATTAAGTGGATGGGAAAAGCGGAAGGTGATCTCCCGTTCCACACGCTTAACCAATTTCGCAAGAAGGCGAGTAGGGTCGCAAATAATCCAACAGGGGGAGAGGATGCATATGCTGCCTCTATACTTGTGAAGAACATTGATGATTTTATCGACGCTGCACCTCCTGCAATTGGGAATGGTCAAGACGGAAAAGTTGTTACGTCAGCGGTTAAAGAAGCTCGCGCATTGTATCGGAAGTATAAAGCATCTCAAACAGTAGAGGGTGTTGTGGAAAAAGCAAAACGGAGAGCAAGTTCAGGGGGGAGTGGTTCCAATACAGATAATGCAGTTCGACAGAATATTCGACAAATTCTCGACAATCCAAAACGTGCAAACTATTTTTCTAAAACAGAAAAAGCTGCAATGGAAAAAGTAGTGAACGGCGCGAAGGGGCAAAACTTGCTGCGACTTCTCGGTAAAGCGGCCCCTACTGGGATTGTGAGTATGGGTGGATCGTCAGCCATTGGGGGAATGCTAGCGGGGCCGCAAGGCGCGCTTGGAATGATGGCGTTAGGTATGGGGGCTAAAAGTGTATCTGATCGCATAACGCAACGTAACGTAAAGCACCTGCTACACCTTATTCAAACAGGGAAAACACTTTCATTGTCGAAAGCTCCTAGTGCTGTAGGGCGTATTGTGGGGGATGAAGACAATCAGGAAAAAGTAGCAAGGGTGGGGTTAGCAACTCTCATTGGTGCGAATTAGTCCACGCTAAGAGTAAGGCGAATGGCAGTACATATAACAGCGTCTTTAGGCGTCTCTTCATTGTCCCGTCAGGTGCAAATGGGTTTTCATAATAAGGAATAATTCCAAACAAATAGCCCTCTGGCACCTCTTTGCCTTCTTTATCGAAGGCTACGCCGTTTTCATCATAGCTCTCTATTGGGTTAGGTGTTTTTTTTATCATACCCGTACTCGCTTTCTCCATCGAGCGGACTGCTAAAATCGTCGGGAGCTCTACCATCTAACCTGTTTAGTCGAGCTAACAGCATTCGGAATTGCCTATCTCGCACTTTAGTGGCTTTACTAAATTGATACCAAAATACCAAAAGCAGTACAGGTGTTGCTCCAGACAGGTTATTTAAAATTACATCCATGCCCAACCCTTACACAAACCCGTGTATTTAATCAAGGACACAACCGCACTTGAGAAGTTGTTAAAAATGAGATAGATGTCAATTTACAACTTTAAAAGGGGATTTAAATGAAGAAAACTATTTTAGGAATCGTTTTGTTGTCATTAACGGCATGTGCGACGAGTTATGAGGCGGGAACTGAAAGCCAACAGTATGCAGATGATGTTCATAGAATATCTATGCGAGGAAACCATTTCTCCGATCAAAGTGAGGCGCAGGAATACGCTTTATTGAAGGCAGCGGAAGTCACTATGGATAGTGGGTATCGGTATTTTGTGATTACGAATGCACAGGATAAAACGAAAACTCGACATTATACGTCCCCTGAAACTACAGATAGTTCTACCTATAGTTCTGCATATGGGACATCAAACACAAATTTAACGGCTAGCCTTTATGGGAATACGATAACAGGCAACGCCACAACTAATACGCAAGTCTACGGAAACTCGACTACAACGTCTACAACTAAGGCGGCGCAGCTACATACTTATGTATCACCGGGCGTAGATGTTCTCATCAAAACTTATAAAGAAAAACCAAGTGTAGGTTATTTCGATTCCGAGCAAATAACTAAATACCTAGGGTCAAAACTAAACCCTGATCGGTGGGGAAAGACCGCTGCCACTAAGAAGAAAAAATTTAATTACAAAGCTTTAGGCAAGGCAATGCTCACCCAATAATATTAAAACCCCGTTTATTTGGGGCTTTTCTCTAACCCCAACTTAATCAAGCGGCGTATAGCCTCTGACCTTGAAGGGAGGTCGCTTAACCCAAACAAATAGGGCTGTACTCGAAAGTATGGCCCTTCACATAACAAATATTACACCTCGCTACGGCGGGGTTTTTTCATGAAGGAGACTCATTATGATTAGAGTGCAGTTAAACCAAGCTATTGATCAAACAGGGTATCGAATACCTAATGCCACGGCATTTTTTCACTTAAGTGGCAACCCTACGATACCTGTAAATGTGTACTACGATGATGCTGCCGACATGAATGCAGGGGCGGAATTAACAGCCAATGGAGGAGGGCAGTTCTTACCTGTCTTTCTTAAAACCTCAAAAGTTGGGGTGTTTATAAAATCTCCACAAGGTGAGGTTTTGTACACAGGAGACCCTATCACAACTCAAGCTCAAATTAAGGGCGGCATTTTAACTGTATTGGCGGGTGGTGTTGTTGAAGAGGCAAGCGTTGAGAATGATGCGAAACTTTCCACTTTGATTGAATATTGTCGTGAAAATGATTTAATGCTCGATGGTGAAGGCAAGACAATTAATCTTTCCACGCCCCTCCCTACATTTACAGCAGATAGTGGTACGTATGCGATGCGTAATATCAAAATCGTGTGTTTGACGGGAGATGCGAATGTGTCTGCCATTAAAATACAACCCACATATCCACCCGTAATCACCTCAATTACAGTTGACGCACATGGTGGGGATAATTCATTTACGGTAGCGGACGCATCGGGCTTAAGCGCCAATCAGCGTATTATGATTATTTCAAACGAAACGATGTATGCTGTAAACTCTGAAGCGTATTGCAAGGTAACACACCACTGCAACATTAAGCGTATAGACGGGAATGTCGTAACAATCTTTGGTGTACTGCCGTTTCACTTTCTCGCAAGTACGGCTCCAAAAATATTGACAGGTGAGAAAGCTATTTCAATAGATTGGGATAATATATCCATAAAACGCGGCGGTGTTGGACATATCTGCGCTGAAATATTCAATGCAAATATTGAATGTTTTAATGTACATGTTGCAGATGCATGGCAATTAGGTGCAGGGCTTGAGGAGTGTACGTTTTCTGTGGGGGTTAATTTGACCTTCAAAGATATTTTGTTTTCATATCCAGTTGCATTTTTTGGCTGTGATGAACCAAAGGTAGATACCCTTAATGGTGATGGGTGTCGTCATATGTACACATTCAGCCGTGGATCGGGTTTTGATGCTGGCGGCGGTGATATTTGGCGTACAATGGGGCAAGGCGGTTATATTCGTGGAGGCGTAGGAACGCGTTTGACCAATTCCATTGGAGACAGTCACCCCGGTCATTGGGGAGGGCAAGTATCAAATCTAAGTGGGCAGTTAAACACTGACACATCAGATTATCCTGATACGGGAGAAGTCGGGCAGTTGACGGACGGTATCACCACGGAATCTAGCGGCCCTTGGGTTTTTGAGAATATCACGATTAACGGAGCGCACGCGCCATTTTCTGTGCAATTTTATGGTGACCCTCCAGGTGTTTTAAACTCAACGAGCATTTCTATCAATCGTCTTTCCAGTGTTGGGCTTGGTAGTGGTGCGGCGGCAATCTCAATTGAAAACCGAGCGACAGTTGAGCGCAGTCACTTATTCGTAAATGTCGGATGTGTTGATGCAAGCGCTGGCGGTTTGGTTTCTGCTACAAGTAACATTAGCGGTAATCCGGGCGGCTCTATTGATATTAATGTTACGAATTTAAAGGGTAAGGCTCGTGGTGCGTTCGGCGTTTACGCCGAGGCCGTTGGTTATGCTGCATACCCCAAAATTGGTAAGGTTCGTATTAATATCCAGAATGCAGACATTGATTGCGTGTCCTCAAACGGCAATCACATGGCAATCTGTGGATATGGTGCTTCGTACACTAATCATAACGCAGGTGAAACGGGGTGCGAGATTAATATAGGCACAGGCCGTATTGAGCGCTCGCACGCAACAACAACGGGGCTTGTAACCATTCGAGCCTATGACACGGGCGTCACTATTGGCCCCGAAGTTGAAATTATCAGTGGCACAGGTGTTGGCGCGACAAGCCAGCTCGACGGTACGGGCTTTGTTAAACGCCTTTCTTCAATCTCAATTTAGGTGAATAATATGAAAATTACTGTGCAATTCGAAACTGTGAAAATGGTGCCTTCGCAAGATAATAATGGGCAAATCATCATGGTTGAAATGCAGCCGCATACACTGACGACACTGACGCTTATTGATATAGACCCCGTTCATGCCTTGGCTGATCCTTTAATTCCTGATGAAGCTGTATATCAAGCATTAGACCATCTTTATAAAGCGGAAATGCTACGGCGCATCAACGCCTATTTCTCACCAGAAGTACGGCAAGCAAGCATTGAGCGAGCGACAGAACTTTTAGATAAGGCAATGCTTGGCACTATAACTGATGTTGAGAAAGCTGGACTAGAGCGCATTCGGGTTGGGCAAGCTATTATAGCGAAAATCAAGGCCAGATACGCAAAGTTAAAAGGTACGTTTACGATTGATTACACGGACGATTCTCATTGGAGCATCGAGGTGTAGTTTTGTTCCTCACAACATTAATTTGGACGGGCGTGGCTCGTCATTTCAAGAAAGAATAGTTTATGTCCGATATAGCAAATGAGGTTAGAAAAACCCTC
>NVTV01000031.1 GCA_002401695.1 Alphaproteobacteria bacterium
AATCTTTTAAATGCAATTAGCAACACACCCCAGGAACAACGTACTCTTTTTAAAGCGGGAATGCTTATTGAAAAAGATTCGGCCGAAGCGCGTTACTATGACCGTTTCAGGCACCGCATTATTTTTCCAATTAGAGACAGCCGCGGCCGCACCATAGCCTTCGGTGGCCGCGTTCTGGGCGACGACAAGCCCAAATATCTCAACTCTCCTGAAACACCTGTTTTTCATAAAGGTGCAGAGTTATATGGCCTGCACGAAGCAAAGAAGTCGGGCGGCAAATTTAAGCGAATGCTAATTGTTGAAGGCTATATGGATGTAATTGCCTTAGCTCAAATGGGCATCCGCAATTCAGTAGCAACCCTGGGAACAGCGACAAGCGCACGGCATATGACTCGCCTGTTTCGCCTGGTTCCTGAAATTGTATTTTGCTTCGACGGGGATGATGCAGGCCGAAAGGCTGCCTGGCGAGCACTGGAATCAAGCCTGCCTGAAATGGAAGATGGACGGCAGATCAGATTTTTATTTCTACCCGAAGGCGAAGACCCCGATACTCTGGTGCGCAAGATTGGCAAAGAGGAGTTCAATGAACTAATAGAGCAAGCCACACCATTAGAGCAATTTTTCTTTGATAAACTTTCTGTGGGCTTGGATGTAAAAACCATTGAGGGTAAGGCGCGATTAAGCAACCTGGCCATGCCGCTTATTAAGCAGTTTCCACGAGGAGTTTATGGCCAGCTAATGCAGGATAGGCTGTCTTCGACATTGGGCGTCAGCAATGAGTCTCTAGATAAATTAATTAGCAGTGAGCCTGCGGTCGCTAGTACCGCTAGCCCGCCTACTGACCAGCAACCACCGCCCTATTTCGATGAATATTCGCAAAACAGCGCGCCCGCCAGAACAGCAAGGCCAGCTCCACAAAGCTCTCGCTCCAGTTCTATAGCTTATCGCAAATCAGCGGCCCTTAAGGCAATTGAGTTGCTACTTCGAAACCCCGAAATAGCGCTCTCAATTAAACAAGACCTTACTCCACTGCAATCAGCTGAGGATGAAAGCCGTAAATTACTACTTTCGCTAATTAACATGGTTAAGCGAGACCCCGAAACCGAAACATACACAATGTTGGGCTATTGCTACGGCTCAACCCTGGGCAAACAACTTACTCAGTTACTCGAAAGCGAGAAGATCACACCAACTGAGGGCCTTGAAGAAGAGTTTCATCATATTCTTGACAAGATATTGTCGAATATAGTGAAGAAGTTTGAGCTGCTACACCTCAAAAACCAGTTAAAGTCCTCCGTTGATGCCGCGAATGCCGCTAAAAGTGCCAAAAATGCCGCCCAAAACCAGGAAAATGAGCAAAATAGCAGCGAAGACAACAACAAAGAATTACCCGACGATCAATAGACAACCGATAGAAGCAAAAAACCATCATAAGGGTCTAATTTTGTAGGCTTAACGATGTACAAACCGGGCATTAACCCTTTATAATGCCCGGCTCACTTTTAACCACCTACTGTATCTACCCGGCATACACGCCCGGTACAACGAGAGTTCATGGCTGACCTAATCGCACCACAATCCAGTCTCAAAGCATTAATTGCAAAAGGCAAAGAGCAAGGCTACCTCACCTATGCTGAGGTTAATGACCACTTGCCAGAATCTATCTCCGACCCGGATCAGGTTGAAGATATTATTCAAATGATTAATGACATGGGCATTAAGGTTTTTGAAGCGGCACCTGATGCCGATGCTTTCACCGAAGAAAGCGACTCTGGCGCAGATGAAGTGGCCGCCGCTGAAGCCGCCGCCGCATTAGCCGCCGTTGAAAATGAAGCTGGCAGAACCACCGACCCGGTACGCATGTACATGCGAGAAATGGGAACAGTGGAGCTACTGACTCGCGAAGGCGAGATTGTAATTGCCAAGCGTATTGAGGAAGGCATACGCGAATTAATGAAGGCTATGGCCCATTTCCCCGGCACTGTCGAGCATGTTCTCAACGAATATGCATTAGTCGAAGGAGAAGAGCGCCGCCTGAACGAGCTTATAACTGGTTATCTAGATGCATCAGATGAACCTATTCCTATAGGCCCGCCCGCTGTTACGGTAAAACCTGGCGAATCTAAAAGCGACGATGACGATGACGAAACACCTGTTGGCCCTGATCCTGAAGAAGCCCGTATTCGCTTTACAGAATTACGAGTACAGTATGAGCTAACCAGCACAGTTGTTGGCAAGCATGGGCGCTACCATGATCGCTCCGCTGTCGAGCTTGAAAAACTGGGCGAGGTTTTCAAGAGCTTCAAACTTACACCACGACAGTTCGAGCCTCTACTTAGCCACATTCGCGCCGTGCTAACCCGTTTACGCCGTCACGAAAGAAATATCATGAGCCTTTGTATACGTAGCGCAAAGATGCCACGTAAAACTTTCATTGCCAGCTTTCCTGGCAACGAAATTAATGTGAAGTGGATTGATAAACACATTAAAGAAAAAGAGAGTTATTCTGAATTACTGGTTAATGTAAAAATTGAAGTCACGCGCGCACAAAGAAAGATGCGCATGCTTGAAGAGGAATGCGGTCTTACCGTTTCTACTATTAAAGACATCAACCGACAGATGTCTATTGGCGAAGCAAAATCACGCCGCGCCAAGAAAGAAATGGTTGAAGCTAACCTGCGACTGGTAATTTCCATCGCCAAGAAATACACCAACCGCGGCCTGCAGTTTCTTGACCTTATTCAAGAAGGAAACATTGGCCTGATGAAAGCGGTAGACAAATTTGAATATCGCCGCGGATATAAATTTTCAACCTATGCCACATGGTGGATTCGACAGGCCATCACTCGTTCGATTGCCGACCAGGCCAGAACCATTCGTATACCTGTGCACATGATTGAGACTATCAACAAACTCAATCGTATTTCTCGTCAGATGGTTCACGAAAAAGGCCGCGAGCCAACACCTGAAGAACTAGGCGAAAGAATGGAAATGACAGAAGATAAGGTTCGCCGCGTATTAAAAATTGCGAAAGAACCAATCTCCATGGAAACACCTATCGGTGATGACGAAGATTCGCACCTGGGTGATTTCATTGAAGATGCAACAGTCGACTCGCCAGTGGATTCATCCATCGACGAAGGCCTACGCGAAGCCACCAAGGACGTACTGGGTAGCCTGACTGCTCGCGAAGCCAAGGTTCTACGCATGCGCTTTGGCATAGACATGAACACAGATCACACACTGGAAGAAGTCGGCAAGCAATTCGACGTAACCCGCGAACGTATTCGACAGATCGAAGCTAAGGCACTGCGAAAGTTGCGCCATCCTACTCGGTCGGATCATTTACGCAGCTTTTTAGACGAATAAAAGCAGTACTAGCGTGACACGATGGGGCGCTTTATAATGCGCCCCACTTGTTTGCGGCTTTTGATAGTTATTCCCAAAAGCCCGAACAAACCTATTTGGCGAAACATGAGTTTTGTAGGCGAGGCGCACGATTTTTTGAATGAAGGAGCATACGCAAGTATGTGACTGAGTGAAAATAAATTGAGCAACGAAGCATACGGAAATCATGTGAAGACAAAAAGGGCCTATAACTCAGCTGGTTAGAGTAGCGGACTCATAATCCGTTTGTCCGGGGTTCGAGTCCCTGTGGGCCCACCATATTCTCTATTTAAATCAATGCGTTACAGAATATATTCGTTCTGGTGGCGCATTTTTTTTGCTTGCACACTGCTTACACACTTTGTTTTGGTGGTTGCACACCTTTTTATCGTGGTTAATTCCACACAAGAGCTGGTGCATAAAATGTGTAATAAGCTCAGCTTAAACTCTGTTAGTTTCGTTTCATGCTGCGATCACTTATCTTAATCTAAAGTTGACATATTAGGTCTGAACGATAATAGAGCCAGACCGCATTGAATAATTTCTGGTGAAAATCTGTGCCTTTTGTACATTTTTGTAGAATTCATGATCAAATTCTGACAAATTAGAAGTTAACTTGTCAGTACCTTTATAAGACCGGTTTAACTCACAATCCAAAGGCGATTTTTGGGCATATGCGGAATACCCCTAATTCTCCACTATATTTGCAAAGCACACTGATCATGTGTACCAGGAATTTTAAATGAAAGCTTTTCTTAGCCATTCAAGCAAAGACAAGGTTCAAGTTCGTAGGATTATGACAGATTTGAAAAGTCATCATATTGATTGCTGGATTGATGAAGAGGAAATACCGTTCGGTGGTTCAATCCCTGATTATATTGAAAAAGGGATAAATGAATCTGATATTATACTGCTCTTTCTTAGTAAATATTCAGTTCTTAGCGGCTGGGTTAAGACTGAATGGCAGGCAAAGTTGTTTGAGCAGATAAACGAAAATAAAATTCTGGTGATCCCCATATTACTAGAGAAATGTGATATTCCAACAATTCTTCAACCTATGAAGTATGTGGATTTTTCAATATCTAGTGAATACGAAACAAGCTTATCTGGTTTACTTCATCAACTTAAAAAGGAAATTAGTAATGTTAGCGATCAGAACGATTCTGAAATCATAGAAAGCGTCTATCAATTTACGTCTGAAATTATAGAAGAGTTAAAAAGTGAAACTATATCGTTTCCAGCATATAAAAAACTAAAAATTGTTGAGTCTCTTTCAAAAATACCTAGATCAGGAAAATTTGTTCGATTAAAAAACTTTAAGCCATCATTAGAAATTAGAAACGTCTATGACCACATACATTCAGTAGCTCATATCGCTGACACTATTTTGCCATGCATTGAACACGGTCTAAAAAACTATGAATTTGCAGAGTTAGCTAGAGTTGTTGCCTTTCATGAACTTAATGAAGTAATACTTGGAGATATACCTACTTATACAGAGCTTAGTAATAGAAAGCGAAATTCTTCAAGAATTTTCGCAGAAGATAGGCTGAGAACCGTTACTCCATATAAGCGAGAGCGGATTGCAAATGATTTGATCTGGATGTTTCTAAGCGAAAAGCATAGAAAGTCCATGGGAAAGGTCACGTCCCATCTCAGGGATAAGAATTCAAAAGTGCGGCTTATATTTAAGTGTTTTGACAAGATTGATCCAATAATTGCCACTTGGAGATATCTTCATGTTTATCGAACAAAACTAGGCGAAGACGCAGCCAAGTTTGTACATGTAATGAAGGACTTTTTTGAAAATCCCGACGTCCTTTCATTTCTCAGCGAGAACAAGTTAGACACTAAGCTCTATGATTTGGTAGCTGCCTTACAAACTCGCAATAATGCATTAGAATATTATAAAGATCCCGATTACTTAGAAAAAATGTCTCCTATGCTTGGCATTCCTTCGCAAAATTTGAGAATGGCAATCGAGGGAATCCCTTTGTCAGTTAAGTATTGACAAGTTAAATCGGTATTGACAACTTAACTCCCTAGATCCACGAAAATTCTCGTCAGCCCCACAATTACACAGCAACTGCTTTTCCCAAGACGCTATCGAATAGGCTAGAATTTAAGAAATGATGGGCAGTTGAAATGTTGATTGAGCTGCTCAAGGCCGGAAGCGTTCGTACATAAATTATGTATCAAACTCACTTAGACGCGGTATATCCCTCTCTCGCGCTTAGCTGTAATAACTAATGCATATCAACATGGCATCGCTTAGAACGCATCTAACGCAGTCAGCAGTTATGAATATGTACTGGGTTAATCAAGAGTAGGATTGTCCGTTTGAACGGACATTGTTGGAATGGGATATTGGCTTCGAATGATCACGGCCGGGGAACCGGTGGCGCTTATACATCACTACTGTAGATTTCATGCCCGAATTCTGACAGATTGGGAGTTAACTTGTCAGGTACCCTGCTAAAAGTAACTTTTTCATTTTTCTACTCCTTTAGGACTTACATCCATTATCGCTGTCGATGTCGGTTCTTCTATCCAGTTATTACGTTCCATCTTTTCGATACTCGCCCTGATTCTAGGGCAAGATCGTTCAGTGCTGGCGATAATCGCCTCAATCATTTCGGGATCGTTGTAATTCACATCTTGTCTGTAGCTACTTCCACGACCCCCGCTTGAAGTTTCGTGTATGCGTAGCATCTTTTGATCGAAGGAAGCCTTAGCTCCCGAAGATAATTGCCCGTATAGATTCTGCAAAAATTGATTCTTGAGCGACTCTTCAAGATCATTCGTGCTTAATGGCGCACTATGTAGATACTCAATGTCTAAATCTTCTTTTGGCGTAGCTTCATAATAGTCGCAAACATCATTCAGAATTTTATAAACTTCTTTAGTGTACGAATAATCGTTGGAACTGCGCCTTAGTAGATCAATGTCGTTATCACTGAACCCTTCTATGTCGCTGTGTACATTGCCTGTCGCGTCAAGATATGTAGTGGCTCCGTGGAAGGTCATAAAGGTAATGAGTAATCGTTCATCCCCAGTCATATCTTTGTCCGGTAGAGAGAAGGGTTGAGAGTAAGCTTGACCGGAGAGGGCAAGCGCTAGTGTGAACAGTAGAGCTTTCTTCATGTGTAACTCCTAGTTACGGAATTGACAAGTTAACACCCAAAGCCCGAAGAAACCTCCTTCAATCACTTCGCTATATCGCCACTGCCTTTCCCCAAGACGCTATGTAACGCTGCCGAATAGGGCAAGATTCAGCACGATACTGAGTGCTCAGTGGCCGGAAGCGTTCGTACACTTTTTGTGTATGAAGTAGATTTGGTGATAATTGTATATTTTGCTTTTGTCATGGAGCGAATTTTCGCAAAATGCGCTTTAACTTGCCAGGATCCCATTATAGGGTCCGGCCCCTGTTTTACTTCAATACACCGGAGTCCATAGTGATCAGCGTGCTTGACATATCAGACGAAGAAGCACTGAATATTTATACAGAAACAGTGCATTCAGATTCATTCGATTACTAGGCGTGAAAAAATGAAAACTGCCCGTAACGATCCTTGTCCGTGTGGTAGCGGTGTGAAGTATAAAAAATGCCACGGCCAGCCTTCTGCGGTGCGGCCTAGTATTAGGCCTCAAGACATCAAAGCCATGGTGGAATCCCATGAGGCTAAAGAAGCGTTGCGTCAAAGTCAACAAGGCAAAGGAAGGCCGATTATTTCGACCAAGTTTCAAGATTATAGGATCACAGCAGTAGGAAATAAGATTCATTGGGGCAAAACGCATAAGACATTTATCGACTTTCTTGATGACTACATGAAGCAAGTATTAGGAGGTGAATGGGGCAACTCCGAAATAGCTAAGCCATTGAAAGAGAGACATCAGATATTGCAATGGTATGACGGCATCTGCAGACTTCAGAAAAAGACTATGACTAAGCCTGATGGAGAAATTCAGGAGATGCCGGCGACCGGGCTTGTCGCTGCATACTATGGACTAGCATATAACTTATATCTTTTGCAGCACAATGCAGAGATTCAAGAATATTTGGTAAAACGGCTTAAACGGGAAGACATGTTTTATGCAGCGTATTATGAGACATATGTTGCTGCATGGTTCATTCTTTCTGGATTCGAGTTACTACTAGAAGACGAACAAGATTCTTCGAGAACGCATCCCGAATTTATAGCGGCTAGAGATGGACAAAGTTTTTCTGTCGAAGCCAAAACAAGGCAGGCCGAAAAGGAGCATTTTGATGTTGGAAACCAACTATACAAAGGGCTTAGCATCGAGGCTCATTATCCACGGGTAATATTCATTGATATGAATGTTGGAATCGATGTGGATTATGACAAATTTCGCGATGATGCATTAGCTGCTATTCAAGGCAGGGAACCCAAATTAAAGATTAAGGGTGAACCCGCGCCACCAGCCCATGTTTTTGTCACTAATCACCCCAATCATCTTGCGCTTGAAGAGACACGTTTGCCAAAAGTTTGTTTATCTGTAGGTTTCAAAATTCCTGATTTTGGACATGGCGCTAAATTTAATTCATACACTGACGCATATAAGGCGCGCTTGAAATATAAAGCTTTGGAAGATGTACAAGAAGCGATTAAGACTTATAAAATACCAACTACATTTGATGGGGAAATACCAGAATTTGCTTATGGTGAAGCTGATAGAAGGTTTAATATAGGGCAGCGCTATGAGGTGTCTGATGGTTTATATATGACCTTAGAAACAGGTGTTGTCATAGAATCTGAGAAAAAGGCTTCTCTTATTCTTGCTGGGGACGATGGTTCAAGAAATATAATAATGATAGATTTGACTGATGCTGAGATAGCTGCATACAAGGCGCATCCTGAAACATTTTTTGGGCGTATAACGTCAGTTTCACAAAATACCGAGGATCCGATAGATTTGTTTGCATTTTTTATCAATGGCTATAACGATACACCCAGAGAAAAACTGCTCGAATTCATGAAGGGCTCGCCTAACATAGTACAGTTGAAAAAACTGTCGGATAGAGAATTGCTATACGCCTATGCGGAAGGAGTCACTCAGTCAGTAGTTAGTCAAAGAAATGGCGTTGGAAAATCAGTTGACTGAGCTGAGAAATATTGGAAATTAGCGCTCTATATCGCCACTCCCTTTCCCCAAGACGCTTGAGACGCTGCTGAATAGACTAGATTCAACACGATACTAAATGCTCAAGGGCGGAAGCGTTCAGACACAAATTGTGTAGTAAAAGCGAACTCAAATAGCTAATTCTTGCTTAGCTATTCCAATTCACCAAATTCCCGAATAGACTGGCTCCCACGATACTGGCGGTGCCATCATTTTAAGCTGACCGTTCATCAAATCTTACACACGCAAGGAAATTAAGCATGCAGAGATACAGTGATATTGATCGCGATTCTGGTGTTACTCAATTTGAGAGTGGTGATGATTTTATCAAGGTCAAATTCAGTGACGGGGCTATTTATCTCTATAACTATGCTAGTGCAGGATCGCACCATATTGAAAATATGAAAAAATTAGCTGCTAGAGGTGATGGGTTAAATGCTTACATTAATAAGCATGTCGCAAAGAGATATGTCCGCCGTTAACAAAAACACTAAGCAGACTATGAAGCACCTAACCAACGCACGCTTCAAATCTAATTTTCTGGAGAATCAAAGATGAAGCTAGAGTCATTCGATGATGTCTACGCCTCTATAGGTAAAAATAGGACACGCGAATTCCATCTGCTCCTCGGCAATGGATTCAGCATGGCTTATGATTCTGAAATATTCTCCTATAATGCCCTTCACGACTTTATATCAAATTTCGATGACAAAGATCTAATTACAATTCTCAGCGTGGTCGAAACAAAGAACTTTGAGCTAATAATGCAGCAACTGGATGTATTCTCTACACTAATAGAAGCTTTCGGTGGAGACAGAACACTGAAAGAGAAAGTTGATTCAGCGAGCGAAAAATTGAAGAACTCACTGCTAAATGCAGTTAAAGATCTACATCCCAATCATGTGTTTTCGGTACCAAAGGAAAATAGCGAAGCTTGCTCAAAATTCATAAAATTATTCATGGATACAAACGGCAATGTTTTTTCTACTAACTACGACCTCCTTCTATACTGGATATTGATGAGGAATGAAGTAGTCGATCATTGCGATGGATTTGGAAGGGAATTAGAGAACCCTGGCGAATTTTTGCCTGCTGACCAACAGATCTGGTCGGATCTATTGTGGGGCGTGAATCGTGAAAAACAGAACGTTTTTTACGTCCATGGAGCCTTGCCATTTTTCGACACCGGCAAAACAATAGTTAAGGAAGAATACGATACTGAAGGTTACTTACTCGAAAATATAAGCGAACGTATGGAAAATGGGGAGTATCCCATATTTGTAACAGCAGGAAATGGTGATCAAAAACTGTCTCACATTCTACACAATCAATATTTGACGGATTGTTACGAAAATCTTTGCTCTATCGAAGGCTCACTAGTTACTTTTGGGTTTAATTTCGGTCAATATGATGAACATATAATAGATGCAATTAATAAGGCCGCCAAACATGGCAAAAGAATGGGGAAGAAGCTACATAGCATCTACATAGGCGTCTACTCTGAAAAGGATAAGGAATACATCGAATCCATTGAAAGTAAATTCATGCTTAAAGTGCACATATACGATGCTAAGACTGCTAATGTTTGGGGGATATAAACGACTTAGGAAGTTCTCTTGCACACTGATCAACAAGCTCCGCAAGTCACTCAGACTACACAACCTTACAGCTGATGATCGACTTGAAATAGTTCAGAATATAGGATACTAGGTGGCTCGCTTACGTTTGTGAATGGCATACCCTATTGCAATAGCTGCAGCATAACCCTCAACAGGTTTGTAAGAGTTTACCCAGCAACTAATGACAATACATATTTCTGCGATAGATGCTTCAACGAAAAAGTTGATCACTAAGCTGAAATAACCCAACTATTATTAATATCTTCACGTTATATACCAACCAATTCCACAGCATTCTTCAACTTGTCCACGCTGACATCTATATAACGCTGTGTTGTTACCATGCTGCTATGACGCGCCAATTCCTGTATTACGCGCACTGACACGCCCTTTTCGCTGAGGTTCGTTATGAAGCTGCGCCTTCCACTGTGACTTGAAGCATTCTCAATATGAGCCTCCTGATATAGGAAACGAAACAAGCTCTGTATTGATTGCGAGTTGAAGCCATTATGGGTTTTCTGTGATCGCAACAAACGGGCATCACGATTATTGAGCAGGTACTTATGCTTATTGATGTACTGCCCAATTTCCTTTCTTAGTGTTTCGCTAACAACGACTTGTTGATCTGACTTGCCTTTAGTCTGCCATTTTTGAAGGTAGATCGTGTCTTTCACTTCAACAATGTCCGTTTGAACGGACATAACATCTTTTACACGAAGCTGTGCGATTTCGCAGGCTCGAAGGCCAGCCAAGAAGCTGAGCAACACGATTATTCTATTTCTGTCTCGGTGCCTTGTAAATCTGACGATTTTTAACAATCTCTTCAGTTCGTCTTGATTTAGTACTTTCGCTTGCTTCATTTTCTGCCTCCAATTTCTGGCCAATAAGCGGACTGATGATCACCTTGCGAACAAGCAGTAGTTCCTGTAATTCTTTTTCGCTTAACTTCCAGTCTGTGCTCACTGCCCACTCATAATGCTTGATTAATTTGCATACAAGTATGTTTTCAATTATTTCGAATTCCTAGCCCTTTATTGAATATATGTTCAAGTTAATCATTTCAAAAAGATGCAGCACTAAAGCTGTCTTCTCGTAAGAACCAAACATTATTCTGCGCCGTGGAAATTAGCTATATATAAGTAGACACTAATTCCTCTCGCGACTAGCTGTACAAGCACGACAGAGAACCCAGTTGCGTGTTCTTAATGAGTTAGTGGCGCTTTAAGTATTAAGAATGGGCAGTTGTGGTAAATACTATAAATAGTAGACAGGAGAAAACATGAGGCTCTATGAAATTTATTCAAACTTAAACCAAACCAAACGAACCAGTGTGTTAGGCATCCCATCTCACGCTAACTACGACTATCGCCTTGGCCCAATGCCCCAAACCGATATCGAACGCAAGCTAGACAAAATGGAACGAGAAATTAAACGGGATCATACCGAACGCGATATAGATGTGCCGCTTCACATGCGAAACGAATATTTTGATGATTCTTATGAGGAGTTGGTCGATGATGAAACTGAGAGCCACTTGCTGGATCGTGATGTTAATCGCGTAAGAATGATGCTTCGTGGTGTTCAGCCTCCCGCATTGCCATATCCGAGCAGGCGTCCAGGATAGAATCTGCCTTTACTTGGTGGAGACTCAATAAATTGAACAATAGGACTGACTAAAGACCTGGATGTATTTGTTGCCAAGCGTCACGAAACAAATCTGGCCGCTCATTCATTTCTTGATAATAGTGGCGCCTAATGAACGAGCCATGTGTCCAAAGCCGGTGTTCCTCGTCGTTCTTCAATTGCATATAGGTTTGAATGCCCACTTGACCCATTATTGCTGCAGAATATTCTAAGTCTTTAACGGAGCAAATCGAATAGGGGTATTGTTGCAACATCTCTGGCTCCAACCCTGCTGCAGCCAATCTAACTCTCGCACGCTCATCTATTGCGGGAATGATGCCGTCTCCAAATGCGTACCACTCCTCAAGATTCACCACCATTGGGTATATCGGCCTTCCATCTTGCTGCCAATGAATATAATTCCCATTCAGCGCATCCGCGAGCGTTTTATATACCTGCACAACAAATTCAGCCATCTTGTCTAAGTCTCTATCTAGAGCGGCGGCGTCCGCCAAGCTCACCTTAGCTTCAAATCGGACTTTTTTGGTTTTGCACTCAACGAAGATCGTAGCTGTATTATCTTCCATGATCCAATCCACACTATCTTTCCGATCTCTACCGACCTGATATTCCTGTTCCGCCAATATGTCACAGGCAAATGCTTCTGTAGTAGCCACTAGCACTTCACCTACATATTCCTGAAACGATTCTCCGTATGCTGCTGA
The DNA here is from genome assembly GCA_002401695.1 of Alphaproteobacteria bacterium. GTDB lineage: Bacteria > Pseudomonadota > Alphaproteobacteria > Micavibrionales > Micavibrionaceae > UBA1672. The sequence continues at coordinate 12,500 of NVTV01000031.1, forward strand.
AAACCCAACAGCATCATATATTTCGTAATAGATTCCTTCCGTAACTCTTCTTAGAACATAAGTTGGTATTGGAGCAATTAAGGTTCTCTTCCCAAATTGAGTCACCCAAACCAATGGGGTTATGAGCAACGGATTCATAGTGTAAGCAAAGTCCTGATCGTACGATTGTGCTTCTGCAACATTTTTCTTTAAATCGTCAATCTCAATCGAGAATCGTTGAGTAAATTGATCAATGTGTTCCTGCTCCAGTATTCCCTCCATTTCAAATCTTATGGGATCATTCAAACCAAAGTGCTCTAGATACATCCCACTAAATCCAAGACCCAACGTATACAACTGCTGGGCATTCAAACCAATCGTGCGCTCTAGAATTGCATTCAAATCAGCATGCCCAAATATTTTGAAGTATCGAAGGTAGTCAGAGCTGTTGGGTTGTTGCTGCCACGGCATTTGCCGGTGAGACATTCGATACAGCTCTCGAAACACATTCTCTTCATATAAATGCCGGTATGCAGCACATCCCACAATACTGTCTTCTACCGCTTTAAGCTTAGCTACAGTAGACGCAAAGTTTTTGTAAACCCGCATGTCTATCTTAGAGTTTTCGGTAGCATTCAATATCAATTCCCTAGCAAGCAACTCTAGCTGCCACTCGTGAACCCCTTTTCTTTCGGGCGCAGCAGCGAGAAACTCCGGAGCTACTTGCACATAATCAGGAAATGGTTGATCAAATTGAAGGTATTGAGCATAGGCTCGTATTGCTGCCAATGAAGGAAGCAGCGAGTACTTACGCAGATGGTTCCGCAAAGGCTTGTAGAGCTGATATGTCATACAGGAAGCCGCCCTGTTCTGGAGTTATCGGACATATCATACCTCATGTGGAATGGATCATGCAGAATCCCATCACGACGATCCCAAACAGAATATGGCTTTGTCTCATATGCGGTTAATTTTCTATGTCTTATTGGTTTTGCTTTTTTGTTAGTTCAGAGGTATTGACAAGTTAACTACCAAAGCCGGAAAAATCTCTTTCAATCACAGCCTATATCGCCACTGCCTTTTCCCAAGACGCAAAAGCGCGCAGCCTGAAGTACCGATAATTTTCGGCCGATACTAGATGTCGACCTAGATTAAACAAGTTGTAAACAGCTGCATGTGCATTCAAGAATCGTTGCGCCTGCTCCATAGATTTAAACTTGCGCATACCCCGCTCCCTCACTCGCGTAGGTTCGTGCGATAACTCACATCGATTATTGGCGTATTGAGTTGTGTCGTGAATGACTTCAGGTATTAGCTCTCTATGTGCGACGCCATAGCTTCCCAATTTATCAGTCACTATCTTCCTGGGTTCGCCTCGATGTTTCTTCAATAACCGCTTAAAGAAACGCTTTGCAGCCTTTCCATCACGCCGTTTCTGGAGAAACACGTCCACAACTTCACCATCTTGATCAACGGCCCTCCACAGATAATACTGCTTGCCCTGGATCTTTACGAACACTTCATCTATGAAGAATGTATCACCATACCCTTGATGGTTTCGCCTTAATCTTCGCGCAAATTGGGGGCCGAATTTATTGCACCACAGACGAATTGCTTCGTAGCTCACTTCAATGCCACGTTGTGACATCAAATCTTCGATATCACGATGGCTGAGATTGAATCGGTGGTAGAGCCAGACAGTATATTGAATGATTTCAGGTGGGAAACGGTGGCGCTTGTAGGTATTAGGCTGATTCATGCTCCAAATACTGACAGATTGGGAGTTAACTTGTCAGTACCTAGCAACCCGAGATTGAGAGCAAATACTCTTTAGCTATCGATTGTTATATTTCTATCGCTCACTATAAGGCCGGTTGCAGGGATTTTATTGATGTGATGGGAAGATCACGTACTACCTCTTACTTAAAAGTCCAATCAGTAGCGCCCCGAGCGCTGCGCCTACTACAAAACTACCCACAGGAGTTAATTCACTTTTGCCCTGATATGTGTTCGCCCTTACTTGAGGTAATACTTCAACATCGTTGGCTCTCAATTCTGAAACAGTGTTATTTGTACGATTAGTAATATCATCCTCGTTCATACCCAACGCGATAGCAGCCTGATACATTTGATCAACGGAGAAAGCTGATTTGCCACCTTCCAATCGACTATAGCTCGCTTGGGATAACCCCATACGGCCTGCCATCTCCCCTTGTTCGAGCCCATTTTCTTTTCTTAGGTTGGACAGTATCACCCCTAAGACAGCCGAATATGTTGTCTGATTTTCGTTCATAGATTATTAATATCACAGAAGAGTTGACTTTGTAAACATATACGTTCTATATTTACATTTAGGTTAAACGTATATATAAATAACGAGGTATAAAATGGATTTTGTTTTAAGGCAGGGCGACTTATTATATAGGGGAGATATCCTTGTTCAACACGCTGGAGCTTATCTCGGTAATAACTTAGTGCTGCACTGTGCGCCTGAGGCTGGGCTAGAAGTCATTAGATATGATGAATACTCTAAAGGTAGAACTGTAAGGGTAATTAGAACTGAGGTGGATGATGCTTCCTTATTGGCAATGAGGCTTCAGTCTATTATCGAGGGAGATCAACGCTACCATGTCTTGCTGAATAACTGCGAACATATAGCCAACTTACTAATTTGTGGGAGAAAGTGTAGCCCTCAGGTTCAGGCCGCTATCATTGGAGCATTAGTTGGAACTTTTGCAGGATGGCATACTAACCGTCAAAACTGGTTCTGGTTAACTTTGATTGG
>NVTV01000013.1 GCA_002401695.1 Alphaproteobacteria bacterium
CTCACCCATTTTTATCTTAGCTTTCATTACTATCTCCTATAGCGCGTAGAGCGTCGCCAGTTTCATGTCTTAAAACTTCGTCAATCGTCATTGTGAATATCACCTTGGAAAACGTTACCGCCGTATCTTTGGATGGTCTGTAATGGATTTGACCCCAAAACGCTGTATGGTACTGCTCGGCAAGAAAACGAGTTTGGAATGAATGCGGCGTCCACAATTGGCCGAGGTAGTTTAGTATGACCCAAGCTTCGTGCTTATACGGACGTATTCCATGCTCCACCTTATCAGCTTGGGCATATAGTTCTGCTTTATTGGTCATATCAATACTCTCTGTGGGCTGACAATTTTGGGCTTGTCTATTTTGGGTTTATCCTTGGCATACACGCTGCTGTAATCCGGTGTGAAGAAGCCTAGCTGTCCTTTGCATGGCCGGAATGGTAGCGCTTTCACGTTCTCCAAAACAAACCCATAGCGCCCGAAAAACCAAGGACTGTCACTTTTATCAACGCAATCAACAAGTGTCGCTTGGCCTATTATGCCGCCAGTGCGTAATTCACCACCCGGTGGTTGAACCTTGCCAATATCCATGATCACATCATCATCTGTGAGGTCATATTTCAGCCCAACATGAATTAGAAAATCGCCGCGAAACTTTGTGTGCCAATCGCGGTTTTCTATGTCTTTGCCAGCATGGAAAATAGCCCATCCCCAAGGTTGGTTTATGGACAAGGCCTTTAGTTCTGTGTCTATATAAGGGGTCATTTCAGTGCCTTATCTAAAAGTTTGATTGCTTTATGCGCCAAACGCTGCATTTCAAATGCAGATTTTAAGTCTGCTATCTCCGCATCCTTATCTTTCACCTGTTGGCGTAGGGAGAGGATTTCAGCGCTTAACCGCTCTATTGTGTCTTTAGCGTTATTCATTGGGATTCCCTCAGCTCTTTAAATGAATCTGCCATCTCTTTTGACGCTTTAAGCGCATATTCATATGTGACTGGATTACCAAAATCGATGAAGCCGTATGGTGTTGCCCATCCCTTTTGTTTTGGAATGCGCCAGTCTTTTCCGTGTGCCGCATCTGCGTGTTTTTCGCTAAATTCTTTTGTTGTAAATTTCTTCCCACAACCTGCGGGACAAAGTGTTTTACTCATCTCATTCTCCCTTAACTGCGGTGTTCGGAACAAGAGACGGTGCGTCCTGATCGCACAACGCCACTTGCCGTGCCATTTCTAGTGCTGCATGTTGTGCTTTAATCCATGCTGTGCGCTCCTTGGCGGTGTCAAAAAACAAAGGTTTTCCGCTCTTAGAACAGTTCACCCATTTACCTTTGCCGGTATTAGCTTGGACGCCATAAACCGTGGACAGCGTTTTCAGGTTCAACCAGTCATGTTTTCTAAATCTAAGCATTTTTATTCCTTAATTTGCGGCGAGAAAGTCTGCGTGTGACCTTCCCGCCATACCGCCCAAGGGGACGTTCGGGCGGCTATTTTGTTAGGCTACTCGGTTGCCGAGCTTGCCTTGATTTCCATCTATTATTTCCCAAAATACTGCTATCTCGCTCGGAGGCATATCGGGACAAATCCCGTCATCTCCCGTTGCCATTTGCTCGAATTTTGTAAATAATTCGCGGAAACTAATTTCGTCCATGTTGCCAAAACTTATAGACTTGGCTATCGGTTTCAGTTTTCCGCGCACAGTCTCCATTGTGTAGTGACCAAGCTTAATGGTCACATCTTTGCGAAACTCATCGAACACACTGTAGTCGTCCCTGTGCTTAAATAGATGCTGTAATGCACCAAAGAACATGCGGTGAAAGTCAGGATTGCGCGGCTCAACGACAGACACAATAAGGTCACGACCCATTGACAGGGATTCAAAGACTTCAAACCCCACCATATCGACAGGAATAATTCCGCCTATTGTACGCCGTGCTGTAAATTCGCGAGCCATTAGATCTCCTTTGGTTGGTAGAAAATTAAAACGGAATGTCGTCGTCCATATAGTCTTCGCTCGGCCCCTGTTGCTGAGAGGCAGACCGCGAACCACTGCCGCCTTGACTATAACCAGGGTCTTGATTGTTGCTGCGACCGCCGCCAGAACCTCGGCTGTCGAGCATAATCAGCGTACCGCCAAAGCCCTGTAAGACGACTTCGGTGGTGTATTTGTCGTTACCATCCCGGTCTTGCCATTTACGGGTTTGCAGGGAGCCCTCAAGGTAGACCTTGGAGCCTTTTTTTAGATAGTTCTCAGCAACTCGCACAAGCCCGTCTCCGAATATCACCACGCGGTGCCATTCCGTCTTTTCGCGCTTTTCGCCAGACTGTTTGTCTTTCCATTTTTCGGTTGTGGCGATTGATAGCGTTGCTACCTTGCCGCCATTGTTCATAGAGCGAATTTCAGGGTCGTTTCCGAGATTGCCTATGAGCGCAACCTTGTTGAGTGAACTCATGATTCCTCTCCTTCAAATTTCATAGTTACGGACACATTTATACTGTCGTCTCTATCGTAATTGCCATCTCGCAGCTCTATGTCGAAGACTTCGTAGGTATCGTAGTCATTAACCGTGACGGCAAGATTCTCGATATGTTCACGCACTAGCCCTTTAATCGTGCTAGCGTCCACAATCATTGTTACGGTATTGGTTTTGCTGTCTGCCATGTTATTTCCTTATGCCGCTTTCTGTTTTTTGAGGGTTTCCAAGGACTTGATGATCGCGTTAATATCGATTTCAGCCTTGACGATTTCGGCCTTTAATTCCTGCTGCATTTCCTCATCGGGAAACACGCGCTTGATAGCTAATTCAAGCCCCTCAAACGCAGGGTGATAGCTCACCACGTCCACCCACGCTCTGCCTGTGACAAATAATTGGTGTTGCAGTTGCCATTTGTATTCGGAGGCGTGGGAGCCTTCTGTCAGATATTTCATATGATTTGGCGGCAAAGGACATTTGATTTCGACAAGCCCGTCTGCGCCAACTAATCTATCCGGCGAGCAAGTTACGTGCTCCCAATCCGCATGTATGACCATGCCAACCTCTTGAACTGTTTGTTCGGTTTCAAAAGCATAAGCGTCACAGGCTTCTGGTTCCATTTCCGTACCGCGCTGCATTGCATCGCTCTTAAATGTGTCTTCAACAGTCCCGGTTAGGCGCTCAAGAGCCAATAGCATAATCATATTACGGCGTACCGCTGAGGGTGTATTTCCGCGCCCCTTGGTCATAATAGCTTTGACGCGGGAAGCCGTGAATTTACCACATCGGGCTTTTTGCCATTCATCGGTGCCTTGTTCTACATCTACAATTTTCATTGGTCGTTCTCCTGTTTTGTGTAATCAATTTTCACGCATGGAATTAGACCTGTGGCGATTGCAGATATTGCTTTCTTTGCTATGTCTTCCTCAATCCCCTCAGTCTCTAAGGCTTTCATGGCCGCAACGTTGACAGTGCGTCTATGCTCCAAATTATCAGCGAGGCGGGCTTGCTCGGCTCTCTCAGCCGCCTTTAGCGCTTCTTGTTCGCGGGCCGCGCGTTCGTTTTCATCGCGTACACGTTTCTCAGCTAATTCTACGGCTTCCTTTTGGTCTTTCTCGGCTTGCTTTGCCGCCAACTTCGCGGCGGTTTCTGCATCCAACTTTGCTTCCCGTTCGCGCTCAATCGCATCTGCGGCATTCTTTTCCGCGTCTCGTTTAGCTTGTTCTTTGATCGCAGCTTCGTTTGCCGCGCGTTCGATTTCGGCTTTTTCAGCCTCAGCCTTTGCGGCGGCTTCCTGTTCAGCCTTTAGGAGCGCTTCCTCACGTTCGCGAAGGTCGTTTTCCTTGCGCTCAATGTCGGCTTGTCTGGCCGCTTCTGCTTCGGCGAGTTTCGCAAGTTCCTTGTCGACCTCTTCTTGCTTGATACGTTCTTGTTTGGTTTCCCAATCGTCTAAGGGTTTGCGAACTTCGTCGCGTAATGCATCGAGAAATTCACGAGATTTTCTCCTAGCGGTATCGACAACTTTTGCCTTTGCTTTCCAGCCCGCAACTAAGGTCTTTCCCGCATCGTCAATGGTAGTTTTTGACCTAGACACAGCATATGCACGTGCGCCTATCGCTTTGCGGCCAACGACTGTTTCAAGGTCAATATCATCTGATATTGCTTCTGAGCGTATTTGCTTCAAGAGCACGTCTAGTTGTTCACCTGCAAACACCTCAGAGGGGTTTATGTCTTCAATCGGGATTAATGTTGAACTATTTGGCATTGGAAGCCCCTTTTAATTTGTTGGCTTCGATATGGTTGTTTTGACCAGACCATGCGGCACGTATGGCTATTAGGGCTGACTTGGGAATGTTTGGGTCGGCCTTAATTTCGGCTGCTACCGTATCAATGGCTGCTTTGGTTTTGGCCGCTCGAATTTTGGTTGTCCAAGGCGTGGTATCGTAGGTTGTGTCAACATTGTTGGCGTTCCCATCGCTATCCTTGTCCATGAGCGCAACGTCCCAAATATCCAGTTTAAGGTAGCGCCGCGCATAGGTTTTCGTGGCACCATAACCGTGTGTATGTGTCATCATACGGGTGCCCTTGGTTCCAACGCCAGCAATAGGGACTTGATCTTCATATTCCTCTCGGTGTCCGTCCTCGTGTATTAGAATGGCTCTGATATGCATATGTTTCTCATCACGAGGAGAATCGCCGCTCTTAAACGTGATTGCAAAGCCGTGTTCGGTCATAACCGGGGTGATTGCTAAATCTATTGATTCCATGGCCGCAAAGTTCGACGATGTTTGTTTGTTGTAAGCTTCTTTAGCTACTTGCGGCATTACCTTTTTGGCGGCTGTGAATGCTTTAGAAAACAAAAGCGCGGCTTCGTAATTGCGGTCTTCAATCTCCCGTGCTCGAACTCTGTCTTCCTGTTCATTTTGCATTTTTAAAACTTCGCGCAGGGTATCAACGCCCACATCTTTGCTGTTCAATATCCGCATAGTCAGCCTTTGGACTATGCTACCCTCATCGGGTGTGCCGACTTCATTGGCTTCTTGTACTGCTAATTCAGACATGTTTTTCTCCTGTCGTTCTCTTCTGTTTGTTTGTTGTTGGAGGGGCATTGTTCGCCCAGTGCTTTAGCTAGGGCTAATTGCGTATATTCAAGAGCTTCACGCCCCCAATCATTACCGTCCATTACCGTGCTTTGCAGGGCTTGGGTTTGCAGTAACTTTAGTGCGTGATACAATTCAGGTGCGGCGGCTATAAGGTGAGCATTTGCTTTGTGGTTGCGACCAACAGAATTCCATGGAAATGCGTGAGCTATAGAAACAGCTTCAATATCGCCAATATCCTCAGTTCTTCTTATTGCATAAAAGTCTTCGCCGTTTTGCAGCATGGAGCGGGTTGCTCGGTGTTCTGCTACCCAAGGCCCTTGTGTGAATTTCGTTTCCATCACATGCCCCCCAAATAACAATACCAACCGTAAAGCGTTGCCATAAGCAGGAAGAAAACAAACCCGCCTAAGGCGTCACTCCGTGTTAATTGTTTGAGAGTTTCCATTACGCGGCCTCTACTGGCTTGCCGCCCTTGAGCGTGTACCAAGTATCTGGCTTTATCTTTCCACGCTTCTTGGCAATGCCCGCAAACACATTTATAATTTCCATGTCGTCGTTGCGTTCAACCAAGCATATTGCGCTTCCTAAGCTAGCTTTAGCTTTAGATTGATAACCAGACGCGAGGGCTACACTGTGTTCTCCGTCAACGCTTGCCGCAGACCGATCGCCCGTGTTTGTAGCCGCAGACTGATCGCCCGTGTTTGTAGCCGCAGACTGATCGCCCGTGTTTGTAGCCGCAGACCGATCGCCCGTGTTTGTAGCCGCAGACCGATCGCCCGTGTTTGATTCAGTCTTTGTATCTTTAATCTTGGAAAGTATGTAATCGACCCCACGCTGTACAAATTCAGGGATTGTTAATTCTGCCTTTATTGTGATTTCAGCGGATGCCAATTTGGTATCACCTGAGTGGTCTTTTATTTTCCCGCCAAGTTCAACTAAAGCAAAACGGTTTTCTCCCGGACTGTAATATCCCCACACATCAAATGGATGCTCGCAAGAATGAAACCCGCTTCTACAGGCTTCAACTTTACCTTTGTGCTTGTAGGTTTTGCCCACCTCATATTGAAAATCACGGCATTTCAGGTCTTTATCAAAACCCTTGAAGGCAAATCTAATTTCTTTCTTCTTAGCCATTACGCGGCCTCCTCTAGTGCTTGTTTTGATTTTTGTTCTGCGAGAACACCTCTGTAAAAAGCCCCGTCAAAGACAGCGCGGATAAAGTCAGTGTTTAAGTTTGGATTGCCACGCAAAAGCTCTTGCCAAGCCTGTTCATTTTGTTTGGATAGGGACATTACGCGGCCTCCTTGTGTTTGTGGTTTAGGATTTCGGAAAGCAGTACAGGGAGCATATGAGTGCTATCCCAAGGGTCGCCTCCTAAGTGTGCCCAATCGTCAAGAGAGCCCTTGTCGCTCTTCACAGACTTAGAGTCAGTAAAGGTAACTGCCTTGCTTATGTCTCGCGTGTAACCAAATCCGCCCGCGCTATGATTATCTAAATCACCGGAATGTGCGGCAAATGTTGTTGGGGTTTGCTTTGGCCCGAACTTGGCAACGGACGCCATTACATAGGTCGTTTCGGCGGCAAGCGGGCTGGCAATTGATTGCGCTATTCCAACATCTATATTTGTTTGTTTTGTCATATGTCCCTCTAGTTGATATAGGGAACATAGTACAAATATATTGTACCGTCAAGAACTAAAGTAAATAAATATTGTACTTTGATTTTGGCTTAATATACATGAGGGGGGTAGGAGAGGGTGGATAAATCAAAGAAAAACCCGCACATGGCGGGCTGTAATTAATGAATATGGGCGTTTGGCAAGTAGCCTAAATCAGGCTTGGGCTCATCACATACCGAGAAGCACACGCATCAGGGCTTTATTTTTATTTCCTGTTTCGCCAGTTTTTCCCCATCGTTTTGGGTTATATTTACTGCCAAGATATTTAATGATTTCTGTTGCATCAAAATGGCTTGTGTTAGGTTTATCTGCATAGGTCTCAATCATCATATCAACACCGGGGTGAACATAATTCGTGGTTTGCCCCGGCCTGTATGTAGTATTGGTTGTGGCGGTGCCTTTCACATTCGTAGTTCCGTAATATTGGTTTCCATATATGTCGGCAGTGGTGTTGGCCGTAGCTGATCCGTATGTGGTTGAGGTGGACGTTCCCGGCTTTGTATAAGATGTGCGGCGCGTTTTATCTTGCGAATTGGTTATAACAAAGTAGCGATTTCCACTATCAATAGTAATCTCTGCTGCCTTTAAGAGCGCATAATCTTGGGCGTCCGTACTGCTATTGAGTGCATTGCCCCGCATAGAGACACGGTGGACATTAGCGCCTAACTGTTGGCTCTGTGTGGTTTCTGAATAACTGGCACAGCCTGACAGCAGTACCGCCATAATGATGATTAAATGTTTCATTGTATTCTCCTATTTAAAAGCCGGTGTTTATTTTTTAGCGCGGAAATACAAAACCACACCCTTGAAAAAAACCAAACCGATTCCGATCAGGTAGAAAAACATGAAAATTCCCAAGCCTATCGAAAAATGGCTCATGGCTTGAGATGTGTCATCACCTATTAGAGAAGAAGCGGCGGCAAGCCATTGCAGAAATGTTAATGGTATTGCAAAGATCAAGGGAATTCGCATTAGCCACCCCTTTGACCATTCACTAGATAGCCACTTGTTCATTACTTACCCCATTAGTTTGGTTAATTCGCAATTTACTGTAATTGCTAATATTTATTGTTCTACCCATAGTTTCGTGTATTGTCTAGTTCTAAGGGCGCTGAAAATGGATGATGAAGAACGGTTGAATATGTTGATAGATGCAGCTCACGCTTCGCCTTTAACGTTTGATGTATTGTTTGTGTTATCGTCTGATTTGAGCGATAGAGCTCTGGCAATTTTATGCGGTAACGTATCTATCCTACCTGCATATATGAAGTCTAACGATATACCATATATCTCCAAGAGCCGCCTTGCCCTCACAGGAGGGATGCAGGTTCCGCCGCTCTCATAGTGCGCGTAAGTTTGTTTGGAAATACCCATATCTTTACCAAACTCAGGTTGGGTTTTGTCCAATATTTTTCTAATTAGCCTTAACCGATCAGAAATATCTGCGTATCTTTTGTTCTTTTCCATATACGTGATGCTAAGGTACAATATAATTTTACTAAATAACGAATTACCATTTGACATTAGGTACAATATAATTGTACTAAAAGCATATGGATATAACAACTGCATTAGAAAAACTCGGCAGAAAAGCCTTAATGTCGCGGCTTGGGTTGTCAAAACAATCCCTGTCGGCAGTTACTAACGGAACTTTCCCCGCGTCTTGGTACGCAGTTGTTCAAGAGCTTGCAGACGAAAAAGGCATTGAAGTGCCTGACCATCTTTTCAACTTCAAGAAGCCCGCAACGCAGGAACAGGCATAATGTGGGGGTTTATCAAATCAATATTTTGCCGCCACTTATGGCGTGAAATTGGCCGGAACGTAGACGGTAAACTTGAATTACAAGCTTGTTCTAAATGTGGCAAATGGCAAACTGTAGCGCGGGGGCCAAAATGAATACCGCTCTTTCTCACCCCCCATTAGTGGAAAGACGCGAAGACTGGCGGGTGAGTATTACTACGAATGTACTCACCCGTCTTTTTTATCAAACCAATTCCGAACATATGCGCAATCTGAATTTTGCGGTTTTCGGAACCTGTATAGCGGTATTACGTTCTCAGGCGTTTCTCCGCTTCTTTCAATTTTGTTGCTCTCATTCATTTGCAACTCCTCTCTTCTCACGATTGGAGTTAACAACGTGAGTAATGCAATGACTATACCTAGATGTTCCGAAAAAAGAACGCAAACACGATGGGTTTCTAAACCAGACGTGAAGCTGGCAAGGGCCATGATGGCCTTATGGCCGAGCGCATACGCCCTTAGCTATGACTTAGCCGAACATGCAAATATCCACATTGTACCGCGCACCGCACAGAAATGGCGCAATGGTAAAACTGGGCCGAATTATGCGGACGGTAAAAAAGTCAGGGAATTAATTGAGAAGCAGGCAGAGCAACGAATTGCCGCCCTGAATGCGCATGTGAAAGCAGTGTGTGATGATTGGTAGCGCCTTGGATAAACTGGCGGATTGGGCGGAACGGGGAGCAAAGGGGCTAGCAGGGTTATCTGCACGGCTTCGACGCGCCGCTCTAAGAGCTTGGGGGGTTCCAAAGTGAATGCGAACGATAGCATATTTTACTGCTTTGTGTTTATCATGTTGTGGGTTTTGCTACCCGTCTGCTTTGAATGGCTGAAAGACAGGTGCGGACTATGAGCCACCCATCCCCAGCAGAACTAGACGCTCAAGCTCTCGTAAAAGAAAGCGCTGCCAGAACCTACGACCAAGCAGCCAATGCGTTTAAGTTCCCATATCAAGGCGCAGGACACAGAGCGCAAGCCGCCAAGCTATCGCAAGAGGCAAAGGCATTGCGTTGCACAGCGTCCGATTTACGCGCTCAGGGCTATCCGTTTGATGTGTCAGACGGGAAGAGGGAGACAAGCCGTAAGGCCGCAGTTAAAATGCGCCGCAAGGTTGGACGTTTTCATTTGATGGTCATGGATGCTCTTAAATCCCGCCCAATGACTAACTCAGAGATTTTTGACCATTATCGGAGCGGATTAGCCAACCAAGACTATTACACACTAAGAGACTTGGAGCGATCATTACAACCTCGCGCAGGTGAACTCGAACTAATAGGCCGTGTTACAAACACAGGCGAAAAACGTAAAAACCGCAATGGCAATCCTGAAATTATTTGGAGTGTTGCTGCATGACAAAACGTGCATGGAATAATATCCAAAAACGGAAAACCAGAAAACCAAGCGCCCGTGAGGAGGATAGTTTGTCTTTTATGGTGGCTGCATGGCTTGAATTGGCACTGCGCGGTACTGGTGTCGCATGGACGCACTTTCCTGCAGGTGAGAAGCGGACAGCGGCAACAGGGGCAAAACTAAAGAAAATGGGGCTTCATCCGGGCTGGCCTGATTACTTCTTTCTTATCCGCATGAAAATAGGGTTCACGGTCGCCACGGTATTTATTGGTATTGATCTGAAATCCAAAACAGGCACCCAAAGCCAAACCCAAAAAGACGTACAGGCAGAGATAGAAGCAGCGGGCGGCTATTACTACTTGGCGCGGTCAATTGCTGAGGTCGCAGGCTATCTGAAAGGCCACGGCGTCGACTTGAGAGCGAGGGCCGTTTGATGGGGATTATTGTTGATAATTTTGCGGGTGGTGGAGGTGCATCAACTGCTATGGAAGAGGCACTTGGTCGGAATGTTGATATTGCGATCAATCACGATGCTGACGCCATTGCCATGCACAAGCGCAATCACCCAAACACTAAACATTATTGTGAAAGTGTTTGGGATGTTGACCCTGCCGAAGCTTGTAATGGTGAGTCTGTAGATGTTGCCTGGTTCTCACCAGATTGTAAGCATTTCAGTAGGGCTGCTGGTGGTACGCCAAAAAACCAGAAAATTAGAGGTTTGGCGTGGGTTGTTCTTAAATGGGCCGGATTGCCAGAATGGCAGCGACCCAAGATTATATATTTAGAAAACGTATCAGAGTTTCAGACGTGGCAACCAATTACCAAGCGAGGCGAAATAGATAAACGCTATGCAAAAGGCAGCACATTCCGCAAATGGGAAAAGCAGTTGCAAGCCCTTGGCTATGACACAAAATATGGAATACTACGCGCCGATGATTTTGGTGCGCCAACAATCCGCAAGCGCCTGTTTTTTGTAGCTCGGTGTGATGGTTTGCCGATTGTCTGGCCCCAAGCCACGCACGGTGACCCAAAGAAAGACCCGCTTGGCGTTTTGAACCTCAAGCCATGGAAGCCCGCCAGCTCAATCATTGATTGGAGTATTCCTTGTAAGTCTATATTTGAACGTAAAAAGCCGCTGGCCGACAACACACTGCGCAGGATAGCTGCGGGGTTAAAGAAGTTCGTAATTGATAATCCGGAACCGTTCATAGTGAAAGTCAATCACAGCGGTGCAGGGTTTAGGGGGCAGTCACTACAAAAGCCATTACAGACCGTAACCAGCAAGCTAGGTTCAATGTTGGTTGCGCCAACCATTGATGCACAATACGGCGAAAGTTCAGGGAGAGATATTCAAGAGCCTTTGGGAAGTGTCACAGCGGGCGGGCAAGGTAAGCAGGCGGTTGTTGTGCCTATTATTGATCGCCAGTTTGGAACAGCCACAGGTGACAGTAATCAAAATGACATTACACGGCCTTTAGGCGCTGTGACAGCAGGCGGTGCGGGCGGTAAATCTGCACTTGTAGCACCTTACCTTGAGGAATTTTACACCAATTCTAGCGGCCACTCACTTGAAAAACCAATTAATACTATTCTATCCAAAGAAAAACATGCCTGTGTCGCGCCTATCATTCAACACGTTGCCCATAGCAAGGCCAAGAACGGCTGTATGCCTGCTGACGAGCCTATGCGGACAATTACAGCCACACCCAAGGGGGGAAGCCTTGCGCTAACCACAGCGTTCATTGCGCAGCACAATACGGGCGTTGTTGGTAGGGATGCGGATGCACCTTTATCATCTGTCACGGCCACAGGAAGTCAGCAACAACCTGTTACCGTAATGCTTGGCCAAGACCACAGTGAAGAAGTCACAGCGTTCTTGATGAAATACTACGGCAATGAAAAAAGTGGTTGCGACATTGAAGAGCCACTGCACACGGTCACCAGTAAGGATAGATTCGGCCTGATCACAGTCCATGGAAAGCAATACAGAATTGTAGATATTTGTATGCGTATGTTGACGGGCCGCGAGTTGTTCAATGCAATGGATTTCCCGCCTGATTACGACATCATGGAAGGCGAATTGACCAAGACAGCGATTGTAGCCAAGGCTGGTAATGCTGTTTGTAAAGCCCCGGCAAAAGCACTTGTTCGTGTAAATTCAGAGCCATATATGGCCCCAAAATTAAGGGTGGCAGCATAATGGATGATGAAAGATATTACCGCCGTAAACCCAAAAAAATACTTGATGCTACGACCGGATGGAACTGGGAACTCAAAGGCATTTACTCAATCTTGATTGATATAATCATGCTTCGTGATGATGATCTACCCGATGATGCTGGCTACATTGCGGGTCACATTGGGTGCACTAAAAACCGCTGGACTGGCGCAAAAAAGAAACTGATTCAGCTAGGTAAAATTGAAATAGTTGACGGAAAGATTGTGCAAAACACGGCAAAACTTGAGCAAAACTTCCGCAAAAGTAAATCAAAACAGGCCGCAAAAAATAGGTCAAAACCCAACAAAACCAAGGGTGAAACCAACACGCCCGAGACGCATAGAGATAGAGATAGAGATATAGAGAAAGAAGATACTAACGTATCTTGTAAAAGCACCGATTTACCGAAAAGAATATTTACCGCTTGGAACGCTATGGCAAGCAAGCACGGATTGGCAGAGGTCAAAACCAACATTCTCAATGTTAACAGGTCAAAAGAAATCCTCAGACGCCTAGCTGATTGCAAGCAAGACGAAAGCCTGTTGTTCACGGCAATCGCGAACGTTCCGAATAATCCGCACTGGCTTGGGCACAACGACCGAGGCTGGAAAGCCACTTTCAATTTTATTTTCAAGACTGCCAATTTTGTGCCTGCGCTTGAATACGAAACTTACACACCACCGAACGGAGGAAATAATGGGAAATCAGATTATCGAGCGAACGGAACAGGAAAGCCTAAATCAATTGGTGAAATCGCACTCGATAACTATCAAAAATCAGCAAGCGCTAGCGAACACGAAAGAGGATCTGGCCAAGGTGCAGGAAGCTTACCGCACGGCGATGTTACCTCTCGACCGTCAGACCGTAGACGGATTGCTGGTTGAGATGGTTGTTGCACAAGCACATCGAAACATGGTCGGCGAGTTGGCTCAGGTTCAGCTTGAGGTATATGCTCGCAAACTCATGGAATGGCCTGCTGATTGTGTAAATGTCGCTTGCAGAAAAACCCGAAAATGGTTTCCAACTTGGTTCGACCTTGAGGTGGATATTCTCGAAAGCCTTGGTGACAGGAAGTTTGTTTATGACAGCTTGTTAGATGGGCGTGTGCGCACCGAAGTCGAAATGAAAGTCATTCACGACAAGGCAAATGATCGGGAAGAATACCGCAAAAAACGCGAGCGGGACATTGCCCGGATAGTGAAAGGCGTATCACCAGGGCGTAAGGCCCCAAGAAAACCACCAGTACAGAAATGCCGCCCTGTTGCGGAACAACTTGCCGAATTATATTCAGAAAGTGAGGTAGCATGAGGAAGCGCGCCAAGAAATGTTGGACGCCCTCAGAGGAATCTAAAATTTTACCTCACCTATTCAGCGACCTTACGCTTATTGAGATTGCAGCGTTGGTTAAGCCTCAACTGCCGAACCGAGGACTCGTTCCAATCCGTAACCGCATTACTGTCTTACGATCGCAACAAAGGGCGCGGGAAAGCGTTAAGGTTAAGCGCCGTACAATCAAAGTGATCACCACAGGTTGCCAGACATGCGGCGCGGAAACTATCGGCAAGTTTTGTGAGGAACACGCACGGGCAGGGTTTCCTAAAGACATGGGAACGGATGATTTGCAATCCCTAACATCATGGGCAGCGAAAGAATGCCGCAAGAACAATGTCACAATGCCAAAGTTGAGGGTGGCAACATGACGGGCGTACAATCCTTTGATTTGAATGTTGAGGCGATGAGCCGTGATGAGCTTCAAGACGCTTATTTCGACGCTGTGCATCAGTATGAGGAAATTACCGGAGGCGATGAGACCACACTACGCTTACAAAAATACATGCAGTCCTTGCCTTCGTTAGAGGGTGTGAACTCCAAAGGAAGTAAGCAGACAGCCAAAACGCTGTCATTGCTTCTGACGGGCAGAATTATAACCCACGAATATCTAACAGAAATAATTGCAATCCACAGTACGAATGCAAGGTTCAGTCTAGGCGGTGTAGTGATTCACCGAATCCGAAAATATTTAACACCTCTAGGGATTGAAATAGAAAATATATATGGCGTTGGCTTTCAAATGCCCAAGCATTCCATTGATAGACTGCGGTCGCTAATAGCAGTGAGCGAGAACACACCATGAGCGATTTAAGAGGTTACGATAACAACCGCGAACAAAGACTAGCGGGCAAAATCGAAGCGTATTGGGCAGAGCGCGGGCGAGCGGCAAGCGTCAAAACAACGGCTGGTGTCTTCAATCAGAAGACAAGCATTTTAACGACAATCACCACTAGCAATATAATCAACGGGTGGCCGCAATGACCATCGTGGAACAGCTTGAAGCACAATTGGAAATAGTCTCACGGATATGCGCGGGCAAATATGCCACGGATAGGGATTTGCAGCGAAAGGCGTCACTGGGGCGCAGGATTCGGGATGAGAAAGCAAAGGGAGAAAGACCATGATTCCAGTAGTGGGAGGTAAGGCGTGGCAAGCGTATGCAGGGATAGGCAAAATGGCTGATTTCAAACACGGCGTTCGATACGAAATAGGCAAGCATCAAGCTCCAGAGTGCGTTGATTTAAATCTATGGACAGCTGGTAAGTGCGGGTCAATAGCCGGAATTTGGCAATATAGTAAAGCAAATGGCTGGTCTGTGAAATACGAGAGGGAATGTAAAAGGCACGAAACCTTGAAGCTTGGGTATCATCATTATTTCTCCCTATATCCAGTAGTTGAACAGCAGGCAGAGCCTAAAAGTGCGCGTGATGAAATGGCTTTGATTATGGCTGAGATGGACGGTAAAACAGAAAAACTGGTTGGCGGCGAAAGCGTTATAGACCGTGACGCATATGACGGATTTTGCTCAGAAGCTGACAACATAATCAAACACCTCTTTAAACGCGGCTACGAATTAAAATATGTACTGGACGAAGACCAGATGAGTGTGTGTGAAACAGACAGAATGCTTAGGCGTCTTTATCCACCAAAACCCGATCAAAGGGACGTACAGCAAATATTCAACAAACAACACTCTCAGGCAATCAGTGACACTATGAAAGCACAAGAAGAGAGAGAGTTACGCAGAGGCTCCAAGCCCCCAACATGGCAACGGTATTTAGATGAGGACGGGGACTTTGTCTTGAGTGATAACGCCGACGAAAGTTGGCTCGCGGTAGTTTTTAGCCAAGGTGAAACGAGGGAATGGGAAAAGCCCATGCGCGATTTCCTGAACCACAAACACCCAAAGGAGGCATAGATGAAATACCCACATTGGCACATAATCCGCACGGCCCCGCTTCAAGAGATAAAAGTACATGATGCTTTGTACGCGGTTGGCATTAGCGTGTTCACGCCATGTGAAATAAAGGTACAGGCCAAGAACCAGTATGAAGCCCTAAAAGGAACAGAGCGCCAAGCCGTAATATACCCGCTTTTCAAAACATACACATTCGCCA
This sequence comes from Alphaproteobacteria bacterium, assembly GCA_002401695.1. Lineage (GTDB taxonomy): Bacteria > Pseudomonadota > Alphaproteobacteria > Micavibrionales > Micavibrionaceae > UBA1672. The sequence continues at coordinate 15,569 of NVTV01000013.1, forward strand.
AGGTCGCAATGAACCACCCTGTATTGATGGACTTAAGGGATAGGCGTATGGTGTATTGGTTCCTTGGCAATGAGCACAAGCCTTACCGACTTAAGCAGGACGCGATAGACCGCATGGATAAGGCCACAGGCTACAACCAGTACGACCCGCGCAAACATAGCCTAAAACACAAAGCGGACACACCAGAGGCGTTTATGCGCTCAGGCTTTGAATTTAAAGAGGGTGATTACGTCCAGTTTGAGCGGGGGATGCATGATAATATCCCGCTAATGGTTGTGGGTTTTGCCAATGGTGACCGGGATGCCAAGGTTATGCTTAAGGCGTTTGGTAGGGAAATGATGCAAACTATCCCGATTAGCGAGCTGATTCTGTTGCGGACGGGCAAGAGAAAAGTGCAAGACGCCGCTTGACTTGTTGATTTGTTGAACTTAGCGTAGCTAACGACACACGGGCTTTCTCTATTAGTACGGGATTCAAAGCTTGATGCCAAGGCAACATCACTTTGCCGCTATGGGAGAGGTGACTTTGGCAATAAATAATTAACAGACCTCGCCATGCAGGGCGGGGTTTTTTATTGGCTAAACGCCAACCGAATAGCGAGCGCTCGACACGCGAAAAACAAAGCCTAGAGCATTATCAACACTGCGAGGCTCGCTTACTTCATATCAACCTTGCCCTTGTCCATCCACTCTAGGGCATTCCAAAAGCGTTCAGGGATAGGGTCTACATCACCAGACACATGCCGGGATATTGTACCCCGGCTTACACATACAAGCGGGTGCAAGGAGAATTGGTTTTGAGAAAGGCCAAGAGCTTTGATCATGGCCGCATAGTTCTCTTTAGTGTGTTTCATTATAAATCCTTGAAAAGGAAGGCAATCAGTGTTATCTAATGTTCTGTGAGGGGAGCTTTCGCCCCCCTCTTGGATTACTTAGTCCGTCTGTTCAACTTCTTAAGTATCCAAATCAGAACAATTAAAATCACATAATCACCTTCCTTTCTGTTTGTCGCGGGGTTCATTCCCTGCGACTACTATTATATAACATACAATGTTGCACTATGCAACACTTAATGTTGTTTTATTGCACTATTTTATGGGTAAATAGGCACTTTTTTATAATGCGGGGTGGAGCAGTTCGGTAGCTCGCGTGGCTCATAACCACGAGGTCGCAGGTTCAAATCCTGCCCACGCAACCAAATTTACGGCGTCTGAACGTTGGCCGTAAAACAGCGGAGTTATCGCCCGCGCCTACTGTTCATTGATCAACCGTCAATGACAACGATGCCGTGAGCATCACAAATGCGATTGCCGCATAGGCAATTAGCGGGGAGCGCCGGAAGCCTGGCAACAGAAGTTCCGGCATTTAATTACACAAAACAAAAAGGAAAAGACCATGAGTACCAACGTAGCGACATTGCAGCCGACAACTAAACCAACAGGCAATATTGAATATATAGTGCAGATGCTTGAGAGCATTGCCAACCAATCGGAAGAAACCGCAAATAGGGTGGGGTTTTTCACTAGAGAGCTAATTGGGGCTACCTGCGATATATTGGAAGACAATGCCAAACCAGCATTGCCGCCAGAGCCAGAAGCAACAGTGACTAATAGCATGAAGCGTTTGTGTATGAAGATAGAAAACAACTTAAACGCCATTGAAAACGATGCGCACCGCTTGAACAAATCGATAGGTCAGTAGCATGACATATATTGAGGGCTGTGATGGCTAAAGACAAACGACAAGGCAATCAATTTTGGAAAGCTCGCAAGACACACGGACGTAAGCCAATATTTGCTACACCAGAAGAATTGTGGGAAGCCTGCGAAGAGTATCTCGAATGGGTAGAAGCCAACCCGCTAATTACCGTAGAAACTGTTAAATTTCAGGGCAGGGCATCATTGACAGAAGTACCAAAGATGAGAGCAATGACTGAAATAGGCTTGTGTGTATTCTTAAAAATTGGCCAATCAACATGGGATGACTACAAAAACAAAGATGATTTTTCGGAAGTCACAACGCGAGTAGTAGATATTATCTATACACAGAAGTTCACAGGGGCGGCGGCTGACTTGCTCAATCCAAACATAATTGCACGGGATTTAGGGCTTGCGGACAAGAAGGAATTAACGGGCAAAGACGGAGCCGAATTGCCCGCCGCAGTTATCAATGTCACAACAACCGCCGCCACTTAATCTCCATTTACACCCTCAGCAATATAAAGCGTTTATTTCGCTGGCAACGGAGATATTTTACGGAGGCGCAGCAGGCGGAGGCAAAAGCCATTACTTACGTGCAGCGGCGATTATATTCGCCACGTTGATACCCGGTCTGCAAGTTTATTTATTCAGGCGGCTACGTGAGGACTTGATTAAAAACCATATGGAGGGCCCACAAGGGTTTCGCGTCATGTTGGCGGAATGGGTACAGTTTGGCTATTGCGATATTGTTGGCGATGAGATCAGGTTTTACAACGGCTCGAAAATCTATCTTTGTCACTGTAAGGACGAAAAGCACAGGTTTAAATATCAGGGCGCGGAAATACATTTATTGCTGATCGATGAGCTGACGCATTTTACCGAACTGATTTACAGGTTTTTGCGCAATCGGGTTCGTATGGTCGGCATTAAGGTGCCTAAAAGCCTTGAGGGTTTATTCCCGCGCATAGTTGCATCGGGCAACCCCGGCAATATCGGGCACTTGTTCGTGAAAAACACGTTCATAGACAAATTGGTGCCACTAGAGATTAAACGCATGGAGCCGAGAGAGGGCGGTATGCTGCGGCAGTTCATTCCTGCCAAGCTTGAGGATAATCCCTCAATGACCGAACACGACCCGCTTTATGTGCATAGGCTTGAGGGTCTCGGCTCTGCGGAGCTTGTCAAGGCGATGCGGCACGGTGATTGGGACGTTGTAGAGGGCGCGTTCTTTGATTGCTGGTCGTCTTCAATGCATGTCTTGAGGCCGTTTGAAGTGCCGAAAGAGTGGCCGAGGTTCATATCAGGGGATTGGGGCAGCGCAAGGCCGTTCTCATTCGGTTGGTGGGCTGTTGTCAGTGATGATTATCAGCATGACGGTATGATACTGCCGAGGGGCGCACTCATAAGATACCGTGAATGGTACGGCATGGAAAAGGACAAGCCCAACACCGGGCTAAAGCTTACGTCTGAACAAGTGGGCGCGGGGCTTAAGAAAAGAAACATCGACAAAGTTATGCACGGGGTTTTAGACCCCGCCGCCTTTGCTGAGGACGGTGGGCCGAGCCATGCGGAACGAATACTGAAATCATCGGGAATTGCCTTTAGACGCGCAGACAATAAGCGGGTGCCCACACGGGGTGCCATGGGCGGTTGGGATATGATGCGGCAAAGGTTTATTGGTATAGACCCGATTTTAGATGAGCACGACAAGTTATTAGCTGTGACCCAGCCCATGATTTACGTTTTCAGCACATGCCGGGACAGCATTAGAACTATCCCTGTTCTCCAACACGACGACTTAAGGCCAGAAGACTTAGACACGAATGGTGAAGACCATGCGGCTGACGAATGGCGCTATGTCTGCATGTCTCGCCCTTGGAGCAAACCAGTGAGCGCAGGCGGACAGAAGCCGCGCGATGCATATCAACCCGTAAAAGAAGAGGAGGACAATGAATGGCAAACAGCATAAATATTGAACTCCTCAAAAAAGAATACCGCTCCGGCATTACCGGAACAAGCGAAACGCGCACCGAAGCCTTGAAAGCGCGGTCTTACAAAGACGGGAAGCCGTACACACCAATGCAACTCGCTATCTTTGCCAAGCGCAAACAGCCTGTTATTGTCTATAACCGGGTGCGTAAAAAGGTGAACGGCCTGCTTGGCTTCGAGATAACCAGGCGCACTGACCCGATAGCTTACGGACGTACTGAGCAAGACATGGCGGCTGCTTCAACGGCAACCAAAATATTGCGCTTTATTGAAGAAGACCAAAACATTGACGGGCATGTCACTACCTCCTTTGATAATATGATCGTGGAAGGCACGGGCGGAATTGAAGTAACCATTGTGAAGAAAAAACCAGACTTTGCAGTGAATGTACGGGCATTGCCGTGGGAGATGTTATATTATGACCCGCGTTCTCGTAAGCCTGACTTTTCAGATGCCAGCTTCAAAGGTATTTCCGAATGGATGAGCCTTGATGAAGCCCTGACGCGCTACGGCAAGGAAAAGCAAAACTTGCTTGAGTTCAGCGAGGGCGGCGACGATTTAGAAGAAGACGAAAGTACCGAGGACAGACCCGCCAAGCTTTGGTTTGATGAAACAGGGAAACGAGTACGTGTTGTGCAACATTGGCGCATACAGGGTGGGCAATGGCACTATTACACCTTCACAGGCCAAGGCATTATTGAGGAAGGGGTTAGCCCTTACAAAGATGATGAAGGTCAGACCGTTTGTTCGCTCAATTTGATGAGCACCTATGTAGACAAGGATAATATCCGCCACGGCATAGTTAGAGATTTATTCGGGCCGCAAGACGAGATCAACCACAGACGTTCTAAACTATTACACAAGCTTTCCGAGCGGCAATTCTTTTATTCGTCCGGCTCACTAGCTGACCCCGCCAAGACGAGGCGCGAGCTTAAAAAGCCGGACGGTGTTATCGAGGTAAGCCACGGAGAATACGGCAAGCAATTTGGTATTATTAAAGATGATAAAGGATTGGCGGGGCAGGCTGAACTATTGGCCGAGGCCAAGGCCGAAATTGATACTCAAGGCATAAACCCTGCGCTCATTGGCCGAGAATCAGGAGCGGCAAGCGGTCGGGCTATTTTGGCTACACAGCAGGGCGCGATTGCAGAAGAGGCCATAGTGTTTGACCGTCTGCGAGCGTTTAAATTGACCATCTACAAAGCGGCGTGGAACATGGCTAAACAGTTTTACAGGGCAGAGCGCGTTATCCGCATAACGGATGATAGACGTGCGCCTGAATTCATTGGCCTGAATAAAATCGTGGCATATACGCCAGAGGGTAAGCCAATCGTCAATAACCCGATCGCCAGAATGAATGTCGACCTGATTATTGATGAAGTTCAGGACAGTGCGACATTGCAGGCGGAAGAGTTCGAGAAAATCACACGTCTCATGGAGAGTGTGCCTAACTTCGCCGCCGAGGTGGATATGATCGATGTGCTTAAGGCTTCAAGCTTGACCAATAAGCATGAGTGGATTGAGAAAATCGAGAAGAAGCGCGAACAGGCCGCTAAACAGCCGCCAAACCCAATGCAGGAACAGGCCGTGCAACTTGAATTAGCTGAAAAGCAAGCGGGCATTAAAGACAAGGTGTCTGGCGCTGAACTCAAGGACGCGAAAACAATTAAGACAATGGCCGAAATTGGCGAGACCAAGGCCAAAGAAAACAAATTAGATGTAGAATCCCGTGTTGTGCCGTTTCAGGCCGCACATGCCGCCGCACATGCGCAACAGGGTGTTCCTCACAGATAACTGCCGCCGAGTTTAACGGGCGATTCATATCAAGAAGAAGATCAAAACTTCCCCTGCCGCCGAGGGTTTACGGGCGTTTGCTGCCGCCGAGCTTCGGGCGATTGAGGACTAAATATGACCAAGGAAGAAAACGAAACAGACGAGCAAGACTTTGACAACATCTTTGAAGAGGAAAGTGAACAACCAGAAACGGTTGAAGCGAAAACCCCTGAAAAGGAGGCAGAGACCCCGAAAGAGGAAACACCGCCAGTTGAAGAGACGCCCGAAACCGCCGAGCTTGAAAAGGCCAAGGTGGAAGAAAAGCCGAAAGAGGAAGTGGAAGCCGCCAAGGCCGCTGAAACCCCCGAACCAGCTCAAGAAAACGGAACCATTCCCGTTCATGTGATGACCAAGCAGCGCGACGACTTCAAGCAACAACTTGCAGACCGTGACGCTGAGATAAAACGCTTGCAGCAGCAGGCACAACCCCAAGCGGCGCAAAAAACGCCAGAACAATTATCGGAGGAAATACCCGACCCCATCTTAGACCCGGAAGGGTTTGCGAAGTATCAAACAAGCACATTCCAAACCATGCTCGATAATTCCCAGTTTAAATCCCGAATGGACAATGCTCTAGTCGCGGAAACACAAGCAGGGAAGACAGACGCAGATTTAATGGAGGAGGCAGCGAATTTCGTTGCTGCGGCCAAAGCTGACAAGTCTTTACAGGACGGCATCAAGACGGCTCACAATCCCATTCAATATGTGCGTGATTGGAACGCAAGACAGGCAACACAAAGCGAATTGGCGTCATACAACGGCGATCTAAACGCTTATGTGGCGGCTAAAGTGGCTGAGGCAACCGGAGCAGCGAAAGCTGACCCTGTGCCAGCAGCAACGGCGGAGGCCGAGCCTGTTATCCCGCGTAGTATTGCTGATACACGACCCGCAACAACTCTTCCCGGTGCTGTTGAAACAACGGCAGATGATGATTTCGAGGCTATTTTTTCCTAAGGCATAGGAGATTTAAAAATGCCAGCATATGACGCAGCGGACGTGGCCGCACAAACCACAGCCGGTAATGATACCGAGCTTACCAAGTTCAACAAAGACTTCCGTACTGAGTATATTCGTGAAAACGAGTTTAAGCCGTATATGGGAGGCAACAAGACCGCCAATATTATCATTAATCATCGCGAGTTGGTTAAAGGTGGTAAAGAGGTACAAGTCCCGATTATTAACCAATTGCGTGGAGGCCGTAAAGGTCTTGCCACATTGGTTGGTAATGAAGGCAAAATGTTTGCAGACACGTACAATGCGCGTCCTGTTTATGTGCGTGACGCGGTAACTATCCGCGTAGACCAGAAGCAAAAATCATTCATTGATTTGTTGCGAGGACGCAAACACGTTCTCAAAATGAAAGCCAGTGATTTGCTGACGGAGTTTATCATGGAGGGCTTACGCTCTGTTGGTAGCGACCCTTTATTATTTGATATTGAAAACGCAGTTTGCGAAAATATCATCTACGAACTCGCAGCAGGCGGCGTACTTGATGCATGGAATACGGCCAACCCATACCGTGTTTATTACGGTGCAGACGATGCCAATAGAACGGCGGGCAACCATGCTGTATCTTTGGCGGCTCTTGGTGTGGGCGATGTGCCAAGTGCGGCATTGCTCGACAAGCTTCGTTCTGATGCCATGGCACGTAACTTTGTAAGCGGCCCTACGGCTCGCTCTGCAATGCGTCCTGTGCAAGTTTCGGGTATGCGCGAAAAGTTTGTACTCTTTTGCGGAACCAAGGCGTTCAACCTGTTTAAGGCTGACCCGATAATCCGTGAAAACTACGTTCACGCTTCGCGCACTGGCGAGGGTAAAAACCGTCTATTCCAAGGCGGCGATACCATCCTTTACGAGAACGTGATTATCAAGCGTGTGCCGGAACTTGACTTGTTCGAGCCTAGCGCAACCGTTGGACACATCTACTTTTGTGGTGCTCACGCACTCGCAAGAGCGGTTGGTAGTGACCTTAAGTCTACGAAGCGGGCTGAGGATGATTACCAGTCAATTGACGGTGTTGGCTTCCAAGAGCTCTACTCTGTTGAGAAGGTGTTTTTCTCAGATAAAAACGTTGATGAAGCCACTCCGCCTCTGGCGCAGTTTGGTGTTATCGACTGTTTTGTCACGCTGACTTAATCAAACATTGGGGGGCTTAAATGCCCCTCATTTCATTTTAACATTAGGATTAGGATTAGGATTAATACAATGACTGATACGAAAAAAGAGAAAGCGTTTAAAAGCGCTACGTTCACCTATACTGGCTCTATGGAAGAGACCATGATTTGGGACGGACAGAAGGTCAAACAAGGCAAGAAGTTCACAACCGAAGACGAGTCTTGCGCCAAGCAATGCGAAGACAGCCCTTACTTTAAGTAAGTTTCATTATGGCTGTTTTAACACAAGCTGACATTCGGCAGCGCGTTGCTAAACATCTCAAAATCATAGCAAGCGGGCAAGGTCTGCGGGCGACGGATGGTGAGACAATTGACAATGCGCTGGTCGATGTTTTGGCCTCGCTCAAACGGGGCAGCTTTGTTCAATACGATATTACGGCAATCCCTGATTATGCCGCAATTCCCCTTGTGCTTTTGGTTGGCGCTCTTGCAGCCCACGGCGTAAATGCGGCAAATCCGAATGACTATGCGGTGCTAGCCAAAGGTGCGGAGCCTGAAATACGCCGCCTCGAATACGAGCACGACGAGGAAGAACGCGGCGAACCAGAGCTGTATATCTAATGGACTTGCAATTATCCGTAGAGGCTTACGACAGATCAACAACTGGCGGCGCTCTTGAAATATTGCAAAATATGTATTCCGAGCAGCAACCAGAAACAGACGGGCGCGGGCATACACTTTTAAGCGGGCCCGGCATTACAGCTTATCGGAACGGATATTTAGGCGGTAATGTGCGAGGTTTCCTTGCGAAAGACGGATTATTCGACGGGGATATATTTAGCGTCCACGGTACCAACGTTTATAGAACGGACAGTGCAGGGGTGCAGACACTCTTAGGCTCAGTGCCCGCTAGCGGCCTTGTCACTATAGCAGCAAGCCGTAACGAGGTTTTGGTATGCGTCGACCCTGGGCTTTACAGCTATAACGGCGTTGATTTTATCCCGGTTGTTTTGCCGGGCTTTGGCGTCTCTTCTATTGCATATATCGCACAAAGGTTTGTAGGGAGCTCAAACAGCATAGATAGATGGTACTGGTCTGATTTGCTCGACGGACGAACATGGGACGGGCTGAACTTTAAAACGGCTGAGGGCGAGGCTGATAAGGCGGTGCGTGTATATACAACTCCGCAATATGTCGTAGTATTTGGAACAGAATCGACAGAAGTTTACGGGCTTAATGCAAATCCGAGAACGCCCGCCGATACTTTTTACAGAATCAGCACAGGGGCTATGGCACACGGCTTGCTCGCGCCTTTGTCGGTCGCGAAAGAGGGTGCTTTTATATTCTGGCTATCCAACAAGAAAAACATATTTGTGGCGAGCGGGTTTAGACCAAATAAAATAAGCACACCATACGAACAAGATTTACTAGATAGCTTGACGGATGCAGAGCTGGCAGGCGCTTTGGGATATTCATACACGCAGAGAGGACACACATTCTTTGTCTTTACTGTGCCTAATAAGTTCACACTCACCTATGATTTAGGCAATCAAAAATGGCAAATACGCAAAACATTGGGTGGGCTTTCTTGGAGAGCAGAACTCGGCATAAAAGCTTTTGGTAAGGTCATTGCGGCTAATACGAATAGCGCAGACTTGTTTGAAATAGACTTGGACGCAAAAACAGATTTGGGTGTTCCCATAGTTCAGGAGTTTACCGTCTCCATACCCGTTCGGGCCCCCTTAGTGCTTGAGGATTTAACAATCGACATGTGGAGCGATACGGCTGGTTTTATGGCCATGAAGTTCACACAGACAGGCGGTCGGGGGGCTTGGACAAGCTTTGTTGATGCCCGCATGAGCGCACCAAGTTATGAGGACACGCAAGTAATGTGGCGCGACCTTGGCACAGCAAGAGCACCTGAACGTATACAGCGCTTTAGAATTAGTGACCCTGCCAATGTTATGGTGCGCGGTGCTCGTGCCAATGACGGGATAGACTAATGTCGCAGCTACAGCCTTGGGACGTTAACACGCCTATCAATGACAATGGCGATAAAGCAAGCCAAGAGCTGATTGAGTTTTTATCCGGTATTGTAAGAATTTTAGGCGGCGAGGGCAGTAATTCTGTTGAGGATTTAACAGAGGACGCAACGCTATTGGCTTTGGCGGTTATCGCGGCACAGGACGATGTAAATCATCTTGTGACACTATCCGGTGCAGGCGTGGACGCAGACCATTTGGGCACATTCACAGGTTCGACTATTTCCGATAACAAAACGGTTAAGGTAGCATTGCAGGAATTGGAGACTTTGCTCGAGACCATAAATGAAAAGGTCGGCGATTTAATCACACTTTCGGGTGTTGCGGCTAATGCAACAGACCTCGGCACATTCACAGGCTCAAAAATTAGTGACAATATTGATATTAAGGCGGCGCTTCAAGAGATTGAAACAGAAGTTGAAACGCACCACCCATGATAGATAAAGCGCTTGATTTAACCGAGCGGCTCATACCAACGCTGGACGCCGCAACACATATGGGCGCGTTTAACCGGACGGACACAAGGGCGACTTTAGAGCGCTTCCAACGTCACGGAATTTTGATCGTCAAAGATTATGGCCTGATTGGTGGGGTAATTGGATGCAGTCCTATCAACAGAAGCCACCTTATAGCGTTTGAGGGCGTTTTCTATGCCGAGCGGGGCTTTCGGACACTGATTGAAGAGTTTGAAGCGTGGGGCGCTTCTCAGGGAGCGCGCATTGTGGCTTTGTCCTGTTTTAGCCCTCGCATCGGCAAAATATACGAGCAGCTTGGTTATGCAAGGCTCGAAACATATTACACCAAGGAGATTCGATTATGAGTTTTATTGTAGATTTCATTACTGGCAGACGAGATGCCAGAAACACGCGCGAAACGGCAGACTTAGACCGCGAGCTAACAACACGAATTTATGACGAAAGTATAGAGCGAGGCCAACCGTTCTTGGATGCGGGTGTTGGTGCTATTGGCTCACAGAGCAATGCGCTAGGTCTTAACGGCCAAGAGGGGTTTGACCAAGTAGTGTCAGATTTCCGAGCGAGCCCCTTTGCCACATTACCATTCGACGAGGGCGCAGCAACACTTGAGACCAGCGCCGCCAATCGGGGGGATCTACTTTCGGGCCAAACGGGCAAGGATTTAGTGAATTTTGGACAAAACAAGGTCAATAACAACTTTACACGGTTTTTCAATGCTTTGTCGGGCGTGTCTGGTGCTGGTCAAATTGCGGTGGGCGCTGGCGATGCGGCTGGTAGTAGATTTGATAACGCGTCAAGGGCTTCAAGTGCTCTACATCTGCAAGGTCAAAACCAAGGGACATCAGCGATCAGAGAAGGGTTTTCAGGGCTGACGGGTGCGCTAGCCTCAATCTTTGGAGCGGGATAATGTTTAGCCCCACAGGTGGAGCAAGCCTTAAGGACACGCTCATTGCGCTTGCATTGGGAAATAAGAACAATACGGCAGGCGATATATTGAAGTCGCGTCAAGATAACCGATCAAGACGAGAGCTTGGCGGCATACTCGCAGACGCACTCAGCGGGGTAGCGGGCGGAACGCCTACGCCAACAGGCGGCGGACAAGCACCTATTCAGGTGGCACAATCCGGGCAACCATCTCAACCGCCAAGGCAGCAAAGGCAATTAACACCATTGCAGCAAGCGCAAGCCAGCGCCTTTAGATCGGGGAATATACAGCGCGGGGATGCCATTGGTGAGCGTATCACAGCGGCGCAAACCCAAAGAACAGCCCAACTTGAAAAGCTAGCCGCAAATAGTATTCAAATCGCAGACAGTCTATTGCAGGCCACCCCGCAGGACAGAGAGATAATCCTTGATTATTACAAGCAAAACCCACCCGAAGGTTTTCCGGAGGGCTACTTAGAACGGTTTAGGGGCGCTCCTGATGCAGTCTTGAAGACAGAGCGTCAAAGGGCGCTGAGTATTAAAGAAAGGATTGCGCAGTCTAATAATCAGCGTGATTTCGGTCTTAAAGAAGAGGACACACGGGCCGACAATGAGCGCGGTGACAGGACGCTTGATAATACGATTCGCAAGACGGATGCAGAAATTGATAATATCGGTGTTGATAATCAACACCAAGCTGATGTGTTAGCACAAACCAGCACACGAGACGCCAATGCTACGGCAGATAGGCAGGCTGCATTAGCGGCTAGTAAATCGGGCGGCGTAGGCGGTAAGAAGTTTAACGGCGAGCAAGCCAAATCGGCGGGGTTCAGCTATAGAGCAAGTAACGCAAATGCTGAAATGAAAGCCATTACCGATAAGGGGTATGACCCTACAAATGTTAATAAAAAGCTTTTCAGCTCGCAAGCCCAACGTCAATATAAGCGGGCAAAAAGGGACTTTACCAATGCAATCCTACGCCAAGAATCTGGTGCGGTTATCGGCCCCAGTGAGTTTGAGGGTGCTGACAAACAGTATTTCCCTCAATTTGGTGATAGCGCCGAAACTATTGAAGTAAAACGACAAGCCAGGGTGCAAGCGGCGGAAATACTGAAAGCCCAAAGCCAAGGTGCCTTTGATGCGTTATTTGGCGATGGAGCCGCTGATAAGCAAACAAAGTACAAAGAGGGCGACACAGCTACAAACGCTGAAACAGGCGGACGTATGATCTTTAAAAACGGCAATTGGGAACCTATGTAATGAGTGAATTGCCGCAAGGATTTGTATTAGATAAGCCGGGCATTGGCTCGCCTATCGACTTAACACGCCCTAAAATACAGAACCCGGACGGTACGTTTTCAACAGAGGAAACAATTACCGTTCAAGGTAGTGATGGGCAGTGGCACAATGTACCGACTATAATTGACGGAAAGCGCGTAGACCCTGACGAGGTGCAATCTCGATTTGAAGCGGGAGACCAAAGCATTACCAGTGTTGGCTCTTTTCCCACAGTAGATGAAGCGGTGAGCGCTGCAAAAGCAAGAACAAACGAGATAGGACGTGTACGTGAGCCGGCAAATGCGCAAACACTACCGCAAGGTTTCACGCTGGACGCCCAGCCAACTGGATCGCAAAATCCCGACTTCCCAAATATAAAACCGTTTGACGCTGAAAACGAAGACATACCAAAGGGCATCGCTAAGCGTAATGAAAAGTTACTGATTGCGAAAGAGTTAGGCATAAAGAGACCAAACAAGCAGAGAAGAAGCGAAGGCGACTTCTTTAAATTCGAGGACGCTCGCCCTTTTACTGATGATGAATTTATAAAACACCTAGACACTATGAGTTCTGCGTTGCCGGCAGTGCAGGGGTTTAGTTTTGCAACGGCAGATGAGATAACTAGAAAACTAGAAAGTTTAACATTAGGAGATGGCGCTGACGCGAAAGCGGATGAGCGCAAAGCGTTACTTGAGTTTAGAAGAAAAACAGCTCCTAAGAGAGCCTTAGTATCTGAAATAGTAGGTGGGGTCGCTAGTCCTATCGCTAAGGCGCTGGTGCCGTTAAAGGCAGTTAAGGGTGGTGCCGCTGGTGGCGCGTTGTATGCCGGAGGCAGCGCAGAGGGCAATTTGGTAGAGCGTGCGGATGATGCAATTAAGGGCGGTTTAATTGGCGCTGGGTTTGGCGCGATGTTATTCATGGCTGGGCCAGTATTATCCAGGCTACGTAATTTGAAACCACAAGACAAACTCAGCCGTGCTGAATCAATATTGTTGAAAGAAGTCCAGCGCCAAAACAATGTGGACAAGCAAGGCGCTCTAGCGTTAATTGCAAATACAAGTGACGATGATGCGGCTTTGGCTTTTCAGAAACTTAATCTGCAAGAATTAGCCGAGGGTACGAGCACCCTTGGTGGTCGCTCAAGGCAAATATTTGAGGATGCCGTTAGAAAGCAGCAGGCAGGGCAGCAACAGCGCATATCCACAGGCGTTAAGAATATAATTGGTGCTAAGGATTTCAGCTCTTTGAAGAATAAAATAGGCGAAAAACTAGCCGCAGAGGGTTCAGAGCTTTATACCGCAGCCTTTAGCCAAGATTTTAAAGTTACGGGTAAGCTTGCAAACCTTATGACTCGTCCAAGTATGCAAAAAGCACTGGTGAAAGCCAACAAATTTGCTGCCGATGAGGGCACTTCGTTAGCAGGCAATGAGCTTCAATTTTTCCACCACGCAAAAGGGGCTTTAGACGACATGATCGGCGCGTCATTAAAAAACAATACTTCAACGCAAACCAAATCGCTAATGTCGTTGAAAACCGAACTCTTGAAAGAGATGGACACGATTCCGCAATATGCTCAGGCGCGTAAATTATGGGCAGGACAGAAAGCCAATGAGAATGCTCTTGAATTTGGGCGCAAAGCATTGTCACAGCGCCAAGAGGACGTAGCGCAGGCCGTTGCGGGGTTTTCCGAAGGTGAGCGCCAGCACATGCTTGCCGGGCTATTGCAGGGCGTTGACGACCGTCTTAGAAAATCAGCGAGCACTCACAATGCAACGGTGAAATTCAACGCTGAGGAGGTGCGCGGCGTATTCAGGGCTGTTCTTTCTGAAAAGCAGGCCAACAAAATTACAGCTCTTTTGGAGCGGGAAAGCGCATTAACGGCCACAGGTCGCAGAGTGAGAGCAGATTTAGGCTCGGCTACGGCACCCAAGCAAGTAGCAGCGGCGCGAGTAGCTTCTCAGAGCCGGGGCGGAGTGCGGCAGGTAGTCCATTTTGTCTCTGAGAACGGTGTACAGCCCATACAGAGCGCAATAAAGTACATTCGAGTGCTTGCGGGCAGGGTAGCCAAGGAAGACCCGGCAGTCATTGAGGCCCTTGCTATTAAATTAGCCGGAACGCCGGAAGAGGTTGCGGCGGTTTTTGCTCGACTATCTCCAAGCGCACAGCAAAAGGTGCATAAAATTTACAGAATGGGCGGCGGGCAGGGCGCGTTTATAGCTGGAGCTACCCCCGCAATTGTGGAACAAAATACAAAACGGCGAGTATCACAGCGGTAGCAAAAACATGCGCATAGAAGTCGTCTTTTCGCAGAAGTCTTGTCTCTCTATCAATAAGCCAGACAATATCATCATAGGGTAATTTTTTAAACTCAGGATCAGCAATCATACCCTTGTACACGCCGTTAAGCGGGTGGTCAGCGTGTGAATACAAAAGTTGATTGTCCATAAACCCGCATTACCACAATTCACAATAAATTCAAGGGGGGCATATGTCCGCTATATTCTTAGCTAATCAAGCCATAAACCCGTTTGGGGTATTAGAAAGCGGGTCTATAATCCGTTTTTATCTCGCGGGTACGAATTTTACTACGCCGCTTAATGTGTTCTCGGACGATGATTTAACCATCGATGCGGGCACCTTTATAACCGCAGATGATGCGGGTTTGTTCCCGCCCGTTTACTTACAGGCCGAAATGTACGCCATACGCATGGAAAGCGCCCTCGGGGTTATCCTGCCGTATGACATAGACCCTTATAACGGCAATGGCGGCTCCGGCACGGGTAGTCTTGCGGTGTCTGTTGATCGGCATTTGGTATTTAGTGCCATGGGCGTTCTCGGCAATAATGAAAAGCTTGCCACGGCCATACTTGGCAAGACTATGAACTTTCAGGCTAATAACACGAAAAATACAGGCATGTGCGATATTGCGCCAACGGCTGATTTCTCCATGACAATCAAACAAGAGGGGGCGACCGTTATCACGGCTAATTTCACAATGGGCAACCGTGTGGCAACAATGGTCGGTGTTGGCGTTATTGCGTTCCAGCCTAACCAGATGTTGACTTTACACGGGCCAGCAGTAGCCGATGCCACAGCCGCAGATTTCGCTTTCTCTCTCTATTTGATAGAGCCATAAATGGGACTTGAGTACGCAAAAAACTTTCTTGGTCAGTACACGGTAAGTGATAACACCGCTCACAGTATAGTGGTTGATAGGTTTGGGCAGGCTTACGCAATGGAAGTGGGGGCATTTGATAGCGACGTTCAGTATGTTGTTAAACAAGACGGAACCCTCATAGGAAGCCGAACAAAAAAACAATTTAATGACGACGGAACAAATGGAATTGCCGCCATATACCCAGCCGTGACAAGCGCTAATCTGAATGTATGGACACAAGGTATTTTGGCGGACGGTAAGTATTTACTGATTGTTTTAGACCAGCTTACCATATCACCTTCAACCAATAAAACTTACTATACGCTTTTAGAGTGCCAAGAAAACGCCATGCCAACACTTGTCCATTCATTCTGGCATAACGGGCTAGTGCCGCAATCAGGGTGTAAGTTGTGGTCGAGCAACACTGGCACAGACGACGACCCTATTTGTATGGGTACTGCGGGGTATCTTAACGGCATCTTCTACGTTCGCCCTATGCCAAGTATTAACGAATTTATAGCTGGCTCACTGGCCGCTGGTTGGTGGGCTTTGTTTACAGGGTCGCCCGCACCAGAAGTAGGGGAGTTTCCAAGGGCGTCCATAGACCTACCAGTTACAAACGGACACAATACTGAATTGTGGTTTGCGGGGGGGCGTACAACAAATTATGTGCAGGGTAATGACGACGTGTTTATTTTGCCTAACAGCAATAATGTATATTGGTATTTACCTAAAGGCGGCATCCTAGAACAGCTTGCTAGTTCGTCCTTTAGAAACGCTTGGATATTTAATGACGTTGCACCAACGAACGCGCAAGCCTTGGCGATTGTTGAAATCGGCACGGTTTCGGCGTCAATATATGGGGCGGTGGGCACTGGCAGGGGCGGGCAAAACATTGACGCACTTAGCGTGTCGTATGATAACACGATTATTGCTCCCGCACTGACCGACGATAACACTAAAATTATAGACGGGAGCGCTGGCGATAGCACGTATTTCTGTCCCGTACCCCAAACGTATAATGGGAAAACCTATCTGCCCTTTATCTTGGTTAGTTGGCATCTTGACGATAACACCTCTGTACCCGCCGAAACCCTTGTTCAGTTGGTACGAATACATATGTACGAATGGGACGGTTCAAACTTAGTTGATAAAGCCCAAAATGAGGGGGTGATTTTCACTGTTGGGGAATTTGGCAACCTTGGACAAGTTGATATTGGCGCAGATTTGTTTACGAAGTGGGATATTAAAAACATTACAACCGACTTAACTTCAACAGGAGAGTTGATTGTAATTGGGATTACGGGCAACCGCGCTAACTCCCAACAACAAAAAACTGTTTTCTTCACTTCATTTGGTGTGTTCAGCGATAAGCGGCGCGTTTCCTCTCAATTATTATAGGTGATATATGGCTATAGTTAAGCCCGCAGAAAACGAGATTGAAATATATATCGGGACAAGTTTTGATTTCAGTGCTGCTATCGACATTGGCGCAGATCCAACCGCAGTAGAATTTGAATTATCCATTAGAACACCTACCGAAACATTGTTATTTAATGCGGCTAGTACGCCCCCTTTGTTGAAAACTGTATTGGCCAATGTAGCAACACTTACATGTGCGCTGGATAGTGACATTACCGCAAAAATACCACCTCACAGAGCAAGCCGTTACACAGTGTTTGAGGTTGGTAGCAAAAAGAACGCTTGGCTCAAAGGCGGCATTAGAGGCCGCGTAGTTTAATTTCATAAGGAGAATATCATGGCAAGAACACAAGAAAGTATCCCATGCCCAAGCGGCATGTGGACACAGATAACTAATGGAGACGTGGAGAATATCACATTTCAAGTACAGGTAACGGACGTACGCATAGCTATTACGGCGGGCGCGGTTGCGCCAACGGGCACAGACGGGTTTTTTTATAAAAAAGGGTGGGCCGAAGCTAGGCGCGCACTAACCGACTATACGGCTCTTGTGGGGGCAAACCGAGTGTGGGCGAGACCTATCGGGACGACCGGGGCAAGCGTTTTGGTGGATCATGTATAGTCCGTTCGGCGAGAGCTCAGGAGGAGGAGGAGGAGGAGGTGCAGGCAATGCGTCTACATTCCCTAATTTTTTGGCCATTACCTTTAGTAGCAGTAATTTTGCTTCAAAGGGTGCTTTTTTTAAACCCATTGTTGATATTACAGTCTCAAAAGTAATCGCGCGAATAAACGCAGATACCACGCATACTTATAAAGCGGGGATTTACGAACTTAATGGCTCAAGAGTAATTCAGGCCGTTACAGGAGAAAGTGCCACACAAGTTCCTGCTTCAACAGCTATTCTTGAAATGGTTTTCCCTGTGGCAGATATAGTTTTATTGGCGGGTACGGTTTATTATATTGGAATTACCAGAACGGATAGCACCACCACTTTTTCTATGCCAATAGCAACAGGTAATAACGCAAGTGATGAAGGCAATCAATCGGGTATGCCATTAGCACCTTATGCCGTTGATACAAATTCCACGGCTGGGGCAAGGGTGGCGTCTGTAAGCCCGTCCGTAAGTGACACCATTTTAATATCTGGTTTAAGTTGCTTTGGGGTTGGAATAATCGGTTCATTTTAAACAAACTTCCTAATCCCCCAGATTGGCTCGCGGCTCCAGACCAAATAGGGTTTGGTGTAGAAGACCACACAGCCAACTCACTCTACAATGTGGCAGTTTTACACTACGAGGAGACGTAAATGACTGAAAAAATAATGGTAGAAAAAAACACAAGGTGGCACATAAACAAGAACGTGCCAGTTGGTATTATCATAACATTTCTGTTTCAGTTCGGCGGCTTCATTTGGCTGTTTTCAGGCTTAAGCAGTGACGTTGTTGAGCTCCAAAAATCAGATATTGAAAATGCCGCTGTTAACAAATCTTTCTATGCGCTCGAAGCAACAATGTATTCAATGAAGGACGGTCAAGTCCGGATAGAAACGCAACTTACCAGAATGGATGGTCGCATCAACCGAATTTTAGAGAAGGACTAGACATGAATTTTCTGATTAAAGATTGGGCAAAAATATCCCTTACCAGCTACACGGTATGGGCAATTTATGTTCTGGCAATACTCGTTAATGCCTCCGATATGATATTTATCATCACGGGTATAGATACAAACCCAAGGGTGTGGACATTCTGGATTAATATAGGATTAGTTTTAACCTTTGTTGGTAGATTTATAAAGCAGCCAAAAGAGAACCATAAACGGCGTAAATTCATAGTATATGGTCTGATTTTTGTATTAATTGCAATTGCGGCTCCAGCTTTAGCCAAAAACTCGCAATATAATCATGATGGCTCAAGTGATAGTTTTGATGATATTGCATTTGATTTTATATCTGTCAGTGAGGGCAAAAATAAGTCTGGGAAATTTCATGTCTCCTATTTCGACACAATCGCGAAGCCGCCTTTGTGGACTGTGTGTTATGGTCATACGCGCACCGCAAAGGCCAGACAATATAAGACAGAGGCGCAATGCCGTGACCTTTTGATTGAAGAAATTGCCGAGTACCGTTCGGGACTTCATACTCATTATTTTACAGCCCAAACCAAGCGTGATCGACTACCCGTGTTTCGGGATGTCGCATTTACGTCACTAGCCTACAATGTAGGCATTCGCGCAGCCGGTAGATCAACCGCTACGCGCCGTTTGAACGCTGGCAACATCACAGGTGCATGCAACGCTATAACTTGGTGGAACAAGGCCGGAGGGCGCGTTGTGCGCGGCCTGGTGCGGCGTAGGTCTAAAGAACGCCAATACTGTTTGCGAGGGTGACATGGGAAAAAAAATAGCGCTATGGGCAGCAGGCTTTTTCGGCGGAGGCTCTTTTTACGGTTACCTGATTCTTGTCCTAATGGCTGGCGGTTTGGTTTGGGGCTTTGCTGATCACTATTATGACAAAGGCAAAGCCGACTGTAAGGCCGCGCAAGTGCAAGCGGATAAAGACGCCGCAGACATAGGCGACACGTTAAATGTTGAATTGGAGGCTATAAACGATGAACACGAAAAAACGACAAACCAAATTGATAAGGATTACCAGATTGGGCTTTCTTATCTTGATGTTGAAAACGCTCGCAAACAAGGTGTTCGGGACGGGAAAGCGCTTGAACGAGCGGCTTCTATCGAAGCTGAGAGGCTCAAAACTGGCAGTTGCCTTAATGCTGCCTATGCTGATGATAGCAGGTTGCTCCTCGACGCCAGAAGTCTCCAATTTGACATATTTGGAGATAGCCCTGAAAGCAACGGAGCAGGAAAAGCCGACACAGTGCCAGAAATTGCCGGAGGCGAAACCTTATCCGGAACCCCGCAAGGTGGGTATATCGGCCCCGATTGATCACATTGCACAAGGGAACGCATACGGTGAAGCACATTTAAAAGGCCGCGATAATTATAACTATCGTGAGGGCCAAATCTCAGAAAACGAGAAAGCCTGCGATGCAAAACACAAGGCCGACAACAAACGGCACGACGATAAAAACGCGGCTCGTCAAGAGGCTATCGACAAAGCCATAGATTTGGCAGCACAAAAAAAATGGTATGAAATATTCTAGCTATGATTATTTAACCTTTGGGACGGTAGGGGGCAATAATGCATATTGGGCATTCTCTATCTCGCCCTCGTGATGATTGTACCAAAATCCACCATCTTCTATTACCCAAACGCAATCAGTGTACCTTATCCATTCACTCTTCACTTCATCAAATACATAGAGATCAATAGGCTGCTCATCTTTCTTCCAGCCTTCCACAATCGGCTCATCAATAGGAACCAAAGGGCTTTCTTGCTCACGGGCTTGATAACCTGCTTTGAAAGACTGCTGACACGGTACCTTTTTGTATGTTTCTACATCTTTTTTATTTGTCATAGTTTTGTATTAGAGCATCGCATATAATTTGCAAGGCTCACAAAGGTTCGGAAAGTGTGTGAGAAAACCCCTAGTGTACCGTGTGCTAAAAAGTCGAGTTCGGAAACCTAAGCCTTTGATTTTGTAGAATTAGCTCCGTCCTACCGGAATCGCCATTCTTCCGAACTTACACACCTAACCTATTGATTTCATAGTACTATTTATCGTGCTTATTATGCGTGTTGTACGGTTCGGAAGCTTCGGTCTTTCCAAAGGCTTGTTCTGCAAGCTTTTTCTGGTTAGCAGCCTTAGTATAAAGCGTTGCCATTGCCGCTGTTTCGTGTCCTAGAACAGCCATGATCTGGCGGTCGGTACAATCGCTTTCAGCCATTATCCTGCCCCTAGCTTTACGCAATCCATGAGCGGAGCACTGAGGTAATCCAATGTCTGTGCATGATTTAGAAAACCACTGCTGAAACGATTTGCACTTGTAGGGCTTGCCTGTGCTGTTGATTATAAATGTAAGGTCGCCCCGAACATGCTCAAGGCATTCCGCAAGTGTCGCAACGATAGGAAGCCACAAACCAACGTCGGTTTTTTCCTGCTTGACCTTTATGCTCCCATCACGAACATGCTGCCAACCCATCTCATGCACATCTATGCCGCGTTGTCCCGTCCCTAGTAGCAATTCCATTGCCAACCGTTCGTTTGTTCCTACGCTAAACGCTTCCCGATATTTGCTGATCTCATCATCAGTCCATGTATGGTGCCCGTCAGATTTAGGTGCTTTAGGGCGCTTAACCTGCAACATCGGGTTGGTGTTAATTCTATCAGTTTCCACAGCATAATCGAAGAGCATTGAAAGTGCGGTGTGCAATCGTCTTGCCGCATTCTGCGAATCTACGGACTTTGCCCTGATAATTGCTCTTAGGTTGCGTAACTTTACGGCCTTATACGATTTGTCGCCGTGTTCATTGCAAAACCGCCTGTAAACGCCCCTGTAATTCTTCTGTGTGGACTTGGTGCGACCAACACTGAACATTGGGTCTTGGCAATAATCATTGATCAATGAGCGCATAGAGCCTTCCCTAACACGGGTAGGGCTCTGAATGCTTACCTCAGCTTTGGAAGCATTTACATACGCGGCAAGAAATTCAGGACTTCCGGGCTTTCCCGGTAATTGAGCAGAGGGTCTGCCGCTCTTTCTGTATCGCCAACGTACTTTGCCGTGGCGGTCTTTTTCTGGATAGGTATTTGGTAGGCGTTCAGGCATTGCTTCAATCCCACTCCGTCCCATCATCGTTCACCTCTTTTTCGTTGCTTGCGGTGACTGTACCATAAGGGGTGGTGATTCGTATATAGCTCCATTTTGCTTCTTTTGCAGCGGTAAATGCATTGGATAAAAACCGCTTAGACGGCTCCATTTCAGTTTTGCGTTTCGCTCTTATGACGGGACTATGGGTTATTGGGTGGCTTTCTTAAAGCATGGGCAATTATGTTCTAACTTTGGCGGCATGAAATAATTTGTGTTGCGGTTTGGCTGAAAAATACTTTCAGGGACGACTGACGCCTTGTTTGTCTTCCAATTACAAAGTCCAATATGCGGCTCTAATTTCTCAAACAGTGAGCAATCTTTACAGGTAACACCCATCTATTTACCCTCCACAGTGATACCGTGAGCCTCAATGAACTTACTTAGCGGCTCAAATATCCCGTGATTTATTGCGCATTGTTGGCAATAGTAGTTTGCATCACCGTCATAGGGTGGATGACCCGCTCCACATAAAAATGCTGGAGAATGACCTTTGCCATAATCACCATTTCCACGACAATCCATACACCCTAAACACCCGACAACGTATTCTGTTTCGGGATAAACTTCTTGGTCAGCCGATAAGTATTGCACCCCGTCAACAAATATGGCCGTTAATGAGTATAGCGTGTTCACACCTGCGCCAATCCATTCATAGTTAGCTTTCATCATTATCCCCAATAGCGCGTAGAGCGGCGGCTGTTATTGCGTTGGGTATCAATTTGTGTTTTGCGCGGCCAAGTGTAAATTCTGTATCTGGGCTTCCCACATCAACATAATACTTCTGGCTAATTACGTTGTAGTTTACCGATAGCAACACTTGCCCCTCTGGTACTAATGTCATAGCGGCGTCTATAGAGGAGGTGAAAGGCTCAACACTATCAGGAATATGCACGGCTTCCGTGCCCTCCCATAAAAACTTTTGACCATCCTTTCTGTCTTCCCTTTCCCATGAAGGGTTTAACGCGGCTGTAATATCAAAATTAGTTTCCCGACAACCTCCCTCAAGCTTTTCCACCTTATCAGCTAGGGCTAGTATTTGAGTTTTATCTGTCATTGGGATTTTTCCAGTGATTGAATTAGTGTCGGCAATTCTTCGTCTGGCAGGTCTATTATATTTTCGTCACCGTTCCCGTTTCTGATAACAAACGCTTTTGCCCCGTCTTTTTGAAACACCATCAAATATCTAACGAATGTCTCACCTTCGATTGTCGCGGGGGTAAACCCATAAAGCTGATTGCCTCTAATATGCTCGCAAGGAACCCGAGGGCTTTCTTGTTTGGCGGCTATATAGCCAGCTTTGAAAGCATGTGCATCAACATGTGCTAGACCGGACGGGGCTTTATTTAAGACTTTGTTTGCGTATACCCTCAAGGCTTCTTGTAGTTTATTGGTCATGAGGCGTCCTTTGGTGGTATTGGGGGAAGCATTGCATGAGTAACTTGTATTTTAGTGCTGGTTACGCCTTTCGCTTCATCAACGATATTTTCATCTTCATCATAAAATGTGTGATGTTCTGTCGGCCCGTTGTGGCCGTTCCACTTACCGTTAAAATACCTACAACCTGTGGCTCTGTAAGAATGGCCAGTACCAGATGGCCAGTATGAAACGACCACATGCAAATCAACTTCCATTTTCCCGTCTTTCCACGTTTCAACGATAGGATCATCTATAGGAACCCAAGTACTTTCTTGCCCCACGGGTGTTCTTGCTCGCCAACCTTGCGCAAACCAATGTGGCGGCTCCCACACATCTTTTTGCTGGTCAGTTAATGTCCCCCAAAGCAGTTTGAATGCCCGTTCCTCATCACTCCAAATTTCTTGCATTTTATCAGGCATCATCGGCTCCTATTGTCTTACGGGCTTGGTCGACCTCATGGATGTACCCGTGGTTCTTGCCTGCTAGGCACATTAGCAATTTGTGTAACTTCACTGCATTTTCTGGCACGTGATCGTCATGGTGAAACTTGACAGCTCGCTTAAAATTTTCATCAATTACATTGAATGCTTCCCGCAAAGCATCACGTTCCTCGGAGAGAGATTTAAGGGCTTTTGAAGCTGCTAAAATACAATCTTGCCCGCCAATAACATCGTGAGGTATGGGTGCCAATTCTTCCAACTGCTCTATCAATTCATCATGGGTCATATCAATACTCTCTGTGGGCTGACGATTTTGGGTTTATCCTTGGCGTACACGCTGCTGTAATCCGGTGTGAAGAAGCCTAGCTGCCCTTTGCATGGCCGGAATGGTAGCGCTTTCACGTTCTCTAAAACAAACCCATAGCGCCCGAAAAACCAAGGACTGTCACTTTTATCAACGCAATCAACAAGTGTCGCTTGGCCTATTATGCCGCCAGTGCGTAATTCA
>NVTV01000032.1 GCA_002401695.1 Alphaproteobacteria bacterium
AACTGGATAATCGCGGGATTATGTTTGTAGTCTTTAAATGAAATGTTCATTGAACCAAAATTACTAATTAGAAATTCGGTGCAACAAGTTCCTTTGACAGAGCCCCACAGGGTGTCTAAAAATTTCGGGGCTATTCAAAATCTAGACACAATTAAAAGATCAGGTCAAGATTTACTTAGACGCTGTCCATTGACACATTAAATAATATATAGTAATGCTATGCATAAATGGGAGTGCATGAGTTTTTCGGGCGATAGCATAATTTGTAGGATCAGCAGTTTTTGTTGTGGTTGTAGAAATTTTTTTTGCCTAACTTTAGATCGATCGTTCGATATAAATTTGGATTGTTAATGCTTTTACTAGAGTTCATGCAACAGGGGGAAGGTGGGTAGGTTAAAGCAAGCACATAAAAAAAAGGGTAAAAAGTAGCAAATAACAGAAAAGGAGTTTTGATTTTCAATCAGGGTGAGAGGGCTTGTTAGCAAATTTATTTTAACCAGTATTTATGAAACCTGTCAGCTTAAGCTGACAGGTTTCAAATTCTTACTCTGAACAACCAGCCTATGGTCGATCAGGCGAAGGGGCGGAATATTTACTCTTACACAGTAACTATTTTATCTAGGTAGCTCGAATTCTTCGTCGGTTTGACGGGGAGTGATGAATTTTTGATATAAGGGAGATTAATAATGAAGAAGAATAGTATGAATATGAATTATTTTACCGCTACAGTATTGTGTAGTGGTCCATTCATGGGAGCTTTTATTAGCCAAGCTATAGCGGAGGACACTGAATCTTTTCAGTTGGAAGAAATTACGGTTACCGCCCGTAAGCGGGAAGAAAGTCTTCAGGATGCGCCTGTTTCAGTGACGGCATTTTCAGTAAGTGGTTTGGAAAAGAGAGGCATCACTAATATTGGTAATATCGCTGCCTATACACCAAATGTGGATATTAATAACGGTAAAGGGGCTAGCGGAAGTACGACGGCGGCTGTATTTATCCGTGGAGTTGGACAGAATGACTTTATATTTCCAACAGATCCAGGTGTCGGAACATATGTAGATGGTGTTTATATTGCGCGCAGTGTCGGTGGTATGATGGACCTTGCCGATGTGGAGCGGGTGGAAATCCTGCGCGGGCCACAAGGCACACTTTACGGTAAAAATACCATCGGTGGAGCCATCAATGTGATTACCAGTCGTCCGGACGGTGAATGGGGCGGAAAAATTAAAGTCACGGGTGGACAGCGCGATCATATTGATCTGGAAGCATTATTAAAATTCCCACTTGTTGAGGAGGTTCTGTCCGGAAAGGTTGCTGTCGCGTCAAAAAACCAGAATGGTTATGTGAGAAGACTGAGTGATGGCCTTGATTTTGGGGATACTAACGTGGATTCAGTTCGGGCAGGGTTAAACTGGACAGGGTCAGAGAATGTCAGTGTTTATATCAGTTTCGATGCCAGTCGTATTCGTCAGAATGGTGTTCCGGGCAATTTGATTGATACGTTTGATTCACCGGGGAGCCTTTATAGTCTTTATAATGCAGTTGGGGCGCCAATGTTTGCCGCATTGAATGGATTGCCTGCGGGCAGTATATTTGATGATCGGTATGTCACCGGGGATCCCAGCCTGTCAAATGCAACGGGCCCCAGCAAAGATGAAGTTGATACCTGGGGGATCAGCTCACATATTGACTGGGCGATAAATGAAAATATTTCCTTGAAATCCATCACGGCCTACCGGGAAATGGATGCGATCATAGTCACCGATATTGATTTTTCACCCTTTCCGATCATCCATACGGATGAAGAGCAGCATCAGAAGCAATTTAGTCAGGAAATCCAACTGGGGGGCACCGCAATGGATGGAAAATTGACCTGGTTATTAGGGGGGTACTATTTCAATGAAAAGGCCACAGATGATAATAAGACTTTACTGGCATCCGGGTTATTTCAGACCTTTGAGGCTATGCCAGGGGCTTTTGTTCCTCTTGTGCCAGGGGTAGTATGTCCGGCAGCGCCGCCCGCTCCTTGCGTTGGTGGTGCAGGAAACCCCCTAAATAGCATCTTCGACTTAGATGTAACGCCATATACAACATTGGATACGAACAATTGGGCGGCATTTCTTCATATGACTTATGATATGACAGAGAAATTAGCCGTTACCTTAGGGGGCCGTTATTCTTATGAGAAGAAGGAATATTTCATTGATTCCTTCTTTCCCGCCAGTGGTAAGATATCGACACCGCCAACCACAGATGTTCAAAGCTGGTCAAAATTTACGCCAAAAGTTGGACTTGACTATCATGTCAATGAAGATGTGTTGATGTATGCATCTTTCTCAAAAGGCTTTAAAAGTGGCGGCTGGAATCCCCGGCCCTTAGCACCGGGCGAATTTGCGCCTTATGATCAGGAAAATCTGACCGCTTATGAAATCGGGCTTAAGAGCCGTCTGTTTGATAATCGGATGACAGTAAATTTAGCAAGTTTTTATAGCCAATATAAAAATTTGCAACTTACTTCTAATGGGGTGAATCCGGATACGGGCGGATTGCTCCTAACTGTGGACAATGCAGGGGATGTGGATATTTGGGGTTTTGAGGCAGAGGTTGTTGCACGTCCTATGCAGGGTCTGGATATTAATTTTGGCTTGGGATATATGGATAATAAATATACTGACCTCGCGGCTTCCACGGGCTATTCCATAGATAATAAATTGCCTAATGCCGCTAAGTGGACGTTGAATGCCGGTGTGCAATATGGGTTTGATTTGGGCGGTGAAATGGGTGCGCTGACTATTCGTGGTGATATTAATTACCGTAGCCGCACGTTTAATGATCCCCAAAATGCGTCGAGTATTATACAGGATGGGTATGCTTTGCTGAATGGCCGTATCACTTGGGATAGTACGGATGAAAACTGGCAGGTTGCCTTCTTCGTTCTCAATATAACCGACAAGTTATATTTTACCAGTGCGGAAGATGTCCCAGCCTTTGGCTTGCGTAATGCCATTTATGGCCGCCCTAGAGAATGGGGCGTGTCTGTCTCGCGTAGCTTCTAGGTCTTCAAAATTGAGTAAAGAGGGTGTTTATTGATAACATCCTCTTTTGATAACTTAATATCAGGGCAGGCTATATGAAACATTATATTACAGCGACTCATTGGGGGGCGTATAAAGTTGGGGTTGAAGATAATAAAATAGTGACAGTCGATCCTGTTTCTACTGACCCTGAACCTTCTGCTATTGGACGTTCACTGGTAGAATCTTGCACCCATAAGGTTCGGATCGAACAGCCTATGGTGAGGGAAGGCTGGCTGAATGATAAAAAAACTCGAAACAAGGATGGAAGGGGCCGAGATGCCTATGTGGCCGTTTCCTGGGAAACTGCTACAAAATTGGTCGCTGATGAACTCAAACGGGTAAAAGGCTCATATGGTAATTCGTCAATCTTTGCAGGATCCTATGGATGGGCAAGCGCAGGACGTTTTCATCATGCTCAAAGCCAAATGCGGCGTTTTTTAAATCTGTTTGGCGGACATACGAATACAGTAAACACATATTCCTTTGCAGCAGCAGAAGTTATCGTCCCACATATTGTCGGATCATTTTATGAAGTTCTGTTTGCGGGAACAACCGTTGATAATGTAGCCGAACATGGTGAACTTGTGGTTGCTTTTGGGGGATGGCCCCTGAAAAACTCTCAGGTTAATGCGGGTGGGGTAAGTCGACATGAAGTAAGGCCTGCTCAAAAAACTTGTAAGGAGGCGGGTGTAGAGTTTGTTTGTCTGGGTCCAAATAAAGATGATATGGCCGATTTTTTAGAGGCTGAATGGCTGCAAGTTCGCCCTACAACAGATACAGCAGTTATGTTGGGGCTTGCCCATGTGCTGTATGAAGAAGACTTATATGATGCGGATTTTCTATCCAGTCATTGTGTAGGGTTTGAACCTTTCAAAAGATATTTACTCGGCACGGACGACGGTATGGCCAAGGATGCCGATTGGGCCTCTGAAATTTCAGGATTATCATCAGGTGCTATTCGGCGCCTTGCTCGAAAAATGGCAAAAAGAAGAACATTTCTTACCGCAAGCTGGTCCTTGCAAAGGGCTGAATATGGTGAGCAACCCTATTGGATGTTAATTGTTCTGGCTTCTATGCTTGGGCAAATTGGGTTGCCTGGTGCAGGCTTTGGTTTTGGTCATTCTGCAGCGGAGGGTATTGGTACCCGTTGGGATCACCCCATACGACCGGGATCTTTTCCCGTGCCGGAAAATCTGGTCCGTGATGTCTTTCCGGTTTCCCGTATTTCTGATTTACTCCTAAATCCGGGAGGAACGTGCGATTTTGATGGCAAGGCTTTAACCTTTCCAGATACAAAGCTTGTATATTGGTGCGGAGGAAATCCTTTTCATCATCATCAGGATATTAACCGTCTGGTTAAAGCATGGCGTAGGCCAGATACAATTATTGTCCATGAACCATGGTGGACATCTACGGCACGTCATTCTGATATTATTTTACCTTGTACAACGACTTTAGAACGCAATGACTTCACGGTTGGTCATTGTGAT
The DNA here is from genome assembly GCA_002401695.1 of Alphaproteobacteria bacterium. GTDB lineage: Bacteria > Pseudomonadota > Alphaproteobacteria > Micavibrionales > Micavibrionaceae > UBA1672. The sequence continues at coordinate 4,568 of NVTV01000032.1, forward strand.
TGGTCATTGCAAGTGATGCAGCAGGCCGTTACCCCACATGGATCCGCTCGAAATGAATATGACATATTTTCTGACTTGGCGGATGCTTTGGGTTTTAAAGATTCCTTTACGGAAGGACGAGATGAGAAGGAGTGGTTGTCTCTGCTCTATGACCAGACAAGAGAAAGTGCTGCTGAAGTAGGTGCTGAATTGCCAGATTTTCAAGATTTTTGGCAGAAAGGGGAATTTAGATTTCCACCTTTTGAACACCCTAAAGTTCTTTTTAAAGCCTTTCGTGACGACCCTCAAGCCCATCCCTTAGCGACACCTTCAGGCAAGATTGAGATATTTTCAGAAACTATTAAGAAATTTGGATATGCGGATTGTCCGCCACACCCCACATGGATTGAACCTCGGGAATGGTTGGGCTCCCCCAGAGCAACTGTCTACCCCTTTCATCTGATTTCTAACCAACCTAAAGACAAACTCCATAGTCAGCTTGATTTCTCTCTTAACAGCAGAGACATAAAAGTACGGGAACGGACTCCCTTGTGGATCAGCCCTGAAGATGCGGAGAAAAAGAACTTAACGGATTGTGATATCGTTCGGGTTTATAATGATCGGGGAGCTTGTTTGGCTGGCGTTATTATCAGCGAAGACGTCCAGAAAGGGGTTCTGATCCTACCAACGGGGTCGTGGTATGACCCGGAAGAGCCGGGAGAACTGGGGTCGCTGGATGTGCATGGCAATCCAAATATTTTAACACGTGATGTGGGAACATCTAAGTTATCACAAGGACCGAGTGCTCAAAGTTGTCTTGTGGATATTGAAAAATATGACAAACCGTTGCCAAAAGTAAAAATACATGAACCGCCAAAAATTATTCGTTCATAACGAGTTCTCTTGATATTGGGCGTAATAGATGAAGGCATTATTTTTGATATTTGACTTGTAAAATTATATATAGTAATACTATATATAATGGAAATATAAGTTATTCAGAAGTAATGAATATCATCCCATTATAGAGCGATCGTTCGTTAGGGTGGCTGGCATGTGATTTTTAAAATTGTTATTTTAGCCTTTCATCATAGAAGGGCTCGGCAAATTAGTCGGTGAAATAAAAAGTAAAATTCAGAGAAAGTAATAAGAATGAAAATAAGAAAAATAACGGAAGAAGAAATAGCTGTTTATAGAAAAGACGGGGCTGTTTATTTGCCAAATCTACTTGATCAGGACGGTATTGATAGATTGCTAGAATCTGCGGATGATCAGCAGAGAAAGAGAGGAGACTATTATAGCGAACTTGCTGAAGGAGCCCGCTTTACAGAGGAACGCTTCATTTATGACAAAGTTCCTGTGATGAAAGAATATGTTGAGGATTCAGGTCTTGCGGAATTGGCTGGAAGGGCAATGGGGTCTGAAAAGATCCGTATTTTATTTGATCATCTCTTTATTTGCGAACCCAATACCCCTGTCGATCATTATTGGCATCAGGATATTTCATACTGGCCTATCGAGGGTGATCAGGTGTGTTCCATCTGGCTCCCCTTGACGGACTGTACGGTTGAAAGTAGTGCGCTTCAAATAGTGAAAAATAGCGATAATGAAGGTGTTTATCCTATTCGGGCTTTTGGTGATGGTGATATGGGCGAAGAAGCCGAAAGCAATTACAACGCTGCCGCCATCCCTGAATATCATAAAGATATGGACAAATATGACATTCTGGCCCAGGCCATGGAAGCTGGTGATGGGCTTTTGTTTAATGGGAAGGTCATGCACAGTTCAATGGGTAATCATTCAAAGGACCAACGGCGTGTCGCTTACTCAATTCGCTGGATTGGGGATGATGTCGTTTGGCATCCACGCCCCGCTTTTCAGAGCGAAGCTTTAACCCCCGAAGGCAACTTGAAGCCAGGCGACCCTTTTGTCGGGGAGAAGTTTCCTGTGCTTTGGGAACAGGCATAAAACAAAGAATTTGTAACTTTTTTCATTAAGGAAAAAAAATGAAACTCTACTCTTACAAAACAGCCCCGAATGTCAGAAAAATAATGATTTATTTAAAGGAAAAAGGGGTCGATGTCCCTTTTGAAATTGTTGAGATAGATTTGATGAAGGGGGAGCAGAATAACCCCGAGTTCAAGGCAATTAACGCCTTGGGTAAAGTTCCGGTTCTTGAATTGGATGATGGCACTTACATCACCGAAAGCTTGCCCATCATTGAATATTTTGAAGAACTCTATCCTGTAAACCCCTTAATCGGAGATACGCCACAAGATCGTGCGAAGATTCGATCTATTGAGCGTTATATTGATATGGAGGTTATGGGGACAATGGGTATCATGGCCCAAAATATGATGCCGCTTTATGCGGATCGATTTAACCAGTCGCCTATTGTCGTGCAATATGGCAGGGGTCGCCAGGCGATGGCGTTGGACCATTTGAATAATTTTATCGGGGACCGGTCCTATGTTTATGGAGACAAGGCAACGCTGGCCGATATTACCTTATTTGTGACCCTTGAATCGGCTTTCATGGTGGATGCACAAATTGATCCAAAATATGAAAATATTGTCCGGTGTTATGAGACCTTCTCAAAACACCCCTCAGTTACAATGTGATAAAAATTAGCCATATAATAACAACTAAGGAAGTACCTATGATTTTATATAAAGGTGATGATAAACGTCTCAGGACCTATTCAATTTTCATGATAATATTGGCTATTTTTTTTCTTATGCCTCTGGTCGCGGAACATACATGGGAAGCGGGAATGGTGTGGCAGGATGGCCGGACAAATGAATCCATACCCATGATGCTGAAAGCTATGTATTTGTCGTTATCCATATGTTTGGTAATGGGGGCAAAGGACCCCGTTAGAAATGCGATCATTATTGACTACAGCATAATTTCCAGCCTTATTCATGGGTTGGTTATGTTGTATTACTCTATCATTTTAGAATGGGAACGCGCCCATTTATACGGTGATGTCTTGTTGTTATTGGTCACGGCCGCATTTTTGTTTTTCTATCACCCGAGAAAGATAAGTAAACAGTAGAATGGATAAAGATAATCCCATAATTGTTATTGGCAGTGGCTTCGCGGGGGGGATATCTGCTTTGCGCCTGGTGGAGGCGGGGTTTAAGGTTATCTTGCTCGAAAGGGGGCCCTGGAGAGATACCGATGCCGTCCGTGAAGCTAGGATTGAAAAACCTGCCCCCCTTCCCAAGGGGCGCAATTTTTATACTCATCTTCTGAGACGGTTTAATAAGGTAGGATTGCCCGGCGGCGGCTTTACTTTGAATAAGCGGGGTGTGTATGAAATTTTTTCCGGGGAAAATATTGATGTGGCCTGCAGCTCTCATGTTGGGGGTTGCAGTCATGTTTATGGTGCCTTGCATATGCGGCCTCAAGATCCGGCATATTGGGACGGTCACAATGAAAAAATTACATCTCAATATATGGAAAAATATTATATCTCCGTATTGAAGGATATGGGCAGCAAGTCAGTCGATGTTTCGGGGCAGGGGCTGAATTTGTTTGCTGATAGGTTCAGGGATAATCCTGCTTTTATCACAGATGAGCGGTCCATGGACATGGCCATGGGCTTGAAGGGCCCACTGGAGTCTTTTGATTCGGAAACAATATCTTCAATTGGCCTGTTGGGGGCGTCAAGTGGATTAAAAAGAACTGCAGATGAAATGTATATCATACCGGCCTTGGAAAAAGGTCTGATTGTTAAGGATATGTGTGAAGTTCTACATATTCAACGTCAGGACCAAGGGAGCAAGACCTCTTACCATGTAGAGTTTTTTGATCACCTTAAGAAACGTAAAAACCGGCTGGTAGCCTCTCGTGTTATTATGGCAGCGGGAACGATGAATACCTTAAAAATATTGTTGGCCAGCCGGGCCGAAGCCAAGAGATTGGATGGTATGCCCCTGCTGGGACATAAATTCGGCGGCAATGGAGATTATTCGGCTTATTGGAATCATGGAAATAAGTCGGGTGATATGAGTGAGGGGTTGCCGACACGCGGGAAAATCTCTTTGTCCGATGAAAAATTATGGACGTCCTCCCGGCCCTGGCCTTCGATAGTAGAAGGGGGGCTTCCTTATAGTAAGGATTTGCCCTGGCTGCCGTTTTTGAAGAAGAAAATTCGTCAGGGGTCCCTTATCGCGGCTATGGGGCAGGATAATATGGACGGGAAAATTTCCTATGATCGGGGGGGGCTTAGGATAGATTACCGTCCAGAGGATAGCCAAATTTATCATGATATTAGGCAAGCATTTGATTTAATAGAGAAATTAAGTGGGCATAAAATTACCCATTTTCCAAAAATTTCTACGGTTCATCCAACGGGGGGCGCATGCCTTGGGTCATCTGACCGTCACGGTGTGGTTGATGATGGGGGGCAGGTCTTTGGCCACCCTGGGCTATATGTTGCTGATGGCGCTGCCCTGCCGGCAGCGCTTGGTGCCCCGCCTTCCATATCCATTGCTGCCTGGGCAAATAATGTTGCGGATAAAATAATTTCAATTTGACAGCATGAAGCCTATCGTTAGTCTGGAGGAATTGGGGTGCAAAAAGAACCTTGGTTTTAATTGGCGATGACAAAGACGCCGGACTGTTTTTGGAAAAGATGTGAAAGAAAAAGAAGATAGCCTCCCGCAGGAATTAATGAAGCGAACAATGCTTCGCATGCGTGATTTAATAAAAGAAAGTGGACTTCCCCGGGAGACCATCCATTATTATAATAATGAAGGCCTGTTGCCGCCGTCCTATAAGGTCAGGAAAAATTCTTCTTTCTATGGCCCAGAACATCTGGAAAGACTTCGACAGATTATTGTTTTGCGTGAAGAACATTTCCTTCCCATTAAAGCCATTAAAGTTATTTTTGGTCAGAAGGAACGGGAAGGTTTTTCACCAAAACAGCTGGACTATATCAGACATTTGGGGCTGCGGTTTCCAGATGCTGTAAAGCCTGGAGGTGAAGAGTATATATCGCTGGAAACGACCCTGGAACAGGGTCTGACAAAAGAACAAATTGTGATTTTGGAACAAGAGGGAATTGTCGATATAGTTCAGAAAGATGGCGAACAATGGCTTACAAAAGACGATTCAAATATCTTGAGTGCGTGGGTCCGGTTTAATAAAATTGGCTTTACAGAAGAAAAGGGTTATGGGCCAGACTTTCTGAATATTTGGAATAAAGCAATTGGGGCATTAGTTGTTGAGGAGTTCGCTGTTATTTCGCCTGTCCTGTTGGAATATAATGATGGTGATATTATTGAAGTGAGCAATGAGATCATCAATATCATTGACCACCTGATCATGGCCGTACATAGGAAGAAGACGCGAAAATTATTTTCTGATCTGAAAATAAATGAGGCACAGTGATCTTCCCTAAGTAATTTTACGTCTTACTGAAGTGTACTTTCAATTACTTCGATGTCATTCTGGATGAATTGGTGTGTTCTTTCAATTAAGGCATGATATGTTTCGTCGGATGCTTTGTAGTTTGCACTGATGCCCTTCATAGTAATTAGAATATGACGTTCCAGAAAATCCTTTTGTGCTCGCCGTAACCCATTAACATCCTCGCCTTTTTGGGCAGCGTTATATTCCAGAAAACTGAGGTAATGCATAAATTCCAGTTCAACACCTATGTGATCCGGTAATTCGGAGTCTTTGGTACGATGCAATCCAAAAAAAATGTAAAAGCGTAACAGCTCTTCAAATAGAGTATTGCGCTCACAGCTGTTATAGGAGCCTTCGTAGAGTGAGCAGGCTTTTTTGGATGTAGCCTGGTAATACCCCCCTTTTTAAGGGAGATGGGTTCAACCGGTCGCTGCAACATACCATGTATACTCAATAAATTTGGAGAATAACGGTATATGCAACAATCAGCCCCAATGGATGACCGGAAGAAAACAAT
>NVTV01000033.1 GCA_002401695.1 Alphaproteobacteria bacterium
GGCGGGACTATCAAAATGATTATTTCATTAAGAATGGCCTTAATGTTCGAGTGGATGAAATCAGCCTTATTCCGACAGAGCATATAGGGCCGCAACGGCTACGAACCGAAACTGATGTGTTAGCCATAAACCGCAACCACGAGCGGGCAAAACTGGCCTCTGAATTAATGGCAAATCCAAACATGATCCTGGAGCAATTAACAGCCCAAAAATCCAGCTTCACAGTGGACGAGTTGAATCGCTATATTGACTGCCATCAATTAGATGAAAGAGCCGCGAATGAGATTTTCAAATCGGTCATTTATTCCCCTGAAATTCTCTATACCGTTGATAAGAACGGCGAGCTTGATGAGCGATTTACCACCCGCACGGTGAGAGCTGAAGAAACCGAGGCGATGGCCCTATCAAGGGCATTGATGAATGAAAATGATGCCCCCCTTGCCCCTGCCAAAATGGAACGAGTGGCGCGCAGTTATGGGCTGTCGGATGAGCAAGCGGCGGCGATGGAAGCGGGACTTTCGGGCAAGCGATTATCCGTTATTCGAGGTAAGGCAGGAACGGGTAAAAGTTTCATGCTTGGTGCAATGAGGGATGGTCTTAAACGAGGTGGTCATGATGTCATAGGGCTTGCCCCGACCAACATGGTAGCATCAGCATTACGCGAAGATGGTTTTGACCAAGCCTTCACGGTTCACTCCTTCTTGTTTCAAGATCAGCACGACCGCATTAAGCTCAAAGAAGGCACAAGGTTGATTGTTGATGAAGCCGCCATGCTCGATAGCCGCACCATGAAGGCTTTCATGGAAGCAGCTTACAAGCACCGTGCCGCGGTGGTGTTGGTTGGCGATGATGGTCAGCTTTCAGCCATTGAACGCGGAGGGCTATTTACAGACATTGCCAGGCTTGCGGGAGCGTCCGAACTTACCGAAGTCAGGCGGCAGAAAAAAGAGTGGAGTAAAGTGGCGACAGAGGCGCTTGCAAGCGGTGACGTCCTCGGGGCGCTTAAGGCTTACGAGGAGAGGGGCCTTATCGTCAAAAGTGACAATGCAGAAGCCAGCAAAAAAGCCCTAATTGAAAAGTGGAAAACGGACTTTGATTTAGATACCAACGCCAGCCGCTTTGTCTTTGCTTATCGTAACAAAGACGTGGACGTATTCAATATGGCAATGCGTGACCATCTTCAGGCACGAGGTGTCATCGCGCGAAAGAACCATGCTTTCAATACCAGGCATGGACGCTTTGATTTTTCAAAAGGCGACCAACTCATTATGACCGATACAGATAAGAGGGCAGGATTGATTAATGGTCAAGGTGGTAAGATTGTCGATATTGAAGGAGCCTTTATAACGCTTGAAATAAATAACGAGCTTCGCACATTAGATAGTAATGGGTTCACGGGCTTTAGACATGGTTATGCTGGAACCATCTACAAGGGCCAAGGGCGTACCGTTGACCATGCTTATATATATCATACTAGGCATTGGGGCCAAGCTAACGGCTATGTGGCTCTATCGCGTCATAAGGCTGATGCTCATCTATTCGTTGCCGGAGAATACTGCGATAGTAATAAGCTTGCAAAGAGCCTCAAGCGTGACGACCGTAAGGTATCAAGTCTTGGTCTTGAGCTTGCAAATAAGCAGAGCCAGGATACTAGCATTGGCAGAGAGTTTGAAATGAACGCGGAAGGTTTTGACCCCATTGGTCTAAATGATACCTTTGAGGAAGCGGTGGATGATCTTAGACAATATCGCCGTGTTGACCGTAGAGCTTATATTTATGCAGATTACCGCGCTGATGTTGCAGCGGCAGAGATTAACAATAATGTATCGGCAACTAAAGAAGCCACTAAGCGCGGTCTTGGTCGCCGTATTGGTCAGAAGGTATTATCAGCGCGAAGCACAATGAGTAGTTTTAAATCATCCAGTAATTTCTTGATCAAGGCCGCAAAGATACTTGGCAGGGGCATGTAAATAGAGTAGGGCAAGCGATATAAGGAGCGCACCGACGCTGGCTGGTCAGAGATAAAAAGCCTTGGTACCCCTTATGAGGAGATACGGATCATGGGCCTTACGGTTTCCTCTAAAGGAACCTATGTTTTTGACGAGGCAACTAGGGATGGCAAGGGCGTTCTTCGTTATTCGCGGCTGGTAGACGGCAAGCGTGAAGCGCCGCGACCGCTCAGCAAAGTGATTAACACCGGCAAATGGAATGGCCACCCCTTCATTGCGCCAGACGAGTCCTATATTATGTGAGACGGAGAAAGAGACGGCGGATTTGGTGATAATGACCTCTATATCAGTTTTCGACAGCAAGATGGCTCATGGGGTGAGGCTATCAACATGGGCGACAAGATAAATACAGACACTGAGGAAGGGGGAGCCAGTGTGACGCCGGATGGGAAATATCTTTACTTCGGTAGGAATATGGGCTCAGACAAGTACGAAAATATGGATATATTTTGGGTAGATGCGCAGATTATCAAACCCTCAGGCCCAAGCCATAACCCTACGGTAGGCTCCTGTTAACTTCAAATAAGGAAGAAATCATGAAGCGTGTTTGTGCCTCAATGCTACTACTTTCTGCTCTGATTATGAGTAGCAATAGCCATAGCCAAGATGACGTTCCCATCCCCGATGGCCCCTATCTCGGTCAAACGCCACCCGGCTCAACGCCTAAGATTTTTGCTCCCGGCATTGTTAATACAGAAGAGTATCGTGAAGTTGAAGGTATGTTCGCGGCGGATATGAAGGCCTTTTATTTCATCAAGAGTGGTGGAAAATATAAGTCCTCTGGATTGGCTGTCATTGAATATAAAAATAATTAATGGCATGAGTCTATTGTCAAACAGGGAGTGAGTGAACCATCGATCTCTCCCGATGGGATGACCCTCTATTTGAAAAGAAAATATATGGAGCGCACCAGCGCGGGTTGGTCGGAGCTAAAAAGCCTCGGCGCACCTTTCGAAAATATCGACATTATGCGGCTTTCGGCGTCTTCCAACGGCACTTATTATTTTGATCCCTATACCAAAAAATTGGATACTCCTCTGCGCTATTCACGTTTGATAGATGGCAAATATGAACGGCCATACAAGCTTTGTAGGGCGTGAGTTGCAGTCTTCTGGAGGGATAGGAAGTTTGACAGGTTATAGGCGGTGGCGGATAAGGTGGGAAGCTCACTTCTTTCTGTCGACCATCCTGATTTCACTTGTGTTTCCAACCAGTTAAGTGGGGTCACTATAACAGGAAAATTCGCCTTGTGTAGCGTTTTGTGGGCAGATTGCTCTGCAAGGTCCGTCAATCCTATATCACCCTCAATTGCGACAGCTAACATTCTATAGTAGTAAATGCAGACCACAACACTTATAAGTATAGTAATGGCTCGTGAGGTTAACAGTTTAAATGCAGATAAAGACAGTTCAGATTAAAAACTTAAGGTCTCTTGAGGACGTCTCTCTCAAGGTGCAGCCTCTTACGGCGCTAATCGGAGGAAACAACGCTGGTAAATCGACAATTCAAAAGGCGATTGAGATATTCTTTGAAGCTGCTCCAAAGTTGGAACGGGAAGACTTCACAGTAGGAGGAGAGAATGACCCAATTGAAATCACCATCGGGTTTGATAAACTTACATCAAGTGAAGTAAGCGAGTTCGGAAGTGCGGTAATCAGTGGTGAACTAATTGTTACACGACGATTATCACTTGCCGATAAGGACTCTGGACAATATTCAGCTCGGGCGCTTGTTTATCCAGATTTCAGAGCAATTAGAGAAGAAGAAAAAGGAACAGCAAAAAGGACAAAATTCAACCACCTTGCAAAAGAGTTAGATGGACTTGAAGCTGTAACGACTGTCGCGGAAGTGATTCCTGCTCTTGTTAAGTGGGAAAAAGATAATCTTGAACTATTGGTAGCAGAGCGTGTTCGTGGTTTTTTTGGCACACCTAATGTGGCCAACGGTAAACTGCGTAAAAAAACTAGTCTCCATTTTATTCCAGCGGTTCGTGACACAGCTGCAGAAATGGCAGATCCAAAGCGAAGCCCCATCATTTCTCTCTTATCAGAAATCGCAAAACAAACTTTCGAGAACAGAAAAGAGATGGTGGAGTTTGTCGAACGAACGAAACAAGAGTTTGCATTGCTTTCAGACCCTGCGCTCATACCAGAACTGTCAGAAATAGGTGGCCTACTAACAGATAGCCTTCAACAATTTTACGCTGATTCCGAGTTTGATGCTCATTGGGAACAGGGAACCGGACTTGAATTTGTTTATCCAGCGCCACGTTTAAAGATAGTACATAGTGGAACGACGACCGACCTCAGTCGTGTTGGTCATGGACTACAACGTGCCGCTTTGTTCTCCATTGTTCAATTTCTTGCAGAACGAAAGTCAGAAAATAATGATGATGTTGATGATGAATTTGAAGAAGCAGAAAGTGACATAATTCTACTCATTGAAGAGCCTGAAATCTATCAGCATCCGAGTAAACAGTTGGCTATCTATGAAGCGTTCAAGAACATCACAAGTGATTTTAACAGGAACACCGGGATACGAGTACAAATTATCTACAGTACCCATTCGGAAAAGTTCGTCAGGATGAGCGATTTTGAAATAGCAAGGATAGTTAAACGGCCCACTGATGAAGATGATGATGTTGGAACCAAAGTTTCAGGCTTAACCATTGAAGAATGTAGTAAGGCATTTGCGGCATTTCATGAACCGCCATTAGTACCTATGTCCAACGAGGCATTTGTCGCCAAGCTACACATTTTCACCCGAGAAGTGTGCGAAGGGTTTTTCGCGACAAAGGTCATTCTGGTTGAAGGGCTCACTGATAAAGCGGTATTAGAGGCGGTCTACCGAGCCAACCACCGGGATGTTCATCAAGAATCTCTTTCTATTATATCTGTAGAAGGGAAATCAAAGATGGATAAACCAGCTTATGTGTTTACGAATTTAGGAATACCAACATATATGGTCTTTGATAATGACCACAATAAAGCTGAACAAAACCAAAAACCGCAAACAAATATATTGCTCCAGAAGGTTTGTGACGTAGTCGACCCTGTTGAGTGGCCAGATAAGGTCGAAAGTAATTTTACGGCTATTGAGGGTAACTTAGAGAAGTATCTTCAGGGGCGATTGGGGGACCTTTATGACACCTTGTTCAATGAAGTAGCAGACGATTTTGGACTTACCTTTAGTGAAATCAAAAAGACCCCAGCTGCAACGGCCAAGGTCTTGAAGCTTGCACAAGAAAGGGAGGTCACTTTTCCTTTGTTTGATGACATCATTAAAATGGTGGACGAACTGAAGCGCCGCGCCTTATAGAAACGATCTTTACCTACAATAAAAAAACAGGAGGAAACCATGTCGGAAATCAATTGGGTGCTAGTTGGCCTTATCCTGACCTTAGGCTACTTGGCCTTTCTCATTTTTATGACCGTTAAAGGCGGCAAGCCCTACTTGGGGTGGCAAGCTGATAAAGTGGACCCAGAGAACCATCGTCTCTTTTTCGGTATAACTGTATTTATGTATGGCGCTCTTGCCGTTGCCCTGCTTTACAGACTGAGCGTTTCATGAAGTTTATCCTCAAATGGTTGATTGTCTTTAGTTGCGTTAACTTTACTGGCTCGGTATCAGCACAAGAGCAAAATCTAGAAAAACCACCGCATGTTTGGCTAGATAAAGATGGCAAAGCCTTACCAGAAACGCCTTGGCAAAAGTCAAATGGCTCGTTGGGCGTTATGCAAATGTTAACCACCGAACCAGAAGAGTTTTTGGCCAATTGGGACAAGGTGACAAAAGGTGTTCATATAGAACTTGCTGAACAAGTCTCAAAAGGAACCCCTATAGTTTCTTTTCTTTTATTCACAGGTTGCAAACCTGACGATAAGAATAATTGCAGATTAGGGTTGGCCTATAAGGTTGTGGCCCCTTCAGGAAAATTATATCACGCCACTGACATGATGGAGGCTTGGGTAGATAAGCCTGCTCCACCGAAGCAGAGTTTGCAGTTAAGTGTGAATTATCTAGGCACCATTATTGAGCCCAAGGACGAACTTGGCGAATATATTATTTATTGCATGGTTTATGACCTAAACGCTGGCACTGAGATTCTAACAAAACAAACGTTTCTCGCTGTTGACTGATTTGCAAAAAGACAGATGAGCGCGGAAGGAAGATGATAAAATGAATAAGATAACTAGCGTGTGGATAGTTGCTGCATTAATAGCTCCACAAATAGTATATTTGATAGTGGCATTTATTCAGTCTTTAATCTGGTCGCAATATTCTGACATGCCTGAGTTTATTGACCTTTTACCAGTAGTCCTAGCTTTAGTCGTCATGGTATACTGCCTAATGGCTGTAAATATTAGCAACACATACCTACGCATTACTGTTGCACCTATATTTGTACTGCTAACAATTGGAGCTGGAATGTTTAATTACTTAGCTACCGGCTGCGAGCTTTGGGGGCATTGCCCTTAAGTCAGTGTATCGTTTAACCCTCCTCAAAACGTTAAGATAAACCCTAGGGCAACTGCGGGTCTCCCATCATCACTTTAGTGTATCGTTTAACTATTGATATTAAAGGTGAAATAAGGCCAACGGAGAGGGGTGGAAGCTCACTTCTCTCTGTACGCTATCCTGATTTCACTTGTGTTTCCAACCAGTTAAGCTAGTTCACTATAACATGTAAAATCACCTTGTGTAGCGTTTTGTGGAGATACATATTGATTATCAACCATGCAACTATGAATATGTTGACTGATGGATTAACATGAAGACAACTTTGGTGTGTCAATAAGCATTTAAAATTGACCCACCCATTTAGTAGCAAGGCCAACCGTATATCCTGAACCTGCCTGGCCAACCGGACCTTTCTCCATCCCGCCGCCGGGGTGCAGACTGCCGGTTCCATAACATAGTGGTTCATAAGGGCTAAAAACGCGGATGTTAAAAATTTGGTGGCTTACTTTTAAATGCCAATTACCCACCTAAGTGGGTCACTTTTTCATGCCAATTAACACGTATGGTATTGATTTAATAGAAACGATTTCTTTAAGGGCCAATATTAAGCCACAAAAAAGGTTTGGTGACAGTGTTGGTTTTCAGTTTTATGATTATGGTGCAATGCCAGGTGATGAAGGGCTGGAGCAGGCAATACTATATAAAGCATGGGTGGCTAGACGTGTGGCCCTAGGAAATGTATGTGGCGGCGCCAAACTAGTCCACCGAAGTTTTTTTGCAGAGTTGCCATAGAGGGGCCGTCTATGGCCTTTTGATGTAATGCAGGCCAGAATTCATATATGACGTCTCTATGGGCCTTAAAATGGCTCATTTATATAGTATGGCTATCCCAGTTTCTATCCCACTTTTGAATAAAATAAAATAATATCTCTATATTTCAATGAGTTAAATGTATACATATCAGGCTCATAACCTGAAGGTCGTAGGTTCAAATCCTACCCCCGCAACCAAATAGAAGGCAGTTAACTCTTTGAGTTAGCTGCCTTTTTTGTTGGTACCATGCCCCT
>NVTV01000034.1 GCA_002401695.1 Alphaproteobacteria bacterium
ACGAACAGTGTTGCGATATGTTGCGCAGGCTATTTCTGTAATTAAAACACGATTGGAGGGTAAGTGATGGCGAAAAAACCCACCCTAGAGGATGTGGACCTGGTTTTGACAGAAGCAGAGTGGATGGCACGTTTGCAAGAAGGCGCTTTGGGTAAGGATTTGTCCGTTTCTGAGACGAAAGCCTACCGTGAATGGTTGAACGAAGACCCCGAAAATCCAAATAAACTGGATGCTTGTTTTGATGCCTGGGCATTGAGTAAAAATCTTGAGAATTCTTCTGAAATTATGGCTTTACTTGGCGAGGATGTGCCTGAAAAAAGTGAAGGTGATACCATTACAGAGCCTCCCGTATCTCAAAAGGAATTCCGTTGGGTATATAGTGTCGTTGCCGCTTGCCTAGCAATAGTCATACTCCCTTTTATTGTATTCTACAGTAACGGTACACCGGATAGAACAACGCATTATCAAACGGGAATTGGCGAGCAAACAGTTTATACGCTTTCAGACGGGTCACGGGTTCAGATGAATACGGATACCCATATTTCTTTGAATTTTACGGCTGAGAACCGGGAATTACATTTATTACGGGGGGAGGCGACGTTTGATGTTGTTCATGATCCCGACCGTCCTTTCGATGTCCTGTCGGGTAAGGGTAGGGCCAGAGCGATTGGCACGCGGTTTAATGTATTTAATGACGGTGAAAAGGTAACCGTTTCTGTCATAGAAGGTATTGTTCAAGTTGCCCGTGCGGAGGATGTCATAAAAACTTCAAAAGCCATCGGCCCAAAATTACTTGTTGGACAGCAGATGAGTTATAATAAACAAGGCGATATGTCGGAAGTAAAAATCTTTGATATTCAGAAAATACAAGCCTGGCAAAAGGGGCGGCTAGAATTTTTTGATGCGTCATTAGGGGAGGTTGTTTTAGAGATGAACCGTTATTCTCCCATGTCGATTATGGTCGGTGATGATAGTCTATTTTTGTTAAAGGTAAGCGGTATCTTTGATGTGAAAGAACCCGAAAAAATGCTTGAAGGTCTTACCGATATACTCCCGATTAAGGTATTGATAAATAATAATAAATTAATATTGATAAGGGTTAAGAAAGAAGAAAATAATCACGAATTATAATTTTTTTGTCACTCTCCTGCAGGCTGAAACGTGTACTCAGTATGCCTGTCGAAAAACGATAGGTTCTGATGATACAGGAGAGGAAAATCATATGAAATATAGTATGCAGGGAAGATCAAATAAAATTAAAAAAAGTCTGTTAATTTGCGTGTCTTCATTAGCAATTATGGCCAGTACATCTATGGCGGACGACAGCTCGGACTTTGCGGATGAAAGTCGCCATGCATTTAATATAGCCTCCCAAAATCTTGACGGTTCATTGATGGATTTGGCACGCCAGTCTGGGGTCCAATTAATGTTTGAAGGCGGTGTGACCTCTTCTAAAAAATATGTTGAAGCATTGCGTGGTGACATGGACATTGGTGAGGCTCTGAGTCTGATCCTATCCAATACCAATTTAAGTTATTGGCGCAAGAATAGCGGTGTTTATGTTATTTCCGAGCGGGCAGGGTTCCAAAAAATTGGTCTCGCATCCAATGACGAATATGAGGCAGGACTTGGTGTCTATGTTGAAGATGACAACGTAGACGATGAAGCGGTTTATTTGGATGAGGTAATTGTTACGGCATCCCGTCGTTCTCAGAAGTTACAGGATGTGGCCATGTCAATAGCGTCGGTTAATCCTGATGATTTTGTCGTTAAGGGTCTCACATCACTTGAAGATATCATTGATTATACGCCGGGGGTGAACTTCAACACTGGCGGGGCCGCCGGGCAGGGTAACATTACTTTCAGAGGTGTTAGCCAAGAGGGCTCCATTCCGGTTACGGCAATATATGTTGATGATATGCCCTTAACATCATCATCACCATTTGCTTTTGGTAACGCGTTAATACTTGATGGGTTGCTGGGTGATCTGGAACGGGTGGAGCTGGTAAAGGGGCCTCAGGGCACCTTGTATGGTGCAGGGGCCATGGGCGGGGTGATTAGATATATTTCCAAAGACCCAGCCCTTGAAGAAATGCGCGGAAGTTTTTCCGCAGATATATCATCAATAAAAGAAGGCGGTATTAGCCAGTTATATCGCGGCATGGTCAGTGCACCGCTAGTTAAGGATAAAATAGGCATCACGCTAAGTGGATTTTATAATGATGAGGCGGGCTTTATTGACAGGCTGGACCCTGCCACACTTGAAGTTATTGACGATGATTATAACGTTGCTGAAATATATGGGTTTAGTGCCAATGTTCTGGTTAAATTATCTGAAGCCGCCAGCCTTAAATTTTCCGGGCTGTATCAAAATACAACGATTTCAGGTAATAGTCTTCTTAATTTCATCCCTGTTAATCCTACTGATCCAATTGATCCGGCTAATCCTGTATTAAAGCCTTCGAATGGCAAATACGGCTTTGCGAGCAATGATCCCGGAACAATTGGTTTAGAGTATCAAAATGCGGCAATGACTTTCAAATACGACTTTGACTGGGCTGAATTCACCTCAGTAACCGGATATGCTAAATATTCCAATCCCACTAACATAGATCAAGTGGCCGAAGCTGGTGAGTTGATTGATTTTATTTTTGGACTACCACCGGGGACAACAACTGCAATCCCAACTATCTTTAACGTAGAATCGGAGAAATTTCTTCAGGAATTGCGCTTGGCTTCGCCAAATAATGATACATTTGAATGGCAGATTGGATTATTTTATGCCAATGAGGATACTAAAAATTCGCAGGATATCAAAGCTCAACCGGGTGACATAAATTTAATCGATGTGAGTTTTCCCTCTAAATATGAAGAAAAAGCGGCCTTTGCAAATGCAACATATTATGTGACACCTGATTTCGATGTCACAGCAGGTATTCGTTATAGTGATAACTCATTGGCAGCTACTTTTGACTTTACGGGTCTACTTGTTGGGGCGCTTGATGCAGAAACATTCGTATCTGACAAAGTTACAACTTATCTTTTTAATGCCCGCTGGCGGGTAGGGGATAATTTATCCCTTTATGCCCGCGCTGCCAGTGGTTTCAGGCCAGCCTATAGTAATATACCTATTCTCGATATTAACACAGGTCTCGCGGCTGCCTCAGTGGTCGATTCTGATAGCTTATGGAGTTATGAAGTTGGTGCCAAAGGTAGTGCAATGGATGGTAAATTTACCTTTGATGTTGCTTATTGGATCATTGACTGGAGTGATTTTCAGGCCAAAGTGACAATTAATGGCTTGGGAACTGGCGGCAACAGCGATGCGGGAGTTTCCTCCAATGGCTTTGAAGGAACATTCAATGCTCAACTGACAGATCAGCTTCGGGTTCTTGCAACGGTGGCCTATACAAAAAGCACCTTAGATGGAGATAGTCTTAAGATAGGGGCATTGAAAGGTGAAAAAACCCGTAACCTTCCAGATTGGACGGCATCATTCAGGGCAGATTATGACTATACCATTGGTGATATTGATGCTGCTTTGGGCTTTGGTCTGCGTTACGTTGGTAATTATAATACGGGATACCTGGGTGGCTTTAGTGACGAATTTGGCCAGAATGTTGGTTTCAATATAGCTCAGTTTCCCATCGAAGACTACGTATTGGCTGATATAAATGCAAGCTTCACCAGCGGACGATTTACCCTGAATCTATATGCTACAAATCTGTTTAATAATTATGCATTTGATGCTGGAACGGCTTCAATGTTAGGTTCGCAAATTAGTGCGCAGGGAAGCATTGTCAAGCCCAGAACCATTGGGGCTTCTGTCTCGGTAAATTTCTGATAAGTTGTCTTATAATAATATTATCCTTGTCCCCTTTATGAGGGGGCAAGGTTCTGTCATAAAAAAACACAACATGATTTATTCGAAATAAAATTATTGGCGAGACAAAATGAAAAAAATCTTCAAAACATTATTGATGAGTATCGCGGTTTTGCTGCCGACAAATTCTTATGCAGAGGCAGATACACTTGATATCGATAAAATATCAGCGGCATTGAAATCACGGGTCACCCACGGTGATGCGGTTGGCGTGATTGTCGGCATTATCGATAATGATCGGAAGTATATTATTAGTGCAGGGCAGGTGAGTAAACCAAACGGCGCTGCTCCAAATGAACAAAGCCTTTTTGAAATTGGTTCCATCACAAAAACATTCACCGGTATTTTGCTGGCCGATATGGTTTTAAAAGGTGAAGTGAAGTTGGATGACCCAGCGGAGATGTATTTGCCGGAAGGGGTCACGTTACCAACATATGAGGGCAAGAAAATAACACTTCTAAACCTTGCAACCCATACCTCAGCCTTACCAAGGATGCCAGAAAATTTTACTCCTAAAGATATGACTAATCCTTATGCCGATTATACAGTGCAAAATATGTATGATTATTTGTCGGCCCATAAGTTGACCCGAACCATAGGTGATGTGGCTGCTTATTCAAACCTTGGTGCCGGTTTATTGGGGCATATAATGGCCCTAAAGGCAGGATTGTCTTATGAGGAAACAGTCAAACAGCGTATTTTAACGCCTCTTGGGATGCATGATACGTCCATTACGATATCTGACCAGCAGAAGCCCCGTTTCACGACAGGGCATGATGCCGCAGGTGAGCCAACGCCCTATTGGGATTTGCCAACTTTGGCCGGAGCTGGGGCGTTGCGGTCAAATATTCATGACATGATGCTTTATTTGTCGGCTAATATGGGAAGAAATAAGACGCCCCTAACTCCGGCACTCGAATTTAGCCATAAAACACGGCATTCCTTTGGAGTACTCGGAATGGAGATCGGACTCCATTGGGTTACAAAGAGTGACTCCGATAAAACAGTGGTTTGGCACAATGGGGGTACGGGCGGTTACCGGACTTTTACAGGGTTCGACCAGAAAAATAATCGTGGTGTTGTGGTGCTTTCAAACTCAAATGATAATTCAGATGCTATTGGGTGGGCTGTTTTAAATAATGACATTGCCACTATCGTTGCCGAAGCCCCTAAGGTCATTTTGAGTAAGGGAAAAATTGCTGAACTTGTGGGGGAGGGTTTGACACGTTAACTTTTTCCAAAATTTATGCTATGTGATTTTCATGAAAAAAACCTCCTATCACCGTCATCGCTTCCATCCTGACATCATCAAACAGGCCATATGGCTTTATTTTCGATTTACAATGAGCTACCGGGATGTAGAGGAATTATTGGCTGAGCGTGGCATTGATTTCAGCTATGAGACTGTTCGTCGATGGGCTCATAAGTTCGGAAAAGAATATGCCAGGCGCATCAAGAAACGGAGGCCTCAACCCTATGCAGAATGGTTTCTAGACGAAGTATTCGTCAAGATTGGCGGAAAATCTATGTATCTCTGGCGTGCCGTTGATGGAGAAGGTGAAGGGTGGATTCCACTCCCAAGTGCGACAGTGAAGGCTCAAAGTAGGACATAGCTTGCGTGACTGATAGAATAAGGTTCTGACATCTTATTCCCGGGTAAACCGATCACCACAAAAAGCCGTTAAGAGACAGGAGGACGTATATGTATAATCTATGGAAAACAATCGTTTTGTTAATATTCCCATTGGTGCTTTCTATATCAGCCAGTGCTGCGGATTATGATATTGTCATCCGTGGGGGGCGTGTATTGGACGGTGCAGGCAACCCGTGGGTATCAGCGGATATTGCCATCAAGA
>NVTV01000014.1 GCA_002401695.1 Alphaproteobacteria bacterium
CGATGCTGATGAATATCCCGGGCCAACAGACATTCTGTTTCCAAGTAATTACAAGAAAATGCTGAATGGCATTCTTAATGATGAAAAGCTGAAGTTTGATAGGGAAGGGAAAGCCCGGACCTCATACAGCTTGCGTCATAGCTATACACGCCGATCGAATGCTCAGCCGTCCCGCGCCGACAGCAACTTTTGCCATCGCGCGACGCCGGGACGGCCTTACCACTTTTTTGCCATGGCTTCCTTGATGACATCATTCTGGAGCTGGACATCGGCATACATCTTCTTCAGGCGTGCATTCTCAGCTTCCAGTTCCTTCATCCGGGTCATGAGCGATGCGTCCATGCCGCCGTATTTGGCGCGCCATTTGTAGAAGGCCGCACTGCTCATGCCGTGCTCCCGGCAAAGTTCCGTCACCGGCGTACCGGCTTCGGCCTGTTTTAAAATACTAATGATCTGACTGTCTGAGTAGCGTGACTTTTTCAAGTAAAATCTTGTGTATTTGTACGAGAAAATTCTACTTCTGAGTACCTTTATTTAGAGGGGGTATTACCCATGCACCTCATAGGTGCAGACTTACCCGACTATATGATTGGTTCGTCAATAAGAATTTATAACTGACTCACCCATATATTTACAAAGCACTCTACGAAAATGTGATAGAAACTTGGGGGTCAGGTTCATCGAAGAAAATATCGGAGCATTGCCTGATTCCCATCTTTGTCAGATTATGAATGTTAGCGCACGAGGATTGCAGAGCCTACAAAATCCGGACGATCAGCCAGCTTTAACGTAACAACATGGTGCTGCTGGCCGCCTGATGCGAGAAAATAGTGTATCTGCGATTAGGACCCGAAAGCATAAAGTAACGACCAACAGTAATCACAAGTTCAACATTGTACCCAATTTGGTGTACCATGATTTTACAGCGGACAGACCTAACCAGAAATGGGCTGTAGATATCAGTTATATCTGGACCCGTGAAGGATGGTTGTATCTTGCTGTGGTTTTTGATTTTTATTCACGTCGAGTGTTTGGGTGGGCGGTGAGCAAACGGATGAAATGCGACCTTGCCATCCGTGCATTAAACATGACGATACACTTGCGTAAACCGCCTATAGGCTGCATCCATCATAGTGATAGGGGCATTCGATTTGTTCACACGATTATCAAAAGCGTTTACGTCAGCATGGGTTCAAAATATCAATGAGTGGTAAAGGAAATTGTTACGATAATGCGGCAGTTGAGACATTCTTCCAAAACGATCAAAGCATAATAAGCTATTTCTGAATATATCAATGGCTTCTATAATCCACGCCGAAAACATTCAGCATTAGGTTGGAAAAACCCATTGGCCTTCGAAAGAAAAACTGCTTAAATGAGAATAAGGACGAAACTAAACGTGACAGATCCAGTCCATAGGTGGGTCTAGTCTACGGAGCAGTTCAAGGTGGCCTAACGGTGTATTGGCAACAAAAAATTTTGCAGCATTTACACTGCAGAATACAAAAATTTCAAACTTGCCGACATCAAGGCCGACAAAATTCATTCTATATGACATAATCAATATCTCTTTCTTATGCTCCAGGGTCAAGTGCCCAAACCAGCTGTTAGAGTTTAAAGAAAGAGAGGGGTCGCCAATCTAGATAAGTGGTCAAACCACAAGGGGCAAACGGCGAACATCTTCCCGATCTGGTGCATGGTAACTGCACCAGACCGGGCATATATTAACATTTATTGGATACATAAGGAGCAATTCAGGTAGAGAGTTTGTTTCACCGGAAAAGTCAACTAACCAATCATGACCCCCCGCAGTTGGCATCAGATGAAGCGCTACATGTTGTGATTCGGTAATGTTTGTATGTCGTATCGCAGCTAGTTGAGCTTGAAAGAATCTTTGTCACGCTACCCGATAGGTAGGCCGCCTGTAGTTCCGAAATCATAGATTGAAGTACCCATGACGAACTGTCGTTCACTATTTTGATAGCGGAGCTGCCTGCGTCGGTCTCATAAAATGTCTGCCCAGATGTAGGATCTTCAATCGAGTTATCGAGGACAACCCAAATTGTCACGGCCGACGAAGTGCGGTCGAAGGTAAAGCTCGAAAGATAACCCGAACCGCATGAATATTTAGCTGTTGACGTATCTGCAGCAAGAGCACTTTGTCCTGCCATCGCGAAATTTAGGGTTCCGGCCAGTATCAACATACTGGTTTTTTTGAAGTTCTTGAATTTCATTTTGTCTTTCCTTTTTTCAGTTGAGGTGTTGTTAAAGTAAAATGTACGAAGTTTTGGCGTCTACCTCTTTCTCATCTGCCTAAACTAATTTGTTTCTCCTTCACGACTTTCAGTCTCAACGGTCGTGATCGAAGTTAGTTAAATTCTGGTTGTTCCATTGCCCTAATTATGCCCGCGTTCAGTCATCCAAAATAGCCCAACCCCGCGTGTCTGAAAAGCCACCTCGGTTAATCGGACCAGGGCAAGGGAACTATAGCTCATTGCTATATTCCGCCTTTACATTTAGCAAGACATCAGGTCGGCTAGTTGTGACCACCATAGATTCAGCGTAACCTGACGCATCATTTACCAACAGTGCAACAGGATCTCCCCGGAAATCCGTGGTTACATCCGGCATTCCCCAATCCGCTGAGGTTTCCGCCAAGCCCTTTCGACCGTCCGGATCAAGGGCGTAAAAGCCGCCGCGCTTGGCAGACACATATTTGATGTAACCCAACACATTTTCAAAGTCGACGTCATATCTGACAAACGGCATCAGCATGGCATCATCAGTGGTTGTGAAGTTTGTCTCAAATGCCAGAATGCTTGTACCGTATTTGCTCTGCCAATCATCAATATAGTCGCAAATCAATTGAATATTATCGTCGAAAGCGGTTGATTCGATGACCGGCATGAACAAAAAACTGCCTATGTTGGTGCCCATAAGGGTTGCCACGTCATCCGCCAGGTAGGGTGTTTTTATCACTACATATTGCTCGTAGCCGGCGGCCGCCTCGCTCAACGCTGAAACCCTAACCCTCTGCACGTCACCATCCTCCAACACGAGGCTGGAACTACTTTTGGCGTACACTCCAAATAGCTGGACGCTACCATCAGACGATTCTTCATATTGTTCACCTGATAGATTGAATGGAAATTCCAACAGAATCCCGCCTGTAGAGGGCAAAGCGGACCCCAAATCAGATTTGGGACTAAACCTATAGCAATACTCTAAATAGAAATCGTCGCTAGTGCAGCCGTACACAAATGAACCAGAAAACCCATCATCGCTATATTGAAAAGCTGTAGGAACCCGCGCCGCACGAATATGTCGTTGTTGTTGCTGATGTATCTTGGGCAATAGCACTTTGTCCGGCTATCGCGAAACATAGGGTTCCAGCCAGTATTATCATGCTGGATTTTTTGAAGTTCTTGAAATTCATTTTATAGCTCCTTTGTTAAGATGGTGTATTGTTAATGTGAATGGGCGTTATTCTTTGGTGTTTGCCCCTTCTTCTGCGCCTAAAATTTTGGTTGGTCTCCACTATTTTCAGTCGCAGCGGTATCATCTAAGCTCGTTAGTCAGGACCGCCGTATTTTACAAACAAGCCACTTTCAATTGCTTGCCGAACGGCCTCCATTCGATCGCTGGTAAATATCTGATAGGCTACGTAAGGATATGAAAGATACCGCACCGGATCACTCATGTTGTATTCCGGGTCGCCGCCGAGGGCTTGCCAACGATAGTAGCGATCAGATGTTCCAATTGATGCAGAGGTCGAAATAATCCACAAATTGGCCCTGTTTCCACTTATCAGCACCTCGGCCTTCTGCTCCTTCGTAAATCCGAAATAGTCTGGATTTCCGGTATTGACCCGCAAATAGTCGAGCATATTTATGTAGGGCCCATTTAAACATCCAGTGTCATCATTCATGGAGGACACATTTTGCACAGTTATTTGGCCATAGGGAAAATCATCACTTGCAGCAGAATTATAGCCCGTGACACAGAACATCTGGTTCGTTTGGTCACCTTCATAGTATATATTCATCTCCCAAGCAGCTACGCTGCGGGGAACATTTACAAGCCAATCGTGAATATATTGCACATATTTCTCAATCGTCTCGGCCGGATGAGGCTGCCACATAAATTTTGTTATCTCATCTGCGGAAAAAGTATTCGTTATTTCCTGGTATGAAGCAGACGTTTTTATAACCAAATTTTTATCACCACCCGCATCATAAATTTCATTGGCAACCAGCAAGTCTGTGTCATTCTTCACTGTTGTCTTGTCAGGGTCCTCGTTATACTTACAATTATAGGTTCCATAACTGCTGTTAGTGGACTCTATATCGAACACTTGGCATTGAAGATCACCGCGCCTTGATTTGGTATCAATTAGAGCGATTAGCCCATTATTTGGATCGCCGCTGTCAACAAATGCTTCCGAAGTAACATTGGCAGTCAGCATTTCACTCAGTTTTGTAGTCGAAGATGAAAAATCTCGTTTTTCAAGATCGCCGGCGGAATTAATATCGTCACTAGTCATATCAACAAGATACTGATTTATGGACCCTGTATCGGTATTGTCCGTTGTCAAATAGTGGCTGATTATTCCTGCCGCGGTGCTGACGTCATCACCAAATGAGGTTGCATCGATCTCAATAATTTTACCGCGAAGAAATGCACCATAATTCTTCCCCTCTTTATTTTTGGGATAGTTATCGGTAAAAGACTTCACCAAATTAAACGCAGCAATCGTGTTTTGCCCGGGCACTTCTGAAGCGGAGTCATAAGTCGGATCAAGGGAGCCGTATGTGCTGCCCCAAAGCCCCCTATGTGGCGTAAACAAAAGATCTTGGTAATCTTCGCTTTCATAATCTGCGAGCTTCATCAAGGCATGATTTGAGCATACAGTCCCAACCGCAGGGCACGACGAAGATGAAAAATTTGATGATGCCTGATAGCAGGCATAATTTGAATCAAAAATCTCCCAGGGGTTATATTTCACGCCGTTAGCTGCAGTGCAGGCCTTATCGTCAGCCCAAGCAGACGGCGATGCGAGCACAAGCAAAACAGCCTGAAACATTTTTGAAAACAACATTATATATCTCCTGTTAGATTAACTTCGTAAAACCATATCAATAGTGCTTTAGCTCGATGGTTCAATTTCTTGCCTGCAAACGAATGCCACCATCCAATAACAGACTGTCGCACTCTTTCGCCTATCTATCTTTTGCTGCATTGATGTCGATATCATCAATCAGCTTTTTCTGATCCACGTAATAGAGATCCCCAGACCAAGTAGCTGAATTCGTATTGTAAAATAGAAAGGCGTTCTCATTATCAATCGGAAGCGCACCGTCCGACAACGGCAGAATTAGTCTCGGAGCCAAGAATTTCCCGGTAAGCCCATAGGGGCCAGACAAGAAGAACTCGACAAATTCCGGTGTCTCGTTGAAATAGTCCGGTGCTGTGGTCTTAACCGTCACAATCGTGTTATAACGACCGATATTCAGCGTGATATCCGTTACTATGTTAGTTATTTCGCTAGTACCATAGTTTTTCAAGGCACTCAGCACTTCGGCGGGTATCAAAGGATCAAAAAAGGGTAGATAAAATGGTTGCTCGTCATATCTCGTATACTGCATGAGGAGCGTAAACGGATTAACATTGTTACCAATTTTGGCAGGCGTAAAACAAATCGCCACAGCTCGGGAATCAGCGACCTCCCACCCTGGCATCGTGTTCCCGAGATACGCGAACCCGCCAAGAACGTATTTGCAGTCGTCACTGGAAGTGTCCCCGTCAAACCCATCCCACTCCGTAGCTGCTTTGCTCCAATCATATTTGAAAGAAAACTCAACAGAATCATATAAATAAGGTGGCCGCGGTGTTTCGAAAGTCGTTTTGACTTGTGCTGTATACCCAGCACTTGCCATCGATTGTTTTTCGAAACTCGCCAACATTGATGTTTTATTGTAGGCTGGCGCATAGCCACCACCAGGGAAACGGGACGCCAGCCTCCTGACCTGAGGCAAGGTTATAGGGCTGTTCGTTACCAGTACATCACTTATATAAGCATCCGGGGCGTCAATCTTTCTCCCTGCCCCGACCTGAAAATCAGCTGAATCAACCGTATTTATATACTGATCGGTGCTATGGCTAACCAAGGCCCCATCAAAATAAATCAATATCTCGGTTTGGTCGGTATCAGACAGGTTGGCCCGCGGACCATCAAATGTCACGGCAAAATGGTGCCAGGTGTCTGTCTCAATATCAAGCGGACTTGTATAAACTGTGTCATCTATTCCGGTATAAGTTACAGAAATCTCCGAACCAGAAGTAAGACCTATATCATAATCAAATAAATCGATGTCGTTTGCCAAAAGCGTCACGTCCGAAGTTGGCAAGGTATTGAATTTCAACCAAAAACTGAGACCTGTGTTGTAGCTGTAGTTTTCAGGGAGTGTATATTTCTCGCCACCTGAACTGTTCATATATGCCACAGATTGCCTCAGGGCATCGGAGACGTAGGTAAACGGACTGACGGAGCTACTCAAGGTCGCCGTTTCACCAAGCCCCTGCCAATTCTTATCCTCAGCGTCAACTCTATACGGCAGACGGGCGAGCACGTTCATCTGCTCCAGACGATCATTAGCAATTGAATTTACATCACTTGTGATGTCACACAATTGCCCCAAAGGTAAACTTTTGTTATCGGCTTGATAGGTGTCTTTTGTTTTTGCCGCGCAAACCAGATTTATACCCGGATACCAACGGAAATCAGATATCTCACCATAAAAATATGGATAGTATTCGCCATCCAATAGATTCAAGTCGTTAATGTCGCGTTCAGAATATTTTAGGCAAGATAAAGGGTTAGGAATTAACACTGCGGTAGAGTCGCACGTATTTACCATAACACCCGTGCCCGGACTCGCAATCCTGCTCTCAGTACTTTCAGTAAAATTTTCGTAATCAGCAAGTATTCCGCTCCACTGGCTGAAAGTCTCGTCGTCTATAGAGGCCGATGACTGGCCACGCAAATAACCATTCACATATATCGCTATATACGGGCCACTCTTATTATCGGCAAATTCAATGGCCTGAGTGATGATAATGTTGGTCCATTCATTGTCAGTAAATAATTTCGTTCGACCATCACCATTCGCCTGAACAGATATTACCTGGGAAGTATTTCGGAGGGTCAGTATGTTTAAATTTAAGCCATCCTCGCCGGTTTTAAACAAGGTAAATCCTAAATCATCAGAACCCTTCCCGCGCGAGGCGATGATCTCTTTTCTATCCGCTATTTGCGGTTGGACCCATAATGAAAGGCTGGCTACCATTTCGTCCCCGCCACTTGGAAAAGAGGTTACTGTCCAGTCCATAGTTGAATAAGTTGGGTATTGACCGATCTCATTATCTAATCCGTATTGGGTTACATATCCCCGATCCCCGTCAAAAAAAACCAAAGGTCCGTTTTCGTGCTCAATCGCCGTTGTTGGACCAGTACCTCTATTATAAAGGTTGGAGCTATCGTCCAGAGTATACCTGATGTACGACCAGTCGTTGTAATAGTCGATTGGAACTGTCCAGTAAGAGGCCCACGCCGCTATCGTCCCAAGCGATACTAGCCCGCAGACGGCTAATATTCTAAGATAATGTTTCTTATAGTGCATATGTGGATCCTCTTGTTTCTCTGAATGGTATTGGCAAACCCAAGCCCCAAATCACTTCCCGAAGAAGTTTGTCCCTTCCAGCCAGATATCTATTTCTGCCGAAATATTTAACGAACTACCTTACTAATATGTAAGTATATATAAAAAGTGTTTTTATATATACAATACAATAGATTAACAAATCATTAACAAATAAACAAAATAGTCGCTTATATGTGCCTACTAAATCCCGGCTATTGGTAATATCCGAAATTTAGTTACAAGAGATTTCGTGCGCGCGTCTTTTGCTGGCTCTGAATCCGTAGAGTGCAATAACTGCAAAGCAAATAATTGGTAGAAAAAATGAACTTTTGATAGCGGGCATGCCTTCAATTAGTGGGCCAGCATCAATCATCGCGCCCATAGCCACAGGCATGAGCGCGCCTCCAACGATAGCCATTATAAGCCCAGCTGAGCCTAGCTTGGCATCATCGCCAAGGCCATTCAGTCATAGATTCTGAACGAAATTCTTTAAATGTTTGTCTGTTTACGAGGTACCGTTCTCCGTTAAAATGGTTGTATATTTGCGCATGAGTTGAGGTGAATTTTTGAAGGGTTTCTTCTTTTCTAAAGCCCTGCATGGCATATTCCCGTCGTCGGAAAGGCAGGTGACTATTCTCAGCCCGATTGTTTAATCGACCTCCAGCTTCTTGCTTGTTTTGGCAACCCAGGTCTTTCATGGCAGCTCGGTAAGACCTGAGTTTATCTGTGACGATATCAGACTGCCGCTTCATCACATACGCCCCTCACGTCACCAACAGAAAATATAACCAAGGATGATGATCAATGACGGAACTGATAAAAACCCAAGGCTTTCCCACGTCACCAGGCGATTCCCCTATGACCCCATACCAGAAAGCGGCCAATATGTGGGATGAACGGATGGGAAGCTACCGACTTCAGGCCCGCAATTGGCGTCTTATGGCCCTTGTTCTGGCAGGTTTACTCACCCTGGTGATTGTTATGCTGGTTATCATATCCGGCCGTTCCACCATTCAGCCCTATATCATCAAGGTGGCCGAGCGCGGGGAGGTCATATCTGTCAGTCCTTTGGAACAGGGAAGTTCAAGTCCGGATAAGGCGATGATCCAATATTTTCTCTCCCATATTGTCTCTAATATGAGAAGTTTACCCCTTGATCCGGTGGTCGCCAAACAAAATTGGCTTAGTGTTTATAATTATCTATCTGTAGAGGCCCAGACCAAAATGAACATCATTGCCCAAACAGCAGATCCCTTTGCGGATTTGGGCGAGAGAACCCGGTCAGTGACGATAGAAAATGTTGTTTCTTTGTCAGAGCGCACAAAGCAGTTCAGATGGTCGGAAAGTATCTTTGCCGCTAACGGCGCTTTTATATCCACTTCACATTTTACCGGGATATTTACCTATGCGGTCGAACCCCCGACAACTGCCGCCCGGCTGCAGGTAAACCCGCTTGGTCTGATCATAACCCATTTTGATATTACGAAGGATGCAGAATATGAATAAAGTACTTTTGATAATTGGTATATTTACTCTTCTGATAACGACTGGTGTTGCTCAGGATAAAGGGATCAACAAAGCCATAAAAGAGCTTGATAATATCGGACAGGAACATCGTTCCAAGGAATGGTTTAGCGGCAAAGGAAAAAGTAATCCTAGCGTTAAAGGCAGCACGCAAAGCGCCGGACATGGCCCATATCCCCATCAACGAGAAAGGGTGATGCAATGTTGACAGTTAGAGGAATAGTTCCTAGTATTGCATATATAAAAATATACTTTATATCTGACATGGAGGGATGGCAATCTATGGTATATTGCTAAATTTGAACATAAATGAATGGATGAAAAGAAATGCTTGATAAGGGTGTGGATAAACGAAAGAAATATACAGCACCAGCCCTTGAGAAAGGCATTGATATTATTGAGTATATGACTGATCAAACTCATGGATTGACGATGTCTGAAATCTCTCAAGGTCTTAAACGATCAGTCGGTGAATTATTTCGAATGGTCGTGGTGCTTGAGCAAAGAGGCTATCTAAATTTTGACACGGCTTCGGAGGAATATAGCCTGACGCTAAAGATGTTTGATATTGCGCACAGGAATGTGCCGATAAGCAAGCTTACTGGGGCTGCTATTCCCGTTATGCAGTCGCTGGTACGAGAGTTAAGACAATCTTGCCATATGACGGTTTATCATGATGGGAAGTGTATGGTAATAGCGCAAAAAGAAAGCCCTGGCCCCTCAGGCTTTAATGTTAGACTCGGTGTTGAAGTACAACTCCTTCAGAGTTGCTCGGGTCATGTCATACTTGCATTTTCGGATGATACAGCACGAAAATTTATGCTTTCCGAATGTCCAGCAACTGTGCGGAGATCTATCAAGAAGGCTGCTCTTAAGGATATTTTGGATAAGGTAAAGGAAAACGGATTTGAATGCATGGACAGTGCGATAACACATGGGGTCAAGGATATTGGATTTCCTGTATTTAATCATATGGGCGAAGTAGTTGCAGCACTTACAGTCCCCTTCTTAGAGCGCATCGATGGTTCTCAGAGGATAGATATCGATGACGCCATTGATCGGTTAGGAACGGCGGTGGAGGAAATTTCCAGGGCGATGGGCTACAGTCCCAAAAAATGATTATGTTACGTAGGAGAACTTATATACTAGCGGATACCATAAAACCGTGCAGCATTCCCTCCAAAAATATCATCCAGATATGTAGGCGCATTATTTACAACGAATTGATGCACTAGATCATACACTTGCTGGTAGTTGGCTGCTAAATTACATACAGGCCAGTCTGAACCAAACATTATACGTGTTGGACCGAAACAGTGAAGAACGTGTTCTAAATATTGGTTTAATATATTAGCATCCCAATCAGACTTGCTTACTAAGCCTGAAATTTTGCATAAGACATAGGGGAATTTTGCAACTTCTTCTAAGTCGTCAGCCCATGATTGCTTATTGTTTCCACTAATTTCTGGTTTGGCTATATGATCAATAACAAGAGGCATTTCTGGTAGTGCTTCTAGAAATTCGAGTACTACGGGTAGTTGTCTGGAGAAAACAAGAATGTCATAGGTGTAACCCGCATTTCCCAGTAGCGTTACGCCTTCCAGAAATGAGGAGCGCATCATGAAACGATCATCCTTTTCATCCTGCAGGACATGCCGAAAGCCCCTTAGCCAGGTTGATCCTTCGTAAGACTTCAATCTGGAAACAAGATCCGGAGAACAAAGATCAATCCAGCCAACTACGCCACAGATAATGTTGTATTCCTCAGCTAGCCCTATGAGCCAACGGGTTTCTTCATCGCTCTGACGGGCCTGAACGGCCACACAACTATTAATATCGGCTTTCTCAAGGTGAGGTATCAAATCGGGTGGAAGAAAATCGTCTTTAAGTACGTCCATGCAATTTGAAATCCAGCCATAGTCCTTAGCGCGGTATCTCCAAAAATGTTGATGTGCGTCAATATGCATATGTGTCAGCTGCTCTAAAAAGTGGAAAATGCAACTCAAGTTGTCTGAAATCCGTCATAATATCGGCCCCACATGCCATGGCGTATACTCATTATCACCGTATCCTAGAATTTCACTCTTGGTTTTCTCTCCGCTTGCGATGGTGATAATTCTCTCGAAAATCTGGCCTCCCATGGTCTCAATAGTATCCTCACCGTCTGCGATCCGACCACAGTTAATATCCATGTCATCAAGCTGACGTAGATACAACGGTGTGTTGGAGGCAAGCTTAATTGTTGGCGTCGGTTTGAAACCGAAGGCGGAGCCGCGCCCTGTCGTAAAACAGACAATCGTTGCGCCAGACGCCACTTGGCCGGTTACGGATACAGGATCAAAACCGGGGCTGTCCATAAAGACTAAGCCGTTCGATGCGATCGGCTCCGCATACTCATAAACCCCCATCAGTGTGGTACTACCGCCTTTAGATACAGCGCCCAACGATTTCTCCAGAATAGTCGTCAGCCCACCGGCTTTGTTGCCAGGGCTTGGATTGTTTTCAATATTTTCCCCGAATTTGGACGTGTAGTCTTTCCACCAGAGAATTTTCTCAGCTAACGCGTTGGTGACCTCCTTGCTCACAGAGCGGCTTGCCAGTAGGTGTTCAGCCCCGTAGATCTCTGGCGTTTCCGAAAGAATCGCGGTACCACCCTGATGGACCAGATGGTCAACCGCGCATCCAAGCGCGGGGTTAGCCGTCATGCCGGAAAAGGCGTCTGACCCTCCACATTGTAATGCGAGAGTAATTTCGCTCACGGGGATCAATTCGCGTTGGGCGATATTTACGGTTGTCAGCATCTCCTGAACAGCTTTAATGCCAGATTCAAGGGATTTTTTTGTGCCACCTTCTTCCTGGATTATCAACCGTCGCATCATATCGGTATAATCAAGCCCGCATTCATCCATCAACCCGCCCAGTTGCATAACCTCGCAGCCCAGGCCTATTATTAAAATGCCGCCGAAATTGGGATGACGGACATAACCGGATAATGTTCTTAGCAAGTTAATGTAACCAGGCCCACCTTTTAGCATACTGCAACCGCCTGTATGGGTGAGGGCTACAACTCCATCAACATTGGGGTAATCGTTTAATATGTCCGTCCCTTGAAATGCACTTGCAATTTGTCTCGCAACTGTTGCCGAACAATTCACTGTGCTCAATATACCGATGTAATTTCTGGTGCCTGCCTTGCTGTTCTTGCGACGAAATCCTTTGAAAACTTGTTGATTTGCGGGATCGACAAGTTTTGCGGGGTAGCCAGTTCTGAAGTCCCCGTTATCAAATTGAACGTTTGATAATCCGCAATTGTGAACATGTACATGCTCTCCTGGTTCTATGCACCGGGTTGCAACTCCAATAAGCTGATTATAGCGTCGAATGTTCTCGCCTTTACCTATTGGCTCAAGGGCTATTTTGTGCATGGCTGGGATATCGGATTTTGCAATTATGGTAATGTTAGCGGATAGAGGTTGCCCTTTCATAATAGAATTCTTTGCAATCGCAACGTTATCATTGTCATGTAAACGAATAATGTTCATGAGGTTTGTTCTCCGACATTCTGAATTGATGTATTGTCCATATCAGGTATAGGGCAATCTTGATCCAGCAATCCATCTGCCTTTAAGTTTCTCCAGAATTCATCTGGTATTGGGGCATTAAACAAGTCAATCGTCTGGGCTATCCGATTTGGACTTCCCATACCTGGGATGACGCAGGATACGGCGGGATGCGCCATTGGGAACTGCAGAGCGGCTGCTTTCATGTCTACGCTGTACTGCTCACAAATATCTTCAATTCTTGCAACACGTGAGATGATTTCTTTGGGAGCCGGTTCATAGTCATAATAGACTGTTCCACCCTTTCTTGTGCCCGTAGCTAGAATTCCTGAATTATATGCCCCTCCGAGTATTATAGATGATCCCACTTCGACACACCGAGGCAAGAAATTCTGAATGCCACCTTGTTCCAACAAAGTGTAACGACCAGCTAATAAAAAACAGTCCCAGTATCCGTGGTCCATTGAAGCCATACATACTTCGATCTCATTCACACCCAGCCCGATCGCCTTGACTACGCCAGAGCTGCGAAGTTCATCCATCGCCCGGTATCCACTTTCCATTGCAACAGAAAAATGTTTGTCATGATTATTGCCGTGGGTCAGGCGCCCTATATCATGCATCAGGATAATGTCTATTCTGTCTATCCCAAGTCGTTCCAGACTGGCTTCCACCGAACGCATCACACCATCATAGGAATAGTCATAAGTAATATCATTTGGTAGTGGATTGATAAAGCCATACCGCTTCGAGGCAGGTTCTGCCGGGTGCAGGAGGCGGCCAACCTTGGTCGACACAACATAATCATTTTTGTTTTTGGACGAGAGAAAAGCACCGACGCGTGTCTCGCTTAGCCCAAGGCCATAAAAAGGGGCAGTATCAAAATAGCGCATGCCGGCGTTCCAGGCAGTTTCCAGTGCATCTGTTGCCTGTTGGTTTGATACTTCCCGATAAAGGTTACCCAATGGTCCCGCACCGTAGCCAAGGGTGGTAACTGTAAGATCGGTCTTGCCCAGTTGAGATCGTTGCATGGTGTGATATCTTTCTTAAATTATATTAGCGCTGAACTCTGCCTGATGCATCACCTGACATGAGTTTTTTGACTTCATTGATATTAACTCTGTTAAAATCGCCGGGAATTGAATGTTTGAGGCAACTGGCTGCTACGGCAAACTCTAGTGCGTCTTGTTTATTCTCATATGAGCTTAAGCCATAGATGAGTGCGGATGCAAAGCTGTCGCCACCGCCTACGCGGTCAATAATATCAGTTATTTCATACTGGCTTGAATGTATGAAGTCGTCTTTATGCCGCAAACATGCCGACCAGCCGTTCCGGTCTGCACTTCTGGATTCACGTAAAGTAATAGCGAGGATAGAGAGGTTGGGATAACTCTCCATGACTTTGGCGCTGAGTGCTTCGTATCTGGTAAGGTCTAGTTCACCCTGTTCCACGTTAACATCTGTGGTTATGCCAAGTGACTTCTGGCAATCTTCTTCGTTGGCGATGCCGACGTCCACATAGCTGACCAATTCGGCCATGACATCAGGTGCGCTCTTGCCATAGGTCCATAGTTTTCCCCGGTAATTAAAATCACAAGAGACGGTCAACCCCGCTTTCTTGGCAGCTTTAACCGATTCTAGGGAAAGCGCAGCCGCTGATTGGCTCAATGCCGGTGTGATGCCAGTTATGTGAAACCATTCAGCACCTTCAAAAATGTATGACCAGTCAAAATCGCCGGGTTTAGCCTCGCAGATGGAAGAATGATCACGGTCATAGACGACCTTGGAGGGGCGTTGATTGGCACCGGCCTCCAGATAATAGATCCCTACGCGGTTACCCTGTCGCTTGATAAGAGACGTTTCAACACCAAATGAACGGAGTTCACGGATGGTGGCATCTCCAATGTCGTTATCTGGCAGGGCAGTAACAAAGGAAACTTCAAGGCCGTAATTGGCAAGGGCAACGGCAACATTTGCTTCTCCGCCGCCAAAGGTTGCCTCAAGTCGGGGAGATTGAAAAAGACGTTCATGGCCGGGTGCCTTAAGGCGTAGCATGATTTCACCGAATGTTATAAACTTTGCCATAGTTATTTCCTTGTCTTTTTGGCGATAGCAATAGCTGCTTTTGCTAATCGTGTGATTTCTTCAAAGTTGCCGCTTAGTATTGCGCTCTTGGGTGTCAACCAACTACCGCCGCAGGCTATTACCGAGGGCAGGTCCAGATAGCCACCAAGATTTTCTGCCGTTACACCACCCGTGGGCATGAAGTGAAGGTCTTTGAAGACTGAGCTCAGAGTCTGGATCATCTTCGGTCCGCCCGCCAGGCCAGCTGGAAAGAATTTCACCGTTCTTAATCCCAGGTTCCAAGCCAATTGCACCTCGCTTGCCGTGGCAACGCCGGGATAGATGGGAAGTCCATGGTGTCTGGCAGCTGCTACGACGTCCTTATCAAGTCCGGGCGATACGATGAATTGTGCTCCTGCTCTGGCACTGTCATTGACTAATTTTTCTGACAGTACTGTCCCTGCGCCGACGATTGCTTTGGGGCAGGCCTTGGCAATTTCTGTAAGGCAATGAAGGGCTGCTTCAGTTCGAAGTACTACCTCAATTACCGTCAGGCCGCCAGCAATCAAAGCTTCGGTGGTCCGAACCGCAATGGCCGGGTCATCAGCCTGAATGAGAGGAATAATGGGAGCTTTTTCCAGTCGAGTATTAATATCTTCTATATTCAATCATATTCTCCTGTCAGTGAGCTCAATAAGGATTGCCGGTTTCCCTCGGTGAGTGCTTCGTAGGCGGCAGTAAGGCTTTCTTTGAAACCGAATTTAGTCGATAGCTGTGTTGGGAACATCTCTTCCAGTTCCAGAAACAGCGATACGTCATGTTCTGCATTTCCTGTAGTATTACAGGCTATAGCCAGAATTTGATCCTTCACGGGATCATTAATGGGCAAGTTATTCTGCACGGCTCGGATACAGAACCCCATCCAGGCGGCAACCGCCAGAGAAAGTAGTTTGATTGATCGTCCTTTATTCAAATTGTCTTCTATAGTCTGCAATAGGCGGAAAGGAATTTTCTGAGAACTGTCGCCAGCAATCTGTGACAGCCGATATTCTATGTTCGGGTTGGTAAAACGATCCCGTATTGCCTGACAATAGGTTTCAAGTTCCATGCCATCAGGCGCGCCCAGACCGGGACATATTTCTTCCCTCATCATTTGCGTTATATAAGTGGAAATCTCAGGCAACGCCATGGCTCCGGCCACTGTCTCTTCGCCAGCGAGTGTGCCAATATAAGCCAGAGCCGAGTGACATCCGTTTAATAACCGTAGCTTGGCTTCCTCATAAGGCCGGACATCCTGAGTGAAAGTCACACCAACTTGATCCCAGGGCGGCACAGGGTAATTAGCGAAAACGTCTTCAATCACCCATTGAGTGAATGGTTCTCGGCTGATTGGCCATTTGTCTGTGATCCCTAGGTCGCTATTCACCTGATTTCGTAAACTATCATCTGTTGCCGGTGTGATGCTATCCACCATTGTGCAAGGGAAAGCTACTTTAGATTCAATCCAAGTGGCGAGTTTGGGGTCAACTATGTTAGCAAATTGCAAGACCGATTTTTTTAGGTGTTTGCCGTTTTCGGCGAGATTATCACAGCTGATGGGAATAAAAGGTGCAAATCCTGCCTCGCGTCGTCTGCGTAAACCCTCGACGATGTAGCCGATAAAAGTTCGGGGTGAAGAACTATTGGAAAGATCATGTATAATATCATGATGCTCCATATCCAGATCACCACCAAGTGTCAGGCAGTATCCTTTTTCAGTAATCGTGGCAGTGACGATGCGAACATCTTTATCAGTCAGCTTGGTCAAAACGGCATCAGGGTTTTCGGGGGCCACCAGCAATTCCTTGATAGCACCGATTAGACGGTACTCTGTCTTTTCATCCAGTATAGCAAGTGTATAGAGATTATCCTGACGGGAGATGGCATCTCTTAGATTCGAGCTCCTCAGTGAAACGCCACAGATCGCCCATGAAGGATCGATGGAAAGAATACTGTCAGTATATGCTGCCTGATGCGCCCGGTGAAAGCCACCGGGCCCAAAATGGACAATGCCAATACTTGTTTCAGACCGGTCATAGGGTAGGGGGGCTAGCCCCCTTGGCAACTGACATAAAACCTCACTAGAAAGTGATCTGTCCATGAATGCTAGTCCTTGTATTATAGTTTTTGGTTTGTTTCTGAAGTAGTAGTTAAGTCACTTTGACAATTGCTTTAATGACATTGTCTGGATCCTCAGCCCACACAGGAAGCATTTGAGGTACGTCTTCAAGTTTACAACTGTGAGTGAAAAATTTATCCGTTGGAATATTGCCGTTCTCTATATTTTGGATAACATGTTTAAAATCTTCAAGCGTAGCATTCCGGCTACCAACGATGCACATCTCGCGTTTGTGAAATTCAGTATCAGAAAAAGTAATATTATCTTTGACTATGCTGACAAGAACGGTGGTGCCTCCATGTGCTACAAATTGAAAACCAACTTCTATAGCTTTAGCGTTGCCAGTCGCATCAAAGACTAAGTCGAAAAAATCACCGTTGGTAAGTTGCGAGAGTTCGGCGCTTACTTCATTTGAAGCTATAACAGCATTCTTGAAGTCAAAAATATCCTGAGCTTTTGTCACTCTTGCGGTGTTATTGTCCATGACTGTTACTTCAGCACCTGCAAGGCGAGCAAATAAGGCGACTCCGAGCCCTATAGGGCCAAGGCCAACTACTAACACACGGTCGCCCGGACCAGTTTTTCCACGACTGCAGGCGTGTGCGCCTATAGCAAGAAATTCCACCATTGCTGCTTGATTAATGGAAAGTGTCCCGGCATGTATCAATGCTGTTTCAGGTACTGATAGATATTCGCACATACCCCCGTTTTGATGAACACCAAGAACGTTGATGGCTGAACAACAATTCGGTTTATTTTTGCGGCATGCAACACACTTCCCACAGGCAATATAAGGGTTGATGATCACAGGTGTTCCAGGTCTTAGGTCACAACCTCCAGGTGATGAGATCACTGTTGCTGATAATTCATGCCCCATTATGCGAGGATATTCGACGAATGGTTGTCTACCACTAAATATATGGAGATCTGTGCCGCATATACCTATGCATTCTATTTTAACGAGCACTTCTCCAGCTACCGAATTTGGTTTAGGCACGTCCGTAAGTGTCAGTTCACCGGGTTTTTTACATACTATGGCTTTCATGAATTTCTCATTTTTTATGGTTTTGGAGTCGAGTACTGTCAAGATCTATTCAACAATATTTTCAACAATATTTTCAATAATATATTTTGTTATATAAAATTAGTATTTACATATGAAATATACTTATCAAAAATATCTGTCAATATAAAATTGCATTTGAGGCGAAATAATTTTATATATAAAAATTAAATCTATATATAAAAAGAACTTGAAATTAATTTTTATATATGCAACAACCGTTGAGCGTCATAATTTATTGATGCGACCAAGATAGAAGGCCTGGCGGCTTTTCATTAGTGTCAGGCTGTTAAATTTAATACTTGTTTGGTAAGTAAAGGACTTGCCGTATAGATAACTTAGGGAGGATATTTGGATGTTTCAGAGAAAAATAACGATGACGAGAAGGGCGAGTTTGCTGGCGGTTTCTTCGCTATTGGTGATGGGATTGTCAGGGGTGACTTCCGCGCAAGAAAAAGGTGTGGAAAAATCGGATGCTCAAGAAATTGAACAACTCGAGGAAATTGTTGTAGTTGGTACACGGGCTAGTCTAAAAAAGGCGCTTGATGTCAAGCGCAATTCTATAGGGGTAGTGGATGCTATTATCTCTGAGGATATTGGCAAATTCCCAGATCTGAACGTTTCAGAGTCATTGCAAAGAATAACAGGCGTTACAATTAATCGATCAGTTACTGGTGAAGGTAATACAGTTAGTCTCAGGGGGCTTCCTCCTGAATACACGCGTGTAACATTGAACGGAATGACAGCGACATCGGGCAATGAAGGCCGTGAGTTCGATTTCAATGTGTTTGCTTCCGAGCTGTTCTCGGGCATCAGAATATCCAAAACACCTACAGCAGATTTGACTGAGGGTGGTTTGGCAGGCACTATAGATCTGCGGACGCCAAGACCTCTTGATTTTGATGAAGACAAGATGCTAGTGTCTGTAGGTGGACAATATGCATCACTTGGTCGTGGCGATGTAACTCCGCGTCTTTCTGGTCTTTATTCGTGGCGTAGTGAGGGCGAGAAATTCGGATTTCTGGCATCTGCTTCTTACTCAAAATCCACAATAAGGAACGACACCAAGCAGGGTTTCCGCTGGGAACCAATTTCAAAAGCAGGATTAGATGAACTTGTAAATGCTCAAGTGACGGCTGGAGGGACGATCCCAACTGTTAATGTCAATGGTGTTGATATTAATGATCCCGATGAGCTGCTGGCTTTGTCTAACAATATAGCTTTTCCAGTACTCCCACGCGTTGGTCTTGATATTAAAGAGCGAGAGAGATTGGGTTTGACAGCAGGTTTTCAA
The DNA here is from genome assembly GCA_002401695.1 of Alphaproteobacteria bacterium. Taxonomy (GTDB): domain Bacteria; phylum Pseudomonadota; class Alphaproteobacteria; order Micavibrionales; family Micavibrionaceae; genus UBA1672. The sequence goes on from NVTV01000014.1 coordinate 19,364, forward strand.
TACCAACCTAATGATGGGATTGATCTTATGCTAAATGTTCTATATGCGGAATTTGATGAAACAGGTGAGCGTCATACCATAGATGGGGCCCCTGGTTTTAGCGGAACGGCATCTATCCCGTTATCTCTAACTACGATAACAAATAGTGCTATTGATTACGCAGTCCAAGGCACATTTGACGGCGTTTCACAGCGGGCCGAGAGTGTCGATGAGGAATTCAGTTCGAATATATTGCATATCACGTTTGATGGTAAATATGACCTGAGTGACGAGTTGGTTGTTAGCACTGAATTTGGTTATTCTGAAGCTCATGAAGATGAGTTACGTCGAACCTATTTGTATAATCATGTTGGACAATTTAGTTACGATCTGACTGATCCTAAATGGCCTAAATTTTCCGGAGCGGATTTTGATTATCTGAATGCCGATGATTACAACCCAAATCAACTCAGATTCCGGCCACGGAGCAGGGATGACAGAGCCTACAAGCTCAGGGCTGATTTGTCTTGGGAGCAGGAAAATAGTGCTTTGACCAGCCTAAAAGGTGGCGTTGAATATCGTGATCGTAAAAAAGTTAATTCCAGATTAACAGAGATCAGGCCGACACCGCCCTTGCCATTTTCAGATCTCGCTACAAATCTACCGGTCGATGATTTCATGTCTGGTGCTCCAGCTGGCGTTGTTACTGATTTTCTGGTGACTGATCTTGTTAAAGGTCGTGAATTGTTGCTACCAGACAGCATATTCAGTATGACCAGTCCAGATCTTCGGGCAAGCTGGGCGGTGTCAGAGAAGATCACTAGCGGTTATGTCCAGTCTAACTGGGATTTTGATCTGGATGGCAGTCATCTAACTGTTAATTTGGGTGTGCGTGTTGCACATACTAATCAAACTTCAGACGGTCATCAGAAAGTAGGCAGTAATTTCGAACCAGTATCGGTGAAGAACAAATATACTGATGTATTGCCTAGCTTGACTGTTCGGTGGGACATGTCAGACGATTTTGTAGTGAGAATGGCGGCAAATAAAGCGATTACTCGACCAACGCTTTCACAACTGTCTTCTGGATTGACAGTTAATAGCACAAATACCTTAACCGCTAGTAGTGGTAATCCAAATCTTAAACCGTTCAGGGCAAATCAGTTTGATATTTCCTTGGAATGGTATTTCGCTCCAGAAAGCCTAATTTCGATAACCGCATTTTATAAGGATATGCAGTCTTTCATTGTGTCGTCGGAAATACAGCAAGTAATTGAAGGGTCGAATTTGATTAATGACAACAGCGAAGATGTCAGTGGTCAGACATTTACTGTCAAGTTGCCTGTTAATGGTACTGGTGGTGAATTGTATGGGGTAGAGTTGAGCTATCAACAGCCCTTTATTTTCTTGCCTGCACCGTTTGATGGTTTTGGAGTTCTGGCTAATGTTACTCTTACAGAAAGTAAAGGAACTGTTTTTCAGGGCGGTGTAGAACTGGAGCAACCTCTGCAGGGGCAGTCGGATATTTCGTATAATCTGATAGCATATTACGAGAAAGATAAGTTCGGCATGCGAGCAGCTTATAGTTACCGTGGTAAATATATCAGGGCATTCCGTAATGCCATTTGGCCATCTGGAACACCTCACACGCAGTTTGTTAATAATAGAGGACAGTTGGATTTGTCAGCAAGATATCAACTTAATGATATGATACAGTTTTACGTCGATGCTATTAACATCACGAGCACTGATCATTACTTCTATGATACACTGCCTGGAATGAGTGGTGATTATTTTGAGCAAGGACCAGTCTACAACTTTGGTGTTCGTGCCACATTTTAATATTTATATCAGGCGGTGGCTTATTGGTCACCGTCTGAACAAACATTTTTCATTATAATGTGGACCAAATATGGACATCTGGAATAATTTTTACAAAATAGTTTTAAGGTTTTCTTTCACGTTTTTCACTTCGATGGTGTTTTTTTGTTCAGCTTATGCAGATGACTATGCAGCAGGCGGTCCTCTTCCACCCTGGTCTGAGGGCATGCTAGATATTTATCACATCAATACAGGTCGAGGCGATTCTGCATTTTTTATATTTCCTGACGGCACAACAATGTTATTTGATGCAGGGGATTTAGATGGGGAGGAGTTTGAAGAGCGTGCTTATCCATTGAAGCTCTCGTCACAAAGGCCGTCCGAGTCAGTTACGCCTGGCGAGTTGGTCGCGAAATTTATCAAGAAGGTTTTTCCTCTTGGCGAACAGGCTCAAATTGATTATGCGCTGATTTCACACTTTCATGGCGATCACTACGGCACTGTTAGACCCGGATTGGTTAAATCACAGATTGGTTCGTATGTGCTAACTGGTATTACTGAAGTTGGTGAAGAGGTGCCCATCAGGACACTGATCGATAGGGGTTATCCTGAATATAACTCTCCTGTTGACTTAAAATCCTATCACGGGGGTTCATTCGAAAATTATCTGGAATTTCAGAAAGCTCAACAGAGTCGACGCGGAATGAAAGTGGAGCTTTTAGAGGCGGGGAGTGCGGAGCAAATAATTTTAAAAAGCAATAGTGATAAATATCCTGATTTTGAAGTTCGAAACATCAAATCCAGTGCCAATTTGTGGACAGGAAAAGAAGGACAAAGTAGTAGTCTTTATGACCCTGCCGTGCTGTTGAATAATAAGGGGAAATATACTGAGAACCCTTTGAGCCTAGCGATAAAAGTGTCATATGGAAATTTCGATTATTTTACGGGAGGAGATATGACTGGCCTTCAGGAGCCGGGGATTGCCAAGTGGTTTGATGTAGAAACGCCTACGGCTAAAGTAGTCGGTGAGGTGGATGTATTAGCACTTAATCATCATGGAAATCGAGATGCTACGAATGCGAACTTTTTAGGTACATTACAGCCCCGCGTAATTGTTCAACAGTCCTGGACTTCTGATCACCCTGGAAGTGAAGTTCTTCATCGAATGGTATCGCAGCATATATGGAAGGGTGATCGTGATATTTTCTCGACCAATATGGCGGAGGAGACAAAAGTAGCTATTGGCCCCTGGATGACACGGGCTTATTCAAGTTTTGAAGGTCATATTGTCATTAGAGTGAATAAGGGTGGCACAAGTTATCAGGTATTTGTGTTGAACGACACAGATACGGAAATGCGTGTTAAGGAAGTTTATGGGCCGTATGAATCGCGATAGTAAAGACCATATTGTCGCGCAACCTCTAGACATAAAACTTAAGGATATTGTTATCAAAACTATAGCGCGCCTAGCTATGATTTTGATCATGTAATTGAAGGTTAATATATTTCAGGGAATATTTTATGATAGATAAAACTGTTGCTTTAGAAGGGCAGGGTGAAAATCAAGGAAGCATTGCTCTAATTGGTCAGGGTATGCTGGGGCCATTTATGTTGGTAACTACATTATTTGCCTTATGGGGTTTCGCAAATGATGTAACCAATCCGCTCGTTAAGGCTTTTAAGGAAATATTCCTTATCTCAAACACACAAAGTAGCCTGGTGCAATTTGCTTTCTATTTTGGTTATTTTACCATGGCACTGCCTGCGGCTCTTTTTATCAGAAAATACAGTTATAAAACGGGTATATTAATTGGTCTTGGTCTATATGCTGCCGGAGCTTTGCTTGCTATTCCCGCAAGTTTGCTAATGAATTTTTGGATATTCATTCTGGCCTTCTATATTTTGACCTTCGGGCTGGCGTTCCTTGAAACAACAGCGAACCCGTATATTCTATCAATGGGACCAGAGGAAACAGCGACACGCCGTCTTAATCTTGCTCAGGCGTTTAATCCTATGGGCTCTTTAACGGGCATGATGATCGCAAGCTCATACATCCTTGCCGAACTACAAGTGTTGAAATTTGAAAATACAGAAGCGGTTAGGGCTTTTGCAGCTTCTGATCCAAGCGCCCACCAGGCGATGCAACTCGCAGATCTTGCGATAGTACGTGGGCCTTATATTGCTATTTCTGGTGTTATACTTTTTATGATGGTGGTTTTTGTTTTTTCAAAGATGCCAGATACCGGCGGTCATAGCGAGGATGGTAAGTTTGGCGATATAATAGGTCGCTTGACTAAAAATAAGAACTATTATGAAGGAGTTATTGCGCAAGCTTTTTATGTGGGTGCACAGATTATGTGTTGGACCTACATCATCCATTATGCAACGGAAACGCTGGGTCTAAGTGCAGAGAGCGGACAAAAGCATAATATAGCCGCCATGATACTTTTCCTATGTAGCCGTTTTATTTGTACCTTCCTTCTTGGTTATATAAAGCCGAGTCAACTATTGCTGTCTCTGGCTGTTGGGGCAACAGGCTTTACATTTGGCGCTATATTCCTTGAAGGTATGGTAGGGCTTTATAGTCTTGTTGGTATTTCGGCCTGTATGTCGCTTATGTTTCCGACGATCTATGGTATTGCGCTTGATGGGTTAGGAGACGATGCAAAGTTGGGGTCAGCAGGACTTGTTATGGCTATTGTTGGGGGGGCTCTGATGCCTGTGGTGATGGGAGCTCTGATAGATGCAGGGCCGATCATTGATGGCATGCACCCTGTAAAATCGTCATTTTTTCTGCCGATTGTCTGTTTTGCCGTTGTTGCTCTTTATGCCTACCGCGCCAAAAAAAGACATCTGCACGAAGCTTAGCAACTCATCATAAACTGATTAACAATCCCATTATAAGGTTTGTATATTTTTGGTGTATATCCGGAAATTTATGAGAATACAAAAGTTAGGATAGCAGAATGAAAGAAAGTGCGAGAAATTAAATGAGATGCTTAATTAGATTTTCAGGATTAATACTCATCGGATTCAGCATACATTCTATTCAACTTAAGGCTGGTGAAATTGAGGAAAATGAGTGGTACATCTCTGGACAGATGGCCATAGAAAGTCGCCTTGAAGAGCAGACCAAAACCAATATAGCTAAAAATGTTATTCTTTTTATTGGTGATGGTATGGGGGTTTCGACAGTGACCGCAGCGCGTATTTTAGACGGCCAGTCAAAAGGAGGTTATGGGGAAGAAAATATTTTACCCTTTGAGACATTCCCCAATCTTGCTCTTGTCAAAACATATAATACGAACCAACAGGTCCCCGATTCAGCCGGTACAGCGAGTTCTATGAATACTGGCGTAAAAACCCGTGCGGGGGTTTTGGGTATTTCCAGTGAGGCTCATCGAAAAAATTGCAAGGAAGCATTACGGCATACAGTGCCTACACTTGGCGAGTTGGCTAAACGTCAAGGGAAATCTTTAGGTATTGTCACAACTGCTCGTCTGACACATGCTACCCCAGCGGCTGTTTATGCTCATACGCCTGAACGCAACTGGGAGTCAGAAGATGAGCTACCGGCAGATGCAAGGGCAGAGGGTTGTCGCTCTATTGCTCGACAGTTAGTAGATTTTGGGAATGGTATTGATGTCGCTTTTGGTGGCGGTCGGGGAAAGTTTTCTAGTGCGTTACTAGAAAGGTGGAAAAAGCATACTTTCAGCAGCAGATTGATTACAGACAGGGAGGGCTTGATGGGCTTAACAAGCAATGATAAGGATCCTGTCCTCGGACTTTTTAGTATGAGTCATATGACTTACATGCTGGATAAAACACCAGATAATACCGAACCCACGCTTTCTGAAATGACCTCTAAGGCGATAGATCTCCTGTCTGAACGGAGAGAAGGGTTTTATCTGATGGTGGAAGGGGGCCGGATTGATCATGGCCACCATGCCGGAATTGCAGGCCTAGCCCTCACAGAAGCGCAAGAATTTTCTAAAGCAGTACAGGTGGCACTTGATAAAGTTGACTTGAGCGAGACGCTTATATTGGTAACTGCCGATCATAGTCATGTTTTTACTATTGCCGGTTATCCTACGCGTGGTAATCCAATATTAGGACTGGCTTACGGCAATGATACTACAGGGGATCCCTCTGGAAAGGTGCTCATTGCTTTGGATGGGGTGCCAATTACAGCTTTGGGGTATCAGAATGGACCGGGAGCGATTGGAGGCAGGCGTACAAATCCGGAAACGGGCCTTAGGGCACGTCAACAGGCGTTGGTGCCTACGGGTTACCATTCTGGTGAAAACCCGAAGAAATCTGAGACACATGCAGGTGAAGATGTCGCACTTTACGCCATAGGCCCATGGGCCCATTTGGCAAGTGGTGTCATGGAACAGAATGTTATTTTCCATATCATCACACATGCTTATGGGTGGGATGCGCCGTATTTTGAATGACTATGCCCCAGAAAATAACTCAGTAACTAAAGTAACTAAATTAGTCCAGGAAAATTTATTTGCTGTCCTTTGGGGGTGCTGTGATGACATATTTTACGGTGCCTCTTTTTTTAAGGGAAATGATGTGGATAAGACAGATTTTAAGTAAAAAGATAGCGTTGAAATTGTTAATTGCCATGCCAATTAGCAGCGGAAGGGGTTAAGTTTACAGATGCCTATTGACAGCCATGGAATTGCGGGCAAAAGGCTACCGTTATCTGAAGCGGCTTTGACATATATGGACATATATGGATATCCGCATCCCAAAGGAAGCTGGTACTTCATACCACCATCCTCTGTCTCATTATAGCCCTTAAAAACGGTAACTTCTATTAAACGAGAAGAATAATGAAAGATACGGTGACCTATGACGTTCCCGCAGAATTTGTAGAAAAAATCCTTGTGGATAACGATAAATATCTGGCACTTTATCAGCAAAGTGTAGACGATTCGGGAAACTTCTGTGGGAAGATGGGCAAGCGTATTGACTGGATTAGTCCTTTAAAGTGGTGAACAATACCTAGCTCTGTCAAAGAAAGCTGCAACAACAGCAAAATAACATCTGATTGTCAAAGTTTTAAACCATGATTGAACGCCACTCAGAGATAGAATCTGAACGAAATTTCTTAAATGGTTGACGGTCTGTAAGGTGGGGGGCTCCGTTAAAGAGTGAAACACATAGCGGCTAAGATGTGGTGATTTATGCTCTGGGGTCCTCAGCTTATCTCATTCGGGGGGTTGTTGAAGAAAGTTATATTTTTCATGTCAAGTATCATGCGCCTGGCGTGAGTTAACGACCTTAAACAACGGGTCATATTAGGTATTTTTTTATGTCAGATCACTCCTTAACACTATTGGCTAAATTATCATCCGACCTGGAAGACTGCCGCCAACTATCTCGGGAGACGCCGTTGGTCAATCCCTATCAGCAGTTGTCCTACCGTCTGCTGAAGCAGATGAAGTCCGGGGATCTGACTTCAGCGGAAATTGATGACTTGGTGGGCGAACTTTCCGTTCAGGGTTTGCTGAGCCGGGGCCGGCGGGCGAAGGCCTATGTGGGGCAGACCGACCGGCAAGAGAACCGGGCGCGGCTCGGGGACTGTTTCCGTACCCTCAGTGAAGATAAATCCTTCACCGACTTCCAGGCGGTTGTCGGGCGGGCGCTGGCGGGCATTGTCATCACCGGTCACCCCACATTTGGCTTCAGTGCTGGGCAATATGACATTCTGGCCGGGCTGATTGATGGCTCCCTGAGTGAAGAGCAGGCGGCGGAAGAAATCAAGGCCTGCACAGACCGTCCGGATGAGGGCCTGACCCTGGACTATGAATTTGACCAGTCGGAGCGGGCGCTGCTTAACCTGCAGCAGGCGATTGCAGGCCTGTATCAGGTGGCGCTGGAGGTTGCGCGGGACGCCTATCCCAATGACTGGAAGAGCCTGGATTTGAAACTGGTGACGGCGGCCAGCTGGGTTGGCTTTGATGTGGACGGGCGAGATGACATCACCTGGATGACCAGCGTCTCTTTCCGCACCCGCATGGCGCTGACCCAATGCCAGGTTTACTTGGACCAGTGGAAGGCCCTGTCGGGCTCCGCTGGGATCACTGACCTGCTGGAGCAGCTAAAAGTGCTGTTCGCCGATGATCTGAGCCATATCCCTGCGGAGGCCAATGATACGGCGGCCGTGCGGCAGTTCGCCCGTCATATGGCGGAAAGCCGGGCCTCGGCCCAGGATATTCCGGCGCTTGTCCTGACGGAACTGGATCAGCTGATTGCCGACTGTGGGGATGATGCCCAGACCTCCCGGCTGATGGTATTCCGAGCGCTGTTTGCCAATTTCCGCACGGGTTTCTCCCATGTGCATTTCCGGCTCAATGCAGTGCAGCTGCATAACGCTATCCGGCCCATGGTTGCCATGGAAAAAGACCCGGATGAGGCCTCAAGCCGCCGGCGTTATATGACGGCGGCCAGTAAGCTTCTCGATCAGATCGAGGCCCAAACAGTGGGCTATGAAACCATCCTTCATGAGCAGACCACGGCCAAGCGGCTGTTCATGATCGTCGCCCAGTTCCTGAAATATATTGATCCGGACACCCCGATCCGCTTTTTGATCGCGGAATCCGACACGCCGTTCACGGTACTGGCGGCGCTGTGTTACGCCAAGCTGTTTGGGGTCGCGGACAAGGTCGATATCTCGCCCCTGTTCGAGACCGATCAGGCGCTGGTGCGTGGGGCTGAGGTGATTGAGGAGCTGCTGGAAAACCCGCATTATTTTGCCTACGTCAAACAGCGCGGCCGGCTGTGCATACAGGCCGGTTATTCCGATGCCGGGCGTTATCTGGGCCAAGTGGCGGCGGGGCTGGCCATCGAAAGATTGCGGATCAAGGTTGCCAAGTTGTGGACCAAATTTGACCTCTCCGATGTGGAGCTGGTGATGTTTGACACCGGCGGTGAGAGTGTTGGCCGCGGGGCCCATCCAGAGGGCTTTGGTGGCCGGCTCGACTATATGCATACACCAGAAGCCCGGCGGCTGATCAAAAAGCACAATATCGCCTATAAACAGGAATTCAGCCTGCAGGGCGGCGACGGCTATCTGTGGCTGCAGACGCCGGACCTGGCCTTTGCCACCCTCAGCCGGGTGATGGAGAATATGCTGGCCCCGGTCCCGGAAGAAGAAGATTCCTTCTATCACAATACCGACTGGTCGCTGGATTTTTTCCTGACCGTCAAGGGCTATAACAGCGAGATTTCCTCGAACCCGGACTTCATGCGCCTGATCTCAATCCTGGGTACTGAGATCTGCTATCCGTCGGGCTCGCGTATGACCCTGCGCCAGGATGAAGGTGTGGTCAGCCGACCCTTACGGAAACTGTCCCAGATCCGGGCAATCCCCAATAATATGTTGCTTCATCAGTTGGGCTATCTGGCTAACAGCCTGGGCGGGGTTGGTACGGCGCTGGCCCAGGATGGTCATGGCTTCTGGAAAATGTATCAGAAATCGCCGCGCCTGCGCCATATCATGGCCTTGGTCCGGGCGGCGATGGATGTGACAGACGAGGATTTTCTCGGGGCTTACACCTCCCTGTTCCGGCCGCGCTACTGGATGCATTCGGCCCGTTATGAGGACGAAAGCCATGATCATAACCGTCGGCTGAGACTGGCCGGGATGATGAAGAAACATGGCGCTTTTGAAGGGTTGAACCGGATTGAGCTGACCCTGCGTCAGGACCTGATGTATCTGCGCGACGCCCTGAAAGGCCGCGATGTCGCCCCGGCACCCTATGCCTTGAGCGACGACGAGCGCACCCATTATACTCTGCTTCATGTGGTGCGCATGGCCCTGATCCAGAAGATCTTCCTGCTGATCACCCGGATTCCGAGATTCCGGGATCACAAGGGGTTGAGTGTCGATGACCTGATCCTGCGCATCCTGCGTTTCCAGATCTCGCCGACGCTGCTGTTGTTGCGCGAGATCTTCCCGCTGGAAGGGGCTTATGAGATTGACCCGGATAATCCGGAAAAGGTCAGCTTCCAGAGTGATGACACTCATGGCTATAAATATGAAAATCGGGAGATTTTTGACGAAATCGAAATCACCTATGATCAGATCAGAAAAATCTCCCAAGCTTTATCCGCCTTTATCGGTGCCATTGGTTGATTACCCGGATTATTTCGATGCGGGTAACCTAAATTGCCGTAAAGTCTTTCGTGATATAAGGTGTCGTTGTGTGTTTAAAAGGTTATATATAGGGCCGTAAATTGAAAGAAGGATTTGACCTGATTTTGTGAAGATTAGAGCTCCAAAGGGGGCGCTGTCAAAGTAAACTGAAATTGGTCAAAGCAGTATCGAATTATAAATATTTTATGCCACGAATGTACGCCATTCAGTCATAGATTCTGAACTTAA
>NVTV01000015.1 GCA_002401695.1 Alphaproteobacteria bacterium
AACAGTTACATCTCCACGGAAAACCACATCATCGACTGCATTTACTTCCAATGCATTGAAACGGTTTGTTCCTTCGTCAAATTCAACATCACCTTGATTGTCATGACCACCTGCAAGACTACGGCTCAAAGAATTCAACTGGGTCAAACCGGAAATTGAAGCTGTTGTGTCAAAGTTTCGAACATTAATTTCTGTCGCTTTATTTTCAGAAGAAGAAGCATTTCCAACAACAAGATTTTCAGCATTTACTTTATCAATATCTACCTGCGTGATATGCAAACCGCCACTATCGCCACCAAGGGAAATACGCCCCTTCGTCAAACGTTCGATTTGAACTGTACCACCAGCGCCTGCAACATTAACAAACGTTGCTGCCGAAGTTACATCGAGAGTATCCGTTTGAAGGGTCACTTTGCCACCTGCACCCGCAGTACCGGACGCATCAATATCCGCACCATTCTGTACAAGAATACGTTCACCGCGCACTTCAACGCTACCGCCTTCTGTACCGGATGCATCCAATGTTCCGGAAATAGAAACCGTACCTTGCGTACCACCGGACAAAACAATTTTCCCGCCCACTTGTGTTGCAGAAGCAACAGTGATGATACCTGTGTTATTTACAATATTGTCGACAGTGCCTTTGGCCGCAAGAGCCGTCATTTGCACAAAGCCACCTTCAGCAAAAATATCGCCGTTATTTTCAAGCAATGCATCGGCAAGTTCACCATCCAATGCCAGTTCAAGCAAACCATCACCGTATAGATCAACCGTTACAGTTTGCGCTGCGCCCATTTGAACACGTCCAAGTTTTGCATTGATAACACCATTATTTGTAACATTTGGCGCAACGAAGGCAGCCAAGCCAGCCTCGGCAATAGAAATAGTACCGTTTAGAACAATGTTTCCGCCTTGATCAACATCTGAAATTTCAAGCTGGCCACCATCCATGATATCTGCAACAACAATATGCCCCGTCGTCACAACAATACTCTGAACATCTATTTGAGCGTCTGAACCAAAAAACACACCATCTTTATCAATGATAACAATCTTCATGTTTGAATTAAGATTACCATTCAGCGTTGATTCAATATTATCGCGATTATCGCGATATGCGAATGTCGCACTACTATCACCCGTCACATTAACTGTGTGACCAGTATATATATCTGCGTTTCCTTCAACAAAACCATTACCGCCTGTAACCGTAATGTCCGTAATCCCTAGAACAGAGGTATCCTTACCAACGTTACCATCAAGAACGACATCATAATCCCACGAGTTAGCTGGGTCTGCATGCGCATATGAAGGCACCATCAACACACCGGCAATAAACGCCGTCGTTGACATCAAAAAATTTCTGGATCTTTTTTGGACTGTGTTTTGAATTTTATTTTGGTTTTTTGAATGAATACGCACTTTTAGTGTCCTCAATTTTAAGTTATATCACATATTGAAAGATCACGGTTTTACGTATTACTCTTTCAAATGGCATTCGCCCCATCCCATCACTCAAACTTGTAACGAATATAGATGCCTCGCGTTTTATGACATTTTTCCAGACAGAATGCAATAAATAGTTAAGGAAACTTTAACATCTTATGTAAACACGGCGGTGAGCACCATTTTTCCCCGCCGCCTTTTTAAAACGCTCAGCCGGGAAGCACGCTGAACATACCTTTGCATGGAAAATAATTAAACACGTCCGTACTGATCTTCCAGTCGAATAATGTCATCTTCGCCCAAATAAGCACCCGTTTGCACTTCTATAATTTCAAGGTCAATCTTACCAGGGTTTTCAAGTGCATGAACGATGCCCAGCGGAAGGTAAACTGATTCGTTTTCGGTTAACGTCAGAATATCATCCCCTTTTGTCACATATGCAGTCCCCTTCACCACGACCCAATGTTCCGAGCGATGGTGATGCTTTTGCAAAGACAGCTTCGCGCCTGGCTTCACCGTGATCCTCTTCACCTGATCGCGCTCCCCCATACATATGGAGTCATAATGCCCCCATGGGCGATATACAGTGCGATGATGTTTGGCCTCAGAACGTCCCGCAGCCTTTAATATATCCACTATTTTCTTCACATCCTGAACGCTGCCCTTATTCGCGACCAAAATAGCGTCCTGCGTCTCGACAACAACCAAACCCTCAACGCCCAGAACAGAAACAAGCTTATTCTGGCTATAAATCAAGTTGTTTTTACTATCATGGACAATCACATCGCCCTTACAAACGTTGCCATCAGCATCCTTCGCGGAAACATTCCATACGGAATCCCACGCACCAATATCGCTCCACGCTGCATCCAAAGCGACGACCACACCATTCTTGGTATGCTCCATCACCGCATAATCGATAGAAATATCGGGACATTGCTCAAAAGCATCCCGATCAAGGCGATCAAAGTCTAAATCAACTTTAGAACCGTCAACCGCATTCTTAACCTGCTTCAGTAATGCAGGCTGCAGCTTTTTCAATTCCGCCAGAAAACTAGATGCACGAAAACAGAACATACCGCCATTCCACAAATATTGACCGCTCTTCACAAATTCCTCTGCGGTTTCCTGATCCGGCTTTTCTTTAAAATCTGCAATTTTATGCACACCCGTTTCAAGCGACTTGCCCAGCTCTATATAACCATAACCGGTATGAGCCTCTGTCGGTGTAATACCAAACGTTACCAAAGCCCCTTTGCTCGCCAATTTCTTCGCCATTTCCACAGCAGTCCCGAATGCATCAATATTTTCGATAATATGATCCGCAGGTAACACAATTAATATAGGGTCATCACCATCTTTCATTGCAACCAATGCAGCAGCAGCAATTGCAGGCGCAGTATTGCGTCCAACAGGCTCCAAAATAATATTTTGAGCCGTACACCCAATATCACGGAGGTTCTCGGCAACAATAAAGCGATGCTCATCATTACAAACAACGATCGGGTCAAGCGACCCAAGGTGCTTTAACCGGCTGACAGTTTCTTGAAACAACGTCTTATCCGTATGAAGTGCCAAAAACTGTTTGGGATATAACGGCCTAGAAAGCGGCCAAAGCCTTGTTCCTGAGCCACCTGATAAAATAACGGGTATCATAGGTTCATCCTTCAATAACAATCAACTACAGTAAATGGGATCATAAGCCGACTTTCCAATTAAGTACAATACTTTCCACTGCTCTTCTAAAAAATAAAACCCCCTTACTTATCTTAACAAAACCTGATAAATACGGATGTTAATACAATCAAAACACTTGAGGGCTATCTTGGCGCGCCAAAATATTTTTCCACTTATCTTTATGATCGCAATATCATTCGTGCCGATATTGTCTATTCACTTGCCACGTGCATTGAGCTTTTTACCACTGACCATCGGCTTGTCCATGAGTCTTTGGTGGGTTTTCGTACAAAAAGAACACCTTAAACACTGCATGCCATATATGCTGTGCATGGCCTGCATTGCCGGACTTTGCATTATCAGCACGTTATGGTCTGTCTCCCCTGTAGAGGCCTATGGCAAAGCCCTGAAGTCTTCTGCAATATTACTCTTCAGCATCCCGCTGTTTAATCTTGCCCGCACAATCCAGATCAGCGTCTTAAAGCCTTTCCTATGGCTATTCCCTGTCGGCGTCACATTAGCAGCTCTGCTGTGCAGCTTTGATCTTGCCTTGGATTTACCAATATACCAAATAATTCATAACGTGGACGAGAATCATCGGCCCAACACCTCGGTTATGAACAGAGGCGTTGTTTGCACAGTACTCTCCTATTTCACCGCATTTCCATTTATACGCCGAATGAAAAGCCCAGACCGCATAAAACACGGCCTCATCATTATAATGACAGCCAGCGTTATCACCATGCTCATACTGACACAAAGCCAATCAGGCCAATTTTCCTTTCTAATCGGCGGATTGACGCTTCTGCTCTTCCCACACAAGATGAAAGCCTCATACATCATTTTAACCATCAGCATTATATTGGCGATGTTCCTGACACCTTATATAGTGACGACGCTCTATCATGCCCTTATTTACGACGCGCAAACAATTCCATGGCTCCAAGATGCCTATGCAGGGAATCGGCTGGAGATTTGGGAATTCGTGATACGCTATGCTCTCAACAGTCCATTTTACGGATACGGGATGGAGGGCACACGCTATATCACAGATTTTCAGCACCGACACATCTACCACCCAGATACAAGCGTATTACACCCGCACAATTTCTCAATTCAGATCTGGATGGAATTTGGTGTCATCGGCCTTATTGCAAGCAGTGGCTTTTTCATCTTTATTATAAAAAATATTCATAATATGGAATTGCACGATAAAAAAGCAATCATGGCCGTATTCATTGCAACGCTCTCTGTTGCATCCATTGGTTATGGCTTATGGCAAAGCTGGTGGTTAGGAGAATTTATATTTCTAGCCGCCATATCCGCAACTATGTCACGCAAAACTGAATATTCACCCTTGCCTTCAACCAAATAACCGCCCACATCAGAAAAACAGAGAAGTTAAACAGTGAAGTTTCCACCTGTTATGTAAATTATATTATGTATATTCGTACATATTTAATGTATTTCATAATACTTATCAGTATCATTACTTATCAAATACTTAACTTATCTATTTTTTTTCAGAAAAAAGTTTGCATTACCAACAGAAAAAGCGTAACTTTCAGAAGTTGGTAACGTAGAGATGACATTGAACGTCACAATTTACCAACAAACAGGGAGAGGATTACATCAGCGGGAAATGCATTTTTCCAACGATGTTGCGATCCGGGCTTTAGAGTTTATTTGAGTTCATATCGATTCCTCATAGTACAAATTATAGATAGGGTTTTCTCCATTTTGTTTGCTTAGGATAGCAACAAAGGGAAAATAGAGTAATGGACTTGGGACAAGAAGCACTAAAACAAGAATTATCAAACCGCAACAGCGCGCATGACAGTGAGCAAGAGATCGGCTTACTCGACCTGAATGACGCGTCAGGAAAACACGACAACGTTATCTCCATAGCGCATATATTTCGCGCGGAAGATAACTTGGGTCACGCCATCATTAACCCCGAAGATGTCCGAGATGCACATATAGGTCACGCAGACAACGTCATTCAACATTTATTTAAAACCGTCAAAAACTACAGCATTGATGACACGCAGACAGAACAAAATGGCGGACCATCCGACGCAGACGTCACGACCGCCGGTGGATGGCTAAAGCAAGGTATGCAAGATCCTGATGCGCATGAAAGCAAAAAAATAAAAAAACGCATGACATCCGACCTGAGACTTATAAACCAACAAACAGAACAAGATACTTTAACGCGCCAACTGGCCGAGCTTGATATACTCATTGAAGAATCTAAGGAGAGAATAGAGGCTCTGGAAGAACATCTAAGCGATATACACGATATACAGGAAATGCTGGAAAATAACGAAGACATAGATGGATCATCACCAGAAGCCAGAGGCGCACGCAGAAAAATAAGCAAAATCCTGTCACAGCACGGAAAAACGCTGAGCGATTATACAGACGAAAATGGCGTGATTGATCAACAAAAATTACAAGATGATCTTGAGCGCATGAGACAAGAATCCATTGCGGAACAAGCCGCTGAACAAGCAAGGCTAGCGGCACTGGAAGACAGAAAAGAAGAAATAGAGAGCAGAACAGACATCACAGCAAACAGAGAAGAAATCAGAGCTGATAATCATGCAGATGTTGAACATGCCATAGAGACAGGGAACACAGAGGCAATAGAGCAATATGCTCAGGACCCAACAAATACCCACGCCCGCCCGCCGGCGCTGCTACAGGAAGAAGAAAAACAAGAATTTATCCAAGAACACATCACCGCAAACAACGAAGCACCAGATGAGGGAATGGGTCTACTGGCCTTTTTCGGGTTTGGCGATGAACCGGAAGACGATATGGCTCTCGCTGCAAACGAACAAAGTGACGACGCATCCCTTAATGAAACACAGGAACTTGCGAGCGCTGCCCCGACAGAGCGATCATTCGGATCATTCGCAGCATTAAGTGATATAAAGGACTCTCTTGTCGACAGTATTTCATCGGCTTTTTCACAAGCCAGCGATCCGGAAACAACGAAAAATGCAGAGACTATCGCACCCGCAGAGATCACAGAAGAATACGCACAACAGGACAACGCTCAACAACAGCGCACAATGTCTGTATAATAACAAAGACTTAGACACAAGACTCATTAAATCCACCAGATGACGGTGGCGGCAGTTTGTATTGCGGCGAGGAATGTGTGTCTGCTGGTTGCATCACAAATTATCGCTTAGGGAAACCTGTTTATAGGTCCCGAGCCCAGAAGAACATCTAAAACACTAGCAACACCCTTTACCGAGGCTCTTTACTTTGTGCGCCCCGCTCTCCCGTCATTTTTTACTTAAATATATGAACCATAGAAAAAGAGACACAAGCCTTAAGCATCGTGTCTCAGAATTACGAGCTGGAAGTTCAGCTCAACTAACCCATAAGGGTAAAAATATCACATACTGTTATCAGCAAGAACCGGCGTGCTGACGGACTTATCACCATCACCAGTGCCACCAGTATCACCAGAAGACGAGCGACTCCCCATGTTGTCATTACGGGACATCCGCCCCTCATCATCAATACCCAAGGCCTCTAACAACTCGGACTGGCTAAGTTTATAATGCCCTGTCGAAAACTGATGCCCAAGAGTAAATGCAACCTCTCTAATAAACTGATCTTCGTCTAAGTCCTTATAATCCTCACCCGTAGGAGAAAAATGATCCACGCGGCCATTGATATAAAAAAGAATATCACCAGGACTTGTGTTAATTTTATCTTCCTGTTCAACAGCAAGCGTCAAAAGAACTTTAGCCTGAGGATCCTCAAAGCTATTACTCACATTTCTTGCCATATCTACAATTTTTTGTTCATATTCTGTATTGGAAAATCTATTTCCTGTCCTCAAGGTAAGCGCCTCTTCTCCCCGAGCCCTTACAACCAAGATAACAACCTGAGGGGCAGAGGGTTTCTTCGCCACACTCGCGGCATACTCATACACAGATTGTGTAATCGCTTCACCACTTGGAAAATGGGAGGCAAAATTCACCCGAACATGCTTTTTAACCTCTTCAGTGTACCCATGTTCAAATTTGAATTTATCAGACGCCTCAATGGCCATTCTTTGCTCACGTAGACGAGCAGTCTCCAATTGCAAAGCCTCGATAGAAGCGACAGTCTCCATTATTTGATCATAAGACGCTTTTTTTTCCTCGGGCTGCTGTGCAGCAACATCCGTAGCGCCTGTTGCCACTATCATAGCGACTCCCGCCAAAACTCCCTTTATTGATCCCCCTAAAGACATGAAATTCCCCTTCAAAAAATTATGGTACACTTATACGTGTACTTACTGTTGCAGTCTAGTTGCATAGGTTATAAAGGAAAAGCAGTATATATGCAAATTTAACGCAACATATAGCAAGTGGCACTCATATTAGAAGCCGCGAGAACAACGTTCTCGTATTTTTCTGTTTTCGCCATTTTGTACAACATTGCAATAGTGTAAAGCCCCATATCTGGAATATCTGCATAATTTGTCCAAGTCATATCAATTCTCTTGTGCTCATACTTAGCCATCAAAGATTCGGGCTTTTTTCTTTTTTTAATACCCGCTATCGTTTCCAATATAATATCATTAAGTGCCGCACAAGCAGTATGTTTAAGCGTTAAATCCCGCTCTTTCTTTGGATTTTTATAAACACCGGCACTTTTAATGCAAGCCGAGTATTCCTTCATATTATCAATGCTTGCCTTTTCGATACCCTTCTCGCGAATACGCGCATAGATCATCTCTGACAAAGGATCAAGCATTCTGAATTGAAAGTATCCTTCCGATTTTTCGCCAGCTTTATATTTTTTAGAGAAAAACACAAACATGCCTGCTTTTTTTTCACAGCCCTCTTTATCATCAGAATAGATGAGTTTTTCAAGGTCTGCCCCAGCCGTATCAGTCTTCTTTGCCGTTTTAGCATTAACAAGAAAGGGAAAAAGAAGCACTCCAATCAGGAATGCAAAAAAACAAACGCGGAAAGCCCGATAAATATTTATGTTCGAATTATACATATTGAATTATACACACACTCACCGATAAAGGACAAGTTTTGAATCTTCTTTTCATCAAAGTTCTGCGTATCTGAAAAGCTCACCGGAGGCTGCAATAAACTCAGGATTTAAAAGATTAGGATCATCACCGCCATATTTTAAGGAATTACCTTGCATATCCCTTATATCCCCACCTGCGGCACGTAATATTGCATGCCCTGCGGCAGTATCCCACTCACACGTAGGGCCAAAACGTGGATAAAGGTCAGCCTTACCGTTCGCGATAACACATATTTTTATAGAGCTGGAGCGACGCACAATCTTCTTGACCTTAAAGCTAGCCAGCAGTACCTCTTGAGATTCATTACGACCATGATAACCGCTGGACATTATAACAAGACCTTGTTTCGGCAACGCTCTGGTGCGCATATCTTTTTCAGTATTGCTATCCTCGAAATAGCGCACAGCCCGAGAGGAACCATCATCCTCGAAATACCCTGCATACATCTCTCCACTTTCCGGTGCATAAATCACCCCTAACACCGGTTCTCTTTTATAAATCAATGCAATATTCACCGTAAAGTCAGGATTTCCTGCAGCAAAAGCGCGCGTACCATCCAGCGGATCAACCAGCCAGAAGAAGTCATGTACCGAAAAATCGACACGCTTACCGGACGCAAAGGATTCTTCACCAACAACCGGAATATCCGGAAGTATCTCAAGAAGCCTCTTCTCAATTAAACGTTCAGCCTCTTGATCTGCCCGCGTAACGATTGAGCCATCCCCTTTAGTCTCAATACCCATATCCTTTATACCATCAAAATATTCAAGGATCAGCGCCCCCGCCTCAACCGCAATACGGCGAACCGTATTACAAAGCGCGCCACGATGTGATAGCAGTTTCGGCATATTTTCCATCATTTACGTACCATTTTTCAAATTAACATGAGGCCGCCCAATAGAGATATAAGAAAATCCCTTACCTTGCATATCTTCGGTTTTATAAATATTACGCAGATCCACAATAACATTACCCGACATAGCATCGCGCAAACGATCCAGATCCAGCGCGCGAAACTCATTCCACTCCGTTATAATTGCAACAATCTCCACGTCCGCTGCTGCGGCATAAGCATCATCACACCACGAAACGCCGTCTATCATCTCTTTTGCCGCCACCATAGCTTCTGGATCATACGCCAATATCTGCGCTCCTGCTTGCTGAAGTACCGGAATAATCGTTAAGGCCGGCGCATCACGCATATCATCTGTATTGGGTTTAAAAGCCACACCTAATATACCGATTTTCTTTCCGCGCACATCACCGCCGCACGCCTCTATAATTTTATCAGCCATACGCGCTTTACGATCTTCATTCACAGAAACCACTGCTTCGACAATGCGCTGCGGCGCGCCATATTTTTGTCCTGCGCGCGTCAGAGCCAAAGTATCCTTGGGGAAACAAGACCCACCATAGCCCGGCCCGGCATTCAGAAATTTTCCGCCAATACGCCCATCAAGGCCTATTCCCTTTGCAACATGCTGTACATCTGCGCCAACTTGCTCACACAAATCCGCAATCTCGTTAATAAATGTAATTTTGGTCGCCAAAAACGCGTTCGCTGCATATTTTATAATTTCTGCCGTTTCACGCTTGGTAAACAGAATGGGCGTTTCGTTCAGATAAAGTGGGCGATACACTTCACGCATAACCTCTTGCGCACGCTCGACGCATGTACCGACGACAACGCGATCAGGGCGCATAAAATCATCTATCGCCGCCCCTTCACGTAAAAATTCAGGGTTAGAAGCAACATCAAAATCGGCTGAAGGCGCTTCCTCGCGCATAATACACTCCACCTCTTCGCCTGTACCGACAGGAACCGTCGATTTATTAACCACAACGGTATAGCCTTCCAAATTTTGCGCTATTTCCCGCGCTGCCCCATGCACATAGGATAAATCAGCATCACGGCAATAGCGTTTAGACGGTGTCCCCACAGCAATAAAGACCGCCTCGGAACCTTTTACCGCTTCTGTAATGTCCGTTGTAAAGCGTATACGTCCGGCCTCAATCTGGCGCTTCAAAAGATCCTCAAGCCCGGGCTCGAAAATAGGGATTTCACCATTCTTCAGTCGTTCAATCTTACTTTCATCTTTGTCAACACAGATAACAGTGTGCCCAAATTCAGCAAAACATACTCCAGAAACCAAGCCGACATAACCCGTTCCAACCATTCCAATGCGCATAGATCTACCCTAATCTTACATAGTTTACGAACCCGTCAAGAATTTAACCGATTTTTTCCGCCAAGAAAAGCCAAAAAACCTTCCCTTGAAACTGCTCACGACTGATTATGTACCTAAATAAAAGCAAGAGTAGGCAAATACGTTAAAAACCATTGGTAATAACTATAATTATCCCATATGATCCCCCAGTTATATTGACATGCTAAAATAACTTTTATGAGGATTCCTATGGCCAAGAATAAAGAAGCAAAAAACAAAGAAGCAAAAACAAACGGCGATGCCTCAAAAGAAACCACGCAGCTTCCTCTTTTTTATAAAAACCCGACACCCCTCGATGCCAAAAAGCATGCAAGCCTCTCTTTGAAAAAAGATTTTGGATTTTCTTTCACAAAAGATATTAATGCTGTCCCCGTAAACATGGTGGAGATGCCCCAAATTTGTCATTTTTATCCTATCGCCTTCAGCCCCGATGATAATGCGACACCGGTTGCCATTCTTGGGCTGCGTGACAATGAAAATCTGTTTTTGGATGCACAAAATAATTGGGATATGAACGCCTATATCCCCGCATATATCCGACGCTACCCTTTCATCTTCTCTGAAATTCCTGACAGTGATCAATTGACACTATGTATAGATCACACAGATGAGATCACAGAAGAAAGCAAAGAACGCCCACTGTTTGACGCAGAGAGCGCCCCAAGCGATCTCGCAAAGAATGCCCTTGAATTCTGTAAATCATACCACGCAGCAGCAGGACAAACTCTGGAATTCAGCAAAGCCATTGCACAACAGGGCCTTCTGATTGAACGGGAAGCACAAATTAATATTGCAGGAAACCGCCGCATTAACTTTTCGGGCTTTAGAATCATAGACGAAAAGAAACTTTCGGAACTCGATGATAAAGTATTCCTTGAGTGGAGAAAGAAAGGCTGGCTTCCGTTCTTATATGCGCATCTTTTCTCCGGCGCACAATGGCAGCGTCTGACACGCTTGTTAAATCAACGCCTTGAGAAAGAAGCCGCATAGTTTCCCAACATCGCACACCTTAATAATTTTGTTATCCCGCATCAGCCAACAGATACGAATTGTGGATAGATGCCCCCATTTCGTCAATGTCGCTTGAATTCGTTTATCTGCTTATGATATTTAGATTTATAGGTCTTTTTCATTTCGAAGGTCAGACCGTCAATCTTTTTACTTCAAAAAACAAACGAGGGAATCATGGCTAAAGTAGGCGCGCAAAGAGCAGCTATTCTAACTGGGAAATCAAAATCAACGATACAGCGCGCCATGAATAGCGGGAAATTATCCTTTGAATTAGACCAAAACAAACGCCGCGTCATCGACGTATCGGAACTTGAACGTGTTTTTGGTATCAAGCAACAAAATGTAGCGACATCAACACCTCCCGCAGAAACATCAGGTACACAAGAAATCATTGCTGCTGTTGAAAAAGAGCGCATGACAATGCAGATAAAAATGCTTGAGCAACAGCTTTCAGTTTCTGATGAGCGTTTATCAGACCTAACGGATCAACGTGATAAATGGGAAAAACAAGCCTCTCAAATCCTCATCACCAGCCAATATTCACAAAAACAAGCCGAAGAGTTACGTGCGCAAATCAAAGAACGTGAAGATAGAGCACGCCAAAGGCGCCTGCAAAATGCACAAGTTCAAAATGCACAAAAAAGCGTTAAGGGATCGAAAGCAGCCAGACCACCGACAGGTCATGATGCAAAGAGACTTAATGAAAAGATGAAAAAACTCAAAGCCGAGAATGAGAATGCTGCAGATTATTCAAGTTCCGTTTTCCGATTTTGGAAAAGAGCTAAAAGCTAAGCATAAGATTATTGTACACACAAAGCCTGCGTAGATTTTAATATTTCCCTCCCTTTTTAATGTTTCATAAAAACTTCGTCTGGTATGATACCCGTGTTAAGTGCTATAGTGGTAGAATAACTCGAGGAATAAAAAATGCGCTCTTTTCTGTTAACGGCTTTTTTCGCCTGTATTTTCATTTGTTACACACAAACATCCTCCCTCGCGCAGGATGCACCTGCGCAGACGCAACAAACACCGGATGACAGTATCGAAAACATTTATGAAACGGCGACTGACGATCAAATTGAAGAAGCACAGCAATATTATAATCATTGTTCCAAAAACGACACAATCAGCAAACAAAAAGACTGCAAATGTGCGACAGTTGCTTATCTAAAAACTCGGCTTGATCTGGGTTCTGATGCCACCGTCAAACAAATCATGTCAACAAACAGAAATATGTGCCTAAAAGGCAAAGCACTTAGCAAATTAAGCAAGGACAGATCCACACGCGACCTTTCAAACCTAACGAACAAACAATTAGCCGAAGCAGAATCAGTATTCCAACATTGTAAAGAAAGACGCGCTCTAAACAGTCAATTTGATTGCGAATGTTTTGCCTCAAGATTTTTGGATGAGCGTCTTGAAGTGGGTCCCCTTCAAAACTGGGATGTTATTTTTTCACGATTCAGCAGTGATTGCAGAAATGTTGTTGAAACAACAGGCATTGAGTATTCATCTTGTATGGCACATTTTGGCATAAAAGATGCTATTAATATGGAGCCAAAAGAATATTGCGAATGTTACGCGAGACAATGGGCTGATCTTTTCGAGAACTATCCGGGGAAAATAACATTCAATACAAAGCAATCCCTGAAGTCTCAGGCACGGGGACATTGCAAAGATTTAGATCGGTTCAGGTGATGGGTACAATATTCTAAGACACCTTTCGAATCGGAAATAGAAACCCGAGACTAAAGGGCAGAATATTATCGCGATAAAAGCCCTGCACATCCACCAACGATGTTTCGGTCAGTGCTGGTGTTTCATCCAACTTTCCAATCATTGCACCACCATAGACAAGACTAAAAGCCTTTAGATACGGTGCGGAAAGCCACGCGATTTGGTCCATATCCTTATCTTTTCCAAGCGCAAGCACACCATCTGTCGCCTGTAATAAAGCATCCAAATATTGCTGATCTACCAGTCCGTCCATTTCCCTGATATATATTTTCGCAAGTGCGCCTTCATCACGTAGCACCTTGCGAAACACAAAATCAGCCGCCTGTATCCCGTTTGTCCCCTCATATATAGGCAAGATTCTGGCATCACGATAATATTGCGCCGCGCCTGTTTCCTCTATAAATCCCATACCGCCATGTATCTGAATACCTGTCGAGGCCACATCAACCGCCATATCTGTACACCAGCCCTTCACAATAGGTGTCAGGAAATCAACACGTGCACGCGCATCACCATCACCAGCCATTGCTTTATCAAGCTCTAACGCCGCGCTATAGGCCATAATGCGCCCTGCCGCAACACGTGCCTTCATATCCAGTAGCATCCGGCGCACATCCCCATGGTGCGTGATCACAACGCGCTCTCCACTGGTGAATGATTTCCCCTGCACTCGCTCATTGGCATAGGCTAACGCATGTTGATAGGCACGCTCTGCAATCGCGACGCCCTGCAAGCCAACACAAAGACGCGCATTATTCATCATTGTGAACATATATTTCAGGCCATTATGCTCTTCACCGATCAGTTCCCCAATCGCGCCGTCAAAATCCATCGTACATGTGGGGGATGCGTGAATGCCCAGCTTATGCTCTAAGCCTATACATTCAACGGTATTTTCATCTCCATTCTCCAGAATTTTAGGCACAACAAACAGAGAAATACCCCGCACATCATCCGGCGCATCGGTTATTCTGGCCAGCACGAGGTGAATAATATTCTCGGCCATATCATGATCACCATAGGTAATGAAAATTTTCTGCCCCGATATTTTATAGCTGCCATCCGCTTGCTTTTCTGCCTTTGCGCGTAATAAGCCAAGATCTGATCCTGCCTGCGATTCCGTCAAGTTCATGGTGCCTGTCCACTCCCCCGAGATTAATTTGGGAAGATAATAACCCTTTTGCATGTCAGAACCGTGCGAAGAGATGGCCTCAACCGTCCCCTGATTAAGCAACGGGCATAAACCAAAAGACATATTTGCGCCCTGCCACATTTCCTGCACCGGAAAGGCCAACGCCCATGGCAAGCCCTGCCCGCCATATTCGGGGTCAAACGGCACCGCGTTCCACCCACCTTCACAATAGGTTGCGTAGGCTTCTTTAAATCCATCTGCTGTTTTCACGTTACCATCGACCAGTTTTGCACCTTGCTCATCCGCAGGCTTATTCAGTGGCGCAAGAACACCGACAGCTAGTTTTGCTGCTTCATCCAAAATAGCCTCAGTGGTTTCGCGATCAAGGTCATCATGTTCAAAACCCAAGACATCATGCAAAATAAACAACATGTCTTGAATAGGTGGCTGATAATCGCTCATATACTTAATTCCTTATATTTAATCCCTTTAAAAGGATACGCCCAAAGCACTTAAAATTCCGACAACAAGCAGGATAAGAACCAATACCGCAAACATAATCATCATATATTGCGCAATAATCGCGGATATCCCGAAGAAAATAGCAACACCGGCCATCATCTGCGTATCCTTACGCATAAAGCCCAGTGCACCATTTATAATCCCGCCAAGCGCAATCAAAATGACAATAAGCGACCAATAATCCGTCCAATGCTTTGCCTCTTCTTTTTCGGCGGCCTCTTTCTCAGCGCCGTCAACAACCTCAGCCACGCCAAACCCAAAGGAAAGCAACAGCTTATCCTTTATATTTATGACCTTTTCAACGGCTATATCTTCGATTGTCGGCGGGGGCGGTGCAAACTCATCCAGTATCCACGGCGTAGTCACAGACAAACAAAAGGCAAATAGCGCAATCAGCAAGCCAACCATCGCAAAATTATGACCACTATCCATCATCGCTTCTGTATTTATCGTGTTCTCTACATCGTCCACATCGACCACCCTCTGTATCGCGACCTCCATTCTGGCACGGTGTTTGCATTTATCCAAATGAATATAAAGACCAACACATATAAATTTGAGTAAAATCACTTAACGCGTTACGAGAAAAATATCATGCAAACCAGTGCCTTAGAGAATTATTCAGCCCACGCACCGCGTAATGTTATGCGTGCCATTGAAACGGCAAGCCAAAAATCAGGGGTCGATTTTTCCTATCTCGTGCAACAAGCCTCCGCCGAGAGCAGCTTTAACCCCAATGCGGGCGCTAAGACCAGCTCCGCATCCGGCTTATATCAATTTATCGACAGTACGTGGATGTCGATGGTAGAGCGCTATGGCGACCAATATGGGCTGGATACGGCGGACAAATCAAAAGAGGAAATTCTGGATATGCGTAAAGACCCTAAAGCAGCCTCCTTCATGGCTGCGGCCTTTGCCTCTGAAAACGAGCAAACCTTGAATAATAACTGGGGCGGTGATGTCGGCGCGACAGAGCTTTATTTCGCGCATTTCCTAGGGGCAAGCGGTGCATCGTCATTCTTAAATGCACGTGATGAAAACCCGTTGCGCCCTGCGGCTGATCTATTCCCGCGCGCGGCGAATGCCAATCGTAATGTTTTCTACGACAAAGAGACTGGAAAGCCCAGAACACTGGAGCAAGTCTATCAATTCTTTGACAAGAAATTCCAAATCAAAGGCGAGCAAACCGGTACTGCCATCGCAAAGACACAAGCCCCTGATAGTCAGCGCATAGCCCACGGCCGCATTCCCCACAGAATATCAGATAATATTATTATGCAACGATCCCAAGCCATGCGGGATGAAGCCACACACGGGCAATATAATCAGATATTGAACCGCTATTCTGCCACGCCGCGCCCGAGTAAAGCCAACGCTATCAATCACACGCCGTTCTTTAGTTTACTCGCCCAGCCGGTGGATTTGATGATGCTCACCCAGAGCATGCAGACCGCGCCGAGCAAAGTCATTCGTGACAAAAGCTAATCCTTTCGCTAAAAGAAGATATGGCTGATAAAAACCTCATTTACGTTCTGAATAAAAAACTTGCGCTACATCAAGCGCCAGATGGGTTTCGCACCTCTATGGATAGCGTTATGCTGGCCGCCGCTTGCCCTGCCAAATCGGGCGATAGCATTCTTGATTTAGGCTGCGGTGTAGGCAGCGCAGGGCTTTGCGCTATATACCGCATCACAGATGCAACTCTAACAGCTATTGATATCCAGCAAGATCATATTGAATTGGCGGAAAAGAATGCACGCGCGAACAACATGGAAACCCGTACAACATTCATATGTGATGATGTAAGAACGGCGCAACTGGAAACATTCAACCATATCATCTGTAACCCGCCTTATATGAATGCGGGGACACACCTGCAATCCCCCTCCCCCGCAAAAGCAAAAGCCATGGGATATACAGAAGAAAATATCACGCTACAAGACTGGATCAGCTGCGCACACAAGCATATCAAAGGACAGGGCAGCATAACCATGGTTCATGACGGCGGACAGATTGATAATATCATTCACGCGCTCTATGGAAAGCGCGGTGGTAAACGATTTGGCGGCGTTGAAATTATTCCAATTTATTCACGGCAAGATACGCCTGCGAAACGTGTTATTGTACGTGCCTATAAACACAAAAAATCCAAAGCAATCTTGCATTCAGGCATCATCATGCATGAACAAGACGGCGCACATACAAAAGAGGCCGATAACATATTACGCCACGCAGCCCCTCTCTTTTTATAGAACCATCATGATTCATACGCATATTTATGCTTCAGTTTCAGTATGGGCTGTTCAAAGTAGCGATAGCTTAAAGATGCTATAATAAAAGTTATCACGCTACCTCCCCCCAATAGAATCATCTGATTTATAATAAAGCCCAATTGATAATCATATAAATACTTCCCCATTAACAACATAATCGGCACATGAAATACATACATACCATAACTAATACGCCCCATCTTCCCGAGTAAAGAAATAGAGAAAAACTTTTGCAGGCGCGATGTACCATCTGACAAAAGAAGGTGCGCTAATAATGCTGTATAAAATATGGCACAATATATCAGCCCTGACTCTATCATGACAATTTGCGGATCAGTGACGCGCCCATAAACCAACAAACTACCAAACAGTAAGAGAACCATCGCGAACATAATGTAGCCTAATATATCTGCATATTGCGCTAATCTCTCTCTATAACAGGCAAAACAAACGCTTAATAAGGCCCCCATACATAGCTCATCCATACGGGAAAATAAGGTTGTATATGCTAGCTTATGTTGTTCAAAGTCAGTAAGAAACCACCTGAATAACCATGAAACAATAATGAGATTCAAGCATAGGAATAATGCTTTACGAGGTGACTGCTTATAGAAAAACAAAAACAAAACTGGCCAGAACAAATAAAACTGCTCCTCCACAGCCAACGACCATGTATGATTCATATACATAAATATATCAAAATTATATGTCGGTGTATAATTCTGAAGATAAAGGAAATGTAGAGTTATCTTTGATAGCGCATCATCTCCGCCCGGGAAGAATACAAGAATTCCCAAAATAATCAAAAATACAGCATAATAAAGAGGGAAAATCCTTAACCCGCGCCTTATATAAAAAGTTTTTAATGTATTTTTTACATTACACGTATCAATTAAAATTCCGGTTATCAGAAATCCTGATAACACAAAAAATAAATCCACGCCCGTCTCACCCAATAATGTGAAGGTATAATAATAAGACAACACACCGGATAACTGTACGCCAGCCATCGTATATGCAAAATTTGCTGAATGGAAAAATATAACCATTAAAACGGCAAAACCCCTCAGCCCATCAAGGGCAGGATAATGCTTTCCAACAACCACATTTTCCTTGGGAAATGAATGTGATGTATCAGATGTCAGAACAGCATCATTATCCTTATGATCTGCCATTGATCTTCTCGCGCAAGAAATCTTTGACCTTATCCAAATGGATACGCTCTTGCGCCATAGTGTTACGATCGCGCACAGTTACGCTGTGATCTTCGGCGGTTTCATTATCGATTGTAAAGCAATATGGCGTACCGATCTCATCCTGACGCGCATAACGTTTCCCGATATTTTGCTTAATATCCAGATCCACAACAAACTCATCCCTAAGATCAAGATAAAGTTTCTGCGCCGTTGGCACATGCTTGTCTTTCGCCGTCAGCGGTAGGATCGCGGCTTTTTTTGGTGCCATTGACGGATGGAAATCCAGATACACACCTGAGGGACGGTTCTCATCCACGGTATAAGCCTGACAGATCAGCGCAAGTACGCCGCGTGTTAGGCCTGTTGATGGCTCAATCACGTGGGGTAGAAAGCGTTTATTCTCTGCTTGATCGAAATAATCAAGTTTTTGCCCCGAAAATTCTTGATGCTGTGTCAGATCGTAATTTCCACGATGGGCAATGCCCTCCAGCTCATCAAAGCCCGGAGCAGCAAACGGAAAACGATATTCAATATCAATCGTACGCGATGAATAATGTGCAAGATCAGCTTTATCAACATCGAGAAAATGCAATTCAGATTTCGGTAAACCCAGAGACAGCCAAAAAGCCCTACGCTGCTCAACCCAGAAATCAAACCACATCGGCACATCTTCCTCGGCACAAAACCATTCCAGCTCCATTTGCTCAAATTCACGGCTGCGGAAAATAAAGTTACGCGGCGTAACCTCATTACGGAACGCCTTACCGATTTGCGCAATACCAAAGGGCACTTTGACACGCGATGAATCAACGACGTTCTTAAAATTCAGAAATATCCCCGCGCATGTTTCAGGGCGCAAATAGGCTTTATTATCTTCACTAGCCGTCGCGCCGACATAGGTATGGAACATCATATTGAACTGGCGCGGCTCAGTCAGTGTGCCTGCTGTTTTAACGTCAGGGCCAATAATATTGGAGAACATATCCAAAGGCACTTGATCGAGAACTTCTTTATTAAAGTCAGCAACAGACTTTCCTCTGGATAGTTTTTTAAGACGCTTTTCAATTTCTACATCTTCTGCATCCTGATCAAACGCAAAAGCATGCCCCTCACCATCCTTTGGTATCAAAACAAAGACGTGATCCGCGCGATAGCGTTTTTTCGATTCGCGACAATCCACCATAGGATCATTAAACCCGCCAACATGACCGGATGCTTCCCAACATTTTGGATTTTGTATAATTGAAGAATCAAGTCCGACAATATTAACAGGCGTCCCATCAGGGCCAAGGGGCGGCGCAATCACCATATCCCGCCACCAACGATCACGCAGATTGTTCTTTAGCTCCACGCCAAGCGGGCCATAATCCCAAAAACCGTTCAATCCACCATAAATATCTGAAGCAGGGAATATAAATCCGCGGCGTTTACAAAGGGCAACTATATCTTTCATCACTCAAAAATCCGTATTTTTATCTGTTTATACATATGAAACAGTTTATTTCACTGTTTTCTCTCCGGCCATAATGAGGGCAAAACCCACAGAAAACAAGGCCTTACATTGCATTTTTCCATTAAAACAACAATATCACGATTACTTAACCAATATCGAAACAATAAGAACCGATATCGAGACTAACATGTATTAACAAAGTATTCGCATAACTACATTGCACTAATATTTAAATAAACCATCGCCATTACTTTGCGAAACCAAATAAACAAGTAAATCTTTTTTTACGTTTTTACATGTTTTTTCTTGACCTTATCGAATTAACTACGTATATTAGAAACATAAGGAAAGGAACGATACTCAAATGTCAGATGTAAACAGTAATATATCAGGTACTCAGTCAGGTGGTTTTACCACTAAAGACAAAGTGCTCAATCAGACTATTGGTATGCAGTCCTCCATAAAAAGCGGCGGAACCCAAAAGAAAAGCGGTGGCCCAAGCGGTTTATCAGATTTCTACAATCCGATAGCAGAAAAGGTCCAAAGAACCGGAAATAGTATTACCGATTTCTTTAGAGGATTTACTTCGGGCCTTGGTTTTGAAAATGGTGTTTCAGAAGCCGCGTACGATTTTTAAAAAGCGAGTTGAACAATAAATATAAAAAGAGGCATAAAGCCTTTGAGATTGGGAATAAAAAGAAGAGGAATAATCCTCTCGGTTGAAAAAAAAGAGCGAAAAGCTCACATATATAAAAAGAGGCATAAAGCCTTTGAGATTGGGAATAAAAGAAGAGGAACAATCCTCTCGGTTGAAAAAAAAGAGCGAAAAG
>NVTV01000016.1 GCA_002401695.1 Alphaproteobacteria bacterium
GTAATCTAATATTAATTCCGTCCTGAGCTATCTGATCAAGAAAACCCTCTTGCATGGCTTCTATCTCTAGCAGGTTTAAGCTATACAACACCCCTAGAACATCATGTTCAGATAGGGCGCTTTCTAAATCTGCCGTTATTTCTGATATATCCAATCCCTACCCCTTAGTTAGAAAACACATCCTTGTGGCCGCAATCCTATTCACCAGCCTTGTCGGGTAGAGTGATCGTTTAAATGCCTAGCCGTATATCTAGCACAGCTCAAACCTTTCTTTAAATTGGACAATAGGACGACTCCATATATTACGATTGCCGCCGAACTCATGGTAAACCACTGTCACGGGAAACTTATCCTCATCATTAGACTTTGAATTTGATATTAGTATCACCTCGTAAGGTAATCCGCTGCCTTTGTGGTTATAAACTTCGCCTGGAATTACTTTCATATTAATCCATATCCTTTAGCTTCTTCAGGCTTATCTTGTAGATGATTTTATTGTGCTTTAGCTCTGAGCTTTTGACGCGAATCATCATGATRCCGACCACTATGCCAATACATGAGCCGATTAGAGTAAGGGTAGGTGGAAGCCAGGACATAATATTRTAATCAATGGCGAGGCCGGTTGTTCCGCTTACTACTAGAGCCTGCGTTTTTTGGTTGCTTAAGACCAAATTTAACAAGTCGCTCTTTCCACCGGATAAGGTGTCTACGCTTATAGTCATTTGATAGCATTACCCAGATAGGAGCTGCTAGCATTACCGGAAATAGCACGCATGAAATTGCTAGCTGCATGTTCTCCGTCATCCYTAGTCCTTACCATTAACCTAATCCATTCGATTGCTACAAGTGCCATTATAACTGCATTRTATAGCCAAACCTCYTGAACTGCKAACCACRTCACATAACCYAGAACATTTACGCCRATYCCAACTATCTGRATTGCTTGCATGGATGTTGTTAGWGGGCTATCAGGAAGGAACTCTAAAAGAGTAAAGGTAATTAAACAGGCARCCGCTACRGAACCGAAGTATTGTAACGGCCCTAGGTCAGAAGACAAAATAAGATGCGCCCCAGTAGGAATAAGGATAGCTAGCCCGACCCATGATCGCCCCTCTCTCTCGTTTAGAGTAGCATTGAACACTATCGCGATGATTAAGAGGGTAATTGAGATCATTTGGGTTTCTTCATCCATTTCTTGGCGTTACCGCCTGCCATTTTAGGTGCTTTTTTCTTCTGCGACTTTTTGACTTTGGTAGTTGCCATTATGGTATCTCATTAACTCAAGGTTGGATTGGTTGACTAAAGCCTGTATTTTAGCCTGTTCCTCGTACATGTTCAAATTAGAGGGCTGCTCGCTCATTATGCGATTAAAGTCATGCGTAAACATTGATGTATATCCCTTTGCGGTCTATGTAATATTTAATTTCCATTACTTGCCACCGTATTCTGATCTATCCGTTAATACAGCGCCTGTTTCAGCGTTTACTGTCCTGTAATTATGATCATCACCTCCGAGACTCCACCATGCAATGTTTTCACCCCCAAAAGATCCAGTTTTAACCCACTCCGTACCATTGAAATATTCTAAATCAACCATTACCTTTCCTTAATTAATGGGGTTGCTAGCCCCTAGTGTTTATTGAATCGCTGCTATCCAACCGTACACATACTGATAACTGAAAGCTTGTAGATATTATGAGCCGTTACACATCCAATAAGTATAATAACGACCAACACCGCTCCAGCTATAACCATTTTCTGTTCACTCATAACCTACCCCCTTATAAACCTGATTCTTGAAATGGGAGTCAATCATATTAATGGCCCCCTCTGTGTCTTTAGCTTCGATTAGCCTCTTTAGTGCGTGGAATACTTCATC
Source organism: Alphaproteobacteria bacterium (assembly GCA_002401695.1). Taxonomy (GTDB): domain Bacteria; phylum Pseudomonadota; class Alphaproteobacteria; order Micavibrionales; family Micavibrionaceae; genus UBA1672. The sequence goes on from NVTV01000016.1 coordinate 1,880, forward strand.
TACCCCCCTCAACTCTAGGGCTTGCCGGTTAATGCATTCGTTTAAGTGGCTGTAATCCCCTTTGGAGTAGTGGCCACTCATGCCTTTACCATTTTCTCAATGGGCACAAACATTGCCCGTGCATAAGTTTCGTCCACTGGGCTTTCACACTCACGCCACAAATTATCCTCCCAAAACATCACAGTAATACTTTGGCAATTATTTTCGACCCTATACCACTCGCCATCCTCTAGCTCTATTGGTGCGTCTTCTATCGTTCCTAATCTAGTAACCTGTAATGAGTCAACGTACACGCCAGCAGTTAGCCCAAAATACTCAACGCAGAATGGGCTATCTCCGTTAGAAATATCAACCCTAATAAGCTTGCAATCATCCCCATGCTTATCTTGATATATTTCACCAGTCTGATAAACCTTACCCTTAACTACGACTGTTTCCATTATAAAGTACCCCCTAACATCTCAACCAGCTGCCGCCATGACTCGACCTGCTCATATCCCAAGCTTTCACCGTTTAGCTCTAGGCTGATATAGTCGTTATCATTGAAGTAAGCAGAGGCTTCAATCATAGAATCAAAACCATTAATGGCATCATAGGCCGCTATAGCATCCTGCTCGCAGTCAATAGTGTGGTCGATCAATGTAATGCGCTTTTCATCACGGTCGCCAGAATTAAACACCTGCTCTAGTAATATCTTCATTTATCTATCCCCTTATGATGTATTTATTATCTGATAGTTACCCTTTCAAGTAACTAGCGATAACCTGTCTATTCGGTAGCCATTTCAATCATTAATATGCACTCACATATTGCGCGTAGTGGGTTTTCAGAGGACTGGCAATTCTCCATCATAGTCCCGTGGCCAAAATCTCCTGGCTTGGTTCCGTCCGTAGCCGCGCAGTACTCGCCACCCATTCTATTTAAGCTAATTTCATACTCAACCATAAGAGGCCCAGTTAAGTTCCAATTAAGAAGATATGACCAGTGCGGGTTAGTTGCAGACCGTGGCCCCGCCCAAATCTCGTCACCCGTATCAACCCAAATCCAAGGATTAATACGTGGGTGAAGCCATATCATGGCCCTGTTTAACTCTTTATCACTTAGCGCTGATACTTCCATACATCACCCCTTATTTATTATCTACCGGATACCAATTTTTATTCATGCGCCTAATTCGATCAACCATGGCCATGTCTATTACCTTTGGCAGTGGCTTCACTGGCCTTTCAAAGTCTAACTGCTCCATAGACCCGCAGGATGCCACCAACCCTATAAAGCCCAGTATTACTAGGAATGATCCGAACCTAGCGCTACCCATTGCGACCATCCTCTTGCTCATCCTGCTTAATCTCTTCATGAAACCCTTTCAGCTCAGAGGCAAACTCATTTATCTCAGCCAGTACATCCATTGCCTCTTCTGCTCTAGGTAGCTTGGCACGGGTAGCACTTGCAAGTACCTGTCGAATTAACTCAATCTTGTCTAGCATCTTCATAGTCCTTTTTAAGTTTGGATATTTGACGTTCGGTTTCTTGGTTAAACAGCTTCTTATGCAATGCCTTGGCTTCATCCTTCTGGTCTGGCCCGAATGATCCACCATAGAAAGTCTTGCCATCAATAACGAGATTGACTTTTATTTGTGGGCAACTAGTAGAGGTAGCCCAGCCCTGTGAATTAGCCAGCCGCTCGCCTCGCTTTCTTTCAACCTTGCCAATGTCCCAAGCTAGATTGCATTCTTCTGCGCTGTCATAAGCACCTAAGGCGATCATATTCCCTTTGTGCTTAAGCATTGAGTAGAACAGGCCGTTTTTAAGGTAGCAATTCTTTCTAAGCTCAACAATAGCTTTAGGTATCGAGAAGAATAAGCCTATGGCTGCGGGTATTGGTCGGCCCTGGTATGTTGACTGGCTCACTTTGCGCGCTCTTCTATGAAGTCGAACAGGGTTTCACAGTCTGAATACCAGATTGTATCGTTTATCAATCCTTCAGTATTTGCCGTCTTTAATGTTTCCAGGGTGCAGCTTAATGCCTCCTTTAATCGGTCTATCTCGCCTTGGTAGCGCTTGAAATCTTCCTGCACGTCTTTCATATCTACTTTCATGATTTAGTCTCCGGTATTTTTAGCGCGCCAAGGTCGAATAATTCACCACAAAAATCAGTACGGGACAGCATTCCATCGCAAGGGGGGCAGTCTTGCTTTAATGCCCACTCTATAACCTTTTCACGCTCTGTCTTGATGGGGCGGAATTTACGATTAAGCAAATATACAATTTGCTCATTTTCCTTTCCTATCTCGTTAAATATAACGTGCTGTGCTGTAACAGCTAAAATATCAATAGGATTCCAATTGTTATTGGATTTAATCTCACACTCTTCACCTACTACAGGAACGAAGGTTTCTGGCTCTTGGGGTAGCTCTATTAGGTCGCTCCAAGTATTGGAATCCTTCTTCCAGTCAAATTTATCCACCGGTATGGCGTGGGAGTATTGCCGGCCATCCTCATACTTCAGGAAAAACGGGTGATGCGTTACGCTATCGCCCCGAAACCTGGTAGCCCCTTCTGGTACATTATGCCCGCTATACGTTTTTACAATCATCTTTCTATCCCCTTATGATGTATTTATTATCTGCTAGTTACCTTTTGAAGTAACTAGCGATAACCTGTCTATTGGGCGTCCTTGATATGTGCTTAGCATTTGTCAGAATCCGGTATTACCAAGCAACCTAAATCTAATAACTTGGCCAACATGATGGCTTCGTCCATATTGCAGTCAATCTTTGAATTAACCCACTCCTCAACCTTTTGCCGGTCAGTTATAGGACGAAACTCAACATCTTCATATGGTGCCCATACATTCATAAATAAGTGAAGTGTGTCAAGGTAGACGCCTACCTCGCCAATATCCACTATCTTGCATCGATGAAAACTGCCTGATTTTTGAATTGAATACTCACACTCTTCACCTACTACAGGTACGAAGGTTTCTGGCTCTTGGGGTATCGGCTTAACATGATTGCCGTTATATTCCCGCGAATTACCCGTTTCAAGCCATGCAGACTGGGATGGGATTTCGTATAGAAGCCCCTTTTCAGTCTCTTTATAAAATAAATCTCCGTTTTCATCGTAATGAGTAGCCCCTTCTGGAACTGTGCGACCCTTGTATTCTTTAACTGTTGTCATTCTTTCTATCCCCTTTGAAGTTGTTACTACTGTATACCCTGGCCTAATAGCAAGTACTGCCAATATCAGTGACCATTTCTTACTGTGTGCATAATATCCATGATTGCTAAGTCGGCATCAATTGACGCGCTAACCAGATCGGCGGCTCGCTCTGGCTTTAGGATTGAGTAATGCAGTAACAATGGATGGCTACCGAAGTATGCGCTTTCAGCAGAGGTGAAAGCATCCCATGGCCCGCTCTTATCCCTTCTATCTGTCATAATCCCTTCCTCATAGCTGCCATTGCATCCATCATTGTTGATCTCTTACCTGGCTGGCGGATGTGCTCCAGCTTATCAGTCTCCCCTGGTACACACTTAAGCGGATTACCTTCCTTCATTCTGTTAAGCGTAGCTGTATATCGAGTAGTCCAGTACTTCTCGCTCTCTGCTGGTTTGCTTCCAGTTAGATGCCCCTTTCTGCCTGATCCGTAGATGACACTCATGGTGTGATAAGTGGGTTGGCTTAGTGCTGATATGTCTATCTTGCCCATATCGTATTGTAGCCACTCGGCATAGGCATCTGTGGCGCTTAATGTGCCCGCCGGTAAGTAAGACTCCTCACACCACACTAAGAACTCGCCAATAGTCGGCATGAATGGGCTTCCTTTATCCCGAAGGCACTTCAAGGCGCATTCTATCGCGTCACCTGTGATGTTCTCGGCATCGCTGAACCCTATTAACCATTCCCGTCTAGCGTCCTTTGCTGCGTCTGCTGTGCTAAATGCCTGCTTCCAGGCTGGACAGATAGCAATTACCCGCTTAAATACTTCGTTGTTATATCGTTTGGCATCATCGCTTGGATTAGACCGGCTTTGCTTTAGCTCTTCGCTAGTAGTCAATTGCGTCAAGGTCGAGATCATTTGCTGTGGTGAGTCTTTTGATGTTATTCGTTGCATTGCTCTTTCCTTTCATCCAGTTTCTTGCGGCGGCTTGCCAGTTCTTCATTGGGTTTTTTCCCACCTTCCAGCCGTTGCTTTCATAGTGATCTATAAAGGCTTTAGCGTCATCTTGGCACGTATTAGACCCTTTATCATGGAAGTAACAACCTAACTCATACTCTCCAGGCTTAACGAACCTCTTCATTGGCGTCTTCTTACTTAACTTTTTAACCTGATCCTCTAGGGATTCAATCCTATTTATTAAGCTAGCCATCATTTCCATTATTTCAACGGTCATTTGTTGGCCGCCTTAAGCTTAATAGCATCAATTATGGGTTTAATATCAAGCATATCGGTCATCATCCATTTATAAACGCAAACCTTTTGTCTAACTGACATACTTCTATTCACCTCTATAAAAATAAAAGGATGTATAAATGTTGCACCTCTAATTCCTCTTGTTGAAAAGTAGGCAGGCTGACCAGTACGCTCTACAATCTCTTGGTTCATATACTTAACGCTTTCATTCTTTAGGAATTGAGCTAGGCATATATTAAAATCCGCGCTCTTTACGTACTTTGTTGCGTTTATATATCCGCTTGATGGGTCTACTAGGACTTCATATCCGTTAATGCAGCCACCATCTATAAAAGACTCTGACAATGTTATTGCACCCATGCAGGCCTTAACCGCATCAATAAATCCAACCTCAAAGCACTCAACTCCCATATTAGGAGCCAAAGAACTTTTATAAAGTGCCTTATGAGCTAAGCATTCAGCCTCATCAAAGCTACTTATCTCATCGCTAACCCACTCATTAATAAACTCTTTTAGCTTGTACTTGCTTAGCAGTGCCGCCTTTCTTTTCTCTGGGTTAGAAGTCTTGCCAACCTTTACAAAATCACCAGCATCAAATGCATATATATATCCCACTTAAATCCCCTTTTGTTTTTGAGTGTGTATATTATTATATATACTTTAATCTACATGTAAATATAATATTATACTTTATTCTAGGCATAAAAAAAGGGCCGAAGCCCTGTTGTTGTGATTACCCTTTAGCCTTGGATCTTGGCTAGGATTTCTTTCCCCATATTAATCAGCTTATTCGCCACTACTTCAGGGCTATCAATCTCTGTTGTTTGGATTGCACAATGGAAGTCATTAGTGAAATCAAGCCTGATCTCTCCACCGTCAACCCATACATCTTCTAGTTTTGCTTCACTCATTTTCATTGTTCTTATCCCCCTTGGTTTAGCTACTCTAATACATCACCGGCAACATGTTATGCCAATATCAGTGTGATATTCGTTAATTATCGGCCTGCGTAATGGTCTGACATACGTTCTCGATCAACAGACTCATAAAACTTTACGCAATCAATGCAGAGATTAACCGAGCACTCCATATCTTTGGCGTATCTCCTAGCCTCCTTCCGGTCTGCTTTAGGGCTTACCTTTTTCTTTCCGCAGTCTGGACATTTACGTTTCATTCTTTCTCTCCCTTGGTTAATTTAAGTGTGGTTAATCAGGATACCGTTATCTCGGTTCCGCAATTGCCGCAATTTATAACCTTGTATATGTCCGTACATCCTGTGTAATCGGTTACAGGATTCTCTGTAACGTCATTTGGCGTGTACTCCAATGTAGAGCCACACTTTCTACATACGCACTGCTTAACAACACTGTGATGTGGAACCGTACTAATTACTTTCATTATTCAATCCCCTGTTTGGTTAATTTAAGTATGGTTAATCGCTACTGAGAATAATCTTTGTGCTTATCACAAAAGCTTTCTAGGGGGCAGTCATCACAATAATGATATTCACCGTTAGGGCGAGCAATGCACGGTATCCCTGTGTCATCTAAATGCAGCTCAACCAGTTTACTAAGCTGCTTTTTTGCTTTCTCGCTCTCTTCGGTACGCTTGTCTTTTAGCTCTTGGTACTCTTTTTCAGTTAATAGATATTGCATCTCAATCCCTTGTTTGGTTAATTTAAGTATAGCCATAGTGCTTATTTAACTGGCGTGGCATCAGGTCGGCCATACTCTCGCTTTATTGATGCGCATCGCTTGCCGCAAGACTTCCCCCAGCCTCTATTTAAGTCTGCTTTTCTTGCCTGATACTCTTTGCCACAATGACACTTCATGGCCACCATTGAACCTCTAGGCTTGGTCTTGGGGCCGGTCTTTGCCTTGACTAGCTTGGGCTGACTACTTGGTTTCTTGACCCTGTAAAACAGTTCGTTATTAAAGACTTCAATCCATGCTTCCCACAACTCCGCATCACATGAAAAGCTAGCCCTTTTTGCTGCGCCCTGGCAAACCCGAATAGCGCCCTTTATGTGCCGGTCTGTCATATCGGTCACACTTATTGTACTGCCTGACTTCTCAGTCCACATGCCCTCGTTGATGCCCTCCTCGTAAGGATTGTATTCAACATCATAGCCGCCGCAACTTTCTGTGCCTTGTCCCATATTCTTCTCCCTTGGTGTGTGTATATACCTTATGTCTTAGGGCTTTGTTTGCCTATGGCAAGATATTCAGCAAATTAGTTTACGATACGAAACCGCATCAATAGCCAGCTTAAACTTCACTTGATCCTGCCTATGCCAGCCCAAGAGCGTTGATTTTGCTATGCCTGATACATTAATAAGCTCTTGCAGGCTTGCCAGGCCTGCGTCTTTACATTGGCTGCTAGGCGTCATCATTTCCCACCCTATGAATTTTTATATTTGCCGCTTGTAGATCCCCGTAAGTCTGGATGAAAGCCACCCAGTCGCCATTGGTCAGCGGTTTAAAGCAAGGCTCTTTTGGCATTTTAGGATAGCAATACGCGAAAGGGTTCTCTTTGGTAGTTAGTTGGCTTTGCTTCTCCACTGTACAAGGGCTGTCACCCCCTTCCACCTTGCAGCCTTTACATGTTCGCTTTTGTGTAAATTTCACAATAAAACCCCTTACCCTTTAAACCAGTTGCAATCATTTTTCTCTTTGCCGCCATTTAATTCAGTGCAAGCTCTTACAGCCATTCTTTTTACACCGAAGATTCTATCTGATTGGGTTTTTGATTCGCTATCTACAATGACCCGCTCTATGTCTGTGAATGATCCAGTCTTTTGAAGTAACTTGATTGAGTAGCGTGCTTTCATTTTCATTTCTCTCTGTGTGTTTTGATTCAATAAGGTAATTATACCTACTTGTGCGGTATACGCACTAGCAATAACTACCAACTTCACCTAAATCACTGACAACTTCATTCATACCCGCTCTATTCTTTTTACGTCGACGCGGCTTCTTATGTCCATCTTCAGCCCGCAAAATGGCCAAAGCGCGCAAGGTATCCTGTATTCCTTTGGCTGGTGCTTTAGCTTTACAATTACCATAAACTTTTGGCCATCATAGGAGAATCTTTCCCCCGCCTTGACCTGAAATAGTTTCATATCTCTATCCTCTTTGGTTTAGTCATAGTTAATCAGATTTAAATACTACTTTGGCCGCTTGCCTAGATGACATGCCATCAGTGTTTAATTTATCTTTAACGAGCTGGTTTGGCAGGAATGGTCTTTGTTTATCCCATAATGTTTTTAGCCCGTTTTTATATCCCAAGCTATTCACGTCCTTTTTATGTCTTCTTTTGAATAACCGTATCTCTTCGGCTATTTCCTTACATCTTACTTCCTGCTCTTTAGTGTTCCACATTACTTATTACTCTCTTATATATATTCAGGATGGTGAGTTTGGTAGTTTGCAGATATAAGAAACCCAACCCTCAGTAAAGAAGGTTAGTTCTTATATCTATGAAAATATTCAGGCCTGGAGCCGTCAGTATAGCCATTGATACCTAGTAACTATCGTTATTGTACTAGGTCGACATCTTTACTCTTAACGAAGAGTCCAGCCCCTGTAATGTCTTTAGAACTCAGTTGCGCCGTGGGCTTATCTGTTTGCGCTTAAAACCTAATTCGGTGAGTGAGGCTGTATAGGCCGACATATCCTTTTAGGTCGTATCTTGGCTGTCTGCTAGGAGAAGACATTTAAACGCTCTGGCTTAGTACCAAAGGCTTCGGGATAGTATTTCTAGGAAGGTATAAACGCAAAAAGGCATTAGTTTTGAATAGGGAAGGGAAGATATATTAACCGTCAGATTAAAGACCTTCCGCTACTCAAAACTAATGCCTCTCTCTATCTATATTACTTTCTAGGCTCTGACGAAGCCCGTTACTAGTCAGATTATACCGCACTAACATGTTATACTTCAAGTTCAATTAAGGGGTAGATATTGAAATACATGGGAAGCAAGAACAGGATTTCAAAACACATCCTGCCAATAATCCTTGAGAATAGAAAGCGCGGTCAATGGTATGTCGAGCCTTTTGTAGGTGGGGCAAATTTAATAGATAAGGTTGGCGGGAATCGTATTGGGGCTGACTTTAACGAATATTTGCCCGCGCTCTATAGCTCGCTGCAGTCTGGATGGATCCCACCAACCATATTAACTGAGCATGAGTATTCACATATAAAAGCCAATAAAGACCAGTACAGCAACGCCTTAGTGGCATTTGTTGGGTTTGCCTGCTCATATGCGGCTAAATGGTTTGGTGGCTACTGCAGGGGGTTTGATGCCACTGGAAAGCCTCGCGACTATATAGGTGAGGCATATAGAAATGTAATGAAACAAGCGGGGAACCTGCAGGGTATTAAATTTGTCCATTCGTCATATGATGAACTAGAAATACCTGAAAATTCAATAATCTACTGTGACCCACCTTATGAGAATACAACGAAATATAAAGATAGTTTTGACCATGATAAATTCTGGCAATGGTGCCGTGATATGTCACTAGCTGGCCATGATGTATTTATCAGTGAATACAACGCGCCTGCAGACTTTCAGTGCATCTGGGAGAAAGAAATAATCTCAAGCCTTACCCGAGACACAGGGGCAAAGAAGGGAATTGAGCGGCTGTTTAAATACAAAGCATAGCTTCTATAGCTCACATTTAGCTTTAGCCCCTGATATGAAGGGGCTTTTTATTGCCTACGCCTTGGCAGATATAGGGTGTATGGGATAGTTAGAATTAAACCTATGATACCTATTGTACTATACGAACAGTGTGTTATGGTTAGGTCTCACTAAGGGGATAGATGAAAATGAATATTACACAGAATGATGAAATAACAAGATTACAGGATCGTATAGCTGAATTAGAGGAGCGAGGCCCTGTATTAGCAAATCTTGTATTTAGGTTCTTTGGAGAGGATACACCCAAAGAAAATCCTATTCAGTGCGCAATAGAAATAATCCCTGCCGACCAATCTGAAATTAGAAGGAGTGCGGTAAATAGTTTTTTGTATGGTGTTCGGTATGAATTTGAGGGGGAGCTAACTCTAGATAGACTTGATGATTTTAGTGATGAAAAAAGGATTGGTTTATGATCACACTAACAATAACCGAGCTTACACGCTCACCTAGCAAGCTCTGGGGTGCCTTAAAGTCTGGCGATGTGCGGATAGTTAAGCGCGAACAAAAACCAGGAGGGATGGTGCTTGAGTCGGCTATCGTTAAACGGGAGGTGGTGAAGTGAATATTCAGCAGCAGATAGATAAAAAACTTAAAGAACTCAAAGTGGCAGAGGGAAAGGTTGAGGAGTTGAGAATTAAGTATGATGACGCTATGAGTGAATATTTTGAGATTGAGGACGAGATAATAGAGCTTCAGGGGAATTAACTCACCATCACAAGTCTTTAACGATCAAACAAATGGTTAGGGTATTTGAGCAGATATGCTAGTTGGTATCGGTATATGGTTAAGGTTAATTAAGGGGTAGATATGAGTGATACTGATAGATTTAAGACAACCAATTGCAATGACCCAAGGGGAAAGCATTGGAGTCTGTGGGATTCATTAAGGTGTAAGACTGTTTGCGCAAGGGCTTGGAAGGAAGAGGATATTATTAAACTTGCAGAAATGCACAATAACGGGTCAATAGAGCCTAACTATGAAAATAGGTATATAAACCACGATGTTGAGATCCATTTAAAAGATAATAAATAATTTTAGGGTAGGGATAGATATATGAAAGAAGCAGAGATTTTAAGAAGCGCAGCAAGTGAGCTACGCAGGTATATTGATGATGTTAATGCCAAGCTGAAGGCCGGTATTGTATCAACGGATTTAGATGATCCAGATTATCACGACTATCAAACGCCCCATGAGCTAGCGGTTATTGCTAAGAAATACGAGGCATTACAGGCAGAGCTAGACGCTTATAAGGCTCATGTGGCTGAGTTAAGGGGCCATATCCGTGAAGGGCTTAAGCCATACGTTGATGACGGCGGCGCATATCAAGATCAATCTTGTGAGCTACTGGTTAAAACCCCAATTCAATCGCTTAATGATGTACGGGCTAAGGCTGTTACCGACCTAATCAGCGAGTGTTCATATAGCACCCAGGTTAACGGTATAGCTACATCGATTATAGATGTGGATAGAGCTATTAGTTACGCGGATAAGTTGGGAGAAGGGTAATGAAGGAAGCAATTAAAGCGTGGTTAGGCGACAATGGATACCCTGATGTATTCCTGTGCAATTATCAGGAAGTAGGCGGGAAGCCTGAAGGTGGCCATGTATCAGAAGTGCTGGCACGGTGTATGGCTGATATAGGGCCTAAGTGGGTTAGTGTTGCTTATGCAATGCCAGATTGCATATATGAGCATTCAGAATGGGACCATAGCGGCGATGTATGTCACTTTGATGGCGACATTAGCCAGTCTGTAGAAATTACAGACGGCCAAAACTGGGCTAGGGGCCACTATAAAGACAATGGGAAGTGGACTATTTACGACTCAGCGATGGATTTTTTAATTGTCGATGCTGATAAAATTACACACTGGATGCCGATGATTAAACTTCCTAGCTAAAGATTGAATTGGCTAGTTAATATTAAAGTTCTGGCCAATGCATTACAGGGTATTAAGACGTATTATTAAATCTAGCTTGAGAAAGCTTATGTGACACCTCGGATAGACGGGGATGTGCCTAGGCAAGACCTTGGGCCGATTTAGACATACGTTTGTTTTTAACCACGAGCAATTCAGCTCAGCTAAGAGGTAAACCGAAAGCTAGATACGAAATAATCTGATTTGATCTCAACACTCATTCAGCTTGGCCCTTTTGATTATTCATTAGGGCTTTTTCCGTATTGGGGTTATACTTGCTGGGTTGGTCTAGTTCATACCCGACATTTCCTTTTGCCCAGGCAAGCGTCTATCCCCGCTTGACCTGGGTTTTCTATTGTCTGAGTATTGATAGTTTTGGCTAGTGATGTTGTAAGTACTTGCTAGGCGTTGCTGTTGTATAGTTTGGGTTCAATAAGGGGATAGGCAAATGAGTGAAGAAGAAGCACGGAAAGACGCAAATGAGCATTATGACATGAGTGAATGGCTAGCAGGTGAAAAGCACGCAAATGATGGGATACCACCTAAAGACTATAACAAGTCTTATGAGGCCGGTTATTCGTTTGGGATATGGTCACAGGAACGGGATAGCGGGGTACATGGGTAATGGAAAAATCAGAAGACATTAAGGAGCTGGCCACCGCGCTTAGTAAGGCTCAAGGTGAAATGGGAGGGGCTTCTAAGGACGCTGCTAATCCCTTTTTCAAATCTAAGTACGCTGATCTAGGTTCAGTGGTTCACGCCCTTAAGCAGCCATTCGCTGATAACGGTTTAAGCTACTCACAATTTCCCATTGCAGAAAATGACAGGGTTGGCGTTGAAACGATACTGATGCACAAGAGCGGGCAATGGCTTAGCAATTCCGTTTTGTTTAAGCCTACCAAGCAGGATGTGCAAGGGGCTGGCTCTGTCATCACCTACGCCCGCCGCTACTCTTTGCAGGCATTGGCTGGCATACCTTCTGAAGATGACGATGGAACGGCAGCAAGCGCACCGGCTAAAGCTAGGGTAGTTACCGCCGATGATCAAGGTTGGATTAATGCGATCAATGCGAAAACCAGCAAGCTAGAAGAAATAACCGATCCGGCATACCGTGAATTTATAAAAGGGAAATTAAAATGAAGCTCTATGACATAACCAAGAACATGCAAGCCATTGAGCAAATGATGGCCGATGGGGTTGATCCTGAGCAGCTAAAGGACGCCCTAGGTGATATAGAGGAGGCTTTCCAGGCTAAAGGAGAGCATATCCTTTACCTCATGCAGAACATGGCCAGCAATGTAGAAGCCCTCAAGACCGAAGAAACCCGACTGGCTAAGCGCCGCAAGACAACTGAAAACCAAATGACTGGCATTAAAGAATACCTGATTCAGAATATGATGGAAGCGGGTATCTCTAAGCTTGATAACGGGGTCATTAAGGCAAGCATTACCAAGCCACGCCCTATGCTATTGATTATCGACGACGACCGGATACCCACATTCTATAAAAACGTTACGGTTTCAAGTGCCATAGATAAGAAGCAGCTATTGGCCGACCTTAAATCTGGAGAAGCTATTGGCGGCTGCGAGATCGGATTTAGTAAAACTGGCCTATCCATTAAATAAATTATCAATGATTTAGAACGTATCGGTCATTTAGCATCTGGCCAATACCCGTTAAATTAACCACCTGCCTGAAAGGGCGCAACTATCCAAAGGGGATTATATGAATACATGGAACATTACAGGGAATTTGGGCAAAGATGCCGAAGTTAAAACCCTGCCAAGCGGTACCACTATCTGTGAATTCTCCGTAGCTGTTAAATCAGGCTATGGCGACAAGGAGAAAACCAACTGGGCTAACTGTGTGATCTTTGGCAAGAAAGCCGAGGGCGGGCTTCCTGGGTACCTTACCAAGGGAACTCAAGTGGCTATCTCTGGGGAATTGGAGCTGCAGGAATGGGACACGGCCACCAGCAAGGGCGCGAAATTGGCCGTTGTAGTTAATGAGCTGGATTTGATTGGTGGCGTTGGTACTAATACACCTCCACAACAAGCCCCTCAAATGGCTCCACAACAAGCGCCCCAAGCTGCACCGCAACAACAACCCCCTGCGCAAACTGGCTATTTCTACGAAACCGGTGATGTAATGACCTCGGAACATGCTAACTGGTATCGTGACGCTGGCCACCAGCCATGGGCTAAAGGCACCAAGCCACCAGCCTAACCAGCCATACACACAGAAGTAAAACCACTAATAAGCCCTTCGGGGCTAAGGATTAATATGAAATACGGATTCGGGATAGAAGAATATAAAGACGGCCTATCTATCGAGACATTAATGACGGGTGATGGCAAAACGCAGTTTGCCGAAGCTAAATTCGAGGATGGAACCGTTTCTATTACGATGTCTTACGATAACGGCATTGTCGAAGGGGTCGGAGTAAAGACGGAAATCAACCGGATAATGGATAAAGACATGCTTATAAAGTGGCAAGTTAAGTTTGAATCTCAGGGTTCGATTGATTCGATGATTGAAACTCTACTGCGGGCAAAGAATAAGCTATCGGAATTCGGCAAGCAATAATAACCGCGCTCTTCTATAGAGCGCCATAACAAGGGATAGAATAATGGATGTATTGACCCGTAATTACATAGTGACAATGGGAAATGGCCAGAGGTGGAGCATCCCTGTTGAGCGGATAGCACTTAATAGGGCGCATTATTACGCTAAAAAAGACGGCATAAGCTTTGACGAATCACTGAAAGAGGATACTTGGCCATTATTTGAAGCGGATGGATTTGAGATTAAAGATTGGGCGCGAAATAACATGAACTGGTCAGATGTGAAGGCTCATGCAAAGCTTGTTGATACCGATGATTTTTGCGACTTCCAAGAGGGCTGGGTTGATGGCGAGGTTACAATCATATGACACGCGACCGCCTATTAACACTAGCTAGGGAGCCAAACGGGCTAATCATTACCCATGCTAAGTCCAGCGTAACGGCTAAGGCTAATTCTAATATGCTGCTGAATGAGGGTAAGCTGAGAATGGCAGAACGGTTCCATGATGGCAGTGGGTTTAGGCTGGTGGCGGTGTGAAGCTGGACATGATCAAAGGGCCAGGGGGCGCGTTGTCTCCTGCGTCTGATGAGGTGGCTGATAAAATGTCTAAGTTCTCTACTGGTGATATTTACCCAGTTGAGATTAAGCGGGCTAGGAATCCTCGTTTTCATGGCAAGGTATTCAAGTTCTTCGAGTTCTGCCTAGGGCATTGGAGTGCTGAGAAAACCCATTGGGAGAACATGGACTCAGCTAGCCAGGGTGAATCATTCCGTAAACAGCTAACCATTCAGGCGGGCTACTTCACACAAACTTACTCACTAGATGGTACCGGCTTTGTAATTGAGGCTAAATCATTGAGTTTTGGCAATATGGAACAGGAAGAATTCGAGGCTTGTTATTCAGCCTTGATCAATGCCGCCATTAAGACGGTGTTTGCCGGTACCACTGATGAAGTGATATTAAATCGATTACAAGGGTTCTTTTAATGCAGCGTAAGAAATCAAACAACCGTAACGGCCGGCTAGCCAATGCAAGCGAGAAAAAGTTTCATGGCTGGCTAAAAGAGCAGCCCTGTTGCTGGTGTGGCAGTGAAGCCGGCGTGATAGTTGATCATGCAAAAGGCGCTACATTCAGTCATAACAAGGTTCACATAGGCCATAGGTTCTGTTTATGCCCCTGCGTTGAGTGTGATACGCAAAAGACAATTCACGGCCGGCGCTTGGGTAATGAGTCTGAAAAGTTTGCTGAATTGGACAATCAATACAGAATAGCAGTGGGATACAGTGCCGGCGCATCGAGTGAAGAGTGGTGGGCAATAAAGGAATGGGGTAAATAATGGCAAGTGAAGAGAATATCATTCAAGCGGCCGGCATTAAGTTATGCCGGCAACATCCAAAGGTCGGCCGGATATACAGAACACAGTCTGGCAAGGTAAAAGTTAAGGGCGGATTTATGAATTTATGCCCCGCCGGCACACCAGATACCACGGGGTTTATGGTTGACGGCCGCATCATTGGGATTGAATACAAGACGCCGGCCGCATTCAAAAATAAGGATCACGGGGCTAGCGAGGATCAATTAGAGCACCTAAACGATATTAAGCAGGCCGGCGGTATTGCCGGCATAGCCTCAAATATGGAGCAGGTCAGGCAAATACTAGCCGGCGTACATATTGGATTAGAGGAGCCGGCCGGCCGAGATGATCAATTGTCACTAATGGTTAGTTAATTAGTAACAAATCCACACTGGCAAACCAAGGAAGGTGAGCTAATCTTAGTTTAGTAATTAAGACAAACCAACGGGATAGAAACATGGAACTTACTTTAAATTCATACCACATACCAAAACGAATTAAGAACCAGTATTACTTTGATGACACATTTAAGGCTACTGCTTTTTTTCGTCGCTCTGGTAGCCTTTCCTCGGTTGAGATCAAAGGCAAGGTTTACAACTGCTTTCATGAGCATTTTGGGTTCTTCAAGAATATGGTCAATGAGGCGCAGCTTGAGATTGAGGCTCAAAAGAAACTTGATGATGATTGCTTGATCGCCATTACTCAATTGAAGGATAAATAATGAGCTTAAACTACATTGGATGGACGGGCGGCAAGTCATACTATAAAGGACTTGAAATGCCAGAGGATAAGATTTGGTTGGTGTTACTGGCCAAGAAACGCGAGTTAATTAAGGGTGATAAATGATGAACCTGGGCACGAGTAAGGTATCGTATTTAAGTGGACAGTTTTACTTTGAGGGTAATATCATAAGCCCTGGCACGGCTTGGGAAATGGCTGAAAATAACCTAGCAAGGGTCTTGGCCAACAATAAAGCCTTAAGGGATGAGCTTGAGGAGGAGAGGGTTAGTTGTGAGGCCGTGCTGAAGTTGGCGGACACTATGATTAATGCCCGCCGCCCCACTTAGGATTCTTTGTTCGCAATCCCAAACAAGCTAGCCAAGGCAATAATTCCAGATCCTACCAGCTCAAGCTGATCGGGGGCCAGGATTACGCCAAACAGGCTAGCAAGGGATGCGATACCCGCCCAAGTGCTCTTCTCGCTTAATCGATCTAATATCCAGCGTCTTACTTTGTATGAACTCATTTAATCACTCCATTTATTGGTTTTCATAATACTGCATAATTCCTTGGCACGATTGCCAACTTGATGCGCCCACCGGCTATCCATCATTTCAATGGCTGCGCGGTCAAAGTCTAGCGCCTCAACGGCCTTAAGCATGTTCTTAAAGCCGCTCAAACGAGGCCAGCCAAGATTGTACATCATATTAACTAGTACGCCCTGGCGCTGCTCTGATAGGCCTTGCCACGCGCCAACCTTGCTAGATAGAACTCGCTCGCACTCCATCATATCATTATGAAGCATTAGCTCAGCTTCAATTAGATTAATACCGTTCTGCTCGATATTCCGACCAAAGCCAATCGTGGACTTGCCAGCCGTGCATTCGTAAAGGGTTTCACTGTAGCCCTCATGCTTTTTTATTAGCGCTGCTGAATTCATGCTCTTTCCTTAATCGCCTAGTGTGATAACCAATCAAATATATAAACCCAGGAATAGCCAAGGATAATAAAAACAATACAATTATAGTTAACTCTACTGCTTTGATTATCTTAATGGAGGGCTCCTTTTATTTCCAATTACCAATGGCAATGATTGAAACTTCCACAATGTCCTCGGCTACTTGATTGCTGTTGTTTCTGAACATCAAGGTATAAACTGTGGGGGTGTGATTATTTACCTGAATTGGCCCTATCTCAATATTCCCCGCGCTTCTTACGCGGCCATTGCATGTTATTCTTGGCTCACCAAAAAAAGGGAATGGGAATGTGTTCGCGCTACCAACAAAAGTGTTATCGGGTGCGACAGCCAGTCCAGAAACACCGCCATTTGTTGACGTGCATATTAATTTTCCATCTGGATACTTCCAATACTCCCCGTTTGCATTGACAACATGCTCACTAAGCCTGTCGGTTGTAAGCACCCTCCCAGCAACATCGTCACCGGCTGATACCTGAATTAGGGCGGCTGCTGCGTTTGTAGTGTCGGTTGTAAGTTGCTGAAGCTTATTGCCTGTGGTGCGCAGCGTGTCTCCGTTGCCATCCCCCGCAGCCGTTCCTCTATTAAATGCTGGTATTGCCATGCTAGCCCCTTAAAAGAATATGATATTAATATTTAAAGTAATGGTTAGTGATTATACAGGAATAACCTCTATTCTAGAAACATGAAGAAATTATTGCTAGTCACATTGCTTTTTAGTATGAACACCCAAGCCATAGATTTGATTCTTGGCGGGCTATCCCATCATATTGGGCAGAAGCGCTACCCAGATAGAGGAAGGAAGGTTCGGTATAACTCCCAGCACAAAATGAAGGGGCTAGGGTTTAAGTATGGCGATTATTACCTATCGGCCATCAATTACACGAATAGCTTTTATACTGAAAGTACGGCGGTTTCTGTCCAGTATGAATATAAGGGGTTTTATATTGGGGGGACTGTGGCCAATGGCTATGATGAATGGAACCTATCAAACCTTGGCAAGCTAACCGTCACCCCATCAATGCGTTACCCGTTCAAATATGGGTCAATCGTAATGATGGGGGCGGCTGTGGCTGGAATAATATCTATTCCTATCGACCTATAATTAAACCAGGTTAAATCGGGCTAAAATATATAGAGCTAATTGCCGATGCAACCGTTCCTGCAAGTCCGCTCCTGTACTCCCTTAACTGGAAAGATGAAGACCCATCCCTAAATAGCTGAATAGCGCTAAATTCAGGCGAGGCATTACCAGCGTTTATTTTTGATGTACCTTGTGAGCTTGCCGCTATATCCCTTACTTCAATGGAGTACTCATTGTTATCTGCACCTTGGATTATGTACCTACCCGGGATTACCGTAAACCCAGTGTCTGTAGATATAGCGGCGTCAGTTACCACACCAAAGGCATTTTGATTCCATACGAGCTGATATGCTCTATCCGTTTTAATAGTCGCTGCATCAGGAAACTTTCCATTAGTTCCCGACCTCATTTCAGCCGCCGTTGCCTCTTCCACTACGCCCGAGCTAGCCGTTGTCGCGGCTTGCTTGATGTTACCAAATGCGGTTGATGCGTTATCTAGGTTGCTTAGGTTGCTGGCGTTTAAGGCTGCCTCTGAGCTGCTAGGCACGTCAATGTTGCCACGAAATATAGAGCCATCAGCAATATCTGAACCGTTAGAATCCTTACGCATGAATTGCGCGTTTATTTCTGTAGTGGATAGCAGCTCAAGGTTAGTCCTTGCCGCTGTTGCTGTACCGC
>NVTV01000005.1 GCA_002401695.1 Alphaproteobacteria bacterium
GTCTCAACCTTACCCCCTCCATGCCCAGTGGCCTTTATTATACCTATGAATGCGCCCCAACAAAAGGGGATATTATCCAATTTAAGCCGTCAGAAAACGCCTGGCAGGTTGCCTTGGATAGAGGGTATGTCTCTGCCCGAATGGAAGGCATGATCAAAGCCGTTGCTGCTACCTCGGGGGACAAAGTGTGCTGGCAGGGGGATTATATTATTATTAATGGAGAATTTATTGGAGAAGTGACTACAGTGGATTCTATGGGGAGGCCTTTAGGGCACGTTCAGGAATGCATCACAGTTTTGGAAGGCCAGCTTTTACCGATGGCCTTAGATTATCATAAATCTTATGATGGACGGTACTTTGGATTAATCAATTCTGAGCATGTTCAATCTTGTGCACGGCCTGTATGGGTATTTTAACCAGTATATATGATTGAGAGCCTGTTCTTGCGAAATATTTTTATTGTGGTTGATCGGCGTGAGATATAGAGCGGAACTAAAACGGTACAGGTCCATTAATGTGATGGCCCCGAATAGGACTATGTTTGATCTCACTAGGAATCTGGATTTGAGAAGACAAGCAGGAGGTCTTTGGCTTCTACTTGTTGCCCGGCCTGGACCAGAAGATGGGTTATGATGCCCTCTCTTTCCGCATGCAATGTGGTTTCCATCTTCATGGCTTCGATGCTGAGCAGCAGGTCGCCGGTGCAGACATGCTGGCCTTCTGTCACAGCAATGCTTGAGATCATGCCTGGGAGAGGCGAACCAAGGTGGTTGCTGTTGCCGCTTTCTGCCTTTTGGTTTTCCTGAATGTTCGTCTCTACCCCGTGTTTTTTAACCTTGATCACGCGCGGCTGGCCGTTCAGTTCAAAGAAGACCTCAACCGTACCATCATCCTGCATATCACTGATGGCAAGGCAGCGAATAACCAGTGTCTTTCCAGGCTCCAGGTCGACAAGGATTTCCTCAAATGGTTTCATGCCATAAAAGAAGGTATCTGTGGGTAGCTTGTTTAGGGGACCAAATTCGGCGCGGTATTTGGCAAAGTCTGTGAAGACGGCAGGATACATGAGGTAGGAGGCCAGGCTTTGGTCATTCACGGGGGTTCCGGTTTTCTGTTCAGCCTCTTGACGGACACCCTCAAGGTCTGCGGGGGGTAAATTTTTACCGGGCCGTTCGGTGAGAGGTGCCTCGCCTTTAAGGATTTTCTTTTGCAGGTCTTTGGGGAAACCCAGGTAAGGTTGTCCCAGGTCGCCTTTAAAAAAGGATACGACGCTGTCGGGGAAGGCGATATCCTTGTTTGGATTTTCAATGTCCTGCGGGGTAAGGTTGCCTGATACCATCATAAGTGCCATGTCGCCGACAACTTTTGAGGACGGTGTCACCTTGACAATATCACCGAACATACGGTTGACGTCGGCATAGGATTTCGCGACTTCATGCCAGCGTTCCTCCAGTCCAATACCCCGGGCTTGTTCCTTCAGGTTGGTAAACTGGCCGCCGGGCATTTCGTGAAGATAGACCTCCGATGCGCCGGATTTAATGTCGCTTTCAAAGGCTCTGTATTTCCGGCGTACAGCTTCCCAGTAATCGGACAGGTCGCGGATCGCTGCGCTGTCAAGGCCGGTATCCCGGTCGGTTATTTTCAGGGCCGCAACAATGGATCCCAGGTTTGGCTGTGAGGTCAGGCCGCTGAAGCTATCCATGGCGGCATCAACTGCATCAACACCGGCTTCTGCGGCGGCAAGAATACTGGCGGCTGATATGCCGCTGGTATCATGGGTATGGAAATGAATGGGCAGGCCGACCTCTTGTTTAAGGGCGGTGATTAAACGCTTGGCAGCTGCCGGTTTCAATAATCCCGCCATGTCTTTCAGTCCCAGGATATGGGCACCGGCTTTTTCCAGGACCTTTGCCATCGTGATATAATATTTCAGGTTATATTTTGACCGGGCCGGGTCATCAATATCGCCGGTATAACAGATGGTGCCCTCGCAGATTTTACCGCTGTCAATCACCGCATCCATGGCCACGCGCATATTCTCAACCCAATTCAGGCTGTCAAATACCCGGAAGATATCAATGCCGGCCTGGGCGGATTGTGTGATGAAATATTGGATAACATTATCGGGATAGTTTGTGTAGCCAACGCCATTTGAGGACCGCAGGAGCATTTGGGTCAGAATATTGGGGGCCAGCCGGCTGATGTCGTGGATGCGGTCCCAGGGGCATTCATGGAGAAAGCGCATGGCGACATCAAATGTGGCACCGCCCCAGCATTCAAGGGACAGAAGGCCAGGCATTTTTTCGCCATAAGCCGGGACAACCTTGATCATATCATAGCTGCGCATGCGGGTGGCGAGCAGGGACTGGTGAGCATCGCGCATGGTGGTGTCTGTGATTAAAAGTCTTTTTTGACCCTTCATCCAACTGGCGAAACCTTTTGCCCCAAGTCTTTTAAAGATATCTTTGCTGCCTTCGGGCAGCTGGTTCAGGCTTGAATTCATGCCTGGTTGCGGGGCTTTGGGGATCGGGCTTGCGGGCGGTATGATGCGGCCTTTGACTTCCTTGTTGCCATTGACAGATACCTCGGAAATGAAGTTTAGAAGTTTTGTTGCCCGGTCCTGCCTGGGTTTAAAGTCAAAAAGTTCAGGCGTTTGATCAATGAAGCGAGTGGTATAGGTGCCTTTCTTAAATGTGGGATGGTTGATCAGGTTTTCCAGGAAAGCAAGATTTGTCGCCAGCCCGCGAATGCGGAATTCCCGCAGCGCCCGATTCATGCGGCTTACCGCTTCGTCCGCACGGGGGGCCCAGGTGGTGATTTTCTCCAGCATGCTATCGTAATGGCGGGTGATGACCGCCCCGGAATAGGCGGTTCCTCCGTCCAGCCGAATGCCAAAGCCCGTGGCCCCCCGGTAGGCGGTAATACGGCCATAGTCCGGGATAAAATTGTCTTCGGGATTTTCTGTGGTGATCCGGCATTGCAGGGCGTGTCCGTTAAGTCGGATGTCTTTTTGCAGCGGAATACCGGTTTCGGGCGCGCCGATTTTACCGCCATCGGCAATCATGATCTGGGCTTTGACCAGGTCAATGCCGGTGACTTGTTCGGTGACGGTATGCTCAACCTGAATGCGTGGATTAACTTCGATAAAATAAAATTTACCGGTATCGGCGTCCATAAGGAATTCAACCGTTCCGGCATTGGAATACGCGACTGAGGTGGCAATCTTGAGCGCCGATTGGCACAGGTCAGACCGGACTTTATCGCTCAGAAAAGCGGCCGGCGCCCGTTCAATAACTTTCTGATTGCGGCGCTGGATGGAGCAATCCCGCTCGAACAGATGAACGATGGTGCCATGCTGATCGCCCAGGACCTGAACTTCCACATGGCGGGCGCGCTCCACCAGCTTCTCCAGATAAACTTCGTTTTTGCCGAAAGCATTGGCGGCTTCTCTCTGGCCTTCGATGACCTGGGATTCTAGCTCATTTTCGCTGCGAATGATCCGCATGCCGCGCCCACCGCCCCCCCAACTGGCTTTCAGCATCAGCGGATAGCCGACGTCAAGAGCGAGCAGGTGAACTTTGGCCATATTTGCGGGCAGGGGGCCCGTCGCAGGGATCACGGCTACACCCGCTTTAATGGCTATATTCCGGGCCGCAATCTTATTGCCCAGTGAGCGCATGGCCTCGGATCGGGGGCCGACAAAAATAAGTCCCGCTACGGCACAGGCATCGGCGAAATCAGGGTCTTCGGATAGAAAGCCATAACCCGGATGAATGGCATTGGCCCCGACAGACCGTGCAATGCGGATGATATCTTCGCCGCAGAGATAGGCCTTTACCGGTCCAAGACCCTGGCCAACCAGATAACTTTCATCTGCCTTAAAGCGGTGTAATGCCAGCCGGTCTTCATGGGAGTAGATGGCTACGGTCTTGATGCCAAGCTCTGTTGCCGCTCTCATGATCCGTATCGATATTTCTCCACGATTCGCGATGAGTAGTTTTTTGATTAAGTTCATAATCGAGACTTGCCTAATTAAATTTATGTGTAATACCAAGCATATAGGGTCAAATATTATGTGGTGGTTTAATTTTACTTTCGTTGCTTTTAAGGGGTTATATCACGCTGAAGCTCACCGACCCCATATTCTGGGCTTCGAGGCGCACATGGAGGCCGGATGTTAAGGCCTCGGCAGCGGTCGCCCCGCCGGCCATGATCGTCCAGCCGTCCGCCGTCTTCACCCACCAGTTTGGCCGTCCCGACAAGAGCCCGCAAAGGGTTGCCCATCACCGCGGCCGTAGAGCCGATCTGCACCGCACGGCCATCAAAACTCATCACCATGCCCAGGTTGGTGAAATCCATATGCGGATTGACCCACGGCCCCACCACATAGGTAGAGGTCGAGGTATTATCCGCCACCACATCAGGCAGGTTAAACTTGAAGTTCTCATAGCGGCTATCGATAATTTCCAGCGCCGGAGAAATGGCTTCCACCGCCAGCATGGCCTCAGCCGGATTGACCAGTCCTTCCAGCGGCCGCTTGAGCAGGAAGGCAACTTCTGGCTCAACCCGGGGGTGGACAAAATCAGACAGGTCAATCTCGCCACCATCTTCCACCAGCATGCTGCTGGTCAGGCGACCCCAGATCATTTCATCCAGACCCATCTGAATCATCTTGGCCCGGGAGGTAAAGCCCATCTTGACCCCGACCAGGGTCTGGCCCCGGTCATAGCGCCTTTGCACAGACAGGCGCTGAACTTCATAGGCCTCTTCCAGCGTTAAATTCTTGACGGTTTCTGACAACTGGGGAATGGCATTAGCATAGCGCGAGGCATCATCAACAAATTTTGCAATAGCATTCAAATCATGGAAATCAAAACTAAAGTCTGTCACAATCGTTGCGTTCATCGGTCTATCTGGATACTGTTTTCCGGATCCAAGGTGCTGACATCTATTTCTGCACCATGACCCGGCGTATCGGGCAGATGGAGCAGGCCGCCGATTTTATCATCGAATGTTACCCCGCCTATAACCGGGTCACTCTTGAAATGATAGCAGGAGTCCAGGTCAATAAAGGCAATATTGGGCCGCGCCATGGCCAGATGGGCGGCGGCAGACAGCCCCAATCGGCTCTCGGCAAAGCAGCCGATCATGCATTTGGCCCCTGCGGCCTCGGCAATGGCATTGATCTTGAGCCCCATGTGGATACCGCCCGCTTTGCCAAGCTTAATATTCAGGTAATCTGCCGCCCCGAGCCTAACCAGCTTCAGGGCATCATGATGGTCAAACACACTCTCATCGGCACAGATCGGCAAGTCAACCTTGTCTCTGAGACGTGCCATATTATCATAGTCCCATACTGCTAATGGCTGCTCTGAATATTCCAGGTCAAGATGTGCCATGGCGTTAATATTGGCCACGGCTGTGGGATAGTCCCAGCCCTGATTGCTGTCAATTTTAAGGGCAATGTCCGGCCCCGCAAGCTCTCGCACCGCCGCCACATGGGCCACATCCTGAAGGCCCGGACGGCCCACTTTCAGCTTGATAGCATCAAAACCAGCATCGAGGATATTCCGGGCCTGGGCAACCGTATCTTCAACTGTGTCCCACCATCCTATGGTCAGGTCGGTTCTGATCTCCCGTCGTTCCCCGCCGAGGAAACGGTAAAGCGGCATTCCCGCTGCCTTGGCCGCAATATCATATAGTGCCATATCAAAGGCTGAACGGATTGATGGTTCACCGACCGAAACACAATTAATCTCTGCCATACGGGCCTCTACGGCAAGGGCATCCTTGTCTTTGATCAACAAAGCCATCTGTTGAGCTGCGCTGTAGCTGCTGTCCTGGCTATCGCCGGTGATCGGTGCAAAGGGGCTGGCCTCCCCCCAACCGTAAATACCACTCTCCGTCGTTATCTTCACCACCACATTAGATGCCGAATCAATGATCCCGAGTTTTGTCCGTATAGGGATGCTTATGGCAATATTTAACTTGTGGATGTCTATTTTTGTAATGTTCATTATTTGGTCTTTCTGTAAAATACTAATTATTACTTGGTCATTTACTTAATGCGTTCAAAATTCAGGTCGTGGAAATCGAAACTAAAATCCGTCAGGGGGGACACGGCCTTCATTGTAATTCCCGTGGGCAAGCCATCATAGTCCGTGGCGAATTTAACATAGGCGTCCGCATCCAAGGTACGGTCATCCCAGCGGGCAATGAAAATATCCGACTTAAACGGGATGAGTTTGCCTTTTAATCGTGCAGATTTGACCGCTGTGATAGTCAGTTCACCATTTTTTTCTGCTATGACAACATCCCCAAACCATGGGTCTTTATAAGTTCCCACATAGGGGAAAATACCACCTATTGGCAGATAGTTTAGCTCAGCCATATCTGGTATTTTCTCGATCGCTTTGACTAATCTCTCTTGTTTCATCTGCTCAAACTTGGTAATCCAGTCTGTTCTTTTAGTCGATGTATAGGCTTCCAGAATACTGTTCATGATCGCGGGCCTTGCAACACCCGCCTGCTGATTGGTATAGATAACTACGCCAAGCCCAAGGTCTGGTATCATCACATTCATACTCAACATGCCCAGCAAACCCCCTGTATGCTGTTCTAATTTATAACCATTAAAATCCCTCAGAAACCAGCCAAGCCCATAAGCTGAGAAATTTGTATTAAACCACTCTTTATTGGTGGGCCGGACAGGCAGAATGGTTTGCGGGGTCATAATTTCCGCCTGTAGCTGTTCAGACAGAAATACTTCTCCATTTGGAAGCCGGCCCTTACGCAGATGCATATCATGCCATTTTAATATACTTTTCACACTGCACTGCATGCCCCCTGCTGCGGCGACAACAGATATCTCGCCAAGCTTTATATCACGGGTTGTCGCTTGTAATTTTCCATCCCTGACCATATGGGGGTCGGCCACATTTTTATGCCTTTTAAGGGATTTAAGATTAGCCGCGCAATATTTCATATTGAGGGGTTTCAAAATGCGGCTGTCCACAAAATCTTCATAAGACATGCCAGATACCGCCGCGATGACTTCCCCCGCCACGACATAAAGCAAATTATCATAGGCGAATTCCGAACGAAAACTGCTCACCGGCTTTAAATATCTCAGGTTTGAAATAATCTCCTCACGGGTAAAACCTGGCGTGGGCCAGATCATCAAATCCCCCGCCCCCAGACCAAGACCGCTATTATGAATCAACAGATCACGAATAGTAAATTCTCGCGTTACCCAAGGGTCGTAAAGACGAAAATCGGGAATAAAGTCGATAACTTTATCACCCCAGTTGATTTTACCCTCATCAACCAAAAGAGCAAGGGAGGCTGCGGTAAAGGATTTTCCTGTGGAGGCAATACTGAACAGAGTTTCTGTGTTCACTTTACCTTTTTTATCTATATTGCGGACGCCATACCCTTTGGCATGAATGACTTTACCGTCCTGAATAATGCCAACCGCCACGCCCGGCACATCGAATTTTTCCATGGCTTTCTGTACGAGCTGATCAATTTCTGGGCTGGTTAATCCCTCCCTCATCTCTTTCGCCTGTACGAAGAAAGGCATTATGAAAAGTAAGGGTATAATAGTAAGTTTATGAAAAATATTATGCATCATTCTGTCCTCTAGATTTTATGCCCCGAGCCACGTGGCCAGCATAACCCCAACGAAATTGGCCACCGCATAACCAAAAACACCCAGCAAAATTGCAGGCGCAACAAGATCATGCCTTCCCCTCCCTGCTGCCAAGGCCGCGGCACTGGCCGGCCCAGAGGCACAGGCATTGGAGGCAATGACCACTTCAAACAAATTCAGTTTGAAGAAACGGCTCATCCCAAAAATAAACACGGCATGACAGACAACAATTATGGCGGCGTAAACCGCAATAACCATGGCCTTGTCCAGCATGGCCACGACATCGGCGCTGATGCCAATGGCGGCGAAAAATATATACATGAGAAACAGGCCAATTTCATAATCGCCCTGAAAATTCTTCAATTGCTTAGTGAAGATATTAGCAACGGCAATAGTAATCGCCGTGATAAACATAATGCTATAGCCGTCCACACCAAAATAAGTCGCCATCGCCTTGCCAGCCGCACAAATGGCAAAGGACAGGCCTAAAACAAAGGCCATATGTTTTAATTCCAGATGGACAACAGGTTTTTCAGTCACGTCGGCTTCACTATCTTGACTCTTTTTTTCCGATACTGAAATTTTGAACCACCAACGAAAAAAGGCCATTGATGGCACCATCGCCAGAAAGGCCAGATACATTACGCCTATCACATTATCGGCCGCAACACTTGCCGTTGCAATGGACGGGTCAAGTCCCACAGACTGTGTCACCGCCGCCATATTCATAGATCCACCGATATAGGTCGCACTGAATACGCCCGCCAGTTTCGGGGCTTCTTCCCCAAGAGGAAGTAAAAAATAACCGATTAAAGCCCCAATCGTCGTCCCAATCGCACCCAAAAAGAAGGCAGCAAGCATATCCCCCGTTTCCGATATGACCTTTCGCAAATCTGCCTTCAACAACAATAATGGAATGGCTAAGGGCACAAGGTAAGACCAGACCACATCATAGGCCGGTGCCGTCATTGGCAAAACACCAAAATTAGACAAGGCCATGGCAAGGGCCATAATCAAGGCAACACCTGATATATTCTGTCCCAGCTTCGTCGTATCTGCCCAGAACCCAAAGGCGGCCAACAAGGTCAAAATAGACCATAACGCAAATGTCCAGTCGGCATGGACTAAAGGTATGTCCAACATTATTCCCTCTTCCTCTCAAATAATTTCCAAAGTACTCAAAAAACATTAGCTTTCTAAGTCGAATATCCATCTATAAAGAAACCGATATAAAGGATAATGCAGACACCCTATCAAAGGACATATTGTGTGCATTACCCTCTATGTTATATGTTCATTTCTATCGTCTTACTCAGAAGCAATTATGCGAAATAATTATATCCCAGAAGATTCCAGAAATAGTAGAACCACGCCATAAACAAAGCACAGGATGTGACAATACTGTATCGAATACGCGCCAAAATTCCACAACACAGGCCATCTTTCCAGACCAGAACGGCCTGGTACAGATGATAAACTCCCACCAGTACGACGATGAAGGGCATGACAAGCCATGCTTTGAACAGGAATGGAATTTCCGAGAACATCTGGTCGCCCACGGCGATCATTACAATGCCCAAGAGAATAACAGTTGCCAAATTAACGCCAGCCACAATGATAGAAGCCCTTGCTACTTTTTTCTCTGCACCTGACAACGCCTTGAACCCTGCCCATTGATAAGCAAATCGCAGAATGACGCCAAGGAAGACCAGAAGAGAAAGGCCGATTAGAGAATATTGTAAAGATGTCGACTGATAAAAAGACGCCTTATAGGTAGACATAAAAGGCATACCATCCATGACAAAACCTGTGATCTCCCCCTGATCATTCTCCTGAAAGGCCATTCTCTCCAGACTATCAACTTTCCGAAACAGGTTATCACCAATTTCAACATACTGACTGGCCTTGTCGCCTAAAACTACAAGTAGCGTATTATCCGCCGTTGGTTGTACGGGAACACCGCCCCCTAATATTCCCATTGCCTTGTCTAATGTTGAAAATCCAGCCCGCCAGAAGAGATAGTTACCGGCGTATTTTCCCGCGCGATCTGCAAAATCCGACGGCGGTGTGATTTTATCAATTTTCACCGGCGCAAAAGCATCATAAAAGGCATCTTTAAAGGCTGACCTTACGGGTGATCCGCCAGCGGCACTGAAAGAGACAAAAAAGGCCATTTTATTCTTGTGATCAATCACTAATTCGGAATGAAAATAGATAGTGTCCCCGCCGTGACCGACAAACCGCAGGCCATTATGCTCTGTTTCATAAAAGCCCAGAGCCATTCCCATCAAACGGTCATCATGTGAAAAATTGCGGGTCAACATTTGCTTAACCGTTTCTTCTTTCAAAATACGCCCGCCGTTATATTCACCACCATTCAAAATGGCCTGGGCAAATATGACCATATCCGTCGCCGTTGCCGACATTGCACCCGCGGGGGAAAAATTGGCAATAATTTCAAACTTTTTCTCCACATATGTCCCGCCTTCATGGACATAAGCCATGGCCATATTCTCATTCAAATGATCCGGTAGCGGCTCTTCAAACGAGGATGAATTCATGCCCAATACATCAAAAATATTCTTTTGAACATATTCGGTAAATCCCACGCCGGAAATATTGGCCACAATCAACCCCGCAATAGCGGTCGCATAATTTGAATAGGCCGTCTGTTTTCCAGGTGGATTAATCCGCGCGGGCTGATATTTTTTCATAGCATCTGCCAATGGCATAATCCGATCAGGGTCATCAAGTATGAGATATCCAACCGCACCATCCTCAAAGCCGGTACTATGGGTCATAATATGACGCATGGTCACGGGCTTGCCGGGGTAGGTATCTTTAATCTGAAAGGTCTTCAGATATTCATTCACATCCGCATCCAGATCCAACTTACCCTGTTCCACCATCTGCATAACAGAAACCCACGTGAATAGTTTGGATGTGGAACCCGATCTGAATAATGTTTTATCCGCCTCCGTAATAATATTTTTTTCAATATTCTGATAACCATAGCCCTTGTAAAAGATCAGTTTCCCGCCCTTAATGATAGCAACTGTTCCTGATGGGCTGTTATGGTTTTTCATCAGAGGAATGACAAGACCATCTACAAACGCTTCTGTAATTTTGGGGTTATCAAGATCGGAAACTTCTATTGCTTCCGCCGATATCGTCAAACATAACGATATAATAAAACCTATAATGGTAATTTTCATATCACTTAAACTCATTTTCTTATCCTTATTATAATAGAAAACGTTTATGGATATGGATTATCCCATGTCCAAAGAAGTTATTTTCATTTTTTCGTTTGTATTTTCTTCTGCAAGAATTCAACTAGTTGTTTTTTGGCATGCTCAGACTCAGGATAATTGGCAACATTAAGGTCTAGGTACTCCTTAATCTTTTTATCTGTAAATCTCAGTGGCCCTGCACCAATACTTACTACCATATCAACCAAACTTTCCGGTGGGCAGAAACTCTATTCCTGCCTTGTTGGGAAAAGACTGATAATGAGCAGACAATGCAGTTTCCCCTTCGATTATTGTTTCCATTGAAAGTTTATACCCGTCAAAGGAATGCATCAGCCCGTAATATAGGCTCAGCAAAGGCACAGAACTATGATCCTGCCCGGGAAATACCTGTAACTTTGTCGCGAAGTCTGGCGGCGAGTTTTTTTTCAACCATTCCGCAAAAAAGATGTTGCTGGCCGTCATGCTAATAAAGCCCGGAAAGTCTCCCGTTGTTTTATGCTCCGCAAGGGACATAAAGATATGAGCCGTGGTATTTTTTATTTTAGGAATAAAGTCCTGAACCCACTTGTTCATAACTTCCCCATCCCACCAAAGGCTGGAATCAATGGCGATATAATTCTGGAATAAACCCGGTTGGGTGAGGAAACTATGCAATACTGTTAAGCCCTCAAGAGAATGCCCAACAAAGGTACGAGATTGGCGCATCTGATATTTGCTTTCAATGGCAGGAATCAATTCTTTTTCAATGAATTGCAAAAACTTGGGCCCACCACCACTTGTTGACTGTGATAGATTTTCCTTACCCATTGAACCTAAGTTCGAATTTGTTGGTGTCAAATCCCGTAATCTGTCCGTCGTGTTTGGAATTGCGACAACAATCATTTCCGGGATACGCATATTGCCATTGTTTAACGGATTGCTCATATGATTTATGGCACCGGTTGCGGCGTGAAAATGGGCTTCCCTGTCCAATATGCACAACACGGGATATTGTTGAGGATGGTATGTTTTATCGTTATAGGAGGCTGGCAACCCAACGATATATGGCCTATCCTCCCCCAAAATTTTGGATTTTAGAACATGTTTTTCACCAATTACAAAGGGGGTTTCAGCATGTGCGGGCAATAATTCAATAATCAATAAACTATAGGTTAAAATTAAAATCCTCATCTGATCCTCGTAAAAATTTAATGCTTGATAATGGCCCCACTGAAGGCAATAAAGTAATTTGGGCTGTCATATACTTGACATTATTCACTTAATAGTGCAAGATATTTCGGTATTTTGCGAAATAAAGAATAAAGTGAGTTTTTTGAATTAATATGTCTGGGATGTGGGTAATAAATTCAATTTTTTAAGGAAAAAGATGTTTGAAGTACGGGCGGTAATTTTTAAATTGTGGGGGCAATTTATTTTAATACTTGAAGAAAATTGGTCTCATATAGGTAGTTTTATCCAGGGGTTATATTTTTCTTGGGATCGATTATGGAGGTGACATTTTCTACAACCGAACTTCAGGGAGAAGGTGTTCTAGCCTGTTATCTGGATGATGACTTAGCTGCTTTCCGACTGTATGACTATATGGAGAGCAAAGGAGACGGCCAGCTGAGTCGCGCGATTGAAGCAGCGGGATTTACAGCCGAGTATGGAGAAATTCTCGATATTGTGGCTCCCGTGGGATTGTCCGTTCAAAGATTGATTCTAATTGGTACCGGACCCGCGGATCAATTGAATCAGAAGAAATGGGAGCATTTAGGGGGGGAATTGATGAGCTATTGCTTGACGCTTCCTCAAGGGTCTCTCCATGTGGTGGCAAATAGCCCCCTTTCTGTGGCCGTTGGACTTTCGCTCAGGAATTATTGTTTTGAGAATTACATTACAAAGCAGTCATCCAAAAAGCCTTCCCTGATCGAAACTGTAACTATTCATTGCGATAACCCGGAAGAAATAAGCCAAGCCTATAACGTACAAAGGGTTATCATTGAAGGGGTTCATTTGGTCCGGGATCTTGTCAATGAACCTGCCAATGAATTGAATCCTGAATCCTTTTCTCAAAGAATGAAAGAGTTTGAAAGCTATGATGTGCAGGTTAAGGTTCTTGATGAACTTAAATTAACAGCGTTAGGGATGAATGCATTCTTAGCCGTAGGGCAGGGCAGTATGTATGAAACCAATATGACTATATTAGAGTATGATGGCACGCATGGAATGAATACTTTCCCCCCTGTGGTCCTGCTTGGTAAGGGGATTACCTATGATTCGGGCGGTTTATGTCTAAAGTCTGCGGAATGGCTGGCAATGATAAAATTGGATATGGGCGGAGCCGCGACAGTGGCAGGAACTATTTTGGCTCTGGCCAAGGCGCGCGCACCGGTTAAAGTTATTGGTTTGCTTGCGCTGGCGGAAAATATGCCTGATGCGAAGGCCTTTCGTGGTGGAGACATCATTAAAAGCATGTCTGGTAAAACAATCGAGGTGGTGAATACGGATGCTGAAGGCCGTCTTGTCCTATGTGATGCAATGACTTATGCTCAGCGTGTCTATAATCCTGAAATTATGATTGACGTTGCAACCTTAACGGGCTCGGTCATTCGCTTTTTTGGCCGAGAATATGCGGGATTTTTATGTAATGATACGAAACTTAGTCAGGGACTTATGGCGGCGGGGGAGGCTACTGGTGAAAAAATATGGCCTCTTCCTTTAGATACAATATATGATGAAGAATTTAAAAGCCCGATCGCGGACATCAAAAATTATGATGTTGGGATGCACCAGGGGTCGATGATTACCAGTGGCCATTTTCTCCATAGTTTTGTCGAGAAAGGAACAAAATGGGCGCATATAGACATTGCCAGTACGGTGTGTTCCGAGCGCGACAGGCCTCTTTGGAAAAAGGGTGCCACGGGTTATGGTGTTCGGTTGCTTTATGACTATATCGTGAACCAGTCTACTGAGGCAAAAGCCTGACAGAAGGCTGGTCTTCATATTGATATTTAGCTGTTAGTCTAACTTTTGGATCATGGAGGTTAATCATGATAAAATATCTTATCTTAATTCTCATTTTGTCCATCATTGGGGCTTTTATCGCCTTGATTCTATTTATGATGTTTTTGTTTGGGCTTGTTGGAGTGTATGAAAATTATGTTCATTTTCTCATTGCGTATGGCGTCTTTCAGGGGTTGGCTCTGAGTTGTCTGATGTTTCTGGGTATTGGCATATGGCGCAGGAACCGTGGGGATGAAAAAGAACAATATTATCAAAAGAATATTCACAAATAAAGGACGTGACATGAAAATCACAACACAAGATAAATTTGTAGAAGAAGACATTATTGAAACTCTGGGTATTGTTCAGGGCAGTAGCATTCGATCTAGAAATGTTGGTAAAGACATTATGGCAGGATTGCGCTCGATCATCGGCGGAGAGCTTATTGAATATACCAAACTTATGGCAGAATCGAGAGAACAGGCCCTTGACCGTATGATTGCAGATGCCACGGAGAAGGGTGCTAATGGCGTGGTAGGGCTACGTTTTTCAACATCAGCGGTAATGTCTGGGGCTGCGGAAATATTGGTTTATGGCACGGCCGTAAAGTTAAAATAAAGAAAAGAAGTTAAAATAAAGAAAAGGCCCCGAAAAAACAATCGGGGCCTTTCTTTTAAACGTCTTATGGGTTAAGGCATTTGCCAGCCGACGAGATTAAGCAATGCCATTGCGGGGATCATGAGAAGCGCAAATAGAGTGATCAGGGAATAGTGAATTCTCCGGATACGCCCTCGTAATGTTGTGCCCCAGAACTTGCCCCGCCAAGCTTTGACTGCATACCACAAGGCAGAAATTCCTAATAAGCATAACAAGTTCCCGGTCAAGGCCATGATGGCAAATCGTCCACTGTTCCCTAAGATAATCTCGCTCAGAATATTCTCACCTTCGGGATAAAAGCCCATCAGGCAAACTGGCAGGATAATGGTACCAATGATCAGGCCATAAATAACCCATTTGGCATGAGACTCTTCAGGTTTATTTGTTGGCCAGCGCAAGGCGAGTAGGCCTGTTAAAAATAGTAAAGTACCTATGCTGAGTATCTGTGTTGGAATGAGGGGGATATCCAAACCCTCACGTTTTTCAGAGAAGCCAATATCAATCGCGTGACTAAGACGCATTTTCCCGGTTTCCGGGTCTTCATAAAAAGCCAATAAAGGAGTTTTGAGCGGATGACCATCTACTTCAGGATGGACATCCCCATTCCAGAATACACCCGGAGCAATTTCACTATAGGGGACGTCATTGGCCAATATTCCCCCATCAGGGTTTGGCGTGACAAGGGTAAGGGATTGAGCCACTAGACTGGCATAGAAAACATATTCATTGGTGCTGAAATTTTGGCGATCGTCTGTATAGATGCCAAAATATTTTGTCAGATCTACGCTCGTCTCGCCCATATTTTTAAGAACGGGCGGCTCTAGGTCACCAAAGAAATGTGTTAGGAAGAGATAACGAAAGTCAAACCCACTAAATGGCCTATGAAAGACAGTATCAGGCGCGGGGGTTAGGCGGGTTTCTGAAATTTTTGTTCTTAATGCTTCAAATGTGCCTGTTATTGGCGAACCAGCTGCAAAGGATACAAAAACACCAGCATCATATCCAGGTATCAACAGCATTATGCTTTGGAAGTTCGGCCAGGCCCCCTCATGTTCGGAAAGAGTATGACCATTCCAATCGCTGATTATGAATTGATGACCAAAGCCAGACGAAGCAGGGTGGTTGTCCGTATGCCGCTGGTGCATGGATTGACGCGTAGAGTCTTTGAGAATTTGGATTTGGTTATCATGTTTATTGAGATGGGCGAGCATAAATTTAGCCATATCATCAGCGGTACTACTTAGGCCGCCTGCTGGGACGGTAAAAGGGTGCGTTGCAATATGGATGGATTTAGAGACGTCACCATTAGGATATTGTGCATAGGGAATGACAAGATCCGGATGGGGGTTTGGGTGATATCCCGTATCGCTATTGGCCATATTTAGAGGTTGAAAAATTACAGATTTATAAACCTCATCCATTGTTTTTCCGGTAACATCTTCGATTAAAATTGCCGCAATGGAAACCGCCGCATTTGAATATACCAGTCCATTTTTACGGCGTACTTTGGGAAGAAGTTCTTGGATTTCCTCAGCCGACAGGGGCAGGCTATGAGATACATCCGTCCCCAAACCAAAGGCTTTGTCTTCTAATCCCGCATTATGGTTCATCAAATCACGTACTCTGATTACACGACCAAAGGCACTTGGAATTTGGATGCGTGTAAGATATTTGTTTGCGGGGTCATCTAGAGAGTCTATGAGGCCTTTGTCAACCAAGGACATTAGGGTCGTCGCGGTAAAAACTTTAGTAACCGACCCTATCAAGAATTGGCTTTTGGCAGGGTCAACGGGCGTCTTGTTTGCATAGTCAGCATAACCATACCCTTTAGAGAATATTGTTTGCCCATCCTTTACAATGGATATCGTTGCACCAATGAATCTTTTTTCCTTAAAAGACTGATTCATTAATGAATCAGAGAATTCAATCAGGTTTTCGGCTGTAAAGGGGACTGCTTCCTTTGCTGTGGAAACTGATGAAAGGTGAATTAATGTTAATATTGTAACAATAAAACCTAAGCTGTTGTTTATGAATGTTTTATACATGAAGGATGGCTCCCGATAGTTCCATTTGTAAAATTACTTTCATTTTAATATCTGTGAACTCCCTTGACAGGAGGATATAATTACCGTATTTAGCTAATAAGCGAATTAGCAAATAATAGCAAGCAAATATGGAAAATGCCCAAATGAACTATGGTCATAAGTTAAAAAATTACTGTGCCGCAATTCTATGCTTTGGTTGTGGCGTGCTTCTGCAGTCTATAACGGGGCAGACTCAGGTAATAGAAGAAGACCATCAATGGAAAGTTCAGGGGATTTCGGTTCCCGCGACACTTTTAAGACCAGAGAGTGCAGGAAAATACCCTGCTATTATTTTTGTTGCAGGGAGTGGGCCTACGGATCGGAATTGGAACTCGCCAGGCTTAAAAGGCAGTAATGGATCAGCTAGGCTTTTGGCGGAAGGCCTCTCGGATTTGGGGATGATCACGATCCGGTATGATAAAAGAGTTTCCGGCCCACTTAGTATTAGGAAGGTAAATGCTAAGTTACTAGCTGGGAATCTCACCATGCAAGGGCATGTGGATGAGCTGGCAGGAGCTTATCAGGTTTTAAAGGCGCACCCCAATGTGGATGTGAGTAAAATTTTAGTTTTTGGGCATAGTGAGGGTACGTTGCATTCTCTTGCATATCAGGTTTCTCATGATAAAGATGACCGCTTTGCTGGGTTGATCCTTGCTGGAGTACTCGGAAGGCCTGTATATGAGATCCTTAAAAGTCAGGTGGGCCCTCAGATAGAAAAATTTCCGGATGGACGTAAACTTAAAACCAAAATTTTCAAAGCTATTGATGACATTCGTGATGGAAAGACGGAAGTCAATCTCAAAGGTGTTCCTGAAGTTTTTAGGAATGTGATTGAATCTTTTTTGCACAAAGACGGGCGCCCCTTTATCTATGAGTTTTTAAGAGCTGAGCCTCTAGAGGATTTTTCAAAAGTCGATGAACCTATACTAGTAATGATAGGGAAAAAGGATATTCAGGTTAAATGGAACGAGGATGGCAAACTACTTGAAGATGCCGTAACGCCCTCACAAAAAGTCACTTTTTCTTATCCTAAAAATGCGAACCATGTGCTTAAGCATTATAAAAAACGCATTAAATCGTCGTCCTCTGATGATTTGATATCGGGGTACAATGGTGAAGGTACGTATCTCGATCCTGAGGCTTGGGAAGTTATAGTTAATTGGCTTAAGGCAAATGACTGGTTAATGGAGAAGTGAGTTTTATGATAAATTTAGTTTTTCAATGACCCTCATAATGTCGGCGGATATTTTTCATCCGTCGCATCAAAAGGACAAGGGAGTTCTGTAAATGATTAGTCCCTCGTCATTTTAATTAAGACGACTGTAGGGGGTGAATTTTGGGCCTAGTGGGGCCTAGATAAGCCTTATATTTGTTGCTTGATAGGCAAGAAAACAAAGATTATTTTTAATTTACAAAGGGAGAAATAAACGAATGATATCACGTAAAGCGTTATTGCTTGCTACATCGCTAAACCTATCTATAGCATCGGCTATTCCAGCAATAGCAGAAGATAAAGAGGCCAATGACTTTAGGGCTATAGAGGATATAGTTGTTACAGCGACCAAGAGATCAACGAAACTTCAGAATACTGCCTTGAGTATCTCGGCCAAGACCGGCACACAACTGGAAAATATGGGCGCGCAGAATTTTTCTGATTATTACCGCACCGTTCCTGGGTTAACTGTTGTAGATTCAGGGCCACAACGCAAAAAATATACTATTCGTGGTATCCAGAGCGATGTGATTGCAGGTGGAGCTACGGTTGGTGTTTATTTGGATGATATTCCAGGAACAGGGGGTATTGACCCTCAACTGTTTGATGTGGATCGTGTTGAAGTCTTGCGTGGTCCACAAGGGACTTTGTTCGGGGCGAGTGCAATGGCTGGGATCGTCCGTATAATCACAAATAAAGCAGACCCCATGGAACTTGAAGTTAAAGTAAAAGGGCGCTTTTCGAGTACGAGCCATGGGGGAGAAAATTATGGTATCAATGCCATGGTTAATCTTCCTCTGATTGAGGATAAACTGGCTTTGCGGGTAACGAGTTATTACCGTGAAGACAGTGGCTTTATCGATCATAAATTTGCGGGGGCAACAATTCCAGGACAACCAGAGATTCCACTCGCTCCCGGACTTTCATTGCCGGCTGTTGATGAGGCTGTTATTGACCCTATTGATATCGAGAATGCTAATAGTCGAGAAGTATTTGGGTTGCGTGCTTCCCTAAGGCTTTTAGCGACAGACAATTTTACTGTCACGGCCAATTTTTTCCATGAGAAATCCGAAGTTCATGGCGCACAAAATGACCAACCCTTAACCGCAGGGGAGTATGTCAATAGCCAGTCAGTGCTATTGCCCTTTGAGCTGGTAACGGATATTTATAACCTATCTCTGGAATATGATTTTGAATGGGCTAATCTCTATTCGACAACGACCTATTTGAAGGGTCATGTTCAGGCTTCAGCTGAGGCTATTGATATCTGGGCAAATGTGATACCAGGGTTAACGAATGTATTTTCCCCTCTGGGAACAGAGCTGTTGAATGAAAGTATGACAGAAACCTTCACGCAGGAAGTTCGGTTAGTATCATCTACGGATGGTCCGTTTCATGTTATCGCAGGTCTTTATTATAACTGGGGCAATGCGAGCCTAAACCAGACGGTTTGGCGTCAGCAGGATTCGGGTTTAAAAACTTTTGGTGCAAAAGTATCAAATAGCCCAAGGCAGACTGAACGGGCGGCTTTCGGAGAATTGTCCTATGATGTTTCTGAAGATATCGTGGCGTCTGTAGGTATTCGTACGGCGAAGACAACAGTTGATGTCGGGCCTGTGCTTTATACTTTCACGTCGCCTTTGTTCTTCCTCCCACCAGAAGGAACAGAAACCAGTAAGCTACCAACGGCCGAAGAAAATACGTTAACTTGGAAGTTTAATCTTTCCTATCAGGTGACGGATGATGTGTTGTTATATGGCTTGGCTTCCGAAGGTTTCCGAGCAGGAGGGTCAAATCAGACGATTCCGGGCGTTGTCATTCCGCTGACTTATGTGTCGGATACCTTATGGAATTATGAAATAGGCGCCAAGACCAGTTGGTATGATGAACGGCTGATCGTTAACCTAGTAGGATACTATGTTGATTGGCAGAATATGCAGGTTACTGACTTTATTAATGGGTTTGGTTTTCAGGGTAATGCCGGGTCGGCCCATATCAAGGGGCTCGAACTGGAGATGGCTGCACAACCGATAAATGGTTTGATCTTTAATTTATCAGCCTCTTTATCGGACGCCAAATTGGCTGAGGATCAACCAGTGAACCCTAACCCGATTTTTATTACAGGGAATGAGGGTAAAAAAGACGACCGTCTGCCGGGGGTTCCTAAGGTGACATTAAGTGCATCTATGCATTATGACTTTGCCTTAACTGATGACCTAGATGGCATTTTCAGAGTTGATTGGTATTATACTGGAAACTCCTTTACCCGCTTTAATGATGCAAGCCCCGAAATGTCGGAGCTAAAAAGTTACAGCCTTGTTAATGCACGCTTCTCTGTGAAAAGTGAAATGGATTGGCAGGTGGACCTGTTTGTTGATAATTTATTTAATAAACGGGCTGATCTAAATATCTTTAATTTTAATGGTGGAACCATTGTGCATACACCTAATCAGCCAAGAACTATTGGTCTAGAGCTAACGAAACAATTTTAAGTTCAGCTTGGAGGGGGGGGCGAAGTTATCTTTCGCCCCCCCCCTTTTTCTTAGAGATTTCAAAATCTAAGAAAGTGTGGTGATCCGCAAACTAAAAAACATTTTTTACTAAAACCCTGGAAAGTGCTGTTCGTTAGTCAGCGCAAATCTCAAATCTATCAAATATTACCAGTAGTGGATTTGCTGCGTCTGCTTTGGTTCTATTTCAATTGGTGTCCGTTTGGTGAGGTCGAATTTAAAAGAGAAATACAAGTTATGAATTTTGAGTATAAAATTGAAAACTGGGTAATTGACCCGCCTTTGGTCATATCGCGTGAAGTAATGACGGCTGCTGAGGTTTTGGTTGTCGAGGTTTCTATGAATGGCTTTAAAGGCCGCGGAGAATCCTGTCCAACGGCTCATTACGGCGAAACTATGGACGATGTAATAGCACAGTTGGAACAGGTTAGGCGCCTCATAATGAATGATCTGTCGCGGGAGAAACTGCTTGATATTATGGAAGCAGGAGCGGCCCGCAACGCTCTAGATTGTGCTTTATGGCATTTGGAAGCACAAATTCTCGGCAAGTCAGTCTGGGAGATGGCAAATGTAGAACAAAAGGCCAAATTGATCACCTCATTTACCATAGGTATGGGGTCCCCTGATGAAATGCAGGCAAAGGCGAAAAAAAATAATGGGTATCAGATATATAAGCTCAAACTTGGGGGGAACGAAGATGTTGCCCGAGTTCGTGCAGTTCGCAATGTCGTTGGCGATGCCCGTATATTTGTTGATATTAACGAAGGGTGGAATATGGATCAGCTGATCACATATGCCCCCCAACTGGCTGATTTAGGCGTTGAGATGATTGAGCAACCATTACCAGCTCATCAGGATGATGCCCTTATTGGGTACCTTGGCCCCTTACCCCTGGCGGCGGATGAAAGTTGCCATACACGTAAATCTCTTGCGCATATCCAAGGGCGTTATCAAGTCATTAATATTAAACTGGATAAAACAGGAGGCCTTACAGAAGGCCTGCATTTGGCACGAGAGGCTCGAGCCATGGGGCTTGAATTGATGGTCGGTTGTATGGGGGGGACGTCACTTGCGATGGCTCCAGCCTATGTGATTGGAACGCTATGTAAAGTGGTTGACCTCGACGCGCCTTTAATATTGAAAGAAGACCGAAACCCGGGGTTAAGATATTACGGATCAGAAATATATTGTTTTGACTCAACTGTTTGGGCTTAAGGAAGACGTTTTATGGAAAGTTTTTTGTCTCCTGACCAGTCATTTGGGATAGCGTCTATTTGTTTTTTTGTTACA
Source organism: Alphaproteobacteria bacterium (assembly GCA_002401695.1). Lineage (GTDB taxonomy): Bacteria > Pseudomonadota > Alphaproteobacteria > Micavibrionales > Micavibrionaceae > UBA1672. The sequence continues at coordinate 21,645 of NVTV01000005.1, forward strand.
GCAGTTGCATTTTGGGTTGAAAAAACGAAATTAGGCCGAAAACTATCAGGCCCGTTATGTATTTTGCTCATAATGATGACTTTATCCAATCTGCAAATTATACCACATTCTGCACCTGTCTATGGGTTTTTTTATCAGTATCTGGTTCCGGCAACGATCCCTTTATTATTAATGAAAGCAAATCTTCGGGAAATTTTCAGTAAAGCGGGCCGGGTGATGATTGCTTATATGATTGGTGTCGTCGGAACGGTGATTGGTGGTGTGGTCGCTTATCATCTGGTTGTTTTAGATTATGAGCCGGCCAAAATAATTGGCATTTTTGTTGCGACATACGTTGGGGGAAGTGTGAATTTTGCTGCTGTGGCTGATGCGGTGCAATTTACGGACCCCAGCAAAACCAGTAGTGCTTTAGCCGCAGATAATATAGTAGGGGCAACTTATCTTCTCTTGCTGACACTAGTGTCTTCTTTTAACTGGATCCGTCGCTATTTCCCCTCGCAAATCATGGAAGAATCCCATCGTAGAACAATTGAGGCCCCAGAAGTGAAGGAAACTGTTGCTTTAAATTTGGAACATAAGGCCTTTGCACTGGCTTTGAGTTTTGGAATTTGTGGGCTAGCTAATTATTTATCTGCAAAAATGGGTGTCCCCGGATATTCGATGCTTTTTATTACGGTATTGATTGTGACTATTTCTAACGTCTTCCCTAAAATGCTGTCTAAGTTGACGGGAAACTTTGAGTTGGGAACTTTCTTTATGTATTTGTTTTTTGCGGCGGTTGGTGCCGGAACAAATCTCAAGGCATTAATTTATTCGGCGCCGATGTTGGCTTTGGCGGCGGCTACGATTATTCTGGTCCATATTTTAGTTCTTTTCCCTCTGGCGCGGCTCCTGAAAATTGATTTTGCAGAAGTTATAATTGCCTCAAATGCATGCGTATTAGGCCCCCCCACAGCGGCCGCATTAGCGGCAAGTCAGGGCTGGCGGTCCTTGGTCACCCCTGGAATTATGTGTGGCGTCTTTGGCTATGTTATTGCTAATTTTATTGGTGTAACATTGGCAAATTTTTTAGGGTAACTACATCTTCTTATAAGTTTAATACTATTGAAAAGGAATAATATCGTGCAGGCTAGTAACGTTTTTCTAGTGTTAGTTTTATGCGTAAATTTTGTAAGTTATTTTACCTTTAGGGTTGAGGCTGATGAGCCAAAAAGTCCTGCGCCTAAGTTTGAAGATCATCATAATCTTGAAGTATATTCTATTCCAATGCGCGATGGTGTTAAGCTTAATACGCTTGTTTTTCGCCCAAAAAATCAAAAAAAAGCCCTGCCGATTATTTTTCTCAGAACGCCTTATGATATATCACGTTATCGTAAGGAGGGGCCTTATGAGGCTTTTCAAGGTTTAGCTCAAGAGGGATATATTTTTGTTTTTCAGGATATGAGAGGAACTTTTGCCTCAGAGGGAGTATTTCGACTTTTTGTACCAGATGTATCTGCGAAATCCCAGACCAGTGAAACATCAGATGCTTATGACAGCATTGAATGGCTGACCAAGAATATCCCTCACAACAATGGCAGAGTTGGCATGATGGGGGTTTCCTATGGCGGCTGGGCAACCATTATGGCATTGCTTGACCCGCACCCTGCTTTAAGGGCCGCATCGCCACAGGCAGCGCCATCCAATGTGATCCTTCATGATGATTTTGGGCATAATGGCGCCTTGCGGCTGTCATCCTTATTTGGTTTTAGCTATGGGGTGGAATCAACATCGGGATTAAATTTTTTTGAATATGATCAAGATGATCTTTACACGTGGTTTTTACAGCTCGGTCCCCTTAAAAATGTCAATGAAAAATATTTCCATAATAAAATTCCCACATGGAATTTTGCGATGGAGCATCCTGATTATGATCAGGCATGGAAGTCGCTTGAGGTAACTCAATTGATTAAGAGAAGGACTTCAAAAAGACAGGTTCCCATCTTACATGTTGCGGGCTGGTGGGACGCGGAAGATTTTACAGGGGCGCTGGAAAACTATAGGGCGTTTGAAGAGAATGATAGCCTGAATAATAACCATCTGGTGGTAGGGCCGTGGTGGCATGGTGCTTGGAGCCATTTGCAGCAGAAGAAATTTGGTCCAATGGATTTTGGGGATGATACATCTCAATATTTCCAGATCCATATGCTGGGCAAATTCTTTGCGCACCATTTAAAAGATAGGCCGATGGCCTATACGGCGGATGTGCTGGTCTATAAATCAAGTGCAAATAAGTGGCATGAACTAGGACATTGGCCTCCAAAGCAGAATGTTATCTTCCAGAAATTTTATATGTCACAGGAGAGGGGGCTGTCCACAAGCCCTCCACAAGACCAAGGTATAAGGAGTTTCTATTCTGATCCGGAAAACCCCGTCCCTTATAGCAAACGACCAATTTCAAGTTTCTGGACAAATTTTGAAGATGGAAAAGCTTGGAAAGTGGAGGATCAACGTTTTCTTGCAGGTCGACCGGATGTTCTTTCTTGGCAGACCGAAGCTTTAGATACACCGCAAACAGTGGCAGGGGCCGTTAAAATTGACCTTTATGCATCCACGTCGGGGACAGATGCGGACTGGGTTGTAAAGATAATAGATGTTTATCCCGATGACGATAGCGTTTCGCAGGATTTAAAGGGATATCAGATGTTGCTTAGTCATGATATTATTCGTGCTAAATATCGCTTGTCAGTTGAACAGCCCAGTCCCTTAAAACCCGGAGAAGTTTATCATTATGAGATTAAACTTCCGGAACGTTTCCATGTGTTTGGTAAGGGGCATAAGATTATGATACAAATACAGAGTAGTCTTTTTCCGTTATTTGATAGAAATATTCAGCATTTTATCAGCGCGCCTACTGCGGAGGCTGAAGATTATAAAAAAGCATTGCACTCGATTTATTTGTCACCGACATACCCAACTTCTGTCAGTTTACCGCTCCTTAACCCTAAAGTGGATTAAGGATAAAGTCTCTAATAAACGTTATTTCTTATTAGGGTCTTTGCGCCAGACAAACCATGAATATATGCTGATATATATAACGCTGGAAATGAGACCCGTTGCCAGAATGTAGCCGGTCTGTTTTGGCATAAGAATAAAGCTTGAAATTATGGTGATCAGTCCAACGATAAAAAATAATACTCCCCCGACCCGGTGTGTTTTATTCCAGGATTCTTCACTGGATAAAGACCAGGGTGTTCTAAAACCAATCAAATAGTTACTGCGGGTTTTGCCCATATAGTTTCCGACAACGATTAGCATACCTCCCATAAGAATGAGCACTATTTGTGGTGTATTGATATCATACCCTGTTAAGGAAAGTAGTTGGGTCAGGTGGAGAATAGTTATCGTAACGACACTAACGGTGATGACTGCCGTTAAGGCTTTTCGTGATTTCTTTAGGTTGTCTGAGCGAGGCTCTAAATGAGCGAGAATTGAAAGAACCAGAACAAAGAAGATTGCTAAAAAGGGAGGAAAAAACAACCCCACTCTTTTGGAAACATAACGATCCGCTTCTCCCGAAACATCCCAGTGAATGGCGATTATCGCTTCGTTTGAAATCAAATTATATGACCAAAAACTGGCCCCAAACATTATCAGGACTAACAAGCTGCATACCCAAGCGGTTCTTTTAATAGTCACTTGTCATCTCCCAGGGACTTTATGTCAAACTGATCTATGAGAGCTGCAATGGCACTTTCCAAAACAGATAATTTTAGACTATAAAATATAGTCGTTCCCGAGCGTTCTGTTTCAACAAGATCAGCGGCCTTTAGAACAAGAAAATGTCCAGTTAGGGTCGATTTCGACAGCTGAAAATTATCAGAAATATCACCAGCTGACATTATTTTTTCCCGTAAAAGTTTTAATATCTTTCGCCTTACGGGATGCGAAAGCGCTTCGTAGACAGTTTTCATATTTCTTATTTCGTTGATTAGCTAAATTAGTATTAGCATGCAAATAAAATAAGTCAAGGTCTCTGATATTTATCATAATTATTCCTAGAGTGATAATACGAGGGATAAAAAATCACATTGATGGGGCTGCTACTTTTATGCCAAGTATTTAAAAATTCTCCTTATTAAATTTTGCGGCTCGTTTAAGGAGGTTTCGTGCCCGTTCAATAATGGGAGCATCAATCATTCTACCATTATAACTGATTACTCCTTTACCCTCTTTATTGCTCCGAACGAAAGTATCTATAATTTGTTCGGCGTGTATGATTTGTTTTTTATTTGGAGTAAATGAACGGTTTGCGACGGCGATTTGATCGGGGTGGATACATAAGGTACCTTGTAGGCCAAGCGCATGGGCATTATCGGCATAGGATTTGAATAATTCCAAATTTTTATATTCTGAAATCGTCCCAATAAGCCCAAGCGGTATACGGTGATATCTTGAGGCCGAAATAATTAGAGGTTCTTTCAAGGCCTCTATTATTCTAGATTGTGGGTCACACTCAAGCTCTGCCGATAAATCTTCGTCCCCACAGGCAAGAGCAATAACCCTTTCATGTGATGCGATTTCATCAATATTCATTACGCCGGTGGGTGTTTCTATTAAGGGGATCAGTTTTGTTACCTTGCCCATTTTATTTTTGGCTTCAGCCAAAGAGAGCTCTTCCGTTAAAAGGGTAAGATGTTCTTTACTTTGTGCCTTAGATATCATAATAGCATCGACGTTATTGCGGACTGCACAGCTGATGTCTAGCACGGCCAAATGCAATGGACGATTGATACGAACAATAACGTAATGGCCATTCTCTTTTAACATGTTGGCAGCGGTTATGACCTGTTGGCGGGCCTCTGCCTTTGCTTCAGGAAGGATTGAATCTTCCAAGTCCAGTATTATGGCATCGGCAGCGGACATTGCTGCCTTTTTGATAAAGGCAGGATTATTCGTAGGCACAAATAAAAGAGATCTCATAGGTGGGGTCTGTATATGAGTTTCGACGTTTTTAGTCTGCAAATGTTGAGAGAGATATCGGTTATCCATTCCGTGCGGCCTCCTTTATCAGGTCGGCTGCTTTTTCGCCGATCATTAGGCTGGATGCATATGTGTTGGCAGAGGGAATTGTCGGCATGATTGAGGCATCTGCAACACGTAGGCCCTGAATGCCATAGACGCAAAGTTTGTCATCAACCACAGCTGTCTTGTCTGAGGCGGGTCCCATTCGAGCCGTGCCGACAAGGTGATATCCGGTTGACCCATTCTCTTCGCAGAATTGGAGCATTTCGTCATCCGTAAAAACATCTGATCCGGGGACAGTCTCGAGATCTAGATATTCTTTTAGTCGGGGCATATGCAGGATTTTGCGAACAAATTGCATTCCAGCTACCATCACGGCCTGATCGGTGGGATCTTTAAGGTAGTTTGGTTGAATGAGGGGCGCGTCGGAAATATGCCGTGAAATAGCGCGGACATATCCGGTACTTTTGGGACGATGCTGCCATGCGCCGCCTGTTACACCAGGATAGTCGTCAAGCATATAATGCTCGCCTTCTTTGTAACTGCCAGGTGTAAAAACACATTGCAGGTCAGGCAATTCGAGATCCTTTTGCGATTTACAGAACATATATACTTGTGAGGGCGCGTGAGACAGAATATTTGGCCGCTGTAAAACCCATTTCATCATTTGGATTGCAAGGCGCGGACCTTTTGCCATTTCATTAAGTGTGACAACACCGCGTTTGGCGCGCATAACTATTCGTGCTGAATAATGATCAGCAAGGTTTTCACCCACGCCCGAAAGCTCATGCACACAAGGTACACCAATATTATCCAATAGTGACTTTGGGCCGATGCCAGAAACCTGAAGTAAGCGTGCTGTATTCACGGTGCCAGAACAAAGAATAACCTCTCTGCGAGCACGGATTTCATGTGTCTTATTCTGCCTTCCACGGATATATTGAACCCCAACGACGCGTTTTCCGTCAAACACCAATGAGGTTGCTGTGGCCGAAGTGATGAGTTTTACATTAGACTTTTTTAAGGCAGGGCGCAGAAAGGCCGCTGCGGAGCTGACGCGAAGGCCGTTCTTGATGGTACGCTGGAAATAACCCACGCCTTCTTGCTGGCCACTGTTATAGTCGGGGTTAAGGGGCATTCCGGCATCTTGTGCAGCCTTGATAAATTCTTCAGAAACAGGGTGAAACCAATCCATATCTGTCACAGGAATACCTTTGCCGCGTCCCCGAATGCCATCTATGCCATTCCCAATGCGATTTTCGGATTTTATAAAATATTTTAGAATATCGTTATAACCCCATCCCTGATTACCCATCTCGGCCCAACGATCAAAGTCACTTGGCAGGCCACGATTATAAACCATTCCATTTATTGAACCGCTGCCTCCAACAACTCGTCCTTGGGTCGTATCGATAGAACGTCCCCCGGTGTGTTCAGTTGGCTCCGTTTTAAACTGCCAAGTGATTTTCTCCTGTTTGAGCGTTTTAACAAAACCTGCGGGAATATAGATATAGGGCCGAAGGTCGCTTGGCCCGGCTTCCAAGACACAAACAGTGACATTTTCTTGCTCAGCCAGGCGTGAGACAACGATGGAGCCGGCGGAACCAGCCCCGATGATTACATAATCAAATTCTTCTAAATTTACTTTACCCATTTTATTATATGTCCTGTGGATCACTGGAATTATTGTAATGAATTTCGGATGTTGGCGTGTCGAACTCTGCTCGAATGGCATCTGAATGTTCACCAATGCGGGGGACGGGGTTCAAATTTGATTTTGCATTGTCATATATCTGTGGGGGCGCGATGAGAGATACGCTATCGCCATTTACCTCCACCGATGTTGTGCGTAGATGGGGGTGATTTATCAGAGCGTCGATATCGTTTAAACGGCCATAGGCTAGGCCCGTGGCCTCTAAGGTTTTCATGACTTCCTCTGACGTTAACTTTGAGAAATGATCTGCAATGATCACATCCAAGGCTACGCGGTTTTCCAGCCGTGCCATATTGTCTTGGAACAACGGATTTCGCGTTAAATCAGGTCTTTCAAGAAACATGTTACAGAAATCAACCCATTCTCGGTCACTCTGAACCGAGAAAATAATATCAGTTCCGTTTGCACAGTTATAGGACCCATAGGGCGCTAAAGATGGGTGATGAAGACCGGAACGTGGTGTGGAACGTTGACCATAAGTCCTTTGCAGATAAGGCACATTCATCCAATCAGCAATAGAATCAAACAGGGAGATGTCAATATTGCACCCTTCGCCCGTACGTTCCCGATGGAACAAAGCTTGTAAAATTGCAGAATGGGCAGTCATACCTGCAGAAATATCACAAACAGAAACACCGACCCGTGCCGCACTGTCGGGAGTCCCTGTTATGGAGCATAATCCGGCTTCTGCTTGTACGATGAGATCATAGGCTTTGAGATGGGCATAGTCCCCAGTCTCCCCAAATCCGGTAATATTACAAGTAATCAGGCGGGGGTTTTCGGCTCTTAGCACCGTGTGCCCTAAGCCCATTTTTTGTAAACTGCCTGGTTTTAGGTTTTGTAAAAGTACATCGGCCTGTGCAATAATTTTTTTCAAAACAGCAAGGTCGGCATTGTCTTTAAGGTTGAGGCATATTGATTCCTTGCCGCGATTTAACCAGACGAAATAAGCACTATTTCCCTTAACCAATGTATCGTATTTTCGTGCAAAATCGCCGTCAGGTCGCTCAATTTTAATCACACGAGCACCGGCATCTGCAAGACGGGATGAGGCATAAGGGGCTGCAACAGCCTGTTCGATGGCAACAACAGTTATTCCTTCAAGGGGCATATTCATTGGGCGTATTCCTTGGAGGAGTGTGATACCTTGTCGCGAGAATATTTAAGTGCGGTTAAAAGGCGGCTTTGTTCATTACCAACTATCATCATACCTTCGTCCACACCCATTCCGGGCTTGGCGAGCATCATGTCCGCCTGGGTGGCAACGGCAATATGAGTAGACACCTGAGCAGAAAGGTCGGTTTCAACACAGCTACCGCCAACATAGGCCCCGACACCAAATTTTTTGCAATGAAGTACGGCTTCTATGGTATGAACTATGGAGCCGACGTCTGGCATTTTAATTTGAACAATATGGGCGGCATTATGTTCTACGAAGGCTTGAATATCGTTTAATGTATTGCAATGTTCATCAGCCACAATTCGTGCGGGTGACCCTAAACGCTTTAGGGCCTCTACAATTTTACGATAACCTTCCAGTTGGGCGTCGGTCGAGCCATAGTCAGCAGGACATTCAATATTAAGGGGATAGGGCGCCAGCTCATCTGAAACTTTTGCGATGAATTCGGCAATATCATTTGGGTCTTCGCCAATCTCTAGGCCAACCCAACCGTAAAGGTCAAAATGCAGGGTAGGGTTATATTCAGACCCGCCAAATGTTTCAATCCGTGACACGACCCATTTTGCAAACTCGATAAAAGTTGACCCTTGGGGGCCAAATTTTTCATAAGAATTAATGAGGCCATGTGGTAGGATATCGACTGAGCGCATTATCATCTTGTCGACATTGACATGACGATTATCACCACTTTGCGCATATAAGGGAACGGATTTAGTGGGGAGGCTTAAAGTGAAACTCTCGCAAATCACCTCTGCCATGGATTTTTTAGCGGCGTGAGCGGCTGCCCGTAACAAGGCCTGACTAACACCATATTCAATTGATAGTGGCAGGCGTTTGCCCTTGTCATGGGCGAGTGCCGTTTTACAAGCTGATAAGAATGAACCAACAGAAAGGCCAATTAATCTGGGAATAAGTGTCGTGCGCGTATTGGCTTCGATATTCTCGACATTAAAGAGGGGGTCTCGCCCACTGGTACCTGAATATTGGACGCTCATCATATCGCCCCAGACGATAGTTCCATCGCTGAGTATTAAACCGATGCTTAAGGCACCCGCTAACATCCTTATGTTTGAGAAACCAGATGTGATCGGGTCTCCCTTATATATAAAACCGTCGCTGTCTACACCGCTACGGATTGCGAGCTGATCATCATAGAAAAAGGCACCGTTCGCAGGAGCGAGCAACACATCAATAATTTTAATATTGTCTGTGGAATGATGTGACATGTAATTTCTAACCTTTATGTAAAAATGTTGTTGCTGAAGCGTTGTTAACGAGTTTCAAGGTTTGAAATGCGCGGAAGCCTTCTATGCCACCTTCATACCCATAACCACTATCCTTTATGCCGGGATTTATGACATCAGCTCTCACTCCCATAAGCATATTGACAGTGACACTACCGGTATGAAGCTGATCGATGACTTTTCGTTGAGTGTCCTCAGATTTTGTAAAAATATATGATGCGAGGCCGTAATTGCTCTTATTGGCTTGGGATGTAACTTCTTCGATATTGTCAAAAGCTATTATCGGAATGATGGGGCCAAAGGGTTCTTCTATGAGGATTAAAGCATCTGAAGGCACATTGCTTATTAGGGTCGGTGGCCAGAAGTACCCCGGCCCTTTCAGGGGGGCCCCACCCAATATTACTGTAGCGCCTTTCAATATTGCATCATCTGTTAGACGCTGCATGCGGTCAATGGCCCGCTGTCCAATCATGGGACCCATTGTTGTATTTTTATCTTCGCTATTTCCAACAACAATCGCTTTGGCAACCTTTTTAAAAGCTGAAACGAAGTCATTATATATGGGACGTTGAACGAAAATTCGACTTGGGGCATTACAACTTTGTCCTGCTGATTCAAATTTATATTCGGAAATTAATTCCGCTGTTTTTTGAATATCTGCATCGTCAAATATAATGACAGGAGCGTGACCACCAAGCTCTAGGATGCATGACTGTAGATTTTTGGCGGCTTGCTCGGCAAGCTGTTTGCCGACCTGAGTAGAGCCGGTAAAGGTAACTGTCCGGACAATCTTAGATGATAGAAGATGTTTCGAAATCATCGGGGGATGACCGAAGATCAGGCCGACGACCCCGGCGGGTATCCCGGCCTCTTGAAGAGCCTCGATAATCGCGACTGCAGACGCAGGAGATTCTTCTGCCGCTTTCAGTATGACGGCACAGCCAGCAGCAAGAGCTGGGGCTAGTTTTCGCGCAGATATGACGGCTGGGTAATTCCAGGGCGTAAAGGCAGCGACAACGCCAATTGGCTCGGGTAACATGGTGCGGTTTCCGCCCATGATAATTGGAGCACAAAGCTCTGCTGCCATTTCCCCACTCCACCGAAGAGTCTCTAGTGCTCTGATAAATTCTCCCGAAGCTTCGGCCGCCGATTTTCCCTGCTCATGGCAGGTCGCAATTGCAGCGGTGTCAATCTTACTTTCTAAAATATCTGCGGCCCGAAGCAACAAAGAACCCCGGACTTTAGGCGGAGTCTGGCGCCAGACTTCGTGGCCTTTTTGCGCTGAGGCTAGGGCAAAATTTAAGTCTTCGGTGTTTGCGTTAGCCACCCGAGCTGTTATGGTCCCCAGTGCAGGATTGATAATATCAAGCGTTCCGTTCCCCCCTTCGCGCCATTCATTATCAATAAATAATTGGTATTCTTTCATTTTATTTGTGTCCAGTTTAAGCCGTTGTTAAGGCTTGGCAATGACCTATGCATCCCTGATTTTGGCTGAATAAAAGGGGTGTTATAGCCGCATTTACTTTGGTGCCTTAAATGAGGGCAATTAACCGAGCAGGCCCGCCTGTGGCATTTTCAATTTTTGGACTTCCGACAACTAAGGTTGCCCCGATGGGGGGAACATCGTCGAGATTTGCGACAGCCTCCAAGCCCCAGCGGTTTGAGAGTAGCCATGCGACATGCACAGAAAAATCTATTGAAGGGCCGTAATCTAGGGAGAGGGTATCAACAGCGATTCCGTTGACGTTTCGTTTATCGCGTAAGAACTCTGCGGCCTCAATTGAAAAGCCTGGAAAATGCAGGCTTCCCTGACTGTCTTCATTTCTGAATTTGTCTGTGCCGAGGTGGTCTGACCAGCCAGAATTCATAGCGACACAACAATGATCAGGAAGACGGCCATGCACATTTTCCCAGGCTTCAATATCTGCAATACTAACTTGATAGTCAGAGTTTAAGGCAGCTTGTGTTTTTACATTAATGACCGCAAGAGGGGTGACTAATGTTTCGACGTCGATTTCTTCACAACTATTACCTTCTGGTGAGAAATGCGCAGGAGCATCCAAATGTGTTCCAACATGTTCTGTGATGTGCCATTTATACATGAGGTAGCCGTCATGCTCTATGGTATAAATTTTTTCCAACTCAACATAATTTTCAGTACCGCCGTAGGTTGGAAATTCTTTGTTGAGTGTGTGAGTTAGGTCAATAGCCTTGGTAAAATTGCGTGGGGCAGCGGTTGCATCCTCTATAACATTAGCCCCAAGAGTAGCACCAGCAACAACTCCCGCGGCGGTTTCAATGAACTCACGGCGTGCTATCGCTTTTTGCACGGCTTTATGGCACCCTTCAACACACATTCCCTGGTCTCCTTGTTTCATAACTGACTGTTTGTGACAAAATATTGCTATTGCATATGTTTTGATGATTTATTGTAGCGCTAAGTTCCTAGAATGTTCTTCTGTTTTTTCGTAAAGTCTGCTAATAAACAGATGAATCTTCTGTGATTTCAAATTGACACAGAAATATTATTCTGAGAAAATGGGACATATTAATATGAATAATTCTGAACTTGTTAATATGAATAATTCTGAACTTGACCGAATTGACTGGAAAATTCTGCAAGAGCTACGAAAAGATGGCCGTATTAGCAACGTAGATCTCGCATCGCGTGTCGGCCTGTCTCAGTCACCTTGCTGGACTAGAGTTAAAAGCCTGGAAGAAAGGGGTATTATTGTTGGGTATCAGGCAATTGTTAGCCAGAAAGCTTTGGGGCGTCCAGAAACGATGATTGTGCAAGTGACAATGGACCGACATAACGATAGCACGATGAGAGATTTTGAAAATCAAGTTAAAGATATCCCAGAAGTCGTTGAGGCATGTGTGGTAGCAGGGGAATTTGATTTTCTTTTAAAAGTCTCTTTGGAAGATACGAGTAACTTTGAGCAGTTTTTAAGCGAGAAATTATATAAAATACCTAGTGTCAAACAAGTACGCTCCATATTGATGATCAGAGATTTATTGAAAGCATCCTAACTCCTTTAATTTTGAGGTTTGGAATAATGAGAAGAAACAGTAATGCAAACCACATCAAATTTTAAGTCAGCCCTTGCCGAGGTAAAGGATCATTGGTCGCCAAGGGTTGTAGGTCAGGTTAACGATCAATATGTTAAGGTTGCTAAGCTGCTCGGAGAACTGGCATGGCATAAACATGATGATGAAGATGAAATGTTTTACATCATCAAAGGCAGCTTGCGTATTGAGTATGAGGATAGTGTAGTAGACCTTACGGAGGGGGACTTCCATATCGTGCCACGTAATACTATGCATAACCCGGTTGCTGCAGAAGAATGCTGGATTGTTCTTATTGAGCCGGTTGCTACAAAGCATACTGGTGATGTTCAGACCGATCGTACTAAAAGTCTCGAAGACCAATTGGTCTGAGGTTTTTTTGAGAGGTGGTCCCAGAAAATAGGACAGTGTGTTAAGCTTTTATTTTGATCAAGAAAGGATCATTTGAATGAGTAGAACACGCAAGAAGGCTCTGACACGTTAACTTTCTGAAGCAGCAATATTCCCATTAGAGTTAGAATTAAGCGGCATTGGTTACCAGATTCCATTCCGTCATTGCGATTGCCCGCAATGTCCGTAATGTTTTCCTTGAAGTTAAATGTCTTTGAGTGTTGAAGAGATTATAGATTGAACCGTAAATTGAGAGAAACATTTGCGCTGATCTATGGGACTTGAATCGTTGCATCTTTCGCTCTCTCCGTCGGATGGGAACGTGAGAACTCTCCGCTCTGTTATTCAGTCTGTTTGCCGTATCGTGTAAGTGAGCGATATTGAGATCCTTCAGGGCTGCACTGTAAGATTTTAATTTATCGGTTACAATTTTCGTTGGTAAAGCCCCCTGATGTTGCAGTAATTTCCGAAGGAGTTTTAGAGCAGCACGTTTGTTTCTGCGCTTCTGAACCAGTACATCCAGAACTTCGCCTTCTCCATCTAAGGCCCGCCAGAGATACATTGGGTTGCCGCCAATTTTCACGAAAACCTCGTCTAGAAACCATTCTGAATGGGGTTGAGGCCTCCGTTTCTTGATACGCATGGCATATTCTTTTCCGAACTTATGAGCCCATCAACGAACCGTTTCACTACTTACATCAATTCCGCACTTGGCCAGCAGTTCCTCTACAATCCGGTAGCTCATTGTAAATCGAAAGTAAAGCCAAATAGCTTGTTTAATGATGTTCGAATGACCCGAAGAGCAGCACGGAGCAGCAAAAATGATGACGGTGATATGATATTGTTTTCATTGGGGATATATAGCATAGGTTCTGGAAAAGTTTATGTGACAAGCCCGTTTTGAGAAACTTTCCATGATTAGTCTTAGCGAGTTTTTGTACAAATATTATTTTGCGCCAACTTGACATATCTTAATTATATTATTAATATATCAGAGAATCATAGTTGAAAATCACTAGAGTGAACGGTTAATGGTTATTACTGATCAGCGAAAACGAGAAATACTAAACGCGGATGTCGTCGTTGTGGGTGGCGGTGCAGCGGGTGTGTCGACGGCTGTTACAGCCGCCCGACAAGGTCTTGATGTTGTCTTGTTGGAGCGCTACGGTTTCTGCGGCGGTGCTGCGGTTGCTGGATTGTCGGGAACTATCTGTGGGATGTATGCGACTAGAGAAAAGACTAGTGCGCCCCCAGAACAGATTGTTTTTGGCTTTGCGGCTGAATTTACTGACCTTCTTCAATCCCGAGGCGGAGTCACTGGCCCCGTTCGGTACGGGAAAACTTTTACGCGGGTCCACGAACCGCTGGTTTGGAGAGAGGCGGCTGATCATCTTCTAGCAGAAGCCGGTGTCCGCGTGATTTTCCACGCCGTGGTGACCGACGTGCTGCTTGAAGGGCGGTGCCGTGTTGCAGGCGTCGAAGCTTATACCAAGCAAGGGAGGGTGCAAGTAAGGGCTTCGCTGACCGTTGATGCGAGCGGAGATGCCGACCTGATTGCTATGAGCGGTTTTAGTACCAGTAAAGGCAGGGACGGTTTTGTGCAGAATCCGACGATGATATTCCGCCTCGCAGGTGTTGAAATGGAACGGTTTTTGACATTTAGGGGGGTGGACAGCATCCTTGGCGCTCAGGTTTCCGAGGCCATAGTGAAGGCGAATGCTGAAGGAAAATATTATTTGCCGCGCTCAAAGATTTTCCTTTTTACCACGCCACGCGATGGGGAGCTGCTATGTAATGTCACGCGAGTAATTGGCGGGGATGGTCGTGAACTAGATCCGCTTGATGCGCGCGATCTGAGCGAGGCGGAGAGCGAGGGCCGGCGTCAAGTTAGAGAGTATGCAAGATTTTTGCGGGACAGTGTGCCTGGGTGTGAAGACAGCTATGTAAACGATACGGGTGTGCAAGTTGGAATACGTCAATCTAGGCAAGCTGTTGGGCTTGAGACGCTCACAAATTCAGATGTCATGAACTGCCGAAAAAGAAACGACGGTATTGCCCTATCTGCGTGGCCTATTGAATTACATACGGGCACTAGGCCGTACCTCCAGTGGCTGATCAATGATTATTATGAAATTCCTTTCGGTAGCTTTGTCCCTTTAAAGAGCGATGGAATTCTTGTCGCTGGCCGGTGTTTGTCGGCCGAGCATGAGGCGATGGCGTCTGCGCGTGTAACAGCGCAGTGTTTTTCATACGGTCAAGCAATCGGGCATGCAGCAGCAATGAGTGTGAAAGATGCAATTCCAACCAGTGCAATTCAAGGCGACAACATTCGTTTGTTGCTTAACAGAGATGGGGCGCGGTTGGATGGATAATGACATCATTAGAGTAAGGAAAGTTCAGACATGGGTTTGAGAAGTAATTTTAAAGTCGGGAGTACTCGCTGGGCCGTGCGGCGGGCCCAGTGGCGTGCGATGGGCATATCTAATGCCGATTTTGATAAGCCGAAGATCGCTATCGTTAATTCTTCCAATCAGTTGTCGGTTTGCTTCCAGCACCTAGATCAAGTCTCCGTGATTGTACAAGAGGCTGTCAGAAGTGCAGGGGGCTTGCCTTTTGAGGTCAGGACCGTTGCGCCATCAGATTTCATTACAAGTGCTGGTAAGCAGGGGCGGTATCTGATGCCAAGTCGTGACCTTCTGGTCAATGATGTAGAGGTCCAGGTCGAGGGAGCGCTTCTGGACGGCATGATTTTGCTAGCATCCTGCGATAAAACCACGCCAGCCCAATTAATGGCTGCAGTTCGCTTAAATATACCGTCAATCGTGGTTCCTTGTGGGTACCAGATGGGGAGTGATCAGACGGATAAGGCAGACATTGGTACAGTCTATGAAAGCGTGGGCTCACTTAAGGCAGGTTTAATTAATATAGAGCAGTTGACTGACCTTACGGACCGAGCGATCAGAGGCCCCGGCGTTTGCGCTGGTTTGGCCACAGCAAACTCAATGCATATTTTGAGCGAGGCTTTGGGAATGTCACTTTCAGGCAGTGCGCCGATACGGGCAGCGAGCAAGCGCCAACTGGATATGGCAAGTAAAGCGGGGTCTGCTATATTGTCGTTGATCAAAAACGATGTGAGGCCAAGATTGATTGTTACCTCCGCTAGCATTCGCAATGCCCTGACGGTGGCGGCCGGCCTTGGTGTGTCGGTTAATTGCGTACGTCACTTGACGGCGATTGCAATCGAGGGTGAGTGCGATATTGATGTAATCGCAGAGCTTGAGGCGTTAACTCAGATTCCACAGATTGCTGCGATCAGTCCTAACGGAAAACACCGCATTGAAGATCTTGATGCAGCAGGAGGATGCCGTGGTGTCATGCGACGTCTCGCAAAGTATCTCGATATGGATGTCCTAACGGTTAATGAACGTACTCTCGGCGAGTTGCTTGGTGAATCTCCTGAGCCAGACAATCAGGTAATTCGCGAGCTAGAAAATCCAATTTCTGATGTCGCTGGACTCGTCGTTTTGCGCGGTAACCTAGCCCCCGACGGTGCCATCGTGAAACGATCCGCAGTTCCAAAAGGTATTAAATTCTTCAAGGGCCCAAGCAAGATATTTGAGGACGAGGACAAGGCAATTCTAGCGCTAGAGTCCGGAGAAATTCACGAGGGAGATGTGATTGTTCTTCGGATGATGGGGCCTTTAGGCGGACCGGGAACCGTTTTTGCCGCAAGCTTTATGGCGGCCCTTGTGGGGGCTGGGCTTGGCCGCCGTGTTGCTGTAGTGACTGATGGGGAGCTATCAGGGCTGAACAGCGGCATTACACTCGGTCAGATTATGCCGGAGGCGGCCGAAGGCGGCCCTCTCGCAGTTGTACAGGAGGGGGATGTTATTGAAATTGACCTCCAGAAAATGCGTGTAAATCTGGACCTTGATGGGGACGAAATTAAACGACGCCTTAAGGCTTGGCGTGCACCTGATACGGAGCAGAAACGCGGGTGGCTGACTTTTTATAAAAGTCTTGTCTCTCCCCTCTCTAAAGGGGCGGTTCTGATGGAAAAAACAAGAGATTAATTGAAATATTTTGAAAGCAAGAAGGGTAAAACGTGGAAAAAACTCCTCCGGAAACTGAAACAATAATCAAGCTCGATAGCACCATTCAAAGCCAGTCGAGTAAGGCCTACGACATTCTTGAGGGGATGCTTGTATCTCTGGAGCTTAAGCCAGGGACTATTTTTACAGAATCTGAAGTGAGTAAGCTCATCGGCCTAGGTCGAACGCCAGTCCGCGAAGCCCTTTTGCGACTAGCCCTTGAAAAACTGGTGATAGCGATTCCGCGGCGGGGCTTTCAAGTGACATCTGCCAATGTGCGAGAACAATTGCTGGTTCTTGAAGTTCGCCGTCCCCTCGACCGCTTTATGGCAACGCGCGCCGCGCGCCGTGCAAACGAGGAAGAACGGGCTACATTCATTAGGATTGGTGAAGGCATGAAGCGTGCTGAAGAGGAAGGTGAAGAGCTTGCATTCTTGCGATTGGACAAGGAGTTCAACGAATTGCTTTCAATCGCGTCGCACAATCCCTTCGCAAGAGATGCGATTGGGCCATTAAACACACTATCACGGCGATTCTGGATGGCTAATCGTACGGCAGAGCGGGGATCTCTTATTCAAACCATTGAAATGCATATCGCGATAATTGAAGCTATCGTCAAGGGCGATGAGACGTCAGCTTGGAAGGCAGCTGACGTTTTGACCGACTATAATGAAGCCTTCGCACGGGAGACCGTATTGTTGGATTTTTAGGCACTGTGTTTGGTGTCAGTGTAAATTCTACAAATGAAACTTAAATAAATATAGAAGAAAATTATAAGGAGAGAAGCGATGATAAATAATTTTAGGAGAGAAACGATGATAAATAAAGGGCCGCTCTTTGCATCCGTAGCTGGGCATGTTCTGTTAAGTGCTAGTTGTTTTCTTGCCGCGGCGATGGAGGCGAACGCGCAGGATGAGGACGGCGAAATAGGGGCGATCGAGGAGATCTTGGTCACGGCGCAAAAACGCGGCGAGCAATCTTTGCAGGAGGTTGCGCTTTCTATTCGAGCCTTGAAAGGCAGTTTGTTAGAAGATATGGGCGCTCGTAATTTTGTCGATTATGCCCGAACCGTGCCAAGTCTTAGTTTTATCGATACTGGTGGTAACAAACAAAAGATTGTTATCCGCGGGATAGCCACCAGCGCACGGCCAGAAAACTCGGAATCAGTCGCGGTATATTTGGATGATGCCCCTATAACGTCAAATGGAGGTACCAGCGGGGAGAATGGTCATACACCAAATGTGAACATCTTTGATATGGAACGCGTTGAGATCCTTAGGGGGCCACAGAGTACTTTGTATGGCGCAAGCGCACTCGGTGGAACAATTCGCTTAATAACCAAAGCGCCAAACACGGAGGAAATTGAAGGGAAAGTCGATTTATCCGCTTCAAATACACGCAATGGCGACAGCTCGGTCATCATCAATGGTATGATTAATCTGCCAATCATTGAAGATAAACTCGCCCTTCGAATTGTCGGGTATCACCGCGATATTGGCGGATATGTTGACAATCTTTTCCTTGATGAAAAAAACGTCAATTCCGAAAAGACAACGGGCGGCAGGATTTCCGCTAAATTAAACGCGACAGATAGACTTACCTTTACGGCACGTATTTTCTTGCGTGACTTAGAAATTAACGGGCAGCCCACATCCGAGCGATGGGGTGACTTTGAACCGCTGGAGCAATACCGTCGTTTTAAAGAATTTAATACTGATAACTTAGCGCAATATAGCCTTCTTACTGAATATGAATTCGATAGTTTTAATCTGTCGTCCGCAACGACCTATTATGACCGTACAAATACGGACCGAGATGACATAACCAGACTTATCGGTGACGGTATTGATACTGCAAATGATGTGCGTATGCCGTTGGTTAATACCAATCAGTCCCAAGAGTGGTTTGAAGAAGTTCGTATTGCATCCAATGAACCTGGGTTCATCGACTGGGTAGCCGGTTTTTATTATCATAAACTTGATAAGAATTTCACACAGGATATCCCGATTGATGAGCCAACAGCGGTTTATGCTGAAGGTGTGTTTGGTGTTGACCCAGGATTGTTGGGGTCTCGTACTAACTTGTTCGAATCGCTCCAACTTTTGACTTTGAAAGAGATTGCTGTATTTGGTGAAGCAACTATTAATTTCAACGAGAAATTCTCTTCTACGATTGGTGCACGGTACTTTGAGATTGAGCAAAATTTCTCTCTTGCAGCCAACGGAATTTTCAACGGGGGTAGTTCGTTTATCACTGGTAAAGGGAAACAAAATGGCGTTAACCCGAAGTTTAACTTTGCCTATAAAGCATCAGATAACGTCATGTATTACGTCACCGCTTCAAAGGGCTATAGGGCCGGCGGGACAAACCAGCCTGTTGGCGCAACATGTGACGATGACCTTGCCGATCTTGGTCTTAGTGAGGGCCCAACAGATTATGATTCCGATACTGTCTGGAATTATGAAGTAGGGGCGAAAACACGCCTATTCAACAATCGGGTGACCTTGAATGCGACCGCATTCCGCATAGATTGGTCCGATTTGCAAACGACAAAAAGTCTTCCTTGCGGATTTTCTTTTACGGATAACGCCGGTAATGCAAGGAGTGAAGGTGTCGAGGTTGACCTGAACTTTAGCCCTTCAAAACATTTGCAATTTCTTGCTGGATTTTCGTACAATGATGCCAGACTTACAGAGGATATTCCCGGTCTGGACGGCCGCAAAGGAGACCGTGTTCCCGGCGTCCCAAAATTTACATTCAGTGCATCAGTACAATATGGTTTTCCTTTGACATCGAAAATTGACGGTTTCTTTCGCTTTGATGTTCAACACGTAGGAACGTTTTATGACAGATTTATTCTCGAGGATGCAGCTGTTGCTGGTGGATATGAATTGGGCAACCTCCGGATGGGGATACAGGCTGAATCTTGGCGCGCAATCTTGTTTGTAAATAACATTTGGGACAAGAGAGCAACAACCGCTACATTCCGTTTTGGCGGTTTTGGCGAGTGGAATGCGACTAATCGCCCGCGTCAAATCGGGATTAACGTTATTAAATCTTTTTGAGTATGAGGTCCTCAATTTAAACAACGTAAAGAGTAAACTATGAACTTTGATTATGTGATAATTGGCGGTGGGTCTGCGGGGTGCGTTATTGCCTCGAGATTGAGTGAAGATCCATTGCTATCAGTCCTTTTGCTTGAAGCGGGGGGGGCGGATACGTCCCCCCTGATTTATGTCCCAGGAGGAATGCGGTTCGCGATCGGCAGACCAAAATATGATTGGTGCTATCAATCTGAACCAGACCCAACGCGCAATAACCGTGCAGAGCAATGGCCGAGAGGCCGTGTGCTTGGCGGTTCAAGTTCGATAAATGGGCAAATATATGTTCGTGGCAATCGAGGAGATTTCGATTATTGGGCCGAACTCGGTAATACAGGCTGGGGATATGACGATGTTCTTCCCCTATTTTGTCGGTCGGAGAACCACCCGGGCGGCGACGATGGTTTTCATGGTCATGACGGTGGTATGCAGGTTTCAGAGCTACGCTCTCCGCATAAACTTGCCAAGGTTTTTGTGGATGCTGGCATCGAGGCCGGTATACCGTTTAACGCGGATGTTAACGGTCGAGAACAAGAGGGTATATGCCTGTTGAGAGCGACCCAAGTAAAGGGACGTAGAAAAAATGCGGCCCAAGCTTTCCTACGCCCAGCAATGGGTAGGTCTAACCTCAAGGTCATTACGAATGCACAGGTGATGTCTCTTGACCTTGACGGCAGCAAAGTACGAGGGGTGAACTATTTTCATAAAGGCATGCCAAAATTTGTGTCTGCAAAGAAGGAAGTCGTCCTAAGTGCAGGATCGATAGGGTCTCCCCAAATTTTGATGTTGTCTGGAATTGGCCCAGCAGAGCATTTGAAAGAGACGGGAGTTACTCCTATTCGCAATCTACCAGGTGTGGGAGAAAATTTGCGGGAACACCCTGCGCTGATGATAACCCAAAAAGTTAATGTCAGAACCTACAATCAAGAACTTACACCGATAGGTATTTTACGCAACGGCTTACGGTGGTTGCTGACTAGAGATGGCCCAGCCTCGACGGCTGGTGCACACGCCCATGCCTTTATACGGACGCGTAAAGAGTTGGCGTTTCCAGATATACAAATTCACATGAATCCGAGCGGGTATCGATACACCAAAGAAGGTATTGAGTTTTTGAAATTGCCGGCAATTTCTGCTGTTGTCAATGTTAGTCGCCCAGAAAGCAAGGGTAATATTCGTCTAAAGTCGGGTGATTTTCGAGATTCCCCACTCATTCATCCTCTATTGCTAGATGATCCCCATGATGTTGATGTGTTAATTTCTGGTGCGAGATGGATCAGAGAGATTTTTAATCAAGACGCGTTTAAGCCTTATATTTTAGGGGAGATAACGCCAGGGGATGCCGTTCAATCTGATGAACAATGGAGGGAAATTTTAAAGGAACAGAGTATCCCTATTTTTCATCCAGTTGGTACATGCAAGATGGGCCGCGACGATCTGGCTGTCGTTGGGCCCAACTTGAAAGTGCATGGTTTTAGTAATTTACGGGTGGCGGATGCCTCGATTATGCCCACATTAGTGAGCGGTAACACCCATGCTGCTTGCGTTATGATTGGGGAAAAAGCGGCAGATTTAATTCGTGGGGAAAGGATGTAATGTCGCAAAATATATCAAAGTTATCCCTAGAAAGTTTGTTGTCCTACAGTGGTTTGGCGGTACCAATGTCCATGCTTTTGCTACCTGTAATCATATATTTACCCCCTTTCTATGCGGAAAATTTGGGGCTGAGCCTTTCTGCGGTTGGCGGTACCTTTTTCCTCGCTAGGCTGTGGGATGGCATATCGGACCCTGTGATCGGCAGCCTATCAGACCGGCTTAACAGTCGTTGGGGGCGGCGTAAACCATGGATTGCGGTTGGTGCGCCATTATTAATGGTGGCAACATATTTTCTTTGTGTGCCAACGCAAACCGCAGATGATTTTTATTTGTTGTTTTGGTTAGTCGCTTTTTATCTTGCTTGGACCATGGTCCAAATTCCTTTTCAGTCTTGGGGTGCGGAGCTGACGCCCGATTACCATGAACGTAATCGATTGGTTGGTTTCCGCGAAGGTGGGTTTATGCTCGGCATTCTGCTAGCGGTAGGCGTGCCTATGATCTTCCTACCGCCTGAACCTGACCTGCGTAATATTCTTCAGATTTTCACAGCCGTGGTTCTAATCTTAATTCCGATTACAGTTGTGATCGCCTTGAAAAATGTGCCCGATGTTTCGTCGTCGAAGGGTGAGTATCTTAAACTGCGTGCGGTACCAAGGACACTTGTCCGCAATCGTCCTTTTCTTCGGGTCATGTCGGCCTATTTTATTTATCAGGTGGGTAGTGCAGCTTGGGACGCTTTGGTTGTCTTCACAGTGACACGGTACATGGGGCTCTCTGGCGGGTTATTTCTATCGTTGGTGCTGTTCCAGTATTTGGCAGCTATTATTTGCATCCCTCTTGCGGTGCGACTTGCGAACAAAATAGGCAAGCATCGGGCCATATGTGTTGGCATATTAATTCGACCGCTTGCCTTTGGCCTGATCGTATTAGTCAGTCCAGAGGGGTACCTATATGCGGCGCTGTCGTTTGCTCTTTTAGGCGTAGCGGGTGCACCAATGTTGGTGTTGCCCACATCAATCGTTGCAGATGTTATAGACTATGACACTTTAAAAACGGGCAAACGTCAGACTGGGACGTATATGTCGCTGTTTAATCTCGGCACTAAATTAGCTTTGGCGCTTGGTGTCGGCATCGCGTTACCACTTGTTGATTTAGCTGGATTTGATCCAACAGGTGAAAATACGGCATCTGCTATGAGCGCGCTTATTATTGTTGGGTGCGGTATGCCAGTTTTGCTGGCATTGGTATCACTGACATTATTGTGGAATTTCTCGATAACTGAGAAAAAACATGATATTATAAGGCGCTGGCTTAGTCGGGCCGCCGCGCGAAAATCCACCCTAGAAACATATAAAAAGGCAGAATAAGCAATGACGGATAGAGTAAGTTTCCTAGGACTCGGCGCCATGGGGTGGAATATGAGTGCGAGATTAGCGAAAGCTGGTTTTAATGTTACGGTATACAATCGCAACCCCACGAAGGCCGAAGCTTGGATCGCGGAACACGGGGGAACGCTCGCTCACACGCCCGCTGAGGCAGCCGAAGGTGCAGGGCTGGTGCTTTCATGCGTCGGAGCTGACGACGATGTGATCGAAATAACTGTCGGTCCAAATGGTGCATTTAGCACCATGCCAACAGGGTCAATTTTTATCGACCATACAACAATATCGCCAACTACCGTGCAATCCCTGGCAGTAGATGCGGCAAATGCTGGCATTGAATTTCTAGATGCTCCCGTTTCTGGTGGGCCAAAGGGCGCGATAAATGGCATCCTTACCATCATGTTAGGCGGGCCAAAAGCGGCTATTGAAACAGCACGTCCAGCGTTAGAATCTTATGGTGCGGAAATACGCAGAATGGGTAATGTCGGCGCTGGGCAGAGTACTAAAGTTATCAGCCAAATTTGTGTTGCTGGTCTTCTCCAATCTCTTTGCGAGGGTATGTATATGGCAGAACGCTCAGGGCTTGATATAGATGAGGTCGTGTCCATCCTGTCAAAGGGGGCAGCCGGATCTTGGATGATGAATAATCAAAGCGCGACGATCAAAGCTGGTACGTACGATCATGGTTTCGCCGTCGACTGGATGCGTAAGGACCTGGGCATATGTTTGTCTGAAGCGCGTAAGCTAAAAGTCGATTTGCCTGTAACGGCCCTTGTCGACCAATTCCTCGGTGACGTTCAAGATATCGGCGGTGGACGATGGGATATCTCTAGCCTAATGGCACGTCTACGCCATTTTGATAGCTCGAAAGCGATTGATCTATGACTTTTAGCAGTGACAACTGTAGCGGCGTCTCGCCTGAGATTATGGCAGCTTTGATCAATGTTAATGGTGGCAGTGAGAAACCTTATGGCGCGGACTGCGTGACCGAACGGCTTACTGGTGTGTTTAGCAATGTTTTTAAATGCGACTTGTCCGTGTTTCCGGTTAGTACGGGTACAGCTGGGAACGCGATCGGGCTTAGTGCTGCAGTATCTGGAAACGGTATAGTTTACTGCCACAAAGAGGCCCATGTTTACCGTCAGGAAGCGGGGGCAGTGGAATTTTTAAGCGACGGAGCTCGCCTTGAGACATTAAGTGGTGAAAATGGAAAAATCGATCCAAGTCATTTGTCCACAGTTCTTGACGCGGCACCACGATCAGTTCATTTTATGCGCCCTGCCGTGCTCAGTCTAACTCAGACGACAGAGATGGGCACTGTCTATTCGCTGGACGAGATTAGAACGCTTAGCGGCATCGCAAAGGATCATGGGCTGTTCGTTCATATGGATGGTGCGCGGCTTTCGAATGCGCTGGCCTTCAAGAAATGTGGCGCTGATGATATGACTTGGCGGTCTGGGGTGGATATCCTGTCTTTTGGGGGCACAAAAAATGGCACTATGTGTGCTGATGCGGTCGTTGTTTTCACTGGCTCACTTAAGGACCGGGTGGAAATGAACTGGAAAAGGTCGGGGCATCAATTATCAAAAATGCGGTTCCTATCAAACCAGTTAGAGACCTTTTTGCATGATGATTTGTGGTTGCGAAATGCTGCGCATGCAAATGCTATGGCTCAAAGCCTTGCTACTCAGTTACAGGATATACCCAATATTGAAATTTGTTTTGCCGTTGATTCTAATATCGCTTTTGTCAACATGCTAGAAACTGTTTTCGATAAGGTCAGCGAACAAGGCTCTACTTCCTATCATCAAAAGTCCAGCGGGTATGCCCGCGCCAGATACCTTACAAGTTTCGCGACGACACAGAATGAGGTGGACGAATTTGTACGGGAATTTAAAGGCCTAACCTAGTATCGTTATAGCACGGGTTACTGCCGGGAGTTTCAAGGAAGTTCTCCTGCACATTAAAGATTTTTCGAACTAAAATAGACTAAAAGGAATGCTGTTATGAATACAATTGATTGGGTCAAGCGAGCCGCTGGTTGTCGGCATGAAATTAAGGATTTTATCGCTGGGAAATATGTGAGCTGTAACCAGACTAATCATCTTGTAAGTAAATATTCACCGCGGGATGGTGGACTTTTATACCAGTTCACCAGCGGCAATGACACCACTCTTGACGCGGCGATTGAAAGCGCGAAGCGTGCCTTTAACGAGGGGTGCTGGCGCGATATGGCAGTGCAGAACCGCGCTAGCGTATTGAATAGGCTGGCTGATTTGGTTGAAATTCATAAAGAAGAATTCGCGCTAAACGAGGCCCTTGACGTTGGCAAGCCTATTGCAAAAGCCCTTTCAGAGGATATTGGGCATACGATTTATTGTTTGCGAAATAATGCAGAAATGGCGGTAGGCCTGGTGGCGCCATCAGCCACGATTGCTGGATGTCATTCCTATCAGTTAAGAAAACCAATTGGTGTGGTTGGGGCGATTGTTGGATGGAATTATCCACTGGCTTTGGCAGCCAGCAAAGTAGGGCCAGCCCTAGCAATGGGGAATAGTATCGTACTAAAACCCTCCGAGTTCACGTCGCTTTCAGCGGCGCGCCTCGCAGAATTAGCGGTGGAGGCAGGAGTGCCATCAGGTGTCTTTAATGTTGTCCATGGCACGGGTACGGAATTGGGCTCAGCGATGGCCCATAGTCCCGATATTGATTTGGTGAGTTTCACGGGCAGTTCCGCGACGGGCAAACAAATCATGGCTGCGTCTGCTAAAAGTAACATGAAGCGATTGCTGCTGGAATGCGGCGGAAAATCACCTTTTATCGTTTTCAATGATTGCCCCGCTGATCTACAGGCGGTTGCTGCAAATGTCGTAGGTACTGCTTTTGCCAATCAGGGTGCGCTTTGCGTTTCGGGAACTAGGCTCCTAGTGCAAAAGAGCATCAAGGAAAAATTTCTGGACTATATAAAAGAGCATGTTGCTCTTATAAAACCTCAAGATCCGCTAAAATTTGGAACACAAATGGGCGCAATTTTAAACGAAGCTCATATGGAAAAAGTCCTCACCTATATTCGCTCTGGTATAGAAGAGGGGGCCGACCTTCTGTGCGGTGGCGCTCGCCTCCGCTTGCCCACTGATAGCCCCTGCAAAAATGGTTTTTATCTGGAACCAACGGTGTTTGATAATGTGGCGGAAAATCAGCTTATCGCGAAGGAAGAAATATTTGGCCCGGTACTCTCGGTCTTCAGCTTCGACACAGAAGAGGAAGCCATCGCCCTTGCCAACAATACGCCATACGGTCTGGCAGCCTATGTGGCAACAACAGACCTTGGACGGTCGCAAAGGCTCGCGCAGGCGCTACATGCCGGTAGCATCAAGATTTTTGGCACATCAAGCCCAGGCCCCAAAGCTGCTGACTTAGGCTTGGACCCGCATAAGCAATCTGGCTTCGGCTGGGAAGGCGGTGTCGGGGGATTGTTGTCCTACACTGCTAACTCAATGATCCACCAATTTAGCTGATGAAGCAGAATTAGATTAAGTTAATTTAACAGCGACGTTTCGAAACGCCAGATTAGGCATTATAGGTTTATACAATGTTAGAAATATTTACAAACAGTGAAACGACTAAAACTATACCTGTCAGTTTATTGACGAAAAGAAGTTTCAAGGACTGGCAGAAAAGTCAGCCTGCGAGCACAATAAGTTGGCTTAAGGATATGGAATTTGATGCTTCTCCGGGGCAGTTGTGTATTGTGAGTAGCGATGGAAAGTTGACTCAGGTCGTCGCAGGGTTTAAAGAGCGGGCCGAATTATGGGATTATGCCAGTCTATCAGCTCGGTTACCCTATGGAGAATATAGAATTGATGCTGAATTAGAGTCTCCCCTAGAAACGGTAATGGCAAGTGTCGGCTGGGGGCTTGGAACATATAGCTTTTCTCGATACAAAAGCGGGCTGGATAAAAAGCCTAAGAAGCCCCCTGTTTTATTATTACCCGACCAAGGTTATCAGGATGGTATCCAAGGTGTAATCAAGGCATCCTTTTTGGCTCAAGATTTGGTTAACACCCCTGCCTCTGATATGGGGCCTGAAGAGTTGGCAAAAGCAGGGGAAAAGCTGGCTAAGGAGCATGGCGCATCTTGCAATGTTATTGTTGGCGATCAATTAATTGAACAGAATTACCCCCTTATTCATGCTGTGGGCCGCGCGAGTAGCCGTGCTCCTCGTCTAATTGATATTAAGTGGCGGGAAAATGCGAAGGCACCTTTGTTGACACTTGTCGGTAAGGGGGTCGTTTTTGATTCTGGTGGTCTGAATATTAAATCAACAGGTGGAATGATCACTATGAAAGGGGATATGGGCGGTGCAGCCCATGCCTTGGGCCTTGCTGGGTTGATTATGGAAACAAATTTAAATGTTAGGTTGCGGGTTCTTATTCCTGCTGTTGAAAATTCTATTTCAGCAAATGCATACCGACCGTCTGATATTATAACCTCTCGTAAAGGGCTGACTGTTGAGGTTGGTAATACTGACGCAGAAGGACGGTTGGTGTTAGCAGACGCACTGGCTGAAGCCAGTTCAGAGAATCCCGACATGATAATTGATTTTGCGACATTAACAGGTGCTGGTATTATTGCAACTGGTCCAGATATTCCTGTAATAATTGGTAATGACGACAAGGTTTGTCAGGATTTGATGCGCTGTAGTCGCGAAGTAGAAGATCTAGTTTGGCAATTGCCTTTACATATGGGGTACCGTTCTATTATGGACAGCCCCATTGCAGATTTGCATAGTATTGGCACTAGCGATATAGGTGGGGGGGCAATAACAGCGGCACTGTTTCTTAATGAATTTGTTGACGAAAAGATAGCATGGGTTCATATGGATTTTTGTGTATTGAAATACATTGATCGCCTTGGCCGGCCTAAAGGGGCGCAGACATCAGGCATTAGGGCCAGCTTTCGATATCTGGAAGAACGATACGGATTTCAGGGACTGTCAAAGTAACTTGAATTTGGCGGAGCAGGGCTCTGTCACATAAACTTCCTCAGCGCGAAGAAGTTTCAACTGAAGCCTAGATCAAGCAGCATTGGTCACGAGGCTCCATTCAATCATTGCGATTGACCGTAGTTGTCGTAGAGTTTTTCGTGATATTAAATGTCTTTGTGTATTGAAGAGGTTATAAATTGAGCCGTAGATTGATAGAAATATTTGTGCTGATTTATGTGATTTGAATCGTTGCATCTTTCGTTCCCGTCGCCGGATGGGAACATGGGAACTTTCCGCCCTATTGTTCAATCTGTTGGTTGTATCATGCAAATGCTTAATATTTAAATCTCGGAGTGCAGCGCTGTAGGATCTTAATTTATCGGTAACGATTTTTGTTGGCGAGATACCTTGGTTTTGCAGTAATTTTCGAAGAAGTTTTAAAGCAGCCCGTTTGTTCCGGCGCTTTTGTACCAAGACATCCAGAACTTCACCTTCTCCATCTACAGCGCGCCAGAGATACATGGGTTTTCCGCCAATCTTGACGAATACTTCATCTAGAAACCACTCAGTATGGGGTAAGGGCCGTCGTTTTTGGATGCGTCGGGCATAATCGATTCCAAACTTAAGGGCCCATCGACGAACAGTCTCATAACTTACCTCTATACCGCGCTCGGCCAATAATTCTTCAGCATCGCGATAACTCATGGTGAAAAGAAAATAAAGCCATACGGCCTGTTTGATTATATTTGGGTGACCCGAAGGGCAGCGCGGAGCAGCAAAACCGGTGACGATGGTATGGTATTGGTTTCATCGGTATCATATAACATAGAGTTTGGAAAAAGTTAACGTGACAAGCCCATTATCAGCGCTTTAACCGTTTGTTTAATTTGATCAGTTAGGGCAGTATTGGCTCCTTTTTTCAAGTTGATTAGCGATTTCGTCCGTGCTTTTACAATTTTATTCTGCCAGTTCTTTCTGCGAAATTGTAGAAGCGGTTCAATAGTCGGAAGCCGTAGGGGGTTTCCCGAACTTCTTTCTGAATTATAGTCATATCGTAGCCCGCGGTTTTTATTCCATCGGCAAGTGAGTCAATAAGTATATTCATAATATCTACGGTTAATTCCGGGTGAAATTGCACACCCCATGCATATGGAGAAAATCTAACAACGTGTTTTTTTTCAATATCGTTTCCGGCCAAGATTTCCGCGCCTTCAGGCAAGCTTAGTATGCTTTCATAATGATGAACGTGAAACGGGGCCTGCTGAGGGAAATCGAAGAATAGGGGGTCGTCATTACATTTAGTATCAAAATATACATCAACCGTTCCTGCTTCAAGCCCATTTGGGTTCGGCCCAACAAGACCCCCTAGGGCATGTGCCAGCATTTGATGACCAAAACAGATGCCCAGAATTGGTACGGAAGTCACAATGGCCTTCTGGATCCAATTGGACGTGTCAATCATCCATTGTTCTGGTATACTCATCATTGAGCCTGATCCAGTGATTAAAATGCCGGAATATTGTGTGGGTGGGTTTGTAAGTTTTTCATCTAAGTATACGGAAACCACTTCGGCACGGTCGCGGGGGCACCAGTCGGCGTCTAAGAAAACTGAATCCATGTCACCATATTTTTCGATTATATCATCTGCATGGCCAATAAAACTACCTGTTTTTATGATTAGGAACTTCTTCATTTATGGATGTTCTACTTTATAAAATATTTTATTGAGGCAATACTTTAAGGCTGTATTTTGATAGGTGGAAAATGAGGGGAGGCCGTTTGCATTTGGCAAAGTTATATTAGAAATCTGAAAGGTCATGTCTCAATGTATTGGTCATGAGCAAAATTGGGTTCTCTTTAGAAATGGCGACATAGGCATGTTCCATCTGACTATCAAAAAAGATACTGTCACCTTGGTTCAATATCGTGGATTTATAGCTTTGTGTATGTATTTCCACCGTGCCACTTATAACATATATGAACTCTTCACCGGGATGTGTACTAAAGGTTTTATAGTCCTCCAGGCTTCTTGCTTTAACTTCCACCCGCCAAAACATGTTCCTTTTGTCCATTATTTCATCACAAAGCATTTCGAAGTTATTTTCATCCGTAACAACAAATGCTCCATGGCCCTTACGGGTTATTCCCCGACGTGCGGAGAATTGCGGAGGGTTTTCGGGCCCTAATACGGCGGCAATAGGAACTTCCAAGGCTTCTGTGATAATTCGGACATTGGATAAAGTAATCGAACTTCTTCCATTTTCGATTTTCGATATTGTTGAAGTCGCTAAATCAGTTAGTTCAGAAAGTTTTTTGAGCGTAAAGCCTTTTTTCGATCTGTATTGTTTAAGTTGTTTGCCGATGGAAATTTTATCTTTCATAGAGACACCTCTATAGTGTTTTTACACCAAATTAATAATAATCAAAACAAAAAGTTTTTACGCAAATAGTTATGAATTTTTACGGAAACATCAATGGAATTGGCCTTGGTTGAAATTAAGTCATTCCGGATTTCAATCCAAACCAATGAGATATTTTTTTTGCCCGAGATCGCTTCATATACTGAAATCCTGTGTTCTTGTGGGTCATAGGGTTGATTGTTTCCAATGACCCAAGGGGAATCCTCTTCCAAATGTTTAATTAAGCGATGGGCACTTTTATTGTTATCTCTCCACAGAATGCCAATTTCCCAAGGCCGCTTGAAACCCATATAGGTGGGTGTGCAGCTATGTATGGATATTATTGTTCTAATAGAAGGGGTCTCGTTTAAAATATGGTTTAATTTATCAAAATAGGGGTCATATACGAGCTCTTTACGTAATGTTTTCTCTTTTTCCGACAACATTATATTTCTTGGAATGCTAATGCCACCACTAACCTTTGGTATGGAATCATGAGCGTCCGGGAGCCTGTTGACATCAAAGAAAAGTCGGGAAAATCCAGAATATAAAGCGGGTTGATCGAGCAGGTAGGACAAATGTTTTGTAACGTCCAGAGCGCCAATATCCCAACCGATATGATCCTCTATATGTTCCTTAGACATACCAAGATTTTTCCATATAGGTGGAATTATATTCGTGGCATGTTCACACGTGAAAAGCACTTTGGGGGATGTGCTATTCTGTTTATAGAACACGGCATTAGATTGAATATCCGAAAAATCAGCATGGCTAATAATCATACAATTATTCTTTATGTTGTCCTGATATGATAGGATTTGGTTGTGACGAGTTCATCCATGCCAGCTTGGCCGTATGACCGGCCAATGCCGGACATTTTTTTCCCGCCGCCCCAAGGCAGATGCATATCCGCATGATCGCAACGGTTCAGGTAAAATGTTCCGGCCTCAATTTGATGGCCAAGGGTGATGCCGAGCTCCGTGTCTGCTGTCCAGATGGCTCCTGTAAGGCCATAATCACTATCATTCATTAACGTAATGGCTTCCTGATCACCGCTCACTTTCATAATGGGCAGGACAGGTCCGAATAATTCATCCCGCATAATCGACATATTGTGATCCACATTGATTAAGACTTGCGGGGCAACATAAGCAGTGCCCTCTTTCGCCAATGCATAGTTATTCGGATCAATCAACGTTTTTGCACCTTGATCACAGGCTTTTTTGATCACACCGCGGATGCGGGAAGCGGCATCGGCATTGACAACAGGGCCTATTAAGGTTTCCTCTTCTATGGGATGGCCTAAGGTTACAGATGTTTCAACGGCGGCTTTAAAACGATCAATAAAGTCATCATATATTGCCTCATGAACATATAAACGTTCTACAGAACAGCAGGATTGCCCCGCATTGCCAAAACTACACCCAATCAAATCTTCAACAGCCAACTCTATGTTGGCGTCATGTCTGAGGTAAACAGGGTCTTTTCCTCCCAGTTCAAGGCCGTAGCGGGTGAAGGTACCCCTGCCGGCATCATAAACAGCCTGGCCGCCTCTTGTGGAGCCAATCAATTGCACAAGGTCAATATTTGAAGATTGGATCAGGGATTCCGTATCGGCATGTGACATATCCAAAGCTTGTAATATGCCTTCTGGCAGGCCCGCATCTTTTGCCGCGGCATTTATGAAATCACCAATGATTGCTGTTTGCGGGGCATGCTTAAAAATCACCACATTGCCAGTATAGAGGGGGGCTGTAATAAGGCTCGCGACCATTGCGACCGGGTAATTCCATGCACAAATAGAAAGGCAGATACCAAGAGGGACCGGTTCTATAAATCGTTTGATATTATCTTCAGAGGGCGCGTTTTCCACTGCAAGCGTTTTTCGGGCTTCATTTATCATATGATCAGCGGTTTCGAGTACGCGTCCCATTTCATTAGCCTGCCACAACGGACGCCCCATAGACATGGTTACAGCAGCGGCTATTTCATCCTGATATTTTGCAAAAGCAAGGATCCATCCCTGAACGATTGAGAAACGGGTGTCCATATCTGTATTTGCCCACTCTTGTTTTGCTTTAAGGGCTTTATTGAGGGTTTGCGATATTTGTTTTTGATTTGCGTAGTTACGTGTACCGTAAACAGAGCCATCAACAGGGGAAATAATATTAAAATTACTCAAGTTTCTACTCCTAAACGAGGTCAAAGAAACGTTCGAGTTCCTTGTCGGTTACAAATGTTTGAAATTGTTCAAATTGTGTGCGCCTGGATTGTGCATAGGCATCGACGAATGGGTCGCCGAAAATTTCACGGGCTATTTTCGAACCGCTGAATTTCTCAATGGCATCTCTAAAGTCCGATGGAAATTTGAGCGCTTCAGGTGTGGCGGAATTATAAGCATTAGTCGTTGTCGATGCCGTTGGTTCTATTTTATGTTCTATGCCATATATGCCCGCGCCCATCATTGCGGATAAGGATAAATAAGGGTTGGCATCGGCCCCCGGTGTGCGGCATTCGACGCGGCTTGAATTCTTGGAGCCGGGGATAGCTCTTAAGGAACATGTTCTGTTTTCGATTCCCCATTCTGCGGATATGGGCGCGAAAATTCCTGGAATTAAACGTTTGAAGCTATTTATATTGGGCGCCATCATCAAAAGGAATTCGGGCAATAATTTTTGCAGACCGCCAATGAAGTATCTCATGGCGTCTGACATCTGGTGTTCTTTGGTGTCATCATGAAAAATATTTTTTCCTGATTGGTCAGTTATGGACATATGAATATGACCACTTTGACCATCGGCATCATTTGACCATCTGGCCATGAAGGTGGCGAGCTTGTCATGTCTGACTGCGGCCACTTTACAGAATGTTTTAAATAGAATTGCATTATCAGGAATTCTTGAACCGGACCCATGCGCCAGCGCAACTTCCATAAACCCATCACCGGATTCTTCATGAAGACTATCTATGTTGATATTTAATGTTTTACAGATATCCATCAGGTCATGATAAAAATCGAGTTGGCTGAGTTGCCGTTGATAGGAACAATAGGTTTTCTGCCGTGTTGCAGTATAAATGCCCCGCCAATTTTTGTCGGCGGCCGATTTGGATGTTTCATCAAATAATGTGAATTCCAGCTCAATGCCATTAACAAAAGTAAGCCCTTTTTCCTGACATTGATTATATAATCTGTTGTACAGGCTGCGGGGGCAAAACTGTGCACCTTCTTCAATGAATTCACCAAGGATCAATAAATTTCTACGGGAATTTTCCCATGGAACAATTCGGGCAGAGGAGGGGTCCAGACGAAAGGGGCTATCGTTGTATGTTTCGTCCTTGTTGCCGAGGCTGGCCGTTTCAAGCACCTCATCGCCGGCATCAAAAATTAATGTAATGATCGGGTTCGTTGTTCCTTGCAATGCGGAAATTAAATGTTCCTGAGAGACATATTTAGACCTGATTGCACCCTGATAGTCAACATAGCCGATTGTTGCATATTCTAAATCGGTTGTTTTTATATAATCGAGTATATCTTCAATAGTGTTGAATGTTGTATCGCTCATCCTGATCGGACCCTCAAAATTTATTTTATGTATAAATTGACCATAATCGTAACGGTTTTTCTGCTTTGTTACGAGTGTGGGATCGTTCATGAGAGTAAGTTTATAGGGTAATAATTTTAATTTCAAGAAATAAGTTGCAATAAATTAAAAAAATTGCCAATATGGAAATATACCGAAATAAACAAGGTTCTAAATAAACGTGGATCTGTAAATAAAATACAGAAGAGATATATGGAAGCAGGAAATCAGCATATGAGCTTTAAAGATACAGTTACTGTCATCACGGGCATTGCAAGTGGGATGGGATTGCAGATCGCATTGGATTTACTCGAAAAGGGCGGCAAGGTTGCCGGAATTGACATAAGCGATTGCCCAAAAGAATTACAGGAAGCAAGTTCAGATTCCAATTTGATGTATTTTAAAATTGACCTGACGGATATTGTTGCTGTCGAAGGCGCCGTTAAAGAGGTCATTGCCAAATTTCATAAGATCGATAATTTAGCCAATGTTGCCGGTGTTCTCTGGTTTGAAAAAGATAAATCCTTGCTGGATATTGATTTAGATGTCTGGGATCAGGTTATGAAAATTAATTTGAAATCTATGGTTCATACGATCCGTTCTATTGTTCCTCATATGAAAAGCAACGGCGGCGGGTCCATTGTTAATTTCTCAACAATACAGGCAATCAGGGGGGACCGTGCGCCACAGGA
Organism: Alphaproteobacteria bacterium; assembly: GCA_002401695.1. Classification (GTDB taxonomy): domain Bacteria; phylum Pseudomonadota; class Alphaproteobacteria; order Micavibrionales; family Micavibrionaceae; genus UBA1672. Next base: position 56,075 of record NVTV01000005.1, read on the forward strand.
TGCTTATTCGGCCTCGAAAGGCGCGGTTCTTTCCCTGACAAAATCAGTCGCCATGCAATGGGGTTGCGAGGGTATCCGTTGCAACACCATTTTACCGGGTCCCGTCTATACACCATTACAAAAAAGATGGGATGACACACCAGAGATTGTTGAAGCCATTAGCAATCATTTGCCGATCGGACGTATTGGTGTTGCAAAAGATTTGTCTAATGCCTGTTTGTTCCTTTTTTCCAAAGAAAGCAGTTTTATAACGGGCATTGACATGCCTGTTGATGGGGGATTGTCGATTTGTTGTTAGGGCATTCGGGCGTATTTTCTGAACTTAAAAAAATATCAATTTATTATAAATATGGAGGTTAAATACTATGAGTAGGCATATTACAAAAAGAATATTATTATCGACATTATCCATCACGACAATGATGATGGGAAATACAATAGTTCATGCTGAAGAAGATGTGACAAATAAAAGTGAGCGTAACACATTTCTTATGGATGAAGTTGTTGTTATGGCGCAAAAACGGTCTGCCAGTGTTCAGGATGTTCCTATAGCTATCACGGCTTTTTCCGGACGTCAGATGGAACAGCTTGGGTTTGATAACTCGGTAGATATCGTCAGGATGTCTGTTGGTGTCCAACTTGTTTCACCAAATGGGGGTACATCAAACTTCTTTACGATCCGCGGGGTATCTCAAAATGATTTTATTGATCATCAGGAAAGCCCGGTAGCCACGTATGTGGATGAGGTTTACATTTCACAAATGTCCGGAACCAGCTTTTTGCTGTTTGATCTGGAGCGGGTGGAAATCCTTAAGGGTCCACAAGGTACGCTCTTTGGTCGTAATGCAACAGGGGGCTTGGTTCATTTTATAACCCGCAAACCGTCACAGGAAGCCGGTGGCTATGTTGATTTGTCCTATGGCCGTTTCAATGATGTTAATATTAACGCGGCCGTTGGCGGTGCCTTAAGTGAAAGAGTTTCTTTCCGTGTATCGGCGTCTCTTAATGATAGCGATCCTTCAATTGAAAATCGTGTAGGTAAAGGATTGCGCGAAAAATCAAGTCGGGCGGGCCGCTTTCAGTTGCTTGTAGAGCCAAGTGACCGGACAAGTCTGTTGTTGAATGTTCGTGGTGCCATAACAGACGTAACAGGTATTTCATATGGTCATAGTGCCACTAGAGATAACGGTACGTATTTACCCGCGGATGAAGATTTTTGGGGAACAGGTCCGGGTAATGACCTTGTGGGGTATCAGGATGCGGTTGGTGATCCCTTCGCAGGAGACTGGGATGAGGCCGGATTTAACAGAATCGATATGGTGGGCGCAACCGCAACGTTACGCCATGATATGGATAATTTTTCCATTGTTTCCGTGACCGATTACAACACCCTTAAAAAGGACTTTAAAGAAGATTCAGACGCGACACCTGTAAATTTCCTGAACTTCTTTCTGCAAAGCGACGTGAAACAATTTTCACAGGAATTACGGTTGGAAGGCGGCCAGGATAAAATTGAATGGATTGTTGGCGCATATTTCCTGAATATAGACGGCGATTATGTCAATGGTATCGATTTCCTGGAAAGTGCCCTTGGCGGAGACCCTGCGAATGATATTGCCTTACGCAGTCCCTGGACAACGAATACGCGGGCATGGTCTGTATTTGGCCATATTAGTTATGAACTCAGTGATACTTTGGAATTACAGGTTGGTGCTCGGTGGAATGAAGAAAAGAAAACGCATGTGTACGAGCAAACGGTAGTTGCCGCCAGCGACTATTCCAATGTCTTGGTTTCCATACAACAAGTAGACCTCGAACAAAAAAAGGGTGACTGGTCGGGTGAAATATCTCTGAATTATCGTCCGAATGATGACCTATTAATTTACGGTGGAATTCGCCGAGGGTTGAAATCAGGTGGTTTTAATGCACCATTAGAATTAGTAGACTTACTTAGTGATGATGAATATACGTTCGATCAGGAAGTTTTATATTCTTATGAAGTTGGTTTTAAGGCAGATTTTCCTGAACAGCATGCCCGCTTGAATGCATCTGCATTCTATTATGATTATCAGGACTATCAGGCATTCAACTTTCAGGGCCTTACGCAAACTGTGTTTAATCAGGATATCATAATATATGGTATGGAAGCAGAGCTAACATTAAATCCAATAGATGGCCTCGATATTATGGCGGGTTTTGCTTATTTGAATGCAGAAGCTCCTGATGGGTCTAAAATATCCTATGCGCCTGAGTTAAACCTGTCAGGTTTGGTGCGCTATGGCTGGGATGTGTCCGGTGGAGAAGTCTCCATTCAGGCAGATGGGTCATATGTGTCCGATCACTATTTTAGCATGAACAATCAGGAGACGGTAAAAGAAGAAAGTTATGCGCTCTTCAATGCTCGTATCGGGTTTGAAAGTGAAGACCAAACATGGGAAGTTTCAACCATGGTAAAGAATATATTTAATAAGGCATATCGTGTGTTCGGAATAGATGTAAGCTCACTGGGTTTTGTAGAGCATTATTATGGAAACCCGCGAACATATTCTGTGAACCTTAAATATAATTTCTAAGATATAATCAATGTATTTTATGGGGCCTGCGGGCCCCATAATTATTTTAAGCTTCCCATTATCATTCTATATCCGATAGTATTTATTTAGACATCGGTTTTTTTTCGGATTAAGAAAAAACATTTTTTGTGAAAGTTTATCGTATTATGGACCATTCTATCTTCTCAAATAATTCCGAACAAAAAAATAGTGAGCCCGAAGAGCATAAATTAAAAAGTGGCACGTTAGGCTGGGTAACATTAGCAGCAATGGGCGTGTCTTTTGTTATTGCCGGTGAATTTGCGGCTTGGAATTATGGCCTTGGGATTGGGGGTTGGGGCGGCATGTTTGGTGCGTTATGCATTGTCGCGATCATGTATTTCTGCATTGGTTTTTCCTTGGCAGAGCTTTCAACCATAATGCCAACAGCGGGCGGGGGCTGTAGTTTTGCAGAGCGCGCTTTTGGTCCATTTTGGGGGTACGTTACGGGGCTGTCTGTTATTTTTGAGTATGTTCTGGCCTCTTCGGTTATTGCGTTGTTTTTTAATGCTTATTTTGTATCAATGTTTGGGGATTATGGTGGTGGTGTCATTGTCGGCCTCTATCTGGTTTTCTTTCTTGTTCATATGATGGGCGTGAATGAGTCCATGAAATTACTTCTTGTTTTAGCCTTTTTAACTCTTATCGGGATTGTTATTTTCCTTGCCGAGATGATACCGCATTTTAATATGTCGAACTTATCCAGTGTTTCAGATGGCTTTTCTGCGGGCTTTGGCGGGTTGCTTCCTGAAAGTATAAACCAAATTTGGTATGTTATGCCCTTTGCCATTGCCATGTTTCTGGCGGTGGAGGGGGTTCCTTTATCTGCCGAAGAAGCGAAAGAACCTCATAAAAATGTGCCAAAGGGTTTAATCACGGCAATTATAATATTATTCGTAATTTCATCGTCTATTCTGATATTTGCCACAGGGGGGGCTGGAGTTGCCGCTATCTCAACAGGTGATAGTCCCTTGATTGATGCCTTAAAGGCTGTTGGTACGACAGGTGGAGTAGTATTGATTATTGTCAATTTGGCCGGACTTATTGGCATAACGGCGAGTTTCTTTTCCTGTATTTATGCCTTTTCACGTCAGATTTATGCAATGTCACGGGCAGGTTACTTACCTTATGGCTTATCTCTCACCAATAAAAGGGGTGCGCCGTGGGTCGCAATATTGATCCCGGGGGTTATATCTTATTTATTGACGCTGACGGAGGCTGCGGATCAAATTGTTTTTATTTTGGTCCTCTGTGCGACGTTCTCCTATATCCTTATGATGGCAGCGCATATCCAGTTGCGCCTTAAAGAAAAAGATATTTTTCGACCCTATAAAACACCGGGCGGGTTATGGACGTCAGGATTGGGAATGCTCCTCTCTATTGTTGCATTTTTCTCTAGCATTGCGGGGAATTTCCAATGGGCAGGCTATACATTTCTACTTTTACTGATTTGCTGTATTTATTATTGGTTTAGGAAAAGAAAAATGAACAGGATTCTGGCTTGAGTTCCATATTTCTAAAATATTTATGAAATAGGTCATAGCGTGTGATGCGTTGTGGAAATATGATGCCATAATGAAAGGGGGATGAGATGTATGGGCTCTGTGACATTAACTTTTCCAAGGCGAAGAAGTTTTTAAGGGAGGACGGGATCAAGCCGCATTGGTACCAGGTTCCACTCGGTCATTGCGATTGACCGTCATGTTCGTAGAGTTCTTCTTGAGCTTATCTATGACGAAAACCTCATCAATATGCCACCGCTAATTTGAATATTGCTTTGGATAAGAGGTGCGCTTCTTTCTTATCTTTGCAGCTAATGCTGGGCCGAAACGGTTCCACCAGAGACGAACAGTCTCATGATAAATATCTATGCCACGTTCGAATAGAAGGTCTTCCACATGTCGTAGCGACAGCGGATATTTGACATACATAAAAATAGCCAGAAGTGTAATTTCTGGCGAACTATTGAAATAACGATATTGATAACTCATCCACGAACGCTAAAGGTTGCTCATAGACATGGCAATAGTTTAACTTTGACACTGCCCTTTAAACGGCGCTGTCAAAGTAAACTGAAATTGGTCAAAGCAGTATCGAATTATAAATATTTTATGCCACGAATGTACGCCATTCAGTCATAGATTCTGAACTTAACTCCTTAAATATTTGTCTGTTTACGAGGTGCCGTTCTCCATGAAAATGATTGTATAGTTGGGCGTGAACTGAAGTGAATTTCTGAAGAGTTTCTTCTTTTCGAAAGCCCTGCATAGCATATTCTCGTCGTCGGAAAGGCAGGTGACTATTCTCAGCCCGATTGTTTAATCTACCTCGGGCTTCTTGCTTGTTTTGGCAGCCCAGTTCTTTCATGACAGCTTTATAAGACCTACGCTTATCTGTTACGATAGCCGTCGTCCGTCCATATCGCTTTATGAGAGATTTCAACACTTTCAGCGCGGTTTTCTTGTCACGTCGTTTTGTTGCAACAGCGTCAAGGACTTCACCTTCATGGTCGACGGCGCGCCAAAGATAATGCGTTTTGCCTCCGATTTTGACGAAGACTTAATCAATGTGCCACCGCCAATTTGAATGTTGCTTAGGATAAGATGTGCGTTTCTTTCTGATTTTGGCCGCAAGGGCGGGACCAAACCTATTCCACCCAATCTGACCGTTTCATGGGTGATATTGATACCTCGCTCAAAGAGCAAGTCTTCTACTTGCCGAAGCGATAATGGATATTTGAGATAAAGAAGCAAAGCCAACTGGATAATCGCGGGATTATGTTTGTAGTATTTAAATGAAATGTTCATTGACCAAAAATAACTAATTAGAAATTCGGTGCAACAAGTTCCTTTGACAGAGCCAGAAATCCTTGTATGGCGAGATCCAGCGTATCAAAACCTGAGTAAAGAAGCGTAGGAGAGGTCACGTTATGTTTTGGGACAATCAACATGAAAGTGTCGGAATACTTTACAACTCTGATATCAGTAATTTCTTACATGATTGGGATTTCCTTGTGTTCCAGTTTTGGCATGGTAATTGCTGGTACGTCTTTTAGTTACGGCAATTGATAAATACATTTATTTGAAAATTTTGAGAGCGTTACAAGAGGAACCTATCCAATGAAAAAAATTATTTTAACCGGTTTTGCTGCAGTCACTATTCTGATCTCGCCCGTTGTTCAGGCTGCCCCTGTCCTGGTTGACAATTTTAATAATGGCACGACAGATGGTTGGACCGACCAAGATGGTACAGGATTTGAATCTGCTGGCACTCGATCCGGCACATTTGTTTCACTGGCGACATATGACGGACTTACGTCAAATTCCTTGGGGGTCGATGCTATTGCGAAGGGGGGGGGGATAAGCTATGTTGCACTTGTTTTGAATTACAATAGTTTGTCGGACAATCTATTTGTAAAAATTCAGGACAATAATGGAAATGGATTATTTGACAGGGTCTTTTTTTACCACGGAAATAATACCGCCGCTGGCATACTACCCACCAACATGTTTAAATTATCAACAAAGGTCGCGTCGACCTATTTCGAAGTGACCGATAATCTTGATGGCACGGTTTCGGCATATGTGTCGGCTTCGGGTGATACTTTTGACGTAACATTAGTTAATTCCTATAGCGGCACGGGTATTGGGTTGGGTTTTTTTGGTAAAGCGCAAGCCGATAATTTTTATGCGGCGGGAGGTGTACCAGTTCCAGAACCCGCGCCTCTTGCTCTATTGGGTTTGGGTCTGGTCGGCCTGGGGGTTATGCGCAGACGCAAAGCCTAACAACTGTTCGATATGAATTTAAGACGGTCAGTGTTTTTTTGCACTGGCCGCTTTTGTTTAGACTATGGACTGTATCTGTGGGAGTCGAATGTCCGATTTTGGCGGTGATCGCCACCCAAAGCTGCCATTCAAGTCATACTAATTTCTCATGAATGATCTGTTCGATCCATCCGCAGTTGCCTTTCTACTCTCCGGGATTTAATCCTGCCTAGGTTAATGTCTCCGCATCTCAATTTCAGTAAAAACTGTAAAAAAACCTGACACTTATGCTGCCTAACAGGGATATCTTTTACAGTTTTGATATTCATTTTTTCTTACATAGTCTGTATTTGCGCCATTCTATAAAACTGGCACAAAAGTTGCGTAACTAAACAAGAAGTAAAATTTAAAATTGCCGAAGTTGAGGAAAATATAAAATGGTTTGCAAGATTCATCACACCACCGGTTCTAGCTCCACTCCCTTTAAACTTATCAACTTATGCAGCTTGATGCTCACTGGGTCCATTTGCGCCCTGAGTTTAAGTACTCCGGCTTCTGCAACCATTCTACGGGTGGAAAAAGGAGATTACCTCCCCATAACCGACAATTTATCAACCTCGGGACCTGCCTATGTCAAAGGACGGGTGTATATCACTCAAGGCAAGACTCTGTTCAGTGATTACAGACTGGATAACTCAGGAACAATAACCACCTCAGATTTGGGGTGGACAGGCAGGCTGGAAAATAGGGCCGACTTATATAATACCGGAAAGATAAACAACGGCGGCATGCTGACTAACAGTGGCAGGCTATTCAATATGTTTGGCGGTACTCTGACAAGCAGTTACAGTCTTGACAACAAATCCCATGCTGAACTGCAAAATGATGGCACGCTGACGATTCTTGGTGGTATTCTGAGCAATAATGGTACATTGAACAACTTAAATACGCTTAACAATGAGAGTGGTGGTACATTGACCAACGCGGGCCAGTTATTAAACCGGGACGTATTAAACAATAAGAGTGGCGCCACGTTGAATAACAGTTCTCGCGGGGAGCTGGTCAACTTTAGCGAATTATCCAACGCTGGTACCCTGAACAATGATGGAACACTAACCAACACAAGGAATGCTATACTGACGAGCAAAGGTACGTTGAATAACAACAGCGATGCTCTGCTGACCAACCAAGGTACGCTGAACAATAGCGGCACGCTGACCAACCAAGGTACGCTGAACAATAGCTATATGCTGACCAACGAAGGTACGTTGACCAACCAAGGTACGCTGAAAAATAGCCACACGTTGACCAACGCTCATCAATTGATCAATTACACTAACAGCGAGTTGCAAAACGATGGTATGCTTTACAACAATGCCAAACTTTCCAATAATGGCTGGCTGGACACCAGCATTGGTGCTTCTCTGACTAATAGCGCCAATGCCAAAATAACCAATGCTGGTTACGGCACACTTTCCATCAGTGGCATACTGACTAACGAAGGTAGTCTGAAGAATGGCGGCACGTTGATGATCAATAGGAATGGCACGCTAACCAACAACGGCGTGATAACCAATACCAGTTGGACGGATTGGGATTGGGGCGTCGGGTCTATTCAGCACAAGGGTAAGATAATCAACGAAGGATTACTGGACAATAATGGTAGGCTGATTAATAATACTTCCCGGCAGCTTACAAACATAGGTACGTTGAACAACAATAATGAAGCGGAGCTGACAAACCGGGGTGATATTAACAACGAAGGCGTACTGAACAATTATGGCCAGTTGACCAACGAGGGCTCCCTGCATAACAAGACTGGCGCTACGTTGAACAACAATAATGACGCGCAGTTGACAAACCGGGGTGATATTAACAATGATGGCAAGCTGAACAATTATGGCCAGTTGACCAACGAGGGCACCCTGCATAACAAAACTGGCGCTACGCTGACCAACAATGGTACCTTAGACAACAACTTGGACGGTACACTTTCCAACGATGGAACGCTGACCAACAATGGTACCTTAGACAACAACTCGGATGGTACACTTTCCAACGATGGAAAACTGAACAATTATGGTCAGCTAACCAACGATGGTACTTTGAACAACAACGTGTACGGCCAGTTGACAATTGAATCAGGTGGCACGTTGACCAATACAGGTACCCTGAATAACGACTATTTGCTGGGAAACTGGTCCGGCGGAACATTGATCAATACAGGTACTTTGAACACAACAGAACGTCTGACAAACGTTGGTACGCTCACCAATGAGGGTACCCTGAATAATAAAGGTTGGATGAACAATGCGGGTACATTGGTCAATAATGGTACGCTAAAAAATCATTCTGAGGGTATCCTGAGCCTCACTCATCCTTCCACCAAGACTGTTTTAGGCGGCCAAGTGATTAATGATGGTCTCATCATTAATGAATTGAATATTATTTCGACAGGAAATTATGAATCGTCAGGTACAATTGAATTTACTGGTGAACTCAGCGGTTCCGGGGTGGTCGAGGCGGACCTGGTCCAGATCTCCGGCACGTTAAATGCTGGTAATAGCCCAGGCCTGATGACCTTTAACTCCGATGTGGCCTGGATGGATGGATCTACCATCATGATGGAGCTGGCTGGATATGACCGGGGTGTCAGCTATGACAGTTTTGACATTTCAGGTAGCCTGTCAATTGATGCCGGGGCGATGCTGAGCATTGATTTCCTCGACAGTTTCCTGCCGACAGCAGGCGATGTCTTTGACCTGGCCTATGTCATGGGCGATATCAGCGGTTCTTTCAGCTCCCTGCCTGATCATTGGTTCATGTCCGTTGTCGGCCTCGACGGCGAGTGGAACGGTTATTCTGCCGTTCGGCTGACCTATGAATATGGGGATAGGACCGGGGTGCCAGAGCCGGACCTGTTCCTGCTATTCGGTTTTGGCCTGTTTGGTTTGGGAATGATGCGGCGGCGCAAGTGGTCCTAAAATGAGCTAATAGTATATTCCTACGGCGCAAGCAAAGCCGCGATCCATCATCTGACACAAATACTGGCCAGTGACCTGGCTAAGGATAATATCACTATAAATGCATTGGCCCCGGGGGCTTTCTACAGCCGCATGATGGCTTATGCATTGGACGATCAGGGCAGCAGGGATCAGCTGATCTCGACAACGCCATTAAAAAGATTAGGCCAGGCGCAAGATATTGCCGGTGCCGCCCTGTTTTTGAGTTCGGCTGCCGGCGCTTATGTTACCGGAGCGATCATTCCGGTTGATGGCGGAATGATCATCGCAGAATAGCTTATATAAACTTATAAAATAAGAGAGGTGCATTATGTCCATAGGATTTGACAATCAGGTTGCGATTGTAACCGGTGCAGGAAACGGGCTTGGCCGGTGTCACGCATTGGCCTTGGCTGAACGGGGCGCGAAAGTTGTTGTAAACGACCTTGGCGATAGCGACGGCGGACAATCTGCTGCGGCACAGGCTGTGGTCGATGAAATCGTGGCCAGCGGCGGCGAAGCCATTGCCCATGGTGCAAATGTGGCAAAAGAAGATCAGGTCGAAGACATGGTTGCCCAGACGATGGAACGTTGGGGGCGGGTTGATATATTGATAAATAATGCCGGGATATTAAGGGACAAGACTTTTTCCAAGATGATAATGGATGATTTGCGTCTGGTTGTAGACGTTCATCTAGTCGGCAGTGCAATATGCAGTAAAGCTGTTTGGGAAATTATGCGTAAACAGAATTATGGGCGAATAGTGATGACGACCTCATCCTCTGGCCTTTTCGGCAATTTTGGTCAGTCAAATTATGGGGCCGCTAAGGCCGGTGTTGTCGGGCTAATGAATGTTCTTCATCATGAAGGGCAGAAATATAATATTCGTGTTAATGCAGTCGCGCCGACCGCCGCGACACAGATGACCGAAAAATTATTACCTGAGCTCGCCCTTGAGCTGCTTCAGCCTGAAAGAGTAAGTCCGGGAGTGTTATATCTTGTAAGTGATGATGCCCCGAGCAAGGTGATATTAGGCGCCGGGGCCGGTGCCTTTGCCTGCATCAGAATTGTTGAGACACCCGGAATTCATTTGAAGGATGAGGATCTGACACCAGAATCCATCGCAGAAAATTGGGAGAAGATTAGTAATCCTGAAGGTCAGGTTGCTCTAAAAAGTGCCGCCGACCAAACAAGCAAGTATTTTAATGCAGCTGTAAAGGCATTGGGTGCCAATTGAGATAGTTGAATTGCCTCGAGTTACCATGACACTACTGGCCTTCCATTTTTCAACTTTTTAGGGTCTATCAATTATAGAGAACGGGATTGTCACATAAACTTTCTCAGCACGAAGAGGTTTCAAGGGAGGTTGGGGTTATGCAGCACTGGTTACAAGATTTTATTCGGGCATGCGATTGGCCGTAGTGTTTGGTAAAGTTAAGTGAAATTAATTGTTTTGCACCATAGGAAATCTATATTTTATTCTGAATCTGTTTTGTATTTGAAAAACACGCGAGCTAGCACAGTTTCTAGCACATTAATTTTTTGGAAAAAATAATATCATTTAATATCAAAGGTTTAAGCATGTGTCTATCAGGCTAATAACCTGAAGGTTGTAGGTTCAAATCCTACCCCCGCAACCAGTCAAAAAAGGTCGTAATCTCAATAGGTTACGGCCTTTTCTCGTTTCAGGGTCCAGCCCAGTAAATCCACCATTGGGCACCAATTGGGCAACATCTGAAATCTTCAAACAGAAACAAACTCTAGCCATCATCTGACAGCTAGTAACTTCTTTGAAACAGGGTTGTTTTTTTCTACAAACTTGATGCTGCAAATGTGAATGAGCGGATTGGCAGTTGGTTAGTCTAGGCCACTTTTTAAGTTGCGTAGAGAGGTCTTGCGGCTCTTGATACGTCGGGTAATTCTGGGCCGAATTAAGGGCTACCTACGAAACGTCTCATAGCTTACAACACTGCCACGTTCCACAAGTAACTCTTCGGCGTCCCGATAACTCATGGTAAATCGGAAATAGGGCCAAATAACTTGTTTGATAATATCAGAGGGGAATTGATGTCGATAGAATGATAATTTTTCATTAAAGGGAGAGCGGGGCAATTACGTTGCAGCTCCTTGTCAGGTAAATGAACGAGCAACCAAGGCGGGGTGACCTGATTAAAAATGTTAAGGTTAAGGTCAGAAGCCCCCAGTCAACTCAGTGACTGGGGGCCTTGTAAAACAACAGCTATAATCGTGGCCTGCGCGGAACTCCCAGGGTGAGACAGGGGATCACTGTTCCTTAACTAAGAGGGCGTTCCTGCCCCGTTAGACTAAGAGGGTTACGGATTTTGTCTCGGTATATTGCTCGATGACGGCCTTGCCCATTTCACGGCCAAAGCCGGATTGCTTGACACCGCCGAATGGCACGGAAGGATCAAGAACGTTATGGCAATTGATCCATACCGTCCCCGCTTTTATTTTGCCGGCCATGGCATGAGCCCGGCGGATATCGTTGGTCCAGATGCTGGCCGCCAGGCCATAATCTGAATCGTTGGCAATATGGGCGATGTCGTTCACATCATCAAAGGGCTGGGCCACAATGACCGGGCCAAAGATTTCTTCGCGGACAATCTTCATATCCTGGTGGGCATTGACAAAAACAGTGGGCTCCACATAGCAGCCAGCGCCTTCAACGATTTGACCACCGGACAGGGCGACAGCGCCTTCCTTCAGGCCGCTTTCCAGATAGCTGCCGACCCGAGCCTGTTGCAGTTTTGAGACCAAGGGACCCATTTGGCTATCCTCGGCAAAGGCCGGGCCTAATTTGAAGCTCTTGGCAATCTCTGCAATGCCTTCGGTTACCCTGTCAAAGACAGAGCGTTCCACATACAGGCGGGAGCCTGCCGTACAGACCTGCCCCTGATTAAAGAAAATTCCCATGGCGGCACCCTGGATGGCCATGTCAATATCGGCATCGGCAAATACAATGGCTGGTGATTTTCCGCCAAGCTCAAGGGATACCCGTTTCATGGTGTTAATGGCAGAGCGGCCGATGGCCTTGCCCGTGGCGGTGGAGCCGGTGAAGGCTATTTTGCTGATCAGGGGGTGATCAACCAGGGCAGTGCCGGCGATATGGCCAAGACCGGGTGTCACATTGACCACTCCGGCAGGATAGCCGGCCTCCATGCACAGTTCYGCCAGRCGCAGGGCGGTCAGGGGKGTYTGTTCCGCCGGCTTCAGGACGACGGTGCAGCCRGTGGCCAGGGCYGGGCCAATCTTCCAGACCGCCATTAACAGGGGGAAATTCCACGGGACAATCTGGCCGACAACCCCKACAGGYTCCTGGCGGGTATAGGTCCAGAATTTGGCATCGGGAATATAGGAGACGGACGGGTCAATGGTCTGGCCCTCAATCTTTGTGGCCCAYCCTGCCATATAGCGCAGRAATTCAGAGGCCATRSCCACATCACCAAAGCGGGCATAGGGGTATAATTTRCCGTTATCRAGYGATTCAAGCTGGGCCAGYTCATCGGCRTTCTGGTCWATCAGATCCGCCAGAGACAGCAGCAGSCGYTGCCGGTCATTGGGTCTGAGYTTTGACCATTCRCCGRTCTCAAATTCCCGGTGCGCCGCCTTGACCGCCAGGTCAATATCTTCTGGRCCTGCTTCTGASACATRACAGATGACACCATCATTGGCCGGRTCGCGGGTTTCGAATGTTTTGCCGCTTTGGGCCGGAACATGCTGRCCGTCAATGAATAATAATCTGTCCTGAGAGACAAAAGCCCTGGCCTTGTCGCCCAAATTCCCAAGCTGTTGTGAAAGGGTCATGTTTTTTCCTTYTAAGAGAAATACTCAACTAAATATTAAATGATGTTCTTTTGCATAAGGCCGCTGATATGCTCGGCTTGCCKGATGGCCAGAGAGACAATGGTCAGCGAGGGGTTRACGCATCCCGATGAGGTGAACACACTGCCATCCGAAATGAACAGGTTATCAATGTCGTGGGTTTGRCCCCATTTATTGCAGACGCCGTCCTTGGGGTTTTCGCTCATACGGGCCGTGCCCARRTTATGGGTCGCGGGAATGGACTGGCCCATCTCAAAGCTCTTCACTGCSCCAACYGCTTTGTGGATTTTTTTGGCACTRTCCCAGGCATGCCGYCGCATYTTMCGGGTATTTTCATGCTCCAGGTAATGGACRTTAGCCACACTCAGGCCGTGCTGATCTTTTTCCGTTTCATGGAGCGTGATCCGGTTGGTTGCCTGGGGCAGGTCTTCACCGATCARCATAATACCGGCAATATTTTTATATTGCTCCAGGGCMTCGGTGACCTCATGGCCCCATTTWCCYARCTGCATATGGATGGCCAGGGTTTCAGGGGCGAAGGGGACCGTATTAATCATATAGCCGCCGACAAAACCCCGGGAGGGATCATTGGCCATYTCATCCCGGACGATRCCGGCAAGCATGGTTCCCCGGTGGAAATTGACCGGYTTTGGCATGATGCTCATGACCTGAATGGTGAAATGGGTCATGTAATTGCGCCCMACCTGGTCGCTGCTGTTGGCCAGGCCATTGGGGAAAAKCTCTGACTTGGAATTGAGCAACAGGCGGGGGGTYTCAATKGAATTGCCCGCCACACAGACAATCCGGGCCTTTTGAAGGCGTTTTACGCCATCTTTGTCAAAATATTCGACCCCGGTTACCTTGCCATTCTTGTCATGTTCGATCCGGGAGACCATGGATTCTGGSCGAATYTCAAAATGGCCGGTTTCTTCGGCCTGRGGRATTTCTGTATAGAGCGTCGACCATTTGGCCCCGATGGCACAGCCGCTGGTGCAAAAGCCCAGTTGCTGACAGGCAGGGCGGTCATCCCGTTCCACCGAATTGATGGCCATATTATGGGTRTCAATATCCTTATAGCCGACTTTTTTAGCCCCGGCGGCCATSACTTTAAAGTTATTGTTGCCGGGCAGCATGGGCAAACCATGTTTACCKGTCACGCCCATTTTATCTTCGGCTCTGTCATAATAAGGCAGAAGCTCTTCATATKWAATGGGCCAGTCTATCAGGCTGGTATCTTCAACCGCGCCATAAGTWGACTGTGGGGTGACCTCATGCTCCTGCAGGCGGGGGCAGGCAGCGGTCCAGTGCATGGTGGTGCCGCCGACGGTTTTACATATCCAGGCCGGAAGYTGGGGGTGCATYTGCCCCGAGCCAACCCTTTTATCCAGCCAGGACATTTTTTCAAACATTTCAGCTTCATTATTGACAATRTCKGMRAARTCCAGCCGTTTTCCCGCTTCCAGACAGACAACGTCGATGCCTTTCTGGGCCAGTTCGTTAGACAGGGTTCCCCCGCCAGCACCAGAGCCTATTATAACGACTACCGAGCTGTCGTTGAGATCAAATTTCTTTTCCATTTTATTCCCTTTACCCTTCAGGTAGCCAATCTATGTCATCGAAACCCCGTTCGATGTAACCGCCATATTCTACTGATGACCCTTCATAACCCAGATGTTTCCAAACCTCCGGATTGCGATAAAGGGAGGTAATCGTGCCCATCATCATCACCTGAAAGAATCGGCTTTTCTCCATCATCTTCAGGGCCGAAATTTGCTCAGCTTCAGGGAGCATGCGCCATTCTGTATCCCGGGATTCATCGTCCAGGGCTTTGACCCCTTCTTTAAGCAGGGTGCCAAGGTCCGTAACCCCCGGAACATTGCTGAGACCGGGAATGACCAGATTGTAAGGGCCATCACCCACCCCCTCATGGGGAAACAAGCGCCGCACCATGACCCGTAGGGTCTGGCTGACGTGGGCCGACAGGCTGTCACCGTCGTCGGCATGAGCAGATGTCCCCATGCTGATCATGCCGCCACTGACGCTTAAGAGAAGGGCGAAACCCCCTGCAGAACGCAGGAAGTTTCGTTTGGTTATATGTTGAGGTGAATTCATAGTTTTTCTGGCCTCTTTTTTTTAGAATGAATATTTAGCTTTCAACCACCATTCCCGGGGACGGGCAAAGGTGGCCTCGGCGATCCCGGCCGTCGGCAAGTCAGAAAAAGCCGAGGTGAAATAGCGTTTATCGGTCAGGTTGGTGACGCCGAAGACAAAGGACAACCCGCTGTCATCCATGTCATAGGCAATATTGATGTTCACTAGATGAAACCCTTCCTGAACAATCTCAGGGGTATTCAGGGCATCGTTGAACACTTCACTGCGGTACGACCAGTCGATGCGCGGTGTCAGGGTGCTTGTATCGCTGACAGGGATGACATATGAGATCGCGGTGCTGAGGGACCATTCCGGCGTATTGACAAAGGCATTGCCATCGCTGAGGCCAAAGGTCCGGGCCGCCGCGGACATTTCAGTGTATTTGGCATCAAGGTACCCAACACTGGATTCGATTAACAGGCCATCCATCGGAAGATAAGTGACTTCAAGTTCGAAGCCCTGTACCCGGGCCTCGGCCGCATTGGTCCAGATGGGGGCAATACCCTCAAGCACAATAAGCTGAATGTCAGAATAGTCGGTATAGAAAGCCGCACCATTCACTCGCAAACGGTTTTCAAGACCGGTATATTTAAAGCCGGCTTCATAAACCTTGACATACTCAGGCTCAAAAGTTGGGGCTACTGGCAGGGGGGGGAAGACCCGCTGTGAATGGCCCCCGCCTTTAAAGCCTTCGGAATAAGACCCATAAACCATAAGGTCCTCAGACACATCATAGGACAGGTTAACCATCATGGAGAAATTATCAATTTCTGCGGGGGTATTGATCATGGGCAGGGCCCGGGACCCGGCCTGAATGGGCGTGCCACCAATGCCAATCGGGGCACCGGCGAGAAGTTTCGGGTCCAGAATATACTGGTCCGGCAGGAAATTTTTCTTGTCCTGAGTATAACGCATACCAGCGGTTAAATGCAGAGATTGGGTGATATCATAGGTCGCCTGGCCAAAGGCGGCATAGCTTTTGTTATCAATGAAACCACCGCTGAGCAGGTTAACCACCGGGAAGGTTACAATATTGATGTCATGGCCTTGTTCCTCGAAGTAATAAACGCCGGTAACCCAGCGCAGGCTGTCCTCAAAGCTGGTACCATTGACCTGTAATTCCTGGGTCAGCTGGCTATGGGTCATCAGATTTTGTGTGTGGTTGAGTACTTGCGGCGAATGGTCGGCGTCCCGGGCAAAGAAGGCTTCCATATCCCGGTAAGCGGTGATGGATTTTACCGTCATATTAGGGCTGATATCCCAGGTAACCTGGGCTGAAATACCCCATAGGTCAAGGTCTGAGGCACTTCTGAAATCGGGGTTGTTGGCATCTGTAGCATAGGTGGCATTGGTCTGGTAGGGACCAACCAGCCACTGTGAATTATAGCAGTTGGGGTTGCCGACTTCACTTACGGGAGGGGCGCAACTGGGATCACCGGAGAATACCGCGTTCAATGGGGCGACAAAGCCTGACAGTTCATTGACCGCAAGAAGCGATCCGCCAGCGGACGTTTCCCGGTCCCGTGTGCCATCAATATTGACATACACCTCAACCGTCTCACTGGCGTTCCACAGGAAGGAAGCCCGCCCGGAGAGCGAGTTGTCATTGCCCTGGTCCGGGCCACCCTGAAGGTTTTTAACATAGCCATCGCGGGTTTTATAAGAGACCGCATAACTGGTGAGGAACGTATCGCTGATGGGGACATCCAGCTTGGCTGTCATATCAAGTCGATTGTCGCTGCCGGTTGTGGCGCTGACTTTGCCGCCAAATTCCTCATTCGGTTTTTTGGAGATCAGGCTGATGGCGCCACCAATAGTGTTGCGGCCAAACAGGGTCCCTTGTGGTCCGCGCAAAATTTCAACGCGCTCCACATCAATCAGGTCTGTTGCCGAGCCGACGGAGCGGGCCACATAGACGCCGTCAATATACAGCCCCACGCCCGGATCAGTAGTCATCAGGAAGTCCACCTGGCCAATGCCACGGATGAAGATTGAGGCCGAGGCACTGCTGCCTGAGATGGGGGCATTGGTATCGAACACCAGGCCCGGTGTGATCAAGCCAATGTCGGCGACCGAATTAATATTGCGGTCTTCAAGGCCCTGGCCACTAAAAGCTGTGATTGATATTGGTGCATTCTGGAGGTTTTCTTCGACCTTACGTGCAGAAACAACAATTTCTTCCAGCGCCATGAATGTTTCCTGGGCGGCGGCTGTTGTGAACATGGTGGCCGTCATGGAACCGGCGATCATGGGTATTAACATGGCACTGGCCCGCAGACCGTAATGGTTATTTTTTGAAATTTCAGACATATCTGTTTCCCTGATGTGTTGTGTTTTTATTGCGGTCAGGAAAACAGGAATGGGACGGCAAAAATATCCAGAAATGGAAACCTTTATCCGAATATGGAAAATAACAAGTTTATTGTCAGCATACATACTAATTTGCGAAATTATTAAATATGTTATATAAGTTAAGAAAACCAGTAGGAGGGCACAGTATGGAGTTAGGTTTCCCGCTTAAAAAAACCGAACTATTTCAATCTTCTCACCTCAATGAGATCAGGACAGAGGTCGGCAATGCTTTTTGTTCTCATAACTTGCAGCTGCGGTCCGGGCAAAGAAAAATATTGACCAACATGAAGCGCAAGGTCTTTGCCAGTTCGGCCTTGGTCTATCTTGATTATGGCTCACCGGTCATTATTGAGCCCGGGGTCATGAATGATTTTTATATCTTTCAATTTCAGTTGGCAGGTGAAGCCCAGGTCTTCTCTGATGGTAGACGACATCTGGCCACACCCTTGAGCGCAAGTGTATTAAATCCCGTGCATTATATTCGGTTGGTAACCGAAGAAAACTGCCGCTTCCTTAGTCTCAAGCTTGACCGGCTTAAAGTAGAGGAGAGTTTAAGCCGGATGCTCGGTGACCATATCAGTCAGCCGCTGATATTTGATATTGCCCTGGATATGACATCTGCTTCTGGACAAGCTCTTATGCGTAATATTCTGTTTTGTTTTCAGGAGTTGGAGATGACCTCTCTGATCCAGGGCAATCCGGAAATTATGGAACGCTATGAAGAGATGCTGATCGCTTTGGTTCTTCACAGTCAGCACCATAATTATTCCCATATTCTTGACAAAACAACGTCTAAACCCATGCCCCGGCATATTAAGCGGGCGATATCTTTTATGGCTGATAATATTGAGCATAAAGTCAGCCTTGATGACGTGGCCACATTTGCCGGTGTCACCGTCAGGAGTCTGTCAAATGGCTTTCGGGAATTTCAGAATAAAAGCCCTATGGCGTTTTTAGCGGAAATTCGCCTTGAGAAAGCCCATCAGATGCTGGTGAAGTTAAGTGCTAACGAAAGTGTTACCGCTGTCGCGTTGCAATGCGGATTTACCCATCTGGGCCGTTTTTCCGCGAGTTATAAAGCAAAGTTCGGCTGTTCGCCCCTGCAGAGTTTGCGGAAATACCAGAGGCTCAGTTGAGTTTGGCCAATTTTTTTTGATGGGTCTACGGGCTTATTTCAGGGGTAAGAACCGCATCGGAGCCCGGCTGAGTTCATTATTGCTTGCGGCCAGTTTGGTCAGGCATTTCATGAAGGTCTTTTTTTCTTCTTTACTTAACGGCTGGATAAGCTTGTTCTGAACTCTGTCCATATGTTTTTCTGCCGCTTTCATAATATCCTCCCCGGTTTTGGTCAGAAACACCAGCTTTGCCCGTTTATTGTCAGGGTCAACCTTGCGGTTGATATATTTCTTTTTTTCCATGCGAATGACAATATTGGAGCAGGTGGTCCTGTCCAGGGCCACCGACTGGGCTAATGTCACCTGATCGAGACCGGAATGCTGTCGGAGAATCCACATGAGGGAAAACTGCAGAGGCGTAATGTCGATATCCCGAAATTCTTCGGCAAAAATGGACATGCCAATCTGGTGAATCCGGCGAATTAAGGGGCCGGGGGAATTTTGTAAACTGTATTTCGACATGCTGCCTTTTCCGAATTTTTTAACGTGCTCTTACCCTAAAGATCACAGGTTGGGTTGGGAAGCCTTTTCTTTGCCAACCAGCAGGACGGCGGCTAAGATACCCAAAAGCAATCCCAGCCAGGGGGGCAGGAAAAGCAGGGCGGCCCCGGTGAACAGGACAACGCCTCTTTCTTCATTATTGCGGGGCAGAGACATGGCCACACTGGCACAGGCAAAACCGGTCATGACAAGGGTCAGGGCAAAGGCAATGGCCAGCAGGGGTTTCAGGAATGTCATCAGCGGCAACATCATGGCCAGAAAAGGRATGCCAAARATATAATAYGAYCCAATGCCACTGAAAATGGACTGCATTTTCCGRGGSCCCATCTTCCAGCGTTCCACTATGAYGACATGGACRCCCGCCCAGAGKATRCCCTGKGAGGCACAGAARGGGGCGAATATGGCCATYACAGCATTGCGAATYCCCAGCGAAAGATAAATGCGGTTATGATGGATTTCGGCGTCGCTGTCGGGRCGGGTTTTGCGGGCATCGCGCATAATTTCTGTGCCGGTAACAATATCACCAAATAAAATAACATAGRTGATAAAGGCGATGGGCAGGCCGGAAATATACATATCCAGGCTGGGCCAGCCGATGCGAAACGGGGCAACTTTATTCCAGAGGTCCTGAAAGGGTGGCACCAATATGCCCCATTCGATGTCATATTGGATTTCGCCCACCAGRGGGCCTAASAGGGCGGCGACGGCAAAACCGGGTAACARTCCCATGCTGCTTAAGCGCATCAGAAATTTTGACCGTTGYYTCAGGCGTTTAAAGGGCGCGGAAAACACCATGATAATACAGATGATAATAGCACTYGTYGTCGCGATGGGYGTGGCAAAATATTTGTCAWARTCATCAAAAAAGATGATTTTAAAAGCGGCYAGGGCGGCGCCCATGATGATCCCGCCCTTCAGGGATACCGGCATCCAGGCCATTAATTGTTTRCCCAGMCCSGTCAGTCCCAGAAGCAGGGCGATGGCGGCGAGATCAAGCGACATGGCGGTCATTAACTGGAACCGRGCCTCCGGGGCGTCGGCCTGAGTTAAGACAAARSCCAGGACAAAKGGCACGGCCGGTGTGATCCAGCCYGGGGCAAAAGGGATGCCRAACAGGAGGGGGCTGCTACAGATCAGGACAAACTGGATCATCAGCATGGTGATGGCTTCTTCGAAGCTCAGGCCGAATGATGACATTAATATGGGRGCWATRGCCATGGACGTGCAGGTGGTGATCAGGACCCCCTGGATAAATTCAGGCCATTCGATTTTCATATGCAGAATTGGCAGCCGTAAGGTAAARGGRCCCCATTGAAWACCTTGTYTGAGSGGAGATTTTTCTGTCATTGATTGTCCAATTTATCTTTGCCCGGATGATCGTGTGATCAGGATAATGCTGGCCTGTCCAGAGGTTTGAATTAGGATGTCCCCCCTCTTGTCCTAGTGGATAAGAGGGGGTGTTCGGGGTCTGTTAAAGACAGCCGCGGACCTGGTCGATCACGGCGGTGACGTCGTTCGGTGTTGTGTCCCCGCGCCAGGCGACCATCAGGTCCGGGCGCACAAGGACGAGTTTTTTTTCATAAGTTTCGGCAAAAATTTCCGCCGAGACGTCCAGAATCTTGAGCGGCAGGCCAGCGGCCTCTGCGGCGCCCCGGAAGTCATCGACATTAACGTCAGGATCGGTGCGGATGAGGGTGAATTCACGACCCAGAAGGTCCAGCACAGAAACGCCCTCTTTCACCCAGAGATGGGGTAGCCGATGGCCGGGGCGGGTTGTTGGCCAATAATGCTGAGGGTCGAAGGGCACGGCCTCTGTGCCGTCTGACACGCATATGCTGGAGCCTTCATAACGGTATCCCAGGAGCAGGCCGGAAGAATCGATCAGTCCAACCTGACCGTCTAATTCGGAGACCAATGTCTGGCGGGCAGTTTCGCCTTCCGCAGTATCCTCGTCCAGCTCTTCGCCAAAGCGGAAAGAGTTGTTGAGGGCGTAAAAGTAGCCGGCTGAGGTTGCGGTGTTCTGAACCCCGATCGGACGGCGTTCTTCGTGATAGCTGTCCAGCAGGCCGTCACCGCCCCAACCTTCCAGCATGGCCTGAAGTTTCCAGGCGATATCCATGGCATCGGCAACGCCTGTGTTCATGCCAAAGCCGCCGGTGGGGGTGAAGAGATGGGCCGCATCTCCGGTGAGGAAGATATGACCGCGGCGATAATATTCGGCGACCAGTTGATGGGCGGTCCAGGGTTGGGTGGAGAAAATCTCTACCGGAATGTTCCAGCCGGCAATTTTCTGGATTAAATCTACCGGATCAACATCCTGCCAGTCTTGCCCATCTTTCAGGACGTGATGGAAGGTGTAGGTCGTACCGCCGTCCCAGTTCATCAGGAAGCCGCCATATTGTTTCTTGAGTTGGAAATATATATTTCCGTGGCCAAATTTCCGGTTTAATCCGGGTGCTTTGAAGTGGATCGCCACAAAGTGGGCGAGGCCGCCTTTGCCTTTTAACGGCACGCCCATTGTCGTCCGTACCAGGGATTGCCCGCCGTCACAGGCGACCATATAATCGGCGACGATTTCCTGAATCTCACCGGTGTCACCATTCTTGACCATGGCCACCACATGATGTTTGGGTTGCTCGACCTGGCGAAAACCAATTAGTTCCCAACCATATCTGGCATCGATTTTAGGCTGTTTCAGGACGTGGTTTTTGAGAATCTTGTCGACTTCATTTTGTCCGAGGATGGTCTTTAAATAGGGCGAATGATGGAGCCTTTTGTCATCGGCACCGGAGTCCGCAAGGGCCATCAGCTGATTATGGGACGGGAGGGATATTTTATAGACCAGCCGGCCATTCATACTGGTTGTATAGAGATAGTCTGCGGGAGAGTCCGGGGAAATCCCATTGTCGATCAGGGCCTGATCAATGCCCCAACGGCGATAGAATTCCATTGTCCGGTTGGCAACCGCATTGGCCCGGGGATGGGGATTGATCCCTTTTTGCTTTTCGACCAGAATGCAGTTGATGTTGCGATGGGCCAGTTCGTTGGCCAATGACATGCCGACGGAAGAGCCGCCGATAATAAGGATTGGGGTTGTGCTTGTTTTCATTCTGGTCCGTCCTCTTTCTCTCTTTTCTGATGTCCAAACTGGAGATCGTAATTCTAATTAATTGTAAGCATACTGATTAATAGTTCTTAATCAATAAATTTATATATATATTAAATATCACATAACATATTGTAATTGTTATGATAATTTTTGAAGTATTGTTTTTGATAAAATTAGACTTGCTTAATTTATATCAGTATGCTGATAATAATAAACATATTAAATGATAATTTTCAGGACCAATCAGTCATGGCTACTTGTTTTACGGCTTTCGAAGAAACGGCATTTAAATTCACAGAAAATGCCTTCTTACATATTCCGGCCCTTGCGGCGAAAGCCTATCATGAGGGAGCGGTTGACTATCAGTACGGACAGACCCTGGCAGAGGTTAAAGGCCTGCGGTGTATTTATCAGGAGGCGGGATATGGATGCGGCACCCGGGTCGCGGTGATGCTGGATAATCGAGCCGAGTTCTTTCTGCATTTTTTCGCCCTGAACGCCCTCGGGGCCAGTATCGTTCCGGTTCATCCTGAACTAACGCCTGAGGAGCAAAGCTATTTGATCGCCCACAGCGAGGTCGATTTTTTGCTCACGCTGGAGGATTTTCAGGACCGGTGCGCGGCAGTGTGCCAGTCCATAGTGCCCTCTGTTCCGGTGGTTTTGCACAGCCAGATGGACCTTTTGCCCCAAAATACCAAACCCTTATCCTCTGCTGTTCCCGGTGAAGAGACGGAAGCCGCGATCCTGTATACCTCGGGGACAACCGGCAAGCCTAAAGGCTGCATCCTGACCAATGCGTATTTCCTGGCCTGGGGGCAGTGGTATCTGGACCTGGGGGGCATGGCGACCTTGCGGCCCGGTGAAGAAAGATTGATTACCCCGTTGCCGTTGAACCATCAGAATGCCATGGCCTGTTCTTTAATGGGCATGGTGATGAGTGGTGGTTGCGTCATTCAGTTGGACCGTTTTCATTCCTCGACCTGGTGGGACACGGTGCGCTCAAGCGAGGCGACCATCCTTCATTATCTGGGGGTCATGCCGGCAATGCTGCTCAATAAACCAAAGACTGACGCCGATGATTTCAGCCAGCAGATAAAATTTGGCCTGGGGGCCGGGGTGGACCCCAAACATCATGCCAATTTTGAGAAACAGTTTGGCTTTCCCCTGTTGGAAGGCTGGGCCATGACGGAAACCGGCAGTACGGTATGCCTGATGACAGTTGATGAGCCGCGTTTTGTCGGGGAACGCTGTCTGGGCAAGGCCACCAAAACAATGGACTACCGCCTCGTCGATGAAAAGGGTCAGGATGTTCCTGCGGGGATGCCCGGGGAGCTTCTGGTCAGAACCAGGGGCGAGGAGCCACGCAACTATTTCTTCCGGGAATATCTGAAGAATGAGGCCGCGACAGAGGAAGCCTGGCAAGGGGATTATTTTCACACCGGGGACGTGGTCCGGGTGACAGAGGACGGCTATTTCCATTTTGTGGACCGGCGTAAGAATGTCATCCGGCGCAGCGGGGAAAATATCGCGGCCATTGAAGTTGAAGCCGCCCTGCTGCCCCATGAACAGGTGGCGGCCTGTGCGGTAACGGCGGTGGATGATGAATTCCGCGGCGAAGAAGTTCTGGTTCTGATCCAGCTTACAGATGCGGGCGCTGGTACCCGGGACCTGGCGGTGGAAATACAGAATTATTGCCTGGACAGGCTGGTGTATTACAAGGCCCCGGGTCATGTTATTTTTGTCGAAACCCTACCCGTTGGTTCAACCCAGAAGGTCAAGCGCGGCGAAATCAAAGTGCTGCGGGATCAGGTTTTTGGCTCACCGTCTCATTACGACTTAACGGCGCTTAAAAAACCCAGGAAGGGGAATTAACATGGGGCGTTCCAAACAATCTTACCGGGGGGTCGCGCTGACCGCGCCGGTGACCATTCCTTACGTGCGAAAGTCAGATCATAGCACGGCCCGTTTCATGGGGCTGGCCTTAGGGGAATTGCTGCAGTCCACCGGCCTTGCGAAAAACCAGGTTGACGGCATGAGCATTTCAACTTTTACCCTGGCACCGGACAATGCCGCCGCGCTGACGGAATATTTTGGTGTGACCCTGAACTGGATTGACAGTCCTTACCTTGGGGGGAGTTCAGGGGTCATATCCGCGAAACGGGCGGCGCGTGCCATCCAGAATGGTGACGCCCGTTTCGTGGCCTGTATCGCGGCGGATAATGCCAAGCCGCAAAGTTTTAAAACCCTGGTGAAGAATTTCAGCAGTTTCTCCCGTGACAGTGCATACCCTTACGGCGCAGCGGGGCCTAACGGTGTTTTTTCCCTGTTAACGCGGAAATATATGGAGACCTATGGCGCCGAGGCCGAAGATTTCGGTAGGCTCTGTATTTCCCAGCGTCAGAACGCCAGCCTTAATCCCAACGCCATGTTAACGGCGGAATTGACCATGGAGGAATATCTCTCTGCGCGGCCGATTGCCGACCCGCTGAAGCTTCTGGATTGTGTCATGCCCTGTGCCGGTGCCGAGGCCTATATGGTGATGTCGACGGAAGATGCCATTGCCCTGAAGCTGCCCTATGTGGAAATCTGTTCGGCGGAAGAAAATCATAACGCCATTCTGGAAAAAGACATCCCCTTGCGAGGCGGATGGGATATTTTCCGGGAGGACCTCTATCAGGCTGCGGATTGCAGCCCTGACGACATTGACCTGCTTTATACCTATGACGATTACCCGGTTATCGTCTTTCACCAGTTCGAGGGCCTGGGCTTTTGTGCCCCAGGGCAGGCGGCCAACTTTGTCCGGGAGACGGACCTGACGATAAAACCAACGGGAAAGTCAAGGCATTTGCCCCATAATACCAGTGGCGGCCAGCTTTCGGCGGGCCAGGCCGGTTTCGCCGGTGGTTTCCTCGGCATGACAGAGGCCCTGCGTCAGTTGACCCATCAGGCAGAGGGCCGTCAGGTGGACCAGGCCAGGACAGCGCTTGTCTCTGGTTTTGGCATGGTAAATTACGACCGGGGTCTCTGTGCCGCGGCGATAATTCTAAAAGGGGTGACGTCATGACAGATACAATATCCTTTCAACGGTGCAATGACTGTAAACAGCCGCAATATCCCCTGCGGGAGCTCTGTGGTCAGTGCCTGTCGCCTGATATCAGGGCCGTGACAGAAGAGGCGTCGGGGGCGCTGCTGTCATGGACTCGCTTGCATGTCACTATGGAGCCTTATTTTCAGGAGCGTCTACCCAGTCTGGTAGGGGAAGTCCTGTTGGATAACGGTTTGATGATCATGGTCCACCTGGATATGGGCCTTTCAGAAGAGACCCCGCAGGCGGGCATGCGCCTGTCCCTAACTGAGCGTCCAGCACTGGACGACCGCCTGGCTTATTTTGCCGTACCCGAACCAAAAGGAAACTGACCAATGACACTTAAAAAAGAAAATGTTGCGGTGGTAACCGGGGGCAGTCTAGGCATGGGAGCTGATATTTGTCAGCGCCTTCTTGCCGATGGTGTGACGGTGATAAATCTGTCTTATGAGCCGGCAAAGTTCAGCCATGAGAACCTGAATAACATGAATGTGGACCTCACCGACCGGGTGGCAACGCACGCCGTTGCCCAGGAAATCGCCCGTCAGTATAATGTCAGCCGCTTTATCCATTGTGCGGGAACCGTACGGCCCGCCTGCCTGGATGACGTGAAGCTTGATGATCTGGATTATTTGACCGAGCTGCATCTGGGCTGTGCCATCACGCTGGTCCAGGCCTTTGTCCCGGCTATGAGGGAGGCCCATTTTGGCCGGATTATCCTGATTTCTTCGCGCGGTGTCCTGGGCCTGCCGACCAGAACGGTTTATTCCGCCACCAAAGGAGCCATGCTGTCGATGGCCAGAACCTGGGCCATGGAGCTTGCCGATCAGGGCATTACCGTCAACACAGTTGCGCCCGGTCCGGTCGCAACGGAATTATTCCTGAAATTTGTCCCAAGCCCGGAGCGGCAGGCGGAAATAGCGGCTACCGTCCCCGTAAAACGGCTTGGTAAAGCCGAAGATATCGGTCGGGTGGTTCATTTCCTGTTGGAGGAAGACAGCAGCTTCATCACGGGCCAGACCATGTATATCTGTGGCGGGGCAAGCCTTGGTACCCTGACCATGTAAATCACGCCAACCCAGTAAAAAGGAGAGTATCCATGAGCTATATGAGTAAATTTTCGGAAGATAGTCTGATTGAAGATATTTTTGCCTCCGACCTTGACCGCTATGCCCCGATCGCGCTTCTGGCCGAAAATCTGTTGCGCGGCCCCTCGAAACTCAGCATTGCCGAGCGGGAATTAATGGCCGCCTATGTCTCCGGCCTTAATCAATGTTCTTATTGTTTTGGCTCCCATGTGGAGATTGCATCGGCTTTCGGGATAGATGAGGCCGTGATCAAAGCTATGATCGATGATTTGGCGACTGCCGACCTTGCGCCCCGGATGGTGCCTTTGTATCAGTTTATCCGGAAATTGACGCTGGAGCCGGCCAAATTGCATGGAGGCGATGCTGAGGCGGTTTATCAGGCGGGCCTGGATGAGCAGACCCTGAGTGATGCCGTTGCCATCTGTAGTCTGTTTTCCTTTGCCAACCGGATTGCCATGGGCCATGGCCTGAAACATCATTCGGGAACCCGCTTGAAATCAGTTATCGAGGCAATCGTGCAAAAGGGTTACATGCCAGAAAATATTTTGGCCTGAGAATATTACGTCCACCGAAGGGGGTAACTCTTTCATCATGGTGATGGAATGGATTGAGTTATGTCCAATATAAAATGAAAAATATTATTTTAAACCAGGGAAAAGTATAATGAGTAATAGTGTAAATATTTCGAAAAGTAAGGTGGCCTCCAAAAAGGCAACAGCTTTAAGACGGCTAACCCGATATGGGGTTTTGGCGACAGTCGCCCCGTTGGTTCTGGCTTCTACGGGGTCTCTTGTTCACGGCGAAGATAAAGAAGCGAATGAAACCAGTTTTGTTTTAGAAGAAATTACGGTAACAGCTCGAAAAAGGGCGGAAAGTCTGCAGGACGCCCCAATCTCGATGGCAGCTTTTAGCGGGGCTGACCTGGATAAGCGCAATGCAAGTGACCTTTCTTCTATTGACGCCTTTACCCCAAACCTGGTTTTTGATGCGGCGGCTCCCATATCGGGCAGTAATGTGGCGGCCTCAATTTTTATCCGTGGTATTGGCCAAACTGATTTTGCCTTTACGACAGATCCAGGTGTTGGATTATATCTGGACGGGGTCTATCTTGCCCGGTCCATTGGCGGCGTATTGGACCTGGTTGACTTGGAGCGCGTTGAAGTCCTGCGCGGCCCACAGGGGACCCTCTTTGGCCGCAACACCATTGGCGGCGCCATCAGTCTTGTCAGCAAAAAACCGGGCGAAGAATTTGGCGGATATATCAACGTGACTGTCGGTAGTGACTCGCGGATTGATGTCAAGGCCAGTGTCGATGTGCCTCTGTCCGACACGCTGTTCAGCAAGATCTCGATTTCCAGTAAAAATCGCGATGGTTATGTCACCAGACTATCTGATGGTGTGAAGCTCGGGGATGATGACAGTCAATCTGTCCGGGTGAGTTTGCTGTGGAATGCATCGGAAAATCTGACCGTTAATTTCGCCATGGATGGATCAATCGCCCGTGAAGAAACCGCCCCCAATACATTGATTGACATTAATGGCGCGGCGATGCCGTTTTCCTTCTTATTTAATAATGTCATTGTTGGCGGCAGTTGTGCGCCGGCCCCGGGAGATGTCAATAATCCAAACTGTTATAACAGCCAATGGGTGACGGATTCTATTTACGAAACCAACGCGTCTTCACCTTCCCGGTCGGATTATGATGTCCTCGGTGGCGTGCTGACGCTCGATTATGATGCAGACTGGGTGAGCATTAAATCCATTACCGCCTATAGGGACATGAAGACTACTTTTTACCGGGATGCAGATCATTCGCCACATGTCATTTTTGAAACCAGCAATGAAATGGAGCATCAACAGTTCAGTCAAGAATTCCAGTTCTCTGGTACGGCACTTGATGACCGGCTAACGTGGCTTGCAGGATTGTATTATTTCAATGAAACGGGCTCAGATATTAATGATATCATGACATCGATCATTGAATTTCAGAGCGGCGGCAAAATTAAGAATGACTCGAAAGCTGTTTTTTCACAAGCAACCTACGATGTCACAAATGCGTTAAGCGTGACCGCAGGCTTGCGTTATTCATCAGAGAATAAACGGTTCACGCCGGATACTTTTGTCACCGATAGCGGTTTTCTCGGCGTGCCAGTTGGGACGCGGTTATTACCCCATGAAGAATCTGCTTTCTCCATTGATAAAGTAAACCCCATGGTGAATGTGGCTTATAAGTTTAACGATGATGTTATGGCTTATACGTCATATTCGGAAGGCTTCAAAAGTGGCGGCTTTACCCAGCGGATCTTCCCAGGGCGGGCAGTAACGCCTTCTTTCAGGCCAGAATTTGCAAAATCCTATGAGGTGGGCATGAAGACCACGTCTCTTGACGGTCGGTTGCGGGTAAATGTGGCGCTGTTTAAGACAGATTATTCGGATATGCAGGTTGTGGTGCAGGATGGCATCGGATCTTCCAACCAGAATGCGGCGGCTGCTGAACTGAAAGGTTTTGAGCTGGAATTCAAAGCATTATTGGCCGAAAATATGGGTATAGAGGGCGGTATTGGCTACCTGGATTCCAATTATACGGAGGTGTCGGCCAATGCGACGGAGATTACCTTAGACAAACATTTGGTCAATGCCCCGGAATGGAGTGTTAACGGTTCAGCCTATGTAGATTTTTCCACAGATTATGGCATGTTAACCCCGCGGGTAAACTGGTCTTATCGCAGTAAGGTTTATAATAACGCCATCAATTCTGAGAATATCATTCAGGATGGGTATCATTTGGTCGATATGAGTTTGACATTTGAAGACAATGAGGGTGCGTGGCTGGTATCCGCCAGCGTGACAAATCTTTTGAAGACCAAATATTTTTCTTCCGCGTATAATAACCCTGCCATTGGTTATGCCGAAGCTCTTTGGGCAAGACCAAGAGAATTTTCGGTCCGCCTTGTTCGCAATTTTTAATCTGAGTAATTACTGATAAGGATTCTTGGCGGCTGTTTTGGGCCGCCAAGACCTGACATTTCAATCATGATAAGGGTTCTGTCACATAAAGTATTTCAAGGCGAAGAAGTTCCATAAGTGTATCAGATCAAGCAGATTTGGTTGCGAGGGCCCATTCAATCTATTGAGATTGGCCGTTATGTTTGGCAAAGTTAAGCTAATTGTTTTGCACCATAGAAAAACGGTATTTTTTTTGAATTTTATTTTGCATTTGAAAAACATACGACCTAGCACAGTTTCTAGCACATTAATTTTTTTGAAAAAATAATATTGTTTAATATCAATTGTTTAATTATGTACCTATCAGGCTAATAACCTGAAGGTCGTAGGTTCAAATCCTACCCCCGCAACCAAGTTTAGCCCTTTAACTCAATGAGTTAGAGGGATTTTTTGTGCCTGCCGTTTGTGCCGTAAATCTCCAAGGGAGCAGGAAGGGAGCTATTGGAAACGATTTCTAATTTTATAAGAAGAAAGGTTTCTAAAATTTTGTAGAATTTGTTTTTTTATGATTGTGGCGGGTTTCTGAAGAATTGGGGATAGCAACTCAGGAAGCCTAAGTGTATCGACAGGTTCATAGGGGATTCCTTTGTTTGATGTTGCAAATGGTCCATCAGTCTCAAATAATAATTTATCAAAAGGCATCATCTTTATTAATTCTATGCCCTTTTTGCTTTCAAGCATTTTAGGTCCAATAGAAAACCAACACCTTTGATCTATTGCTTGAGAAAGTTGGGGTTTTGACCCTGAAAACCAGTGGAGTATAGCGGGGCCTGAATTAGGATGATTATTAAGTATTTTAAGAACTTCAGGAACGGCATTTCGGCTGTGGATGCTCATAACTCTTCCCCCAGAATTTTCTACAATTGCTACTATTTTAGAGAAAACTTGCAATTGAATTTCAAAATGTTGTTTGAAATGTTGACTTTTATCTAGGCCAATTTTTCCAACATATTTTACTTCTTTAATTAGACGTTCAAAGAGGCCTATTTCTGTATGTCTTTCATGAGCGACTTGAGGGTGAAGTCCAAGAGAGGTTTGCACTCTTTTGTATTTTTTAGTTATTTGATTTGTACCAGCCCAAGCTTTTGGAGTGGTTGTTACTGATAATATATATATACCAAACTTATTTGCTCGTTCTAGAATGGCTTTTGGATTTTTGTAAAGGTCAATATGACAATGTAAATCTATGATGGAAAAACCTCATGGTCTAAAAACAATTCTCCCAATTCATTAAACCCGCGATCAACAACATCTAAATGCTTTTTCCTAAGCTGGGGATCATCAGGTACAGGACTTCGCCCCGATGAAATCAAGCGGCTTGAGTATCGAGACGTTGAGATCGTTGATGATCTCAACACCAGTGAAACAATCCTGGAAATTGAAGTACGCGGTAAGCGCGGGGTTGGGTTTTGTAAAAGCATGCCAGGGGCGGTGCGACCCTTTGAGCGTATGATAAAGCGCAACAATCCAAAACCTACAGATCTGTTGTTCCCCAGTGATTTTAAGAAGATGATGAATGGCGTTCTGCGGGATAATGGTCTGAAGTTTGACAGAGACGGTAAGCCGTCGACATCATTACAGGAATTTATTACGCGTTTGTCACAGACCCCTTTGCTTCATCAGGCTTTGACACATTAACTTTTTGAAGGCGTAACATTTTCTTTAAATGTGTGGGTCAAACAGCACTGGTCACGAGGTTCCATTCAATCATTGCGATTGATCGTAATTGTCGTAAAGTTTTTCTTGAAATGAGATGTCGTTGGGTGTTGAAAAGGTTGTAAATTGGTCCGTAAATTGAAAGAAATATTTGCGCAGATTTATGAGATTTAAAAAGTTGCATCTTTCGTTCTCGTCGTCGGATGGGAACATGAGAACTTTCAGCCCTATTG
>NVTV01000001.1 GCA_002401695.1 Alphaproteobacteria bacterium
TGGTAGAACCGAGTACTATTCATGTGAATTCTATAGAAAACAACTTTGGAAATGCTTTGGATGTAAAGCTCATTGAACCTAAATTAAAGCAAAGTTTGTCGAGTAAAGGATTTGATTTCTCTGATAATGATCAGAATTCTTTTGACAGTACCCCTCTGGTTCCACAAAGCAAAAACATGCCAGAAGACTTACTGTCTAAAAAAGAAACACTGGATCTCATCCGCACATATTATTCAGTAGAAGATCCCAAAATAAGACGAGACATCCTTAAATTTGTCAAATCTATGGCAAAAAATATAACTTAATTTCATAAATTTTAACATTAAGGCTTGAATAAAGCCTTTTTTTTGCTTTAGGGTTCTTCTTGAAATAAATTAATTTAATCAAGAAGAACCTTAAACGATGCCATATTCAGGACAAGCCATGCAACAAAAGACATTAACCGACTATATTTTCACCAGTGAATCCGTATCAGAGGGGCATCCTGACAAAATCTGTGACCGTATTTCTGATGCTGTTGTTGATTTGTATATGAAGGCGGATAATCAATCGCGCGTTGCTTGTGAAACACTCGTTACAACGGATTGTGTTGTTATTGCCGGTGAAACACGGGGCCCTGAAAGTGTAACAAAAGAAAAAATCGAACAAGCCGCCCGTGATGCAATCAAAGATATTGGGTATGAGCAAGAAGGTTTTAATTGGAAAACTGTTGACGTTGATGTGAAGCTACATGCTCAATCTGTTGATATTGCCCAAGGTGTTGATGAAGGCACAGGCGTTGATAAAGACGAAGGCGCGGGCGATCAAGGTATTATGTTTGGCTACGCATGTAAGGAAACAGAGGCACTTATGCCTGCTCCCCTGCATTACTCACACTCAATCCTTCGACGTCTTGCAGAAGACCGCCATGCAGGAATTCTTAGCAAGCTAGGACCGGACGCAAAATCACAAGTTACGCTTGAGTATAGAGATGATAAGCCTGTTGGTGTTAAGTCTGTTGTTGTTTCGACACAACACGCAGAAGGCCTCAGCATGGAAGATGTAAAAGATATGGTTCGTCCATATATTCAAGAAATCCTTCCAGAGGGCTGGAGTGTTCCCGAAGAAGAATTATACGTAAACCCAACTGGTCGCTTTGTTATTGGTGGCCCTGTTGGTGATTGTGGCGTAACAGGTCGTAAAATCATTGTTGATACATATGGCGGTGCTGCTCCACATGGTGGTGGCGCATTCTCTGGTAAAGACTGTACTAAGGTTGACCGTTCTGCTGCTTATGCTGCGCGTTATCTTGCAAAGAACGTTGTTGCCGCTGGGTATGCAACGGGTTGTACGATACAGCTCTCTTATGCGATTGGTGTTTCCAAGCCGATTTCCGTTTACCTAAATACACATGGTACGGGGACAGCACCGGAAACAGTTATTGTTGATGCGCTGCAAAGCCTTGTTGATCTACGTCCACGCGGTATTCGTGAGCACCTGAAACTCAATAAAGCAATTTATGAGCGCACATCTGCCTATGGTCACTTTGGCCGTACACCCGATGAAGACGGCGGCTTTTCTTGGGAAAAAACTGATCTTGTTAGTGAATTACAACGTATCCTTGGGTAACTCCATTGAGTCGTAAACACCATATTCCAAGACAAAACTCCGCCAATTACGAGCGGAGTTTTTTTGGTCGAAGACAAGGGCGCTCAACCTCCCCGCTGCGTATAGGCATTCTGGATGAATTGTTGCCTAAAATAGAGCTATCGGAAGACAAGCTTCTGCTGGATCAAAGCCTGTCTCCCGAAGAACTCTTTGACCGCCCCCATTCAAAATATTGGCTGGAGATCGGTTTCGGCTATGGCGAGCATATGGCCACCCTGCTCCGTAATAACCCTGACACAGGTTATTTGGGCGCAGAACCCTTCATAGGTGGCATGTCTGCCTTCCTAATGAACATTCAGGAAGATGAGCCACATGATAACGTCCGTGTCCTAATGGATGACGGCATGATTATCGCACGCTCAATAAAGCCAAACAGCCTTGAAGGTATTTATGTTTTAAACCCTGATCCATGGCACAAAAAACGCCACCATAAACGCCGCATTATTAACCAGACAAACTTAGATATCTTTGCAGATATCTTAAAGCCTGGCGCACCACTGATCCTAACGACAGATGTTGAAAACCTTGCCGAATGGATGTGTACTCAAGCATCGAATCATCCCGCTTTCGAATGGAGGGCAAATTGCAAGGGCGATTTCTATACCCCACCCAAGGATTGGATCACCACCCGCTATGAAGAAAAAGGTGCAAAAGGTGCAAAAAAAATGGTTTATATGTTTTTTGCAAGAAAGGAATAAACCCCTTGCATTTCCTAGACGTTAGGGGTATAAATCACGCAAATATCCGATCTTAAAGACGGTGGCTCAAAAGGAGGCCGCCTTTTTTGTTACTTAATCGGATACATAGAGGGTGATTTTTAGTGATTCCAAAATCAATGAAAATTGTACCGAGTGACTACGAGGCGGTCGAGAGACCGGAAAATGAAGAATTATGCGCTATACGCCACTTGAAGAAAAGATAATGACAATGGTAACGCCCGTGATCGAAGATCTTGGGCTTGCGTTTCATTACATTAAGATTACAGGTGATGAAGGGACATCCCTTGTACAAATTATGGCGGAAGATTTAAAAACCAAAAACTTGCTTGTCGATGATGCGGCAAAGATAAGCCGTGCGATTTCTGCTGTAATGGATGTTGAAGATCCGATTAACGGTGCTTATAGATTAGAGGTCAGCTCCCCCGGGATTGATCGTATGCTCATCCAAAAGGATGATTTTGACCGCTATAAAACTTTCGAAATTAAAATCGAGAGATTGACGCCTGCTGAAAACGGACAAAAACGTTATCGCGGTGTATTAAATGGTATTGAAGATAATAATATTCTTGTGACAACGGATACAGGTGATGTACAAATCCCCTATTCCTCATTGGCACAAGCAAAACTTGTTTTAACTGATGAACTAATTAAAGCTACAGCAAATCTTTAGGAGATAGAATAATGGAATTGTTGCAAGTCGCAGACATGGTTGCCCGTGAAAAGAATATAGATCGTGAAATCGTTTTAGAAGCGATGGAAGAAGCGATCCAAAAAGCCGGTCGTTCCAAATACGGACATGAACAAGATATTCGCGCGCAAATCGATCGCGGTAATGGCGAGATTGAGCTTAAACGCTATCGTGAAGTTGTTGCGAATGATTTTGAAATCGAAAATGAAGTTGCTCAGCTTACTATCGACCAAGCAACACGCATTAAACCAGATGCCGAAGAAGGCGAGTTTCTAATTGATGAACTGCCTCCATTGGACTTTGGTCGTATTGCCGCCCAAACAGCTAAGCAAGTTATCATGCAAAAAGTACGCGAAGCCGAACGCGCACGTCAGTATGAAGAATATAAAGACCGCGTTGGTGAAATTATTAGTGGTATTGTTAAGCGCGTAGAATACGGAAATGCAACAATTGATATTCAAGGCCGCGCAGAAGGTATTATCCGCCGCGATGAATGTATCCCGCGTGAGCCGCTAAACGTGAATGACCGTGTGCGTGCGATCATCTATGAGGTACGTGAAGAAATGCGCGGACCGCAGATTTTCCTATCCCGAAGTCACCCTGAATTTATGGCGAAACTTTTCGCACAAGAAGTCCCTGAAATTTATGACGGTATCATTGAAATCAAGGGCGTTGCCCGTGATCCTGGTAGCCGCGCGAAAATCGCCGTTCAATCCAGAGAGCATTCAATTGACCCCGTCGGCGCATGTGTTGGTATGCGCGGAAGCCGTGTTCAAGCCGTGGTGAACGAGCTTGGCGGTGAGAAAATCGATATTATTCCATGGACAGATGATCTTGGAACTTTCGTTGTAAATGCACTGCAACCTGCCGCTGTTTCAAAAGTGGTTCTGGATGAAGATAAAAAGCATATGGACGTTGTTGTTCCTGAAGACCAGCTTAGCTTGGCTATTGGTCGTCGTGGACAAAATGTGCGTCTTGCCTCGATCCTGACGGGTTGGGACATCGACATCATGACTGACGAACAAGAATCAGAACGTCGTACAGAAGAATTCGCAACGCGTTCTGCTCTGTTTATTGAATCATTGGACGTTGATGACACAATTGCGCAACTCCTTGTTGTTGAAGGCTTTACTGCTGTTGAAGAAATCGCAGAAACGCCTATTGAAGAGTTGAACGAAATTCAAGGCTTTGAAGATGAAATTTCGAACGAGCTTCAACAACGTGCGATTAACTGGCTTAATAAAAAATCTGAAGAACTTAAGGGTAAGCAAACCGAACTCGGGCTTGCGGATGACTTGATGACTGCAGAGGGCCTGCGCGCAGACCAAATTCTTAAAATTGGCGAACAAGGCATCAAAACACTTGATGATCTTGCTGATCTTGCCGGTGATGAACTTGTAGAGCTTCTTGGTGAAAACCAAATGAATGAAAAAGAGGCAAACGCGGTTATCATGAAAGCACGTGAACATTGGTTTGCGGAAGAAGATGCGGCGGCGGCGAAAGCTGTTGAAGAAGCTGAAGAAGCGGCAAAATCTGAAGGGGGACCTTCTGAAGATAATGCTGAAACAGAAGAAACTCCTGTGGAGAGCGATGCATAGATTTACACTATATTATGCATAGTATATATCTAGATCCTGTAAAAATTTTAGGCGAACCTAATGACTGAGAAAAAAGTAAAAGAAGAAAACACAAAACCTGCAGGTAAGACATTGAGCTTGTCGGGTAAGACACTCAGCTTAGGTGCTGGTGGTGGTTCATCATCAACTTCAAAAACGCCGGCGAGTAAAGTTGCCGTAGAGGTTCGACGCAAAAGGATTGTGCCAACAAAAAGTACGTCTAAAGAAGATACGCGCCTGACATCCGGTGAGAAAAATGCCCGCGCCCGTGCTCTAGAAGCTGCTCTTGCTGGTACATCAAAGAAAAAAGAACTCCCTAAACGTCGTGTGATGACCCTTGAAGATAAGAAAGCTAAAGAGGCGGAAGAAGAAGCCACTAGAGCAAAGATAGAAGAGGCAGAGGAAAAAACACGCCTTGAAAGTGAAGCAAAGAACAGAACAATACCTGAAAGACCTGCTCCCGCGAAAGAAGAGCATAAGCGCGTTAAGACATTCTCTAACGAAGATAGTAAACCTGTTGAGAGTTATCGTGATAAAATAAAGAAAAATGCGACAAAGCCGCCACCCCGCACAACAGGTGATCGTCGTGGCGGTCGTATTACGATTTCACAGGCTATTAACAAAGACTATGATCGTGATCGTGGCCCAAGTCTTGCCGCGCAAAAACGTATGCGTGAAAAAGCGCGCCTCGCCGCACAGCCATTTCAGGCACCGCAAGAAAAATCAGTGCGTGAAGTTGTTCTACCTGAAACCATTACAGTTCAAGAACTTTCAAACCGTATGGCTGAGGCTGGAAAAGATGTTGTTAGAGCCCTAATGAAAATGGGGGTTATGGCGACAGGCACACAAACAATTGATGCCGATACTGCGGAGCTTCTGATTGAAGAATTTGGCCATAAAGTAAGACGTGTGACTGATGCCGATGTTGAAATTGGTTTGGATGATATTGAGGATAAAGAAGAAGACCTTCTTCCCCGCCCCCCTGTTGTCACAATCATGGGGCATGTTGACCACGGGAAAACATCTTTGCTGGATGCACTACGTTCCACAGATGTCGTTTCTGGTGAGGCTGGCGGTATTACCCAGCATATCGGTGCATATCAAGTTGAACTATCATCAGGTGAAAAAATTACATTCCTTGATACCCCCGGACATGCAGCATTTACTGAAATGCGCGCACGTGGTGCCGATGTAACGGACATTGTTGTTATTGTTATTTCGGCAAGTGATTCAATTATGCCACAAACAATTGAATCAATTAACCATGCAAAAGCTGCAGACGTTCCGATTATCATTGCAATTAATAAAATCGACCTTCCTGATGCTAACCCTATGAAAGCAAAGCAAGACTTGCTGCAGCATGAAGTGGTGATTGAGGAAATGGGCGGCGATGTTCAATGTGTTGAAATATCGGCAAAGAACAGAACGAACCTTGATAAGTTGGAAGAAGCTATTCTTCTGCAATCTGAAATTCTTGAACTTAAAGCAAATCCAAACAGAGATGCACAAGGTTTTGTTGTTGAATCAAAAATGGAAAAAGGCCGCGGATCAGTTGCAACGGTGTTGATCCAAAAAGGTACTCTACGAATCGGACATGTGTTTGTTGCGGGTGCTGTCTTTGGACGTGTGCGTGCTATTATTGATGATAAAGGCAATAATGTTAAAGAAGCCATTCCTGGCCAACCTGTTGAAATACTTGGCGCGAATGGAACGCCTTCTGCTGGTGATATCTTCAACGTTACATCAGAAGAATCAAAAGCACGCGAAATTGCTGAATATCGTCAACATAGAAATAAAGAGTCCGCCGCAGCAAAAGCCATCACAGGCCGCACAACGATGGAACAAATCCTCGCTAAACGTGAGGCTGGTGAAGTCACTAAGCTGCCTGTTCTTATTCGCGCCGATGTTTTCGGCTCTATTGAGGCGATCACAGGTTCTTTGACCAAAATGGAAGAAGAAAACGAAGGTATCGAAATTCAAGTTCTGCATACTGGTGTTGGTGGTATCACAGAATCAGATGTTATCCTTGCGAATGCATCGGGTGCGCTGATTATCGGGTTTAACGTCCGTGCAAATATGAAGGCACGTGTACTCGCTGATCACGAAAAAGTGGATATCCGTTATTATAACGTAATCTATAACGTCATTGATGATGCAAAGGCCCTTCTAACAGGTATGTTGCCGCCAAGTGTTCGTGAAGAATATATTGGCCAAGCTCTTATCAAACAGGTCTTTAACATTACTAAAGTCGGTAAAATTGCCGGTTGTGATGTTTCTTCAGGCAGTGTTAAGCGTGGCTCTAAAGTTCGCTTGTTGCGTGATGATGTAGTTATCCATGAAGGCATGCTGAAAACATTAAAACGCTTCAAGGATGAAGTGAAGGATGTTAAAGAAGGCCAAGAATGTGGTATGGCCTTTGAAAAATACGATGATCTTAAAGAAGGCGATATCATCGAATGTTATGAAATCATCGAAGAAGAACGTGTTGTTCAGTAATCTGCTATGAAAAATCGTAAAACAAACAGTAATGAACCATCACAACGGATGCTTCGCGTTGGCGAGCAACTTAGGCATCTTTTGTCTGAAACGTTACAACGTGGCCATTTTAGTAATGAAATGTTGCTGAATAAATCCAATATGATTATCGTTTCGGAAGTGCGTCCCTCTCCTGATCTAAAGCATGCACGTGCCTATGTCATGTCAATTAATGGGGACAGCATGGATGAGCTTCTTCCTGCTCTTAATGAACAAGCGCATGTGTTTCAGAAAGAAATTGGCCGCTCGTCTAACTTAAAGTTCACACCTAAAGTTAAGTTTGTAACCGACACATCCTTTGATGAAGCACAACACATCGAAAATCTATTGCGTGATGTCCGTAAATCTGACGATGAAGACTCTTCCGAGGAATAGAGACTATGGCACGTAAGAAAAAAGGCGATCACATTTCTGGCTGGATCAATCTTGATAAGCCCTATGGCATGACCTCCACCCAAGCTATAGGCAAAGTACGACGTATTCTTAATGCACAAAAAATCGGACATGCGGGTACATTAGACCCTTTAGCCACAGGCGTTCTCCCTATCGCAGTGGGTGAGGCAACCAAGACGATTTCTTTCGCGCAAGATGATATTAAAACCTATCACTTTACCATTCAATGGGGCGAGCAACGTGATACCGATGATATGGAAGGCAAGGTGATTGCCACATCCAACCATCGCCCGACAGCCGAAAGTATCACCACCCTACTCGGTCAATACACAGGCGAGATACAGCAGATACCACCTAACTTTTCTGCGATTAAAATTAACGGTGAGCGCGCTTATGATATTGCCCGTGATGGCGAAATACCGGAGCTAAAACCGCGTACGGTTTATATTGAAGAATTAGAATTATTAGAGGCTCGTGCGGACGATGCAGACTTCACAATGACCTGCGGCAAAGGCACATATGTACGCTCTCTTGCCCGTGATATAGGCAATGATTTGGGCACAAAAGGCTTCGTCTCGGCGTTACGCCGCGAAAAAGTAGGGAATTTTACTGCGAAAAATGCGATTTCTCTAGACATTTTGGGTGATATGGACTATTTATCTGCCCGAAGTGAGTACCTGTTGCCTCTTCAAATTGTGCTGGACGATATCCCGGCTCTTGATTTGAAAGAGGAAGAAACAGCAAGGATTCGCAATGGACAGGCGCTTAGCTTTGTTTCCAGACCAGATTTCGAACGTCTTACGAAAGTTGGCCTTGGCAGTAAAGAAAGCACTATCGCTCTTGCCACGCATGATGATGCACCCGTTGCACTGATTGAACAAACAAGAGCCGACGTAAAACCTGTCCGTGTATTTAACATGTAAAACAAAAAGATATTTGAAAAGGAAAATGCCATGTCAATGGAAACAGCCCAAAAGGCAAAAATTATTAAAGAATATGCAAGAGACAAAGAAGACACCGGCTCACCGGAAGTTCAGGTTGCTATTCTTTCCACACGTATTTCAGAGCTTTCAGAGCATAT
Organism: Alphaproteobacteria bacterium; assembly: GCA_002401695.1. Taxonomy (GTDB): domain Bacteria; phylum Pseudomonadota; class Alphaproteobacteria; order Micavibrionales; family Micavibrionaceae; genus UBA1672. The sequence goes on from NVTV01000001.1 coordinate 8,680, forward strand.
GCAAGTTCACAAAAAAGACTTCCACAGTCGTCGCGGTCTTTTGGCAATGGTTGCAAAACGTCGTAAGCTTCTTGATTACCTTAAATCCAAGAACGAGCAAGGCTACAAAGACCTGATTAAAGCACTTGGTATTCGTCGTTAATCTTGCGATACAATACAGAATTACAAAAGGCTCCAAATCGGAGCCTTTTTCTATGCCTAATAAAAATATACCCTTATTCTTCTAAGAAATATCGCTTTTTGATTTCACCATTCTCCATTTCAAAGACCAAAGGCTTACCCGTCGGAAATTCGGCGTCATTAATTGTTTCCGGTGTTTCAACGCCCAGAGTAATTAACGTTGCCCGCAAGCTATTACCATGCGCCGCTATCAAAACGTTCTTACCTGCATCCAAGAGAGGCTTTATGTTCTCAGTGAAATATGGGCGTACACGGTTTTCAACCACATCTTGCAAACATTCACCACCCGGAGGAGACACATCGTAGGATCTGCGCCAGATATGAACTTGATCAGCACCGTACTTTTCGCGTGTTTCATCTTTATTCAGTCCCGTTAAATCACCGTAATCACGTTCCCGCAAATGTGGATGACGTACCATTGTATCGTACAATCCACTCTGCCCTGCTTCGTTCAACATAATTTCTGCCGTGCGATTGGCACGAATTTGGGTCGAGCTAAATACTTGGTCAAATTTAATACCAGCCTCTCTTAACATCACACCTGCGGTCTTGGCCTCGGCTTCACCTTGTTCGGTCAAATCAACATCATGAAAACCAGTAAATTTATTCGCGAGATTCCACTCGCTTTGACCATGACGAAGAAGAACGAGGTAATGGGGCATAAAAACTCCTAATAGAATGAATTGATTGACTTTCGTGGCAGATAGTGGCATGTCTATACGCGTTTGCAAAGCTGTAATTTGTTGTGGCTTCCGGTTGACAATTAAGGGCAGAAATAACGTCTGCTTTTAACAGTCCACCGAAGACCTTCTAAACAGCTTCAAAACAAATAATACGTCACTTTTGCATGTGTGAAAGTGATTAAAACTTATACTAAAGAGGAAACATATAAAATGTTTAACATATATAAAAAAGAAATTGATTTTGCTGGTAAAACACTAACACTGGAAACAGGTAAAATCGCACGCCAAGCTGACGGCGCGGTATTAGTCACAATGGGTGAAACATCCGTTCTATGTGCCGTTACAGGCTCAAAAAATATCAAAGACGGGCAAGACTTCTTCCCGTTATCTGTATTTTACCAAGAAAAAACATACTCTGCCGGTAAAATCCCAGGTGGCTTTTTCAAACGTGAAGCACGTCCAAGCGAAAAAGAAACACTAACATCACGCTTGATTGACCGTCCAATTCGTCCGCTCTTCCCTAAAGGCTTCCTAAATGAAGTACAGGTTGTGTGTACGGTTGTTTCTCATGATCTTGAAAATGACCCTGACATGATTGCAATGATCGGCGCATCTGCTGCTCTTACAATTTCAGGTATCCCGTTCATGGGCCCAATCGGCGGCGCACGCGTCAGCTATAAAGACGGTGAATACATCATCAACCCACCAATGTACGAGATTAAAGACATGGATCTTGATCTTGTTGTTGCGGGAACAAAAGAAGGCGTTTTGATGGTTGAATCAGAAGCATCAGAGCTTTCTGAAAAAATCATGCTTGGTGCGGTTGATGCCGGTCATCAAGCATATCAAAGCGTTATTGATGGTATCATTGATTTGGCTGAAATGTGTGCCAAAGACATGTGGGACATTCCTGAAACACCTGCACATATCCAAAAAATGGCTGATGCTCTTAAGAAGAAGTTCTCTAAAGATGTTGAAAAAGCATATGCCCTTACCGATAAAATGGAACGTCAAGATGCCGTAGGCGCAGCGCGCACAGCAGCAATCGAAGCCTTCACAGATGAAGAAAGCGGTATTGATAAAGCCGTTATCTCTTCCAAGTTCAAATCATTGGAAGCAGATGTCGTTCGCGGAAACATCCTTAAAACAGGTAAGCGTATTGATGAGCGTGATACAAAAACAGTTCGTCCAATCGTTGCCGAAGTCGGTATTCTTTCACGTACACATGGTTCATGTTTATTTACACGCGGCGAGACACAGGCTCTTGTTGTTGTAACATTGGGTACAGGTCAAGATGAGCAAATCATTGATGCGCTTGACGGTGAGTATAAAGAACGTTTCCTTCTACACTATAACTTCCCTCCATATTCTGTTGGTGAAGCTGGTCGTATGGGCCCTCCGGGTCGTCGTGAGATTGGTCATGGTAAATTGGCATGGCGTTCATTGCACCCACTCTTGCCATCCGCAGAAGACTTCCCGTACACAATGCGCTCTGTTTCTGAAATCACAGAGAGTAACGGTTCATCTTCTATGGCAACTGTTTGTGGCACGTCTCTGGCTCTTATGGATGCCGGTGTGCCGCTTAAACAAGCTGTTGCAGGTATCGCGATGGGCTTGATTAAAGAAGGCGATGACTTTGCTGTTCTATCAGACATCCTTGGTGATGAAGATCATCTTGGTGATATGGACTTTAAAGTGGCTGGTACTGAAAATGGTATCACCGCCCTTCAGATGGACATCAAAATCACATCTATCACACAAGAAATCATGAAAGTTGCGCTGGAACAAGCCAAAGAAGGTCGTCTACATATCCTTGATGAAATGGCGAAAGCCCTGACTGAAGGTCGTGGAGAGCTGAATGCAAATGCGCCACAAATCGTTTCTATCCAAATCCCAACGGACAAAATCCGCGAAGTGATTGGTACAGGCGGTAAGGTAATCCGTGAAATGATCGAAGTAACTGAAACTAAAATCGATATCAATGATGATGGTACAATCAAGATTGCTGCTACAAACTCTGAATCAATCGAAAAAGCGATTGCGATGATTAAAGCGATCACTGATGAGCCGGAAGTTGGCGTTGTTTATACTGGTAAAGTTGTGAAATGTGTTGATTTCGGTGCTTTCGTGAACTTCATGGGCGCGAAAGACGGCCTTGTTCACATCTCTGAGCTTGCCGATCACCGTGTTGCCAAAACAACTGATATCATCAACGAAGGTGATGAAGTTAAAGTGCTTCTAACTGGTGTTGATAACCGCGGTAAAGTTAAACTTTCCATGAAGCGTGTTGATCAGGAGACTGGTGAAATATTCCAAGATGATGATGCCGATGCACAAGCTGCCGGTTAATCCCATCTAAAATTTAGAATTCGTAAAAGCCGAGGATTATTTCTTCGGCTTTTATTTTGTGGTAGAGATGATGAAGAAATTTTTATTTTTCCAGTCCTTTTGAAAATAAACATGTCAAAACTTATAGAAAAAACCTTGCGTTTCATTTACCACTTTTCATTCCATGGAGTGCAGTAAAGCAATGTAGGAATAGCCATAATGGTTATATTGCTTTGAAAGTTAAGAATTCAGATACATCAATAGAGCTTAGGCTATGGAGCTTTCTTAAATCTATGTGCCAAGAAAAAGGCATAAAAATTATAGACCTGACGGAAAATAAATAGACGAACTCCTCACAATTCAGTATCTATGTTCTGAATTATATTTCATGTAAAAAACATACTGATTTTTTAAAAGAAACGTTGCACTGAATGCGGCCTTTCTAATATACTGAGCAAACAATATGGAAACATTAAAAACAAATAATAATAGGGTGTTATGGGTAATAGTAAAACGTCAAAAACAGAAAATCAGCAAGCATATATAAATCCAAATCCGGTGAAACTAAATTTTACCGCGCGTGATGGTTGGCAATCAAATCACGGAACCCGCGTTCCGGCAGACGAGATGAATCAAGCCTATGCAAATGTGGGTAATTATGGCATCGACTCTGTGCAAGCTATGGGCGGTACCTTTACAGATTTACCCACGAAATATAACAGACAACCCTTTGAACTGATGAACTCTGTTGGCGGCCATTTTAAAGATCAGGGCATAAAAGAAATTACGGCATTATGGCGCGGTGAATGTGGCACTTCATATTCAAGACAGCCCGCAGATGTATTAGAAGCCAATGTCGGCAAGCACCTTGATGCCGGCGTGAATGTCTTCCAAAATTTTCATGCGATGAATGACATTAATATGATGAGCAGTATTCCTGCTATGGTCAAAGAAAAAGCCGCTGAAAGAGTTGTTGAAGCAAAAGTTAAACTAGCACTCGTGATACAAGAAAATCCTAACACCTTAGAGCGTAAGGATAAAATTCTAGAAGAATATAAAAGTTTTGTCCGCGAAGGTATCGAATGTGGGCACGAAGATATTTACATCAAGAATGCGAATGGTGTTATTACAAGCCCTGAATTTATGACAGATATTATTCAAATGCTGAAACAGGAACTCCCGGAGCAAAAAATAGATCTTCATATGCACAATACATATGGGCATGCTCCGGAAATATATTTGGCCGCGATCAAAGCCGGTGTGGACAGCATTGATGTTCTGCCTGATGCATTATCGGAAGGTACTGCACAAATGGGGATGAGCTCTCTCCTCCATTATATTGAACACTCCGGTGATGATGCAATTAAGGCACGCGCACCTGTCGGTTATAACATGGAAGCAATGAAACAAGATGAGGCGCAGCAATATTACACCCGCGCAAAATATTCGGCGACGGAAATGGTCTTTAACGCTGAAAACCTCAACGTTGCAGAGGCTGCGGGCTCTGCAGGTGGTGCGATTAGCGCCCTAAAAAGTATTGATGGCTTAATCCCGAACCTATCAGCGGCTTTGAATGTTGATGAATGGTGCGACATACAAAAAGCTGTGTACGAACAAAAAGAGGCAAATAGAGCCTCGCTCGGCTATCCAACAAACGTGACACCACATGAGCTTATGCAAGATATGCAAGCCGCCATTGATGTTATGGTTGTTGCACGTGGCGGAAAAGCATTTGATCAACTCTCTGCCGGAACTATTGAATATTTGTCTGGGCAATTGGGGCGTGTGTCTTCAACAACAGATCCAGAAATACAAAACCGTGCAATTAAAAAAGCAATAGTAACCATGGACGATGATCTTCAGGCAATGTCGTCTGATGCTTCGGGCTATGATGCAAAGAAGAGTATGCTGAATGATCTTCAGAAGGCAGATGAATCATATATATCAGGGAATAATGAAAAAGCAATTGAGTATCCTATAACACTGCCTAGCGTCTATGATTTGGAATCGGGTCTGGATATTGCGCGTAAAAAATTGGATAATAAGGCTATAGAGCCTACTGATGATGAAGTTCTAATTGCCGCAATTTCCGGTGAAACTGGCGTTAAATTTGTTATGGAAGAAATCGAGCCACTAAAAGAGCCCTTTATGCCAAGAGCCGTTCAAGATGGGCAGGAGCTCCACAGCATCGCTCCATCAATCTACAAAATTGGCTATATCGCCGTTGAACTGACAAAAGTAAAATCCGGATTTTATGGTGACATAAACGGACAAGATGAACGCGTCCAGATACTGCAAACTCAAATTAATGATGAAGTTGCACATGTGCAAGACCAATTAAAATCCGACGGTGTGCCAAGCTTTATAGCGCGCAAAGCCAACAATTACATCACGCAATTTTCAAATCAGAAAGGCGCGGACATCGTAAATATTCCGCGTATTGACCTGAATGAGTTTTCCTCTGTCATCACAATTAATGAAAAGCTTGCCTCTAAAAGCACGGCAGCAAATAGTATAGTGACTGCGTGGATTGAAAAAACAGGCAATAGTAACAATTTAGCACCTTCTGTAGAGCAAGAAGAAGAGCATGAGTTTAGTGAGCTTCAGCCTGATTTTGAATAAATTTATGTTAGTATAATCCTACAACGTTGCCAGAGCAGAAAGCTTGAGATAGATGCCCTTAAAACTTCCTAAAATCATTGGTCATCGCGGATGCGCGGGCTATGCACCTGAAAATACGCTGGAGGGTATTCACACAGCCGCCGATATGGGTATTGAATGGGTGGAGCTGGACGTAAAAATAACCAAAGACGAGATCCCGATTATCTTTCATGATGATACATTAGACCGCACAACAAACGGCAGCGGCAACATTGCGGATAAAACATTGGAGGAAATTAGAGAGTTGGAATGCGGCAGTTGGTATGGCGAGAGCTTTTCAGGTCTCCAAGTTCCTACTCTGGAAGAAGTTATAGATGTCTTGTTGGAGCGGAATCTTGGCCTGAACTTAGAAATAAAGCCCTGCCCCGGCCGTGAAAAAGAAACCGCAGAGGTTGCACTCGATTTATTATCAACCATTTGGGACGACCATGATCGCCTGCTTATATCCTCCTTCCAGCATGTAAGTCTGGAAACAGCAGCAGATATAGCCGAAGATTGGCATCGCGGTCTGTTATTGCCTGAAAAGTGGCCAGAGAATTGGGAAGATCTTGTAAAGTATTTGCAAATTTCAACAATCAACGTCAATGCCGCAACAGTTACCCGTGAACAAGTTGAAGATATAATGGACTTAGAAAAGCCAATCCTCGCCTACACCGTAAACGAACCCGATCAAGCCCGCCTTCTGCAAAGCTGGGGCATTGATGGATTTTTCAGTGATACACCAGATGTTCTGAAAGAAGGCATCTTTGTGGTGCATTAGGTTTTTGGGGACTTAGCTCGCCATTTCTTCGATCTTATCATGTGGAATCATGCCAACCGCGTTGTAACCACAATCAACATAATGCGTTTCACCTGTTACGGCAGTTGATAGATCGGAAAGCAGATAAAGTGCAGTGCCACCAAGCTCATCAAGCTCAACGGGGCGACGCAACGGCGCTGTAAGTTTACTGTATTTGTATGTCTTGCGTGCACCACCTATAACCGCACCGGCAAGGGTGCGCATTGGTCCTGCAGAAATCGCATTCACACGAATACCAGATTTCCCGTCTTCACTAGGCCCTAGATCAGCGGCAAGATAGCGCACGGAAGCTTCCAATGCAGCTTTCGCAACACCCATAACATTATAATTAGGCATAACTTTCTGCGACCCATAATAGGTCAATGTTACAGCGGAACCGCCATCCGTCATCAACTCTTTTGCACGGCGCATAACAGAGGTGAAAGAGAAACATGATATTTGCATCGTCATTAAAAAATTGTCCAAGCTGGTATCAACATAACGCCCTTGAAGTTCATCCTTATTAGAAAACGCAATCGCATGAATAATGAAGTCAATTTTACCCCATTTTTCTTCCAGAATATTAAATACATTATCCAGATCATCTTCATTCGATGCATCACAATCAATAACGATCTCCGAACCAACACTAGCGGCCAAAGGCTTAACACGTTTACCAAACGCATCGCCCTGATAGGTAAAGGCCAATTCTGCGCCTGACTTATGCAATGCACTGGCCATGCCCCATGCGATTGAGTGGTCATTGGCAACGCCCATTACAAGCCCTCTTTTACCCTTCATCAGATCATTCATTCTATGCTTATCCTTCACTATCTTTATCTTATTAATATAAACGTCCGCCATTTGGCACATTCGCACTTGGCTGCATTAACATTACTTCACCATCTTCATCAGGAACGCCAAGCGTTAAAACCTCTGACATAAATGGCCCTATTTGGCGGGGTTCAAAATTCACAACCGCCATCACTTGCTTACCGATCAACTCTTCACGAGAATAGTTTTTCGTGATTTGAGCCGAAGTTTTCTTCTGCCCTATCTCTTCACCAAAATCTATAAACAGCTTAAAAGCCGGCTTTCGAGCCTCAGGAAAATCCTGAGCGTCAATAATCGTACCAACACGAACATCCACTTTCATAAAATCATCAAAAGGGATACTCATCTCCTTAAGCCTTATAGCGGCTGATCGCCAAACTACAATTTGTGCCGCCAAAACCAAAGCTGTTAGAGATAATGGTTTCATGCGTTACATTATCAACGCGTTCCCGCGCAATTGGTAAACCTTTTGCACCTTCATCCAGTGTTTCAATATTGATACTTGGCGCAACAAAGTCATTTTGCATCATCAAGAGGCTGTATATTGTTTCCTGAACGCCGGTCGCACCCAAAGAATGTCCCGTCATAGACTTCGTCGCACTGATGTGCGGCATATCTTGGTCCAATGCCCCGAACACTTCACGGATCGCGTCCAGCTCGCCAATATCGCCAACAGGCGTTGATGTACCGTGTGTATTGATATAGGTAACGGGCGTTGTAACAGTTTCCAAAGCTTTCAGCATCGCGCGCTTACCGCCCTCGCCGCTTGGTGCAACCATGTCATGGCCATCGGACGTTGCGCCGTAACCTGTGACTTCACCATAGATTTTTGCGCCACGTGCCAAAGCATGCTCCAATTCTTCTAAAACGACAATACCGCCGCCGCCACTAATCACGAAGCCGTCACGATTGGCATCATAAGCACGTGCCGCTTTTTCCGGCGTATCATTGTAATTGGAACTCATCGCACCCATCGCATCAAAGAGAACTGACAACGTCCAGTCCAGCTCTTCACCGCCACCGGCAAACATCACATCTTGCTTGCCCCATTGAATAAGCTCTGTCGCATTTCCGATACAATGCGCGGATGTTGAACAAGCCGATGAAATCGTATAGTTCACGCCTTTAATCTTGAAATTCGTAGACGCTGTCGCCGAAGTTGTTGAACACATCGCCTTTGGCACAGCAAATGGCCCTACGCGCTTTGCACCCTTTTCACGTGTAACATCAGCCGCCAGAACCTGTGCCCGTGTTGATGGCCCGCCGGAACCAACAATAATACCTGTGCGCTCGTTACTAACGTCTTCATCAGCTAAACCTGAATCTGCGATGGCTTGTTCCATAGAAAGGTGAACATAACCCGCCGCATCGCCCATAAAACGCCACAAACGCTTATCAATAGATGCCTTAAGATCGACATCAGGCTTTCCATGTACCTGAGATCTAAAGCCAAGTTCGGCGTAGCCTTCTGCGGCTGTAATGCCTGACTTACCTACTTTTAAAGAGGTGAGAACGTCACCTGCGTTCGTTCCAATACAAGAAACAATACCAATTCCAGTAATAACAACACGGCGCATATTATACTCCTTTATTCTGCGGCTGAATTATCGAATAATCCAACTTTAAGACCCTTTACACTGTAAGCCTTTTCGCCATCGGCATAAATCGTACCGTCAGCAATACCAAGAACCAGCTTACCCTTCATAACGCGTTTAATGTCGACAACGTATTTAAGCAATTTAACATCAGGTGTCACCATAGCAGCAAGCTTAATCTCACCAACACCAAGAGCGCGACCAGCGCCTTTTGATCCAGTCCAGCCAAGGTAAAAACCTAAAAGCTGCCATAAGCCGTCTAATCCCAGACAACCGGGCATAACCGGATCGCCTATAAAGTGGCACTTGTAAAACCAAAGGTCAGGATGAATATCAAATTCCGCCTCGATAACGCCTTTACCGTTCGCTCCACCATCAAGGGAAACATTCGTAATGCGGTCTAGCATCAACATCGGCGGCAATGGAAGCTGCGCATTACCTGCACCAAACATATCACCGTTCGCACAGGTAATTATTTCATCATATGAATAACTGGGTTTTTGTACAAAAGTCATGGTCTCTCGCTACTTTTTATTTCAATGAGATTTATACGAGGTTCTGACAAGGGGGGCAAGCGTTGATGTCGTAATTTAGTACGAAAATAACTTAGAAAGACACCATATCGAAATCAAGGCAAACGAACTTATAGCTTTCGGTGATCGCAGACATCGCCAGAGGCTTGGCAATTGCCGGTTCGATTTCAGGTAAATCACCGCCCGAAGCCACCGCAATCATACGCCCCGCCGCTTTCGCACAAGATACTGCCTGATCGTATGATCCGTTTAGTCCTATCGCACGGAAGAAACGCAAACATCGCGGTTCCAACTCTCTGATAAGATCAACGGGGGCATTAATCGGCGTGTCATTCGCCGCTAAGCCAAAACGCCAATCACTGCCCGCAGGTACGCCCAAGCGCACGGCTTCTTGTGTCATATTATAAACAATACGATCAAGATTATCCGGCAAGTCAGAGCCTCTGAAATAATCACAAACTTCGGAGGAGCTGAGTGAAATCGCCAAGCGACGCCCCGCAACACCACTTAGGGCAGCGATACAATCCCCTACGCTCCAGTCCTTACGACCGACTTGATATTCAATAGAAACGTCGCATAATTCCTGCGCTGCAATTTCAAAGGCCATACATTTTTTCACACATTCAATAAGCAAGCGAAGAGTCTCTTCACGCGGAACGCCCATATCTTCCCAGCCAATAATAATATGCTGGAATACATTCAGGATAAGATCGTGTAGTTCAAAATTACAATCGAGCCACTCCTCAAAGAACACACGCGCCGCAAGACGGCCACGCTCTGTCTCGAAATCAATGATATGTGCAGGGGGCAATGCATAAGGCGCAAGAATCCCCGGCGCAGGATGACAATTCAGTAAACCTGAAAGCTTTTTGAAGCTGGCCTGCATCGCCTGATCGGAATCCTCGAAAATATAATAGGTCTCCACAAGGACTCCAGCCATATGCTGAATCACTTTCATGCTGTCGATACCGCGCTCATGATCCGCAGCAAGTTGAATCAGGGCAGAATAGAAACGGGCGCCCATTTCCGGCTTATTAGTTAATGCAAACATTTTGAATAAAACCTACAGACAGAATTGTTGATAAGGTTGTGGAAGGAATTTTAGATACGTAACGAACGCTACGAATATGATTCTAATCAATATTTTCCGTTTCGTAAACACCCCAAAGTGATTTTCTTTTTATCCATCCCGATAATCCTGATGTTGTGATCGCGCACAAAGCACCATCACAGGACTCTATTTCAACCACACTCATAGGTTCTAAGTGCATGGAAACACGAGATTTTTTAGTGTTTTCGCCAAAGGGTTTTTCATACGCGGAGACAGCATTGTTACCCAGAATAATAGCCGTCCTTTTTCCTGATAAAAGTGAGTGAAAAACCCAGCCTTCTGCACCTTCTTGGTCTTTTATCTTCCGCCAATGATCAAATTCAAGGATAACTTCAACAGGCAAAGATTTTCTATTTATAACCCATTTTACAGGATATTTTTGTCCCGGTCCGACCCTAACATTGGTTTTATTATTGGATAGAGAAACAAAACGAGGAATCTTTAACCCGCTATTACTGAAAATTTGGTTCTGTTCGGCATAAGAAACCCCACCCATGGAAATGATACCAAGGGCAAGAACAGACATAAAAACCAGATTTTTTAAATATATGAGTCGCATCGTCCCTATTTTATGATAAATAATGCCGCATGAATCAAGTGAATAACGCCATAGCAAACAATTTAAAGACTTTGAACGAAGCATAAAACTTAAGGAGTGCGCCACGTAATGGCCTTACGCCCCTCGTCTCTCGCAAGCTTAGCCAGATCTTCAACAGAAGATTCATGTCTCAGTTCTATAACTTTACACAACATCGGCAAATTCACACCGCCAATAACATCAACATCTGCTTGTTCCATAATGGAAAGCATCAAATATCCAGCGGGAGAAGCCATGCTATCAACAAAGACTAAAACGCCATCCCCATCATCGGCAAGTTCAACAGCCTTTAAAATCGCCTGACGTTGACCATCTGCTTCTTCACTAGGCGCAAGAGGAACAGCAACAACTTTATCTTGCTTGCCGATCATACATTGTAATGCAATAAGCATTGCTTCGGGCAGAACATCCAAGCCTACAACAACCAGTCCAATCATAATAAATACCTCGCGTAACGGAAAATGCCCTATTAGTGCATTGTTGGTGCTTCTAACTCGGTCTTAAGAACATTAATCTGGCGTATATCTGCTGAACTAAGCGGATCTGTAAGCAGATCTGCACTGCTAATTGCACCATTACGTAAATCTAGCACGCGTCTTGGATCTGCAGAAGCAGAAACCATTGCAACATCATAAACAGGATCAGCATATGTTACGCCTTCCTTAGCACCAGCAGGAGCATTCTTCGCTTCAATGGCCACAAGTTCAGCAAATAATTTAGGGTCATCGTGCTCTAATTGCGCGCGATAAACTTCGGCCAAGCCAACAAGCTTTTGGATATTTTCGTCTGGCTCAAAGCCGCCAAGCTCACAACATTTAACATGATCACGCCAATATGCCATTCCGGTGTTTCGCGGGCTTGCTCCTGGAACACCCTTTGATGTCGCAATAATAGCGGCTTTTTCCTCTATGGTTAAAGTCTCACCATCACGCCCTAGATAAAGTGGGTTTTTAGGATCAGCAGCACAAACCAAGCCTTTTACTGTCCCATGTCTCGTCGTCTCGACATCAATCACTTTATATTCATATATCGGATTTAAAGATGTCTCACGCAAAGCAAAATCTTTGATATTCTTTAGAACTCTGTTTGCAAAGTTGCCGTCATCACTACCAGCATTAATCTCTTGAATAACCCCAGGAAGACCGCCCGTACCGTCTTCTGTTGGTAACGCCCCCATCGTAACACCAAGGCTTTCAGGCGTACCGCGATAATGCCTATCCTTACAGAAAGCACCTTTTTCCCAGCCCGGTGCAACGCCGCCATATTCCTTATCATTCTCGGAAGATGGATCACCAATCAAAGACCCATAGCCAAACTGGCGAAACCCGCCGGTTAATTCAATATCATTAATTAGAACAGCGCGATCTGCTTCATCCATGTGCAAATAACGAGACAAGGCCCCATCAATCATTGCACGCTCTTCTTCTGTTAATTCAAATGGCTTGTCAGCTGCCCCAGAGAAATCCGCTTCTATTTTCATAAATAAACCCTACCCAATACAAATATTTTTTCTTGATAATAAGGTAATACGGATATTCTGTCAAACTTAGCCACTTTTCAAAAGCTACTTTAAGCCATACATACGCTTACACAGATATTTTTGTAGAATATTATATAATAATTTGCTAAAAAGCCTCTGAAAAACAAATAAAATCAATTAAATAGAGCCCATTGTAATGATAAAATTATCCGTAGCACCCATGATGGATTGGACAGATCGCCATTGCCGGTATTTCCATCGCCTTATATCGCCAAATGCGTTGCTCTATACCGAAATGGTGACAACGGGGGCGCTGATTCACGGTGATAATGAACGGTTTTTACGCTTTGATAATGCAGAGCATCCGATAGCACTTCAACTCGGCGGATCAGATGCCGTAGATTTAGCCACTTGCGCAAAGATGGGCGAAGATAATGGTTATGACGAGATAAACCTTAATTGCGGTTGCCCCAGTGATCGTGTGCAAAAAGGTAAAATCGGCGCTATATTAATGAAAGAGCCTGACACCGTTGCAAAAGCAATTGAAGCAATGATAAAGGCCGTCAAGATTCCTGTCACCATCAAATGCCGCATTGGTATTGATGAGCATGATTCCTATGAATTCCTCAATACATTTGTAGAGACCGTCCAAGATGCCGGATGCGAAACATTTATTATCCATGCTCGCAAAGCATGGCTACAAGGCCTCAGTCCTAAAGAAAACCGTACCGTTCCAGAAATAAATTATAAGCGCGTTGGTGCAATAAAAGCCGCGCACCCGAAACTTAATATCGCTGTTAACGGGGATATTAAAACCGTTGCAGATGTGCAGGGGCATTTAGAAACACTCGATAGCGCAATGTTGGGCCGCGAAGCTTATCAAAACCCGTACATTCTGGCAGGATTAGAAAAAGCGATCTTTGATAATACAAATACTATGGAACGCATCGATATTGCCCGCGCTATGGTTCCTTATATAGAACGGCAAATGGCGGACTTTAAGACACCAGTAAAATCGATAACGCGGCATATGGTTGGATTATTTCAAGGGCTACCAGGCGCAAAAAAGTGGCGGCAATTATTATCCACCCTCCCCCATGAAGATGGTGCAGATTCAAGTGTAGTTGAAAAATCACTTAGCGCAATCGTATCCTAAGAGTTAGAGGGTAAATCTCCACCGACGTGAAAACTCTCACCGCAACCACAGCGGCCCGTCTCATTGGGATTGATGAAATCAAAGCGCGTATTGCCAAGTTCATCCGTGATGTAGTCAATTTCCGTACCGAATAACATCCACGAATATATCTTTGGAATGTAAATGCTAGCACCGTTTTCTTCAAATTTTTCATCCTTGGATAAATCATCATCCGCGCTGACATACTCCATTTGGTAACTATTACCGGAACACCCCGTGGCTTTTACAGTTAAGCGCACGCCTTCTGTCCCCTCTGGTGCTTTGTCCAAAAGGGCTTGTATCTGCACGGCAGCTGTTTCTGTGATTTGTATTGGTACTTGCATGATATATGACCTCTTACGTAAACATATTCAGTTGCATTTTTGCCGTTTCAGCCATCATTGACGGATTCCATTGTGGCTCCCAGATGATTTCCACATCACATCCACGAACCCCTTTAATAGGCAGAATCGCGCCCTGAACCCAGCTCGGCATTTCCTGCGCAACCGGACAGGCAGGCGATGTCAACGACATCTTCACCTCCACATCACACAAACCGTTTTCTAGCTCCGGCAAAATATCAACCTTATAAATCAAACCTAGCTCATAAATATTAACTGGAATTTCAGGATCATAAATTTCCTTCAATCCCTTTAATATCAGCGGCCACAAGGCATGATCTCGCGTTGCCTCAACATGCGGTGGTTCAGCCAAGTTATCCAAATTATCGTCTACTTTATTTTCCATCATTTTTACTTCTTCTCATCTATTTATGCTTCATACACGAAGTGATAACACCTTGAGGCACAGAATATATAGGACGTTTGGATTGCGAACCACCAACATTAAGATCCATACTCTGTTTCATACGGTCAAGCCCCGCATTAACATCATCGGCATCCATAAAACTATCTATAATTTTATGGGGTGTTTCCATACTGAAATCACTTGCAATAGTCCCAGATAATAAGGCATTCACTTTACGTGCAAAACATGAACAATCCAGCCGACTTTCTTTTTTAGATTTAGAAAGTTTTTTATTAATGTTTTTACATTGTGCCAAAAAAGGCACTTTATAATACACGTCAATACACATAGATGTGAACGCTTCACCCTCTATTATTTTACCAGATTTTTCACTCTGACTAATTGCGTCTTTTCCATCTTCCAAACAACCACAAAATCCGGCGGGTATTTTAATTTCAAAATACTTATTTCCGATATATTTCTGTGGCAAACAATTCTCGTCATATACTGTTTCTTTTGCAGAGAAACTTTCATCGGATGTAAACGATATTCTCGACTTAATAGCAGAAAACAAAAAGTTATCTCCGTACATGCTATTGAACACGATTAAGCCGATGCTCAAGGCTACAACAACAAATAACACTTTAAATAATAACATCTCATTACTCTCAAAGAATTTAATTATATTTTATTTCATACAATGCTTCAAAATATCAGCACCCAATACTTTCTTGTTTGCCGCAATATCGGTCCCTATAGACCAACTATTCACAGCAATATCAATAACAGCTTCACCAAAGCACTTACAATCCAAATTGCGGTGATAGCGCTGCCGTATTTGAATCTTCAAATCATCACATTGCTTTAAACCATATTTAGAAACATGCGCATCCAAACAGTTTTTAAGGCGCGCCCCAAACTTAACTTTAAAATCCATACTCTCTTTATCAAAGAAAGGATTTTCTCGAACAAACCCCGAAACACAGCCACAAATTTCATTACTATTTGTGCTGAATGTATCATTTTTTGACATTGCCACAACACATTTTTCTTCATTTAAAGCAACAGCATAATCAATAAATCTCTCATATGCCATGTACCCCGCGCCAAGAATTAGCGTTACAATAATCAGAAATCGCCTCATAAAACTCTACCTACCCAAACAACGCATTTACTTTATTCAATCCATTGATAAGCGCGTCCACATCGTTCTGTTCGCTATACATCGCAAGGGAAGCGCGCGCCGTCGCATTCAGCCCTAGGATTTCCATTAAGGGCATCGCACAATGATGTCCTGTGCGCACTGCAACACCGCATTGATCCAGCACCATACCAATATCACTGGGGTGGGCATTATCCATCGTAAAGCTGAGGATACCTGCCTTTTGCGTTAAACCCGCAGTGCCATGCAACGTTAAACCAGCAACACCTTGTATCGCCTCTGTCGCATATTTCAACAATTCAGCCTCATGCGCCGCAATTTTATCCATAGAGTTATCCACAAGATAATCCACAGCCGCACCAAGGCCAATTACCTCGACAATGGCCGGTGTTCCCGCCTCAAACTTATACGGTGCCTCACGGTATATTATACCAGATTTGAAGCTTACACGCTCTATCATGTCGCCACCACCTTGATAAGGCGGCATAGAATCCAGCACGTCATACTTACCGTACAGCACGCCAATCCCGCTCGGCGCATACAGCTTATGCCCCGTGAAAACGTAAAAATCCACATCCATCGCGGTAACATCAACCGCACGATGAACAACACCCTGCGATCCATCAACAAGGATTTTGATATCGGCGTTAAACTTCCGAACCATTTGAACAATATCCGTAACAGGGTTTATCGTCCCCAAAGCATTCGATATTTCAACAAAAGACACCAATTTAGTTTTATCCGACAACAAAGATTGAAATGCATCAAGATCAAGCACCCCGCCATCCGTTACAGGCACAACTTTAACAATAATGCCTATCTGATCAGCCAGAAGTTGCCACGGCACGATATTAGCGTGATGTTCCATCTCGGTGATAATGATCTCATCACCAGCTTTAAGAGCACTACGCCCCCAACTCTGCGCGACGAGATTAATCCCCTCGGTCGCATTACGAGTGAAAACGATATTCTTCTCACTCTGCGCCCCGATAAATTGCGCAATTTTCTTACGTACATCTTCAAAACTCTGTGTAAGATTTTGTGAAATCTCATAAAGACCGCGATGGATATTTGAATAACCACCCGTCAAAACATCATTCATCGCATCAATAACACATTGCGGCTTCTGTGCACTGGCGGCACTATCAAGAAAAGCCAAAGGCTTGCCATTCATTGTTTTCGACAATGCCGGAAAATCACTGCGCCATGGAGATTGAATATTAGTCATCTGATTTCAAGGCGGCTTCCAACCAACGCCCTGCCTTTTCCTTAATCTCGTCATGGAGCGCGGTGTCCGAAACCTTATCCACAACTTCATCCACAAAAGCTTGCACAAGCAACATACGCGCTTGTGCTTCACTCAGGCCGCGGGAGCGTAGGTAAAACAAAGGCGCTTCATCCAGCTGCCCCGTGGTTGCACCATGCGAGCATTTCACATCATCTGCGTAAATCTCCAGCTCCGGCTTCGTATCCATCTCTGCTTTCGGGGAGAGTAACAACGTATTGGAAAGCTGATAGCCATCGGTTTTCTGCGCCGCTTGATGCACATGGACCTTGCCTTGAAATACGCCACGTGCGGCATCATCCAATATCGTGCGATAAAACTGATTAGACAAACAATGCGGGGCAGTATGCTCCATCAAGATCGTCGTGTCGCCGTGCTGGTTACCCTTTAACAAAGTCACACCATTCAGCGAGCAATCAATATTACTGCCGTTCAACACCATGTGAATATCGTGACGAGTCAGCTTTCCGCCCATATTCAAAGAAAAACTATTCAGATAAGCATCCCTCTCCATCGTGATATGCACCATGTTGGTTTGGATAGACTCCGCACTGTCTTCTTGAATACGGATATGATTTAACCGTGCATTCGCACCAAGGGTGATCTCGGTGCTCATATTCTTCCAATATGCGCCGTCGCCCACGTGTCGTTCAATCAGAGTGAGCTGCGCGCCCTTCTCCAAAACAATCTTCAGGCGCAGGTTTTGATGCTGTCCCTCAACACCTTTCCACATGATATCCTCAGGTTTAACACAGACTTCTCCACTGGTCTTGTGGATAAGTATTTCCTGTACATCCTGCGCAGGCACATTTTTCAAATCACCAAGCGCCCGCGAAAGATTAGTATATTTCCAATCCTCGTCTTTTGGGGTTGGCAAGTTCTCTGGTTTTAGGGCTAGTGCACTCATTATGCTGCTTTCCCGATAAATCCGGCATAGCCTTTTTCTTCCAATTCCAAAGCCAACTCAGGGCCACCGCTTTTGATGATTTTACCGTCAGCCATAATATGCACAACATCAGGCTTAATATAATCCAACAAACGTTGATAATGCGTAATAACGAGGAAAGATCTATTCTCGGCGCGTAGACGATTAACGCCCTCAGCAACGATTTTAAGTGCGTCAATATCAAGGCCTGAATCCGTTTCATCAAGAATACAGAATTTAGGCTCTAACATCGCCATTTGCAGGACTTCGTTACGCTTTTTCTCACCGCCGGAGAATCCAACATTAACCGCACGTTTCATCATGTCATCGGCAATGCCCAGCTCTTTGGTTTTCGCCTTAATCAATTTTAGCATGCCAAGCGCGTCCAGCTCGTCCTCGCCGCGTTGCTTGCGGATCGCATTAATGGAAGTTTTCAAGAACATGCTCATATTCACACCTGGAATTTCAACAGGGTATTGGAATGCAAGGAATAATCCTGCTGCCGCACGCTCTTCCGGTGCAAGATCAAGTAAATCTTGTCCATCCAATGTCGCCATGCCACCCGTCACGTCATAATCATCACGTCCTGCCAAAATATAGGCCAGCGTAGATTTACCTGCGCCATTCGGTCCCATTATGGCATGCACCTCACCCGCAGGAATAGACAGGTTCAGCCCCTTAATAATTTCCTTGGCTTCACCTTCATCTGTTTCGATGGAAGCATGTAAATCTTTAATCTCAATCATGGTTTTAATTGTCCCAATTCATCTGGTTTCATTTTATCAACTATAAAGTCCGGCAATTGCTTAGCCACACCTTTTTTATCCTTATTGTCACTCTTCGCCATCGCGGCAACATCTGTATTTACACCTGCATCAGGCGTAATAATCGTATTATAAGCAAATATAATTCCAAAAACTATAAGCCCGATTGTAAATATCATTACAACATAATGGATGCCGCGCTCTATTAGTAACCCTGTGTCTTTAGCCATTCTGCGCCCCTCTTTTGCGCGCCCTAATCACGCCATAGATTGAAATCGCAATCCAGCATACCTCAACCAACAATCCACCCGTATCACCAACATCATATTCCGCAGCAATAGAGATCAATAAACAAACCCCACCAACACCGTTCAACGCGCAATATGCCACACCCTTCGGATCAATCCGCTCAATAATAATCAGCACATATGCAACCACGCATATCATCGCCCCGACTATACCAATCACCATCATGAACATTTACTCTCGCTCCATCCAGCTATTTAATGCAAAAAATATAAATAAACCGAATAGAAACAAACACATAGAGAATATAAGAGGCTTACGTTCTTTTTCGTCAAAAAATGCAGAAATAAGAACTAATATTGAAAGCTTGAACATCACCCAACACTCCCTTCCAGACTAATCGCAATTAGCTTCTGCGCCTCAACGGCGAATTCCATGGGTAAATGCTGCATCACTTCGCGGGCGAAGCCGTTTACAATAAGGGCAATGGCATCTTCTTCACTTAAGCCGCGTTGCATGCAGTAGAATAGCTGATCTTCGGAGATTTTTGAGGTTGTGGCTTCGTGCCCTAAACTCGCGCTTTGATTACGGCTTTCGATATAAGGCACGGTATGCGCGCCGCATTGATCGCCGATAAGCAAACTGTCACACACCGTGAAATTCTTTGCGCCATCCGCATTGGGCATAATTTTAACAACGCCGCGATAGGTATTATTGCTGCGCCCTGCACTGATCCCCTTAGAGATAATACGGCTGGTGGTGTTTTTGCCGATATGGATCATTTTCGTGCCTGTATCGGCCTGCTGCCTGCCGTTTGTGATGGCAACGGAATAAAACTCCCCCACCGAATTATCACCCTTTAGGATACAAGATGGATATTTCCATGTAATCGCCGAGCCTGTCTCCACTTGCGTCCAACTGATCTTGGAATTGCGGCCTTCGCACAGGCCTCGCTTGGTTACGAAATTATAAATCCCGCCCTTACCCGTTTCAGGATCACCCGGATACCAATTTTGAACGGTGGAATATTTGATCTCCGCATCTTCATGGGCAACCAGTTCAACAATTGCGGCGTGGAGTTGGTTCTCATCACGCATCGGCGCGGTGCAACCCTCCAGATATGACACGTAAGAGCCCTTATCCGCGATAATCAATGTGCGTTCAAACTGCCCTGTATTCAGCTCATTAATACGGAAATAGGTTGATAGTTCCATTGGGCAACGCACACCCGGCGGAATGTAGACAAAGCTGCCATCTGTGAAAACGGCACTGTTCAGGCAGGCGTGCTTATTATCCGAATATGGCACAATAGAGCCCATATATTTTTTCACCAAATCAGGATGCTCTTTTATCGCCTCCGAAATGGAACAAAAAATAACACCATGTTTTCTAAGCTCTTTTTTGAACGTCGTAGCAACGGACACGGAATCAAACACCACATCCACAGCAACAGGTGTACGGTTTTTTACCCCCGCAAGAATTTCTTGCTCGCGCAATGGGATACCCAGCTTTGAATAGGTCTCCAACAAAATAGGGTCAACATCATCCAGAGATTCCGGCGCATTCTCCATAGATTTTGGCGCGGCATAATAGTAGGAATCTTGGTAATTTATTGGCTTGAAATCAACCTTTGCCCATGTCGGCTCGGGCATTTTCAACCAATGCGCATAGGCCTTTAAACGGCGATCCAGCATCCATTGCGGTTCTTCCTTCTTCGCGGAAATAAAGCGTACAATATCCTCATTCAGCCCTTTTGGTGCCTTTTCTGTTTCAATATCGGTAACAAAGCCCGCCTCGTAAACACCAGACAGCGCATTAACTTGTGCAATTGTTTCATCAGTAGCTGCCATAGTGACGCTGTTCCTTTTCTTTATTATGCATCCCACCGGCCATATCAGCCAGTGTGACATTACTCAGCACACCTCGAATAGCAGTATTCACACCATCCCATCGTCCGCGTATAGAACAAACATCGCTTAAAACACAGTCAGGCTCATTCCCATTGGCGCAATCTGTAATCGCAATTGGGCCGTCAATCGCGTTAATGATTTGTTCAACAGAGATATCTTGCGGCGAAGCAGCCAAAGAATATCCACCATTAGAACCACGCCTTGAGATAACAATTCCTGCCTGCACCAAGGCTTTCAACACTTTAGAAATTGTTGGCTCGGTCAGTTTCATTTCCTGCGCTAAGCCAGATACACTCATGCAAGATTTCGTTTGCATCAGCTCTACCAACACAACCACAGCATAATCAGACATTCTTGTAATCTTAAGCATAAAACACCATACAGGACTAATTTCGTCCTTTTTCTCACTTTATCCGGAATAATTCAAGAGGAAATGCAAAAAAATAGCTATTTAGTCGCATCAAACTTAATCTCTTTGTATTTTTCTTCTGCGTCACTTAAATGCCACGCATTACGTGCTAAAAAAACAGGGTCGCCATCATGGTCTTTGGCAATGGCCACTTGGTTCGCATCAATAAATTTTTTCAGCATAGAGCTATCTTCGCATGAAATCCAACGCGCTGTATAAAGGCTTGTCACCTCGAATTTCACCGGAATATCATATTCACTACGAATACGATCACGCAGCACTTCAAATTGCAGCGGCCCGACAACACCAACGATCCAATCAGGATCACTATAGGGTTTAAATACGCGTGCTGCGCCTTCCTCGGCCAATTGCTCTAACGCTTTACCCAAATGCTTGGCTTTTAATGGGTCTTCCGCACGGGCACGTTGCATGTATTCAGGGGCAAAACTTGGTATGCCTGTAAAGACAAGTTCCTCGCCCTCGGTCAACGCATCCCCAATCCGCAAACCACCATAATTCGGCAAGCCGATAATATCACCCGCATACGCTTCTTCCGCGACTTCACGATCTTGCGCCAAAAATAATTGCGGCGAATGCATTGTTAACATTTTGCCCGAACGTAGATGCTTGAGCTTCATCCCCTTACGGAACTTTCCCGAGCATACACGTGTAAAAGCAATACGATCACGATGCTTCGGATCCATGTTTGCCTGAATTTTAAAAACAAAGGCTGTGACTTTGGGTTCGTCGGGCTTAATTTCTCTGGATTGCGTCGTTTGTGAACATGGAGACGGCGCAAATTTAGCCAAGCCATCCAGTAACTCACGTACACCGAAATTATTCACCGCGCTGCCGAAGAATACCGGAGTCATACCGCCTTTTAGAAAACTCTCTATATCGAACGCTGGAAAAACACCGCGCACCATTTCAACTTCTTCACGTAACGTTGCCACCACATCCGCAGGCAATAGCTCATCAATTTTAGGATCATCCAACCCTGAACATTCAATCGCCGCGCTTAAGGCCTCGCCTTTGCTACGCTCAAACAAGACCAGCTTATCTTCCAATAAGTTATAACACCCCTTGAAATCGCGCCCCATACCAATCGGCCAACTTGCCGGTACAATCTCCAGCGCAAGTTTTTCTTCAATTTCATCCAGAAGATCAAACGGGTCTTGCCCATCTCTGTCCATTTTATTGATGAACGTAATGATCGGAATATCTCGCAGGCGACAGACTTCAAACAGTTTAAGGGTTTGTTTCTCAATCCCCTTGGCACAATCCAGCACCATAATCGCGCTATCCACCGCGGTTAGTGTTCTATACGTATCTTCAGAGAAATCTTCATGCCCGGGCGTATCCAGCAAATTATAGGTAATACCATCATTCACAAATGTCATAACAGAAGATGTCACTGAAATCCCGCGTTCCTGCTCGACCTTCATCCAGTCTGAACGTGCGCGACGACGGGCACCTTTTGCCTTGACCATACCTGCCATTTGGATTGCACCACCAAACAACAGCAGCTTTTCAGTCAGCGTGGTTTTACCCGCATCAGGGTGCGAGATAATGCCGAACGTTCTGCGGCTTTCTATGATTTTGGATAATGCAGACATCAAGTATGTCCCTTAACTACGCAAAGCAGCTTAAAATGTTTGTTGGATTTTATCACCGACTTTAGAGATATCGCGCCCTGCGCCATCAAGAGTACTGGAACATGCGTTAAGAGCCGCACCAGCGATAAGCAAAACCATCAATCTAAAAATATTTTTCATTTTAAGTTCTTTCTATTCTTGTTTATTCAGGAAATAATATCGCCTTCAAAAGGATTATTCATGTCCCGATCTTCAATTTCAATCACCCATAAATCAGGATCACGAGAGATTGCGCGCTGAATATACTGGTCTGCGTCATGTTCTTCAACCTGTTCTTTTCGCAAAGCATGCATCCACCCCAATTTACCATCCAGATCACGTTGCTGTATCAAAAGATTGCAAGGCCCTGACAAGCTATTAATCTTCAAAAGAACAGTGCCCGTATTTCGCTCTCCGCGCTGCTGGATATAATAGAATATACCACGATCATTCAACGGCTTTAACTGTGCTTCTATCCATAAATGGACAGGCAAACGTGCCTCTTCCTCATACATGGCTAATGGAGGCTCTTTTCATTCGTCCAACGCTCAACCGTCAAGGCCTGCGTTAACGCGGAGTCCTCAGGGTGATGATAGCCATAAATTATTTTAGCCGCTTCCAGCGCAGTTTTCTCCGGCTCTCCCGCATCAATAAGGCCACCATAGGCACGCATCACCGCACCATAACATTTACAGTCCGCGGCTTTTTTCACACCCTTTTGTATCGGTATATTACAGGACATAGCATTACTTCTCACTTTTAAGTTTTTTTCCATACAGCTCAAGACGGTGGTCAATCAGTTCGTAACCAAGATCACGGGCAATTTTTTCTTTTAGTTTTTCAAGTTCTTCATTTTGAAATTCGATAACCTGCCCCGTCTCAAGGTCAACAAGGTGATGATGGTGCTCTGAATTCACTTCATAACGGGAATAACCCTCTTGAAATTCATGGCGCACAACCAATTCCATCTCATCAAGAAGGCTAAGCGTTCTATAAACTGTGGCTATACTAATAGATGAATCCAGAGCCTTCGCCCGGTCATAAACATCCTCGACAGACGGATGATCATCCGCAGTGCCCAAAACTTGTAAAATAACCCGCCGCTGACCTGTCATTTTCAAACCAGCTTCTACACAACGTTGTTCAAGATTAGACATATCATGGATTCCTATTCAATATTTCTGAACAAGCATCATAAAAGCGGAAAGAAGATGGTGCAAGAGAATTTGTTATTGTTGGTTTAGAATTAAGATTTAACCCTACTGGCAGGTATTGTAAATCGCACCACCGTGCCCACGCCCAGTTCAGATTCCAATTCGAAGATACCGCCGTGCAATTCAACCATAGCCTTGGCCAAGGGCAGCCCCAATCCCGTTCCTTGCTGACCGGAAATACGTTTTTCAGGGGTATCATTGACCTGCCCGAAAGGCTCTAAAGCCGTGCTTATTTTTTCCTCCGAAATTCCCTGTCCCTCATCTTTAATTGCGATTTGCAGGTCGCCATCCTTCAGAAATTTTGTAGAAACCCGAATTTGTGATCCTTGGGGGGAAAATTTAATCGCATTTGACATCAGATTAATAATAACCTGCCTAATCAACCTGTAATCCGCATGAACAACCAAAACTTCGTCACTGATGTCCCGTACAATTTCAATATTACTAGAAAAAACACGAGAGCTAAGCATACGTGAAACAGACACGATCATATCATGGACATCAAAATCATCCTCAAGCAACTCAATGCGGCCTGCCTCGATTTTAGACATATCCAAAACCTCATTAATAATATCCAGCAAGTGTTCTGCACTCATATGGATATCACCGAGATATTCCTTATACTTATCATTACCAATTGCGCCAAAGGTCTCGTTCTTCATCAATTCCGAAAATCCGATAATAGCATTGAGAGGTGTACGCAACTCATGGCTCATATTCGCCAAAAACGTAGATTTTGCATGGTTGGCTGTATCTGCCTGATCTTTCGCAAAACGCAATGATTGCTCCATCTGTTTGCGCAATGTAATATCCATCATTGTCGTAACAAGAAATTTTCTATTCTGGCTAAGTTTTAAAGTTGCCGATGTAAACAACACATTTGCAACACCGCCATCTTTGCGTAAAATTTTTGATTCACCCGTACTGCGCACTCCAACACTGATAAATTTCTTATGATTAACACGGGTGCGCTCTTTTTCATCTTCACTAACCAGTGTCGTAAATTCTTTACCTATAATCTCATCTCTGGCCCAGCCATAAGTCCGTATAAAACTATCATTCACCCGAACGATATTCCCGCTATCATCTGATACAATAATACCAACTTCACTGACCTCAAAAATAGACGCAAGCAAGGAAATTGCGTCATCGCGCTCTCTTTGCAAGATAGATTGATCGCGCCCATCAAGTTGCCCCATTATTTCCAGATAAATAACCTCATTATTATCATCTAAAACAGGCGTAACCCAAAACCCATAAACCTTAAGTCTTCCCGGTATTGTCGGCAAAGACTGAATCATAACAGTACGTTTTCTTGAAAGACACACCTCAAAAGATTGTTCAAAATGACGTGCATTATCTGTATCCATGAAATCTTGAATACGGTGGTCTAAAACGGCTTCTTTTTTACAATGGAAATATTCCAGAGCCAGAGCGTTAACCTGTAAAACATGCGACGGGACACCATCAACAACCATAACAACAACCCTGGGAATGGGTGATGCATTAAAGAGTCTTTCAAAATTAAAATTGTCACCAACTACCATATGCTCACTTTACATTCATCAGTATACTGCCGTGGGGAAAACCTACCTACTTTCGTCCTGAACATAGCGCTGCAAAGGGCTAAGCTCGTGATACTCAAGCACAGTATCTGTTTTTTTATGTCTTGCATTTTTGAGATCCGCACGCAAGTTCTTAAGAAGATCATTGACGTCATCACCGCCGACAGGTTCTGCAATACAACAAGACATACTCAGGGGTATCTCCCCTTTTCCTTCCTCAAGTTGAAGCATCACATTTTGTTCTTCCAACTCTCGTCTTAAACGCTCCAATGCTGTTATACCGCCGGAAATATGGGTTTGCTTCAAGCTTAAAACAAACTCGTCTCCTCCCATGTAATAGGCATCATCAAAAGAGCGTATACTTAATTTAATGAGACCAGCAATCAGCTTAACATAGCCACCACGCTCATCATACGGCGTGTCCTGACGAATAAGCTGGAAATTATCAAGCCTCATAAATGCGATACAAAAACTTTTCCCTTGGCGTTCCAAACGTTCCAATTCACGTTTAATATCAACATAAAGCATATTCTTGCTACGCAACCCTGTTTGAGGATCATAGCCACTGCCATCTTGAAGCAAATCTTTTTCCAAACGGCGAATATAAAATAAGAACTCTTCGTAATTGGTTAAAAATTTCTGAAAATCTTTATGAGACGGCTTCTCACGCGTCTCTTTCATGTTGTAAATAAGCACGTCCACAACTTTGAATAGATCAGCATGCACAGCACTCAGCTTTTCAACAATTTCAGGCTGGATATCTTTCTCGCGATTGGCATAAACCACCCATTGAGAAAAAGATGTTGGCTTTTTCAGTTGATGCATCAGATCCATATTTTCCGGATAGAAGAGACACTGAACCAGCATGTGATACCATGCTGTATGATCCTCTAATATCGGCAAAAGTTTTGCCCAATGCTCATTTTCGTTATATTTCAGTGCCATTACCGTCAAATCCTCTGGGTATGAACAAGAACACGATGATACAATAAATTCGTTAATTCTCTTTAAAAATTTTCTATTTATTTTAAATTTCCCAACCATTCCTTTTCTAAGGAATCTAAGGTCGAATTAACAATCGCGTCGCGCACTTCGCGCATCAGCATATTCATCGTCGCAATATTATGCTGTGCTAAAATTTGTGTGGCAAGCAATTCGTGCGCTTTTAACAAATGATGAATGTACGCTTTTGAAAAATTTTGTGACGCAGGAATACCAATATGCTCATCCAAAGGGCTTTCATCCTCACGGTAGCGGGCGTTTTTAAGATTAATGGTTTCCTTTTGCTCACCTTTCACAAAAGCAGAACCGTGACGTGCCAAACGCGTCGGAATAACGCAATCGAATGTATCGACCCCAAGACGTACAAAGGTAAAAACGTCCTTTATTTTACCGATACCTAGAAAGTGTACTGGGCGATCTGGATGCACATGCGACATAGAAACAGAGGCAACATCATACATTTCCGCATCGCTACCACCTAAACACCCGCCAATTGCCGTGCCAAAGAACGGACGATCCGATGTGTATTGCGCAGAAAATTTACGTAAATCCTCATACACACCGCCTTGCACAATCCCATAGACGGCCTGCGCACCATTATCGTGACGCTCGAATTCCGCCAAACAACGGTCACCCCACCGCAAAGACATCTCCATAGAGCGTGCGGTATAATCCTTATCAACATGATACGGTGTGCATTCGTCAAACTGCATCAAAAGATCAGCCCCTAATTTTCGCTGAACTTCCATTGAATATTCAGGGGTCAGCTTAATTGTTTGGCCATTCACGTAGGATTTAAAAACGCAGCCCTCTTCAGAGATCGAAACAAGATTTCTGTTATTATGCCCCTTATTATTCTTACCCTTAATCTCATTAGCCATCGTCCCCTCACCTAAAGAAAACACCTGAAACCCACCGCTGTCTGTCAACATCGGACCATTCCAATTCATAAATTTATGAAGTCCTCCCATCTTTTCAACCAAGTCTGCACCAGGTTGCAGCATAAGATGATAGGTATTAGAGAGAATAATATCGGTTTTTGCTTCTTTCAACTGACACGGAGAAACATTCTTAACCGTGGCTTTCGTCCCGCAAAATATGTAATTCGGTGTTTGAATCGTGCCATGTGGCGTTTTCAAAGAACCAACTCGCGCCTGTGACTTTTCATCACGCGCCGTAATATCAAACGAAAATTTTGGATAATCAAGCATCAAAATATGTCCAGCCTATTTAAAACATAAAAAAACCCGCCAATAACAGCGGGTTATCTTCTCTATTTATAACATGTAGAAATCGAAACAAACGACCTGAACATATTAAAAACTGTAATTAAGCCGCCAAAGCCGCTTCGACTTGTGCTTTGATCGGGCGAAGAACAGGATCAAGTTTCATTGACGCCGTATTCTGCAAATACGCATCGAACCCACCTTTATGCTCAACGGTGCGTATACCGGCCGCAGTTGCGCGTACCTTAACCCAACGATCTAGTACTTCGCTATACAGGCCTATGTCCTGAATATTGGGAAGAAACTTACGTCTTGTTCTGTTTAGTGCGTGGGAAACGTTGTTTCCGCTCATCACGCCTTTTCCTGTAATCATGCAACGACGGCTCATAGCCAAATTCCTTATATTATTCTTGTAGTCTTTAAGACAGATGCGGAAAAATAGTCGAAGACGGCATACAAAGTCAAGCATTTCTATATAAAAACTACATAATTTTTTATCAAAGCACCTTGCCCGCATATATATAGGCAACAAGCAGTGCCAAAACAAACAGCAAATGTGCGATAACATTAATGAAAATTCCGCGCTGTAAATGCTTGTGATCCAACTTGGCGGTTGCGCCCTTTGGCCCGATCCATACCTTCGTTAGACTGCTGCCCGATATATCCTGAACAGGGCCACCCAAGCTGACCTCCAAGGGCCATGCAATCGCACTTAAGACTGTACCGCCCTCTTCATAAGGGGCGCGATTTTTCCTGCCCCACCATGACAATATCGCCTGATGCATTTTTGCCGTTGGCGTCACCCCCGAAGCAGCTGAGAATAAAAAACCTGCGAATAAAGACGGGATAAACCCCATCATTTTTTCCAACGCCAGCGGGACAGAACCGAATCCTTTTGTAAATCCGCATTTACCATACCGCCATGCCGTAAAAGACAAAACAACATAAACCAGCAACATCGGCATCCCACCAATCAGATACCAAAGGGCAGGCGCAACCAGCCCCTTATCAAAGCTCACTGCCGCATAAGCAAGCCCTGCGCGCGTAATGCCATAATCATCTGTACTGTTCAAATCAACTCGACTGGATCGTGATAAGCCATAATAAGCCCCTTCGACACTGTCATGCTGATCCAATGCAAAATAGAGCCTCAAAATAATATACCAGACACTGCCCGAGGTCAGGCACACCGATACGATAGCAACCTCAAGGAAAGGTATATTATGCCCTTCTAAAACTTTGCTTAAAGACAGTGCCAAAAACAAAAGCACCGCCGTAAACAAAAACCCACGAAACATGAGATCAGAGCGCGAACGTGTTATACGATCCATGCGATCCCCGATACGGCCAAACAACACATCACAAAGCCCCCACAACAATGAATTGGCATTCCCCGCAACTGGCCCTGTGATCATCCCTGCAATCATCGCCAGAAAAATTGCACCAATCAAATATGGAATCCGCTCCACATCCATAATTTGTGCGTGAATTTCAGCAATCATTTGAAACAAGTTGTCGATCTTATTATTCCTCTATATTTAATCTTCCCTATGGACGTATGCATTGTTGTATAAAACAAAACAACAAGGTATAGTCATAAAATTGTGCAGTGCAAAAACACTCTAAACGCACAAGCATCTACTGTGTATACACCATCCACCGATGATAAAACACCCAAAGAGGATCAGAATGCTTTACCAACTCCATGAATTGAAGCACGCGCTTATGACCCCCCTGCGCTTACAAGCCAATTTCACGCGTACTTTAATGAAAGGCCCGTTTAAGTCTTTGGAAAACACACAGTTTGGACGCGCGATAAGCGCAAACGCCACAATGATAGAGCGTATGACCAGACGTTTCGAACGCCCTGAATTCGGACTTAAACAAACAATCATTGATAGAAAAAGAATTTCGGTAAAAGAAAATATTATTGTTGAAAAGCCTTTTGGAACGCTGCTCAATTTCAAAAGAAACACGAAAAGAAATGATCCTAAAGTTTTAATCGTCGCGCCAATGTCCGGCCATTACGCCACATTACTGCGTGGCACGGTTGAGGCTCTATTGCCGCATCATGATGTCTATATTACAGACTGGGAAGATGCAC
This sequence comes from Alphaproteobacteria bacterium, assembly GCA_002401695.1. Classification (GTDB taxonomy): domain Bacteria; phylum Pseudomonadota; class Alphaproteobacteria; order Micavibrionales; family Micavibrionaceae; genus UBA1672. Next base: position 38,828 of record NVTV01000001.1, read on the forward strand.
GCCAAGTGCCAATGGAAAAAGGTACATTTGATTTTGATGATTATGTGACATATCTACGTGAGTTTATGAGTCTCCTTGGCCCTGAAACACATATTATCGCGGTTTGCCAGCCAGCCGTGCCTGTTCTGGCCGCTATTTCCCTTATGGCAACGGAAAAAGATCCGAATCAACCCATGACAATGACCCTTATGGGCGGGCCTATTGATACACGCGTTTCCAAGACCGAAGTAACCGAGTTGGCTGAAACCCGCCCGCTTAAATGGTTTGAGCAATCCGTCCTCTATAATGTTCCTTTCCATTATCCGGGCAAGCAACGCCGCGTTTATCCCGGATTTTTACAGCTATCCGGCTTTATGTCGATGAATTTGGATACACATATTGATTCTCACATGAAATTCTATCAGCACCTTATAGAGGGCGATGATGATTCCAGTGAACGACACAAGAAATTCTACAACGAATATCTTTCAGTTATGGATATCCCCGCTGAATTTTACTTGCAAACCGTGTCAGAAGTCTTCCAGAAACATTCTCTGCCATGTGGAAAAATGAAATGGCGTGACCCACACACAGACAAACTTGTTGATGTTCGTCCGCAAGATATTAAACATACTGCGCTTTTGACTATCGAGGGGGAACTTGATGATATTTCAGCGCGCGGACAAACAACGGCGGCACATAATTTGTGCTATTCCTTGCCGCAACGTAAACAATTCCATCACTTTCAGTTAGAGTGCGGGCATTACGGCATTTTCAACGGTGGGCGCTGGCGCAACCAGATTATGCCACGTATCCGTACATTCATTCGCGAATTTGACAATAATAAAGACCCTGTCCCTGCTGCGGACTTGGAAGAGAGTAATTCAGTTCTACCGGAGCGCTTTAACCACGATAAACATGGCATAGTTGCCGTTCGTCGCTGGCTTAAAGAGCATCAGCCCGAGAATTACAAAGACACAAAAATCGTAAGTAATACAAAGCCAAAACCCAAGAAGGTAAAGCCAGTTCAACAAAAGAAAAAACTAGTGCCGCCGTCCTCACCTTCGAAGAAAAAAGCGAAGTCTGCGAAAAAGATGCCTGCACAAGTAAAGCCAAGACGATCAGTCACAGCAATTATGGTGGAATCCTCTCCTGAAAAGAAAAAAGATGCGCCTAAGAAGATAAAGGTCACAACAAAGATAAAAACAAAACCGAAGGCCACAAAAACCAAAGCAAAGACGAGCGCGAAAAAGACCTCAACAAAGAAAAAATCCACGGTTAAATCATGATTGAGGATCTGGTCACGGTAAAACGCAGCAAACGTGCCAAACGTGTTGCTTTGCGCCTTGATCCGATAGAGCGCGTCATAAACCTTGTCATTCCGCAGCGTATGTCACTGAAAAAAGCATACTTCTTTGCACGCGAACATGAAGAGTGGGTGAGAGAAACACTTGAAAACCTCGCCCCCGCCGTTCCTTTCATCCACGATATAACGTTGCCTATTTTCGGCGACACCGTCACACTGGATATCCACCATAATCCAGAGGCAAAGCGTACAACACTTAAACAATATGACGATGTGTTGATGATCAAAACCTATCAGGATGACCCAACCAACCGCATCACAACCCATTTAAGAAAACTTGCGCGCAATGGCTTGGCGGATATTGCCTCCGAAAAAGCAGATATGATCGGGAAAACGATATCCTCCGTCCGCGTCCGCGACACTAAAAGCCGGTGGGGTAGTTGCTCTCAAGATGGCAGTCTGTCTTTTTCATGGCGGCTTATCTTTGCGCCCTACGATGCCATTGATTACGTTGTTGCGCACGAGGTTGCCCATCTTGTTCATATGGATCACAGCAAAGATTTCTGGGCATTATGCCGCGATCTGTCCTGTAATTTTGTCGAAGGAAAATATTGGATGCAAAATCATGGCAATGAACTGATGCGCTACGGCAAGAAATAAACTATCGACGGCTGTCCAGAAAATCCAGCGCGCCTTGCAAGATATGCTGCGCCGCCAACTTATCGATTAGCCCTGTGGCTTTCGCTCGTCTCTTAGAAATATCCACAGACTTATCCACAAAGTCTTCCACAACAGATGTGGATAACCTTTCATCCCATAAGCCAATCCAAACGCCCTGCCCTTTAAGTTCAGTGGAAAGCTGCGCGGCAAATTCCAGCCCGAAATCACGCACAGACTGGCACCGCGGCCCTGCACTGCCATCCATATTAAGCGGATAACCAAGCACATAACCGCCAACATTATAGTCACGGATAATTTCCTCTAATGCTTTTAAATCTCTGGAGAACTTTGTGCGCTTTAAAGTACATAGCGGAAACGCGATGCCCTGCCCGCTATCAGACAAAGAAACACCAATCGTTTTTGACCCGAGATCCAACCCCATAAGAGCAACATCAACGGGACAATCACCGTAATTATTTTGAACCAAATCCATAATCATTATTTACCCTATATAAGGCTTGCACGCTACACGGCGCAATGATAAAAGTCCAAGGGTTAACAATCAATATTAAAAAGGCCAATGAATGTCTCTGGATAAGGAAAGCGTAAAAAAAGTTGCTTCGCTCGCGCGTATTAGAATGAGTGATGAAGAGTTGGAACGCATGATGCCCCAACTCTCAAAAATTATCGGATTTGTAGAACAACTCGCAGAAGTCAATACAGACAATGTGGAGCCTCTGGCCAATGTTGTAGACATCACACCGGAACTACGCAAAGACGTGGTTAATGATGGTGACTGCGCCGATAAAGTATTAAAAAATGCACCGGAAGAGATACAAGGCTATTTCGTTGTTCCGAAAGTGGTGGAGTAAAGATCATGAGCAAACTAACCGACCTTACAATTGCAAGCGCCCTGACAGGCCTTGAGAACAAAGATTTCACCGCGGTTGAGCTGGCACAAGCACATATTGATGCGATGGCAGAACAAAGTAACCTGAACGCCTTTATCACCGAGACACCTGACATTGCCCTAAAGCAAGCCGAAGCCTCTGACAAACGCCGTGCATCAGGTGATGCAGGTGCGCTGGATGGTATTCCGCTGGCCATTAAAGATTTGTTCTGCACCAATGGCGTACAAACAACCGCAGGAAGCCACATTCTTGAAGGCTTTATCCCGCAATATGAATCAACTGTTACGCAAAAACTATTTGATGATGGTGCAGTGATGTTGGGCAAAACCAACCTTGATGAATTTGCCATGGGGTCATCAAACACCACAAGTTATTACGGCAATGTTATTAACCCGTGGAAACGTGATGGCGATGACACAGATTTAACACCAGGTGGTTCATCCGGTGGCTCAGCCGCCGCTGTTGCCGCAAAAATTTGCATGGGTGCAACTGGAACAGATACAGGTGGATCAATCCGCCAACCAGCATCCTTTTGCGGCATTACTGGCATAAAACCGACTTATGGACGTTGTTCACGTTGGGGAACTGTGGCCTTCGCATCATCATTGGATCAAGCAGGCACTTTCGCCCGCACCGTAGAAGATAACGCCCTACTCCTGCGCTCAATGTCGGGACATGACCCCAAAGACAGCACCTCTGCGAACAAAGACGTACCTGATTTTCTTGCCGCTCTTACAGGTGACATCAAAGGAAAAGTCATTGGTATTCCAAAAGAATATCGCGTTGACGGCATGCCCGAGGAAATTTCTGCTCTATGGCAGCGTGGCATTAAATGGCTGGAAAGCGCAGGCGCAACAACAATAGAAGTCAGCTTGCCACACACACATTACGCACTGGCAACATATTATGTGATTGCCCCTGCCGAAGCATCCTCCAATCTCGCCCGTTATGACGGTGTGCGTTTTGGTCATCGTGCCAAGGAAGATGATTTAACAGACATGTACGAGATTACCCGCGCCGAAGGTTTCGGTGACGAAGTAAAGCGCCGTATCATGATCGGCACCTACGCTCTATCATCCGGTTACTACGATGCCTATTACATTAAAGCGCAAAAAGTACGTCGTCTGATCTCTCAGGATTTTCTGAGCGCATTTGAAAAATGTGATGCTCTATTGACCCCAACCGCACCATCTGCGGCATTTGCAATTGGTGAAAATGAAGATGATCCAATCAAAATGTACCTGAACGATGTATTTACCGTACCTGCATCCCTTGCCGGATTGCCGGGAATTTCGATTCCCGCCGGTGTTGATTCACAAGGCTTGCCCCTTGGTTTACAAGTAATTGGCCGCCCTTGGGATGAAGAAACAGTATTAAAAGTTGCAGGTGTAGTCGAAAATCTGGCACAATTCACTTACGTCCCACAGACAGTGAAAAAGGCCGCAGCATGATTTATAGACATCCCCTTCATATTTTAACATTAATCCTTACCCTTTTTATATGCACGATAATGCTGCATTCTGTAGCTATCGCGCAAGAAAAGGAAGAGGCAGATGTTCAATCTTTAGGAGATATTCTTAATGCACCCGAAGATTTTGGCAACAACGGAAAACCGTTAACCTCTGCAATAATGGCTAATCACTATTATAAGATTTGTGCGAGCAAAAAGAACTTAGCCTTTGATGAAGAGGAAACCAAAATATTATGTGGCTGTAATGCCGCTGAAATGTCAGAAATCCTAACTGTTCAGGAATTCAAAGATTTAGACAAAAACACAAAAAAAGGTAAGGCCGCGCGCAGTAAATCACTCGCTTATGCTTATGCTCCATGCATGAAATACGTGATTGAGAAAAAGGTAAAGTATGACTGCTACGCTTCAAAGAAACTCGATGATATTGTTGTTGGGAAAAGAAGCCTTTGTAAATGTGTCGTTGATAACTTCAAACGCTATTTCGATCATAATGCGACAAACATTATTATGCGCGCGACTCACAATGACCCTATGACAATGAACCCTTTGGAAGACTACTTCATAGAAACAGATTATCGCAGTCAGCATGGGCACGTCATAAAACAATGTCGCTTTAAATTTTTATACGATCGAGATAACAAATAAAATTAATACAGTTTAGGAATAGATTATGGCTCAAATGGTACAAGGCGAAACAGGCGATTGGGAAATTGTCATTGGCATGGAAATCCACGCGCAAATCAGTGTGGAATCAAAGCTGTTCTCTGGTGCATCCACGACATTCGGCGCAGCGCCTAATACGCAAGTATCACTGGTTGATGCGGCGATGCCCGGTATGCTGCCCGTGCTGAATGAAAAATGTGTAGAGCAAGCCGTGCGCACAGGCTTAGGCTTAGGCTCAAAAATAAATACATATTCTGTTTTTGCCCGTAAAAATTATTTTTATCCTGACCTCCCTCAAGGCTACCAAATTTCTCAATTTGAAGATCCGATTGTTGGAAAAGGAGAAATTGAAATTGACCTACCTGATGGCAGCGTCAAAAACATAGGCATTACACGTTTACACCTTGAACAAGACGCCGGAAAATCGGTACATGACCAACACCCTAAAAAAACCTACGTTGATTTAAATCGCTCTGGCTGCGCTCTAATGGAAATCGTTTCCGAACCTGACATCAGCAGCCCCGAAGAAGCAACGGCCTATCTTTCTAAAATCCGTATGATCCTGCGTTATCTGGAAACATGTGACGGTAATATGGATGAAGGATCAATGCGTGCAGATGTTAACATCTCCGTCCGCAAACTGGGGGGTGAACTTGGTACACGCGCAGAAATAAAAAACGTGAACTCTTTAAAAGCCGTACAACAATGCATTGAATTCGAAGCCCGCAGACAAGTTGACCTTATCGAAGATGGTCAAGCGGTCGTTCAGGAAACCCGCCTATGGGATCCAGTAAAGCTGGAAACCCGCTCTATGCGTTCAAAGGAAGAAGCACATGATTACCGCTACTTCCCTGATCCTGACCTGTTGCCCCTGACATTCGAACAAAGCTGGGTGGATGAAATAAAACAAACACTGCCTGAGCTGCCAGATCAAAAGAAGCACCGTTTCATGAATGATTTTTCACTCAGCCGATATGATGCCGGCGTTCTGATAGCAGAACGCAGCCGCGCTGATTACTATGAAGATGTTGCACAAGGCCGCGATGCAAAGCTGGCCGCAAACTGGGTTATTAACGAGCTGCTCGGAATTTTAAGGAAAAACGACAAAACATTAGAAGAAAGTCCTATCTCAGCAGAACAACTTGGCGAACTAATTGCTCTGATCTCTGATGATACAATTTCAGGTAAAATCGCGAAAGATGTCTTTGCCGAGATGTTTACCAGTGGCAAAAATGCAGCCACCATCGTTGATGAAAAAGGCCTAAAACAAGTCACAGACACTAGCGCAATCGAAGCAATCGTTGATGAAGTTTTGGCAGAAAACCCTGATAATGTAGAAGCTTACAAGGGCGGCAAAGACAAACTTTTTGGATTTTTTGTTGGCCAAGTGATGAAAAAATCGCAAGGCAAAGCCAACCCTGGCGCGGTAAATAAACTCTTAAAAGAAAAATTAAGTTCATGATATTTGAATATAAAGTCGCAATTTATCGTGAAAGCATGCTTGGCTCTCTATTTCTTGGTGCTTCAAAAGTTGATCCCCTGAAATTCACAACGTTTCTGAATAAAAACGGCGCTGATGGCTGGGAAGTCGTAACGATGGAACGTGAAGTGCGTCGCATGTTGTTATTCTTTAGCCGCGAAGCCTTCCTCGTCGTTATGAAGAAAGAAAAGGCCGCATAATGCAACACCAAATATTACTCAAAGCAATTATTATCATGGTCTGCATTGGGGCATTACTCTGTATTGCTCAATTATGGACGATCTTCCTAGCTTGGGATATCTTCTTTAAAGTCCTGATAACCCTCGGAATTTTAATTGTCGTCGCGGCCTTTGGCCTGATCGCAAAAGCTGATTTAGGTACGCACAAAAAGATGAAAGATGAAAATTATCTGGATTAGATAAATTCTGCACCTTTTCCACCTAAATCCCTTTACAATCCTTATATAATCGCCTACTAAAAAGGACTGAATTATTAGGAGACTTGGCCGAGTGGCTGAAGGCGCGCCCCTGCTAAGGGTGTATAGGGTTTATAGCTCTATCGAGGGTTCGAATCCCTCAGTCTCCGCCACTTTTCTAGCATTTAAATATTGAATTCCTCTTAAAATAATTTCTAAGTGTAATTATGAGGATAATTCACTGATGCAAAAGGATATCATGAAAATTACTTTGACCAGAAATATCATGAGGTTATGTGCAACAATACTCATTGCATTACTCCCACATTCTGTCACCGCTGCGAACACATCAGAAGCCCTTGTTAAGGACGAAAAACACAATGATGTAAAATCAATGCTGTTAATCGCTGCGCAAAATGGCGACATAAAAGCCCAGACTTTATTTATTCAAAGAAATACACAAGCCAATACACAAGCGCAAAAACCCGTTATTGATCAAGCCAAGACATGGGCCGATAATGGAAATGTATCCTTGATGGTCTGGCTCGCCGATAATTACTACACGGGCAATCAACTTCAAAAAAAGTATATAAGTGCGGCCAGATGGTATATTAAGGCCGCAAGAAAAGGCGATATAAGCGCGCAATACAATCTTGCCTCTATGTATATTCACGGCCAAGGCATTAAGAAAAACCTAATAAGTGCGCGTGATTGGCTTACATTGGCTGCAAACAAAGATCATAAACCTTCTATCGATCTTTTAGAAAAAGTAAATGCGGAAATTACCGAACTAAAAGCGCAATGGGAAGCAATTAAGGAAGAGCAACGCCAAGCACAACTGGCATTTGATAAGCACAAAGAACAGCTACGTAAAGCTCAGTTAGACGTTGAAAAAGCCAAGCAAGCGGTAAAATCTGCAAAGAAGGCCGGCCTCGCTGAGTGGGTCAAAAAAGAAATAGGCTTTTGTTATTCCGGTAAATCTAAAAGCTGTTTTGACCTTGCAGTAGCCAATGAAACAGGAAAAATAACGGGCAAGCCTGAATATGAGATAGCAGAGAAGTTTTATATAAAGGCATGTGATATGAATTCTTACAAAGCCTGTATGAATTTGGCTAATAATTATGCCTCTAAAAAGTTTAAATCACGTTCCGAAGATGGGACAGAAGATGGTTTTCAGAAATCCTTTGACCTTTATAAAAAGTCTTGTGCAGGTGATATTGAACCGGCATGTAGCTATTATGGTTCACTTAACCTACGCTTTGCTAATGGCCAAAAAGAAGCGGCTTGGGCGTATGATAAATCTTGTAATCTAGGGGCTATTGAGAGCTGCTTAAAAGTTGGCAAGATATATTACGCAGGCAAAGGAGATATAGATCGCCAAAGTGGAGGCATCACAAAAGATCTAGCACGCGCCAAAAAATACTTTATTTCGGCTTGCAAAGGAGGCATAAAAAAAGCCTGTAAGCTAAAAATTGAAGTATCTAAACAAGACCTGGAATTAAAAAAATCAGCCCTTGAAGCTTCTCAGAAAGAGCTGAGACTATTAAAAGAAAAACAAGCCATAGCAGAAATCAGCCTAAAAGAAGCAATACTGGTGAAATCTTTACTCGCTAGCAATAATAAATTCAGAGAAGGAACTGCCTTTAAGCTGATAAAGGACGCGCCTCTGCGCACTGATAAAATCAAGATCACCGAGTATTTTAGCTATAACTGCAAAGGCTGCTATTTACTGCAAAAAAACGGAAACCTTGAGAAATGGATTAACGCTCAAAAAGAGAATATAGAGATTAACAAGATCCATATAACAGGCATGAGTAAAGTCCTTGCGCGCCTATTTTATACATTAAAGAAAATGAAGGTCGGTAAGAGTGTTCACAAAGACCTATTCAATCAGATTGATTTAAAACAGCCAATCCACACAAAAGAGAACGATTTTTTGGATTTCATAAGCCGCCATGATATCGATAAAGGTGCATTTAATGAAATTTATTCTTCACCTGAAATGGATAAGAAGATAAAAGGCAAAGTGGAGAGTGAAAAAAATTTAAGCTTCAAGACAATTCCGGCATTTGTTGTTAATGATCAATATTATATAACACTAGGCACAGCACTCGCCACTAAACCAAACATCCCTGATGACATAAGCAAAGACGAGCGCAATCGACAAATTGAATTGAGAGTATTTGAAATAATAGATTACTTAGTGGGTATCGAGCGAGAAGTTATAAAAAACAAATAGGACAGCGCCGCCTCGATAAATGCACAATTATAATATCTTGTGCGCTGTATTGATGTTAGACGCTAGCCACCCTATCCGGCAAGCATTTTAGCAACATCGCCGCGAGATGTTCTTTCTTCACCGGCTTTGCTACATAATCATCCATACCTGCCGCAAGACATTTGTCACGATCCCCTTTCATCGCATTGGCTGTAAGCGCGACGATGGGCGTGTGATTAAGTTTTTCTTTTTGCTCTCGGTCCCTTATTAAACGCGTTGCATCATAGCCGTCCATATCCGGCATCCGGCAATCCATAAAGATTAGATCAAAGGTTTCTTTAGATTCACACTCAATCACCTCAAGACCATTCGCCGCAGGCGTAACATGACAGCCGCATTGCTCCAATATCTCCGTCACCATCATCATATTCGTACGATTATCCTCAGCCAGTAAAATTCGCACGTTATCAAATTTAACTTTCTTAAGATCAACCGTATTTTGGTGTTGCGCGGTATCTCCCGTTTCTTCCGCACTTGAAAGCGTTAAATACATAGTGAAAGAAAACGTAGATCCTTCGCCGCTAATGCTCTCAACACAGATTTTTCCATCCATCATCTGCACTAATTTTGAGCAGATAGACAGCCCCAATCCTGTACCTCCAAATTTTCGGGTTGTCGACTCTTCCGCTTGTTCGAACTTATCAAAGATCCGTTCTAATTTATCTTCCGAAATACCGATGCCAGTATCTTCCACGGAGATTGTAAATTTATGTTTTTCCCCTTCTTTGGCAAACGAATCAATGATGATTTTTATTTCCCCTTTATGAGTAAACTTAATAGCATTACTAATCAGGTTCGACATAATCTGTCGAATGCGCCCAGGATCTCCAAATACATAACGCGGCATATTAGCAGGATAATTCAATTCAAGATGAACACCACTGGCAACATTTACACTCATAACAGTCCTAATCTCTTCCATAAGGGCAACCAAATCAAAAGAAAGAATTTCAAAATCCAGTTTTCCTGCCTCAATCTTAGAAAAATCAAGAATATCATTGATAATTTGCAATAGTGCCTCTGAAGAATTCGTAATTGTATTGAGATACGTCGCCTGCTTTTTAGTCAGCCTCGTCTCCGCCATTAAGCTACAAGTGCCGATGATACCGTTCATTGGCGTTCGAATCTCATGACTCATATTCGCAAGAAATTCACTCTTCGAACTATTGGCTGACTCTGCCTTTATGCGCGACGACTCCAGCTCCAAACTTTGCCCTTCAAGTTCTTGCGCATATTTAAGAAGAGTCACTTCAGTATCTTTACGTGCCGATATATCACGGATCACACCTGTGAATAAATGCTCTTCATCCGTTTTAACCTCGGAAAGGGACAAATCAATCGGAAATGTTTCACCGTCCTTTCGGCATGCCTGTACCTCACTTGAACCGCCCATCACGTTGTAGAAACCAACCATCGTATCATCGGACAAATTATAATCATTGAATAGATTGTCCGGTATAGGAATCAATATAGTAACATTTTTTCCGATAACCTCTTTTTCTGAATAACCAAAGATACTTTCCGCAGAATGATTAAAAGACTGAATATCCCCTTGCAGATCAACCGTTATAATCGCATCCGCCGCCGTTTCCAATATCGCCTGCATACGTGCAGAAGCAGATTTGGCATCGGCCGTTTGCCTTCTTACCGCATTCAAAACATTATGGAATGAACGGGCAAGTACCCCTATTTCATCTTTTGAGCTTATGGGTAAGTCAATAACACCCCCGACACGCTCATACTCTTGAACGGATTTAGTCATTTGGATCAATGGTGCGGTAAGACGGCGAGAGGCAAAAACCGCAATAATCAGTGCAACAATCGAAAGTGACAAAGCCAAAACCATGCTGCGGTTACGAACAGCGGCAATAGATTGAAGATATGTCTTATCATCTGATATCAACAAAAGCCGAAGCGGATGCTTGCTCTGTACTTTATCAAAGGTAACCATCCCATAATAACCAACATGTTGATATTTTTCTTCCCCCTCTAACGTCGTAATAGGAAAGACAGGCACATCACTTGTAATAGCATCGGTCAATAATGGAAACTCATCTTGCATTTTGAAGGATTTACCCAAGTCAAAACCAAAGGTTCTGCTATTATTAGGATGAACAAGAAATTCGCCCGCTCTATTCGCCAAATAAAGTGCGGAATCTTGGGGCGCAGAATTTCGCAGTATCGCAACCAGCTTATTATAAGCTGCGGTAATAATTATAATACCAAAGACATTCCCTGTCTTATCATCATAAACAGGCACTGCTGCCCTGATAACTGGTTTATGAGGCAGTGATACTTTTCCATGTTCATGATTAAGTTCGGCTCTCGAAAAATAAACCGCGCCCTTTTCATAAAGAATAGAGGTCTTAAAATAATCCCTATTTTCTTTTTGTTGCAGGGCAGCCCCCGGAGTTTTTATTATTTTATAACCACGTCTATCGACCCTTATAAGCTCTCGACCTTTATCTTCTACGCCAATAAATCGTATTTTTGTGTAAGCCGAATTTGAATAGAGCATAGTTGAAAAAATAGACTCTAAACGGGTCTTCCATACATCTTTTTCCTGTTTATTTTTATCCTCATATGCCTGTATAATTTTCTGCACTGGCGGCGTACCATACAAAAACACAACATCATCATTTAAGTCTTCATAGAAATTATTGAGCAGAACACTCAGAAGATGTCCACTTCGTTCAACATCCTTCAAGCGTTTCTCAATGACGATGTTATTGCTTTCAACATGAAACGTCGTACCAACAACAAGAGCGGTAATAATTGTGATTAAAAAAGCAGCCAATGGGATTATAATGCCTAGAGGGTATTTGGCCTGACCAACTTCTAATATCTTTTGTTCTTTTAGTGAATTTTTATCTTGTGCCGCATTCAATATTTTGTTTTTCACAGTAGGTATCAAAGCAATAATTCCAATAACATGTTGTTAAATAATTATCCTCCATTCTTATCTCGCACTTAAAAGAAAAACACACGTTAGGAACAACGCCCGAAAAATCCCTGTCCAACGCATAGAGAATCGAAAGAGTAGTCGGAATTATGCCATGAATTCGTCATATTGGCACACATGACACACGAATACGCATCCAATAGCATTCAGATATCAAAGTTAACAATCCAAACATGTACTTAGCTTAGCTGAATAGGGTTTAGAATAACCCTGTTGGAGAGTTTACCAAAAAATGCACTGCAATAGACGCCGCATACCCTAAAAAAATAACAGGAGCCCACTTCAGATGTGACATGAAAGTATAATACCCACGTGCAACCCCCATAAGAGCAACACCAGCCGCCGAACCAATAGAAAGCATGCTGCCCCCCACTCCGGCAGTCAATGTGATAAGAAGCCACTGGAAATGATCCATTTCTGGATCCATCGTGAGAACCGCAAACATAACAGGGATATTATCAACAATCGCAGAAAAGAATCCAAGAATGATATTGGTTACACTTGGTCCAAGCCCATCATAGAAGGTCGTAGACATCAGCTCCAAATACCCGAGGAAAGCCAAACCACCAACACTGAATATAACACCGAAGAAGAACAGCAACGTATCCCACTCCGCAGAGGCAACATTTTCAAGAATATCAAAATCTTTATCTTTGATCGCCCCTCGTTGTCGAATAAACCACGCCGTAATCATAAGGAGAGACATACCCGTCATCATCCCGATAAAGGGTGGCAAACCAAGTGTCTGTTCTAAACCAACAGCCATCGCAATTGTAAGAAACGCCAAACATATAATCGGCTTCGCGCCTTGTTTTAACTCAACATGCTCGTCAATTGTTTCGGGCTGTTCCTTCGGGATGAAAAAGGTCATAATAATAGCAGGCACAAGGAAGCAAACGACGGACGGTAAAAATAGTGCAAAGAATTCGAAAAACTCCAGCTTACCCGCCTGCCAGACCATCAATGTTGTTATATCTCCGAATGGGCTGAACGCCCCTCCTGCATTCGCTGCAGAAACAATGTTAATACACCCGATTGTAATAAAACTCGCATTTGAACGGCCAACAGCCATAATCACTGCGCCCATTACCAACGCCGTAGTTAAATTATCTGCAATCGGGGAAAGAAAGAATGCGAGAATACCTGTCGCCCAGAATAACTGCCTTAAACTCATTCCTGACAGAACCAATTTTGTACGAATAACCGCAAAAACATTACGATTTTCCAATGCACTAATATACGTCATTGCAGCCAATAGGAATAACATTAGCCCCGCATATTCTTTCAAACCATGCATGATTGCATCATGTAGAGCATCTTTATCCACCCCATAATCAGGTGCGATATAGGCAACAACAATCCAGATAAGCCCCGCCCCAAGCATCACCGGTTTTGATTTACGCATATGTGTATATTCTTCGGCCAGAACCGCCGCATAAGACAATACAAATATAATAACACATAATATGCCAGCCCAATGTAGGCCAAGATTAAGATTATGTGGTCCTTCGCCCCCTGAACTTGCAAGAACCGGAAAAGAAAAACAAAGGCCTGCTGAAAAAACAAAGGCTGCGATGAGGATAGAAAAAGAACGTAAGGTCATAATTTTTATAACTACTGTTTATCGATGAAGTATTATGAAGGCTTGATACCACATAACGCTATATCAACCAAGATGGAATCGACCGAATTAGTACCTTATTTGTTCGCTTTATCTATATATTTTTGAAAAGCGTCCAACGTTTCTTTGCTGACGTGGTGTTCAACCCCTTCTGCGTCCATTTCGGCAATTTCATCACTCACCCCGATAGACTTAAGAAATTCCACGACAATAAGGTGACGTTCTTTACACGCTTGAGCTAATTCTTGCCCCTCATCGGTTAAGAATAAAGACCGATAAGGCTCTGAAATTACAAGCCCTTCTTTCTTAAGGCGCACAATTGTTTTATTTACAGTCGCATGAGAAATTCCCAACCGTTTAGAAAGATCAACGACACGCGCTTCACCATTCACTTCGATAAGATCAGCTATCAATTCAACATAATCTTCTGCATTTTCGCTCTGATGCGCATGACGAACGCGTTCAAACCATGATGCTTGTTGCTTCGGATCCGCAAGGGAATTTTCTGAACTCATATCCAAGTATCCTCAAAAATAAAATTAGCCATACGCAATAAGTGTTGCCATGGCTAAACTTTGGTGCCTATACTATATATAGTACATAAATCGGGTAAAGACATAATGAAAAACGTATTATTTGTAATTTTAGCAGTGCTAACAACGCTTATGCCCTTTTCTGCATCGGCGGAAAAGCCGCTCTATATCGTCACAACAACATCACAAATCGGTGATTTAGTGAGGAACATCATAGGTGACAGCGCCCGCGTTGAAGCCTTAATGGGTACGGGCATTGACCCACACCTCTATCACCCGACCCGCATAGATGTCTCCAAGATGATGCAAGCCGACATTGTCTTTTATAACGGAATTAATCTGGAAGGCAAAATGGAGCATTTTCTGGAACAGCTCACCGCCCGCAAACCAACCATTTCCATCGGAAGCGCCCTATCCCTTGATACATTACAAACAATCGACGGGCTAGAGGGCTATGACCCGCATATATGGATGAATGTTAATAACTGGATTCTCGGGGGGAAAATCGTTGTTACCGCGCTATCCAAACTCCGCCCTGACAACACCACCCTATACCAAAAGAATAACGCCATATATTCGGCAAAACTCGAAAAACTGGATGATTACGTACGCACTATGATTGCCACAATCCCAAAAGAAAAACGTATATTAGTCACCGCGCATGATGCGTTTGGCTATTTAGGAACAGCGTATAATATCGAAGTCATCGGCGTTCAAGGAATCTCCACAGAAAGCGAAGCCGGCCTCACTAAAATAAAATATCTGGTTGATATTCTGGTTGACCGCAATGTACCTGCGGTGTTTGTAGAAACATCTGTCGGCGACCATAATATAAAAGCCATTGTTGAGGGCGCAAAAGCACGCGGGCATGATGTTAAAATCGGTGGCTCCCTATTCTCGGATGCGATGGGCGTCGAAGACACAATCGAAAGCACTTATATAGGTATGATGGAATATAACGTCAGAACCATCACCAAAGCATTGGGTGAACATGTCGATGGATAACGCAATTGCCCCACTCTCCGTTAAAAACCTATCCTGTCGTTATGCGCGGCAAGATAATTATGCGCTACGTGATATTTCATTCATCGCAAAAGCAGGCACAATAACGGGCGTTCTAGGACCAAACGGCGCAGGTAAATCAACGTTCCTAAAATCCATTCTCAATTTACTCCCGCATGAAGGGTCTGTGAAATTCTTTGATAGCACGCTGGCAAAGAACAGACAAAAAATAGCCTATATCCCGCAGCGCAGCTCCGTTGATTGGGACTTCCCTGTCAGCGCATTGGATGTATGTTTAATGGGCTTGTATCCCCGTATCGGCTGGCTTCGCCGCATCAGCAGAGTCCATAAAGAAGAAGCCATGCACTATTTAGAGCAGGTGAAATTACAGGACTTCGCCCACCGTCAAATCGGCGCATTATCAGGCGGACAACAACAACGCGTCTTTATGGCACGCGCTTTAGCACAGCAGGCCGAGCTGTTCTTGCTGGATGAACCCATGGCAGGTGTTGACCAAAAAACGCAGACTTTACTTTTCGACCTGTTTAGCGACTTAAAACAGCAAGGCAAAACCATGCTGATTATTCATCATAATTTACAAGCAGCCAGTGCGCATTTTGACCATATACTCTTGCTGAACCAGACTTTAGTCGCACAAGGCACGCCCGAACAAGCCTTATCAGAAGACGCTATCAGCCGTGCCTATAGCCCGATAGAGGCATAAGCGATGGATATCATCACAAGCCTTTTGACCGAGCATTACAACGCAACCATCGTATTTTTTGCCACTGCCTTACTTGGTTTATCGGCAGGCTTGGTTGGGTGCTTTCTCGTGCTACGAAAACAAGCCCTTATCTCCGATGCGGTAACACATGCAACCCTTCCGGGGATTGGTATAGGGTTTTTGCTCTCACTCCACTTTGGACTAAATGATGGTAAATACCTGCCACTATTATTATTATGTTCCGCGATTACAGCCTATCTCGGCGCGGCAGCGGTGCAGTTCATCACCAACAAAACACGCCTCTCCCCCGATACAGCCATCGCCAGCGTCATGAGCTTTTTCTACGGTCTTGGCCTCCTACTGCTCAGTATCATCCAAAACATCGACGCGGGGAATAAGGCGGGGTTAAACTCATTCTTATTAGGACAAGTGTCAGGACTGCGTATAGATAACCTCATATTACTTGGCGCGGTTTCAATCTTCGTTGTATGCCTCGTGGTTATGAATTTCAAGAATTTGCGGCTGCTATGTTTTGATAAAAACTATGCAAATCTTCTGGGCTTAAAAGTAAAAACCACTGAAAACCTTCTCCTGTTTCTAATGATACTTGTGATTTGCACGGGTCTTAAGACTGTCGGCCTTATTATGATTATAGCCCTGCTGATTATTCCGGCGATCACCGCACGCCTCTGGACGCAGCGCAGCGAACTTATGGCGGCACTGGCAGCATTCTTTGGCGCATTGAGCTGTATCGGCGGTGTCTACCTCTCCAGTGCGCTCTATGACCTGCCAACAGGATCAACAATCGTCCTATTCGCCTTTGCACTCTTCACCGTCAGCCTCTTGATACGAATCATACGGGGTGCAGATGCTTGATCAATTCTTTATCATCGACTTTCCTGCACTGGTCATCGTCACGCTGGCTAGTGTTCTGTGCGCCCTTCTCGGCAGTTTTCTCGTCCTGACCAAGCAAGCAGTTATGATTGATGCGATATCGCATTCGGTTCTGCCAGGTATTGTTGCAGGGGTTTTGCTCTCCGGTTCATTCAGTATTCTATACGTTATGGCGGGCGCGTTAATCTCTGCCCTTATTGCAGTGCTGCTGGTTTATGTGTTCCAGCATTGGGGCAAGATAGAACAAGGTGCCGCCATTGGCGCAGTCTTCACAGCCATGTTTGCCTTTGGCGTCTTATTGCTGGAAACGCAAGTTGGCTCTCGCATTCATCTGGATACACAACATGTTTTATACGGCGCGCTAGAGCTAACATACTGGGCAAATCCATTTGAATGGAGCTCTATGCCCACGCAGATCAAAACACTGGCTGTGCTGCTGATTATCACTGTGGTGTTCTTGCTGGCCTTCTTCAAAGAACTACGCCTCACCACCTTTGATCCAACTTATGCAAGAATCATGGGCTATAGAACATATCTGTTTCAAATTATTTTATTGGTGCTAATCGCCCTTGTCGCGGTGGGGTGTTTCGAAGCAACAGGCTCTATTCTCGTTATTGCCCTGTTTATTTGCCCCGCCGCCGCCGCGCGAATGCTTTGCGACCAAATGAGCAGCCAGCTCCTGTTAAGTACCCTCATCGCGGTATTTTGCGCCGTAATGGGGTATCTATCCTCGGCTCTACTGCCGCTGTGGCTTGGCTTTGATATGACAGTGAACAGCGCCTCTGTTATTGCCCTATTTTCTGGGATATGCCTAATTATATCTATCATTGGATCACCTAAATATGGTATCTTCGCGAAATAGAAGGAAAATGACTATAATTCTTATGATATTTCTTGACACTAGGCAGTGAGTATGGTTATTTCCATCGCCTATGACATGAAGGACTCTCGTTTGAGACTTAGGTGTTGTAAGAACGAATAAAAATGAAAACACACAATTAAAACGGAATAAAGCGATGTTTGCGGTTATTAAAACTGGTGGAAAACAGTATAAAGTACAAAAAGATGATAAAATTCTTGTTGAAAAACTAGAAGGTGAAGATGGTGCAACGATAATACTTGATGAAGTATTGATGGTCGTTGACGGTAAAACTTCAAAAGTTGGTGAGCCTTTAGTTAAAGGCGCAACGGTTGAAGCGACATTAATCCGTCAAACACGCGGACCAAAGATTACGATCTTCAAAAAGAAGCGTCGTCAGAATTACCGTCGTAAAAAAGGTCATCGTCAAGATCTTACAATGATCCAAATCACAAACATTAAAGCGGCTTAGTTCTGAATATAGAACGGCAAGCAAATCAGGAGATAAATAATGGCACATAAAAAAGCAGGTGGTAGTACCAGAAACGGTCGTGACTCAGCTGGTCGTCGTCTAGGAATTAAAAAATACGGTGGTGAATCTGTATTGGCTGGTAACATCATTGTTCGCCAACGTGGAACAAAATGGATACCTGGTAAAAATGTTGGTCTGGGTAAAGACCACACAATCTTTGCATTGCTTGAAGGACAGGTTCTGTTCACAAGAGGCAAAGGTGACAGAGCGATTGTTAATATCGTTCCGGCAAATGATGGTTCTACAGCACAAGCCGCTGAATAAACCTCTTTGCAGTAAATAATTTATAAGGGGGAGCATCATGCCTTCCCCTTTTTTAATGGATACCGTTTAAACGGGTAGAGAATAAAGACGATGAAATTTTTAGATGAAGCAAAAATCTATTTAGAGAGCGGTAAAGGCGGCGCAGGTTGCGTGGCATTTCACCGTGAAAAAAACATCGCCTTTGGTGGCCCTAGCGGTGGCAACGGCGGTAAAGGTGGCGACATCTATTTCGAGGCCGTTGAAACACTTAACACGCTCATTGACTTCCGTTTTATGCAACATTATCGCGCCACACACGGCAAGCATGGCTCTGGTCGTAACCGAACCGGACCGGGCGGCGATGACTTAGTTATTAGAGTCCCCGTTGGCACAGAAGTTCTCGATGATGAAAAAGACACTGTTCTTGCTGACCTTAGTGAAAAAGGACAAATAGTCAAATTCATGAAGGGCGGCGATGGCGGCTTCGGAAATGCACATTATAAAAGCGCAACCAACCAAGCACCACGTAAATTCACACCGGGCTGGCCCTCACAGGAGATGGCCGTATGGCTGCGCCTAAAACTAATAGCAGATGTTGGCCTGATTGGCCTGCCAAATGCAGGCAAATCAACATTCTTGGCGGCGTGTTCCAATGCAAAGCCTAAAATCGCGAACTATCCCTTCACAACGCTGCACCCTAATTTGGGCGTGGTTAAGGTGGGGGAGAGAGATTTCGTTATTGCCGATATCCCCGGCCTTATCGAAGGCGCACATGAAGGCCTCGGCCTTGGTGATCGCTTCCTTGGTCATGTTGAGCGCACCTCTGTTCTGCTGCACATTATTGACTGCACACAAGATGATATCGTCAAAGACTATAAAACCATTCGTCATGAGTTAAAAGAATATGGCTGTGATCTCGAAAACAGGCACGAAATTGTTGTGATTAACAAAGCCGATGCTTTGGGTGCGGAGCTGGCACAAGATCAGGCGCAAACGCTGGAAGATGCCATTGGCAAAAAGGTCAATATCATGTCCGCAGTATCCGGTGAAAATACAAAGAATATCCTCTATCAACTTGCCGAAATAGTTTACCGAGAGAAATATGGCGAAGGCGTAGAAGATACAAGTTTTGATCCAACATGAAATTAATTTTAGAAAACGCAAAACTCATTGTTATTAAAATTGGCTCTGTGCTGGTTCGCGGTGATGCGTTGGATCAGGCCAATCAGCCTTGGATGGACGCGCTGGCCCAAGATATCCGCACCTTAAGAGATCAGGGTAAAAAGATTGTCCTCGTCTCCTCGGGCGGTGTTGCTTTGGGGCGCAAAGCACTGAACATTGCCTCTGATATTTCCCCAAGCTCTATTCCACTGGCAAAGAAACAGGCGGCCTCTGCTGTTGGGCAATATCATTTGTTTAACGGATACTTTAAGGCTTTCGAAAAGCAAGGCATAACCACCGCGCAAGTTCTTTTGACCATGAGTGAGACAGAAAACCGACGCATGAACCTGAATGCACGTGAGACACTCCATACATTATTGGAGAGCGGTATCGTGCCGATTATCAACGAAAATGACACGGTCTCAACCGAAGAAATCCGCTTTGGTGATAATGACCGCTTAAGTGTCAGAGTGGCGCAGATGATCCTTGCTGACACCGTTGTGATTCTGTCGACAACGGACGGCTTATACACGGACAATCCAGATACTAATACACAGGCCGAGCATATCCCCTTTATCGACGGTCTCACAGATGAACATACACAAATGGCGGGCGATGCCATTGCAGGTTTAAGCACCGGCGGCATGAAAAGCAAGATAGAAGCCGCCAGCGCAGCAACAAAATCCGGCATAAACTTCATCATCACAGATGGACAGGATAACCACGCCTTGTCTCACCTTTATGATGATCAGGCTAAAATAGCCACTTTGTTTGCAGCGCAGAAATGCGATAATAATGCGCGCAAAATATGGCTCGGCGCACACATGAACCCAAAAGGTAGCGTAAACATTGATGACGGCGCACTCTCCGCACTCAATAGTGGCAAGAGCCTCCTCCCCGTTGGCATTAAAAGCGTTTCCGGTGATTTTAAACGCGGTGATGTGATTGAAATTAAAACACTGTCAGGTGATAAAATCGGCATGGGTATCAGCGCCTATAACGCAGATGACGCGCGGCGTATTATCGGCGTGAACAGTGCTAAAATTCATGAAATATTAGGCTATATCGGACGCACCGAACTTATCCATCGTAATGATATGGTGCTTTAACCAGTCTTCTTTGGTTATTTCCCAAATTTGTGCAATATCTTCGCCATTGTGATGGAGAGCTCTCTCTTCACGTAAAAAAGTAGCCCCTGTTTTTTGCTTTACCCTACGGGATGCAACATTATTTTTAACATTACTGACAATAAATTTATCTATTTCCAGAACATTAAAAATAAAGCCGTTAATACTATAAATTGCTTCCGTCATAATTCCGCGCCCATGATAAGGTTTTGCAAGCCAAAAACCTCTATTTCCATCCTTGGTAGGTATAATGCGAAAATTAACCATACCTATCGCTTCATCATTTCCATTTTTAAGCGTTATAGCCCAAACATGCCAATTTTCTGATTCTGTCTGTGGCAGAATATGATCTCTGATATGTGTTAACGCGCCATCCTCTGGGTATGGCCAAGGAACAGACACCCCCATATATTTAATAATATCCCAATCATTAAAGTATTTCTGAACTGCTGGCGCATCATCTAAAGAAATAGGGCGTAATACTAAACGCTCTGTTTGCAAGGTTGGTGTTTTCATTCATTATAAATACCTAACCGAATCAAAAAGGGCAAGAGATGCGAACAGATACACCCCAAACTATTTATCTAAAAGATTACACCCCCTTCCCTTTCGAGATTGAAAATCTGCACCTTAATTTTGACATCCGTGATGGACATACCATCGTTACGGCAACCACAGCCTATAAACGAAAAGACGCGGCAACAACCTCGCTTTACCTTCATGGTGAAGAATTGGATATCATCGATATATCAATTGATGATCAGAGCGTTGATGCATATGAGAAAACAGATAATGGCCTGACATTAGATACGCCTGACAAAGATACATTCACATTAAAAATTCAAACCAAAATATACCCCGAGCAAAACACACGCCTTGAAGGACTGTATAATTCAGGCGGTACATATTGCACACAGTGCGAAGCCGAGGGATTTCGTCGCATCACCTATTACCCTGACCGCCCCGATGTTATGACCATTTTCACCGTTCGGGTAGAAGCCGATAAGAAATACCCTGTCTTACTTTCAAACGGAAATCGTACCGATGGCGGCGAAGTTGGCGAAGATCGTCACTTCACTGTATGGGAAGACCCGCATCTGAAGCCTTGTTATCTATTCGCGCTTGTCGTTGGCGATCTAACACATATCCATGACACATTCACCACAGCTTCCGGTCGGGAAGTCGATTTATACATCTACGTTCGCCACGGTGATGAAAGCCAGTGCGATCATGCGATGGCCAGCTTAAAGCGTTCCATGATATGGGATGAAGAAGTATATGGTTTAGAATACGACCTCGACATCTTTAATATCGTTGCTGTCAGTGACTTTAATATGGGCGCGATGGAGAATAAATCCCTCAACATTTTCAACACTGCACTTGTTCTTGCGCAACAGGAAACCGCAACAGATCAAGACTTTATGCGCGTGGAGGGCGTGATCGCCCATGAATATTTCCACAATTGGAGCGGTAATCGCGTGACCTGCCGTGATTGGTTCCAGCTCTCCTTAAAGGAAGGGCTAACGGTTTTCCGTGATCAGGAATTCTCCAGTGATATGCATTCGCGTGACGTTCAGCGCATTGATGATGTGACGCACTTGCGCCGCTTCCAATTTAGTGAAGATTCATCACCTCTCGCGCACCCTATCCGCCCTGATAATTATATAGAAATCAATAACTTCTATACCATGACGGTCTATGAAAAAGGCGCGGAAATCATCCGTATGATGCGCACCATTCTAGGGACAGAGAAATACCGTAAAGGCACAGATTTATACTTTGAACGCCATGACGGACAAGCCGTTACCTGTGATGATTTCGTTAAAGCAATGGAAGATGCCAATGACGCAGATTTATCTCAATTCAAACTATGGTACTCGCAAGCCGGTACGCCGGAGCTTAGCTTTACCGGAACCTACGATAAAGATAACCAATGCTATGACGTAACGTTAAAACAGAATGTTCCCAACACCGTTGGGCAAAGCAATAAAAAACCAATGACGATTCCCTGTTCGCTCGGCCTGATTGGCGCGGACGGTAAGGATTTAATTGAAACGCAAACATTGATGTTAAGCGATGCAGAGCAGAGCTTCAAAATAGAGAACATCATTGAAAAGCCAATCCCATCTATTTTGCGAAATTTCTCTGCACCCGTGAAATTGACAACCGATCTAACGGATGATGATCTAGCCTTCCTAATGATTAATGACAGTGATGGCTTTAACCGATGGGAAGCAGGCCAAACTTATTACCTGCGCACAATCAATAAAATCATGGAAACGGGTGACGCGCCAAGCCAAGCATTCTTGGATATATACGGGAATTTACTGGAGCGCACCACGCACCCCGATGCTGACAAAGCATTAATGGCACGCGCAATCAGCATTCCCGACATCTCCAGCATCAGCCAAAATCAGGATATCATTGATCCCCAAGCCATCCATGAGGCGCGGGAAAGCATACTCAATGCTGTTACTGATAACTTCGCGGATCTACTGCATAAAATATATACCGACAACCGCACCAGCAATGATTTTTCCATTACTGCCAAGGCCATGGGGCAACGCACATTGCAAAACACCACCATGATGATCCTGTCTAATAAGTTAACCGATGACGATGCGGCGCGATGTAAAGCCCATTATGACACGGCGAATAATATGACAGATCGCATGGCCGGATTATATCTGGCGTGCGCCCTTGATGGCACAACACATGATGAAATTGTGAATGATTTCTACACCCGCTACAAAGATTATCCATTGGTGATTGATAAATGGTTCGGCGCGCAGGCACAAATTCACCTGCCCAAAACCATAGATGTGGTTAAGCAACTTCGCCAACACGCAGATTTTAATATCAAAAATCCTAACCGCGTGCGCTCCTTATTCTCGGCCTTTGCCATGAGTAACCCTGTGCGCTTTCATGCAACGGATGGCTCCGGCTATGCGTTCCTGCGTGATGCTATTATTGAGCTGAACAAGATCAATCCGCAAATCGCGGCGCGTTTATTAACGCCTATGCGAACGTGGAAATCTTACACGCCTGATCGCCAAGTTATGATGAAAGATGCGCTGATCGAGATATTGAAAATAGAAGATATCGCCCCCGACATCTTTGAAATCGCCAGTAAAAGCCTGAATGACGCATGACAGATTTTTTACTTGAAGATCAATATGATGGCATAGTCTGCGGATTGGATGAGGTTGGCCGCGGCCCTTTGGCCGGCCCCGTTGTTGCGGCATGTGTCGTTATTCCCAAAGACAAGCGGATGCTCGACTTTATTTCAGAAATACAGGACAGCAAAAAACTATCGGCGAAAAAACGGGAAGAGCTATACGATAAAATAACGACGCACTTCCCCTATGCTATCTCCGAAATCACACCGAAAGAAATTGACGATATCAATATCCTGCAAGCCTCGCTCAAGGCAATGAAAACCGCGCATGATACATTGGATAATATTGAATACGCCCTCGTTGACGGGAATAAAGCGCCACAGCTCAGCTCTCAAACAATGACAGTAGTGAAGGGCGATTCCAAATCGAAGACAATCGCCGCCGCCTCCATCATTGCAAAGGTGCATAGAGACCGCATCATGTCGGCTCTATCAAAGCAATATCCACATTATGGTTGGAGCAATAATTCGGGCTATCCCACCAAGCAACATCGCGCCGCCATCCAAGAACATGGTATCACACCACATCATCGCAAGAGCTTTGCACCCGTTCGGAGCTTTATTGAATCGCAACAATAGTTTAGATCAACAACAACTTATAAGCTGTTGAGTCCGCACTAAAATAATATCTTTTTTTCTTGACCCAGAGTCCATAATGACTCATGATTCGCTCCTAACTCTCATAAGGAATATAGAATGTCGAGTCAAAAGAAAGATTTACCCACAGAGTCTATTATAATTGGTGACTGCGTAAAAAATATGCGCAAAGTTCCTAACGGCTCGGTTGATTGTATTTTTGCTGACCCACCTTATAATTTGCAACTTGGCGGAGATTTACACCGCCCGAATAATTCAAAAGTTGATGCGGTTGATAATGACTGGGATCAATTTGAAAGCTTGCAAGCCTATGACGAATTTACACGCGAATGGCTAAGCGCCGCACGTGACACATTAACCGATGATGGCTCAATCTGGGTCATCGGCAGTTATCACAATATTTTCCGCTTAGGCTATATTTTACAAGATATGGGTTTTTGGATTCTTAACGATATTATATGGCGTAAATCTAACCCGATGCCGAACTTCCGTGGACGACGCTTTACAAACGCGCACGAAACAATGATCTGGGCATCCAAGTCCAAAAAATCAAAATATTACTTCAATTACGATTCTATGAAGGCATTGAATGAAGACCTGCAAATGCGCAGCGATTGGTACCTACCACTTTGCACAGGCGCAGAACGTTTGAAAGATGAGAACGGGAAAAAAGCACACCCAACGCAAAAACCTGAATCTTTGCTCAGCCGCGTTATTATGGCCTCAACCCGCAAAGGTGATATGGTGCTTGACCCTTTCTTTGGAACGGGGACGACGGGCGCGGTGGCCAAAAAACTCGGACGTTCATTCATAGGCATGGAGCGTGATGAGGTCTATGCTGACTATGCCAAGAAACGCATTGCCGCCATTGACCCACTTAAAGATAATTTAATTGACACCAAACCGAAACGCGAATTACCACGTGTTCCATTTGGCACTCTCATTGAGCGTGGATTGTTAGAGCCTGGCGCAGTACTAACAGATTCAAAGAAACGCCACAAGGCCACTGTGCATGCGGATGGCTCTATCATGGTGCAAAATCGTATTGATAATCTGCGTGGCTCAATCCATAAAATGGGGGCGGCAGTACAAGACGCCCCTTCCTGTAATGGCTGGACATATTGGCACTATAAAGATGGGAAGAAGTCTCTGCCAATTGATCACCTTCGTGAACAAATACGCGCAGAACAAAGCAATGCCTAGTACAACAAAAACAGATATAGTCTTTATTAGAGACCTCATAATCGAGATGTCTGCGGGTATCTACGATCATGAAAAGGCAAGCAATCAACGTATTATCATCAATATAACACTGGATGTTGAATGTAACGCCGGAAAGACGATTTCAACTATCAATGATGTTGTTTCCTATGAGGATATTACCAATACCGCCCGCCAGATTTCTTTGGCAAAGCACTATGATTTGTTGGAAGAACTTGCTGAATTACTTGCCTCAGCCTGCCTTGAAAATCAGCGCGTACACCAAGTACAAATACGTATTGAAAAACCCGATATTATAACAGATGTCCGCACCGTTGGAATAGAAATCACAAGACCCTGACTATTGGAGAACGCCGCCATTTTTGGATAATTCTTCAAGTATCCTATATTGATCCCCCAACTTCACGTCGAGTGTCCCCTTTTTTTTGCTTCTCACAAAAATCTGAGAATAAAACAGCGTCTCTTTTTTTCTATCCGCATAGATCTCATACCCCTCAAGAATTCCCATCATACGAATAGCAGTCAAACGACTGGACTTACTTCTTCCTAAAAGCCCACCATGGGAAAAGATTTTCACTCTAAGGTAAAGATATGCATCCCTCATCGCATACATTGCTTTTTTTGTTCGATAAGCAACCTTCTTAACTTTTTTCTTAAACTGCTTATTTTTCTCTCTGGTATAGGTATTTGCCATTTTTTCTGACATCGGCACACGTACAATAGTAAGAGGACGGCTAAGCTCTAAAACAATAATTCTAGGATATCCATTAAGAAAAGTTTGATCCTTAACACATGAGCTCTTAAAAGCATCCGTAGCAAATAATTCAAACCTACGAAACGACTGTATCTTATACTCGTCCTGCACACTAAAAGCAGCATAGCGAGTAATATAATCACGTAATTTAAGAGGAATTATAAATTCAAACCGCGTCGGAAATTCAGACTTATTATTCCTAATAAAACTTTTTGCCGCATCCCTTATGCCGCTCCATTCAAATTCATCACCAACAAATTTTCGATACATATCACATTCATTAATACGCATAAACTCATCAACAGCCTCATCATCATCAAGACTGTATACGCCTAACCCCCAATACATATGCGAAATAGCTTTAACCGTGGGCTGCTCATACAAATAAACTTCATCCACCCTCTTTCTTATATTTTTATTAATTTTTTCTGCGCCAACACCTACATCATGATCCAAATAGACATCAACATAACCGTTCGAAAGCTCCTCTATCTGTGCATACGCAGTTCCTGCAGTTATAAAACCACAGAATATAATAATTAGGAAAGCAACGCTGCGAGTCCATGAGATTATATTTTTAAGCACAGTAGCTCCAATAAAAATTATTTACACAACACTACATAGTAACACGAGACATCAGAAAAAAAATCGATTTATCCAAATTTTTTGAGAGCTTTCTTAAAAACCGTAGGTATTCCCAATTTTTGAAGCTCTGCCTTATCTATCCATTCATAATCCAAAGGTATATTTCTCTTATCTAAAATCACATAAGAAAACAAAGTAAGAGTAAGATGAAAATGCGTAAAAACATGCGTAATATTAGTATTATTTGCGTCCCATTCAATTCTGTTTTCTGACAATGATAAATGCTCAACGCCCCCCTCATCCTCAAGCCATTCAGATGTAGGAAAGCCGTACATACCGCCAAGCAAACCTTTTTCAAGACGTTTATGTATCAACACATCTCCTTGCACATTCGTGACATGATAAACATAGCCATACCGTTTAGGCCTCTCCTTTTTGGGGGCGCGCAACGGATATATCTCCGGCATACCTTGTGCATATCCCAAACAACTTTCATTTAGAGGACACAAAGAACACGCTGGTGATTTTGGTGTACAAATAGTTGCACCCAGATCCATTAAGGCCTGCGCATAATCCCCCGTGCGTTTTATAAACCCATCCGCATATAAAGACGCATATTCTTTCAGCGCTTTCTTGCCCTCCGGCACCGCAATTCTACAAGCATGATAGCGCGCCATTACGCGCTCCACATTCCCGTCAACAACGTTGGCCGGATTATCAAAGGCAATAGAGGCAATCGCAGCACTGGTATAATCCCCTATTCCGGGTAATTTCTGGAGCGCCGCTTGATCTGATGGAAAGATGCCGTCATAATCATTGGAAATAATTTTCGCGCATTTATGAAGGTTTCGCGCCCGCGCATAATAACCAAGCCCCGCCCAATTGCTCATCACATCATCATTATCCGCCTTGGCAAGCGCGTGAACATCAGGCCATCTCTCTGTGAATTTTAGAAAATACTTAATAACAGCTTGCACCGTTGTTTGCTGCAACATCACCTCGGAAAGCCAAACGCGATATGGATCAGGATACTCCCCCTTCAAAGCACGCCACGGCAAAATGCGCCGATGCGCATCATACCAGTCCAGAACTTTTTTACGAAAAATCGCGGGCTTATCTGTGCTTATATTTTCAACTATGCTACAAATTGTCATGTATAAAATCGAGACCTTAAATTAATGCGCCCATTATCAGAATCAACAGCACGCGTTGCCAGCAAAAACTTTTCCCGCAAATATATTGCCTTGGGACGAGTTGTCAATCAGTGGGATGAAATCATGGGCAGTGAATTTGCCGACAAAGCGCAGCCCGTCAAAATCAATTATCGCAAAGCCACGCGGTCCAAAGAACAAACTGTGACACTGGATATTGCAACGACCAGTTCATACGCAACGATATTACCCTACCAAAAGGATTTAATATTGGAGCGCATCAATCAACTGTTCGGAAAGCAATGGATTACCGACATTCGTTTTGTGGTGGGAAACATTATAGAAGCCCCGATTACACGGAAAAAAATCATTTCTCCCTTGACGCAGGGTGAAAAAAAATATCTATCGGGGGTGCTTGATCAAATAGATGACCCTGAATTTAAAGAAAAGCTGGAAAGTTTGGGCAAAGCTTTGATATCAGATATGAAGTCATCGGAAAGGACATCATGAAAGTAAATGCAATCACTCTACGCGCCGGCAACATTATCGAGCATAATGGTAAACTCTGCATGGTCGTAAAGAATGACATTCAACAACCGGGTAAAGGCGCATCTGTTTCACAAATAGAAATGCGCGATATCCGTACGGGTAACAAAGATAACGTACGTTTCCGTACACAGGAAACYGTRGARCGTATACGCCTTGATCAAACAGAATACCAATTCTTATATCTYGCCGGTGATGATGTTAAYCTGATGAACACAGAAACATACGATCAAATCACSGTTACAAAAYMMGATATGGGTCCACAAGCCGCYTACCTRCAAGAAAACATGATGATMGAAGTTGAATCRCATGARGGTGAGCCAYTRGGCTTTAAATTRCCTGAYCGCATYATCCTTGAAATTGTYGAGGCMGAGCCTGTRATTAAAGGRCAAACYGCAACMACATCATRTAAGCCTGCCATTTTGGATAATGGCGARAAAGTTATGGTYCCCCCTCATATMGAGGTYGGCACAAAAGTTGTCGTCAAACTCGAAGATGGCGTCGGAACATATTTAGAGCGTYAYAAAGGCTAACAAACCAAYCATAYAAAMACACATCGTAAATAAGGAAAWRAKAAAATGGCAGCACAAACGCCTGTAATGAATGTAATGATGCGCGCAAGTGAAAAAGCGGCGCGGACTCTATTGAGAGACTTTAATGAAGTTGAACATTTGCAAGTCTCGGAAAAAGGCCCCGGTGACTTTGTATCCGCCGCAGATCGCAGATCAGAAGAAATCATTTTCGAAGAACTAAAGAAAGCACGCCCTGATTATAGTTTCCTTATGGAAGAATCAGGCGCGGTATCCGGCAAAAACTCGGACTATCGTTGGATTATTGATCCGCTGGATGGCACAACAAATTTCCTTCACGGCATCCCGCATTGGGCAATTTCAATCGGTCTTGAACATAAAGGGCAAATGATTGCAGGTCTTATTCATGACCCAGTTAAAGATGAAATTTTCCATGCGGAAAAAGGAAAAGGCGCATTTATGCGCCGTAGTCGCTTGCGCGTATCCGGGCGCAACGACCTTATGAACGCGACCATTGCAACAGGCGCGCCCCGCAGATCACAAGCCCAGAAAGACCAATTCATTGCTGAATACAGTGCTATGCAGTCTGTTGCACCGGGCTTAAGACGTTTTGGCGCAGCCGCTCTTGATCTTGCCTATGTCGCCGCAGGACGTTATGAGGGCTTTTGGGAGCGTGATTTGAAATCATGGGATATCGCCGCCGGAATCATCATTGTAAAAGAAGCTGGGGGTTTTATTTCAGATATTGATGACATTCGTAAGAATCCAGTAGATACTGGTAATATTCTTGCTACTAATGAGCAGCTTTTTGATTCCATCGGAAAGGTACTCAAAGCCGTTAAATAAACTTATAGAGAAAGGGTATAGACTTTGCGAACATGTAACACATTCCAACGTCCCTTTCTTTTAATGTCTCTGATATTGTTAAGCAACTTGATTGCCCCCCTTACGGCTTTTGCAGAAGAGAGCATCCCCATCCCTCCAAGAAGACCCGATGTTCTGAGCGTTTCTCCTGCTTATATAGAAGAACTTCGTAACAGAGCAAAAAATCCGGATGTTTATCGCCCCGCCTCACAGGATACGTTCATCAATGAAAATCTTGAACGTGAAATTGCCCAAATTGATCGTACCGAACTCTTTAGAATTCTGGAACCAAACCATAGATTAGCAACGCTCGCCCCCACGCCGCCACATAAACCATCATTAAATGCAATAGAACCTGCTGCGCAAGATGATGGGCCCGAGACAACGCTCGTAAGTTTCACACTCAATCCAAAACAAATTACTCTGGATAAGAATTTACGTTACTTCTTGGAAAAACACGCTCTAAGGATTTTGAATGAAGATAAAAATCTGGAAATTCACATCCATGCTTATGCCACCCCTATTGCTGGTGAGGCATATAGTGACGTTAGGTTATCACTCGCCCGCGCGCTAGAGATAAGAAGCTTTCTAATAGATAAAAAAATAGAAGCCAGCCGCCTGAAACTAACCCCTGTCGGTCACGATAAAGAAAATGGCAGCAATGACCGTATTGATTTAATTTTTAGAGCCAAAGATTAGAAATTTTACACGGCGCGGTATCAACGCAAGTATGTGGATAAAAAAAACCTCACCAATGCTGTATTTCTTGACTTTTCAAAGATTTAGGTATGGTATGGGGCGTTATTTGTAAATTATGGAGTTTTACTATGTCAAAAACCGAAGATCAGTCCAACGAAACAACTGAAAAAACAAAAAAGTCACCTATAGGTCTTATTCTTATCGTTCTTGCACTCCTTGCACTCATTATCATGGTGGGTTTAGCAAATAACGTCAAAATTACTCCACCTGAAGCAACAGAGACTGCAGAAGCTGTGGAAACAACAAAACAAGACACAAGCGCAGATGCAACAGCAGCCCAAGCAACAGATGGCGCAGAGACAACGACACAAGAAGTATCAGCGGATTTTGATTTAGAAAAAGCATCAACACCGCGTATTTTAGGTAATCCCGATGCCCCAATCAAAATTTCAGAACATAGTTCCTTCACTTGTGGTGCTTGCGCGATGTTCCATAAAAGCAATTTCAAGATGATCAAAGAAGAGTACATCGATACCGGAAAAGCCTACATCGTATTTGATGATTTTCCGCGCAATAAGTACGATATTATAATCGGATCCGTTGCACGCTGTGTTCCAGAAACCGCGTATTTCAATTTCATCCAGCTTCTATTTGAAACACAGGCTGATTGGCTGAATGAAGAGTATCTGACACACCTGAAACAAAATGCTAAATTAACTGGCGCCAGTGAAACGCAGATTAATAATTGCCTGAACAGCACAGAGTTGCATGAAGCACTTGCCAAACGTCAAAAAGCGGCTCACGAAGACCACGCTGTAGAATCAACACCGACATTGGTGATTAATGATAGCGTTATTGTTAGTGGCCTTGCTCCGTATGCAACCATTAAGGCCGCCTTAGAAGCAGCACTCGTTAAACCTGCCGAATAATCCGCCAGGCCACACCACCAGCAGTGAGTAAAGGCATTTAATTATAAATGATCCAATTCGCAAGCCTTCGGCTAAGTGGTTTTAAATCATTTGTCGATAAGACAGAGTTAGAAATCGGACCAGGGTTAAACGGCATTGTTGGCCCCAATGGTTGCGGAAAATCGAATCTGGTCGAGGCATTACGTTGGGTCATGGGTGAAAGCTCCGCAAAACGCATGCGCGGCTCCGGAATGGAAGATGTTATATTCTCCGGCACCGACAGACGAAGTTCGCGAAACTTTGCTGAGGTATCCTTGCTGCTCAACAACACATCCCGCACCGCACCTGCTGCTTACAATAATAATGATGACATCGAAGTTGTCCGCAAAATTGAACGGGACAAAGGCTCTGGCTATAAAATTAACGGACGACATGCGCGCGCGCGCGATGTGCAAATGCTCTTTGCCGATACGGTGACAGGCTCAAACTCTCCTTCCCTTGTATCACAGGGACATGTCACACGCATGATCAATGCAAAACCACAGGACAGGCGCCTTATACTAGAGGAGTCCGCAGGTATCGCAGGATTATATGCCCGCAGACACGAAGCCGAATTACGCCTGAAAGCCACCGATACGAACCTGATACGGGTCGATGACATTCTGGGCAGTATGGAAAGCCGTCTAAATTCTTTAAAACGTCAAACAAGGCAAGCCAGCAAGTATAAGAATCTTAGCGCGCAAATTCGTCAATTCGAATTGATTATTACCTATCTTGAATGGCAAAAAATAATTAATAAGCAAAAAGAGATAACAAAAGCATTCTCGGTTGCGGAAAGCATTGTTGCGGAAAATTTAGGCACCGTGACCCAGCTCACAAAAACTCAAAACACCCAAATTGAAGAACTTCCCGCCTTGCGGAAAATAGAAGCCGAACTCTCTGCAAAATTACAAAAATATAAACTGGATTTCGAAAGACTGGAAAGTGAGGCTGAACGCCACCTAAACGATCTTCAAGAAACCAAAGCCCAAATGCATCAAACCAATATTGACGCGCAACATGAAGAGCAAACATTAGAAGAAAGTTCAATCTTACTTGAACGCACAGAAGTTGAACATAAAGATCTGCTGGAAGAACAAGACAATGACTCACAGACACATAAAACATATCTGAAAACAAAAGATGATCTGAAAGTAACCGTTATCGAGCTGGAAGAACGTTTCACCGCCCTGAAAGAAAGTGCCGCAGAAAGCCGCGCCCGCGAAGACTCTCTTAGAAACCAGATTGAACGTCATCATACGCAACTTACCACCCTGTCCCAACGCAAAGGCCGCGCCCAAACAGAAATGGATCTTTTGGTTATCGACGAAGATAGCCGTAAGAAAATTGCACTCTTAGAAGGTAAAACCGCCACTCTGGAAGAAGAGCTCCAAACCCTAAAGGGTAAAACAGATAAAGCCCGTCAGGATATATCCGATACAGACGAAGAGACAGAGGCGGCACGCAACGCTCTATCGGAAATAGAAAAGAAACACGCAGAATTTATTGCCGAAATCTCTGTCTTGGAACAATTTTTTCAAAATGACGAAGCACAAAATTTTACACCTATTTTAGAGTCTATCGTAACCAAACCCGGCTTTGAAAAAGCACTATCACGCGCATTGGGCGACTCACTGATGGCATCAGTTGATGATGACGCGCCAACCAATTGGAAAACCTTCGATCATAAGATTAAGCTTGGCGCGCTCCCTGATGGTGCGCAGCCACTATTACCGCATATCGATGCCCCTAAAGAACTACACATGACCTTATCGCAAATCGGTTTTGTGGAAGATCATGAAACGGGCGAGCGTATATCCTCCTCTTTGAAAGCCGGCCAATCTCTAGTGTCTGCGGATGGATATTACTGGCGTTGGGATGGCTATCACGTTCAATCTCACGCAACAGATCGCCACTCCGTGCATTTGGAGCAAAAAAACAAGCTTTTAGAACTGGAAAAGCATCGCGAAAAAATTCAAAGCACACTTGAAACCATGCAAACCACTTTGAACAAAGCTCTATCCAAGCAGAACGCAGCAAAGCAAAGCTACGACACTCTGCTCTCAGGAATTAAGGCGACAGAGAGAACGTTGAAAGACCTTCGCCCTGCTCTACAAAAAATAAAAGATAAAAACCTCCGTGTTGAGAGTGAGAAAAAACGCTATGAAGATCAGATAAAATCCATTGATGAAGATGTTCTATCTATGCAAGAAACCTTGCAAAAGGATCAAATATCACTGGATGCCATTATTCAAAGTCAAGATAATGGAACCCATAGCGAAGATATCATAGACCAAGTGAAAGAAAAGCTGGATCAGGCGAAAGAAAAACATCAAAAAGCCGTACGCGAATTTGATATGCTGGCACAAGAGCAAAACACCCGCCGCGCCCGCATTCAAGCTATCGCGGATGAGCGGGTATCCCTCAAAAACAGAACCATCCGCGCGACAGAGCATTTAAAGACCCTAAAGGATCGCATTCAAACGCTAAGCGAAAAGCTCACCAACTTGAATGATCAGCCAATTAATCTTGAGAATGGGCATGAGGAAATGCTCACACTTATAAGTAAAATAGAAACACAAAAAACTGACGCCGCAGATCAACTTTGCCGCTGTGAAGAAGGTGTATCCCTTACCAACAAAGCATTAAAAGAAGCCGAAACGATCTTGGGTAATGCCAGAGAAGAACGCGCAGGCAACCAAGCCATGCTTAGTGCCACGAATGAACAGCTAAAAGCCTTAGAAGCAACAATAGAAGAAAAACTGGATATTCGCCCGCAAGACTTACTTAATCATGCTGCCGTAGATTTGGTAAAATATCAGACGGAGGATTTAGCGAAATTAAAACAGGATAAAGACCAGCTAAACCGTCAGCGCGATGCGATTGGCCCGGTAAACTTACGCGCAGAAGATGAATCCAATGAACTTGAAAAAGAATTCACGACATTACTGCATGAAAAAAATGACCTTATTCAAGCGATAGAGGAACTACGCGGCGCCATTAGCAAGATTAATAAAGAAGCCCGCGAACGCCTGAACATTGCTTTCGATCATGTGAATGCACATTTCCAAAGGTTATTTGCACGGTTATTTGATGGCGGTAAAGCGCATTTAAAATTGGTTGCCTCGGAAGACCCTCTCGGCGCAGGCCTTGAAATATTCGCGCAGCCCCCCGGTAAAGCCCTGCAATCTCTGTCTCTACTTTCCGGTGGTGAGCAAACGCTTACCTCTATTGCACTTATCTTTGCGATGTTTTTGACCAACCCATCACCAATTTGTGTTCTTGATGAAATTGACGCCCCGCTTGATGATGCAAATGTCGATCGCGTTTGTGATTTGCTTGAAGAGATTGCAGAACGTGGAGAAACACGTTTTCTCGTCATCACTCATCATCGTTTAAGCATGGCACGCATGGATAGGCTCTATGGTGTCACCATGTCTGAAAAAGGTGTGTCACAGCTTGTTTCAGTTGATTTACAGCAATCATTTGGCTTTATAGATAAACAGGTCGCATAAATCATGCCCATTCCTGAAGAAACGCAAAAGAAGATGACCGAGCTGGATCAGCGGATAAAAGACGCACGCCAAGACCAAGCGGAAATCGATGACGCCTATAACCCAAGCGATGAAGAACTGTCACCCGACGCTCAAAGAAGTGCGCGCGCAGGCTCTGAATTCCTATCTACAGTCATTGCCGGCGCGTTCTTTGGCTATGGAATAGACTGGTACTTTAACTCAACACCTATCGCGATGATTCTCTTTATTCTTCTCGGATTCATCAGTGGTGTCATGCGTGCAAATGCCGCCATGAAAAGAAACTCGGAAGAAAACGAAAAATAGAGTCTAAACGCCATTGCTTATATGAAAAAAATAGGCTACAAACGTGAAAATTTTTAAATGCGTACCGTATCTTTTGGAGATTAAAACGTGGCAAGTCCAATTCATCAATTCATTGTAACGCCTATTTCCCCATCCACTCAAATGGATATCAATGGGATCGATATTTCCTTTACCAATTCATCTTTATCGATGATGATTGCAGCATTTGTTTGTGTATTTATCCTTACTCTGGCATCACGTCGCGGTGATATGATTCCCGGCCGCTGGCAAATGTTTGGTGAGGTACTATATGAATTCGTTAGTAAAATGGTGCAAGAAAACATCGGAAAAGATGGGCGCAAGTATTTCCCATTTATCTTTACAATCTTCATTTTCATTCTGACAGGTAATCTCCTGGGGCTATTCCCGCATGCATTTACCTATACATCACATCTCATTATAACGGGTGTTTTGTCTCTGATGGTCTTCTTTATGGTTATTGTCTTTGGCTTATATAATCATGGCTTAAAGTTCTTTTCACTCTTTCTGCCACCAAATGTTCCATGGTGGCTCGTCGGATTTATAATCCCTATTGAAATAATTTCGTTTTTTGTACGTCCAATCACCCACTCCGTAAGGCTTTGTGCGAATATGATGGCTGGTCACCTTATCTTAAAGGTGGTTGTCAGCTTTTCTGTCGCAGCGGCAAGCATGGGTGTCGCGTGGGCGGCTCTGGGTATATTCCCAGTACTAATTAATGTTGGCCTGTTAATGTTTGAGCTACTAGTTGCTTGCATTCAGGCTTACGTTTTTGCAATTTTATCATGCGTTTATCTCAAAGATAGTGTTGATCTTCACCACTAAACCTGTATGATCGCACCGATAAAAAATGGGCTTTTTTATTAACGACTGACACTAAAGGAAAAAAATTATGGAAGTAGAAGCTGCAAAACTTATTGCCGGAGCATTGGTTGTATTACCTGCATTTGGCGCGGCACTTGGCTTGGGTATGTATTTCGCATCATACAACAACGCTATTGCACGTAACCCTGAAACAAAGAAGCTATTGGATGAGAAGTTCTTCTTGATCCTCGCATTCATCGAAGCACTTGGTATTATTCCAATTGGTGTTGGTGCGGCTTTGCTGTTTGGTTAATATTTACGATCTATATCGTAAACATATTACAATTACATATTCAGGAAGACCGATGATAAAGAAACTGGCTGTTTCCAGCTTTTTAACGCTTACTTACGCTACGCAATCTTTTGCGAGTGGGGACAAGCATGCGCCTGTGCATCATGATGCCGGACATGCCGAATCCTCCGGCGGTCTTCCTCAACTTGACCCATCTTCTTTTACTGGGCAAACTTTTTGGCTGATCATATTCTTTGTGATCATATATTTTATATTCTCCCGCAAGTCTCTGCCGGATATTTCACGTGCAGTCGAAAACCGCGCGGAACGTATTAAGAATGATTTGGACTCTGCGGATCGCCTAAAAGACGAGGTAACCTCCGTTCAGGACACTTATGAGCAAAGTCTTAAAAAATCACGTGATGAATCTGCATTACTGTTTCAACAAATAGAAGATGGTATAAAAACAAAGGCAGAAGAAAACACTAAAAAGTTCCAAGAGTATTCTGCCGATAAAATCGCTGAACTTGAAAAGAATATTAATAAAGCCCGCGATGCAGCGATGGAAGATATGAGCGAAATCGCCGTAGATGTCGCAACAGAAGCCGCAGAGAAAATTATAGGTGTCCGCGCAGATGCCAAAAGTGCAAGAGCCGTTGTTAACTCACTGAACAAAGCGGCTTAGGAGATTTTAAAATGGAATTTTTAACTGAATTACTGGCTGATACTTATACGTGGTATACACTATCGTTCCTGATCTTTGCCGCCATCATTATTAAAGTTGCCTCCCCTATTATTACGCGCGGCCTCGACAGTCGCATTGAAGAGATCAAAAAAGATCTCGCAGAGGCCGAAAACCTGCGCGTCGAAGCACAAGAAATGCTGGCACAATATCAACGCAAGCACCGTGACGCCGTACAGGAATCAGAAAAAATCATAAAGACAGCCCGCGATAGTGCCGAGCAATTCAAAGTACAAGCCGAAGAAGACCTTGATGAAATCATGGAGCGCCGCGAGCAACAGCTTGAAAGCCGTCTACAGCGCATGGAACAAAACGCCATTAGTGAAATTCAGGCCTATGCAGCAAATCTTGCGATGAATGCCGCAACACAAATTATTATTGATCAGCTTGATAAAAAGACAGGTTCAAAACTTGTTGAGCAATCAATTGCAAATGTTGAAGCAAATATTCATTAAGCTTATAAAGCCCGCAGCCTTATTGATAATATAAACGATATAGATTTTGCGCCTCTTTGCCTGTCCCATTCAAACAGTGTAGACTTCTGCTGATATTATTTTGATTATAACATTTGTAAATTAAGGTTCGCACCATGTCAAAAGTACATGCAATAACTCAATCTCCCGAAGATATCGTTTCTGCCCTTGGTATAGAAGCCAAGAAGGCTGCGGAGATCCTTGTGCAAACACCAACCGAAACAATAAACGATGCCCTTGAAGGATTGGCGGCTGCTCTACGGCAAAATGAAGATGTTATTCTCAGTGCAAACCAGAAGGATTTAGATGCCGCCCGCAAACGTGGATTGACCGATGCAATGATCGATCGCCTTGCGCTTGATCAACAGCGCATTGAGGGAATGGCGCAAAGCATAGAAACCGTAAGACAGCTTGAAGACCCTACAGATAAAATTCTGTGGGAAGAAGATCGTCCAAACGGTTTAAAAATTCAGCGCATATCTTGCCCTATCGGTGTGTTTGGTATGATTTACGAATCGCGCCCTAATGTAACGATTGACGCCTCGATCCTATGCCTTAAATCGCACAGTGCGGTTATTCTGCGCGGCGGTTCAGAAAGCCTACACAGCTCTCTAGCCTTACATAAAATCATTCAAGATACACTGGAATCATTCAACATGCCTAAGGCCTGTGTATCGATGATTCCAACCAGTGATCGCGCCGCCGTTGGGGCAATGCTGCGCGCGGCGGAATATATTGACGTGATGATCCCGCGTGGTGGCCATGGCCTGATTGAACGCGTCATGAACGAAGCGCGGATGCCAGTTTTCGGACATCTTGATGGGCTATGCCATATTTATGTCGATAAAAGCGCAGATACGGATATTGCAAAGAACGTAACCCTGAACGCAAAGATGCGGCGCACCGGTGTTTGCGGCGCTATGGAAACATTGCTGCTGGATGCAAACCTTGATAAAGAAATTGCAACAGATATCCTTACGAACATCCTTGATGCAGGATGTGACATTGTTGGTGACGCCACTGTTCAAACCCTCGATAGCCGTATAAAGCCTGCAACCTCCGACGATTGGACAACGGAATATCTGGACTCAAAGTTAAGCTGCCGTATGGTCGGCAATATAGAAGAGGCCGTTACCCACATTAACAAAAAAGGATCTCACCATACGGATTGTATCATCGCGCAAGATGATAGTGCCGTCGCCTACTTCCAGAAAAACGTTGATAGTGGTATTGTTATGCATAACGCATCCACACAGTTTGCCGATGGTGGTGAATTTGGTATGGGCGCGGAAATTGGTATAGCCACGGGTAAAATGCATGCACGTGGCCCCGTTGGGTTGCAACAGCTTTGTACCTATAAATACCTCGTACACGGTACTGGCCAGACAAGGGCTTAATCCTTTAAAAGAAATCACATGCCCATTTTCTCGAACCCTCAAATTTTAAACTCCGCGCGTTGGAAAAATATGCGCGTAGGAATTTTGGGCGGATCATTTAACCCCCCGCATGAGGGGCATGTCCATATATCGAAAATGTTGCTGAAGTCCTTTAAGCTGGATGCTATTTGGTGGTTGGTTGCGCCGCAAAATCCGCTAAAATCAGCGAACGGCATGCTCCCCTTGTCGGAGCGCGTAGAATTATCACGCAAAATAAACGACCATCCCAAAATTATTGTGACAGGCATGGAGGAAGAGTTCCACACAACACACAGCTATGCCTCTATCAAAAAACTAAAAACATATTACCCCCATACGCATTTTGCATGGATAACCGGTATGGATAACGCCCATAATTTCCACCTATGGAATAACTGGAAAGAAATCTTGGGAGAAATTTGCATGATCCATGTAACACGTCACCCGCCCGTTAAGCTGGTTAAACAATGCCCTGTTCGCATGCTTTCCACACAGAAACACATTATTTTGGATCGCGGCGGATTTTGGCCGCTTGATACAAATACAACATATTGGCTATTACAGAAGAAAATGGTCAATATTTCATCAACAGAAATACGTAACAAGAATCATGTAAAACAATGACTTAACATACCATTATGCATTGTACTACTCAGAATAACGTTGCATAGGCAATTCAAAGCGCATATAATAAAGTTATGAGGTTAAAAACAAAAACTTCTGGAAGAAAGGAACAGGTGGCTGCTTGAGGATAAGCAATCGTCAAATGAATTTTTTCACTGAACATAGAAACTCCGTAAACTTGGATTTTTTATTGGCTGAGCCCGCTGTTTATTGCGGTTCGGCCCTTTTTGTTGGTAACGAAACAACCATAATGAAGTGACTTTAAATAAGGAGAAAACGTCATTATTACATATCATGAAAAAGAGCAACTTAGCCCTGCGGAAATGAAAATCCTGATTGAGAAATCATTGGATGCTGATAAAGCAGAAAACATCATCTGTGTTGACCTTCCCGAAGGCTCCGCGCTGGCAGATTATATGTTTATCGCAACGGGAACATCGTCTCGCCATGTTAGTGCTTTGGCACGCAAGCTAAAAGAAAGCCTACAACTGAAGAATGTCAAAGGTATTTCTATAGAAGGGCTATCCCAATGTGATTGGGTGGTTATGGATGCGGGCGACGTTATCGTCCATCTGTTCCGTCCCGAAGTACGCGAATTCTATAATATCGAAAAGATGTGGTGCGCAGAACAGGCGATCCTTGATGACGTGGGCGACCAAATTCAGGCCTAATCCATGAACAAACCTCCACTCATTCAATAAGGCAAGGATTTTATAGTGCTTAAAATTGATATCATTTCTATCGCGCGCATAAAAAAAGGCCCGTATTACGACCTCATTGAAACTTACAAAAAACGTATCCGTTGGAGCCTAACGATTTACGAACTTGAGTCCAAACATAGCGATCCCAAGAGATGCCAGTTGGACGAAGAAGAAAAAATCCTTAAACATATTAGCGATCAAGCGGTTGTTATTGCTCTTGATGAGCGTGGAGACGGACTTAAATCTCTGGACTTTGCCAAGATGTTAGAAAATTTTAAGAATAATGGTGACAACCATATCCAGTTTATAATTGGCGGCGCAGATGGCCTGACACAAAAAATCAGAGACAAAACCGATATACTCCTCAGCTTTGGACAACAAACATGGCCACATTTACTTGCAAGAGTGATGCTTTTAGAGCAAGTTTATAGAGCGCAGCAAATCCTTGCTGGGCATCCCTATCATCGGGAGTAACTTTTACAAAGTAGTCACAATGGTACGGCTTTTATCGTTATGCTTTGTCCTGTTTATAACCTGCCTTCCCGTGAAGGCAGACACGCCCCCTATTCCAAAAAATAAAAAGGAAGCTCTTCACTCTTTTGACAAGCGGCTTGCGCAAGAAAATAAAAACAAAGACATTCTTAAAAAACAAAGCCAGCATATTCATAGTGACTTGGCCAGCACCAAAAACAAACTGATAAATACCGCAGCAACAATTCAAAAAAACGAAGATGATCTAAAGAATTTTGAGCAGCAAATAGCAAATCTTGAAGTTAAAAAATCCATTTTAGAAGATGATTTAAAAGCAGATCGTGCCTCTATTGCAAAACTTATTCTCGCGCTGGAGCGCATCCGCAGAACCCCACCCGAAGCTATGCTCGCTCGCCCCGACACGCCCTATAAAACCGCGCAAAGCGCAATGCTAATGGGCAGTATTATTCCCTCGGTCAATCGCCACGCAGAAAAGCTCAATAAAAATCTGGAAACTCTACACCGCGTTACAAGTGATTTAGAGCTTGAGAAAACATCCTTATTGGAAGCCTCCAAAGACTTGAAAACACAACACGCGAAACTCACTAGTCTTATAAAAAAACGTACAAAGCTATTTACCAAAACAAACAGTGATATCGTGGCACGCGAACTTTCAATACAGCAAATATCTCTGCAAGCACAAAATCTGGAAGACCTTGTAAAAAGGATCAAAGACAATGAACGTAAAGAAAAAATACGTAAAGAAAAAGAGCGCAAAAAAGCTAAATACATCACCCGCGCCAAGCCAAGCAATAAAATTGTTGATTCGGGAACATCCCGATTACCAATATCAGGCATTATCCGCGTGGGCTATAAACAAGCCGATCATTTAGGCGCCAAAAGCAAAGGCATAACAATGGAGGGCCGCGCAGGCGCATTGGTTATTACCCCGATGAACGGTACAATCCAATTTACCGGCGCATTCAAACGCTATGGCAATATCATTATTATAGAGCACGCAAACGGCTTTCATTCCCTGATTGCGGGACTGGATAAAATAAGCTCGGTCATAGGTGATCGTGTAAAATCAGGTGAGCCAATTGGAATATTGCCAAATTCTTCTTTAATTCCACGCCCAACACTCTATTATGAGCTCAGGAAAAATGGGAAAGCTGTTAATCCTGCCATAAAATTTCCTAGCCTAGGCTAGGCTAAATACTTTCTTTAATTCAACGGGACTCTAAACGCGTCATGAAAAAAACTCTTATAATCTCTCTATTCAGTGCATCTTTGCTTTTAGGGGCAATCTACCCACTCAACAGTTTTGCTGATGAAGAAAGAACAGCAGGGCTTGAGAGCAAGCCTAAAACCGAAAAAGAATATAGTGAGACCTATCGCCAATTAAATTTATTCGGTGATGTATTTGAACGTGTCCGCGCAGAATATGTGGAAGAGATCAGCGATCAAGAACTCATTGAAAATGCCCTAAACGGTATGCTTTCCAGCCTTGACCCACATTCAGGGTTTCTGAATGAAGAGCGATTTAACGATATGAAAGTGGAAACCCGCGGCGAATTTGGCGGCTTAGGCATTGAGGTCACAATG
Source organism: Alphaproteobacteria bacterium (assembly GCA_002401695.1). Taxonomy (GTDB): domain Bacteria; phylum Pseudomonadota; class Alphaproteobacteria; order Micavibrionales; family Micavibrionaceae; genus UBA1672. The sequence goes on from NVTV01000001.1 coordinate 81,705, forward strand.
GAAAATGGCCTTGTAAAAGTTGTCTCGCCCATTGATGATACCCCTGCTTATCGTGCTGGCATTCAGGCAGGTGATTATATTTCCAAAATTGATGATGAGCCAGTTATGGGCTTAAACCTAAGCGAAGCCGTTGATAAAATGCGCGGTAAAGTCGGTGCAACAATTGATTTGGTTATCCTTAGAAAAGGTGAAGATGCACCAATCGAAATTACAATAACGCGCGACATTATACGTATAAAATCTGTAAAATCGCGTGTTGAAGGTAATGTAGGCTATATCCGCGTTACAACATTTAGCCAAAATACAGGGCCGGGTGTCCGCAAAGCCATTCATGATATCACAGAAGAGCTAGGTGATTCTGTTACAGGATACGTTTTAGACCTGCGTAACAACCCCGGTGGCCTACTCTCTCAAGCGATAGATGTATCAGATGCATTTATTGATAAAGGTGAAATCGTATCACAACGCGGACGTCACAAAGATGATACCGAACGTAATAATGCAACACCGGGCGATTTGGCCGAAGGCCTGCCCATCGTCGTTTTAATCAATGGCGGCTCTGCCTCTGCCTCCGAAATTGTTGCCGGCGCGCTACAAGATCATAAACGCGGCATTGTCATGGGCACACAATCCTTTGGTAAAGGCTCTGTTCAAACCGTGATGCCATTACCTGGTAACGCCGCAATGCGCCTGACAACTGCGCGTTATTATACGCCGTCTGGCCGCTCCATTCAGGGTACAGGCATTACGCCCGACATCATTGTCGAACAAGCAAAAGTCGAAGTCTATGATGCAAAATACAAACGTACTCGCGAATCCGATTTGCGTGGTTCTCTCAAAAATCAGGATAAGGTAGAAAAAAAGAAGAATGCTTCAAATGATAATAAAAAAGACAAAACGGACAAAGACGATAAAAAAGAAAAAAAGCAAGATTACCAATTAACGAGAGCATTAGACCTGCTTGCTGGCCTCTCCTTGTATAACGAGAATAAAAGTGCAAGCGCAAAATAAAAACGTTGTGCACTTTATCTGCATATTCGGAAAAGAAACATGGATATAGCAAAAATAAAAGCCTCTGCCGCATCTATCGACACAACGATGTTGAAGAAGAAGTTCGCGCATTGCAAAGGTATTATTACTGCGATTATACAACGTATAGATATGATGGCTCTTGCCAAAGGGTTGATAACGGTCACTGTTATATATAGCCTGCTCTTCCTCTATGTTTATTTGAATAGTGCCGGCACAATTGCAAAGCTGGAAAGCCAAGTCATTGTTGAAAACGTCCCCATAACCCACGTTGAAAAATCTCACACCCAGATAACAAATGTGCCAGCATCAATGTCTGTAATCGATGGCTTACATGAAGTAACCGATACTGGGCACCTGCCTATTATTCGAAAAGAAGATAACCTGACGAGTTTTCGCGCCTATCAACACCCGTTTACCTTCAAAAACATCGGAAACAAGCCCCTCATATCCTTTATTATTATGGATTATGGCCTATCAAAGGAACAATCACTCACCGCGCTTGATCTGCTACCTCCGGAAATCTCATTCATCCTATCGCCCTATTCTTCATTGCCCGGAGAATGGATGTCTATGGCGCAAAGCAAAGGACATGAAGTTTGGCTAAGCCTTCCCATTCAAAATAAAAAGTCTCATAATTTGGGGGGAAATACTGTCTATCATCATAGCCCCTTATTAGAAAAGAAAAATAACATGCATAAATCCTTGGTCAAAACACAAGGATACATAGGCATTGGCAGCTATACGGATGACAGCACCAATAGCGCAAAACAACATTATATAGAGCTGGCCGAAGATTTATATACGCGCGGCTTGGGCATTTTAGAGCTTAACCCCAACGCCCCAACCTTTATAGAAGGCAAAGCATTATCCATGGGTGCGCCCTATATAAAAGCAGATTTGGAAGTCTTCAGGATCAGGGGCAAAGAAAACTCCTTTGAAACATTAGAAGCCATCGCGCAAGAAAAAGGTCATGCTGTTGCGATTATTCCAAATTATCCGGCAACAATCAAAAATCTAGCAGTCTGGATTATGAAAGTAGCACAGGCAGATTATATTATTGCACCGGTATCAGCCATTTATGACCTTCCACTTCACCGCAGCAACAACAATGCTTCAGCAAAGAAAATGGAAATAGACCCAACACCATTGCATAGAGACGACCATAGAGAGCCGGAAGACATCCACCAGATGCCAACATCTGCACATCATGACGTGCAACAGCACACCCCAGAGCCACACACCCACCACCACTAAAAGATGAGTTATCCAAAATGACACAGATTAATCGAGAACAACTCGCCTATCGTCCATGCGTTGGAATTGCCCTGTTCAATGCGCAAGGAAAAGTCTTTGTAGGCGAACGCATTGATACGCCCGGTGCATGGCAAATGCCACAAGGCGGTATGGATGAAGGTGAAACCGTTGAACAAACTGCCCTGCGTGAACTGGCAGAAGAAGTGGGCACGGACAAAGCTGAGATAATCAAAATTGCAGATAAGAAAATACGTTATGATTTACCGGATCATCTTGTCGCAAAATTTTGGAACGGTAAGTATCGTGGACAAGAACAAACATGGGTCGCGGCGCGCTTCATCGGGACAGACGGCGATATCAATCTAAGTGCCTTTGATCCAGCGGAATTTCGTGCATGGCAATGGGTTGACCTACCCAATACGCTGGATCTGATTGTCCCCTTTAAGCGCGATATATATCGCGAGGTTATTGGGATGTTCAAAGGCATTGGCGAGCAATAATCCTTTAAGGGTTAAGCGGCGACCAGGCAGGGTCAGAGCCATCCTTCGGCGTTTTTAACCAGCGCTCATTATATCCTGTAATATCAATCGTATAAAGACGCGCAGAACGATGATCGCCCGCAGGGGTTTCCTTGAAATACGTTAGAACCCGCCCATTAGGGGACCAACTTGGCCCCTCAACATGGTATGCACTGGTTATCAAACGCTCTCCCGAACCATCAGGACGAAGAACACCAATATAGAATTTTCCTTGATACATGCGGGTAAAGGCAATCAAATCACCGCGCGGCGACCATACGGGATTCGCATAACGTCCCTTACCAAAGGTAATACGGTTCACGCCCGAGCCATCAACATTCATAATATAAAGCTGTTGCGAACCACCACGGTCAGATTCAAACACAATTCGGCGACTATCAGGAGAATAAGACGGTGAGGTTTCGATTGCTCTGTTGCTTGTCATACGTTGGACAGCGCGCGTATTCAAGTTCATCACGAAAATATCTGTGTTCCCATTTTTGGCGATACTCATCACAACACTCTGCCCGTCGGGTGAAAAACGCGGCGCAAATGTCATTCCAGGAAATGCGCCCAAGACTTCATGGCGACCTGTATTAATATCATAAAGGTAAACGCGCGGACGCCCCCCTTGATATGACATGTAAGTAATACGCTGTGTTTTTGGTGAGAAGCGCGGTGTTAACACAAGATAACTACCATCCGTCAAATACTTATGATTGGCACCATCCTGATCCATAATCGCCAAACGCTTCACACGTTTATGCGCGGGACCCTTCTCGGAAATATAGACGATGCGTGTATCGAAGTACCCTTCCTCACCTGTTAGACGTTTATAGATTTCATCCGACATAATATGTGCGATACGGCGCCAATTTTGCGATGTTGTTGTATATGCCATCCCGATCAGTTGTTGTTCTGACAAAACATCCCACAGACGAAATTCAACGCGCGTGCGCCCCTTATCATCTTTAACGACACTGCCCGAAACCATAGTTTCCGTGCCTGTTGCTCGCCACTCAGGAAAACGGACACCCTCTCGAAAAATAGAGTCCGGTGTTTGCACAAACGCATTTGAATTAATAGGACGGAACAAGCCGGAGCGCTCCAGATTTTCCCTGACAATAGCAGGAATATCGCGAGCTAATTTCTCGAATGCTGTATTCTCCGCATGAAAAGAGCTTACTGCAATCGGGCGCGGCTTAAACGTACCTTGCGTAATCGTTGCTTCCATTTCCTTCGCAAATACAGCGGGAGATAAAAAGAATACAATAAAACTTAGAAGAGATAATAAACGAAACATGTTCTGTTTCCTCGCTGTTGGTGTTCTATAACATCTGGCTAGGGTCAAAGGTGTATTTAAATACTTTCCATTGTTCGTATTTTTCAGGCGGTAAACGTAGAGTCGAACAACGCGGATTTAATAACGCCCGTTGTGCCGCCTCCGCCGCCGCCCTGAAATGAGTGTCCGCATTATAACGCAACTGATCGATAATTTGAACCTCTCGTACGCGTAAATCTGGATTTACAAACACGCGTAAGGACACAAGAAGGCTTTCCGCATTCTTCCCACCCGCATTCACACTCCAACAGGGCTGTACTCCGCGGTTAAGATCATCTAATTCACTACGTGTCATTTGCTTTAAAAAATCAGCCACTTGTGATGTTTGCCCTTGGTTACTTTGCGCCTCCACAGGTCTGGGCGCAGGCTTTAGGTCAGGTTCATCCGGCGTTAAGCTCTTCAAAAGGCTGGTGAAATCCCTCTGATCATCCTGCTTGGGTTGCTCTTCCACCTGCTTCGGAGGCGCTGGCTTCGGCTTTCTGGGTTTGTTCTTGGGCTTTGGCGGTTTCTTTATCAGGGTTGGATCTAGCTTAGGTTTTTCCTTTGGCGGCTCCGGAATATCTTCAACATCGGGCTCACGCGGCGATAACAAATCAGGAACACTATCAGTATTATTATAGATAGGTTTACGTTCCGTCGGCGCTTCATCTTCTTTATTTTCCTGTGGATCATCTAATAAATTGGTTTGTGAGATATCCGAAAGATCAACCAACTCAACAGTAATTGCCATTTCCATAGGTTCGGGTTCTTCTACCAAATACGGTAATCCCATTGTTGCTAAAGCAAACACAACGACATGAAATACGATAGAGATCAACGCAGGCTTCCCCATATTACCGGAGATAAATTCATTCTGCCTGTTATCAACTGCCGCGTTCATGAAATAACCGTTTACTAGTTTTTAGGCTTAGAGATCAAAGCCACTTTACGAAAACCGGCACTATTAAGCTGCCCTAACACTTCCATGATTTTGCCGTATTCAATATTGCGATCACCACGAATGTAAATGCGGCGCTCTTCATCACCTTCCATCATCGGCTTTAAGATTGAAACCAAAGCCGCTTTCTTTATTTCAGTATCAGCGAGATAAATCTTACCATCTTTATCAACCGTAATTTCAATTGGCTTTTGTTCTTCGGTTTGTAAGGCCTTAGCTTTACTATCGGGTAAATTCACATCAACGCCCGCCGTTAACATCGGCGCCGCCACCATAAATATGATAAGCAACACCAACATAACATCAACCATAGGTGTAACATTGATTTCCGCAATCGGGCGATAAGTCCCCCCTGTTCTGCGCCCACGTGAACGTGTTTTATGTGAGAGTGTCGCGCTCATGACTTCGTTCCCTTAATGGCCGTTTCTTGCGAATCAAGATGCCGAGACAGGATTGCCGAAAACTCATCCGTAAATGCTTCTAAGCGATCCGCATAGCGATTCAACCGGCTGGATAAAACATTATAAGCAATCGCCGCAGGAATGGCCGCAACCAAGCCAATCGCCGTTGCAAACAAAGCCTCCGCAATTCCTGGCGCAACGACAGCAAGGCTGGTATTGTTACTGGCTGCAATCGCTGTGAAACTGTTCATGATCCCCCATACAGTGCCAAACAAACCAATAAAAGGCGCACTCGAAGCAACACTGGCCAAAAACGTCATACCGCTTTCAAGGTGATTCATCTCGCGACCAATTGCAACCGACATCGAACGCTCCACACGCTGGCGAAGCGTTGCTTGCATCCCTTGGTTTGACGGCACACCGCCGACAATACCCGCTTTCCATTCATCCATACCAGCAGAAAAAGTCCGCAACATCGGGTCTTCTTTACTTTTCTTAACACGAGCATAAATCTTGTCCAAAGGCTCACCTGACCAGAAGGAATCTTCAAACCGATTCGCCCGCCTATTCAAGCGTGAGATAGCACCAAGTTTTTGGAAAATAATTGACCAGCTCCACATTGAAGCCAACAGCAGCACTAAGATCACAAACTTAACGATGATATCCGCGTTCATGAACAAACCCCACGCGCTCATATCATGTACGATGACTGCATTCCCTAAACTCTCTGAAATAATACCTGATGCCATGCTTTTTAATCCTGTTTATAGTAAGACGAATTCTATTTATGAATCCTTTGAAAAAACTTTGAGCTGTTACTCTACGTTTTCTGAGTAGGCCTGAAAAGCCTCTTTTACATTTTCCGGTAAACGCACGGGCTTATATGATTTTGTATCAACGCAAACCAAAACTACGCGCATATCTGCAATGATTTCACCATCTCTAACAGCGCACTGATGCATAATGAAACTGCTGTTTTTAAGCTCTATGATTGTGGTTTCCAATTGTAAGACATCATCCAGTAATGCGGGCTTTAGATAATCTATCTCAATGTGACGCACCACAAACATAACGCCGTGGTTATTGTGTATATCACTATTATCAAAGCCTGTATGGCGCAGAAATTCTGTACGTCCTCGCTCTGCAAAATTTAGATAATTGGCATGATAGACAATGCCCCCTGCGTCCGTATCCTCATAATATATACGGATATCAATTGAATGTTTCACCGTTTAATCCCCCGACTGATTCAGAAGGCTAATTTGTTCTGTCAGAGACTTTTGTGGTTTTATCCCGAGATATTCAAAACCCTTTAAAGATATAATACGTCCGCGCGGGGTTCGTTGCACCAAACCTTGTTGCATTAAATAAGGCTCAATCACATCTTCGATCATATCGCGTTGCTCCGACAAGACTGCGGCTAGCGTATCAACACCGACAGGGCCTCCGCCATAATTCTCAACAATACAGTTCATATATTTGCGATCCATAGAATCAAGCCCTGCGGCATCGACATCAAGACGCCCAAGCGCCAGATCAACAAGCGCACGATCCGCCTTGTCCTGACCAGAGGCATGAAGAAAATCACGAACGCGGCGGGTTAAACGTCCCGCAATACGAGGTGTTCCACGTGACCGACGTGCAATTTCAAATGCACCATCATCTGCCAAATCCATATCAAGCAACCGAGCCGAACGCGCAACAATGGAGGATAACTCCTCCGCGCTATAAAATTCCAATCGCAAGGGAATACCAAAACGATCACGCAAAGGGTTACTCAAGAGGCCGCTGCGCGTTGTTGCACCGACAAGCGTAAAGGGCGCAAGCTCTATCTGAACAGAGCGCGCCGCCGGCCCTTCCCCGATAATCAAATCCAGTTTCCGATCTTCCATCGCGGGATAAAGTATCTCCTCCACTGCAGGATTAAGACGATGAATCTCATCAATAAAGAGAACATCATTGGGCTGCAAGTTCGTTAAGATCGCCGCTAAATCCCCAGATTTTGCAATCACAGGACCGGACGTTGCCCGAAATCCAACCCCAAGTTCTTTCGCGACAATCTGCGCCAATGTCGTCTTACCCAAACCGGGAGGCCCGTAAAACAGCACATGATCCATTGCCTCGCCGCGCGCGCGCGATGCCTGAACAAATATACGCAAGTTCTCTCGCAAGTCTTTTTGCCCAACAAACTCATCAAGAGATAGCGGACGTAACGCCCCTTCTGCAACCGGTTCACCCTCTTGCTGTTCTTGCTCTAACTCCGGATTTTTTTCCATCACAGTTTGAGACTCACTCATGCGCTAAGCTCCTGTAAAGCCAGCCGAATGATTGACTGTAACCCTGCATCCGATTCATTATCATTGGCCTTTTCTTGCGCCTTGAGCACAGCCTTATAAGCATCAGAGCTGCTATACCCCAAATTGGTCAAAGCCGAAACCGCATCTTGATCAACACCAAAATTCTCGCTGACCTCCACCTTTGCCGACCCTGAGGACTTCGACGTCGTTACCATCTGTGCGCCGCCTCCAATATCAATTTTGCTGGCTTTGTCTTTCAGCTCCGTCAGAATACGGGTCGCAAGTTTAGGCCCCACGCCAGAAGCACGCGTTAATGCCGCTTTATCCTGCGCCGCAATCGCAAACCCTAATTGATCAGCAGGACACACCGCAAGAATAGCCATTCCTGCCTTTGCCCCAACACCTTGAACGGAGGTTAGTAATGCGAACCATTGCTTTTCCAGCGCATCGGCAAAGCCATAAAGGGTAATTGCATCTTCGCGAACATTGGTTGTTATCAACAAAGAGGCCGTATCGCCTACCTGTCCAATGGATGATAAAGTTCGGCTACTTGCTAAGACAACATAACCAACCCCACCAACATCAAGTATCAGTGAGTTCGTGTCAAAATAATCGATAATGCCGGATAGCTTTCCAATCATGTCTCTATACCTATCGTGCGTTTGCACGTAATAATGTTTTACCTAATGTCTCATAATGCGCGTGCGTAATCGCAACAGCAAGAGCGTCCGCCTCATCTTCTGAAATCGTTCCACAAGCAGGAAGCAATGTCTTTATCATCATACCAACCTGCTGTTTCGCCGCATGCCCTGACCCAACCACGGATTTCTTAACCTTATTGGCAGAATATTCGCCAACCTCAAGTCCCTTGAGCGCAGGAACACACAGCAACACCCCCCGCGCCTGCCCTAATTTCAAAGCACTGGCTGGATTCTTATTCACGAAGGTTTCTTCAATCGCCGCCTCTGCGGGTGACCATTCATCAATTACAGAAACCAAACCATGATGCAGCACAGCCAAACGGCGTGCCATAGCATCTTTAGGATTAGTGCGAATAAGACCGCTTGCAACGAAATGCAAAGCGTTTCCATTTATATTGATTATACCCCATCCGGTTTTTTGCAAACCAGGGTCGATGCCTAGAACTCTCATAAACAAACGCTAACACAAAAGGAACAAACAGTGAACCCCTTGTGTGGCATTTTTTAAGGATTAATTCGCGGCCATGAGCTTTTCCATGATTTCATCACTGACTTCGAAATTCGTCGTAACCTTTTGAACATCATCGTCATCTTCCAAAAGATCAATCAATTTCAAAATAGAGGCGGCATGCTCTTCACTTACCTCTGTGGTTAGATTGGGTTTCCAGATCAATCCCTGGCGCTCCGGCTCGCCATATTGCTTTTCCAATGCATCGCGCACTGTCGCAAAATCTTCTACCGCACAATGAATTTCATGCACGTCATCATCGCTCTCCACATTAGATGCCCCCGCGTCCAAGGCGGCCTCAAACATATCATCAGCACTGGCTTTCGCCGCAGGGTAAATAATTTCCGCAATATGATCAAACATAAAGCCGACACATCCCGTTGCCCCTAAATTTCCACCAGATTTGGTGAATATTGCACGCACTTCTGCGGCTGTGCGATTCTTATTGTCGGTTAAGGCTTCAACAATGACAGCAACGCCACCGACACCAAAACCTTCGTAGCGCATCTCATCGTAGTTTTCACTATCCGTTGCGCCTATACCCTTTTGTATAGCACGTTCAATACCATCCTTAGGCATTGAATTCCCCCGCGCCGTCGAAATAGCCAGACGCAAACGCGGATTCATATCCGGATCACCGCCGCCCATTTTGGCTGCTACAGTAAGCTCCCGCCCTAGTTTTGAGAAAATTTTTGCACGTTTTTTATCTTGTGCGCCTTTGCGATGTTGAATATTCGCCCACTTTGAATGACCTGCCATTATATTATTACTCTTTTAACCTAGTTAAATTAATATGTATGGATTATATATCTTGAATATTCTAAATAAAAGGAACAATTCCTAATTTATTTTAAAAAGTTTATATCAATAATTATATTATTAATTATAAATGAACCAACATCACTAACGAAAATACATATAGCTTGACCACATGACTTACAGTTTTCAAACAACCAAAGTTCTTCTTGTTGAAGATAATGCCCCGATGCTGGAGCTTCTAAAGGGAATATTGCAGTCTTTTGGCATTGGTACAATCATCACTGCCATGGATGGAGAAGAAGGATTTTTAAAATTCTGTCAGAATAACCCTGACCTTGTTATCACCGATTGGATGATGACACCCTGCGATGGCATTGCCCTCAGCCACAAAATAAGAAACGAGAAGAAAAGCCCAAACCAATACGTTCCTATCATTCTTATGACCGGTTTTAGTGAGAAAAGGCGCGTTTTTAGTGCGCGTGATGCAGGAATAACAGAATTTTTAGTCAAACCATTTAACACGCGTGATCTGTATAAGCGGTTACATCAAATCATCGAAAGACCGAGACAATTCGTCCGGTGTGAAGAGTTTTTTGGCCCCGACCGCAGACGCAAAACCACAAAAGATCATGATGGCCTGCAGCGTAGACAAGATGATAGCGGGAATACTGATGAACAAAATGAAGATCATACCGCCGAAGCACAGAATAATGACGGCCCTTTAACAGATATTGACTTTTTATAACCCTAAACAGTAAATAACGACATATATACATGGACATTAAACATTACAATCAAACGCCAAAACGTGATGCCACATTCATTACGCCACCCAACATTATCAAAGGTAAAGTTGGTTCAGGTGGCTTGAGTGAACAAGTTTTGAAACGTGCTCAAAAACTTTTAGAAACACACACGTCCGACTTTTCGCCTCTGGCTGATATCTATTTATCACGCATGTTGGAAGGAATTGAAAAAGCAGAAAATACTAACGAAGAAGACGTTTTAGAAGATTTGATCACGGCGATATTATTGCCCTGTGTTCAACTGAAAGCAAATGGAGCAATGTTCCATTACCAGTTAGTCACCCGCATCGCCGACAGATTCGTACAATTCATGGAAGTGGTTGAATGCTTAGACGAAGAAACCATTGAAATTGCAAAAGCCTACCACTCCACAATTAAAATTGTTGTTGCCGGTAAGATTAAGGGAGATGGCGGAAAACAAGGTGATGCTTTGGTTGAGGAGCTAAACAGAGCCTGTATGCGTTACTTCGAAAAACACAAAACACTGAAAGTCTGACAGGCATTAAGCCTTTAGTTTTAAATAGTTGGCATCGTTTCGCTTAAAATATCACCAATGCGCAATGGTTCAATCCCCAATGCTTTGCCCGTATTATCATTCGTAACAACCAACGCACCACACAGCATCATATTTTCATTCGCGGGAATAAAATGCTCCCCCGGTGTTTTCTTTATGAAGCGGTGAATTGATGTTTCTTTTCTCGTGCCTATCACACTATCAAAATCGCCGCTCATCCCTGCATCGGTCATATAGGCGGTCTTGCCGTTCATGATATGTGCATCCGCCGTCGGGATATGAGTGTGCGTTCCAATCACAGCAGATATACGGCCTGAAAAATGCTGCCCGAATGCCATTTTTTCAGAGCTGGCCTCACCGTGCAAATCCACAAAAATAGCATTACAATTCAGCCCCAAACGATACTCGGATAATATCTTCTCCATACACGCAAAAGGATCATCTTGTGGCGGCATAAACACTCGGCACAACATATTAACCACCAATATTTTTCTACCACCTGCCAACTCATGTAAGTAATATCCATTACCCGGCGTTGTTTGCTCAGGAAAATTTGCAGGGCGTAATAATTTTGGATCACGCGTAATATATTTCAAAATCTCGCGCTGATCCCAAATATGATCGCCGGTTGTGATGATATCTGCACCATAATCGTAAAAGTCCTTACAGAATTTCTCGGTAATGCCACGCCCATGCGCCGCGTTTTCACCGTTTATAATGGCAACATCGACACTCAAATCTTTTTTAAGCCTCGGTAAATATTTTTCCAAAGCTTCACGTCCTGAGCGCCCCATAATGTCGCCGATAAATAAAATTCTCATTATTGTCTTTCTAATACAAAGCCCAGCTATATAAAATTTTGGGCGGATTGCTCGGTTATGATCCAATCCATTTTAACATCATGCTCTTCCGCAGGCAGGTTAAATAAACATGCTTGCTGCGCATAGCCGATCCCAATTGCCGTAATATCCTTCTTTTCGCGGTAATGTGCAAGTGTCGCATCATAATACCCGCCGCCATAGCCAAGGCGATTCCCTTTTCGATCAAAAGCCAACAAAGGCACAAGAAAGATATCCGGCTCTACAAATACCGTATCCACACCAACGACAGGATGAAGCACACCAAACTCACCGCTCATCAAATCTATGTTGTGATCATATTGCGCGAATTTCAAAATACGTTGGTCTTTTTCGATAATCGGCAAAGCCACCCTGCCCCCACGATCAAGGCACTCATCAATCAAAACATGGGTATCCAGTTCCCGATCTTTCGGCCAATACGCCGCAATGACCGTATTTTCATCAATGGTGATATTATCAAATAAATGGGTGCATAACGCCTTATGCTGGCTGGCATCAAGGTTTAACAATCCACGCGCACGCTTCGCCTCTGCACGTAACGAATCTTTCATTGATTTCAAATCATCCATATAAACCCCACATACCCGCAATTTACCCTTACTTAAGCTAACCGAGCAAGTGCGAGGCGTCCGATAGGACGAAAAACCTTTTTAACAAGTGTGCCACAAAGCCGTGTGCGTATAATATCTTCGCAGGCCCTAAAGTATAGGTGGGTGCCATAATATCGAAGCCCTACAGCCGAACTGGTAGACTAAGTCAGGGACAGCTCCCAATGCGAGAAAGTATCGACCACCGAGATAAAGCCGCATTCACGTACTCCGCAGCACGATAGGGTTATATCATGATTTTTTGAATTTAGTCCAGCACATCAAAATAATTACGCAGCCGCACTGTTCTCTTCACCTTGAATACGGGCGGCGATATTTTCTATCTTACCTGCAAGATGATCAATTGCCTCGGCAATCAAGACATCATCCTCATCAGAACGATTACGCGCAGGAGCGTTCTCCCCTTGCTGTGCCATGTTATTTTGCAACTGCGCAACGCTATCGCGAAGCTCGTATATTTCATCCGCCAAAACCAACGATGTCAAAACCAGCAAATGCGCTTCATTTGTAGCCGCACCAGCTTGCGCAATATTTTGCAAATGGCCATCGACATAATGCCCCAAATCAACAAGGCGTTGCTCCTGCCCATCATCGCAAGCCAAGCTATATCCACGGTTATTAATTTTCAGCGTTACTTCCGACATAATTATTAGCCCTCGTCATTTAATAGGTTTTCAACTGTACTTATCGCCTTATCAAGACGTTTTGCCACAAAATCCACATCGATCACATTGCCTGAATCATCATGCAGTTTAAGACTTTGTTCTTGCTCTGCCAATTGTGCTTGCAACTCATCCATAGGGACATACTCTTGCAACGCTTTTTCAACATTTGTGACGGACGAATCCAGTTTGCCTACGGCACTATCAAGTTTTTCCAGAGAAAATCTGATTGATGACATGCGAGAACCCTTTAACTATTAAGACTTGAATTAAGAACAGTGATTGCCCTCCATTATGGGGAATGCCTTCAAACGGTCAAGACGATAACAGCATTTTTCCCCATTAAACCACAGGAATTTATACGGTGTAGCCTTGACCTTATGGCCTTGAAAATGCATGGTACTTGCGAATTCAGGCATCAGATACTTTATGAGTACAAAATAGGTAAAAACGAATGACAAATGCAGCCACTGCAACACCTCCACAAGATTTAACCCAAGCTGATATGAAAAATATGTCCAACGCAATACGCGCTTTGTCTATGGACGCAGTGCAACGTGCAAATTCAGGCCATCCGGGAATGCCAATGGGCATGGCAGATGTTGCGACGGTGCTTTACTCAAAATTCTTGAAATTCGATGTCAAAAACCCTGAATGGCCGGATCGTGATCGCTTTGTGCTTTCCGGTGGGCATGGCTCTATGTTGCTTTATTCGGTGAATTACCTGACGGGCTATGAAAAAATCACACTCGAAGAAATCAAAAACTTCCGCACATTAGGCGCGATTACCGCAGGCCATCCGGAAGTTGAACATGACGCAGGCATCGAAACAACAACCGGCCCATTGGGACAAGGCATTGCCAACGCCGTTGGGATGGCATTGTCAGAGCGTATTTTGAATGCGCGTTACGGTGATGATCTAATGTCTCACCATACATATACAATGTGTGGGGATGGCGATTTGATGGAGGGGATCAGCCATGAAGCATGCTCCCTCGCCGGACATTTGAAACTGGATAAGCTGATTGTACTTTACGATGATAACGGCATCTGTATTGACGGGAAAACGGATTTAACCTTCATCGACAACACTAAAATACGCTTCGAAGCGTATAATTGGGATGTTCAAGAAATTGACGGCCATAACTACGCGGAGATCGAGGCTGCTATTGCGAAAGCAAAGACAACCGACACGCCTAGCCTTATTTGCTGCAAAACAAAAATCGGCTTCGGCGCACCGACAAAAGAAAACAGCAACGCAGCCCACGGCGCACCTCTAGGCATCGATGAAATTAAAGGCACACGCGAGAATATCGGCTGGCCACATGGTGAGTTTGTCATCCCTGATGATATTCTGTCTCTATGGCGCGATGTTGGCGCACAAAACCAAGCAGAACAGAGTGCATGGGAAAGCCGCTTTAATGCTTCATCTGAGAAAGACGCTCTAACCACTTTATTCTCTGGTGATTTATCTGCAATCATCACACCACTTATTAAAGAGCTTAAAGACACATTCGCAGCAGAAAAACCAAAGAAAGCAACACGCCAAACTTCAGGCATGGTTTTAGAGAAACTTGTTGCCGCAACTGGTTCATTGATTGGTGGTTCTGCAGATTTAACAGGATCAAACAACACCAAAGTTTCTGCCTCTACAGTGATCGACAGCACAAATTACAGCGGTAATTACATTAATTACGGCGTACGCGAACATGCGATGGGCGCAATTATGAACGGTATCGCCCTGCACAGTAATTTGGTGCCTTACGCGGGAACGTTCCTGCAATTTGCCGATTATTCTCGCCCTGCAATTCGCTTGGCGGCACTCATGAAAATACGCGTCATCCATGTTCTAACGCATGACTCAATCGGTCTAGGCGAAGATGGTCCGACACATCAACCGGTGGAGCATCTCTCTGCCCTACGCGCGATCCCTAATTGCTATGTTTATCGCCCATGTGATGGCATAGAAACGGCGGAATGTTGGGAACTTGCAATTAAAAACCAAACCGCCCCTGCTCTGCTGGCACTAACGCGTCAAGGTTTGCCGACCTTATGCGAGAGTAAAGCAGAAAACCAATCCGCAAAAGGCGCATACATTCTGAAAGAAACTGGTGGTGACGTTGAAATCACACTCTTCGCCAGTGGTTCAGAAGTTGAAATTGCCAATACAGCTTACGAGCATTTCGCAGCCGCAGGCCGCAATGTGCGTCTCGTATCATGCCCTTGCCTTGATTTATTCTGGGAACAAGATGGCGAGCATATCCAAAACATCATCTGCAACAAAAGCATAAAAGTCGCCGTCGAAGCAGGTATCCGCCAAAGCTGGGATCGCCTCATCGGCGGACACAGTATTTTCATCGGCATGGATGGCTTTGGTGCGTCTGCCCCTGCAACGGACCTATACAAACATTTCGGCATTACCTCGGATGCGATTATAGAGCGCGTTGAAGCCGCCCTTGAAAGAAAAAACTAAACCAATATATCTAGAAAAATACGGAGTTTTAAGACTATGACTTTAAAAGTTGCCATTAACGGATTTGGACGCATTGGGCGTTTGGTCGCTCGTGCAATACTGGAATCTAAACGCGATGATATCGAAATTGTTGCGATTAACGATCCGGGTGGTAACTTCTTTCCGCTGCTAAAATATGACTCCGTCCATGGACGTGCGCCCTTCACAGTTGAACGTGATGGCGATGACGCAATGATTCTTGATGGCAAACGCATCCGTCGCTTCCGCAATCGTAACCCCGAGAATTTGCATTGGGGAGATGAAGGCGTTGATATTCTGATGGAATGTACAGGCAAGTTCAATGACCGCGAAGGCGCAGAGCGTCACCTTGCATCCGGCGCGAAAAAAGTTCTGATCTCCGCCCCCGCAAAAGGCGAAGATTTAACCGTCGTTTATGGTGTTAACCACCACCTCTTAAAGGCCGAACATAAAATTGTTTCCAACGCATCCTGCACAACAAACTGTCTTGCACCACTTGCTTATGCCCTGAATGAAACTGTAGGCATTGAAAAAGGATTTATGACCACGATCCACGCCTATACGGGCGATCAAAACATCGTTGATGCATCACATAAAGACCCATACCGCGCGCGCGCGGCCGCAATTAACATGATTCCAACCTCTACCGGCGCAGCGAAAGCCGTAGGCCTCGTCCTGCCGGAACTGGATGGTAAATTGGATGGTGTATCGATTCGCGTGCCAACCCCTAATGTTTCTCTGGTTGATTTAACGTTCCTACCCTCTAAGCCAGTCACTGTTGAAGATGTGAACGCCGCAGTAACATCCTATGCAAATGGTAAGCTGAAAGGCGTGCTGGCCGTTTATGATGACCCATGCGTTTCCAGCGACTTTAACCATGATCCACACTCAGCCATATTCAGCCTAAACGGCACCCGCGTTGTTGATGGAGACTTTGTGCGCGTTATGGCTTGGTATGATAATGAATGGGGCTTCTCATGCCGCATGATTGACACCGCGCTGGAAATGCACAGCAAGGGCTATGTATAGCGCGGTTCAAAAAACGCTACAAACCTTGCTCAGCCTTGCATAATAAGGTAGAATGACACTATGAATATAATGAAACAACAAGCCAAACGGGCAATGACCACGCGCGGACAGCAATCCTGTCTCGTGATTGATCACCTGGTCGAAGCACTGGCAAACGATCCAGCATCCTCGCTTCGCCGTGCGCTTGTTCTGAATTATATCGATGAAAATCCCGGTGTTACCCAAACCGAAATCATGCGCACCCTTAAAATCAGCAAGTCAGCAATGAATAGGGAAATTGAATGGCTGTTTAATTACGGCTGTGTCACGCGCCAAGAAGGTGAGCGGGATGGCCGCGAAATCAAACTGGAAACCTGTGGCTATTCGAAACGCGCACTAGGCGAGGCTTTGGACTATTTCCCTTTACAGCATAAAGGTTTGCATTATTTACTGAATCAGTATATAAGTATCCTCAAGCAGGATCGTCCCACATTACGGGATGCTCGGATTATATCAACCCTCTATGACAAGGTTGAAGCCTCCAAAACGGAGATAATAGAGGAATTATATGATGGGCCTGCAACAACTGATAACAGAGCGTATAACAAGCTCTTAGAAGACGGGGTAATTAAAGATGATTAAACTAGCAGATCCAGCTGCTGTGCATAATGCATGGGCAGTTTCCACAAGCAATAATTTAGAACCACAAGGAATCACCAGTACATTTGATGCGCAAGTTACAGATAACTTCGATCAGGTGGGTAATATTTTAAATCCTTCCGAACTGGGAATGTAACCACTATAACTTGGTACTTGTCCTGACGGGCAAGTTTCTATATATCAATAAGGGTCTCGAATTCGAGGCCTTTTCTTTTGGAAAATAGATTAACCGAGAACATACTATTTAAGGATTTCGCAAATGGCTTTGACCGCAAATGTAAAAAAGATAATTGATTGCTACGAAAATGAAAATGCAGGCGTAAAAGGCAATCTTGTCCGCATGCTGAATAACGGTGCATTGGCAGGAACAGGTAAAATGGTTATTCTGCCTGTCGATCAAGGCTTTGAACACGGCCCCGCGCGATCATTTGCCCAAAACCCCGCCGGTTACGACCCACATTATCATTATCAACTTGCCATTGATTCACAGTGCAGCGCGTACGCCGCGCCACTTGGCCCATTGCAAGCAGGTGCAGATACCTTCGCAGGACAAGTCCCTACGATCTTAAAGTATAACAGCGCAAATTCCTTAGCTTCCGGTAAAAACCAAGATGGTGACCAAGCAATCACAGGATCAGTTCAAGACGCATTAGAGCTTGGCTGCGCCGCGGTTGGATTTACAATTTACCCCGGCTCAGACAATCAATTCGGAATGTTTGAAGAAGTCCGCGACATGATTCGTGAAGCCAAAGATGTTGGCTTGCCATCTGTTGTGTGGTCCTATGCCCGCGGTGAAGGCGTTACCAAAGAAGGCGAAACTGCCGTTGATGTCATTGCCTATGCCGCGCATATGGCATGTTTGCTCGGCGCACATATTATCAAAATCAAATTGCCAACCGATCACATCATGCAAGGCGAAGCCAAAAAAGTGTTCGAAGAAAACAACATTGATGTCAGCACACAAACTGCGCGCGTCAAAGAAGTTGTACGCTCTTGCTTTAACGGCAGACGCATTGTTGTGTTCTCCGGTGGCGCAGCAAAAGGTGCGGACGCGGTTTATGATGATGCTCGTGCAATTCGTGATGGTGGCGGTAATGGTTCGATCATTGGTCGCAACTCATTCCAACGTGAAAATGGTGAAGCTCTATCCATGCTGTCTAATATCATGGATATCTATAAGGACTAACGTTGCGCCAACCACGCCAAAACAAAGCCTTAAAGCTTTTTATATCAACAGCTCTGCTGATTTTTCTTCTCGCCTATTACAATGGCGCGTTTAAAGAACATCGTGTAGAGGACACATCATCCATAACAATATCCGCAGCGGCACAAAACCATATACTCTATGGCGATCAACGTGGCGGCGGGCATAAATATGGTGCAAACAAACCATGCAAAAGTGAATTCCCAAAAAGCTGGAATGATGAAGACATAATATCATCCATCACAAAAATCGCAGCCAATGACAATAACAAATGGAAACAGCAGGGAAACGGATACTACGTCACAGAATCCTATAACGGCAACACCAAAATCCGTGTCGTTATGGGCAAAAAAAGACAACACATCATCACTGCCTACCCGATCAATACAACGCGCAATCCCTGCCCGCCCAAGAAAACAGGCGACTATAATGATTAATCGGTTTGAACCGGCGCCCAAAGGACATCATCAATATTATCCGCCCCCACACTGAGCATAACCAAGCGATCAACCCCAAGGGCAATCCCCGCACTTTCGGGCAATCCATGTTCCAACGCAGCAAAGAATTCTTCATCCGGCGGATAAGTTTCACCGTATAGTTCCTGCTTCAAAGCCATCTCAGCCTTATAACGCGCGCGTTGCTCCGCCGCATCGGTAAGCTCCGAATACGCATTGGCAAGCTCCACCCCGCAAACATACAACTCAAAACGCTCGGCAAAGCGTGGGTCATCAGGTTTCCTACGCGATAATGCCGCCATAGAGACAGGATAATCATATAAAATCGTTGGAACGCCGACACCTAAATATGGCTCTATTTTCTCAGCCATAACCGCATGAAACAGATCATCCCATGAATCCTCTGCAGTAACCCGCACGCCCAATGCTGAAACTTCAGTAGAAAATCCTAATCTATCATCCAAATACAAAGCCAAATCAATATCCGTGAATTTCATAAACGCATCACACACAGATATTCTTTGCCATTCCTTAAACGGATCAGATGTTTTCCCCTTATGTGTATAGTTTTGAATACCCACACTCTCTGCGATACTCCGCAATATATCCACAGAATCATCCATAAGCCTGCGGTAATCCACCCCTACTCTATACCATTCCAGTAAAGTAAACTCAGGCGAATGCAGCGCCGAACCCTCTGCATTACGAAAGACAGGGCATATCTGGTAAATTTTTTCCATCCCCGCAACCAGCAACTTCTTCATATCAAATTCAGGGCTGGTTTGCAGGTACATCGTTTTCCTCTGTGATAAGTCCAAATTTTTCAAATTCGTACGAAAAGCATGAATATGCGTATCCATAACGGGGCAAACCTGCAAAATCGGTGTATCGACTTCTGTAAAATCACTATCATCAAAGAACCTCCGCAAAGCCCTTATCACCCGCGCACGCCTCTCCAAATAGGGACGTTTTTCCGCAAAATTATGGGGCAGCCACCAGCTCATATGAAATCCTTTGAAAAAATGCTTGCATTCGGATCAACTTAACGCTAAAAATGCGCTCTATTCAAGGTTTGATAGAATACGATTAAAAAGAAAGTACAGACGATGAAAGCGGATATACATCCAGATTACCACGAAGTCACCGTTGTGATGACAGATGGTACAGAATATAAAACACGCAGCACACACGGCAAAGAAGGTGATGTGATTAAACTGGACGTTGATCCTTTGACACACCCTGCATGGCAAGGCGGAACCGGTAAAGTTATCGAAAAAGGCCAACTTGATAAATTCGAAAGCCGTTACGGTGGATTTATGTCTGCAGGCGTTGCCGGTGGTGACAAAAAGACAGAAGAGAAAAAAGAAGAAAGCAAATAATTCTTTCCTTCGAATAAAGATATCAAACGCCCAAGATGTTATTATCAGGGCGTTTTTTACATTTCAGGACGAGTAGAGTTCTTCGAATCAACCTGATTTAAAGCATTGTGCATATAAAGGGAAGAACGCTCAAAAGATATATTTTGCTTAAGTTCATCAAACTGATTTACCGGCTTTAAATTCTCAGGAATATCCCAAGATTCCATACGCATAAGGATCAAGTCCAGAGACCGTTTTTCCTCTATCACTTTCTGCGCATCATCCAATTCCCAATATTCATTGGTATATGGCAACTCACCGGGATCAAAGACAATCAACGTGGAGTCGGGTAAAATTGCCAGTTCATGCATATTGTTTTCGTAAACTGTATCCTCCAAAAGCATATCCATATACTCATGATAAAGGGTGCTATCCTCTTTAGATAATGAATGAAGTTGGATAAGTGGCAAAATTTCTGCCTGCATTATATTATGGCCAATAATCACATTCTCTTGAAGAGGCTGTAACAATCCCGGAAATTTACAACGGTTACAGTCATCCCTCATGATTTTGCCGTTTGATGTCTCAGGATGAGAAGAAAACCGCATGATAACCAAATCATCATCTGATTGTGCCAGCATCACAACAGTTGATGTCCCTTGCGCCAATAAAGAAAATGAATGAGATTCTGTTTGATCACTGACATGCTCACTTATACATTCTTCATAAGTCTTGTCACTCAGATCTTTGCTAAGTTGTAATTTCATAACAATGTGGGGGACAGATATTTTAACACCCTTCCACGCGTCTTCTAATGTGGTCCAGTCTCGCCCATCAATATCCATATCCGCAGGAACATGGACACACAGGTCATGTGGCTTATAATCAGCAGCACCTTCTAAGCGCGCTGAAAGCTCCTCAAGTTTTTGTCTAAATTCTTCCGTAATCATGGAAGCATTATACTTATTCTATGTATTAAATACAAACTTTTAACAATCCAGCTGCTCCAGCGCTTTCTCAAACTTCCCACGCTTCATCAGGGCATCCTCTTTCCGAGATTTTTGTTCTGCAATAACGGCTTCCGGTGCGTTTTGTACAAATTTCTCATTGCCGAGCTTTGCGTCAATTTTACCGATATCAACATCGATTTTACCAATCGCTTTGTTAAGGCGCTCCCGCTCCGCGTCCAGATCAATAATATCGGCTATCGGTAAGATAAGCGTCGTTTCACCAACAACCGTTTGAATAGAGCCTTTTGGAACTTCTTCTACATGCGAGATACTCTTCAGACGTGCCATGCGTAACAACACATCCTCAAACGCTGTAAAGCCTTCCTTCGTTGCATCACAAGCCCCTTTCACCAACAAATCAATCTTTGCACCCGCAGGAACATGCATATCGGCACGAACCGAACGAATTTCAGTGATAATATTTTGCAGCCATTGCATTTTTAAAACCGCATCATCATCAAAAAGCGCATCATCATAAACAGGCCAAGCAGAGGTTAGAAGACGATCACCCTCTTCCCTTTGCGCAATAGAGGCGTAAAGCTCCTCCGTAATAAAAGGCATAAAGGGGTTAAGCAGAGTCAGAATTTGTTCCAAAGCCCAACTGGTAGTTTGGCGCACCTCTTCCGCAGCATCGCCGCCATCCTGCAAGACAGGCTTGGAGAATTCAAGATACCAATCACAATACGTCCCCCAAACAAAGCCATAAACCGCATTTGCTGCCTCGTTAAATTTAAAGCCATCAATGGCCTTCTCAATTTCTTTTGTCGCTGTTGCCAGCTCATGGATCAGCCATTTATTCGGCGTATAGGTAACAGAGGCGGGATCAAAGCCTTCATGCTTATCCAGACAATCATTCATTTCGCAATAACGCGCAGCATTCCAAAGCTTGGTCGCGAAGTTACGATACCCACCAAGGCGATCTTCCGACATCTTGATATCACGTCCCTGCGCCGCCATAGCAACCATCGTAAAGCGCAACGCATCCGCGCCATATTGCTCAATCAAATCCAGAGGGTCCATAACATTACCCTTGGATTTAGACATTTTCTGCCCCTTTTCATCACGAACCAACGCATGCATATACACCGTCTTGAATGGCACTTCACCATCCATGAAATGCATACCCATCATCATCATCCGCGCCACCCAGAAGAAAATAATATCAAAGCCTGTCAGCAATACATCGGTTTGATAGTATTTATCAAGCTCCGGTGTTTTATCCGGCCAACCTAATGTAGAAAACGGCCACAGTGCAGAAGAAAACCACGTATCCAGTACATCGGGGTCTTGCGTCAATTTAACATCCGCGCCCGCTTCGGCTTGCGCCTCTGCCACGGTCTCAGCAACATAGACATTGCCCTTATCATCATACCAAGCCGGAATTTGGTGTCCCCACCATAACTGGCGAGAAATACACCATGGCTGAATTTCGCGCATCCACGCAAAATAAGTGTTTTCCCACTGCTTAGGTACGAATTCCATTTTACCGGTCTCGACGGCTTCAATCGCCGGCTTTGCCATGGTTTTCGCATCAACATACCATTGATCCGTCAAATACGGCTCTATAATTGTACCGGAGCGATCGCCATAAGGGACCGTATGCTGGATATCATCAACCCGAACCAAGAAGTCCAGATCTTCCAAATCGGCAAGAATTTTCTTCCGTGCTTTAAAACGATCCATGCCGCGATATGCATCCGGCGTATTTTCATTCAAACATCCATGAATATCGAGGATATTAATCATCGGCAAATCATGGCGTTTTCCAACTTCATAATCATTAAAATCATGTGCAGGGGTTATTTTAACCGCACCGCTTCCTGCCTCGGGATCAGCATGCTCATCAGCAATAATAGGGATAAGACGATCGGTCAGCGGTAAAGACACAAATTTACCAATCAGCTTCTTGTAACGTGCATCATCAGGATTAACGGCAACGGCAGTATCACCTAACAACGTTTCAGGACGCGTCGTTGCAACAGTAATAAAGCGTTCAACCTCACCTTCAATCGGATAACGGATATGCCACATTTTACCTTTTTGATCTTTTGATTCTACTTCAAGATCAGAGATAGAAGTCAGTAATTTTGTATCCCAATTCACCAGACGTTTATCTTTATAGAGCAATTTTTCCTTATATAGCTGTACGAAAACCTTACGAACCGCGCGGGATAATCCCTCATCCATCGTGAAGCGCTCACGCTCCCAATCAGGGGTCGCACCCATTGCACGCATTTGTTTAACAATCGTGCCGCCAGACTCTTCTTTCCACTCCCAAACACGTTCCAGAAACTTTTCACGTCCCAATTCCTTGCGTGAAATACCTTCCTTATCCAGCATCCGCTCCACAATCATTTGCGTTGCAATACCCGCATGATCCGTCCCCGGTTGCCAAAGCGCGTCATAACCTTTCATACGGTGATAACGTGTCAATAAATCCTGTAAGGTCGTATTCAGCGCATGCCCCATATGCAAAGAGCCTGTGACATTGGGTGGCGGCATCATAATGGTATAAGGCGTTTTATCGCTTTGCGGCGCACAAGCAAACGCACCGGATCTTTCCCAATCCTGATAGTGTTTTTCTTCAATAGTTTTGGGATCGAATGTCTTATCCAGTGCCATTATATTTTCCTTACGTTCAGAGCAGGAAAATCATACGGTTTTTCATATGGAAAGCAAGAAGAACAGCGTCAAATAGAGATAATTATTCGTCGAGAACGCGTTTAGAAACACGCTCCAACTCTTCGCGAACCAGACGCTCAATAACAACAGGGAGGTTTTTGTCCAACCAAACCCGCAATAAGGGCTTTATCTCTCCACGGACAATATCCTCAAGAGTGATTCCATTATGGTCAACGGCAGTCTTGCGCGCAAGCTCGCTAATCGCATCAAACGCAGCAGCCTCCGCGCCTTGAGTTAATAAAGAACTATCAGCCGGCGCAGCAGCGACAGGCTCCTCCGGTGCAATTTCGGGCTCCGGCACAGGCGTAGGTTCAGGCTCCGCCGCAACCTCTGCTTCCGGTTCTTCATCCACACGATCCGTAAGCTCAAGAATATCATCATCTTCCGCTGGCTCTGGCTCTGCTGGCGCGGGCTCTGCAGCAACAGGTGCAGGTGCAGGGGAATCAAAATCTATATCATCAACGGCTGATTGATCCATTGGCTCGTCACTCGCAGGTTCAGGTTCGGCCTCTGGCTCAGGCGCAGCTTCAGCAACAGGTGCAGGTGCAGGTGTATCAAAATCCATATCATCAATAGCGGACTGATCCAACGGCTCGTCACTCGCAGGTTCAGGTTCAGGTTCAGATTCGGCCTCTGGCTCAGGCGCAGCTTCAGCAACAGGTGCCTCCTCGGCAGGTGCTTCAGGCGTCGCGTCCTCCTGTGGAGCATCTCCGCCCTCCTCATCCTCAGAAATAATCTGACGAATGGAGTCCAGAATCTCTTCGATAGACGGGTCTTCTTCTGTTTGCGCTTCTTCGGTCATGTTTGGATATATTTATTCAGATGGTTATTAGGAATCAGTCACTAGCAGTCTGATCTATTGCAGCCCTCTTGTCAAAGGCTCTTCATATTAGAACTGTAATGCTATCCACAGCTTTGAGAAAAAACATACAACATCAAAACAATAATCGCGTTAGAATTCAAAACGTGCCTTAGGCTCAAACCCTTGTAAAAATGGTGCGCTGGCATCAAATAATATCTTGGATGACACATCGCCATTGTCAGACTTCATAAACAACACCGCCTGCCCAACAGAATGTCCGGCCTTACGTATAACGGTAATTAAACGCCCACCGACATCTATTTGATCAATAATATTGTCGGGAACGTCTTCAACTGCACCATTTATAATAATCAAACTATAAGGCGCCTGCTCAGGCACGCCATCGATTAACACCCCATCAATCAATGCAACATTACAAACATCCAGACGATCCCATAGCTTCGTCGCTTTATCCATTTGGCGCTTATTGTTTTCCAACGCAATAATTGTTGTCACCATTGGCGATAATATAGCAGAGGAATACCCCGCCCCAACGCCAATATCCAACACAACATCCGTTTCAACAGGCTGCACAGCCTGCATCATTTTGGCATGTGTAATCGGCTCTAATAAATAGCGCCCCTGCCCGATATCCAGATCTTCGTCTGTATAAGCAACGCCCTGCAATCGCTCAGGCACAAATAATTCTCTGGGAACGGTTTCAAAACTCTCCAAAATACGTGGATCAACAACACCCGCCGGATGTATTTGACAATCGACCATATTAATACGTGTTTGTAGAAAATCTGCCATGCGCGTTCGATACCTTGTTTATTGTGTTTGGAGAACACTCGGAATTACACATTAGACATAGCCTCATTTAATAACGTTGACCAGAGTTTTTTCACGAAAACATGCATTCCAGACCAGTTGGTTATTGACTTCCCTAGGCGTTATCATCTAATCATAAGGCTCCTTATTAAGGAATGGGCAAAAGGCGCGGTGGCAGAGAGGCTATGCAGCGGATTGCAACTCCGTGTACACCAGTTCGACTCTGGTCCGTGCCTCCATCCCACTCTTTAATGTAGGTGCTTTAAAATAAGGCAAATTAAGTGTGAACTTCTTTCTTGACAAGCCTTACACATCAGGGCATAAAAACCCCTCAAAAGCGTGTTCCCCAGTAACTCAGTGGTAGAGTAGGTGACTGTTAATCACTTTGTCGGAGGTTCGAATCCTTCCTGGGGAGCCATTTTTCTATTTTCCCACACATCGCAAGCACCCCTAACCCTCTGTAACATATAGAAACATTGGGTTCCCTTGACTTTATGGCTCCCTAATGTTGATAATTTACCTCTAAATTGTGCCACAAATTGTGCCACATTTTGTGCCACATAGAGGTTGGAATCATGTCGACGAAAATATCAGGGAAATACATTTTAAAACGTGGGAATTGGTACCACTACAAAAGACGTGTGCCCGAAGAATATAAAGATCTTTTCAATGGTACCCATATCAGAGCGCCATTAGAAACGGATAGCAAATCAATAGCCGTTGAAAGAGCCAAGCAAATATCTTTAATGCTAGAAGATTATTACAGGGATATTGCGTTAAATGGAGATGACCTAGATCAGGCAAGGTACAAGAAAGCGTTTAAAAAGTTAAAAATGTGCGGCTTTAGGCATCTGAATTTTGCAGAGGTTATTGCAGAGACATCTCTAGCAGAGTTTACAAACCGTATTAACACCGCCGAAGCCATTCAGGATGATGACACTCAAGAAGCTCTAATCGGCACATTAAAAAAACCCGATGTGCTCATAAGCAACTCACTGGATGCACTCATCGAGCATGAAAAAATAAAGCTCTCCAAAAAGAAACCCCATGAACTTAAGAAATGGACACAGGAGAGAGAACTATCCATGGGCTATTTTATAGCTGTAGTCGGCGACAAGCCAATTGAGACAATCACCAGAGAAGACATTCTAGCCTTTCGTAAATGGTGGGTGAATAAAATACTCAGCGAAGACCTCGCAACAAATACAGCAAATAAGGCCTTCACAAACATAAAACGTCTCATTCGCATAGCCACGGATAACAATTCATTGGGAATGCCCGTTGAGGATATGTTCAAGGACATAAGGCTCAAGGGAACCACAAAAGCGGAAAGACGTCCCTTCCCTCCTCAATATGTGCAGGATGTATTACTCAAACATGATTATAAATCAATATCACCAGAATGCAGGCTCTTATTATTTGCCATGGCCGATACAGGCGCACGAATTAAAGAGCTCGTTGGCTTAGATGTAGAAAACGGCGACATTGTCTTGGACGCGGACATTCCACACATCAAGATACAAGAGAACAAATATAGAGGTCTAAAAACATTACAGAGCCGCCGTGACATCCCCTTGGTCGGTGCTTCGCTATATGCCTTCCAAGAATTGGCAAAACTCAATAGTGATACAGGTGGAGGCTTTAAACACTATCTTGGGAAAAGCGAACTAATTTCCGCATCCATAAATAAATATCTAAAGAATAATGATCTAATACCTGCTGAAAACATCACGCTTTATTCAATCCGTCACAGTTTCTCAGATATTTTGTATAAGGTTCGAACGCCAGAGAAAACTCACCGCGCAATATTTGGTCATGCGCATGACAGAGAAAAATATGGTGACGGAATTACATTGAAAGAGAAAAAGTTCTGGTTGGATAAAATCGCCTCAAAGATTTGATTTCCGCAC
This sequence comes from Alphaproteobacteria bacterium, assembly GCA_002401695.1. GTDB lineage: Bacteria > Pseudomonadota > Alphaproteobacteria > Micavibrionales > Micavibrionaceae > UBA1672. The sequence goes on from NVTV01000001.1 coordinate 109,315, forward strand.
TCTGAATTTTTTTATCATATCAGCCGCCCAGAATTTTGTGCTATCGCGCTTATCGTTAAGGCATGAGAAAAGACACAAAAACAAACAAGCCAAAGCCATTTTCCTTACGCCTAAGCGTCGAGGAACGTCAAATATTAGAAGAGCTAGCTGGCACAAAGCCGATTGGCGCTTATATTCGGGAAATTATTCTAGATAATCCCAAGCCACGCAAAAGTCGAACAACACGTCCCAACGAAGACGATATAATTCTTGCGCAGATTTTAGCGCAATTAGGGGCATCACGCATTCCAAATAACATTAATCAATTGGCAAAGGCTGCCAATAGCGGCGCCCTACTCGTTTCAGATGATACACGCGAAGACTTGAGTAACGCCGTTAAGAACATCACTTTTATAAAAGCAACGCTCATCAAAGCCCTTGGCCTTCGAGATGACTGCTAATGATTATTGAGGGCAATCAAAGAGGAAACGCAAAACAACTCGCCAACCATTTACTGAATGATCGAGATAACGAACATGTCACAGTACACGAAATAAAGGGCTTTTCATCACAATCAGTACATGGCGCACTTCAAGARATACARGCCACAAGCMGWGCAACACGYTGCAAACARTTTTTATTCTCTGCATCCCTCAAYCCTCCASAAAATGAAGTTGTGTCCACCAAAACATTCGAAAAAGCCCTMTCTGATATAGAACAAAAAATGGGACTTGAGGGGCAACCACGCATAGTCATATTCCATGAAAAAGAAGGAAGACGCCACGCGCATTGTGTCTGGTCACGTATCGACGCACAAAGCATGACAGCCATTAACTTRCCGTTYTATAAAAAGAAACTRAACGAAATATCCAAGAACATATATCTTGAGCAAGGCTGGAACTTACCCAAGGGCTTTATAGATAAACAATATAGAAACCCTYTSAATTTCACRCGCGAACAATGGCAACAAGCCAAGCGGCAAGAAGATGATCCCCGAATTATAAAGCATATMTTCAAACAAGCATGGAACACCTCTGACAACACCAAAGCATTTTCCCATGCATTACAAAATTATGGYTTCACCCTTGCACAAGGTGATCGGCGYGGATTTGTTGCRGTSGATTATAAGGGSGRMATTTATTCKCTCAGTCGYTGGACWGGTATAAAAACCCGCGCACTTAAAGYACGTCTTAAGCAAGGRGATGAYTTACCATCCGTACAAGAAGCAAAAAACAAAATTGCCGAAATCATGACAGATGTTCTTAAAGCCCATATCAACGATGTCCGCAATGAACGCAGTAAGAAATTTCAGCCTCTTAAAAACGCTGCTATTACCATGCGTAATAATCACCGTTATGCACGGTCATCATTAGATGAGTCACAAAATGAACGCATAGCAAAAGAAGATAAACAACGCAGAGAACGCCTCCCCACTTGGTTTAAAGGCGTGATTGCTCGTATCACAGGAAAACATAGACGTATTCAGAAAGAAAACAGACAGGAAGCTATAAAATGCCGTGCCCGCGACCACTCCGAAAAACAAGAACTCGTCACAAAACAATTGCAAGAGCGTGGCCGCCTTCAAGATAAGATTCAGGCTGTGCGCCAAGATCACAATGAAACCATGCTACAAATGCGAAAAGATATTGGCGTGTATATGGATATGAAAGAACAAAACAAGCCAGAGCCTGCTCAGTTTACGTTGGGACAACAAAATAGTGGATATACGCAAGAATAATTAAGACGGCAAACGTTGCTTTAACCGTTCCATTAAATCCATACGCTCATGTAAAACTGCCAGAATAATTGCCACTCCTTCGCGGCGAACATAGAACACATAATGGTGTTCACATCTACAAACGCGGATATCTTTTTTATCAGGAAAAATGGCCTTAGACACATCTTCATCTTGCGCGATTTTTTGAAAACAGGCGTCTAGCAAGCCAGCATATTTCATAGCTTGGGGCTTTCCCCATTTTTGCACTGTATATCGTGCAATATTCCCGATGTCTTCTTTCGCATCTGGCGTAAGTTTGAATTGGAAAGATGTCATTTAATGGCTAGCCAATGTTTCTTCGAAAATTTCCTGTGCACTGGATGAAAGAGTATCGCCGTTCTCAGCATCCTTGATACGCGGCGCAAGAAATGCCTCTAGCTCTTGTAATGCAGCTATATCATCACCTTCGGCAGGTAAGATACGCTCAAGGACATAATCCCGAATACTACTTCCCTGCAAAGCAGCAATAGCCTTAATTTTTTGGTGTTCTTCTGACGTTAATTCAATGGATAAACGGCTCATGGAAATATTCCTCTTCTATCTTATAAACTCCATTATAACAACAAATGTACATTTGTTCAAATGTTGCCTTCCATTAAATTGGTTGGAATACTTCCAACTGCCATTAAGCGGACGTTAGTCTTTTTAAAATAACTACTAGTTTTCAATGCTCAAATTGTAGGTTAGCTAAGTGCTAACAAACGCATCATTTAAAAACCCTCCTTCTAAAAAATTCTGAATGTGTATATAAAAACCCCATTTCGCATAATTTTTCTTTTTCTTAGATGTGTTTAGTTTTGGTTGGAAATTATAAATTAAATGAGATTCGGTACTATCAAGGAGATCTACAGCTAATTCCTCCGGCTGCACCCAATCTAAGGATATATACTCGTCATTATTATGAAACCACACAGTGCCTCGATATATTTTTTTATTTTTATTTTTATATTCTGGCGCGTGTAGTTTTAGAGAGGCAGAATGTCCACCTAAAAAGCGATTAGTATTTTCTGTTTTTCCAATATAAACAAGCTCTTCACCTTCTTCATCAGAACAGGTAATTAAATAAATGGGAAGTGATGGCAATGGAGGATCTCCTAGCTCATCTAAAATCCACACTCTCTCTTCATTATCGAGCCACCCACCGTCCAATCCATCAATAATTTCAGCAGCCTCATCTAAATAGTTCCTTGTCTCATTTCTAGAATCCATCAAGCCTAACCACTTCATCTCATTTGCCTTATATAGGGGTGCAACTTCTTCAATCGACAACCACACTGACCAATCATCTTTAGGAACATCAACGAATTCAGGAGTATAAAACCTCTCTGAAATTGGGTGAGTTCTATTAATCCAAGCAGACAATGGTCGGTACATTTATTTTCCTAACTTAGTTTTATTCACCATACATTAGCGCTACGGGATGGCACTTTTCAACATAAGCAGAGCTTTATATTTATCTAAAATACTTTATTTCAGTGGAAAAGCACACTTTACAAAAAGACAATCTCATCTTCAGTAAACCATCCATAATCAATAGCATTTTGCTTCAAAATTTCGGCATCTTCTGAATAAACCAACACGGCTAAATCTTCTTCAGCCCGACTACAAGTTACATAAAAAAGCCGTCTTGTGCGATCAATGGTGGTCTCTTTTCCGTCTTGTTCATTCTTTATATCTGTATTTGACTTTTCTTGGGTTCCAAAAAATTTATCATATTTGAACAAAAAACCTCGAGATTCTTCATCGTCAATGATAACTAACACTCTTGGAAATTCTAGCCCCTTAACCCCTTGGTGGGTATCAAAACGAGCGTTCCCTTCGATATAAGTCTTGTAATTTGATATTTGTGAGAAAGGGGTTTCCAAGAAATCATTAAGGGCTTGAAGTGGCGATTTATCTTCATCAGTCAAATCTTCCGTTGAGGCATATAGCTCATCATCACGCTCAGCAATTGGCTTTAAATCTTCAGGAATAGGAAATAAATCATGGCCATGAACTTTATTTAAAACCTCAAGAAAGCTGGGATCTTTTTCATTTTTCCAAAGAGATAGTAAATCATTCACAGCAACCTCTACATCAGATAAAATCTCAATTTGATTATCATGAGACGATAAATATTTGTAGGAAAGTTTACTACAATGCTTCCTTACTATTGATGTAACAGAAAAGTCATCACTAACCTTATGAGCATTAACAAGCTCTAGTATCAAATCTGAGTAAAAACGTAAAAAAGGCAAAGTACCATCGCTAAGGGCTGTAGCATATTTTGCTTCAGCTCTTAAAGGATCAAAGAGACGATCAAACCCAAGTCTTCTTGCCGCCATATGATGCTCTAACGCTAAACATTTAACCTCATTCTCATTATACCAGAGGTCATTATCAGTGATATCAGCCATTTTATTTAAAAGGTTTTTTTCTATAGATATTTTATCAACATCTCTTGCAGAAATGAATAAACGAACATGTCCATTAACAGCATCAGTTCTCGGGAGTTGAATTTTATCATCTGATCCAGACCTAATTTTGTTAATCAGCTCAATTATCCGAATAGAAGATCTATGGTTCATTTTTTTTACTGGCCTTCGCCAGTTATCATCTAAATCTTCGCCTAACCTCTGTTTGCCATCAGCATAAATTCTTTGCATGGTATCGCCAATAAAACCAATTGCGACCTGATCTTTATGAGTTTTATTTAATGAAAACATCGCATCAACAAGGTGTTTATTAGTGTCTTGGCTTTCATCTATCAAAATAACTGGGTATTGAGATGAAACGATATCTTTCATGCTTGGTTTCGATGTTATAAAATTCGCTGCAATTTTAATAACCTCCGCATGATTTAAACTATCTTTTCCAAAAATGTTACTGTTCGGATTGTAGCTAAATGAGCTTATCCAATCTAAACGCTCAAGGCGCTTAGTTAAGGACGCTATTTTATTCTGCCTATCTATAGATGCCTTACCACCCCGTCCTTTTTTCTCTTTTTCTTCTAAGTCGGCTATTTTAATTTGGAGATGATCTTTGAGCCACTCGCGAATATCATCATTAAATCCTTTAATAATAAGCCAAGCAAAACTATGTATTGTAGATACCTGTATTAAAGGATGAAATTTTGTCCTTCGAATAATTTCATCTTTAGCAGCATTCGTGTATGTAATTACAGCGACTTTGCGCCCCTCAATATTTAAACGTTTTTCAAATTTATCTAGTAAGTGGTCATTAAGCACATTTACTAACGTACGTGTTTTTCCAGACCCCGCACCAGCAAATAGAAAAAAGCTTTGAGGGTCATCCAAGTCCACATAACTACCAATTTCATCGTCAATAGGGTTATCAATGTCATTATTATGTGCTTCCATTTTTTGCCTCCGCATCACCCTCAAGAGTATCTAACAACCACTTTAAACCTTCTGAAATATACTCAGGGACTTCAATTTTCTTAGATACATCCGCATAAAGCAGGTCTAAGGAAAATTTTGCTTTTTCCATGTTCCTAACTGCATCATGCATCTCCTCATGCATACCGCTTAAATCGTTTGAAGTACTCAAGATACCCTTAGCTTTCTTGAAAAACCCTAGCTCTTCTGTATCAAGAAAATAAACTGTATTTGTATAAACCAATGAATCCTCAAAGGTGTTAGCAATGGCCTCACCTTTTAGCTTCACTAAATCTAATGCTATAGGTTTTTGGTAGGCTACGCAGATAGATTGCTGAGTATCTACGGTAAGTATTTTTTTATCGTGCTCCAAGTCTAACAATGTATCGATGTCATCGACCTTTGGTAGCCAAGATTTCAAAGTATCGTTGTTGGTCTTTTGATCCGATTTTCGCTTCGGCACCACACCGACCATGTTACCTTGATCATTTTCTTTATTTGCATCCAAATCTGTAATTATTAAAGTTGATAGATGCATCTTTTCTATGAGAGGCTTTAATTTGTGTGCATGAGCCCCATGTATTTCAAGAATAGATATATATTTTTGCTTTAAAGCGCTAAAATCATTATCAATCAACTGAGGCAGCATCATTCTTTCCGCAGCTCCCTCAACCAAAATTACGGCATCTGCAAAAAATAAGTCGCAGTGAGTAGCTTTAAGATACCTAGTGACAAATTTAGCCGTTTCATCCTCTGAGCCAAAAACCTCGGTCATATTTTCTACAACAGAAATTGGAATACCTATTCCACTAGCCACAGAGGGTATTCGCCTAAAGTACCTTAAATCTTTAAACTCAGTTTCATGAGCAATATGTGTGGAATGCGTACTCACAACCATTTGAGTATTTAAATAAGAACTTTTTTTAATGTCTGGATGATTATTCAACAATTTGAATGCTTCCCGGATAAAAACTTGCTGCACTTGTGCATGAAGATGAGCTTCAGGCTCTTCAATGAGCACAAGATGAATAGGCTCAAATAAGGCATCATCGTCAGAATCATTTTTAGATTTACCTAACCTAAGCCACTCATCACGAAACCCTTTGAGTTTAAAAAACATATAAATAAGGTTTTGATAGCCAAGGCCATTATATGTTTCAGGCAAAGAATATGTCTCACCATCTGATGATGGTAATTTATATTGAACTGCCGTGTCATGTTGTAGTGCATCAACTGGGTTCATTAATGTTTTGAGTAAAATTTCAGGATTGTCAACGCCAGGGTAGCCTAGATTATTCAATTCTTCGGTTACTTCTTTAAATTGTCCCTGAAGAATTTCATCATGTATTTTTTTTGCTTCATGAAGTTTAAGGATAGCCTCCAAGTCCTCTGGCGTTGGCGTATCCTCAGGATTTAGATGTTTTTTGTAGTAAGAAGATAGTTGCCTTGAAAGTTTCTTGTTCGAAGATTCTGGAGTGTCATCGCCGCCCTCATTTGCATCCGTAAATCCGCGTTGCGCATTAATAGGATTTACTCTCACCAATCCCTTCAATGGGTTAGCATCTAAAGCCTGCTTACCAGAACCAATTTGTTGTGGAGGGCATAGCTTGCCTTCTGCATCCTTTATAAGAGCAGGATTTAATGTATAAAATTTAATTTTGAAATAGTTATTTAATCTGCGGTCTAAAAAGTCATGAAGATTTGCAGGCCATAAATTTATTTCCTCGTGCTTCTTCTCATCAGCAGCAGAAAGGGTCTCTTTTTTTGCATTTATTTTCTCTAAATATTCAGCCTGTAGTTTTTTAATGTCATCAGGTTCAAATGAAAGCCTTAGGCCAACACTACCCCCTCGCCACGACAATGTAGGAAGAAAGTGACTAACACGATGTATTTCTTTTTTAGAGACTTCAAACCAAAGATCGAGTGTTGGCAAAACCTTCCGCCATCTTTCAATATCTACAAGTCTATCTTCATCTATTTCAGTAAGGTTTTCCCAAGCGTCACCAATAGAATTGATGGTAGTCCAGTTTGTAATTGTGAAATCAATTGTATGAATTGTAGATTTTTCTGTCATAAAGCTAATCAAGGCATCCATTGCAGACGTCTTGCCGCTATTGTTAGCACCGACCAATAAAGTCTGTGTTTCACTAAAATCAATTCGAACCTCTTTCAGTCGCCTATAGTTCTGAATATCAACAAATGAAATATGCATGTCTACTCCCTTGTTAGCCCCGTGCCGTTAAAATTTTGTACTTATTCATTGCCCCCTCCTTCGATGAAGCAATGAATGGTGTCATTAACATCACAATACCCAAGGACTCATCAGTAAACTATGAATGTCCACTATGGGCATTATGCAGACACTCTGGAAAAGAACAATTATTTAACCATAAGCTGTATTTGTAAAGTTATTTCTCCTTAGTTATCATATTTTAATAAAACGTATCCAAGGGACTCTTGGTGCTGGTTAAGCAGGAAAATACTTGTGGTATCCAACCGGCTGACGGTTGGTCTTGATGAAATCATCATGGGGTTTTTAGGGGTAGCAGGAACGATCCCCTGAATGGTGATTGAACATCCATATGTTCATGCGTGGTTCGGTGCAAGTGGAGAGGTAATTCTCCGAGTCCTGCGAGTGGTAAAGCGGCGATACGTTTTGATAGTTTTGAAGGGTAGAACGGATTTTGTTCCCGCACCAAAACTATCCGCTAGAGGGATGAAACGGGAGAGCGCAGCGTCTCCCTTTCCAAGCGTGTTGTAGTACAACACACAGCTTGCGTTCAGTAGGAATCTCTAAATTTTATGAAACTATAGCTAATTCAGGCCTTGAGTAAAAAACAGCCCTACCCACGAACACTTAGATCGCCCGTGAGCCAATGCCTCCAATGATATTCTGTACCTATATACATATAGCAGAAAGGGGCAGACAACTTGAGAAAGGAATGGTGCAAAGAAACAACTTTCGAAAGAACGATTGCAAAAGCGACCGTCGAAAAAGAACCTGCGCCCATTAAAGTTTATCACTATTCAGAAGGCGAACATATTCCTCTCTCAGTATTATATGAAAACCGCAATACGATCATTGAGCTCCTTGATAAATTCAGCATGAAATATGGTGAACAATGGAAGATTAAACACATTGGATTATTTGAACGCATTGAGAAAGAAATTAAGAAAGCAGAAGCACTACAAGATTCATTGAAGAAATTAAATATTCTGTCAACTTTGAGAAAATCAAAGCTTATTGAAAACATTTCTGTATAACTCAAACTTTATTGCTTCAAAAACACGCCCAAAAATGTGCCACAAATTGTGCCACATTTTGTGCCACACGAAAAATTAGAAAATCTTGCAAGTTACTGATTCAATTAAATTAAATGGCCTAAAAAATTGAGTAATCCATCTTTCCTGGGGAGCCATTCTTTTTCATTAAGCCCCCTTTTTTCCCTTACCATAGATATATATTGTGCGTCCTCAGCACGGTGGACAACACTAGTTTGCGTTTTTCGCCTCATTAGCCTTATTATTTTCCATCAATTTAACAAGATAACGACGCAAGCCTTCACATCTATTTTCCATGGTAAAATTATACTTCACCTCCCCCTTTAAGGAGAGAACAGCATGATTGCAGCTTTTTATGCAACGATTACTCCTGCCACGCGTATCAGGGTGTTCTTCACAAAATTTTGCATTATCAAGCATCCGAGCAATACGCTCTTCCTTAGGTCTTTCAGGCCATACAGGCGTATTCGCTAAGGCAATTTTATATTCTTTATAGCACGGAGAGATTCTCTTGTTTTTCTTGGGCTTATCACCCGTCTCGGCAAGTTTACTGCAAACGCGAACACAATGTGATGCTGCCGGCCCCTTATTATTACCTTCCTTTCTACAAAGGTCAGCCATGCGCTTATACGTTTCTTTCAACGGCCGTTCCTGCGCAAAGGCATTACTGGAAAATAAAACTATAAGGACAGAGAATAAGAGCATTCCGATAAAGCTCTTAACGCTTTTGTTATTCAGATATACGTCCATGAAATAACCTCTTCGAATTGGTTTAACACAGCATAACTTCATCCCTATAAATAAATCAAGCGACGTAACAACGAAATGGCCTGTATGCACAAACGAAAATCATATTCAAATAATGACAGGGAAGGTATTTCAGTATGAGTATGAAATGGTGCGCCCCCCAAGGACGAAGTCCGAACACTTAAAAAAATCGGAAACAGCATTTTAACGAAGTAAAAATGGTGCGCCCGAAGGGATTTGAACCCCTGACCCCTTGATTCGTAGTCAAGTACTCTATCCAGCTGAGCTACGGGCGCACATTCATCAAAAAATGATGTCGGAACATACGCCACTTAATTATATTGTTCAAGATGTTTATTAAAAAAACAGCAGGAAATTGACAGAGGTTTTTTTATTAATTATGCTGGTATAAACAGGGTTGAGAATATTAATGAGTACAAACGACACCATAGATATAGACGTATCTTATAAAATCCTCACGTTTAATGACGGTGAGAAAGAGATTGGGCTTACGTTAACCAATGCCCAAAATGATGAAGAGCTGCTCTCTCACCTTGTTACATTTCTGGAAGATACGAACAATAATGGCGGATACCTGCCTCAACAGACATTCAAATCACTATTGAATGATATTAAATGCGAATGTTTTGACGAAAGAGATGAGGAGGATAAATTAACCCCATCATCTGACGCCAAAAATAACACAGCACTGCATGAGGCGTACAGAACCTTCAGCAGTTACCTGCAAGAAAGAGACATAGAACTTTCAGATTACACACAAGAGAGCATAAATACCGCCTTGGATTATGATACATCCCCCAAGGTAGACACAAAGGTAAAACCAAACAAACCAGATAAAGAACCTCGCCAAACGTCCGTCCCCATTGCTGTTCACAAATCTGCTGACTGGGATGAAAAAAAAGCGGTTAAACTGGTTAAACAAGCCGCGATGCATTATTATAACGGCATAGCCGCCAGTGCAAAAGCCACCGGACTGGAGGGCATATCAAATGTTCCCACGTGGTTTATAGCGGCCACGAACCCTACCCCCGAAATGTTAAAAGCCGCCGGTGCAGGTGCTGCCTTAACCATTGCCATTGGCGTAGAGGCCAGCACAACATTTGGGAAATTCAACCGTGTCCTCTCACATTTGGAAGAATTCGAAACAAACCGCCAAGACCCGATAAGCAAGAAAGATGCACTTACAATTTTAGAGCAGCGCACACATGAAGCCGGCCTACTCTATGAAGGCATTGAAGATCTCGACCTAAAAGATTACCCAGTAGAAAAATTCAAAAACCTGATGTTTGCGCGTAAATTAGTCATGGAAAAAGGTGCCTTGAAAGACAGTATCGATGATGTCTGCAGATACCTATATCTAAACCCACAAAAATCATTGTTAAGCTTTGGAAAAAATACGCCAATCCTATTAACAAAAGCAACATTCGCCCTTACACGTGCAACAATAAGCATTCCACTACAAGCCACGAAAGATATCGGTACAAATATACTCACGCCCAAACATTGGAAAAATATTGGCTCGGGAATCAAAACAATTCCCAGTATGTTGATGAATTTTAAAGTCTTGTCCAATACATCAAGACATAAGGTAAAGCAAAAGTCACATTTCACCGATGCCGCAGAAGGCCGTATTACGGAAGGCCATACCCTGCACGGGCACATCCCGCCCGACTTTATAAAAGAGGTGCACGAAACCAACAAAGCCTTACCAAGCAACATTTTACAGCAAAAAGTAGAGGCCATAAAATTCACAACAGAAGGCTTGTTTATAAAAGAGCACGCCATGACGATGCTGGACACATATGACGACTCTGTTATTGAAGGCCTGATGTCCGGTGAACCAACACCTAAAAACATCCGCTTTGCAATTAGCGCGTTTTCAGTATTTGCCGTTTGGGGTCCCTTTTCTCATATGGGTAAAAAGCTGACCGAGTTATTCAATGTCGGCACCAGCGCGCGGAGCCAGCAAGCACAGCAATATGCGAAGTTAGATAAATTCCATGAAGACATGTTAACCGCGCAAAAAGAAGAGCGAGAGCTTGGAGAAGAAGAAACAGGCGAGCACGCCGATAACGATAACACCCCTAATGATTCAGATGAAAACACACAAAATCAAGATCACAATAACCTGAATTAAAAAAACTCTTTGATCAGCGCATCAACGCCCTGCTCTATCAAATCGTATGTGTGCTCAAACCCCCTCATATCACCATAATACGGGTCAGGAACATCCATACCGCGATAATCAACATGATAATCCAGCAATAGCTTTACCTTCTGACGATGCTCTGCAAGCGGGCTAACGCGATACATTTCTTGCTCATGACTTTTATCCATCGCAATCAAATAATCAAAACGCCCAAAGTCTTTCTGCTCTAATTTTCTGGATAATAAACCGGCCATATCAATATTACGCCCCTGCGCAATCTCTATAGACCTGCCATCTGGCGCTTCACCGACATGATATCCTTGCGTCCCCGCAGAATCATAATGCACATCCAACCCCGCCGTAATAATGCGATCTCTAAACACAGCCTCCGCAGTCGGAGACCTACATATATTACCCGTACATACAAATAGAAATGATGGCATAACGCTTTCCTCTTACCTTCAATACACACACCATATTTATGAAATTAAATACAGAATGACAAGCAACAATCACAGGAAATATCTTGACCCTCGCGTGTTAGTCTTTAGGATGGCGAGACGATAAAATTGATATCTTGCGAAACTGGCCACATTAATGATTGAGTCTTCTGCTATAGCAGTTCCAAACAACGACTATTTAAGTGCGTATGTCCGGCTCGCCCGCACAACGGATGAAATCGTGGAAGCTCAAAAGCTCCGCTACCAAGTCTTTTACGAGGAATACGGTGCAAAACCAAACGCAGAAATGAAAGCGCAACAACGCGACTTTGATGATTTTGATGATATTACAGACCACCTAATCGTCTTAACAGTAAATAATCAAACCAACGAAGAAAAAATTGTCGGCACGTACAGACTTCTGCGCCAAAACATTGCCGAAGAACACGGGCATTTTTATTCAGACGGTGAATATAATCTCGATAAGCTCATCGCAAGCGATCAGTATTTATTGGAACTTGGACGATCATGCGTTCTTGCAGAATACAGAACTAAGCCAATATTAAACCTTTTGTGGCAAGGAATTGCTGGTTATATAACCGAACATAAAATTGACCTGCTCTTTGGTTGCGCCAGTTTTCAAGGCGTTGATGTCGATGCTATATCCACACAATTATCATATCTGCACCACTTTCATTCCACACCCGAAGATGTACGCCCCGTCGCTTTAAAAGAGCATTACGTCGATATGAACATCCTCTCGAAAGAATCACTGAATGAGCGACGGGCCTTTGCATCCCTCCCTCCTCTTATCAAAGGGTATCTTAGACTTGGCGCAACAATTGGCGAAGGCGCAGTCATTGACCATCAGTTCGATACGATTGATGTTTGTATTGTTGTTCAAACCAGCCTAATGACCGATCGCTATCGCAAATATTATGAGCGCAAAATCCAGAAAACCATGCCCGGCCAAAAATCTTAAGAATCCAAAATGAACATCGCCAAAGCCACATTTAAATTTATCCTCTTTGCCTTGCTCACTATTCCTGTCGTTGTTCTGCAAGTTATCCTTATGCAATTTCACAAAGGGAAAGGCGCGTATATCCTGCCCTGTATTTGGCAGAAATGCGTTTGCAAAATCTTTTCGATAAAAGTCAGAATCATCGGCCAGCCACAAAAATCTAGCCAAACGATATACATAAGCAACCATATTTCATATCTCGACATTCCTGTGATTGGCAGCATCCTGCCCACATCATTCGTCGCCAAAAAAGACGTCGCATCATGGCCTGTCTTTGGTTTTCTATCTAAGCTACAGCAAACGGCATTTATCAGCCGTGATCGCGCCGATGCAGTTAAGGGAAAACAAACATTGAACGCCATGCTCAGCCAAGGGAAATCCTTGGTAATATTTGCAGAAGGCACCTCCACAGATGGCAGAGAAGTCCTGCCCTTTAAATCCAGCCTGTTTGCCGTCGCTCTGCAAGAAAATTTACCTGATATCCGCGTACAACCCATCACAATCAAAATGCGTACGGTCAATCAAAAAGAAATCATAACACAGGATGATCGGGACCTTTATTCATGGCACCGCGATATGGACATGCCGTTAGGGCCTCATTTATGGCGTTTTGCACAAAGCTGCGGCGCCGAAATTTCCTTGTATTTTCATCCATCAGTCAAAGCCCATGATTTTTCAGACAGAAAAACACTTGCCAAAGCATGCCATAACACCGTATCCAATGGTCTCGAAGAATAATTCATTCACCACCCAATTGTAAGGATTTTAAAAATGAGCTTTAGCCCCGAAGAAATGTCAGAACTCAAAGGACATCTGGAACGTACGTTCAAATGTACTGGTATTACAGTTATAAAAAGAGAAAAAGCCGAAGATTCTATCGAAGTTATGATGAATGGTGAATTTATCGGCATTATCTATAAAATTGTTGATGAAGGCGAAACGTCTTTCGATTTCAATATGGCTATTCTTGATATTGATTTAAATCTGGATATTAAAAATTCCTGATATTTTTGCTATAATCCATATGAATGCAATTAAAGGATTATTTTGATGAAAAAAACATTGGTATTTCTATGTCTTATATACATCTGCACAGGCTATTCAAAGCCCGCAGTGGCGATAGAACCACTTGATTACGAAAAGAAAATAAGCCCCTCACTCCGCTATCAAATAGATTTATTTCTTAAAGAAACATATGACACCACACTATCCCAATATAAGATTGCCGGCATAGACCTTAACAATGACGGCATAAACGAACACATCTTGAAACAACGCCGATGCAACGTTGTGACAAAACAGTGTACGCATCTTATTCTTGCGGAAAAAAAGAACGAAATACTTCTATTATCCAAGATCAAAGCGTACAACCTGATGATCGGCGGCACAAACTCTTATGGTATTAAAGATGTCTTGGCATTCACCAATGAAATAAATGATTATAATTTTGACATATATATGTGGTCGCCGTCCCGAAAAATGTATATACTAAGGGCTGAGTAAATAGAGGGTAAATAAAATACAGTGCTAAGAACGAATTGCGCCAACATACACATCCTATTTCTAAGCATGTTTTTCATGGTTTTAGGAAGTTACTCTGCGCATGCCGCTTGCCCTGTAGGACGCGAAATACCTGGAAATCCTGGAACTGGTAATATGGTTCCAGCGGGCATTCCCTGTACCAACTATGATATATACACAACCCCCACATCAGGAACCGATGACACCTTTAACGGTCTAAAAGACGGCGGTAGCGGTGCCTGTGACGGTAACTTCATGAACCAGATATACAGTCGTGCATTTATGGAGGCCAGCCGCGAAGTTATCATGTCAGAACAACTTATTCACAAACCAGACAGTGTTTTAGAATATACGTGCTTTGATGAACTGATCGATATGGCCGCGCATCACGCCGGATTCTTTAGTGAAAGTCAAAAGTGGGATGATATGGACATTAAATTATGGACAGACGGCGACCATAACAGAGAGACCACAATTAATGATGGCTCTGGCTCCGGTTTATTACCCAATCAAGATGACTACTCTGTTTTTGAAGATGACCGTCTAGATGGCATATTAGAAGATCTTCTCATGAACAGCCTTCAGGATTATGTTGATGATAATTTTGGCCATACATTCATGGGAGAGGCCAGCACAATTGACAATAACCTCTCTACAAGCAGCATCGGGGACAGCACATATAGTTGTTCTCATATGTCTACGATTTGGGCGATTTCAAAATGTGTTGATTTCGGCGAAGATGACAGGTTTCGTTCATTTTCACATCTCATCGGTGCAAATTCCGGTCAAGGCGATCCAAGAACAATTCCCGAATCATGTTCACCTAGCCATGATTCGGATGATTCCATTACAAGCGGAACAGCTTCTACGAAATTAGACCAAACAAACCCCGGAACGATAATGGACAGTGGCGGCATTGTTGAAAAATGCCCTCCTGCCGGTGGAACTGTGTCAGGTGTAAATACAGGATTCTCTAATGATTTAATAAGACTCGCAAATAATTGTGATGCGACAAGTGGCTCTAACCTTAATGTATTTTCCGCCTTCGACACGATGGACACCCACACCGATCTCATCAAAGCCGTTGGTGCTTATGTACCGGGAACAGGAAATGCGGCTGGGGTGATTATTTGCTCTGACCCATTGCCGACAGGTATTCCAATTATCACTTACAATATATCCGGCAATGCTGGCGGCCCGACCGGTGTAATTATCGCAAGAACATATCAAATACATTACGATCATATTTGTCCAAATCCAGGGTGTCACTATCTGCCTGCTAAAGTGTCATATGTTCTAGGTGCACCACTTCCTTCACCAGAGCCTCTTACAGGCACATGCTTTGCGATACCATAAAATGAGATTTGCCTAAACGTATAAAATGAGATTACAATACAGAGTAGAAAAGGAATAGAAGGTGATAGAAATGAATATTAGATCAGTATACAGGACTAACTTGCGATTAGGGTTGCTCCTTACGCTTTTCATTTTCACGGGAATATCAAATGTTCATGCTGTGGCACCTGTAATTCCTGCTTCTCCTTGTGATGCGCTTTATTATGAGACACTATCTGCGCGCGCATGGCTGGAAGCACAAAGAGAGATCACCCAAAATCAAAATCTTATACTAAAACCTGATAGTGTTTTTGAATATACCTGCTTTGATATGCTGGTAAAAGAGTTAGCCGTTCACGGCACTGAAATGCTTAGTGAAACAAGTGCTTTCGGAACACCGTTAAGCAATACAAGTTTAGATAACACACTTCAAAGTCTCGTTATATCATCCCTTTACGCATACCACCAAGCTAACTTTGGGTATTACCCCGGTCTACTCGGTGGACATACAGCGGGCCTTGCCGTATTCCATAATCCCAGGTCCAATATATCAAGTATACCCTCGTCATATAACTGTGACATTATGGAAAAAGTCTGGCACGCTGCTAAATGTATCAACTTTGCGTCCAACTCAACCACCGAGGGCTTCTTTACTTTAGCAGAATATGCAGGAACATCAGTGCTTGATAAACGTACGATACCATCACTATGTACCCCTATTCCTGCACAATGGGCTGCAAACCTTACAACGGCATTAACCACTGGCCCATGGACAAATGACCCAGTTCAGACATATATTACTCAGTTAACACCTCCAACATGTCCTTCAACAGGTTCATGTTCGTGTTCTGGTGACCCCATTCCAACAGGATTAAATGTCTCAAGAGCAGGTACGGGGGTAACTGTAACGAATTATGAAGAACATATTTGCCTTCAACCTGGTTGTCGTTATCACCCAGGTGGTGTCCTGTATGGAACAACCTCAGAAACTGCTGGCTGTTATGGTCGCTAATATTTTCTTAATTTAAGTGCTTTTGTTTCAATAAAACGACAAAGTATTGAAATATGTACAGAACCTACAGAATGTTGACACTCTATAGTGGCGCAGTTCTATCTTTTATTTTGAACAAGCGATGTAAAGCAGGAAAAGAGAATCCTGAACGTGTTCTTGAAAAAAAAGGAATCAGTAATCACACACGTCCATCTGGTGCGCTTTTGTGGATACATGCCGCAAGTGTCGGAGAGGCGCAATCTGCCCTTATACTAGTTCGTCGCCTTACGGCACTTAACCCTGATATCAATATCCTTGTGACAACAGGCACGCTCACCTCATCTCAATTAATGCAGAGCAGACTTCCCGAAAATGCTTTCCACCAGTTTTTCCCCCTCGACCACCCAAAATGGGTAGAGAGATTCATAAATCACTGGCATCCTAATGCTGTTATCTGGATGGAATCGGAACTATGGCCCAATATGCTA
The DNA here is from genome assembly GCA_002401695.1 of Alphaproteobacteria bacterium. Taxonomy (GTDB): domain Bacteria; phylum Pseudomonadota; class Alphaproteobacteria; order Micavibrionales; family Micavibrionaceae; genus UBA1672. The sequence continues at coordinate 126,443 of NVTV01000001.1, forward strand.
AACGAAATCAGGACAAATAATATTCCTGCAATTCTTGTTAATGCACATATGTCAGATAAATCATTCTCCTCATGGAAAAAAATGAAGCCACTTGCAAAAGTCACCCTGTCCGCTTTTACAAAAATACTCTGCCAGACTGATACAGATAAAACATATTTTGACCAACTTGGCGCAAAAGAAACAATTATCACAGATAACTTAAAGTACAGTGCAGATACACTAGATTTTAATCAAGATAGTCTTGATGCATTATCTCTATCCATTAAAGATCGTCCCGTGTGGCTTTATGCCAGCACCCATAAGGGAGAGGAAACACTGGCCTGTGATGTTCATAAAACGCTGAAAGATCAATTTCCTGATCTGCTCACTATTGTTGTTCCGCGCCATCCCGATAGGCGAAAAGAAATCATTGAATTATGTAGCGCCTATGATGTGAAAATAACATTCAGAGGCTCAGACAAAGCCCTTCCCGATGGAAATGATGATATCTATATCGTTGATACATTGGGAGAGCTGGGACTTTTTTATAGCCTTACCTCTATCGCCTGCATCGGTCGATCATTTAGCGATGATGGCGGCGGCGGCCATAATCCAATAGAAGCCGCCCAACTAAATTGCGCGATATTGCACGGCCCTAACGTTCAGAACTTACAAGATATTTTCGATGATATGGACACAGACAAAGCCGCACTTTGCATACGTGACCCCAAACATTTATGTGATACACTCTCTATACTTCTAAACGACGACAATGAAACTGCTATATTACAAAGTGCCGCACTGGAATACTCAAACAAAAAAACGCATATCATTGAGCATATTATGAGCGAAATTATATCCACGTTAGAAAATAAAGCCTCATCAAAGTTTTTAACAACAGAAACAGAGTCTGCATAAATGCCGCTCAAAACCCCAAAATTTTGGTACAGATCGCAATCATCTCCTGCCCCTTTAATAGAACGATTGCTCACTCCGTTTAGCGCGCTCTATCGGATTGGTCAGAATATGAACTTAGGTACCCAACAAACCAAGTCCATTGAAATCCCTGTTATTTGTATAGGTAATATAACAGCAGGCGGCAGTGGCAAGACGCCAACAATCATCGCGCTCCACAAACTTCTAATAAAACATGGCTTATTTAAATCGCCCTACTTCCTCTCACGCGGCTATGGTGGATCAGAAAATAAAACGCGGTGCATAGAGGTTCATGATGATGCAAAGATTGTCGGTGATGAACCGTTACTACTCGCAAACCATTCTAAAACAATAATTTCTGTGAACCGCTATGATGGCGCAGAACTGATGCATGACCTTGGCGCGGATTGCATTTTGATGGATGATGGCTTCCAAAACAGATCCCTGCATAAAGATATATCCTTATTGGTTATTGATGGAAAAACAGGTTTGGGCAACCGAAAGCTCCTCCCCTCCGGCCCTCTACGAGAGCCCATTGATGCGGCATTCCAACGCGCACAGGCCGTTATCATAATTGGTGAAGATCAAACAGACATAACATCACTCATCCCCAAAAATATCACCATTTTAAAAGCGTCCATTCAAGTACAAGACGGGCTTGCCCTTAAAAAAGAACAATCCTATATCGCCTTTGCCGGCTTAGGCCATCCGCGAAAATTCTACGATACGCTAAAGAAAAGCAACATGAACATTACCGCATTTCATGAATTTGCAGATCACCAGCCCTATAGCCAGAAAGATATAAATACCCTCCTTCATGAGGCAAAGCAAACGAACGCGAAACTACTAACGACAGAAAAAGACTATCAACGTATTCCCCAAGATCTGCGTGATAACATTGACGTTTTCCCAATCGAACTCATATGGCAAAATGAAGACCGCGTTATTGCCTTTCTTAAAAAAGAACTTAAGGGGGCATAAATGAAGCGTATTCGATATTTCTTTGAAGCAGTACTCCTCTACATTTTGTTCATTTTCTTCAAAATACTACCACCCGCAACCGCCTCCAACATTGGTGGTTGGATAGGACGTACAATAGGGCCAAAGCTCGCGGCCAGTCGTAAAGCGCGACGACATATAAAACGCGCCCTGCCCGACACCAGCACCCAAGAACAAGACAACATTATCAAAGGCATGTGGGATAATCTTGGTCGGGTTATCGCAGAATATCCACACCTTGAACACATAAGTAGAACACGTACAGAGATCATTGATTTAGGACAGCTCGACCAATACATACAAGACAAAGCAACCCCCATTCTCTTTATTGGCGGGCACCTTGCCAATTGGGAAGTTAATGGCGCAGCAACTCTGACTCAATTAAAACACCCTATCGACCTGACATTTCGCGCACCTAACAACCCACGGGTTGCAAAAATACTCGACAAAGCGCGTACATTAAATGGTCGCTTGAAAGCTTATCCCAAATCCAGAGACAGCGGCAGGCTGATTATGAAGACCCTTAAAGATGCCGGATCACTCGGTATTCTTATCGATCAGAAATATAATGAAGGCATAGAGGTCAACTTCTTTGATATGCCGGCAATGACGAACCCTATTTTCGTGCAACTATGCCAGAGATATAAATGCCCTCTTATCCCTGTGCGCAACGAGCGTCTTGACGGGTGCTCCTTTAGGCTCACCTCTTACCCACCTCTGGAAACATTCAATGAAGATCAAACGCCGCGTGCTGTTGAAGATGTTATAAAAGACGCACATCAGCTTCTCGAAACATGGATTAAGGAACGACCAGAACAATGGATGTGGCTGCATCATCGTTGGAAAGACTAAAGGGGAAGAGCCCATTACATATAGGATTTATTGCCGCTTTTATAATCTTCCATTACGCGCTGTAAAATCTTGGCCAAGTTGGCCGCGCCCAAATACCGCGCCGAATCCGATAACATTTTACCTGCACAAATTCGTTCCAAAAACAATAATGTCCCTTCGGGAAGCGCATGGCTCAAACCAAGCTCTCGACTGACAGAAACAGATTCATGGCATGTTATGTCATAATCAACAGCCGCAGAGTTCATAATATCCGCCTCATGCAGAATCAAACACATCAAGCACAAGACGGAACGATCTGCCAAAACACTCAGATCATCAGACAGCATTAAAGCCGCGTGATCCCCCATTTCATCTGCGCTACCGTAATGAAATTCATATGCTCTACGCATTTGGCTCACCGGGCTGATAGGATCACCAAACGGAGAAACATCCGTCGTGGTCAGCATAACCTTCATATCGTTTAAGGTATCTTCCGAAAAACCAGCCGCGTTTAAATAAGGGTAAACCAAGTCATATGAGCGCCTTTCAACTTGCGCCATATGATATTTGCGATCAATGATATTTCCGCCACCCTGATGACCCAAGTCATGAATTGCTGCTGCCGCAATTAGAAGAGACGTTTTACTATTATCCAGATAATTTTGACCAGATGGCCAGATATTATTATGCGTAACAATCATACGTATCGTATGCAACACAACCTTACAAAAGTGCCTGTTATTGTGATAATCCAATATATTAGGGACATCCGCCAACATCGCAGCCATTAATGTAGGTAAGGTATCGTTTTCACCTTGCTCCGAAGAAAAATTAAAATATTTCAATGCCGCAGCAACAACAGAAAAAATAGAAACAGGGTCATCACTCTTAGCCCATTTATCCAACAAAAGAACCGTTTGCTCTGTCTGATAAATAGCATCGGTGTTATCTGAAAAAATATACTCAAGATCAACCAAAGCGCGTTGATAGTGATCATCAAACTTGTACGATACATAATCAAAAGTGTCTAATAATGCACCCGAATCCACCCAATCATCCGAGGCGGGTATAGAATTAAGATATTTCTTTATCTCGCTGAAAGAGTGTTGAAAGTCATTAAGCATTAATTATATACAATTCTAAATTGTCCCCGAAAACAGGCTAATATTTCGCATATATTAATGTACACGTCCATAAAAAAAACAATTACGTACGAATGCAGCCATTTACATTTGATTATCCACACTAATTCATGCATAAATCTTGTTCCAAGCGTATTTTATAAGATGACTTTAAGAACGGAAAATGTAATGCCACAAAATTGGACACCAGATAGCTGGAGAAGCAAGCCCGCACTACAGCTTCCGACATATGCAGACAAAGATTTACTCTCTCGAACTGAAAAAGAGCTTAGCAACTTACCGCCATTGGTTTTTGCAGGTGAAGCGCGCAACCTACAACGCAGCCTTGCCAACGTTGCCAACGGTAATGGCTTCCTTTTGCAAGGCGGTGACTGTGCCGAAAGCTTTGCCGAATTCAATGCCAATAAAATCCGCGATACATTCCGCGTTCTCCTTCAAATGTCTGTTGTGATGACTTATGCTGGCTCTCTGCCGATCGTAAAAGTCGGACGCATGGCAGGACAATTCGCTAAACCGCGCTCCAGTGACAGCGAAACAATTGATGGTGTAACATTGCCAAGCTATCGCGGTGATAATATCAACGCCTTGGAATTCACCAAAGAAGCAAGAGAACCTGACCCCCAACGCATGGTCAAAGCGTACCACCAAGCGGCCTCAACGCTGAACCTCCTGCGCGCTTTTGCAACAGGTGGTTATGCCAACCTGAACAAAGTGCACCAATGGAATTTAGGCTTTGTCGCAGACAGCCCATTAGGTGAGCGTTATCAGGATATGGCCAATCGCATTGACGATGCTCTACGTTTTATGGCGGCCTGCGGGATTACCTCTGAAAGCGTTCCAACGCTAAAAGAAACTGAATTTTATACGTCTCATGAAGCCTTACTCTTGCCCTATGAAGAGGCGATGACACGTACAGACAGCCTGACCGGAGAATATTACGATACCTCTGCACATATGCTGTGGGTTGGTGCGCGCACGCATCAGTTGGATAATGCACAAATTGAATATCTACGGGGTATCAAAAACCCTATTGGCCTGAAATGCTCGCCCGCCCTTGAAACGGATGAGCTGCTACGCCTGATTGACATACTCAATCCTGAAAATATTCCCGGTCGCCTGACACTGATCGCGCGCATGGGGTATAATCAAGTTGAAGAGAACCTGACCCCACTCGTCCGCACAGTTAAAAGCGAAGGGAAATCCGTTATTTGGTCTTGTGATCCGATGCATGGCAACACAATAACATCTCCCTCGGGCTATAAGACCCGTCCGTTTGACAATATCATGACAGAAGTGCGTGAATTCTTTGCCGTACATAGAACAGAAGGTACACATCCCGGCGGCGTTCATATTGAGATGACCGGACAAAATGTCACCGAATGCATTGGCGGCGCCGAAGCGATAGATGATGGCGATTTATCAAGCCGTTATCACACACATTGCGATCCGCGCCTGAATGCTAATCAAGCATTGGAAATGGCGTTCCTTATCTCTGACGAGCTTAAAAAACTACGCATAGACAAAGAAGCAAACACCCCGAAAGTCATCGCAGAAGAATAGCGGCAAAAATCATGGCAAACGAAATTCGATTAACGCTGGCACAATTAAACCCGACCGTCGGTGATATCGATGGCAATGCGCAGCAAATCCTCGATATCTGGCAAACGCATAAAGACAGCAGCGACCTTGTTATCTTCCCCGAGCTATTCCTATGCGGCTACCCACCCGAAGATTTAGTCCTCAACGCCGCATTTCTACATGCGATTGAAGAAAAAGTGACAGCGATTTGTGCGCAAAGTAAAAATTACACAGCAGCCGCACTTGTCCCTACCATCTGGCGTGAAGAGGATAGTTTATATAATGTTGCGCTCCTGATTGAAAACGGAGAAATAAAGCAAATCCTCAAGAAACATATGCTGCCCAATGATCATGTATTTGACGAACCGAGAATATTTCAAGCTGGCCAAATGCCTGAACCACTGGACTTCAGGGGAGCTAAACTCGGCATTATGATTTGCGAAGATCTTTGGCATACAGATGTGGCAACCCACCTGAAACAACGCGGTGCAGAACTGCTCATCATCATTAACGCCAGCCCATACCATATTTCAAAGCACGCTGAACGTTACGACGTTTCCCACAATGCTATTTCAAAGACTGGCCTCCCTCTGATTTACCTGCATATGTTCGGCGGTCAGGATGAATTGGTCTTTGACGGGCGCACCTTCATTATGGATGCGCAAGGCGAAACCACTTACGAATCCCCTGCTTTCAGTGAAGATATCTTTACCGTATGTTTCTCTGACAAAACTGTTTCAGAGTTACCAAACACACAAAGCGAGCCACCTTCCCCGCTCTCTCTGATCTATGGCGGGCTTAAAATCGGGCTACGGGATTACGTTCATAAAAATGGCTTTAAGCATGTTTTACTTGGCCTGTCCGGCGGCATAGACAGCGCACTCAGCGCCGCTATCGCCGTCGATGCGCTTGGCTGTGATAATGTACGCTGCATCATGTTGCCCTCCGAATTCACATCACAAGACAGCCTTGATGACGCAAAAAAATGCGCTGAAATGCTGAATGTTTCATATGAAACCCTCTCCATAAAAGAGGCCGTCACCGCGTTCGAGCATATCGTGCCTAACCTGAACGGACTGGCACATGAGAACACCCAGAGCCGTATCCGCGGCGCGATATTGATGGCTCTGTCCAATATGAGTGGAGAGATGCTGATCACCACCGGTAATAAATCAGAAGTGGCCGTTGGTTATTGCACCTTATATGGTGACATGAATGGCGGCTTCAATGCTTTGAAAGATGTTTATAAAACAGATGTTTATAAGCTATCCGCGTGGCGTAACCAACAAAGCCCCGCTATGCCTGAAAACATCCTGACCAAAGAGCCAACCGCAGAACTACGCGCCGACCAAAAAGATCAAGACAGCTTACCGCCTTATGATCAGCTGGATGATATTCTAAAGCTGTTAATCGAATATGATAATACGAATTGGACAAACGCCGCGCCTGAACTGATCCAAATGCGTGATCGTTGCATGCAGCATCCCGAAACAATTACAAAAATCGCGCGCCTTTTGAAAAACACAGAATTCAAACGTTTTCAATCAGCCCCAGGAACACGCATAACATTTCGCGGCTTTGGCCGTGATCGCCGCTACCCCATAACAAATCATTTTGTAAATAAGATTGAAAAAGATGCATAATCCCGCTATCTAAGTGGTTCTCGTGTTTAGTTGTTCATATCTTTTTATAGACTAGGCACGGGCGACGCAGCGTATTTTTAATACGTAAGGATGCGCGTAACGACGTCTAGGAAAATAGAGGAACAACTAAGATGAGTGTTAAAGTTAGATTTGCCCCTTCACCAACCGGCATGTTACATGTCGGCAACGCGCGCACCGCATTAATTTCGTGGTTGTTCACGCGCGAAAAAAACGGACATTTCTTGCTACGGGTTGACGACACAGATCAAGAACGCTCCAAGGCAGAATATGAACTAGCGATCGAAGATGGCCTGCGCTGGCTTGGTATTGATTGGGACGATAAAGCCCGCCAATGCGATCGTACAGAAATCTACGCGGAGAAGATCGAGCAACTAAAAAACGATGGCCGCCTCTACCCTTGCTATGAAACACCCGAAGCACTTGACCTGAAACGCAAGAGCCAGCTTTCACGTAAATTACCACCAATCTATGACCGTGAAGCACTAGGCCTCAGTGATGAACAAATCAAAGCCTACGAAGCAGAAGGCCGCCACCCACATTGGCGCTTTAAGCTAAACCATGCCCCAATCGAATGGAATGACAGCGTCCGTGGCAATGTTAAGTTCAACGGCGCGGATTTATCCGACCCCGTTTTGATCCGTGAAGATGGCAGCCCCCTTTATCACATATGTTCGGTCATTGATGATATTGAATATGGTATCACCCACGTTATCCGCGGCGAAGACCATGTATCCAACACCGCCTGCCACATCCAAATGTTTGAAGCCTTAGGCGCAAGCGCACCTAATTTCGCGCATCTACCATTGCTCTCCGATAAAGAAGGCGCGAAGCTATCCAAGCGTATTGGCTCTTTGAGCTTGAAAGAATTACACGAAGATGGATTAGAGCCAATGTCCGTGGTCAGTTTGATGGCACGCCTTGGGTCTTCTGCGCCAATTGAGCCCTTCACAGATATCCAAACCGTGGTTAAGAATTTTGACATCACCAAATTCTCACGCGGGACACCGAAATTTGACCCCGATGAATTGGTGCGCCTAAATGGAAAAATTCTGCATACCCTTGAATTTGATGCCATTAAAGATCGCCTCGCCGAAATCGGTTTAAACGATCTTGATGCAGAATTCTGGAACGCCGTGAGACCAAATCTTGAGCTGTTATCCGATGTACAAGAATGGTGGCGCGTTGCCAAGGGTGACGTCACGCCAATCATAGAGGATGAAGACTTTATTGCAGACGCTCTCGCACTTTTACCCGCAACGCCGTGGGATGAGAAAACATGGATGCAATGGGCAAATGCGGTGAAAGAAAAAACCGGACGCAAGGGAAAGCAACTCTTCATGCCGCTACGCCAAGCCATTACAGGGATGGATCATGGGCCGGAGCTTGCCAGTCTATTGCTATTGATCGGTGCAGATAACGTGAAAGAACGTCTTCAGAGCAACAAAAAAGCAGCCTAACACGCCTTCAAACGCGACAAAGCTGCCTCTTCATTTGCTTACTCTAAATTTTATATAGATTTAATGTGATCTATTTTTCAGAGAGTATAAGAACTTCTCTAGCCTTTTTGCATCCGAACCACCGGCTTGCGGCCATAGAATCTCAACCGTATTGTAAAATGCCTGACGACCTTCAGTAAATAAATGGTCACACAAAAGAACTTTACGACGTGGCGCCAGCTCTGAAAACTCTTCAATGATATTAAATTCTCTACTACCGCTATCGGTAATATCACGCAGCCCAGATTGCATCAGCATAAATAAAGTCCCCCTTTAAATTTGAATACGCATTATTATTATTTTTTACGTTCTAAGGTTATAGCATTTTTACCCCCTTCAAGTAAAGTTCCCTTGAATTTTCGATAGAAAACAATAGGCTAGAATAATGACGTATCTACGACAAAGGCCAATCAAATGCTCTCCATCATTTTGAACAACCCGCAAATGGGCGAAAACATCGGCGCGGCGGCTCGCTCTATGCAGAATTTCGGCCTTGATGATTTGCGCCTTGTGAAACCACGTGACGGCTGGCCAAATCCGCGCGCTGAAGCCACATCATCCGGCGCATTGGACAGAATGCAGGTGCGCGTCTTTGATACGCTAGCCGAGGCCATAGCCGACCTGCACTTTACCTTTGCCACAACGGTGCGCTCGCGCGATATGATAAAGCCCGTATTCACACCTGAAAATGCGGCAATCGAAAGTAAAACCAGAATCAAACAAAACCAAAATATCGGCATCGTATTCGGCGCAGAGCGTTCAGGCTTAGACAATGATGATATCAGCCAGTGCCAAGCCATTCTCTCCATCCCGACCAACCCTGATTTTTCATCCCTTAACCTTGGGCAAGCCGTGTTGTTGATGGCCTATGAATGGATGCGAATTCAAAATGAGGGGATACAAGCAGAGCCACCCACGCTTAATATGGGCGACAGCTTTCCTGCAAAACAAGATGACGTTCATCAATTTATAAAACGATTAGAAGATGAGTTAGAAGAGCGCAAATTCTTCCGCGCCAAAGACCTAAAGCCAACCATGCTGGTAAATATACAAAACCTCTTCACACGCGCCGATATCAGTGATCAAGAACTGCGCACGCTTCACGGCATACTCTCGGCTCTACGCGGAAATAAAACAGACAACAAAACCCCAAAATAAAAAGCCGCCCAAATGAGCGACTTTTAAAATATTTATTTAACAAATCTAGTCGAAGTAATTTATTTTTCTATCAGGCGCAAGTGGCGCAGCGTATATTTTATACGTAAGCCGCGAAGCAACGTCGTAGAAAGATAAAGAACGAGACTATCGTGAATAGAATTCGACGATAAGATTTGGCTCCATCTGCACTGGATATGGAACATCCTCCAATGACGGGATACGTAGGAACGTTGCTTTCAATGCTTTCAAATCAGATTCGATATATTCGGGAACTTCACGCTCACCTGAATCGATAGATGCAATAACCATCGGGATCTTCTTTGAATTTTCACGAACTTCGATCACGTCACCTTCTTTAACTTGGTAAGACGGGATGTTCACAACTTTACCATTCACTGTAACATGTTTGTGGTTAACAAACTGACGTGCAGCAAAAACAGTTGGAACGAACAATGCGCGATAAACAACCGCGTCCAAACGACGCTCTAGCAAACCAATAAGGTTCATACCAGCATCACCTTTAAGGCGTGTTGCTTCTTTAAAGTAATTACGGAATTGTTTCTCACCAATGGAACCGTAATAGCCTTTTAGTTTTTGCTTTGCAAATAACTGTAGACCATAGTCAGTTGGCTTCGAACGGCGTGCGCCATGCATACCTGGGCCAGTTTGACGTTTGTTGAAAGGTGACTTTGGGCGACCCCAAATATTTGCGCCGATACGACGATCAAGTTTATGTTTCGATTGAACTCTTTTACCACTCATAGGATTTTTCCTTTTTTAAAATTGTCCCGCTAGACCGCATCAGGTTTGAAATAAATTTCAACGGAGGAGGCAAGCTCCCCTCTTTCACAGGAATGGTGTGTTTTATATAGGTTTCAGGGTAATTGTCAAATATTTCTTTGAAGACTTGCATTTAGGGCGAAGATGCGCGATAAAAAGCAATATCCAAAGGGGGGCCAGTAGCTCAGTTGGTTAGAGCAATCCGCTCATAACGGATTGGTCGCTGGTTCAAGTCCGGCCTGGCCTACCACTTTCATCAATAGCTTAGAGATTACTATCAATGTTTATCTAAGGTTTTAGGACAGTATTAATTTTTACGCTCATTAAATAGCAGTTTGAAGGATTAAAAAATGAAGTGGTTCTTTGCTATATTATATACGCTATCCGGCCTTTTTTCTTCAGCTGCCTTATTTTTTATAATACTTATATCTCAGACTGGAAACGTGGGCATTAGAGAAGATGCAAACTCTATCACCCTTTTTGGAGTAATTGTAATTATATCGATCACATGCCTAAGTATAAAATTTGCTTGGAAATGTAAGGAAGTTAATTGCATAAAACTAATAGGACTTACTTCATTAGTTTTAGTGAACCCGTTTTTAGCATCTGCAACAGCTGCATTAGCTTTCAAGTATGGTTTTTAATTATGGGATGGGTAAAGTGAAATTTGAAGCAGTAAAAATTTCTTGCCTCGATTCTTTCAGGGTTCTATAATTATACCTACATTGAGGAAGTCCAATACTTTAGAGTGAAACTAGCACGCTCATAACGGATTGGTCGCTGGTTCAAGTCCAGCCTGGCCTACCACTTTTCAAAAGACAAGGATCACTATGCCTTCCCAGAATATAAAATTCTTTAACCCCTTCATTACATCGAAACGTAAGAACGATATAATCGTTACCGTTATCACTGCAAACGACTTCGACACATGGAGTAACGCGCAAACACCTGTTCTACAATTATTAATAGCCGAGCAAGGGTTCAAAGGAAAATCGGGAGAAATTCTTATCTCACGTGATGAAGCTGGCAAAACAAACACGATCATCGCAGGGTCAAGCGATAGCGCCTCTTTCAGTGATGGCAGCAAAATCCATGATGCAATCAAAAACACATTTTCCGAAGACAGCCTAAAGAAAACCAGTTTTTCCATCGAAAGCAATGATCTGGACAAGCAACAGTTGGAGCGCCTACATATCGGCTGGGCTCTGGCGATATACAAATTCTCGTTCTATAAAAAAGACAAAGAAAATAAACATGCCGCTCTGTGCCTCTCGTCAAACATTGATAAGAAACGTATTCAAACCTATGTTGAGGGCGTATGCTTTATCCGTGATCTAGTCAACATCCCCGCCAATGATATGGGGCCTGACGAACTGGAAGCCGCAACAAAGACACTCACCAAGCACCATAAGGTGAAGCTCAAAGTCATAAAAGATAATGATCTTACAGATCAAAATTTTCCGATGATTTACGAAGTTGGTAAAGCCAGCCCCCGCCGCCCACGCTTGCTCGATTTCACATGGGGCGATGAAAAGAACCCGAAGGTCACACTGGTTGGTAAAGGCGTGTGCTTTGACACAGGTGGGCTAGATATCAAACCGTCGCAATTCATGTTGACCATGAAAAAGGATATGGGCGGATCAGCGCATGTGCTTGGCCTCGCCCATATGATTATGAGCCTGAATTTGCCCATTCGTTTACGCGTCCTTATTCCCGCAGTAGAAAACTCCATTGCCGGAAACGCATATCGGCCCTCTGACATCATCAATAGCCGCAAAGGCATCACCGTTGAAGTTGGCAACACAGACGCAGAAGGCCGCCTTGTTCTGGCCGATGCGCTGACCTATGCGTGTGAAGAAAAGCCGGAGCTATTGATTGATTTTGCAACACTAACAGGCGCAGCGCGTATTGCTCTGGGGTACGATATACCCGCAATGTTCAGCAATAATGACGAAACCGCACACAGCATCCAGAAACTATCCGCCACGGATGACGTTGATGACGCTGTTTGGCACCTGCCCCTATGGAAACCCTACCGCAAAGAGCTGGACAGCCCCATCGCAGATATCAGCAGCACAGGCGTAGGCCGCGCAGGCGCAACAAACGCCGCCCTGTTCCTGCAAGAATTTATAGATAATGATATTGAATGGCTGCACATGGATGTCTTTTCTTGGGAGCAAAACGGCAAAACCGGACGCCCCAAAGGCGGAGCAGACACAGGCATGCGCGCCATTTTCGCATTTTTGGAAGAGCGTTATGGTGAGTGAGTCATCATAAAAATAAAGGCAAGCAACATCAAAACGTAAAAATCAAAGTAGAAGAAAGCCGTTATATAAGGCTTGAACTCTTCACGTTTCCATCTTCTGAGCCATATACTTATTACACTACAAATAAGTGAATATATGAAAATGATAACGCTATGCAATCCTAGGCCTTCGATAAACCCTGGAAAATAAGATATGGCACAAATTGCACCAACAAAAACATATGCTGACGACATTAAAAGAAAATATAATGCCCAATCTTTTAAAAACGTAACGAACATTACAAACTACAGCCCCTAAAATGCCCCAAGAACATCATGCGCGAAACTGTGCAGTGTATCATCACGCGCGCCCATAATCACAATACGGTCGCCCTCTTTGGCATTATCCTTAAGAAAGGACGGGATTTCTTCACGCGTGGCAAACCAATGTGCTTGCACATCTTTGGCGGTTAAATCATCAATTAAATGCTTAGCCGTGACCGAGCGATCAACCGTGCCGCCAGCATAATAAGCTTCGGGCATCAACAAAATATCATCTGCGCCCAGATATGTTTCAAATGCATTCACCAACTCTTGCCGCATCATTCGCAGAGGGCCAAAACCATGTGGTTGGAACATCACGATCAAACGCCCATCAAATGATTTCAACGTCTGAAGACTGGCAGAGATTTTATCGGGATTATGCGCAAAATCATCAATGACACTAATACCGTTTTTCGTACCAATATATTCCATACGACGATGAATGCCTTTAAACGCCTCAATACTTGCAATCGCTTTACCCGCATCCAACCCCATCGCAAAACATACAGCAAGCGCAGCCAAAGCATTTTCAACATTATGTCGCCCCGGCACATTCAAAGTCACAGGATAAATTTTGCCATACGCCTTGAGGGAAAAAGTAATACCATACGCACTGGGCACAAGATCAAGCGCAACAAGATTGGCAAAATCATCATCAATGCCATAGCTAATTATACGTGATCGAGAACGCATCTCGCACAAACTCTTCACCCGTGGCTGATCATAATTCACAATCACTGCTGTGGTGGCGCGCCCCAAATAATCACCAAAGAGCTGCTCCAGCTCCTTCATCGTCTTATGATCCAGCGCGATATTATTCAGCAAAGCGATAGAGGGGTTATAATGTGCGATAGAGCCATCACTCTCATCCATCTCGGCGACAAATAAATCATCACGCCCTTTGCGAATGCCGGAGAATTTATCCGCCGCGTCGCTTTGGAAATTACGAATCCCGCCACCATTCACAACAGTGGGGTCTTCACCCATTTCCGCCAACATCGTTGCAACCATGCCTGTGACTGTAGATTTACCGCTCGTCCCCGCAATGGCTATCTTATGCTCTGCCGCATTAAAGCATTCCGCCAAAATTTTCCCCCGCGTCAGGATTGGAATATTAAGTTCCTTCGCACGTTTTACATCGGGGATCGTATCTTCAATCGCACTAGAGACAACCAACACATCAATATTATCCGTAACCGCAGAACCATCCTGTGGGAAAAGCTCTATGCCACTATCTTTTAATGCTTGAAATTTTTCCGGCGTTTTACCCTGATCATAAGAACGGTCAGACCCGACAATATGATGCTCCGCTTTTTGCAATAAGACAGCAAGCGGCATCATGCCACTACCCCCTACACCGCAAAAACAGTAGGATTTATGATCACTCATGTTTGTAATCCAAATGCGTTATTGACCGGGATATATAGATACAGGCTCGGAAAGTGCTTCCTCAGATAGAACCTCTTCTGATGTAACAGAAACATCACCATCCACAAGCCCATCAAGAACAGACTGTAGTGAATCATCATCCTCGCCTTCAACAGGCATAACATCTGAAGCAGACATATCTTCACTAACGGACGGCTCAGAAATCTCTTCTCCACGATGCAAGATTGGCTGCTCTATTTTGAACTTATCCGAATTCAAACGTGGCTGCGATGATTTAAATTCCTCAAGGTCATAAGATTCAGGCTGTTTAATATCGCTGTTATTATGTTGAGGCAATTTGTTAGGTTTCAATTCCACGTGCGAGAAATCAATCGCAATAACGGAAGGGTAATGATACAAAGAATCCGATGCATAATCCCACGCCATGCCTACAGGACCGCCCCAAATTGCGCGTGTTGTAAGATCAGCCGGCACTTCCATTTTTATGGTTCTGTTTCCGGGCGCATGACACGTAATCAGCATATCTTTTTCAGATTTTTTGATGTTCAATGTCTGCGGTGGAAAAACTTGGTATTTAATACCATCAACAAAAGCAAAACATTTTGCATCCTGTGCATCAGGTGTCAAAAACGTAATATTCTGATGTGATGATTCTGAAACATAGCCACAACCAGCCACAATAAGAACACCAAAGAGAGAAAGAAAAGAAACAGTCTGTTTACAAAGAGTCATATAAATATCCCAAGAAAAAAAGTAATACCTTGCGAAGAATACATAATTTTAGACTCTATGACAACTCTTCTGAACTATTCACTGCGGTTTGTTCAATAATAAAGTCCAAACCACCATCTTTCACACCGACATTCACGCGCGATCCGGCAACCAAGTCCCCCGAAAGCAGCAGCTCCGCCAACTTGTTTTGTAAATGAACCTGTATCGTGCGTTTTAAGGGACGCGCGCCATAGACGGGGTCGTACCCCTTATCCGCAATCCATTGCCGCGCCTTATCGGATAATTCCAATCCAACATGTTGTACGGCTAACAATTCATGTAAATACGTCAATTGGATATCGACAATTCCTTCAATTTCACTGCGCCCGAGCCGCGCAAACAAAAGCGTTTCATCAATACGGTTCAGAAATTCCGGTCTAAAACTGGCGCGCACAACATTCATAACTTCCTCACGCACCTCGTCGACATCCTCGCCCTCTTTCTGATTCACCAGAAATTCACTGCCCAAATTCGATGTCATAATGAGCAACGTATTACTGAAATTCACCGTGCGCCCTTGCCCATCAGTTAAACGCCCATCATCCAAGACTTGCAGTAAAACGTTAAACACATCGGGGTGCGCCTTTTCAATTTCATCAAACAGCACAACTTGATACGGCCGACGACGCACAGATTCAGTCAACGCCCCGCCTTCTTCATACCCAACATAGCCCGGAGGCGCGCCAATCATGCGCGATACGGAATGCTTCTCCATATATTCCGACATATCCAACCGCACCATCGCCGTTTCATCATCAAACAGAAACTCGGCCAAGGCCTTGGTTAATTCAGTTTTACCAACGCCAGTTGGCCCAAGAAACAAGAACGAGCCAATTGGTCTGTTCGGCGCTTGCAATCCTGCGCGCGAACGTCGTATCGCGTTAGCCACGGCATGAACGGCTTCATCTTGGCCAACGACGCGTTCCCGCAACTTGTCTTCCATGGACAGCAGCTTGTCACGCTCGCCCTCCATCATTTTATCAACGGGAATACCTGTCCATTTACTGACAATATAAGCGATATCATCGCTGGTCACTTCTTCATTAATCAGGTTTTGAGTGTCATCTTCCGCAGCAACTTTCAGCTTTTCTTCCAAATCCGGAATGGTTGAGTATTTCAGCTCACTCGCGGTTTCCCAGTTCCCTTCACGCTCGGCCTGTTCCAATTCACTGCGCGCGCGATCAAGACTTTCGGTATGGCGCTGTCCGGCGTTGAGCTTTTCCTTCTCTGCCTGCCACTGCCCCGTCAAATCCGCAGACTTGGATTCAAGTTCATCCAGCTCTTCTTCCAGCTTTTTAAGCCGATCCTTCGAACCTTTATCTTTTTCTTTCTTCAACGCTTCACGCTCGATTTTAAGCTGGACTATACGGCGATCCAACTCGTCAATCGCCTCGGGCTTGCTGTCCACTTGCATCCGCAAACGTGAGGATGCCTCATCCACCAAATCAATCGCCTTATCAGGCAAGAACCGATCGGTGATATAGCGATCCGACAACGTCGAGGCCGACACAATTGCCGCATCCGTGATACGCACCCCATGATGAAGCTCATATTTCTCCTTCAAGCCACGTAGGATGGAAATCGTATCCTCCACCGTAGGCTCGCTGACAAAAACAGTTTGGAAACGCCGTGCCAAGGCCGCATCCTTTTCGATATGCTTGCGATATTCATCCAGTGTCGTTGCCCCAACCATGTGCAGTTCCCCACGCGCAAGCGCAGGCTTCAGCATGTTCGATGCATCCATAGAGCCCTCGCTCTTCCCCGCACCAACCAAAGTGTGCAGTTCGTCAAGGAACATAATAATTTGACCTTCCGCAGCGGCGATCTCATCCACCACAGCCTTCAAACGTTCTTCAAACTCACCGCGAAATTTCGCGCCCGCCAGTAATGCACCAAGGTCTAGTGACATCAAACGCTTATCCTTCAAGGATTCCGGCACATCACCATTTATAATGCGCTGTGCCAAGCCTTCTATAATCGCGGTTTTACCAACCCCAGGCTCCCCAATCAAAACGGGGTTATTCTTCGTCCGGCGCGAAAGCACTTGAATAGTGCGCCTGATTTCCTCATCCCGCCCGATAATCGGGTCTAACTTCCCATTACGGGCGGCTTCGGTTAAATCTTGCGCATATTTATTTAAGGCATCAAACTGATCTTCTGCACTGGCGCTATCCGCCGTACGACCTTTGCGCACATCATTGATGGCTTGGTTTACGTTTGTGTCACTCATGCCCGCATCTTCCAAATAGCCGGCAACATCGGTTTTCTTCGCCATAATCATGGCCTGCAAAATACGCTCCGTCGTGACAAAACGATCTCCTGCCTTCTCACCAATCAGTTCAGCATCCGCAACAATTTTTCCCAAATCACCAGACAAGCGAAGCTGCCCCGCGCCGGAGCCACTGACCGACGGGAATTTTGAAATTGCCAAATTAACCGCGCTTTTCAAATCCGCGAGATTACCATCACAACCACGCACAAGTTTCGACACCAGAGCATCAGAATCATCCAGCATCACTTTCAATAAATGCTCAGGCTCCAAAGATTGGTGGCTGTGGCGCGTAGCAAGTGTTTGCGCCTCTTGCAAAAAACTTTTCGTTTTTTCAGTGAGTTTATCAAAATTCATCACAAATCCTTCCATTGGAAACACATCATACAGGTATTATGCGCCTCTAACTCTATATCTTGTTTGACCTTAATCAAGAAAAAAGGCGGTATGTAAACACCGCCTTATATTGTTTCTATTTTGCTAAAGAAGAAAGATTATTCAACAATCTCTGTTTCTTGTGTTTCCTCTTTCGCTTCGATCTTTGCAGAGACCTCAGGCCCTAGAATGCTGGCCGGCAAAGACAGATCATCCACAGGCTTATCCACCGTTTTTTTAGCCGCGCGCACTGCATCGTTATTAGGTTGTTTTCCTTCAACGCGATTTCCTTCATCATCAGCCACCGCACCAGAAGGTAAACCCTGAATTTTCTTGGCTTCCTGCGCTCCGCTTAACTCATTTATAATACGGATATAATGTTCAGCATGTTGGAAATAATTCTCTGCCACAGTATGATCGCCCATTGATGTGGAATCTTTTGCCAAAGCCAGATATTTTTCTGCCACTTGATGCGCTGTGCCACGGATCCGAACATCCGGCCCATTGCTATCATAGACTTGTGTACGCGGCTGATTATTGCGACGCCCACCATTATTGTTATTATTATTGTTACGGTTTCTGTGTCTTCTATTCGATGTTCCGTGTCTCATATTCTAGTCCATAAGCGTTATAATTTTACACAACTCAACACGTACACCATACAGCATTTCCGTAGGCATAAACAGTCTGGTACACCAGTTTCTGTATAGTTAAACACAATATATTGTTATCGTCTTATTCACTCTAACCACATATTGTGATCGTGTTGCGTTGAACAATTACAAGGTACAGCCAAGCACCTTTTCCAATCAAGGCGTATCGTTAAAAAAAATTCATTTATCCCCACCAGAGATATCCACAACCCGCGGATTCCCTGCCAGATCAAAGTGAACGGTGCGTTGCGCAAAGCCAGCATCTTCCGCGAGTCGCATTACATCCTTTTCCTGATCATACCCAATTTCAAACAGGGCAATTCCATCGGGATTTAGAACGTTTTTTAATTGAGGAAAAAGTTCTTTATAGGGATCCAAACCATCATCGCCACCATCAAGTGCCAGAATCGGATCATGATTCCTTACTTCTTTGGACAAGGTTGGAATCACTTGATTCGAGATATATGGCGGATTCGATACAATAAGATCGAATTTTTTATTAATTCCATTCAGCCATGAACCACATGAAAACTGCGCACGCACAGCCACATGATTCTTATGTGCGTTTTCCTTGGCGCATTTCACCGCGCCCGAAGATAAATCAACACCCCAGCCACGCGCATTTTTAAATTCCGATAATAGAGAGATTAATAAACATCCACTGCCTGTTCCCAAATCAAGAATTTCTAACGGCCTATCCCGATCAGGGAAATGCTTTAACGCGACATCAATAATCAATTCACTATCAGGACGCGGATCAAGCGTGTCTTCGGAAATCAAAAACGCCAGCCCCCAAAATTCCCGACAGCCATAAATACGGGACAAAGGCTTGCCCGCGATACGCGCATTTATATCAGCGATAATTTCATCATGTTGAGTTTGCGTAACAGAAGAATCAGGGCGCGCAATAATATCCGACCAATCATAGGGGGTGCGCTCCTCAATAATAAACCGCGCATCAAGATCAGGCATATTCACACCCGCGCCTTTAAGGCGAGCAATCATATCGTCATAAAATGGTTTGAGAGAATAATTCGAAAGCGCAGACATAATGACTTACGTTTCCAAGCGAGACAACGCTTCGGCTTGATCTTCGGCGATCAATGCATCGACAACCTCATCCAAGGCCTCACCACGAACAACATCTTCCAACTTATAAAGCGTCAGGTTAATACGATGATCGGTTAAACGCCCTTGTGGGAAATTATAGGTACGAATACGCTCTGACCTATCACCTGACCCAACCTGAGCCTTGCGATCTTCCGCACGTTCATCAGCCAGAATTTGACGTTCCCGATCATAGAGACGCGTGCGCAAAACCTTCATGGCTTTTTCTCTGTTCTTAATCTGGGAACGCGCTTCTTGCATTTCTACAACAACGCCCGTAGGTAAATGAACAATCCGCACGGCACTGTCTGTTGTATTGATATGCTGTCCACCCGCACCTTGTGCGCGATACGTATCAATGCGCAAATCTTTAGTCTCGATCCTCACATCAACATCTTCCGCCTCAGGCAAAACTGCAACCGTTGCGGCGGAGGTATGAACACGGCCTTGTGTTTCAGTTTTGGGAACGCGCTGCACACGATGCACACCCGACTCAAATTTCATTTTCGCAAAAACATTTTTGCCTGTGATTTGGGCAATCACCTCTTTATAACCACCAACATCATTCTCTCTCGCCTCAACAACCTCGAATTTCCAGCCCATTTTCGAAGCATAGCCCTTATACATTCCAAATAAATCCGCGCAGAATAAACCGGCCTCATCGCCGCCCGTTCCGGCGCGTATCTCTAAAATAGCATTCTTTGTATCGGCCTCATCCTTTGGAATCAGCACCAAGCGAATTTGTTTTTCCAATTCGGGAATACGGGCATTTAACACCCGCGTTTCTTCCTCTGCCATTGATTTCATTTCAGGATCAGAAAGCAATTCCTCAAGATCCGCTTTTTCCTGAATGGCTAGATCCAACTCACTAATAGCCTCAACGACAGGAGACAACTCTGCATATTCAACAGACAGCTTAGTAAATTCATCACCACTCAAACCACCCGCAGACATCAACACCGCCAATTCCTCATGGCGATCACAAATAGATGATAATTTTTCCTTCATGGACATGGTTTAAGTCTCTTACTTTTATAGTTTTATTCTTTGGCCTTGATAATCAAGCCTATGTGATACGTTACCTACACATTTTTTCAAAGGAAATAATCATTAAACTCAGGGTTTCGGCGAAGGTATAACATCTTCCTCAATCCTTATTTCTTTAAACGCCAATGTTTTTAGATAACTGATATCAAGAGGGATATCACGACGCACATCGCCATCTTTCCCCAAAGGCTTCAAGGGGCGGCCATTCAATATAATTTCAACATTAGCCGCATTGCCCAGTGACATGCTTAACCCCGGACTATTTGGCACAAAATACTGATCGCCCTCTTCCAGAATATTAGAGACAATAATTTCGCCTTTGGCATTTTTAATCTCGACCCAACTGCTTTTCATTATATTAAGAATAATGCCTGGGGTTTTGTCTTGCCCCTCACCCATATTCTCTACAACGACCGCCACCGGCAAAGCCTCGCTCAGATTAACCATCTCTTCCTCACGAAGCGGTGAATGCACCAAAATATCCTGTTCAACATGGATTTTGATATCCTCCGGCACTTCTTGTACAACAAACAAAGGTGTTTCTGGCGCATGCCCGTTTAACATGTGCGCACCAATAAAAAACATAGAAAAAACAAGCAGTGATATCACAACGAGCCAAAGCGCAGGCGTTTTTGTTTCGGACGCCAAAACCGGAAAAGAAAGCAACAATTTTGCTTGCCCATCCATATATTGTGCCTTGAAAAGCTGCACCACTTTTGCGCCATCAAGCCCCATATGCTCCGCATAGCTGCGCACAAAGCCGATGGCATAGACACGCCCGGGCAATTCATCCATATCACCATTTTCAATCGCATCAATCTGACACGCACGTATGCGCAACGCAGCTTCGATATCCTCAAGGCTTTGCCTATAATAAATGCGCGTACGGCGAAGTGCTTCACCAACATCTACATTCGCGATTTCCTCCAGCTCTGCAACTGGTAACTGGTCTTTCATAATGAAAAAGAGCTTACGTTATTTTTCAGCTTTCATCCAGCCCATAAGCCGCATGTAACGAACGAACGGCAAGCTCTGTATAGTCAGCCTCGATCAGAACACTGATTTTAATTTCAGAGGTTGAAATAACGTGAATATTAATATTTTTCTCGGCCAATGTTCTAAACATTGTACTGGCAACACCAGCGTGGCTTTTCATACCAATACCAACGATAGAGACCTTCGCCAAATTATCGTTGACCACGATATCCTGATAAGACAAACCCGTATCATCCTTTAAGGTCTTCACCGCAAGGTCAAGTTCCCCGCGTGGCACGGTAAAAGTCATATCTGTGCGGCCATCCGTTGCAATATTTTGCACAATCATATCAACATTAATCGACGCTTTTGCCAAAGGATCAAACAAACGTGCGGCAACACCGGGCACATCCTCTACACCAACAACGGTGATTTTTGCTTCATCGCTGTTATGCGCAATACCGCTGACGAGTTCCTGTTCCATAATTTGATCCTCCGTTGTTACCAATGTACCTTTACGCGCGCTACCAACTTCCTCTTCAAAACTGGAGAGAACCTGAATAGGTACACTATTTTTTGCGCCCATCTCAACCGAGCGCGTTTGTAAAACTTTGCTGCCCAGTGAGGCCAGCTCCAACATCTCTTCATAAGAGATTTTATGTATTTTTTTCGCCGCTGGAACAATGCGCGGGTCAGCCGTATAGACACCAGAAACATCCGTATAAATATCACAACGATCCGCCTTCAGAGCCGCAGCCAGAGCCACCGCAGATGTATCAGACCCGCCGCGCCCTAATGTTGCAACGCGGTTATGCTCGGTTACACCTTGGAACCCTGGAACAACAGCAACCTCACCTAAATCCAGTCGCTTGTGAAGCTCCTGCGTATCAATATTCTCGATACGCGCTTTTCCGTGAATATTATCGGTCAAAATAGGGATCTGCCACCCAAGCCATGATCGCGCACTAACACCGCGTTTTTGCAACGCCATCGCCATAAGGCCTGCTGTAATTTGCTCACCACTGGAAACAACCGTGTCATATTCACGCAAATCATGCATCGGGCTGATCTCACCGCAATATTCAACCAACGTGTTCGTCACACCTGACATTGCAGACACAACAACAACAAGTTGATGCCCTGCCTCTACCTCACGCGCAACCTTATCCGCTGCACGTTCTATGCGTTGAATATCCGCGACGGATGTACCACCAAATTTTGCGACAATTAAAGCCATCTTTTAAATCTTTTATGCTCTTGTGTTTATAATCTTGTATTTACAACAATGGTTATCCATACTCACCCCGAGCATAAAAATCAAAGTAAAAAAGGCAAAACAGTGGAAAAAACGACCACAATTGATCCGGAAGAAATTATTCACTTCGCCAAAGACTCTAAAAAATGGTGGGATGAAGATGGACCTTTTAAGCCTCTTCACCGCTTAAACCCTGTGCGTATGGACTATATAGAGCAACAAATTGCCAGTCACTACGACGTAGATTTCGATAAACTCAATATTCTTGATATTGGCTGTGGCGGTGGTCTGGTCAGTGAATCTCTGGCACAAATGGGGATGCAGGTCACAGGCATTGATGCAGATGCCAACGCCATTGAGGTTGCCAACGCCCATGCCAAAACGTCTGAGCTTGATATCTCCTATATTTGCGGTGATGCACAGGACTTGGATAAACAATATGATGTTGTCGTCGCTCTGGAGATTATAGAGCATGTCCGCAATGTAGAGGAATTCATAGAAGTCTGCATAAATCGCCTGAAACCGAACGGCCTTTTAATTATGTCGACCTTAAACCGCACCCCGAAATCATTTGCTTTGGGTATCGTTGCAGCAGAGCATATCCTGCGTTGGGTGCCGCGCGGCACACATACATGGTCAAAATTCGTCAAACCCAGTGAAATCGCACGCCATGCCCGCAAACATAATTTAACCCCGTATGATGTTACGGGGCTAATCTTTAATCCTCTGAAAAACGCATTTCACCTATCGGAAACGGATTTAGATGTAAATTATTTGATTTCTTTACGCGGCGCGCGTTAACGACCCATCAACAATACTTAGAGCATTTTCCATGATACGGCGCGGCAAAGGAATAAAGCTGATTTCTTCATCCGTACATTTCAAAACAGATTCCAGCTCAGCCAAGGTGTAAATCACATTTGTTTTAACCTTAGAACTACAAAAAGTAACAACAGGGTTATCGCCTAGAGTCCAACAGTAACTCCAATGAGAATCCGCTGCATGCTTTTTATACTGATTTACCATTTTTATCACCTCGATATACATTTACTGCGCATTTTTTAGCACTTATTTTCATGTATTAATGCATATTTTTTAACGTTATGTCAAATTTCAGCACCAAACACACAATACAAACTCTATACAAGCCGGATAAATCACGCTAGGTTATTGCCATGAACACGATGTTACCCATTCTTATATTGATCTCTTTCCTATCAGTCGTTGCAGTCCTCTGTATCGGCATTTTTTCGATGATAAAGGGCGGTGCGTTCAACGAGAAATATGGCAACAAACTTATGCAACTTCGTGTGGCTTTACAAGGGCTAACTTTACTGCTTGCACTGGCGTATTTTTTAGCTCAAAATTAACTTCTCTTTTATTCCCTATACTCGGAGTAACACTCAAATGAAAATACTTGTCCCTATTAAACGCGTTGTCGATTTTAACGTAAAAATCCATGTTAAATCAGACGGCAGCGGCATTGACCTTGCCAATGTTAAGATGTCGATTAACCCCTTCGATGAAATCGCCGTTGAAGAAGCTATCCGCCTCAAAGAATCCGGCAAAGCATCCGAAATTATTATCGTGACAATTGGCCCCGAAAAGGCGCAAGAACAAATTCGCAGCGCCATGGCAATGGGCGCAGATCGCGGCATCTTGGTCAAAACCGATGCTCCGATTGATCTGGGTGGGGTTGAACCTTTGGCCGTTGCAAAAACGCTTAAAGCCTTGGTCGAGAAAGAAAAACCCGACCTTGTGATTATGGGAAAACAATCCATTGATGATGATTCCAGCCAAACAGGACAGATGCTGGCCGCCCTCCTCGGCTGGGCGCAAGGGACTTTTGCCTCAAAACTAGAAATCAATGACGGAAAAATCCACGTCACCCGCGAGATTGATGGTGGACTGGAAACGCTGGAGCTAGCCTCCCCCGCGATTATCACCACAGACTTACGCCTGAATGAGCCACGCTATGCCAAGCTACCCGACATTATGAAGGCCAAGAAAAAACAACTGGATGTTATTGAGTCATCAGAGCTTGGCGTTGATTACACGCCGCGCCTTGAAATTATCACGGTAAATGAACCACCGGTGCGCAAAGGCGGCATAAAGGTCGACAATGTTGATGCACTGATCGACAAACTCAAAAACGAAGCCAAAGTGATATAGGGAGAATAATACCATGAGCATACTTATCCTTGCAGAGCATGATAATAAGACCATTAAGTCCGCAACCCTGAACACCATTGGTGCAGCCAGCCAAATCGGCGGTGATATCCATGTCCTCGTTGCAGGCGCAAATTGCGATGCGGTGGCACAAGAAGCCGCACAAATCGCAGGCGTAACCAAGGTCATAAAAGCCGATGCAGCCTCTCTGGAACACCCGATTGCCGAGAACATCGCCCCTATACTCGTGGATTTAGCCTCAAATTACTCCCACATCCTTGCCCCTGCCACAACATTTGGTAAAAATATCTTACCTCGCGCAGCCGCGTTACTGGATACACAACAAATATCAGACATTATCGCCGTTGAATCCGCAGACACTTTCAAACGCCCCGTTTATGCAGGAAACGCTATCGCAACGGTAAAATCATCCGATGCGATTAAGCTAATCACCGTGCGCGGAACAACCTTTGATGCGGCGGCAACATCAGGCGGCAGCGCCTCTGTTGAGGATTACAGCGCCCCTGAAACCACAGGCCTTACAACATTTGTGAAAGCCGAGCTTTCCGTTTCCGAGCGACCTGAACTCACGGCTGCAAAAATCGTAGTATCAGGTGGTCGCGGGGTTGGGTCAGAGGAAAACTTCGCCATTATCGAAAAACTTGCCGATAAACTTGGCGCGGCAATCGGTGCATCACGCGCAGCCGTTGATGCGGGCTATGTCCCCAATGATTATCAAGTCGGCCAAACAGGCAAGATCGTTGCCCCTGACCTTTATATCGCCATCGGTATTTCCGGCGCGATCCAGCATCTAGCAGGCATGAAAGGTTCTAAAACAATCGTAGCAATAAACAAAGACGAAGACGCACCAATATTCGCAATTGCGGATTATGGCTTAGTTGCGGATTTATTCGACGCAGTACCTGAATTAACGGATAAATTGTAACTATTTAAAGAAAAGGTTCTATTGATACGGTTTGCATCGGGCGTTCCGGTGTATGATCTGTACGCACAAAAACACCGACATCATCTATATAGCCAAGATATTCATACGTATCCGGTTCGGCTGCCAGTTCCTCTTCATCCGTAGCTGGAATAACTTTACCGTCAGCCCCAACCGAGCACCCACCAATGAAATTAACATCAACAGACTTACCAAACTCATCCGTTATAGTAGAGGTTTCCAGACCCTTTAAATTCGAATCAGCCTCTTTTGAATAAAAAGCATGCGGAATATTCTGAATATTCGGCGCACGATCTAATATTTTCTGTATTTCTTTATCTAAAGCCATATCGAGTTTTACCGCCAATATAAAATTATGTCAAATTTCTGTCGTATCCGACTTCATCTTAAAGACGGGTTTACTAAGATCACGATCAAATTTAGCGCCCTCAGTCTGCGCATCTTCAAGAACAATATTTTCCATCACCGCCCCCGTAAAGTCCGCGCCGCGCAGATCTGCCCCCGTAAAATCTGTATAAGAGAGGTTCGCCCCTGTAAAAATTGCATCTTTTAACTGCGCCCCACTTAAATCAGCATAACAAAAACGTGCATTTTCAAAATTACATGGGCTAAAGCGACTTGTCCCGCCCGTCGCAAGCATTAGGGCAGAACAATTTGCACCCTTTAAGCTCGCATGTGAAAAATTGCACTCTACAAAGGAAGAACCGCGCAAATCCGCCTCCTCCATATCACAACTTCTGAAATCTGAATGGTTCAATACCGCGCTTTGCAGTTGCACCTGATAAAGATTTAGCCCGAAAAACTTGGTTTCGACAGCTTTAATCGCAGTCAAACGTTTTTGCTTTAACGAACCTAGCGCACGTAAATCGACATCACTCAGATCCAGCTGCTCACCATCCAGACCCTTGGTTATTAGCCACTGATGGTGATGCTCAATCAATTTTTGTAATGGCTCGGATAAGTCCGACACAGATATACCTATATTATCGTCTGTAATGGCTTCTGACAAATCCATACCGGCATCTTTCAACGCGTTTAAATCTACACCAGTGAATATGGCTGATTTAATATTGGCACCATTTAATTTCACGCCCCCCAGAGCAACATTTGATAAGTTTGCACCTTCTAAACTCGCCCCCCGCATATCGGAATTTGCCAAATTTGCACCAATCAACATCGCATCAGAGAAATCTGCATTCGACGCCATAGAGCCAGTTAATCGCGCACCACTTAAATTTGCACCTTTAAAATTAACCGCCTTAGTTGTAGCAGGAAAATCACTTAGAGAAGCCATCCCGCCGCGCCGTAAATCCGCAGCCTCAAGGTCAGCCCCTTCCAAATTCGCATTTTCAATACGTGCACCACGCAAATCTGCGCGTACAAAAACCGTGTGAAATAAATTAGAATTACTTAAATCACAGGCATAAAGCGAGGCTTCTTGAAAATTCGCACGTGATAAATCCATATCATTCATCAAACACGCCGTAAAATTCGATTGTTTCAAATCCTTACCCTGTAAAGACAAGCCCCGCATATCAATATGTTCCAACATCGCGCGCCGCCCACCTATCCGACCACCCAAAAACCGAGCATGCAAATCAACCATAGCATCAAGTTGATCTTGCGAAATTTTTTGACTACCTTGCTGCTCTTGCTGCATATCTTTTGACCCTGCTGGAAGAAACTAAACGGATATAATAGACTACCACAAATTATATTAACACATTGTATAAATACAGGCCTATCAATAAACCTTTGTGATCAGATCCATAAAACCAGTGATTGCTTTATCATGCCACAATACATCACCGTGAATTTTATATAAGATACGCCCCGACGGATTAACAATCAAAGTCATCGGCAATTTTTCAATGTTAAAATGATTTTGCAGCTCTAAATTATAATCGATATAATTTGCAATATTTTCAACGTGATAATGTGCCGTATACTTCGCGACTTTGGATAAATTGCTTTTAGAATCAATCGATACCGCAACAATGCGCCAATCACTATCAAATGCGAATGTTTTATTCAAACGCCGAAGAGAGGAAAGTTCCCTAACACAAGGTGTGCACCATGTCGCCCAAACATTAAGTATAGTGTATTTCCCATGGCTCTTACTTAAATCAATGATACTTCCATCAGGCGCAGCAACCTTGATAGAGGGTAAAAAAACTTTATCTTTATATGATTTAAGGCTTTTAAACCTGGATACTATTTTGGCTTCGGCGCGTTCCAGCCTATTCTTATTGTGGATCCCAGTTGCCGTCGAATATATTGCAAAGACCAGCCCTATCGCGCCAATCCAAAAAAACCGCGTAATAAAACCTTTGGGAACATCACTCATAAATTTTCCTCATAGCATCTTCCCTAATTCGAAAGGTTTAGGGTTTATTTTTATTCCATTCCAATATACACAGGTTATAGCGAACCTATCGGAGGAACAAAGATGATTAATAAAAAGCAATTCTTACATATATTTTTGTGTGCCAACATCCTCTTACTCTGCGCATGCGGAGTCAAGCCTCCATATGTTGATCCGCCTCAAGGGGCAGAACATGATACATTCCCGCGCACCTATCCCGATACAAGCACAGACCCACAACCCGGCTTAGAGCGCAAAATCTACTAAAATCACAAAATCAAGAGATTACAATGACAGGTTTCACCGAAAAAAACGGCGTTTTGCATGTTGATAATATAGCTTTGCCCGATATTGCAAAAGAATACGGCACACCTTGCTACGTCTATAGTGCGTCCGTAATAAAATCGCAATTTATGGCCTTAAAAGAGGCTATGGAGCGCGCATTGCCAGCAGATCGCCAGCCTCTATTATGCTATGCCTGCAAAGCCAACACCAATATTGCAATTCTGAAATTCCTGCAAACACTGGGCAGTGGGCTGGAAATCGTTTCGGAAGGTGAGTTATTGAAAGGCCTGAAAGCTGGCTTCACGGGCAATCAAATCATTTCCACCAGTTTCGGCAAGAACGAGAGCGAGATTAAAGCCTGTCTTGAGGCGGGTATCCTTCAATTCAACATCGAAGCGCCAGAAGAGCTGGAAAACGTCAATAAATTTGCCGCAGAGATGAACAGAACCGCCAATGTTGTGTTCCGCCTTAACCCGAACATCAGCGGCGGCGGACATAGTAAAATCTCAACAGGACGCAAGGGAGATAAATTCGGCAATACCGCAGAAGATATCCTAACCCTGTATAAACGCGCCGAGGAGATGAGCAACGTCACCCCTGTTGGTCTTGCCATTCACATCGGCTCGCAAATCTCACAAGTAGAAGTATTCAAACCCGGTTTTGAAAAACTAGCTGAGCTGGTCGGCACCCTACGCGCGCAAGGACACACGGTCACCCATACGGATATCGGTGGTGGCTTTCCTATCATCTATAATGATGAAACAAACCTTGATCTTGATGCCTATGCACAATGGGTTCGTGATATTATTCTGCCCCTCGATACGCAAATACAGATGGAACCGGGGCGTTACATGGTTGGCAATGCGGGCATTCTCCTCAGCAAAATACAGTATATAAAAGCCACACCGTCAAAGAATTTCGTTGTTCTGGATGCGGCAATGAATGATTTGATTCGCCCGACATTATACGAAGCCTATCACGGCATCCGCCCTGTTTTAGGGCATAATGCACCCATGGAAACCTATGACATTGTGGGTCCCATCTGTGAAAGCGGCGACGTTTTTGCCAAAAATCGTGAAATCCCCACCGTCAGTAAAGATGACCTTGTCGTAATACAATCCGCAGGCGCCTACGGCTTTGCTATGGCCTCGAATTACAATACCCGCACCCTGCCCCCTGAAATACTGGTGGATGGAGACAATATCGCGGTGATTAACAAAGGCCAAACGCTGGAAGAGCTGATGTCCAGAGAATCAATTCCCGACTGGTTATAAGCCCAACAATAAATACAGGCTATAAACGGGGGAGAACCTAAAAAAAATTATGGGTTCATACGGCAAAACAAGATACCCTCTTATCCATGCTTGACCCGTTGGATTTTGAAAACCGTCCGTTTCTTGATGCTCTGTCTAAAAAACGGAAGAGAGCCGCTCTGGTTCTGACGCTGGAGAATATAACGCTGCACTTTTGGCGGTTATTCTTTTGGATACTGTTATTCTGCGGCTTGTGGATGCTGGATATCCCCGCCTTTTTCGGTGCAATCATCACTATTCCAACAACATTATGCTTTTTCATTGGGTTCATTTACCTCATTCAAAAAGATGTGCTGAGCTTCACATTTCCGCAACGAAGATCTATAGACAAAACGCTAGAAGCACAAAGCAACTTGCCTCAAGGGCATATCGCAATCCTCGATGATACATTAGCAAACCCTAAAACACATGAGACCCGTAATTTATGGGACACGGCGCAAAAGCGCATATTACATTCCCTCTCGGCACTAAAAACACCGAAAAAACGCGCGATTTTATCACGGGAAGACCCTTCTGCTCTTCGTTTCATTGCCGTTCTTATTTTTCTCTCTGGTTTAATGGTTTCAGGCGCACAATGGCAAAACAAGATCTCAAATGGCCTGTTTCCGATCAATCCTTCTTATGTGATTTCACAGGGCAAAAGCACCAACCTCTGGATCAAACCGCCCTTGTATACGGGCATGGGCCAAACACATTTCATCGGCTACGGCGCATATAAAGATACTTTAAGTATCCCCGAAGGCAGTGAAATCCGTATCAGAATACACAGTATGTTCGGGGAATATATTCCGCCCTATCTGCAACATGGTGAAAAAACTACTAAAATGGAATATCTGGGCACTGGTCTCTATGGCATTGAAACCACAATAGAAAACGGTGAGCGGCTCTCTATCGCGCAAGCCTATATGCCACGTGCAAGCTGGCGTTACAATTACATCATTGATACTCCGCCTGAAATTCAAAGCTATATGCCCAAAACGAAAATCGAGGAAACAGAGGAAATAGAGACGACAGAGACGACAGAGACGACAGAGACGACAGAGACGACAGAGACGACAGAGACGACAGAGACGACAGAGACGACAGAGACAGAAAAAATAACAGACACAGAGCCACAGGAAGCCCCCAAAGAAACACTCCCCTACGAATTCCTAAGCAACGATCAAATCCGCTTTTCCCTTATGGTAAAGGATGATTACGGCGTTAAAGAGCTTCATATGCGTATGGATATCGATGACATGGTTGAAGAACGCCCGCTTGGCACATTTACGGAAGAATCGCGCCTCGTCATGTCTCAACCTAACGCAGATTTCAAAATATCCCCTGTGTTTAACATGACATGGCATACGTGGGCGGGACTGCCCGTTACCTTTGAATATACGGTTACAGACCATAAAGGGCAGAGCGCACAACTTGAAAAAATACACTTGGTCTTGCCCGAGCGTGAGTTCGAACACCCAATGGCAAAATCCCTTATCGCCATGCGCAAACTTTTGGCATGGGACTATAAGGACAGTTTTATTGATATCGCGCTCAATTTAAAATCACTGCTCAACGCGCCCGATTATTTCCAAAACGACCCCGTCATTTATCTTGCGATTAAAACCGCCAGCGCACGCCTTATTCTGGTAAATAACCAGAAAGAAGAAATCAGATTAGAAGCCGCCCGCGAGATCATAAAATTGCTGTGGAATGCCGCTCTGGTTGTAGAGGACGGAAATTTATCACTAGCTATGCGAGAGCTTCACGAAGCACAACGCACGCTGGAAGATGCAATGCGCGATCCCAACGCAAGTGAAGACGATATTTCGAGATTAATGGATAATTTACGCGACAAAATGGCAAATTATTTTGCAGAAATGCAGCGTGATATGCAAAAACGTATGGCTAATGGTGA
Source organism: Alphaproteobacteria bacterium (assembly GCA_002401695.1). GTDB lineage: Bacteria > Pseudomonadota > Alphaproteobacteria > Micavibrionales > Micavibrionaceae > UBA1672. Next base: position 158,409 of record NVTV01000001.1, read on the forward strand.
GGAATTTCCTGAGCTTTCCCCCGATAATTTTTCTCAAATTATTTCTCCTGATGCCATGTCCAAGCTGATGCAAGAAATAGAAAATGCCCTGCGTGACGGTGATGAACAAAAAGCGCAAGATCTTATGTCAAAACTACAGCGCATGATGGAAATGATGAATGGCACAATGTCTCCACAACTACCTGCGGATATGCAAGCCATGCGCGAAGGGATTAACGAACTGCAAGAATTGATAGAGCGACAGGAAAAACTGCTGGATCAAACACAAAAACAAGCCAGAGTTAAGCGTCTGCTAGATGGGCGTAAAAATATTGCGCCGCGCTCTGTCCCTTCCATCGAAGAAATGCTCAAAGATTTTGGAATGAGCGGCGGCCCACCTGCCCCCAAGCAACAAAAAGCACCAACCAATAAGCTCTCCGTTGATACCCTGCCCAATAAGACAGAGCAAGAAGCTCTACGCTATATTCTCGGGCAACTTATGCTGGATACAGCAGAAAAACTGGATGAAATCCCCGAAACTATGGGACTTGCCGAACAGGAAATGCGTGGCTCCGAGAATGCTCTGGAAAATAATAATCCACACACATCAATCCCGCATCAAGAAAAAGCCATCGAATATCTGAAAGATTCGCAAGAACAGCTCAACCAACAGCTAAGACAGCGTATGAAACAAATGATCGGCATCGGGATGAGTGGCAGCGGACAGAGATACGATCCCCTTGGCCGCCCTTATGGCGATGAAGAGGAAGAAAACGGAAAGCCTAATGGTTCCCGTGTGAAGGTGCCTGATGCGATACAGAAGAAGCGGGTTGATGAGATTTTGAAGACTCTGCGTGATCGCTCTGGTGATCTGGGACGTCCTGATGATGAGCTGGACTATTTTCGTCGTCTGCTTCGTCAGTTTTAGCCAGTAATGCAAAACGAATTTGTACATGTTGCGTGTCTACCTCAAGCGCATCTTCGCTATGAACATTCTCACCATGCTCATTTGCATCATGTGCCGTTCCATGTTCCGGCGCAGACGCCTCATCATCATGCCCATCTTGGGGCGCACTTTTATAATATACAGAATGGAAAGACAGATCACTCTCCCCTTCCAGAATATCCGTAGGTGGTTGAATATACCATTGTGTTATCGGCGTCCCTGCCGTGCCCATCAATGAAGCCTCAATAATAGGGACATTCACAGGCGTTGATTCCAAATTAATAATACGGCCGTCTACTGTAATCGTCTCACCATTATCCTCAACGGCAAGCTGATCAAACACCAACCCCTTACCCGGAATATCTCTGTGGATACCAAATAACCCATAGAATGCCTGCATAGACGGGTGCACCTGCATCATCGACGTGCTGCTGCATAACAAATAAGCAAAAATCACAAAAAATACTGATGCTGCAATCCCGTAACCAAGGGGCTTACTTCGGCCTTCTTCCCGAGCATTAACCGCATGGCTTTTGACAGCGCGCTTTATGTGTTCCAGTGACATTTTCGCGCCCCCACTCTCGGATGAAAGCTCGTCTTCAGGTGGTGTATCTTCCGGAACGCTTTCTTCCGGTTCATTTACAGCCTCTGGTTCATCTGGTTCATCTGGCTCATCAAAATCAACAAGATCAACCTTGAAATCGTCATCATCATCTTCTTCAACAAGATCAACATTGGAATCATCACTCTCTTCTTCAACAGGCGCGGCCTCGACCTCATCTTCTTGCGTTTCCGCATGTTCAGGTTCCTGAAACCAGACCTCAGCGCATGACGAGCACTTCACCTTACGGCCTTTATCGCCGATAAGCGCGTCATCAACATTAAATTGACCATTACAATTGGGACAAGTCAGAATCATTGCAATCCAGTTCTTCTCTTTCGCAGGTGAGTTTAGTACATATATAGATTAGGTTGAGCAAGCTCACAACGCAGGAATGTTATATGTACCACAAAATCACATGTTTTTTGCCGATTTTTTTGCTTTTTATTATTTTTAGCACAAACCTTCACGCACAAGAAACCAAGCAAGATACAATTTGTCCGGTAAAAGACAGATCGTGCATTCTTAAGCAAGTTCTGAAAGACACCGCATTGATAAATAACATGGCATGGCGCGATCAGACCTATCGTGAAATTGCTAAGACCTACGCCATTACCAACCCCTACAAAAAAAAGCACAAGCAACACAATACATGCTGGATCAGCAAAGCCCCGAGATATAAAACACCGAGATTAAAATACGAATATGATAAAATTTGAAAATATAGGGTTTAAGTATAATGAAAGTGGAGAAGAGATTCTCCATGACGTCAACTTTACGCTTGAACTGGGGTCGTACCATTTCCTAACCGGCCCCAGTGGGTCGGGTAAAACCTCACTCATGAATTTAATGTCTCTTGGCAATATGCCGACAGAGGGGCAAATGACCATGTTCGACAAAAAGATATCCACCCTTAAACGTGAAGACCTGTTCGAATTACGTCAGCGTATCGGCGTTGTTTTTCAGGATTTTCGTTTGCTGAAACATCTTTCTATTTTTGATAATGTTGCCCTTCCCCTACGCATTATGGGCGAGAGCGATCAAAACATCAAAAACCATGTCAGTGAGCTCCTCGATTGGGTTGGACTGGAAAAACATAAAAACAACCTGCCCCCGACCCTGTCAGGTGGTCAACAACAACGCGTTGCCATCGCGCGCGCCGTTATTGGCCGCCCGAAACTCCTACTCGCAGATGAACCGACAGGGAATTTGGATGATGAAATTGGCTTTCGCCTTATGGGACTGTTCGAACAACTTAACCGCATGGGAACGACCATTGTCATAGCAACACATAATTCCAATATTATAGAGCAATTCGGACACCCCTGCCTCATCCTTGGTAACGGAACGCTGCACGCGTCACAGTCCTCCAACGCCCCCATAGCACAGAAGATTCGCAATGTTTTCTAAAATCAAAAAACTCCTACAACCGAAAATAAAAACACTGGGCAATGCACTGGCAAAAAACCCGCTGGTTATACGTATGCTTAAAAATTTAGGCTTCCGTGATTATGATTTGCCATTGAATCAAAGCGAAGACTCCAAGTTTTTAGTGCTCCTCATCGCATTGATGAGCTTCCTTAGCGTTCTGGCGTGCAGCGGTACCTTCGCCCTAAATGATATGGCCGCGCGGTGGTCATCAGGGTTAGAGAACAAAGTCACAATCGAGATCGCCGTTGAAACAAAAGATGGGCATTTGCTCTCGAATAATACAGTGCGCAAAGAAACCAAGAAACTTGCCAAGGGCTTAAAACACAGCCCAATGATCAAGTCCCTAACCGTTCTAAGCAACGCAGAGATACAAGAGCTTATCTCCCCTTGGATTGGCGACAGCTTGACGCTAAACGATATCCCCCTGCCCGGCCTCATCGCGATTGAACTTCGTAACAGCAATGAAAAAAGCCTGAACACCCTCAAAAGTGACATGTTGAAACTGTCCAAATACGCACGCCTTGAAACACACCATGAATGGCTAGGTGATCTGATTAACTTCACAAGAACACTGAAAAACCTGTCTTTATTTATTACCCTGATTATTGCAGGTGTTACAATCATCGCAATCACAGCAGGTATTCGCACACGCCTTGCCATCCATCAAAAAGAAGTCCTCTTACTTCACGCCATGGGGGCAACTGATCATTATATCGCGCGCCAATTCCAACGCCACGCCATGATTTTATCCCTAAAGGGTGGCCTGATCGGCGCGGTACTCGGCCTAATCACAACTGCAGTCATTATATTCCTATCAGCACATTCCGGCACAGCCCTTATCCCGACAATAGAAATCAGTGGCACAGGTATATTGCTGCTATGCCTGATCCCAATAATTGCATCCGTAATCGCAACCATAACATCACGATTTACAGTCTTGCGTAACCTATCAAAAATACCGTAAAATATATCTATCATGTTGAAAAAAATATTTAGATTTTTGGGACTTATAGTGCTGATCCTATGGATTGGCGGTTACGGCCTGTTTGTCGTAAATGTAACATCAAAGCCTATAACTCAACTCAAAACTAAAACAGATGCGATTATCGTCTTAACCGGCGGCCATAAACGTATTCAACACGGCCTGTCTTTATTTTCTGCCGGACTTTCCAAGAACCTATTCATTACAGGCGTACATGAAGCCGTCACAAAAAACGATATAACAAAAATTTCAGATTGCTGTATTATTTTGGGACACAAAGCAACCACCACTTTAGAAAATGCCTATGAAACAAAAGAATGGGTTGAAGCACAAAACATCAAGACCATTCGTCTTGTAACATCCGCCTACCATATGGATCGCGCCCTTTTAGAGTTTAGGCATGCCATCCCGAATATCGATATCATCCCTCATCCTGTCCATGATAATCACGACACATTACAAGATATAAACTTCTGGAGAATCACATTCAGCGAGTATAATAAAACCCTGTTCCGCGTTGTTATCTTAACACTGGCAAACCAAGGTTAATCCCGACTATGCAGCCCTATTTTATACGCTCGACCATTTTTAATCTCTGTTTTTATATCCTTACAGCGGTCAGTTGCGTCGTGTTACTACCTACCTTATTCCTACCCCGTAATGTCTTTCTGGGTGTTGTCACAGGATTCTGCCGCAGCACAGCCTTTCTCGAAAAATATATCCTTGGCCTGACATATGAGATCAGAGGGCAAGAACACCTGCCAAGCAGCGGTGCCTACATCATCGCGGCAAAACATCAATCGGCGTATGAAACGCTAAAGCTGCACTTATTATTCAATGACCCTGCCGTTGTTTTAAAGAAAGAGCTTCTCAAAATTCCGCTCTGGGGAAAATATTTGGCCAAAAGTGATGTGATTGCAATAGACAGATCCAGCCCAAAGGCCGCGATTAAATCTATTCAAGACGGGGCAAAACACGTGGCATCCCAAAACCGTCCTATTGTAATTTTTCCGCAAGGCACCCGCGTTGCACCGGACATATCAGCCCAAAAAAAGCCTTATAAAATTGGTATTGTCCGCATGCAAGAGGCAACGGCCTTGCCGATTATCCCCATGGCATTGAATACGGGGGTATTCTATCCACGTCATAAATGGTGCAAAAAACCGGGACGTGTCATTTTCGAATTTATGCCACCAATTATGCCCTCCGATAATGCCTCAGATATCCTTAAACAAATTGAAATGAAAGTTGAAAAAAAGGCGAGACATCTCATGGAAGAAGGAAGAAACACCATCCCCCCCCGTCCTAAGCTCAAAACACTATTAGGTGCCTTTATTTTACTGCTTTGTATCATATACAGCGTCATATGGTTTGGCACAGCGCACTCTACCAAAAAAGCCATCACAGCTTTCCTGAACGATATTGCCCAAAATCCGTCCATCACCAACTTTCAGGTTACGCCCCCGATAATTACGGGCTTCCCCGGAAAAATGCATCTATCTCTGCCTGCCCAAACACTTAAAACCACAGCACATGAAGACATTACAATTGGCTTTATCCACGCGCAGAGCTGGCCAATGATGGGCATGCCCCTCGATATTCAAACAGGTATCATCAGCATCGCCCAAGCACGTTGGACAGAGCCACTTATTTTTGACTCACTAGACGCACAAATTATCTTTAAAAATAATATTCTAACCATCAAGCACGCCACCCTGATTGCAACGAAAACACAGGGGCGTGTATCAGGACAGATCGATTTTAACGCCGCACCCTATCCTGTAATCAATCTTGATTTAGGGCTAGAAAATTTTGCACCATTCATCATAGAACTAACCCAAAGAAAAATCATAAAAGCCAAAGCCGCTATGTTCGCAAGTGTCGCATTAACAGCTCTGGAAAAAGACGGCGTGGTGCGCACAACCCTCACCAGTGATAAACATAAAATCTATCTTGGCCCGATAAAAATTGCGGAAATGCCCCCGATTAAAAAGCAGTAGGGTTTGATAATACCCTCTGTCACAAATGGAGAAATTTACGCCCTATATTATTTTTTCCAAATACGCCCAACCCTAAGATATTCCGACACATTCGATTTAAAATCCTGACGATAGACCGCTACCGTTATAAAACTACTCGCCATTAAAAAAGCAATCGGATGTACAAACCAGAAAAGCACTGCAAAAGCAAAATAGAAGGAACGTAACCCAAAATTAAAATCATGTCCTGCCAGATCATTTACCTTAGCCATTTGCTGTGCAAATATTTCTTCGTCTTTATCCAATTCATCTGCTTTCGCATAAGGTGCTGCGCCCAACATAATGGCACAAATAGAAAACTGTCTCATTGCCCAAGTCAGACGAAAAAATGCCGCCATAAAAATTAAGCTCAAAAATAAAATTTTAATCATTACCCCATCAACTGTCGTTGGGTAAACAATGGAATAATGATTAAGCACAGTATCAATCATTGCGACCTTTGCAGCCAACGCAATTAACCCCGCAAGAATGAATATACATGTTGTTGCAAGAAAATTAGCCATGCTACTAAGACTCTTTAAGATAGCGGCATCATGCACACGAGTTGTCCTCGCTCTGACAACATTTTGCGCCCATTGCTCTCGATAACGAGCAAGCTCTGCGGCGAGAGTGCCACCCTGCTTTTCTCTATATCTTAAATAAAAGGAATAACCGATCCAAAGAAATAAAAACCAAGAAAGAACCAAAAAATCAAGCAACGTCAGAGCCATGATAATACCTTACATTAACAATAATATGCATTATATATAGCATATATAGTATATAAAACTTCACCATGACAATGAAAATCAGGCGTATAATGCAATAAATCATAGTGACGGCATAGTTAATCCTGCCCTTGATCTATGATTTCCTTACGGATGGCGCGGGTATCGTCAAATCTTTGATAAAGATAATCTCCGTCTCCCTTGCGAATGGCACGTTGTAATGCAGTTAAATCTTCGGTGAAGCGTTGCAAAATTTCCAAAACGGCATCCTTATTATGCAAGAAAACATCACGCCACATTGTCGGATCAGACGCCGCAATACGGGTAAAATCCCGAAACCCACTGGCAGAAAATTTAATCACTTCGGATTTTATATCATCCTCCAAATCATTGGCTGTCCCGACAATTGTGTAAGCAATTAAATGCGGTAAATGCGATGTCACCCCCAAAACAAGATCATGATGCTTGGCATCCATAATTTCGACGATAGAACCGCACCCCTCCCATAAATGGGTTACCTTCTCCACCGCTCTGATACTGGTTTCAGGCAGAGGCGTTAAGATGCACCAACGTCCGTCAAACAGCTCCAAAAAGCCGGCTTCTGGGCCTGAAAACTCGGTCCCTGCAATCGGATGCGCAGGCACAATCTCTATATCAGAGCGACAAAACGGCTTAATCGCCTTGATAACAGATTCTTTCACCGAACCCGTATCCGTCAATATTGCGCTGTCTTTTAAATGCGGCGCGATCAACTCTACCACGGGGCGCATCGCACCGACAGGTACGCACAAGATAACCATATCAGCCTCTTCGACGCTGCGCGCTAAATCATCTGTGACAATATCGGCAATGCCCAGCTCAGCAACCTTTTCGCACACCGCCTCATCACGGTCAGCGGCAATCAATGTGCCTGCAAGTTTATGGTGTTTTATATTTCTGGCGAGGGATGAACCAATCAATCCCATGCCGATAATTGTAATCTTCTCGATCATCGTAAATTCTTTCAATTAGGGGAATAATGTTTGTTTGTTGCGTTTCAGGTGGTATCCGGAATCACCGGATACCCGCCGACGGCCTTGCAATACAAACATTCATCGCCCAGAGCATCCTGCAATTTTCTTATCAAGTCAGAATCCTGATTATGATATCCCTCAACTTCTAACAGATATGAATCATGCCCGCTAAACAGACTAATCACCGAAAATCCAGCGACCTTCGCAGCGTCCTTAATGCGGGCACGGCTTGCCTCCACACTCAGCTTTACCCCGATAAAACTAACATCATCATCAGAGGGCATAAAGTCAATTTTTGATACAACAACCCCGCGCTTATGACGCCCCACGTCATTATCTATTTTGACCTGTCCATAAGGTAACGCACAGATAATCGAAAGTTTTTCTTCAGTGTTCTGATCCAGAAAAGGTGCCCACCAAGGGGAATCATCGACGAGCTCCGGCCATGGAAGAACGGCAAAATACGCATCGCCATCCCTAACTTCAACAATTGTATTCATATCACCCAATATATTTTTCATCGGGATAGCACTGCCGAAATAGTTTTTTGCCATATCCCAATAGGCGCTACCCTCTTCCGCTTCAGCAGAAACAACAACACTTAAGCCTGTTTGTAATAAAGAAACCGAGCTGATCAACTCTCTCCAAATTCGTACAACAGTGGCACGCGGCAAAGGCTGCTTATGGCGGGACAGCAAGCGACGCATCAATTTTGCCTCACGTGCAGGGTGAACAATTTGCAAACCCTCTTTCTTTTTTGCCCTCGCGACAGAAGACACAAGGTCGGCGCGTTGCATCAATAAATCATGCACCTGATTATCGATAGAATCTATTTCAACGCGTATCTCACTTAATGTTTTTGACATCGGGCTCTTTTTATCTCACTTTACACAAGAGTTATTGCATACTGCACCTATATAAATCAATGGACCTTACACATCAATGCCTCTTGTTGCCTATAAAGATTTACCAACCTTTAAACGTCTCGCAGAAGAAGGGCGCACTATTCTGCCGCCCAAACGCGCACAGCAACAAGATATCAGAGAAATGCATATAGGGTTATTAAACATGATGCCCGATGCCGCCTTGGCCGCAACCGAGCGCCAATTTTTCCGCCTCGTTGGCGAAAGTAACCAAATCGCGCAGCTTTACATCCACCCATTCACCCTTCCTGAATTAGAGCGCAGCCCAGATACACAAGACTATATCAATCAATATTATGAGACCTTTGAACAACTCAAAGAAAATGGACTGGACGCATTAATCGTGACAGGTGCGAATGTCTCCGGTGAAAATTTAGAAGCCGAACCATTCTGGGAACCTCTGCAAGACATTATGGCATGGGCACATGATAACGTCGCATCAACGCTCTGTTCATGTCTGGCAACACACGCGGTTATGCAATCACGCTATAACCAGAAACGATCCGCCCTGCCTGATGGAAAATTATGGGGCGTATACAAACATAAGGTTATGAACAGACAACATCCCCTCGTACGTAATATGAACACTGTGTTCGATGTTCCGCATTCCAGACATAACACAATCAGCCCCGCACAATTCGACGCAGCAGGCATGGACACCCTTATCGCCTCTAAAGAAGCAGGCACACATATCGCAGTCAGCCCTGATGGTTTTCGTCTTGTGTGTATGCAAGGCCATCCCGAATATGATGCAATCAGCCTTCTTAAAGAATATCAGAGAGAGGTCGCTCTCCATCAATCAGGAGGCCGCGATACCCCTCCGCCAATGCCCGCAAATTATTTCAGTGCAGAAGCGATGGAAAAACTAAAGCTCAACGACATCGATACGATAAGCAAAGAAGACCTATGTCATATGCTGGAAAACACATGGACAGACAGCGCCCGCAGCATTCTAGCCAGTTGGATCGGCCTCGTCTATCAAATCACCAATACTGATCGCAAAAAACAATTCATGGACGGTATCGACCCTGATAATCCTTTAGGGATATAAAAATTATTGCCAATCACTTCTTTAGTGAGAAATTCTGCGGCACAACCCCGCCGCCGCCTTGCAGCAATTCCTTGGTCTTCGCCAACACAGATGAGCCCGTTCCCGTTTTATCGATTTTAGCGTAGATCTGCTTGCTCATCTCCATCATGTGAACACCGGCTACAAACGGCAATATATTACCCGCCATGCGCTCTATCAAATTCGCAGATTTCATCATAATCGGCGACGCAGGCATTGGCGGTACAAACAGCGCAGCCTTATGTCGTTCTTGAACAAACATATTATCACGGAAATAAGCCCCCAGTTGAGACGCCGTAAATGGATGCCCATGGCCAAATGGTGACCAATCCGCCTTTGACCAAACCCCCATACGATTGGGAACAATAACCAGCAACCGACCGTTCGGTTTCAAGACCCTCCAAATTTCCTGCAAAGATTCGCGCAAGTGATCACAGTGTTCCAGATGATGGATCAACAAAATCCTGTCGACCGAACTGCTCTCCAAAGGCATACGAAATTCATTCGAAATAAACGCCATATTCTTTTGATCTGCGCACCAATGTGCCGCCCCTTGTTTCGGCGTGGTCATAGCAATAACGCGCTCTGCGCTCTTAGATAAAGGCGCAAGATATGGCGCAGCATACCCACAGCCCAAAACCCGAACGCCATACATATCAGGCCAGAACTCATTAATATGAGTTTGCAAGACACCCTGAACGATACGGCCTATATCGCTGTCATAAAAATTTTGTAAATCTGAAATCGAAAAATACATCAGGGCATCTTTATATAGTTATTTGAATTCATTTTAATACAAGGCGAGAGAAGCGTCGGCGTATAATAATACGGTAGCGACGAAACAACGCTGTAACAAAGTAAAAGCAAGTAACTATACTATAAATGGTCTCTTAATTGGTAAATAAGTGGCAAGTCAGCCTCGGGCATTGGATAATCGTACATATCCTGTGGCAAAGCCCATGCAAAGCCCTGCTGCCCCTCCAAAGCTTTTATATCACCGCGCCAAACACGGCACACAAATAAAGGCATCAGCAAATGAAAATCATCATAGGCATGAGACGCAAAACCAATGGGCGAAAAACAACATTCCCGCGTTTCTATGCCCAGTTCTTCCTCTAACTCACGCATCAGCGCATATTCGGGGTTTTCACCTTCCTGAACCTTACCGCCTGGAAATTCCCATAGGCCTGCCATGGATTTTCCCTCTGGCCTTTGCGCCAATAAAACGCGCCCCTCCTTATCAACCAAAGCCACCGCAGCAACTAAAACCACAGGCAGACCTGATGGCTGCTCCGGCCTAGGCAATTTCAGTGCTTGCGCACAATTCATTTTATTGGTTGCCATGTGCTTATGCCTCATTATTCTAAATTCTGGGATAATAAAAAGCCGCGAAGTACACAACATCACGGCTTTTATAAAATTTTATAAATTAAAGAAATTACTCAACAGCGCCCTCAACTGCTACGCCATCTTCATCAGGCGCATCCATTGGCGTTACTGCGGCATCAGCCTCCGCAGAAGTATCTTCTACCGTACCTTCTGAACCGGCCGCAGGCTCTGTTTTGGCAATAGGATTACCATTAATGTCAAAGCGTTCAATCACAACATCTGCTTTCAATTCTGCAATCATTTCATCAAGAATAACGCGCTGTAACTCTTTTTCCATATAGGGCTTGGCATCCTCAAATGGTGCTGGTGGACGCTTACGTTTTTCATCAACCTTGATGATGTGAAATCCGAAGTCTGTCTTCACAGGCACTTTTGAATATGTTCCCGCTTCCAGAGCAAATGCTGCTTCTGCAAAGGCAGGAACAACATCAGTTTTTGCGAAATAACCAAGATCTCCACCGTCTTCAGCAGAACCATCTTGGGAGTTTTCTTTTGCCAAATCAGCAAAGGCTTCGCCTTTTTTCAATTTTTCGATCAGATCTTTAGCCAGCTTTTCATTATCAACAAGAATATGAGCAACCTTCACTTCTTCAACATCCTGAAAATTCGCTAAATACTGTTCGTATTCAGCCTTCAAACGCTCATCCGTCAATTTGGACTTCACAGTGTTTTGAAGAAATTTATTACGAACGATCTGAACCTTAACGCCTTCCAACTGCTTTAAAACATCAGCATCATTTTCAAGACCTGAACTTGCAGCATTATTATCAATAACTTTATTATTAATGATTTGTTCTAACGCCAACGAGAAAAGTTGTTCAGGCGGTATTTGCTGCATCTGCGCTGGCATAGTATTTACCAAAGCAAGAACATCCTGACGTTTAATCTCATCACCGTATAGTTTGGCCAAAACAGGATTTTCATTTTTAGGCTTTTCTGGTTCCGCCGCCGCAATCTCAACTGCGCCATTCGCAGACGAATCACTCTTCGCCAAAATCGTGTCTAATTTTCCGGATTTATAGGCAAAAAAGCCGACTCCCGCGATAATCAATATAACAAGTGTCGCAGCAATGGCATTCCCGCGCTCCGATGTGCGCGTTTCATGGCACGATTTCTTATGCTCAATCATAATATTCCTCTTAATTTTTTTAAATATGTATCAATCATTGATGACCCTAACGAATGAAATTACTGTTTTCAACACCTATTATTAGGTCTACCCACAGGGCTTTTATTGACGTGGACGATTTTGCACCTTATATCAAGTGCACTCATTACTTTTTAGGAGACTTTATGGTACTCGGCTTGGCAACAAAAATATTCGGTTCTTCTAATGACCGCGCGTTAAAAAAATTCCAAACACACATTGATCCAATCAATGCGCTGGAAGCGACATACGAACCAATGGATGATTCAAAATTACAGGATCAAACCGACCTGTTTCGTCAGCGCCTTGAAAATGGTGAGCCACTGAATAATCTCCTGCACGAATCATTCGCCGTTGTGCGTGAAGCTGCTAAAAGATCACTGGGGCAACGTCATTACGATGTACAGCTTCTCGGTGGATTGGTTTTGAATGATGGACAAATCGCAGAAATGCGCACGGGTGAAGGTAAAACCCTTGTCGCAACGCTAGCTGTTTATCTAAACGCTCTATCAGGTAAAGGCGTGCATGTTGTAACCGTCAATGATTACCTCGCCGAGCGTGACGCCGAATGGATGAGCCAAGTCTACACCTTCCTTGGCCTGACAACCGGATGTATTACGGGCAATATCAGCGAAGAAGATCGCCGCAAAGCCTATGCCGCAGATGTTAGTTATGGCACGAACAATGAATTCGGCTTTGATTATTTGCGCGATAATATGAAATTCAGGCTAGATCAAATGGTTCAGCGCCCTTTCAACTTCGCCATTGTCGATGAAGTTGATTCGATTCTGGTTGATGAAGCCAGAACCCCTCTGATTATTTCAGGCCCGTCCGAAGGCAATATGGAGCTTTATATCTCCGTTGATAAAATCATTCCTCAACTGGAAGATGCCGATTACGATTTGGAAGAAAAGCACAAAAGCATCGTTCTAACCGAACAAGGACAAGAACATGTCGAGGAGCTACTCAGGGAGCATGGCATCCTTAAAGAAGGCAACATGTACGATATGAATAACATATCCTTAGTACATCATGTTAATCAGGCTTTGCGCGCCCATAAATTATTTAAAGGCGAAAAAGACTATATTGTTCAAGATGATAAAGTCACACTAATTGATGAATTTACAGGCCGCATGATGGATGGCAGACGTCTATCCGAAGGGTTGCACCAAGCCATCGAAGCCAAAGAAAATGTTCACATTCAAAACGAAAATCAAACGCTGGCTTCTATCACGTTCCAGAATTATTTCCGTATGTACCCCAAATTATCCGGTATGACAGGAACGGCGATGACCGAAGCGGCAGAGTTTGACGAAATTTATAAACTCGGCGTTATCTCTATCCCGACACATACCGATATTTCGCGCATCGACCACGAAGATAAAATCTATAAATCCTTACGTGAAAAAGAAGATGCAATTATTGGTCTGATCGAAGAATGTATGGACCGCAAGCAACCGATCTTGGTGGGGACAGTCTCGATTGAAAAATCAGAGACCCTCTCCGCACGTTTAAAGAAAGCCAAAATAAAGCACAACGTTCTAAATGCGCGTCACCACGAAAGAGAAGCCTATATCGTTGGGCAAGCGGGACAGCTTGGCGCGATAACAATTGCAACAAACATGGCAGGTCGTGGAACGGACATTCAACTTGGCGGTAACGCCGACATGCTTGTTCAAGACGCTATCGATCCATCATGGTCGGAAGATAAACAAGAAAAAGAAGCACAAAAAATACGTGATGACGTTGAAAAAGACAAGAAACTGGTTATAGAGGCCGGCGGCCTATATATCGTCGGAACAGAACGCCACGAATCACGACGCATCGATAACCAGCTCCGTGGACGTTCAGGTCGTCAAGGCGATCCGGGTGCTTCCATTTTCTTCCTCTCCGTTGAAGATGACCTTATGCGCGTCTTTGCAGGCCAACAGTTGGAAGGCCTCTTAAACAGCAAACGCATCGGCCTTGAAGATGGTGAAGCCTTAGAGCATCCATGGATTTCAAAAATGCTGGAACGCGCACAAGGCAAAGTCGAAGCCATGAACTTCGAAATGCGGAAAAACCTGCTGAAATTCGATGATGTGATGAATAATCAACGTAAAGAAATTTACGAGGAACGCCGCGAAGTTATGAGCGCCGACAACATCGAGGAAATGGTGAAAGACATGCGCCACGATGCAATCGAAGACGCCGTAGAACGCTGCATCCCTGCCGGTGCATATGCCGAGCAATGGGATACGGATACCCTTGAAACAGAAATTCTACGCGTTATAAACATGCAACTGCCCGTCAAAGATTGGGCAAAGGAAGAAGGCATCGCCGACCATGAATTGATGGAGCGTATTATTGATTCCTCTGACAAGAAAATGGCCGAAAAAGTTGCAAATACAGGCGCAGATATCTGGAGACAGATCGAAAAATCCATCGTCCTTCAAATGATTGACCAGCATTGGAAAGAACATCTCTTAAACCTCGATCATCTTCGCCAAGGTATTAATCTGCGTGCATTTGGTCAAAAAGATCCGCTTAATGAATATAAAACCGAAGCGTTCTCAATGTTTCAAAACATGCTTGAATCCATGCGGGAAACCATCACCCAGACACTTTGTTTGGTGGAAGTAAATATGGACACCAATGGCGCAAGCCTAACCATGAACCCAAGCAGCGACACGCCAACACAGGAAAGTAGATCTGACCCTGCTCTATCAGGGGCAGGATCAGGGACGTCGCCGCAAAACAGGCAAACCGCACCAAAACCTTTCCCACAAAAACGCGTCTTATTTAACAAAGATGATCCCGAAACATGGGGCAAAACACCACGCAACGCACCATGCCCATGTGGATCAGGAAAGAAATACAAACAGTGCCATGGAAAAATCACCTGAGCCTACCTCCCGTGACTATATAGAGACTGCCCTCACATGCCAAAACAGCGAGGGCACACATAAAATCGTCTATAGCGATTGGGGACAGGACAATATGCAAGTCATTGTCTGCATCCATGGCCTGACAGGAAACGGGCATGATTTTGATTATCTCGCCCCTCACCTCGTTGAATGCGGATACCGCGTGATTGCCATTGACCTTGCCGGACGCGGGCGCAGTGACTTTCTGCCCAATCCACTGGACTATAATTATCAGCAATATCATCAAGATATTCTCGCCGTTCTCATGCATTTAAATCTGAACACACCGCGCAGTGTTGATTGGCTGGGTGTTTCGCTTGGCGGGCTACTTGGTATTGCTTTAGCGGCTGAGGAAGATACCCCAATCCGTCGTCTGATTTTAAATGATGTTGGCCCAGAAGTGCCGAAAAAAATGGTGAAATTCATCCTGCGCATTATCAAGAAACTCTATAAATTCAAAAACGTTGCACGGTTGGAAAAACGCATGCGTAAAACCCGTGGCCTAACATGGGGGCCAATTACGGATGCGCAATGGAAATACATGGCAGAGCATAATTTCCGCACCATCCGCAAGAGGAAAATCGCCTACGCGTATGATGAGAAAATCGCAAGAATTTTTAAAACCCAGCCGACAGGCACAGTTGATTTATGGCCTCTCTGGGATCAGATCAAATGCCCTACGCTTGTGCTGCGCGGTGGACGATCCGTTATCCTATCCAAAGATATTTTGGAGAAAATGCAGCGCACCGCCATTGGTTTTTCCCTCGATACACATATCTTCGAAGATTGCGGCCACGTCCCATCCCTGATGGCACCAGAGCAAATCGCCGTTATCGAAGATTGGCTAGAAAAACGCAGTCTATGAACCAAACAAACACAGACATCGTAATTTTCGGCGCGGGGATAGCAGGTCTGTGGACGTTTAATCGCCTGAAAACCATGGGCTATGATGTTTTATTGCTGGAAAAAGAAAGCATCGGCTGCGGACAAACCATCGCATCACAAGGGATCATCCATTCAGGCTTAAAATTCTCTCTCGCAGGGAAAGTAAACGCACTCGCCAAATCCATCAGTGCAATGCCCGATCTATGGCGCGACGCTCTGAAAGGCAAAGGTGATGTTGATTTACGCGCCGCACATGTTAGCGCACAATCACAACAACTCCTCATCCCCGCTGGTTTTATGGGCGGCCTGACCAAGCTGGTCACAAAGAAAACGCTCGGCAACTCTGTCCATGAAATCCCCCATGATGAGTGGCCGGACGACATTAAACGCGCTGGCTTTAAAGGCAGCGTCATATTCATGGGCGAACCTGTTTTGGATATCCCCAGTGTCCTGCGCGCACTGGCTGAGCCTTATAAATCATGCATCAAACAGGTTGCCGAAGAACAAGCCACTGCGCCCTTCGACTTTCTGAAACAACACAATATCACCGCCAAACGCATCATCTTCACCGGCGCGGCAAGCAATCACGAGATTGCAAAAACCCACGCACAAGATGAAGGCCTCGCCACCCAAAAACGCCCTTTGATGCAAGGCATGCTCAAGAACGCACCCTTCCCGCTTTATGCGCATCTTGTTGGCAAAACGGACAAGCCTATCGCCTCTATCACCACCCATAAAATGACTGACGGCACATTGGTATGGTATCTGGGCGGCGGCGTGGCAGAGCGTAGAAAAGACGCCGACCCGCACGATGTTTATAATGATATGATGAAAGCGTTTAAAGCGTATCTCCCCGCCGTGGATTTCTCCAACATTGAATGGAGCGTCCTGCCGATTGATCGCGTTGAGGGCAAATCAAAGACCGATAGCTGGATGCCTGATACGCCAACAATCCATCATACGGATGCGGCGCTTTATTGCTGGCCGACAAAACTGACCTTCGCACCAATGCTGTCAGATATGATATTGAAGGATTTAGAGAAGCAGAGCATTATCCCATCCGCCTCCGAAAGCGATTTTTCGTTCCTCCCTGATGCCGCATACACGCAAACCCCATGGGATAAAGCGCAGTGGAGCAAGCCCGCATGAAACATATTGCATTAGGACAAACAGGGCTGAAAATATCTCCCCTCGGGCTTGGCACCGTGAAATTCGGACGAAACCAAGGGGTTAAATACCCACAAGACTTTGACCTGCCTGATGATGAACGCCTGCTCAACCTGCTCAACCTTGCTAAATCATTGGGCATCAATATGCTGGACACCGCGCCCGCCTATGGCACCAGTGAAGAACGCCTCGGCACATTACTGGCTGGGCAACGTGAAGACTGGGTTATTATCGGCAAAGCAGGCGAAGAATTTGAAGACGGTAAATCATCCTACAACTTCACTCCCGATCATTTTGAGCGAAGTTTAGAGCGCTCCCTCAAACGCCTGAACACCGATTATATCGACGCGCTGCTCATCCATTCCGATGGCGCGGATATGGAGATTTTAAACAACGATGCCTTGATTAAAAAAATGCATGATTTCAAAGATCAAGGCTTGGTCAAGGCCATTGGCGCCTCAACAAAAACAGCGCAAGGCGGTATAAAAACGCTTGAGCTGATGGATCTATGCATGGCAACCTACACCCCTGATTATACAGATGAAAAACCCGTTCTGGATTATGCGCAGAAACATAATAAAGGCGTCATCCTGAAAAAAGTCCTGTCCAGTGGACACAACACCAACATCAAAGATGCTCTGCGCTTTGCCTTTGACCATAAAGGAACCAGCGGCGTTATCATCGGCACAATCACACCAAAGCATTTAGAGCAAAACATCAAAGTAATGAATAATATTCTAAATCATTGACTTAATATGGAAAAATAATTAATAAATCACAGGTAATGTGAAAAGACGGGTAAAAAATGGAACTTAAAGAAGCCTTTGCAAGCAAGAACACTGGGATTATCTATCCTAAAGCTGCATGGAAAAAAGCAAACGCCCGTATAGATGCCGAAGCATACGCCGCACAATATCTTATGACGCACAATGAAGAGCTAAAGCATCAAGGTGTTACAAAACCTGCGGCAGCGATGTATGTAACGGATCACCGTGAAATTCACTTTGCAATTTATGACAGCGAAAATGAAGAACCAGCAGATGTTACACCAAAAGATGTCCGTGTATTAAGACCTGTCGCCCCGTATTTCTAACAATGCCGAATTTGGTATAAATCAAAATCGATTTTGGATTTACCGTTTATGACGGCGTAATACGCACCAAAGTAATCTGATTTCTTTGCTTGCGTACGATATCCATCTGGAAACCATGAAAACGGAAAGATTGGTTAATATCAGGCACCATACGGGACTCAAACAAAATCAGTCCGGCAATAGTCGCATAATCCTCATCAGGCAAACGCCAATCAAATTCACGGTTCAAATCACGTATCGTAACCGCACCATCCACAATATATGCGCCATTCGATAATTTCCGCACACCCGACATAGATTCGTCATGCTCGTCATCAATGTCCCCTACGATTTCCTCCAGAATATCCTCTAATGTCACAACCCCCATGAACGAGCCATATTCATCAACAACCAGACAGAAATGTTCCTTACGCTCACGAAAGGCTTGCAACTGGCCATAGAGATTGGTGGTCTCGGGAATAAACCACGGCTTCATCGCGATACGTGCCAAGTCAATATTCTTGATATCGCCACCCGTATCCAGTAACTCGCGCAATAACTCCTTCGTATGGATAACACCAACGATGTTATCAGGATTATTCCGCCACAAAGGAATCCGTGTAAACTGGCTTTCCAAAACCTGCGCTACAATTTTGTCCATTGGCTGTTCAATATCAATCATCGCTACATTTTTTCGATGCACCATGATTTCATCAATATCAACATCGGCCAAATCAAGAATAGAGCGCAGCATCGCGCGTTGGTCTTGCGCCGCCTTTGCACCGCCGTCATGCATATCAATTACGCCGCGCAGCAACTCTTGGTGCGATCCCCCATCACCGCCCTTCGACATATCAACATTCATCATCTTAAGAACACGGTGTACAATCCAAGTAACAGCCTCTGTCACGGGCGCGAACACAATAATAACAATGCGAATAATAGGCGATATGCGCATCGCAACACTTTCAGCATGATAAAACGCATAGGTTTTAGGCAGAACTTCTGCAAAAATCAAGACAAGGATCGTCATCACAACTGTCGCAATAAGAACGCCAATATCACCGAATATTTTCATCAAGATGCTGGTTGCCAACGCCGAAGCCAGAATATTTACCAGATTATTACCCAGCAAAAGCGCACCGATCATTCGGTCTTTTTGCTCTCTGATACGATTAACCAAGGCCGCGCGTTTATCGCCGTGCCTTTCCCGCGACAACAACCGTGCTTTGGACGCCGCCGTAAATGCGGTTTCCGAGCCTGAAAAGAAGCCCGACAGGATCAACAATACAATAATCGCAATGATGGAGAATATAAGTTCCATGGCTGTTTCTAGTCCCGTTCATTCAAAGAGTGCGCTAAGATATCACGCACCATTTTTTCCGGTACATCTTGAGTTACAAACGCAGAACCAATAGCCTTCACCAAAATAAAGGTCATCTTGTTATCAACGGCTTTCTTATCGCGCTGCATCGTCGCAATCAAATCATCAACACTTGCAGTTAAACCAATATTCCCAGCATGAACAGGCAAGCCCATAGCCTTAAAATGTTCACGAACACGAAGCGCATCCGCTTGCGGACACAACCCCATTTCAACCGACAAATCAAACGCCATCATTGTGCCGATTGCAACGCCTTCGCCATGTAACAAAGTGCCGTCATACCCTGCTGCCGCTTCGAGAGCATGCCCGAATGTATGCCCAAGATTAAGCAATGCGCGCTTACCATGCTCGCGCTCATCCGCTTCGACAATTGCGGCTTTGGCCTTACAACTTTCTTCAACCGCGTGTGAAATACTCTGTATATCAATATCAAGAACCAAAGAGCCATTAATCTCCAGCCACTCAAAAAAATCAAGATCATCAATCAAGCCATACTTGACCACCTCCGCATAGCCGGCCCGAACTTCACGTGTGGGCAAGGTTTTAAACACGTCCATATCCGCAATAACCGCGGCTGGTTGATAAAAATTGCCAACAAGGTTCTTGCCGTATTTCGTATTGATACCAGTCTTGCCACCGACGGAGCTATCCACCTGCGCCAGCAAGGATGTCGGGATTTGCACATAAGGCACACCGCGCAAAACCGTCGCCGCAGCAAAGCCTGCCAAATCACCAATCACCCCACCGCCAACCGCGAACACAACAGAATTACGATGAATGTTATGCTCTAACATCCAGTCATGCACCTCTTGCAAGCGTGTGTAGCATTTCGTTTTCTCGCCATGGGGAACAACTAAAACCTCACAAAACTGTGTGCCTGCCTGCTGCAACGTTTTCTGCAAAGCCCGCGCATAAGGCTCAACATTGTCATCCGTGATTAGAAATATTTTCTTCCCCTCAATATCAAAAGGCAAAAAATCGCCAATGAAGGATAAAAGATTGGCACCGATTGCAATCTTATAACTGCGCTCACCTAAATCAATTTCAACTAATTTTGTCTGCATTTTACGTTCGGAGTTCCTGTATTATTATGTTCACAACATCCTGAATATCATCGGACATATTATCAACGTGAATATCCGCCTGAGCATATAGGCTTTCGCGGGCAGATAAAAGCTCTTCTAATTTTTTGCGAGGATTATCACATTTCAATAACGGTCTGCCATCATCATCGCCTAAACGCGCCAGAATCGTTTCAACATCACAACGCAACCAAACAGAGGTTGCCCGCACCTTGATATCCTTCATTATTTCAGTGACCGTCACCGCGCCGCCACCCGTAGAAATAACGCACCCACCGCGCCCTAACAAATCTTGCATTTTTTGTTGTTCCAACATACGAAAAGCCTTTTCCCCATCATTAGAAAAGATTTGTGTAATCGGCATCCCCTGTTCTTCTACAATTAAGTCATCACAATCATACAATGGGCACCCCAATGCAACAGACAAGGCTTTCCCAAGCGCGCTCTTGCCGCTGCCCATCATCCCCACCAACACAATTGGTGTTTGCAAAACATCCACCTCACTCTTTTTGTCACTATTCATGTGCTTGCCCTTTCAAAGCATCCCCATCTTTGCTATACAATATCTTGTTTACAGATAGCCTTGAAACTTTACAACATAAACTGATCATTGATGCCGTTCTTATTAAAAATAATTTTCGCCGCTCTTGTCTTTGTTATCGTGGGCGCAGCCACCATTCTCATGATAACCGATGTTTCTGTACCACAGAAAGAAATCACGAAAACCGTTGCGAATGATCGTTTTTTATGATGATACAACGAAATAAAATACATCTTATAATATGTGCCTTAATGGCAATCCTCTTCACATCAGAGGCTTACGCGCAAGACACACAATACGAATCCATCGGGCTGTTTGATTCCGGTCATAAAAACTCATTAGGTGCAGGCATCTATCACAAATCAAGCCGCGCCGCTCTGACAAAACTTCTGGAACAAACAAAAAGCAGCCAATGGATTGTGCTGGAAAGAGAAATAAACCACTTTCTTTTAACCGCCGCCGATGCCTCCGCGATCAATAACGACATTAACGTTGAAACAGGAAAAGACCTATTTACCCTACGCCTGAATGCCCTTCTTGAACGTGGCCTAAACAAACAAGTCTTTGACCTGTTCACAAAGATACCTGAAGAAACGACACAAGAGTCCCTCGCCTATTCAGGGGTCTTAAGCATGCTTCTCAATAAAGAAAAAGCACTGGCTTGCCTTGACACAAAAACACTATTACCGCACTTCAAAGATAAACCATTCTGGCAAGAACTGGATGCCTATTGCACGCTGTCCCTCTCTACACAACCCCACGAAGCTGAACAAAAAACAATCACCAACTCAAATAAAAATATCATACAATCCATTATATCCTCCAAAAAATTTAAATTCGAATATGAACCCACAGCATTTGCCGCGCTCTCCCCACTCGAACGTGCAATATTAACGGCAGAAAACAGAATCACACTGAAAAATGCCTATAAAGATACCCCCGTGCAACATCTTGCCCCTCTCCTTCAACAATCACACATTAATGAAGAAACAAGAATTCTGCTAACCATGCAGGCTATTGGACATGGCATCCTTGAAACCGATGTGCTGACATCCCTGTATGAAACGTTAAACAAAAAAGATACAACCCTGAAAGGTATCGGCGAAATTGCAGCATTATATGGCGAAACCAAAAAAGGCTGGATACCAAAAAAACGTAAAGATAAAATAGAGCGCGCCTTTGCTCTGGCAAAAAATTACGGCGATTTATCACTCCTGCCATTCCTACCTATTTTAATGAAAATGGAGCCCGGCGAGGATCTTTCTTTAGTAAATGCCAAACGCAGTGTCTTTTTATTTTTATACAGTGATCAAACATTCCCATCCAAATGGATAAAATATTTACAAAAAACATCTATTGATCCTTCCGATAACAAGCACCATGAAAAACTGCGTTCACAAATACTCTACGCGGCGATAACCCTTACCCAGAGTGATGATCCGGATTTTATGTTACGCGCCAAAAAGACAATAAAGCCTTATCAATTATCAAACAGCACCTTGGCAGCATTAAAAAACATTACAGAAACTATTGACATAAACACTGATATTAGTGATAAAGTTCAGTATATTTATGAAAATGATTTTGACTTGACTGAAAATAGAAGTTATACAATGCCACCGTCTATCCTTATGGATGCGCTACGGCAGTCGAGTAACAATCAAGATATTGGTGCAACTTTGTTATTATCCAGTGCTATTTTGGGTGGGATAGAACGTAAAGAGTTATACCTTGGAACATTAGGCGATATTAGTATCGCGCTGCGTAAAATAGGATCAAAACAAGTATCTCGTCGTATATTGGCGCAAGCCATATTAGAGATAGAAAATTAAAGGAGAAAGACCAATGGCTAGACCAGGACGTCCCGCAATGCCAAAGCCCGAATTAAACCCTCTCGTAGATTCATTCCTCGATATGATCACGACAGAGCGAGGCGCGGCATTAAACACACGTCAGGCCTATTGGCGCGATCTTGCGGATGTTTCTCTGTTCTTGAAAAAGATTGAGTCCGACATTGATAGAGCGACAACAGATCAACTGAAAGCCTATCTCAAAGATTTAAGCGAAAAGACAAATATTAAGGGCGATAAAAAAGCTAAAATTGCTGTGCGCACAATTGCGCGCCGTCTTTCAGCATTACGCCAATTCTACCGTTATCTCATTTCCGAAAATCATCGCGAAGATGATCCAACATCTACAATTGAAAGCCCAAAGCAAGGGCGCACTCTGCCCAAAACATTGAGCGAAGCAGAAGTAGATAACCTGATTAAAACCGCAGGCATAAAAGGCACAGCAGAGAGTGTACGCCTCGTTTGTTTGCTGGAAATGCTTTATGCAACGGGTTTACGGGTTTCTGAACTTGTTGGCCTTCCGCTTTCCGCCCTTGGCGAGAACAAAGAATTCCTGATCGTTGCAGGTAAAGCAGGACGTGAACGCATGGTGCCGCTTTCCACGCCAGCCAGAGAAGCATTGGAGAAATACCTTGCCGTGCGTAAAAAACATGTTGGCGCAGGTGAAACAGAGAAACAAAATAAATGGCTGTTCCCATCAAAAACATCAGATAGCGGACATCTGACACGCCAGCGCTTTGCTCAACTTCTAAAAGATTTGGCAAAAGAAGCAAAAATCGATAATGGCCGCGTTAGCCCGCATGTATTGCGTCACGCTTTCGCAACGCATTTGCTTAATAATGGCGCAGATTTGCGCTCTGTTCAGAAAATGCTGGGACATGCCGATATTGCGACAACGCAGATATACACTCATATTTTAAGTGATAATGTGAAGAAAACGGTTGAGGATAAACACCCTTTATCCAAAACAGGTACAGATAAAAAATAACCCAACATAAAGACTATACAGAGATGCTTATTTTTCTCTCTGTATCCTCTATGTATATAAAATCAAGGTGATCTTGACCAATGAGTCAGCTGGAATTTGAAAAACCTATCTTAGAGTTAGAAGGTAAAATATCTGAACTACGTCACGTTAACAGTGATGCAGAAGTCAATATTGCGGAAGAAATAACCCGCATGCAGAACAAAGCAGATAAACTTCTGAAACAAACGTACGGCAAGTTAACCGCTGCGCAAAAAGTACAAGTTGCGCGCCATCAAGAACGTCCGCACATGCAGGACTATCTCAATTCTATGATTGATGGATTTATACCTCTGGCAGGCGATAGAAACTTTTCGGAAGATCATGCGTTGATTGGTGGTCTGGGACGTTTTCGCGGTCAATCCTGTATCATTATGGGACATGAAAAAGGCCATGACACACAAAGCCGGATAAAACATAATTTCGGTATGGTACGCCCTGAAGGCTATCGCAAAGCACAACGCCTGATGAAAATGGCGCAGCAATTCCAAATTCCTATCATCACGCTAATTGATACAGCAGGTGCATACCCGGGCGTTGGCGCGGAAGAGCGCGGCCAATCCGAAGCCATCGCAAAATCTATCGAAACATGCCTGAGAACAGAAGTGCCGATCATCTCTGTTGTTATTGGCGAAGGTGGTTCCGGCGGCGCGATTGCCATTGCTGTTGCCGATAAAGTTTACATGCTGGAACATTCCATATATTCCATCATTTCACCGGAGGGCTGCGCATCCATTTTATGGAGAAGTCGTGAATTCGCAAAAGAAGCCGCCTCTGCCCTAAAACTAACCGCGCAAGACTTGTATGAACTAAAACTCATCGATGCCATTATCGCCGAGCCAATCGGCGGGGCACACCGCAAAAAAGAAGATACGATACAGGCAGTTGCAAACCAAATTGAAGAAGGCCTAGCCGAGCTAATGCCGTGGAACAGAACAGAGCTAATTCAGAATCGTCATGCTAAATTTCTGGAATACGGGCGAAATCTATAGGGCAAACAGAGGCAAAACCCGACAGCGTCATCCCTATCATTCCTCTTGCGCAAAAAACATTTTTACTTTCAAATTAGAAAATACACATAGATTTTAGTGTATTTACGCCACATTCGAGCGGACATCTTGTTCCGCCGCCACCCGTCTACTACGCGGCTTCTTTTCAAAAAACACCTCAAGCTCAGACGGAATACGTGCCCGCGCTTTCATATCTGTGAAACTGCCATGCCCAGCATTATCATGCCCCAATTCACTTGATGCAGAACGGAAATAAAGCATCAAGAACACTCGAATAGCTGCCGTTAACGATGTTGTTTCACGTTTTCTAATATGGATAAGAGAGCATAAATCATGAATAGTACATTTTTCTCTAGTCGCTATATGGTTCAAAGCTTCCCACATTTCAGGTTCCAAGCGAATGGACGTTCGACGATTAAAAATTGTTATATTACGACTAATTAAAGAGCTTTGCCCCAATTTAGCGTTAGCGACAGCCTTGCCGTTGTTGTTTGCGTCTTTCATTTTCCCCCACACACAGTAAAAATAAAGAATATAGTTTCTATCTATAAACATGCTATAGCACCCGAACAAAAAACACAACCATAAGAACTTTATTTTTTGCGCTCTGATGCAAAAATTGATAACGCATGTACCGTTTCCAGTTCCTCTTGAAGACATTCATAGACCATACGATGGCAATCAACGGCATTCTTATTTGCAAACATTTTCGATACGATTTCAACACGAAAATGACTTTCTCCTGACCCATCATCGCCCGAATGACCGGAGTGTTTGCCACTTTCGTTTACAACCTCTAGGTACATAGGGTTGAATATAGTACTTAATTTGTCTTCTATTCTTGTTTGCATTGTCTTCATATTATTATATTCCTTCATGCGCAGCTTTTCGTGACACTTAACAATATTATCTATACAATATACCCATGCCTAGAATTATATTAAAACACAAATCCCCTGAATTCGCTGATGCCGCTCCGGTGCAGTGCCTAAAGCATTGCGAAATGCCCGGATGCCCTAACGAGGGTGACCACAAAGCCCCCAAGCATCGCGGACTTAACGATTATTATTTATTCTGTACAAATCACATTAAAGAATACAACAAAGCATGGGACTTTTTCTCCGGTATGTCGAACAGCGAAGTTCAAAGCCAAATGCACAAAAGCAGATACGGTGACCGCCCAACATGGAAGCACACCGAAATAAACATGGAAGAAGAGCTGCTCAACGCCGCCCGTAACACATATTTTTATGGCGATCACTCATCGCCCCCTAACGACAAAGAATATAACGACAATAAACGTAAATTTGCTGGCGATAGAAATACACCGGAATACGAAGCGATGGCCTTAATGGGGCTGGAGCCACCAGTAACATTGGATGAAATTAAAACGCGCTATAAAAAACTGGCAAAGAAATATCACCCCGACCTTAATAGAGACACCCCAAACGCGGAAGAGCTTCTCAAAGAGATCAATATGGCGTATACAATATTAAAACTGGCTCTCAAAGACTATGAAGCGCTGCAAGAAAATCAATAAGATTAAGTGACCCCCACCATGACAGATTTACGCCATTCAGCCGACCATTTGGATAAAGAAAAAGAATCCGCACGCGGCATGTCTTTCAGTATTACACAAATCAAGGCCAAGGAAGGCAAATACACCAGCATCCCTGACCGTAAGTTTAACGTACGCGAAACATTCGGCATTGATTCAGATTGGGACGTTCCGGGATTTAGCGAGGACACAGCCAATGTCCCTGACATCGATCCGACATATAAATTTGACCGCGACACAACGCTGGCTATTCTGGCTGGCTTTTCGCATAATCGCCGCGTAATGATCCAAGGCTATCACGGCACAGGGAAATCAACCCATATCGAGCAAGTCGCCGCGCGCCTAAACTGGCCATGTGTGCGAATCAACCTCGACAGCCACGTCAGCCGCGTTGATCTTTTGGGCAAAGACACCATCGTTTTGCAAGAAGGCAAACAAATCACCCAATGGAAAGAAGGCCTGCTGCCTTGGTCTATCCAAAACCCTGTCGCGCTTGTCTTTGATGAATATGACGCAGGTCGCCCTGATGTTATGTTTGTTATCCAACGTATTTTAGAGGCCGAAGGCCGCCTGACCTTGCTGGATCAAAACATGGTTATCCGCCCCCATCCTGCGTTCCGCCTGTTTGCGACCAGCAACACAATCGGGCTGGGCGACACCACGGGTTTGTATCACGGTACACAACAAATCAACCAAGGCCAGATGGATCGCTGGAACGTTGTGACCACGCTTAACTACCTTCCCCATGATATAGAAGCCTCCATTGTATTGGCAAAAATGGCAGAGCTGGACACCGTTGAAGGCAAAGACATGATTAGTAAAATGGTTACACTCGCCGATCTAACCAGAACAGGTTTTGTAAATGGTGATTTATCAACATTAATGTCCCCCAGAACCGTCATTGGCTGGGCAGAGAATTTCTTGATTTTCAATGATAGAGAAATGGCGTTCCGTTTGGCTTTCTTGAATAAATGTGACGAAGCCGAACGCCCGATTATCGCAGAATATTATCAACGCTGCTTCGGGGTTGATTTACCCGACAGCGCAATTCACAATATTGCCGTACCTGACTAAATAGATGGGATAAAAGCCTATTGCTCAGGCTCAGGCGGGTCTTCCGGCAAAGAATAATCCGCACTTGGATCAAGGAAACGATTGGTCGATGTTTGTGTCTTCAATATACTATCAACGTCGGCCGATACATCCTTAAACCGATCAGACACACCGTCAAGATCTTCTGATGCGCGCTCAATTAAACGCTCGCCAAAGCGCAAAGCCCCTTCACCAACCGCTTTGCCACTGTCGTAAACAGCGTCCGCCGTGGATTCTGGCGTTAAACCATCCTTCGCATCAATAAGGCCGAAACTGGCGCCCTCTTTAAATTGTGCCCAGTTACTAACGCCTTGCGGATTATCTTCCATCATCTCGTCAACGCCATTATAGACACTGACAATCGGCGTAACAACCAAAGCCGCAGTGAACGTAATAACGCCAAGCCCGCCACTCCAAACATTTTTAAACCAAGACATTTTCGAATTTCCCTATATTAATTATCACCAGTAATATTGCTTATTTATTTTGCGCCTTTGTAACATTATTCAGTGCCTCACGTCAAATAACAGCACAACCGATGACATAGCCATTGCGCATGAAACAAGAAATGCGATACGATCCCCTAATCATGAGCACACAAAATTCGGAACAGTTCAAAACCAATACATCCTCTGTCATGCGGGCAATATCGCGCAAGGCTGATCTGGAGGTCACATATTCTGAAACCGAGATGCCAACAGGCGAAATTAAAGATTTAGACTACCCGAGCATCCCTGCCCCCACCCCCGATATGCCCGCAGAAAAACGTGCATTGATTCGTGGGTGCGCCGACACATATGCCTTAAAAATCGCCCATCACGACAGGCAACTACACCGCCATAACGGCCAAAGTAACCTGCAAGCGCAAGCCGCACTAGACGCATTGGAACAAGCGCGCTGTGATTCTATCGGTATATTAAGCATGGACGGCGTTGCCGATAATCTTGATGCGGTCTTAGAAGCCAAAGCCATCAGGCGCGGCTTCGGTGATATCAGAGAACGTGAAGAGGTTGCTCTCGCCGATGCGCTACATATTGTTGCACGTTGTGCAATGACGGGGCGCACCCCACCACCTGCAACAACAAAGCTGGTTAAACTTTGGAAACCATGGATCACCGCGCAATTACAACAAGTTAACTTCGATCACCTTAAAAACCTAATCCATGATCAGAAATCATACACGCAAGCGGCGCGAAAGCTGCTCTCTGCATTAAACTTAAAAATCGACCCCGATGGTGATGAAGAGCATGAAATGCAAAGCCAAGAGGACGGCGATGAAACTACGCCTGATGACGCAGAAAACTCCCCCGACAGTGACGCGCAAGACCAACAGGAACAAGAACAATCCCCTGCGGGCGAATCCTCGGAAAGCACAGAATCAGATGAATCCTTTGATATGGATTTGGATGACATCATGGATGATATCGAATCCGATGACATGATGACGGAGGAAAACATCCCTCTGCCCCCCAATCGCCCCCAAGATCTGGTGAATTTCACCGAGGGGCAATACCGCGTTTACACCACAAGCTTCGATGAAGAGATTAAAGCCGAAGACCTCGCTGACTCGTTTGAACTGGAACGCCTGCGCGAACTGCTGGATAACCAGCTATCCAATCATCAAAACATCATCACCAAGCTGGCCAACCGCCTGCAACGAAAATTAATGGCCCGCCAACGCCGCAGCTGGCAATTCGATTTGGAAGAAGGCATCCTTGACGCCGCCCGCCTCGCCCGTGTGATCGCAAACCCCAACGTACCGCTGACCTTTAAACAGGAAAAGGAAATGCCGTTCAAAGATACGGTTGTCACTTTGCTGATTGATAATTCCGGTTCTATGCGTGGTCGCCCCATCACCATTGCCGCGACCAGCACCGATATCATCGCCCAAACGTTGGAGCGTTGCGGCATCAAAACAGAAATACTAGGCTTCACGACACGCACATGGAAAGGCGGAAAATCGCGGGAACTTTGGATGGCAAATGAACGCCCCGAAAAACCCGGCCGCCTGAATGACATCCGCCACATCATATATAAAGACGCCAGCGCCCCCATCCGCCGCGCCCGTAAAAACCTTGGCCTTATGCTGAAGGAAGGGTTGCTCAAGGAAAATATTGATGGTGAAGCGCTGGTCTGGGCCTATAACCGCATTTCCCGCAGACCCGAAGAGCGCAAAATCCTGCTGGTCATTTCTGATGGCGCGCCTGTTGACGATTCGACCCTGTCCGTTAATCCTCATAATATTCTGGAGATGGATTTACGGGGGGTTATTAAATGGATAGAGGCCAAATCAAACGTAGAGCTAACCGCGATTGGTATCGGCCATGACGTCACCAAATACTATGAAAAGGCCATCACCATTTCAGATGCAGACGAACTGGCCGAAGCCCTAACAACACAGCTAACAGAATTATT
This sequence comes from Alphaproteobacteria bacterium, assembly GCA_002401695.1. Taxonomy (GTDB): domain Bacteria; phylum Pseudomonadota; class Alphaproteobacteria; order Micavibrionales; family Micavibrionaceae; genus UBA1672. The sequence goes on from NVTV01000001.1 coordinate 188,621, forward strand.
TGACGAGCAATAAGGGCTTTCCCCTTGCGCCAACCACAATCATCCAGTAACAAAGTCTCATGAGTGAAAAGAAAAAAATATACAAACCAAAGCCAATCAGCGGATTTCCTGAATGGCTGCCCGAAACCAGACGCGCAGAACAACAATGGTTCGACCATATTCGCCGTGTGTTTGAAAGCTATGGTTTTTGCTCCATCGAAACACCAAGCGTCGAAGCGTTGGATGCCATAAACGCCAAAGGCGGCGATGGTGGCGCGGATACAGATAAAGAAATGTACGTTCTGGAACGCTTGCATAAAGAAGAAGGCGACAAAGAAGCACGCCTCGCTCTGCACTTTGACCAAACAGTCCCCCTCGCCCGCTATACGGCGCAACATTTTAACGAACTGGTCTTCCCGTTCAAACGATATCAAATGCAACGTGTATGGCGCGGTGAACGCCCGCAAGCCGGACGTTTTCGTGAATTCTATCAATGTGATATTGACGTGATTAATGTTGATACGCTGCCCCTGCATTTTGACGCAGAAATGCCCGCCATCATCTGGGAAATCCTCTCCAGCCTACCCGGCATGGAAGATGAGAAAATTCAAATCCAGATTTCAAATCGTAAAATCCTGATTGGCCTGCTTGAAGGTCTCGGGATTGAGAATGTTATAGAAGTCACACGCTGGATCGATAAGCTGGATAAGCTGGATAAAAACACCGTCGCAAATGAACTTGCAGGTATTGGCCTTAGTGATGAAAATATTAATACCATCCTATCCCTCGCGCTAATTAAAGTATCCTCATCAAAAGAACTCATCGCAGGCATATCAACGTCCAATCAAAATGACACCATGAAAGAAGGCATAGAAGAACTTTCCTTCGTTCTGGATCAATTACAACACTTGCCCAATAATGCGGTTGTTGCGGATTTATCAATCGTGCGCGGCCTTGATTATTATACAGGCACTGTCTATGAAACCCGTTTTGTGGATGACCCATCCTATGGCTCTATCTGTTCAGGTGGGCGTTATGATGATTTGGCAGGCAATTATATTAACAAGAATTTACCGGGCGTTGGAATTTCCATCGGCTTTTCCCGCTTGTTTGATCGTATCCGCATCAAAAACCAGCTTCCCGTGTCCGGCATATCACCTGCCGATATTCTGGTCATCCTGCCAAATGAAGAAGCACGCGCCCTGATGATGGCGACGGCGCAAACACTGCGCAAGCGTGGCTATAACGTTGAGACCTTCCACGGCGCATCAAAAATCAAAAGACAACTTGCCTATGCACAGAAAAAAGGCATACCCTATGTCTGGTTTCCGCCCTTCGAAGACGGACAAAGCCACGAAGTTAAAAACATGGACACAGGCGCGCAAGATAATGCGTCACCTGAAGAATGGACAAAATAACATGATGAAATTATTACGCGTATTATGCCTGACGTTAACTTTCTCCGCACCTGTCATGGCACAGGAAAAGGCGGCGCAGACACCTTCTGCAACACCTAAAACAACCGAGCAAGCACAGTTCAGTACGCCAAAATATTCACCGAATTACTGCCAGTTCACCGCTCAATTTCCTGAAAAACCCTACATCACCCATAAATGTGAAGGCGACACCAAAGACACATGTTTCGACCTGATCTCCTACACAAAGGTGTTTGACCTTTCCACCACCATAACAGTGGAAATCATATGCAACCGTTCTACCCCATCTATATATGAAGCCTTCACGCCCGAAGTCATGGAAGATACAGTGCGTGCAATGACAAAAGACTCTGTAATCGAAGCCTATGAAATCAGCAGCCGTCAGGAAAAGGCATACCGACAAAGCGGCCTTCTGGGACGTGGACGCAAGGGATTAAACAATACAATATATATCGCGCAGCTTTGGATCGCAGATAAATCCATCATGTCTGTAGAGGCCGAACTCATCGGTGAACAATCAGAAGAATCCGATCAGCACTTCGCAGAAATTCTTCGCACCATTGGTTATACTTTGGATTTAGAGGCAACCGGTGCAATCGAAGCAATGCCAAAACCCGTTTCCGATCCCGCGCCCGAATCTAAAACAAAAGCCCCCGAAATAAAACTTGAAACGAAAATAAAATAAATCTATTGAGCCGCAAAAGACTTTATACGCTCAACCATTGCGAAAAAACCACTGCGACGATTTGCACTTAAATGCTGATCCAAACCAATCTCTTTAAACATCGCATCAATATCAATGCCGCGCACCTCATCCAGCGTGCAATCTTGATACGCAAAGAATAACAACGCCACAAGCCCGCGCACAATATGCGCATCACTATCGGCCTCAAAGGTAAATTTGCCATCTTTAACAGCCGCGACCAGCCAAACACGCGACGTACAGCCCCGCACCAAACTCTCATCGGTTTTAAGCGCATCATCCATTTGCGGCAATGACCGCCCAAGATCAATCAGGTAACGGTAACGCTCTTCCCAATCATCAAATAGAGAGAAATTTTCAACCACTTCTTTTACTGATTCTAACGACATAAATTAAAAACCTAATATTTGTTTGAAAAGAAACTTAGGGATATTCTGAACAAAAATCAACAATCCTTAATATAGGGGCTTGCACATGGGCGCGCGAATTGGCAGATTAAAGGAGCAAAGATTCATAAAAGGATAGAAAGCCTCGCATCATGAGTAAAACATCCGGTTCATCCGATACAAAAAACCCGCTATATTGTTCTTTCTGCGGAAAGAGCCAACATGAGGTACGCAAACTTATTGCGGGGCCGAATGTATTCATTTGTAACGAATGTGTTGAGCTATGCATGGATATCATCCGTGATGAAGACAGCAACCAATTGGTGCGCACAGGTGACGGTGTCCCCGCGCCAAGCGAAATTAAAGCCGTGCTTGATGATTATGTTATTGGACAGGAAAGTGCAAAACGCGTTCTATCCGTTGCGGTTCACAATCACTATAAGCGTTTGGAACACACGGAAGAAAATCCTGACGTTGAGCTGGCCAAATCGAATATCCTTCTGGTTGGGCCAACCGGTTGTGGTAAAACACTTCTCGCCCAAACACTTGCCCGTATTTTGGATGTGCCCTTTACAATGGCCGATGCCACAACGTTAACCGAAGCAGGTTACGTTGGTGAAGATGTTGAAAATATTGTTCTGAAGCTATTGCAAGCCTCTGACTATAATGTTGAGCGCGCCCAAAAAGGAATCGTTTACATTGACGAAATCGACAAAATCTCACGTAAATCGGACAACCCGTCTATCACCCGCGATGTATCCGGTGAAGGCGTGCAACAAGCCTTGCTTAAACTGATGGAAGGCACCGTCGCCTCTGTCCCTCCGCAAGGCGGACGCAAACATCCACAGCAGGAATTCCTTCAAGTTGATACCTCCAACATCTTGTTTATTTGTGGTGGCGCGTTCTCCGGACTGGAAAAAGTTATTGCCGAGCGTGGTAAAGGCACAACAATTGGCTTCGGCGCAGAAGTTCAAGGCCCTGATGAACGCGGAATTGGTGAATTGCTGCAAGACCTGCAACCAGAAGATTTGCATAAATATGGTCTTATTCCTGAATTTATCGGACGCTTGCCTGTTATTGCAACATTGGAAGATCTGGATGAAGATGCGCTGGTTACAATCCTGACACAGCCGAAGAATGCTTTGGTCAAGCAGTATCAAAAACTGTTCGATATGGAAGATGCGGATCTTAAATTTACTGATGATGCCCTCTCTGCCATTGCAAAACAGGCAATCAAAAGAAAATCCGGTGCACGTGGATTGCGCTCTATTATCGAAGGATTGCTTCTTGATTCTATGTTTGATGTTCCGGATATGGATGATGTAACCGAAGTTCTGGTCACAGAATCAACGGTTGAAAACAAAGATGAACAACCCATATACAAAAAATCAAAGAGCAAAAAGAAAAAGAAGAAGAAAAAGTCATCGGCTCTTCTAAAAGAAGCGGCTGAAGCCTCTCCTGAACCGGAAGAAAAAGAGGCGAGCTAACGCTGGTCTAGCGGATAAAAGCGATGGATAGAAAGATATATTTTTAATATCTATCTATGGATTTTGTCTGTCATCGCTCTTATCCCCTTGGCTATCCGTCCAAAATAAAAAATGGCCGCTACGATGTATTGTGGCGGAGCATTTAGGTTAAAAGGATAAGGGGCTGTGTATAGAAAAAGCACAGAGCAAATAGAAAGCAATCAAAAATGAACACTAGGATCACGCATCTATTCGTATTTTTGGCTGCGCTCACGTGCATCATCATTCCCTGCATTGCCGTTCAGGGGCAATATCTGGTGAATGGTAATATTTCATGGTTGCTCATCGCCGCGGAACGGTTACTGGACGGCCTGAAACTCTCCGAACATATCTATGAAACAAACCCGCCGCTCAGTATTGTCGCATACACGCCGCACATACTATTTTCAAAGGCACTTGGTCTGCCCATAACGGTGGGCGCATTCTACTTAACTCTTATTTTTGTATGCCTATCGACAATCACCACCCACTTCATTATCAAAGCGTTCCCATTTCTAAGTTCAACGGAAAAGAACGTCTTTATACTTGGATATTTTTTGAGTGTCACACTGGGAACAACGGTATTCTTCGCGGAAAGAGAACACTTTGTTATACTCTCTCTCGTCCCGTTTGTTCTGTGCCAATACGCAATGGCGCGGCATATAGAAATACGCAAATTTATTGTTATCCCCGTGATGATCGTCGGCGCCCTTTGCATTTTAGTAAAGCCACATTATGGTCTTCTGCCAACAATGTTCATACTTGGGCGCATGATCCGCCAAAGAAAATTCAGCGCATTCCTCAAGATAGATTTTATAACCCTAAGCATCATGACGCTGGCCTATATAGGCATTATTTTTACCTTCTTCTCCGATTATGTCGAAATTATATTCCCTGATGTTTTAACGTTATACGCCACAAATACGGCGCCCGTTACCGCAATATTATTAGTCCGAACCTATATGTTTGCCTGCGCGGCGATCTGTGTTCTTGAATTATTTATGGAAGATTTAGACAAACAGAAAAAAAGCTTTCTTTTGTTTTTATATTGCTGCGCTTTGCTGTGTTTGATTCCATATTTTGTTCAAATGAAAGGATTTTTCAATCATATCATCCCTATCTACACCTTCTTTCTTTGTGCACTTACACTCTCTATAAGTTTTCGCGTACCATACTTTTTCAAGCGTATGAAAATCGTTCAAATCATTATCCCGATCATATGTATTGCCTTCATCATACATGTACAAACACCGCTCAACGCAAGATTTCCGAAACAAACAGAGATACCAAATTTACCTGTCGCCCGATTTTTGGAAAAAGAATGCACCAAGCCTTGCACCTTTTTTGCATTCCACGGTGATATTGAAATTATTAACCCAACCGCGGCTTATATGGGCTATACGCATGCATCACGTTTTCCAAGTCTGTGGTTTATTCCCAAAATACTGACAGGGTTAAAAAGCACAGAGCCACAAGAAAGAGCCCTCTACCAAAAATTAAAAAACAACTACACACAACGCGTTGCCGATGATTTGGAGTATTATCACCCATCCGTCATAATGATTGCAACAGACTTGTCCATTGGCAGATTGAGAACCTTTGATTTTATGGAATTTTTTGGGACGAATCAGAAGCTCAAATATATTATTAAAACCAAATATGAAAAAGGTGAACAATTTACATTTGACCGTGCAGAGTATTTCACTGGTACAACACTCGAAAAAACTCACATTTTAAAATACGATATTTATCATCGCAAAGCCTCTAGTCCTTAAACACGAACAGCCAAGAACCGGTGTAATTCCACGCGAAAGAAACCAACATCGCCAAGACCTTCGCAGGATAAATGCCGATATACGCCCCGGCCACATAAATGCTGCACGTACTCAGTCCTAAACCTATCAAACCAATCATCACAAAAGATAATATTTGTTTGAAAAGCTGATCCTTTTTTAAATTCTTGAACGTCCAGAGCGCATTGAAAATAAAGCTGTTCACCAAGGCGATAAAAAAGGCGCAGACATGCGCAACAACGAAATACACATCACAGATATCATGCAAGATATAAAACACTGAAAAATCAATAAGCGTATTCACAATCCCTACAATTGTAAACTTGCTCAGGTTTTTATAATGGCTTTGCAAAACATCTAACATCATCGTGATTTTTATTCTATTTACATACCTATGGTCAATACTTTATCTTATAATTCATATGATCCGAACCTATCAAATCAGGTCGAAATTCAGGGGGCTGCTCATGACCAAAACTAAAGAATTAATCTCTATCGTTATACCTTGCTACAACGAAGAAGACGTCGTTAACCTCTGCCATACGGCTATAACTGATGTTATAGGCGATCTGCCCTATGACTTTGAAATCATCTATATTAACGATGGCAGCACAGATACAACGCAAGAATTGCTTGAAAAAATACACGCTAAAGACAAACGCGCCATTATCATAAATCTCTCCCGCAATTTCGGCAAAGAAGCCGCAATGACCGCGGGAATAGATAACGCAACAGGTAATGCGCTGATTATTCTGGATGCGGATTTGCAAGACCCCCCATCCCTTATCCCTGATATTATAAAAATGTGGAAAGACACGGGCGCCGATGTTGTTTACGGCCAGAGAATAGAGCGTAAAGGCGAAACATGGTTTAAAAAATTCACAGCAAATGGATTTTACAACGTCATTAATTTTATCGCGGCAAATGTTGAAATTCCGAAAAATACAGGAGACTTCCGCTTAATGAACAGACGCTCTATTGATGCGCTTGTGCAACTACGCGAAAAGCATCGTTTTATGAAAGGCTTGTTCGCATGGATCGGCTTTAAGCAAGTCGCCTTCGAATATAACCGCGAAGCCAGAGTGGCCGGCAACACAAAATGGGGCTATTGGAAACTCTGGAATCTGGCGATGGAAGGCATTGCAGGCTTCAGCACAACACCATTAAGGGTCGCCAGCTTCTGCGGTCTTATCATCTCGATAGCCTCATTCATGTTTGGCGGTTTTATTATTTTCAGAACCATGTTCTTTGGCGTTAATATCGAAGGTTGGGCATCTCTGTCTGTCATGATCTTATTCCTAAGCGGCATCCAGCTTTTAAGTATCGGCATTTTGGGGGAATATATCGGTCGTATATTCGGTGAAGCAAAAAAACGCCCTCTATATTTTATCGACACGACACATAAAATGGATAAATAGGAATATTTCACAAGAAAAGTACTTAAAGCGAAACAAGACTCTTTCCCTGAATTGGTTTAACAGCTATCATCCTTGATAGTACAAAGTATATGTATCACTTTTAAATACCTATTCAAGGGGAGACAATATTCCATGTCAAAAAATAACAAAATCATGCCGGAAGCCGGTAAAAAATACCGCCTCATAACACGCAGCGATATGGATGGCTTAGTTTGCGGCATTTTACTTAAAGAGCTTGGCATTATTGATGACATCATGTTCGCCCACCCCAAAGATATGCAAGACGCCCTTATTGAAGTCGGCCCCAATGATATCAGCACAAATTTGCCATATGTAGAAGGCATTCACATTGCGTTTGACCACCACGCCAGTGAGGCAGAGCGCGTTGACGGCAATCCTGAAAATCACGTCATAGATATTGATGCACCATCCGCCGCCCGTGTTGTTTATGATTATTTCGGCGGTGCGGAAGCCTTTCCGCGTGTCTCCAACGACATGATGATCGCCGTTGATAAAGCCGACTCTGCGGATTTCACAAAGGAAGAGATTCTATCCTCATCCGGCTGGGGACTGCTGAGTTTTATTATGGATGCCCGCACTGGACTGGGACGTTTTCGCGACTTTAACATCTCTAACTATCAATTGATGATGAAGCTGATTGATTTCTGTCGTGACCATAATGACATTAATGAAATCCTTGCCCTTCCGGATGTCAAAGAACGCGTCGACACCTATTTCGAACATCAGGTCAAATGCAGGGAACAAATAGAGCGCTGCTCAACCGTCCATAAAAATCTTGTCATACTGGATTTGCGCAAAGAAGAAACCATTTGGGCAGGAAACCGTTTCGTCATCTATGCCCTCTTTCCGCAATGTAATATTTCCATCCATATCCTTTGGGGTAAGAACAAGCAAAACACGGTCTTCGCGACAGGTAAATCTATCTTGGATCGCTCCAGCAAGACCGATATTGGCGTACTTATGCTTGAACATGGCGGCGGCGGACATCACGCAGCAGGCACATGTCAGATCACAAACTTGCAAGCGGAAGAAGTAAAGCAAGAGCTGATATCCCGCATTAATGCAGATGGTTAAGTAAAAACGCGTATGAACATCATCCCACCGGCATTACAAGCCGGAGATACAATCGGTATTTTTGCGCCATCCAGTTGGGTTGAACGCGATGACATCGAAAAATCGAAAGCCCTGCTCGAATCCCGTGGCTTTCAAGTCTTCGTCCACCCGCAAACTTATGAGCGCGAGAATCAATCCGCAGGCAACCATCTACAAAAATCACTCGCCTTCCAAGGGTTGTGGCAACGCAAAGACATCAAAGCCATTTGGGCGGCGGGCGGTGGCAATCGCTGCACCCACCTGCTCGATACCATAAATTTTGCACGCCTCGATAAGACACCTAAAATACTGGTTGGCTTTAGTGACGTAACATCCTTATTAAACGCGATCACCGCCCACACGAATATCACGACATTCCACGGCCCCGTTTTTAAGAACCTGCACAAATATGAACAGCTCGACCACCTTATTGATCTTTTAGGCGGCGCGCTTGCCACCTATCCGATAACAAAAAATAATGTCTTACGCGACGGCAAAGCCGAAGGCCGCCTCATCGGCGGTAATTTAAGCCTGTTTCAATACCTCCCCCAAACACTGCCCGATGATTTTTACAAAGACAGCATCCTATTTCTGGAAGATTGCAACGAAGAGCTAAGCCGCATTGACCGCATGCTATTACATCTAAAGCGTCTCGGTGTATTGGATAAGATCAACGCACTGGTCTTCGGACAATTCACCGATATGCCGGAAACAGGCACACCCTTCGGCTATACCCTTGCGGACATCATACAAGAGCATATAGGCGAAGCGCAGTATCCGGTTCTACATAATATGCCTTTTGGGCATGGTAAAGACCTCTATACATTCCCAATCGGAACGCGCGCAAGCATAGATACGGCAAAAAATGAATTTACTTTATTAGACGCCGCAACGGCAAAGCCCTAATGTTCCAATGGCTTTTGATAGGCCTTCACGTCAAACGCATCATGCCCACCCCAAAATTCACAATGCGATAATATTTTGCCATCAGGCGCAAAAACAACTTCGCTTACGCCGGAAAAATCATACGCTTCAGATGTTTTCTGACCCAGAAGCTTCCGCTTTTCAACTTTATAGAAGAAACTCCAATAAATATAAGCTGTCGCGCTGCGCCGCCCCCATGCAAAATCATGCACTCTGTAACGCCCAAAGGGATATATTTCAAAGCGGCGTGCCAATAATTTCTGCGCATCACCCACGCCGTTTACGCTATGATATGGATCTTGAAGCGAAAATAACGGGCCGGACATTGTTTCTAACAACGGAAGAGAGCGAATATTCATCTTTTCGATATATTCGACGTAATCTTCTAATGGTTTTTGTAAACTTAAGTCAGGTTCGATCATATAACATCCGTTTATTGCCAAATAACAACAAGGAATCACTCAATAAGAATCGTAACTTTAGCGATTAAAGAACAGTATTAAAACAGTAATTCGTTAAAAATATGTAAAATTCTGATAAAATGCGACTAATTTAGTTGAAAAAAGTACATTTTTTTGCTACTATACCTAATATGTTGAGTTGATAGATACCGCCGCAAGGCACTGTGAGAAACACTTACCTACAGTAAGGCACTTGTTTCTCAAAGCTCTTTGATATGAAATACATATAATTATTATTTAAAAAAAGGTGATAAAAAAATGGCACATAACGATAATTATGATTTTAAAGCAGGTGATGACGTTGTATATCCGGCGCATGGCGTTGGACATGTTGAAGGTGTTGAAACACAAACCATCGCAGGCATGGAACTGGCTCTATATGTAGTGAGTTTTGAAAAAGACCGTATGCGTCTAAAGATACCCGTTGGCAAAGCCAAAATATCCGGTCTGCGCAAGCTAAGTTCTAACGAACGTCTGGACAGCGCAATGGAAACATTGAAAGGACGTTCACGTGTTCGTCGTACAATGTGGAGCCGCCGCGCACAGGAATACGCAACAAAGATTAATTCCGGCGACCCTGTTGCAATCGCAGAGGTACTTCGTGACCTGAAGCGCAGCAACGATGATACGGAGCAATCCTACAGCGAACGCCAAATTTACCAATCCGCACTTGAGCGTTTGGCACGTGAAGTTGCAGCCGTAGATGATATTACAGAAATCAAAGCAACTGAAAAGTTGGAAGATATCATGGGTAAAATCAAGGCTGTCCCTGCGAATGAAGACAAAGACAACAAAGATGATGCACAAGCAGCCGCTTAAAAACATCATTTTATAAAATAATTCTATCAAGCACATAAGGTTTTACTTCCTATGTGCTTGATTTGTATGTACTATAGATACATCTTATGGGAATTTTTCTATTCCCCCACCCTATACATTTTACGAAGATTATTTTGACACAGATAAAAGAGTCAGACGTTCGCTTTACCTCGCTTGGACATGCCCGCAATATATGGGCTATTTCTGCTATCCACGGGGATATAAACAAACTCGTCACACTACATGACGCCCTGTTCCCGCATATCCGCGCGGGTGATCGTATTATCTATACGGGCAATTATACAGGCTATGGCGAAAGCTCCAGCGATGTGATCAGTGAGCTCCTCACCTTCCGCCGCGCAGTCCTCGCCAAACAAAGCATGATACCAACAGATTTAATCTATCTACGCGGCGCACAAGAAGAAATGTGGCAAAAACTGCTGCAACTGCAATTCTCGCCTGATCCTATGAATACGTTTTTGTGGATGCTTGGAAATGGTCTGGGCAATACGCTTCATGCTTATGGCCTATCCCCGCATGACGGCGTAGAGGCCTGCAGCCAAGGCATGGTTGGCATATCCCAATGGACAAACCGCGTCAGAGAAACTCTAACAAGAAACACAGGCCACCGCACATTCTCAATGCAGTTGGTGCGCGCCGCCTACAGCCCCGTAGACGTCGAATACCCGATGCTGTTCGTCAATGCAGGCATAGACACAAACAAAGCTCTACAGGAACAAGGCGATAATTTTTGGTGGGGGCATCATAAGTTCAACCAAATCGATACGGCCTATGCACCTTTCCAAAAAGTAATCCGCGGTTATGACCCTGATCATAAAGGTATTGATTTCAACTGCGTCAAAGCCACGATTGATGGCGGATGCGGCTTTGGCGGATCGCTGGTTTGCGCAGGGTTCGGCCAAGACGGTAAAATTCTCGACACTTTAGAGTGCTAATACCGAAACGCAACCCCCCCACCCGTACGGCCTAATCCGTCACGATTTTATAAAGCCTGTTGGCCACAATCCTATCATGTGGTTTCAAGCCATTAAGCACACGAAAACGTTGCTGCCTATGATCCTTATAGGCCATACGCAATGACAAAGAGGCCACACTATCCCCCGCTTTACTGGTAATCAGCTTGATATGATACGGCTTAAAGCGTGACTTATCCTTTGCACTCATACGGTTAAAGCTATATGTCGTGGTTTTCAAATCCTTCATCTGCGCCGCAGACAAGCTGGTCGGCATGGCGATTTGGAATCGCGCAAATTGATTATCACCCCAACGAATAGCAATCAAACGAATAGTCATCACCTTGCCGTTCAGCGATCCTTTTATCGAAGCCGTCGCCGCCGGCATGCCATTAATGGTGATATTCTGCGCAGATAATATAGGCTGATCTTTCATCCATGTATTCTCAATAAAGCTAACAGGCGTGGCACGCCCCTTATTTGATGCGAAATCGAAAATAATAGCTGCACCATTTTTCGCCGACGCAATAATGTGCGAAGGCTTATTCTTCAGCTTATACCCCTCCGGCACAGAAAATTTAAAGCCTAAATCAGGGTGATAAAAACTATTCCCCCGCACAAAGCCCTGCGCCGCACTATCTCCATAAGCCATCCCATCCAGCATTCGTAAATATGGGGCATGCTTTACAATACCTTGCTGCGCGTATTGGCGCGCCTCACTGACTGTCTTGCTTACACGCTCTGCCGTCGCAGGATGGGTAGAAAAATAATTCGTCGCATTAGATGTGCTTTTATCATCAATCTTTGCCTGCAATGCTGTATCAGCCTGTAAATTCGTCAAAAAAGCGGACATTCCCGTCGGTGTATAACCGGAACGACTAAGATAGCGTATTCCAAGACTATCCGCTTGGCTTTCCTGCCCGCGAGAATAAGAGCTTAGATAAAGGCTAGACCCAACGCCCAAGGCCTCTGACACACCTGCACTGCCAACTGCACTGGATAAGATCATTGCCCCCAAAGAGGTCACAACACTGCGTGAGTAACGCTCCGCCGAGTGACGCGCCGTGATATGCCCCGTCTCATGCGCAAGCACAGAGGCCACCTCCGCCTCACTATTGGCCAACGCCAACAATCCGCGTGTAATATAAATATAGCCTCCCGGCAACGCAAACGCATTCACCACCGGACTATCCAGCAAGAAAAACTTGTAATCGACTTCCGGACGCTCCGTATATTGCACAACCTTCTTGCCGACGCTGCTGACATAATTTTGCAGCTTTTTATCCTTATAAACACCAAACTGTTTCAGAATTTTGATATGTTCCTGTGCCCCGACCTGCACCTCTTGTTGTGGTGACATCAACGCAGTGAATTGATTATCACCGGTTGCAGGGTTCGTGCTACACCCCGTTACAGCTTGTGTTGATGCAAAAACAACAAATATATAAAAGAAACGCTTGATCATAAGGCCCCGAACAGTTTTTATAGTTATATGCGATGGATTTTAACAACATTTTATTTTCTTACCAGCTTATTTTTCTGCAATGCTCTGCTTGCGCAAGAACACATCATGCCAAACGGTGATTTTGAAGGCATGAAAAGGACAGGGGTTTTCAAGGTTACAGAGATTGTAAACCCCCTGACCGTTAAACTGGAGGATGGACGATTCGTACATTTAGCCGGACTAAACTTCGCCGATCTCGATTTCTACGAGCCCGGAGACTTATCCATCACCGCCATGCACATCCTTGATGATTTTCTAAAAGGAAAAAAAGTCACCCTCTATCAAACAAAAAACCCTTCGAAGGGACGCAAAACCCGTATGGATCACCATATCGGACATCTTGTACGCACCGATAATGATATCTGGGTGCAGGGCATGTTGCTCTCGCTTGGTGTTGCACGGGTACGCACCACGCCCTATAATCCTGACATGGCAAAACAAATGTTGAGCCTTGAAAACACGGCACGCAAAGCCAAATCAGGCATGTGGGATATCGAAGAACATCGTGTTCTCTCCCCCAAAGAAGCCGCGAAACATATCGGCAGTTACCAAATCGTTGAAGGGGTCGTAAACACGGTCTCTATGCGCAAAAACAAGCTGTATTTGAATTTCGGCAAGAACTGGCGCGACGATTTCACCATTGCCATTTCTGCTTTCAACCTCAGAAAATTCACAAAGCAAAAGCTGAGCCCACAACAATGGAATGGCAAGCGTTTACGTGTGCGTGGCTGGATCGGATCATACAATGGCCCCTATATGGACATTGATCATCCCGAGCGTTTTGAGGCCATATTCGAACAAAAAAACACCATGCAAACATCAGCAGAAAAGCCCGCCGCACCAGCACCAAAGAAACAAAACCAGAAACCACGAAAAAAAGATCCGGGAAGTGCCCTTCCTGTTTTCAATGATTAATCGCCCATGTCCAAGAAAAAACAGAACAACACCGACAAAACCTCCGCGCCGCGAGCACATAAGCGCACGCCATTGCTCGACCTATTTTCACCAATAACACCCTATTCCAGCGGCTTTCTGGCCGTTGACGACACCCATAATTTATATTGGGAGCAAAGCGGTAATATGGATGGTGTGCCTATCGTTTTGCTACATGGTGGCCCCGGCGCAGGTGCAACGCCCATACATAGACGCTTTTTTGACCCCGATCATTATCGCATCATCATATTCGATCAACGCGGCGCGGGACGCTCTGCCCCGCTTGGCTGTCTGGAAAACAACACAACGCAAGACTTGGTGAACGATATAGAAGCTTTGCGCAAGCACCTTAAAATCAATGACTGGCATTTATTTGGCGGCTCATGGGGCAGCACCCTAGCGCTGGCCTACGCAAACCAACATAAAGAACGCTGTATCAGCATGATTTTACGCGGAATATTCCTGTGTGAACAACCTGAAATTGACTGGTTCTTATACGGTATGCAAACAATATTCCCCGAAGCATGGGAGCAATTCGCGCACTTCATCCCCGAAGATGAACGCGATGATCTGCTCACGGCCTATTATAAACGCCTAACCAATGATGATGACCCCGAAACGCAAATGCAGGCTTCTGTACATTGGAGCTTATACGAGGGCGCATGTTCATCTTTACTACCGAATTACGAGACAATCACAACGGATGAACAGAAACAACAAGCCCTTGCCTTAGCGCGCATAGAGGCACATTACTTCACCCATGAGATTATTTGCGAGGAAAAAAGTCTATTCCATAACATTGAACACTTGCGCTTTATCCCTACAACCATTATTCAGGGGCGGTACGATGTTATATGCCCGATAAAAACGGCCAATAAATTACATCAATTATGGCCGGAAGCCGATTATGTTGTTGTCCCTGATGCAGGGCACTCTGCGCTGGACGCGCCATTACGATCACGCTTGATCGAGGCAACAGAAGCGGCAAAAACAATATCCTGATAGAAACAGGGTTGGAGCAAGGAAATATGGATTTTCAAACAATCACAGAAATAGACGTTAAAGACAAAACAATTTTATTACGTGTCGACTTAAACGTCCCACGGCAAAATAACACGGTGAGCGACACAACGCGCATTGAACGCTTGCTGCCCACCATCACATATTTACGCGAACAAGGCGCGAAGATCCTTATCCTCTCACATTTCGGCAGACCCGAAGGTGAACAAAACCCCGAAATGTCCCTCGCCTTTCTAACCCCTATTCTTGAAAAATGCTGGGATTGCTCTGTGCAATTTTCACCGGATTGCATTGGTGATGTTGCACAAGACATCGCAAATTCGGCCAAATCAGGTGATGTCATTTTACTGGAAAATCTCCGCTTTCATAAAGGGGAAAGAGCCAACGATTCTGACTTCGCAAAGTCACTTGCCGCATTGGGAGATATCTATGTGAATGATGCCTTTTCCGCCTCTCACCGCGCGCATGCTTCAACCACGGGAATTACACAATATCTGCCCAGTGCCGCAGGCCTGTTAATGCAAGAAGAGTTAACCGCCCTTGGTAAATCTCTCAACACCCCCCAAACGCCTGTGTTGGCCGTTGCCGGAGGATCAAAAATATCCACCAAAATCAACCTACTCAAAAACCTGAGTAAACAAGTTGACTACCTTGTCCTTGGCGGCGGGATGGCAAACACATTCCTTTATGCACAAGGGAACTCTATGGGGCGCTCTTTATGCGAAAAAGATATGGCTGACACCGCGCGTGATATCATGTACGCCGCTGCCCGCGTTGGCTGCGAAATTATTCTGCCCAGAGATGTTGTGACCGTAAAAGAACTAAAAGAAAATGCGACATACGACATTGTTGATGTCAATAATATCGCAGACGATCAGATGGCCATTGATATCGGCCCAAAAAGCATCGCCTATATTTCAGAGAAAATAAAAGGATCCAAAACGGTTATCTGGAACGGCCCCATGGGCGTATTCGAGATTAAGCCCTTTGATAACGGCACGAACGAAATTGCAAAAATCGTTGCAACACAGACCGTTGAGAAGAAATGCGTCAGTATTGCCGGCGGGGGCGACACAATTGCAGCATTGGAAAACGCAGGCACAACCGCTGACTTTTCCTATATATCCACCGCAGGCGGTGCGTTTTTGGAATGGCTGGAAGGAAAAGGATTGCCTGGAATTCTTGCTCTTTCAAAAGAAAACCCACCCACAAAAAAATGCCGGCACTTGTAAAAACAAGGCCGACTAAAGTTAAATTTGAGGATATCAATAATAAAAAAACTCTACTTTTTCTAATTCGTTTAAGACTTCCTCTTCAGAATGCTTCGTGCCATCTCAGGCGTTGTACGGTTATAATAATCAATCGCTGATTTAATATCCTCCGGATCAACCATACGACCATGATTCCATATTTTATTGGTTAGCATAAAGATAGAGAGAAAATCCTGCTTCCCAATACCTCTCGCCTTAGCCGCAATAGCAAGACCTTGACCATGTGTTTGAGATAAAATCTGCCCTATAATTTCAACAGGAACATTAATATAAGCCGCGAACTGCGCAACAAAAGAACGCATATGCCCGCGACGCAAAGTACTCAGCATTAACGGAACATTCAAAGTACCCTGCTCTTTAAAACCTTGTGCGGCATTAAGCATATACTCGTCAGGCATAAAATTACTCGGCGTAGCCGGCGTGGCAAACTCATCAACAGAGCGATCAAGCACCTCCGCTACAGCTTTTTGTGTATCCAAATCATAATGATCACTAATAAATGCTTTTATTTCTTGGCCAACATATTGATAAAGACGCGCAGCAACATCACTTGCAACATCATCACGGCGCAATAACGGCAGTGCCAAAATTTCACTACCCTGCGCAATATCGGATAAGGCCGTTAATGCATGCTCGGTTAGAGTGATATTAAAATTATCAACCAAAACCAACGCCGTATCCAAATCATCCGTATCCGCCAAGACATCAATAAGTTCATCACTGATATTCTCGCGCGTTGCAATTGCCTGCCAATATTCAGAGGTTTTTGCCTTTACGATATACATCAAATCCAAATCACCCAGAACCTGACTGTTCTTCAACACAGGCTTCGCGATTTCGATATCATCATTCGCCAATTGCAACACAAGGCGCAACGGCACATTATCAAGAAGTGAAATTTGTTCGGCAACCGCCTGACGTAGATCACTTTCTGCTTGGCGCATAAGCTGAATAAGAACATCGGCAACCAACTCGCTTTCACGTGTTGATACATCCGTATCTAAAATCAGCCCTATCGTTTTGGAAAGTTCAACCCGTGCCGCAGGATTCTTATCCCGTGCCAGATTATATAATTTTTTCGTGTCACCAAGTAATGCGCCTATTGGCACAGCCCTGCTTCCACTTTCTACTGTACTTTTATTCATGATTTTTGCCCCACAATTATCATGCTATATTTAAACTATTCATCCACCTATCACACGCGGTGTGCGCTTTTGGCAGAAACAAAGGAATTCATATATATAGTCAATAAGTTACTGTGTTATGTGACTAAGATATTCAAACCTTATTCCTCATGTATAAATGAAAAGTGTTATGATTAAGTTAACAGAGTTACTAATATGTATAAAAATGGATATAATTTTAGAGGGATTTGCACTTTTATCTATTTCATGCCACAATTAATAGTGAAACGATTTCTTAATAGTTTCTATGTTAGAGTATGTAAGGGTTTACTCATTAAACAAGGACTAAAAAAATGGCAGCACCATTATCAGGTATAGGGCAACACGCAGCGCCACCGATCTCTCAACCGTTTCAACCGGGTGGAAGCGATCAAACGCGCGAAGTAAGACAAGCCAATCAGGAAGCACGCGAAAATGAATTGCAAGCGGCAGATGCCCCCTTGGCTCAATCGCAAAATTCTGCACCACAAAAGAATGAACAGAGCGAACGTGGTTCTGTTGTTGATATTCTGATCTAGGTGTAGATATATATAAAATATAAAATGAAGGTGCCTCTGCGGTGCCTTTTATTTTGGCCAAAAACCATTATCAGCATTCAATCACATTAACTGCCAAGCCGCCCTTGCTGGTTTCCTTATAGATATCATGCATATCCCGTCCTGTTTCTTGCATGGTCTTTATACAGCTATCCAGTGAGACAAAATGCGACCCATCCCCGCGCAATGCCAAAGCCGAAGCCGTCACCGCCTTCACCGCGCCCAAACCATTGCGCTCAATACACGGCACTTGCACCAATCCCGCGACAGGATCGCATGTCATGCCCAGATGATGCTCTAACGCAATTTCTGCGGCATTCTCGATCTGCTCGCTTGTGCCGCCCATGACCGCGCATAAACCTGCCGCCGCCATAGAGGCCGCAGAGCCGACCTCCCCCTGACAACCAACCTCCGCGCCAGAGATAGAGGCATTATGCTTTATAATCGAACCAATCGCCGCCGCCGTTAATAAAAACATAGAAATATTCTCCGCACGCGCATCTGGTATAAAATCGAGGTAATAACGCAATACAGATGGAATAACCCCCGCCGCGCCATTTGTTGGCGCCGTCACAACCTGCCCACCCGCTGCATTCTCTTCATTCACCGCCATGGCATATAAAGAAAGCCATTCATTACAAACATGATAGGTTTGGCTGTTTTTCATTTTTTCTTCATCCAGCTGCACCTTAATATTTGCCGCGCGACGCTTAACCTTCAAAATACCGGGTAAAACCCCATCCTTCGCTAAACCTCTCTCAATACAATCATTCATGACTGCCCATATTTTAAGGACACCATCTTCCAGATTTTTTGCACTACATTGAACACATTCATTCTCCGTCTTCATCGCGGCGATACTCAACCCCGAAGCCTCGGACATTTCCAACATTTCATCGGCATTACTAAAAGGGTATGGAACATCTGGAAACGCTTCACCACCTTCTAATCCATCTTGCGCAGCCTCCAGCTCCTCTTCGGAATAAACAAACCCGCCGCCGGTGGAATAATATATCCGCTCCAACAAGACATTCTGCTTATCATCCAAAACCGCAAAAATCATACCATTGGGATGACCATTCAAGGCTGGGCCGTAATCAAAAATGATATCATGTTCAGGATCAAAAGAAATCTTGGGCAAGCCATCACGTATAATGGTTTTCTCCGCCCTAAGCTTTTCAACCAAGCCCTCCACCTGATCCGCATCCAATGTCGCGGGGTGCAACCCCAACATACCCAGAATCACCGCCGTATCACTGGCATGCCCCTTACCCGTAAACGCCAGAGAGCCATAAAACGTCACGCGCACAGATATAGGGTCAGAAAATTCAGTCAACCGCTCACAAAAACGCAACGCCCCCACCATCGGCCCCATTGTATGAGAGCTGGATGGCCCTATGCCAATTTTAAATAAATCAAAAAAGCTAATGAACATCAGAGCCTCATGTAAATGCTTATATTCAGAACCCTATTGGAATGCCGGTTCATTAAAAGATCGCAACTTCCGGCTATGGAGTTTTTCTGGCGAAAGATCACGCAACAATGTCATGGTCAATAAACCAATTTTCAAATGCTGCTCTACGCGCTCCCGATAAAAGCTGTCCGCCATACCTGGTAATTTCAGTTGGCCATGCAACGGCTTATCAGACACACACAGCAACGTCCCATAAGGCACGCGGAAACGGAAACCATTGGCCGCAATCGTGCCGGACTCCATATCCAGTGCAATCGCCCTGCTCTGGCTAAGGCGTTTATTCTGGGTTAGATAGGATTTCAGCTCCCAATTCCGGTCATCTGTCGTCGCCACTGTTCCTGTGCGCATAACCTTCTTTAAATCATAGCCTTCATGCCCCGTCACTTGAGACACCGCCTTTTCCAAGGCTTGCTGTATCTCTGCAAGCGCGGGAATTGGAATGCTGGGTGGCAAAACTTCATCCAAAATCTGGTCTTCACGCAAATACCCATGCGCCAAAACATAATCCCCCAAATGTTGAGAACTTCTAAGCCCCGCGCAATGCCCCAACATCAGCCACGCATGCGGACGTAAAACCGCGACATGATCGGTAATGGTCTTGGCGTTAGATGGGCCAACACCAATATTAATCATCGTAATCCCCGAACCATCGGCACGTTTCAAATGATAGGCCGGCATTTGCGGCAATCGCTTAAGATTAAGACCATCACTGGCAATATCATCATGATCCTCAATATTTTGATTGAGGATCAGTTTATCGCCAGGCTGAACAAAAGCCGTATATTCCATGCGTTGACGTTGCAACTCAACATCATCTGTTCTGGTCATCATATCCTGACCAAGAGCAATAAATTCATCAATGTAAAACTGATAATTAGTGAATAATATATAGTTCTGAAAATGTGACGCCTTCGTGCCGCAATAATGTTTCAGGCGTTGCAAACTAAGATCAACGCGCGGGGCAATAAATAAGGCCAGAGGCTCCGGCGCATCATCTGATTTCGGCACATGTGTAAAATTCGCAATATCATCATCAAGGATATCCAGATCAGGCACATCAAAGAATTGCGGAAGCACACGAACCTGCTCCTCTGTCAACTCACTCTCCAGATGGAAATCCTCACCCAAGGCAAAATGTAGCGGGATAGGCATATCACTCACCCCGACTTCAATCGGAATGTCATGGTTTTTTATAATCAAGCGGAACTGCTCCCGATAGTATTCATCGAAAATATCAGGGCTGGTCAAGGTCGTCATATACGTGCCGGGACGTGACACAAACCCATAAGACAAACGAATATCCGAACGTCGCGCAAATTTTGTCTTAATACGCACATAAGGATAAAACGCCCGCACCCTTTTCGCTTGCGCGCTGTCTTTGCAATAATCATTAAATGCATCGCGAAGATGTTGCGTGTGCGCCTCATAAATACGCCTTACAGCCTCAAAAGCCTGATCTGCATCTTTATATTTCTTCGCCTTAAACGTCTCTAATTTTTTAACCATGGGACTATAATGCCGATTTTATCTTAATATTCAGTGAATTACGCAGATAAAAAGGAGAAAAACTTATGACTCTAAGCCCATAAGAGAACGCGCATAATCACGCGCCGTGAAGGCCTTTAGATCGTCAATAGACTCCCCGACACCAATTGCATGCACAGGCACGCCAAATTGATCAGCAAGCCCAATAAGGACACCACCCTTGGCCGAGCCATCCAGCTTCGTCACGATCAAGCCCGTCACATCGACCATTTGCTTGAAAGTTTGCACTTGCGAATACGCATTTTGCCCCGTTGTAGAATCTAAAACCAGCAATGTCGCATGTGGCACGTTTTCATTTTGCTTTTTCAAAACACGGATAATTTTTTCCAGCTCTGCCATCAGGTTAGATTTATTCTGCAAACGCCCCGCCGTATCGATCAGCAACACATCAATATTCTGCTTAACCGCCGCCTCATACGCCTCATACGCCACCGAAGCCGCGTCCGAGCCAACGTCCTTGGAAAACATCACCGCGCCGCTACGCTTTGCCCAAACACTAAGCTGCTCAATCGCCGCCGCACGAAACGTATCCGCCGCCGCAATCATAACCGACTTGCCCTCATCACGTTGTAATTGCTGCGTATATTTACCAATTGTGGTGGTTTTACCCGCGCCATTCACGCCGCACACCAAAATCACATAAGGGCCTTTTTCAGGTTTTTCTATCGTCAAAGGCTGTGCCACAGGTTCAAGAATATCCGCAATATTTTCTGCCAACGCTTCCTTGATCTCATCTTCACTAATATCTTTACCGAAACGATCCTTCGAGAATGTTTCAATCAACCGCGCCGCCGTTTTAGGGCCTAAATCCGCCTCGATCAATACATCTTCCAAACGGTCAAGCGCATCCTGATCCAACTTTGATTTCGTGATAATATCACTTAAACCCTGCGTAATTTTCGAGGAAGATTTGCTCAACCCCTTACTCATGCGAGAGAACCAGCCACCCTCTAGTGTGTGGTCTACATCCGGTTCTTCCGTCATCTCTTTTGCAATTTCAGGAATACTATCGGGCAACGGCGTTACCACAAGTTCATCAATCACGTCATTATCTTTAACGTGAAGCTCCGCCTGAATATCATCATCGGCAGCAAGGCTCGCCTCATAATCCGTAGAAGGCTCAATCTCCGGCTCATTCTCAGGATGCAAAAGCTCTTGATCCAGATCCTCTTGTTCCTGCTCTACAATATTTTTTTTCTTGCGCCAAAATACCATGATTTTCACTTTCTGTGTATAGGGCGATTATAGGCCTTTTATACAAGAAACGCACCAACTTTCGGTATTTTTTATATCAAAACTGAGGTCAAGGATTTCTGTTCCCACCCTGTGGTTTTAACATCAACAATACTGCCGATTTCCAGATCATTAGGAAGTGCAACCGAGAGAAAATTTTCGGCGCGACCAATGCCGCCTTTTTCAACCAAAACAGAGAAATCTTTACCAACATTGCGCTGCATCAACGCCTCAACCTGCGCCTCGCCCAAGGCACGTAAACGCGCGGCACGTTCTTTCCGCACAGGCACATCAACCGCCGGCATACGCGCCGCAGGTGTGCCTTCACGCTCCGAATATGGGAAGACATGCAGATAGGTGATATCGCACTCCTCAACGATCTTCAGCGAGTTTTGGAACATTTCTTCGGTCTCCGTTGGAAAGCCTGCAATAATATCTGCGCCAAACACCATATCAGGGCGCAAAGCCCGCGCCTTTGCACAAACATCGATAACATCTTGGCGTAAGTGACGGCGCTTCATCCGTTTAAGGATCATGTCATCGCCCGCCTGCAAAGACAAATGCAAATGCGGCATCAGCCTTGGCTCATTCTCAATCAGCGCCCATAAATCCTCATCAATCTCCACAGGGTCAAGCGAAGACAGGCGCAGACGTTGTAACTCCGGCACCATCGCCAACACGCGGCGGATCATCTGCCCAAAGCTAGGTTCCCCCGGTAAATCCGGCCCATAAGACGTCACATCAACGCCCGTAAATACAATTTCCTTATAGCCTTGATCAACCAGATTACGCACCTGCTCCGCAATAACGCCGATCGGCACACTACGCGAATTTCCGCGACCAAAAGGAATAATGCAAAAAGTACAGCGATGGTCACAGCCATTTTGCACCTGTAAAAACGCGCGGGACTTATCCTCAAACCCGTTAATCAAGTGGCTGGCGGTTTCCTTCACCGACATAATATCATTGACCATGATCTTGGCGTGCTGACCTTCCGCGCCCCAACCCCAGCTATCCGCCTGCAATTTCAGGTCATTGCCGATAACTTGATCGACCTCCTCCATCTGTGCATAAGTCTGTGGATCAATCTGTGCGCTACAGCCCGTTACGATAATTTTAGCCGTCGGATTTTCACGCCGCGCACGACGGATGGCCTGACGTGCCTGACGCTCCGCTTCTCTTGTCACCGCGCAAGTATTAAAGATAATCGCCTCACCCAGCCCCGCATTTTTGGCATGGTCGCGCATCACCTCGGACTCATAGAAGTTCAGGCGACATCCAAAGGTCACAAGTTTCGGGTCTTTTGCTGTATTATCCGTTGTCATGCAGAACCACTACTGCCCGACACCATAAAAGTCAAGATTCTTGACATATCACACCATATTGCGATACTATGCAATTAAATTATGTAAAATACAGGTTGAGTAGAAATGCGTACAGATGAAAATAAAACTATTTTTGGGAATCTATCACTCTTTCAAAGGGGCTTGGATAGACAATTTAATGCACCAGCCAACCCAGATATAAGGGATGCTATCGCGACAAGAACACTGGAACTTCTTGATAACAATCCAAATAAGCCAATTACACCGGCTACGCTAAAGCAACTTATCTCAGATCTAAGTGAAACATATAAGCAGCAAGCAGGCGTAAACGAGGCAAGAACAAGAACAGCAGATACCGCATTTTCCGGTGTTACGCAAATCTACGTCGATAATGTCGATGGTAATGCGTTTAAAAACTTACCCGAACCACGTGCATTCGCCCTCTAGGATTTCAAACACCCTAGATTTCTATTCCCCCGTATTAAGCGTGCCGTCAAAGACATACGCCACAGGCCCTGTCATCAAGACATGGTCATCATCCTTGCGCAGCTCAATATTAAGCACACCGCCATCCAGCTCAATTTCAACGTTGCGATCGGTTAAGCCACGATGCACCGCCGCCGCCGCAACAGCGCACGCGCCGGAACCACATGCCTCAGTCACACCGCAACCACGCTCCCACGTTTTTTGACGTATATGGGTGCGATCAATGATTTGCACAAACTCTACATTGGTGCGCTCAGGGAATTTTTCATGGGTTTCAAAATGCGCCCCCAACTCTTCCACAGAGATATCCTCAAGCCTATCCACAAAGAACACAAGGTGCGGATTGCCCATATCAACACTGACGGGCTTAGACACCGCGCCATGCTCCAAATCCATATCGGTAACGTCTTTCGCCGCGCCCATATCAACTTCAACAGAAAGGTCGCCTTTCTTGCGGCAATTCAAAACACCATACGTCACCTCAATCGCACACGTGTCTTTGCCACTTTCAGACATCAGAATATCCGCCACGCACCGCGTTGCATTACCGCATGCCCCGCTCTCGCTGCCATCAGCATTAAAGAAGTAGGCGAAGATATCCGCTTTTTCCGACTCATCTAATATAGTGATCAGGTCACACCCAACCCCCCAATGACGGTCAGCAACCAAAGCCATATCCTCAGGCGTTAAAAATATATTCTCTGTGCGCGCATCAAAGATAACGAAATCATTCCCTAAGCCGTGCATTTTTCTAAATTTCATAGTACTATTCCTCAGTCGCATAAAAGTTTCACAAATAGAAACCTATTTTCTTGACATCTACCGCAATCAAGCATAGTTTAGCGCAGATTTCCACTGAAAAGCTGTTTTTTCAGTGCTTAACGGTACACCGCGCTCGGCGAATTTACGCTCAGCGTGGATAATTAGGTTATATATGTTTGATAGTTTAAGCGAAAAATTAGGTGATGTATTTTCAAAGCTACGCGGTAAAGCGTCTTTGAGTGAAAATGATGTCATGGCCGTCAGCCGTGAAATCCGCATTGCCTTACTGGAGGCAGACGTTGCCCTTCCAGTCGTTAAAGACTTTATCACAACGATCAAAGACAAAGCCGTTGGCCAAGACGTTGTGAAGGGCATAAACCCCGCGCAACAAGTCATCAAGATCGTTCATGACGCACTTGTAGATATGCTGGGCTCCACCAATTCCGAGCTTCAGTTTACGACATCGCCCTGTGCCTACCTTATGGTTGGTTTGCAAGGGTCGGGTAAAACCACATCGACGGCAAAAATCGCAAAAATCCTGACCGAGAAGAACAGCAAGAAAGTTCTGATGGCTTCACTGGACGTTTACCGTCCTGCCGCGCAAGAGCAGCTTAAAATCCTTGGGGAGCAAATAGATGTTGCAACACTGCCGATTATTGAGGGGCAAAAACCTTTAGATATCGCCAAACGCGCCATGGACACTGCCCGTAAAGAAGGCTATGACGTTGTCATACTGGATACCGCAGGTCGCCTGTCTATCGATGATGCGCTGATGCAGGAAATCGAAGACATCAAGAAATTCGCAAAACCTATCGAGACCCTCCTCGTTGCCGATGCAATGACAGGGCAAGATGCGGTTAACACAGCCAAAATCTTTAACGAACGCGTAGAGATCAGCGGTATTATGCTGACCCGTGTTGACGGTGATGCACGCGGCGGCGCAGCGATGAGCATGAAAGCCGTCACAGGCAAGCCGATTAAATTGCTGGGTACCGGTGAAAAATGGACAGAAATCGAAGCCTTCCACCCTGAACGTATTGCCGGACGTATCCTTGGCATGGGTGATATTGTTTCTTTGGTTGAAAAAGCCGCAGAAACAGTGGATCAAGAAGAAGCCGCCAAAATGGCGAAGAAATTCAAAAAAGGACAGTTCGACTTTAACGACCTACTCTCCCAAATTCAGCAAATGGGCAAAATGGGCGGTATGGGCGCAATGTTAAAAATGATGCCGGGTTTAAGCAGCATGGCCGGAAAGCTTGAAGAAGCCGGTATGGATGACAACCTGATCAGCAAGCAAGAAGCCATCATCCGCTCCATGACTCCGAAAGAACGTGCAAAGCCGGAACTGTTGAACGGATCGCGCAAGAAACGCATTGCCGCGGGTTCAGGGACAAGCGTTCAAGAAATCAATATGATCGTAAAACAGCAAAAGCAAATGCAGATGATGATGAAGAAAATGCGCAAAATGGGCAAAGGCCAAATGATGGGCATGATGAAAGACATGATGGGCGGCCGCGCAGACGAGCTTGAGCTTATGGCGCAAAGCATGGATCCGGATTCCCTTGGCGCGGATATGGCTGCGGCCAATGAAAGCCCGCTTGGCGCAAACCCTTTTGCAAGTGGGGGTAACCCTCTTGCCGGTATGGGTGCAACGGGCGGCGGCGGAATGCCAGGGATGAGCGGCGCGGGAATGCCCCAAATGCGCGGCGGCACAAAGAAAAACAGAAAGAAAAAGAAACGATAAATCATTATTCACATCACCAGATAGCCCACATTAAGGGGTATCCGTTGATCTGAATTATTTGCTTTATATTTAAGGAGAAAGACTATGGCACTATCAATCAGACTATCAAGAGGCGGACGTAAAAAACGCCCATTCTACCGCATTGTTGTTGCGGATAAACGTATGCCACGTGATGGCCGTTACATTGAAAGACTGGGCACATATAACCCGCTTTTGAATGATGATAACGATCAACGCGTACAACTTGTTGAAGACCGTATCAAATATTGGCTCGGTGAAGGCGCAAAGCCATCAGAACGTGTTGCAATTTTCTTAGGCAAAGCCGGCCTCATCGACATGCCAGCGCACCCTAACCGTCCGAACAAAGCAGAGCCTTCCGAGAAGACAAAGCTGAAACTTGCGGATAAGCAAGAAAAAGTTGCAGCAGCAAAAGAAGCAGCGGAAGCCGCAGAAGCAGAAGCCAAGGAAGCCGCAAAAGCAGCTAAAGAAGCCCCGGCTGAAGAAGCAAAGTCTGAAGAAGCGCCTGCTGAGGACGCTAAAGAAGAAAAGGCTGCTGAATAAGTTTATTCTTATTCTGATGCATAAAAATCATGACCAGCCCCGAAAAAAACACTACCGACAGACGTATTTGCATAGGCAAGATATCCTCGTCACATGGTGTTCGGGGGCTGGTTAAAATTATACCTTTTTGCGAGGATACCAGCCTTTTAAACGGCACACTTTTCACGGATAAAACGGGCAATGATACGCTCGATATCACGCTGAAAAATTCTCTGGGTAAATCTATTCTGGCACATATAGATGGTGTAACCACACCGGAGCAAGCCAAGCTACTCAAATGTTCCCTGTTTGTTCCACGTGAAACATTGCCCGAAATTAAAGATGATGATGAATTCTATATCGAGGATCTCGCCAATTTAAATGTTATCAAGCCCGATGGTGAACAAATCGGTACGGTGATTACAGTGCAAAATTACGGCGCTGGTGATTTACTGGAAATCAAACCAAAATCCGGAGCATCATTCTTCGTTCCTTTTCAAGATGAATATATCCGCGATATCAACCTTGATGAAAAATATGTTACAGTCGAGAATGCTGACCGTTTTCTGATTGAGTAATATTTAGGAATGCCTGAAAATCTTAAACTATTAAAACGCGCATCAACCCTGTTCGAAGCACATGCAATACGCGGACATCTGGACAGTCATGGCATCACCTGTTCTATTCCTGACGAAATGACTGGCT
The DNA here is from genome assembly GCA_002401695.1 of Alphaproteobacteria bacterium. Lineage (GTDB taxonomy): Bacteria > Pseudomonadota > Alphaproteobacteria > Micavibrionales > Micavibrionaceae > UBA1672. The sequence goes on from NVTV01000001.1 coordinate 216,394, forward strand.
CCACTCAACCGCATTTACTGCTCGCGCTTGGTGATTTTAGAATTATGGTTCATGGACATGATTTTGATGAGGCAGCATCTATACTCCGAGAGCTGGATGCGGAAAATGACAAACACACACAAAATGATACGCCCGTCAGAAAAAGCCGCATGGCTGTTCTTGCATCCATTGCTATTTATATTGTTACAGGCATGCCATGCCCCATTAGAAATAAAACTGATAAGAAACCCCTATGACTGGTCATGCGCAGATTCCCTTGCCGCATACTCGGCAAAACTACCCTGAACAGCGTGCGACACACGCACAACAGAAGGGATAGCCGTTGACGGATTAAAAAACTCCGCAGTGCTTCTGAATCTAGTAGATACATCCTCAAATATTTCCTTCAATTTTGCCAATATTCCGCTCGGCTCATCACTAATATTTTGCATTGAATTCTCGGAACGAATAGTGTGACCTATTGTTTCCTCTGAGATACTAAAGAGAAGATTATCCTGATGGCGATCTAACACATGTGCATGAAAATCCGCTGGAATGATATCAATTTGTTCATAGAAAGATTCCTCTCTCAACTCCTCCGCCCAAAGAAGGTCATCATCTCCCGGTGCGATGAAACCATGATCAGACGCATCATATTCCAGTTCCATAACATGTAAAACTGTTGCAGCAACAGAATTTGAATTTTGTTCTTTTTCACAAATATTAAACGGCACATAATCAAGGCCTTGAGAATTAATAAAAACGCCTGCTTCCAACGCTTTCACGAACTTCTCTTGAAAGGCGCGCCCATCATCACTTGCAAATAAAACTTCCGAATGCAAGGGTTCGCCCATCCCTTCATTCCTTGTATTAAAGGACTGATCACTTAAAAAAGCGCGCAAAGTATCATCGTCAGACAGAAAAGAGAATTCTATGTTCCCGCCATCTTCTTTGTCAAACGAGCCGCCATTCAGATGGAATATCTCATTCGTACCTGCATCTTTAAACACAATTTCATTATGAACGAATTTATCGGCAACGATAGAATAGCTGTTGACTGATATTGAATAACGCATTTATCACCCTGTTTTTTTTAAGCAGTATACATGATTTAGCATAAATAAATCAAATCCCCCTGCCTAAGAATCGTTAATAACAACTTGCTACGACTGTGCTTTTTATGTCTATTGAGCATATGAAGAATTGGCACGTCAATCTACTCACCCTCTTCCCCGACATGTTTCCGGGCAGCCTCGGACAATCCCTAAGCGGCAGAGCATTGGAAAAAGGCGTGTGGTCATACGCATGCGTCGATATTCGCGACTTTGGAACAGGCACACATAAAAACGTCGATGACACGCCCTTTGGCGGCGGTGCGGGTATGGTGATGCGCGCCGATATTATTGACGCTGCGTTGCACTCTATCCCAAAAGCGCACCAAGGCCGCGTCATTTATATGAGTCCGCGCGGCAAGCCTCTGACACAGAAACTGGTGCAAGAACTCTCCGCTGAACAGGCCCTCACCATTTTGTGCGGACGTTATGAGGGCATAGATCAACGCGTACTGGATGCGCATGACATAGAGGAGATCAGCATCGGCGATTATGTTTTATCCGGCGGAGAGCCTGCTGCAATGATTTTAATGGATGCGTGTATCCGCCTGTTAAAGGGCGTTATGGGCAATAACACCACCCCCGATGAAGAAAGTTTTTCCAACGGCCTTCTGGAATACCCGCACTATACCCGCCCCGCAAAATGGACGGACAACGCAGGCGCAACACACACCATTCCAGAAGTTCTAACATCAGGCCATCATAAAAACATTCAAGAGTGGCGATTGGAACAATCCGAAAGCCTGACACAGCAACGCCGACCCGATCTTTGGGAATGTTACAAAAAGAGTAAAAAATAACTTGTTTTTTACCGACAGATACTATAAAAATGGCGCGAATTGGAGTGATCCGCTAAAAAATATAATTGAGCCGCCGGAATAAACCCCGAAATCGGGCTCTGATAAAAGGAAAATACAATGAATGTACTACAAAAATTCGAGGCAAAGCAGCTCGAAAAAATCCAAGAAACCAAAGAAATCCCAAACTTCGGTCCAGGTGACACTGTTAAAGTGAACGTGAAAATCAAAGAAGGTACGCGTGAGCGTATTCAGGCCTATGAAGGTGTTTGTATTTCTCGTGAAGGCGGCGGCATCAACGAAAGTTTCACCGTGCGCAAAATCAGCCATGGTGAAGGTGTTGAACGTGTATTCCCGCTGTGGAGTACCCGCATCGATTCAATTGAACTTGTCCGTCGCGGCAGCGTAAGACGCGCCAAGCTGTACTACCTTCGTGAGCTTCGCGGTAAAAAAGCCCGTATTACAGAACGTACATCAGGACACGGCATTGATAAAACTGTTGCCAAAAAAGATAAGAAAGCAAAGAAAGCCGCCGCTAAAAAATAGCAGTTTTCTATTCTTTAAAAATTTTAAATCAGAGCCCCGTTTTCGAGGGCTCTTTTTGCATGAACATAAAACAACTTTTTCAACCTATACCTCGACAAAATGCATATTTCAAATTATACCCTAACCTAAGCATAATTCAGAGTAGAGAACGGGCAAACCTATGGCACCACGCACTTTATATCAAAAAATTTGGGACGATCACGTTATCGAACAAAGTGACGACAGCACATACCTGATTTATATCGACCGCCATTTGATACATGAGGTCACATCACCGCAAGCCTTTGAAGGCCTGCGTATGGCTGGTCGTAAAGTCCGTAAGCTTGAAAATACGCTGGCGGTTATGGATCATAACGTGCCAACAACAGATCGATCAAAACCGATTGAAGAAGAAGACAGCCGCATCCAAATCGAGACCTTACGCCAAAATTGTGAAGAATTCGGCGTACAATTGTTCGATTTGCTCGATAGCCGCCAAGGCATTGTCCATATTGTAGGACCGGAGCAAGGCTTTACCCAACCGGGCATGACCATTGTTTGCGGCGACAGCCATACATCGACCCATGGCGCGTTCGGCGCGCTGGCTTTTGGGATCGGCACATCCGAAGTGGAACACGTTCTGGCCACCCAAACCCTGATCCAAAGCCCCGCCAAGAATATGCGTGTTACGGTTAATGGTGACTTGCCCGTTGGTGTCACCGCAAAAGACATGATCCTCGTTATTATTGGCGAAATGGGCACGGCGGGCGGTACAGGCCATGTGATTGAATATCATGGCGATGCGTTTAAGGCTCTTTCTATGGATGGGCGCATGACGGTGTGTAATATGTCGATTGAGGGCGGCGCGCGCGCTGGCTTAATCGCGCCGGATGAAACGACCTTCACCTATTTGAAAGGCCGCCCAATGGCGCCAAAAGGCGCGGATTGGGACAAAGCCATTGCCTACTGGAAAACCCTATTCTCTGATGAGGGCGCAATATACGACAAAGAAATCATCATTGATGCCACCACCATAACCCCAACCGTCACATGGGGAACAACCCCCGAAGACGTGGTTTCCATCACAGGCAAAGTCCCTGCCCCATCCGATTTTGATGACCCGAATAAACAGGAATCAGTTAAACGCATGCTGGACTATATGGGCTTAACCGCAGGAACAAGAATTCAAGACATCGCAATCGATAAAGTCTTCGTTGGTTCATGCACCAATGCACGGATCGAAGATTTACGCGAAGTCGCCGCCATCGCCAAAGGCAAGAAAGTTGTCGACAGTGTAGATGCCATGGTTGTCCCCGGTTCCGGCCTTGTGAAGGCGCAAGCCGAAGCCGAAGGCATTGCCGACATTCTGATCGAGGCTGGCTTTGACTGGCGTGAGCCGGGCTGCTCCATGTGCCTCGGCATGAACCCCGATCAGTTAGAACCGGGTGAGCGTTGTGCATCGACATCCAACCGTAATTTCGAAGGTCGTCAGGGACGCGGAGGACGCACACATTTAGTAAGCCCCGCAATGGCCGCCGCCGCCGCAATCACAGGAAAGCTAACCGATGTTCGGGAACTCTAGCACCAAAGACTGGCCTGACAATTTTGACTTTGACACGGATGAAATCTGCCAAACGGTCTTTAAGCCCTTTATCGAGAACGAGATGGCGCAGCTTAAAGCCTATGACAGCGAGCGCCCCGACGATATAACCTATATCTTTCATGAGCACGCACAGCGCGTCGCAGGTAACATGAAAAAAACCTGCCTGCATATCGGGCTTAGTGATGTGATCGCCAATAATATGTATTGGGCAATCCTGCCGCATGATATCGGCAAGAAGAACCTGCCTCTGGATATATGGGATACAGAAGAAAAGCCACAAGACAGCCTTAAGAAATACCGCCGTACACATACCTTGCTGGGCGCACAAATTGTACAGGAATACCTCCCCGATATTGATCACCCATTTAAAGACTTGATGATTGATGTCATGGCAAACCATCACGAACAAATTGATGGGCATGGCACACATGAAGTGGCTGGCGATGCGCTCTCCCTGCCCGTACGCCTCTCCGCAATTGTCGAGGCTTATGACGGCTGGCGCATTTGGCGTCCGCATTTCGAGGATCGAGATATTTCAATTCCCGCCGTGTTAGAACGCATGCGCGCAGAAAAAGGCGCGGAAATTTTTGATATGAATTTATTTGAATCCTTTGCAGAAATGAAAATGATGGAATATAAAAGTAGCTCACAGTTTGAGGATAAAAAATAATGGAAGCCTTCACAAAATTAAGCGCCCGTGCCGCGCCCTTAAACATGATTAATATCGACACAGATATCATCATCCCCAAGCAATTCCTAAAAACTGTTAAACGTACAGGCCTTGGGGTAAGCGCATTTTACAACCTTCGTTATGATGACCAAGGCGCAGAGAACCCCGACTTCGTTTTGAACAAGCCCGAATATAAAGGCGCGGAAATCCTGATTACGGGCGAGAATTTCGGCTGCGGTTCTTCGCGGGAACATGCACCTTGGGCGATTTTGGATATGGGCATCCGCTGTATTATTTCCAGCAGCTTCGCCGACATTTTCTTTAACAACAGTTTCAAAAACGGCATCTTGCCCATCGAATTACCGCAAGAACAAGTTGATGCCTTAATGAAGGAAGTCAGCAACAACCCTGATGCCATCATCGAAGTTGATCTGGAAAAACAAACCATCACACGCGGCAATAAATTTTCATACAGCTTTGATGTAGACCCTTTTCGTAAGCATTGCTTGCTGGGCGGTTTGGATGATATCAGCCTAACAATGCAGAAGAATAACGCGATCTCTGAATTTGAAAAAACACGTAATACTGACAAACCCTGGATATAAAAAATTTAAATAACCTAGTCACACAGATTTACTTTCCTACAAGGCATGAGGCACGTAGGCGTATTTTAATACGGTAGTGACGAAATAACGATGTAGGAGAAAAAATATGAAAGACTATATTTTACAAATTTTGGCTGGTGACGGCATCGGCCCCGAAGTTCTCGCAGAAGCAAAAAAGCTGATTGAATGGCTGAACAACAATACAAACATCAATATTGAAACCCGTGACGGTTTAATTGGCGGCGCATCTATTGACGCGTACGGCGTACCGTTCAGCGATGAAACACTGGAAGAATGCCGCGCAGCGGATGCGATATTACTCGGCGCGGTTGGCGGCCCTAAATGGGCAGATGTTGAATATACATTGCGCCCCGAAGCTGGTCTTCTAAAAGCCCGTAAAGAACTGGAACTATTTGCAAATTTGCGCCCTGCCATCGTATTTGATGCACTGGTTGATGCATCATCCCTTAAGCCAGAAATTGTTAAAGGGCTGGATATTTTAATCGTGAGGGAGCTAACAGGCGGTGTGTATTTCGGTGAGCCACGTGGCATTGAAGATTTAGGCAATGGGCAAAGACGCGGCGTAAACACGCAAGTCTACACCACTTCAGAAATAGAGCGCGTCACCCGCGTTGCCTTTGATCTGGCCAAAAAACGCAGTAACAAAGTAACATCATGCGAAAAATCAAATGTCATGGAATCAGGACTGTTATGGCGCGAAGATGTCACAGCACTCCACGCAAAAGAATTCAGCGATGTTGAACTGGAACATATGTACGCCGATAACTGCGCGATGCAACTGTTGCGTAACCCATCACAATTCGATGTGATTGTTACCGATAATTTGTTCGGCGATATCCTGTCTGACGAGGCGGCAATGTTAACCGGATCACTGGGCATGCTGCCCTCCGCCTCATTGGGCGTACAAGGCACAACGGCATTATATGAACCTGTTCACGGCTCTGCCCCTGATATAGCGGGACAAGGCAAAGCCAACCCCCTCGCCACGATTTTGAGCTTGGCAATGTGCTTGCGTTACTCCTTCGATCAAGGTGATTTGGCCGATAAAATCGAGGCCGCTGTGCAGGATGTATTGAATTCAGGAACACGTACACCCGACATTATGGCTGATGGTTGCACGGAAATCTCGACATCCGAGATGGGAGATGCTCTAATAGCCGCACTCGAAAAATAATAATTAACGCCAAGGAGAACACTCGTGATCGCCAGCTTAATCATCGCACTTCATTTAATGGGTGTGATTACGATAGAGAGCGCAACAACCTCACTTTACGTTGCCGGTGCGCTGCTCATCATTGCCGAACTCGGCATTATTTCCTTTGGATTGCTCTTCATTAACGGTGTTCTTGCAATCTATGCCGGCTATGCCTTGCAAGTGGGACAAGATTTGATTTTTGGAATTCCTGTAGGGTGGAGCGTTCTATTCGGCATTGCATTCATAGAGATATCGGTTATTTCCATCGTTGTTATCGTTCATTTACGCCTGCGCAATATGAAGCAAGTCACCGGCACAGAAAGCATGATCGGCGAGCAGGCCAGCATTCTGGAATGGAATGGTACGCGTGGCTCTGTGCGTTATGAAGGTGAAATATGGAAAGCCAAATCAAACACAGATATTAACCTAAATCCTGATGATACAGTCACTATATCCGCCATCAAAAAGCTGAATTTAACAATCACCGTTTAACGCCATTTATACAACTAAGATATTAATCTATAAGGAGAATTTATATGCCATTTTTTGTACCTATTCTAGTATTTCTCGTCATTGTCCTGTTTTCATCTGTCCGTATTATTCAGGAATATGAACGCGGCGTTATCTATACGCTTGGGCGTTATACCAGTAACCGCGGCCCCGGCGTTCAAATTATTATCCCCGGTGTACAACGCGTTTTGATTGTTGATATGCGTATCCGCACCCAAGATGTCCCCTCACAGGATATCATCTCGCGCGATAACGTTTCCGTCAAAGTGAATGCCGTTTTGTATTTCCGCGTTGTTGACCCCGGCTTAGCAGTGAATAAAGTGGAAGACTTCATCATGGCCACCAGCCAACTTGCGCAAACAACACTGCGCTCTGTCCTCGGTAAGCATGAACTGGATGAAATGCTGTCCAAACGGGAGCAACTGAATAAAGATGTTCAGAAAATACTTGATCAGCAAACCGAAGGCTGGGGCATTAAGGTCACAAATGTTGAGATCAAAAACGTTGATATTGACCCGACCATGGTACGTGCCATCGCAAAACAAGCCGAGGCCGAGCGTGACAGACGCGCGAAAATCATTAATGCAGAGGGGGAGTTGCAGGCCGCCGTACAGCTTGATCAAGCCGCTGAAATCCTCGCTAAACGTCCCGAGACAATGCAACTGCGCTATCTTGGCACAATGTCCGAGTTCACAAATTCAAAGGGCAGTACGATCATTCTACCCATTCCCATTGATCTCATGGGCGGGATAAGCAATATCGCAAAAGCGATGGGCGGAAAGAAATAATCCGCGTATTCCCTTCGCCACCAAATCCCACGCATAAAAAAAGAGCCTGATATTCAGGCTCTTTTCTGTATTTTTAGTTAGACTTAAATTAACCCTGAATACGGATAGCAATATTACAAAGTAAATCAACATCAATTTCGTCATAAACACCGCCGTTTTCACACGCCGTTTGAGAAACAACACTGCCTGTTTGTGAATTACCATCATCAATTTTACGATCAATACGTGAAGCCTGTGATGCAGTAGCAATACCAGATGTTGTCGTAACATCAATTGCCGCACCAGTTAACACCAAGTAATGACTAGGACGTAATAGGCCAGCAGTGAATAACGTAGTACCAGTAACGGCATGTCCAATCATATATCCACCACCCATTGATGCACTAGGAAGAGCAGCACCAAAGTTATATACAGCAGAACCGTCAAAGCCCGAGATTAGTTCAGCCGCTTTTAACTGATTAAAGAAAAAAGCACCTTCATCATCAACATCACCAGCAGCACCAACATTAATATTAATACGAGAATCTCCATCACCATCATTGCATGGGTCTGTAGCACAATCGATAAGACGTGTGCTTGCATTTCTCATATCTCCTGGGAAAGCATCATACTGATCACGGAATGTAGACGTTGCAGCATCGATACCTTTAATTTGTGCAACAGTTGCCGTTACCTGTGCATTAGCGATCATTTCCTGACCTTTAAGGATACCACCGATCAGCAGACCAATAATAACCATAACAATTGCGAGTTCAACAAGGGTGAAGCCCTTCTCATCTCGCACGGATTCGTGGATTCGTGTATTCATAGTATTTCTCCTAAAATATAGATTTGTAAAAAGTTGTTGTTAAGTAGAAAGTAGTAAAAGAACGTGCTGGACAGCACAGGCGAATCATACACGTCTTTTATAAACTCTCATAGTCCCAATGTGATTAAGAATGCCAAAAGACAATGAAAAAAGGCTTAATTTTAAGGTGCTGCAAGTCAATTTAACAAAGTGACCAGTCATGCTGACAAAATGTAGTGTACGCCAAATGGAGGGGTACACTATTTTATGGTGTGTTTTCTGTAATCGCTCGGGCTTTGGCCGCAAAAATCTTTAAAGGCACGGTTAAACGACGGCAAAGAATTAAAACCAACCTCCTCTGCAATCACTTTTATACTGGCATCAGTATCCAGTAACAGCCTTTTAGCATCCTCCACACGACGTTCATTCAACACTTGCGGAAATGATTTCTGGAAATGCACGTTTATAATCCGTGAAACCGTCGCCTCGGCAACGTTTAACTCTCGCGCTAAATCGGATCTGGAATAGGTTGCCTCATGATATATTTTATCAAGCCGCAAGAGATCCTCAATTTTTTGAGAGATTCTTTGGTCATCCACACTCAAAGCATCATTGCTCTGCCTTTTTGCAGACGCGAATAACGCATTGGGATATATCCTGAACAGACTGGTCGAAATAAGATAAACAAATGACAAACCAAGGATAGCGCGCAATAAAGAGATATTAAGACTGAGATCATAGCCCGTTGTATGGAATGCCGTCAGCGCAAGGAAGAATATATTGACGATAATAAGTGATAAAATAAGCCAATACCTTTCCTGTCCGGCTTTTTGGCTACGTACATCCGAGAATATATTACGATGCCCCCAAATCGCCAGCAAACTGATCGCCCCTGCAACCAACCCCGACACATTCAACCATGCAAGAAAGTCAGGACACGTCAAAATACCGCCACATGATGGCGCCACATACCGCGTTATAAAAACAGAAAAAGCCAAAGCGAGAGGCGTAACCAGCAAGATACTCCAATTCACAAGGGAAGGTAATTTGGTGATGTGCGACATTTGTATAATCAAAAGAACGCTAAGCGGTGTACCAAGCGACCAGCTTGTCCAGCTAATCACGTCATAATACGGCGTAATATCCGCAATAGACCCGCGCGCCAAATCAATAAAAAAGGCCGTGCCAAGAATTAGGAAATAAAGAACGGGCAGAATAACACGAACAAGATTACCTGCGCGAAAGCTGACATACACCAACAAATAAACGCATTGAAACACGCCTATCAAGGAAACAACTTCTGGAATGGTGAAAAGTATATTGTTCATAATAACTATGCAGGATAGACGCTATTGCCCTCTATATAAAGCGATTAATACGGCCCTTCACAAAGTGGATTTACCGCTGCTTCTTCTTTGCTTAATGTACGAGTACAAATATAGGCCTTCATGGCGTTCACCTCGTTGGGGTGAAGATCGGCGGCGCTGGTCTTTAAAATTTCTAACAGCAAAGCATAAGCCGCCTTCTTCTCACCCTTTTCTGTCATAATGAATGCAGGCATCTGCCGCACCCAACCGGGCGCTTTATCATATTTTGTGCTCGCCAGAATGTTTGCCATCTCCAAGGCTTTGTTCAAATCATGTAACTGATAACGCGCTAAGAACACCCCTTGCGCAAACCACCGCCATTTCTGCCCTTCTGCTTGCTCACCAACTTTTTGGAGATAATCGAGGACAGGGCGGAATTTCTCAGGTGTTTGAACACTGCCAAAATAATATGCCGCCAGATAAGGCGTATAATCAGAACGAGGGTCAAGATAGTCTTGCAAAAAGAACCACTTGGTCAAATCATCATATTTGTAATCATCCAAAGACGTAACGCGCCCGCCCGTATCCCCTAAATTTTGTAACATAATCCCATTCAGACGATACGCAAAACCAGCATCCCCCATACCGTAAGCTGCGGCATATTTTTGCGCCGGTGCAGGCGGAACATTATCCCAATGTGCCTGAATATCCCGACCTGAGAACCAAAATATAATATTAAGGCAAAGTACAACGGCCAAACACAACTGAACCTGTTTATCCCGAGAAGACAGAGACATCAATATTCATCCTCTTCTTAAAATTGCCGACGCAGAAAATCCAATGATGCCGCCAATAACACCAAAGCAGAAAACACGACGCCCTGCCCGATAATATAGGTAATACCAATGGCGCTGCCCTCCGCGCCATAAATTAACCATGATGATTGCCCCATCAAATCAAGGCGCGGCATAATAACAGAGACCATTTGCAATGCCATCGCATAGATCCCCGTACTTTCAACCAACCCAGAGTCCGTGATGCCGAGTAATTGCCCCATCATCCGCGCCAAGACATAAAATCCCGACGTGACTAAGGCCGCGGTTGCCGAACTGGATATATACATTGAAAAGAATAACGCGGCATTCACCATAATGATGCTCTCTACGATGATGCTTGTAATCCACAAAATATGCCCCGCGCCGAATAAATGCGGCGCAACGGCGTAAACCGCAAGTCCAACCGTCAAGCCCATAAAGACCGCAAGCAATGAAAAGGATAGCGCGTATGAAAAAATAATCTGCAACCGTCCAATTGGTCTGGAAAGCAAAAACTCTATATCTTTACCCTCAAAGGAACGCCGAATAAAGAAGACAACAAAAAGAACAAGCCCAAAGACGGAGATAAAACGCAGGCCCGACGCGGCAAAAATAACTGTGAATTGATCTTTCTCAATCACCGCCGCATTCCCCAAGAACAAAGCCAGTGAACTGCCAAGTAACAAGATAACAATCAAAGACAAAATCAAGCGATCCCGAAAGGCAGCGATCAAAACATATTTAACAAGAGGAAAAGACATGTCGATACTTTATAATTAACGCAATAAACATATAAGATTGAAGGAGAAGATATTATAACTTAAATGGTCTTCTATCACCTGAGAATGCTTTATATAAATCCCGATCCGTATTATGAATCGTATCCGCAGGAGAATCTAGAATTGTCGCCTTCAAGAATATAACCAACTCGGTCTTGGAAATAAGATCATCTTGTGTCCGGAATAAATTACCAAAGACAGGTATTTCGCCCAAAACAGGTACTGATTCTTCCTTGCTCACGACCCTGTCTTGTAACAAGCCACCCATTACAATTGGCTGCCCTGAATTGACCCGCACAACTGTATCGATTTCCTGCACATTCACCTCTGGTATCACCGAGGTAATAAGCCCCGCCCCCACAAGAGCAATCGAAGGATCTTGCACAGTATTTACAATATTGGTGACCGTTGGACGAATAAACATAGAGATTGTTCTGTCTTCAAGATTAATAGATGGCTGAACATTAATCAGAACCCCTTCAGGAACAGTTTTGATCTCTGTATCAATCTCTAATGTCACATCGCCGGTGTCATCGTCAGTTTCTCTGTTCAAATCGATTTCAAAGAACACGCGATTTGTTGCAACATTAAGGACAGCCGATTGGTTATTCATAACCGTTAAACGTGGGCTGGCTAATGCGCGAACTGTACCAAACCCTGATATAGCTTCAATAAAGGCACCAACATCACTCCCGACATAACCGATACCGAAGTTCGACGTCTCTGCAACGCTTCCGCCTGGTGTTGTGATCGCGCCTAACAAAGCCCCCGGCGTGCCATCAAGAAACCGTACAACCCCTCGACCATTTTGGGTTAGAGCCTGCCATTGAATACCATTAATATATTCATCCTTAAGGGTAACTTCAAATATTTTAGCTTCAACCAAAACCTGTGACGTAATAGAGCGACGAATCTCAGTCAGATATTTTTCAACATCTTTGTGCCCACGCTCTGATGCCAACACACTAATCAAACCTGCTTGCTTGTTTAAGCTGAACGCGGAACCATTGCCATCTTCATCATCGGCAGTGTCCAGATCATCATCAATAGGCAAGGACTCAACATTCAAAACAACTTCAGGCGGTTGAACAGTTACACCATCACCATCTTGCTGAGGCGCAACAGCTCCAACATTCGGATTTTTCTCTGCCACAGTAATTCTAGGATCACGCTTGGTTTTCAGACCACCTGTCGAAACACCGTCCAAGATCTGTTCAAGATTAAGCTCAAGCTCTCCCCAAAAGTCAGATGTACTCTCGGAAGATGCTATATAGCTGGATCCTGTATCCGCGCCTTCACCGGAAACAACGGAAACAGTCGTACTGACGTTACCACTATTGGAGCGAATAAAACTCAAATAATCGATTTTATAATTTTTAATATAAGGTGTATCAAGCTCAATGCGCAAAAATGAATCTTCAAATTTATAGCGCAGCCCTGCCATCGCACAAATACGCTCAATCACAAGATCAAACGGCTTATTACGCGCCGTAAAGATGATTGAACCACGAATACTGGGATCCAGCTCCAAATCATATTCGGCCTGCGTCGCCAATTCGTATAAAATATCTTTTAGTGGAACGGTCTGGTTTACAGAAACAGACACCAATGGCACGGATTTCATGCTTTCCGGTGTTGCCGATATGTAGGGTTGCAATGCAGGGATAGACGCCATTGACGCGTTTTTATCGTCAGCCGTGACTTCCGGAAGTCTTTCTGACAGGCCATCTCTGAAATCCTGAAACTCTATGTTAGCAGCACGGTCTGTTTTCGTATAATTTGCCGCTAGATCACAAGATAAAAGTGTAATACTTGCACATGCAATAAGTGAAAACTTAACCCACTTGTTTTGAATAAATGGTTTTACAATACTAAAAGAAGACATGTTTCAGAATACTCCAAAATCTTGATATAATGATGATAAATAAACCAGCAGGAAACGCCAGCGAATGATTCTAGTACTTATAATAAGAGCATAAATACATGCAAACTATGCTTTATTTTATTTTATTTGGGAATAAGATCTGTGCATAACCTTGGCAAAGGCAAAAAACGCACATTTTTCTAATTACTCGCTAAACGATATACGTGAAGTATCAACACCGCCCAGAGCATCACGACTTGTTGCCCCATGTGAGCTTTGCACCATTTTAGCCTGTTGCACTTTTATTTTCATATCAGATGGCTTGTCGGAATTTGTAATTGCCGTATCTTCGGTAATCAAATCATCCATAAACAAAAGCATAAGCGACTGATCGAAGGTAGACATCCCGATAGAATTATTTTGTTCCATCACATCATGTATTTTTCCTATTTCCCCTTTCAAGATCAACTCTCGCACCAGACCTTGATTAATCAGCACCTCAATCGCAGGCGCAAGCCCACCACCAACACTGGGCAATAAGCGTTGCGAAATAATCCCCTTCAAATTCATCGATAAATTCAAACGAATCTGATTATGGGCATCTTCAGGAAATAAATTAACAATACGCTCAATCGCCTGATAGGAATTGTTTGTATGAATTGTTGCCAAGCACAAATGGCCGGTTTCCGCGATAGCCAAAGCCTGTTCCATAACTTCGCGATCCCGAATCTCCCCAACCAGAATAACATCAGGTCTCTGACGCAAAGAGTTTTTCATCGCCGTTGCAAACGACTCAGTATCGACCCCAATCTCACGCTGTGTAACGACGCACCCCTTATGCTCGTGAAAAAACTCTATTGGGTCCTCAATCGTAATAATATGTCCGGCACTGCTTCTATTGCGATGATCGATCATCGCAGCCAATGTTGTTGATTTCCCCGATCCGGTCATCCCGGTCACAAGGATTAGCCCCCGCTTTTCCATTACCATATGTTCAAGGATTTTAGGCAATCTTAGCGCACTAAAACTTGGGATTTCAGAGACAATGCGTCTGATAACCAAGGCTGGAAATTGCCTTTGGCGAAGAACGTTAATACGAAAGCGTCCGTGCTCCCCCATATCAAGGGCGGTATTCAGCTCCATCTGGACATCGAAATCTCGACGCTGGCGACTGGTCAACATCGATGCCAAAATCTCGTTAATATCATCCGGAGAAAGCATTTCATCCGTCAGCTTGATCAGCCCTTCATCACCACGCAATGTCGGCGGAAAGCCAACAGTAAGATACATATCACTGGCTTCATGCTTATTCATTGCACTAAGGTATGTAAAAATTAGTGGTGCACTCAAAATGAATATCCTTCTTCACTTTTCTTAGGGTTAATAGAGACAGTATCTCCACCCGCATTCATATCATAACCGTCATCTTCCGTTGGCATTTTGCCACCGCCCAAAGCCGTCGAAGCATATTCATCGTCGCGCTCTTCAGATTCATCTGAACTTTTCATCACGGCGCGGCGCGCCTCTTCCTTGCTAATGATCCCGCCATCCAGAAGATTTTGTATAGCATCTTCCATAGTAATCATGCCATAGCGCGAGCCTGTTTGCATCATAGAGAACATTTGTGGAATTTGATTTTCTCGAATAAGATTTCGAACCGCGTTCGTACCGACCAGCACTTCGAATGCCCCGACACGTCCACCGCCCTCTTTTTTAAGGAGTGTTTGCGCAACGATGCCCTGTATCGAACTAGAAAGCATGGCGCGTACCATTTCCTTATCCTCACCCGGAAACACATCAATAATACGATCAATTGTTTTAGACGCTGAATTTGCATGCAATGTACCAAAAACCAAATGCCCCGTTTCCGCAGCAGTCAACGCCAAGGATATCGTTTCATGGTCACGCATTTCCCCGACCAAAATAACATCAGGATCTTCACGCAGCGCACTTTTCAAAGCCCGCGAAAAGGTATGGGTATCCTGCCCGACCTCCCTGTGGTTGATAAGGGATTTTTTCGAGGAATGAAAAAATTCGACGGGATCTTCAATCGTCAATATATGTTTTGAATGATGTGTATTAATATGGTTGACCATCGCGGCCAAGGTTGTTGATTTACCACTACCGGTCGGACCAGTCACAAGAACAAGCCCCTTTTCAAGATCTGCGAAACGACGCATCACCGGTGGAAGATCAAGTTCTTCCATTGTTGGTACAACCGTTGGAATTGTTCTAAACACGGCCGCCGCGCCAAGACGCGTTGTAAAACCGTTCACACGAAAACGCGCCTTATCGCCCAATGCAATCGCGAAATCCAGTTCCATATTCTTTTCATATTCTGCGCGCTGATCTTCGGTCATAACAGAGTAAAGCATCGTGCGAATATCATCACTGCCAAGTGCATCGGCTTTTACCCGTTTCATCTCTCCACTAACGCGAATAATCGGCGGGCTACCTGCACTTAAGTGTAAGTCAGATGCATCATTTTGCATGGTAAAAGCGAGAAGTTGTGTAAGATCCAAAGAGGGTCTCCTTTAATGTGTATGCTTAACAGTATATAGTTTTATAGGAATAAGATGAAGGGAAAGTAAACATTTTCAGCTATATCCACCCTATTTTAAAATTAAAAAAAACCTTGCAGTAACAATAAAAAATAAAAAGATACAATCAACGCCGGACCGAAGGGAAAAACATCCTGTTTAAAGGCCATGCGCCAACCAAGTGCAAAGACAATCGCCAGCGTCCCCGACAGTATCATGAAATAAGGTAAAGCGTAAATTCCAAGCCATAATCCAGCCACCATGAAAAACTTAACATCGCCAAACCCTAGGCTGTTTTTCTTTAAAACTTTAGTCAAAACAAAGCCAAGAAACCACGATATAAATCCATAAGCAAACGCCCCTGTAATATAAACCGTCAAGATATCTGTTGTTTGAAAATTTTCATCTAAAGAGAATAAATAAAGCAAACGCGCCCCCCCTATCCCCATGAGAATAAAAACGAGCTGATTCGGCAAAATCATATACTTTAAATCAATCACACAAAGAGCAATTAAAAACGGAACACTCGCCATCAGAAATAATGAAGAAATATTCAAACCGTAAACAAGGTAAATGAAAACACATAATGCGCCGCTAACGGTTTCTGTTAAAGGGTATACAGCCGATATTTCATCCGAACAATGTCTGCATTTTCCAGCGGACAAACACCATGAAAGAACAGGCACTAAATCCAGAACACCTAAGTTGGCTTTACATTTAGGACAGGCTGAGCGCTCTGCCCCCCATGGTAATTTCTTCGGCACACGATAGATCAACGCCGTAGAAAAGCTCCCCAGAACCAAACCAAGGCATATGACTGTAAAAATCTCTATATAAAACATAATAATTCCGACCTAAAGAGACAGGAATTAGCGAATTTGTGCCAAACGCTCATAAACCGAAGCACGTGGAATTGTACGCCCCGCGCCATAGACTGTATCAATTTCCAAGGCCTTCTCATAATAAGAAACAGCTTGCTTCGCCTGCCCCGCTCTATCCGATATAATACCCATATTAAACACATGATTTGCATTTTGCGGCTCCATACTTGCAGCCATCCCCAAATAACGTAAAGCCATCGCGGTATCGCCCGTTTGTGCCGCAACGATTGCGACCTGCGCCGTCAAACCAACATGACCTTGGTTCTTCTTATGCAAATCCATCAAACGACGTAAAGCAACAGCAGGATAGCGCGTACCCAACAGCCCCAGCATATTCACCTTAGCCTCAAGATTATCAGGATTAACTTTGGACAAAGACTCATACATCCCCATCGCCTCATCAAAACGCTCCAACTTTTGAAGTGCGACAGCGCGCCCCATCAAAACACGTACATCTTTCTTATTCTTGGCATAAAGCCCATCAAACATTTGAAGTGCAGAATCATAACGCCCCAAAGCCAACGCACGCTCTGCAGAAACAATCTGCGCCGCCTTCGTATTCGCCCCATGAGTTTTTGTAACCACCACGTATTTGGAAGCAGGTTGCGTCACCGGATTAACATTAACCGGTCCATCACCAGCCATTTGCCCCTGAGGGACAAGATTGTTGGCATCAAAAAAGGTGCCATCCCCGACATCCACAGCAACACCGTCGGAAGACACCGCCGCAGCATTATTATCTTTCTGTGTTTTATTATCTCCATCCTCTGTATCCAAGCCATCCAACGCCGGAACTGTTACATGCGGACCATCTATAACAATGGGGGTGCTTTGCGCCCAGCCGTTAAAAGGGAGAATAAAAACACCCAACGTCACAACGTAAAATGCACATAGAGAACGAGAAGAAGAAAATAACACAGACATATTATTTGGTCTTTCAGTGAAAGTGCCCGAATGGACAGAGAAGAAAAGCGAATCAATTACGCTACAAATACAAAGTTATTGTATCACGCGGCGTCTTTATGCTCAATGAATTCAAGAAATGCTTGTTCAAGATTATCTGTATGAGTTTGTTTTTTCAAACCATCAGTTGTCCCAACATAAAGGATTTCGCCCTCATGCAGTAAAGCAACGCGATCGCAGATCTCATCCATATCCGCCAGGATATGAGAGCTTAAGAAAATTGTGCGCTCTTTATCTTTCATCTCATTAATCATTTTTTTAACCAGAGAACGCGCCAAGGGGTCTAAACCGCTCATCGGCTCATCCAATATAAACAGTGAACAACCGGTCAACATCGTACCCATCAAACCAAGTTTTTGACGCATCCCCTTGGAATAGGTATTCATGCGTCGGTTAAGTGCATCTGTATCTAAGGCCAAAGCCTGCGCCGCCGCAATCATTTCACCCTTATCGAATTTCTGGTTATAAAGCTGTAGAGAAAACCGCAAAAACTCCATACCGGTCAAAAACCACGGAGGTTCAAATTTTTCCGGCAAATAAGACAGTTGGGCTTTACTCTGTTTACTCGTTTTATTTTGTCCAAATATAGAAATTTGCCCGTGATCTTGCTCACGCAAGCCCAAAATAGATTTGATTAACGTTGTTTTCCCCGCACCATTAAGCCCCATCAAACCAAATATTTCACCTGGTTGAACAGTCAAACAAATATCATTAATGGCTGATTTTCCTGCATATGCAACGCAGACATTTTCAATAAGCAGTGCGGGGTTACTCACGGTCTTAGCCTTACTTGTAAATTTTATATCGAAATCGTTGTTCCCCTATCCGGGAAGGAAAACTCTGGCATCAAGGTTAAAGCGCTGATGCGCACGTAGACGTAGGGGAAATATTTGCTTGGTATATTCATCCAACCATTTAATCTCAATGTAATCTTCAAAGACCTGAAGATCGAGAACCTCTTTCGGAACCGCGTCAGGCGTAACACGCTGCCCATTAATCCAAATAACCCATTCGTTCTTTTTTGTATAAAGAATACCGCCCAAAGTGATGTCACGTGGACCCGGATCCGGCTCAAAATCATCACCTCTATCCAGAGCATCAAGCTCTGCCTGCGTCGGGGGACGAACAACACCTCTCGATTTTTGTGCCTCTAAAATTGCCTTAAACTGCCAATAAGTAAAAAATAAAGAAGGGATTCTTTCAATAGAAAACTTAGGATTTGCAACGGTTTTAGGTGCAGTCATTGTACCACGATTATGACCATCTTGCGCATGTGCGCCAAAGGGCTGACCGACAGCAACAAAAGCCAGCACGATGAGGAAAGCCGTATAAAATATCTTTGTCTTATGTTTCATAATCATATCCTTACTGATCCAACCCCTTACTGAGATTTTTTCATTATGACTTGAGATTCAGGAATAATCGTGCGCCACGACATTAAAATTTCTGCACTCACCAAAACAGGGTTTGTTCCCGATGCGATTGCACGCAAAACGGGCGAACTGACATCCCGTGTACGGTTTATTTTTATCCCATCCAAAGACAAATGCCCCGGAAAAGAACGCTTTGCCAATTCAATATACCGATAAACAGACGCATCATCAAATGCTTCCAGTTTAATTTCGATCGGGCTCATCAACACTTTATGATTGGCTTTTTTAGCCTCCGCATTGTCTTGAACAAAACCAGGCTTAACACTGACAACCGCAGATATTACTTTGGATTTATCTTGGATAACACTCAAAAATACTTTGGCCTCACTGCGTCCCTGCGCTGAGAATAACCCTTTGGCTTTCAGCGCATCGAAACGATCTTGTTGTTGGTCCAACTGCTCAAACTCAATTTGCATACGATCAATATCGAACTGAACGGCATTCACTTGTGATCGTAAAGTGCGCAGACGACGCTCTGACATTTCTTCTTCCGGCATTGCATATAAATAAACTCCGGCAGCCAAAGCGACATTCACACTTATAAGTATAAATAAAATGATTATTCGCTTAATTCCGATGACCTGTATCATTGTTCTGGCCCCTCAATACTAATCTCTGCCACATAATCCTGTGAAACAGAATTTTTCTTCGCATCACCCGTTTCCACAACGATTTCTTCGCTATATTCATAATCTTCAAGCAATTTTGTAACGTTAATGACGTGATCCGGAAGGGCTGTCTGCAAACGTACGCTCAAAGACCTTACCTCTGCATTCCCTTTTTTCGCATTTGTTGTGCTTGGAAATGTCATTTGCATATTGGCAACAAATAAAGGGCTCTCTGAGCCACCATTGAGAATTCTTTGCGCCAAGCCGCCGCGCTTCCCGCGCTTAAGATCAAAACGATCTATGCGCATATCACGCCCCAAAGCCACACCAATATTATAAAATAACGGTAAAATATTTATCTGCTTATGCTCCCAAGAATTGTAAACAGCCAAAGAGCTTTGTATGAGCTGAATATTATAACCCAAATCTGTCTTACGTTTCACCTCTTTACTATACTGCAAGTCCAACTGCCCCTTACGATGAGAGATATCATCTATATCGGTTTTTATTTCAGAGATGGACTGCATACTATTCAAAAATTGATACCCCAAGAAAACGCTCAAGAAGATCATAAAGAATGAGGCAAGGGCTGCCATTTGCCGCGGCTGGGATACACGGTCAATCTGCTTTGCCTTCATCGGCAAAATGAAACGGCTTTTACGGCCAATCCACGCCAAATGCATCGCAGTTGCGTGATATGCGGTATTCCCAGTGCCCAAATTTAACTTTAAAGAATCCGCAGCATCGTCGGATGTAAGAGAATAGAAATTACACGGAGCATCTATTAACTCACTGACGAGATCCCCAGTTCCCGGCTCGGATATTAGTATGACATTTAATCCATCAGACGAATCAAAACCAAAACGCGATAAATAACTCATCGTAGCTTGAAATTCCTGATAGACATCTTTTGCCCACAAGACAGGGTCATCATCAGTTTCCGCAATCGGCGTCATCCGTGTTAAAGCAAGTTCACCATTACGGATAACAATTTGACGTAAGCCGCCATTTTGATGCTGCCCCATAAATATTGTCCAGTGCGGCTTATCCTCCCCCTTTGGAGAGAGCTTATCCGACAATTTCTTAATCATATCAGAGGATTCAACGGGCAATAAACAAAAGCCTGCCACAGGAGCCAAGGACAAACGCGTCGCATTCATTGTTTTTGTGAAAGAATCGCTGGCCGGCACTGCTGCAAAAATGTAGACATCCCCGCCTAACGAGTTTGCCGTTTTCTTTATTTTTTCCTTCAAAGGAAGCGCCGCGCGCACAGGATAATTCGGAAAAGCTACTTTCAGCTTTCTTTTAACAATGCTCTGCTTATCCAAAGCACTCACATGGGGCACTTTTTCTTTTCTATAGTGCTGTTCAACCATATCATTAAGGATAAGAACCGGCTTTCCGCCGCAATCCTTAGAAATAATAATCGCCACACTGTCTTCGAAATCATCGGCAGACCATGGCACCGCCTCAATAAACTTCACACCCTTGGAATCTACAGTGTAGATGAGAAGTGCCTCATCCGAAATCATGAGGATCGTTCTTGATGGTGCTAGAATAGATAAAGACATGTGAAAAACACTCAAAAATTAAAAATCGGACATATTACCCAGGTTCATATAGATAGGCCCTAAAGACCCAGCAGCGATCCAGACAATCACCAACGCAAGTATAATGGTTAATGTCGGTTGAATCATCTCAATTAATGCATCAATCGCCTCATCGACATCTTTTGTATAGAATTCCGAGACCTGATCCAGCACGACAGCGAGATTACCGGATTCCTCTCCGATCTTCACCATACGTATAACCATGCTTGGAAATTCACCCGAAGCATTCAGCGCATCGGAAAGCGGGCTGCCGGATTGGACGTATATTTCGACCCCTTCCATTGCATCAATAAGCGCAAGATTACTGACTGTTTTTCGCGCGGATTTCAATGCACCGATGACATCAATACCACTGGCAAAAAGCGATGCAAAAGTCTGTGAATAACGTGCGATTGTTATCTTTCTAATCAAATTTCCAGCGATAGGAGCAACAAGAAGCAGCGAATCAATCTTATATGCAACAGTATCAGATGATTTTCTCAACGTTATAAATGAGACAGCGATGAGAATAGGCGTCAGCAATACAATAATCATACCATAGACTGGCAAACCCAATATATAGAACTGTGGCTGCACAAAAAAGTTGGATGTTGCAATCAGCCATACTGAAAACCACGGTAATTCAAGATCAAGGTATTTCAAGAACCCAACAATTTGCGGCACCACAACACTCATCATAAAAGTAACAACACCCATAACAACAGCCCCTGTAATCATCGGGCTACGCGTTGCCTTCTTAACTTTTGTCTGCATCGCGTCAACCCATTTCAAGTAACGCACCAATTGCAGATAAACGGAGGTTAAATCCCCTGTATCTTCCCCCGATTGAATGAGAGAAATATAAAGTGCCTTAAAAACCTTCGGATGCTTATCCAGAGCCTCGGACAAAGCCGCACCATCACGCACATCACGATGTATCTCACTCATCATATCGCGCATTTGGTCATTTTCCGCACCATCACGAATATCAGACAAAGCATCAAGCAACGGCACACCAGCACTTTGCATTTGCTCCATATGAATAAAAAACTGAATAAGATCTCTTAGTAGGATCTTATTCCGCGCAAGGCCGGATAAAAATGTCTTTTTCTTGCTTAAGGTAGAACATTGAACAAGTTCCAGTCCCGCAGTTTGAAGCTGATTATATAAATCCACTTCATTGACAGCAGATAAAGTCCCCCGAACCGGGCGACCTCTCACATTGACAGCTCTGTACTTATAACGTTCGATGCTCTGCACCTTATTTAAGTTAAAAATCAAATTTAGTTAGAAAAACTCAAGACGAAGGAAACTATACTCTGAGATCAACAACTTTTGCCAATGCAGCAAAATCAGTAATACCCTCCAACACTTTTAGAATGCCATCGTCTCGCAAACTTTTGAAGCCCTTTTTTAACGCAAGTGCTTTTAATTCTGCTTTTGATTCATTCTTTGCCACAATTTCGTCCAGATCTTCATCAAATAAAAGGATCTCAACAACCGCAACGCGCCCTTTATAGCCCTTATTCATGCAAGCACTGCATCCATCTTCAGGTGCTTTATATATTTGAGGGGCATCGGCCACATCAACACCTAAAATTTCGCATTCATGCGCATCCGCTGTATATTCAATCTTGCAACTCTTACACAGACGTCGCGCAAGACGCTGTGCGAAGACAGCGGTAATCGCGCCGGCAATCATTCCGGGTTTCATTCCTAAATCAAGCAAACGCGGAATTGCACCAAAAGAATCATTCGTATGCAAAGATGTATAAACCTGATGCCCCGTCATCGCGGCTTTCAACGCCATCTCTGCTGTAGTTTTATCGCGAATTTCACCAATAAAGATAATATCGGGATCTTGACGGAGCAAGGCCTTAATACCATCAGCAAACTCAAGAATTCCTTCACGTACGTGCGTTTGGCGAATCATTGGCAATGTGTATTCCACAGGATCTTCTAATGTCTGTATATTCACCTCAACATCATTAATCTCATTCAACATAGAATAAAGAGACGTTGTTTTACCGCTTCCTGTTGGTCCGGTTACAATAATAATGCCCTCGGGCTTTGAATTTGCATGGGCTATCTTGACCATATTCGCTTCACTAAAGCCAAGGTCACTGAGCGGCATAATGCTTGAGCTCTTATCAAGAACCCGCAAAACAATATTTTCACCATGAACAGTTGGCAAAGAAGACACACGAAAATCTGCTTCACGCCCGCCAATACTCATACCAAAACGGCCATCCTGCGGCGTTAATTTATCCGCGATATTCATTTCGGACATGATTTTTAAGCGCTGTGATATCCCACTCCAATGCTGTTTATGCAAAATTTGTGCAGTAAACAAAACACCATCCAAACGGTATCTTAAGCGAACAAAGTTATCTTCCGGCTCAAAATGCAAGTCAGACGCCCCAAGTTTAACAGCGTCAAAAACCAGCGCATTAACAAGACGCACAATCGGATGGGTGAATGCTTCGCTTTCATCCAGAGAAGCGACATCTTGTTGTTCTCCGCCCTCTTCCAACTCATCCATAATACCTTTTATGGAGCTCGCATAGCCATAGGCCGCATCTATTGCTTCCGACAAAATCGCCGAAGTCGTAACCATAGGCTTGATTTGAATGCCTTTAGGCAAAAATCGGCGTAATGTATCTAAGGCAACGACATCATAAGGATCAGACATCGCCACATGAACTTCACCCTCACCCTCATCCAGCAAAATAGGTAACACTTGATGCTGCACCGCTATATTTTTATCCAGTAAAGCAAGGGCATCACCATCAACAATCGTATTGCGAGGATCAAAGACACCAAAACCAGACGTTTCAGCAAGGAAAACCGTCAAGGCATCTTCTTCAATAAAACCAAGGGAAACAAGTATCTCCCCAAGCATTTTACCGGAGATTTTCTTTTCCTGTAAGGCAACATTCAACTGATCTTCGGTAATAAGCCCCATGGAAACCATACGTTCCCCCATACGGCCTTTACCTGGATCATCATTTTGTTTTTGATCGCCTGTTGTCTGCAGACCACCTGCAACTGTTTGTAATGCCGTACCTGTATTGTCAGGCGCGGCGACACTATCCTCAACGATTTCTACGGATATAGCCTCAAGGTTTTCAATTTCAGTCTCATCGACAACAAACGCGACACCCTCGACATCGTTATCAACGCCTAGGTTATCAACGTCCGGCTTTATAACCGTACTATCATCTTCGTCTATTACTACCAGTTCAATATCATCCATATAGATCGCTACACCTTTAGCTTTGTGCTTTTATTACTTTAAAATTTATCAAAAAATACGCAGTGTAGAAACATAGCCAAGACAGGCCATTGCCCCTTTCTATCAGGAAAAGGTTAACATTTCATGTAAGATCAGCTTTAAACAATAAAAAAGGCGAGCATAACAGCTCACCTTTTATAATAATTATGTTGGAATATTATTCCGCAGCAACAGCAATCTTATCTGCTTTTTCACGAGGCCATGACGTAAATGTCATCACAGACTCATCAACACCGCAAATTGTCGTACACAAACGTGCAGAAACAAGATATGGATCGGAGTTTGCACCCGGACGGCGATCTTCAAGATAGCCATAGCCCTGTTGAGCAACCAATTGTGGAATACGGATAGAACATCCGCGATCCGCAGTGCCCGCTCTGAACGTATTGATATCACACGTTTCATGCGCGCCCGTTAAACGACGATCCAGCGCATGACCATACAGTTTAATATGCTGCTGATGCTTTTCACTCAATGCTTTGATTGCGGCATCAATAGCCTCTTTGCCCTTTGCCTTATCGCGCGTATCATTTGTAGAGAAGTTAGTGTGCATTCCTGCACCATTCCAATCGCCTAAAATAGGCTTGTTATGTATAGAAACGGTTACACCATAATCTTCGGCAATGCGATACAACAACCAACGCGCAATCCAAACATCATCAGATGCTTTCATTGCGCCCGCGTCTTCGGTTCCACCACGATAACCAATTTGGAATTCCCATTGTCCGGGCATAACCTCCGCATTGATACCATAAAATAGAAGACCAATATCAAGACAGGCTTGTGCATGCTCTTCTACAATATCACGGCCATAGGCTTCATCCGCGCCAACGCCACAATAATACGGGCCTTGAGGGCCGGGGAAACCTTGCTCTGGCCAACCAAGAGGCTGACGCGCTTTAAACAATGTATATTCTTGTTCAAAACCACACCATGGGTCTTGCTCTGCCGCACCGGCATCAAGCACAGCGCGTAGTTGTGCGCGTGAATTAGAGACATGCGGTGTTCCATCAGGGTTATAGACTTCTGCCATAACAAGATAATTGCCGTCGCCGCGAATAGGATCAGGCACAAAATATACAGGCTTAAGGATGCAATCAGAATCGCTTCCCTCTGCTTGCAATGTTGATGATCCGTCAAAGCTCCACTCCGGGAAATCTTCAATCGATGGCTTTGACCCCAAATCCACGACACGCGCTTTTGAACGCAATTGGCGTGTAGGTAGGGCACCATCCAGCCATATATATTCAGCTAAAGTAAAATTAGACATTAAACTCTCCATTGTTCGATATTATTTTTATATCGCGAAGCGTCACATATTCTGTGTATAAAATCAACTTTTTAAGAAAATTTCAAAACGCAATGGAACTCAACGTGTTTCACGGAGTAGCGGCAACCATTTCAAAGAGCACTTTCTTAAGTCTTTCTTCAAAACTTTCAACAAGTTTTTTATCAGCTTCCGGAACATTTTGTGCAGAGCGCAACAAATCCAGATTTTTTTCAACAATCGCCCGACGTTCAGGATCCAGCTTATCCAGCATACCCGGCGGTAACGCCGATATCAAATCATCGTATCCTGTCTGCGTTGCCGTAGAGTTTTCAGTAAAATGCGCCAACATCACCCGATCACCAATACTCGCCCAATCCTCGGCACTGGTAAAACGATAAACGGGGGTGTTCTCCACAGTCGGATTATGTGAGTATCCGGTAACAATCACCGTAAGTCTATCATAATAGGCAGGCGTATCTTTCTGCATAATGCGAACATTTTCAACAAATATCGGCATATTTTTTTGAGCTATTAATTTAGGGTCATACTTAAAGAATGAAACAACGCCTGCCGCTTTCATTTCCTCGGATAAAGAATGCAATACCTTTTGAGATCCAATAAAGGCTGCAACCTCACTTTTCTTTAAACGCTTCGGTTCTCCGGCAACAGAGACACCGGAAAAAGTCATCAACACACACACCAATAATAATGTAAGTTTAACAATATTCATTTGAACATCCTCCTTATAAGAATTTATAAAAACAGATGAAAGGAGCCTGATTAAGCTCCTCCCCGAAAAATATAAGTAGAATACTTTAAGTATCAAGAAAGCTGCGCAATTTACGGCTACGGCTTGGATGCTTCAGCTTACGCAACGCTTTTGCTTCGATCTGACGAATACGTTCACGCGTCACGTGGAACTGTTGCCCAACTTCTTCCAAAGTATGATCGGTATTCATACCAATACCAAAACGCATACGAAGAACACGCTCTTCACGCGGGGTCAGTGAGGCAAGCACGCGCGTTGTTGTTTCACGCAAGTTCGAGTGAATGGCACTATCAACCGGCAAAATCGCATTTGTATCTTCGATGAAATCACCCAGCGACGAATCTTCTTCATCCCCGATTGGTGTTTCAAGAGAAACAGGCTCTTTCGCGATCTTTAAAACCTTACGAACTTTATCCAAAGGCATATGTAGGCGTTCAGCTAATTCTTCGGGTGTTGGCTCGCGACCAATTTCATGCATCATCTGACGAGAGGTGCGCACAAGTTTATTGATCGTTTCAATCATATGCACAGGAATGCGGATAGTCCGCGCCTGATCTGCGATAGAACGCGTAATCGCCTGCCTGATCCACCATGTCGCATAGGTCGAGAATTTATAACCGCGGCGATATTCAAATTTATCAACGGCTTTCATCAAACCGATATTACCCTCTTGGATCAAATCAAGAAATTGAAGACCGCGATTTGTGTATTTTTTCGCAATCGAAATCACCAAACGCAAATTCGCCTCGACCATTTCTTTTTTCGCGCGTGCAGCTTCTTTTTCACCT
This sequence comes from Alphaproteobacteria bacterium, assembly GCA_002401695.1. Taxonomy (GTDB): domain Bacteria; phylum Pseudomonadota; class Alphaproteobacteria; order Micavibrionales; family Micavibrionaceae; genus UBA1672. The sequence continues at coordinate 243,887 of NVTV01000001.1, forward strand.
TTTTGAACCGTACCGACAATGCGGCGCCATTCACCAATCGGCAGCATCGCATCCTCGGAAATCAATGCAATATGGTCGCGCATTTTTTGAACTTTTTCGCCATGTTTCTCAGTAAAAGCAGCCCAGCCTTTACCCTTTAACGTCCCAACACGTTGCAACCATGCAGGATCAAGTTCATTGCCATAATGTTCTTTAAGGAAATCCTCGCGCTTAACCTTACACTCAACGGCCAGACGCATAATCTTACCTTCAATGCTAACCAGCTCGCGGTTCATGCTGTAAAGCCGATCAATCAATTGCTCAATCCGTGCATTATTCAAATGCACTTCATTCATCAAAGCAATCATCTCGTCTTTAAGTTTATCGTATTTTTTATTGGCTGCGGCCTCAGGCTCTTCACCTTTTTGCAACGCGCCAAGACGCTCTTGCTGAACCTTTTGCATTTTTTTGTAGGTTTTCTGGATGTTCCCAAAGATCTCAAAAACTTGGGGAGAAAGCTCTTCTTCCATTACAGAAAGAGAAACATTACCTTCATCTTCATCGTCGTCGGTAGACTCGCCTTCGGCATTTTCGCCATCTTCAGATTTTTCATCATCCTCTGAAGTTTCATCTTCTTCACCTGCTTCGGCTTTTTTGGCATCTTCGATTTTCTTCGCCGCAAGAGCCTCTGCAGCAGCTTTAGCCAAACCCTCTGCGGTTGCGTCAACTTCGGGGCCTTTATATGTCGCATCAAGGTCAATAACCTCGCGCAGCAAAATATCACCCTCTTGAAGTGCCTTATACCACGCAATCAACGATTCAATGGCGAGTGGGCTTTCGCACATCCCGCCGATCATCATACCGCGTCCAGCTTCGATGCGTTTGGCAATTGCAATCTCGCCTTCACGGGAAAGCAACTCAACCGCGCCCATTTCGCGCAAATACATCCGCACAGGATCATCTGTGCGCCCCGTATCATCATCCGCGATATTACCGCCTGATTCGTATTCCTCATCACTGTCAGATTTGGACTTTTTGTCCGTATCCACAGCAGGTGCATCTTCCATCTTATCAACAAGCGTAACCCCGCCATCAGCAAGCGCAGCCATCGCATCTTCGATTTGCTCGGGCGTTACATTCTCAGCAGGCAACGCCTTGTTAAATGCATCAAAGGTAATTGCACCTTTTTCTTTGCCCTCACCAACAAGTTTTTTGACAACACGCGCCATTGCCGCCTTTGTCATAGGCTTTGACGCCTTTTTGTCTTTCGTTTTTTTATCACTCACAGCAGTATTTCCAGCCATATTAAAAGATACCTATATAAAACCCGATTAAGGGTAATCCTAAATTAAATGAATTTCAAAGTGTTATAATGCGTTTGACGCCTTTATTCCTAAAAAAAATAAAACCGGCTATATTTCGTCATCAGCCGTCTTCATTAATAATAAATTTCTTAGCTTTTCCTCATCTTCCTCACAGGAAACATGTCTCCATCCGCTTTGTATCTCATCCCCCAGCCCTGCACTATGTCCATCTTGCCAAGATTTTAGCCATAAAGCCTGAACATCTTCCTCTTTCGCAGACGGAGAACAAAAAGATGCGTGAACATATACAGATTCGTTACAGATGTCACCTATTTCTTGTGCAAAACCTGAATTTTTTAGTTGCTCAATCAAAACCTTACGCTCAATTAACGGGTCATCAGACAAAATACCCATAATATTTTGCCGTAAACGATCCAATGCGACATCACTTAAAGTCAATTCACACAACGCATCTTCTATCCCTTCAAAAATATGAGGGTGGTTAATAACCGCAGCCAATAAGGCATGCGTAAAGAGGCGCGCCGCACGATTTTTCGTGGATGGCGGACGCATAGGAATGGCCGCCCCGCCCTGATTACGAGGTTTACCGTACCCGCCGAAATCGCGCTTCTTGAACCCATACTCTTTGCGCTTAAAGAATGTTTCCGAAACTTTTTCGCGCAGCTGTGATTTGTAATGAACCTGTACTTCCTGATTCGCAACATGCGCAACTTCATTTTCAAGTTGTTTAATGACTCCGGCGCGCAGCTCGGGCGTTTTGAATACCCGTCCTTGCGTATAGAAATTCCAGATAAAATCAAACAACGAGACCGAGCTTCCCAATATTTTTTGGAATCCTTTCACACCGGAAGATTTTATCAAACTGTCAGGGTCTTCTCCATCGGGCATAAATGCAAAATTAACACTGCGCCCCGGCTCTAATAAAGGCAACAAACGCTCCGATGCGCGCCGCGCCGCTTTGCGCCCTGCATTATCGCCATCAAAGCAAAGCAACGGGATCTTGGTAAAATCTGGAATCATCTTCCACATTGATATCAGCTGTTCTTCTGTTACCGCTGTCCCCATCGGGGCGAGCGCGCCGCGAATCCCTGCTTGCGCGCAGGCAATCACATCAAGATACCCCTCGACCAAGACCAATGTTTGCCCCTCTGCTGCGGCGCGTCTTGCCGTTGGCTCGCCATAGAGCATGCTTCCTTTATGAAACAACACCGTTTCCGAAGAATTTATATATTTAGGTGGAACAAAATCACCGCGCTGTGGTGGTCTTAAATGCTCAGGCAACACCCGCCCACCAAAGGCAACCGTGCGCCCACGGCGATCCGGCACAGGAAACATGACACGATCACGAAAGAATGCGTAAGGATCACCGCCACGGGTTGAGGGTCTTAACACCCCCGCCTTTATCATGTCCTTGTCTGTATAATCCTTCGCGGCAAGAAACTTACGTAACACTTGCCCGTCATCAGGGGCAAAACCAACTCTGAATTCTGCAATAATCTCTTGCGACACTCCGCGCTCTAATAGGTAATTCAACGCATCAACATTGCGCGAATCACGTAAACACTCCTCAAAGAAAGTGGTTGTCTCGTCCAGCAGCTCATAGAGGTCTTTTTCTTGTCTCGCCTTTGCTGCGGCTTGCGGGGTTTGTTTGGGAACCTGCATGCCTGCCTCGGCCGCCAAGGTCTCTACCGCGTCCATAAAAGCCAAATTATCGTGCTTCATAATGAAGCCGATCACATCCCCATGCGCGCCGCATCCGAAACAGTGATAAAACTGCTTATCATCATTAATTGTGAAAGATGGGCTTTTTTCGCTATGAAACGGACAACAAGCCTTTGATTCGCGCCCAGCGCGCGTCACTTTAATCCTGCGCCCTATAATCTCGGACAAAGTCAGGCGATTGCGGAGTTCATCCAAAAAGTGCGGGCTGAGTGACATATATTGAGTTCTAACAAAATTATAACTATTCGACCATAGACATAATTACAAAAAATTTAGGTCTAATTTGCATAAAATTCGAAATAAGTGTATATTTGAATGAATAAATGCATATTAATACTTACTTTAGTGAAAAATATGTGCGATAAGATCGGTGATAATAGGAACTAGGAGAAGGCTATGCCTGAAATCTTTACAAAAAATCAAAAATTCAACGTTATTGAATACGGTGAAAACTGTAGTTCTTTCCCACTTTGGGACAAGTTGAAGCTAAAGATTCAAAATTTCTTCAAGAAATAAATTCCTAAATATAATAATCTGCTTCCAAACCTGAAATGTCTGTTTCAGGTTTTTTTGTTGTCTTTTCCATGAATAATTTTAGGCCAGCTTAACCTTTGTAACGCCGCCAGCCTTGCCCATATCGACCTGCCCTGCATAATCAGCACGCAAAACGCCCATGATTTTCCCCATATCCTTGATAGAGTCCGCACCAAGATCAGCGATAATACCATCGATAATCTCTGACACTTCATCATCGGAGAGTTGTTTCGGCATAAAAGTGCGAATCACATCGATTTCAGTTTCTTCGCGTTCGGCCAGATCATCTCGACCAGCCTCACTATATGTTTTAGAAGATTCCTGACGTTGTTTCACCATCGATTGCAACATCAATAAAATCATTGCATCACTCACGCCATCCGCCTGCCCGTTTTCACGCTCTGCAATATCGCGATCTTTAAGCGCAGCCATGATTAAACGAATTGTCGCAAGGGCAATTTTATCCTTATTTTTCAACGCTTCTTTCATCGCTGTACTAATTTCTGTCCGCTTATCCATTTTTTTCCTTTTCTTTTTGTTCAAAACCCATTAGGAACTGTGTCTCTAGCAGGTACTGTCTAAACAAAGTTGCTGGAGCATATCACCAATGTCTGATTTTACTAATACAAAACGCCCCCCTAATGCAACCGCTGTTGTTATTTTATCCGATGGAACTTTGTTCTGGGGACATGGCATTGGTGCGGAAAACAAGTCAATTGGTGAAATTTGCTTTAACACCTCGATGACCGGCTATCAGGAAATAATGACTGATCCGAGTTATGCGGGACAAATCATCACTTTCACATTCCCCCATATTGGTAATGTCGGCACAAATTCCGAAGATATCGAGACAATTACCCCAGCGGCGCGTGGCCTTATTATTCGCGAAGATATAACTTCCCCATCAAACTGGCGTTCAAATAAAAATTTCGATGCGTGGCTGAAAGACCATAACCTTGTGGGGATCAGCGGTATTGATACACGCGCCCTGACCAGACGCATAAGAGACCTTGGCGCGCCAAACGGAATTATCGCGCACAGCCAAGATGGCAAGTTCGATCTGGACGCCCTGTATGAAGAAGCAAAAAACTGGCACGGACTGGAAGGCGCAGATCTGGCTAAAGACGTTTCCTGCACCCAGAGCTATACTTGGGACGAAGCATTGTGGAGCGCAGAAGGCGGCTATGCCCGTCAAGAAAACTCGACCCACAAAGTCGTTGCCGTTGATTTCGGTGCAAAACGCAATATCTTGCGCTGCCTCGCCGCAGCAGGATGTGATGTAACGGTTGTGCCTGCAAATGCAACTGCCGAAGAGATACTTGCCCATAAGCCTGATGGTGTATTCCTATCCAATGGCCCAGGCGATCCGGCGGCAACAGGTGAATACGCCGTGCCGATGGTGCAAGATTTACTGGAAAAGAATATACCGATTTTCGGCATTTGCCTCGGCCACCAAATTCTTGCGCTGGCATTAGGCTGTAAAACAGAGAAAATGCACCTTGGACATCGCGGCGCGAATCAGCCCGTGCAAGACATCAAGACCGGACGCGTTGAAATCACATCACAAAACCATGGCTTTGTGGTTGTCGCCGACACACTGCCTGAGAATGTATCACAATCACATATCAGCCTGTTTGACGGATCAAACGAAGGCATAACCGTAGAGGGAAAACCTGTGTTTTCGGTGCAATACCACCCTGAAGCCTCCCCCGGGCCACAAGACAGCCATTATTTATTTGATCGCTTCATGGACAATATTAAAACTGCGAAAGCCGCATAGAAAATGACACAGGATCTTATAAAAGGATTGGAAGCATTTAAACGCGATCAATACAGTGACGCGGGTGAAAATTTAATGCCGCGCCTTGTGAAAGAAGGACAATCACCCAAGTATTTTATTATCAGCTGTATCGATTCACGCTCCAACCCCAGCACAATTTTCCGGACACAACCCGGATCATTCTTTGCACATAAAGCCATGGGCGCGATTGTTCGCCCCTATAAACAAGGCACCGCACTTTCTGCGGCGTTGCAGTTTGCATTAAACCATAACAACGTTAAACAAATTATTGTCTTAGGACATACAAACTGCGGTGCAATTCAAGCACTTGTAGAGAATCTTGATGATCCTGAAATATCCAGCTTCATCAATGTAGTGAAAGATGCATTAACCAAAGCCCAGACATGTTGCAATGAACACAATAAAATCATCGCACGCACAGAACAAGAAGTTGTCCTTGAAAGTGTTGAAAACCTTAAAAATTACCCCTCTGTAAAACAGGCACTACAAGAAAAACGTGTCACAATCTCACCATGGATTTTCGACATGGAAGAAGGCAACCTGTTAGAACACAATACCAACAGCAATGAATTTGAAATCATAAGCACCAATGAACCTATAAAAGAGGATCACAAAAACCATGCCTAAACGTACCGACATAAAATCCATCTGTATTATCGGCGCTGGCCCCATTGTTATTGGGCAAGCTTGTGAATTTGATTACTCCGGAACGCAAGCCTGTAAGGCACTGCGCGAAGAAGGATATCGCATTGTCCTGATTAACTCCAATCCTGCGACCATCATGACCGACCCTGATATGGCCGACGCAACATATGTTGAACCGATCACCCCCGCTGTTGTTACAAAGATATTAGAAAAAGAACGCCCTGATGCTCTTCTACCAACGATGGGCGGACAAACAGCCCTGAATACGGCATTAGCCTTGGATGAAGACGGAACACTAGAACGTTTAGGCATTGAGCTGATCGGCGCACGCGCAGAAGTTATCGACAAGGCAGAAGACCGCGAGAAATTTAAAGTCTGTATGGATGAACTAGGCCTCGAATCCGCGAACTCTATGTCTGTACATAACATGGACGAAGCCAAAGAAGCCCTAGAGAAAATCGGTCTTCCAGCGATTATGCGCCCTTCCTTTACTATGGGTGGCACAGGCGGCGGTATTGCTTACAACAAAGATGATTACGAGCGCATCGTCCGCGATGGTCTTGATGCATCCCCAACAACAGAAGTTCTGGTTGAAGAATCTCTACTCGGTTGGAAAGAATTTGAAATGGAAGTGGTTCGCGATAAGAACGACAATTGTATAATTATTTGTTCCATTGAAAATATTGACCCAATGGGTGTGCATACTGGTGATTCTATCACTGTTGCCCCTGCCCTGACCCTAACCGATAAAGAATATCAAATTATGCGTAATGCCTCTCTTAAGGTTTTGCGCGGTATTGGCGTTGAGACGGGCGGATCAAACGTGCAGTTTGCCCTGAACCCTGATGATGGGCGCATGATTGTGATCGAAATGAACCCACGTGTTTCAAGATCATCGGCGCTGGCCTCTAAGGCCACGGGTTTCCCTATTGCCAAAATCGCAGCAAAACTAGCGGTCGGTTATACGCTGGATGAACTGGATAACGACATCACAGGCGGTAAGATCCCTGCGAGTTTCGAGCCCACAATTGACTACATCGTCACAAAAGTACCACGCTTTGCTTTCGAAAAGTTCAAAGGCAGTGATGCCTATCTGACCACGTCAATGAAATCCGTTGGTGAAGCGATGTCCATCGGTCGCTGCTTCGAAGAATCGTTGCAAAAAGCCATGCGCTCTTTAGAAAAAGGCCTGACAGGTCTTAGCCCGATTTACATTGGCGGCGCGGATGATGAAAATCCTGACGCACAAAAAGATGCTCTATTAGCAGCCATTGCGAAACCAACACCCCAGCGTATCTTGTATATCGCACAAGGTTTCCGCCACGGCCTGTCACTGGAAAAAATACACGCGATCTCTAAATATGACCCATGGTTTTTGGAGCGCATCGAGAATATTATCAACGCAGAAAAAGGTATCCTTGATAACGGCCTGCCTGTTGATGCACAAGGATGGATGGCGATTAAACGCCTTGGGTTCTCTGATGCACAACTCGCAGATCTGGTTGGTGTTACCGAAGAAAACGTCCGTACTGCCCGCCTGACACATGATGTGCGCCCCGTATACAAACGCGTGGATAGCTGCGCCGCAGAAATCCCGTCAGAAACGCCGTATCTTTATTCCACTTATGAAGGTAACGGATTAGAGCCTGCAGAAAATGAAATCAATGCAACAGACCGCGAGAAAATAATCATCCTCGGCGGAGGCCCAAACCGTATTGGCCAAGGGATTGAATTCGATTATTGCTGCGTTCATGCGGCGTATGCCCTGAAAGAAGCAGGTTACGAAACCATTATGGTGAATTGTAACCCCGAAACCGTTTCCACCGACTATGACACCTCTGACCGTCTGTATTTTGAGCCATTAACCGAAGAAGACGTTATTGAGCTTATAAAGGCCGAGCAAGGCAACGGCAGCGTAAAAGGCGTGATTGTACAACTTGGTGGGCAAACACCGCTTAAACTGGCTCAAACGCTGCTGGATAACAACATTCCGATCCTTGGAACCGACCCAGATGCGATTGATTTGGCGGAAGACCGTGAACGCTTTCAACAATTGCTGATCGATTTAGACCTGAAGCAACCTTCAAACGGCCTCGCCCGCACAAAAGAAGAAGCGATGGATATTGCCGAAGGCATTGGCTTCCCACTGGTTATTCGCCCGTCTTATGTTTTAGGCGGCCAAGGCATGGAAATCGTCCATAGCCTATCCGAGCTAGAGCGTTATATAAGCACTGCGGTTAAAGTATCAGGCGACTCCCCTGTTTTGCTTGATCGTTATCTGAAAAGCGCGATTGAGCTGGACGTTGACGCACTATGTGATGGAGAAGATGTTTATGTCACAGGCATCATGGAACACATCGAAGAAGCCGGCATTCACTCCGGTGATTCTGCGTGTGTTCTACCGCCGCATTCCCTATCTGCCGAAACCATGAAGAACATTAACGAACAAACCATCACATTGGCCAAAGCTCTAAATGTTAAAGGGCTGATGAATGTTCAGTTCGCTATTCGTAAACATGATGAAACAGGCGAAGACGAGATTTATATTATCGAAGTTAATCCACGCGCATCCCGTACAGTACCTTTCGTTGCTAAAGCAACGGGTGTTCCTGTTGCAAAAATTGCGGCGCGGATTATGGCTGGTGAGAAACTCAGCGCTTTTTCCGACATCCTTGTCGGGATGAGTGATCAACATTACGCCGTGAAAACCCCCGTATTCCCGTTCAATAAATTCCCCGGCGTTGACCCATTGCTAGGCCCTGAAATGAAATCAACAGGCGAAGTGATCGGACTGGACAAAGATTTGGCACATGCCATCGCAAAATCCCAGATCGGCGCAGGCAGTAACTTGCCCACCAGCGGAACAGTCTTTATCTCCGTTAAGGATGAAGATAAAGACGCCCTATTGCCGCTTGCAAAAGAATTGGCAGACATAGGCTTCGACATTGTAGCAACAGGCGGCACGTGTCGTTTCCTAAATGAACATAGCATCAAAGCCAATCACATCAATAAAGTGATGGAAGGTCAACCACACGTCATCGATTCCATCATTAATGGTGATATTAATCTGGTCATCAATACCACAACCAAAAGCACACAAGCCGTATCGGATTCATCATCCATCAGACGGATGGCTCTGATGAATAAAATCCCTTACTACACGTTGATTACTGCGGCGACGGCAACAGTAAAGGCGATTCATGCGCTAAAAGACCGTGACATTGATGTCGCGCCCCTACAAAGCTATTTCGTGAATAAGGACAAAAGCAAAGCAGCTTGACCAATTTTCAAGATTGCGCTAGCCTGTCCTCTCTCGCAAGAGGAAGTATATAATAAAATCCCGCCCTTAGTTTACTTGGGCGGGCTTTGTTTTTTAGATTAAGAAAACAGTATAACCTACTGAAATATAACCAAGGATAAGTGAAATGGAACAAGTTCCCGTCACCAAAATAGGGTTCACAAGACTAACGAAAGAGCTGCACAATTTAAAATCCGTACAGCGCCCGGAAGTCATTGCCTCAATCGCCGTCGCACGCGAACATGGCGATTTAAAAGAAAACGCCGAATACCATGCGGCACGTGAACAGCAGAGCTTTATCGAGGGTCGTATCAGAGAACTTGAATCCGTTACCGGACGTGCACAAGTCATTGACCCAAAAGAACTCAGCGGTAATACAATTAGATTCAGCGCAACCGTAACCGTGGTTGATGAAGAAACAGATGATGAAGAAACCTATCAAATTGTAGGTGATTACGAATCCGACATGGATAACGGAAAACTATCTATCTCCGCGCCTGTCGCCCGCGCCCTGATTGGTAAAACCGAAGGTGATTCCGTTGCAGTTAAAACCCCCAAAGGCACACGGGATTACGAAATTTTAAAAGTCGAATATAAATAACAGAAAGCACCAACACGATGGGAAAACAATCCAACCTCTTTTTTCTTGGCCTGTTCCTTGCCATCGGGCTTGCATCCTGCGGATATTTCATTGGTCAGACGATGTATAATGCAAAAGTTGCACTCAACACCGCAGAGGCCAAAGGACTGGCCGAACGTCGCGTTCGCGCAGATCGTGCAAATTGGGTTATTCGCTTCACTGTTGTAGACAAAAAGAAATCCGCGATTCCGCGCCTATACAAAGAAGCAGAAGCACATCAAAGCACCATTATTGCCATGCTCAAGGAATACGGCTTTGAAGATAGTGAAATGAATATTGGCGTGATTGACTATTACAATCACAAATTTCGGGACAATAACCAAGTATTAGTAGAGCAAAGCCACCAGCTAACGGGCTCTATCCATATTGAAACGAACAAAATAGAGAAAATATCGGCGGCACGTGCGGCGGTTGGGAAACTAATCACCAAAGGCATCAACATCCAGAACGAAGCCCCGCAATATCGCTTCACCAAGCTAAACGAGATAAAGCCTGCGATGCTGAAAGAGGCAACAAAGAACGCCCGCCTTGCCGCAAATGAGTTTGCGCAGAATGCAGGCGTTACCGTTGGTGGCATCAGAAATGCCCATCAGGGCAGCTTCTACGTACGTGACGCAGGCCAAGATTATGGTGATACGGCGAAAATAGATAAAGATGTGCGCGTGGTGACGACCATCACATTCTATTTAACGGATTAAGTACCTCCCTGCCTAAACAAGTGTACTTAAACGTTCAATATCCGGTGACAATGTTGCTGATTGATCTTTCGAAAGCTGATCAGAAGCCTGTTTTGCTGTGGCTTCGACTTGGGCAAGGAGTGCCTCTTCCGAAATTTTAACTTCATCTGTGGCGCGTACTTCGGCAACCTCTTCAGACTTTTGATTTTCTTCTGATTTCTGCGTTCTATCAACCGATGAAACGCGCGATATTTGACCGGATGAACCGACTGAATCAACCATAATTTATACTCCTGATACCCTAAACTTATATACTACCCTGCTGTATTCTATCCATAATACATAAATCTAAGGTTAATGACAGCATTTTACTTTCCAGAATATACGTAGAATTTTGAAGGCTGGTGGTTGCTGTAACTTTGGCGACATCACCATGTAACCATTAGAGACAATTTGCCGGAAATATATGTCGCTAATGGCGATGAAAGCCTTAAGCATTGTATTTCCTTGTGATTTAACATCAATAAAACGACTTTCCGTCACGTCCTGAACCAGAGAAACCACGCTACCCTGCCCCACCTCTTCAAATAGAGTGTCTTTCGTAACGTCATATTTTCTCATTAAGTCCTGAGGCAGTAAGATATGCCCCTGCCGTGCATTATGCGCCGTTGCCCGTAATATTCCGGCCAAGGTATAATTAACCGCCACAGGACGCACGATGTCCTCACCCAACGTCTCACCACAAATTTGCGCTGCCAAGCACAATAAAGGCGTGGTGGTAAAATCCGCATAATGGATAAGTCCCTCCATATTTTCAGGAGAAACGCCCTCCAAATCAAATTCTCGCGCATAAATCAACTTATCAAAATGTGCGCGCGGCAAGTTATGGCGCTCTATTGCCTCTGCCAATGGCTTTAAAACCTCATGCTCCGGCACAGCGTTACCATCGTAAACACCTGCAATCGCATCACGCCACCATTGCAACCTGATTAAACCAAGCGTCGTATCACTCACCACATCACGGGTTTTTGCAATCTCGTAATTAAAGGCAAACAACGCCCACAAGTCTGCGCGTCTATCCGATGGCGCAAACATAGAGACCAAGTAACGATCCGCATCATGCGCACGCACCAAATCGCCACAGTAATTTTTCTGCATATCCACGTATATAGCTCTTCCAGAATTTGAACAAAGTCTCTATTATCATTTTTTTATCTCTATGAACAGTACACAGAACATAATCGCACAGGAGACAACAATGACATTTGAACTTCCCGAACTTCCCTACGCCTACGACGCGCTTGGCCCTTACATGTCCGCCGAGACGTTAGAATTCCACCATGACAAGCACCACAATGCCTATGTTGTGAATGGTAATAAAATTCTGGAAGGCCTGCCAAATATGGGCAAGACACTGGAAGAAGTCGTCTTGAACGCGCATAAGCAAGGCGAAGCAGGCTTGTTTAACAATGCAGGACAACATTGGAACCACAAATTATTCTGGGAATGGATGAAGCCAAATGGCGGCGGCGATCGCCCCGGCAACCTTGAGACCGCAATCACAGACAGCTTCGGCTCGTTCGATGAATTTCGCGGACAGTTTATTCAAGCAGGCCTAACACAATTCGGCTCCGGCTGGTGTTGGTTGGTTTTGAATGCTGACGGTAAATTGGAAGTTACAAAAACGCCCAATGGTGAAAACCCGCTGATTAACGGACAAACAGCCATACTGGGTTGTGACGTGTGGGAGCATAGCTACTACATCGATTACCGCAATGCGCGTCCGAAATATATGGAAGCCTTCGTTGATAACCTAGTTAACTGGGAATTCGTGACCGAGCTGTTCGAGAAAGGCCCGATCAAAATCGCGGCATAGAATAAGAACAAATTACAACAATAGAAAAAGGGAGCTATAAACGGCTCCCTTTTGATTATCTGGTTTATATTGAATAACTTAGGCCTTCATACCTGTCAGGCTAACATCAGGCGATGCATCATCTATCGCAAGATCCATACCATCAACGCCGGCAAGCTCTGCCTTAAATTCCTCTATTTGTGCATCCACGCTGTCGGCATTACTGGCAATATCACCAAAAGCCGCACTGTTCACATTAACAGCCACCACTTCACGTATAGAAGATCTTGCATCTTTAAAGGTCGCAGGATCCTTTGCATAGTCAGAAATAATTTCCGCATGCTTTGTTAGACCTTTATCATTCAAAAAATCAACAGCTTGTGCCGCTTGCTGTTGCAGCACCTCTGGACTAACAGCAAAATTATTCAAATATCTAAGCACCTGACCAACATCACGGTTAATCTGCGACATTGATGCATTGCTTTGAAGGTCTCTATCAATTTGATTAAGAAGAGTATCCAGCGGAGAAGATCCTCTTCCCTCATTTATCTCTGATTGAGCCTTTATTAAGCCATCCCGTAATTCAGAAGGTATTTTGTCGGAAGGAAGGCCAAGAGCATCAAGTTTAGCACGCAATTCACTGGCAAACTGTTCAGGCGTGACAGAAACGTCAGGCTCTTCTTCATTTGCCGCGGCTTCCCATGCTCGGTTTGCGTCCTGATCCGCAGGCGATAGCGTCGGCGCACTTAAAGCCGCAACCTCGCGCAGCGCAGTGCGAACATCCCTGTACGTTGAGGGGTCATCCGCATAACCGGAGAGTAGCGCCGCGTGCTTTGTTAATCCTTGAGCATTCAGATAATCAATCGCGCTGCTTGCCTCCGATTTAAACAAATTCTTATCACCAGATATACTATCAAGATATCTATGAACCTGACCGACATCGCGGTTCACTTGAGAAATTCGTTCGCCATTTTCAACATCTCCACCCACAACATCAAGCAAAGATTGTAATTTAGAGCTGGCCTCTGCACCACTTGATACAGGCACCGCCGCTGGTGGTGTTGCCACTGGCGCTGCAGGATTACGTTGCTGGACTTGATCTAAATATGTTTTAGGGTCAGTTCCTGCATTCTGCTCCTCTGCAAGAGCATAAGATGCGATGATATCACGATGTTCCGGAAACAAAATAATCAGAGAATCCACATTATCCATCGCCGCAGAGTCTCCCGTCAAAGTTCCCTTTGCCAAATTACCTGCAATATCATCAAAACCTCTGGTTAACATCGGAATTTCATTCGCTCTAAAGGCACTGTTTGGATCCGCCTGCCCAGAGCCAGAATTAATAATGCCTTGCATCTTACTTCCATAGCCAAGATCAACAGGCGCTGGCGCGGTGGCTGGCGCCGCGGGTGCTGCATCTTGTGGAGCAATCAATCTTGTCTCCAAACTAAGGTTAGAAGTACTAGACAACACGCTCGCATTATCAATTTCGATGGATGGTGCAACCGCCCCACCTTGCGTAACCAGCAAGCGACTGATACTCGCACCGACATCGTTAATCAAAATGCCTGTAGTCGACCTCTTATTGGATTCCTCCGCCGCCTCACTATCGATATGAGAGATTAGTTGATAACCTTCCAACTGCTGCTTCAAATCATCCGCAGAAACATTACCATCTGCAATAACGTTGTTAGGCACGGTCGCGGTATCATATTTAGCAGCGGCATTATTTTCAGGTTCCGTAGAACGCGAACGTCTTGCACTTCTTGATGATATGGCAGTTTCCTGCGCAACCTGCGCCGCACTGACAATTTCACCTGTCTCAACATTAAAAATAACATTCGTTACACTATCTGCCGCCACTTCACGATTATCCAAATCAGGGTTCACATAAACTGATTCTCCGGTATTCATCTTTCCTGATGGGCCGCCGGGTATCTGTGCATAAATTTCATTCACTTGATTCTCGGTTAAAAGAGTAACTTTCGAGAACGGCGCGCCCGCCTCATCACGTGACATCCACGCGGAATAATATGTATCATCAACCTTCACAATCAGAGGGTTTCCATCCTCTCCCTTCATGGAGTGGTAAAGAAAGTCAGCAGGATACGTACCCACAACATCTTCACGTTGTTCCGATAATAATTTTTGAATATCTTGTGTAAGACCTTCAGTACTACTGGAAGAATCAGCCATAATAACAACCCTATATTTTTATATTTATTTTTATAGGGTGAATTGTACAATAAACAGAGCATAAAAAGCAAGGAAAACGCATTTATGTGCCTCAACCATCACGCAGTAAGCAACGCACACACCACACGTCGCCCTTCAGCCATCAAAACATTATAGGTTCTGCACGCTGCGCCTGTATCCATAACATCAACTGATATACCTGATTTTTTAAGCTCTGCCCTTAAGGCGGGTAGAATAAAAGTCATGGTTTTCCCACATCCTAAAAGAACAACATCTATATGCTCGCTGCGCTCTATCAATGATGAAAAATGCTGAAGGTTTAAATCTGCAATATCGGTGATATCACCAATATCCCAAGGCGCGGCTTCATCAACGCTTACAAGCAGTGCATGATCGTAACGCACCCCGCTAACCTTAAACACACCATTGGCGTAGGATTGAATAACCTGACTCCCTTTGCGGATAAGGGGCGTAACATCCATCGCTTAGATCACTTCCGGTGCGCCTGCTTCGGCGGCTTTATCAGATGGCGGCGCGCCACGACGAACATTCATCAACAACAAAACAGGTGACGCCACAAAAACAGAGGAATACGTACCAATGATAATCCCGAAGATCAACGCATAGACAAACCCACGAATAACCTCTCCGCCAAAGGTATAGAGGGCAACCAAAGCAAGCAGCGTGGTCAGCGATGTCATCAATGTCCGCGATAAAGTTTGATTAACCGAGATGTTAAACAGCTCCAGCAATGGCTTTTTCTTATATTTACGCAAATTCTCGCGCACGCGGTCAAACACAACCACCGTGTCATTAATCGAATATCCCGCAATCATCAAAAGTGCGGCAACAGTAGAGAGATTAAATTCCATCTGCATCAATGCAAACAAGCCAATTGTCGCTATCGCATCATGCCCAAGGGCGATAATCGCCGCAACCCCGAACTGCCACTCGAAACGAAACCAGATATAGGTCAAAATACCAAGCAACGAGAAAATAATCGCGTAGAGCCCTTTTATTTTAAGCTCCTCACCGACTTGCGGGCCAACATATTCTATACGCCTATAATCGACTGTTTGCCCTTCAAACGCCTCGTCCAGAGTTTCACGGACAAGCTCAATCGCGACCTCATTTGGCTCCTCATCCCCCTTTTGCCAGTCAGCAGATTTTTTCTGCGCCGGAAGACGAATAAGAAGATCATCAATCTGACCAAATTCCTGAATAGAGATCGAGCCCAAATCAAGATCATTCAAAATTGTGCGGAGAGCCTCAATATTCGGTATAACAGGGGTGCGGATTTCAATCACCGTACCACCCGTGAAATCAATGCCCAAATTAAGACCTCTTTGAACCGTAACACCAATAGAGCCAAGAACCAAAATAATCGAAAAGGCAAAAGCAAACATACGCATGCCGATGAAATTTACATTACAATCTTGAGGTACAAATCTTATTCCGCGCATATTCATATCAGTTACCCCTTAAATCGGTACAGTTTTGGGGTTGGTCTTTTTAATCCAAAGCACAACCAACAAACGCGTTACAAAAATAGCCGAGAAAAACGATGTCAAAATCCCAACACCCAACGTAACAGAGAACCCTTTTATTGGCCCTGTTCCAAACGAGAACAAGATTATTGCGGCAATCAACGTTGTTAAATTCGAGTCAATGATCGTGGCCATCGCCCGTGAATACCCTGCATCGATGGAGGATAACGCCGAGCGACCCCCCGCAATTTCCTCGCGGATACGCTCAAAAATCAGGACATTCGCATCCACCGCCATACCAACCGTCAAAACGATACCCGCAATACCCGGCAATGTTAAGGTGGCCTGCAAGCTGGAAAGTATCGCAAGGATAAGCGCAATATTCACAACCAAAGCAACATTCGCCATCAAACCGAATAAACCATACCCGACAAACATGAAAACAAGCACAAAAGCCAAACCGATTAAGCTGGCCATTTTTCCTGCTGCTACGGAATCAGCCCCCAATGAAGGCCCGACAGAGCGTTCTTCCACCACTTTTAAGTCAGTCGGCAATGCCCCTGCGCGTAATAACAAGGAAAGCTCGGCGGCTTCTTGAACATCAAAACCACCTGATATTTGCCCTTGCCCGCCGCAAATAGCTTCATTAATCACAGGCGCACTAATCACCTTATTATCAAGAACAATGGCAAAAGGCTTGCCCACGTTTTTACGGGTCACACTGCAAAACTTCCGTGCACCAGCGGCATTAAGGCGAAAACTAACAACCGCTTGACCATTTTGGTTAAAAGATGGCTGCGCATCATCCAACATATCCCCCGCGATAATCGCATGACGCTTTACATTAATTTTTCGCATCGGTGTATCGGCATAAGACAAGGAAACCTCACTTATCTTCCTTTTACCTTCACCGCCGACCAAATGAAAACCGAGTTTTGCCGTTTGCCCAACCAAATCACGAAGCTGCTTAGAGTCCGCACCCGGAACCTGAATAACCACACGATTAAGCCCTTGACGCTGAATCACCGGCTCGGTTGTGCCCATCATATCAATGCGGCGGCGCACAACCTCAATCACTTGCGAAATCGTTTGGTCTTGCACCTGCGTAATATATGCTTCATCCATCAGTGCCGTAATCGTCGTGCCTAGCGTATCAATTGAAAGGATCAACCGTGGATCGGTGCGGCGGATCATTTTTTTGACCTCTTGCGCATCATCCGCGTTATCCAGAACAATACGCACACCGCGTTTAATCGTACTGACGCTTTGCTTTGCAATTTTTGCTTCTTTCAAAGATTTTTTAAAATCTTCGGCAAAGACCTCGGCGCGATCTTCAAAAACGGCATCAAGATCAACCTCATACAACAAATGCGCGCCACCACGTAGATCAAGCCCAAGGTTCACCGTTTTCTTTGGCATCCAATCAGGCAAGGCTTCTTTCATCCATTGGTGCGTCTGCCCTCCGACAAAATTAGGAGAGCTATACGCAAAACCGTAAATACATACGGCTAAGATTAGAAAAATTTTCCAGCGGGCAATCTGTATCATGATAAATTAATTACGCTTTTTTAGTGTCTTTAGTCGTTTTTGTTTTTGACGCGGTTTTTGCTTCGGCCTTTTTCTTAGGCGCAGCCTTCTTTGTGTCACTCGCAACAGGCTTCAGCTCTGTCTTACCCTGTATCATAGAGCGCAGCGCCGTTACCTTTGTACCATTCCCAAGGTCTATCAAAACTTCCTTATCATCGATCAGCGTATCAATCTTACCAACAAGACCACCGCCAGTTACAACGCGGTCACCTTTTTTAAGATCGGACAACATATCGCTGTGCTCCTTAAAGCGGCGTTGTTGTGGCATGATAAGCAACACATAGAATAAGATAACCAACAAAACAATCGGCCCCATATTCCACAAGAAAGCCTCCATCGGTGTTGGCACATTCGCCAAATCGATCAATTCTTCACTTGTTTCTGCTAACGCGGCATGTGCTTTGGAAATCAGCATAAAATGCTCCCTTATCCATTTAAAATCTATGTTAAGATCGCGAATATAAAGA
This sequence comes from Alphaproteobacteria bacterium, assembly GCA_002401695.1. Lineage (GTDB taxonomy): Bacteria > Pseudomonadota > Alphaproteobacteria > Micavibrionales > Micavibrionaceae > UBA1672. Next base: position 262,100 of record NVTV01000001.1, read on the forward strand.
CAATCACAACAAAGGCAAGCCTTGTTCGTATCCAGAGTTTAAATAATGCACTAGAAACAACCGAAATATTATACGCGACGCCGATGTGTCATATAGCCAAAACGTCGGGAAACTTGAAAACTGTAAATCGCGATCCACAAAAGAAGCAGAACCCCCGCTGCCAAACCACCACTTAACCCCCAATTAAAGACACCACGATCAATTATCGCGTCCCTTGGCTTATCAGGATAATAGATAACGTCAACCGCATCGCCCCGTTTATACATAGGCGAACTTGCCCCAACGCTGTCTTTAAATTCAACAGAGCGACCATTTTTATCAGCAAATGCGACAATCGCGTAATAGGTATAACCACTGCTATCCGAAGAGCTGGAATATTGGCTTTTTATGCGTACAACCTCCGCAGGTGCACGTACACCATTTTGCAAACGATCAATCATATCCAAACCGGAGTAATACGTTCCACCCGCAAGACCACACGCAATAACCAACATAATATAACCCGATATCCGAGCACTCTTACTTTGAATTTTAAAACGTTTCAAAATCTCTTCTTTATCAAGAACCCGTCCCTTTAGTTCTTTCGGTTTAGTAGAAAAATTCAGCGTAACCCCCTCACCCTGATGTTCATTCCATCCCTTTTTTATGTCCTGCCATGACATGCCTTTTGTTGCTTTTAAAATTTTACGACCAAGAAAAATGATACCCACAACCAGTAGAACAAAGAACATATAATTAGCATCGAAGGTCGCCACAAACATATGGCCAATAAAAAGCCCGGGCAATAAAAAGACAAGACCAAATATAGGCAGAACCAGCGACGGACGCCTGACCTTTCCAGGACTATCGGGAAACACCATCAAATCCACGCGTTTCCCCGGTATTTTATTCAGTAAGCTATTCGATCCCATTTCACCCATATGCTCCATACGATCACCATTAGGAGCGGCATATTCAAACACAGAATAATAAACTTCCCCGACATAGCTTTGAATAGAGTTTGGATCATTTTGCTTCTTATTTATACTGATGATAAGAAAAAAGAACCCTCCGAACATTGGCCCCACACAGATAAATATCAGTGCCTCAAGCATATTATGCCAGAAATCATCGATCACGAATATTTCAGGATCATTATGTTTGTAGTAAACACCGACCTTTTTTCCCACTGCAAAAGCAGGAGCCCCTCCATGACCTATTGCATCAGTTACATTCCAAACATGCCCATCATCATCCGTGAAACGTACAACCGCATTGTAAAGAGTATCACCGTCACTATCTCTGTGGGAATCATTACGCACAACTTGCGCATCTGCGTACTTCCCCGTATTTATTAAGTGAATATAGCTCACGCTCAGATAAAGACCAACGCAGGTGAATATAAGCATAAAAACAGACAAGGCCACATAAATCCCACGGGGAACTTCCACAGGTTCTGGCTGATTTTCCTGTCTTGACAAAGACTGGACATCGTTTGTATTAGGCTTTCTTTTATTGGTTACACGGACAGAATGTATCCGCCCCTTGACTCTATCGGCCTTTAAACGCCAATACAGCTCATAGCAGATTAGTCCTCCGCCAATGCCTATAAACACAAAAGCCATGAGGAAATACCCGATCTGAGTCCACGCAGAAACGCCATCAAAAATGATATTAAATAGAAAATCCAAAATTACTTCTCCATATATTTAAACGGGTTCAGGGCGGACGTACCGCGGCGTACTTCAAAATGCAATTGCGGCGTAGAAACAGAGCCCGTTGACCCAATTTTACCCAACGAAGCCCCGCGTTTCAAAACTTGCCCCTTACGTACAGAGATACTATCAAGATGCCCATAGGCTGTCATCCATTGCCCATCATGACGTACAAGCACCAGATTACCGGACCCTTTCAGCGCATTACCCGCATAAACCACAACGCCATTTTCCGCCGCTTTGACAGGGGTTCCGCGCGGCGCACTGATATTAATACCATCATTATGAAGCCCGCTTTTCTTTGCGCCATAACGCGATAAAACCTTGCCCCGCACAGGACGCAAGAATTTGTTGGAAGCGCGTTTCGGCGGTTTTCTCGTGACTTTGGAAATTTTCACATTTTTGGGTTTGGTGTAGCGCGGCTTACTTTGGGGCATCGGCACACCGTCTTTAATGATAGCTGGCTGTGGCTTCGCCTGTGGTTTCATATCCGGAATAACAACCCCATCAGCAGTCGAACCTTTACTTGTCAAAACCGCGCCTTTTTCTACGATGGACGATTTTGCCGTCACAGTTTTTTTCTTAACCTTACGCGTTTTACGGGTGACAGATGGCAAACGCAGCACTTGTCCCGCGCGCACAATATAAGGGGATTGAATATTATTCAGACGCGCGATCTCTGATGAATCCACACCAAATAAACGCGAGATACGATACAGCGTGTCCCCCGCTTGCACCTTATACTCTTGCGGCGGCGGCAAGCGCAATCGCTGCCCTTCATAAAGGATAAAGGGGGGCTGTAAACGGTTTAGAACAATAATATCACGCATAGGAAGGTGATATCTGTTCGATATACTATACAGCGTATCCCCCCTTACAACATTATGAACACCCGCACTGCCCGCCCCACTTTTTTGCCCATGATGCACAATCGGTGCAGGCACGCGAGAGCCCATACCCAAACACGACGTCAGGCATAACAGCATAATCAAAAGGAGTGGCGAACGAATGCTCATCGCAATATGATACACGTATCACAAAGCGTGGTCATTATTAATTTAACGCACCCGCCATGTCATTGGTTTCATTCGAAGTATCAGGCAATAACGGAACAAAGCGCACGGGCATAACATCCTTAACCGCGTAAGCTTCTTCGCTTTCTTTCTTATAGAGCTTCAACATTTGATTACCTGGCTCACCCACGGGAATAATCATCCGCCCGCCAACCTTGATTTGATCCATCAAAGCCTGTGGTGGTTTCTTACGCGCCGCCGCAGTGACTATAATTTTATCAAAAGGCGCTTGGCTTATATTATGCATCACAGGCCAGCCCTTCATCCCGTCCGCCGCAATCGCGGTGACGTTACGTAGTTTCAATTGCGTCAGGCGTTTTTCCGCATCAATCAAAAGGTGCTTATGGCGTTCAATCGTATAAACGCGGCGCGCCAAATGCGACAAAACCGCACATTGATAACCACAGCCCGTGCCGATTTCCAGCACTTTATCACGATCAGATATTTCAAGCGCTTGCGTCATAAAGGCCACCACGAAAGGCTGGCTGATTGTTTGCCCTAACCCGATTGGCAGAGCCATATCCTCCCACGCTTGATCACGCGAATGGTACGGCACGAATATCTCGCGCGGGACACGTTCAATTGCGGAAAGCACATCCGTATCGACAATCCCTTTATTGCGCAAATCCATAATCAGACGGATACGTTTATTGATATCTTGCGTGTTCATCTATTCATCTTTCAAACGTAAGACAACATCAAAAGACAAACTGTTCAGCTTCACACTTTTATCCTCAAACTCTCCACCCATACTTTTAATGAAAATTCGCACTATTATTTTATCATTACTAATATCAATAAAAAGTGCATCTTTATTCCTAGAGTAATTTTTATTCTGAATAACAAACTCATTTAAATTATGCCTAATGATAACATCATCTTCTAATTTAAAAATAAGATCACCCTGCTTATTTAATATAATGCGCAACGCACCCTTATCTTCGAAAACACAACTGATTTTAATTTTATCATCCTGCTTTTCGTCACGAGCATACACAGATTGATCATTCAATAAGAAATCATAGCCATCAATTTTTAACAATTTCTTATTTTGTACCCAGATATTAAAATTCTCACTATTATTCTTTCCAAGGTTATATTTGTTCACATATTCAAAACCCAGTTGCTTGGTCATATTACCCGAATAACAATGATGTCCATACGACAAGTTTTCCTTTTGTGTATCAATAAACAACGGCCTTAAGACTGCATCACGCTCTGTCCTACACAAATAATCGAGAATAGAACTGATACTCAAACGATCATCAAAAGGGATATCTTCTTTTGCTTTAACCACCTTACCATCGACAATCAAATCATGCTTAATCAGCAACTTTTCAAGCCGTGAAAACTGGCTGCGCCCTGAAATACTAACCCCACCCCATGGGCCAAAAGAAGCAAACACCATCAACACCACCAACATCATTGGAATGGCTTTCAACGGTATCTTAGTAAAGCTATTACTAAGTGAAATCATCAGAAACCAAATGGCAGAAATCATCAGTAAATACCGTTGCTCCGTAATGCCATAGGCGCTTATCCGCTCCCATATTGCATAAAAATGAAAGCCCACAGGGATCAACAATGCAGGAAAGAATATCTTGTAAAATAACTTAAGTTGCAGCGACCCTTCCTCACGCAGAGGCCACGCGACCAAATAGGTAACAATCCCCGCCCCTGCAAAGCCACTAATCAACCATGCGAGATGCCCGTTTGGAACTTCTCCCGTCATGATAATCTTACCGAAATAAGCGTACAGAATAAGCAAATACACAAACACCATCGGCGCGGAAATCCAGTTCACGATAAACTTCAAACCCGGTGGATCGTTGCAGTCTTCCTCTGTAAATTCGAACTTTTTCGGCACCCAACTCAACGCATAAACAGGCCCTAGAACCAGCGCAGCGAATGACCATATATCACCATATATTTCGCTTTTTATCCTCATATCGAATAAAACCTGAATAGCACCCAAAGCCGCGCTCAAGCCCCCTGCAAACATAATCAACGCCGCGTAAGACACAACAACGCCAAACCACATTGTTCGATTAAAGAACCAAACGGATATATCATCGCCACTGGTTAAATATGGCGCAATCATAAGCCCCAACAATAACGCAGGCAGCACAAAAAGAAGATGAATAGCCCAAACCGACGACAAGGCAAACAAAGCGATAATTCCGCCCGCGACAATAAAGCTGATAATATAGTGCTTTACCGCGCTCCAGCCCTGACTTTCGGACATCAATTTGGATATACCAAACCAGAAGTAACAACACCCGAGACTCGCGACAACGCGTGCGATGCTATCTTCTTTAAAATTAATAATGTCGTGAATACCGAGTATTACGATAAAAAACAGACCAAGCGCACACATAACCGGCAGAGGAAAACGCCGCACCGTCGCGTATAAATCCTCCAACGGCAATAATTTCTCAATCAGTTTTTGCATACCCATACGATACCTAACCTTTCACGATTTTATCAATGCCACCCATATATGGCTTCAGGACTTCAGGAACGAAGACACCGCCATCTGTTGGGTCGTAGTAATTTTCGATCACTGCGATTAAGGCACGGCCAACAGCGACACCGGAGCCATTTAATGTGTGAACGAAATTCGTTTCCTTTTCGCCTTTAACACGCGTACGTGCATTCATGCGGCGCGCTTGGAAATCTTTGCAGTTGGAGATAGAGGATACTTCTCTATATGTTTCTTGCCCCGGCAACCATACCTCAATATCGTAAGTCTTGGTCGCGCCAAAGCCCGTATCACCGGAACATAATTTCACCGTGCGGAATGGTATCTCTAATTTCTTAAGCACATTTTCCGCGCAGCCTAACATACGTTCATGCTCTTGCTCGCTCTGATCTGCGGTGGTGATGCTGACCATTTCAACCTTATAGAATTGATGCTGACGCAACATGCCCTTTGTGTCTTTCCCTGCTGATCCTGCTTCTGATCTGAAACAAGATGTATGGGCGCAATAACGGTGTGGCAAGGTTTCCGTCTCCAAAATTTCCCCCGCAACCATATTAGTGATCGGTACTTCCGCAGTTGGGATAAGGTAATGATCTGTTTCCCGTGTACTGAATTGATCTTCCGCAAATTTCGGCAATTGCCCCGTTCCGTACAATGCATTTTCACGCACAAGTAAGGGCGGAGAAACCTCAGTCAAGCCGTGTTCAGCCGTATGCGTATCAAGGAAGAACTGCGCCAACGCACGCTCCATCCGCGCCATCGCACCCTTTAGGATCGTAAATCGCGCACCCGACATTTTGGCCGCTGTTTCAAAATCTATCAAACCGAGGGCTTCACCGATCTCCACATGGTCAGGGCCTTTTAGAGATTTAATCTCGCCCCATTTATGGATTTCAACATTATCCGCTTCATCCGCACCGTCGGGCACATCATCCGCCATCAAATTCGGCAAGCCAGAAAGCAAATCATTCAAAGCCTTACTCAAATCGCGCTCTTGCTCTTCCAATTCACCCATTTGGGTTTTAATCGCCGCAACTGCGTCCATTTGCGCCGAAGCATCACCGCCATCACGTTTAATCAGGCCAATCTTCTTGGATTCCTCATTACGCTTGGCTTGCAATTCCTGCAACGATGTTTGAATAGCGCGGCGTTTCTCGTCCAGCTTTAAGATTACTTTTGTCTGTGGATCTAACCCACGGCGGCTCCAGCCCTTATCGAACGTTTCCGGTTCATTTCTAATTGCGCGTATATCAAACATAGTTAACCCTTTTATTTTACACTAGGCATTATAAGTAAAAGCTGACACGATATTAGTAAAGCCCTAGCTTTTCTTATCCTAGTGAAAATACAATGACGAACAGGCTACAATTGTGAAAAAAATAGTAAAACCCGATATTATTGCGCTTTGTAGCCCTAAAAACGCGCTGCCTGTTATTTTTGATTCGCCCCATAGCGGCACGATCTACCCCGAAGACTTCAAATATGATTGCGATTTACACGCCTTAAGGCGCATTGAAGACAAATATGTTGATGAATTATTCGCCCTCGCCCCTGATTACGGTGCAAAATTATTGCTCGCCCTGTTCCCGCGCAGCTATATTGACGTCAACCGCGCCGCAGATGATGTTGATGATACGCTATTTGAGGGGACATGGCCGAAAGACGTACATGGCGCGATAAAACCCTCGTCACGCTCCAATTCAGGCATCGGGCTAATCGGACGTTTGATAAAACCAGGCTTTCCCATTTATGCGCGTAAACTAACGCCCGATGAAATCATGAACCGGATCAAAACCTATTATGAACCGTATCATGACACGCTGTGCACCATCCTTGATAAAGCCTATTATAACCATGGGCAATTCTGGCACATTAACTGCCATTCCATGCCCAACAGCGCAGCCTATCCCAAACAAAATATAGCCATGATCGGTGGCGCGCCACAGCCAAGTGATATTGTTCTTGGTGATCGTGACGGGCAAAGCTGTGGTCGAGATTTCCTCTATGAATTACGCGATTTCTGGCGCAGCAAAGGATACCGCGTTACAATCAATGACCCCTTTAAAGGGGTGGAGCTTATATCCCGTTACGCGCAACCAACGCGCGGGAAAAACAGCGTCCAGATAGAAATTAATCGCAGCCTATATATGAATGAGAAAACGGGCGATAAATCCCGTAATTTTGATGTTATTAAAAATGATTGCACCAAAATGATCCGCTTTTGCACCGCTTTCGCACAAAGTAAACTCACCAGTATTGCAGCAGATTAAACAGATGGTTCATCTGGATCGGGTACGCCTTGAACATGTTCTTGCGGTATTTTACCTTCACGCAGACTTGCTGCCTCGAATTCGGTTAAATACTCATTCTCTACGCCCCAATCAATAGCCTCATGGCATTCATCCAAACGATCATTCTTGTGCAAGTTTTTGATATGCTCTATGGCAACAGCACGCAAACCCTCAATACCTGCATCAAAAAATTTCTTTATTCTAGTAACAATTGAAGAACTGAGCAGCCCATTTTCTACTGAGGAATTCAAAAATTCATCAACAATGTTCTCAATCTGCGCCCTCTCGTTCCAGATTTTAAAGGATGTATTTTCAACATCAAAAATATCACTCTCCAAAGAGTGTTTTGCCTGCATGACATCAAAATCTTCATCCTCGGATTGACGCTCTGATATCTGATCTTTCCAATCACTACGCATACCCTCAACATGAGCCTTAAGCTCTGTGCGACTACTTGCATATAGAGTTACAGGGACATCACCGCCCTGCTCTACAAAAAAGCGCCACTGCGCATTCGGCCAATCATTACGAATTTCACGAATTTCCACCGCCAATTGCTTCCTCGCATGTTCGATTTCTGCGGGTTGAGATATATACCCTCTATCCACGCGCTCATCCAACAGCCTGATTTGCCACTGACAATATTGTCTTTGATTTTCTGTTTCACTAAAAGTCAAAGGCTGCTTATTGCGCTCTAGCTGCGCATTTACAAACGCATTACCAAGCACCTCTTGCCCCTCTTCGGAATTTAAAAAATTCAGCCTGCGCCGCTTGGAAATAGAGAATATATTACTTTGATCGTTGTCAGACATGTAACGTCATCCCGTTAATATTATTTAATCACCACATAATTATTATAACTATATAATAATGCACGATAAATAATAATGCAAATTCAATATGATATACGCTTTAAGACGATCAAAAGACGCCCTTAAACTTGGATTTTAATGCCGTATCCAAATCCTCCATAAACACATCTTTACCAAGCGCATGCAAGCTGGTCACACCATGTTCAGCAATACCGCAGGGAACGATCCCCTCGAAGTGCGACAAATCGGGGTTCACATTAATTGAAATACCGTGATATGTAACCCATTTACGAATACGTACACCAATCGCCGCGATTTTACTTTCGCTTCCATCGGGCATCACCACCCAAATACCGACGCGCCCTTCGCGCCGCTCTCCCTTAACATCGAATTCAGCTAGAGTTTGGATAATCCATTCCTCTAATAAACGAACATAGCCGCGAATATCAGGCTTGCCCCCTTGCCGTTGCTTTAGGTCCAGCATCACATAGGCAATACGTTGCCCCGGCCCGTGATATGTATGCTCCCCGCCGCGCCCTGTTTTATGCACCGGAAAACGACTATCCAGTAAATCATCATCCTTCGCACTTGTCCCTGCGGTATAAAGAGATGGGTGTTCCAACAACCAAACAAGCTCATCCCCTGCCGAGCCTTGCTTATCACGAATATCCGCTATGCGTTTTTCCATGAACGGCACAGCATTTTCGTAAGGAATTAAGTCTTTTTCAGTGATCCATTGTGTCATGTATATGAAATAAGCATTATTTTTATTGCGCTGCAACGTTTTACTGACTTGCCCTGCGGTTTCAGATTTGTTATTCCTCTGGCATCATTATCGTAGGTGTAACTTACGATTATTGGCGAGTGCGGCCGTGGCGGAATTGGTAGACGCGCAGCGTTGAGGTCGCTGTGGGAGTTAAATCCCGTGGAAGTTCGAGTCTTCTCGGCCGCACCATTTATTTGAATTTTAAAAATCACAGGGATTAGAACCGATGGATAATAAGAAGCAAAAAGAAGCAGAAGAAGCAGCGTTCAGAGAATGTGCCTTAAATTATCATAAGGAGCCTACGCCCGGTAAAATCGCCATACGCGCAACCAAAGCAATGGCAACCGCGCGCGATCTTGCTCTGGCCTATTCCCCCGGTGTTGCCGCCCCTTGTGAAGAAATAGCCAAAGACCCTGCAAAGGCATATGACTATACATCCCGCGGAAATATTGTTGCCGTTATATCAAACGGAACAGCTGTTCTTGGCCTTGGAAACCTTGGAGCGCTTGCCTCTAAGCCTGTTATGGAAGGAAAGTCAGTCCTTTTCAAAAAATTCGCAAACATTGATTCTATCGATATCGAAGTCGATGAAACCGATGTTGATAAACTGGTTGATATCATTGCCTCACTAGAACCAACATTCGGCGGTATTAACCTTGAAGACTTCAAAGCCCCTGAGTGTTTTGAGCTTGAGCGTCGCCTTAAAGAGCGTTGTAAAATTCCTGTATTCCATGACGACCAACACGGAACAGCGATTATCGTAACCGCTGCTTTCACAAACTGGTTGCATTACTCCGGTCGTAATATCGAAGATATCCGCCTTGTAGCCTCCGGCGCGGGTGCGGCCTCTATCGCATGTTTGAACTTGCTGGTACATGCAGGGCTAAAACGCGAGAATATCATCGTATGTGATCGTAACGGCGTTGTTTATGAAGGCCGTACAGAAGGTATGGATCCACAAAAAGCAGCCTTCGCATCCAAAACAAATGCACGCGAATTCGATGATGCGATTAAAGGCGCAGACGTATTCCTTGGCCTATCCGGCCCAGGCGTGATGAATAAAGAACATGTTGCAGGCATGGCGGATGCACCGCTGATTATGGCTTTGGCAAACCCGACACCAGAAATTATGCCTGAAGATGTTTACGAGGTAAAACCGGACGCAATCGTTTGTACGGGGCGTTCTGATTATACAAACCAAGTGAATAACGTGCTTTGTTTCCCATTCATTTTCCGTGGCGCGCTTGACGTTGGTGCCTCTACGATTAACGAAGCAATGAAATTGGCCTGTGTCGATGCTCTCGCAGCTCTCGCACGTAAAGAAGCCGCAGCAGAGGTTGCCTCCGTTTACACAGATGAACATCTTACCTTTGGCCCTGAATACCTTATTCCAAAACCATTTGATCCACGCCTGATTGTCGACCTGCCTATTGCCGTTGCGAAAGCTGCAATGGAAAGCGGCGTTGCGACACGTCCAATTGAAGATTTCGAAGCCTATGAGCATAAACTAAAACAATTCTTCTATCGCTCACAGCTTATCATGCGTCCGGTTTATACCCGTGCGCAAGAAGACCCAAAACGTGTTGTCCTATGTGAAGGCGAAGAAGAACGTGTTTTACAAGCAACACAGATTATCCTTGACGAGAAAATTGCAAGACCCATGCTTATCGGTCGTAAATCCGTTGTCGAAGAACGTATTGAACGCCTTGGCCTGCGCATGAAAGTTGGCGAAGATTTTGAGCTCACCGATCCACAAGATGATCCGCGTTATCGCGACTATTGGGAAACATATCATACAATTATGGAGCGTAACGGCATTTCACCTGATGATGCACAAACACGCGTGCGCACAAATGCAACAATCATTGGCGCACTTATGGTTTATAAGGATCAAGCCGACGCGGTTATCTGTGGTACGCAAGGTAAGTTCCACCAACATCTGGAAGATATCAAAGATATCATCGGATTGAAGCCGGGCGTTGAAACCCCTGCAGCACTTAGCCCGCTATTGATTCCACGCGGAACATATTTTTTCTGTGACACACAGATTAATACGAACCCGACAATTGCCCAGATATCAGAAATGACATTGCTGGCCGCCGAAGAAGTTCGCCGTTTTGGTATCGTACCAAGAGTAGCCCTGCTTTCTCATTCGAACTTTGGAACACTAGATTGTGAATCCTCACGCAAAATGCGCGCAGCCTACGCCGATATCCGCCGCAGAGACCCTGAACTGGAAATTGATGGAGAGATGCAGGCTGATACAGCTCTATCAGATGCTATCCGTCAAAAAATTATGCCAAATTCAAGGCTCACAGAACCGGCAAACCTGTTTATTATGCCTAATGTCGAGGCTGCGAATATTGCCTTTAGTATGGTGAAAACATTTTCTGATGGCGTTAGTATCGGCCCATTGCTGCTTGGTGCAGCTCGTCCGGCGCATGTTGTAACGCCAACAACATCAACACGCGGTATTGTTAATATTGCAGCAATCGCAACGGTCGGATCACAAGTCTTTGACGGCTCCTCTGTTGATAATATTACCCACCGCCTCATTCATAGTGCATAACAAGTCAAATGCGGTATAGTCACTAGCATCCCCTATCGGGGATGTTTATACTGTTTTCTGTGATATAAAAAACGCAATAAATTTAGGTCTTGTGCATGAAATCCTTAGACGCAGATCACACTTCCGGAAAGATCAACGCATCTCAGGAAGAGGTTAATACGCATCTACCCGATGAAGACATCAGGGAGATACTTGATGCCGCGAAATCACAGGATTCAGACACGGTTTATGCCGCTCTAAAAGAACTCAGCCCTGCCGACGCGGCAGAATTACTTTCAAAAATTAAAGAGGATGACCGCCAAGAACTTCTATCTATGTACGGCGAAGCCCTCGACCCGCAAATTTTTGCAGAGCTGGATCAAGAACTGAGCCGCGCCGTACTCGCAACCATGCCAACAGCCAGTGTTGTCGAAATAATTTCAGAGCTGGAGAGTGATGATGCGCTGCTGCTGGTTGAAACCCTTAAACCCGATATCCAAAAAGAGGTTATCAATCGGTTATCGACAAAAGACAGGCTGGCATTGGAAGAAGGGCTTAGTTTCCCTGAAGACAGTGCGGGTCGCCTTATGCGCCGCGAATTGGTTGCTATACCAGAATTCTGGACGGTAGGAAAAAGCATAGATTACCTGCGCACATCAACAGAAACCCTGCCGGAAGATTTCTTCGACCTATTCATTATAAACCCATCTCATCACCTAACAGGGGTAATACCGTTGAGCCGTCTTATCCGATCCGGCAGAGACGAAAAAATCCAGGATTTACAAATAGAAGGCACACACTCCATCCCTGCAGAAATGGATCAGGAAGAAGTCGCCCATCTATTCCGCCGCGATAACATCGTTTCCGCGCCTGTGATTGATGATGACGGCCGCTTGATCGGTATGATCACCATTGATGACATCATTGATGTTATTGACGAAGAAGCACAAGAAGACTTATTGCGCATGGTTGGTGTAGGTCACAGTGACCTCTATCACGCAGTTATTGCAACGGCTAATACACGTTTTAAATGGCTATTTGTGAATCTGCTTACAGCAATTTTGGCATCGATTGTTATTTCATTCTTCGGTGCAACAATCGAACAAATAATCGCCCTTGCCGTCTTAATGCCCATCGTTGCATCAATGGGTGGGAATGCAGGGACACAAGCCCTTACCGTTGCCGTGCGCGCGATTGCGACGCACGAAATCTCCGAGACAAACACATGGCGCGTTATCTGGAAAGAAACCCTTGTCGGGCTTTTGAACGGTATATTATTTGCGGTTTTAACAGGGGTTATTGCCGCACTTTGGTTCCAATTACCAATACTGGGCGTTGTTATTGCCCTTGCCATGACGATTAACCTAATCGTTGCCGGCTTATTTGGTGCAGGTATTCCACTTCTGCTGCATCGCATGGGCAGCGACCCCGCCGTTTCATCCACTGTATTACTGACAACCATCACCGATGTCGTTGGATTTTTATCCTTTTTAGGGCTGGCTACATTACTTATGACCTAACACTTAAAAGAAGCATCGAAACGTTTGTAATTAACCTTAAAATAAAATATAAGTACGACCCAATAGAAACAACTCGATATAAAGATATGTCCGCTGCAAAATTAGAAAAACCAAGTCTGGAACATAAAAAAAGCTACATTCAGGCTTTGCGTGAATTTCAAGAAGAAGGACGCTATACCTTTTTGGATATTCAAGACATTGAAAGTAACTTCGAAGATTTCATTCAGAAATTGAATGAGGGTAAAAAGAATTTACACAAGCCCTATGAAGACTGGGTAGAGCCGGTATCTGAAACAGTTTTATGGCTAATGAAGGAAAACGAATTTATTGGAACGCTCAATATCCGTCACCGTCTGAACTGGCATTTGGAAAAATGGGGGGGTCATCTAAACTTTATTATCCGCCCTTCTATGCGCGGCAAAGGCTTTGGTAAAAAACTATTACAAAAAGCCATCCCTTATATTTCCTATCTTGGAATTGAGCGCGCGTTAATTACGATCTCTCCTGACGATACAGCAGGCAACAAAATCATTAAATTCTGCGGCGCAGAGTTTGAAGACACACTTCCCGCAACAGATAAATTCCCCGAACGCAATCGCTATTGGCTTGATTGCACCTAATTAGTTCCATGACAAAAGCAAAAAATAAAATCGCAAAGAAGAAGAAAAAAGGGTCCAAGAAAAAGAACCTGAAACGCTCCCTCTTTTTTCGTTTTTGCAAATGGATGTTGGTTTTGGGGTTATGGGCAGGAATATTCTTAAGCGGCGTTATCCTCTGGTATGCCAAAGACCTGCCCGACATAACTAAATCCGCAACGTTTGAGCGCCGTGCCTCCATCATTATCAAAGCCGCCGACGGTTTTACAATCGCCCGTTATGGCGAGAGTAAGGGCAAAAACATCCATGTAGATGAAATCCCCGACTACCTTATTCATGCCATTCTAGCCACCGAAGACAGGCGTTTCTACGATCACCCCGGTATTGATGTTCTTGGGATCACCCGCGCGATGATGGTTAATATAAGCAAAGGCAGGTTTGTTCAAGGTGGCTCCACCATAACGCAGCAACTCGCCAAAAACCTGTTCCTCACCCATGACCGAAAACTGGCGCGTAAAATCAAAGAAGCTCTACTAGCTTTGTGGCTAGAGCGCGAGCTTAGCAAAAATCAAATCCTTAGTGCCTATATGAACCGCGTTTATTTGGGCTCAGGCACCTATGGCGTTGATGCCGCAGCGCATCTATATTTTGGCAAAGCCGCCCAAGACGTGAACCTACGTGAAGCCGCAATTTTAGCAGGCCTGCTGAAAGCCCCATCCAGATATTCCCCCCACAACAGCGCCACCCGCGCCAAAGAACGCTCCGACGTTGTGATCGCCGCGATGAAGGATGCAGGCTATATCACCCAAGCGGATATGACCGAGGAAAACCTATTACTTTCTCTCCCCCACAAGACATCAAAAACCGGACAAAATGCACGTTATTTTACCGATTGGGTGATTGACGGCATAGATGATCTGGTCGGCAATCCCGGCATGGACATGATCATCGAAACAACCCTTGATGCAGGCTTGCAACAACGCGCATATCAAAGCCTGACCAGCGCGATAGACAACGCCGAGGAATTGCAATTCGTATCGCAAGGAGCAGTAATATCACTCAGCCCTGATGGCGCGATTTTGGCCATGGTCGGCGGCTACGATTACGGGCAAAGCCAGTTCAACAGAACCACACAAGCAAAACGCGCACCCGGCTCGGCTTTTAAGCCTTTCGTCTATTTAAGCGCACTTGAAAAAGGATGGAAACCCAGCGATGAAATACTAGACGCGCCCATAACAACAGGCACATACCGTCCGAAAAATTTCGCAAATAAATATTACGGCACCGTGACACTGGAAACCGCGCTGGCAAAATCAATGAACACCGCGACGGTACGCCTCGCAAAAAAAGTCGGCATTGGCTCTATCCTTAAAACCGCAAAAAGCCTTGGCTTTGTTTCAAAAATGGAACGAGACTTGAGCCTTACACTCGGCAGTTCAGGAATATCTATGCTGGAAATGGCAACAGGCTACGCTGTTTTAGCCAATGGCGGATACCGCATATTCCCCTACGCCATTACCCGTATAACAAATGGTGAGGGGCGCGTTTTATTCAACCGAGCTGTGCCAAAATCATATCAATCTATTATCCGCCCCAAACATGTGCGTGCAATCTCATCCATGATGGAAACTGTAATTAACGAAGGAACCGGCCGCCGCGCCCGTCTGCCCTTCCCCGCATCGGGTAAAACAGGCACATCACAAAACAGCCGCGATGCATGGTTTGTGGGCTATACCGGCAAAGTCGTCTCTGTTGTATGGCTGGGCAATGATGATAACAGCCCGATGCGCCGCATCACCGGTGGTGGTCTGCCTGCCGAAATCTGGCGTGATGTTATGTTGTATGGTAATCAAAACCGCGCGCCCATCACACTATTAGGTGCAAAAGGTGGTGGCATTTCGGAGCTGTTAGGCCGCCTCATCTCTAACCACACACCAATAGAAAGAAAAGACGGCGATTATTCTAATTTGAATGACTGAATAGCATCCCTCTATCTTACGAACTCAAAACATCTTCCTTAATAATATGATGAACATGGCGGAAAGAGGCAAAGCTCGGCTGCTGCTGATGCGTAAACCATTGGTCGCGCAGCGCCATCATTTCCTTGCTCGGCGCGCCGATATCCCAACCGCAACGCATCAACGCATTATCTATATAATCCAGAAATTCAATCGGAAACGCAATCCTCGGCGCACGTAAGCCCATCTCAACCAGTGCCTTTGCTGTATGCGCATCACTGATATCCATCATGTCCGCCGTAAACTGGATAGCGGATAATATCTTTATTTCCGCCCGACTGACGGGAACATGGCGCATATGCCCCATAAAGCGCGTATAGATTCTCCATTGCTCTGGCGTGACATGCGCTTTATCGGGTTGCGGTAGAGTGATTTTATCTGTTTCAATCTTAAACATAGCTCTCAACTCCTTCAATATGTGATGGTCAGAAAGTGACCTTCGATACATCCAGCATGGAAGCTATTCTTTAACAGAATCTTAATTTCGGGGATTTGGGCGTTTTTCCCTGTGGGTTAAAACCAAGCGTTTTCGGCTTAACTCGTTGGTATACCTTGCCTTGCCAGCTCATCCGCGCGTTCATTCCCTGGATCGCCTGCATGCCCCTTAACCCAGATCATTTCAACATTATGCGCCTGAACCAGTGTGTCGATTCGCTGCCACAGATCTTTATTCTTCACGGGTTTTTTGGAGGCAGTCTTCCAGTTTTTGGCTTTCCAACCCTCCATCCACTCGGTAATTCCTTGCAAGACATACTTGCTGTCCGTGTATATTTTCACGTCCGAGCGTTTCTTCAGCGCGGTTAAAGCCTCAATCACCGCCATCATTTCCATACGGTTGTTGGTCGTGTCCAGCTCACCGCCAAACAGCTCCTTTTTATGTCCGCCCGCGCGCATCAAAACGCCCCAGCCCCCAGGCCCCGGATTACCACTGCACGCGCCATCTGTATAAATAATAATCGGGTTCGCCATTATGCTTCCAAAGCCTTTGCTATGATGTCTGTAAATTCCTCGGGAGATTTCAGGTCTTTAAACGCCGCAGCATTAATCGTCACCCCATACAAATCCGCCAGCCTTTGATATTTCGGTTTACGCGCCTCGAACAATAACGGAAAAACCCAACGCGAGAAATCATCGGGCGTCATTGCCTCAACGCCGCTGATATTAAATTCGCTTAAAAATTCTTTTAATTTTTGTTTCAGAAATGCGGGCGGAAAGAATAACGGCTTGGGATAATCACGCGCACGCTGTAACACGATTTGTTCTTCCTGCGCATCAGTTCTAAGATAGACGAACAATGTCTGCGTGCCTATTTTCTTCATCAATGCCTCATCTTCAACCTCGCAAAGACTGCCCGTTGAATCATGAATGAAGTGTCCTTGCACTTTATCAAGCACATCCCCCATAGCATCCAAAGCCGCAATTTCCGCATCGTAATACGCCTTCTGCCGCGCCTTAAATAAGTCCAGCGCAAAGCCGCCCTGTTCCACATCACCCAACTTCCCCAGATATTCAGACAACGCACCAATATCATCCGCCGTAACGGGACCAACGCCGAAAAGCTCTTCTTTCAGATATTCTACACCGATCACATAATCACAGGAATAGTTAGTCCACCCCCATGCCTCTAACTGGCAAGATATATGTGTTTTCCCCGCACCTGACATGCCAAGCAGCGTTATGGCCTTCTTCGGTGAATTTCTAAACTCTTCTGCGGTGATTTTCATTATTATGCCACTGTTAAAATTCTGGGGACTTTGAAGTTCACATTTTCCTGTGTAATAGATACTTCCTCTAACGTGACGTTGAAATAGGTGCGCGCCTTTTCAATCACTTCATCCACGAGATTTTCCGGCGCGGACGCCCCCGCGCTTAAACCCAGAGTATTCACTCCAACCAGCCAAGCCCAATCCACCTCATCAACGCGTTGCACCAACATTGATTTCGGACAACCATTTAACGCAGCCACCTCCACCAAGCGATTAGAGTTCGATGAATTCGGCGAACCCAAAACCATAACCGCATCACTCATCGGTGCAATGGCCTTCATCGCCGCTTGACGATTGGTCGTGGCATAGCAGATATCTTCTTTACGCGGCCCTTTAATTTCGGGAAAGCGCGCCTGCAACGCCGCAACGACATCCGCCGTATCATCAACAGATAGCGTCGTTTGCGTGCAATACGCCAAGTTTGTTTGATCTTCAACTTCCAAAGCATTTACATCGGCAACATCCTCTACCAAGATAACCGCACCTTCTGGCAATTGCCCCATTGTGCCGATTACCTCAGGATGTCCCTCATGCCCGATCAAAACCACCTGATCACCTAATTTATGATGGCGTTCAGCCTCTCTATGAACCTTGCTCACCAAGGGGCAGGTTGCATCGATATAAAACATGTTCCGCTCTTTTGCGCGTTGCGGAACGGATTTCGCCACACCATGCGCAGAGAAAATAACCGGTTGCCCGTCATTAGGAATTTCACTTAAATCCTCAACGAAAATAGCCCCCTTCTCCCGCAAGGAATCCACGACAAATTTATTATGCACGATTTCGTGACGCACATAGACAGGCGAACCATATTTCTGCAACGCCAACTCCACGATTTGTATCGCACGATCAACCCCTGCACAAAACCCACGCGGCGCCGCCAATACTATTTTTAAATCTCTCTTTTCCATGCCCCCTTATAGGGAATTATTTATAAAGAATCCATCCCCTTGCCTATTCTTGATTTGTTGCGTATTCTGTAGGGAAGAATATACTCCCCCCAAATCAGGAATACATACTGGTGAAACACACAAAACATATAACTCTATTCCTTTGCCTCATAAGCCTGAGCGCGTGCCAAACATTAACCAGCCTTCAAGATGATGTTAGCGATTTAGCTGCGGGGGAGCTTCCCCCCACACATATGCTGGGCGGAACGACAGAGTCTCTGCTCGCCAGCCCATGCCCACAAGTCGAACTGGTCAGCGACCTCAGCTCACTCAGCGATTTTTCCAACCCTAATAAACCTATCGAGAAGAACTTGATTTCGCGCGTCAGCCTAAACAGCGCGGCAAGCACCTGTAAACTTGCATCAAAAAGTGCCATTGTTGACCTAACATTGATCTTCGATGGTATCCTTGGCAAAAAAGGCAGACAAAAATCCTCAGACAAACCGTTCTTTTCTTATCCATTTTTTGTTGCAGTCACAGCCCCCAATGGGAAAATCATGGCGAAGGAAATCTTTGCGGCTTCACTAACTTATGATGCAAACGAAAACACGCATACTTACTTTGAAAAGCTAAGACAGATTATTCCAATCAAAAACAAAGTCCATGCCAACCACTATAAAGTCCTTATCGGCTTTCAAGTGACACCGGATCAACTCGCCTATAACCGTGAGCATATGGTGCCTGTTCCCGAAAAGAAGAATAAAGAAAATAAGTAAGGATTATATGCTTAATGTCTGCGTTTAATATGAATGATTACTGGCAAGCTGAAATGCGCGACCATCTGGAAACCGCACAAAAAACCGCCGATGCCCTGCAAGATGATTTTCAGCACGTCCTTGATGCCTGCGTCAAAGCCATCCGTTCAGGCAACAAAATTATGTTCTTCGGCAACGGAGGCAGCGCCGCCGATGCGCAGCACCTCGCCACCGAACTGACCGTGCGTTTCATCAATGACCGCGCCCCAATTGCAGCAATTGCCCTGACCACCGACACATCAACATTAACAGCAGCAGGCAACGACTTTGGCTTCGACCATATTTTTTCGCGCCAGATTGATGCGCTTGGCAATGCAGGAGACGTCGTAATCGCACTCAGCACCTCCGGTAAAAGCCCGAACATCATCAAAGCCCTCGAAACAGCGCGCGCCAAAAGCATCATCACCATCGGCGTTTCAGGACGCGATGGCGGTGCTATGCCCCCTCTTTGCAATCATATGTTAATCGCCCCCTCAAACAGCACTGCCCGCATTCAGGAAATGCATATTCTGCTCGGCCATATGCTCTGCGGCGGACTGGAACAATCCTTAGGGCTTGGGTCTTAAGGATTGTTCAGTATTCTCTTTACAACAAAACGAAAAACTTAACACTTGAGCGAAACGTCGTTTTGGCTTACAATCCGCTGCGTTTAACCATAAATTTTATAAACAGAGTATCATAATGACAGGACAGAAATCGGTAGAAGCGCTGAGCTTTGAAGAAGCGTTAGTAGAGCTGGAAAACATTGTTAGAAGCTTGGAAACCGGAGAATCCGCATTGGAAGATTCCATTACGTCCTATGAACGCGGCATTGCCTTAAAGGCACATTGCGAAAACAAGCTCCGTGATGCACAGGCAAAAATTGAAAAAATATCCATCGGCAATGATGGTTCAATAACAACACAACCCCTAGATTCGGAAGAATAAAACATGGCACCGTCCCTAAGAGATGCACATCCTGAATTACAAAGTGAAATGAACGCCGTATCTGAGGCAATCAATAAGACCATTGGTCGCCTTTTGCCCGAGACCGATCTACCGGAAAATCACCTTTATGATGCGATGCGCCACGGCACTTTAAGCGGCGGCAAGCGATTGCGCCCGTTTCTTGTGATGCATTCTGCGGCACTGTTCAATGTTGATCCTGCGCGCGCGCGTCGCGTTGCTGCAGCGTTAGAATTTATCCATTGTTATTCTTTGATCCATGATGATTTACCATCTATGGATGATGCCGCGCTTCGCCGTGGAAAACCAACTGTGCATATCCAATATGATGAGGCGACAGCAATCCTTGCGGGGGATGCACTCCTCACCTTGGCATTTGAGGTTTTAAGCGAAAATGAAACCCATGAAGACCCGCGCGTACGTTGTGAGTTAATCCAAACCCTTGCAAGAGCATCGGGTGGTCATGGTATGGTCGGCGGTCAAATGCTCGATCTTCTGGCGGAAAAACAAGAATTTGATCTGGGCACAATCTCACGCCTGCAACGCATGAAGACCGGAAAATTAATGGCTTTTGCTTGTGAAGCAGGTGCAATTATCGGCAAGGCCGGCGGCCCGCAAAAACGCGCTTTATGTAACTATGCACATGATCTTGGCTTGGCTTTCCAAGTCACCGACGATATCCTTGATGTTGAAGCTGACCCACAAGATACAGGCAAAGACACAGGCAAAGACGCAGATGCAGGCAAAGCAACTTTTGTCTCCGCAATGGGTAAAGAACAAGCCAAAGAGCGCGCAGAAATGCTGGTTCACCAAGCCATAGGGCATTTAAAAATATTCGAAGGCCGTGCAGAAATGCTGAAAGAGCTTGCACTCTATGTTCTGGAACGCCGCGCATGAAAGCCAATCTGATTTTGAACCAAAGCAACGAAATTGCTTTTATGTATGGTGAAGATCTTGGGTTCGAGCCTGAATGGGCCTCTATTGACGTTGAACATGGTGAACTTTATATCGCCGAGATTGGCGAAACAGGCGAAGGTAAGCACATAAAATTAGACTCAATAAAACAAGAAATATACGAACGCATTCTGCCTGATACGCAAATATTACTCGTCCGCGTGAAAGACAGCGACATTACAAAGCCCGAGCACACAGCATGGGTTCCTCTGATGATCACGCAAAAAATACTATAAATTTGCTTCTTTCTCTTTAAATCACTATAATTTAAGAATAGATATAATTCAGGAAAATCAACATGAACAACCAAATGTCAGCACCACAAGATGAGCAACCAGGTTTAGACGAGTCTGATATCCTGCCGTTGCAGCAAGAAGACCGCTCTGCTGATAATCCGATGGGCACTGTTATGAATTTCCTCGGGCTTGCGGTTATGGCGGATTTAACGGTCAGCACACTCGAAACTGTTGGCGCGATGGATGGCGGGCTGGATATGACCGCGATAACGCCCGTTGTTGTTATCGAACCTATGCCTGACCTGGACTTTGGAATAGAATCTCCAATGGGTGGAATAGGTGCGCCATCAATATCGACGCCATCATTCACAGCATAAATATAGCACTTTCCTTTAAATAATATCACCGGAATGCGGCTTTGAGTAAGAAATGCTTTGCCCGAATGTTGTCTTTAGGTTAAAAAGACACACGATGAGACAAGCACAACAAAAACAAACCGAAATGCCGCAGAGCCATGAAGCCGAATCCTTACTTGATTCTGTTGAATTCCCAAGCGATATAAAATGCTTTACCGACCAAGAACTCATACAGCTTTCAGATGATGTGCGCAGGCATATGGTCGTCAATGTCGCCAAAACAGGCGGACATTTAGGCGCAGGTTTAGGCGTTGTGGAACTGGCTGTTGCGCTGCACGCGGTATTTAATACACCAAAAGACCGCATTATCTGGGATGTCGGACATCAATCCTATCCCCACAAAATCCTGACCGGACGTAAAAACCAAATGCATACACTGCGCCAAGGTGGCGGCCTGTCCGGCTTTACCAAGCGTAGCGAAAGCGAATACGACCCCTTTGGCGCGGCGCATAGCTCTACCTCTATTTCTGCCGGATTAGGCATGGCGGTTGCCCGCGACCTATCCAAGTTGCTTGAAGACAACGAAGATCAAGAACACGATAAACATGTAATCGCCGTGATTGGCGATGGTGCAATGTCTGCGGGCATGGCTTATGAAGCCATGAATAACGCAGGCGCACAAACCATTAACGGTAAGAAAAGCCGCCTGATTGTAATCTTAAATGACAATGAAATGTCCATTGCTCCGCCCGTTGGCGCGATGAGCAGACATCTAACAAAAATAGTATCCTCAAAACCCTATATCACCGCCCGTGAGCTTGGTAAAAAAATCACCGACATCCTGCCATCTCCCATACGCCACGTTGCAAAACGCGCAGAAGAAAGCGCACGGATGGCACTGGGCAGCGGCACAATGTTCGAAGAGATGGGCTTCTACTATATCGGGCCCGTGGATGGTCATAACCTTGAACACTTGTTGCCTATTCTACGTAATATCCGCGACAGCGACCACGAAGGCCCTGTATTGATCCACGTGATCACACAAAAAGGTAAGGGCTATCTCCCTGCCGAAAATTCAAAAGATAAAATGCATGGCGTAAAGAAATTCGATGTCATCACAGGCGCGCAAGCCAAATCAAAACCCTCCGCGCCCAGCTATACCAATGTTTATGCCGATACTTTGATTGCACTGGCACGTAAAGATACAAAGATTGTCGGCATCACGGCCGCGATGCCCTGTGGTACAGGTATGGATGCCTTTGCACAAGAATTCCCAGAACGCACATTCGATGTCGGCATTGCCGAACAACACGCCGTAACATTTGCCGCAGGCATGGCAACAGAAGGATACAAACCCTTCGTCACCATATATTCAACATTCCTGCAACGCGCCTATGATCAAGTTGTTCACGATGTCGCCATCCAGAATATCCCCGTACGCTTTGCAATAGATCGCGCAGGACTGGTTGGCGCAGATGGACAAACACATGCGGGCAGTTTCGATATCGCCTATTTAGGGTGTTTACCAAATTTCGTAATTATGGCACCTGCCGATGAAGCCGAGCTGATGCACATGGTAGCCACAGCCGCGGCATATAACGATGGCCCAATTGCTTTCCGTTATCCACGCGGTGAAGGCGTTGGCATAGACCTTCCGGAGACACCTGAAATCCTGCCTATCGGAAAAGGTCGTATTATCCAAAAAGGTAAAAAGATTGCCCTGCTTTCTCTAGGCACACGTTTGGAGGAATGCAAAAGTGCAGCAGCCATACTGAAAGATAAACTCGGGCTTGAAGTCACAATTGCCGATGCTCGCTTTGCCAAACCATTGGATACGGAAATGCTGGCGCAGCTTGCTAAAAATCACGATGCCTTGATCACGATCGAGGAAGGCGCGCGCGGCGGATTTGGCACGTATGTTCTGGAACACCTCTCTAGCCAAGGCTTGATGGATAAGGGGCTAAAGGTACGAACAATGACCCTGCCCGATACCTTTCAGGATCACGATACGCCGTCTATACAATATGATGAAGCAGGTTTAACCGCACACCATATTGCGACCCTTGCCTCTTCCCTCATTTAGAACTAGAATTATTTAAATGACGATCGAAAAACCAACAATCATGATATTCGATATGGACGGGACAGCCGTAAGGCATATAAATCCACGTCTTTTGCATCTCCTCGAATTTCTTGATGGCATTTGCTATAAGCTGTCCAAACTATTCGCTTGGCTTTTTAAGCGTGGCGCAAAGGGACGCATGGTGCCCGAATGGCATGACCCTGAATGGATTAACCCGACCAAGAAAAAACCTAGATTACTCGTCCATCGCGCAATTCATAAAGTGCGCCGTAAACCGGTTGAACAAATCGTGCAGCCCTGTCCCGGCCTGTATGATGTTCTGGATCTTCTAACCGAGAATAATATTCCGATCGGTCTGGTCAGTAATGGCCTCGGCAAAGGCTATGGCCATGATATTTTAAAGAAATTTGACCTTAATCACTATTTCAAAGCAACTGTATTTCGCGAAGACCTAAAAAATTCAAAACCAAATCCAGAGCCTGTTTTACTTGCACTAAAACGCATGGAGATCGAGCCAAAAGATGATGACGTTATCTGGTTCTTAGGCGACCGCCATAAAGATGTTATTACCGCGCTGGCGGCAGATAAACTTGTAAAAGGGAACGTTATGCCAATCGCCGTGGCATTAAGTGCCTCTGTTGGAATAATAGAAAACAACCTTGGCTCCGATCATATTATCATGTCATTCCATGATATGTATGACCAACTTCGCCAAATGTTTGAAGAAGACAAAAAGTCACAGCACAAAAACGCAGCAACAGCCTAGGTTTTTTATTTAATTTTTATCGGCGCATAAACACTGTTTTGTGAATTCTGCATAATCATAAATTCTGAAATAACAGGTTGAAACTCACGTAAGATTGTCGCCTGTATACCCATAATTTTACCCGCTGCAACTTGACCTTCAAGCAATTGAACGAACTTCTCTATCGGCGTTAAAGGCTTTGGCAAGATCACAACATCGACATCATGACGATCCGTGCCACCCGCCTGCACCGCGGCATAATCCAGTGCCTCATTCAAACCACCAAACTGATCGGCAATCCCGATTTTAACCGCGCTGGTACCAACCCATACGCGACCGCGGGCAATCTTATCGACTTGTTTAATGCTCATGTTACGCCCTTTTGCAACACGTGCGATAAAACTGTCATAAATATGATCCAGCATTAAATTCATGCGCGCAGCTTCACTTTTAGAGAACGGCGTATTCATAGAAAACATTGCGGCGTTTTTGCCTTCGTTTATGCGCTCCCAATTCACGCCTAAATTCTCCCACAATTTCTGGGCGGAAACCTTGCCGCCCAACACACCGATAGACCCTGTAATCGTTGTTGGAAGAACAAAAATTTCATCCGCAGAAGCAGAAATCCAATATCCACCGGATGCTGCCATTGGCCCCATAGAGACGGTAATCGTCTTGCCTTCTTCTTGAACAATCTCTACCGCGCGTAAAATTGTTTCCGAGGCAACGGGCGAACCACCGGGGCTATCCACCCGCAAAACAACAGCATCAATATCCTCATCATAAGCCGCACGCAATAACGCGCCGGAAATTTTATCTGCCGCCGCAACGCCGCCGCCCATCACACCAGCGCGCACAGAGGCACTGCTACCATCCGTATCCACAATCGCACCCACCGCATAAATCAATGCAACGCGCGGAATATCACTCGCCTTCTCCTTTGTAAGTAATGCGTCAGTAATCGCATTATCCCGCACCGTAATTTTATTCATATATTTATCAAAGTTGATATAGGTCAGCGTCTCGCTTTTCGGTTCACCCGTTACGCGCATGCTAATCTGCTCAACCAGCTTATCCGCATAATCAACCTTATCAACAAGACCAATATCCAACGCTTCATCAGCCAGCAACATTCCGCGATCAACAAACGACTTAAACGCCGCAACAGTAACATCCCTGTCTTGTGCAATATCCTTACTCAACACATCGTAGATATCTGTGATCAGTGCCTGCATAGCGCGCCGATTTGCTTCCGACATCTCTGAATTGGTTAGGCTTTCATACGCACTCTTATACTCTTTGCGTTGAAAGAATTGCGGCTCTATACCGATCTTGTCCAGAACATCACGCAGAAACGGCATCTCCGCACTTAAACCCGTAATCATAAGATTACCCATGGGCTGTATCCATATTTCATCGAAACTGGCGGCAAGATAATACCCACCGAGGCCTGTATCGTATGACGGCGCATAGATATAGGCGAACTTACCGCTTTTCCGAAAGCTCTTAATCGCCGCGCGTAACTCTTCAATATGCGCAACAGCGTAATGCCCTTGCGTCAAATGCGCATAAATCCCTTCAACCCGCGGATCGTTTTTTGCATTTTCAATAGCATCTGTGAAGGTCTTCATTGTCTTGATATTATTGCTGAAAGAATCCGCAAACCCCGAATCTACGGGAAGGTCGCCAAGCGCGCCATCCAGATCCATATACAGCACCATTTGTTCCGGCAATTCCACATTCATATTCATATCATCAACAACTGAAGAAACCATCCATGTCGTCAAAATCACCAATAACAAGACGCTTGCACCAATCAGCATGCAGGTTTTCTTTAAAGCCATCCACAAAATCGGCCATACACGCCATTTAATCTTAGGCTTTTTCACCACCTTAGGAACAGATGAGCTGTAGAGGTTCTTACGTCTTGACCAAGGATCTTTTTTCATCTTTTTCTCTTATAAATAAAATTACAGGCACTGCGCTTTATGGCGCAACCAATGATCAGCAAGCACGCAAGCCATCATCGCCTCCACCACTGGAACACCGCGAATTCCCACACAAGGATCATGCCGTCCCTTCGTTATGATTTCGGTTTCCGTCCCATCCATATCAATAGTTTTACGCGGCATAAGGATAGAGCTGGTCGGTTTAAAACCAACGCGCGCCACAATGTCCTGACCGGAAGAAAGACCGCCCAAAATACCGCCTGCATGGTTCGAAAGGAATGTAGGCTTACCATCATCCCCTATTCTCATCTCATCCGCATTTTCTTCACCGCCAAAGGCCACGGTGTCAAACCCAGAGCCAATTTCAACAGCTTTAACCGCATTGATACTCATCATGGCTTTGGCGATATCTGCGTCCAGCTTATCATAAACTGGGGCGCCAAGCCCTGCGGGAATACCGCTGGCATGGACTTCAACAAGTGCGCCTGCGCTGGAGCCATTCTTACGCACACCATCAAGATAGCGCGCCCAATCTTCCGCCGCCTGCGCATCAGGGGAGAAAAACGGGTTTTGCGTCACCTGATCCCAATCCCAATTATCACGGTTTAGCGTTTCAGTGCCAACCTGCACAACACACGCACGGATTTTCACCTCTGCGCCTATTTGATGTTCCAAAACCTTACGCGCCACCGCACCCGCAGCAACACGCATCGCCGTCTCACGCGCGGAAGAACGCCCGCCGCCACGATAATCACGAATGCCATATTTCTCATTATAGGTAAAATCAGCATGACCCGGACGGAATTTGTCTTTTATATCGCTGTAATCTTTAGATTTCTGATCTGTATTATGGATCAACAAACCAATCGGCGTGCCAGTTGTCATCCCCTCAAACACACCGGATAGGATTTGCACTTCATCCGCCTCTCTACGTTGCGTCGTATGGCGATTTTGACCCGGCTTGCGTAAATCGAGGAATTGCTGAATATAGGCCTCATCCAAAGGAATACGCGGTGACACACCATCGACAACGCACCCAATCGCCGTCCCGTGGCTCTCACCAAAAGTTGTGTATTGGAATAAAGTCCCGAAACGATTACCTGACATACTCTAACCTATCTTAATATTTTCTTTTTGTGTGCTGAGCGTCCCTTGTTCAATCACCGCGACAGTTAAACGAGAGATCGCTGTGCGCTTGCCTGTGGCTTCTTCATGCATATCAATTTGCCATACTTGCGTCCGCCGCCCAACATGTAAGGGCGCACACGTCCCGACAACGTGGCCTTGCGTCACCGCGCGAATATGATTGACGTTAATTTCCAAACCAACAGCGCGAAATTTATCAGGATCAACAGTCATCCATGCCGCAACGCTGCCCAAGCTCTCTGCCAGAACGCAGCTTGCGCCGCCATGTAAAATGCCAAAGGGCTGCATTGTGCGATGATCAACGGGAATACGGCCTGTTAAAAAATCGTCTCCGATTTCCAGAAACTCAAAGCCAATATGCTCCCCCATATTTGCACTACGCAATCCCTGAAGGTAATCAATTTTGTAATCTTTAAACCAGATCATTTAAATCTATCCTTAATCCAACAAATGCGGAAGAATTCCATCAACATCCGACTTCACACACCGCACTCCAATCTCTTTGAGATCAGAAGCTTTTCGCTCCATATAAATACCATGATATACTGATGCAAACGTTATTACGTTATCTGGTTTTTCTGACTGCCTTAGCATCTTCATAAAAGGTAAGAAACTTTTTTTACGCCAATCCAAGCCACACCACTCAGCAATCGCAGAAACTTCACCTCGAGATTTTATCTGCACCCGTTCTTCATCAGATATAGGTGAAGCCGCATAAGAATCAAAACCAACGAGGAAAATTAGCCCTGCTATAACAAGCCGAACAATATTGTTCTGTGACACGTTAGGCCGCCTCACCCTTATCTTTGGGTATCATGCTCTGTAATAAGTCTGCTGTTTCCGCGACGCTGTCCACCGCGAGCATACCAACAGTGTGATAACCGCTATCCACGTGCAAGGTTTCTCCTGTCACGCCGCTGCCCAAATCAGACAGCAAGAACAAACCAGAACGCCCGATATCCTCAATAGTCACATTGCGTTTCAATGGCGCATTCAGCTCGTTCCATTTAAGGATAAAGCGGAAATCACCGATACCACTGGCCGCCAGTGTTTTAATCGGCCCCGCAGAAATCGCATTCACACGGATATTATCTTTTCCAAGATCCGCCGCCAGATATTTCACAGAAGCCTCCAAAGCCGCCTTTGCCACGCCCATGACATTGTAATGCGGCATAACTTGTTCCGCGCCATAATATGTAAGGGTCAACAATGAACCACCCTCGGTCATAAGAGGGGCTGCGCGCTGCGCCACTGCGGTGAAGGAATAAACAGATATATCCATCGTGCGAAGGAAATTGTCACGTGAGGTATTCAAATACAGGCCATCCAATTCATTCTTATCGGAAAAAGCAATCGCATGAACAACAAAATCAATCTTACCCCACTGCTTTTCTATTTCTGAAAAGGTCGCGTCAATACTGGATTCATCGGTAACATCACATGGTAGAATAATTTCGGAACCAACACGCTCTGCCAAGGGCTTAACGCGTTTTAACAACGCATCCCCCTGATAGGTAAAGGCGAGTTCAGCGCCATTTTCAGCAGCTGCCTTCGCAATGCCCCATGCAATGGATCGCTCGTTCGCAACGCCCATTATAAGACCACGTTTTCCTTTTAAAAAATCACTCTTCATCATTCAACTTCTTTATTATTTATAATTTTCAGCAATTTAACATCGTACACATTTACACTCTACAGTCCAGAGTAAGCATGCATATTCATCAAATTAACCTGTAAAAAAATCACCACCCCCTTATTGTATAAATAAAATTCTGTTACAGTAGATCAGACTGCGTAATCCCATTTCTCGAACATTGAAAATTAAAGTAAAATGAGTGTTGATTACAAAACAGCAAAACACATTTGCAATGTCATACGCAGGCAAATACAGAGTGGATTCCCTGATCTCTATATCAATTTTATTGTCCATGCAGAAGATAAACGAAAGCAAGCCTTCTCGAAAGAAAAGGAAGATCTTTCAGGCCACCCTGCCGGTGACTTCGCAATTAATCACTTACAAGACCCACAATATATGGGCATACTTGAAAAAAACAGATCGTGCTTTTCTATACTCGCATATGATAAACAGCCTGGTTTCTTAGGGTTTTTTCAGAGCAACTCTTATCTGTCTATTTTCTTCATAAACCATGAACGCTTTCAAAATGAAGACAATCTGCGCAATCATGCCTTCCATTTGGCATGGCACGCGATCGCCCTCTATAGAAATGTTATGGACACAGAGATCAAGGGAAGCGACAACACCACAGATTTATTTAAAGACAGCAACAATATTTTGCGAACGGATATGACATCCGCCCAATGGAAGCACCGCAATCTACAAGCTGACATCTTTTCTGCAAGTATCCAAACACTACAGGGGCGCGGGAACACGCTGGATGTTTTATCAAAACAAAGGATGTCCGATACATTGCATGCAACGCCTGGATTTGTCGCAGAAAACTTCCCTTTTCCTGTCTGCCTAGATACGCTCGATTTCGTTTTCAAAAATAAAATAAGCCAATATAAGAAGAGCAAAAAATCGATAATAGCAGCAACAGAAATAGCTGAGGAAATAGGAAAGGCATATGACGACTCTTCGATAGAACAATGGCGAAGCTTTTCTATACCGGCGCAAGAAATGGCATGGCTAGGACACAGCCCGAAAAGCATCCTAGGCGCCGCCATCTACACCAGTGAGAACACTTATGCACAGTCAATCGCCGACATGCTCGCAGAGCGGATGGATATTAAGCCAGAGGTTATATCCACATCACAAGAATACAACCCATTCACGGCTCAAGAAGCAAACGAGCGCATTCATAAAAAACAATGCAATCAGTTAATTGATAGTATTTTGAATAAAATCCATGAAGAAAAAAATCACGCAATTATTATGGAGGTTATACAAAAGCAAAATATATTCTTACAAAACACATCCTTGATCGGATGGTGTTCAAGCGCCCTTATTCAAACAAAAATTTATATAGAGCAAAGCGACTTATCCAATGATATTGTCGGCATTCTCAAACATGCAAGAACCGTTTTCCAAGAAGAAGTAGACTCAATCCCGTGGGATACACTTATGCATTTCTCACGCGCCCTATTCAATCATCGGCGGAACCATATAAATCAGACGATGGATGATATTATAAATATTGCCGATGAAAATGACGAATTTGCATCCATTTATCATGTTCTAACCACTGTAAATAACGCGCAAAACAAAACAGAGGCAAATGACGGTGAGCTTGACCCAACGCCTAATATTTCCAATTTTATAAGCCCTAACGCAATAAAAGGTGCATAAACCTCCTTACGTTTAAAAATAAAAACCGCGGCCATAGAACAAAAGGTTCAGGACGCGGCTTTTTAAATTTTTATACTGAAAGGGTTATTAACTTTTAATTTCCCAACTACCATCCGGTTGCTTACACGCGGTGCCATAGGCTGACTCCTCATGACCACCAACATAGATTGTTTGCTGATACTCACGGCAATATTTACCGCTCTCGCTGTAACCGTCTTTGGTTGCGACCACATCACCGGAATTACCACTGTCTGGATTATTCCATGAAATCGTTTCACCAATCGGTGCGCTTTGCACATCATAGGTTGCTTGTGACATATACTGTCTATCAGCACTATCCAAGGATTTACCAATTTCACTACCAACCAGAGTTCCAAGCAGAACGCCTGCGCCAGTCGCCCAAAGCTGACCACTGCCGCCGCCAAGTTTCGACCCTAACAGTCCGCCAATAATCGCGCCACTACCGGCACCGATCATCTGTTTATTCCCTGCGCCCTGATATGATTCACACGCGCTTAGTCCAAGTGTGGATACAACCATCATTAAAAGTGCTAAATTTTTCATCTGTGTCTACTTTCATTCCTAAGTTAACAAAGTTTGTTTGAGTTCGAGAGTATATCCATTTATAAAATGAATTCATAGAAGATATACGAATAAAAAAATAGGAACCTTCGAAAATGAATATAAAAACCTCTGACGATCCCGTCGCCTTATTCAAAAGCTGGCTTTCAGAAGCGACAAAAGACGAAATAAATGACCCAAACGCAATGGCCTTGGCAACATGCGGTAAAGATGGGAAACCCTCTGTCCGTATGATCTTGCTGAAACAATTTGACGAGAACGGGTTTAAGTTTCATACAAATAAAGAGAGTCAAAAGGGAGAAGAGCTGAGCCAAACCCCCTACGCCGCACTTTGCTTTCACTGGAAATCTCTGCGCAAACAAGTACGCGCGGAAGGTAGGATAGAAATGGTTACAGAAAAAGAGGCCGATGACTATTTCTCGAACCGCCCCTATGAACGACAAATCGGCGCATGGGCATCACAACAATCAAGACCACTGGAAAGCCGCGCACATCTGGAAAAAAAAATCAAAGAACTGCAGGCCCAATACCCCAAAGGCACAACCGTGCCTCGCCCTTCATACTGGGTTGGGTATCGCCTGATCCCACAAACAATAGAATTCTGGTGGGATAATCCTGACCGATTACATGATCGTCTGAAATACACAAAGAACAACGATGAGAATTGGGATATTCAGCGTCTCTACCCTTGATTCTTCGCCCGATACCATCCATAAAGAGGCAGATACACTATTTAATGGAGTTTGGGCATTATGAGCGCACAAGAAGAACACATCGAAGAAAAAGCAGAAGAGCAGCAAGAACAACAAAGTTTCAGCACAGATGTGTCGCGCCTTTTGGATATCGTTGCCAATGCCCTCTACACCAATCAGGATGTGTTTTTACGGGAGCTGGTTTCAAATGCCGCCGATGCTTGTGATCGCCTACGCTATGATTCTATCGCATCCCCTGACCTGATTAAAGATAACCCTGATTTTCGTATCTGCGTCTATAAAGACACCACAAACCGCACAATAACTGTTGTCGATAACGGCGTTGGCATGGATAAAGCCGAACTGATCGAAAACTTGGGTACAATCGCAAAATCCGGTACAGCCGCACTGACAGAAAAAATGAAGGAAGCCGGCGACGACACCGATAAACTAAAACTTATCGGGCAATTCGGTGTTGGGTTCTATTCCAGCTATATGGTTGCTCATAAAACCCAAGTGGTCAGCCGCAAAGCCGGCAGTGATGATATATGGCTTTGGGTGTCCGATGGGAAAACCGGATTTACAATACGTGAAGCCAATGAAGCCGAAGCCGCCCGTCTGGATGGTCAACGCGGCACATCCATCACTCTGGATATAAAAGACGAAGCCTGTGAATTCCTTTTGGATCAGAAAATTGAATCCACCGTGAAAGAATACTCGGATCACATCAGCGTCCCTATTTTCTTGGGCGCACCCGCCGAAGTGGCAAAAGACAAAGACGCGACAGCCATAAACAGTGCATCTGCCCTTTGGATGCGATCAAAAAGTGACATCACAGAAAAAGACTATAACGATTTTTATACTCATATATCCAGCAATATTGATGAACCGCTTATGACATCGCACTGGAATGTAGAAGGCGCGATTGAATTCACGTCCCTACTCTATATTCCTACACAAAAACCTTGGGATTTATTTGATCCGGGTCGCAAGAACATCGTCAAGTTGTATGTACGCCGTATATTCATCACTGATGACATGGACGCGCTGATGTACCCGTGGCTGCGTTTTATGCGCGGCGTGATCGACAGTGAAGACCTGCCCCTGAATATCAGTCGGGAAACGCTGCAATATAATTTGACCATCGAGAAAATTAAAAATGCCGTGGCGCGACGTATTCTAGGTGACCTTGATAAACTATCACGTAATGATCCCCCTGCTTTTTCTCTATTTTGGGGACAATTTGGCTCGGCTATAAAAGAAGGGCTATACGACTCCCCCCTCCATCGCGAAGGCTTGCTTAAAATTTGTCGTTTTTATTCCACCCATGATGATGGCGAAAAATTTGTAACCTTGGAAGATTACGTATCACGTATGAAAGAAGGTCAGGAAGAGATTTACTATATCAGCGGCGACAGCCTTAAAAGCATAAAAAACAGCCCACAAGCCGAAGGCTTCAAAGCCAAAGGGATCGAAGTACTCTATCTCACCGACACCATTGATGATTTCTGGCTTCAAAGCATTTTGGACTATAAGGGCAAAACATTTAAATCCATCACCAAGGGCGATATCGACTTTGATAAAATAGCCCCCAAAGAGGATAAAAAGGATGACGATAAAAAAGAGGAAGAAACATCCGAAGAACAACAAAAATCTACAGATGCTTTAATTACGAAGTTTCAAGAAATATTAAAGGGACAAGTGCATAACGTACGCCCATCAAAACGCCTAACCGATTCTGCCGTTTGCTTGGTCGCACCCGATGAAGGCGTCGATATGCATATGGAACAAGTTCTGAAGATAAATCAAAAATATCAGGCCAGCACTAAGCCTGTGCTTGAGATAAACGTAAAACATAACCTGATTAAAACGCTGGCAGCATCTTGTGAAAATGGTGATGATGTTACCGATGCGGCTTACCTACTGTTCGATCAAGCCAAGATTATTCAGGGACAATCCGTTGATGATTTATCAGCCTTTGCGCGCAGAATGTCAGACTTCATGAACAAAGCGATTTAATACGCACAAAACTACAATAATAAAGTAACGGAAATAAGGTAACGGATTTAAACTTGATTAATTACTACAAGTACCGTTAAGGCCAATGTTTGCTGGTGGATTGAAAACACACCCCGGCGCAGAACAAATGGCATCAATATATTGTACACCGCTAGGCAAAACCACGATATACCCCGTTTTAATCGGCGTAAGAGCGCTACAACTGGAACTATCCTGTAGATCTAAGAAATGTAAATACATATCAACACCACCATTTGATGATGCGGGGCTTGCATTCGGCGGTGGATTAGCACCTGTATAAGCACTATCCCATGTTGGACTGTCATTAAACACAAGACCAAGGCCAGATATAAAAGTAGATATATCCAATCCCGATGGAAGACCATGCACAACAACGTCACATAAAAACTCACCTCCACTTGGCCAGTCCGGCTCACCATTCGCAGCTGGTATATCACAATACTCCTGAGGAAGGCCATTCTTCACACGATACTGCGTTTGCTCTTTCTTCCTATAATCGTCACCAGCCGCCGCCATATCGTGATACCGCTCTAACGTATAGAAACTATCATGTTCTCCTCCGGGCGGTGGTAAGGAAGCTGGAGGAAACGGTGGTGCTTCTGGAGGTGTTTCTATAGGGGTGTCAGGAAGCGTGACATGCCTATGCGATTCAGTGGCAAAATCATAACATTTGGTTCTGTTCCACAAATCATTCATTTTGGTGCAACCGTTATAATTACCACTATCACTGACATCACCATCAGCGTTACCAGCAGATATTCGTGACCATGCCACTCCGGTAGAGTAAGGAAGTGGCGGCGACGGCTGAGGCGGGGGAGTAACATTTATAGCACGAGCCCCAAGCATATCGCCCGAGAAATGCTCAAGATAATATTGCTTTGTGCCTTCAGCTGCACAAGCAACCAAAAGCGGATTATTTAGAATATCCAGAGCAAGACCAGCAACCGTTACACCATCCACCAACTGATCCAGAACAAGCACCTCAAGCACAGCGGTCATAATCAACCCGCCAGACCCACTGCCGCCATGAAAAAGAGCCGACGGCACAAAGAGTGGCGAAGGAATCAATGGCTCGGCGTTAAGCACAGTTTGATCAAGACTCAGTATCCCGTATATAACAGAAACCCCCAAAGGAGCGGCACCTTGAGAGTAACGCGGATGGCTGGGGAAATGACTATCCGCATGTGATCCTAATTCATCAAGAAACGAATCAAAACATGTCATCTCCAAAACACTGTCAGGACGTGGAAATAAATTTTGATTTTGTGTGACTTCGCGCTGCGCTTCCATCCATGCTCTATCTTTTAAAACATCCCAAAATTCGGGGTCACAAGTATTGCGCCCTGTGCCAAAAAGCGCAGGCGTTGTAATGGGTACACTCGCAGCGTAACTTTCCTGAAAAACAGAAAGTATCATAAAAAATGAAATGCATAGAATACGTAATAAAAGAAACAAACTAAATTCCCAAACTAAAAAATAAAAACCGTCACAGACACCTTAACATATTGCAAAAGCATCTGCATAGTTTTGAATTTTTATTTATAACACCCCTTGATAATGCTGATCGGCTATATCCTGCATATCATCATCCGAAAACTCAAAATACCGCCCCAACTCCTCTATAATGATTTGCCGAAGAACAGATTGTAAATCTTCTTCCGTTTCACACCACATATCTAATAACGAACGCCTATATAACACTAAAACATCATCATCATTTGCAACTTTTCGCTCAATTCCCGGGGAAATTTCCTTACCGTTTTTATACAGAGCCAAGAGATCAAAAGGATCATCCAAATTGAGATCCCCTTGTACAGTCTCATCAACAATCTCTTCAATAAGAATGACAAGCCCTTCACAATGTTGCAGCAATTCCTCTGGCATGCCCTGTAATAAACCAACAGCCAACGTTTCCAAGTCCTCAAGACTGGGCGGAACCGTATGATTCATGATGATACTCTGGCATTCCATAAAAAACCTCGGATGAGAAGTGCAAAAAATAAATACAATGTATCAATATGATAAGGTGAGTCGCACAATTGAACAATAGATGAAGTAAAAACGTCCTCATAAATAATATTTTTGAAATAAAAACTGTAATCGACTATAATGGTGAGGTTAGAAGGATTCGAAACTATGGAATTACCCCCAACAATAGCAGCAAATGCAGCCCTCGCCCGTCAAAACGTGACCCTTTCCGTTATCAAGCATAACGCCGAACAGGGACAGGCCATTGCCAAAATATTGGATGATGCAACGCGCTCTGCGCCTGTTGGTCATGCGCGCGGAACACACGTTAACCTATCTGTATAAATCATTAAATTAAAAGATTTTAGGTAACTAGGCCACTGCGCGTAAAGCGTGGTTATTTTCCCACATATGTTGCAATGTGTTCACCATAAACTTCACATCTTCTTCCGAATGTGCCGCCGTTGCGGTCAAACGTAAACGCTCCGTTCCTTTTGGAACCGTTGGATAGTTAATCGGCTGTACGTATATGTCATATTCATTGATCAAAAGATCACTAACCTCTTTACAACATGTCGGCTCGCCCACGATAAGCGGAACGATATGACTCTCGCCGCGCAGAAACGGTAAATTTGCGCTTTCCAACATATCTTTAAACAAAGCCACATTCTTGCGTTGCTTGAAACGCTCGACATCTGAAACCTTCAAATGCTCCACCGCAGCATGCGCCGCCGCCAAAATAGAAGGAGGAAGACTGGTCGTAAAAATAAACACAGAGGAATAACAACGGATAGCATCAATTATAGATGCGCTTCCGGTTATAAAGCCGCCCATCGAGCCATAAGCCTTACCGAATGTACCTTCAATGATATCAACACGATCCATCAAGCCGCGCTCCTCGGCAACACCGCCACCACGTGCACCATAAAGACCAACGCCATGAACTTCATCCAAATACGTCAACGCATTATATTTCTCGGCCAAATCCAAAATCTCTTTAATCGGTGCAATATCACCATCCATTGAATACACAGACTCAAAGGCAATAATTTTAGGACGTTCAATATCGACAGATTTAAGAAGCTCTTCCAGATGTTCGACATCATTATGACGGAAAATATGTTTTTCGCGTTTGCTCTCTCTAATACCGTGAATCATGGACGCATGGTTCATCTGATCAGAAAACATCACACAATCCGGCAAAAGTTTACCCAACGTACCCAGCGCGCCTTCATTGGCAACATAACCGGAAGAAAAAACAAGGCCGGCCTCTTTCTGATGAAGATCAGCAACCGATTTTTCCAACTGAACATGATAAAACGTTGTACCTGAAATATTACGTGTGCCACCTGCACCCGCCCCACAAGAATCTATCGCAGCCTTAGACGCAGCGACAACTTTTGGATGTTGCCCCATGCCCAAGTAATCATTACTGCACCAAATTGCGACCTCTTTCACATTACCATTTTCGTCATGGTAATTCGCATACGGAAAACGTCCAGCAATGCGCTCCA
This sequence comes from Alphaproteobacteria bacterium, assembly GCA_002401695.1. GTDB lineage: Bacteria > Pseudomonadota > Alphaproteobacteria > Micavibrionales > Micavibrionaceae > UBA1672. Next base: position 299,888 of record NVTV01000001.1, read on the forward strand.
TCGTCGTAAATATACGATAACGCCCTTCGGATTTAATGGTCTCTACACAGCCTTTAAAATGATTATTATAGTCAATCGACATATTAACCTGCCTTTGTTTTCTTTTTATTATTTTATTACGCAACAGATATCAAGTGTTTCCTTATTATATTTTAGCTATAATATAACCAAATAGAATATATAATACCTATATAAGTTAGCACTCTATACACAGAAAAAAAATATGATCCTTGATTTTGGTTATCTTTGTATGACATTTCGACTGAATTTATCCAATTCTTTCAACTTCCCTAGCCATATGACAGCAGAGAAGAGTCATACATACGTAGGCGGCCATGCTGCGAGCCAAGCCATTGCGGCCGCGCGCAGTGGTGCAAAGATAGCATTAATAGGCACGATTGGTAATGATGTTTTTGGAAAAACGATTCTTACGACACTGCGTAGAGAAGGCATTAACACTTCCGGCATCGCCAAAAGTGATACCCCGACGGGGGTTATCCATACCCTGATTAATCACGAACAACAAAAAGCGATAATTTTTTCGGCCAACGCCAACCTTGAAAGCGTGCCCGACCAGCTTCCTGATAATATGTTGAGTGAACGCACCCTTATCCTTTTGCAAAATGACATGGCACCAGACATAAATAAAGCAATCTTAAAGCGCGCAAAAACGCGCAATGCATACGCCATTATGTGTTTCTCTCATACCGAGAATATAGAGCTCACAATGTTTGATAATCTGGACACCGTTATTCTTGATGAAAACATTCTTCCCAAGATCTGTGAACAACTTTCCATTCCATTAGAAACATGCGCGCAATCTTTAGCCCAAAAAACGAAGACCCACTGTATTATTACAAAAGATCAGGGGGCATCCGGTGCATACGCAATCAATGCGATCGGAGAAAAACACGAGCAAGGTACATCTAAAGATGCACTAACAAACCACGCCGATATATTTGATTCATTTTGCGGGACGTTTGCCGCCTGCATTCAGGCAAGGCTCCCCATTCCCAAAGCCATGCAATATGGTGTATCCGCCGCAACACTTACCGCACAAAACAATGCGTTCCCCTATCTCGGTGATATTGAAGATAATTTAGATTAAAACCCGAGGATATTGGCTGCTTTTTCCGCGCGCTCAAGTGCCTTGTCCAAGGCAGACATCGTTTTAGAGAGATCAGCGCTCTCATCCTCCGCCCAGACTTTCAGCACCTTAATATAGACACCCGTTAACCCAACAACCTTAAGCGCACCTTTTATGCCCGCCGTTTCAATGCCTGACACCTCCAGCATCCATCCCATAGACTTACACAAATGCGGCATAGAAATGACAGCCTGTTTTGGATCATGCTTAAAAGACTCAAGAATAGAGACAACGCCCTCGCGATATTCATTCAACGCCTCATAACGATCCATCATAATATCGAACAAGCGATCACGTGAATTTGTCGCACCATCATCGGAAAGGTCAATATCCCCCATAATCTCTTTATCAATCTTACGACCTAATATGACGAGGATATCATTTTTATCATCTATCGCATCGTATAAGTCAGAGGCAGATACCCCCGCATGCTCGGCAATATCGCGCAGCGTTGTATATTCCCATCCCTGCGCGACCGCCAAATGTAAGGCGGATACAAGAATTTTTTGTTTAATATCTATTTTTTTTGCAGACATAGCCGTGGCCTTTTTCTTCTCGGTGCTATAAAACTATATTTTGAACAAACAAACAAGATACGGGATCAAGTAATATGTCTGATACAAAATACGGCGTGGTTGCAGTCGGAAATGCACTGGTTGATATCCTTTCACAAGTCTCCGAAGACTTCATCGCCCAGCAAAAAACAGAACACGGCATGGAAAAAGGCGCAATGACACTGGTTGAAGAAACCCGCGCCATTGACCTTTATGCACAAATGCCACAAGGCATTGAAACCTCTGGTGGTTCTGCAGCCAATACGATGGCCGGTTTTGCTTCCTTTGGTGGTAAAGGTGCGTTCATTGGTAAGGTTGCCGATGATCCATTAGGAAAGACTTATAAAACCGATATTCAATCTTTGGGCGTTACGTTCGAGACCACCCCCCTTATCCTTGGCGCATCTACAGGACGTTGCATGATTCTGGTGACACCGGATGCAGACAGAACAATGAACACATTCCTTGGCGCAAGCGTTGAGCTTAACCCTATCGATGTGGATCAAGATCTTATTGCTTCTGCAAAGGTGACTTATTTAGAAGGGTATCTCTTCGATCGTGAGCAAGCAAAAGAAGCTTTCATAGCCGCCGCAGAATATGCGCATGAAGCAGGACACAGAATCGCCCTGACATTATCCGACCCATTCTGCGTTGATCGTCACCGCCATGATTTCCTACAGCTTGTGGAAAACCATGTAGATATCCTGTTCGCAAATGAAGATGAAATCAAATCCCTGTTCATGCAGGAAAATTTTGACGATGCAATCAGCGCGATCAGCAAACATGTCGAAATTGCAGCAATAACACGCAGCGACAAAGGTGCTGTCATCATCTCTGGTGATCAACAAATCAAAATTGACGCTGTTCCGGTTGAAAATATCATTGATACAACAGGCGCTGGCGATCAGTTCGCAGCAGGATTTCTCTATGGCTTTACAGAAGGGAAATCACTGGAAGAAAGTGGTAAGCTTGGCGCGATTGCAGCTGCGGAAGTCATATCACATATGGGCGCACGCCCTGCCGTTAAGCTCGCAGAATTAGCCGCTTAAATATAAAATATCAGGGATCAGGAGGGTATTATTATCCTCCATCCCACCCCAAAACACGCAGCTTTCCATCATATGTTTCAAGCATTTGTTCATCGGAACAAACAATACGAATATCCTCAAAGCTCTCTTCCAGACGATCCATAACCCCCTGACACACCAAACGGGCGGCCTTCGCCTTGGGATAACCATGACGCCCCGAGGCCAGTGGCGGAAAAGCAATGCTGGTCAGCAGCATACACCGCGCCAACTCCATCACGCGGCGCACAACGCTAGATAAATACGACGAATTCATATCAAACTCAGTGCGAAACTTTGGCAAAACACCAACAAGAATATGTTTGGCCGGCAAATTGAACGCGGGCAACGCATAAACCTCCCCGACCTTCGGCTTATAAATATTGTCCAGAATAAATTCATCCATATTGTGTCCGGATGCAATCTGCACAGCCTCATTGATACTGCCCCGATACTCCAGCGTTTGAGGAATTAAAATCACGATAGCATCAACCTCTTGCTCGGTAATATCCCCCTGCATAAGATGGATACGATCAAGAAACGGTTTGGCGGCATGCCCAGAGTTTGATATCACTACTTTCATGAGAAAATATTACACACTGTTTATTACCATATCCTTTATTTTTTTGAGCTTTTCAGTACGCGCAGAAAAACCGATATTCGGCTTAGCCATGCATGGAGAAACCAAATACGACGAGACCGCCGCAAACCTGTCCTATGCCAATCCATCAGCACCAAAAGGCGGTGCCCTTAAAATCGCGCAAATCGGCACATTTGACAGCCTGAACCCCTACTCTATCAAGGGGCAAGCCGCAACAAGTATGAACTTGGTTTATGACCGCCTGATGCGCCGCGTTTGGGATGAACCATTCACAATGTACCCATTAATAGCGGAACATATCGAGGTCGCGGATGATCGCTCCTCCATCACCTTCCACCTTAATCCCAACGCGCGCTTTCATGACGGCACGCCGATTACTGCTGAAGATGTACTGTTCTCCTACCAAACGCTCAAAGAGTTTGGCCGCCCGAATATGCGCAATATCTATAAGTTGGTCAAAAACTCCGAAATCCTAAAACCTCTCACCATCAAGTTTAGTCTTGGCAAAGGCTATGATCGTGAAACCGTTATGATCTTGGCGATGATGCCTGTGCTATCCAAAACATGGTGGGCAACGCGCAACTTTGACTCTACGATTTCTGAAACACCTCTCCTTAATGGCCCTTACCGCATCAAGGAATCACAAATCGGCAAAAAGATAGCCTATGAACGCGTTCCCGATTACTGGGCCAAAGATCTGTTCGTTAATAAGGGACACTATAATTTCGACACCGTCACCTATGAATATTACCGTGATGACACAATCGCACTGGAATCCTTCAAAAAAGGTGATCTGAATTTAAGGCGTGAATGGGACATCACAAAATGGCAAAAAGCATATGGCGGTATGAGCGCAGATCAAGTGCGCCTCAGCGTCCCCCATCAGCGCCCCGAACGCGCGCACGGTTTTATCTTTAACCTTCGGCGCGCACCATTTAATAACCACGGTATTCGCAAAGCTCTATCACTGGCATTTGACCATGAGTGGGTTGGAAAAAACCTGTTCCACAGCGAATTTAAACGTATCGAGAGCTTTTACCCAAACTCGAATCTGGATGGCTCTCATCAAATCTCGGGCGAAGCCCTTACAGAAATGCGCAAATGGTCAGACGATATCCACCCTACGGCCTATAACACAGAACCTAACCTCGCATCCCCCGACACACGCACGCGTCTGCGCAAAGCCAACGCCTTATTAAAGAATGCCGGCTGGATCATTGAAAACGGCAAACGCATGCATAAGGACTCAAAAGAGCCATTCACCTTTGAGCTTCTCCTCTCCACCCCGCAAGAAGAAAGAATTGCCCTAACCTATAAGCGTTCCTTGGAACGCCTCGGCATAGATCTGCATATTCGTATGATGGACAGCGCAACATTCCAGAAACGTAAAAATGATTATGATTACGATATGATCTCATTTTACTGGCAAAATAGCCTATCCCCCGGCACGGAACAAACGCTTTACTGGTCATGTAAAGCCGCAGATGAGCCTTCGCGCTTTAACTTTTCCGGTATTTGTAACCCTGCGCTTGACCATTTTTCCCGCGCCATACCAAACGCAAAGACCTATCAGGATTTAACAAATTACGCGCATATTATTGACCGAATATTACTGTCTGAATATGTCTCTATCCCTTTGTTTTATAAGGGTGTTGACTACATCGCACACAACAAGAATATACAACATCCACAAGAAACACCAACATACGGCGCCGTCACCGAAACATGGTGGATGAAACCTGTTCAATAACAACACAAACCGCCTCCAAAAATTAATTTTTATAATTATATTGAGCTAAAGCATTATATTTGTTATTCTTTCATCTGATTTATAGTAAACAAAGTAAAGATTTTTCTTATGATGATTATGCGTTCTTTTCTACTTCTAGGTTTAGCCCTTACATTTTCTTCCCCCGTAGCGGCTGGTATAAACGACAAAATAACTCGTGGCGGTCAATATTGGCAAAGGGTTCATACATCCTCTGCTCTATATTTACGTGGCCCCAAAGCACAACAAATGCTCAATAGAGGTATTGCGCGCTGTGTTACCGAGCTGCGCGAGCTTGAGCGTTTAGGCTCAGTTAAAGATGCAATTCCATTATATGCCAATAATAATTTTGATGATGGTTTAGTTCTAAGCAAAGAAGAAGCGGAACTTGCAGGTTGGGATACACCCGAACGTGATAAAGAGCTTTTTGCAGAACATTCCGATTATATCGACTTCGAAGGCTGTATGCTTGCCAAAGGTTGGGAACGTATTGAATATGTCCCGTTTGATGTTTCTGGTGAAGCACGTGAAAACTACAAAATCACACATACAAGCACCAGAGTGAAAGCCCGCAAAAAAGGCTATGCAGCACCTAAGAAAGATGACTATGCTCATCTGAACGATTAAGCACTCTGCATTATTCTAATTATTGAGAGCTGGACGTGATATGCGGCCAGCTTTTTTCTATGGCAGCCTTCACCATATCAACCGACAAGCTGTTCATAAGGCACCCTGCTGTCTGGGCAGAATATCCCTCATAATCAATCAACTCATCAAAAGTTTCCTGCGTTGACGTATAAGCAGTATGCGCACCCCATGGACGATAAATATGCGGATAACTAGGCCCGAACACCCCAAAGGTAGGCACACCCGCCGCAGCCGCACAATGCATCAGCCCTGAATCATTGCCTATATAGAAATTACAACGTGCAATCGTCGCTGCGGCCGTTCCCGGATCCGTCTTGGCAATAATATCCAATTGCTTATCTGCCGGAATAGATGAAAGCACCGTGCGCGCAGCCTCTTCTTCCCCTGGCGCAGCAAAAACCGCAACGCGTGCTGCCGCCATAAAACCATTATCAGAAGTCAGCCACTTAACCACCTCTATAAACCGATCTTCAGGCCATGTTTTACCTGCCCAATTTGACGTCGGCCCAACACCAAGAACCAGCCCCTCACCATCAGGAATCAGAGCCTTCGCCTTTTCACGTTGCGCCTCATTAAACCATAATTTCGGTGATGGAGGCACACCGGATAACCGCATAACAGAAGAGTTTTGCTCCACCTTATGCAGCTTTTTATCAACGTAAGAGCCATAAATATAACGATGCTGCGTACGTATCAGACGCGATACAGCAGAATTCCTAAGGTCAACAACAATATCAAAACGCGTCCCGACAATATCCTTCCAAAGGCCTATCCAATGCTTATTATATTTTTGTTTTTTAAGGGGAATAATCCGCTCTAAATTCGGAAGGCCTTCAAATAAAGACACAGCCAAAGGGCCACAAGATATCGTGAATTTTGCATTGGGGTATTCGGATTGCATATAATTTAACAAGCCAGATGACAAAACAGCATCACCAATACGGCTGGATGTGATAAACAATATATGCTGAACTTTGGAACTTGGGATCATTCGAATATCATGACACAAACGCCTTTCTACACAAAACTAAAAAAGCGCGGAAAAATTGTAGTTTCTGGCGTAGACAGAATAGACTTCCTGCAAAGCCTTATTAGTAATGATGTTACATTATTGGATCAACAAGACTGCGTTTATTCATGCCTGCTTACACCGCAAGGAAAGTTCATTTACGATTTTTTCATTACCGAAATCAACGGCGATTCATTGCTTATGGATTGCGAAGGTGGTGAACGCTTGCAAAGTTTAGCCAAACTGTTGGGCATGTATAAATTACGCGCAGACGTTACAATTGAGCTGCAAGATAATAGTGATGTTTATGCCATTATCGGCGCAAAGTACGGAACAAAAGACCCCCGCCATCCTGATATGGGATATCGCAGCTTTGAAAAACCAGACGGACTGGAAGAAAAGCCTTTCGAAGAATGGGACATGCATCGCATATCCCTGACCATTCCCGATGGCAGCCGCGATATGATCCCGAATAAATCAACATTATCAGAAGGCAATATCGATAAACTGAACGGCCTATCCTATGAAAAAGGATGCTATATCGGGCAAGAACTCACCGCCCGTATGCATTATCGCGGGCTGGCAAAGAAACATCTACAAACAATAAAACTGGATGCCCTGCCCGAAAAATCGGAGCTACGCTCATCTTGTGGAGATATTGGGATTGTTTTGGTGAGAATCTAACATAAATTCAAAAACTAAATCATACTGCCAATGCCTACAGCTAAAATAATGTGAATAATTTCCACTAACAGACCACCTTAATAACGATTAAGCACTCTTCTTATCTTTTATATCAACTGTTTTGGCATTTTCCATACGAATAGCCGCCTGAGAGGCAGCCAAACGTGCGATTGGAACGCGATATGGTGAGCAGGACACATAATCCAGACCAACGCTTTCGAAAAATTCGATGGAGGCTGGATCGCCGCCATGCTCGCCGCAAATACCCAACTTGATACCTGACTTAGTTGAACGCCCCTTTTCACAGGCCATTTCAACCAAAACGCCCACGCCGTCTATATCAATAGAAACAAAGGGGTCACGCTCATAAATGCCTTTTTCTGTATAATAAGGCAGGAAGCTGGACGCGTCATCGCGGCTCATCCCTAATGCGGTTTGTGTCAGGTCATTCGTGCCAAAGCTGAAGAAATCTGCACTTTCTGCTATTTTATCAGCCGTCAACGCGGCGCGCGGCAATTCGATCATCGTGCCAACCATATATTCTACAGAAGAGCCCTTTTCCTCAAACACCGCCTTCGCTGCATTTTCAACAACATCACGCATTAAGTCCAATTCCTTACGCGCACCAACCAGCGGAATCATAACTTCCGGAATAATGCTGTTCCCTGTTTTAGCCGCCACATTCACCGCCGCTTCAAAGATTGCACGGGCTTGCATTTCATAAATCTCAGGATATGTAACACCCAAACGACAACCACGATGACCAAGCATCGGATTTGTTTCGTCCAACTCTGACAGGCGAATACGCACACGCCCCTCATCAAGACCGGCCTGACTTGCGAAGGCGGCGATATCTTTCTCGCTATGTGGCAAGAACTCATGCAACGGTGGATCAAGCAAACGAATCGTTATAGGCAACCCGTTCATAATTTCAAACAAATCTTCGAAATCGCTGCGCTGTTCAGGCAATAATTTATCCAGTGCGGCGCGGCGTTCAGCTTCATTGGACGCAAAAATCATCTCGCGAACATTTTGAATACGCTCGGGGTCAAAGAACATATGCTCTGTACGACAAAGACCAATACCTTCCGCGCCAAAGGATAGAGCCGTCTCCGCATCCAACGGTGTTTCCGCATTGGTACGAATAGCCATACGGCGGCGTTCATCCGCCCAGCCCATCAATATTTCAAAATCACCGGATAATTTCGGCTTAATTGTTTCAACACGGCCAATCATAATTTCACCGGTTGCACCGTCAATTGTCACGATATCACCTTCTTTGATCTCAATATCACCTTTACGAATAACTTTTTCATGCTGGTCAATATAAAGCTCCCCCGCTCCAGCGACACAGGGCTTACCCATTCCGCGCGCAACCACAGCCGCATGGGATGTCATCCCCCCGCGCGATGTTAGGATACCTGCCGCAACATGCATTCCATGAATATCTTCCGGTGATGTTTCTTGACGACAAAGGATAACAGCCTCCCCCGCATGGGCCTTAATTTCCGCTTCATTGGCGGTGAAAACAACAATACCTGACGCCGCACCAGGCGAAGCAGGCAAGCCTTTTGAAATCACATTACGCTTTGCCTTTGGGTCTAATGTCGGGTGTAAAAGTTGATCCAGCGATTGCGGCTCAACGCGCAGCAATGCCTCTTCCTGTGTAATAAGACCTTCTTCAACCATATCCACCGCAATTTTCAGAGCCGCCGCCGCCGTACGTTTTCCGGTGCGGGTTTGCAACATATAAAGCGTACCTGTTTGCACCGTAAATTCAATATCCTGAATATCGCGAAAATGCTTTTCCAATTTGAAACGCAGATCATCCAGCTGTTTAAACACCTCCGGCATATTCTCTTCCATGGAAAGCAGCTTACCGCCCTCTTTCTCGCGCCCTAACTTCGTCAGGGACTGCGGTGTTCTGATCCCTGCAACAACGTCTTCACCTTGTGCATTAACCAGATATTCGCCATAGAAATAATTCTCACCAGTTGACGGATCACGCGTAAAGGCAACGCCCGTTGCGCAATCATCGCCCATATTCCCGAAAACCATAGACTGCACATTAACCGCAGTCCCCCAAGTCGCAGGAATTTCATTAATTTTACGATATGTGATCGCACGCGGAATCATCCATGAACTAAAGACCGCGCCAATCGCGCCCCAAAGCTGTTCCTTCGGATCAGTAGGAAATGGTTTGCCTAATTCACGCTCAACCAATTCTTTATATTCAGCAACAATTTCTTTCCAGCCCTCTGCCGTAATATCCGTATCCTGCGCCAAACCTTCATCACGTTTATAAGTATCCAGAACATCCTCAAAATCATGATGATCCACGCCCAAAACAACATCGCCATACATTTGAACAAAACGACGATAAGAGTCCCATGCGAATCGTTCATCGTTTGCTTGTTTTGCCAAGCCAACAACTGTTTCATCATTCAGACCCAAATTCAAAACCGTGTCCATCATCCCTGGCATAGAAACACGCGCACCGGAGCGCACCGAAACCAACAACGGGTTATCAACACCGCCAAATTCCATACCCATAGTTTTTTCAACAGCCGCCAAGCTCTCTTCCACTTGAGCAATTAATTCTGCAGGATATTCGTTGCCGTTATCATAGTAATGAGTGCAAACTTCAGTGGTTATTGTAAAGCCAGGAGGGACAGGCAAACCAAGGGAAGCCATCTCTGCCAAGTTAGAGCCTTTACCGCCCAAAAGATTACGCAAAGATGCGTCGCCATCGTTATTATCTTTACCGAAATTATAAACCCATTTAGTCATGAATCCTGCGCTCCTGAAAAATTCCAAATTCGCATTGGGTTTAGCACATTTAATACCGGAAAAGGAAGGAGATAATCACGCGACGACCTATAAAAATACATTTAAATCAATGTTTTTACCATCATGAGAGACAAGTTCTCATCAATTGGCCTGAATTCCCCCGTAGCGACCACCTTTCGGTCATAGCTAACGCCGTACCCGTCGGGGATATATCCATGGCGAACATACAGGCGTTGCGCCGCACCGAATGAACTGTTCAGACCAACACCAATCCCCATTTCCTTATGCCCTTTATCACGTGCAATACCCTCGCAATATTCCACCAACGCCTTGCCAATGCCGCGCTGCCGATATTGGCGAAGAACGTTCAAATCCTGTATCTCCGGTAAAGACAGCGTCTTGAAATATGCGTATTTAGGCTGCCAGTTTAACAAACAATATCCAACATCCTGCCCATCGACAGAAGCCACCAGCAACACTAGTTCTCCATTTTCATGGCGTTCTATACAGCGTTCATAATATCCACGATCAATATGGAACGTAAATTCATCCAGCATCCCCCAGAATTTTTGCGCTATATCGGGGGTAAAACGATGAATAGATAATGATGATTCTTGCATAATGCCCTATATTTCAGTTACCGTATTTCTGATTATTATATTTACTTAAGAATTATAGAGAATAAAGCAATGATGAATCGAGCTAAAGTTTTTTGTTTAAAATTATTATTCTGCGTCACCGCAATGACGTTTTGCGCCGCCACGCCCATTTTGGCAGAGGAAGGCAGTGCCATGCCACCAATTCTGGATTTAAAGCCAACGGATCATGATGCCGGAAAGACAATGAAAAGCACCTCTTTCAAATCTTCCGAAAAGAAAAAAGAAAAAGAGGCGGAAGAAGCAGAAAAAGAGGATAAACCTGCCTTAGAGGACATAGAAGAAGCAGATTTTGATGAATCGGCAAACAATATTGCGGAAAAAGAGAAAAGCCCGGAACAAAAACTTTGGGATAAATATAAAGATCTCAAAGAAAATGCTAAAAAAGAAGCAGAAAAAGAATCAGAAAAAGACAAAGGTAAAAATAGCAAAAAAGCCGCTGATGAAGACCAGACAGACAAAACCGACTTAAGCGAAACAGAAGAAGCCACAGGCGAAAAGAAAAAGAGTACCGGAATAGCTGGTATTATAGATGACTATAAAAAATCGCAGCAAGGCAAGGGCAGCCTAAACACACGATCATTTGGCAATATTGATTAGTATTGAGCATTCACAGTGCCTTTTCACTTGCTCCCCTTCCTAAAAGCTGTTCTAAATCGAGTATGCAAAATCAATCGGCGCAACGTGCCACAAACGACACAAACAACACCGCAGAAGATAACCCACTAAATAGGTTATCCGACCTTCTTGATGCCGACATGGACAAAGTGAATGCGTTAATTATCCAGAATATGCGCTCTGACGTACCGCTTATCCCGAAACTTGCACAATATTTGATTTCTGCAGGTGGAAAGCGTATCCGCCCGCTTTTAACATTGGCATCTACCGCTTTATTTGACGGCCCCATGGATAAATCATACCACCTTGCCGCCGCAGTAGAATTTATTCATACCGCAACTCTTCTGCATGATGATGTTGTAGATGAAAGTTTTGAGCGCCGCGGAAAGAAAACCGCAAACCTTGTATTTGGAAACCAAGCCAGCGTTCTGGTAGGCGACTTTTTATTCTCTAAATCATTTCAAATGATGGTGGAAAGCGGCTCGCTGGATATTCTGCGCATTTTATCGAGTGCTTCGGCGGTTATAGCACAAGGTGAAGTCCTGCAACTTGCGGCCACAAATGATATCGAAACAGACATGCCGACTTATCTACATATTATAGAGTCCAAAACCGCAGCCCTATTCGCCGCATCATGCGAAGTTGGCGCCGTACTTTCCGATCAGGATGAAAATACGGTCACAGCCATGCGCACTTATGGAACGAAATTAGGCACCGCATTCCAAATCATTGATGATGCACTGGATTATGCAGCAGATCAGGAAAAACTCGGCAAAGAAATCGGTGATGATTTCAAAGAAGGTAAAATGACAGCACCTGTTATTTTTGCGCTCGAAAACGCCAGCGAAGAAGAGCGTATTTTTTGGAAACGCACGTTGGGGTACAAAAAACAGGAAGACACAGATTTCGACCATGCCATGGAGATCATCACGTCACACAATGCCTTGGATAAAACCATTGCTCTGGCAAAAAAATATGCAGATGATGCAACGAAAGCCCTCTCTGCATTACCCAACAGCCAAGTCAAAACTCTACTATGTGACCTCACAGGATACACGATCACCCGCAGTTTTTAGGATATAATCCATGGAACACGAACACATCGATAACTGCTGCCCCTCAAAAACACCTAAAGGCAAAAAAGACTGGTTGCTGATTGTCAGTACAATTGTCATTGCTGTATCTATTGGCCTGAATGTAGTCCTGTCTTTATTAGATTTATCACCCGTATTACTGCATCATTTCGCCCATGCTTGCCTACAAATATTACTAACCATGTGGTGGGGTGTTGCGCTCGGCATTGTTATTATTGGCTTAATGAGCAAAATCCCGCGCGATTTCTTTACCGGCATGATGGGACGTAGTGATAACTTTTCCGGCCTTTTGCGCGCGGTCTTTGGCGGCCTATTGCTCGATTTATGCTGTCACGGTATTTTACTGGTCGCGGCAAAGCTATATGAACGCGGGGTTGGCCTGCCACAAGTGGTTACCTTTTTGGTGGCAAGCCCATGGAATTCCCTCTCTCTGACGCTGGTTCTTATAACGTTGATCGGCTTTAAATGGACAATGCTCTATATTTTGGGATCAGTGGTTATTGCACTTACCACCGGCGTTATTTTACAACGCCTTATCAAAAGCGGACACTTACCCGATAACCCAAACAAACCTGAAATTGACGAGAATTTTAATCTCGCACGTGAAAGCAAAGCATTGCTGAAAACAATCACATTCACCAATGCAGGATGTAAGGATATATTAAAATCCGGCTGGCATGACGGTAAAATGATTATCAAATGGCTGCTCTTTGGAACCATCATCGCCGCATCCCTGCGCACCTTCGTTCCTACCGAACTATTTGCACTATGGCTTGGCCCATCAGTGGCCGGTCTGTTCATTACATTATTTATCGCCACCATCGTTGAAATTTGTTCAGAAGGCTCAGCCCCCATCGCAGGTGAAATTTTCACCAATGCCCATGCACCAGGCAACAGCTTCACATTTTTGATGGCTGGCGTTGCAACAGATTATACGGAATTAATGGCCGTACGCGAATTTACAAAATCATGGAAGATCGCCCTGATGATCCCACTCATCACCGTTCCGCAGGTCTTATTAATTGGGTGGTTAATGAATATGGCCAGTGTTTAGAAAATAAGATTTACAAACGCACCATAGAGTAATGCACAAAAGCCCAATGCATTCAGCGGATAAGACGCAACTCTGGGCAACATATCCTTAACAAAGAAAAAATAAATCAGAATAAATATAGGCACAGATAAAATGAAATAAACTTTAAGCCCATACACATCAGCTTCAGGAAACAATAAAAAACTAAGGGCTATCGTAACCACCATTAACCCCGCCAAAATTTTATACCAGAGATCAGCAACATGCCGAAACATCGGGCTACCGTTCAATAAAACCCATATAATTGCAGGCCCTGAAACCCAAAAAACAAGAAACAGCCCCATCGTATAGGCCGTACTATCTTGAAACATATAATAGATAAAAGCACCTTTGTTCAAGGCAATCCCAATAACACTCACAAGATAGGACAAGCTGAGAACCGGTAAAAAACGGTGCACAATAGTATCAAAGAACCCTACCGGAAGAATATTATCTTCGGCATCCCTATCTAATCTTATCGTATATTGCTGCTTTTTAGACATAATCCCCCTAATAAAGCTAGTTTTAAACCCTTCGACTTTTCAAACTACAGGATAAACCTTACTATTTTATTTATGACATGGATATAGCGAATACAGTGCCATTGACACTGCCGGCGCAGCAACGAATTTTCGATGCAATTTCACATGCTCATACAAATAAACCAGAACCCGAATATGCAATTCGTTCAACGTGACTTTATCCGGAATACAAAAGTCCATCCCAGAGGTTAAACCCATTGCACGCAACACATTATGATAATCAATCACCCCTGATATGTAGGCCTGACACGCGATTTTACCGCCCGCGATACGCTCGTTTCCGTCCCTGTTCACAGAACAAACCTTCAGCAAATAATCACCGGAAAATTGCGCAGCATAGGATTTAGAAGGAGACGAAAACAAACAAGCCGCACCAATGACAAAAAAAGCAACAACATTAAAGATACTTGGCTTTGATCGTTTGGCCATTACTCTCCCATTTCACTTTTTCAATTGCTGTAAAATCGCAAAAGGAGAATCCTCATCATTAACTTTCGCTTCTGCAGACATGATACGTGGAGAATTATCTTTCTTGGGTCTCTTTTTTGCATCCCTTTTAGGCTTCGCACTCTTGGGCTTCTTGGCTTTATTACGCTCAGACGCAGCACCGCCACCCACAGTCCCTTTTTGAAAAGCCTTACCCTTTTTCAATCTAAATGTGGCAAGCACCGGCTTCACTTCTTTTACTTTTTCTTTCGGCTCATCTTTATCTGTTTTGTCGTCCGGCTTCTCTTCTGGTGTTTCTGCCTCTGTAACAGGATTCGCAGCAGCCTCTTCTTCCTCTTTTGCCTTCACTTCTGCGGGATCGTAAACTTTTGTATGCCCCATCGAAATTAAGATTTTATAGAGTTCATCAATCGGGCAACCCAACCATTCCGCCATTTCATGACGTGCCTGAAATTTACCATCCTGCGCATTATCATAAACACAGCTAATCACTCTATCCAGCATATCAATACGCACCGCACGACCACCATAAAGGGGGTACCCAATGGAGCGATAATAATCTTCATTTGCCTTCGCATCTTCAATCTTCACAGAAACAATACCATCCGCGGGGGTCATCGCAGGTAACTCTTTGCCATGAAATAACGACCAAAGCAGCGCCCGCAACTTCACCGCAGCAGGTTTATTAAGTGCAGGGATAAACGCCAATATAGGCCCTAAACGGATTTTCTTCGCACGTAAATCTGCCCGCGTTTCAGGCGTTAACGCCGCGATCATGCTTTCAAGGTCGCCACGCGGCACAATCCCAAGCCCACTATACATTTTTTCAGAAATCTGCGAGACAGCATCATCTTTAACAGCCATGCCTTGAGGCACTTCCAATAACATCAACGGCTCTAAAACCGTATTGAAGTGCATATTGAGCCATATCTTCAAACTATTTTTAAGCTCAAGCGGATCATATTTCGCCGTGTGTTCATTCTCCAGAACCTTCAACACAGGCTTCAAGGCTGAGTCTCCCTTTTCCAGAAGAGCAATCGCGACTCCCGGTAATGGATTATTCAACTTTTCCTGCCAAAGGATTTGCCCTTCCGCGGACAATATAAATTGTGATGCTTTTGCTTCTAACATAACCTGTAAATACGCCAATTGTTATTCTGTTTGGATATTAATGCCGTTTATCCTTGGACACGGCAAGAGTTTTTCTATAAATTCACCAAACAAAAGTACTTTATTACCATTTTTAAAGGAAAACCCATGATCCGGCTCGCTTCAATCCTCTTTGTTATACTCATCCTGCCCCTTAATGTTATGGCGGCGGAAATCAGCGATCAGGGCGCTCAAAAACTAAAAACATCGTTTGAAGATATTCTTGCATATCAAAAAGAAGTCAACGAAGCCTTTGGATCTGTTCGCGTTATCTATGAAGGTGAACTCACGGTTAAGCAAGAAAGCGAATATTATACAATCACCCTACCCCGTATTTTATTAAAAAATCCGGAAATAACGCCCGCACAATATAATGAAAAAACAAAGACCAAAGATCAAACCTTTGATATGGGCGTCATCTCCATTAATGCAATGCCCGATGACAAGGCTGGATATTGGAAAATGGTCTGGGCACTGCCCGAATCCATGACAATGTCCAGTGAGACCGAAGAAGATTTCACAATAAGTTTTGGATCACAGAATGTCATTGCCCTGTTCGACGATACACTTGGCTATTTCACTAAGCTCAACATGAACTTATCAGATGTACATTTTAAAATAGGAGAGCAAGACACCGGAACATCCATTGGGAACCTTCAGCTCTACACAAATTTGGACAGAGGTGAGACAGGCACATTTTCTGGCCCCGGACATTTCCTTATAAGCAATTTATTCATCGTAAAGCCGGAAGACGGAATCTCGATAAAAACAGAGGAATTAAAAATATCATCTACCGTAACAGACTTGGTTTTACCGACACTTCTAGAATATAAGGCCAAACTTCTGAAACATGCCGGTGTTTTTGATTCCTTAGAAAACATCGACAATGAAAGCGATGCTAAAGACATTGATAGCCAAAGCGTTTTAGACATGATGCTTGACATGTACGATATCCAGATGAGCAGTATAAACGTCAAATACAATCTTAAAAATATAGAAATCATTTCTACTGCCGAAGCTGAAGCCAAAAACGAAGATGATGATCTCAAGAGTGTAAAAATCGGTTCTGCATTTATAGAGTTTGGTTCCGACAATATAAATACCGAGAATGGTACATTACATATCAAAATGGGACATGACGCACTTGATATACAATCAGACAACCCCCTGATGCTCTCTGCGTTCTTGCCAACACACACCAATTTAGATGTCAGAGCAGAGAATATTCCATATAGCACACTCTCTAAAATGATAAAGAACAGCGCCGCAGCTTTGGTTGAAAACCCGAGTTCTGCGGTAATGGTCGGATTTACCACCCTAATGAAACTACCTGCCATTCTCTCGCAAGCAAACACACAATTGATCGTAAAAGATAATATCATCAAAAATAACGTGTATGACATCTCTTTAAACGGGAAAGTTATAACGGATATAACTGCCGTCATGGGGTTTTCGGCAAAATTCAAGACAGTATTTAAAGGTCTGGATGACCTACTCTCCAAAGTGCCGCGTGATCCTGAAAATGAAGAAGCCGTAAACACCATCAAACAGTTAGAAAAGCTAAAATCTTTAGGTAAGGTAAGTACCGATGAGAATGGAAAGACGGTTTATACCTTTGATTTTGAAGCCAACCCACAAGGTTCGTTTACTCTCAATGGGCAAGACACATCAACTATTGATTTCGACTAGATATATTCACTGAAGAATAAACGGAATAAGGGCATTCAAGCGCAGTAAGCCTTCACGTGTTAGCTGTACCTGATCGCCCGCGACATGCGCCCAACCTTCATCACAAATGGTTTGCAGCTTATCACTGTCAACAACACGATCAAATGCGAGTCCCGATAGAGCTTCACACCGCTTAATCGACACACCATCGCGTAAACGTAGCCCCATCATAAGACATTCAACAAAACGATCATCTGCGCTCAACGTCTCAAGTTCATGCGCGCCATAGCCCTTTTCTTGCACACGCTTCAACCAAATTTCAGGCGCACTATGATCCCTGCTCGCAAACTTAGCGCTACCGTTCATAAAGCGCCCATGCGCCCCCGCACCGACACCAATATAATCTGCCATATGCCAATACACCAGATTGTGACGGCATTCCTGCCCCTCTTGTGCATGATTAGACACTTCATACGCAGGCATACCCGCACCCTCCATAATATCTTGAGTCAAGTGATAGAACTCTGCACCCTTCACATCATCAGGAATAGAAAACTCGCCGCGATTATACTGCATATAAAAAGGCGTATTACGTTCAATCGTTAGCTGGTAAAGCGACATATGCCCGCGCGCATAAGACAAACCACGCGTTAATTCCGCTTCCCAGTCCTGCAAAGACTGTTCAGGACGCCCATAGATTAAATCAAAGCTATAACGCTCAAAACATTCTCCCGCTATATCAATGGCCTTGAAAGCCTCATCAACGCTATGCTCGCGCCCCAGAAATGCGAGGTCTTTATTATTAAGCGCCTGCACCCCCAGTGATATGCGCGTAATCCCCGCCCCTTTAAAAGCTTTGAACTTTCCGATTTCAACCGAGGTCGGGTTCGCCTCCAGCGTGATTTCCACGTCATTGACCGCAGGCCATAATCTCTGAACCGCATCAATCATCACCTGCACCGTTTCAGGCGACATTAAAGACGGCGTGCCGCCCCCGAAAAAGATCGACACCACCTGCTTATTTGGTAAAAGTTCCGCATAGTATTCAAGAGATTTAACATACGCCTCTGCCCATTCCTTCTGGTCAAAAGCGCCGCGAACATGGGAATTAAAATCGCAATACGGGCATTTTGCCGCACAGAAAGGCCAATGAATATAAACCCCCATCTGATTATCACGAAACACGGGCGGGTTATCCTTTTAAACAGTTCTCGACCAGCAGCTTAAACGCATTTGCCCGATGAGAAATCGCCTGTTTTTTCTCAGACTCCATTTCGGCGAAACTGATATCATAGCCCTCCGCCTGAAAAATAGGATCATAACCAAAACCGCGCGATCCGCGCATCGGCCACGTAATTGATCCATGAACGAACCCTTCAAATACTTCTGAATGTCCATCAGGCCACCCAAGCGCAAGTACGCACACAAAGGAGGCGCTGCGATCATCGTTATCCCCCAACGCGTCATGCACTTTCTGCATCGCCAGATTAAAATCCTTATCCGCGCCGCCCCAACGCGCGGAATAAATCCCCGGATCGCCGCCAAGCGCATTGACCGCCAAGCCACTATCATCCGCAAGAGATACCTTGCCGCTGGCCTGCGCCGCCGCTTGTGCTTTTAAAATCGCGTTCTCAATAAATGTCGCGCCCGTTTCTTCCGGTTCCGGTAAGCCAAGCTCATCCGCCGTACAAAAACGCGATACATAAGGCGAGAGCAACGCCGATATTTCACGCGCTTTGCCCTTATTATGTGTCGCGATCAGCAGCTCATCGCCATCGAATTGACGCATATTACAACCCCAAAGCCTTGTTTTGTATCTCGGTAAGATCTGCACAACCTGCCTTGGCCAAAGCCAATAGCGCTAAGAACTCTTCCTCTGAAAACGGTTCTTTCTCGGCGGTGCCTTGAATTTCACAAATACCGCCCTTGCCTGTAATCACAAAATTCGCATCTGTATCGGCGTCAGAATCCTCATCATAATCAAGATCAAGCACAGGCTCGCCTTTATAAATACCGCATGAAATTGCAGCAACACTGTCGCTCATCGGGATTTCATCTAATGCGCCGATATTCACCAAATGCTGCATCGCCAAGTGAAGTGCCACATATCCGCCGGTAATCGCCGCCGTGCGCGTGCCGCCATCGGCCTGAATAACATCGCAATCAATACGCACCTGACGCTCACCAAGTTTCTTCATATCAACCACCGCCCGCAAAGCGCGCCCAATTAAACGTTGAATTTCCTGTGTACGGCCTGATTGCTTACCACGTGCCGCTTCACGATCCATACGGGAATTAGTAGAGCGCGGCAACATGCCATATTCCGCTGTAACCCAGCCTTTACCAGAGTTTTTCATCCATCCGGGAACGCGTTCTTCAACACTGGCGGTACATAAAACATGCGTATCGCCAAACTTGATCAAACATGATCCTTCTGCGTGTTTTGAAAAGCCTGGAATAATCTCTACGGCTCTTAAATCATTTAAATTGCGACCTGATGGACGGGGCATATTACGTTATCCTTATATAATATTTAAAATAGTGCGACACCATTACGCACATAAAACCAATTGTCAATTTCACGCATGCTTAAGATCAAATATAAACCGAAAAAAGACAAAAAACCTTACTTATCAAAGATATGTTTTGCGTAATATCGTTTTCCACTGTAAGATCAGTGCGCATTAGTACACTAATTTGGGTTTTATATTATGATACAAAAATTATTTTCTTCTTTCTTATTCTCAATGATCTTAATCAGCATGACTCTTCCCCTCTCTGCACGCGCAGATGTGAAAGACTATGAGCAGGAAGAAGGAACCTCCGCAAATATGTTCTCTCACAATGCATATGAGATTGCCTTTTTCAATACACCGCATTTATCGGATAACACCTTTACAATGCGCGTCAGTGCGACTGGAAAAGTTTCAGGCTGCACCCATATGACAGGAAGTTATGTTGAAGTTAAGACAGTCGGTGACACACTGAAAATCGAAGTTGTTGAATCCGAGGCCCTGCTTAACGATAAAGAACCTCTGTACGCTCATTATTCCTGTCAGATAAAGGGGAGTGAATCATTCTTTGACGTACTGCTTGATCGTGACAAATTAATAGCCGATAAAGTTGAGCATATACAACTGAGAAGTAGAGCATATGGCGACTTTCAGACCGTTGACATAAAAATTAACAAGAACAATATAAAATTCACAGCGACCCTGCCTCGGGAAGAAAAACACATTGTTTTCTGGTTCCACCCAAAGAGCACGGTAACACTACAAGCACCGAATGCGAAAAGCAGAGACGATGTACGTGATGCCATTCGCGCGTTTGGTATGGCGCAAGGGCTTACACCAATCGAGGATGTTGTTAAAGGCTATCATTTTCCACATGATGCTCATAACTACGTTGTTTTTTCCGATACAGATGGACGTTTAGTAAAAGACTTGGACACTCTTGATACCAGAATTCCTGTTGGTCAAATCACCGTCACCGAAACAAGGTATGGTGCCAACGGCCCCGTTGAAGAGCAGTATCATCTGAAAATCATTGCTAAGCGCACAAATAATACCTTCAACAGAAGATATTCAAAACGCCTGCATTAATGAGACCTTTATCACCACACAACATGTGTAATATAAGATACTTGTGTAGCTTTTATACAACAAATCACCACGTTAGGATGCGACAAAATGTCTCATGAAGAGGATAATTCTGCTCAAAGAACACAGGCAGAACAAGACGCACAAAATGAATTTCGCACGGACGACAATGAAGATCTGGAATACGATTCTTTTTCCGCCGATTTAGACTCGGAAACAGCGGCCCCTCCTGCTAACAACCAGCCAAGCGAAGATCAGGTACGTATCACCCTTCTGGAAACAGAGCTGGAGCGCACAAAAGATTTAATGATGCGCACCGTCGCAGAGGCCGAAAATGGCCGAAAACGCGCTTTGAAAGAGCGTGAAGATGCTTCAAAATTTGCCATATCGGGTTTTGCTCGCGACATTTTGAGCGTTGCAGACAATCTCCGCCGTGCCCTTGATGCCATCCCAGCAGAATTACAAGCCCAACACCCACAAGTCAAAAACCTAACCGATGGCATTGATGCCACGGAACGAGAGCTTCTACGCTGCTTCGAAAAAAACGGCATCAAAAAGACAGAACCTCTAGACGAGCGTTTTGACCCCAATTTCCACGAAGTGATGTTCGAAACCCCCATGCCTGACAAGACAAGAGGTACTATTATTCAAGTGATAGAACCTGGATACACCCTTAATGGGCGCCTTTTACGCCCCGCCCGTGTTGGTATTGCCAAGAATGATGGCTCCGTCAGCAAAGAACAAACATCACAAGAACCCGGACAAACTATAAACACCGAAGTCTAGGCACATAAAATATTATAAATTGGCATTCTTATGCTGGATTTTTGTATTCCCCCTTGATATAATCTCCCCCTAAATGAAAACCTTCGGGAATTTATGCGGTGCCACTGGTGTGGGCTGCTTATAATTTGCCAAAACAAAAGGAAACTAAAATGAGCAAAGTAATCGGTATTGACTTAGGTACTACCAATTCATGTGTATCCGTGATGGACGGTAAAGAGCCACGCGTGATCGAAAATGCAGAAGGCGCGCGGACAACCCCATCCATGATCGCTTTCACAAAAGATGGAGAGCGTTTGGCCGGACAACCTGCAAAACGCCAAGCCGTCACAAACCCTGAAAATACAGTGTACGCCATCAAACGTCTTATCGGGCGTCCATTTGATGACGAACAAGTACAGGAGATGGCCAAGAAAGCCCCTTTCAAAATTATCAAAGGCGATAATGGCGATGCATGGGTCGAAATTGAAGGCGAAAAATACGCCCCGTCCCAAATCGCTGCAATGATCTTACAAAAAATGAAGGAAACTGCCGAGAGCTATCTTGGCGAACCTGTAACAAAGGCCGTTATTACGGTACCTGCATATTTCAATGATGCACAACGCCAAGCCACAAAAGATGCGGGTAAAATCGCCGGTCTTGAAGTTGAGCGTATCATTAACGAGCCCACAGCCGCGGCATTGGCCTATGGTCTGGACAAAAGTGCATCAGGCACAATTATTGTCTATGACCTTGGTGGTGGTACCTTCGACGTATCCATCCTTGAAGTTGGCGATGGCGTTTTCGAAGTAAAGGCGACCAATGGTGATACCTTCCTTGGTGGTGAAGACTTTGATGCGCGCATTATTGACTATCTCGCCGATGAATTCAAAAAAGAGCAAACCATTGACTTGCGCGAAGACACTGTTGCGCTTCAACGCTTAAAAGAAGCCGCAGAAAAAGCAAAGATTGAGCTATCCAGCACAACACAAACGGAAATTAATCTGCCCTTTATCACAGCAGATGCCTCCGGCCCGAAGCATTTACAAATTTCGCTCAGCCGCGCAAAACTGGAAAGCATCGTTGCCGACCTTATTAAGCGTACGACGACACCGCTTAAATCCGCACTGAAAGATGCCGGGCTAAAAGCATCTGAAATTGATGATGTTGTTATGGTTGGTGGGATGACCCGCATGCCTAAAATCATTGAAACGGTTAAAGATTTCTTCGGTAAAGAGCCACATAAAGGTGTTAACCCTGATGAAGTAGTTGCCAATGGCGCTGCCATTCAGGGCGGTATCTTACGCGGCGACGTGAAGGATGTTCTGCTTCTTGATGTGACACCACTTTCACTTGGTATCGAAACACTGGGCGGCGTATTCACACGTTTGATTGAACGTAATACGACAATCCCGACCAAGAAATCTCAAGTGTTCTCTACAGCTGAGGATAATCAGAATGCTGTTACCATCCGCGTTTTCCAAGGGGAGCGTGAAATGGCCGCAGACAATAAAGTATTGGGACAGTTCGATCTTGTTGGCGTTCCTCCCGCTCCACGCGGTATACCGCAAATCGAAGTCACCTTCGATATTGATGTTAACGGTATCGTCAATGTTTCTGCCAAGGACAAAGCCACAAATAAGGAACAGCAAATCCGTATTCAGGCGTCCGGCGGTCTATCTGATGAAGATATCGACCAAATGGTCAAAGACGCAGAAGCCAACGCAGATTCCGACGCAGAAAAACGCGAAGCCGTTGAAATGCGTAATCAGGCAGAAGCAATGATCCACGCGACAGAAAACTCAATAGAAGAGCTAGGCGATAAAGTCCCTGAAGACGAAAAAGCAATAGTCGAAACGGCGGTCTCTGATCTGAAAACAGCGTTAGAAGGCGAAGATGCAACAGACATCAAAGAAAAAACCGATGCTCTGACACAGGCAAGCATGAAACTTGGCGAACTGGCATACCGTCAGGCACAAGAAGATGCCGCTGGTGATGCGGATAGCGAAGACACATCCACTGCCACTGATGCAGAAAGCCCTTCTGATGATGATGATGCAATTGACGCTGACTTCACTGATCTTGAGATCGAAGAAGAAACAGACGATGAAGAAAAATCTGCTTAGTCTATAATTAAATAAATATATCCAAGGATATCGGCGCGCTTTATTTGGCCTTCGGTATCCTTGTAAACATGCAATAAATATGGTGACTTGATGTTTAAACAAGAAAACAAAAGCAAATCCTACTATGACATTCTAAAGATATACCCCGATTCATCTGACGCGGATATCAGGAAGTCCTATTTGGAATTGGCGCAAATTTATCACCCCGATAAAAATCCGGGAAATAAGAAAATTGCCGCTCTACGCTTTCGTTTGATTAACGAAGCATATGCCGCACTGAAAACACCTGATGGACGCGCACGTTATAATCGATTGCTGCTTTCACAACGCGGTCAGCCCAAAGGCATTAACCTTAAGGCCGATAACGACAATAGATCAGTCTCTAATGATACAGGACTATGGGATAGCTTCGTTGAGTTTTTCATGCCACCTAAAACAGCACCGCAGAAACACAACTCCGGAAAAGAGTAACCATTATGGCTGAACAAGATTTTTACAAGGTAATCGGCGTTGATAAATCCGCCGAGGCGAGCGAAATTAAAAAAGCATACCGTAAGTTGGCGATGAAATACCATCCCGACCAAAACCAAGATAATCCCAAGGCAGAAGAAAAATTCAAGGAAATCAATCAGGCCTACGATATCCTGAAGGATGAGCAAAAACGTGCCGCTTATGATCGATACGGTAATGCGGCTTTTGACGGCAGTATGGGTGGCGGCGGTGGCGGTCATCCCGGTGGCATGGGCGGTGCGGGTGCATTTTCCGATATCTTCGAAGATATGTTTGGCGATTTCATGGGCGGCGGCGGCGGTGGTCGACGCAGTAATGGCCCTGCACGTGGCTCTGACATGCAATATACGATGGAGCTGTCATTAGAGGATGCCTATAAAGGCAAAGAAGCCACAATAAAAATCCCTGTTAATGATTCATGCGGCGAATGCGATGGATCCGGCGCACAAAAAGGTACTTCCAGCCAAAATTGCGGCACCTGTAACGGCGCAGGACGCGTACGCCAACAACAAGGATTTTTCACAATTGAACGCGCCTGCCCTACCTGTCACGGTGAAGGTAGCTTCATCAAAGATCCCTGCAAAAAATGTTCTGGTGCGGGGCGCGTTAAGAAAACAAAAACACTCAAAGTTAAAATCCCTGCTGGCGTCGAAACCGGACGCCGTATTCGCCTAACAGGTGAAGGCGAAGCAGGCTTACGTGGCGGCCCGCGCGGCGATCTATACGTGATGATGAACGTCAAACCGCATAAACTATTCCAACGTGACGGCGCAAATCTTTATTGCCGCGTACCAATCACCGTCACTCGCGCCGCCCTTGGTGGTGAAATTGATGTTCCGACAATTGAAGGAAAGCGCGCCAGCGTAAAGATCCCCTCAGGCACACAAACAGGCCAACAATTCCGCCTGCGCGGCAAAGGCATGAGTATGCTACGCTCTGATGCACACGGCGATATGTATATCAATATTTTTGTGGAAACCCCTGTTAATCTGAATAAAAAACAGCAAGACTTACTACGTGACCTCGATAAATCTATGGATGATGGTAAATCTTCAGGTAATAATTCTCCGGAAACGAGCGGCTTTTTCAAAAAAATTCGTGAATTTTGGGATGATTTAAGCGAATAATATAAAACACGATAAAAGAAAGATATTTAACATGAAAATCGGTGTTGTCGGCTGTAATGGGCGCGTTGGAAAACTTATTATTGACGAACTTCTTTCAGGAGATTGGGAGACACATGGCCTTGAACTCGCCGGAGGTTCTTCTCGCGAAGCTGTGGATAATGGCGATCAATACTTCACAACCGACAGCGAAGAAGATCTCTTTAAAGCCTCTGATGTTATTATCGATTTCACATTGCCCGAAGGTACACGAAATCACGCAAAGCTTGCCGCCGAGCATAAAAAAACATTAATCGTTGGCACAACAGGCTTGACACAAGAAGATGAGCTGGTTCTTCAACAAGCCGCAGAAAAAACCACAATCGTCTATGCCGCAAATATGAGCATCGGCGTAAACCTACTTCTGGCTTTGGTTGAACAAGCAGCAGCCCGACTTGACCCTGAATGGGATATAGAAATTTTTGAATCCCACCACAAATATAAAGTCGATGCACCATCTGGCACGGCTCTGGCCATTGGAAGAGCCGCCGCCGCAGGGCGCAACAACAGCTTGGAAAACCTTGCTGATTATAATCGGCATGGGGCGATTGGTGTCCGCGAAAAAGGGAAAATCGGATTTTCCGTTGCACGTGGCGGTGATGTCGTGGGCGAACATACAGCATTTTTCTTTGGTAATGGAGAGCGCCTTGAACTCACCCACAAAGCAACAAATAGAAAACTATTCGCAAAAGGTGCATTACGCGCAGCATTGTGGAGCGCGGAAAAACCCGCAGGGCTATACTCTATGCGTGACGTTTTAGACCTCTAGAATCACAATTTAAATTCTAAAACCTTCTTCAAGCAATAGACGGCGTTTTAAATCAACGCCCCAACCAAAATTCCCGATATCACCTGATTGTTGCACAACGCGATGGCACGGAACAATCAGCGACACCGGATTTGATCCAACGGCGCTGCCAACCGCGCGGGCAGCCATAGGTTTACCAATATCATTGGCGACATCACCATATGTTTTGACCTGCCCTTTTTTAATCTCCAACAGCACCTGCCACACAGATTTTTGAAATTCCGTCCCGCGTAGATCAAGGTCAATACCTGCGATACTTCCCTGCTCCCAAGCGTTCATTAACCGATCACCAACAGATTGAATAGCATCATCATTTTGAACAAAATCAGCCTTCGGAAAATGCCCTACCATACGATCATACCCATTACCTTTATAGCCCTCAACCATGAAACCAAGCCAACACAACCCTTTTTCACTTTGCGCCAACACCATTTCACCAATTGGCGATTTATAAAATCCATACGTAATTTTTTCCATGACTTGGCCTTTCTGTGCTGCTATTTAAACTACTATGAAAAAAGAAAATATTCACGAATTTTTTAAACGCCTTCACGCCATAGATCCGGCGCCCAAAAGCGATCTGGAATATACAAACCCATATACCCTGCTGGTCGCTGTTACATTATCCGCACAATCCACAGATGTTGGTGTAAATAAAGCCACAAACACACTGTTTAAAACCGTAGACACGCCGCAAAAAATGATCGCGTTGGGCGTTGATGACCTAAAACAACATATCAAAACAATTGGACTTTATAACAACAAAGCCAAGAACGTGATTGCTCTGTCTGAAATTCTGGTACGCGACTATAATGGAGAAATTCCCGATACACGCGAAGGCCTCATGACCCTGCCCGGTGTCGGACGAAAAACGGCAAACGTGGTTTTAAATATTGTCTTCAAGCAACCAACCATGGCCGTAGACACGCATATCTTTCGCGTATCAAACCGCACAGGCATGGCGCCCGGTAAAAATCCTGACGCAGTAGAACAAGCCTTACTCAAGATAATGCCGGATAAATATGCGCTGCACGCACATCACTGGCTGATCCTGCTTGGTCGATATACTTGTAAAGCCCGCAAACCGGAATGCGACAATTGCCCCGTTTATGATTTATGCGCCTTTGAAGATAAAGCACTAGACGCATAACGCTCGCCGCCAAAGAAAATAACACACAAAGACTAAAGCCGCACATTTCTGCACGGCTTCATAAAAACTCTTAATTTCAGGGATCAAACAAATATTATGTTCAACACACCTCATACGCAAAAACAAATAAAACAGGCCATCCACTTAAGTTAAGCGATATATTGGCCTATTTTGAATTAAAAACTTAGTATGATGTGTGCGCCTTAGAAAACAGACCACTTTCTGTGTTCGCAGGCTCCCTGTTATCCTTTTTTGATACTATTTCTTTCGTCTTGGCCATCGCAGAAGCATCACTGCCCGCGCGATATCTATCAACACTTTTCGGATCTACAGTACCTTTCAAAGGTGTCATGCGACCATCAATAACCGCGCCGGATTCAACTTCAAGTTCACGGTATGCGATAGAACCTGTAATCACACCGGATGATTTAATCGTCAAACGACCATTCACTGTAAGATCACCTTCAAAACGACCTGCAATTGTCGCCTCTTCAATTTCTACGGTACCGTAGAATGTACCGGACTGCGCAACCTCAAGAAGCTTAGCCCCCTTAAGCGCAGCTTCGACTGTGCCTTCAACCATCAAATGGTCACACGCATCAATTTCACCGGACATATTAATGCCGCGACCAATCGTCAACGTACGATCATTGCCGGAATACACATCAGGCGCTTGTGGCGCAGTGTATGAAGACGATGGTGATGATGAACCAGAATACGAACCAGGATAACCACCGGAACGTGCAACAGATGGCTGATAGCTTGATCTGCTTGTAGAATCTTCGCCACGCTCTTCCTCTGTTGTATCTCGTCCATACTTATTTTGTATAGTAGTCTCTTCTCTTACGCGCATAGTATGTGTTTCTTCCTGAGTTTTAGGTTGTTTTTTTCCGTATGTAACCTCTTGTGAACGTTCTATTTTTTCTTCGTTCACTTTCGGCTTGTATTGTTCCTGACGAACAGATGACGAACGTGTCTCCACATTACGATATCCTTTATCAGATTCGGTTTGTTGTTTTGGTTCAGTAGTCTGAACGTCCGATTTCACTCGATGAAACATTTTTAGCACACCTTTCCATAAGAGTATTAGAGTCCGACACATGCCAATGCATATGCCAAATTTTTAGTTAACTGTGACTGAATTGAGTAAAAGGTAACACGGCACTTTAAGCTCTGCAAGGTATGATTCTGAGTTTTCCCCAAACAAAAATGCATCATTTTGATTCAACACAATTTTATTTTTTATCAGTCTTTTTATGCATATTTTATACGTAAAAGCCCATTCGGTCGTGATTATTTTTCATGAAAATAATCATAAATCACTTGTGCAAGAGCACTGGAAATACCATCCACCCTCAGTAAATCAGTAATACTTGCCCCTTCAATCGCCTTCGCAGAACCAAAATGCAGCAACAATTCTTTTTTACGCTTCGCACCAACACCGCTAATATTATCCAATGGCGAGGCAGTGAACGCCTTCGCCCGCCGCGCACGATGTGACCCAATCGCAAAACGATGTGCTTCATCCCTTAATCTTTGTAGATAATGCAACACAGGGTCATTCACAGGCAACTGGAACATCGCCCGCCCCAACATAAAGAATTTTTCACGTCCTGCATTTCTATCCTCTCCCTTGGCAATCGCAACCAGCGTTAATTGATCCAGTATACCTAAATCTTCCAATGCCTCACGGCACGCGCTCAATTGCCCTAAACCACCATCAATCAATAGAATGTCCGGCCAGCTATCTGATCCAGCCTCATCATCCTGCAAAGCATTTCTAAAACGCCGTGATAAAACCTCGCGCATCATTCCATAATCATCGGCGCGCCCTGCTTCTCTGATATTGAACGTTCTGTATGATTTCTTCTGAAAACCCTCCTCGCCCTCAACGATCATCGCACCAACCATGTGCGTACCTGAAATATGGCTGTTATCATAAACCTCAATCCGCGTAGGAACATCATCCAATCCAAATAATTCAGCCACTCCGCGTCGCATTTTTAACCGCGTTGTTGAAAGACTACGGTGACGTATGAGAGCTTCTTGTGCATTCTTCAGCGCGAAATCAACAGCACGCTTATACTTCCCCCTTTGAGGAACAGAAATGCGTACACTATAAGATGATGTCGCGGAAAACGCCTCCTCAAGAAGAGCTTTATCATCCATATCCTGATTAACGACAATCTCCTTAGGCACAGCTTTGTTCTGATAAAATTGCGCAATAAATGCAGATAGCACCGCGCGCGCGCTTTCATCTTTATCGTGACGCGGGAAATACGCTTTATTCCCCAGATTTTGCCCTCCACGATAAAAGAACACCTGAAGACAGCTCATATCACCACTTTTTATAATGGAGATAACATCTGCATCGCCAAGACCATCATTCATCTCATGCTTGGCTTGAATAGAGGTCAACGCGCGAATACGATCACGATAACCTGCCGCTAATTCATAATCCGTTGCCGCGCTCGCCGCCTCCATACGGATCGTTAAATGTTTCTGCACGGCGCGACTTTTCCCCTGCATAAAATCTTGCGCACCGTTCACCTGCTGCGCGTACTCTTCTTTGCTAACTTTGCCGACACAAGGCGCGGTACAACGCTTTATATGATACTGCAAGCATGGCCGCTTACGGCTTTCAAGGGTCGTATCACTGCAATTTCTCAGTAGAAAAGCACGCTGAAGCGCAAAAAGCGTTCTATTCACATCACCGGCACTTGGAAACGGGCCAAAATATTCACCTTTCAGTGTACGCGCCCCACGATGTTTTAATATTTGGGGAAAATCATGCCCTTCCTTCAACACAATATAAGGAAAAGATTTATCATCACGTAATAAGATATTAAAGCGCGGCTTGTACTGCTTAATTAAATTTGCTTCAAGAATAAGCGCATCAGCCTCGGTATGCGTATTAATAAACTCCATACGCCGTGTCATCGACACCATACATTGTAGTCTGTGTGGTAATTTCTCAAAATTAGTGTACGAGACCACACGCTTTTTCAATGCCTTCGCTTTGCCGACATAA
Organism: Alphaproteobacteria bacterium; assembly: GCA_002401695.1. Lineage (GTDB taxonomy): Bacteria > Pseudomonadota > Alphaproteobacteria > Micavibrionales > Micavibrionaceae > UBA1672. The sequence continues at coordinate 330,548 of NVTV01000001.1, forward strand.
AGCACGTCATCCGTATCAGAGATCATCCTATAAACCCCCGGCGTAAGAGGCAAAGACACAACATAACTCTTAATTGTTTTAATGCCCTGCTCAATCGATGATAATTTCATGCTTTTCTCATAGCCATTATAAATCCGCTTTTCCCCTAAACGATACCTGTCAAAGCCTTAAAATTCAAATACAATAATAACGGTGTAAAGCATTGCTCTATATAGTAACAGCACCCAACACTATACTAAAGCATAGACGTCCATAGCTCATATATATTTTAGTTACCGCATTGTTTTATAAGGCTAAACAAGAATGCTCAACTCAAAGTTTACATGCCAACACAAGAAACCGTTTGACAAATACTTGCGTGCTGTCAACTATTCGGGTGTGTTAATGCAATATTAAAGGGGAAATTACATGCAACATTTTAAACTATACAAATATAAAGACCATACAGAAATATTTTCTGGTTACTACAGTTCTTTTACAGAGTGCCTTGAAGACGCCGTTAAAAAACAAATAAATCTTTCCCACATTAATTTGCAAAACAAGAATCTTTCAAATGCAAATCTGGATAATGCCCATATGCCAAACGCCCTTTTTATAAGTACAAATTTAAGTGGCACCAACCTGTCAGAGGCCAACTTGGCGAATGCTGTCTTTTACAATTGTTCGCTCTATAACACTTGCTTGTCGTTCTCTGACCTTCGTAGATGTGACTTCAGAAATGCTAATTTTGGAGCAACCCTGATCGACAGTGCCAATATACAAGATTGCATATTCTCAACTCTATCTTGCTTCGATTTGGATTTCTATTTTACGGCAAACATGACGGGATGTCTCTTTGTATCGGACGATGGCAAAATACACAGAATGTCAAAACATCCTATGGTATTAAAAGGATTTATGAACACCCATATAATTATCCTCGATCACACCATAAAAATTGGCATGAAAACATTTCCCAAAACAATCCTGCCCGAGTTAATGAAAATCATCAGCTCATATACCAAACAGCCTTCAACCAATGATAATAGGATCTTTCTGGAATTATTTAAAGAAGATGAACAACTCGCTTAATCAATAATTGAAAATAATCGTGTGTGTTAATTGGTGCCATTATCGGCATTAAATAAGGGGGATTATAAATGACAATATATTTAACTTGTGGCAGTGTATTTGCGATTTACTTGGAGATAAACTATAAATTGGGTAAGTCCCCATGCTTTTCGACTAAGAAATATAGATCAGAAACAATTATACAACTACCATTTACAACTGTAATTTTTACACCACACCATAAATTAATTGGCCGAACGGACACCAAAAATGAAACAGGACATAGAAAAATTCACAACCCTACTGCGTGAACTTCAAAAAATTGATTTGGAATTTCCACTTCAATACGCCATATGTTTGTTTGAAATAGCACTAAATGAAGGGCTGTGCCTGACAGACTTATCCGAGAAGACCGGAATGCCTCTTTCAACTATATCGAGAATTACCAGTGCCTTGGCAAAGAAAAAGGCGAGAGGCAAAAATTACGGACTTGTACAAGTGAAAATATCCCCAAAGGAACGAAGAAAAAAACAGCTATTTCTTACAAAAAAAGGGCGAGACACCACAAATAATATATCAAATATCATGTCACAGAGATAATGAATGCAACGCATTATGAATCTTCTATTGACCAAATGAACGATAACCATTATTTAAAAAGCTGCAAATGGGATTAGCACAATAAATAAAAATATATTGATTGGCTAATATCTGGGCCTGTGGCGGAATGGTAGACGCTGCAGACTTAAAATCTGTTGTCCGTATGGACGTGCCGGTTCGAGCCCGGCCAGGCCCACCATTCCCGTAAGTTCATTTTATCACATAATAATATATTTCTGGGCGTATCAACGTCCTTAATATAAAAGGAACTATAACTATTAGTTTGGGATTGATAGCCATGAATAAAAAAACGATATCATACACTTTTCTTTCGCTTTTCATTATATGCATTTTAGCATTTAGTGCCTTTAAGCTATCAAACGTAGCTCATGGAAATATAAATACCATTTATAATCTTCAAACATTAGAAAAAATTGCGGAAGCAGGTGATATCGAAGCACAACTGAGACTTATAGACTTTTACCAGAAAAATATAAACAGCAGGAATAACTACAAAGTAAAACTAGAATATTTATACAAGAAAGTAGAAGCACAAAAATCAACGGATGAATATAAAAAAGTAAACCAAAAGCTAGCTGAAGAACGACAGTATGCCAGAAAAGAAGCAAAAAAAATACGAGAGAAAAAAATGGCAGAATTGGCAGTTTTTTCTGAGCAATATAAAAATATAGATCCTAAAGATAAAGAAGCGCAAAAACGTGCACACCTAAGATCGTTAGAAATTGTTAATGACAGAAAGAACGTTTATTCATGGAAAGAGCCTTATACTTTGCGGTACCGCCTGACGGTTAATATAAAAACACCAGAAGGAATTAAGTCAGGTTCCACGGTTCAAGGAATTCATTATCCACTAGCTTTTATCAAAAACACCTATAATCCTGCGAGTAAAGGAATTCCTAATGGAGAAGCTGCTTATATTGATCTTGGTGAGCGTGGGGTCATTTTTGCAATCATGCCTGCTCCTAGTAGTGCACGACATAGGTTTTTTGGATTAATAAGAAGTGTTTTCCCAACGGTTCCGACAGTATATGGCCAATACAGATATAAAGAAGTTTTGCATCATTATAATGATTTAAGGAATGTTAAAGATGAAATATCGTCTGCGCATTATCCTATGCTCATAAGATTCAGAGATATCAATGACCCGCAGACTATTGAGGTTGTATATCAGGTGAAAAGAGGTGAAACCATTGATCGAATAGAAGAGGTCTTCGGCCAAGGCGTTAGTATAGAAAGCATGTTTTTGGAAATGACTGACGATCCACTCGAATGGAAATTAGATAATAAGTTGAGTTGGATTGAAACTATGGAAGAAAAAGATATCACACATGCACTCCGTAAAGCAGAGCCACATGTTCATATTACCAATAGTGTTGCATACTATGTTTTCCGGCAAGGGTTTAAAAAATAGATCATATTTCTTTTCTTAAAAGCTGTTCCCATTTGATCAAAACCCCAAATAAACGGTTCCAAGTGAATCCGTTGCCCTCCAACATTATCCCGTAAGATATTTCTGTTAATATTTCAGTCCAATGAGTGCTACACTCCCCTCCACAACTCAAGTGACCAGAAAGTTTTCAATGCGCTACATATTATTTATGTTATTATTCTGCACAATTCCATTCGCACCAGCCTATGCAAATCAACAAGTTGCGGATGCTGTTAAGGCACTAAAAATTGGAGGCGTAAACGTATTTAGCAGTATGGATCAGGCACAATCCATGATGACCAGCCATGGTTATTCAGAAACGCATTCCAGCCCCAGAGGCACACTATACAATAAAGGGAATTGCCGTTTTGAGTTTGGCAAAATGATGAGCACAAGTATGATGAAGTATGCTTGCAACAGTTCAAGTGATGCAATTCACGACAATAACATTTTGAAGACCTTAGAAACGCTATGCGCCATAAAAGATAATGGTAACAAGAATAAAAACGGGTGCCTCCCCAAAGGCGCGCGCGCTACCCCCTCTTTTAACGAGATGTTTGTGGTGATAGTTGAAAATGATCATAAATATACTGTCACAATCAGGATGAACCACAACACAGATGGAACACAAAATCTATACCTTACTTTAGTCGTTATGAGACTAACAAAGTAAGAATGAGCGTGGTAATGAAAGTCTTTTTTAACAATTCCGATAATGATAATCATTCTCATTGACGCACGTAATTATGCCTGCTAGCCTCCTAACATCATATAAAGGAGGCTAACTATGAGTGTATCATTTAGATTTTGTACGGGCTGTCTACTAAAGTTCTGCTCACATCTCTCTTACAGTAATGCACCTGATAAAGTGCGTTTCTTTGTACCCACCATAGACCACCTTATGCGAGATCATTTTATTTACCTTGAAATAAAACAAAGCGTACTAAGCCAGCTCTTGCAAAGAGAGACGCCTATAAGCGTGGATTTATCCGAATTTGCCGAAATTTTGCATATCCAGCGAGGCGAATGGCCCAGCGCGCAAGATCAAGAAACTATTGAACAAATCTATAACCACACAACAGATGAACACAACATGACGCGCCTTGCCTCTTAGGATAATAATATAGATATAAATTATATAAACCTACTAACACACTGCGGATCAATAATCCCAGTTCCAAAAAATACCTGCTCCACCCCGAGCATCTTGCCCGATTTCACTCTCTAATGTGATGTTCGGGGTTAGTTCTATCTCTATATTGGCGCTACCGCTGCCATCTGCTGAGCCTGCTTCCACTTCCAAATACACCTTATCTGATAAATGTTTACCTGCACCAACACTGGCATTGCCATCCTCATCCGCGTCAAAACGCAAATCATCCAGCCCCGTTGTTGTACGTAATAATCCCACAGGATCAAAGCCACCGCCGTTGCTCCCATGTCCTGTGAAACGCTGCAAGGTTTGTGTTAATTGCACGGCCTGAAAAGGTGAGATGTTCCCCATACCCTCACCAAAAAGAATATGCGCCAAAACCTCATCTTCGGGCAAAGCAGGATCGGACGAAAATTTTATGCTCGGCTTTAACGCATTGCCCGTTATACCAACCCGCGCCATGATATCGCCCGTCTTGGTTTCAACCAAAATATCAAATATCGGATTAGGCGGGATACTGCCCGAAAAATTCAGCGTTGCTTTGGCAACATTGAAACTCTTACCAAATTCATCATAACGCCCCCGTTGCAGTTTCAAAACACCATCAAATTGAGGGTCAGCCAACGCGCCATGTATTTTCACCTTACCGCCAAATTCTGCATCCAGCCCCCAACCACGTACAAAAATCTGATTCGGCGCATCCACAACGATATCCAGTGTTATATTCTGCCCCATATTCTGTGTATCTGTCGCACGCGTTTTGGGCGTCTCGACATTAATTTCGGGGATGGCTTGCGTAAAACGTTCCGGCAATGTGATGTTTATTTTCTCGGGTGAGATATTTCCGTTCAAAATATAAGCAGTCTTGTCCCCTTTGAAATCCAAATCTACATTAATAAACCCATCTGCAATGCCGCCCTTTGGCGCATGAAAATGTTTTGCTTTCAAAAACAGATCAACCGCTTCACTGGCCAAATCAACATCACCTGACACCTCAAAAGTACCATCTTCCAAATCACGGGCTTTCAAAGAGTTCACACGTAGCGTTGATCCTGAAAGATGCATATCCAAATCAATATCCCGCACAGCAATTAAGAAATTTTTATTGGCGTAAGAGCGCATCTTCGCCCTTACCGAGGCATTTTGTTTACCATGCGCGACAGCCAGAGTTATATCAAACTTGGCCGTATTCAATTCATGCCCTGCGCCAATAATATGCTTGTAGAAAGACAATTTATCCAATTGGCCAGAGAACGTCCCCCGCGCCAGATTATTCGATAAATGAACATTGGCAATCCCTGCCCCGCGCAGATCAGGTGCAGATATTGCAACATCAGACAAACGCAATAATTCATCATCTAAAGAAAACTTAGAGCGCGTAGAAATACTCTCCCCCCGATAGAGAGCTTTCACATCAAAGGCCCCCACAATAATATCATCCAGCGTTGCATCCACATGGGCGCGAACATGAGAGATAGAATAAGACGTCGATATTTCCTGCTCATTATAGAAAATTATATCACGCACGGATAAATCCGCATCAACATCGCCGACCAATAAAGCCCTTATATCAAGATCAAGACTCACCATCTTCATCCGCAGCAACAATCCCGTTGCATCATATAAATCCAGACGGGCGACAGAGATGTTATCTTCCTCCAGATTGTAATCAAAGTCAGACATCTCCAGACGATAACCCTGCGCTTTGGCTTGCTGCTCTATATAAGATCGCACAAAGCCTTGCGCAGAATCAGAATGCAGCCAAGCATAGCCCTGCACCAACAACATCGGCAAAAGGAACATCATCGCGAACAAAATAGACAAGCCCCCGATAAGAACACGACCACCACGCTTGAATACTGATTTTATAATCTTCATTACCATGACAACGCCTAGTGTCTAAAACGCCTGACCAATACTAATATAAACTTGGAAATTCTGCTCGGTATTATCCTTGCCAGTTAACGGCACACCAACATCCAACCTTAAAGGCCCGAAGTCCGTATAATAGCGAAACCCGACCCCCGCGCCAATAGATAGATTATCAACACTTGGGCTGACCTTATCATCAACTTGCCCCGCATCAACAAAAGCAACCGCGCCCAAGGTCTCCGTCATTTTAAAACGAAGCTCCGCAGAGCCGACAATCAGAGACCGACCGCCTGTAGGATCATTACCCTCAAAAGGCCCGACTTCTTGATATCCAAAGCCCCGAACAGAGCCACCGCCGCCTGCGTAAAAACGCTCGGTCGCGGGAATATCATCTGTATTTGCCCCAATGATAGAGCCAACATGCAAACGCCCCGCCAACACCACTTTGTCATGCACACTATAATAGCTCTGCGCCCCGATCTTTGCTTTCAAGAATGGATTACTCTGCCCCAATACATCAATAAAAGGATGTAATGAACCACTAAGGACCACCCCCTTATGCGGATCAAGCGTATTATCACGGCTGTCATATAACAAAGAGACAAAGGGTGAGAGCAACGCAAAGTTCTCTGTTTCCGTACTCTCGTCTTTAATGCGCGTTACCTTAATGTCGCCGCCAACACGCCCCGAGAAATTCTTACCAAGAGAACGTTTAACCCCAAACCCTACGCCCATACCAAAAGTTTCATAAGCATCCGTGTCTTCCCTATCCAAAAACGCGTTAAAGGCAATAGATTGCCCCTTACGCAGGAAAGGCGATTTGGTCAATTTGGTTTTCAAGGATTGTTCCCGCAAAGATAAGGTCAGATTCGCATTAAACTTTTCGCCCGCACCCAAAAAATTGCGATGCTCCCACCCTAGAACCGCGCCGGGGCCTTCATCTGTGTAATAGCTCATCCCTACGCGAACAGAGCGTTGCAACTTTTCCTTCAACACAAACTCAACAGGAATAATGCCACCATCCTCTGCTTGCTCAGGCAGCTTTATATCCACGTTAGCAAATAATCCTGTCGCCATAATTTTGCCCCGCACAGAAGCGATTGTATCATGACGGAAACAATCGCCCTCTTTCCATGACACCATCTGACGTAGATAATCATCCTTCACACTTTCCTGACCGGAAAAAGATGCAGCGCCAAAAGAAGCCTCCTGCCCTTGCGTCACATGAAATGTTAACGCCGCCATTCTGGTTGCAGGATCAAGTAACACTTTATGCCCGACCTCCAACGCAAAAGCGCAATTTTCCACTTGCAACTCTTTATGCAAGTCCGCTTGTGCCTTTAAAACGACGGAAGCACTCAACGGATCATCAACTGAAATGGATAAATTTTTCAGATATTTATTATAAGAACGAGGCATAACCCCTATACTTTTAATACGCGTCACCCCCCCTGCAACAACAGTATAGCGGCCGATATCACCATCTTGATACGTCACTGCCGCATCGTAATACCCTTGGGAGCGCATTCCCTTTAGAACGTCCAGCCGAACAGCCTCTTGTGCATAGTCAATATCATCCTGATTATCCGGCACATCTTCAAATCCATTTGCAACGATAGAAGTAATATAGCTTTGCACCGGATCACGATCATCCAGTCCTGTCACTTCATAGCGTTTATGCAAGTCTTCATCAGACCAGAAATTCAAACGATCCGCGACACATCCAGACAACAGACCGCAACAAGCAACAATAGATAAACAGTGAAATACTCTCATGTTCCAGACAATACTGATAACATCACAAAATGAAAAGAAATAACTGCGGAGACAAGGTTCGCCAGTCTAAAAAGGTAATTCAAGGCCACCAAGATCCGCCGAAGTACCAAAATCAGTGCCTCCACCAAAGAAACCACCCGACAAATCACTACCGATTAAATCACTGCCCGCCGAAAAGGAATCACCAAGAAAAGTATCTGTAACACCAAATAAGCGGTGAATACCTGTTAAAACGTCTGTCATCACGCTTAAAACATTCGCACCGAATCCTTCTGAAAAGAACTCTGGCATCGCGCTTGATATCGGACTCATAAATTCATGTGCAAGATTAGCAATAGGCGATTCTGCAAAGCCGGAGCTATGTAGCAATCCAAAATCCAGAAAAGAATCCAGCATAAAAAAGCCGAAATACCAAGCGACCCCTTTCACTGCATACGAAAAAGCCGTACTCAGCCCGCCCGGGATCCAGCTCTCATCATCGTCTTCTTTTTTCATTGCATCCGCCGCCATTTTTAAAATCGACCTTTGATTCTTACCATATTACTATTGCGAATAATTATCATTGACAAAGGACATCGTCAAGCATTAAATTGCGAATGATTATCAATAAAAACAAAGCCAGAGTAAAAAAATGAATACAATCAAATCAAAATTATTCAATACTATTGCCGGATTAGGGCTGATTATATCCATGTCCGCCGCCGCGCAACAACCCGCCGCCGCCGATGGCACAATTGACACCGCAAAAGAGGCGCTTTCTCTGCTCTACCCTGCGGCACTGGCTGTTGATAACGCACAGAAATCAGGCAACGTTGAAGCACAAAGAGCGGCAGGTATACGCCTGACAAACGCACAACGACAAATCACTGAATTATTCGGCAAAGGCCCCGAAGGCTATCTCTCTTATAACTACCATGGGCGTGATGTAAACGTGCCAATTGATGGAGACCTTGCCTTCATCGGTGTGCAAGCCTTCACCGCCAACGAAGATATTGTAAGAGAAAACGGCAATGTCATCGAAAAAGGCCAAAAATATCTACAATTTTTCATGAAACCAACATTGGCGATGACAACACAATTCCATTTGGCCTTAAACGGTATAACCCCTGACCCGAATCGTGATGTTCAAAGAGATATGATGACCACATCCAAAACATCGATCTACCCGATTGGCCAAGCAAGCACAAAACAAATTGCAACGCATGTCTTTGCCATCCCCGAAAGCGTTTTCTCAGGCAATCCTAACGACCGTGATATCCTGCCAAGCATCCACAAAGTGCCTTATTTGCAAGTCATCAACGAGATGCTTGAAATATGTGAAGACAGGTTGGACGATCTGAATGACGATGCCATGGACTTGTTCGCAAAGCCGGGACAGCCTTAAAGAATTCTCCGCTCACTAAATCAATACAAAACAAACGTAGAAAACCGCTATGACAACGCATGACATCAACGAGCAGTTCCGCAAGAAAGGTACGTCATCGCCCAAAAATAAAATTGGGCTGGCGCATTTCCTGATTGATGAATCATTGCTGGATATGGCGCAAGATTATGGTGCATATATAGAGGCCACACCCAACAAATCACAAAGCTACAGCATGACGTTTTTCAACGGCAACGGTGAGCAAAACTTTACAGGCAACCTATCAGAACTAAGAACACATCTGCGCGCACTACACCAACCGATCAATGCGAGCATAGAAAAGGCCGTAAAAGAAAGCTCCGGCTATAACACGGTCAGTGCTGGCAGAAAAATAATGGCGCGCGACACACTCAACACACAAATCCAGAACGAGCGCAAAGATACCCTTGCCCTGTTTCGTGTCATGACAACAAATTCCGCGACCTTGCCTGAATTCGTAGACCCGAACGACGATGTAGAGCATCAACATGGCCCCGAGCATGAAATCCGCACCGCCGATATGTGGCGCCATACCTGTGAAATAGATGTAAAAGACCGCGCAAGGCACTATGATCCTGACAGAGACCCAACCGCGTTAGAGCCAGCAATTATAAAGAACAGCCGCTTCCACCCGTCCAAAGGATTCCAGTTTGAGCTGTCGCCAAAATTTATCGACCAAAACACCGAAAAAGACATTAACGTCACCGTTTGGGACATGATTTCCACCGTTAAAGGGTATGATGCCCGCAGCAAAGGCAATACGCTCCACTTCACACTGGAAGAAATGGATGATTTTTGCGCCCTTACCCACAATAATCTACAAACGCCGGAATTCATGGCTCTGCTTGAAGATACACGCCACCAAGAACGCGTAGAAGACGCCATTGAGCGCATTGAAACAGAAGTACAAGATATAAATTCACCAATTTACAAGGCCATTATCAAAGATGCGGCAATCCCCGAAGATAAAAAAAGTACCCTTAGAAACCTTATCATCGCCAGCTCTGCAATAACGCCTATTCTTGAATCAGACGCAATGAAAGCCCGATGGGCGCATTACTATTTCATGCAGAGAAAAGACCCCGCAATGGCGGATATTGTTGCTGAGGTAAATGTTCTCAACGATGTTGTTTCACATTACTCTGCCGCAGAGCATGTCACACAAGCACATATGGAGGCCATCGCGCTGGATCCTAATTTTCAGGAACTGCTATCCTTCCAGAGAAACATTGCGCATGCCATTGAGGATTCAATCCCGAAAATAAAACACCTGTCAAAAGAGGAAAAATCCGCGTATCAGGAAAGTTATCGTACCATTCAGAAAATGATAGGCGATTTGTCTATATCCGGACAAAATATTGCAAATGAACATCTGGATGATGACAAAAAAACCGTAACAGATATTTTTGAAAGAACAATGGGCACAGGGCATGATGGTATCAGCCGCATGTCCTCTGAGTTTGTCGATAACACCATTGATTTCTTTCAGGACATTTATCAACGCCCCTTTGCCTCTAAGAAAGAATTTGTCGCCTCCGTCGCGGTTTTAGGCTGGCTGACATATTATATGCAATCAGGGGGCGACGCCGATGGCGCGAACCAATTGCTTGATGCCGCAAATACAATGAACGAAACCGTAGCCGCCGGAGAGGTGCCAGATGTCATGTCTTTTGATGACATAATGGGTAGTTTAAATGACGGCGGCGGCCTCAGCGAAACAGCAGCTAAAATCGAAGATCTGGATCTTAGCAAGTTAACCGAAGACGATAAAAAAGAGTTTGTACGCTTTATCCGCGATAACGGTCTGGATATTTCAGATGACCAGATGCGACAACTTTCTAACTACGTCCATAATAATTACGGCATTTTAGGCGCTTACAAGCATTTCACTATTGATAACGCGGTCACAGGAACAACACTATCCCTTCTCGACCTTGCGAGAGTCGCGACAGAAGGTCTGGTAGAAACCGTCGGCGGAACAGTGAATGAAGCGGCATCCTTCTTTAAATCCGCAAGCAACGGCGCGATTGATGCCGGCGACCAAACATTTAAAATCAATGTTTTCCAAACAACAATCGGCCATATTCCGATGATCGCCGCCCTTGCACTTATGGCACTGACATCAGGCCCCAGAAACGGCATCAAGCGTATTTTCGGGTTCTTTGATGGTTTTACGAACTCAACGATTGCTACGCTGAAAGATCGTCCGCTTGCACTACCCGCCGCCGCACTAACAGCCCTGTTTGAGCCGCAAACCATTATTCTGGCCAATGAAGCGGATAAGGGTGGCTTTGCCTTCCCTCTGCTTGCCGGAATAGCTGCTGCGGCTTTGTGGAAACGCAAAGCAAACTCAACAAAAGAACTTCACGAAGAAATAACCCAGAACGCGCGCACACTAACCAATCACCTCAATAATGATGAGGCACAGTTTAAATTACTGGATGCCCGCCCCGACATTGTTAGATCCCTATCACAGGCCGCCTTGCTGCAAGAACAAGTCAAAGCCGACCTGCCCGATGATGTCAAAGAAATATCTTATTCCAAAAAACGCTTGGTGAATAAACTATCGAGCAATTTCAAAATTGCCGCCGATAATCTGGAACCAACACTAACCGCTCTACGTAAGTTTGATTTAGCGATGGATATTTCATCGCGCTATATGGGTGAAGAAAATAAAACTTACCACAATTTCATCCACAGTAAGATCGAATCATTCACGCAGGCTCTGAAAGATGTTCAAAACGAAAAGATGAGCGTCAAAGAATTCGAACGCCACATCAACAAAGACTTGAAAAAAGTGATGCAAGCACAAGCCTTCCTCGGCGGTAATGCTGAGATATATAATGCGGTGTACAAGAAGGCCCCATCAGAAAGAATGATGGATCGCTTCAGCCTTGCCGGAGATGTGCAATATAATATCCAAGCGCGCAAAGAAAGCTTTAAGCAAAACAGCCTGAACATTCGCGCCCTTAAAGAGGAAAGAAACAAGATCGGTAAGGGACATATCGACTTCCCGCACATCCCGCCGCATCAACGCAACAGCCTGACACAAGCCTCATACACCCTAAGCAATGCCATCGACAAACTGGACATCAGCGCGAAGATTGCATGGGAACGCACAAAGCAAGGATGGAATCCCCTCTGGGATAAAATTGCACGTAGTGCGCGCGGCGTTCAAAGTATTACCAGAGAAATCCCGCATAAGAAAAAGGCAGGTGTGGCCCTTATCGGTGCTGGTCTCGCCCTTGCCGGTGCAGATACAGCAGGCCTTGGCGGAGAAGCTCTGCAAAACATCATCCCACACGCAGGATACAGCCTCGGCGTTCTTGGGTCGACGGGTATGTTCTTACTGATTAACCCCATTGATGACCTTGTTTTCGCGCATTTAGGTCTGGGTGGATTAGGGTATGGGGCTGGCACAACAGTCTATGGCGCCAATAAATTCGTCGCAAGACCGGCCTTTAATTACGCGCGCGAGCAAGTAGAATCCTTTATGGAAAAATATGGCAAGACCAGCCAATCACTAGACATTGACCCCGAAGAGGTAGAACACATTCAAATTCCAGTGAACTATCTGGGCGCATTATCCGAAACCTGCATTCTTTGTACAATATGCCTTAAAGAAAATGAGGAAACAGAGTGCCCGCAACAGATAAATCTGGCACAATTACTCGTCGAAGAACAAACAAAAGAAGAGCATTTTGAAGCATCGACACAATAAGCCCAATTTACGCCGCTACTTCGCCTCTGACACAATCGAAATATCTGCCTGCGCTTGTTTTATATAAGACGGATAAATTTCAACTTTACAATATTGCCCATACGCCATCAAAGCGTGACAGCGATTATAAGCCTGCTTTACCGTTATCCCCTGTAAACCCACACGCAAAGTATGCTTTCCTGTTCTGACATCTGCATAACTCTGTGCTGGAGGCACAAACAGATCCCCACCCGTCAACATCGTATTATAGCGTGATTGCAATTTATACCAAACTACTGACATCAACAGCCTCGAATTATATTCCCCCAAATTCAAGACAAGATCATATTCATCCTTTGAAAAATCAATATGAGGGTGACGCGCCTTATAATCATCCAGATCAGACACAAAGGCACTTGGAACGTCACCTTCTCCCATATCAACGTAGATATCATTACCGTAAATAACCGTACCATCATAAGCAATTTCAATTTGCTGAGGCGCAGGCCTGATAAACTTCCCACGCTCTGCGCTTTTCTCATCTACAATCAAAAGATACCGCCCCGGTGGAATAAAAGAGAAATAGTAAAATCCAGAGGAATCCGTAGAGACACTCTCTTGCAAATCTCCTTCGGCATTATACAATTTCAAACGAATATTCCGCAAAGCCACAGACTTTGAAATGCGTGCTTCTTCCCCGACACCATCCCCCTGCGGTAATGAGACAGCGCGTGTGTAAACACTGCCATCTAACTCACCGGATATATGTATCGGGAAATTAACCTCTACTATATTCCCCTCACGCGGTACAACAGACACCCCATCCATCCCCGCAACCCACGTCGGATCCTGCAAAGTATCAGGATCAACAAACACATCTGTTAAACGCAATCTGCCCATACGCGTAAACAAAGCCATACCATTAACATCCGTAGATTCGCGTCCACCATTTTGAGGGGCGCGCACAACGACGCCTTCCAAGGGCTCGTCATCACCATTAAAGATACCATCGCCATCCTTATCCAGATAAACGAAAGCACTCACACTGCCGGAATTTGTAATATTGTAGTCATATAGCTTTACACGTCCTTGCACCGGATCACGTAAAAGACTAAAGCGCGTATCCAAACCTGCAAAAAATTCTTCTTTATTATTATAAGTTACCCTTGGTGAAATACGGGCAAAGCCTGCCTGCCAATCCAGTTTTGCCGAATATTGCGTCAATGATGTATCGTAACGTTTATCAACCTTCAATTCCAACTTAACTTTGTTGGTAAAGTCCCGTCGGTATGATGCTAAAACACTTTTAAGCTCATTATCCGGCTTTAATTCATAATCCGCCAAAAACCGCACATGGTTACGCCCATATGCACCCGTAACACTTGTTGTGGAGGTAAGCGTATCATCTTGAAGTATTGAACCTGTGGAATGTATAAGCTGTTCATTCAAATATAAGTACTTCACTGTTGTATTGATGCCCACTGTTGATCGCAGGCTATACTCATCATTTGTATCCAACAGATAGTCTGTAGAAAAATTGTATCGGGGACTCCTGCCCAACGCAAACGGCAACGGACCGTTTACATTCAGAGTATGGCGCAAAGTACCTATGTCACTGTCACCAGCACCCTGCACATCAAAATTTTTGCCACGCCATCTTAACGCACTATTGACTTTATGCTTCCCGAAATCACGACGCGCGACAAGCTGCGCCGACATATCGCCCTCATCATCAACAGCCACCCGTGCATTAAGCAACGCCTGCTTTACCACGGCAGACACTCCAAGGTTTCCGACGCTATCACGATCGCCCGCACTCTGATCAACGGTGCTGCGCAGTCCCGAACTCAAAGTAATACCATCTACAACTGAATATTCATAAAGCGCAGACACGTTAATATTCGTATCTTCACCCACACTCGAATCAGCCCCAAACTTATTATACGTATTCTTTTTATCCAGACTTATAGAAACGTCATAAATCCCCCCTCCATGAGAAAGAAGATCACGATCAACAGGGATGTATAGATTTTCTTCCCTGACTTCCCCTTGCGGACCGTAGAATATCAAACGAAAGGCATTATCAGAGTGAAATAAATCAACATCCGAAAATTGATAGAATCCGTCATCACCAATTTCCTTAAGCCCTATAAGCTGGCTATCCCGATATAATTCGACATCCCATCCGGGAAACCCTGTGCCGGATATTCCGGTTGTCGGTGTACTAAATGTCCGCAAAGAATCCGTATTTGTTATTCTGACCCCTAATTCTTGAGATGAAACCCCACCCAAAGGTACGTTCGTCGTCGTAATATCACCGACCTCGAACCGACGCGCCTTTAATGCCCCTAAAAGATCAGCATCCAAGGATTCCTGCTTATACTTCATCCTTACATTTTTTATATTATCAACATCATTAGCCTGTATTTGCGTTGATAATGTCCCATATGCAAAATCCCCGGCAGAGCGAAAGGTTGCACTATGAGACGTGCTAGCATCTTTAGTTTCCCCATGTTTTCGATACACAGAGCGTATTGCGACATCCACAGAAGGTACATTTAGAGCTGTATAACCATCATTGAGGCGAGGACGCGAGGGCTTCGGCACTTTATACCCGCCATGCATGTCCTGCCTACGCCTGTACTTTTCCTGAATCGGTAATAATTCCTCAGACGTAATACGAAGGTCTTGTGCAGAAACAATAGGCTTAAACTCAAAGTCCATCCACGTTCCCAATTCAGCCGCAGGAACCAAGACATCACCATCTTCAATAAAAACATTTGCCGATAAATTAAACTCACCAACATCGGTACGTACAATTCCAGCATTAAGGTCCAATGAGAATTTTTTATCTTCCCTGACATACCATCCTTCAACAGTCTTCTTTTCAAGATCAATAACAAAAGGAATCTGAAGCACTTCACTTATATCACGCAGGGATAGCAAAACCTTTTCATCCTTCACAACACCATATATAACACCGTCTATACGAAGGTTATTTCCAAGAATTGGTTGCAATAGCAGGGTTTCCCCATCCAACAAAATATTTGTTTCCATGGTGGCGACAGATACATCCAGATAACTATTTCCACGCGCTAGCCCTGTTTTCATTTTCGAGACAAAAGAGCGCGCCAAAGCCAAACGTTTCTGATTCTTTACAAAAGCAGTGTGCCCGACATCCCCCGATTGCTGCGCAGCCAAAGGCCACGGCGCAAAAGCCGCAAACATAAAGACACCATACAAAAAATAAATTCTAAAAGAATATTTCATCCGAAAAACAACCGATTTTCCTGTATATAAAAAGCGAATAACTCTGTGGATAAGGATTTAAACTCCTTGAACACATTACATCACAACCACTTGACAAAGACAATCGGTTAATGATAAAAATAACGAACTTCTCTGGGTGACCATCCAAAGTTAGCCACATGTATTTTAACTAAATTGATTACATTAATAATGATTTAACCATTTATGTATGATAATAAGACTTACAGATATGCATTTTATATCGACCACTTACTGAGTATCAGTATTTTATCCCACTCACAAACTGAGTAACAGTATCTTAATCTAGGGAAATAAGGAGAAACCTAATGAAACGTAACACCCTGAAACTTTTAGCCTTCGCAAGCGCAGTATCGCTTGGATTTGGCATCACAAACAATTCTTTTGCAGAAACAGAAACTGTCGCAGTGGCACTTATAACGAACTCGGCCATTACGATCGCATCGGGCGATGATATGGATTTCGGGACATGGGCTCTTCTCCATCCGGCAACGGGCGGTACGAATGATGTAACCCTGACCCTGAACGCAACGACTGGTGCTGTCGTAGCAAGTGGTATTGGCGGACTATCCGCTGCCACAGAAATAGTCGCGGCATCCCAACCTGGCAGCCTGACCGTCACGACCCCTGCCGCAGCAACACTAAACGTTTTCGGAAATGTTAGTAATGCGATTACAGCAGAGGCTGGCCTAACACTATCACTACCATTTTTCTCATATGCCGGAGGGGGTATAACAGCACTTCCCGCTGCAACAGGAACAGCGACAGCCGCCGCAACTGGTGGTGCAGATAGCGTCACGTTTGGCGCAGCAATTCTTGTCACAGCCACACCGGCAGATGCCACACACGCTGGTGAACTAAGTGTAACATTTACTTACTAAATACTTTTAGGTTTCACCTGATATTAAAAGGCACCCCCACGGTGCCTTTTTTATTGCCATTTACCCCCTAAAGACATACCAGCATTACAGGAAACGAATCCCCCTCTTCTTTGCACCATCCCGAACAAATATAGGAGCAATGACACAAGAAAAAACGTAAGCTAGGAGGCAAGATAATAATAGAACCCTGCAATGACTCAGGGCTAAACGCACAGTGTATTTTATGACACAATAGCTTGGTGAATCACTTCGGAAAAATACGATTTCCCCCGATACCCATGGAGCGACTACCCAGCCCCACCCATCACAAACCTGACAAAAGAGAACGCCCTCGCATGGATGATCACCATCGCGCCATCTAATGCGTTATCATGTTCTACATTGGGAATACCGATAGATTGCGCACCACCCAAATACGAATACCATCCAACCCTTTATAATCGGTGGCCAAAGCGCGGTATCCAGCAGCATTTTCTATGGACTACCCTCCGATGAACCAGCAAAACCAGACCACACACATCAAAGCCCAAAGAAAGAAAGAAAGAAAGAAAGAGAGAGGGTCTCTCCCCCCGCGAAGCCGAAAAAGCTGGCGGACGCCATTGATATACGTCGTTGCGGGCACAACACCACGGCATACACCCTATGTTTTTGGATCTAGGGTGCTATGTGAGACTGCCCCCTAGATCACTCAACATCAAATACGCGCTCATCATAAATAAAATCATTCTTCTTATCATAGTAGCGCAAAACGACTTTCAACGCCCCGCCGGTTATTTCCTTGGTTAAATGCACATCAAACACCCGACTATTAATTTCAGAGAAAATATTCGCATTACTCAATTCTCCAACAAGCTCTTCCTGCCCATCAACAACATGGAAAATACGAAGATATCCCAACACAGAATAATTTCCCTCGACCCTAACGACAGGTACCGCCACATTAATAAAACCTGATCGCGCATCCCGAGATAAACTAATTTCGCCTATATCCGCCTTAACCTGAACCTCACCAACACGAAAAACAACAGGGATCGCATAACTAACAGCAATATTAACCCCCATTGCCACCCTACCATTTAAAGTTTTATCGACTGAAAGATCGTTAGGGGCAGAAGAAAACTTAAAATGGACATGATAATCCCCATCAGGAATTTCTGCGGAACGACGCAACGCCATACGGACTCTTTGCTTTGCCCCCGGAAGCAAGGTCACACGTCTGGGCGCAAAAACGATATGCTGGGACAAATCAAAATCAGTAGCAGGCTTATCTTGTAATGTGTATGTCCCATCCTCTTCCTTCATATCAAAGAATTCCCAGCCAAATTCATACGCTTTGACCTTATCCCCCGTATTCACAATCGTAACTGTCGCAAAACGATCTCGCCCCTCAAACACGACCATAGTCGGTGTAATAAGCATATCCGCCAACGCAACGCGCGCACCACCCAAACAAGACAAACCGACAACCAAGCCGACAACAAACCTAACCAAACATTTTTTCATTCCCAAAACTCTCCTGCTTCAACTCTGTATTTTTAAAAATTAATTTGAATCTGCAACTGCCCATTTAATGTCTGATCAACATATAGGGTACCACTACCATCTGTACGCGCCGTTCCGCCAATAACTATTCTGGCGACACCACTTGCATCCGTCGAACCGGGATGCGTTTCCTGTAAATTCACCATATTAATATCGGGGCCAATGCCAACCAACGGTGCCGTTTGCGTAATAATCACACTTGCAATCGCAGTATTTAGCGCCAAACCACCAAAATCATACACACCCTCTTGCGGTGCTGAAAGTTCAATAAACCCAGCCGCATCAAAGGTATAAGAGCCATTCGTATTGACCGTTATATCATATTGAGCATCATTTGCTATGGTCACAAACTCACCAAAGCTCAATGCCTGTACCGTTACAATAGACGCATAGGAAACACCCGAAAATACATGGAAATAAAATATACTTATAAACAAAAAAAGCAGCCGCATGTAATCCCCTCCATCTGTGAACAATAATGGAAACATTACAAAAGCCTAGCACCACTTGCAATCACTATATGCGCGCGCCCCCGCGAAATACAACAAATTTCAAAAAAACCCCTAAATCAAGCCATATTTTATTGTTTATTTTAAATATCCTATTGCTGCCAATGGCCTTTTTAGGCTAGAATCTAATCTGGTGTTTTCTGCTGCGTACTTTTTTAGTTCTTTAATGTCTCTATTCTGAGGCCTGTGGTTCTTTACTATATGTATAAAAAAATAGCTTTGAGTCTATGTTTCACACTATTTCTGGGTCTACTTACCGCGTGTAGTCCTGAAGGACTTTTGCACCTTAAAAAAGCCGAATCATCAAACACAAATATCGTAAAAAAATCAGAAAACACGAATAAAAAACAGGGCATTAGCACACCGATAGCCCTTCCTCCTGCATTTAATAGCACCCCCTTAAGACCGGGACAGACCAATACGCAGTACATGCCCAATGGTTTACCTGCCCTGAAACCAATGAAGGGCATTAATGCAGATACGCTGTTCACAGAAAACATCAAAGACACCAGTGACCGCTTTAATCGCGTTGAAAATGCTGTCGTTGATCTTAGAAAAGAATTTGAAGTTTATAAACCATCTATCGTCCGGTTAACCGCTGTGGAGTCGGACATTCAGAACCTTATCAAGGAATTAGAGGTATTGCTGCAGGAAACACCAGCCAATCAGCCCCCTCAAATGTTGGTAGAGACCTCTGGACCTCAGTTGCAAGTAACGCAACTGACACCGCAGCAAATAACGCCGCCTGAACCAAAGGACATTGCTCAGGTTCCCTACCATATTGAGAAGGAAGCCCACCCCGAAAAGAAAATACCTCCCAAAACAGCATCACCGCCCCGGACCCATGATGGCGTTGTTGCCTTGAATCTGCGTGTTGGAGAGCACGCAGATAAGTCGCGTATTGTCTTTGACACAAACCAAAACACCAACGTCAGTATTGATCTGGATAATGATGAAAAACTTATTATTATCGAGCTACCTAAAGCACGCTGGATTGACGGAAGCAACAAGACGTTCAAGGGCTCAAAACTATTGGAATCCTACAGCATTGAACCTATTAACAATGGTACGGGCACCATGATTGTCTTATCCTTGAAGAAAACAACAAAAATATTGCGTGAAAAGCGCCTTTCTCCCGATAGTGATAACGCCTATCACCGCATCTATTTTGATTTATCCCCTTAAATCACCGCTATATTTTTTTCGATAGCACTTTTCTGTAACTTCAATATATCTTAATGAGTACAACTTACTATATACCTACATAGTGACGACTATATCGACAATTAAAAACAGCATAAGCCGAGCAAACTAATGTTACCGAGCACAGAAAAGAACGATAAAACAAGACCTCTGGTCAAAGAGACTGTCAGTATCACCCTGTTCTTCTCTGACATGATTGCGATGAGCTTCTCATTTATACTAGCCCTGTTAACGGCGCAGTTCTTGAAAGATCTGATACTGCCCGGGACGGCAGATTGTGTATGCTATCGCGCGGGGAAAAGGGATATGGCGTATCCCCACAGTATTGATCGGAGATATTAATACAATCACAGACGTCCTGTTCGCGTTCAGCGCAGACCGCTATACGGGATATGATATAAAAACAGTTTCTTTGCGTGATCGAAATGCCCAAAAAGGCCTCGATATGAATACAATTCCTGCCCAATACAGGGATGTTAATGTGATTCATGGAAAAATTAATTACCGTGACTATATACAAGAAAACATCGATCATTTCTTCGTTATATCTCTTGAAACATTCCGCGGAGAAGAACGCGACGACCTTATAAATGCTCTAACCGAGCTGAAAGCCCTCTATGCTATTGTACCGCCTGTATCACGCGTCAGCCTATTCGAAATGGAGCCGCGCTACTTCTTTGGCTATGATATTATGCTGCTGCATGCCAAAACATCTATATTCTCCCCTATGGGACGGTTTTTGAAACGTACCATGGATATTTCTGCCGCCTCTATCGCACTGCTCCTACTTTCTCCTCTTATGCTTAGCGTCATGGTTTGCCTTAAACTTGAAGGGCAAGGCGGTTCATTCTTTTACGGCGGCTATCGTATCGGCAGAAACGGCAACAAATTTAAATGCTGGAAATTCCAGTCGATGGCACCAAACTCAGATCATCTTCTAGACGAATTACTAGAGCGTGACCCCGAGGCCAAAATACAATGGGAAGAATTCAGAAAGCTCAGAGACGACCCGCGCGTCACAACAAAAACCGCACGCATCATTCGCAAAACCAGCATTGATGAGCTGCCGCAACTCTGGAATGTCCTTATAGGTGATATGAGTCTCGTTGGCCCGCGCCCTATCCTTAGCAATGAGGTTTCCCTCTTTGGTGAAGCAATAAAGCATTACTATCAAGTTCGCCCCGGTATCACCGGCCTATGGCAAGTCAGCGGACGCAGTGACGCCAGCTTTGACAGACGTGTCTACTGGGATGGCTGGTATGTCCGTAACTGGTCAGTCTGGGGTGATATAGTGATTATGATTAAAACCTTGCGCGTTGTTTTGGGTGGTTCAGGTGCCTATTAAGCCTTCAACCATATCTGACACATCACCTGCCGCCTGCACCAAATCACTTTCAACACTAGAGCGCAGAACAATATTCACACCCAACACACCATCTTTGAAATAAGGGTAACTCCCTATATCCACGTGTTTCCAATCATCTTGTATCGCTGTCAGCTCTTTTGCGATGACACTTTCCGTTAAAGTGCAAGAAACAGTGTGTGATTGAATAACTGCGCCCCCCTTTAACGTACAAGCCACATGATCCATCATTGCCTGCATAATACGCGGCACACCCGCCATAACATGGGTGTTCTCAATGATGAACCCCGGCGCCACAGAAACAGGGTTAGGGATCAGCTCTGCCCCCACAGGAATGCGCGCCATGCGCAAACGCGCAGCACTCAGATCATTCTCTCCGTAATGTTCCAGCAATAGAGATCTAGCCTCTGGATGCTCTTCCAACACAACGTCAAAAGCCTTCGCAACGCTGGCCGCGGTAATATCATCATGCGTCGGCCCGATACCGCCACTGGTAAATATATAATCGACTTTCTCGTATAATTCTCCGATCGTCGAGATAATCACGCTCTCAACATCAGGAATGATCCGCACCTCGGCCAAAACAACGCCGCACTCAACCAGCTTCTTCGCAACATAATTAATATTCAAATCCTGCGTTCGTCCGGATAAGATCTCGTTACCAATCACAATCATTGCTGCCGTATATTGCTTACCCATTGAATTCATCCAATCTTCTTTACACATCTTGCACAAAGCTATATTTAACATGTGTAGGAAAAAGATGACAGCATTTGCAAAAGGAATAAAAATGGTAACACCAACTTTCACCGCCGAAGGCATCGAATTGCACCCCCCCGAAGACTTCGATGGTATGCGCAAAGCTGGCAAACTGGCGGCAGAAATTCTGGATATGATTACCGATCATGTTGTTCCCGGTGTAACAACAGAGGAACTGGATCGCCTGTGTCACGATCATTGCACAAAGGCAGGTGCCATCCCCGCACCGCTTAATTATCAAGGCGGTGGCCCGACCCCTTTCCCAAAATCAATATGTACATCCATTAATCACGTTGTATGCCACGGCATACCAAACGAAAAGAAACTCCGCGATGGTGATATTGTGAATATCGACGTCACCGTCATCCTTGATGGCTGGCACGGCGATACATCACGCATGTATTTGGCAGGCGATAAAACATCGATCAAAGCAAAACGCCTATGTGATGTCACCTATGATTCAATGATGGCGGGCATCGAAGCCGTAAAGCCTGGCGCAACCCTGAATGATATCGGTTACGCTATCCAGCAAGTTGCAGAAAAACAACGCTTTTCCGTTGTACGGGATTTCTGTGGTCACGGACTAGGGCGCGTTTTTCATGCCGCCCCATCAGTAATGCATTATGGCCTATCTCCTGAACAGCTCGCCAAAAAGAAAACATACAGCACAGTATTAGAACCGGGCATGTTCTTCACAATTGAGCCAATGATAAATGCCGGACATTACACAACTAAAGTTCTAAAATCAGATGGCTGGACAGCCGTAACGCGTGATCGTTCGCTTTCTGCCCAGTTTGAACATTCACTCGCCGTTACAGAGGATGGTTTTGAAATATTCACTCTTTCACCCAAAGGGTTCACAAAGCCTCCATACAGCTAAGATCAGGACTTAAATGACCGATTTATTCGGAAAGCAAGAAAAGAAAACCCCGCATTATGCAGGCCACAGACAACGGCTAAGAGATCGTTTTGTCAGCGCAGGTACGGACGCGCTGCAAGATTATGAACTGCTGGAGCTGTTATTATTCATGGCGATCCCGCGCCGCGATGTAAAGGAACTGGCAAAGACCCTACTCTCCACCTTCGGCTCCCTGCCCGAGTTGATGAGCGCCTCACATCACGCACTCACACAAATAGACGGCATCAGCGAAAATGTGGCCACCGCAATCAAAACCGTCACCGCCATTGCCGAGCGCATGATGAAACAAGAATTCATGCACAAACCAATTCTCAATAACTGGACGCGCCTTATGGATTATTGCCACATGACGATGGCACATGAAAAGAAGGAACATTTCCGCATCCTCTTCATGAATAAAAAGAACGAATTAATCGCCGATGAAATTCAAGGCTCCGGCACGGTTGATCATACCCCTGCATATCCGCGTGAAATTATGAAACGCAGTCTTGAATTAGGCGCCACAGCCATTATACTGATGCACAATCACCCCAGTGGTGATCCTAAACCCTCACAAGCGGATATAGACATGACAAATGCCATCATCGCCGCAGCAAAACCATTTGAAATTACAATTCACGATCATATTGTTGTCGCGCGCAATGGTTACACCTCTTTTCGAAATGAAGGCTTAATCTAATGTATATCTGGCCACCTGTCTTGCTGACAGCTCTTCTCGCCCTCGTCTTGTTTTTTTCCACGGGATGCACACCGGATTCACGACGCGCAGGGCCGCCGCCTCTACACGGGGAAAAGCTACAGCAGAAAATGGTCAACGCACAGCTTGAAAACCTGCGTAAAAAGAACTTCTCTGTCCTGCGCACTGAAATGGTGATAAAGGGGATGAGCATGGATAACCCGATGCTGATCCGTGCCTTTAAATCAGAAATGAAGCTGGAACTATGGGTGAAGAGCAGCTACAGCAATGAATATGATCTCTTCAAAACATATAATGTCTGCAGCAAGTCAGGCGTCTTAGGACCGAAACTAAAAGAAGGTGATAAACAAACACCGGAAGGCTTCTACAACGTCACCAAAGACCGCCTGAACCCGAACAGTCAATATTTCCTATCCTTTAATATCGGTTACCCCAATGCCTATGACAGATCACATAGGCGAACCGGGTCACTCCTAATGATCCACGGAAATTGTGTATCCTTAGGATGCCTTGCCATGACAGATAAAAGCATCGGCGAAATTTACCTGATTGTTGAGCAGAACTTTAAATACGGGCATAAATCTATCCCAATCCATATCTACCCGTTCCGCATGACACAAGACAATATGATGGCACGCAATACATCACACTGGTATCCATTCTGGGAGAACTTAAAAGAAGGCTATGACCACTTTGAAAGATACCGCGTTCCCGCACATGCCACAGCAAAGAACGGGCGTTATGTGTTTAATAAGGGTAACTATCTCTAACCCCCTTGATCCTCCGCCAAAAATCGAATAAGTTCTGGGCGAATATTCATTTGCATTAAATGAAGTCGTTCATATCTTTATCTGGATAAGGCATGAGTGACGATGCGTATAAATTATACGCTAGGATGCGAATAACGATGCTCCAGATAAATAGAGGAACGACTAAAATGATACCGCGCTATTCACGACCAGCAATGACCAGCATCTTCGAACAGGAAAACAAATTCCGCATCTGGCTGGAGGTTGAAACGCTTGCTTTGGAGAAAATGGCGGAGCTTGGCACTGTTCCTGAGAGCGCAGCCATAGCCCTTCGTGAAAAAGGCAATTTCGATATTGATCGCATCAATGAAATCGAAGCTGAAATTCATCATGATGTCATCGCCTTTTTAACCTCTGTTGGTGAATATGTCGGTGAAGACTCGCGTTATGTGCATCAGGGTATGACCAGTTCCGATATTATCGATACCAGCTTCGCTGTTATGTTGACCCAAGCGGCGGATATTATTATTGCTGACCTTGAAAAAGTAATGGCAGCCCTTAAAAAACGTTCACTAGAGCATAAAGACACGCTTTGTATTGGTCGCTCCCACGGTATCCATGGTGAGCCAACAACCTTCGGCATGAAACTCGCCGGACATTATTCCGCCTTTAAACGTGCGCGTGACCGCATGATTTTGGCCAAAGAAGAGGTCAGCACAATCACCATTTCAGGCGCAGTCGGCACCTACGCCACGACTGACATGGCCGTTGAACAACACGTTGCTGACAAACTCGGCTTAAAACCGGAAATGGTTGCCACGCAAGTCATCCCGCGTGATCGCCATGCAATGTTCTTTGTAACGCTTGGCGTGGTTGCCAGCTCTATCGAGAATATCGCCGTTGAAATTCGCCACCTGCAACGCACCGAAGTTCGCGAAGCAGAGGAATATTTCTCGCCCAATCAAAAAGGCTCCTCCGCGATGCCGCATAAGCGTAACCCGATCGGAACAGAAAACCTGACGGGGCAAGCGCGCATTATCCGCGCCGCCGTAACGCCTGCGCTTGAAAATGTTGCCCTATGGCATGAACGCGATATTTCGCACTCCGCCGTGGAACGTACAATTCTTCCCGATGCGTTAATTTCCGCAGATTACGCGCTTAATCGTTTGGCTGGTATCATTGATAAATTGTTAGTTTACCCTGATCGTATGAAACATAATCTGGAAATGACAGGCGGGCTTGTCTTCTCACAACGCACAATGCTGGCTTTGACACAGGCCGGAATTTCACGTGAAGATGCTTACCGCATTGTTCAGAAATCCGCCATGACCGTCTGGGCAGACCGCAGCAGCGGCAAAGGCACATTAACACTGCGTAATGCGCTTGAGAATGATTTGCAAGTCACTGAAAAACTTGACAAAAATGCGCTAGATGCTATATTTAAGTATGATGCTTACACGAAGAATATCGGCGCAATATTAGACCGCGCCTTTAAATAAAGCATTCTAAATATATAAAGAGAGGTACACCATGAAAGGTGACAAAAAAGTTATAGAGTTTTTGAACGAAGCCCTTAAAAAAGAGCTAACTGCTGTGAACCAGTATTTTCTACATTCACGTATGCTAGAAGATTGGGGTATCACGAAACTCGCCAAGCACGAATATAACGAATCGATAGAGGAAATGCACCACGCAGACAACCTCATCAAGCGTATATTGTTCCTTGAAGGGCTGCCAAACTTGCAGAGCCTTGAAAAACTTATGATCGGACAAAACGTCAAGGAAATCCTTGAATGCGATCTAAAGCTGGAGCATGGCGGCGCCGGACATTACCGCGCGGCTGTTGAACATGCAGAAGAAGTGAAAGATTACGTATCACGTGACCTGTTCGCAAAAATCCTCGCTGATGAGGAAGGCCATATTGATTATCTGGAAACACAATTACAGATGATCGAAAATATGGGGCTGCAGAATTATATTCAGATTAACTCTGAAAGCCCATTGGACGCAGAAGGGTAACGCCTTGCTACCTACACAAACATTCAATACCTGCGGCAAAACAAAGCGGCAGGTATTTTTGTTTTAAGATAATGGGATCCCTAAAAATCCTGCAATATATTTCGTCGAAAAGTTCCCCTGCTCTACAGTTTTATTATTTTCATCCAGCAAAATAATATGTGGAATAGCCTCCCAAACTTCAACATCAAATCGCTTCAACTCTTTTGCGAGTTTCCACTCCGGCCCATCAATCACTATGGCTTTAAACGGAACATCATCCAGCTTGTTCATATAACGCGTGAAGTCTTGACGGCTCTCATCAACAGAAATCGCAATAATGGAACCTGCTCTGGCACGCTCAATATCTATAATTTGTGGCATCTTCTGCACACAATTCGGGCACCATGACGCGTACAGAACAATGGCGCGCTTCTTGCCCTTAATGTCCCTAATATCGCGTGCAATTCGATAAGGCGAAACTCTATGGATTTCGACACCTTGCTTATGCTTATCCGCCGCTTGCACCGCTATTGACGATATAAAAACAGCCATAAATAAGGTAATTACCATCATTAATTTTAAAATCATTCGACGCTCTCCATAAGTAAAACCGAAACAAGATATACCCTAATTCGTCACATAAACAAGAATAGATACATTTATTCAGTTGATAGTGACTTGCATTTAGACGTGCCAGATGATAATAATTATCATTACTAACAACGAATCAAACATGTTGGAAATAATTCTATGTATATATGCATATGCAACCCTTTTACTGACACAGATGTTCGTAACCATTTGGATACGACAAAGAAAAGCGCACGCGTTAAAGATGTGTACGCTGCGTGCTCAGGCGGCTCAGAAATAAATTGCGGAACATGCGTAAACGAACTTAAAACGATGGTCGATACACATAATAATGCCCGCACCATTGAGGGCATCTCCCAAAAGATGAACGACGTTACCGAAAAAAACAAAGAAACAGTGTAACAAATTCCATCCATCCCCTTGCATTTACGCCCGTGGTATGTAACCAATAATCTTTAATGTTAACTCTTAAGAGGATATAGAATGCTTAAGAAATTTATGCTTACACTTGGAGGTCTTTTGATCATGACAGCAGGAACAGATGCTAAAGCGGATTCCGCGAATACAGTACATATGGAAGTATCTGGCGGCGGCACAGTCGTTATTGACCTACTACCCGATATTGCCCCTAAACATGTTGAACGCATTAAAACGCTGATCGGCGAAGGGTTCTACGATGGAATTATTTTTCACCGTGTCATAAGCGGCTTCATGGCGCAAACAGGCGATCCGACAGGCACAGGCATGGGTGGTTCAAAATACCCTGACATTCCTGCAGAGTTTAGCCCATACGCATATAAGCGTGGAACAATCGGCATGGCGCGTTCTAATAATCCGGACAGTGCGAATTCACAATTCTTTTTCTGTTTCACAGACAGTGGTTGTAGTTTTCTAACCGGTCAATACACCGTGCTTGGTCAAGTAACATCCGGCATGGAATTCATTGATAAACTTGCCGTTGGTGAGCCACCATCCAGCCCCGACAAGATTGTTAAAATGACAATTGCTCCGGTTGCTGAAGAAGCCACAGAAGAAGTTTCTGAAAAAGAAGCGCCTGCTGAAGAAAAAGCAGCAGCAGAATAATTCTGCAAGCACAGCACATGGCAGATATAGACATATATCAAATTGATGCATTTACAGATACGGTTTTCGGCGGCAACCCAGCCGCCGTTTGCCCATTAGACACATGGCTTCCCGATGAGATATTAAAGAACATCGCCGCAGAGAATAATCTCTCTGAAACGGCATTTTTTGTTCCAGAGGGTAAAGGCTTTCACCTCCGCTGGTTTACCCCAACAACAGAAATAGATTTATGCGGGCACGCGACGCTGGCCAGTGCATATTGCATTTTCGAAAATTTAGGTTTCACGCAAGATACGGTATATTTCAGCTCTCGGTCAGGTGAACTAAGCGTCAAAAAAACATCCGCAGGCTACACACTCAATTTCCCAACATGGGATTATACAGTTCAACAAGATGTATCCAATATTGAAGATATCCTTGGGCTGAAAGTCCAGACAGTCCTTAAAAGCACAAAGACATTTGCTGTTCTTGAAAATGCTGATGCCGTACAAAATTACAAGCCTAATATTGCAAAAATAAAGACTTTGACCGATACGCTAGGCCTCGTCATCACCGCGCGCGGGACAGGTGATACAGATTTTGTCTCGCGTTTATTCGCACCTCAAATCGGCATTGATGAAGATCCCGTCACAGGCGCCATCCACTGCCTCCTAACGCCATATTGGGCAAGTATTCTTGGCAAAACCACAATGAATGCAAAACAACTTTCCGCACGTAGCGGCGACCTAATCTGCACTCTGAAAGGTGATCGGGTTGAAATATCCGGTCAGGCTGTTCTCTATATGCAAGGAAAAATCCATGTCTAACGATGTGGATTGGTGGCGCGGCGCAATTATATACCAAATCTACCCGCGCTCATTCTATGACAGCAACAATGATGGCATTGGAGATCTTGCCGGCATCACACAGAGACTGAGCTATGTTTCGGGGCTTGGCGTTGACGGCATATGGATATCACCCTTTTTCAAATCACCGATGAAAGACTTTGGCTATGACATTTCCGATTATCGGGATGTAGACCCCATCTTTGGCAACAACGATGATTTTGATGCTCTGCTTGAAAAGGCACATGACCTCAATTTAAAAGTAATTATCGATCTCGCTTTTTCCCATACCTCCAACGAACATCCATGGTTTTCCGACGAGAGCAAAAAAGACTGGTACGTTTGGGCGGATGCTAAATATGATAAGACTAACAATCGCATTCCTCCCAATAACTGGGTCTCTGTTTTTGGGGGCTCTGCATGGGAATGGGATGAAAATCGCGAGCAATATTACTTTCATAATTTTTTAAAAGAACAGCCGGATTTAAACTTTCATAACTCAGACGTACAGAGTGAAATTATCGATATTTGTAAATATTGGTTAGAGCGTGGCATTGATGGCATTCGCCTTGATGTTGTAAATTTCTATTTCCACGATCAGCTTTTGCGTAATAACCCCCCTCGTCAAAGCGGCGCAGAATTTGCTACTCAATTTGAAAAAGAAACGCCCTATTCAACCCAACAACATATATACGATAAATCCCGCCCCGAAAATTTGGAATTTATCGCAAAACTACGTGCCCTTAGCAATCAATATAGCGGTCGTATTTTAATTGGTGAGATTGGCGATGATCACCCTTACAAATTGGCGCAAGAATACACAAATGGTAAAAATCACCTACACACATCTTACAATACACACATGATGTCAGGCACACAAAAAACATTAACCGAAGACCTTGTACGTGTGCCGATCGAAACATTTTTCGATCAATGTTCCAAAGAAAATAATTTGGCCGAATCGGCTCGCGAATCATCAGGGTGGCCCAGTTGGGCATTCACGAACCATGATGTTGTACGTGCCCAAAGTCGTTGGTATAAGCCATATAATTATAATAATGATTTTTCAAAAATGCTGATCGCTCTATTAGGGTGTCTTCCGGGAACGACATTCATATTTCAAGGAGAAGAGCTTGGTCTGCCCGAAACAGAAATACCGTTTGAGAGCATACAAGACCCATGGGCAAAACAAACGTGGCCAGAATGGCAAGGACGTGACGGATGCCGCACGCCTATGATATGGGATAATTCCATTCATTGTGGATTTTCACAAAATACCCCATGGCTCCCCATTCCAAAAACCCATCATTCATTGAGTATACAAACACAAAATGAAAAAATAACGTCCGTTTTAAATTTCACAAGAAAATTCATTGCCTGGAGGAAAAATAAGCCCGAAATAATTAATGGAAACCATGAGTTTATAGCAACAAGTAACTCAAATATAATAAATTTAAAGCGTTACAATACATCAAACGAAACGCGCTGTATGTTTAATCTATCTAACAAAGAAATCCAATATAAGGGACAAAAATATGCTCCATACGCTATCCATATTGATGGGTTTGAAGCATCATAGACACACAAATATAAAGGAAAACAAGGAGGGAAAAAACATAATATATGTTTTAATCTTCTAATTCAAAGCCAATATCATCATTAAGAAGATCATCATCAATTTCCAATATTTTTTGCTTCTTACTATCCGCTTTAGGCATCGCACGCTGAATATCTTTTTCTTCTCCATCACCCATTTCAAGTGAACGCGCAACCTCAACCATCTGCTTAACAATCGCATCGACCTTTTGTGGCGTGCCCAAAGGCAAGGGCGTATCAAGACGTAATAGCCCTGTCTCCTCAAAGAATAAAATAATAACCCACGCTTTATCAATTTTCATCAAACGAATAATGCTGTCGACACGATCATCATTCAAATACTCATGCATATATGAAACATCTTGCGTACGTATAACGTAGCTATTGTCCCAATCTTTCCTTTTACCATCCTTATTCGACGGTTTATATTCCTTATGCAGATCAAGCGTATCAACGATCACAGACATACCGCCACTGGCAATGGCGGTGGCAACCGATAAACCCGTATGTAAATTAATCTCTATGGCCGTTAAGTGCCGCTCCGAACGTGCATCCAATTCTGAATGCTCACTCGTGAAAAAGGAAACATTATAGCCGTCAACCGCCCCATTCATGGATGGCGTTTTATAAAACCCATTAGAATAATATCTTAAATCTCTTTTCTCTGCGTAGATTTTCCATGCAGCTTTTTGCCGAAAAATCATATAACTCGTCCAAAACCAGAACCCCAGCAATATTGCCGAAATCAAAAACCAAAGAAAAAAAGACAGCGTCAAAAGAATCCCCTTCACAGGCAAAAGCAAATAAACAGATCAGGGGTATAACCCCCTGATAGTTTGTAGTTTAACCGTCTTTTCATTGCCTTGCCACTTCTTATTTGAACGAAGCCCTATAAACACCAAAAACGAAGGCCGGAAAAATCCCGACCTCCACTTTATATACACTTTAAAGCATCCTCATGGTTAATTATAACGCAGACCTTCATCGGCATCGATTGCAGGCACATGTGTATAGTGAGCAAAGCCATGCATAGAGACCTTATTATGTTCTCCATCAGATGTCTCCTGAGACAGAGTCACTGTTTTTTCTGACATTTGTTCGGCGATAGCGCCCATCTGTGTCAACAACTCCTCGGCATGAGACACCAAAGCCTCTGTCTTGTCCACACTCAAAACGCCAGCATCTGCATGTTGTTCTATTTTCTCGTTCAAGATATCCTCATGTGCGCTAACTTTATTGACCTTATTTTCGAGACGGTGAATAGCATCACCGAAGTAACCGGACTGCTTATCAACAACTTCGACTTTTTTCTCGAGGCTCTGTATCGAACCGGTGAAGGCATTGGCCTGCTCACCAACACTGGTGACCTTGGCCTCCATCACATCAATAGAACGAGAAAATTTTCCGGTCTGGTCGTCAACAACCTCCATTTTATGTTCCAGCTTATGAATGGCATCACTGAAAAATCCGGTTTGTTTGCTTATAACCTCAAAGCCGGCGCGTAACCGTTCAAACCCTGCACCAAGGACAATGCTTGTCCCCACCGCAGCCACAGCCGAAAACACGGCCATCATTACCGATACGGCAACTACTGTTTCTACCTCTATAGACATAACCCAAAACCTTTCCTGAAATGTTGTAAAATGTAATCTAAAGTGCGTTCTTTTATTATTTTTAAGCACCGGTAAGATAAATTCCTCGGTACATTTCAAACGACACTTACCCTATTATGGTAACTCCTAAAAAAGCATTCTGTCTATAACTATCGTTTTGAAATTATCTAAATTTTTATATTTATTAATGATAACAGCATAAAAAAAACGACCCATATTTCTATGCGTCGCCTCTTTTTATACTCTTTTACCTACATATCAGAAGTCCACAAACGGGTCGTCATATATATCATCCAAGTCATACTGACCTTTGGATTTAAAATCAAAATAATCATTTTTCGGAGAAATAATCTCCTTGGCAGGCTTAACCACTTTGTTCTCATGAACCTCTATAACACTTTCTATCTCAACTTCGGAATTCACCGCAGGCATTACATTTGCAAGATCAACCGACTTTTCCATCTGCCCCGTTTCAGTTGCCAAGGCATCCTTTACAACATCGTCGGAAAGATTGGCCATGCGCTTAGGCTCTTGTTTAATATATTCTTCTGCACTCAACCCAGATGCGCCGCTCTCAATTTTTTCAACTTCGGCAAGAACATCACCGTCAGATTTAGTCACGTTCATTTTAGAAAGTTTTTCAGAAACGGTCTTTTTCTTCACCGGCGCACGACCTTTCGTCTGCGCCTCATTAAATATTTTTTCTGCATCAAGAGCAGGTACAACGTCGATGACAGGCTCAGGTTCAGTCACTGTAATAGGCTCAACCTTCAATTCTTTTTCCGGTAACATCTTCGCACGAACATATGCGACACCACTACCTGCGGTACGAGAACCATACGGGACAACATTATCAATGCGTTGCACGACCCACCCTTCACCACACGAAACCAACATTAGAGGTGCGCAAAGAACCATAAACCGTAAGAGATACTTACCCATGACATTTTCCCAATAAAATTAATGATATCTACGCAGAAATGAGGCGCGAAATACGCAACACATAAAAATAGTACTTTATCCACATTAATAAATCAATATAGATATCTGAAAATTATACGTTTCTTAATTTGTTATTGTTTATTCAGCAGGTTTTTCTGCGGCGCTCTCATCACCGGACGCTGGCATAATACGGCTCACCGCTTCACCATCTTGGTGCAGAACAACATCAAATTCATCGTATGAATTTTCTACGGGCACAAAAGACAATCGTGTAATCGGCTCATCCTCAATATTTGCCAGCTGCTCTTCCATCGCGATAGCATCGCCATCAAGCGCAGCATAATCCGTGGAACACCCCACCATAAGAAAACCGGATAAAATAAAAATAAGACGACAAATATTACGTTGCATAAAGATACAAACTCCTGATAATAAATGAAATTTATAAGGTCGTACACAGAACAATCACAAAGGCATAGTACAATATTTTCATATGAATAGCACGAAGGATTTTACATTATATTAGGTGGCGCTGAGACAACCCCCTCTAAAATATACGGTCAATGTATTGTGTGACAGCGGTTTTAACTTCTTTTACCTCACCCCAAACCGTATTCTCCTGACGCAAAAACAGCTCATTATAACCCGAGCCGATAAGCCCCTGCCAAGAAGAGGAATAACGACAGCGCTGCTTTCTAGTTTTTTCAGGCTGGAGCTTTATTTTATACTCAAGACGAAAATCCTTGTCACTTCCGCCATTCAGGTTAACACCACCGACATCCAACGCCAAACGCGAACGCCCCCACTCATAGGCCAAAACAGCCTTACGATCAAACCGATCCTTCATTCTACATTTATCCAACGAAGAAACCGCATCCCGCGCCCCCTTCAAAGGTAGTAACTGCACGATGTCAGCATCCACTCCCTTATCAATAATGGGCGATGTCTCAACCTGAAGCAAAGCTACTTGCAACGGTGCAGAAAAATAATGGGGCTGATAAGCAATATCTGATTGCTGCGCAGATAATGAACGGCTTGTAACCGATGGCGGCGATGGCGCCAATGGTTTCGATTTTCCGGTGGTTAAACACCCCGATAAGGCCAATAAACTAGTACACAAAATTAACTTATTAAAAAACTCCCGGCCTTTAAAACAATCAAACGGAATGAGAAACCAAGTCTTCACTTGTTTATGTCTCATACCCTATCATACCACAAAACGCAGGATCAGAGCGAATTTCAGAGGATAATGTTATGCTGCATTGCGCATGTATATAAGAAAAATCATTCCTCTACAGTAACATAGCTCTGTGCAAAAAACGGGAGTCCGGCGAAGGTTTACTCTGTTTCCTAATCATATTTTTTGAAGATAAACATCATAATCGGGATACCTAAAATGCCCACCGTCGCCGCCCAAGTAACATAGGGATCAAAAGCGGCCGGATTATAATTAAACAATATATACGCCCAAATCGGAATTTTCGGCGAAAGGAAAGACAGTACAAGAAAAACAATAATGCTGAGCAGTAACAGTTTACGGCGGAATTCTTTCCAGAAAAACGACATAATATAAACCACACCGTAACTCAAAACCCCGATCAAAATAGGCCTGACCGAACCGGAATTCTCAGAGATAATAAACGCCGATGTCCCGATAATCGCGCAGCCCACTAATATGTACCACTTTAATGCTTTTAAAAATGCTTCTGACATCCTGCCCCCTGCTCCTATAATTATTGCAACCTACCATACCTCCTATGATGATGCGTTCCTATAAATTTATTATTTTTTACGGGGGAGGTGTTTTGGTGGAGAACAACTATCTTTCGATACATGTCATCAAAAATAAACTTCTGATTGTATAACTCATTCAAATAAACCATTATTGTACTATGAACGATGAGTTAATGGTTTTCAAAATTGATCACACACAACCAATTGAACTTTCTGAATTTTCAGAAAGCCTCACAGCCATAGCAGATCAATTTCAAAAACATATTATTGATGAGAGTTTTTCAATAAACGAAGATGAAATACGCCTGTACATATGCGAAATAGAAAAAGGAAGTATCATTGCAAAGATAAAAGCACTTCCTCGTCATTACCATTCCTTTGACATCGACAGCAAAAAAATAATCAATAGCTTCACAAACAAGACAAAAGAAGCCATTGATTATTTCCTTTCTAGAGTAGACTTAAAACCTGAGCTCAATATACAAGAACTGAATAATTATAAAAAAATCCTACAACCCGCAGCATCTGACAAAGGCACAGCATTATCTTTTATTGCTGAAGAAGGCAGCACACAAACAATAAACCTTACAATCAATCATATAGAAGCAAATGCCGCACAAAATAGAATTGATCATGAAATCGGTTTACAAAAAATGCCAAATAACCTTATTGAAACAAACGTTCTATTTTATTGTTACCAGGCTAGAAATGATAGGAAATCAAAAACAGGCGATATGGGCATTATTGAAACAATTAGCCAGTCCCCTGTAAAAACAGTGCCTGCCAGCGATAATATTAAAGACACTATACTTAAGAATCCATTTGACCGTGCTTACATAGTGAATGTGGAAGTGCATACCGTCAACGGAAAGCCTAAAATGTATAAAATACTAGAGATCCACGATAGTATTGATATCACCTAAACCCCCAACACCCGATCTTCAAGCACCTTGATTTCATCACGTAATTTTGCAGCTTCCTCAAATTCCAAATACCCTGCGGCGGTGATCATACGTTTTTTCAAGCCCTCGATATGTTTGCGCATTTTGGTGGGGTTGTGTAGGAAATCGCTTAAAGCATCATCGTTCAGGCTATGCACTTTTGCGACCTTCTTTTGCCCATACATATGATCGAACGCATTAGACAACGCTTTTTTCACGCTTTTCGGAGTGATGCCGTTGGCCTCGTTATGGGCAATTTGTTTTTCACGACGGCGCTGCGTTTCATCAATCGCATATTGCATACTGTCGGTTATTTTATCGGCATAGAGGATTGCTCTGCCGTCAATATTACGCGCACAACGCCCGATAGTTTGCACCAGTGAGGTACGCGAACGCAAGAACCCCTCCTTATCCGCATCCAAAATACACACGCGCATACATTCAGGAATATCCAGCCCCTCACGCAGCAAGTTAATGCCGACCAGCACGTCAAACACCCCCTCGCGCAGGTCTTGCAGGATTTCAATGCGGTCCAATGTATCAACGTCGGAGTGCAGATAACGCACCTTTATATTATGCTCATC
Source organism: Alphaproteobacteria bacterium (assembly GCA_002401695.1). Taxonomy (GTDB): domain Bacteria; phylum Pseudomonadota; class Alphaproteobacteria; order Micavibrionales; family Micavibrionaceae; genus UBA1672. The sequence continues at coordinate 367,367 of NVTV01000001.1, forward strand.
CAGATATTCGGTTAACGCCTCCGCCATTTTCTTGGTCAGGGTCGTCACCAAAATACGCCCGCCCTGCTTCACAATTTCATGGCATTCATGCATCAAATCATCCACCTGATTTTCCGTAGGGCGGATTTCAACGGGCGGATCGATTAGACCTGTAGGGCGTACGACTTGCTCGGCCGATATACCGCCTGATTGCTCCAGCTCCCACGCGTTCGGGGTTGCCGATACGTACACCGTTTGCTTGCGCAGGGCGTTCCATTCCTCAAACTGTAGCGGTCTGTTATCCATCGCAGCGGGCAGGCGAAAGCCATGCTCCACCAAATTCGTTTTACGCGCTTTATCACCGTTATACATCGCGCGCAGTTGCGGCACCATCACGTGGCTTTCATCCAGAAACATCAACGCATTATCGGGCAAATACTCAATCAATGTAGGCGGCGCAGCCCCCGCTGGACGACCCGTTAAATAACGCGAGTAATTCTCGATGCCTTTGCAAGAGTTGGTCGCAGCCAGCATTTCAAGATCAAACTTTGTGCGTTGTTCAAGCCGCTGCGCCTCCAACAATTTGCCTTCCGTCTCATAATATTCCAAACGACTGGCAAGATCGATTTTGATCTGGGAGATTGCTTGCTGGATCGTTGGCCCGGGGGTGATGTAATGCGAGTTCGCGAAAATACGTACACCCTCCAGAGCCTCAAATTTTTCACCCGTTAATGGATCAAATTCGGTGATTTGCTCCAACTCATCCCCGAACAGAGAAAACCGCCATGCGCGATCCTCAAAGTGGGCAGGAAAGATTTCAACCGTATCCCCGCGCACGCGAAACGTGCCGCGCTCGAACGCCAAATCATTACGGGTATATTGCAGTTCAACCATTTTCGCGATCAAAGTTTCGCGCTCTATTGTCTGGCCAGTGGTCAATGGGAACGCCATCGCCATGTAATCTTCTTTGCTGCCGATACCGTAGATACACGACACCGACGCAACGATGATGCAGTCCTTACGCTCAAATAATGATCGCGTAGCAGCATGACGCATACGGTCTATCTGTTCATTAATGCTGGAGTCTTTTTCGATGAATGTATCGGTGCGCGCGACGTACGCTTCGGGTTGGTAATAGTCGTAATAGGATACAAAATATTCCACCGCATTATCGGGGAAGAATGTTTTGAACTCCCCATAAAGCTGCGCGGCGAGGGTTTTATTCGGCGCAAGGATAAGCGCAGGGCGTTGCAACTCCTGAATAATATGCGCCATAGTAAACGTCTTACCCGACCCCGTCACGCCCAGCAAAACCTGATCCGTCAGCCCATCGCGCAGGCCCTCGGTCAGCGTTTTAATCGCCAAAGGCTGATCTCCTGCTGGCGTAAAATCAGACTCAATGCGAAACGGGTTAGAGCGATCAAACTCTGCCTCGCCCATCAAAGGCCTGTCATTATTCGGGATTATGGCTTTCATGAGTATCTATATAAAGTGTCCTACGCCAAAAACAAATATGTTTCTCCTCCCCAAACATTATGGTGACAATAAACACACAGCACACCATAATAATGAACGTAATAACGGATAGAATTTGTATGATCGATTATTTATATTCAACAGTCGGAATCGTTGTGGCCATTGCCTATATGCCGCAAGCCTTAAAGCTATGGCGCAGCACATCAGCGTGTAGCGATATATCCCTGCCGACATGGCTGATCTGGGACTATACCGCAATCGTCAGCCTGCTTTACAGCCTATACACTTTAGACGATTTCAAACTCTCTGCCGTCAATGCCGTCAATGTCTTTTTCATTACCTTCATCATCGGCATCACTCTCTATAAGCGCAGAAAATATAAGTAATCGGCAAATCTCCTTTGAAAACCACTGCATTGTCTGCTATTTCTTTATGCCTTAAAATAAGGATATGAAAAATGACACAGAACATTCCCGCAGAGATCGCCCCCGAGATTGCCATCAAAAACCGTACATGGGCATTTGAAGAGGCCAAGGCCGTGGTGAAACGCTTGCGCGCAATCGGTCGCGGACAGGTACAAACACCTGAAAAAGGCTATGTGTTATTTGAAACAGGCTATGGCCCCTCTGGCCTGCCACATATCGGAACCTTCGCCGAAGTCTGCCGCACAGCAATGGTACAGCAAGCCTTTGAAGCCCTGCACCCCGAAATCCCGACAAAAATGATTTGTTTTTCCGATGATATGGATGGCCTGCGTAAAGTGCCAACCAACGTGCCCCAACAAGAAATGCTGGCAGAGCATTTAGGACAACCATTAAGCCTCGTCCCCAATCCATTTGGTACAGACCACCCAAGCTATGCCCATCATAATAATGCGGCGCTATGCGAGTTCCTCGACAATGCCGGCTTTAAGTATGAATTCAAATCCGCGAGCGAGTGTTATAAGTCGGGTGAATTCGATGAAACGCTGCTTTTAATGCTGAAACACCATGATGATATCAAACATGCAGTCCTTCCTATACTAGGTGAGGAACGCGCTGCAAGCTACTCACCTTTCTTACCAATTTCACCTTCAACAGGCGCGGTATTACAAGTACCTATTCTTGAGGTCAACAATAAAAACGATACGATTCGCTTCGAAGATGTTGATGGCACTATTATAACCCAAAAAGTCACAGGTGGAAAAGTCAAAGCACAATGGCGCGCTGATTGGGCGCTACGCTGGCATGCTCTGGATGTTGATTACGAGATGAGCGGTAAAGACCTGAAAAGCTCTGCCGACATCTCCAAGAAAATCCTAAAAATCCTCGGCAAGCCGAATACAGCAGGCTTCCACTATGAAATGTTTTTGGATGAAAATGGCGAAAAAATCTCCAAATCCAAAGGAAATGGCCTCAGTCTGGAAGAATGGCTAACCTATGCGCCACAAGAAAGTCTGGCTTATTACCTGTTTCAACGTCCGACCTCCGCGAAAAAACTTTATTTCGATATCATCCCGAAGGCCGTAGATGAATATATCACCTTCGCAGAAAAACTGAACGAGCAAGAGCCCGCAAAGAAACTGGACAACCCGACATGGTATATCCACCATGGCGAAGTACCGACCACGCAACATACACCGATATCCTTTGCTCTACTGCTAAACCTTGTGAACGCCGCCAATACGGATGATGCAGCAACGCTCTGGGGTTTTATCCAACAATATGCCCCTGAGGCAACGCCCGAAAATGCGCCCTTCCTTGATCGCTTGGTTGGTTATGCCATTCAATATTATAAGGACTTCGTTCTACCTGAAAAATCATACCGCGCCGCCGATGATCGCGAAAGAACCGCTCTATCCGCACTGGCTGATACACTGGACAGCATGGAAAGCGGACTGACCGCGGAAGACTATATGACTGCCGTTTTTGCCGCTGGTAAAGAAAATGGTTACGAGAAGGACGAGCTTCGCACATGGTTTCAGGCACTCTACCAAATATTACTAGGACAGGATCAAGGTCCGCGCTTTGGCTCTTTCATTGCGCTTTATGGGGCGGATAAAACCGTTACCCTCATCCGTGATGCGCTGGACAACAAATTGGAAAAATCCGCATAAGACCGCTTTTAAAACAAGTTTTCGTAAAAATTAGGTCAAATTTTAAGTAAATTTTAAATACACGCGTAGTACCATGAATACTACAGTGTTCTTCTGCGCGTATACGTAAGGAAAACATTCACATGACATAACCAAAATCAAACTGAAGAGTAACGTTGATGCTTAATATTGAGAATGCGAAACCAACAGCCAAAAAAATCCTTAGCCATATCGATATATTCGAAAGTTTCTGCATGGGGAAAGTCAGATATTCACCATCAGAGTTCAGAGAAATCAACGAAGAGCTCAGTATTGGTGCAGTTCTGATGCTTGGAAAATATAGATATCAAAATTCTGAAAATGGAAAGCACCTTCTCTGGCAAGGGTTAGACAACCAAGAATATGACATGGGGCTCACCCATGATGCACACATTATGCGGGACTACCCCGGCTTCAACGCCAAACGCTCTCGTTCCTTAGAAGGTGATATGGTTGAAGACAGCGCGGTTATCTCCGGCCCTCAAGGCAAAGGCAACCTCTCCATCGTTACGATGAAAGACGGCACCATTGGCATTGGCCCTAATTACAAAATAGCCTTAAGAAATGCGGCATTAAAAGTGCATTTAAAATCAAAATTTAATCGCTTTAGCCTCATAACACTTTTTAAATCAATCTGGGGCTCTGCATAAGCCCATCCTACCCTCCTAAAAACACCCCTCACAAACAGCCCCCTTGCTTATCACACATCGAACCATTATCCTGCCATCCTGAATTCTATATGCAGGAGCAAATACATGGCGGATAACGTGGCAAATAAAATAGCAGACAAACAAGAGACCCCCGAGCTGATAACAAAGCAAGCAGGTGATTTCTGGGCAGAGGTCGTTGATGTCTGGAACAATGGTTTCCTTGGAATTGATATCGGACAGATTATTGTTGCTCTAGGAATTTTCAGTATATTCCTAATCCTGCGCGGTGTTCTCAGTAAATATATATTGCACACACTGCACCTCTGGACAAAAAAATCCAACACCGATCTTGATGACAAAATCATCGAAGCTCTCCTGCCTCCTGTCCGCTTCATTCCAATTATTATGGGCCTATTCTTTGCCGCACAAGCCTTAGAATTTGACGGCATCGTTGCCGAATTTTTAACCCGCCTGATCCGCTCTATGATTGCCTTTACAATTTTTTGGGCATTACATCGCGCCCTTGATCCAATTCAACATCTTTCAAGAAAGATGGAAAAACTCCTGACAAAAGTCATGACAGTCTGGATTTTTAAATTCCTGAAAGTCCTCGTTTTCTTCATTGGTGCCGCAGTTATTCTTGAAATTTGGGGCATCGCGATTGGCCCGCTCTTGGGCGGTGTTGGTCTGTTTGGTGTTGCCATCGCTTTAGGCGCGCAAGATCTATTCAAAAACCTGATTGGCGGCTTGACCGTAATAGCAGAAAAACGTTTTTATCCCGGTGACTGGATCAAAGTTGACGGCATTGTTGAAGGCACAGTCGAGGAAATCGGCTTTCGCTCCACCCGTGTCCGCCGTTTTGACAAGGCCCCCGTCTACGTCCCGAACTCTGCGCTATCCGATGCTGTCGTCACAAACTTCAGCCGCATGACAAATCGCCGCATTTACTGGAAAATCGGTGTAACATATAGCACAACGCGGGAGCAACTCACCCTGATCCGCGATGAAATTGCCAATTACCTTGCCACCTGTGACGATTTCGAAAAACCGCCTAATGTTTCCACTTTTGTAAGGCTGGACAGCTTCAACGACTCCTCCATCGACTTCATGATCTATAGTTTCACCAAAACAACTGATTGGGGTGAATGGCTGGCGGTTAAAGAAGAATTTGCACTGGTCATCAAAGATATTGTTGAGAAAAAAGCAGGCACAAACTTCGCCTTCCCGTCACAATCCATCTATCTGGAAAGCATGCCAACAGGTAGTGATCCGGAAATATTCACCCCGCCGGAAAAATAAACCACAATGATTGATGCCTTAGCAAAAATAATAATTAAGCATCATAAAAGTAACACGCCTCTGCTGGTTGCCATTAACGGCATCGATTGTGTCGGGAAGACTATGCTCTCCGACATGATAGCTAATTATTTACGCGAACAAGAACAATCCGTAATACAAATATCTTTCGATAACTTCGCAAAGTTCAGAGATAAGGAAAACGGTAACCCCCATGTTCATCAACACAATGCAGCAAGTTGGTATTACAAAAACGCATGGGATTATGAAGGGCTATACCAAAACGTTATTAAGCCCATAAGAGCGGGAGCATTAAAAATTATCCCAACGCTATTTTCATGGCAGACAGACAAGCCAATGAAAAACGATACCATTCAAATAGAAGAAAACAGTATTATTCTGATAGACGGGGTTTTCCTCTTACACCCTAAATTATCGGCAACTTGGGATTTGAAAATATTCTTATCTGCCAATTTAGAAACAGTCATAGAACGAGGCATTGATAGAGATTCAACAACAGCTGAAGAAGCAAAACTAAAACGCATAGAATACGAACATTGTTACTACGGTGGACAAAGAATTTATCTCAACGATATTAATCCAGAGCAATTGGCTGATATTGTCATTGAATATAACGACCCGACTAATCCAGTTATATTAGGTAAGCATTAAATAAAAAAGAGCGCTGAAACATTGCGCTCTTCTACAATCTACAATCTACAAAATGAAATAATGCCTTATGGCGTCAAACCATCCGTGTCATTATCAGAAAAGCTGGCTCCATCTCCGATGTCTTCAGCAATCTTTTCACCTGCTTCAGAAGATATTTCAAGAAAACTGCCGTCACCTGTCGGAACAACACCTTTTTCTGCCATCATCATTGCAATTGTTCTATTCGCATCAAACTTACCTTTAACGCCATCATCATTACCACCCATAACATCACTCCATTCTGTTTATACTTATTACGCAGGGATTATAGCACAATAGACCTTTCTCCTGTCCAATAAAAAATGCTATGCACATATGATGAGTGCAGAGCAAGCGATTCCAATCCCCGCAAAAATTTCCCTGCCGGATATTCCGGCAATCGTTGCCAATGCGCGTGAGTGTGTGATTTTAAGCGATGAGGGAGAACTACAAACCCTGCCCCATCAAGATGCACAAAGCCTGCTCTATAACAAAACCGCGCTGGTCTGCCACGCGCCGCATACCAAGAAACGCCTCGGCTATGACGAGTTTTATACCTTTGACGTGCTGGAGCTGTTTGCCTTTGTTCACCCAACCAAGTTCTGCGTCCCCACACCTGTGGGTTTGGCGCGCGCTCTAGGGTTATCCGTACCTGAGGCATTCGAGGATTACCCCTTCACCCTCATGGATATCAGCCGCACGTTGTTACTGAATTTGCAAAAAGATACGCTCGGTGATAAAGCAAACCCGCTTAAAATCGCAGGCATTATGGGCTTAAAGGGCAAGGGCTGGCCTTGGGCGCACTTTATATTCTCTGCACTTGGACAAGAATACAATCCAGAAGAAGAAACTTTCTCCAAAACCGCCCTGAACGTCTGGAAACACCTTCCTGAATGGGCAGAAGACGCGCCGGAGCCTCCGCCATCGCATCACGGTGTTACTGAAAACGAAGCATCTGAAAAACTGGAAGAACTCCTCAATGTCGGAGACACTCCCGCAGAAATCAGGCCACAGCAAAAATCATACAGCAACGCAATGCGCACAATGTTCGAACCGATGCGCGAAGATGAAAACCCGCACATCGTTCTTGCCGAGGCAGGCACAGGTGTTGGCAAAACCCTCGGCTATCTTGCACCCGCCAGTGTTTGGGCAGAGAAAAACGAGGGCGCGGTCTGGGTTTCGACCTACACAAAAAACCTGCAACGCCAAATCGACAGCGAACTGGATCGCCTCTACCCTCACCCCGAGGTCAAGAACGCCTATGTCGCGGTTCGTAAAGGGCGCGAAAATTATCTATGCTTGCTAAATTTAGAGGATATCTCTGCGGGCGCAGCTCTGGCACATAACCCGCGCCACGCCATTGCGGCAGGCATCATGGTGCGTTGGGCAGCCTCTACCAAAGACGGCGATTTATCAGGCAATGACTTTCCCGGCTGGCTGGCAGGATTACTGGGTATGGCCAACACGTACGGGCTGGCGGATCGACGGGGGGAATGTATTTTCTCCGCCTGTGATCATTATCACCGATGCTTTGTTGAGCGCTCTATCCGCAAAGCCAAACGCGCACGCATCATCATCGCCAATCATGCGCTAGTTATGATTCAGTCCGCAATGTCCTCGCCTCTGGAAAACCTGCCAACACGTTATATCTTTGATGAAGGACATCATTTATTCGACGCAGCAGACAGCGCCTTTTCCGCACATCTAACTGCCCGCGAAACTGCCGAACTGCGCCGCTGGATTTTAGGTGTGGAGGGCAACAAAGGTCGCGGCCGTGGATTAAAACGCCGGATAGAAGATTTAATCACCGGAGATGAAGAAGCCGAACACGCCTTACAGGATATCTTACACCACGCAAACGCGCTATGCGGTATGGGGTGGAGCCGCAGGTTCAAAGATAACATACCAAACGGCCCAACCGAAGAATTCCTGATGCAAATTTACCGCCTAGTCTATGCCCGCGCGCAAGGAACGGACACGCCTTACTCCATTGAAACACATTTGCATCCCGTAGATGACGCGGCGTTAGAAGCATGTGCCAAACTAAAAACCGCGCTAGCCGCATTGTTAAAACCAATCAACGCCCTCTCCAAAATCATGATTAAACGCTTGGTCGACGATCAAGGGGAAATGGACGCGGATATCCGCAGACGATTAGATACATTGAGCGTATCACTAGAGCGACGCGGGGCAATGACCCTGAAAAGCTGGATCGCGATGCTGGATACTCTGGAGGAAAAAGACAAAGAGCAACAAGCCCACAAAGCAGACGGCTTCGTTGACTGGATGGAGGTAGAGCGCATCGACGGAAAATCCGTAGATGTCGGTATTTATCGCCATTATGCCGACCCGATGAAACCCTTCACCGCCAGCGTCCGTCCGCATGTCCACGGTATGGCTGTGACCTCCGCCACATTAAAAGATCATACAAGCGATGACGAATTAGACTGGCAAACCGCGTTTGAGCGTACAGGCGCGAAATACCTAACCACCGAACCACATAAGAGCAGCTTTACCTCGCCCTTTAATTACGCGGAAAATACCAAGGTCTTTATCGTCAATGACGTAAACAAGAATGATTTAGGGCAAGTCTCTGCGGCGTACCGCGCCCTCTTCACCGCAAGTAACGGCGGCGCGCTTGGCCTGTTCACCGCCGTACAACGCCTGCGCGCCGTACATGGGCAAATTGCCCTGCCTCTGGAAAAGGAAGGCATCACACTTTACGGGCAACATATGGATGATATGGATACCGGCACGCTGATCGATATTTTCCGCGATGATGTTAATTCATGTTTATTAGGAACAGACGCGGTACGTGACGGCGTTGATGTACCGGGCGAGTCGCTGCGCTTATTGGTGTTTGATCGTGTCCCATGGCCGCGCCCAACCATATTGCACAAAGCCCGCCGTGAAGCCTTCGGCAAACGCCGCTATGACGAAATGATCACCCGCCTCAAACTAAAGCAAGCCTTCGGCAGACTAATCCGCCGCGCCGATGATCGAGGTATATTTGTAATGCTGGACTCGATGTTGCCCTCACGCCTACACGGCGCATTCCCCGAAGATACGGAGATTATAAAAACAGGTTTAAGTGATGTCGTTCAGAAAATCAGAGAGTTTCAGAATAAAAACATATAGAAACTAAAGATCGTGACCACGGTCAAGCTCAATAAAATCGCTGAAGTTCTTTGACTTTACAACCAGCGTTTCAAGATGCAAAAGGCCGGGGTAAATATCCTCTATGGCAATATCTCCGCCATCTCCGATCGCAGCATTCAGATGTGATTTTGCCAAATGTATCTTGGTCAAATAATATTCCGCCACACCGCCATCCATTTCATAACCGATGTCTTCATAACCTTTGGCTATATTCGTCGCAGTATCACACAAAACCTCAAGGTCTATCGCGCGATCAAGAAGCGGATAGTCTTGATGAGAGACATTTACAATGCGTTTCGGCACTGACTTAATTCGGCTGTCTGCACTGCTGTAAGGAAAGCATATATGATTCAATGCTTCTATAAACCTATCATGCATATCCTCTGCAAGGTCATCCATTGCGGCCTTGCTATCACCTACCGTTGCATCTCTATACACACGACCCAATGCATTATTAAGCCTCTCATCTTCCCTAACCTCAACATGAGGTAAGGGCTCTTCAGAACTAAAATTCGTAAAGCCCCGCTCAATAGAAGAAAAATGATTTTTTCTAACTAAACTCTTACCCATAAACTCACCCAATATATTTTCATCATTGTGGATAACAATGTTAGCAAAGTTTGTGCTTTTATAGCAAGTAACTCTATACTGCAACCTCACATGTATAACGTTTGAAGAAGCAATGAAACCATTTGTCCGTGATGTCACTGGTATCGATTACCTCAAGGCTTTTCTTGCGGTAAAGCACTTACCCTACAGCTTGCTGCTGGACAGTTCTGATACGAAACATTCCAACAGCCGCTACAGCTTTGTCATGTGCAACCCGATTGAAACAATCCATGTCAAAGACGGAAACATCACAGTCACAAACTGGGAGCAAAAACTCTCTTTCACCGGTGATCCTCTCGCTATTTTGCAATCACGTATGAAAAGCTGGGTCAAAAAAACAACACATGTCGCCAATATGCCCCCTTTTCAAGGCGGCGCAGCAGGATTATTCGGCTATGATTTAGGGCGATATTTAGAAGAGCTCCCCGAAATAGCGACAAACAACACAAACATCCCTGACATGGCCGTAGGTATCTACGATCAGGTTCTGGCACATGACGCCCTACTCAGAAAAACCTATATCTTCACCCATGCCCACAACAAAGAAGACGCCCATAAAAAATGCGAGTTTTTGATTGAGCAGATCTCACAAGAATATGACACGCCGCACTATCAACCGCATAGCCTGAATTGGACAGCAAATTTCGAGCCACAAGATTACATCAAGAAAATACAAAAAGTTGTCGATTACATCCATAATGGGGATATTTTCCAAGCCAACATCGCACAACGTTTTGATGCCGATTTACCTGAAAAATTTGATCCCTTTATCCATTACCTGCATATGCGTGAGGTAAACCCCGCACCATTTTCAACATATATGAATATCGGAGATATCAAGATATCCTCCACCTCGCCCGAACGCTTTATAACGCTGCGCGGTAAACACGTGGAAACCTGCCCGATCAAAGGCACACGCCCCCATGTCGAAGACCATACAAAAGACCGCGCCTATAAACAGGCCTTACAATCCAGCGAAAAAGACAATGCAGAAAACACAATGATTGTGGATTTATTACGCAATGATTTATCACGCGTATGCGAAGCACACTCCATCAAAGTCATCGATTTATGCAAGCTAGAAACCTTCGCCAGCGTCCACCACCTTGTCTCAACCATTCATGGAAAATTAGAGCATAACAAAACCGCTATCGACCTGCTGCGCGCCTGCTTTCCCGGTGGATCGATTACAGGCGCACCCAAAATCCGCGCCATGGAAATCATTGAAGAACTAGAACCAACACGCCGCGGTGCCTATTGTGGCTCTATGGGCTATATCGGGTTTGATGACACAATGGACAGCAACATCCTTATCCGCACCCTAACCTATGATAATGATCAGGTCAGCTTACAAGTCGGCGGCGGCATCGTTGCTGATTCAAATCCGGAAGATGAATATCAAGAAACGCTGGATAAAGCCGAAGCAATTTTTAAATCTTTTGAAACCGAACACAAAACCCAAAATACACACGTTTCTAAAGCTGTTTAAACTATATAGATAATTGAAAAATCACCTTAGAAATTAAAGCCTGAATCCAGATCCGTTCCCGCATTTTTAACATCAACATCCTGCTTATTTTCGTTTAGATATTGATTACGAAATTCCGCAAGGCTTATGCGTTCTAAGGTATGATAGACAATCGCTTCCGGATTGCTGTTCGACATTTTTGTATTATAAGCCCCAGTTTCCATATCATAAGTGGTGTCTATTTGCCGCCTTGGCGCAACGCGTTCAGTATCGCCAATAATATCACCATCGCGCATAAGAATAGAATGATATACTAAATCATTATCTATATCCGGCCCCAATAACACGATTTCATCGCTTGGCTCCAAGATGTCTTCATCCACAATCCAGTACGCCACAGCAGAATGGCAACTGGTAATAGGAATGGTTTCTTCCTCAGAATCACGAACATAATCAGCAATCAGACCAAGGACTGATTGCTTTGTTTGGCTACCAGTATTCTTTTTAAAATCATTCGTCACGTTTTACACCACAATCACTTTATTTCTTACCACTATAGCGTTAAACATATATATAAAACAAGTTACCCTTAAAATTTGACATAAAAAGCAATTCGCATTATTATAATTAAAAAAACGGGTTTGAAAAAAATGTCTAGAAAAAATATATTCAATAAGGCAAGTGCCGCGGTTGTTGGGCTTCTCCTCGTTGTAACGAGTAATTCCACAAATGATATGGACGTTGAAGCCACAGAGATTGCTTCAATATCTACCAATGAGATCACACAGCCAAAGATCACACCGCCGCCACTCAGCATTTTTTTTGGTATAAGTGAACACGACGTCCCCGAAAGCTCTAATCAGCAAATCAAGGATATTGCTCAATATCTTATTGAAACAGGTGATTCCTTTGAAATAGAAGGTTGTACCAGCCCCGATGGAAGTGACAACAGTAACTACGCACTTGCAACAGGACGAGCACACAGCGTTCTGAATGCTTTGGAAGCAGAAGGTGTACCCATCACACGATATCGGGATATTGAAGGTATTATAGGACAAGATAGAGATATTTACGGAACAGGCGAAGGTGAATGCGCACCATTGGTCAACGGCTTGGCAGATACCGACGAGCAAAGTCGCCGCGCAAATGTCAATCTAAATCCAAACTACCAGCAAGATCCTCCAGAACCCCGTGAACCTTCAGAGTTTGAAAAAGGCATTGTTGAATTTGGTGAGGATCTATCAGAAACTCTTAAAAGCATAGATGGTTTCTTTTCTTCTTTAAGTAATGACTAAATAATTCCTACATTGGATGTAATTAAGCATTTTCATTCTATGCCTATAACTTTATGATCCTTTTTTATGATCCTGATTATCGATAATTATGATTCCTTTGTTTACAATCTTGCCCGCTATGTCGGTAAGTTGGGGCTTAAGCACGATGTTCGACGCAATGATAAAATCACGATCAAAACCATAGAAAAACGCCTCCCTGACGCAATTATAATATCACCCGGCCCCGGCACACCAGAAAACGCAGGAATCAGCGTTGATCTGGTCAAACAGCTCGGGCATAAAACACCGATATTGGGCGTATGCTTGGGGCATCAAGCCGTTAGTGAAGCCTTCGGCGGGAAAACAGTACGCGCACAAAAACCCGTCCACGGGAAATCTAGTGTGATAACACATAACGGCTCTACCCTGTTCAAGGACATCCCAAGCCCCGTTAATGTGGGGCGCTATCACTCTCTCATCACCAACATACCAAAAGAAGGCCCCCTCACCATCACCGCGCGCAGTGACACGGGGGAAATCATGGCAATCCAACACGACAAGCATCCTGTTTTTGGTGTACAATTTCACCCTGAATCCATTTTGACAGAACAAGGTTTCAACATTATCGAAAATTTTATAAATTACGCCCAAATTTGGCACGCAGAGCGAAGGATCCACATACCATGAATAACATCAATAAATTCACTGTCTATCTAGGATCATCAGGCAGATGTCGCCCAATATTCAAGGAAACGGCCGCTGCGTTAGGCAATATAATTGGAGAGCATGGTAAATCTCTAATTTACGGCGGTATGGACGCAGGATTAATGGGCATTGTGGCAAATAATGCACTATCCTCCGGCGCGCATGTCACAGGAATTATTCCTAAAAAGCTAAAAGATAGCGAGCGCATCCACCCCGATTTAAGCGAAACCATCCTCGTTCCAGACTTGTGGGAACGTAAATTAAAAATGTTCAACTGCGCTGATGCAATTATTGGTTTGGCTGGTGGTTTTGGCACCATTGACGAAGTTCTGGAAGCATTATATTGGGCGGATTTAGGCGCCCACGCAAAGCCCATCATTCTGGTAAACACAGATAATTATTGGGATGATTTCATTGCCTATCTGCACACCCTGCCCGATTTATCGCGCGATCATTTTCTCATTGCCGATAATGTAACAGATATATTTGATAAGCTGGAGAGCTGGACACCACCTGCAATTACAGGCGAGATCAACAATATGCCCCATTTCGAAAATGAGATACTATGCGATACCGATGCCCCTATCATCTTCGAACAAGCCAGCATAAAAGACAGCTACTTTCTGGCCACGGCTCTGGGGTTAAAACAGCTCGACAAGCACCAACGCCACATTGGCTTGCTGAATGATAAAGGACAGTTTGACCATTTAATCCGCTGGATCGATAAAGCGCAGCAAGAACATTTCATAACAGATCGCTGCACACAGCTATTCAGCGCGGAAGCAGATATCTCTACATTACATAGAAAATTGGACAAACAAGCCACTATTCATATAAACTTAGAGGAAGAAAAATGGGGGCCAAGCGAGACCAAAACCCATATAGAAATTCGGGAAACCGAATAAAATGATAAAGTCAGGGTAATTATGCTGAACGATAAGTTTAGAAACCCTACCTTAAAAAACTCCATGCTGGTGGGTTTCGTAAAAGACGATATATATGACGAAGAAGAAACAATGAATATTCTGGTGCAAATGCAAGGTCATCAACAAGGCTTGAATTACATGCATCAACGTCTTGAAGCACCTTCCTGACCATTAACAGGAAGCGATGAACACCCTGCTTATTCTTTATTTTTATATCTCAAAAACACCAGAATTTTTCATTTATGTCAAGAAAAGCAAAAGCCGCACAATCACAGCGCAGCTTTATAAAAATAATTAAATTCAAAGACGTATTAAGCAGAAACAGCGTTTAACTTAGCCTGTGTCAGAGTAATTTTCGCCTGCACACGCAATTTATCTTCTGTTTCTTCAGACATTTCAAGGTCTTCCGCCAAATCAGAGAGATGCTGTTCAAGGCTTTCTTTGTTCAAATCCTTCACATCAATAGCCTCTTCCGCCAAAATAGTACAGCTCTCAGCCGTCACATCGGCAAAGCCACCCGCAATAAAGATTTCACGAACATCGCTTGTGCCTTGTTCCTTATGCAGACGAACAACGCCAGCGCGCAAAGAGGACACCAAAGAACAATGCCCGACAGCAACGCCAAATGCACCATCATCACCTGGCACTTCGACCATATACATCGACTCCGACACCAGCTTAGCTGCGGGTGATACGAGTTCAAAATTTATTACGTTGCTCATTTTATTACCTCTTCACTTAAAACGAAGGAGATTTGCGTATGGCTTGAAAAATAAGGCGAAGCGTAGAAAAATACGAGAGCCGAAATTTGACGCAGACCATACGCGGATATCCGAAGTTTTTATGCTGCTTCCTTAGCCATTTTAGTCGCTTTTTCAATGACTTGCTCAATTGTACCTGTCATATAGAAAGCCGCCTCAGGCAAGTGATCATACTCACCATTAACAATCGCTTTAAAGCCTTTAATTGTGTCTTCAAGTGCAACAAAAATACCAGAAGTACCTGTAAACACTTCTGCAACATGGAATGGTTGAGACAAGAAACGTTGAATTTTACGGGCGCGTGCCACGGTCAATTTATCGTCTTCTGAAAGTTCATCCATACCAAGGATCGCAATGATGTCTTGTAGGTTTTTATAACTCTGAAGTGTTTGCTGAACTTTTGTTGCAACGCCATAATGCTCATCCCCGATAATACGCGGGTCAAGAATACGCGATGTTGAATCAAGCGGGTCAACCGCAGGATAAATACCTTGTTCCGCAATTTGACGAGACAAAACAGTTGTGGCATCCAAATGAGAGAACGTTGTTGCAGGCGCAGGGTCAGTCAAGTCATCCGCAGGCACGTAAACCGCCTGAACCGATGTAATCGACCCTTTATTCGTTGATGTAATACGCTCCTGCATTTGCCCCATTTCAGTGGACAATGTCGGTTGATAACCAACAGCAGACGGAATACGTCCAAGCAACGCAGACACCTCTGCGCCCGCTTGCGTAAAGCGGAAAATATTATCGAGGAAGAATAGAACGTCTTGCCCTTCTTCATCACGGAAATATTCAGCCATTGTCAAAGCAGACAGGGCAACACGCGCACGCGCACCTGGCGGCTCGTTCATCTGACCGTAAACAAGCGCAACTTTTGATGCTTCAAAATCACCAGGAACAATAACACCGGATTCAATCATCTCATGGTAAAGGTCGTTCCCTTCACGCGTACGCTCACCAACACCACCAAATACAGATACGCCGCCATGGCCTTTGGCAATATTGTTAATCAATTCCATGATTGTCACGGTTTTACCAACGCCGGCACCACCAAACAAACCAATTTTACCACCCTTTGCGTAAGGACAAAGAAGATCAACAACCTTAATACCTGTCACAAGAATTTCAGTATCCGTTGCCTGTTCAGCAAAACTTGGCGCTTCACGATGAATCGTCCATTTTTTCTTCGTTTTGATCGGCTTGCCTTCGTCAATTTCTTGACCGATAACATCCATAATACGCCCCAGTGTTTCAGGACCAACCGGCACCTGAATTTGAGCACCCGTATCAATAACAGGTTGTCCGCGTGTTAGACCTTCGGTCATATCCATCGCAATTGTACGAACTGCGCTCTCTCCAAGATGCTGCGCAACCTCCAAAACCAATGTTTGACCATTATTATCTGTAGTAAGCGCACTTAAAATCGCTGGAACAGTGCCTTCTTCAAATTGAACGTCAACAACTGCGCCCAATATCTGTAAAACTTTTCCCGTTGCTTCTTTAGCTTTTGCCATTTTTACTTCCTCTCCATTATTAGAAGTGTGTTTAAACTATAAAATTCTAATTCTATCTATTTTACTATTTTTCTGTTCATCAGTTTGAAGAACTCCTCATCCGTCATCACAATAAGACTTGGCTTCAAATAAGAAGCCTTCGCCTCTTGAAATTTCTTTTCAAATACCGGAACGGCTCGCAAACGCGCAAGTATATCCACGGCAAGTTTTCGCCCTGCCACACTATCACTTGGATAATGGACACCGGCAATTTCACGTCTATGTGCCACATCGATGGCCACTTTCTTATACTTCTCCGCATTTTCAGGATCGAATTCCGATAGAACCAATGCGACTATATAGGCCTGCGATGCATGACCTGACGGATAAGCCGCATGTGCAGGATTTGGAATAACAGTGCCAAGATCTTCATCAAGTTGCGAAGGACGTGCGCGGGAAAAATGCTTTTTACGCTCCATAATAAAATATGTTTGATCGGCATGAATCAAAATAAGCAAGCTAATCGTATTATAGTTCTCGGCATTTAAAAGCCCTTCTTTGACGAAAAACTCTCGTGGGCTTGTTGCTGCATTTTCAGAATAAATCCGCAAGCGCGTATCTTCATTACGCTTATTTTTTTCCAGATTTTTTAAGAAAATTAATTCATCCTTGGTGATTTGAGAGCCATTGGCCGGCGGCGGCGCGACATCGAAGACTTCATCACGACTTAAGATCATAGGGCCTACTTGCAAAAACTGAAGAAATGCCCGCCCCCATTGCTTATCTTCAAACTTAATATCATTGATGTTCACACGTGCATCTTCTGCATCAGTATCGGCAAAAACAGGTGAAGACACAGAAAAACACACAGAAACGAATGCCAACAGCATTAAGCTGCAAACATAACGGTAACGACTTCTACGTATCAAAATATGTTTCATTTTCTTCCCAAAATACTCGTTTTAAACGGCTTCCGCACCGGAAATAATTTCAATCAATTCTTTGGTAATATAGGCCTGACGTGCACGGTTATATTGAAGGGTTAAATCATCAATCATTTCGCCCGCATTACGCGTTGCATTATCCATCGCCGTCATCCGCGCGGCTTGTTCACCCGCGGCACTATCCAACATAGCGCGGAAAATTTGCACACCCAAATTACGAGGCAACAATTTCGCCAAAATTTCTTCTTCTGTCGGCTCAAAACTATAAGGGGATTTAATTTTATCCGCCTCAACGTCTTTATCACCCGCATCATCTTCTGCCTCACCATCAACCGCTTGAAACGGGATCAACTGCAATGATGATGGCTCTTGAACAAGGATAGAGCGGAAATCGTTATAAACCAAGCTACAGATATCAAACTCTCCGGCCTCGAAACGTGCCAAAATAAATTCACATATTTTATGAGCCTCAGCATATTCAACGCCTTTTTTACCAAAGACATCTTTAAACGAGTGAATTATTTTATCGCTAAACTCGCGCATAAGCAGGTCATATCCCTTGCGTCCGACACAAACAATAGAGACATCCTTACCCTGTTTTTCCAGAGCATAAATTTTCTGTCGCGCTTCTTTAACCGCGTTGGTGTTAAAGCCACCACAAAGGCCGCGATCTGCCGTCACCACAATAATCAGGTGCTTTTGATCTGCGCCCGTACCGGCAAGCAATTTCGGACTGGCTGCATTAATAACAACATTAGCAGAAAGCCGCGACAGCATACCCGCCATAGAACGCGCATAAGGCTGTGATGCCTCTGCTTGTTCCTGTGCGCGACGCAATTTAGACGCCGCCACCATTTTCATAGCGGACGTAATCTTTCTTGTCGATTTAACCGATTTGATACGGTCGCGATAATCTCTTAGATTTGGCATGTTTTACGCAGCCTCTTTCACAACAGAGAATGATTTCGTAAAGTCACCGATAAACGCCTTCAGACTACTTTCAAGATCTTTATCCAATTTTTTCTCTTCACGAATTTTTGCAAGAATTTCTGCGCCTGCACTACGAAGGCTCTCAAGCAAGCGTTGCTCATACACTTCGACCTGATCCACGTCGACACCATCCAGATATCCATTCGTACCCGCATAAATCACAGCGACTTGTTCTTCAACTGCCAAAGGCCTGTATTGCGGTTGTTTCAGCAACAATGTCAAACGTGCGCCACGCGCCAATAGCTTCTGTGTAGAGGCATCAAGATCAGATGCAAACTGCGCGAAGGCTTCCATTTCACGATATTGCGCAAGATCCAACTTCATCGTACCTGAAACCTGTTTCATCGCTTTGATCTGCGCAGCAGAACCAACACGAGACACAGACGCACCGACATCAATCGCCGGACGGATACCTTTAAAGAACAAACCTGTCTCAAGGAAAATCTGACCATCTGTAATTGAAATCACGTTTGTCGGAATATAAGCAGAAATATCGCCACCTTGCGTTTCGATAATAGGAAGCGCAGTCATAGACCCGCCGCCATGTTCATCCGATAACTTACAAGAACGCTCTAACAAACGGGAATGAATATAGAAAACATCACCCGGATATGCTTCACGACCTGGTGGGCGACGAAGAAGCAATGACATTTGACGATATGCAACAGCTTGTTTGGACAAATCATCAAAAACCAACAAAGCATGCATACCATTATCACGGAAATACTCACCCATCGCAGAACCGGCATATGGCGCCAAGAACTGCAGAGGCGCAGGATCAGAGGCTGTCGCAGCAACAATGATAGAATATTCCATCGCACCTTGCTCTTCCAATTCTTTAACCAATTGCGCCACAGTCGAGCGTTTCTGACCGATTGAAACATAGACACAATACATATGCTCATTCTTATTATCAGAGGCATTGATTGTTCTTTGATTAATAATCGCATCAACCGCAACGGCAGTTTTACCTGTTTGACGGTCACCAATAATCAATTCACGTTGGCCACGACCAATCGGCACAAGTGCATCAATCGCTTTCAAACCAGTTTGCATTGGCTCATGCACAGATTTACGTGGGATAATACCCGGAGCCTTCACCTCAATACGGCTGGATGCTTTTGCCTTGATCGGACCTTTACCATCAATAGGGTTACCCAAAGGATCAACAACACGACCCAATAGTTCAGGCCCAATCGGGACTTCAACAATTTGCCCTGTACGGCGAACAATATCACCTTCTTTAATCTCACTGTCACTACCAAACAGCACAACACCAACATTGTCAGCCTCAAGGTTCAATGCCATGCCTTTAACGCCACTGGCAAATTCAACCATTTCACCAGCTTGAACATTATCAAGACCATAAACACGGGCAACACCGTCACCAATAGACAAAACCTGTCCAATTTCCGCAACATCGGCTTGTGCGCCAAAATCTGCGATTTGTTTTTTTAGAATATCCGAAATTTCTGCTGCGCGAATTTCCATTATACGACCTCTTTCAAGTTAACTGTATTTTGATTTGAACCTTTTTTTAGTGCTGAACTCAAACGCTCCAGCTTACGGCGGACGGAATCATCAATCATATAAGATCCGACTGTGACAATCATGCCACCGAGTATTTCCGGCGCGACAACAGTTTCGACCAAAACGTCGGAACCAATCGCACTGGATATTTTCTTTTGAAAATCTTTTTCTTGTGTCGCTGTCAATTTTTGCGCCGTTTGCACACGCACAGAAACCTCACCGGAGCGTGCAGACACTAACTTATTATAAACCTTAATAACCCCGACAAGAGCATTTAAACGGCGATTTTTCACAAGCACGCCAAGAAAGTTTTTTGTAAGTTTTTGTAATTTTGCTTTCGCCGCAATGTCATTCATTACTTTTTCTTGTTTTTGCTGGCTAATCAGCGGCGAAGAAATAACGCGCCCAAGCTCAGGAGAACCAGCAATCATGGCCTCAATATCACGGAGATCTTTTTGGACTTTAGATACGGATTTAGCCTTTTCTGCCAAATCGATAAGGGCACCAGCATAACGCGTCAATACGACAGAAGAGATTGGCTCCGAAGTTTCTGAGGAAGACGATGTCAAATTTCTAGTCCCTTTTCTTTACACTAATAATCGTAGTTTCATTTTTCACATATAAAACTCTGGTGGGAGAATTAGCACACCAAACCTGCGCTGACAAGTATCAAGAGCATGCCTTTTGCATTTTTTTTCAAACAACGCATAACGACACATATCCACTATTTGGATATCCCCCCTTACGTAAACATATAAATCAAATTGGATGGTACATAATGCCAATTCATAAACACGTATTTATCCTGATACAAAACCATAGAAATAGCGCGGAATACCACGATATGTGCGACATATATTTCCAATGTTCTGCGCCCCATAAACTGTATTACCGCAATAACAGAAGGTGCCATATGATGTGGTGCATCAATATAAACAGCCGGACGAAAATTCCAAAGTGTTACACCTACGCCAGCAAGCCCCAAAAACAAAACCAGTGCCTGCGATGGTGAAACCGCAGGTAAATTAATTCCCTCAA
The DNA here is from genome assembly GCA_002401695.1 of Alphaproteobacteria bacterium. GTDB lineage: Bacteria > Pseudomonadota > Alphaproteobacteria > Micavibrionales > Micavibrionaceae > UBA1672. The sequence continues at coordinate 388,471 of NVTV01000001.1, forward strand.
CCAAAAAGAAAGCAAAAAACGAAATCAACACAAATATTTTCACATATTGTGGTTCTATTGTTTGATAAACCTCTTCTTTATTGCGCACAATATAACCAAACAATACAAACAACATAGAAATCGTGCCATATTCAAAGAATATAGATGTAGGCAACCCCATGAACAGAATGATAAAAAATATCCCGCGTAATGTGTCAGGAGAATGCAGAGCATTCTTAACCAATCCACCGCGAAGGTAACGTAAGACAATAATCGTAAAGAGAATATTCAGCGGTAATAAATATTGCCCCGCGACGATACCCGACACGGCGACAATCAAGCCACCTACCCAAAATCGTTTTGGTAATTCTGTTGTTTTTGCAAAACCAACAAGAAAAAACCATATCGGCACACACAAACGCCCAAATATTCGAAACCACATTTCATCAGGGTAAAAATGGTGTCCCACATGATCTGTAACCATGAGAATAATCGCCAATGCCTTCAACAAATCATAGGATGTTAGCTCTTTGGGTAACATTTTTCTCATAAAACTCTCTTTAACGCTTTAATTTTCAAAAAGAAACATACTATACTACACGCCAAATAGCTTGGAAATAACTTGGATACGGGTTTCATGAAAAGAATAAACCATACATTACTACTCTTTACTATCATTGTTATAGAAGGCTACATTGTCCTTGCGACCGAGCTGTTGGCCATACGTCAAACCATCCCTTATATCGGCAGTGGAACAGACACTGTTTCCATTATTATCGCCGCAGTCCTTATGCCTCTGGCTTTTGGTTATCAATATGGTGGACAATTCAAACCAAGAAAAATATTTGGACATTATGTCACTATACGTAAAAAACTCGTCCTCAACATACTGATCGCTTCATCAATTTTATTAATCGGTATGTCCTATAAATATATGAAGATGTTTTTTGTCTGGCTACCGCAAATCGGTATTGAAGACAGACTGGCTCAAACATTTGTCTATTCCGCCCTATTCTTGGTCTTGCCTGTCTATCTATTGGGACAGACAGTCCCGCTGGTCAGCAACTTCTTCTCCAAAGAAAAACTATCGCAAATCACTGGGAAAATGTTGTTCTTCTCTACTGTTGGATCATTTCTGGGGGCCATTCTCTCAACACTGGTTTTAATGTCGACCATCGGCGTTCACCATACAGTAACCCTGAACTTTGTCTTGCTGGCCATGCTCGTAATTCTGTTGAGCAAAAATAAAAAATCAATCGCCGTGATATATAGCATCCTCATCGCCCTGCTCGCGATGAGCTTTAATTCCAACGCCCTATTAAGAAAAGATCATGTAAAGAAGAATAACCAATACAGCCTGATTGCCGCCGGAACTCTCACAAACGATAACCGCCTTTTGAAAATTAACAACAATTACTCTTCTCAATATAATGATGCCGATGATAAATTAGAATATATAGAATTCGTAGAACGCGTTGCCATCGCGCCCATTGCAGGAGCAAATCCCCCGCGTGATATTCTTGTTATTGGCGCTGGCGGGTTTACCTTCGGCCATGATGATACAAACAACTTGTACACATATGTCGATATCAACAAAGATTTGAAAGCCATTGCCGAACAGTACATTCTAAAAGAACCTATCGGAAAAAACAAAAAATTTGCCCCCCTTCCTGTACGCGCCTTTTTAAATAATACGGATAAGACATACGACGTTATTTTCATTGATGCCTATCTAGGTGGAGCCAGCGTTCCTGAACATCTGGTCACGCAAGAATTTTTCCAACAGGTCAAAGCACACCTAAAGAACGATGCCGTTTTGATAACAAACTTAATTTTGTCGCCTCATTTCAACAACAAATTCACACGCAATATTGACAACACCCTTCGCTCTGTCTTCCCGCATGTTTCACGCCATATCATCGGCGAAAACTATCAGCTATGGGATGACAGCACTACGGCAATGGCCAATACGATATATATGTATCGTCATGAAGACAATTATAACGCGGGGCATATCTATACAGACAACAAGAACACTGTTTTCTACGATAAACCCAAAAAGCTAACCCCGTAAGATTATAGACAAAGAAATAACAAAACGATTTAAAACGGACACATTAATGACAAAACTAAATAACACTTATTTTCTATTCATTATTATAGCACTCGAAGGGTATATCATCTTATCTGCCGAACTATTGGCCATACGCCAAACCATTCCATTTGTCGGGAACGGAACAGATTCCGTGTCAATAATAATCGCCGCAGTTCTTATGCCCCTTGCCTTTGGTTATCATGCCGGAGGACAATTCAAGCTCAAAAACTCAAAAGGGAAATTCTGTAGCATCAGAAAAAAACTACTCTCCAATATTGTCATCGCCAGCGCATTCCTCTTCCCTGCCCTAAGCTATTTTATATTTCAATTCTTCTTTATGGGGCTGGAAGAAATGGGTGTCGAAAATAACCTCGCCAAAGTTACGATATACTGCCTTGTCTTTCTTGTAACACCCATATATTTGCTTGGCCAAACGATCCCTCTGGTCAGTAATTATTTTTCGAAATCAAAACTTTCAACAATCACCGGACGGATGCTGTTTATCTCAACAATGGGCTCTTTTACAGGATCCCTCTTAACCACATTAATTCTCATGGGAACCATTGGCGTTCATCATACAGTAACCCTGCTTTTTGTTATGCTGCTTATTCTGGTTCTTATACTAGGAAAAAAACAAACACGTGATACGACGATGATGATGCTCGCCATTCTTGGCTTTTCTGCAATGCTAAACTCTCAAGGGGTAATGGAAATACTTCATATCGTAAAAAATAATAAATACAGCACCATAATGATTATAGAGAGTGAAGATGATGGTGGCGCGCCCCATTTATTCATCAATAATAATGATTCCTCTATGTATTCCAAAGATGGTAGAAAGCATGAATATGTTGAATTTGGTGAACGCATTGTCATTAAATCAATTCCCAAAAATGCACCACCAAAAGATATCTTGATTATAGGCGCAGGCGGTTTTACATTCGGACACAACGATCTAAAGAATAACTATATATATATCGACATAGATAAAGACTTGAAAGAAATCTCCGAAAAGTACCTACTAAAGGAAAAGCTACAGAAGAATAAAACATTCTACCCCATTCCCGCACGGGCTTACCTTGCCAGAACAGATAAGAAATTTGATATCATCCTTCTTGATGCCTATCTTGGCGGCCTCAGCATTCCGGAACACCTTGTCACACAAGAGTTTTTCTTTGAAATAAAAAGTCACTTAAATGATGAAGCCATTTTGATTGCAAACTTTATTGTTTCCCCTAATTTCAACAATTTATTTACGAAAAATATTGATAATACAATGCGCTCTGTATTTCCGTATTTATCACGCCGCACCCCAAATGACAGACTAAATATGTGGTCAAAAAGCCCAACAGAAAGTGCCAATTATATGTACATATACAAACACTATGACGGTATTGAGGCGGGCGCAATATACAAAGACAACATTGAATAAAATCAGGATTAAGATAGCACATGGATATATTTACAGATTTTTCTTATGAACCTCTCCCCAGCCTGATTGAAATCATTATTTTTGGCGTTATTTTTACACTCATAGAACGCCTGAAACCAGCCGAAAAAAACACGGGTATTTTCAAGGATGACATGAAAAATGAAGTTCTTTTAGCTCTCACGAACCTATTTTTCTTTGCGCCTCTGATGGCATTAATAGCGGCACTATTTGTCAACATCACACTGGCACCACTGATAACAGAGCAACTATTCGATAAACAAATACAATCCCTACCCATCATGCTACAGGTCATATTTGGCGCTGTTTTACTGGATTTTTCAACATATTGGCGTCACCGTTTTACCCACTTTTATATGTGGTCGTACCACTCCGTTCACCACAGTGCGACACAAATAACATGGATCACTGGCTTTCGCCTGCATCCCATAGATATCTTCGTCGCAACAATGATCGACAGTACAGTCCTTTATATCTTCGGCTTTACAGGGATTGGTTTTGTCGGCGCGATCATCATTGTCAAAATGATGAATTATATAACGCATATGAATTATGACCTAAAATTTGATAAGCCCTTACGCTATATTTTTGCTTCACCGCATTATCACCGTTGGCATCATGCCACCGTTGCCAGTGCCTATAACAAGAATTTTTGCGGCACATTTCCGTTTATCGATCTTATATTCGGCTCTTATTACCATCCTGAAGAATTACCCTCCGGCATGGGGTTATCACCGGCGGAACAAAAAAACTTCCCTAAGCAAAACTTTATCGGCTGGCTGACCTATCCGTTTAAACGCACAATAAAAATATGGAAAAAGAAACGCACAAAAACATAACTTTCCTAATTTATTTTTACACAAGATATGAGGAGCGAAGCGTATAAACTTATACGTAAGACGACGAATAACGAAGTGTAAGAATATAGTAGGAAAGCTAGAGAAAACTCTGTGGATCGATATCGATGTAGACCCGCACTGTTGATGGCGTTTTTACGCCGTTAACCCAATGCGCCACGGTTTTCTGGATGTTAATCGCCTTATCCGCACGCACCAATAAACGATACCGATAACGCCCGCGCAAACGTGCCAAAGGCGCAGGCGCAGGGCCAAGCGTTTGTATGCGCAAACCGTCCTCCGTCACACCTTGCGGCGATGTTTTACCCAAGGCTTTAGCCACATCAAGAACAAGGCTTGCTTCGCGCCCTGCAATAATAATAGCGCACAAACGGCTGTAAGGCGGCATATTAGCAGCCTCACGCTCCGCCGCTTCCACGCTTAAGAATTCATCACGCCCGCCATTATGCGAGGACGCGGCCATGGCCTTCATAATCCGATGATCCGGCATCCAGCTTTGCAGCAGCACATGCCCTTTTTTCTGCTCTCGCCCTGCGCGCCCTGCCACTTGATGCAACATTTGATAAGTACGCTCCGCCGCGCGTAAATCACCGCCCTTTAACCCAAGATCGGCATCAATCACACCAACAAAAGTCAGGTTCGGAAAATGATGACCCTTCGCGATAATCTGCGTCCCGATAACGATATCCACCTCGCCCGCAATAATCTCGTCCAGCATCGCCTTCAGCTCTTCATTACTCTCCGCCGTATCACTGGCTAAAATCATAATTCGTGCATCAGGGAAGTTTCGTTTGGCCTCCTCGAAAATACGCTCCACCCCTGGCCCACACGCGGCAAGGCTATCCATATCGTCACATTCAGGGCAATTCTTCGGCACAGCCGCACGGAACCCGCAATGGTGACAATGCAACGCCCCACTGCTTTTATGCTCCACCAGCCAAGCCGTACAACGCGGACATTCAAACCGATGCCCACAAGTGCGGCATAAGGTCAGCGGCGCATAGCCACGGCGATTCAAGAACAACAAAGATTGCTCCCCCGCATCCAAGGCATTTTGCACCGCCTCAATCACTGCAGAGGATAAGAAGCACTGACGATCCGGCTTATCTGCGCGCAAATCCACCACCGATATATCGGGCAATACCGCTCCGCCATAACGACTTTCAAGAATTAAATGCTTGTACCGCCCTGTGCCCAACGGCTCTTCCCACGCATTCATCATAGTTTCCAATGACGGCGTTGCAGAGGCAAGGCACACAGGAATCTTCCCCAAGTGCGCCCGCACCACCGCCATATCCCGCGCATTATAAATCACGCCATCTTCCTGCTTATAGGCAGAGTCATGCTCCTCATCCACAATAATCAGGCCAAGGTTTTTATACGGCAAGAACAAAGCCGAGCGCGCACCAACCACCACGCGGCTATCACCTTGCGCCACGCCACGCCACGCGGTACGCCGCTGCGCAGGTGTTAAATGTGAATGCCACAGAGCAGGCGCGCAGCCAAAACGCGATTTAAAGCGCTTCAAAAATGCATTAGACAGCGCAATTTCAGGCAACAGAATAACCACTTGCTGCCCCTGCTTTAACGCTTCGGCGACGGCTTCGAAATAGACCTCGGTTTTACCCGCGCCCGTCACACCATCCAGCAAAGATGCACTGTACTTACCCGCACGCACATCCGCGCACAGCTCATCCGCGACCACGCGCTGATCTTCTGATAAATCCGCACCGCTATTCTCGTAATCAGGATAAAGGCACGGCGCGGGGTTATAAACGCTGACCTCTTCCAACATATCCTTATCCGCCATCCCCTTAACCACCGCAGCAGAACACCCCGCCATATCCGCCAGTTCAGAAGCAATGCGAGTCTTACCATCAGCAACCACAGCCAACACGCTCTGGCGTTGCGCGGATAGGCCTTTGGCTGGCGCGACATATTCTGCATTACACCGAAACCCGCGCGCAGGCTTTGGCGGGGTTAAACCCGCAGGCGCGCTGAGTGACATTTTCAGCACAGACCCAAGCGCACTAAGCGTATAGCCAGCCACCCAATCAATAAAATTACGGTGTTCTTGCGGCATTGGATCTAAATCATATTTCGATATAATAGATTTCAGCTTCTTCGGCTTAACATCGCCCGAAGCCTCGCCCCAGACAACACCCGATATCTCGCGATTCCCCAATGGCACGCACACATAATCCCCCGCGCCGACGGATATATTCGGCGGTACAGCGTAATCATAGGCCTTATCCACCGGATACGGCACAAGCACCCGCATAACCTGCCCACCTATCGGCGGCTCAGACGTACGTGACTCTTCTTCGAAAAATGATCCTTGATCCATAATATCTATATAACATCTTGATCGGAATAGACCTATCCCTTTAGGAAATTTGCTTTTGGAATAAAAAAATCGTAAAATGACCGCAAATAATGGGGTGATAAAATGATATCAATTACAAATTTAATCAGTGACGCGTGTAAAGTCGCTTTCGGACATGATGGTAAGCATGACAATGACACAAATGCGCCAACGCCTACCTATAGCAAAACGCATGTTGAGGCAGGCCTAATGCATATGGCAAAAATCTACGAATCAACGCCTAAAATTCAAACCGCACATCATAACGTATTTAGAGAATTAGAGATCAAAGACACTCTGGATTATGATGATATTCAAGACTTGGTTATCAAAATACTGGATTATATGGATGCCCACAACATACAACTGCCGGAAGATCGTATATCAAACAATTACCGCGCAGAACTAACAACAAACACCATCATATCCGGTATTGAAAAGAACAGTTTTGATCAACTTCTGATGGATTCACTGCGCTTTGGTAATTTAAGTGACACAGACGCTAAACCTTATTTTGGCGCCCCAAGAATTGTTGTCGATAATACAAACCCTCCCGAAAACAGTTAATCTTGGCGAAAGCCTCTTGTCCTGATATGTGAAACGCTTTACGTTAAGCGCACATATTGCACATATCGCAATATAGTCATTCATATCTTTGGCTGGACAAGGCATGAGTGAAGCAGCGTAATCTTATACGTAATAAGCGAATAACGATGCTCCAGATAAAGATAGGACTGACTATAATGAAGTTTTTTGCCGACACATCCGACATTGATGAAATCAAAGCTCTTATTCCAACAGGTTTACTTGACGGGGTTACAACAAACCCATCTATCATCGCCAAATCAGGACGCGAATTCCTTCCCCTTATCAAGGAAATCACCGAAATCGTCGCAGGCCCCGTCAGCGCGGAAGTCGCAGCGACGGACTATGAAACCATGCGCAAAGAAGCCGAAGTTCTACGAAAAATCGCCGATAACGTTGCGGTAAAAGTGCCTTTAACACCAGACGGCTTACGCGTCTGTAAAGAGCTATCCGATGACGGCACAATGGTTAATGTAACGCTCTGTTTTTCTGCCGGACAAGCTATTCTAGCCGCCAAAGCAGGTGCGACATTCATCTCGCCATTCATTGGACGTCTAGATGACCTTAGCCAACAAGGTTTGGATCTGATTTCTGACATTTGCCGCATTTACGATAACTATCCGCAGTTCGATACAGAAGTGCTGGTTGCCTCCGTCCGTAACCCGATGCACATTATCGAAAGCGCAAAAATGGGCGCGCACGTAATGACTGCACCACCAAAAGTCATAAACCAGCTTTTCAATCATCCTTTAACCGAAAGTGGCCTCGCCGCGTTTGTTAAAGATTGGGAAAAAACAGGGCAAAGCATCCTCTAGTACTCCCTCTATTATCGTACTGTATTCTACCGCTTTCCTGTGGTAGAATATTTCCATGTCCAGAGTAGATAATAACATGTCCGATAATCCCAAAACCATTACAGAAAATAACGTCATCGCATTTCTCCGCGAGAACCCGGATTTTCTAAAAGATAACCCGCAAGTCTGCGACCTGCTGCTTCCGCCTGCAAAAGTTGAAGGTAAAGGGGTTGCCGATTTTCAATCCTATATGATTGAACGCCTGAAAGCCGACAAAGAAGAGGTTATCGAAAGCACGCGCGAAATCGTGGAAAATGCGCGCTCTAATATGAATAATCAGCAACGCATCCATATGGGCGTTCTGCGCGTATTAGAAGCCACACATTTCGACGAATTTATCCATTGCATCACCATGGATTTGGCAGCAACATTGGATGTCGATATCTCTGTCCTTGTGATCGAAGCCAGCGGCACAGACATCCCCCATATCCATCAAAACGGTATCCGCATTTTGCCTGAAGGCACGATTAATGAATGGATGAACGGCAAGACTATCCTGCTGCAAGATAATATCAGCGGTATCGAAGCCATCTATGGCGGAGGCGCAACGCTTGTCCGTTCTCAAATCCTATTGCGCGTTGATATTTCAATGGATACACCGCCAGCAATCCTTGCATTTGGCAGCCGTGATCCCAACATGTTCCACGAAGGTCAAGCAACCGACCAAATCATATTCCTCGCCCGTGTTATCGAAAGGTCTTTCCGTTCATGGCTGAATATAACCGCATAAAGGTAGATGTCATCGCCCTATGCGCCGCAGATTTAGCGGAGAAACTTCATGAATGGAACGATTATCTAAACTTCGAAAAGCACATGTCAAAACACACATTGCGCGCCTATAGCGCCGATGTCGGGCATTTTATGAAATTTTTGTTCGACCATCTGGGGAAACAACCCTCCCTGAACGATCTATCAGAAATCTCCATCCGCGATTTTCGCAGCTGGATGTCTAAAAAAGCGATGGATGGCACATCAAACGCCAGTCGCGCACGCTCCCTCTCCGGTATTAAAAGCCTTCTAAGCTGGCTGGATAAACAAGGCATCATGCACAACGCCGCAATCAACACAGTACGCAGCCCGAAACTCCCCCATAAACTGCCGCGCCCCCTGCATGAAGAACAAGCCTTTGATGTCATCCAACATGCGGGCATGATGGAGAAACATGACTGGGTTGGTATGCGTAATATGGCATTATTCACCCTGCTCTATGGCTGTGGTTTACGGATTAATGAAGCGCTATCCCTTGATATAAAAGACTATCCGCGTGACGGGTTTTTACGTGTTATCGGAAAAGGCAATAAAGAACGCCAAGTACCCGTTCTGGAATTAGTCGAACGCGCATTGGAAGATTATTTAGCAATCTGCCCCTACTCTAACGAACCGGACAGAGCGATTTTCCTAGGCGCGCGAGGACAGCGTTTAAACCAAGGCGTCGCGCAACGCGCCATGCGGCAATTACGCGTCACACTTGGCTTGCCCGAAAATGCGACGCCGCACGCCCTGCGCCACAGCTTCGCCACGCACCTTCTGCAAAATGGCGCGAATTTACGCGAAATTCAGGAATTACTAGGCCATGTATCCTTAAGCACCACCCAACGCTATACCGAAGTTAACGCCGAAGAAATGATGCGCATCTATAAAGCCGCCCACCCCAGAGCTTAAACAAACAAAAAGCCATTGAAATACTCAATGGCTTTTAAGAAATAAAATTTATTCGTACTATAAGTTATGATCTAACTCATAATAATTAACGTCAGGGCCTAGCTTATCACCACCAATAACTTCTGTCACCAAACTCGTCTCGCCAACTTCTTTCGCAGCATGTAAGCCTTCAACAGCTCTCTCAATATGCTCTGCATTCGTTTCATTATCTCCCTGAGCAGCAACGACATTAGGCGCAACCACTTCTACAGCAACAACCGTAGCTTTGCCGCCGAATGTGTCAGAAAAAACATTGCTGTCTAACGTCTCTAATGCACCCTTCATTCCTGCAACAGCTTCATCAATCTCAGAAGAAGCAAAAGATCCGACACTCGCCTCGTCTTGAAGATTCTTAACATGTTGGTTAGATGATTCAATCATCTCTCTATCCACAGGATTTGCATATAATGCGCCCCACATGCTAGAGTAAAAATAAAAAAATAAGGGATGAACAGCGAGTAAAACAATGAGCAATTCACTATCAAAACATGGCAATATTCGTTCCATATGGGCCGCACTTGATCACGCTTGCGCAGGGTTAACACTGAATGATGCTGTAAAAAAAATAGTACACGACCATGAAGCGCAGCCAGCGATCATTAGCACTCTAAAAGATATAGGAATAAATCGCCTAGGCAACCTCACTAAAAAATCAAACGAAGCCATGATTGCTCTATCATTTTATGCTGGTGATGGCATTGTTGCAAAAATCATTCCTGCTGATTACTTTGATAAAAGTGACCCAATTTACAATATGCCCCCAATAACATCTACAAGAGTAGAGACAGATAGTCGGGAATATATTGTTGCGACCTATCCGTGGATAGACCCGGGTGGTGTCACGAAAGATGAAATAGAAGAGCTAAGAGAAATCCTGAAAAACCATGGAATGGACTTTTCTAAAAACGACGATGATCCTAAAAATGTCCATCGCATGCCTGACCAAAATGGAACATTGGTTGGTATTGATTCAAACATGTACGAAGATGCCCGCAATGGCAACACACCAAGTCCCGAGATAAAACAAGCATGGCGCGAGTATATAGAAGAACTTTATCCAATCTATAAATCCGGCATCATTCCGGCACAAACCCAAGATACAAATTTCGAATTCGTTTCCATCCATAACGAAAATCCGGTCTTTACCGGTTTTGATGCCAACTTAGAAGATCCAGTTATTAAAGTTCCGGAGCCAAAACCTGCAAAAAAATCCTTCTGGAGTTTCTTATCTGGATCAGATAGCGAAGATGCCCCCGCCCCTGCATAAATCATAAAAAATGCGCCCCCGATATTTCAAACAGACGCGCATTAAAAAACTTAGAAAAAATTCATTACATATGCAGCTGACGCTTATGTACTGCAAGTGCTGCTTCCTTCACCACTTCCGTTAAGGTCGGATGCGCGTGACATGTGCGCCCGATATCTTCGGCTGTCCCTTCAAATTCCATAACCGTGACAACTTCGGAGATCAGCTCCCCTACATTCGGTCCAATCATATGAGCGCCCAAAACGCGATCCGTTGCGGCATCTGCCAGAATTTTAACAAAGCCATCCGTCGCATTCATCGCGCGCGCGCGGCCATTTGCCATGAACGGGAATTTACCGGACTTATATTTAACGCCTGCTTCTTTAAGTTGCTCTTCGGTTTTACCAACGCTTGCTATTTCCGGCCATGTATAAACAACCCCCGGTATCGCATCATAATCAATATGACCTGATTGCCCCGCCAGCATTTCTGCCAAGACAACGCCTTCATCTTCTGCTTTATGCGCCAGCATCGGCCCCGCAATAACATCACCAACGGCATAGATACCTTCAACTGATGTTTCGAAAAACTCATCGGTTTCGATCTGACCACGTTCGTTCAATTTAACACCAACATTGTCAAGACCAAGCCCGTCAACATAAGGCTTACGCCCGATTGCCATCAAAACGATATCTGCACTGATTTTCTCGGCCTTACCACCAGCGGCAGGTTCAACCGTAAGATCAACGCCCTTCGCGGATGTTTTCGCGCCCGTTACCTTGCTAGAGAGCTTGAACTCAATGCCTTGCTTGGCGAACAACTTCTTCGCTTCTTTACGGATTTCATTATCCATACCCGGCAAAATATTATCCATAAATTCAACAACAGTAACCTGCGCGCCCAAACGACGCCAAACAGTGCCAAGCTCCAACCCGATAACACCGCCGCCAATAACGACCATCTTTTTCGGAACAGAGGAAAGCTCTAACGCGCCTGTCGAAGACACAATTTTCTTCTCGTCAATTTTAATACCCGGCAACGAAATAACATCCGATCCGGTGGCTATAATAATGCTGTCGGCTTCATAAGTCATTTTGCCAACTTTAACACTGCCCGCCGCAACGATCTCTGCCGTGCCGGTAATGCTTTTGATTTTGTTCTTCTTCATCAAGAACTCAATGCCCTTGGTGTTATCTGAAACGACATCATCCTTATGCTGCATCATCGCTTTCAGGTCTAATTTCGGGTTTACCTTAACACCGATATCACCCATATGATGTTCTGCTTCCTCGAATTTTTCAGAGGCATATAACAACGCCTTGGACGGAATACAGCCAATATTCAAACATGTTCCACCAAGTGTTTTACGCTTTTCTACGATCGCGGTTTTCAAGCCAAGCTGCGCACAGCGGATCGCTGCAACATACCCACCCGGGCCAGCACCAATGATAATTACATCAAATTTATCGGACATATTTTCTACCTTGTCTTAGATATTAGGAATAAAGAACATAGTGTTGTGATTTATAAAGCATGCAAGGCGAAATGAAAACCCCCTGCAATTTAAAGTGAGCGCATATTTTAACGGTGGATTAATGCTGATTTAGTATACTGGCGAAAGCAAAATACGAGATACAATCTAAACCTATGAGCATAGATCATTTCAAATATATGGCATTAGCCCGCGATGCAGAGCAGCAGAGCATGCACCCCGCGCACAAAGTCGGGGCATTAATTTGTGGCACTGATCGAAATACCGAGCATTACGAAATCGCCAAATCAAATTTTTGGCCTGCATTACTGGACAAACATATTGGAAAAGATAAAAAACTAGGCAATGCCAGCACAACAGTACATGCAGAAGTCGCCGCAATTTGCGCTGCCCCTGCAACCGAAAATGCCACGATTTACGTCACCGACCTGCCCTGTCCGAATTGCGCCAAAGTCATGGCCGAAGCACGCATTAAAAACATTTACACCGATGCGCTCACACACGACACACCATTAGGGCAAAAAATGAAGCCCTATTTTGATGAGGTCTCCACGCCCATTCTTAAAAATGCGGGTATTTCGGTTTACGAGATAAATAGTGAAGCAAAAACCATCGCGCAAATCATCATCCCCGCGCCCAATAGCTTGCTGCGCATTCATCGCCCGATACGGCATACCCCGCTGGAGCATAGCGACATTAATCAAGCCACCTTTATCAATATGATAGAAAAGCAAAAAACCAACACCTCTTTCGCCGCATGCTATGCCAAAAGCACCTTAGGGCAATATAATTTCCTGCTTGCACAACCACAACGTTCAGTTGGGTTATTACAAGAACAAGCCGATGAAATTTCAAACCATCAAAATAAATACGAACCAACGTTACAGCCAATCAACCGTCTGCTTTTAACATGCGCACGCTATGGACTGAAAATTGATGAGGATTACCTCTATTCCAGCCAAACGCCAACATCACGCGAATTTGTCAATATGATCGGCGCGGGCTATACGTCCCTGTGTATAGGTGATCGTGATAAATGCCGTGATGACTGGGGCTTAAAGGCTTTGGTACAGCTTAAAACACATAAAATCATAGATTTAAAACAGGCTAAAGTGTCAGACTAGGTGCTTGCGGCTCAAAGCAAAAGCTCTTCTTTATATTAGGGTCAATATCAAGATTTTCAACAACATCCATACGCACCTTCGCCATAACAACGGCAGAAGACAAACACGTGCCTAACGAGGTTTCACTTCCCTGCGCATCGGTTTTCCTTACAAAAAAACCTTCGTCATTAGGTAATGTCTCAATTCGTATCCGTGACTGATGAAGATCATCAGAACTTGATGCAACATCAACAACAGCCACATCACCTCCCCCTAAATATGATGAAAACTCACTTTTGCATGACAACTTCAGATCAATATCATGCTCATCCAAACGAATATTAAACAGATCTACACTTTCACTTATATCTTGAGACAGCTGAACATTTGGTTTTACTAGTTCAACTGGTTTTGATTTCTTTTCAAATATTTTAAAAATGACACTTACCTCATATTTTACATAGCATAGATATCATAACACTGGATATTCAAAATTACAAGAGTGGAACATTTTTATAGAGCACAAATTAAAACCCCCGCCACAATCGGACGGGAGTATTAAGTTTTCAAACCTAATCCTAACCCGACTTAAACGTCCAAAAGCAATCTTTGTGGATCTTCAAGAGCCTGCTTCATCCGTACAAGAGAGCTAACCGCTTCACGACCATCAACAATACGATGATCGTAAGACTGCGCCAAATACATCATCGGACGCGCCTCGATTGAACCATCTTTCATAACCACCGGCCGTTTTTGAATTGTATGCATACCAAGAATACCTGATTGCGGCGCATTCAAAATCGGTGTCGACATAAGAGAACCAAACACACCACCATTGGTAATTGTGTAAGTCCCCCCCGTCATATCATCCATCGTCAATTTACCATCGCGTGCTGCTTTACCAAAGCCAACGATCTTGGCCTCAATTTCCGCCATGCTCAACTGGTCACAATCACGGATAACAGGAACAACAAGACCTTGTGGCGTAGAAACTGCAACGCCTATATTATAATAGTTTTTGTAAATAATATCATCGCCATCGATTTCTGCATTAATTGCTGGAAACTCTTTTAACGCCTGAACTGCAGCCTTAATAAAGAACGACATAAAGCCAAGCTTAACGCCATGACGTTTTTCGAATATTTCCTTATATTCACCGCGCAATGCCATCACAGGGCCCATATCAACTTCATTAAATGTCGTTAACATCGCAGCAGAATTTTGTGCCTCTTTCAAACGACGCGCAATAACCTTACGCAATTTAGACATTTTAACACGCTCTTCACGCGGGGCTGCCGCAACAGCAGATGCCGCAGCGACCGGAGCCTTAGACGCGCCACCAGAAGCCAAAACCTTTTGAACATCTTCCTTCGTAATACGTCCATCCTTACCACTGGCAGGGATTGCCGAAGCATCAAGATTATTGTCATTAATCAATTTACGCACCGCAGGAGACGTCTTCGGCTCCGCAGATGTGCTGGCCACTTTCTCCGCCGCAGGTACAGCAGCAGCCTTCGCAGGCGCGTTATCGTCCTTCTTCGCCGCAGGCGCAGCGTCATTCGCAACCGCTCCAGCTTTCAATTCAGCAAGAACAACGCCAACTTCAACAGTTTCGCCTTCAGCAACAGAAATACTCACGATCACGCCATCCACAGGCGCATTCACTTCCAATGTCACCTTATCGGTTTCCAGCTCAACAATCGGCTCATCCGCTTTTACGGCTTCGCCTTCTTTTTTCAGCCATTGAGCGACCGTCGCTTCTGCAACAGATTCACCAAGTGTGGGAACAACGATTTGAGTCATAATGATGCTTTCTTTCAATTATTGAGTAGCCTGAAATATGTACCTGAGTTTCCTATACATATATAGAATTTTTTACCATCCCTAATGTAAGCAAAGACGCGGGGCAACGCAATGAGAAATACGCAAAACATCACCGATAAACCGCATTAAACAATATGGAAACATGGACTCTATTGGGGTGAAAAATCAGAAAACACGTACACTAATTTAAAAATTCGCTAAAAGTGTTTCCAGCCAAGGTTTTTGTCATCCATACACAACGTTAGCGTATTTAAAAGTGACAAAACTGAATTAGATTCTTTGAAAACACCAATAACAAACGGATTTAACTTAGTTTTTTGCAACTCACGAATCATTAACGGCAGATTTTCGGGGGAAACGGCCAAAATCAGCTCATAATCATCACCACCTTTTAACGCATCTTCCGGCGTTATAATTTTTTCATCCAAAGCTCGCTGTACGTCTCCTGAAAATATAATTTTATCAAAATCTATTTCCGCACCTAACCCCGATGCCTTGGCAATATGCATACAATCAGCAAGTAAACCATCCGAAATATCTGCCGCCGCATGCGCATATTGACGCACGATTCTCTCAATATTTATACGCGGGCATGGCACTTTATATCGGGACACCGCATGCGCATAACTCTGTACATCCAGCCCATCTTGCAAAACCTTCAGCCCCAAAGACGCATCACCAATAGAGCCCGTCAACACAATATAATCACCATCCTTCGCGCCTGCACGCTGCACCGCCGTCCCCTTTGGCACAAGCCCCATCGCCGTAATGGAAATCGACAAACAAGCCCCCTTAATCGATGTAGTATCCCCGCCGGAGCAAAACACACCATAGGCTTCATTATCCTCTTGCAGGGTCTTCGAGAATGCTGATAACCAATCCTCATCAGGCTTTTGCGGAAATGCTATATTAAGTTGATAGCACAAAGGCGTCGCCCCCATCGCCGCCAAGTCGGATAAATTCACCCGCAACGCTTTGCGCGCAATATTGGCAGGCGTCTCCCCCGCCAGAAAATGTACATTCTCGTTGAGCGTATCACTGGTCACAACCAATTCATAACCATCGGGAATATCCAAAACCGCTGCATCATCAAGCAACCCCGCAGTGCCCGCATGACCGCGCGTTAGAGGCAAGAAATAACGCTCTATCATCTCGAATTCATTCATAGTGTCCCCGCCGATACATATGCGAGACGGGGCCATGCCCCTGCGCACCATTCAAGCCACCAACATCAAGCATAGCCGCGCACCCAAGCGCACCAGTAAGATATGTTTTAGCCTTCCCGCACGCCTCCTTCAAATCACAACCAAGCGCGAGATACGCCGCAATTGCAGAGGACAACGTACACCCAGTTCCATGCGTATTTTGTGTATCTACCCGCGGCGCTTCATAGGTTTTTGTGCCACCGTCATAGGCCAGAACATCTTGTGCAACGCTGCCCTTTAGGTGTCCACCCTTTAGGAACACAGCCTCTACATTCAAATTCAGCAAGTCCTGCGCCGCACGATCCATATCAATCACGACCTTCCGCGCCAGCTTTTCAGCCTCGGGGATATTGGGCGTTACAACATCCACCAGCGGAAAAAGCCGCGTCTTCAGCGCCACCATCGCATCAGAGGAAATCAACGCATCACCGCTGGTCGAAACCATAACAGGATCAAGAACAATATTATTCGGCTGATATCTTTCAATCACATCTGCCACAGCGTGCACAATATCAGCATTCCCCAGCATCCCGATTTTAAGAGCATCCACTCTTATATCCTCAAAAACAGCATTCAATTGATCCGTAACGAAAGCCGCCGGCACATCAACAGCCCCGCTAACCCCTTGCGTGTTTTGTGCGGTCAGCGCCGTAATCACCGCCATGCCATAAACATCCAGCGCCGCAAATGTCTTAAGATCAGCCTGAATGCCCGCGCCACCTGATGGATCAGATCCTGCGATTGATAACACATTCGGGATATGTTCACTTAACATTATACTCATCGTGCGCCCTCCACAGCTTTCACAAAATTCCGCGCCGCCCCCTGTGGATCGCTCGCTTCACTCACCGCACGCATCATCGCAACGCCCTGCGCCCCCGCAGCGATCACATCACCTGCATTCTCTGGCGTAATCCCGCCAATCCCAACGACAGGAACAGGTGAACTTTTCGCCAATTGCGCAAAACCATCCGCGCCCAGCACCGGTTTATCCGGCTTGGTCAAGGTCGCATGAAATGGCCCTGTGCCAACATAATCAATCATATCAGGATCAAGCGCATCATAATGCGTACGGGTAAATGCCGTCAAACCAAGGATCGCATCCGCGCCTATGATGCTGCGCGCCTCTTTTACGCTCAGATCCTCTTGCCCGATATGAACACCGTCCGCGCCAATTTCTGCGGCCAGTTCAACGTGGTCATTGATAATAAATGCCACCTTCGAATCGGCTAAAACGCTTTGTACGCGCCGCGCTTCATCTGCAACAATATCACGCGTACACACCTTGTTGCGAAGCTGCACCATCGTTGCACCACCCTTCACTGCCGCTGTCACGACATCTTCTATCGCGCGCCCTGCACACACAGACGAATCGGCTATAAAATAAATGGAAAGGTCAAAATTTTTGCGGTAAATCATAGAAATGACAGTGCAGATCCAGCACCACGAAGTCAAGAAAAAGGCTCTGTTCTATTTTATTTCTTTTATTTTTGGTGTAGAATCTGTATGGTCTACAACCTCAAGCAAAGTATTATGATAAATAAGAGAAAAACATGAATACAGAATTAGCGATAAACAAATTTAAAGGCACGAACATCAAAACGCCTTTCGAAATCATGCGCGCGGGTGCGATCATTCACGCCAACATGGATACACGCGGATTAAGCCTGATTAACTTTAATCTCACCACGTTTCTTCAAAGAGGCAGAGAAGAAGACGCTTATTCCATTCTGTCTTTTTGGGCAATTGAACCTATCAAGCATCAAGTGCAACGTTTCATTCAAAATCCGGAAGCAGGACGAGAAGCCCTAATCAAACGCGTAGAAAAACTGATTGAACATTTAGAAAAAAGAAACGACACATCAGATTATTTCCTTGAAACTGTTTTCACGCGGATGACACAACACATCAACAGAACCCTCGCCGAGGTTTGCCCTAATTACGACATGGCACAAAGCGCGTAAAAAAAATAGTCAATGACATTTTCTTTTCTGCAATGCATAAGTGACGACACGTATATTTTATACGTTAGAAACGAAATAACGCTGCAAAAAAGGAAATGACGAAGACTAAACGCTCAACGCATCATTAACCAATGCAGCCTGCTCCGCATGATGACGAGAGTTTGAGCCCGTCGCCGGAGACGCAGCAGCAGTACGACCAACATATTTCGGGCGACCTGCTTTATGCTTGATATCTGCCAACGCTTTTTCAATACGGCGATCAACAAAAGTCCATGCGCCTTGGTTTTCAGGTTCTTCCTGACACCAAACGATATCAGCATTCTTATATTGCTTAAGCTCTCCGCCTAATGCCTCTGACGGGAATGGGAAGATTTGCTCCAAGCGCAGAATAATAACATCCTTAAGTTTACGCTTACGGCGCTCTTCCAAAAGATCGAAATAAACCTTACCCGTACAAAGAACAACGCGCTTCATTTTTTCCGGCTTGACCAGAGTATCCATATCATCATCCCACAAAACACGGTGGAATGTACTGCCCTCTGTGAACATATACATCTCTGAAACTGCCAGTTTATGACGCAACAATGATTTCGGTGTCATAATAATAAGAGGCTTACGGAAGTCACGGTGCATCTGACGACGCAACACATGAAAGTAATTTGCTGGCGTTGTACAATTACAGATTTGCCAATTATCATCTGCGGATAGCTGCAAGAAGCGCTCAAAACGTGCGGAGGAATGTTCCGGCCCTTGGCCTTCATGACCATGCGGCAACAACATAACAAGTCCCGACATCCGCAGCCACTTACTCTCGCCCGAGGAAATAAACTGGTCGATCATAACCTGCGCGCCATTGGCAAAGTCACCAAACTGCGCCTCCCAGATTGTAAGCGTTTTCGGATCAGCCAAAGAATAACCATATTCAAACCCAAGCACCGCCATTTCAGATAACGGACTATCATGCGCCTCAAACTTCGGCTGATTAGGCTTAATATGTTGAAGAGCCACATGTTTATGTTCATTTTCTTGGTCATACCAAATCGCATGACGGTGAGAGAACGTTCCACGCCCAACATCCTGACCGGATAAACGTATAGAATACCCATCATCAAGCAATGACCCAAACGCCAAAGCCTCTGCCATTGCCCAGTCAAAACCTTCTCCAGTTTCCAGCATTTTGTCCTTATTACCGACAATACGTTGAAGTTTTTTATTGATAGCAAAATCATCAGGCACATGTGTCAGCACTTTACCAATACGCTTAATGTCTTTTTCAGGCACATCGGTTTCGCCGCGGCGATCATCGCCATAGGCAACCTTTAAGCCTTCCCAAGCCCCTTCAAGATAATCGGCGCTGTCCGCCTTATAACTTTCAACGGCGTCAAAAGCTTCGTTCAACAAGGCAATATAGTCATCTTGAACTTTCTGTGATTCCACCTCGTCAATCACACCCTCGCCAATCAACTGATCAGCATATTTACTGCGCGCGGTTTCTTGGGTCGCAATTTTCTTATACATGAGAGGCTGCGTGAAGGCAGGTTCATCGCCTTCATTATGACCAAAGCGGCGATAACAGAAGATATCAATAACCACATCTTTTTTGAATTTTTGACGGAATTCTGTTGCCAAACGTGTCACATAGACAACGGCCTCCGGATCATCACCATTCACGTGAAAAATCGGGGCATCCAACATCTTGGCCACATCCGTACAATACGGACCAGAGCGCGAGAATTTAGGCATTGTCGTAAAGCCAATTTGATTATTTATAACAATATGGAGTGTCCCACCCACGCGGTATCCCGGTAATTCCGAAATCATAAATGTTTCCGCGATAATACCCTGCCCCGCGAAGGCCGCATCACCATGAAAAAGCAACGGCAAAACCGCCGTAGACTGCACATCATTACGCAGCACTTGTTTTGCGCGCACCTTACCAATCACGACAGGATTTACAAATTCCAGATGCGATGGGTTAGCCGTTAAAGACAGATGGATTTTCTTACCATTAAATTCACGATCACTGGATGTCCCAAGATGGTATTTCACATCCCCCGTTCCAAGCACATCATCAGGTGTTGAGGATTGCCCCTGAAATTCTGCAAAAATTGTACGAAAAGGCTTGCCCATAACATTGGCAAGAACGTTCAAACGCCCACGATGCGCCATACCGATAATGACCTCTTCCAAGCCAAGTTCAGCGCCGCATTTCATAATTTCTTCTATCGCGGGGATCAAAGCCTCGCCACCATCAATACCAAAACGTTTTGCGCCTGTGTGCTTCTTATGCAGGAATTGCTCAAAGCTCTCGGCCGCGGTTAAACGCTCCAATATCACTTTTTTACTCTCATGGCTGAACGTTACTTTATTCTCCGGATTTTCAATACGTTCTTGTATCCATTCACGCTCTTCAACATTGCTGAGATGTCTGTATTCCATCCCGACAGTGCCGCAATAAACATCTTTCAAAACAGCGATAAGCGCACGCAAAGTTGTACTTTCCAGACCAAAAACGCCGTTAACAAAGATCGGGCGATCAAAATCACTATCCGTAAAACCGTGATATGCAGGATCAAGTTCAGGGTGTTCCTCAATCGGCTTCATCCCTAACGGATCAATATTAGCCAACAAATGCCCGCGAAAACGATAGGAACGGATCAACATCAAAGCGCGAATAGAATCTAATGCCGCCTGCCTTATATCCGCCTGACTCGCACCACCTTTATTTCCCTTGGCCGCGGCATCATTTGCCGCCTCTACTAAAATACCATCTGCAGGTGCCACAGCGGCACTTCCAAAATTACGCAGAGAACGCGTGTTTTCATCGGGTGTCCAGCTTGCCCCTGATAATTCTTTCAAGAGTAATGCTTCACTATCGTTAAGATCGCCAAAAAAGTCACGCCAGCTCTCATCAACATTTGATGGGTTTTTTAAATATTGGGCATAAAGATGTGCGATATATTCCGCATTTACACCACTTAAAAAAGTTTTATCCTGCTGTGCCTGTGTCATGGCCTAAAATCCTTATGATATATAGTCGAAAACTTAAATTATTTACCCTGTAAAAGGCATAGCCCGCTCAACGCAGCCATAGGGGATCCCCTTATGACAGAATATAGACAACTACGTTCTTTTCAACTGTTTTTACGCATTTTTACGCAGCGCAGCAGCAATAGAAGATATCGCGCTATCCTCGGCGGCACTGATATTCATGGGATGATTTGCATCATCGGCGGAAAGTCCGGAAAACTCGCCAACAATGCGACTAAGAGCCTTACCAAAGAAGCCTTTTTCAGGGGCTTGCTCTTCACCAAATTCACCGTAAGCTTGTGCAACAGCAGAAGCAATTTCGAGCAGCATTTTAATATACCCCTTAACCTCGCTTTCACTTGCTGTCGTCTTCAAAATAAGAACTGCCTTTTCACATTGCGGTTCAATATTAAACACACCTTCCGACCATGCCGTCCATTTATCCTTTGAGCGCAAGACCTCCGCAGCGATCTCTTTCATTAATTCCGAGCCATCATGTAGCTTTGATATTTCCTTAATACAGGCTTCCAAAGCGCGCATCTCACGCTCGTCATCTTGCTCACCCTCTTCATCCTCGCTAAAACTAACGTGCATACCAACGCGATAAACCAAAGCGACAATAAGTTCGGCGTCCTCGCCGGAAAAAGAAGAAAGCTGTGTCATAGAGACCCCCGTAAATTAAGATTATATATAAATTGTATTTAACGCGCCCGCGATCCTACGCAGAGCCTTACGCTCATCCAGAGAAATATTAATGAATTGTTCCCAATCCTTATACGGCAAACCAACCTTGGCAGCATGCCTTTTCCCTTTCATATAGAACAAGAAGACACGAATTTTATCCATCAAAGGTGTTTCCTTGCCATACTCTCTAAAGGCCAGCGCCACAGACTCGCCAATTTCGATTAGGTGATGCCTAAAGGCACTAACCTCTTTTACATCGACATGCTCTGATAATATATCAATTGCCTGATGGCACTGTCCTTCGATTGTTTCCAAATCTTTAGACCATTCTTTCCATTCAGGCTTGCGTCTTACAGTTTCGCTAATCACGTATTGCACAGTTTCCGCGCCGAACACCTCTTGTGAATAGGCTGTTATGATACTAGACAGCGCAAGCATTTCCGCTTCATCAGAATCACTTCCGCCCGTTTCATCACTCTGCGAAATGAACAAGCCAACACGATATGGCAAACTCACTAATAGTGTGCGTTGTTCCGTAGAAAGTTGATCGAGAAAGCTCATGACAGAAAAAATACCTTTGTTGATAACCTATTGCGCGATACTACACGGAAACGCAGCAAAGCTCAAACCTCTATTTCAGAAACGGCAACAGGACAAAGCTTGTGATTTAAAAAGCATAAAAAACAAGGCACCAAAATTAAGATGCCTTGCTCGTTATTTCATTATTTTTTTGAAATAATATTACGCCGCTAGAGCTTCCAATGTCGCAACCCCTAATCCGGCTGGGCTTTCAGATACAATAAACCCTGCTGAACGCATCGCATCCATCTTCGCAGGCGCGGTATCATCAGCGCCGGAAATAATTGCACCGGCATGGCCCATACGTTTCCCCGGAGGAGCCGTCGCACCAGCAATAAACCCTGCAATAGGCTTCTTGTTTTTAAGGCTTTTATAGAATTCACAAGCATCAAGCTCGTCCGTTCCACCGATTTCACCGATCATCAAGATCGCCTCAGTTTCATCATCATCCATAAACATTTCGATACAATCGATAAAGTTCGTCCCATTAATCGGGTCGCCCCCTATGCCGATACATGTCGATTGACCAAGACCAACCGCGCCTGTTTGTGCAACAGCTTCATACGTCAAAGTACCAGAGCGTGAAACGATCCCGACCTTACCGCGCTTATGAATATGCCCCGGCATAATACCGATCTTGCATTCATCAGGTGTGATAACGCCTGGACAATTCGGCCCGATAAGACGTGTTTTAGACCCTTGCAATGCGCGCTTAACCCGAACCATATCCAGAACCGGAATACCTTCGGTAATACAAATTGCAAGTTCCATTTCCGCGTCAATTGCTTCCAAAATAGCATCCGCAGCAAACGGAGGCGGCACATAGATCACAGTGGCATTTGCCCCTGTGACGTGACGTGCCTCGTCCACAGTGTTAAACACAGGCAAACCAAGGTGATCGGAACCACCCTTACCCGGCGTAACCCCACCGACCATTTTACTGCCATACTGAATAGCTTGTTCGGAATGAAATGTGCCTTGAGAACCTGTAAAGCCCTGACATATTATCTTAGTCTCTTTATTAATAAGTACTGACATGATTACGCGGCCTCCTGCGCTTTTTGTGTTGCTTCCACGACTTTTTGAGCGGCATCGTCCAAATCATCGGCAGAAATAATAGGTAAACCGGAATTCGCCATGAGTTCCTTACCTTTTTTAACATTTGTACCTTCAAGACGCACAACCAATGGCACAGAAAGATTAACTTCCTTCGCCGCAGTAATAACGCCCTCGGCAATAACATCACATTTCATGATCCCGCCAAAGATATTCACAAGAATACCCTTCACATTCGGATCAGACAGAATAATTTTGAACGCAACAGTTACGCGCTCTGCATCTGCGCCACCCCCGACATCCAGAAAGTTTGCAGGCTCACCGCCTTTAAGCTTGATAATATCCATCGTAGACATCGCAAGACCGGCACCATTAACCATACAGCCAATATTCCCATCCAAACGGACATAAGAAAGTTCATGATCAGAAGCCAGCTTCTCATTCGCGTCTTCTTCCGTTTCATCGCGCAGGGCGACAATATCAGGATGGCGGTACAAAGCATTCGGATCAAAACTCATTTTTGCATCCAGCGCCATAACCTCATCACCGACAAGAATCATAGGGTTGATTTCAACAGAATCAGCATCAAGGTCCATAAATATTGCATAAAGGTTAGAGAAAAACTTCACCGCACTTTTTACTTGCGCACCTTTAAGACCAAGGCCAAATGCTAATTTACGACAATGAAAACCAGATATCCCAGATGCAGGATCAACTGATACTTTAATAATCTTCTCAGGTGAATTTTCGGCCACCTCTTCGATATCCATACCACCTTCGGTAGACACCATGAATGCGACGCGTTTAGATGTACGATCAAGAACAACGGAACAGTAATATTCTTTCTCGATATCAACACCGTCCGTTACATAAAGGCGTTGTACTTCCTTACCTTCAGGGCCTGTTTGCTTTGTCACCAAAACATTGCCCATCATGGCTTCCGCCGCAATGCGCACTTCGTCAACAGTCTTACACAGACGAACCCCGCCCTTACCGTCAGGATCATTTGTAAAGTGACCTGCACCGCGTCCACCTGCGTGGATTTGCGCTTTAATCACATATAAATTCGAATCAGGCATGCTTTCTGCTGCTTTCACAGCCTCATCCACGCTCATCGCGGGAATGCCTTTAGGCACGGTCACACCGTATTTTTCTAATAAATCTTTTGCTTGGTATTCATGAATGTTCATCTAAGGAACTCCGTTCAGAAAATTTAGGACAGACATATCAACAGACACGCCGACACTTACCTAATCAGGTGTAACACTCTTGATTCCATTTGAAAACCGCAAATATCATAAATATTCAAAACAAAATTCGAATTATTTTATTACACACTCCTTTTGACAAAGGGGGGCGCATTACCGTACAATAGGGTTTAAGTGTAAATGGGTGGCACTTGTATGTGCGTCAAATGGTAAAAACACGTGGATTACCGCGTAAAAAATAAGTTAAAGACCACAAGCAACATACAAGAGAAACCAAATAGTATAATAAAAGCTGGATAAAAAGGATATTTCGAGCATGGCTGGTCCAAATCAAACGGGTGATAAAGACAATACAGAAGAAGAACAAGAACTTGCCACCGAGCAAGATGCAACGCTGCCCCCAACGGACACAATCGTTGCTGATACGGTAATCGCAGACAGCGATTCAGATCTGGACAAAGAATTCAAGCGCGAGCAAGAACATATAAAAGAAGAGCTGAACGCCGCGCAAGATGCCGAACGATCCGTTATGGTTGGTCGTGATAAAAATAATATCGGCGAAAACGCGACATCAAACGCCGTGCTTGATGCCACGATCGCCGCAACTCCTGGCGACACGGCACAAGACATCGAAAATGATGCACATAAAAACGAGACACAATACGGTTTTGGCGCAGACGCTGCGGCCAAACAAATGAATGACGCCCTATCCGGCGCAGGCGAAGGCAAAACAAGCACGACATTCACGGCGCACACGCGCGCAGAAGCTGAAAGACGCAAAAGAGAAGACTCTATGGCGAACATCAGAACAATCGCGATGACCGCCGAAGTCGCCGCCGCCTACGCTGCGATAGAAGAAGCCCTGCAAAGTATGGGCATTGAGTTAACCGATTTAACCGATGTCTTCGCAGAAATCGATGCACAAGCATCTGAAATGTTAGAATCTCTTGGCAAAGAAGCTGACGCAGTAGAGACAAGACTTGCCGAGTTGAACCAAGAACTAGACGCTCTCAAAAAAGGTGAAAGCCCCCTTGACTCTGGTGATGATCCAGCGATGACCACGGCACAAATTACCCTAAAAGAAGCAGAAATAGCCAACGCAGAAGCACGTCTTGAATTAATAAACAATACAATGGCCACGACCAGAGACCAGATTCAAGAAACTAAAAACAAAATAGAAACGGCGCAAGAAAGATACGACCACCTGGAAGAACAAGAACGCCACGCAAAAATGACAGGTGACCCCAATAATAACCTCGCAGGAATCCAAGCCCAAATGGAACTTGCGAAAGCTGACGTTGATACCGCGAAAGCCTCTATAGAACGCCTCAAAGACCAAGCAAAAATAACCGAGAGCATCTCGGAACTCGTTGGCGATCTCAAAGGTGAAAGCACGACTTGTGAGGCAACCCCTCAAGCGGAGATTGACAAAGCCGCCCAAATCAGCGCGCGTACAAACCTAATCAAAACCCTGACAGCAGCCACAGCAGATGGAAATATTGATGAAACTGAACTCACAGCCATAACAAATGGTCTGAATACGGCGGGAATTTCCCAAGACGCTAAAAATGAATTTATAAACAGCTTTACCGCGACCAACGGCTCAATCACCATTTCTGATGCCAGTGCCCCCGGTGGCAAAAAGACACTAACAGGTGATGAAGCAACCGCATATTTACAATCTCAGTGGGAAGCCATCAAAGAAGAACAGCATGCAGCAACAGAAAATGTACAAGATAAAACCTCTGACGTTGCCGCTGCCCAAGCGGAAGTCAACGCTGCACTAGCTGAAGTATCAGCACTAAAAACATCTGTAAGCGAAGCCGTAGAAACATTAAAAGCAGAACAAACACAAAGTGATGCAGCCACAGCCAGCGCAACAGCAATGGCAAATGTCGATGTAAAATATGACTCCATTTATGACTATATGTCCGAAAACTATCATGTAGACGTAGGTATAGTGGACAATATTCTAGGGTTTTTTGATGAATCATTTACAAGTGGTGAAAGTATTGATGATGTTGCAAATGATCCAAATAGAATACTAAAAGATGCCAACGACAAACTTGTCTATGTCGATCCGGACACACAGAAAATGTATACTCTGGATATTGATAGTGCCGGAAACCAGACAATGGTCGATGTTTCTCCTCTGGAAACGCTTCAACTTTATCAAAAAATGTACGAGGAAAAACTACTACCACGGAATTTTGTTAAAAACGAAGGCGGGGCGTATGCAGAATACAGCAAAGACAACACCTTCCTTGAAAGTATTTCTAAATCAATAGTACCGGGCTTCATGGAAAGCGATGAACGACAAGAATTCATTGAAGCGTATGCAAAACTGGAAAGAGACGAGCTTCAGAAAGCAAGAACAGAAGCAGCGGAGGCAAAAGACGCCTTAGGAGCCGCACAAGATGATTTAAAAAGCAAAAATAATGACTTAGGTGCAGCAGACAACAAACTTGTACTAGCGCGAGAACGCTTAGGAATAGTGAATGTCAAAGCCGCAGAGTTCGCAGCAGAAAGCACCAAAAACGCCGCAATTGCTAATGCCAGCCCAACAGAAACATCTCCTACTGCCCCTGTTGTAGGACAAGCACCACCGAAGCCCGAACCAATAGACGACATTGCACAAGCACAAATCAATCTGGAGATTGAGCAGGCTAATGCTGCCCTTAACGAAGCAGCCGACGAAGAAACAGCACAAACAAGTACAAGCGAAACAGACAAAGAAACTGATACACAATGGGAAACGTCAGAAACACATAAACTCGATATCCCTGACCATGATTTAGCCGATGCGGAAGTCTCTCGTAATGCTGCCTTAGAAAAAGTCGAAATGGCAGTTCGCAGCGGCGGAACATTATCTCAAGAAGATTACGATACACTAAAAGATGCTCCCGGCATGTCGGCGGAACAACTTGACGATATGATGGCGCAAAACAAAGTAACATTGGACAATGGCAACACCCCTGAAGTGGCGAATAATACGGTGAATACACCCACCAACACAATGACGGTTCAGCACACTGCAGGAATACAATTTGATTACATTCCAATTCAAACACCAACAGCCCCCGCGCCTGATCAAAACGGCATATCACCGGCAGTAAAATATGAAAGTTTTGCAGACAGCGTGGAATTTACCAGCACAAATGACCCGTCATCAACCACAAACTCATATGACGCCGTCGCTGTGAAACAAGGTGAAGATCCACCTGTGGCAACATCGATGTTCGCGCAAGCACAACTCGAAACACCGGACGGAAGTGGCGATAATGCACCGAAGATAAACGGCTTAACTCCGGCACAAGCAGACCAACTTAGAATACAAGAAGAAAACAACCGCCAAGCAGCACAACTAGCAGCACTTGCAACACAAGGTGCTGGCGCAGGTGGCGGTAGTGGCGGCGGCATAGCCGGATAATAAAAATAAAAAAATGGTAAAGTGATAAAGGGATGATATAAATTGACAGACTTGCCAGAAAACAACAATCAAGAGACACAGACGGAAACCCCGTCAGGCGCAGTGATGCCTATTGATGGGGACAATGGCGACCTAACGGCCTCCTCCGAAATTCAACGTGAAAAAAATCACCACAACCGTCAAACCATGCTTCGAAACATGGGAGAGCTTGACGGAGTGAATTTACTTACCTTCCTAATGTCCTTCTTTATGGGCATTGATGATGATGAAGGCATGAACAGCGAGAATGCCATATCTGCTATGGCAAACGCCCTGTCTATAGACACTACAGCATTACAAAACACCGTAACACAATACAGAGCCGGTGATATTTCCATGTTCAGAGCCGCAACAACTGTACGCAGCAACATGAATATATCGCAAGCCGATTTATCACGCGCAGAAGATGTCGTTGCACAATATGCGACGACCGGAAACCCTTTATTGGAACTTATCGCGTCTAAGGAATCGGGTGGCGATTACAACATCGTATACGGTGGCAGACGCATTAACGCCACCGAAATGAGTATTAATGACGTCATTGCATGGCAGAAAAATTCAACACAAAACGAAGGTGCCGCCTCTTCGGCAATCGGTAAATATCAAATCATCAGAAAAACACTAACCGGCCTTAAAGAAGAACTCGGCTTAAGTGGTGATGAAAAATACGATGAAGCAATGCAAGATCGCATGGCCGTCGCTTTACTTGAGCGCCGCGGTTATGATGATTACCTTGCCGGCGACCTTTCCGAGAGCCGTTTCATGAAAAACATATCGATGGAATGGGCCTCCATGCCAAAAGACGAAAGTGGCGTCAGCTATTACGCAGGCGATGGCCTTAACCAAGCACACGCATCACCTGCAACACTTTTACTTGCAATGCAACATGTTAAAAACACCCCAACAGAATCACCAAATCAACTCGCCTTTAATAATGGCGGCGTTGCTGAGCAAGATCCGCAACAACCAAACCCTCTTCCGTTTGATGGACAAGGTGTTAATGTTGTTGCCGCAGCCACACTGGCCGATGCCGCGAATTCGCAAGATGTAACAGCGCCGGCAACAAGCCCTACACTAACATCATAATCATTAAACATCTTAGCTTAGCGGTTTCTTTACCAATTTTGCTCTACCATAAAGATTAAGGCACCAGCCTTTGTTTGTGCATTCACGCGCAAACTTATTATTTTCTATGGTTTCTATATGTTCGGAAAACAAAAATACATTGGCCTTAAATTTTGCCTCGCACTTTATACGACAGGGTTATTACTTGCACCAACATCCAGTTTTGCAAAAGATGACGCGCGCCCTGCTCCACTGCATATAAAAATAAACAAATCAAAATCACCACCATCAAAAAAATCATTCAATATCAGATTTGGAAAAGAATCTGAGAAAACAACAACCAAAAGAAATGAAGCCAAAAAGCCAGAAAATGATGCCCCCGACAATAAAGTCGCGCCAGAGACAATAACAAGCACGACGCACCTCACCCCCACCAAAAACATAACACCTAAATTGATAGAAACCCGATCCTGTCACGAAAGCACATCCAAAAATACAAATCGGTACAAAAAATTAGCCGATTCTTTGAAGCTGCACGTTACAGCACAAAATCGCGACCCATCGCTGATTGATGACATTTACGAAGCCAGCACCGTCACCCATATAGACTTTGAACTCTTAATTATCACGGCAATGATTGAAAGCGACCTTGGGCGCGTGACAAAATCATCGACTAGCTCCGCGCGCGGTATATTCCAGTATATTGAACCAACATGGCTTGTCCTGATAAAACGTTACGGCTCACGAATCGGCCAAGGTGATTACACAAACTCCATTACAATCAATGCTGAAAGCTATTTACCTGAGATAGCAAGCGATAGCCAATTTACAATAAAAGATATTCTCACCCTGCGTGATAACACAAAGATAGCATCCCTTATCAAAGCATATCAGTTAAAAGACGAAGCAAAAATTGTCGCAAAATATAAGGCCGGACAGCGTATTAACGCCACGGATCACTATATCGTACATATGTTAGGATTATCTCAAGCGCATACCTTCTATGCTCTTCTAAAAAACGAATCGTCTAATATTTTGGCCAATTTAGAGAGTAAGGGCTTCAAAGAAGCAATGCGCCTCAATCCTACCTTTTTCTACAACGCACAAAACAAAGCCTTAAGCGCGGCAGATGCCTACATACAATTCCATCATAAAATATCACAGCAATATAAGAGATTGCATGCTATTAGCGAAAAGTACGGAAATGGTGATATGCCCCGCTCTCGCTGTAATTTACCAAAGATACAAACAGTATCTTCCGTAAAAACGACCAAAGGCCACAGACTTTAAAGACAAAACCCGCGCCAACACTCTCGCATTGCCGCGGGTTCAAAATTATATGGCAAGCTCACTAAGCCGCAGCCGCCTTACTGGCAAACAGCCCTTCAACGGTGGTGCGCTCCCCGCGCAATTCTTTATCCGTTTCATCAAGGCGACTTTGAGAGAAAGCAGAAATCTCCAACCCTTGTACGATTTCATAGTTACCACCTTTACATGTCACGGGATAACCGAAAATTATGCCCTCTTCTATGCCATAAGACCCATCAGATGGAACAGCCATCGAAACCCATTCACCTTCCGGCGTGCCAAGTGCCCAATTGCGCATATGATCAACAGCAGAAGATGCCGCACTCGCTGCAGAAGAAGCGCCACGAGCCTTAATAATCGCACCGCCGCGTTGTTGCACATCAGGAATAAACGAACCTTCAAACCATGCTTGATCGACTTGATCCATCGCCGCGCTGCCCTTAACCGTTGCATGGTGAATGTCAGGATATTGAGTTGAACTGTGATTACCCCAAATAATCATATTTTTCACATCAGTTGAGTGCGCCCCTGTTTTTTCGGCCAACTGACTCATCGCGCGGTTATGATCCAAACGCACCATCGCGGTAAAACATTTAGGATCAAGATCCGGCGCGTTTTGTTGTGCAATCAATGCATTTGTATTCGCAGGATTACCAACAACCAAAACTTTAACATCGCGTTTTGCATGCGCGTTCAAAGCCTTACCTTGTGGCCCAAAAATGCCACCATTGGCCTCAAGCAAATCTTTACGCTCCATCCCGTCTTTACGTGGCATCGCGCCAACGAGCAGCGCAAAATCAACATCTTTGAACGCCACATCCGGATCATCTGTAGCCACAATTCCAGCCAAAAGCGGGAACGCACAATCATTAAGTTCCATAATCACACCCTCAAGCGCGCCCAGCGCAGGGGTAATCTCCAATAAATGCAAGATAATGGGTTGATCCGGCCCCAACATTGAACCTGATGCAATGCGAAATAACAACGCATAACCAATTTGTCCTGCTGCGCCTGTTATGGCTACTCTTACTGGGTCTTTCATGGGAAATCTTTCTCTGGATAGATGGAAAATTATTACCCATTAGAAATAGCGTTTTTTATGAATAAGGGCAAGAGGAGAGAATACAGCAGCACATATATACGGCGGTATTAGTCTTCGTGAACCAACTGTTGCTCATTTAACAAAGCTCTATTTTTGATAGATTCATTCAAATAGCTCATGAAGTAGAAATTTTGAGCACGGGACTCTTCTTTCCTGCGTGCATCGACAAGCGCGTCAGCCACAAGATCCGCCTTATATGTGCCACTAAATTGTGTCGCAGCAATGTCGTTATCATCTTCCTGAAATTGGAATTCCATTAGAACGTCTTCCAACCACTTATTAACATATGCGACATATGATGTATCATATTCCGAATCAGCAGCTAACCCTTGGAACAACGGAGACTCAGAAAGATTTTTATCAATAGTCTCATCCGTATCACCCAAATTGATTTCCTGAATTTCAAGCGCCATAACCTGCGATAAGAACTGGTCTAGCTTCAAATCATCACCATGCTCAAAAGACGTCCGTGCATGCTCAAACAGCTTATCAGCGGCATCATATGCATCATTCGTGCTGCGCACGGTAAAATCAGCCGTCACGGGTGGCATAGCGCCCGTTCCAGGCTCCTGCGTATCTTTTTTAGGAAAATTGCTATCAAGACTCATTGTATCTACCCGTTAAAATAAAATATTCATTATTATTTTTCTTTATTTATAGCATGTAAAATACAATTTCGCAAAAAATTCACCAAAAACGGAACTATTATAGAAACCAACCACTATTGAAAATTAACAAACCAATACCAACGACAGTCAATACATAGCCAACATATTTGATTGCATCGTTTTTCCCACCGGGGTGATCAAGCAAAAGAACACACTCATCATGCTGTTGCGAGTTATAGTAAACCATCAGATCATCACCCTCGGGAAATTTTTTACACGCCGCATCAACTTCATCTTTAACCAAAAGAGCCGCACCAAACACAACACGCTCCCCCTTATAGGTTTCCCCCTCGACATCATATTCATACTGCATGTCCAACCGATACTGTCTGTAATCATCACTACCAACGATTTTGCTACCTAGCCCCGTTCTTTCAATCTTAACCATCCGCCCCTTTGCTTGCGGCCAAAGGCGCGCTTCGGCAATCTTGGCCTTAACCTTACGATTAATATAGATAAGATAAGCCCCCAAAGGAACAAGCCAAAAACCAACGAAAAAAGGTGCTATTTCCATTTTGCTATTCCACTTTCTATTTTAACGGGTACTTATAGATAGACTAAGAAACAATACTATATATGATTATGTAATGATAAAAAAATTAAAATCAGTCGCACCATTTGTTATCTTTGTTGCCTTCGTCTCGTACAAGTTCTCAGTATCAGACTTCTTTGCCGATAAATGCAGCCCTCGTTATATAGACAGACAAATAGAAAAAATTATAAATGCGAAGAAACAAGAACTTCACAATACAATCAAAACCCTTAACTTATCTCCAGATAAAGAACATAATGCCATTGTAACAATAAGTAAGTATAGCCTTCTTACTGCTAGTGACTGTCATATACCAGAAGAGCTAGAAACTAAACTTTACACTTACCTTTACGGAGAACACAAAGGCATTAAAGAATGCCCTCTTGGGACATATAGTGACCTTGCAGAAGAAGAACTAAACACACTTAAAGAAGTTCCAAGTTCATTTGATGTTATCTTTAAAAAAATAAAATCGAGAACAAGCGACAGTACAAAGGCCATAGTAGAAAAGAAATGGAGAGATCCATCATTTAAAGACAAGCTTGTAAAAACTATCCTTCAAGTATCTATTAGAGAAAAAGAAAAATGTAACAATCCCAACCTTCCCGTTAAAAATATATTAAAAGAGTTCATGTCACCTTGATGAGGACCTACCCCCATTCATCACTCTGCATTTCCAGCAGCCGTGAAACCGTGCGCTCAAACTCATACGCATGATCATGTCCGGCGTAGAGTTGCTCTGCCTCCACCGCAGCAGAGATAATAACACTGGTGTGCGCCTCATACAGCGCATCAATTAAGTTCATAAGGCGTTTGGCCTCGTTGCGTCGATCATAGCCGAGTTTAGGGATACCCTCCAGAAAGACAGTATGGTACTTGCGGGCAATCTCCAGATAATCCTCCGCGCCATGTGGGCGTTCGCATAATTGCGAAAAGGTAAAACGCGCCACACCAGCCGCCGCTTTCTTAACTTCTATATCACGGCCTTTCACACGCAAGACATCCTTTTTAGGCTTCTCTCCGTCGATTAGACTTTTGAATATCTCATCCATTATTTTGGTGGTTGCTCTACCAAGCGGTACGAAATATGTGCCTTCAATCTGGGTTTTCTGTGTGCGGTAATCATGGGGGCTATCCAGATGGAATGTATTTACTTTCGTTTTCAGCAACGCAATAAACGGCAAAAATCTATCCCGCTGTAATCCATTTTTATAAAGATCATCCGGCGCCCAGTTACTGGTCGTGACAACCGTTACATCATGCTCAAACAAGATTTTAAACAAACGCCCCAAAATCATCGCATCGGTGATATCCACCACATGAAATTCATCA
Organism: Alphaproteobacteria bacterium; assembly: GCA_002401695.1. Taxonomy (GTDB): domain Bacteria; phylum Pseudomonadota; class Alphaproteobacteria; order Micavibrionales; family Micavibrionaceae; genus UBA1672. The sequence continues at coordinate 423,224 of NVTV01000001.1, forward strand.
AAGCATAAAACGCGGGAATTACTGGCAATCAACGCCGCCAAAGATGGCAAAGCCTGATCGACAATGCCCATAACACTGCCATCCATGCTGCGGGAATGAATATAATCATGCACCTCGATCATAAATTCATGAAAATGCACACGCCGCTTTTTAACCGTCTCGGGCAACGCGTCATAGAATAAATCCATCAGCATAGATTTACCGCGCCCAACACCGCCATGGAAATATACCCCCTTCAAAGAAACATCGCCTTTTTTGCCCTTGGTCAAGCGTTTAAACAAGCTGGCCTTGGGGGCATTTTCACGCGCAATAACCTCATCAAATAAACGTTGCAGTTCTGCAACCGCTTGCTCCTGCACTGAATCAGGTTTGATATCGCCAGATTTTAAGCGGCTTTGGTATATTTCAAGGGGTGTCTGGGTCATGGTTATTAGATCATGTTTCGGGTGATGTTTTCGGGGCAGATAATTTAATCAAAATAATGGACAGCTCATAAAGCCCGAGCAGAGGCACAGCCAGCATAACTTGGCTGATCATATCAGGTGGTGTCAGAAAAGCTGCAAGAATAAAGGTCGCAATAACCGCATATTTTCTTTGACGCATCAAAAACTCTGCGCTAACCAGCCCAACGCGCCCCAGAAGTGTAAGAAAAACAGGCAGTTGGAAACAGATACCAAAAGCAAAAATCAACGTCATGATTAAATCCAGATACTCACTCACCCGCGCCTCTAACTGTATCGGCAGAGCCATATCACCAGCTGAGCTTTGAAAGCTCAAAAAGAAAGGCCATGCCATTGGGATCACAAGATAATACACACAAGCACCACCCAGAAAGAACAACACCGGCGTTGCCAGAAGAAACGGCAGAAAAACCCGTCGCTCATTCTTATAAAGGCCAGGGGCGACAAACACCCATATTTGAATCAGCAACATCGGAAATGTCAGAAAAATACCGGAGAAAAACGCCACCTTCATGTAGGTGAAGAATGCTTCCGTCAGGCCGGTATATATCAATCTATTCGTATCGTTTTCTTCCATCGCACTGGCCAGAGGCTGCACCAGAAAACCGTAAATATCATCCACAAACACGAAACAGATGGCTGTCCCGAACACCATCATGCCAATCACCCAGATAAGGCGCGCGCGCAGCTCCACCAGATGGGCAACTATCGGCTTTGCGGTTTGATCTGCCTGTTCTGTAGAGAGGGTCGTATCGTCACTCATCACTGCTGCCCCCCTCTTTTGGTGGCACTTCGGACGGCGTTTCAGGAACAACAGCATATTCTGCGTCGGCCTCCGCCTCATCAAAATCCTGAGCTTCAAAATTCACGCTCTTACGGATATTATCCAAATCCGCATCATGCATAACATCATCAAATTGCTGTGAAATCGCAAACTTAATATATTGCAGCCGCCGAAACACGCGCCCAAGGGCAACCATCAGCACGGGAATTTCATTCGGCCCCACGACAATCACCAACAATGCAATAACGACCAGTAATTCAGCCCAACCAAAATCAAGCATCGCTTACCCCCTATACAATTCCAAGAACATAAATACTCAAGATAATGCCCAAAACATAGCCCGGAACAACAATCAGCGCATTAAACCCAATCGCCACATTTAACAACAACGTACGCTCTCCATCACTTAAATCTGCCTCGCGCGCCAATTCATCTTGCGCGTTTCCAGTTTCATATATTGCGCTGGTAAATTCCCAATAAATCCCAATTAATGTCATCGGAATAATCAGAATACCCAAGAACTGCACCACCAACGGATTATAAAAACCAATGACAAAAACACAGATAGAAAACAAAGACATAGCCGATGCGCTTACCTCGTTCATATTCAAAGATTTTTCAGAAAAAAAGCTGGTAACAAATATCGTTAAAACGACTAGCAAATAACCCCAGCCCCACCACGGCAACACAACCTGTGTAAACATTCTATGCGTCTTCACCGTTATCTGTGTCGCTTTTTGATTTTTTAGAAGAATCGGATGTTATATCCTCATCCTTCAAACCTTTTTTAAAGCTGTTAATACCTTTGGCAAGATTTTCCATGATGGTCGGAATACGCCCTGCACCGAACAAAACAACAACCAGCAAAATAACAACTGCAATCTGTAATACACCGGGAGCCATATTTATAGTCCTTCCATCTCTTCTTCACGCGTATCGATATCTTCATCATCGACACGTTCATCACTTTCTACGCCTTCTTGCGCAGATTGTCCAGTGAACAGGTCGTCTTGATGTATGGTATCAATGGCCGGACGACGATCTAATAAGCCCGAAGCCTTCATTTCATCCATACCAGGCAAATCGATAAGACTCTCCAGCGAAAAGTGATCGAGGAAACCCGCCGTACTCACCCATGTCAATGGACGCCCTAACGTTTCACGCCGCCGCCCGGGTTTAATCCACCCCATCTCCATCAGCGTATCCAGCGTCCCCTTATGCGTTGCAACGCCGCGGACATTTTCAATCTCTGCGCGGGTAACAGGTTGGTGATAAGCAATAATAGCCAACGTTTCCATCGCCGCGCGAGACAAATTCTTACTGACCTGCTTTTCTACATTCAGATCATCCATAAGATCATGCGCCGTGCGGAACGCCCATTGCCCTTGTGTATCAGTTAAATGAACACCGCGATCCGCATAATGTTTTTGAAGCTCCATCAACAAACCACCGACATCCGCATCATCAGGCATACGTTCATGCAACGCAGCAGTGCTCATCGGCTCACCTGATGCGAATAAAAGCGCCTCTAACAGGCGGATATGATTGTTTTTTTCAGACATTAACTATACTCATTGCAACTGATAGCGCGATAAAAATGACCATGATGGGCAATATTACCCCCCGCATCGCCATACCTAACAGGCTTGGTTTCTTAATTTTCTCCATTTTAAATGGATCCTTCATATCATAACGATGCGTTTTGCTGTGTTTCTCACGCACCTTCGTTTGTTGTTTTATACCCACATCATAGCGCGACTTAAACAAAAAAAGCATCGCCCAAATAACAATAGACAAAATAAAAACCAGTATCCGTGTACTAAAAATATAGACAAACAAAACAGACAAAGGACTGGCAACAGAAAACAAATTTTCGGGTACGCCCAGCAACATCAAGACAGTTTGAAGATATTCATCGCTAATCATTACTCATCCACATCTTGATTTTCTTTGCTATCATTCATCTTGTCACCACTTTGCGTTTTGCGCATATAAATCGGACGAAATAAACCATCTTGCCTAAATTCTAACCCGCCTTGCTTGGCCAATTCAAGCCCCGCCGTAAAGGTAGAGGCCAAAGTTGAACGACCATAAAGGTTATTCTCTATATCTTCAGGCATAAAACTGTGCAGCGTTGCCCAGACACTATGCGTGCCTTTTTTAGGCAGATTACCCAACATTTTGCTTAAACGTGACATCGCACTGTCTGTTGACATTAAATCAAAAGTCGGCAGATCGTAATGGCTGGCCTCTTTGCGGCGTTCGATATCACCATAGGCCTTCAGCATATCATAGAGCGACACATTCCACTGCGTCACAATATTCATTTCCAGCCCCTCCGGCTGGCCACGCGCAAAGATCTCTTTCCCCAATTGCGGCAATGCCAACAATTTATCCGCCGCCTTTTGCATGGCTTCTAAACGCTGTAACTGGAATTGCAGGGCTTGTGCAATATCTTCGGCGCTTGGCTCATCGCTGTTTTCTTCCTTAGGTAAGAACAGCCGCGATTTAAGATAAGCCAACCACGCCGCCATCACCAGATATTCTGCGGCAAGTTCAAGGTTGCGTTCCTGCGCGCGCTCAATAAAGCTCAGATATTGACGCACCAACTCTAATATAGATATCTTGGCAAGATCAACTTTTTGATTACGTGACAGCTCCAGCAGAACATCAATCGGCCCTTCATAACCATCAATATCCAGCAACAGATGATCTACCTTCGACATTTCACCATCATCTTCAATGAAGACGTTCATATCCTGTGCATTTTCTTGCACTGCACTTACATTTCCGACCATTACACGACACTTTCCCTTGAAAAATGTGCATTTTTTAGGCGATTTAGCGTTATTTCACTAATTTTTGGCAAGCTTTCGGCTAAATCATCCATTTTACTGGCTTCTCCGGCACAATAAAGCGCCAAATCACATCCCGCACTCAAACTTTCCAACGCTTTTGTTGCGGCATCACCATAAGCATCCAAAGCCTTCATATCCAAATCATCACCGATCAAGATACCTTCAAAGCCAATATCTTTGCGGATAATATTGGTGATCGCATCAGGTGATACGGAAACCGGATGCTTTGAATCTATATGCTCATAAACAATATGGGCGGTCATCGCCCAAACGGATCGCCCGACCTCGGATTTTGAAATCTCGCGAAACGGCGCGAAGTCCAGCGAGGATAAATCATCATAGGAAGCATCAATATAAGGCAATTCCAAATGACTATCCTCTGCCCCGCGACCATGACCGGGGATATGCTTAATGATCGGTGTGATACCTGCATTCAAAAAATGCCGACAAACAGACAAACCAAGCCGTCCGACAATTTCAGGATCAGCAGAAAAAGCGCGATCCCCGATAATATCATGCGCCCCATCAAAAAATAAATCCAGCACAGGCGCACAATTCACATTCACGCCATTATCAAGCAATTCTTCCGCCAAACGCAGGCTCTCGAAACGCAGCTCCTCCAGAGCCTTTTCAGGATTATCCTTATACAGGTCACCGAAATATTGCATTGGCTTATAATCGCGCCACTGCGGGGGGCGCAAGCGTTGAACACGCCCGCCCTCTTGATCAATCAGGACAGGACAATCACGCCCGACAATCTCTTTCAGGCTTGCCACTAATTCTTTTAATTGTTGGGGATTATCACAATTGCGCTTAAACAAAATAAAGCCAAACGGATTAGAGGCGCGAAACAACGCGGTTTCATGATCCGTTAAAGTCGTCCCTGATAAGGAAAAAATACAAGCAAGAGACTCTTCGGCGCCAATTGCAAAACCACGCGCCTGCGCGTTATTTGACAACCAGACACCCTCCAGGTTTATTTGCCTGTTTCAAAGCATCACAAACCGCATTCGCACTGGATTTACTCATCGGCCCGGCCTGAATACGATAGAATGTTCCGCGGGTTAACGCGGCCTCTTGCACACGGAACTTTGATCCAGCAAGAACATCGTATTTAGCCTGCATCTTAAACCATTCCTTACCCGCCCGCGTTGCATCTGTAATACTGGCCAACTGCACGAAATAAGAGCCTGAGGTAATATTTACCGCTGATCCTGCGCCAACAGCCGGAGCAATCGCAGTCATATCTGCGGCACTCGGCTCGGCTTGCATTGTTTGTGTTTTTGCATTCAAAATGCCGCGCACAAATTCCAGTGTTTCAGGCGATGTTGCCGCCGCATGCATTTGGGATCTACGCGGCTTCACAGACATCGCCGCCGAGGCAACTTTGGCACTAAATACCGCACTATCGTCTTGCGAATTCCTGCTGGAAGAACCTATTTTTTGCAAAATATCTTTGGCTGTCGGCTCTTTCAATTCAAAGCTCGGCTCAATGACGACAACATCATGTTCCTCAACAGCGGCAGATTTCATTGCACTAGGAACAGCCTCTTGCTGAGGCTCTTCACGCAATAATGTCGGAGTATTATTCTGCTCCATTTGAATGGAAAGCACGGCAGGCACCATTGGATGTTCCGCCATTGCGCGTTCTATCGCCTGTTCTTTGGTCACCAAATCCTCGCTGGTACGCGCAAACAGGTTTTCAATTTCTTGCCTATCACTGGACATAGCCGGTAATTCGGCGCGTGCCAGAATTGTGCTGTCACGATGCGGAATAGCCATACCGCCACGATCCACAGGTAAAGTTTTAATAGGGCGAAGATCGGCCTTTATAATCGGAATTTGTTTTTGCGCATCATCACCTGATGGGTATGTCGCGACAATAACCCCGACAAATAAAGCCGCAGCAGCGATCAGAGCCACTGTTGCCACCATAGGACTTTGCACCTTGCGCAAAATATTCTCACGCGTTGTGCCGCCCAAACGCGGATTTGATTGCGGCCTTGTTGGCGCCTTCAAATAGTGGTTATAACCATATTGGTGAAACTGATTATCCTGACTCATCGTCTTTAGGTCCCTTAATTTTACACAAGTAGCATTCGAAGCTTCGACTTAAAACGCGAACGAATCGGCAGCAAAAGCAAAGCTATTAGATCGTAAAAACCTAGCGCAAATCCCAATAAAGGTCAAAGAGCCTTTCATGCTCCCGAATGGCATAACGGTCGGTCATTCCGGCAATATAATCAGCAACGATTCTGGCTCTCTCGCGCTCATTATCTACCGCTTCGGCCTCTACAACGCGTTGCTGCCAGTTGTCTGGAAATAGTTTATAATTCTTGTGGAAAGCCTGAAATAGGTCACCAACGATGCGTTCAACCTTCAACCCTATACGGTTAATTGTGTAGTGACGATACATACGATTATAGAGAAAATGCCTTAGTTTCTGTACGTCTTCATACATTTCTGAGGAAAAGGCAACGACCGCCATACCCGCCATACGGATATCCTCAGGTGATTCGGGTTTTACCTTATCCAAACGTTTCTGCGTTTCCGCCAAAACATCGTCCACCATAACGCCAATCATGTCGCGTTTTAATTCCTGCACCAGATAACGCTCCTCTATATCAGGATAGTTTTTCCGCACTTGGGCAATAACCCTTGATAAAATCGGTATCTCTTCCAAATCATCAATAGAAAACAATCCGGCTCGTATTCCGTCTTCAACATCATGGTTGTTATAGGCGATATCATCTGAAAGCGCCGCCACCTGCGCCTCCATCGATGCATAAGTATCCAATCGCAAATCCATTTGTTCCTGTAATTCCCGCACGGCGATGTATGGCTCCTTAGTCATCGGGCCATTATGCTTGACCACCCCCTCCAACGTTTCCCACGTCAAGTTAAGGCCATTCCATAACGGATATTTGCGCTCCAATGTGGTTAAAACCCTTAAAGACTGGTCGTTATGCTCAAAACGCCCGTAATGTTCCATCGCGTCTTTAAGGTGTTCCTCCCCCATATGAGCAAAAGGTGTGTGCCCCAAATCATGCGCCAAAGCAATGGTTTCCGCCAAATCCTCATTCACCATAAAGGCACGCGCCAAGGTACGGGCAATCTGCGCGACCTCTAACGTATGGGTCAAACGCGTGCGATAATGATCGCCCTCATGATACACAAACACCTGCGTTTTATACTTCAGGCGGCGAAACGCACTGGAATGAATGATACGGTCACGATCGCGTTGAAACGGCGTACGATGTCTGCTTTCCGGTTCATCATGCACCCGCCCCAACGTTTGTTCAGGCTTGCACGCGTAAGATGCCAACGGCAAAGCACAATAATTATAAGATGTTTGTTCCATGTTATTTCACCCTTTTAGGTTGCTCATTCACAGATGAAAGAGATATAATAATATCATGAGCTTAAATATAGATGACAGCGCCGTAAAGCGTATAAATGAACTTCGTAAGACACAGGGGAAAGATTCCCTGATGTTGCGTGTGCGCGTCGATGGCGGTGGATGCTCCGGTTTTCAATATAATCTGGAGCTGACCGAGGAACGCAAAGAGCAAGATATCGAATTCGCAGGCAGTATCCTGACCGATGATATATCGATGGGCTTTCTGGATGGCGCAACAGTTTTCTTTGAAGACGGGCTTATCGGATCAGAATTTAAAATCAACAACCCGAACGCCACATCGGGCTGCGGGTGTGGCACTTCTTTCTCGGTGATGTAGAATATCTCGCCCTAGTTCACTATAACCCATTTAAAATCGGGGCATTACCTTGAGAAGAACAATACAAGCCCTTCCCATCGCCCTTTTATCCTGCTTTATTTTGCCACAAATTGCATCGGCGCAACAATGCACACATAATGTTAGGGGCTTTAATCTTGGTATGCATGAGCCCGCATTACGGGCACAGCTCGCAAACCAAGGCATTAAGTTCAAAAACGGCATACTTCGCGGGGTAGGATATCATTATTCTTATGACGATCTACCGCAGCCAAAGGCCGTGAAGAAGACATCGAAGAGATTTCTAAAAGGGCCACCCACCACACACACAAGCCGCAATGCACCCGTTACGAAACCATTGGCCCCACAACGAAAGGTTAAAGTGTATGCGCATCCGAGAGAAAGAACGCAGGATTACTCCTCCCCTTATATTGTAGAGAAAATATCTTGGAGCTACTCAGGGATACCATGGAATCCCAAGAACAAAACAGACAAAACCCCACCAGACCTGTTCGAAATATGGGGGAAAACCACAATAGGGCGTGAAATTGCCCAAAAATGGCAAAAACATTGCCCTGATATTGATTACAAAGAAAATCATGGAAGATCACATAATTCTATTTACAGCATAAGCTCTGCTACAGGGGCAACATGCAGTTTAGACCAATACATTAAAATGCGAATTATCCTGAAAGACTCCACCTGCCACTATAATTTTAGTGCAAATTTTAATTCATTTAGTGAAGGCATTGAAAAAGTGCGCTAAACAAGCCTTCTATGCTTGTCCCAGTTCATCATACCCACCATCAGGATCATTCGCTGCATCAGGAAGAAGGCTTTGCTTGGGTTTACTATGGCTTGTCGCCAATTCTGCAAGATCATCATCAAATAATGGGTTATCCATGACATGTTTAAAAATATGATCTTCCCATTCATTACCGTAATACTGAATACGAATTGTTGCCATTTCTGTGGCCTTCGCAACTGCGGTTTCCATTTCTTCGCCACGTGACAGAAAGAACATAAGTGCGCCATCGCGCGTATCACCCGCGCCACTCACATTAATCGGGTTTTCTGCAGGCGTTACGGGAATTTCAGACACCTTACCATTATGCGATAAACGCACAGGATCAATACCATCGGACATTATAATAGTGCGCGCCTTATATTCCTTACCCTGCAGCAACTCAAACAATTTATCGGAATCTTTCTTCCCTTCTTCCATTCCCGGAACAAACGCATCCCCTGGCACGATCAAAATATCTGCCTTTTTAAGGATATTTTCCAACAACGCAGCCTTACCCGCATCTTTTGGCCATGCCTTTAATCCATGATCAACAATAGAGGGAATGCCTTTTTCCTCACACACATTGGCCGCAATATTAGAAAGATGTGGACGCGCAGGATCAACAAAAACATAAGATGCACCGGCAGTTTCAGCCTCAACAATAGGCTTAACGCTAGTGACTAAACCATCATTCGATGCATTAAATTGTTCGGCCAAGGGTTGTTGCTTATATATATGACGCCCACCTTTAAAATTAGACACAATACTTTTCGCAATACCGGGGCCAGCTTTACCCGCCGCGACATCTGCATAATTCACACCTTCATGCTGAAGTAAACGAAAAGTCATATCAGACACATGCTGTGACAAGAGGTGTTCACCAAAATCTTTATACCCCGCATGTTCGGACGACTCGCCAATACGGGTTATTATTTTGGTTGATCCGGCATCATCATAAACACGAGACAACGTATTGATCGCGCGCGCAACATTCGCCGAAGCCCCGCCCAGAGACACCCCCATACCACCAGAGGCAAAATCTTTAGTATCGTCCAGAGACGTAACATCACCCGACCCTGCATAAATATCGAGGTTAATTTTACCGACCAAAACTAAATTTCTGTTATTTCCCATTATGCACCCTGTTTATTTTTATTGGTTATATTTAACCTTTATTGAAAGCATTATAGCAAAACACTTCCCATAAAATCAACTCTTGTTCTCTTTTGCCAAACTGATACCCTACCCGTCATGAAAATCGTATCGTGGAATGTCAACTCAATCAAAGCGCGGCTGGATCATGTCCTGCGCTATCTCGCCGACGAATCGCCTGATGTTTTAATGATTCAAGAGCTGAAAGGCCTTGAATTTCCAACGGACGCTTTCAGCGGCACAGGATATGAAACCTGCGCCGTCGGCCAAAAAGCATATAACGGCGTTGCCCTGATTTCAAAACACCCGATTAATATTGTTCTGGAGGCACTGCCAAACGATAAAACAGATGAACAGGCACGCTATATAGAAGCCGACATAAACGGCCTGCGCCTAATTAACATTTACCTACCCAACGGCAACCCTATCGGTGATAAATATGACTATAAACTCAAATGGATGGAACGGCTTTATACGCGCCTGAAAGAACTGCGCGATAATGATACCCCTTTTGTTATAGGGGGTGACTTTAATGTTATCCCTGAAGATCGCGATTGCCACGCCCCTAAAGACTGGGAAGGAGACGCTGCGTTTCGAATTGAGACACACCGTGCATACCGATCCTTAATAAATCTAGGCCTGACAGATGCTTTCCGCGCATTGGATAACCGCGCAGGACAATATAGTTTTTGGGATTATCAAGCAGGCGCTTGGCAAAAAGACAATGGCATTCGTATCGATCACTTCCTACTCTCCCCCACAATCGCCGATCGCCTGATATCCTGCGCAATAAACAAAGCCCCACGCGCATGGGAAAGACCATCCGACCACACCCCCATTGAACTCACGATTAAATAGCCAGCCACCCAGCGCTACAAGAAACACACCCAGGTCACTGATATAACTCGATGTATCCATGCGCTCACCACATAAAGATACAAATACACCACCATTTTCGGCATTTCAATACAAAGCCTTAACACCCCTTCTTAAAAAAACGGTGGAAAGTTGAGGAAAACTTTTCGCGAGGTAGTGATTCGTTCCATCAGAAGTGATAGCGTTCTGCCAAGACTTAAATTTTATCTAATACTTAACGCGGTTTATCCATATGAAGCTGAACAAATTTATTGACTCCCTCTCCATAAAAGCAGGATTGCTTGCTGCGCTTGCCCTAAGTGGTTGTATTGCGACAACACTCCCTTATATGAGGGCAGAGACAGCCCAACGCATTGCCTCTCCGGCATGGATGATAAAACGTGATATTGCCGCTGCCCCTTATCTGCTTCGCTCTTATGAACGCATTCATGATCGTGGCGGCGTTGCCAACCTCTATATCGCGGGAGATGGTGCCGTCAGCACATCCGTTGAAGAATGGGAATTAGACCCTACCCCTAAAAATCCAGTTGCACTGCACCTTGCATCAAAAGACCGCGCAGACAATGTTATTTTTGTCGCGCGCCCCTGCCAATACACAGCAATGCTGTCCAAGGGCGATGTCTGCGATGAAAGCATTTGGAAAGACAAACGCTTTTCTGCCGAAGTCATAGCATCTTTTGACACAGCACTTGATGACATAGCAACCCGCTATGATATTCACGGCTTTAACCTTATTGGATATTCCGGCGGTGCAGCCATCGCAACATTACTGGCAACAAAGCGCACAGACATCCTTTCCATACGCACCGTTGCGGGGATACTGGATCACGAAACCCACAGCGCAACGTCAGGCGCGCCCGTATTAAACGGATCACTAAATCCGGTTAAAGAGGCCAGCACCCTGACAAAAATGCCGCAATACCACTTTATCGGCGGACAGGACACTTATGTCCCCCCTGCTGTGCTGCACAGTTACCTTCAGGCAATGCCACCAACAAATTGTGTACAAACAATGGTGGTGCAAGAGGCAAGCTATGACGAGGGATGGGTTGATAAATGGCCTGACCTTCTGGAGCTGCCCGTAACATGTTACAACGCCGCACCCGCTGCCGATTTTGGTAAAACAACAACACCAACGCTGCCCAAAACGCCAACATTTACAGTGCGTGAAAAACCCGCAAAACCTTAAGGTTCGGCACATGGCATTGCCACCGACGACATCTCAAGCCATTAAACGCGGACTGCGCGGAAAATGTCCTGCATGTGGTGAGGCTAGCATGCTCCATCGCTATATAACGCCCTTAGAGAAATGCACGCATTGTGGCCTTGCCTTCGCCCCCTTGCGCGCAGATGACGGCCCCGCATGGGCAACAATTTTAATCACCGGACACTTATCCATGCCCTTTGTGTTCTGGCTGTTGGAACAAGGGATCGACAACACGGCTCTTGAAACCCTGTACTCGATCCTCTTCATCCTCCTACTCAGCACTATCATCCTCCCCCGTGCAAAAGGGGTGTTTATGGCGATCATCTGGATGATGCATGTAAGGGACTAAAGTTGGTACAATTTCGCTTTTAAAAATCCATTTGGTGATATACATGGCCTTAGATGAATGTCGGTGAAGAGGTAAATGGTGGAGGGGCATCCTTCATTAGTTAAATGTAAGCAATTGATCTGACTTGATTTATATATATTCACATTTTGTCTGTACCCCCAGTCATACCCCCTGAACTCATTCCTATCGGGATACGAGAAGGTAAAGTCTATGGGATTTTAGCACACCCCCCTCGGGGCCACCCCTAAAACAAATAATGAAAACACGTGCCCACCTACGCAGAAAAATTTGTAATTTCAGAAAAGTTAGGTTAATAATGAACGATAATTGTAGGTGTTTTGACGTGGATCCAGTCTTGAAAGGACGCCCTGACTTAGTTAGAGTGGGTGGTCATTACCGCTTAAAATTATTTTAAAGAACATAGAGCAACAAACTGGTAAATCTATTTGATATACATATATTTACAACAAAATTGATTAGTGGATATGAAAGCTCAAAAACCAACCGTAAATACCGAAATCAGTAACAGAAGTACCCTTGGTTTACCGCTAGACCCTGCACAACTTCTACGTATTGAATCTGTACACCGTGGCTTCCTATATCAGCATCTATACGCTACAGCCTGCCTCCTTACTTGCGGTCGCCAGCAAGACAATATCGTTATCGTAGAGCGTGATGAAGATATTGAGCTCGTCACTCAAACCCATAGATATTACCTGCAAGTCAAAACGCGGTCCAAGCCGCTTCAACCAGGGGATATTATGGATGCACTAGAAAGATTTGAAGAGCTCCGCCAAGCGCATTTAGAGAATAAGCGTTCCGGTACGCCAATACTCAATATCATAGCTAACGTAGAGCCCGGACCTAAATTAGCAAAGCAATTGAAGAGTAACGACTGGCCAAAAGACATAAATATAAGCACGCCGGAAAATTCTCCAGATGGCTTACTGCCACCTGCATGGCCAGATATAAATTCTGCTATTCATTGGTGTACTAAAGCCGCCGCTAATGTACCATTTGGAACATTACCCCCCGAGACATTGGTTTTAAAACTTGTCGCAAAAGTTCAACACGCTGCGGCTGGGGCCGAAGAGCATAAATTTGAGGCAAACCAACTACTCACTCTCCTTGAACAACTCCTAACACAGCTTCAAGACTTTCCAGATCCTCCTCTCCATTATAGGCCGCAACGTGATGAACCTCCGCTCACCAGTGAATCTAAAGTCCGACTCTTAACTGGATTTTCCGGAGCAGGAAAAACGGCTTGGGCATCTCAAGCCGTACTTCATTGCCCAAGCGCTGCCATTTATTATGATGTTGGCGATATGCCAGCAGCATCAGTAGCAAATGCCCTAGCCCGCGAATTAGCGGCACGCTTTATTGGCGGGCGGGAACAGAAGATGGGAGGAGCTATTTTTGCTGAAAGCGGTGGAATTGGTGTATTACGTGCCTGCGCTACACAGCTTAAAAAAGAAAACCTTCAGGTAACAGTCGTTTTAGATAATGTCCAAAGAATGAGCGCTGACTCTATTAAAGAAGTAATAAATGCGGCGCCGAACATTCATTTTTTGTTACTCGCTCAACCTTGGGAAGGAAGGTCAGTAGTTGAAGCACGTTTTGGTATCAAAGCAGAAACACTCTCTGGCTGGTCACAGGATGATATAGCTGCGGAGTTTAATCAGGAAAATTGCCCTGTAAGCGTGGGATGTGCTGAAAGAGTTCTACGGTTAACAGGCGGGCTTCCCTTATATGTACAAAGCGTTGTATCTTTAACTGTTTCAAGTTATGGAGGAAATGCAGATAAATTATGTGATGCTATAGAGGCCAGGGTTCACACAGAAGAAACCGCCCAAGAGATCATTTTATCTGATGCTTTTGAAACATTAAGCAAAGATGCTCGCAAAGCAGCCGGGCTCTTTAGTTTATCTGATGTTCCTTTGACTGAAGAAGAGGCCACTTCATTATTGAGCTTAACACTAAAGCCCCCTACCGCTGTTGCTGAGGTGCTACGTAAACTACGACGAGCTTCCATAGTCATTGGCTTTCAGGGGAATAGAATGGGCTTACACGATGCACTTAGGCCTTTAGCAAGCAATGAAAGAAATGGCTTTCCTGAACCTCTCGAGCAAAGTGCCTTGATACATCTACATGATATTTTGATCACTTCCTTACCTAAGGAGAGGAATATTCCACGCTTAAATGCACTTATTAGAATACTGCCACGTATTGGAAGATCTAATGTCCTTGCTGACCTTGCCACACATGAAATGTTTCACGAACAAGGGGATCAGCGAACATTGCGTGTCGAAATTGAGAATGTCACAGAAGATGTTGAAGCAAATATAAATGATCGTTACTGGGCTCACGATGCTTTGGCATATTGGGAAAGTCGTGACGGGGGCATTCCTAAAGAAGAACGGCTCATTGAAATGCGCCGTTTAATTGAAGAAGGGGGACTCGGAAAGTATGAAAGTCTAGGGCTCTGCTTTAAAGAGCTTGCTGCTGCAGGGGCTTCACAAGATAAGAAAAAAATAGAGCGCCTTTATCGTGACGGAAAAAAATTGGTTTCTGCTCAAACGCCTGAGTTTAGGATATTGCGTTATAATCATGCCATTGCTCTCTTCCGAGCGGAAGCGTTTAAAAAAGCTCTTCATTTACTCGATCCTTTAATTACCGAACATTACCACTCTCTCGGAATTAAGGAAGGTGATATGTTTATGAAAAATAGTAAGCAATTCTATAATATGTTGCCAAAACCCTTAGATCATGAAGACCTAAAACGGCTGGCTGACACTTTGTCTTTATGGTCTCACGCAAGAGTAGAGTTAAATCAACCTCCAATGCTTCGCCGTATTCATGCCATGAAATTCTACGGAGCAGCTCAGGCTGCAAGATCAGCAGTTGAAGCAGGCTTGCAGGCAATTGATGATTTCCTTGATATTATGGCAGACCCCGTGGGCGCGAGGGAAATCATGGAAAATCATGTCTTGCCATATGTTTCTGAGTTCAAGCTAACTGACATGATTCTTGCTGTGCGGAGTATGTACGCCATAGTTTTGGCATGGTGTGGAGAAATCGAAGCAGCAAGAAAAGAAATGAAAGCTTTACTGGAATATGGTGGAACCGAAGAAGAAAAAGAAGAGCTTGATAAGAGATCTCAATTTATTGAAACCATTGCAGCAGGAAACGTCCACTTAGAAAGGCAGGTTCCGCCGCCAAATGCGTTGGCAGCTATTCCCGGCGCTTTGCCCTTTCTGAAAAAGCGAAAAATAGGACGAAATGAACAATGCCCATGCGGTTCAGGTCAAAAATATAAACGCTGCCACGGTGGCAGGTAGTGGGTTTTCTATCTTTTACCTAATTATCATAACAGTTTGTTTTTTCTGCAGGGTTTTTTTTGGAGGAAAAGTCAACTATACTTTATGCGCTGCATTCACGCAAAAACTTCCTTTTGCGAGGATATGGTATATAACTCATTGATTTTTAATCAAAAAACAAGACAGAAAACGCGTATGGACGACTCTCGGCAATGGCTAGCCAATCTTACAACGACTTCACGGGATGCTGTTGTTGATGGCCTTGTGCTGGTAGAGGGATACACTCACGCTGACCGCCCCCCTGAAGAAGTTTATATGATCGAGAAGGCGAAAGCCTATGGCGCTCACTCAGTTTTTTTTGAGGCTGAGCGTAATGGTCGCCCCCCTGTCGCACAAGCTTTTATTTTTGTTTCCAGCGATTCAGATGGCGATGAAGAATTTGCAAAACTGCATAAGCGCCTTTGGAGTTGGGGAGGTGTCCCATTACTCTATCGTAAAACACGCGGCCTGATACAACTTTTTCGCTGCGCCCATAAGCCTGACTTCGTATCCCCTGCCGGAGAGTTAATCTGCAAACCGATTGAGACTCTTAAGACAGCCGCGGCCATTAATAATAGTGATGCTTGGTGGGATGCGTCACGCTTATATAACGGCACGCTTTGGGATGACCCTAAAACTTGCAAGGCAATGTTGTCCTCAACAAAGGCCGCTCATAAAGGTCTTATTGATGCTGTAAAACAGCTTAATGCTGAATTAAATGAAGAAGGCGTACTTAAAGAACATCTTCGACGAAAATTATTAATTTTGTCATTACTGATCGCTTACCTTGAGGAGCGCGGTGCATTTTCTACAGAATATTTTGGGCAATTCCTTACGGGGGCTACAAAATTTTTCCATGTGTTGGCTGACGGAGAAGCGCTAGTTGAATTGTTGGACGTTCTGGAAGAAAGATTTAATGGTCATGTTTTTACTTTTAACGATGATGATCGAGAGGCTTTAAGAACGAGCACTCAACTGAGCCGTTTTGCGCGGCTTGTTGAAGGGAGAGAAGACGTAGGGGGACAACTTACTCTTTGGCAACTGTATTCCTTTAAAGATTTACCAGTAGAGCTAATCAGCCATATCTACCAACTTTTTGTAAAGAATAGCGACAGTTCCGTTTACACGCCACCATTCCTCGTTCGCCTCATGCTGGAAGAAGCTTTGAGTTGGGAACGTCTTGATCGTTTACAGGAATGTAACGAGGTCATAATGGACCCGTCATGCGGTTCTGGTGTCTTTTTGGTTGAAGCGTATAAGCGTTTAGTTTTGCATTGGCGTATCCGCAATGATTGGAAACGCCCCAAGAAGGCAGTTCTAGCGCGTCTCCTTAAAAAGGTGCACGGAATTGATTTGGAAGAAGGTGCGGTAGAACTTGCCGCCTTTAGCCTATGCCTAGCGCTGTGTGACGCGCTAGAGCCTGAAGATCTGCGCTCGAGTATTAAGTTATTTCCTCCTTTGGCCGGAAAAACATTACATCATTCTTGTTTCTTCGATGCGAAAGAGCAGAAACTTATAAAGGAACCTATTGGAGTTGTCGTTGGAAATCCGCCTTTTGAGTCCAAGCTGAGTACTTCCGGAGCAGAGAAAAGTTATCGAAAATATAAAGAAGCTCATGGCTCATTGCCAGACAAGCAACTCGCCTATCTCTTTTTACATGAAGCAATGGAAATGGTCGCTGAGGGCGGCGTTCTCAGCATGCTTCAACAATATAACTTTTTATACAATCAGCGATCATTAGAGTTTCGTCGCAATTTTATAGCCAAGTGGGATGTAAGAGAAATTCTGGACTTTATCTCTATACGGGGGCTCTTCCATAAAGGCGGGGCCGATACAAAAGTTATCGTAGTTGTCGCCAATGCAACAAAACCTCCAGAAGATAGAAAAATTCTTCATGCAACATTTCGTCGCAGTGGACGAGCGAATGCTGAACAAGGCTTTGATATAGATTATTATGATTTGCACTGGTTACCTCGCGATCTTGTTTTAAAAAATGATGGAGTTTGGCGTTCTGATTTATTGGGTGGTGGGCGTGTATTAGGTTTTGTAGATCGATTAAAAGAATTCAGAACATTAGGGCAATTTGTTGAGAATCAGGAAGACTGGGATTGCGGAGAAGGTTTTATAGTTGGCAAGGCGGGAGCAGTTAATAAAGCACCATATATTACAGGAAAACCTCTCTTAGAAACGCGGCATTTAAAAGAAGACGCAAGTCTTGAAAATTTAGAGCGATTCAAAGTTACAGATTTTATATCTCCTCGCACAGCAAAACGATTTATAAGTCCGATGGTTTTAATTCATGAGCATGAAGACTTAACATCAAGGTACTTCCTCGAAGGTGCTTATGTGTATAAGCATAAAATTGCCGGTATTTGTGCACCAAAGGTTGATGCAAATAAAATAAAAAACATAGCCTCTTGGTTGAAAAAAGAAAAAAGGACGTTTCAAGCTTTTGTGACTTCTGGTGGGATGACTACCTTTACACAGAAAGCTAGCTGGGTTGGTTTAAATGACATTAAAGCACTTCCATATCCTGAAAATAGAGACCTTGATCTTAGTGCAAACGAGAAAATTATTGTTGATGATATTATAGACCATTATCGCGACTTGATACGATTAGGTGAAGACTCTATAGCAATGAAAGAAAGCGCCCACAAAGCACTCGATAGCTTTGCAGATGTTTTCACCCAGCAGATTAATACAATTTATAAAAAGAAGAAGATGCAATCCCTTGCGCCACAATCATGGCCTGGGGTTATTTGCCAGCCCCTTGTTTTTGGTAACGGCACAGTGGATTGGCACGGCGCTGATGAATTAAAGGATAAGCTAAACGGCCTGTTCCATAAGCAAAGAGGAACAACCCTTCATGTTACTCGTATTGCCCGCATTTATGACGGCAACTTTATTTTCTTATTAAAGCCTGATCGAATGCGTTATTGGCTGCGGTCTATTGCTTTGCGCGATGCTGACGAAGTTCTCGCAGATTTAAGAGCGCAGGGGTTTTAGTTGATGTTGGCAAATATACCGGACACTCCTTCTTTTTCAGGTTCTCTAAGTGCTGGTTTGCACTCGCCAGCCACATTTTTACATGAACTTCTCAACTTTATAAAAGAGGAGCTGCCAAAATGGCGCGATGACCCTGACAGACCATCAGAAACCTCTGAGACAATATTAACTTCACATTTATGTGCGCATCTTAATAGTGCCACTCGTAGGTCCAGCGGATGGGATATGTTGCAGTTTAGAACAGAAGAAGCGGATGAAGAAAATAAAGGCAGGAAAATTGATCTAGTGCCAGCGCCTTGTAATGCTAAAATTCAGGTGGATGGGCGCAATTACACTCAATACGATTCTTTAATGCCGATTGAATGTAAGAGATTGCCTACACCAAAGGCCAAAGATCGAGACAAGCGGGAATACGTCATAAGCCAGTATTCTTCGACAGGTGGAATTCAGAGATTTAAAGCTGGCCATCACGGCGCAAATCATCAAATTGGCGCAATGATTGGATATGTGCAAAGTGAGAGTAGAGATTTCTGGAATAAGAAAGTCAGAGAATGGATCGAAGAACTCGTTAAAAATAAGCAGAAAGGCTGGGCGAAAGAAGACTTACTTCAATTAGAAGATGATGACTCTACTTTAAAATTATCTACGTTTCATTCCCACCATAAAAGAGAAAATAGTCTTTTAGAAATGGAATTACGCCATTTATGGATTGAGATTAACGCCACTTCCTTAAAGCCAAAGGGGTAGTATAAGGGGGGAAATCTGCACTTATGGGTTTTCTATATCTGACTCAATATCCTTGTAAAAGATTAGGTAGCCCAAGGCAAATGGCCAACACAGTAGAAAGATTACGGACAACATAATTGTTGGAACAATGGGGGTTTCTGACTGTATATCTAGCTCTTTTTTTAGAATGTCGCTGATATGAAAAGATAGGGCACTACCCAAAGTGAAAAAATAGCCGATAAGCCAGATTGTCATCGCCGTTGCGCCATCAGTAAGCACCCATGGTAATAGGCTAGTGTCTATATAATCCATAATGGTACTAATCATTTTAAATCTCCCAATTAAACAAATAAAAAAGCTACCAGTGGGCTCTGGTAGCCAGGGAGTTTTCAACCGTCAAAGAAACGGCGCAGCGTATTCACGCAAGCGCTATTATATTCCGCCACCTCCCCGACCATAAGTCGAGAAAGCAACATCATTGATAACGGCCTGATGCTGTGTAGGCCGTCTTTGAGGGGTTGAAACGCCCCGGATCAGTGCCCTTACTGATCTGGGAACACTGTAGAACAATATGAACATACAAAAAAGGGGCGTTTTGAGAATTTATGAGTGAAACATGGGTTTTCTTAGGGTGCTATACGATTTCAAGATTACCAAAACCTTGGCGCAAGAATTTTTATTATGCGTAAATTATAGAATCATACGCTGATACCAGCTTGGAAAATCAGGATAATGTGCACCGAGACATCTCATGAGCTTAGCTTTATCGGTTGGAGTCATATCGTCATAACATAACCCTTTAATGCGTTCGATTTCATCCCGATATTGTCTGCCACTCCATTTATATATGAATTCTTGCCTGCCATTTTTTGACTTAATAAGATGTTTTGGCTTATACGCACGTATAACATGACCACTGAGAGTCAGCTGCATCAGATAAGAAGTTGGTTTCACATCTCTGCCCAGTTAATCTCTCAGATGGTCCGTGATAAGTTGTGATCCAAACCATTTTCTAGGGTTACACATCAACAGCCGCATTATCGATTTCTTTACCGAAATTAAATGTTTTGGATTGCGCTTATCCATGCCAAACCCTCACTTGTGTCGGTGTGCAATATCGGTGAGCATCAAAATTTTGAATCATGCCCAACTCATCCGATAAAACCAACAAAACCACACTCATACTTTCTCAACCCGCCACGCTGCGGCAGATAATTTCCCCTCATACCGGACAAACTTCATACCACCAACAATTTTATTAGCGTTGCGCTTAATCCATGAGCCGAAACGCCTACGGTTTATAGTGTGTTTGTCCAAGGCAATGTCCTCAATAAGTTCTTTCAAATCACTCGCTGGACCATCAAAATCCGGTTCTGATATACAATTTATAATATCTCTAACCATTTTGGGTGTATTTCCAAACAGTTCATCCCAAAGCGTCAACACCTGCCCAAGCGTTTCGCGCTCAGGATCATCACTCATCGTTTTAAACATATTCGATGCAGGATCAGGCAAGCCGAGCCACAAGAGGGGCTGTCGACAATAATCAGACCATTCAGTGTAGCTGGCAATGGTTTTACAGTCTGCTTTTGGTTTTCCAGAGGTGATCCATGCTTTTATGATTGTTAATGCCGCTGATACATATAGTGCACGATTATCAGATAATTCTTTCAGTACATTCGGGTTATTAAAAGTTCTTGCCGCCGGTATCTCACATGCCGGATCAAGGTTAATAACGTTACACCTCCGCGCCATATCTTGGAGCGGGCCTACATTATTTCCATTCGATAGAAATAAAGTGCGTGTACTAACCGTTGTGGTTTTAGAAACGCCCAATATCCGATCTGTTAGTTGGGTAGATGTTAAAATGGCGCAAAAAGTATCATATGCGACTATATCGTTTGTTAAGTTATCAAAGCTAACCACTGCTGGTGCACGTAACAAAACAGATAATATATGTTTACGGCATTCTTCGTCATTTTGTGGAAAGGGCGATGATGTCGGAATCGCCGATGATGCAAACTTGCTGATAATTTCACACAAGAATGATTTCCCTGAGCTGATTTGTGGTGCCCGAACATGATACATAGGTGCTAGAGGCAGGCTAGTTCTTACAGTGGCGGTTAATATCGCCGATAATGCGGCTGCCCCGTCTGCTTCATCTGCAAAAGGAAACTCATTCAGAAGGCCTAAGATTGTCTGCAAAGCATCCTCAGCATTCTTCTTCGTTGGGGTGTCGGAGATGTTAAAATCCTTCTCTAAAAACACACCGTACATGCCCGTTTCTGGGTGATAGCCAGATTTATTTATAATGCTCCCCTCTGGTGATAGGTGTGGTTGATGCGCAAGGCCTTTAAGTACAGGAAGGTGTTTATATTCAGGGGCATCCATCAGAGCCGAAATAACACGTTGTGGAGGGTCTTTTATGACCAAACTTTTACTCCGTCCATCGTATCCTTCCCATGTGGAACAACGGGATAGAATAGGAGGCATTGCGTTTTGCCTTATGTCCTTAATTATTGTTTCTTGGGTCGTTTTATCCTTAACAATAGTTACGATTAAACCGCCACGCTGATAATATTTCCCTACTTTTGCAAGCTCCTGTTCAGCCAGATCAACTATATTGTGCATTTCGCCACTGATAGCACGAATGATGGGCTTCACACGTGCTCGTGCTGCATCAATGCTAAGGTTTTCAAGGAGATTGTGAATATTGCGCTCTGCACAGTGTCCATGGTGGCATTTAAAGCCGCCTATAGGGTATAGGTCATCTGGTATAAAGTAAGCAGAACCGCCGTCGATTGAATCAGTATGTTCATCAACCCAAGGGCAAGTAATGTCATGCTTGCTTTCATCTATTTCTTTTTTATACAACCCTCTGGACTTGAGGACTGAAATAATAGGATTTTCGCTAGGGCGTGGAATATATATTTGTTCAGCATGTCCAACTTTCACCTTTTTGTGCGCAGTATTGCGAGTATCAAGGGATAAGCCTTTAGCAATTTCATCAATGCTATATTTCATGTCCGGCTGCCACTTTGTTAAGCTGCATTGAAACTCAGGATCATGTTTACCATTAACAGCCACTGGCAGGCGCGCTAGCCTTGCGCACGGACCGCCTGCACCAGGGTCACATAGGCCAGCATCTATAATCGACTTCATTAAATTATCGGCAACTTTTTCATCCGCAATAGGTTCATCCAAAATAATGCCAAACTGATAATTACCTGGAGATGTTTCTATGATCCAAGAGGGCTCAATAGTTAGTCTATCAAGAGGTATTTTAGTGCCTATATCATCCAACATTATAGCGTGCGTACTATGAAATAGTTGTTTCTGGCGTTTGTGTTTACCATTTTTATCTGGTTTAAAGGTCGAGACGGTGAAGTAATTGTTGTGATTCTTAGGTGTTTGTTTATCCGCCGTCCATGGCTCTGCATTCCAAAATCCTTTCGTTTTCTTATTTGGGTTTCCTTTGGAACTTACAATCATCCCACGAATACTATCAGGCAAATCACCGTAGATAGCTTTCAAAAATTCATTATTGCTAATAGCGTAGGTTTCATTGGTTTTATCGGGTTGAGGTTGTGTATTTGAAGAATTTGTCATTATTTTACCCCCCTAGTTCTAGAGGCCATCCATTCTTCAACTTCAGAGAGAAGCCAAGCTGAGGCTCGTTCTCCTATCTTGTATGGTTTGGGGAATGTTCCGTTCTTAATCCAATAGTACAGCGTTGAATCTGCTGCACCGGTCTTTCTCAGAACTTCTGATTTTCTTATAAATATACGGCTCATTTTCAGTCTCCATTAGTTGTTAATGAGACTGATGGTAATCAATACTGACTATTCAAGGTTCTAAGATGTGTGGGGAATATTCCTAACACTTTTTAGAATTAAGCTCTTTGCAGGCAAGTTCAATATGTTCACCACCTGTCCCTTTAAGTTTAAGACCTAAAGCATCGCAACAGCCAATAAAGACATTTTCAAGATCACTGTTAGGAGTCGTTGATGGTTTCAAACCCAGATAATTAAGACCGTGAGCGAGCCACAGAGCCAAACTATTTTTTATTTCTTTGTTGTGAGTTCTAGGATCAGCGGATCTAGTTCCCTTCTCCCCTTCTACATTCCCAATAGCTATATCAATAGCCTGTAGCAATGTGGAGAGGCCGTCATCAATCTCCTCTTTCTTAAGAAGCACATCATCAAAAAAAAGAAATTCATCAATATCCTTATTTCTTGGTTTTGATTTAATATCGCCAATGAATATTTCATGCAGTGCATGCTGAAGATAGCTGTTGTTCAGACGGCTACGAATAGCCTTTACGCCCTTGTCCATTGAAAGAAGTGTATCAAGCTCATCTTTACGCTTTCGGCTTCTATCTTTTGCAGATTTAGGTGGGTTTTGATTGAGTATCCTTACAAGGTAATCACACAATTTTACTTTAAAGTTTTTGTATTTTATGGGGCTATCTGCTTTACGTTCCAAACAAGCGTCAATATAATCCCAAAAATCTTGATTATTTTTTATGCGCCCCTCGACAATTGACCATGGATATTCATAATCATTTTCTGGGTCTGTTTCTGGAATATGCTTAAAGTGCTGCATCATTGGCTCCACATTTATCTACGAAGTTCGACCAATCCTGCATCATCACTCTTCGCTCATCAAGAAATTGAGCTCGATCATACGCTTGATCAATTTTATTTCTTGGGGCATGAGCAAGCTGTCGGTCTACAACTTCATGCCTATAACCAAGCTCCTGCTTGATTGCACTCATTGCTAAGGCTCTAAACCCATGACCGGTCATCCGGCCTTTGTATCCAAGGCGTTTAATAGCGCCTAAGATTGTATTGTTGCTGATGGATTGCGCTGGTCTAACACTGCTTGGAAATACCAAAGGCCATTCCCCTGCTATTTCTTTTTGATCTTTTAGTAATGCTATGGCTTGCTTTGAAAGCGGCACGATATGTACTTTGCGCATCTTCATACGTTCAGCAGGGATTACCCATTCTTTACGGTCAAAATTTATTTCTTCCCACCTCGCATTAATCAATTCACTTGTGCGAACGAATGTAAGAAGCATAAGCCTGAGAGCGTTTCGAGTACTACGATACAAACGAGCATCATTATTCTCAATTGCCTTTAAGAATTCTGGTAACTCTGAAACGTCCAAAGCCGCAAAATGATCTTTCTTTGAGGGCTTCAAGGCTTCTTTTATATCTGCGGACGGGTCGCGGACAGCACGTCCAATTGCTATGCCATACCTGAAAATTTCACCACACTTCTGTAATTGTCTTCTTGCTAGATCAAGCGCACCACGTTTCTCAATTTTCCTGATAACATCCAATAATAGAGGCGGCTCAATATCTTTGATTGGCAGCTTGCCGATATAAGGAAAAATATCTTCTTCCAGACGTTTAATAACATTATCCGCATAGCGTGGCGTCCACATATCTTTGCGATTCTCGTACCATTCATAAGCGATAGCTTGAAAGGTATTATCAGCATTCCTTATCGCGTGATCCTTGGTTTCAATACGATGCGCAACAGGGTCTATCCCACCATGGATTAGTTTTCTTGCTTTTAACCGCGCATCCCTAGCTTCTTGTAAGCTAACAATAGGATACGGCCCTATAACTATAAGTTTTTCTGCGCCTAAAAAATAATATTTGAGTCTCCAGCTCTTCTTTCCGCTCTTTTTGACAAGCAGAAACAAGCCTTCACCGTCAAAGAGCTTATAGTCTCGATCCTTTGGCTTTGCATTCTTAACTTGTATCGCAGATAACTTCATTGTACCCCTAGATGCTAATCGTACCCCAAAACATACCCCTAAATTACTTGGATTTTACTGGATGGTATTAGGCTTAACTAGAGAGAGCATACACGCAAACGCTTTGTTATTCACCGTTTTTTAGTCTTTATTAGATTTCACTAGAAGGATAAATGGTGGAGGGGGCAGGATTCGAACCTGCGTACGCATACGCGGGCGGAGTTACAATCCGCTGCCTTTAACCACTCGACCACCCCTCCGTATTATTTAGAAACTGGTCAGTTAAGGCAGGGTGCAGAAAAGAGGTTTTAGCACTATTTGTCAAGCAGTAAGTACCTCTATAAGCATAAATAATAATTATCCCCCTACCATCTCAAGCCTTTTATACAAAACGACAAAAAGATGGCAACATAAAGCCGCCACACCTTACCAAGCGTTACGAAGGCGCATAGCCCTTCCCGTTGGACTTTAAAAGATTGTATTTTTGCGCAATATCAACCACTTGCCCGGTAAATGTAGCACTTACATCATCCCATGCCTCAGAATTATTTGATAAATCACGTGTGCCCGCCATGGTCGCCATACCTTTATTCATACGCAAAACAAGATCCACAATATCACTCATAAGAGGCGCGCCACTATGCTTATCCGCCGTTAGCGCAATCGAACTAATCATAGAGGAATCTGCAATATAAGCCTCACTGATTATCCATTTACCACCCGTCGTCGCCGATGCCTCCTCCACCAAAGGAACGCAAATCATACCAGCCGCATAATGCCCGTTTTCATGCTCTATGGTCATTACGTTTTTGTTTCTATCAACTTCAAATGCCACCTGCTGATAAAACTCGTTCTTAGAACCAAAAGGATTCTCAGACGGAAATATACCGATCTTCACGCCGTTCTCATCTTTCAATAGATCGCTTCGCGCGATCTCTCCTATCAAAGGCTTTATACCAAGCCAATCAAGCAACGCCTCGGAATCATCAAAAATCATGACAGGTCTTTTCACCGGAGTCTTATATCCCCCTGCTCCATCACCCTGTTCATGCCCTTCACCCTGCGGTGCTTCCCCATCAAAACGAGAAACTAAAGTATGGCTAGACTGCAATAATTTCATTGAGAACCCTTATCCTCCAAAAGATTTACAAACAGAATTAGCACAAAAACAGTCTTTAATGAAAGTGATTAACAAGCCTTCACTCCGTTTTAAGAGTTTTGAAGCTGCTGCTCTATATTCTGTATAAGGTTTTCTGAGCACGAAACTTGCTCATGCATACGCCCATCAAAAACGCGCTGCATAAGATACGTTTTCTCAGCACTCTCAATAAACGCCGCAGCGAAGTCTCCACCGCCAATAGCCTCGGCGATAGGCTGTGCATTCTCTTCTAAATAAGCCTCATTATCAGATAATGCATTACCCGCAGGGTCAACAGTTATAAACGTTGCCTCAAGCACGAAAACCCGCCCCAAATTTTTTGCAAATTTAGTCGTCGGACTTTTCTTCAGCTCATCGGCCAGAAAGTCCAGCACAGGTTCTGAAAAATTAATATTATCGGCAACAAACGTGTCAGACATAAAACGCCCCTACTTAATTAACATATAACGACTATATATGAATATGCTTAACAAGGGTAACTTTTACTTTGGTGTTGTCGGTGGAGGCTAGGCGTTACGCCTATTACCTTTGCCAAGGCAAAGGATGCGCCGAGCGCGGCAAGTCCATACAACAAAAAGTCATTGAAGATGAGTTTGAAAAGATGCTAAGTAAATTACTTTAAGGGTTAGATATTGTGAATAACGATGAGAAACAAAATGAACTAAGTGGATTTAAGGGATGGTTACTATTGTTTTCAATAGGTTTGTATTTCTACAAATCTTAACGAGTAAAGAACACCTTCGTTAGAGGTCGGCCAAAAGTATAATCAGTTTAACACCCACCTAAACCAACCCGCATCTCTGGGCGGTGGGTACAAAAGCGTCAACTCACCTGTATATGATATAGCATAATAAGATTTTAAAGTAGCATTTGCGTGATAGTGCGTATCTCCACTTTTTGACTTTAAATACATAAAATGCTAACTAAACTAGATAATAAATATAATAATAAGTGTAAAAATGTCTGGTAAAAGCGGTAACATATATAGCCCACAAATAAACAGAATTAGAGCATCTCTTTTAAATGGTGAGGGAATGTCATCTTTAATTGAAGAGTTTGATGAAAAAGACTTAGGCCGCAGCCTTGCCTTCTTAACAACATTTGAATCTACATCTGCCATACAAAAGATACTGGGAAAGCCTGCCAGTGATCTAAGAATTCTATGTGATGTTAATTTCAGCTATGCCCTTACTCATATGATATATGAAAACATTGGTATTCCCCACTTTACATTTTCCAAGCGTACAAAAGATGAATTTTCTCTAGTCACGAATTGCAAGGGTAGCATTAAACAAAACAGCTCAGACAAAGCTTTATACGAATATGCGCAATCTAATGATTATGACGTAATACTCAGTTGTGACAAAAACTTATCTGGCTCTAATGATTTGTGCTACATAGCAAACCATCACTTCTCTAATAAGGCAGACCAGCCAGCCATTGTTATTATTCCGGTAGGCGTTAACAAAGGACTTGATTTTATTAAAGTGAATGGCTCAGAAATTATTGATACAGCAGGTAAACACGAAAATGCAGTTATTGATCTAACTTGATTATGCACAAGAAAACCGCTGCTCTGGGCAGAGGGAAATCATTCTACTCTAAATTTTACAACGCATACTCTCGCGCGCGTTATGGACTGTAAAAGTTAAATAAAATGTTAGATTTTCGAACCATTGCGCGCGCAGGCGCGAGGGCTAAAACTGTGTTTTATATTTAGTGTTTGGATTGAACGGTCTACAGAAACAAAGTATTGAAGTTCTAACCCACCTCTCCCCCTATAATCATCACGAAATTTAGGCCAAAATTATTTTAAGGGTGTTTTTTCTCTGAATACTTGTGCTTTCAGAGAGATTGCCATGCGTGCGAAAAGAAGGTTTTCGAACTCCCGAAAAGGCGCTTCCATTCTCGCTTATAGACCAAATTCAGGGTGGTGAGTATAAAATGGTGCTGCTGGGGAGAATTGAACTCCCGACCTCGTCATTACCAATGACGCGCTCTACCACTGAGCTACAGCAGCAGCCTCATAAGATGAGCCGCAAATTACAACAAAACATTTTCGATGTCACGCAGTAATCCGGTAATATAGACATTCACCTCCATTTAGCGTAGAAAACATCATGGATTACACAGCCCCACCACAGATAGAACAGCTCATCATCTCTATTGATGAGGCGACCTTTGATAAAGACAACCATCAAGCCATGATTAAAATGTCAAAGGCCTTTCAAAAATCACATGCCATACAGGGTTACAACGGCGCAGATATAACGTTGATATACAACAATAATATAGATATTAACATTAAAGCCTGCCCGCCTGTGCGCGTCCCGACAACAGATATAAAACGCGCGATTAACCTGATTGATAATACAGTCACCTTAACCATCTCTAATATCTCGGAAAAATTAGCAGAAAAAATACGCGAAACCATGTGTCTATTAATCGATACGGATACGGTCAAGAAAGTCAGCAACCCCAGCTATATTTCCCCCAATACGCCGAAACAGCCCTATTCCAACGTCAACGAATAACAGATTTCCCCAGCGAAATACCCGCCTAACAAAGTTTTCCCTTACGCTTTCCATATATTCTTATATAGTGAGGAAATTAACGAACATTGGAATCACCTGTTATGAGCAAAACAGAGCAAATCGACAAACGTGCGGCGGCGTTGCGTGATAATTTGAAGCGCCGTAAACTCAAGGTGAAAACGGCCAAAGCCGAGAAAAAGCAAGAAGCAGATAAAGACAAGGACGCGTAACACATGGCTCTATTAAAACCTCAACAAGATCAAATCATGCAACCCGGCATTCTGGCCGATCACCAAATCCGTGACCTCGCCCAAAATGAAGGCATGATCGACCCCTTCGTTGAGAAGCAAAAAAATGACGGCATTATTTCCTACGGTTTGTCTTCTTATGGTTATGATGCGCGGTGCTCCGAAGACTTCAAGATTTTTACAAATGTAGACAATGCACTGGTTGATCCCAAAAACTTCTCGGACCAAAGCTTTGTTGACAGACAGAGTGATATTTGTGTAATACCGCCTAACAGCTTCGTTTTGACCCATACGATTGAGTATTTCCGCATCCCGAAAGATGTGCTGGTTATATGTCTGGGGAAAAGCACCTATGCACGTTGTGGATTAATTGTTAATGTCACACCGCTGGAGCCTGGTTGGGAAGGACACGTAACGTTGGAGATATCCAACACCACCCCTCTTCCAGCGCGCATTTATGCCAATGAAGGCATTGCACAATTTTTATTTTTTAAAGGAAGTGATGCCTGTGAAACAAGTTACGCCGACCGAAGCGGGAAATACATGGGACAACGTGGAGTCACTCTTCCCCGACTTTAAGCTTGGAAAAAGCGCAACAACCATCGCGCCGCAAGTAAAGTCATCCTCACTGGATAAGATCAAGATTATTGGCGGTAACCCGCTTAATGGTACAATTCCGATCAGCGGCGCAAAGAACTGCGCCCTGAAACTGATGTGCGCGGCTCTGCTTACCGAAGAGTCCGTCTACTTCGAAAACAGCCCCAACACCCTGCGCGATATGAATTCACAAATTGAGCTGTTGGAATATCTAGGCTGTGCGATTAAGTGCGAAGGCTCTTTAATGGCGATTAACGCCAGCGCAATCGAGACTTACACCGCGCCCTATGACATCGTGCGTAAAATGCGCGGCTCTATTCTTGTACTTGGCCCATTGCTAACACGTTTTGGGCAAGCCAAAGTGTCTCTTCCGGGGGGCTGCGCCATTGGTACGCGCCCTGTTGACCTGCACATAAAAGGTCTGGAGGAAATGGGCGCGACCATTACACTGGATGACGGTTATATCAACGCCACAGCCCCTGCGGGCGGCCTACAGGGTGCGAAGATTTTATTCCCCAAAGTATCCGTCGGCGCAACAGAAAATCTACTGATGGCCGCCACCCTTGCCAAGGGTGAAACCGTTCTAGTCAACGCCGCAAAAGAACCTGAAATCATAGACTTAGGCGAATGCTTGATTAAGATGGGTGCGAAAATCACAGGACTTGGCACTGAAACAATCCGCATTGAAGGCGTTAAATCCCTGAAAGGCGTGCGTCACTCTATCGTACCTGACCGTATTGAAACCGGAACCTATATTATTGCCGCAGGCATGACAGGCGGAACGCTACGTCTGCAAAATGCCCGTATAGAGCATCTAAGCGCGGCTTTGGGCTTCCTTTCCCAAGCAGGCATAGAAGTTGAACAAGATAAAAACGACATCATCGTCAGCCGTGAAGTCGAGCGTTTACAGGGTGTTGATATCATGACCGAGCCCTATCCCGGCTTTCCAACCGATTTACAAGCACAATTCATGGCGATGCTAACCTTGGCGGACGGCGCAGGCATGGTCACAGAAACTATTTTCGAAAATCGCTTTATGCATGTACCCGAACTCAGCCGCATGGGCGCGGATATCTCGGTACAAGGGAATTCAGCCATCGTGCGCGGGGTTAAATCTCTGAAAGGCGCAGAAGTGATGGCAACAGATCTGCGCGCCAGTGTTGCCCTCGTCCTTGCCGGCCTTGTCGCCGAAGGTGAAACCACCGTCAACCGCATCTACCACTTGGAACGCGGCTATGAAGACATCGTAGGGAAACTTGGCGGTGTCGGCGCGAATATCAGCCGTGTGAGTGGTGAGTAAAACCAAGGTTAGTCATTATCAAGACCAAAAAAACGTTTAACACCATTTGCCAAACCTTGATCGACACGCTTCAATAATTCAGATCTATTATCCACTTCTCGTGGTGGCTCACCAACAGCAGCAACATATTGATTAAGCGTCATTTTTTGTTCTGAAGTTAAATCCATAGAATATATACGCTCAGATTCTATATTAAAGCCTTCGGTTAATTCAGGAGACGTCATCAAAATACCGGCATAAGCAATCTGCCAATCAACATTATCAGGATGCTTTTTGGCCTGCTCTTCCATATGAGCAACAGCATCTTGCCCTTTGCCCTGCCGCACCAACGTTAAAGAAAAATGAGCGTGAAGATCAATGCTTTCGGGGAATTCCTCTATCGCATCCTCCAAGTCACTGGCAACATTAGGTAAATTATCCTGACAAGCGACAGGCATCAAGCCGCTCTCCCCGTTCACCTGAAATGTATCACGCACAGCCTTAACTATAACGGCCTCTATTTCAGAAACCTCATCAGCCGTAAAACCGTTTTTATTAAGAACACTCATAATTACAACCCTATTCTCAACACCCGTATTGGCCAGTATACAACCCAACCCTGATAAATTGCAAAAACCCTGAAACCGCAACAAAAATTGACATAACCATCACACTTCATTACAGTACAACACCATATAAAAAACTATAAAAGCAGGGACAAGTGGGTTTAACACAAGAATTTAGCGAAAGTTTGGAACACGAGATGTTTCTGCCGATCAAACGGCGGGGCTTGGATCATTTTTCCCAAGAATCCTACTTAGATTTTACCAAGAAATTAGATCTTGATGACAGCCACATCATCAAGAATGCATTTCTCCTTAATTTCGCACATTCTCTTGAAACATACGGAACATCGGCAAGTCCCGCCAAACTAATAGAATCTATGGAAAAAGTCAGCCTGCGAACTGCAAAAATATTACACGACTATGCGGAGGACTTTCTTCAATCACAGGGGCAAAGTGGGCAAATATCAAAAAACCTCTACGCCGCTGGCATTGCCGCACCAATTTTAGAAAATGACGTGCCCAATGATAAATATATTGGCTTAATCGGCACAGAGGCATTCAAATTTACCTTCCAAAGCAATAAAATTGGAGATGACCCAACATTATTCAAAAAAGGATCAATTTCAGCAGAAGCAAAAGCACTACACCTTGCCTTGCTCACCAGAAGAATGAATGCCGCCATAACCGTCATAAATAATGGAACAGACACAATGGAATCCATATCACCAACAACCCACGCGGCAATTTCTGAAATACTGGATCACACAGATGATCTGGTTATAAACCCTAAAAAATCATCCCTTGAAGATCTCGTACAAAGAAAGCACGGCATATTGCAAGAAATGCTGAACGATACACCCGTTTTAGACCGTACAAATGTTGTTGATATATCGCAAAAATTCTCCCATAACGACAGATAATATAATTCCCCTTGCCCCGCTGCGGCATTCACGTTAAAGATGGCGTATGACTGATAAACTCATACTCGCAGTGCCAAAAGGTCGTATTTTAGAAGAGCTAATGCCTCTTTTAAGTGCGTGTAATATTATTCCCGAAGATGATTTTACCAATGACAAAAGCCGAAAATTACAATTCACCACCAATCATAAGGGCTTGGATATTATCCGCGTGCGCGCCTTTGATGTTGCGACCTTTGTTGCCTATGGCGGCGCACATATCGGCGTTGTCGGCAGTGATGCGATTGAAGAATTTAACTATTCCGAGATTTACGCACCCCTTGATTTAGGAATTGGCGCATGCCGCCTATCCGTTGCCATGCCTACCGAAGACGCCGCAACAGACGACCCCACAAAGTGGAGCCACATCCGCGTTGCCACAAAATATCCATCTCTAACGGCGCGTCACTTTGCAAAGCGCGGTGTTCAAACCGAGTGTATCAAGCTAAATGGTGCGATGGAAATTGCCCCTGCCCTTGGTTTGGCCAAGCGTATTGTTGACCTTGTTTCAACGGGCAACACTCTAAAAGCCAATAATATGGTTGAAATAGAAAAGATACTAGACGTATCGTCTCGCCTTATAGTCAACCGCAGTATTCAAAAAACGCGTGTTGAAGAGATAACAAAATGGATTGAGGCCTTTAGGGACGCCATCAAAAACAGGCCGCCTTCCAATGGATGAGAATGATAAAAGCCGAATACACTCCATCCGCCTGACCAAAAAAGACGCCCCCACCGTTGCCCACCTGATTCAAAGAGATTGCGACATTGCCCTAAGGGATTTAAAGGAAGACAGCTATTTTCAACCCGCAGATGATAATAATGGCCCCTATGCGTTAGAGCTTTATATCGAAGAAAACAGGCTTATTTTTCACACCCAAAATAACGTGCAAGAAGACCTGCCCTATCTGGTCTTATCGCTCACCCCCTACCGCCGTTTAATAAAAGATTATTTCATGATTGTAAGCAGTTACGATGACGCCTTAAGAGACGGAAAACCCTCACGCATAGAAGCCATAGATATGGGGCGGCGCGGCTTACATAATGAAGGGGCAGAATTATTGATGGAACGCCTATCCGGAAAAATAGAACTTAATTTCGACACCGCCCGCCGATTATTCACCCTGATTTGCATCCTCCACACCGGAAAAACCCATATACTACGGTAATACAGGCAAGAATTGACGCCACGCAATAAACAGTATAGAACCACCGTAGTTTACTTACTTATTAGAAAAGATTTAAAAGCCCATGGCAAAAGAAGAATTACTAGAATTTAAAGGCGTTGTAACCGATGTCCTCCCCAATGCGATGTTCCGCGTTACATTGGAAAATGAACATGTTATTTTGGCACATACGGCCGGAAAAATGCGTAAAAATCGTATCCGCGTCCTTCAAGGTGATTCTGTTATTGTTGAAATGACCCCTTACGATTTATCCAAAGGTCGCATTATTTTCCGCGAGAAATAATCAATTCGCACCGACAAGACAAACCGAAGAAGGCCATTTACCATGACGGCCAAAGACAGCGTACAAGCAAAAGACCTTATCCTCGCCTCTGCGTCACCGCGACGCGTGGACTTGCTGCAACAAATTGGTATAGTCCCTGCACAAATCATCCCCGCCGACATTGATGAAACCCCGATAGAGGGTGAACACCCCCGCGATTTAGCCCAGCGTCTCGCCCTTGGAAAAGCGCAAGCCATCGCCAAGGATAACCCAAACACATTCATTCTAGCCGCCGATACGGTTGTTGCCTGCGGGCGACGCATACTGCCCAAAGCCGAAACAACAGATCAAGCACGTGATTGCCTAAACCTCATCTCAGGGCGTAGACATCATGTCTATGGCGGCATTTGTATTATCACCGATAGCGGAAAAGAAATAACCAAACTCTGCGATACCATCGTCAAATTCAAACCCCTGACCAATCATGACATAGACACCTATATCAACACAGGTGAATGGGAGGGTAAAGCCGGCGGCTACGCGATACAAGGGTTTGCCGCCTCCTACATCTCATTCATGCAAGGATCATATTCTAACGTGGTGGGATTATCACTTTATGATACAATGCAAACCCTGCGCGGAAATGAGTTTTTCCGAAGCACATAATATTTTAACACCTAAGTTTAGTCATTCATATCTTTATACGGGCAAGAAACGAGTGACACCGCGTATATTAAATACGCTAGGAACCGAGTGACGCTGTCCCGAATAAATAGATGGATGACTATGGATATATTGATTGAAGAACTGGAAAACAGCATTTGGACAATCGCCCTTGATAATGGTCGCCTTGAGGGCATCGAAATTGATTCTCCGCATGAAGAGGTGCGGTGGGGGTCGATCTATTGGGCAAAAGTCACGCGCATAGATGCCAGCCTCGACGCCGCATTCCTTGATTTGGATGGCGATAATTCAGGCATACTCTATAATCGTGATGTCCGTTACAAAGATAAAGATGGCAAAATTTGCAAGGGCGGCGACAAAGCCATCGGCAAAGTTTTAAAATCAGGTGACATGATCGCCGCTCAGGCAAAAAGCGCCTACACACCTGCCGCTGACGGCGATATCTGGCTGGATAAAGAAGATAAAACAACCCAGATGAGCATGGATA
The DNA here is from genome assembly GCA_002401695.1 of Alphaproteobacteria bacterium. GTDB lineage: Bacteria > Pseudomonadota > Alphaproteobacteria > Micavibrionales > Micavibrionaceae > UBA1672. The sequence goes on from NVTV01000001.1 coordinate 458,249, forward strand.
TCACCATCCCTGGACGCTATTTGATCTATTGCGCCCTTGGCCGGAAAAACAGAATTTCCAGTCGTATTCGTGATAAAAAATTGCGCAAACAACTGGAATCCATGCTTGATACACTGGAAGACATGAACGGCTTTATCCTGCGCAATGCCGCCGCAGATTTGCAAACCGAAATTCTGGAACGCGAAGCCCATGTACTCAAAGAAATGTGGCTACAAATCAGCACTTATTTCGAAGGCAAAGCGCCCTGCCTCATCGCCCTTGGCCCCGATTCGATACAACGCACCCTCAGCGATCAAGCCATTAACCCCATCGAACGCATAGAAGTCGTCACAATGGAACACTTCGCACAGGCAGAGGAATGGTGTTCCATCTTTGCGCCGGATCTTATGACGAAAATAACCCCCATTGAACTTGATGATGCCACGCAAGATTTGGCATTGCTGGAACATCGCGATGTTTTAGGGCAAATTGAGTCCCTGCTCCACGATTATACGTTTTTGCAAAAAGGCGGAAATATCATCCTTCAAGAAACCGCCGCGCTGACCGCCATTGATATCAATAAAGGCAGTGATGCACGCTCTCACCTTGCTTTGAACATTGATGCCGCCCGCGAGATTGGCAGGCAAATACGCCTGCGCAATACCGGGGGGATAATCGTGGTCGATTTCCTGAAAATGAATAAAACCGACGAGAAAAAACTCCTTAAGGAACTGGACAATGTCATCAATCAAGATCCCTGCACCGTGCAGATACATGGTTTTACAAAACTCGGCCTTATGGAACTCACCCGAAAACGCCGCACCCCATCGCTTCACGACCGTTTTGACGGGCTGACCTTCTGATGTAATAAATTTGCATCGTTTGAATGCAATATGCTAGAATACCCCATAATAAAAATATAATTACATGGGTGCTACGGGATGAAAAATCCAAAACAAACATTATTAAATGGAATCGCCAGCACAGCCGTTGTGTTTATGAGCGCGTGCAGCACTCTTCCGGAACTGAAAAATACTGAAACCCCAAAGCCGGAAACAGAAGTTTGCATACAAGAAGCAAACGAAGAATGCACACCTACGGATCGTATAATACATTTACGAGAGAGCATCCTAAAAGGGGAGAAAATAAAAAATATTGAAGGTACAGAAAACGTGAACACTGCCTCAATCATAGAGCCTGAGTAGAGTAAGATATGCCAAGCAGCCAACATATGCGCAGAATACGAGAAAGAGTTCTCGAACATGTTAGAGAACATGGTCGTGAGCGCGCCTATATCGAGGGTGTTGAAGAAACAAGCAATAAAGATGACATCCTCTTTCTTGACCCTGATGAATTAACATCCGATGATCCGGAAAAGCTGTTAAAACAACTTCTCAAACAAGTTAAAGGGCAATTCCCTGAAGAACTCACAAGCGAACTCGAACTCGACGTCAAAGAAGTGATGATGGACGGGGAATCCGCAGAAGCATTTACATTATTCGCCAATGATATAAAAGACATGGGGCCTGCCGCTCTAACAGAAGCGGGAATCGCAATAATGCCTTCTTCTGATTATGAAACAAAAGAATCTTTCCTGCGTTCCGCACTTGAAGATATTTATGATGAAGACACAGTAGATAACATCATAGAAAACTTGTCTGGTAACGATAAAGACTGGAACCGCTTCCTTGGGAATCACGAAGGCACACATCTTGCAGAAAACAATGATTACGACACCCCCTTGGAAGAGTTAACCGAAGAAGAGCGCGCCGACGTCGGGGCAGAGATGGCTGCAAGCAAGCGTGGCCAAGATGATATGTCTTTTTCATTCAGAGATTTAAGGCATTTAAGGGCTGATGTGGATATAAGCCACGCAACGGGCATAACCCTAATATCAGGTGATCCTGTATCCCAACTTCACGTTGATGCGGCTGCAAGTTACAAAGAAACAATGAATAAGGTCGTTGACGCGACTTTTGACTGGGAACAATACGAAGGAAAAGCAACAACCCCCGCACAACTGTTTGAAGAAAATCCCGAAGCTTATTTTGATGCTCTTGATAACGTTATCGACGAAGAAATATCGCGAATAAATAATGCTCTCGCAGAATACGATCAACCTCTCACTTTTGAGGAAACAAAAGAAATTGTTACGGCTCAAATTGAAGTTGATTATATCAAAAATTTTGAAGGGGCCTACCAGCGCCGCATATTAGGACAAGATGTACCGGAACACGAACCGACACAATTCATTTCCCAAGAAGCAGAAAATGCATTTTACAGCGAGTTTGCGGAAAAAAACAAAGAACCTGACCCAACACCTGCGGAAACAGCACATGAACAGCATATAGAAATACTTGAAGAAAAAAGTAACATTCCCAAACAAGCTTTCGAAAATTTTAACTGGGAATCCTATGAGGGTAAAGCAACGACAACAGGTGAACTTCTGTTCGAAGATGTTGATCTGTATTATCAGGTTCAAACCGACTATTTGAAAGAGATGCAAGACAAGGCACAAGCCCAATATGACGCAGATCCTTCCTATGAAAACACACAACAGCTTATAGAAACGCAAGAGATTATCAATAACCGCTACGAAAGCATGGATGAGTATCGCAAAGACATTCTGGGGGAAAATATTGCACGGCGCGAGCCGCTAGAACTTATCTCTGAAGAAGATCAAGATGCCTATTATGAAGAACGTGCCAGACTTACTGCCGAAAAAGAGGCTGAGAATACCTTAAAAGCAGAACAACCGGAAACCGAAACACCGGAAGTGCAGAATACGGATAATGACTCAACAACAGAAGATGTAACACCCAACAAAGCCCCCATCGTTGCAGAACCCGAAAAAGGCTACGAGGCAGGAATTAACAAATCGGCCTACACAACTGAAGTTTCCGGTTTAACATCAGGGACACCTTCCGTTGATTTTGAGACAGGCGTCACAGTAAACGACGCGCCAATAACCAACATCTTTGCAGAGACCGCAAACCCTGCTCCAAATGATATTATCCTTGTCGATGCACGTGTAACGCCACCGGAAGAGCAATTCGCACTGCCCCCTCAAGACGTGCAAAATAATGCAAACGTCTCACTCGCACTATAAATTCAGAAAAATATTTCCAACGGTGCCAACTAAGTCTGGACATCCCCACTCAATTATCTTATAAGCCGTATACCTCGTGATTAAATTCACCCGTGCCCGGGTAGCTCAGGGGTAGAGCAAGGGATTGAAAATCCCTGTGTCGGTGGTTCGATTCTGCCCCCGGGCACCATTTTTTTCTTAAAAATGGCTACCTTCTCATAAAAATAATGTTCGAATAAAATTCGGGCGGGCATCATTTATTCCAATATTTAGACATCTAAAAATGGTTAGGAATACTCAATAGAGTCCGCCCCCATCAACACGGTTTTTGAATCCAGAAGTGATACATTTTCCTGAACGTATCAGGGTTTACCTGTTCAAACACATCCCAATTTTCAAGATTAAGCCCACGGGGGTCATCGGGGAACATTTTGGTATACTCCGCCAGACAATTATCCTCAGCAAGGTTAAAGCCCAGAAATTCAGAATCAAAACCCGCTATAATTTCTTTGATCTCCAATACGCTAAAACGTTGTTCATGCACATGAAAAATCAAATCACGACACGCAGACATCGTATAGAAATCCGCCCATTGTGTTACCGATTTAGCAGGATGATGATCAGGCAACGCCACCATCGCCTGCCGACACGCCCGAATACCATCAGGATCAGACATATAATCATGCAGATCAATAAAGTCCCGTGCGGCAACAACCGATTTGCGGGCAATATCACTGTAAAGCGCAATAACCATAAAGCTCCCCGGCTTCAAAACATTGTCCAGCGCCCGCCATCCCGCAATAGGGTCTTCCATATGATGCAACACGCCGCCACATTGAATAAAGTCAAATTGCTCGCCCAGCTCTTCAATCTTTAGAAGATCGGCAATCCCGTATTCGATATTTGTAATATTCATCTCCTGCGTTTTACGTTGCGCATAGGCAATGCTGGAGGCACTCAAATCAATGGCGAGAAGGTCATAGCCCTGATCGCTCAGCGCGGTTACAATCGGCTGCTTTCCCGTGCCGCACCCCGCAATAAGCGTTCGGGGACTTTCACTGTTGATGTGAGAGAAGCAATCACCCCCTAGATGTGGAAACATAAAGTGAACAAGTGCTTCAAAAGACTGTTCCTTCGCCCTCTCCACTGAAATCCAGCGCGGATAAGGGTTTTCCTCATATTGCTCTTTCACCATTTTTGAAATGCCGTCATCAATAGACGTCAGCGTTTTAATCTCTTGCTTTAGTGCAAGTTCACACAACGGCTCCGCCAGTTGCATCGTAACCATCGCCGAAATAATTTGAATCTCCGCCAACTTATTAAGCAGGTCTTGCGCACGCGGTAACATATGCAGCGGGCGATAACAGGCATAAATTGTGATGTCATAAAGGGTGAGGTTTTCGCCCTTTATGACGCGCTGCTCTAAACGAGAGATAAGGTCGCGCTCTTCTTGCGTCTCCGTCCAGATATATTCATTGATAAAGCACTGGCAAGCCAACGCATTGATAAAGACAAGCGCATTATTCCACAATGTCGCGCCTGAATTATCTTGCTCCAGATGTTTGAGGCAATGCACGCGCAGTGCGGTTAAGCGTAATTCATATATATGCTCTAAAATCTGCTGTCCGGACAAAAGAGCAAGAAGATTAGACGCATTCAGCCCCTCCCAATTCAGAGGAACATCCTGCGCGATTTTGCTATAATCCACGGCGTTATACAAATCCGCAGGCGCGGTCAAACCCTCGATAAGCGCAGGATGTAGAACAAATTTCCCTGCCATGCCGACAAGGTGCTTCTTATTGACGCCCGAAGCCTCAAAGCAATTTACAAGCTCTTTTGAAAGCTGCGCATCATATTCAAAATCCTGTGATTCATTAAACAAAGCAGCATAAAGCGCGAGCGTTTTTTGATCATCCTCATGCGTCGCATAGGCAAAGCGCAAGGCGGTCAATGCCTCACGAAAACGTCCCGCGACTTGACGCGCACAGGCAAGGCGGCACCAATAAGAATATGTGGCAGGCGATAATGTTGTTGCGATTTGGTAATGATCAATAGCGCGATCAAGCATGCCGACGGCCTCATAAACACTGGCAAGATCATGGTGGCTTTGTATAAAATCAGGACGGATTTCTATCGCTTTTTTATAAGCCGCAATTGAATCTTCAAAACGCCCCATTTTATCGTAGCACGCCCCGATATTATGAAACCCCTCGGCGCTAAACTGCATCTCCAGAGATTTTTTAGCAATCATTATGGCATCATCATATTGCCCACAACGAAACAAAAACGCGGCATAATTCACCCATATATCATAGCTGCCTTGTCCATCAACCATCAGGTTTTTATAGTCTTTCAACGCGGTATCTTGATCGCCTTGCTGGAATAAGCCTTCGATGGTTTGTAACTGTTCGGGCGTTATCATAAATAAAATATCCTTTTTCTTATCAATGCAGCGTAGCAAAAACATTCATAAAAGAAAGAGGGAAAGAAACAAAAGAAGTCATTAAGCCCTTATTCTACTCCGCCGCCGTATATTGAAAAGATGAACATGCCCTCTCTAAAACATCTAACATCTTGAACAATATACTTTGAGACTATAATCTAACGCCATCAATAAATACGGAGGATAAATTGATGACGTCAACAGATCGACGACTGGCTATCGCTGTAAGCATACTTCTACTGCTAAGTGGCATTGCCGGCAGCATGGATCATTGGAATACCCCTAACGGATTTATGATTCATCTTTGCATATTGTACCTTCCCTGTCTTGCCGTTTGGTTCGGTCGCCGGTTGGAAAACCCTATTCATGCGATTGGCTTACCTGCCATATTCGGAATTATACTAATCTTGCCGGGCCTTCTTTTCTTTATAAAGACTAGTTTCAGCGAAGCATTACTGGTTATTGCCCTTACCGTTTTACTTCCGGCTATTATTGCAGCAATCAGCCGTGCAATTAAAAAAACATCAGAATCACGCAGTGATCCCTCAGATCCAAACGCGCTATATGGCTCCGCAAAAAAGATGCGTTTATTAAGTATTGTATTTTTTGTTATATTTCCTCAATTGGTACAACCTGCAATTTTGGACATAGCCTTAAAACTAGAAGCTCGGGGAAAAGAATTAGAGGACGGCGAACAGATAATAAAAACAGCAAAAACCGCGCGAATAATTTCAACAATTACATTAGGAATCATAGCACTCGGCGGCATATTATCCGCATTAATGGCAATGCTGGATGCATTCCTTTAATTTAATATATAGAAAACAATGAAGCATCAGAAAATAGTTCTGCTTACATTTTAAAAGGAATTGAAGCATCAGCAGAAAGAGCAGCTTGCTCAATCACTGTATCCGAAGCATTTTCGGGATTTTGCCCCACAACCTGCTTACTTCCCTCTTCCGGATTTTCTAAAGCATGGACAACCTGAGAAGAAACATCAGCGGCAATTATCTTTGCCGTTTTTTCTACATATTGTGCGCTATACGCTTTGTAACCATCAGCCTCCGAATACGTAACACGGTTTAGCGCCGACATTGTTGCGTGGTGCTCTAATGGCACGCCCTCCGGCAGCGTTCCCAAAACCAGCCTATCTGTCTGTATATGATCTATACCATGTTGAATTTCTTCTAAAGCCGACTCTAAAAAGAACCCAACCTCTTCACTATCCGTCTGTGTAAATTGTAGTGGCCTTTCCATTAGGAAATAAGCAGGATTATAACGCAGAATAATCGTTTCATCATTTAGAATACCGGGAATTCCAGAGGAAGCCATATAACCTAACTCACGCCCCGCTTCTATATCCGCTCTGGACTTATGGACAACAGTCACATCATCACCGGTCAATATATCCGACATTCCATAGCTTTCAGCCGCAACCTCAGTGATTGCATCCGCAATACGCTCTCTCACTCTAAACTGCGCTTGAAGGTCACTCGCCGTTTCGATATTTCCCGGCGCCCTGATAAGAGCCATATCCGCCATAATTTCAGGATTACTCGTAATCGCGTTTATTATCTCCGTTCTGCGCGCCATTTCCCATACACCATAGGCATCACTCTCATCATGCGCGTAATGCATATAACCTCTGGCCGTTTCGTCAAAGTCCTGCCCTTGCAAATCTTCATCATCAACCGTACTTACATGTAAAAGAGAATACGCCACCGCTCTTAATGTATTTGGGTCTGCCTCTGAAAATTTAGCAAGAATATCCGCGCCATTATCAACACCCGATAAATCTGCACGGGCAATCTCTTTTGCATCATCTAAAGAGAACCCCGTCAAAGACGGTATATGCGCAATTATATTTTCTACAGCTGAACGAGAATGCGCATCCTTATCCTCATTCAAATACGCAATAGCATTTTGATCGGAAAGTAACTGTTCAGGCGTTTTTTGTTCTTCACCAAAAATTAAAGCACTTACACTTTTCACCGTGTCAGAGACGAACCCATCGCTATAATCAGGCTGCCAGTTTTTATCATTCGCCGCGATAATTATCGCTTCAACATCTGTTATCCCGCCATAAACATCCAGATCGATACGATCCATCGGGATGCCGGCTTCTTCATTGAAATTCTTCCGCAGATACTGCGTAATGATTCTATCAGATAATATACGCTGGCTCTCTGTAACACGAAAACCATCAGGCAAGACGCCATCTTTAAAGCGACTATAGTGCCGCTCAAAACTATCTTGATTATTTTGGGAATCTTCGCCCATTCACCATCACCTTTTATGCCCGACGTCGCCCGACATTTTATTATTTTCTATATAATAGCAATAAAGCCCAAAAAACACAAAAATTATAATCGAATCTCTCTTAAAAAGCTTTAACCCCCTTTCATCTCCCGCTATATCATATTATAAAGATGCCCATGGCTTCGGGATCTAAAAAAGTTATCATTGCTGCGCTGATCGGAAACGCTCTTATTTCCATCACAAAATTCTTCGCTGCCTCCATCACAGGCAGTGCTGCTATGCTCTCGGAAGGTATACATTCTCTGGTTGATACGGGAAATCAAATCCTGCTGCTTTATGGCTTAAAGCGCGCCGCAAAGCCTGCAGACGCCGAGTTTCCCTTTGGGCACGGCAAAGAAATCTATTTTTGGAGCTTTGTCGTCGCCATCCTGATTTTCTCTGTCGGCGCAGGCATCTCCATTTATGAGGGTATAAGCCATATTTACCACCCCTCAGAGCTTCACGACCCGACAATCAATTATATTGTGCTTGGAACGGCAATCCTATTCGAAGGGGCAGCCTTCCTCTTCGCTCTCAAAGAGTTTAACAAAGTTCGCGGAAAGTTAGGCTATATCGAGGCCGTTCACAGCGGAAAAGATCCGTCCCTGTTCGTCGTATTATTCGAAGATTTGGCCGCTCTTTTGGGTCTGTTCGTTGCGTTAATCGGCATTACCCTTGCGCACATAACCCATAACCCGCTATGGGACGGGATGGCCTCTGTAGTTATCGGCATCATCCTTGGCCTGACCGCAGTTTGGCTGGCTTATGAGACAAAAAGCCTACTAATCGGCGAAGGGGCGAACCCAAAAATTGTAGCTAACATCAAACGGATAGCCGCAAAACATGATGGCATAGATCAAGTGAATGAAGTCCTGACCCTGCATATGGGGCCTGAATTTTTACTGGTTAATATCAGCATTGATTTCAACAACGACCTGCCCGCCGGAACAGTCGAGCAAACCATTGCCGCGATTAGCGCCGATATAAAGGCCGCCCACCCCTTCGCGAAGAAAATATTTATCGAAGCCGAGGCCGCCGCAGAACCAGCCGTTAAAACAACATAAGCCCACCCCTCTGGAAAACACACACACCCTATGATAGTGTGAGCGCATATATTAGACAGATAGAGAGATAATGGTGATGGGAAAAATTAAAAACATATTTCAAAAATACCCTCATATCCCAAATATTACGGCCCTTATCCTTATGGGCTTATCCCTACTCTGGTACGGTGATCAGTTCTTGCGTTTTGGCATTGCCTTCGACTCTGTCGATCTTATGGGGTCATATTTCATCGCCAGCACCATTGCCCTCATTATGCTCTTGAAATCAGGCGATGATATATTGAGCAACAACCGCTTTATAATTGTTATCGGCACACTTTCCACCATGGCCTTCATATTATTTCTTGGCCAATTTTTAGGGAAATTTGGTGGCGCTTACCACCCGCAAGAGCCTATCGCCTTCCATATTGTGCGCAGCATCTTCCTCATCGCAGCAGGTATGATGCTCTATATATTTAAACCGAACCAACATTTCATCATTCACAAATATCTTCTTATCATCACAGGATGTGTGGGGGCGTACTGGGCTTTTGTTTATGGCTTTCCATCAATTGTCAGAGAATGGTACGGCACCAGAGGCGCACCATCCGAAATGTTCCCTGACGGCCTTCTCCTTTTATCAAAGCGTAACCCAGAACGTGACGTTCAAAGAGACGCTTTCATTGTCTTCGTTATAACTTGGCTTATCACTGTGATATCGGGACGCCTACGGTATAAAAAAATGCAACAACAGCCCCCAGTACAAGATAATACTTAACCCAGCCATTGTTACTGTATCCCTTACATATAGGGCGTTTTTATATATTTAGATCAAATTTTATCTAAATATCACCATTCCTTAACTATTTCCATATTAATATACATGGCCTCATAAATAAATAAGGGGCATTCTCCGCACCATAAACGCAGGGAATATAAAGACATAAATATTAAGGTCGGAAAAAGTAAAGATGGCACATACAATTTTGAATAATTTTCTAATGGATTCAGGAACGCAGGAAAGCGCATCTGATAACACCCAGAAAATTACAGTACAAAATAACGGACAATCCGCTGAATTGCCTGATGCTTCCTATGTAAGAAGCCCCGACATTACGCGCAATGGTGCTGGCCTTGCTTTAGAAACAGCCGACGGCACAGTCGTTATCGAAGGATATTACGCCGTAGAGCCAATACCAAACCTAGTGGCAGCAGATTTATTCTCCTCTATTCAGAATTCTGCGACCGAAATAGGACAAGACAATAACGATACGTTAAACTTCACAAATTCAGGTAACAGCTTCAGCCATACAGGTTTAGACCAGACAAGCAGTTACGATGTTTATACGGACGCTACAGTCACCCTATTAGTTGACTTAGACCATAGCGCAGTAAGCAGCATTATATAAAATAAGGAAAAGACGTACAGGAACAGAATGTGTGGGTAAGGCTGTGGATTAAAATCTAATATGATTTTTCCACGGCTCTTTGCCACCCAGAATACAAAACATCCATATCCTGCTTTTTCTCTCTTGGCTTATAATGACGATCTACCTGCCAACGCGCCGATACATCCTCTATTGAGGCAAATACATTGGATTGCACCCCCGCCAAACACGCTGCCCCCCACGCCGTACATTCCGCAACCTTTGGAATTTCAATATCAATACTAAGGATATCTGCCAAAAACTGACACATAAACCCATTAGCCACCAACCCGCCATCAGCGCGTAAAACATCAATTTTCCGCCCACTATCTTTCTGCATAACGTCTATCAAGTCACGTGTTTGATACGCTTGCGCCTCTAATGCTGCACGAACGATGTGCGCCTTTTGCGTATCACGGGACAAACCACAAATAACCCCGCGCGCCGCAGGATTCCAGTACGGCGCGCCAAGGCCGGTAAAAGCAGGCACAAAATAAACCCCGCCATTATCGGGCACTGATTGCGCCATATTTTCGCTCTCTTTTGCATCACCAATGAAGTTTAAATTATCCCGCAAAAATTGAATCGCCGTTCCCGCATTGAAAATCGAACCTTCCAATGCATAAGAAACCTTACCGCCGGAACTTAACCCTATAGTTGTTATTAATTTATGCTCTGACATGACTGGGGTCTCCCCAATATTCATCAAAGCAAAGCACCCTGTGCCATAGGTTGACTTCACCATGCCGGAATGGACACAACCCTGACCAATTAGTGCAGATTGCTGATCCCCTGCCATACCGCCAACCATCAAGTTACAGCCAAATAAACCCGAATCAAATTGGCCAAATTCAGATATATTATCCAATACTTTTGGAAGCATCTGTTTGGGAATATTGAATAATTTAAGCAAATCATCATCCCATTGATGTCCAATTATATTATAAAGCATCGTCCGCGAAGCATTGGTCGCATCGGTCGCATGCACACGACCACCCGTTAGGTGCCATAACAGGTAACAATCGACTGTGCCGAACAATAACTCACCCTTTTCAGCGCGCGCCCGAACGCCTTCGACGCTTTCCAGAATCCATCTCAATTTGGTTGCAGAGAAATATGGGTCAAGCAATAATCCGGTTTTTCCCCTGATCATTTCCTCGACATTTTCTCCCTTTAAAGTTGTGCAGAAATCCGCCGTTCGGCGATCTTGCCAGACAATAGCATTGTAGACAGGCTCGCCCGTATTCCGATCCCAGACAATCGTCGTTTCCCGTTGATTTGTGATTCCCACACCTGCAAGCGAAGCTGTCACATCCTCATCCTGTGATAAAACATTCCTGATAACTGAAAATGTGCTTTTCACAAGCATCTTCGGATCCTGCTCCACCCAACCATCCTGTGGATAAATTAAACCCACAGGCTGTTGATAAATAAAGCGTACACCGCCATGCTCATCAAAAATAATCGCGCGCGAACTACTCGTCCCCTGATCAATCGCCAAAAGATGCGTTGTCATAGCCTAAAATTTCCTTCAAAGAATCAAGACGCCAGAGCGGCCTCTATATTACGGACAGTGTCATCAGATATATGCAAACCCAGCTTAGAACGCCGCCACACGACATCCTCCGCCGTTGCTGCCCACTCATAATTCACAAGATAATCAACTTCTACCTTAAAGACCTGATCGCCATAATGCATCCCCAGATCAGCCAGCGACTCCGCGCCGTGCAGGAAATAATCCATTCGTGCCCCGTAAGAGCGGATATAACGCTGCAGCAGCTCCATAGGTAACCACGGATATTGTTGTCTTTGCAATTGCATATAAGCCTCAAGACTATGCCCACCGAAATCACCACCGGTAAGCGGCTCTCCCGCGCTCCATCCCTCAACAACACGTCCCGACAGGCGCATCAACTGATTAACCACCGCCTCGCTTAAGGCACGATACGTCGTCAATTTCCCGCCAAACACAGATAAAAACGGCGGATCATAGCGATTATGGTGATAAATACGATAACCACGCGATACTTCACTGGAATCTTCCTCACCATCATCCAGTAAAGGGCGCACCCCACTGAACGTAAATATAACATCAGAGGGCAATACAGTCTTCGAAAACGCACAATTCACCGCTTCGCACAAATAAGCCATCTCGGCATCAGAGATTCTGGCATCACGTGGATTACCCTCAAATTCTTCTTCCGTCGTCCCCACCAGCGTGTATTTACCCTGATACGGCGCAACAAACACAATACGCTTGTCCGGTTGCTGCAACACATAGGCGTGATCGCCTTCATATTGGCGCGGCAAAATAATGTGGCTGCCTTTTACAAGACGAACCATCGGTAAATCAGGGTCACGGTGCCCAATACCGACTCCCTCCAGAAATTTTCCAACCCATGGCCCTGTTGCATTCACAACCATAGAGGCACTAACATCCAGCGTTTCATCAGACATCGTATCCTGCAACGTCACGCGCCAACGCCCGTCACAGACCTTCAGGCTTTCACAGCGCGTATGGGTTAACACCTTCGCATTACGCGCTGCGGCATCAACGGCGTTTAAAACCACCAAACGCGTATCATCAACATAGCAATCCGAATACACAATCCCGTCCAACATATCATCCAGCAAAGGTTTGCCAAACGCGTGATCCGCAAGCTGAACAACATGCGAATTGGGCAGAGATTTTTTTCCGCCAAGATGATCGTAAAGCCACAGCCCCAAACGAATAAGCCATTGCGGACGTTGCTCGGCATCTTGCAGAAACACACACTCAATCGGAGAAATAAGATGCGGAGCGTTTCGTAACAAGACTTCGCGCTCTTTCAACGCCTCACGCACCATACCAAATTCACAATGCTCCAAATAACGTAAACCACCATGGATCATCTTCGTACTGGCCGAAGAGGTTGCCCCGCCCAGATCCTCTGCCTCAACCAAAAGCACAGATAAACCGCGGCCGGCAGCATCGCGCGCGATGCCTGCACCGTTAATTCCACCACCAATTACACATAAGTCATAATGAAGATCATCCATATCCCACTCACGATACAGCAAGAGCAGTCATATGGAAAGGTTGAGTTTTCAACATCATGTAAATAATTCCATCAACAGAATAAGTCTTTGACACACAATGGTATTTAAACAATACTCCACAGAGTAATACACATGTATTCCCTCAGGTTCTCTGATGCATATACGAAATTGGATATACAACCCCTTATTCTTTGCCGCCACCCTGCTTTGCGCGGCTATTTGCGTTGCAGGAACAACGCGCGCAACGCCTTTACAAAAACACAGCCCCGCCCTCACCGGATTTTTGGGGCTAAATACTATTCCCAGTGCGCGCATGGATGAGGTCGGCACCGTGCGCATGGGGGTTTCAACCCTTGATCCCTACCTTCATGGCTATATAGGCATACAGATTGCCGAGCCTCTCCACATCAATATCAGGCAAACGGCAGAGGTTTCAAACCTCACTGAAGCCCCGAAAACCCTCTACCCGGGCGTTGATTTGAAATTACGCCTAATAAAGGAAAATACCTATCGCCCTGAAATATCACTCGGTTTGCAATCTGCCTTCGGACACAAAAGAATGGCAGGTGAATATATCGCACTCTCCAAACGCTATAACAATTTCGACTTTACCGCAGGGATTGGCTGGGGACGGTTGGGCAGCGCAGGGCATTTCAACAACCCCTTCAAAATCCTCGGCAGCCATTTTGACCATGACAGAAACCCTGACAGCGACACACCAAACACACCAAGCAATTGGTTTACCGGCGATAAAATAGGCTTATTTGCGGGCGTAGAGTATTTTCTGCCCTATGATGGCCTCTCCCTAAAGCTCGATTACGGCGCTGATCGCTATACCGCAGAGAAAAATAACTTCGACTATGAATCCCCCGCCCCTTGGGGCATTGGGCTGGCCTACACACATAATGATTGGCTCAGCGCCAGCATCGGCATGCAAGGAACAGATAAGGTGATGGGACGCATTTCCCTGCAATCCATCCCGTCCAAATGGCCCTTCACGCACAAAACATACCCCAAGCCAAAACCTTTCTATAAGCAGCGCAACGCCCGCCTGAATATCGCCAGCATGACAAATGCAGCGGCAAACGATGACATCACCTTAACTGGCATCACGAGCAAAGGGCAAAGCATTTTCGCCATACTCGACATCTCCCCCCACATCCCTGCACCGCAACAAATAGGACGTGCCGTACGTCACATCGCCGCGCATAGCGGACAGGATATAGAAGAGATAATCATCACGCCGCGACACGTACACCTCATGGGAACCCCGGTTAAAATCATGAGATCAGACGTTGAAAACTATCTGAAGAACAATTTATCCAGCCCACAGGAAATTTGGAAAAACACTGAGTTTGTAGTTACTACAGAGGATAATAAAACATCTAATCCGTTCCTATCCATACGAAGAACAAACAATAAGACCACATTTACGCTGGCATTAGAAAATCAAATCAGCCTCTCGGAAGAGGAAAGTGGAATCCTCTATCGCAGCTCGGCATTTTTAAACCTGCAATCATCACCATTCTTAGGGTTCCTGACAGGTACATCCCTCCGCCTCAATTTGGACAACAACCTCAGTGAGCGCGCCTACCTTAACAAAACCCACCCTACCGAGCTTACGAAATCCTACGCACAAGCGCGCATCAGCCTTGAAAACGCTTATGTCGGGTATACCCACAGCCTCACCCCCGACCTACATTTCATGGCAAGCGCAGGCTATTTGGAGGAAGGGTATGCCGGATTAGGCGGTGAAATCCTGTACCGCCCCTTCTCCTCACGTTTTGCATTAGGCGCAGAAATCTGGAGCGTTACCCCGCGCCAAGCAAACAGCCCCCTCAATATGGGGCTATATACAGGGCAAAACAGCATCACAGGACATATCAACGGATGGTACGACCTGCCGCATCACGACATAACCCTTCACGCACGCGCAGGGCGTTTTATCGCAGGCGATGTTGGTGGATCATTAGAATTAGAGAAAATCTTCAAAAACGGCGCAAAACTAACTGGCCTCGTCTCGCTCAGCAATTACAGTGACACCGATATTTATGGCGGCACCACCCACGCCTATAACAGCCTGAAACTAACACTGCCCTTTGGTAACATCCCCTATATCCCGACAGGCAGCGAAATACGCACAAAGATCGCACCATTTGATCGCGTCACCGCACAAAGCATAAATCCCCCGCAACGCCTTTTCGAGATGACCGAGAACTTCACACTAGACCATATGGCAAAACACTGGACAAATATTCTGGACTAAACGCCGGTACAACAATTGAATCAAATTACCCACGCAAAAAAATACCGCCCGAAGGCGGCAGTTAGTTTTATAAATTTTGTATTCTAAAGTTACACAAGGATTTTGGGATTTATGTGTAACCCACTAATAACGATTTCTACTATTTTTATCTATTCAATTCGTATCGTTATTTTTATTTTAAAACTACATTTTACAAATCATTCTTACCAAAAAACAGGATATAAAACTAATATTCCGCTTACTTATCTTTATTCATACACCTTACACTATTTATAATACATAAATTTTTATGTAAATACAATGAGTTTCCTATTTTCTAAGTATTTTCAGTATATTAGCCATACAACTTGGTGTATCACATTCAAATTGCATTTGCTTTTTCGACGCCGGATGAACAAAGGATATATGCCTTGCAAACAACATCTGATGTGGTAAATCGACCATTTCTTTAATAAATTCATTGTCGTAGCCAGCATTTTTAATTTTTGCTATTAAGGCGGTCTGTTGAGGCCCATAAAGAGAATCACCAATCAACGGATGACCAAGTGCCTCCATATGCACACGGATTTGATGGGTGCGACCCGTCTCCAACTTACATTCAACCAGAGAACAAGCCTCCCCATAATTTTCAATAACTTTATAATGCGTACGGGCATCACGTGGGGTATTGCTCATCACACTCATCTTTAAACGATTATGGCGATGACGGCCTATCTCTCTGTTAACCGTTCCCTTTATCGGCATAGGAACCCCAAGCACAAGCGCGTGGTAAATACGGCTTAATGTGCGATCCGCAAACTGCGCAGACAGATATTGATGCGCATGGTCATTCTTAGCAATCATAATTAAACCACTGGTATCTTTATCTAAACGGTGAACAATGCCCGGGCGAATAACGCCACCAATACCTGACAGACTATCGCCACAATGATGCAACAGTGCATTCACCAAAGTCCCGTTCCAATTTCCCGCTCCGGGATGAACAACCATTCCCGCGGCTTTATTCACCACCAACAGATCATCATCTTCGTAAACGATATCCAGTGGAATATCTTCTGCCTCAGGTTCTCCATCTTCCGGTTCCGGCACACATACGCCCAGCACATCACCCTCTGCAATCTTGGTTGAAGCCGATTTTAAAACCACATCATTCAAAGTGACCTGCCCCTCTGTAATCAGCTTTTGCAGTCTGGAACGCGACAATTCATCACAAACCACACTCAAAAACTTATCTGCGCGCAACTTGATGTGTTGCTCTTCCGCAACGAAACTTAACCTGTTTTCTTCCATTACTATAATAACCTATTGTTTTTAAATTAAATTATCTTCTGCATGGGTCGGTGTATGTGTCTGGCATATCGCCGATTAACACCCACCCATCCCTTGTTACTACATTATGTCCAATCTCATGCATAGCCGATTCTTTTTGCTTTTCCACCTCATGGTGTCCAGAATTATCGGCTGAATGCGCTTCCTGTTCATTTAATTTATTTTTCAACATCGCCAATCCCTCTTTGGTCTTTTCCGATAGATCAACATCAGGAAGGTTAATATAACCTTTTTCTTTCAAAGGTGGATTAACATCAACAACCTTAACAATCTCCTCTACCTTATCTTTCACGCGCACATGTGCATATCCCGCCATAACACGCCCGCCATTATGCCCCTCTATCATCTGGGATATTGACACACCGCGCCCATAATAATATGAATCACCGGACAACGTAACACCGCGCGGAGACAAGGTTAACAAATGTGCATAATCCATATTTTCAGGAATTATTTTATCATCAAACGGTAAAGATTCCTTATCGTCCATATATACCATATCGATAACAGAAACTTTTGAGCGCGCCATCATCATTAAAGTAATCAACCCACCCTTACTCACATACATCCCCTGCGCAGAATAATCATGATGCCCGGTTCCACCATGATAATATCGCTGCCACATCGTCTGCCCATTATCCCCGTCCAACAACATAAGCCACCCCCCCCAAGGATTAGAATCGGCTGGAAGGACATCCCCAAACACAAGAACATAACGATCACGGTAACCAGCTGACATTTTTATCTTAGCCGATAAGCCTCGACCATATTCCCTTTGCCAGACCAATGACAGATCCGCATGCAAGCGCAAAACCCACGCAATTTGCTTTCCGATATTATTTTCGAAATATCCAGTAGCGATATAACCGATTCCCCCACCGTCAAATTTCGACACGGTAAGACCTAATATTTCACTATCCTTCCCCATAATATATCCGCGACTAAACTGATCGTTTCCATTTTTATCCAACAGGTACACAAAAGCCTTTTTACGCAATGTTTTATTTTTACCTTCGCCCATTGTGGACTCAGCCGTCACAGAAACAACCCAACCCTGTCCATTCGCGGACACGATAATATCCGTTGCGAGCAAATCAAAACTCTTATCTTCAATTGTTTTCTGCGATACCAGCGCAAGGTTCTTATCAAAAAAACCCAACCAGAGCGACGTGCGCGCCTGTGATTTACGCCTATTCGCCATAACCAGATAACCATCACCATGACGCAGCATTTTTACAATACCGCGTAAGCCGCTAATTTTATGGTGTTTTTCTCTTATTTTCCGACCTCGATGGTCAAAATGAACAAACATAAGAGAAGGCGCGCCCCCCACGGCAGAACGCATTTCCCCGACAGCCAGCACATCCTTTTCCAAATTAACCACAGATACAAAGGCCTCATCACGCTGATCTTTACCATAGGCACTATCCCAAACCGTGTAAGATCCCGGATCAGGATGATAGAGTTTTGTCACCATCTCATAATGCGCTTCACATTGCTGCGCCTTACTCGTCTGCGGTATAACAATGGCTATACTCACAAATAAAAGCGCATAAAAAGAGTTTGAAATAAAAAAATTATTGAGCATCGTCGTCATCACGTTTAGGGTAAAGTATGTTGTTAGGAAAGATATCCCCTAACTTATCCACAAGTGTAGAGCCGAATAAGTAAAATGTCTATGAGAGTTCTTATTATCAGCGATGCATGGCATCCACAAATTAACGGCGTCGTGCGCACATATGAACACCTTAGCCGTGAATTAATGGCCGTGGGACATCACGTTGAAGTCATTGGCCCTGCTGACTTTGCGGCCAGTGTCCCCATGCCCTTTTATCCAGAAATAAAGTTGGTGATCCGCCCCTTCAGACGTTTAAAACGATTGATAAAAGACTTTAAACCCGACAAAGTTCACATCGCAACCGAAGGGCCATTAGGCTGGGCGGCACGTAAATACTGCATAAAAAACGATATCAAGTTTACCAGCTGCTATCACACGCAATTCCCTGATTATGTTGCCAAGCGTTTTGCGTGGCTTATCCCGCCGCTCTATAATATTGTGCACCGCATCGGCATTCGCATCGTTCGCCATTTTCATGCCCCCTCAAACACCCTTATGGTTGCCACAAAAAGCCTGGAAACACAGTTGCTGGAGTGGGATTTCAAGACCGTTATAAAACCTCTTTCACGCGGCGTAGAATCCTCTATTTTTCACCCGAACAAAAGCCCCGATGAAGAAAATCTACTCAGCAACCTCAAATCTCCTATTGCTCTTTATGTCGGACGGATCGCGATTGAAAAAAACCTTGAAGATTTTCTGGATATGGAATGGAGCGGCAGCAAAATCATGGTTGGTGACGGCCCAACGCGCAGCTCATTGGAAAAACAATATCCCGACGCCATTTTTGTCGGCAAAAAAACCCGTGAAGAGCTTGCCAGTTATTACCGCGCCGCCGATGTCTTTGTTTTCCCGTCAAAAACCGATACTTTCGGCATCGTACTGATTGAGGCTTTAGCCTGTGGCCTTCCCGTTGCCGCCTATAATGTAATCGGCCCCAAGGACATCATCATCCATGATTACCTCGGCGCGCTAAGCGATACAGATCTTGCCGACGCCACGACGTGCGCGCTAGAACAGGTTAATCCAGATAAATGCGTGCAACATGTAAAAGATAATTACAGCTGGAAAGCCGCAGGCAAGCAGTTCATTGATGCTTTATGATACACACAAAAAGCAATAACCATTTGCTTTTCAACCCCTATTTTTTCTACACTCAAACAAATGGTAGGCTAACGGAGATTATATGGCCAATATATTACTGGCAGAAGACGATAAATCGATGCTGAACTTTTTAGTTCTGGCCTTAGAACGTGCCAACCACAAGGTCACTGCGACACAAAGCGGCATCGATGCCTTAAACGCCCTGAAGGAAAGAATCGATTTCGACCTCCTCCTCACCGATATCGTTATGCCGGGCATTGACGGAATAGAACTCGCCCACAAAGCCACCGAGACCCATCCCGATATAAAAATCATGTTTATTACCGGATTTGCCGCCATGGCCATGCGCAGCGACAGCGATGAAACACCAAAAAATTCCAAAACAATGTCAAAACCATTCCATCTCAATGATTTGGTTGAGCAAGTTGAGAAGATTTTGGCGGGTTAGCCCAATGCATACACACTGAATATTTTGATAAACAAGCGCTGAAGGGAAAGCGCATGATTTTCGCTTTGCTTAATCATGCATAAGATTTTTTATAGTGTGCTTTGCACCCTGATAAAATCTAAAAATGGTGGGCGGTACAGGGATTGAACCTGTGACCCCTTGCGTGTCGAGCAAGTGCTCTACCGCTGAGCTAACCGCCCACTCTAAGCGATAGGAGGATAGTGATACGTGCAATAGATGAAAGTTTCAAGCCCCAATTTTCAAATAATTCACCAAAAATGTTACCAACGATATGATCGGCGATATTAAGGGTGATCGGAAACGCCTTCGCTCTCCTCGGGGTAATCGACATCTGTGATATGCTCTGTCTCGGTATTCGAGAGTTTAGACACCACATAAAACAGCACAGTAAACCCAATCACCGCAGCGTTCAGATCATAAAACAACGTAACCAGCATCGTTCCGGCGATAAACATAAGCTCAGCATGAGAAATAAACCCCGGTGCCGATTTATCTGCTGGCACTTTGCCCCGCATTTGCGCCACATACAGCTTCAAAGGTTGCCAATCAAACACATCATAGCCAACTTTAAACAAGATCCCGCAGAACACCGCAGAAGGAATTAACGAAAAGAAATCTTTAAACAAAGAAATCTCTACAAACACAAACAGACCAACACATACACCAGCGAGGCGCATCGTTGCGTTTTCCTTTAGCATCAGGACAGAGCGAATAGTTGCCTGCGCGCCGGGAATACCGCCGACCATCGCCGCCAAGCCATTTGCCGCCCCTTGCGCCATCAATTCTTTATTCTGGCGCGTGCGCTCTCCGCTCATATTATCGACAACAAGAGAGGTCAACAGCGTATCAAGGTAACAAAGCAATGTCAGCTGCAAGGCAAAAGGCAATGCAATCATCAAATCACTCATCGTCAAACCATGCGGCACTTGCGCAGAAATGACGTTACCAAGATCGCTCAACGTATTCACATCGCTCTCTAAAGAGGTGAATTGCACCGGCAAGTGCGCTATATACGCAAAAGCAGAGCTAATCAGGATCGCGAGCAATGTTCCGGGCAAATACACCGCCAACTTTGGTGATATTTTCTTTAAAATCATCGGACAAACAAAAATAAGAATAATCGTCATCACCGTAATAACGGCATTCCACAACATAACCCCCGATAACGCCGTTGTGCCACTAAGGCCAAACAACACTTTCATTTGACTATTCCAAATCAACAAAGCAATACCGCTCATAAAGCCTGAAACAACAACATTAGGGATCAAATTAATAAACCGGCCAAGGCGCAATAATCCGGAAATAATCAAGAATCCAGACATTAAAAGGAACACCAAAGTTATAAACTGATCATTGGAAAGCTGCGCTTCATATTCACTAACCGCAAAGGCGATCACAACAGCTGTGATTGTACTCATCGGCGCCGTCGGGCCGGAACATTGCACCCGCGTCCCGCCAAACATCGCGGTTATAAACGCAATAACCCCTGCGGAAATCATCCCCGCAAACGCACCGCGCCCCGATAAAATACCCAATGACGCGCCAAGACTAATTGCAACAAAGCTGACCGCCAGACCAATGGCTATATTCTTAAACAATTCTTCTAAAGAATTTTTTCGGGAAGATGTATCCATAATTGATGCCATTCAAAACGCGCAATAATATTTCAACGCATAAAAAACATGTTTTACAACCTAAGTCAAAATTTCTTTTTAGGAATTATTAAGAAAAATACTATATAAATATGTTAAATATATTGACTTAAAAGCAGAGAGTTGTTACACCCACGTCAAATATAAAAATAGGTGATAAAAATGAGCATCAAACCAGAAGATCTAAAGCTAGAAGAAATCCACAATACCGTTGCATCACTGAAAGATTGGGCCGGCGGGCTTACAGATGTAAATGTCTCCCCTGAAAGCGTTGCTGCCATTTATAATGAGGAATATGCCGAGCTAAAAGGCACACTAGCCTCTGAATCTGTTTTTACAAATGCCGGCATCACAAATTATTTTGAGAAACTCCTCGATAAAACATATGATGGACAGATTGGGGTTACCTTTAATTCTATTGCCCCTAACGCCGATTATGACGGATGTGTTGGTCATTACACGTTTAGTTTTCTAAATAAAGACCAAGAAAAAACAGACTTACACGCCACATTTGAATTCAAAGCCAGTAAAGACAGTAATGGCCTTACTTACCATCATTCTTACAAGGCAGAAGAAACACCAAAAGAACTTGAAGACCAGCTTCCTGACGATTATCAAAGTTTTGAAGGCGACGAGCCCGACGCTCTGGACTCTATAGATTTAGGGTAAAGCCAGCGGCTTTGCCCCACCCCACCCCATGACACTATAAAAAAGACGCTATAAAAAAATAGTGATCTTTTAACTATTTCACGCTATACTTATGGGATAGCTATCCTGCTATTTCCTTTTTCCCGATTACTGGGTGTTTCAAATGATAAAAATACAAAAAATGAATATGACATTACGTGCAACCCTTGCCGTTGCGTTTCTGGCAATATCCGCGCCAGCCCATGCAGACAGCACGGTCGTGGATATATTGCCACCGATCACACATGCAAATACAATGGAAGTAGAAGATATCGGTGAGGCAACCCACCCGATCATTCGCTTAACGCCCGATAAGTCAGAATTAATTCACCTTGATAACAGTGCCGCCAGCATCATTATCGGCAACCCCGCACATATCAGTGTTATCGCGGATTCTGCCAAATTAATCGTTGTTATACCAAAAGCACCAGGGGCAACGCATTTCACAGTTCTAGGTAAAAACGGACAAATCATCATGCAAAGGCATGTCATCGTTGCCAGCCCGAAAAAAGATTATCTGCGCATTAAACGCACCTGCTCTGATGATGCTGAAAACTGTCAGAAAACCAGTGTTTTCTATTGCCCTGACATGTGTCATGAAATAAGATCAATGGAAGGGGCTGAAACATCCGTGGAAAAGGATGGCAGTGCAAATTCTGCGTCAAACAATAATGCGGCCTCTGCGCCGAACAATGAAACCGAATAAAAAAGCAAAAATATAAAAGGGCTACAGAGAATGAAAAAATTTACGCGTTATATGGTTCTCGTCATTGCGATCGGACAACTTACAGCCTGCCAAACAACAAGCAGCAATTCTGTCGAAACCACAAAAAAATCCGGCGACATCTCTGAACGTGTAGAATCCGCCCTCGAAAAAGTCGCATTATCCAATGGCTCTAAAACGGCAAGCCTTCTCTCTCTCGAAAAGAAATACAAGCGCAACAGCACAGACCCGATGAAAGCTCTGGCCTACGCCAAAGGATTACGTCATGCAAATTACCTTAATCGCGCCTCCCTTATCCTCACGCCTTTCACAAAATCGGGGGATGCATATCCGGGTATAAACACGGAAATATCAATGATCGCGCTTGGTCTTGGTAACTACGATTCTGCGGAAACCTACGCACAACAGGCTATTTTACAAAATCCGGAAGATCACAATGCATACCAAAATCTTGGCATTGCTTTAGATGCAAAAGAAATGCATCCCGAAGCAGAACGCGCCTTTCGCAAGGGATTGGAACACTGGAAAGGTGACCCAACGACAATTATGAATAACCTTGCCCTTAATCTCGCCACACAAGGATTCATTGATGAAGCCATAGAAGTGCTGGAACGCGCACAAGCCCTCTCCCCTGATCGGATTGAAATTGAGCGCAACTTACGTATTATCCGCACATTAAACGAGCGATAATTACAGATGAAAAACACCCATTTTAACATCCCAACACCACATAAAGCATTTCTATTTTTCGCCCTATTAGTTACATCGCTGTGCGTTACAACGCCCCCTGCTTTTGCAAGAAAAGATGGCTGTGGGCAAGGCAAAGAGCTCAGCAGCGTACAATGCGATCCAAATGCCAAACCAGAAGACATTTTTCTAGATATGTGCCATACACAATTCAAACAAACAGAGGGGTTTTGTGGCTGCTCTTTGGATTTCTACCGTGATGATATGTTGGCTGGACATGCATCAAGTTTTGATTACTACAAGGAACAATTTAAAAAGGCAGAAAAACTAATATTAGCATCGCCATCCATGGATAAAGCCACGCTGGACATGGTTTGCAATAAACTAAACAAGATAGACGAGTATAATTTTCTGAATTTTATGCGCCGCCCATTAGACGGAAAAACAACCCCGAAGAAAATACGCAAAGATCTAAATGAGTTTTTAAAAACCAAAAACACTGGTCTACCCCCCCTAGCGCAACATTGCGCAAACAAACGTACCATCGATGAATTTGACGCAAAAATATCACGACGTTCATTAGGTGTGAACGCCCCCCTAACAACAGGTATGAAACGCATCCTATCCGGCTTTGGCGGAGGAAACCGCCTAATTGTCAAAGCCGCCTTTCGTCATGGATGCAAATAGAATTAACAATACGAAACGTAAGATAAGACATACCAAAATCGATAGTCAAAGAGATCTACTATCCTGCAAGGTATGGCATAGCGATGCGTATAAACATACGCAAAACGTAACGCAAGGCTGGCAAGATAATAAATATAGAAGGCTATCCGCCGCGCATGGCCGATACTTGCATACTCGCTGGCCCGAGGATAATAACAAACAGGACAGGCAAGAAAAACACAATCATCGGCACGGTCAACTTAGGAGGTAGAGAAGCCGCCTTTTGCTCCGCCGCCGCCATACGCATATCCCGCAATTCATCGGACATAATGCGCATCGCTTGAGAAACAGATGTACCATATTGCTCAGCCTGTATCAGTGAGGTGGCAAAACTCTTGCCCGCTCCACTACCAACGCGGCGCGCAAAATCTTGCAGAGCTTTCCTGCGATCATTCAACATCGCCATCTCGGCACAAAGAATGCCCAGCTCCTCTGATAAAATTTCAGATTGATCGGCTACCTCTTCCGCTACGCGCTGCACGGTTTGCTCCAAACCAATACCGCCCTGCACACAAATCAACATCATATCCAGCGCATCAGGAAAACTCATATTAATTTCTTCCTGACGCTTAATAATAATATTCTTAATCAAAATATCAGGCAATTTGAAACCAAACAGCGCACTACCAAACAACATAGACATTTGTATCAGATTGCTGAATTGCTTTTCCTCTGGCAAGACAGAAAGATAGAACGCACAAATACCAAGAAAAACCAACGGCAAAACAGCCCGTGAAATCAAAAACCGCATATGTGCTTTGGGATTACGTATCCCCGCTTGCAACATTTTATCACGCGCCTTTTCCCCCATTGAACCGGCAAGGCGTTGAAATCTATAAAACATCGCCATGTTATCACGCGCAGAGACACTGTCATCTTTAATAATTTTATTGCCGCCTTCACGCGACAATTGATAAAGATCCTTACGGCGTTTTTCGATAATCGATCTAGTTTTTTCTTTCTTATCCGATTTCTGTAAAAACGGAAATGCAAACGCCGCGAAAGATATTCCCGCCGCAATCGCCGCAACCATAGTAATAAACATTTCATCGTTCATAAGATCACCATTCCCTTTTAAATTCTAAAGTTAATCATTTTTTTCATAACCAATACGCCGCATGTCATCCATATCGCTGAATTCATCAGCATGCCGCGCCCTTCCTCGGTCGTGAACATCGGCTCCAGATAATCCGGATTAACCGCATATAACCCCGCCCCAACCAAAGGCGGCAATGCGCCAATAATAGATGCAGAGGCAATCGCTTCTGAAGACAAAGCCATAACTTTCCGTTTAAGACGAAAGCGCGCACGAATAACACGCGATAAATTAGTTAGAACCTCGGACAAGCTAGATCCCGTTTGTGCCTGAATAGACAAGCCAGCCGCAAACATTTTCATCTCCGGTAATGGCATGCGTTTAGTACCCTCAAGGGCAGCCTCGTGCAACGGTATACCAATTTTCTGCTTATCATAAATAATCGACATTTCTTCGCCCACAGGGCCTTCAAATTCACGGCTAATCATCAAAACCGCTTCCCCCACCGGCATACCGGCTTGCAAAAGACGCACAACCGCATCCAGCGCATCAGAAAATTCCTCAAGAAACTCTTTTTGACGCTTTAATATCATCTTGCGTAGAATAAATCGTGGAAAGCCCATAAACCCGACAATACCCATCATAACCAATATGTGCGGCTCAGCTTCTAAATATTTGGCCAGCCCTAAAAACGCAAAGCAAGAAACCACAGATAACACCCAGAATTTAGTGGTCTTGCCCGATAATCCCGCCTGTTCCAGCTTCAAAGAAATAGAAACCTTATCTTTATTCCCCTCTTCATCTTTGCTGGATTTCAGTTTTCTGGCAATTTCCGCGCGGCGTTTATTCTGCAGGTCTTTTTCATCGACTCGCACTTCACCCGTACTTTTCCCGCGGATCATCTCTATATTTTTCTTTGATTGCTTGGCCCCCGTATTCATCGCAATGAACATCACAACCCCAACAATCAGGAACACAATCGCAGCAATAAGAATGATTTGAATTATTGTCATATCTTTATTCCATCGTACTTAAAATAGTCTATATGTATGTACGGCTAGGCAAATGAGGCGAAGCGTATTGTTTATACGTAAGCCGAAATTTAGCGACGTCCGTACGTATATATAAACTATTTTAGCCGTAGGCCTCCTCCATTGCATCCATAACCATATCCGCAACACCATATTGGCGCGCATTATCAAAGAATTTCGGACGTAAGCCTGATGATTTTTGCTTAGTAATTAATTTACCATTTTCATCTTCACCCAATATATCAAGCGTAAAGAGGTCTTGCATTGTTACAACCTCGCCCTCCATACCTGTGATTTCAGTAACATGTGTTGTTTTACGCGAACCATCCCGCAAACGTTGCACCTGAATAATCACGTGTACCGCGCTGGCGATCTGCTCCCGCACCGCAATCGTAGGAAGGTTCAAGCCCCCCATCGCAATCATATTTTCCATACGCGAAACGGCTTCACGTGGGTTATTCGCATGCACTGTTCCCATAGAACCGTCATGGCCGGTATTCATCGCTTGCAGCAAATCGAAGGCTTCGGGGCCACGCACCTCACCAACGATAATACGTTCAGGGCGCATCCGCAGACAGTTTTTGACCAAATCCCGCATGGTGATCTCACCGACACCTTCTAAATTAGGAGGGCGTGTTTCAAGGCGCACCACGTGCGGTTGTTGTAATTGCAATTCACAGGCATCTTCACACGTCACAACGCGCTCACCGGGTTCAATATAACGGGTTAGACAATTCAACATCGTGGTTTTACCAGACCCCGTACCGCCGGAGACAAGCACATTTACACGACAACGACCAATCGCCATAATCAACTTCGCACAGCTCGGCGACATTGATCCCCATTCCATGAGGTTTTCAAGCGTTAGCTTATCCTTCTTAAATTTACGAATGGTCATACACGCACCATCCACAGCCAAAGGCGGAATGATAACATTCACACGCGAACCATCAGCAAGGCGCGCATCACAAATAGGCGAGGATTCATCAACGCGCCGGCCAATCGCGCCCACAATACGCTGACAAATTGTTGTTAAATGCTGGTTATCACGGAAATGAACGTGCGTGCGCTCAATCTTACCATCAACCTCGATATAGGTCACATCAGGGCCGTTAATCATGATATCGGCAATGTCATCGCGCTCCAACAGCTCTTCCAGCGGACCAAAGCCCAGCATATCATTCGCACATTCTTTGCCGATATTTTCCAATTCGACAGGCGTTAGATCCAGATTACGGAAACGTGATATCTCCTCCACAGCCGAGAATATCTCTTCGCGCGCCGCTGTTCCATCCATACGCGCCAGAGCTTTAAGGTCAATACCATCACGTAAATCCAGCCAAATACGTTTTTGACAACGCTGTAATCGCAGATCGGAAACGGTATCACCCGCCGTCTGGATAACCTCTTCTTCGCCACCAGACTCATCAAGCAAAGTATCTGTGTCCATATCTTTAAGCGGTTTTTTATCCTCATCCCCCCCACCTTTCTGGGAAGCCGCGTTGGAAGCCGCTGGCGCAGGGTCAGACGAAGACGCCAAGGCATCATCCAAACCATCCAACATACCCGCCATATCATCACCGGAGGATTTATCCACAGCCCCTGTATCCGTTGAAACCGAGTTAGGTTTAACAGTTTCATCCACAGACTTACCCTTTTCCTTCTTTTTTGAAGAAACGGATGCCGATTTCGCGGGGGTCTTTGGTGATGTACCTGACTGTTTTTTACCAAACATAATTATAACCTTGTTAAAATCCTGTACGCGGAAACGCGCAGGTTCCCTTTACTTTGACTTTTTCCTACTGAATAAACCATCCAAAAACCCTAAAGGCTCTTCAGGCTGATCTGCTGTATTGACATTGTTAGAGATAGATTTTTGCAACATAGAGGCAAGGCTTTCAATAAACGCCGCACTCTCTTTATCCGTAATCATCCCCTTTATATCGCTCTCATATTTAAGAAATACAGCGGGCAAATACGGTATTGATACAGATGGCGGAAATTCCAGAGCTTCCCCTATGTCTGTGGGCGAAACTTCATATGATTTGGCCAATCCTGTCTGATTTACAACCAAAGAAACGCTATCCGATTCGCCGCCGCGAATATCTGATATTTCCTTCAATAAACTGCGGCAAAAGCGCAGAGATGTAACTGTTGGCGTAGTAATCATAATGATCTCGTGCGCCCGTGATAACACCGCTTTTTTAACCGTAGAATCCGCAGATGACAAATCAACCATCACCACGGGTGATTTCACCATCAAATTGTCTAAAACCGCCTCATATTGCGCCGCAAAAACAGACGGATCGAGCATCGCATCCGACCCACTCGCCAAGATCGTCAGCCGATCACTCGCCTCAAAGAACATACGCTCTAACGCATCTTCATTTTGCGCTTCAACCGCGCGTGCAATTTCTGACATATTGGCAGATGGATCAAACCCCATACCAACACTTAAAGGCGACCAGCCCCCCGCTGCATCAATCAATAATGTTTTATTCTCCATATTACCTGAAGCCAGCCATGCACAAATTTGTGTAATACTGGATGTTCCCACACCGCCCTTTGCCCCGACAAAGGCAATCAGGCGACTATCAGAAACACCAAGACGTTGAATAAGAGCCTTAGCAATCACATCTTTTAAAATCTCGGGCTTAATCGGACGCACCAGATAATCACTCACACCCATCTCAATCAGTTGACGGTATAAGTAAACATCATTCACGGGGCCAACAATTATAGCGGCTGTTCCCTCATCACAATAATTTGAAAGTTCACCCAGACGTTCGGTAAAACTGTCATCAATCTCGTCTGTTTGAATAATTATAATTTCTGTTGCGCCGTCAGCCTGAAATGCGGCGATGGCCTCTTCGACACCGCCCTCTACCGCGTTAACATTCACACGAGCAAAACGCCAATCATCCAACAACGCTTTGGCGGAGTCCAATGTATCGGAATCTTTTGAAAACACTGAAACACTTGCGCTAGGCAGTAACGTGTCCGTTGCTTGATTCTCTATCTCGCTCATATGTTTTTACCTGTACTTTGCCCGATCAGGCATAGAATTGCTCTTATTATAAAATACTAATGCTCACACTAGCATCCAGCCCTTAACATTCTCCTAATTTTGCAGCGCATATTATACATTAATTCAAGCTCTATTCATCCGTAACACTTTCGCCGCCAAGCTCTTTATTTTCTGCGCCTGTACGGTAAAGTTCAACAATATTGGATACACTGCGCCCGTCCGTGGTATCCCCCGTAGCGCCGCGTCCTAACAAATGCTGTGGTTTTGCAATTTGGCGTGCAATCAGCGTATCAATAGAACACCCTAATTTATACTCTGCGCCCCTACCCACAGGACGTCCGCTCATCCCCGGCATCATTTCATCACACCCTTCCGGTGCGTGCGCCGTAAAAGAATTATAGGTAATTAACAAGCGCGCTTCATCACCTTGCACCTTAATCGGCATAATACCGGCATTCACATTCACAACGCCGGAATCACGCAATAAGGATACAATATCGGAAATTTTGTTTGTCGCGACCATAGCTGTATTACGGTAAGATTTCGGATCATACGTCACAATCAAATCCATCGCCCCGCCGCCATGCTTTGTATAATGACGGGCAAGACCACCAATAAAGGCATCATCCACCTCGTAAAGCGCAACATCATAGGTCTGCATTTCCTCTTGAACCTGTATTTGCGTGTCGTGCAACGTTGTCGGCTCATACAAATCACGATCACCACAGCCAACCAAGGACATAGAAAGGAAAGCCACAGTGGCATTTAGAATAAATTTCATCAGATTATCGCCTTTTATCTTATTACAAGCAGGTTTTGTATTTTTAAGTTTCATGTCGTCTTTGTCCTAATTATGCTCTTAATCAATGATGTAGCCATAATATCCGGCATTCGCGAATACATCATTACCCTCCAGATCAAACATACGTCTGATATTGGCTTTAAAGATTTTTGATAATTGTGTTTGATTTTCTTTCGGCATGCGCTTCGAATTTTTTTTGTCCGCAAATGGCTCAACCAAAGTTGCTGTTACAATAATCACCAACTCTGTTTCATTACGCTGAAAACTTTCGGAGGAAATTAATTTGCCCAAAATCGGTGTATCTTTAATCCCCGGCAAGCCTTTAAACCCTTCCGCTGTCTGGGATTGCAGCAATCCCGCAATCATCAAACTACCGCCACTTGGCATTTCTATCGTCGTGTTTGTACGGCGTATATCAAGCCCTGGAATCGTTAGCCCCGCCAAAACAACGGCGTTACTACTGTCCAGCGATGACACTTCCGTATCAAGTTGTAAATTAATACGGTTATCCGATAGAACAATCGGCTTAAAGTTCAAAGAAACCCCGAATTCACGGAATTGAACAGTGATATTACCAAACTGGTCACGACCTGTCGGAACGGGGAACTCTCCGCCTGCAAGGAAACCAGCTTTCTGCCCTGATACAGCCGTTAAATTCGGCTCTGCCAGAACGCTCAAAAGATTTTCTTCTTCCAACGCTGACAGGAATAATCCGATTTTACCAATACCGTTCAGACCCGAATCCAGCACAACCCCCGCCGCACCGATCGCATCTTGCGATAAGGCAAGTCCTGCCGCGCCGCCAAAATGCAGCGCATTCCCATGGTTTGTCAGCGAACTGGAGGGTGTCCGGCCAAATATTGTCGTCACAGATAACTCATTAGGGTCATTTGCCACAGTATCCAAGCCCAACTCTTTTAAGACATTACGTTCGGCCTCAATAATTTTCACTTGCAACATGACCTGCTGTTCACCCCGAACCTCAAGCAAATTCACAATCAACTCATCAACAGAAGGTGTACCGCCAATATCCTGTAAATCACTAACATAGTGCCCTACAAGATTGCTGATCTTTGATGCAACATCAGGATTAGAAACACGCCCCGTCAATAAAACCTGATCGTGAATAGAACCGATTTTCACGCTTTCCTCTGGAAACAAACTGTCAACCAAACTTTGAATGGCTTGTAAATCATATGACACATGAATGTCCAAACGCTTAACCACATTACCGGACGCATCCAAAACGATGATGTTCGTATCGCCAATATTCAAACCCACAATATATAATTTATCGGATTGAACCGCTTGCACATCAACAATATTCGGGTTCGCAACCAAAACATCAGATACACTGGCAGGAAGCGCAACAATATCCGCCTTCCCCAATGTTATAACCAACGGCGCAGCGACTTTTTTGGCTTCCTTAATGGAAATCAAATCGCCCTTTGATGCATTTGCTTGCTGCACAATGCCGCCAAATGCAGCACCAACAGTAATAACAGATGCCAATACCAATGTTCTCGATAGTTTTTTATATAAACCTGTCATGGTTCTTTCTTTCACTTTATTTTTAACGACACATAAATTTAATACACAGCGTATGAAGGGGGTGCGCAATATGATTAATGCACAGGAAATGTTTGCACTTGCGCGCCATTATACACCTTCACAGTATTCAAGTTCACGCCCGTTTCTTTCTTAAGGCGTACAAATTCAGCATGAATTTCATCATCAATTGTGGTCAAACGCGCATCGGTTAATGTCGCCTCGTCTTTATTGGCAACATCATCGCCAACACCGCGCATGGCCAACGTCAACGTCCCCATTTCCGAGGCCAAGGCCAATGTCTCTGCCGCACGAATAGGAACGGCAAGCGTCACAGTTTTACCAATTTTTATTTTATCGTCTTTTTTCTGTTCCGCCTTTTGATCAATCGCCAAAACACGAACATTTTGAAGGATAGTCTCCACCGCCAACTTTTCGATATTCATTTTAACCATATCGCGGATTTGCGGCATTTCACCCTTGCTCACATTCACTCTGTACTTGTACGTCAAAATAACGTCAACAAAACTGCCCGGCGCGATAAAGCCCGCAACCATATCCTCGGCTGAAACCTTGATAGAAACCGCGCGTTCGCCCTCTTTCAATCTGGCAACAACGTAATTTCCTTTAGAATCTTTCAAAATAGCACGTTTAACAAGCGCCTCTCCTGATCCGAAACTTCTATCTAAACGACCTGACAAAGCATCATCAGCGCCCTGATCTTCCTCACGAATAATAGCCCCGTTAAACAAGGCTTCCTCATCCCACGATTTCCAACGCATATCGCCGTCTTCCAGCTCATGCCCTTTGCGTAAATCTTTGGCCGCAACCAAAATTTCCACTGAATTTGCAGTGACCACCGCCGGCCCCTCTTTTCCACCCAATGTGACCTGCACAAGAACAGCAACAAGAACTGCTGCTAAAATTGCGCCACCAAGTACAATTAGAATATTTTTATTCATTTTTTTAAACCCCGTTTCAGGACCTGTAATATTTTGCATGATTGATACTCAGAAAGTAAGATTGGCCGAAGCCAAAGAAATAAAAATTTAAACCCAAATAACCTAATAATAAAGGATTTACACCCTTTAATAATATCGGTTGTTTGTTAACAATTCATGAACCCCCTTCAACCATATGTGATGCGACAAATGATCCCAACACATCAGATGAAAAATACCCTGCCTGTATAAAAGCAACAAGCATGCCAAAACTGATAGCAACGCCATAAGGCACTTTATCCGCCCCGCCCTGCACCTGCGCAACCCAACTGCCCTCCGCAGGATTTTTAAACGGTTTGTTGCGCTTTATATACAACGCAACAACGCCCAGAACGCCGCCGAATAAGGTCATAAAAAATAAGAAAACCAATAACAATTTAACACTGAACCATAAGGCACAAGCCGTCGCAAACTTTGAATCCCCTGCCCCGATCACGCGCATCGCGAATAACCCCAGCGTCACAACAAAAGCTAAACTTGCCGAGAGAATATGCGATAAAAACGAACCAAACACATCACCTTGCCCACCTAGATACAGCGCGCCAAACGCAACAAAGAAGGCCGCCATAACATAAAGACTATAACTGTTTGGTATGGTCATAGAGCGAATATCGGACAGGCCAGCCAGCCCTCCGATTACCAATGTGATGAATACGCATATCAGAAAAATTATAAGTAAGATCATGTTAAATCCAGAATACAGGAAAACTGTGGAAAAATCGATAGGAAAACTTGACTTAGCTGTCTGCCGCGATTCGGCAATATTTTCCTACCATAACAAAGGCAAAAAGAAAGCCCGTCAGAAATATCGGACGGGCACTCTTTATCTTTAAATCTCTTAATATTAAAGAGCAGCAGAAACTGTACCAAATAGTGTGTTCAGATCTGTACCAACAGTCGCCACAGCCACCGCAATAGCAACAGCAATACCCGCTGCGATCAGTCCATACTCGATAGCTGTCGCGCCATCTTCATTGTTTACATATGCTTCTTTAAGTGCGATCAATTTAATTAACATGTTTTATCTCCTTCAAAGATTTGTTTAATTGTTGTTCCGGTAAAACCCATACTTCAAAATATTCTCGAAGCTCCTTAACCGTTCATTTATAATAACCCTGATTTACTTAAAGAAAACTTAACAAAAACAAGTAAATAGAGGTTATTTAGAAAAAGTATTTGACTATTATTTATATAAAATTTGATGTAAATATTCTATACATAGAAAAATCAAGTAATAGCAATGTTTTAGCAAATCAATACTTAAAACCATTCAATAGAGACACATAAAATATAACAATGAAATAAAGATACAAGCCTTACACAACACAAGGAAAACATCCGATAAACAGGCTTAAAACCGTAGAAAACAGGTCAATACGGCTCAATAGCCATAAATACAACGCCGCCAGTCTCCCCATCCTTAATTAAAAGAACGATTTTACCGACAAGGTATTTGTCTTGTATGTAACTAACCCTCAACATCACGCGACTATCCATATATCTATCCCGATTATCCCCCATAACAGGCAACCGACCCCACCCACCCGACATTAAAAGATAAGCAGAAGTTCCTTTTACCTCCCCATCACCACAAAAAATAAGCGCCCATCTTTTCAGACAGGCGCCTACCATTTAGAAGATAAACTCTATTATCCTTTAATATGCAGATTACTTAATTCACGGCTAATCGTTTCAAACACATCAATCAAGTCTTCTTGCCCTGGTGCATCATGATAGTGATCCTCCGATGTTGCGCATTCACGATAAAAATTCTTTGTATTTTCATCAACGCCGGAATAGAACGTCACCGTATAAACAATCACCCCATCCTCTTTCAGATTATTGCACACATCCGCAAAACGATTATTCAAATCACCTGGTGTAATATTATGGTCTTGCGTTGGCCCATACGTCGAATAGCGATAATGCATGGTATTGACACCATCGGTCATCATTACAACCGCTTTACGCCAATATTGATTTGACCATTCGACAGCTTCTTCAAATGGTGCTTCGGGTGAAATAACGCGATACCCCCAAACCATGCCGTAATTACCATAGGTATAACCATTCGCCGTCATCGTATCAATTGCCCCCTTCAGCTCCGTCGGACTTGTAACAAGCGGTGTTAATGGTGTTTTGGGGCAATAATAGTTAGGCTTTTTATTAACATAAAAATGTTGAACCCCGCCAGACCAATACGATCCTAAATCACAATACGGGGCATCATTTGAATCCCGACAATAGCGATACATATCCCACGGCCCTGTATGATTGGTCGTATCATCCGGATAATCATGCGCCAACACACAGCCCATCCAATTGTTATTATTGCTGGATGTTGTATAGGGTAACCCTTGCGGGTTATTAACAAACGCGGCGCCGTAACTATCGCCCGATTTATCCACCCCCAGTCCATATGGCCCGACATTAACCGAAGAACTATAAGGCACGAGGCCGATTTTGATATAATCCGTATCCCGCGTTGCCATGCCATCTAAAGCCGACGGATCTGCCGCAGCACCATCATCAGTATCAATACCATACATAATATAGACAAAATTCGACGCCGCATCACGCAGCGCGCCAATATTATTATTGGTATTCATAGAACCGGTGTTATCCATAACCAAAACAACTTCAATCCCTTGAACCTCACGAATAACAGTTGTGGCCGCCTCAACGTCAATCACGTCAATACCCAATACCCCTAAAAACAAAGTATCGTACTGCGCCGTTCCCGACACTCGCACCTCATCCCCGACAATCACAACACTGGGCGTAAATGTTATGCCCAGCTCCCCCGGTGGATAATTAGCATTAAAGAAATCAATCACCTTCTGCTCAATAACTGTAGAATCTGTAGAAGAAGCCGCCGCTGCCAATGCCGCCGCATCCAAAGCCTGCGCCAAACGTTGTTTCACCAGATAGGCCCGTGAATAATCCAAAGACACACCAACGACGCCAACCAAGATAGGCAACATCATACCAAACATCAACGCGATAGCGCCGGATTTGTTTGACCAATATTTATGAATATAATCCCACATATTACCCACCTGTTTCATAACGTTTCCTTTCATTTCTTAAATTTCAGCCCATCCGGACAACTTCTTTTACTCGTGCGTAATAACGGGCGTTCTGCGCCCGCGGCTAAACGCCACCTCATTCATCGTAAGAGGGCCGGAGATAAAACTTGAAAATAATGGCGTATATACATATTTAACAGACACCATAACGACACCCTCATCCTCATCCTCTAATGCTTCTACCGCGCCAAGAGCATCAGGAAGAGAACCCATATTCACTGTTTCGCGCCATTCAATCGAACTATTTGCATCCTCATCAAAACGGATACTGACAATATCAATGCCGAAACTACTGCTGTCGAGCGGCTCAAGTGCCAACCTGCCGGCACTGATCGCCTCCGTAACATCGGTGGCAGAAACAACACTTTTTCGTGTGATAAGATCAGCAACAACTTGTGATGCACGCACCGTTTTCTGGTTTGCCAAAATCGCATTTCCCGCATCAAAAACCCCAAGAAACATCATCAACATAATCGGAAAAATCATTGCCGCCTCTATTGCTGCGACACCTTCTTTTTCTTTCATCCACTCGGATAATATTCTTTTCATCTGCAACATCATTATGACCCCTGAAACTCATATGGCTCTGTCTGAAGGACAATTGTGGACATAAACACTGTTGCCCCGTCCGCACCATTTAGGATGGGACCAACCAGTGGCGTTATCATAGAATATCGATACGATACGCGTATTAACACTTTAGAATCTGATCCACCTGCGTCGAACCCAGATGACACCATATTGCCATCCGCGTCATAAACTGGCGGAGTAAAATCACCATAACCATCCAATGTCGTAACCTCAATCACAACGTCATTGCAATTAATCAACACCACCGCAAACTGACAAAAAGCATCCCGAAACACGGTTTCAGGGTCTTGACCGGATTGCTGAAGTTGCCCTGTTCTGATCAAACGCGACGCGCTACCGGTTGCACCTTCCAAAAGACTGGCAGAGGTAAACATCAAGGAAAGTTCTATGATACCAAGACACAACATAAGGTAAGGCATCAACAACATGCTAAATTCAATTGCTGTTACGCCATCTTCTTGTTTTTTCCATTTGTTAAAAAAACGTCTCATGTTTTAAGGTACCCACCTTTTAATTCGCATTTATTTCAAATTTGTTCTTGTTTTAGCGCACAAAAAAAGCGGTTAACCCGCTATGTGCCGACATCGGAGATACATTTTGTCCAACAAAACATACACTCACCCATTCAGTTATTGTAATACGTAAAATATAAAGAAGGCGTTAACAAATAGGAAATAATGCCCGAAACACGGACAAACTATACCCCTCATCCATATTAAGACCCTTCGGAATTATCCACCTTTCCCGCAATCCCATCACCCCAATGAGAGATTAAAAACTCCTGCCTTTTCCTAATTGCCTTCATACGCTGCACCCCCTTTTGATACAGATATGAAGAAACAACCCCTGTCACACTCCAATCAATCATATATCCAAACGCCGCAGCAACATAAATAACCATCATAGACTGCGTGTCCATCACAATTGCCATGCTTGCATCAAAAGTATGCTCCACTGACCATAGTTTTAAGATAAACGGGATACAGCCCGCCGCATTCATCGCAACAATCGTAGATACACGCGCACCATTCCTGCGATTCCCAATAAAAAAAGCGCTAATACTGGGCAACATACCAACACCCAACAGCAGAGTCGTCGGCAGAAGCGCCAACCCCAACAATATAAATCCGATCATAAAGAGCCGCCCCTTCACACTCATCTTATTGCTGGAAGCCATCGGTTTCTTTTTTTTCTCTTTATTCTTCTTTTTCGCCATTAATGATTACACCACATCTTAAAATATCCGATTACCCGAAACAAACGCCAACATAACAATGACCGTAATAACGGTAGACACAAGCCACGAAACCGTTGCCGCGACATCATGACCATTCGTCATCCCATACGTTTTCTTATTGGCTAGTTTTTGGTTGTATTGGTCATATTCACGTTGCAATAATTTATACTCGCCCATCGCAATATCAAACCCATTATCGTCCATCGATAACGCGTCAGGATCGTCAATTAAAGCAGACATAGCGACCAAGTCCCCATCTTTCGCCGCCGCCCTCACATCATCTTCAATACGTTTTCGCGTTTTTGTGTTTTTATATATTTTATAAACGCCCGATAACGATCCAACAAAAACATCCGCAACAGCAGGAAGAGCTTCAACCTTGGCGCGCCGTTGCAACATGGCCATAAAATGCAGATTACTTGATATCTGACGATCTTTTTCTCCACTGTTAAAATCCGGTAGAAATGAATCTATCAAATTGGAAGCACGCACCGAGAAAAAAGCCAAGAGATGTTTGTCCATCATCAAAGAAATCTGCCCGCCTTTCTTACACAAACTCTCAAACGTCAAGACTGTAGATTGTGAATCATACACAAAATACCCTCGCAATTTCGGACTCAAACAAGGCGCATCCAGACACAATGTATAAATACACCGTTCGATCCCCTGCTCTGCTTTTTTCCCAATCAATGCTGAACGACACGCATCATATTGCTTTAATATAGTTAACATCATTGCTTGGGCCATATTCTCCGCAACCAATGCATAATCCAATATATTCAAATTCAAAATTTCTTTAAAAACATCCGTGTCTTTTCCCTCATACGCCGCCTTTGCCAACAATGCGCCCATCCCGTCATAGGTAAAACACATTCCCTTATAACGCACAGGCAATACAGGATTAAGCGCAATACCCATATGGAAAACAAGATAATCATTATTCTGTGACGCATCATCAAAACTAGAAGCATGCTCTAACGCTTTCTCATATCGTTCAACCAGCGCGCTATCATCAAGAGCCTTCCTAACCCACCTGTCCAAAACGCCATTATCCATTAAAGTGGAAAGATCGCCCGGATTGTGATGCAGATCAATGGCCAGCATTTCCGCAAAAAAATACTTTTTTCCATTAAAAACCAAAGGACGGTTTGCTTTTTTCTTTCGCGGCAAAGTTAATGACGTTAAAGACACACCATCAAGCCATGAAAAAATATCATCGACGCTCCATCTTTGCGTCTCATCATCATACAGAACCCCCTTGAGAAGCTCCAAGAAAGAGACCGGCAACCGCTCCTTACCAATCAGCGTTGAATAACTCCCGAACTCGACCTTTCTGCGCAGTATTTCCTCATCATCAAAGGCAGAAAGTTCATCATGCCTTCGTAAGAATAAAAACAAACTTACACCAAACGCATAGATATCATCTGATATCGTCCCAAAACCGCGCCCCATCGGATCAGCCATGGCTTTATTAGCGGGTAAAAACAATGCCGGTTGTGAACTATGTGCCTGAACAGACAAACAATCTCCTAACACAATCGGGCGCCCGTCTTTGTCGGAACAGAATATATTAGAAGGACGTATAGAACCGTGAGAAATTCCCTTATCCCTCATATCCTTTAACATCGATGCCATAGGCTCAATAAACAGCGTAACAATTTCAGGATGCCTCCAACTGGTGCGGCCAAAGCCACCCTCTTCAACCAAAGGCTTACCAACGCCCCCAGTATAAACCACTACAAATTTCTCCACGTTATCCAGCGGCCAAAGCACAGACCCCGAATCAACCAAGTTCATAAAAGACACATCGTTCAGCTTTTTATAACCGGGCACAGACATCCATCGGGGAAAATTTTCAACGCCTGAAACAATTGCAATAAGTTTCTTTTGCTTACTGACACTACTATGCGCCTCATAAGCCAAAGCCCCCCCGTTATCAAACAAAGGCAATCTTTTATTTGTGCTTATAATCAGATTATTGCCAAAATGGATTTGGTTTTGAGAAAGATTTCCTGATGCATTTGATTTGGCCATATATCTACACCCCTTTTCTATAAGAAAAAGATCCGACAAAACGCGTATAAGGTAAATAACCCAAAGCAGAAATCATAAGGCAACATCCTGTTACATAATGTGTAATTTTAAAACGAATTATCAAAGAAGTATAGGGCTGTGCCCGATTAATCCCAAAGTAATCATTGGTTTGCCCATTTAACGCCGTTATGCCCGCTATTATTACGAGGCATAAACCACGATGTTAGCCCCCTACAACGCTTTTAAATCAATAACAATACGGTGAGAAGATGATATATTCGGGCGCAAAATCATTGTCCCGACGATGCGGGATTTTTCCTTCAAACGCACCTCCAGCAAAACACTACCGTCCTTTTGCTGGCGTGCAATATATGTCCCGAGCAGCGTACTGCCCTTTAATTTATCCTGCGCAGAGATATCCCAACGTGTATTCATAATCTTCACGCGCAAAACATTACGTAAACCATCAACGGTTACTCTATATTCTGTAACATCACTCACCTCGATCACAATGCGGGTTTTATCAGGGTGCATCCCGCTACGCAAGTTTTTCACAAACACGAGACGCTTGGAAGCGCGTCCATTTTCCAAAACCCGTTTTACCTTTGGCTTTATGTCCGGCACCGGAACAAAAGATACTGACAGCGCGTCCACATTAACATTGGATACCCCCACCATCTCCGCCAAAACTAATTTAAACTCAGGCTTGCCGCCCAGCAAATGCGCCTTGTCTGGCTTTTTCTTGGGAATAACAACATCACTCACCAATCCATCCACTGACGTCTCTATTAGAAGGTCGGCATCCGATAAGACCTTTGTGTCAGGAAGCGGTACAAAAGGCACAGGCGGCACATATGCTTCTCCAACGTAGGCCGTTTGCGCAACCATCTTACGCGCGGGCATCACAGGCGGAATAGCCACCCCACCAATCATCCGTACTTTAGCGTCAGAGCGCACAAGTATCACCCCAGTTGATTTACCCTGCCCCACAGAAGAAAGCGCAGCATCACCCAATCGTCTCGGTTTAACCTTAGGCACAATAATGCCACCCGCTTCAGACACAACACCATCAAAGACATCAACCTCAAACGCCAAAACAGGAGGCGCCGGATTAAAAACCACAGGCTCAGGTGAAACAAGCTCGGAAGAAGAAGAAGAAGAGCTAAACGATGGAAACACCTTTTGCAATAAAGACACTTTACGGGTTTCTTCATAACCCTGCGCAATGTCATACTCAACACCCTCTTCCGGTTCAATTTGTAAAACCCGCAACATCCCATCCTGACCACTCTTCGCATCCGGCTTAAAATGCGGGGACAACGACTCCATTTTCTTACGACGCGCTGTATTCACTTTATTCCGCGCATTCAAGTGCGCCTGTGCAGGGTCATATTCACGCCCTTGCTCAACAACGTTCCAATGCCCATTCGCATCCAAAAGCTGCTCACTACTAACCTGCGCTCTTTGAGTAATCCATGCCGGCTTTCGCGCAGGAATTGGCGGCTTTCCGCCATCTCGATGCAGGGCAGCATCTTCACCATTCCCCTTCCATGACGCCGCCGTTGATGGCGTTAAAGAGGATAACATATCGGAAAAAGACGAGGCATAAACATAAGACGGCATCACCAAAGATGATAAAACGCATAAGCCCAAGAAAAATACCCTGACAGCATTTCTCTCAAACACCATAAAGCGCCAAGATATGGGCTGCTGAAATGTGTCATGCAATATCATACGATAGAAACCTTACTTACTCTATTTAGTCGCGCATCAGCAATATAAATGTCAGGGTCATTACAAACGCGCCCCCATTAATTACTCTTCTCTGCCCGAACCATCAAGTTTTTTATCAAACACACATAACGTTCAGGTTTTCTGGAAACAGCCATATGCACCAATAACAAGATGCACCACAACACCGTCAGCACAACAGGCGGCACACCAATCGCAATACCGCCATAACCAATTCCACCCATCACAGCAACAATAAAAATAATCGCAAGGCTGGCACGATGCACCGAAACACCGGCATCCATAAAGTGATGATGAAAATGCCCACGATCAGGGGCGAAGGGGTCTTGCCCCGCGCGAACACGACGATAAAACTGCGCGCATGTATCAAAAATCGGAAATCCAACAATCCACGCAACGGAAATCGGCTCTATCGGTGCTATCGGGCCACGCGCCAAAAGCACAGAAAACCACGCCAGCACCAACCCCAAAGACATACTGCCCGCATCACCAAGAAACAGGCTGGCTTTCCTGCGCCAAGGATTACGCATGTTAAAAACCAAAAACCCACAAATACACGCCACCAATAAACCCAACACCTGCGCAACATCAAACCACCCTGATATGATACAGGCCACCATAAACCACGAAAACATCACCGCAGTGACACCGCCCGCCAAACCATCCATTCCATCCATTAAATTCACAGAGTTAATCAACAAGACCACGGCGATAATCGTAAGAGGATAAGAAAAAAAACCTATCCAAACAACGCCAAAGCCAAACAAATCACCCAGATAGGCCGCCTGAACATTGCCCATAAAGGCAATCAATCCGGCAACGAAAATATGAATAGGAAACTTTATTCTTGCATGCAGAGAAAATTGGTCATCCATCGCCCCCGATACCAACAAAATAACCAAGGACACATAAAGCGGCCAATAGGCTTGCAAGCTAACAACACCCGATAAAACGCCAAAAACCATAAAAACAGTGAAAATAATCAAACCACCAATCGGCGGGACAGCAAAATCATGATGTTTTCTGCCGCCGGGTGCATCAACAATACCCAGCTTGCAGGCCAACTTTCTAAACGGCATAACTAGGACGACAACCAGCAAAAACGCGATTATCGGCATAATAAAAACGGATAAATTAAGATATTCAGACATTATCTATCGTGGCTTTAATCGTTTAAGAACAGCCAAGATTAACATATGGGATATGGAACACCAGAGGCTTTTACCCCTTATGCTATTCCATCCATAAAAGAAATTTAGATGTTTCCAAGTATTTCAAGGAATAATTATATCGGACTAAAGAAACGTCGAAATGTTCGTGAATGTCGCGGTAATATCAACGCCAAGGGTCACAACAACCGCACTAATTGCAAGGCCGATCCCCGCAACAATCAAACCATATTCAATTGCCGTTGCACCATCTTCATCAGAAAAATATTTTTTGAAAAATTCATTCATAACCCGATCCTTTTCTCTATATCTCTATTTATACGCTAAAAACTATAATTTTATGTAAAGATCGAGGATACAGATCACCCCTTAAAACGCGTAAATGACAAGGCAGACTCTATCTCCGCTGACACAGCGTAGCCGCCACCGACAATAAAATTGGACAACATATTGGCCGATACAAGGCTGCTCAATATGCCATATGACCCATGCGCTGTGGATATATAGACACCATCTGATAATTGGCCAATCACCGGAAAATGGTCGCGCGATGTTGTGCGCATAGAAGCACGCCGCCCCTTTATATCGTAGTTACCATCAAGATGCGGGAAGACAGAAAAAAGTTTTTCTAAATT
Source organism: Alphaproteobacteria bacterium (assembly GCA_002401695.1). Lineage (GTDB taxonomy): Bacteria > Pseudomonadota > Alphaproteobacteria > Micavibrionales > Micavibrionaceae > UBA1672. Next base: position 501,778 of record NVTV01000001.1, read on the forward strand.
GGCCGAATCGTCTTCCTCGCGCAAATCAATACGTTCATCCCACGGCTGAAAGGTCGAGCCAACACAATGCACACCATCACGCGCGGGCGCAAAATGCCCACCATAACTTAAGGCAACTTTCAGGTCTTTAGTTGCCTCGGTTTGCGCGACATAGCTCACCTGCCCGCGTACAGTGCTCAGCGGTATACGTGCAGCCTCTTCAAAACCCAGACATGCAATTCCACACGCCAAAACACTCACATCACCCTCCAGTGCCTCAAGGTCATCCACAGCATGATTTAAATGCACTTCAACACCGCGCGCATATTCATGACAGATCTTCTTCGGCGATATATTGCCCGAGCGCGGCAGATACAGGCACTCATTAGGAACATCCACCCCCGCAATATCCGTTGCCTCTTGCGCACTAACAAGGCGCATATCTTCCTCAGACCAATCCCAACTAGCCATGGTTTTGCGGAAACGCTTAATCCTGCGCTCATTGGTCATCAGTGTTAATGCGCCGCACGGATTCCAATCAATCGCATCGCCGAAATGACCAAAAACCTCCAACGCTTGAAAGAATCCATCCGAATAAAACTGCGCCATACCATCAAAATGTGCCGAAAGCCGTGGATTATACAGCCCCACATCATTCCCCGACGCCCCTGCAGCAAGGCACGACGACGCTTCATAGATAACAGGCTCTGCCCCATTATTCTTCAACACATAGGCCAGCGCACAGCCTGCCAGTCCGCCACCAATTATATTTACGCGCATTGCTTTCCTCCATCATACGTTCCGACCAACATATGCCATTTATACCCAAAGCCGGATATTTTCTGCACATCAAACCCTACAGATGTCAGCCCGCGACGCACATACCCAACAGCCGTAAACGTTGAAAACGTAGTTGCTTGCGCGCTTAAACGTGCCATGTTTTGAAACACAAGATCACTCCACATATCAGGATTAGTAGACGGCTTAAATCCAGCCAAAAACCAGCAATCAACCTGCGCATTCAATTCCGGCAAAGCGTCATTCACATCCCCAATAATTAACGTCAATGTCACACCCTCCATAATCGCCAAATCATAAACACCCTCTTCCGAATCATCGGGGTATTTGGATAATAATGCATCCAATACCGAATCAAGCACCCCCCAATGCGAGAGTGCAGCCTTGATAACATCCTTCGTAAGCGGATATTTCTCGAAAGATATGTAATGTAACACCTTCGGCTTGTCCTCCGCAGGACTCATCGCCAGCAACTGTAAAACCGCCAAAAAATCCAACCCTGTGCCAAAGCCAAGTTCACAAATAGTGAAGCAATCCCTGCCTTTCCACGAATCGGGCAGCTTATTGCCCTCTAAATAAACATAGCGCGCCTCAGCCAGTCCATCGACCGGAGAAAAATATACATCATCAAATATTTCAGACCTTGGCACGTGGTTCATTTTGTTCCATAATTTGTTCTGTAATCTAGTTATCAGTAAATTTATGACCGACAGGAAAATTCTTACATGTCTGACAATCCACTTCTACAGAAATCCACCCTCCCAAATCAAGCCCCTCATTTTGATTTGGTGAAAACAGAGCATTACTTGCCAGCCATAGAAGAAGGCATCGAACAAGCACGCGCCAATATTGACGCCATCAAGAACAGCGACGATGCCCCGACATTTGAAAATACCTTAGTCGCACTGGAAAGCGCCTCCGAGAATTTGGGACAAGCCGCAAGCGTGTTCTACAACATGCTGTCCTCTATGGGCGGCGATGATCTACACGAGCTTGCAACCAAGATCGGCCCCATCAATGCAAAATTCTCCAGCGATGTTTCTCTGGATGAAAAACTCTTCGCCCGCATCAAAGCGATTTATGAGCAACGTGACGACCTCGACCTAACAGCGGAACAATATACGTTGCTGGATGATAGTTATCGCGGTTTTGTACGCTCCGGCGCACTTTTGGATGATGAGAGGAAAGAACGTCTGCGCGAGATCAGCCAAGAGCTATCTACCCTCACCCCTGCTTTCATGCAAAATACTGTAAAATCCGCCGAAGCGTTTGAGCTGATCATCGAAGATAAAGCCGACCTTGCAGGTCTGCCCGACAGCGCAATAGACGCCGCCGCCCACGCGGCCAAAGAAAAATCCTATGACGGAAAATGGCTGGTCACACTGGATTACCCAAGTTTCGGCCCCTTCATGCAATATGCCGATAGCCGCGACTTACGCGAGAAAATATGGCGCGCTTTTACCTCCCGCGCATGGAATGACGACTTTGATAACTCCGATAACGTAAAATCAATCGTCTCTTTGCGTAAAGAGCGCGCAAACCTTCTGGGCTATGACACGCATGCACATTATGTTCTGGAAGAGCGTATGGCGAAGTCTCCCGACACGGTGATGGACTTTTTGAATAAAATGAAAATCGTCTATAAACCCGCCGCGCAAAAAGATCTCGCACAACTCACTGCCTTCGCCAAAGAAGAACACGGCGTTGATGATCTACAGCCGTGGGATGTTGGCTATTACTCTGAGAAATTAAAACAGAAGCTGTTTGAATTCACCTCTGAAGATTTCCGCCCCTACTATCAGCTCGATAAAGTCTTGGGCGGCTGCTTCAACCATTTTACAAAGCTCTTCGGCATTAAATTCGTGGAGAGCGATAAATACCCGACATGGCACGAAGACGTCAAAGTGTTCGAGGTCTTCAACGAAAGCGATAACAGCTTCGTCGGCACGCTCTACGGTGATTTCCACCCACGCACAGGCAAAAACCAAGGCGCATGGATGACCAGCTATCGTGACCAAGGGTTCTTCCGCGGCCAAATAGAGCGCCCCGTGATTGCCATCGTCTGTAACTTCACCAAACCTACAGAAGACCGCCCGTCCCTACTCACCCACGGTGAGGTTACGACCCTGTTCCATGAAATGGGACACGCGGTGCATGGCCTATTATCCGATGTAACCTACCGATCCCTCTCCGGCACATCCGTGCTTTGGGATTTTGTAGAGCTGCCCTCGCAGTTACAAGAAAACTGGTGTTACGAGAAAGAAATGCTCGACAGTTTTGCCGAACATTATGAAACAGCTGAGAAGATCCCCGCTGATCTAATTGATAAACTCCGCAGTTCCATGCATTTCATGGTTGGCTGGGCAGGACTGCGTCAAATGGGGCTGGCATCACTGGACATGGCATGGCACACCGCCGATCCTGATACGATTGATGATGTAGCAACCTTTGAAGATGAAGCCCTAAAAGACACGGCGCTCTTTCCACGCTTATCGGGGCCAAGCTCCACCTCCTTCGGGCATATATTTGCAGGCGGTTACAGCGCAGGCTATTATAGCTATAAGTGGGCAGAGGTTCTGGACGCTGATACGTTTGAATTGTTCCTTGAAAAAGGCCTGTATGATCAAGCCACCGCACAAAGCTATAAGGATAATATCCTCACCCGCGGCGGCAGTGAAAAGCCGGACTTACTCTACAAACGTTTCCGCGGTCGCGACGCCGATCCTGATGCACTATTACGCCGTGAAGGGTTATTGAAGAAATAAGATATGACTGAAAAGCAACATATAATACCGCTGAAAGATATCGGCCCCCCTCAACATGAAGGGGGGAAGAAGAAGATGAATGATGTAACCCTTTTCATTCTCATCCTTCTTGGCTTAGGGGCTTTCTTTATGAGTCCTATCCCCTCTTATTTTAGATCACTGATTCCGGAAAGGTTTATGAAATCAATATTCTCCGACGCCTATCAGAGTGTCATACTGGATGACAATCCGAAGCGACTGAAAGAACCAAAGAAATATACCCAAACCGAACCTCTCCCCGTTCTGGGACACGGCACAGGTATTTGCTTTTCATTTGCATCAACGATTGCCGAAGAGAACAAAAGTGCCATTGATAAAAAACGCCTTGAAGGTGCAAAGCACGGAAAAACAATCGCGGAGATCATTGCCATATCAACAGATAAAACAGAATATGTGTTGAATAATGTCACCTTAAACGAGACAAAGAACAAGTCCATCGTTTGCCAAAAATTCAGCGTCCGCAGCAGCCTCTTCCCTGATGGCATTGAGGCCATCTATATCCGACCTCTTCGACCCTTTACGCCCTCAGCCATTATCTGGGCAACGGCAAAAGATATCTAGCCAACCCTATATTAATGCCCCTTCAAGGCATTAATAACAGCTACATTGCCTTCAATTTCTGCTTCTTCCAAAGGTGTTAAACCAATTTTGTTTTTAACATCACGCAAGGTGGCCACCTTAATCAAAAAATTGACCATATCAATGTCGTTATTTCCTACAGCAACAAATAATGCCGTATCACCATAAGTATCGATCACATTGACATCTGCGCCCGCCTCAACCAACGCCTTCACGGCATCAACGTGCCCTGCGCTAACCGCGCTGTGCAATGGATAGTCTCCGTCAGAATTACGCGCATTCACAATCGCGCCATGACCAAGCAACACCGTAATAATGTTTAAATGCCCCTTCATTGCCGCACTATGCAACGGCGTATCCCCCGAAGTGCTTTGTGCATTAACGCGCGCACCCGCACTAATCAACAGTTCAACAATCGCACTATCACCACGATGAGCCGCCTCGTGCAATGGGAAATTTTCACGCAGGCCGCCTTTTGCCTCAATTTTTGCCCCCGCGTCAATCAATGCCTTCACAACACTGATATTTTCACGCCCCGCCGCGCTATGCAACGGCGTACTTTGTCGCACATTCACCCGTTCAATTTTTGCGCCCGCCTCAAGAAAGACAGTAACAGCCTCCGGACTTTCCACATTATGTAACGGCGTAGAGCCATAGGCATTGCGGGTATTCACATACTTACCGGCGCCCAATTGAATAAGCCTTTTAACAACCTCCGGATTCCCACCAAATGCTGCGGCATGTAACACCGTTTCAGACTGGTCAGTTTTAGAATCTATTATCTTTTCCGCCCCCGCAGCCAATAAGATTTCAATTATATCCATATTTCCGGTTAAAGCAGCCTCAAATAACGGTGTATGACCGTGAATATCAGTCTCAAAAATATCAGCTTGCGCACCAGATTTCAACAAAACCGAAACTATTTCAGGGTTACTCCCCTGCGTGGCATCATGAAGCGGCGTACAATTCGTTTCTGTTTTTGCTCTAACATTAGCACCTGCGCTAATTAACACGCGCATAGGTGATACACGGCCACTCTTCACAGCAAAATGCATCGGAGCAACGCGATGCGTGTTAACTGCATCCACATCCGCACCCGCATCCACTAACATTCTCACAATTTGCGTATGAGCATGCTTAGAGGCCAAATGCAAAGGCGTTCCATAAGTCCCCTGTACTTCAAGGTCTCTTCCTTCATCTATAAATTTTTGTATCGCGCCGATATCTGAGGCCCCGACAGCGTCATATAACGAAGCATAACTCGTTGGTGCAACAACGCTTTTAACAGGCTCCGATTGAACATTATGGGCATAATAAGCACCGGAAAACGAAGCCACAAAGGATAGACACAAAAAAGAATAACGCATAATAATACTCCTGCTATTTACTAAAAAAAATAAGACCAGAAAAAATCAGGTCGATTTATCCTCGCCACCACCACTTGGTACAGAGGAACGCGGCACACCCGCTGACGCCTCTTCCGCCTCTTCATGGCGAATAATAGTCTCACCACGTAAAATTGCCTTGATTTCATCACCGGAAAGCAGCTCATACTCCAGCAAAGCCTGCGCCAATGTTTCAAAATCATCGCCATGATCCATCAAACATTTCATGGCACGCTTATATGCAGCATCAATAAGGATACGCACTTCATCTTCAATATCACGCGCCGTTTTTTCAGAAATGCGGCTGGGACGATAATCATTCACATCATCGGCATAATTGACCATCCCTATTTTATCACTCAATCCCCACTCCATAACCATAGCACGTGCCATGGATGTTGCATATTGAATATCACTAGACGCACCGCTGGTCACATTATCTTTACCAAACTTAATTTCTTCAGCAACGCGCCCCCCCATGGTCATCGCCAAATCAGCCTTCATTTTCGCCAAGGATTTACTGTAGCGATCGCCTTCGGGCAAGCTCATCACCATACCAAGTGCACGTCCACGCGGCACAATTGTTGCTTTATGGATAGGATCACATTCAGGCTCGTTCAAAGAGACCAACGCATGGCCTGCTTCATGATAAGCGGTAAGTTTTTTCTCGTCATCACTCATCGCCATAGAGCGACGCTCCGCCCCCATCATGACTTTATCTTTGGCATCCTCAAAATCATCCATGCCAACAACGCGTTTATTGCGTCGCGCCGCCAACAAGGCAGCCTCATTTATTAAATTGGCCAATTCCGCACCGGAAAACCCTGGTGTACCGCGCGCAAGAACAAACGGATCAACATTATTGGCCAAAGGCACATTCTTCATATGAACCAATAAAATTTTCTCGCGCCCATTCACATCAGGCAAAGGCACATTAATTTGACGGTCAAAACGTCCCGGACGTAACAGTGCAGGATCAAGAACATCGGGGCGGTTTGTCGCCGCCAAAATGATAACACCCTGATTTTCGTCAAAGCCATCCATCTCGACCAACATTTGGTTCAATGTCTGCTCACGCTCATCATTACCGCCGCCATGACCCGCGCCACGATGGCGACCAACAGCGTCAATTTCGTCAATAAAGATAATACAAGGGGCATTCTTCTTGCCCTGTTCAAACATGTCACGTACGCGGCTGGCACCAACACCAACGAACATTTCAACAAAGTCCGACCCTGAAATCGTAAAGAACGGCACCTCTGCCTCACCTGCAACCGCGCGAGCAATCAGTGTTTTACCTGTACCCGGCGCACCGACCAGCAACGCACCACGTGGAATTTTACCGCCCAAGCGTTGGAATTTTTGCGGGTCTTTAAGAAAATCAACAATCTCCTCCAATTCTTGCTTGGCCTCATCAATACCGGCGACATCATCAAATGTAACTTTTCCTTTGCCCTCGGACATCAACTTCGCACGTGATCGGCCAAAGCCCATCGCGCCGCCACCACCCTTGCCGCCCATTTGGCGCATAATAAAGAACCAAAACCCAATCAAGATCAGGATTGGTGCAAAATTCATAAGGATATACCCAAGGCTAATTTTTGGTGGATCAGGCTCAGCCGCCTTAATTTTCACTTGCGTTCCCGCAAGACGATCAACAATATTTTCCTCCGGCGGCACTTTAGATATAAAAGCACCTTCATCGCCGGTATATTTCCCCTCTAAATTATCGCCTTTTATAACAACTTCCGTGATACTGCCCGCCTTCGCGCGCGCCATAAATTCGCTGTAACTAATTTCCGCATCATTCCTCAAGGCCTGCTGCTGTTTGTCATTGGCGACACTCAGCAACACCAGAATTACAAGCCCTATGCCCAACCAAAACACCAAATTACGATTAATATTATTCACGTTTTTCTGCCTTACAAAATTATTGGGTTGCCACCACCGACAACACAAAGAAAATACTTTATACGGCAAGGGATTTAACAATACCTTACCATGTTAAAAATTTAGCCTATTTATACAGAGAAACAAAGCTATTTGATAAAAATTAACCTGTAAATTTTACGATAAATTCAACGTGGGTTTTCCAAAGATAAAATCAGATGATCTTCCTTGTTTCTACAGTCAAAAATGATCCCCCCCAAGGTTCGCTTTCGGAAGCAATCCGGTTTCATCAAATCAGCACATAAATTTTCAACGCGTTCCAATCGTGTACCGTATCCGGTATCATTTTGTAAGTCCGACATCGCCTTTAATATGACCCGCAAAACGATTTCCTCGGGATAGGAAATTAAACCTGATATTTTAAATACGACTCGACCTGATTTGTTTTCTGATACGCAGGATTCAAATGCAGTATTTGCCATTATATTCAATGCATTACGGGCGCGTGAAAAACGCTTGGCCGCCACCGATAAACGCTTGGACGATAACCCCTCATCAGCGAGGATATCACGTGATTTCCGCAGGCGTACACGCGCATAATCATCACAATCATTGGATGGATCATCGATAAAATCAACGCCGCGACCTTCACAAAACGCGACCATATCCACCTTATTCAGCCCCAACATCGGGCGACATAAAATAAAGTCATTTTCCATCTTTTGAACGGCAGACATGCAAGACAAACCATCAAGGCCACTGCCCTTCGCTAACCTGAATAGAAGGGTTTCAGCCTGATCGTCCATGTGATGGCCTAAGAATAACATCGTAATATTGTGCATCCGCATATAATTTTTCATCAAATCATAGCGCGCGAAACGGGCTTTTTCCTGAATACGGGCGTCAGGCTTGGTTTCATGCGCCCATGTGAGGATATGGTGCTCTACATTAGGCAGAGACTTCAACTGCGCCGCCACATGCTGCCCCTCGCCCAAACTCTCTGCGCGCAAGCCATGATCCACGCTTAACGCATGTATTGTAACTGCTACGCTATCCTTAAAGTATTCCGACAAGGCAAAGCACAAAGCCATACTATCCGCCCCGCCAGACACACCAACGGCGATATCACCCTCCATATCAGGAAAATGCAACGCCATAGCATCAGAGACCCCCTCCATAAATGAAGGCTGTTTCTTAGTGCTATGCTGATTACTTTTTTTATCTGTCATAATTGTAAATCCACCAATCACCCACAGTAATTGTAGTATAGGGTGATGTGACAAGGCAAATAAGGAAAAACACGCTTGATAGAATGTTTTATTTTATTCGTAAACAAGGTAGCCAAGGCGAGATGCGCGGAGCGTATAAACATACGTGAGCACAACGAGACCGCAGGATAACGATGTGTACGGATAAAAGAACACATTCTATCGGCAGTTAATGCGTTTCATCTCAGTACTCGCACGTTTCAAAACAGATACGGACGATTGTGCGTAATCCTTCTTCAACTGCTTATAGGCAATACAAGCATCGGCGGTTTTGCCCATTCCTGTTAACGCCATACCAAGTTTTAGCAAATTACTAGCGGCTTTCGGGCCTTTTGGAAACTGCTGATACCCTTCAGCAAAGATCCGTGCGGATTTTTCGTACCCGCCGCGCACATAAAAGGTCTCGCCATACCAATATTTAGCATTGGAAACCAAAGGATGGTTTGGGTATTCGCTCATAAACTTTGCAAATTCCATCTCGGCGCGATCAAAATTCCGTGCTTTTATAAATGAATAGGCATAATCATAAGCACCCGGTGCAGAATCAGGTGATTTCGAGACCACCCCTGTGTTTTGTGACTTATGAATCGTTCCCAAGGCCTGTGGCGCACCACTAGGAGGTTGATATTGAAACGATGAGGACGGATTTTTAGTCACTTGAGATGGTGTCGCCACCGGAGGCTTATAAGCGTTGGAACCGGACGGTTGCGCCATATAAGGCGTTCCCGAAGAGGATACGGATATATTCCCGCCACCGCTTTGACCGACATTTCTTAAACGCATTTCAAGATCACCAACCCTTTTGGCCAGATCGTCACGCAAGCGTCTGATTTCGTAATTTTGCTGTTCAACCTGCCCTGTCAAACGGCGGATTTCCTTTTCCATTTGCTGGAAACGTATTTCAGCCGCCGCAGCAGCAGACGAATCATGTGACTGAGCCTGCAAAGATGCAGGCCCCGCCACAACACTCATAACCGCGATAAGTCCAAAAGCAGACGCGCAGCGGAGCGTGTTTTTTAAAGTATAGACGGTCATATTCTATTGAACCTTTGTTACGCCTCGACGGTTTTGCGACCATGCCATGTCATTGGCACCCGGTACAGCCGGACGTTCTTTACCGTAACTGATTGTCGCGATACGTGAAGGACTAACCCCCAATGCAACAAGATAGTTTTTCACAGCATTGGCACGACGTTCACCCAATGCAAGGTTATATTCACGTGTTCCGCGCTCATCCGCGTGACCTTCAATGCTGACGATCAGGCTGGAATATTGACCAAGCCAAACAGCTTGATTTTCCAATGTTGTGCGCGCTGCTGCCGTTAGGTCAGAGCTGTCTGTTTCATAAAAGATGCGATCACCAACGTTAACAACCAAGTCGGCTTGCGTTCCCGGCGCAGGACCGGAATCTGCGTATATATCGCTTTCATCCACGATAACACCATCATTCATGCCGGTTTCAATACCGCCTTTATCTGCGCTGCCTGTACACGCATTAACCATCAACAGGGCTGAAAAAATCATAAAATACCGAGCGAACATAAACGTCTTCCCTTCGTAAAACTCAAAAACAAAATACAAACCCATCTAAGGATTCGTAAAACAATATCTAACACTCTTAAGCCCTTATTGCCACGCTTGCAAGGGATTCGGTGTAATAGGATATAAATTCCCGTGAAAAGAATGCCTTACCGATCATCCAGCAACTCATCCAGCAATAGCTGCGCCTCTTGGCGATCATAATGATTGGGCGCACGATCAATATATTCGTTCAAACAGTCAATCGCCTCGGACACATTCCCCAAACGCGCATAAAGCACGCCCGCATCCAGCAATAATCGATACTCATCCGGTGAAATTACCCGCATTCGTAAAATCATCTCCAGCGCGCTGGCATAATCTCCCATCGCAATGCGGCGGTGTTTTAAATGGTTACAAAGATGAATAACGGTTTCCCGTGCGCCCAGCCCGTCAAAATAATCTGTGGACAGTTCTGCAGCATCCCCCAGCGCATTTTTCACAATGCCCCTTAAATCATGTGCTTCTAATATTTTACATTGCTGCGAGGGATCAAAGATAATACGCACCCCTTCATGCTCCAGACGACACAAAAACAAATCCGGAAAGTTCACGCCTTCGACCAGCCACCCTGCCTTACGCGCGGCGTCCATATATAAGAGGCACAACGCATTCGGACACCCCTTCGCACGGTCAACAACCCGCATCATATCCGCACTTTCCAGCATTTCGTAATGCGCATCATCAACGCGATAATCATATATATCGGATAACGCATATTTAAGAGCAGCCAAGCGCACCCCTGCGTCATCCTCCGCGCCATCAGAAATCAGAGCGTCATAACGCCCCGAAACTTCATCACTGATTTTTTGAAAATGCCGGATATAACGATCAACAGGTATCCCCTCATGATCCGGCGCAACCATCGCCAGAGCCAAAGCCCCCAGATCAATATCCTTATCCAACTGGCTGGCATATTGCTTTAAAGCATCTATAGGCGGGGCATCTGTATCCATCATGTCCTTATATGTATGTCAGAAAGTCAACTGATAGAAATATCAATCATACACACTGTTTTGATTCCACTGTATCGGCTCACCCGTTGCAGCGGCATCCGGCGCAATAACGGGGGCTTCGCCCTGAGGCTGTGATACGGGGGCAAGCTCCGGCGTGCCAACCAACTTCACATAGCTGACAACCTGCTTTACATTTTCAATCGTGCGCGCCGTTTCAATCACTTGATTTAACTCCACCTGATTTTGCGCAAAGCCCATCAAATATACACTGCCCTGCACGGTATCGATAGAATAATTGATCGACTCAACCTCACTCGCCATCACCAAAGCTGCACGCAAACGTGTGGAAATCCAGGCATCCTTCGCATAACCGATAATCCCCGCACTTTTGGCGACTTTAATTTCATTCATCACATGCACAACGCCTCTTGGTTGCCACGCCATCCGCACCGCTTCGACGCGATGATCGGGGTTTTGCACAACGCCCGTAATCAGAACACGCCCTTGATTAATCGTCAGATCCAACTTGGTAAACATACTTATATTATAACGGAACCATAGATCATTAATCTCGGTTTGAATGCGCAAATCACTGGCCGCGCGCGAAATGCCGCCCTCTTGAACAACGGCCGTTCCGACACCAACACCAACACCGGCAGCAAGCCCAACAGGCGAACAAGAAGAAAGAAGAAGGCCAGATGCGGCAAGAGAAAGTATAACATAGTGTTTCATAACAAAATCCCGAACTTTGAATATCAATATTCGAATCACCCGACTCGAATACTCACATTATGAACGTGCTTCCCATGCATTGTCCAGATGCGTAATGTCCAATCGGCCATCCTTTGAATAACTCATGGCAATTACGTCAAAACACATATCGTAATTCATATAATCAGGATGTTCGGATAAAAAGAACAACGCCGTATTCTCTATTCTTTTTTGCACACGTGGGGTTATAGACTCTAAGGCCTCTGCGATATTACGGCGCATCTTCACCTCAACAAAGCACAACAGATTATCTTTTTGCACAATCAGATCAATTTCACCGAATTTCGTTTTATAACGCTGATGCAATGTTTTATAGCCCTTCCGCTCCAGATACCGCGCAGCCTCTTCCTCTGCGCGAACGCCGCGGGCATAATTCGTTTCGTCATTATTTTTGGCAACGCCCATCAAGAATCTTTGCTGATTTTAAGAGCTATATTATATAAGTCGTTCTTTTTTCTGCCCGTCTTTTGAGCAACAACCGCCGCAGCCTCTTTCGTACGCATAGTTTGCAGCGCGACGCGTATCATATCATAAACAGCCTCATCACTGATTTCCACCTCTTCAGGCGGCGCAATAACCAACACGATTTCCCCGCGCGGCAAGCCCTCTTCTTCATAATGCGCACGTAAAACAGCAGGCATATCTTTACGCACCTCCTCATACATCTTGGTAATTTCGCGCACAACCGCAACCTCACGCGCACCAAGCACGGTTTCTATATCCTGCAAAGCGGCCAATAAACGCGGCGCGGTTTCAAACGCAAGTAAAGTCCCCGGCACATCGCGCCACTGCGTCAATAATTTCTGGCGGGCATTGGTTTTGTTAGGCAAAAACCCGATAAAACAAAACCTGTCACTCGGTAATCCCGAAATTTGTAAAGCCGCCAACGGCGCGCTCGCCCCCGGAATTGTCGTGATATAAACACCCTCGGCCTCACAATCACGCACCAACTTATACCCCGGATCAGAAATCAACGGCATCCCCGCATCACTGACCAAAGCCACAACCTGCCCTGCGCTTACCTGCTCGACAATAGATTGGCGGCGCGCATCATCACTATGGTCATTATAAGAATACAGCTTTCCCTTAATTTGATAGGCATGCAGCAACTTTCGCGTTACCCGCGTATCCTCGCACATAATAACGTCCGCATTGCGCAAAACCTCCAGAGCCCTCAAGGAAATATCACGCAAATTCCCGATCGGCGTGGCAACAATATACAGGCCACTCTTTAAATGCACACTTGCCTCTGGATTTTCAGTTGCTTTTTCTATATCGTCCATACTCATAATCGACATCATTACCTTAATTTTTGAAGAGAGTAGCAGACTCATGCGCGAATTACACACCGGATTACGTTTTTATTCTATATTGCCCCTATTCTGCGTTTTATTCACTTCTTTCATCTTAAGCGGCTGTGTTTCCTCGGGCGGGTATAACACCCAGCCATGGACAGGATCCAACCAACCCAGCGGACAAAACGCCGCACAAACACCAAATGACCTATCTATTATCGCGGTAGAACAACAAAGGCTCGGCGCGCCCAATCAAGCACAACCCAATGGCCTTCCCCCCGTTAAAGTTGCCATTTTATTACCGCTCAGCGGGCAGCATTCTAAGCTGGGGCAAGCCATGTTAAACGCCGCGCAAATTGCATTATTCGATGTTGGTTATGATAATTTTGAGCTTCTCCCCAAAGATACAAAAGGCACTCCCGAAGGCGCACGCAATGCTGCGCGCTCTGCCTTACAAGACGGGGCAAAGCTTGTCCTTGGCCCTGTGTTCTCCACCTCTGTGAAAGCGGCGCGCCAAGTAACACAAAGCGCAAACATCAATATGATTGCCTTCTCAACGGACTGGCAATTAGCAAACAGCCACACATTCCTGATTGGATTTCTGCCCTTTGACCAAGTGGAGCGCGTTGTGCGCTATGCCAGCAACGCCGGATATAACCGCATCGGCGTTCTAAGCCCGCGGGACAGTTACGGCAATGGCGTGGTTGCGGCCTATCAATCAGTTGCCCGCCGCGCAGGCATCGAAACATCGCGCATTGAACGCTTTGCACCGCAAGGTCACGATTTAGGGACAATCATGAAATCCTTCTCCGATTATGATGCACGCCGCGCCAGTAAAAACGCCCACGGCACGCCGTTTAATGCTGTTCTCATGCCCGTAGGCAGTACCATCGCACGCCAAGTCGGCAGTTTCCTCGACCACTATGATTTACCGGCCTCTCAGGTTAAACGTCTGGGAACGGGATTAATGGACGACCCCGCACTTGCACGTGATAAATCGATGGACGGTGCATGGTTTGCCGCCCCCGCGCCCACCGCGCGCTTAAAGTTCGAGCGGCGCTATAACAGCATCTATTACGCAAAACCGCCGCGCATCGCATCATTGGCTTATGACGCGACAGCTCTAGCCGCCAGCTTGGCACGCATTGGCCTGAAATATGATAATCGCCCTGCTTATAACCGCCGCGCAATCACTAATCCAAACGGTTTTTCCGGCGTCGACGGCATTTTCCGCTTTCGCTCCGACGGTATCGTAGAACGCGGTCTGGCTATCCTTGAATACAGAAACGGATCAATTGTTGTCATTGACAAAGCCCCGAAAACCTTCCAAAGACAGGCTTATTAAAAACATTTAGTGCATCATGACCATAAACGCCAAACACTATAGAAAATTTATAACCTCCCTTGCTCTTCTGGCGATGGGGCTTGCTTTTCTGGCGCAGATAACACCGCTTTGGGTCAAAACAATAGATGGACAGCCTATTGTCATTTGTAGTGCCTTTGGCGAAAGAACCATCTTTCTTGACGAAAACGGGAATAAGACCCCCGCGCCCATAACAATCCAAAATCATTGTGTCATGTGTTTAACCGCCGCTGCGGATTACACCACGCCGACCACCACAAAAATTCTCGGCAGACATGATGTCACCGCGTTTAAGCTGCATATTCCAGCAGATCAGCAAACCCTACGCACCCGTATCGTCATCACGGCGCATACCCCACGCGCACCGCCCCGCAGCACCTGCGTCTAAAAAAATATCTCATAAAATCAAATGCCATACCGCCTGAACAATCACGCTTCTAAGACGCGGATAACAGGTTGGCTTATGGCACATATTAAAGGGGTTCAATTATGAACACGTTCTATAAAGTCGGTCTAATGGCCGCAACAATCCTATCTGCCTGCCCTCTTAACGCTTCTGCACAAGACATGCACCTGCATCACGGCAATCATGAAAACCATGCGGCTCAGAAAGGCCACAAACATAACGCTCCCGCTGCGCCATTAAGCATTATGGGCGACCACACCCACAAAAAAGGCGAATGGATGGTCTCTTACCGCTTTAAACACATGGAAATGGCAGGTAACCGCAAAGGGACAAGCTCCATCTCCCCTGAAGAGATCGTGACTACGATCGTAAACCCAAACGCGCCGCCCGCAACATTGCGCGTTGTTCCCACCAAAATGGATATGGACATGCATATGTTAAGTGCCATGTACGGGGTCAGTGATAAACTAACCTTGATGGCAATGGCGATGTATATGAAAAATGACATGACCCACATCACTTTTGCAGGAATGGCAGGCTCTACCGAGTTGGGGCGTTTCACAACAAGGTCCAGCGGTTGGGGTGATACCTCTCTGACGGGGATCTATAACCTTTACGAAACGGCCAACCATAACGTCAATATCAGCCTCGGCCTCAGCGCGCCGACAGGTTCGATAAAAGAGGAAGATGACATCCTCTCCCCCGCCAATACAACGCCAACATTGCGCCTCCCTTACGCGATGCAACTCGGTTCTGGAACATGGGATTCGCTTACTGCTGTAACCTACTCAGGCCACAGTGATAAATACTCATGGGGTGTGCAGTACAATGGCGTAATTCGACTGGAAAATAAGAACGCACAGGGCTATAGACTGGGGGATAGGCATACCCTTACGGGCTGGGGCGGATATAAAGTCTCAAACCAGATTACGGTAAATGCATTGGTCAGCGGCGAGACAATTGGCAAGATCAAAGGTGCAGATGCAAACATCACTGCGCCCGTACAAACCGCCAATCCCGACAATTACGGCGGTAAAACGATAGAGCTTGGTGCAGGCTTCACCTATGCCTTTGACACCCCGTCCCTAAAAGGTCTGGAATTCGGTGTAGAAGCACGCTTGCCCGTATATCAGAACCTAAATGGGGTGCAGATGGAACGAGACTGGAACATCACCACAGGACTAACCTATCGGTTCTAAAGCAACATCAAAATACCTCTGATCGATTCGCTGTTACAATAGCGAATCGGTCAAAAAAGCGTAAACAGGACTAAACGAGTTGGTGCGGTTCCATGAATATTCGATAATAATAAAGACTAATTTAATGTCACAAAATACTGAAAATAAACAGTTTTATAAATATGATACGCAATACACAAAAAAACATTTCTTCTCCCTTGCCAAAGAGAAAAAAATAAGGCATATCTGTCTTATCTAAATACGACACGATAAGTTTTCATATTGTTCTTGAACCGCAGCACGTGCGGACATAAAAGGAGAAAGCCATGCAAAGTACAGCCGTCAAAAAAGGCCGTCCACGCAGTGAAAAATCGCGCAAAGCGATCCTAAACGCAACAAACAAGCTATTGCTTCAGACATCTGTGCAAGAACTAAGCATTGAATCAATCGCAAAAAAGGCAAAAGTCGGTAAAACAACGATCTATCGCTGGTGGCCGAACAAGACCGCCGTTGTGATGGATGCACTGGCCAGCCAGCCGGGTATGCAGACCCCTCTTCCAACCGCGAGCAGCCATAAAGAAGCCATCACAATGCAGCTGGATAAGCTGATCCGTCTGGTCGACAGTAATAACGGTCAAACCATTGCCCAGCTGTTCAGTGAGGCACAAGCCAGCGAAGTATCACTGAACATCTTTAAAGATAATTTGTTAGAGCCCCTTATGGATGCCATCCGCTACAGCATCGAAGAAGGTCAGAAAAACGGTGAATTCCGCGCTGATATAAACATCTCCCTTGCAGCAGATATTTTATGTGGCCCGATTTTCTTCCGCCTCATGGCGCACCCGAAAGATCTAGATGAATCCTTCCGCAAAGAATATCCGGATGAAGCCATAAAAATACTCGCGCCATCAAATGCGAATTAAAGTTTAAAGACCAAAGCGTATAAAAAGTAGAGCAAAGAGAGTGCGGACATGTTCCGTGCTCTTTTTTTATGCCCGCTCTGCTCTTTTTTATGAAGGAAGCACATTCATTTCAGTTTGCGCCCATAAGGACTGGCACAAATCATCTTTGCTGCTCTTGGAATAATCCCCGTTCATAATCCAATCCGCAAGCGAACGCGCCACATCAGGATAACGAATTTGAGTAACGTGATCCTCCCTCAAAAATTGTGTTAATGCCGAAGCATCCAGCCCATCCATAACATGCGCGGCGCCAAGTTTTTCCAAGGCCAGAGCATTTGAATGCTGCTCCGGATGCCCTGCCAACGGATGCAACAACAACTTCTTGCCCATATGAAGTGCCTCCGAAGGAGTCATAAAACCGCCGCCGGTAATCACCCCTTCACAATCGGCAAAATCACGGCGAAAATCATCCCTGTTAAACGGGTTAAGCGTAACATGCCCGATGACCGTTTTTTCCTCGACCTGCTTAGAATAGACATGGAAACTATAGCCACCATGAGGTTGTAGAAAACCCTGAACATCATCAAGATCATCAAATCCGAGATAAACCAATATTTTCCCCTTAACAGGTTCGGATTCAGCCAAATCCCCAATAAAAGGCGGCAAAATACCCTCTTGCCCGAAATGATGGAAATGCATGCCCAAACGTGTTTTTGCACGCGCAAGGCTCTGCGCATTATTCATCAAAAAACCAGAAGCTTTTGGAACATCTTGCTCAAAAGAATATTGATGAGCAATACCGATAGACGGCTTATGCGATCCTGATAACAAATTTTGCACCCGCGTACTCCACGCTGAAATAGGTTCAAAGTCAGATATAATGACATCATAGGGGCGTAAATCCATTGTCAGAACATCTTTGGCAAGGCGCGGTAAAATAATCGCGTTTTGCGCAACAGTCTTAAACATATCCAGCTGCCCATCATCAACCGCGCGCGCATACCCCTTGCGATGCAATACATCGGAGAATATTGACGCATCGAAAGTTTTTAACGCGGTAGAACCGGAAAACAGCGTGGTAATGTGCGCCCCCCTTTTCTCAAGCTCGGGAATCAAGGTGCTAGCACGCGCAATATGCCCATGCCCGTCCGAGGCAACGCCATACAAAATCCGCAATGAATGACTGTTACCAGACATATATATTCCCTACTCGCCATGAAACGCACATCCTATACCAAAAAATTAATTTACACAAAAAGGCGATCCGCAGTCTCCGCGCAAAGAAAACCCAATACAGCCGAAACAGCGTTTGGCACATCCGCCAAAATCGCGTAATATCACCCCCATGATTGAAGAGCTTGAAAAAATTGACCCTATCGCGTGGTGGAATGCCGCGGTTTCATGGTGTGCAAATTATTTATTTCAGGCCAACACGATATATGAAGGCATCATTATTGCCATCTCGTTCATTTTCGGCATAATTTTATACCGCGTTTTAAGAAAACCAATGCAAAACGCAATCAGCAAAGCCGACATCCCCTATCGCGCAAAGAAAATTGCCAATAACGTAAGAAAACTTCTATTCCCTCTCATCACCATAACTGTGCTGTTCTTTATTACCAGCATCGCCAGTTCAGAGATTGTCGGCGTTGATGTCTCGCTGGTCAATGGAATGATGAAGGTCTTGCTAGCGTGGATTGTCATCCGTATCATTGTGCAATTCATTGATAATAATGCCGTGCGTAATATCTTTGCAATGTCGATCTGGTGCGTGGCTGCACTCAGTATTTTTGGCATGCTTGGCGCCGCAACACAAACACTGGATGCGATTGGTTTTTCTATCGGTGATGTCAGATTATCTGCGCTTACTGTTATTAAAACGGCGTTCTATCTCTTTGCCCTGCTTTACTTTGCGACATTTATATCCTCGTTTGCGGAACGGCGCGTATTAAAATCAAAAGGCCTCACCCGCTCATCACAAGTCCTGATTTCAAAGATTATTCGCGTAACATTGGTTGTTTTCGCATTACTCATGGGTATTACAAGCTCCGGCATTGATTTATCCCTCTTCACGGTCTTCGGGGGGGCAATCGGCCTTGGTATTGGCTTTGGTTTGCAAAAAGGTATCTCCAACCTATTTTCCGGTATCTTGCTGCTGGTTGATAAATCAATTAAACCCGGCGATGTTATCGAACTTGAAAACGGCACATTTGGTTGGGTTAACCATATGGCCGCCCGTTACACAGAGATTGTAACACGCGACAACAAATCATTCCTTATTCCCAACGAAGAATTCATCACCCAGCGCGTGGTGAATTGGAGCCACGGAAACTCCCTCATCCGTCTGGAAGTAGACTTCGGGGTACATTACAAATCCAACCCGCATGAGGTGATTGCTATGGCCATTGAAGCCGCCGCAAACGCGCATGAGCGTATCTGTAAAAGCCCGTCCCCTGTCTGTCACCTCATCGAATTCGGAGATAGCTCCCTGAACTTCAAGCTACGTTTCTGGATTAAAGATGCGGAAAAAGGTGTCACCAATATGAATGGTGCGGTGATGCTTGGCCTTTGGGATGCGTTCAAAGAAAACGACATCGAAATCCCTTACCCACATCGCGAAGTTTTCATTCATAAGGCAAAATAGCCACAAAAAAACGCGCCGCGCCACCTAACATCCTTTAAGCTTAAGCAGGAATATCAACCGCAATGCGTTTATCACGCAACGGACGCACCACTGCAATGCAATCTTCATAAACAGGGTTGGATTTATACAGCGCCAACGCCGCCTCATCAGCAAACTCGCCATAGACGACTACATCGATATCATTGGCGATCTGGTCAACTTTCGCGTTTTTAGTCACGCGCAATAACCACGTCCCCTCAATTGTTTCCAACATTTTGAGACCTTGATAAATAGCATCAATGTTTTCAGGCTGTTTTGCGCTGAACATGACAATGTGTCTAATCATAGGGGCTACCAATCAACTTTCGCACCGGGAAGCGCAACAACCAAGCCATCCAACTCTTTACTCATGCGAATCTGACAGCCAAGGCGTGAATAATCATTCAGATCAAAGGCAAGATCCAGCATATCTTCTTCCTCGTCAGTCTTTTCTCCATCCTGCGCCGCAACCTTATCCGCCCAATCAGGGTGAACATACATATGGCATGTCGCACACGCCATTGATCCGCCGCACGCGCCTTCGATATCTTCAAAAGGAACATCGCGCAGAATCTCCATCAAAGACCAGCCTTCTTCCGCTTCTATATCTTTTTTAGAACCATCAACTTGAATGACTGTAATCGTTGGCATACTCAAATCCTTATAATGTTTAATTCTTAGTGTGTGTTTTCGGGGCGTTACCCGACCTTTATGCGACTATATATTTTCGTCCATGCAGATAAAAATGCATCAATATCGCCCTCTTTCGTATCCCAGCCAATCGAAACACGCAAGGCACTTGATGCAATTTCTGCGCTTTGCCCCATAGCTTTTAGCGTAATACTAGGCTTCACACTGCCACTGGAGCACGCAGAGCCGTTACTCACCGCAATCCCCTCCAAATCCAGCGCCATCAGCATGCTCTGTGCATTCGCCCCCGCCAGCGAGAAAAAGCTAGTGTTAACAACGCGCAGCGCGTCTTTACTGTGAATAATAATCTCAGGGGAAATGGCTTTCAGCTCCACCTCCAGCCGATCACGCAAAGCCGCCAAACCCTGATAATCCTCCAGCCCCGCCAATACAGCACCAGCCGCCGCACCAAAACCCGCAATGCCCGCGACATTTTCCGTCCCCGCACGCGTTGATTTTTCCTGCCCGCCACCAAACAACAGCTTAGGCGTTTGCCCGCACAAGCCAAGCACCAGCGCACCAACACCCTGCGGCCCGCCAATTTTATGCGATGATAAGGTCAGAAAATCTATGCCCAAGGCTTTCATATCAACGGGAATGCGCCCCGCCGCTTGCGTGGCATCACAATGGAACAACGCACCATGGCGATGCGCCAAGGCACTTAAGCTCGCAATATCCTGAATAACGCCAGTTTCATTATTCACCGCCATACAAGACAGCAGAGACACTTTGCCCTCTCCGCTCAGCATTTCCTCCAGAGCATCAAGGCGAATACGCCCATCACCATCAACAGGCACGCATTGAATGCGCCCATGCGCCTCTAATCCCTCCAATACGGAAGGATGCTCAATCGAGGACACCAAGATAACCTCATCCGCGTAAGTCTCCGAAAAATGGCGCAGCACCGTGTTATTGCCTTCCGTTGCGCCGCTGTTAAAGATAACCTGATTAACATCCGCGCCAACCAACTGCGCAACATGACGGCGCGCATCCTCAACGATTTTACGCCCCGCACGCCCATAATGATGCACCGCAGAGGCATTATGCGCCCCGCCCTGTACCTTTAAAACCGGCTCCATCACCGCCCATGCATCGGGATGCAATGGTGCGCTGGCGTTATAATCTAGGTAAATATGCGTCATTTCGGCCCTTATTGTAGTGATTCTGTCAAAAAACCATATAATTCAATATCACAGATAATCATTATCCACATTGTTTTTCAATCACTTATAAGAATTTTATGGACATATTCCGTGTTCTCTAATATATAACAGGGGCAATTTAGATGAAGTGGCAACACCTTGCAGTAACATCTTATTTACAATTGCATAATGGAAACATAGTTCAAAATAAGAAGAGGTTATGAATGCCCGAAGTCATTCTCACAGGACCAGCAGGTCGTCTTGAAGGTCGTTACACACATTCTAAAACAAAAGACGCGCCGTTGGCATTGATACTACACCCGAATCCGCAACATGGCGGAACAATGAACAATAAGATTACACATGCCCTATTCCAAGCGCACGTTGATCGCGGGTTCTCCACATTACGTTTTAATTTTCGCGGTGTTGGACGCTCTCAAGGCGTTTACGACGAAGGCGAAGGCGAATTAAGCGATGCCGCCGCCGCATTGGACTGGATGATGGAAATTAACCCGAACACACCCTACGTTTGGGTTGCCGGCTTTTCATTCGGTGCATGGATTGGTATGCAATTGCTTATGCGTCGCCCTGAAATCCAAGGATTCATCACTGTTGCGCCGCCCGCACATATAGAAGATTTTGCATTCTTGGCACCCTGCCCGACATCAGGCTTGGTTTTGCATGGGGAACGCGATGATATTATTCCACGTCCCGCCGTTGATGAGTTTGTAGAAAAACTTTACATGCAAAAAGGCATTGATATTGATTACCGCGTCCTACCCGGTGCAAATCACTTTTTCCACAACAACATTGACACAATGATTGACCATGTCCATGACCACATGAACAAGGCACAAGGTGGAAAGAACGTTCCGGTTAAGATCGCTGCTTAATAACAGCAGACAATACAGACAATAAAAAAGCGGGCTATATAGCTCGCTTTTTCGTATCACCTTCATAGAGATGCAAATTACATTTCCGGCTCTTCCGGCTTAGAATCAGCACCAACGATATGTGGAATATTCATAGTTCCCAAATCAAGCTTTGTTCGATCCCATTTTCTCATCCAGCTTTCCTTTGGAACGGCCTGCGCCGGCGGTTGGAAACGTGCGGACAAAGCAACAGCTTCCGGATCAACAACGGCATGAAACGCAGGAATACCTTGATCCATCATTCCCAAATCAGGTTTATCCTGATCCCACCGTGTCAACGCCAGATCATGCGGCGGTGTCACGTCCATATTTACATTCGCTACATTCGTTCTTAAGGACAGAGGCTGCCCATTATTATCTGTAAACTCAACCATACTCATCACCATATATTTTCTTATGAAAAATCTATTTTATAATAGAAAAACCTTATATATCGTTAAGACACGGAAAAGCAAGGAAAAACAGCACGCTATAACCAAAAGAAATAACGCTACAGAAAAAGAAAAGCCAAAGACGATAGTCACAGAAATTTTTGCCCTCGCAAGGCATGCACGGCGAAGCGTATTCTTCATACGCAAGACGTGGCATAACGCCGCGAGGGTAGAAAGATCGAAGACTATGATAGTGCAGCTTCGCCTGTTAAGACTGCCGCCACCGCATGCACCACAGAGGCAACACGCACCGCCGTTTGTATTTCGGACGTCGTAAGCCCATCTTTACGCAACGCGGCCTCGTGGCTGTCAATACACATGCCACAGCCATTAATCGCGGATACAGCCAGTGACCACAGCTCAAAATCAATTTTATCAACGCCGGGGTTTGCAATCACGTTCATACGCAATTTCGCCTGTAGCGTTTGGTATTCCTTATTCTTGGCCAAATGAACAAAGCGGTAATAGATATTATTCATCGCCATAATCGCCGCCGCAGATTTCGCCGCATTTTGCACATCATCCGAAAGATGCGCACTGGCCTCGGCCTGAATGGCGGCAATCACAGTCGCATTCCCTGTCGCCAGAGCAGACGCCAAAAATGTGCCCCACAAGCGTTGCTCATTCAACGTTTCATCCGATGCCAAAGACGACAAATTCAACTTAATATCTTTCGCATAGTCAGGGATTTTAGATTTTAATTCTGAAATAGACATGTTTTTTCTCCTTATTGTATAGTGATTTGGCTTTATTTTAGTACAAGGCGCGAGGAGCAAAAGCGTATTTTTATACGGTTGTGACGAAGCAACGATGTAATAAATTAAATGCAAATTACTATTAGATACAAAAAGGGCGGCATCAGCCAAGCAAAACACCGCCCATAATTTAATTTTTAGTGCTGAATGCTTTATGCAGCTATCTTGCTAGCTTCCGCAGAAACATCAATCGTATCACCGCCTGTTTGGCGATTACACGGGCAAAGCTCATCAGATTGCAACGCGTCCAGAATACGCAAAGTTTCCTTCGGGTTACGGCCAACATTCAAACCATTCACCGAAACGTGTTGAATAACGCCATCAGGGTCAACGATATATGTTGCGCGCAGGGCAACGCCCGCTTCTGCATGACGCACGCCCAAACCATCAATCAATGATCCGTTCGTATCAGCAAATGACCATTGAGCAAGGCTTTTAAGGCCATCATGTTCACGACGCCACGCCAATTTACAAAATTCATTATCAGACGAACCACCCAAAACAACAGTGTCACGGTCTGCAAAATCTTCGTTCAGATTTGCAAATTCAATGATTTCTGTCGGGCAAACGAATGTGAAATCTTTCGGGTAGAAAAAGAAAACCTTCCACTTTCCTTCAAAACTTTTTTCCGTGATAGCTTCAAACGCGCTTTCGCCGTTTTCTTCATGCACATTAAAGCCGGGTTTTACGCCTGTAATTTCAAATTCAGGGATTTGATCACCAATACCGAGCATTTTATTCTCTCCATTTGTTTAATAGTTCGTTTTCTATGAAATGAAGATTGCACGGATTCCCCGCTAAAAGCTAGCGCATAATACCACTATTTAATAGTGATTTTTTCACTACTAATTAAAATTAAAAATGATATAATCACTATTATTATGAGACCAACACTACGACAAATGGAATATTTAATCGCGCTGGAAGATGAAAAATCATTCAGCGCCGCCGCCGATATCTGCAATATCACCCAATCCACCTTAGGCGCAGGAATCAGGGAGCTGGAGAACATTCTCGACCACCCCCTCGTCAATCGCGGCCAGCGTAAAAACATCACCCTGACCACCTTTGGCGCAGAAGTTGCCCACGAAGCACGTCAAATATTGGGCTATACGGATAAATTAACGGCGCGTGCAAAACATATGAAAACCCCTCTGACAGGGCCTTTGCGCCTTGGAATCATCCCGACAATCGCGCCGTATTTCCTGCCCACGATTTTGCCGGCAATACAAGAACACTTCCCCGCACTGGAACTGGAATTGCACGAAGACCTCAGCGACCGCCTCGTTAACAGCATCCGCAAAGGCACGCTGGATATGGTTTTAATGGCTTTCCCCTTTGATACTCCGGACATGACACAGATGTTTCTGTTCGAAGAACCATTCTATCTTGCCACCCCAAAACAGCGCGCACCACATACAAAATCCATAAACACCGGTGATATTGATGCAAAAGAACTCCTTTTATTAGAGGACGGGCACTGCCTGCGCGACCACGCCCTTGCCGCGTGCGGCCTGCAAAAACCTAGTCAACGCAAGGCTTACAGCGCAACATCCCTGCAAACCCTCATCCAACTGGTCAGCCATAATTACGGCATGACCCTACTGCCTGAAATGGCACTACAGGATTTACCCAAGAACATATCCATCATTCCTTTTAACAACCCAAAACCCACCCGTGATATAGGCCTAGCATGGCGACACGGCCACCCAAGACGAACAGAATTCGAGACCTTAGGGAAGATTATGATCAACACATAATTCCATGCCAAAGCATAGAAATACGCGGGATTTCCTTGCATTTTCTTGAGTTTTTTTGTAAACAAGCACAATAAGATGATACAATTCATCAATAAGATTTAAAACGGGTGAAAAAATGGACAACGTATTACTGATAGTGAACCATGTTCAAAGCGGGTATCTTGATCAAAATGATCCTGATGACGTTGCTCTACGCCAAAAAATATTAGATTTTGTTGAAGAGGCAAGACCACATGTTAATAAAGTAGCGTGGTCATACGCCATGAAAGACAGCCACCAAGGCCTGTCTTTTAATATTGCAAAAGAACGCCCCGAAACATTCCAAGACAACGACCTGACACTCACAAACAACGAGGGTAAAGGCTTGGATTCCAATTTCCTACAAGATGTATTCGATGAAAAGCCTGACCACGTCATCCTTGTCGGTGTCTATTTCGAAGCCTGCAGCGCCGGAACTGCCAAAAATATCAAACAGAATATAGGCGCAAAAGTCTCTGTACCTATGGATATGACCAATTCGGCGGAACCTGCTTTTAAAGATTTTTATTACAAAATAGCCAAAGATTTGCACGCATCAGGCATTGATGTAAAAACATCCTCAGCAGAACTATTAGAGCAAATAAAACTCGAACAAACACAAGACAATACTATCGATGAAAAGCCCCACCCTGCCCTAGATAGCCACGAAACACCCACTCTTTAAAAGCCCAAAACAAAGCCTTGAAGGCATAGTTGCAAAGCCACAGAAAAAACGGTATAAATCTGCGCATGACACAAACACAAGACACATATCAGGTTGCGGCCATGTACCGCTTTGTTTCCATTGAGGATATCCCCGCTTTGCGACAGGAAATCTACGACTTTGCCGAGGCGAACACGCCCAGCATGTGCGGGACGCTACTCCTCGCGCCCGAAGGCGTGAACGGCACAATTGCCGCCTCCCTCGCGGACATGGACAAAATGATCGACTTTCTGGATGATAAACTCGGCGTGCGCAGCGGCGGAACAGCGTGCGAGCTGAAATTCTCTCACGCATCAAAACAGCCCTTTAATCGCTTTAAAGTCCGCCCGAAGAAAGAGCTGATCACTCTGCGCAAGCCAGAAGCAGATCCAACAAAACAAGTCGGTGAATATGTCGCGCCCAAAGACTGGAACGCCTTGATCAGCGACCCTGACGTGATCTTGATCGACACGCGCAATGATTACGAAACCAAAGTCGGTATGTTCGAGGGCACAATTGACCCCGACATCAAGATTTTCACCGAATTCCCCGACTGGGTTGAAAAAAACCTCGATGCCACCAAAGACAAGAAAGTCGCCATGTTTTGCACCGGCGGAATTCGCTGTGAAAAGGCCAGTGCCTATATGCTCGCCCAAGGATTCGAAAATGTTTACCACCTTAAAGGCGGCATTTTGGAATATCTTGAGACCATCCCCGCGGATGAAAGCAAATGGGAAGGCGATTGCTTTGTATTTGATCATCGCGTATCTGTTGGAAACGGCCTTGAAGAAGGTGATTGGAGCGTGTGTCACGCCTGCCGTGAGCCCATCTCCGCTGCGGAAGTGCTACGCTCCGAATATGAGAAGGGTGTGTCGTGCCATCACTGCATCACCACCCTGACACCGGAGCGTGAGAAATCTCTGCGCGCGCGCCAAGATCATTATAACACGCGCTATAGCGACGAATAAAACTCCCCCAAAGATATAGACAGACAGCGTTTAAGCGTAAAATAAAATGACAGACACAAAGAATATACCCTCACCTTATGACTGGAAAACCCTTGCTGACGACATGAAAAGCAATGGGGACATCACACAAAACTTCTTCGAAAATGCCCAATCTGTACATGCTCTGATCGCGCAGGAAGCCGCACATAATTTACATTATTATTTTGAATACGCAAAAATATTCGTTAATAATGAACATGATGCTCTTGATCTTGTACAGCATGCCTTCGAAAAATCATTGGAAAAGCCCCAATTATGAACAAGACGCCCCAGATCACAGCATTACAAAACGGCTAGATTCGGCTATTATTAAAACATCATCGCAACACATTGATTTAAAAAGAAAATAATGGATAACATACTGCCAATTTTATATTCATTTAGGCGATGCCCATACGCCATGCGGGCACGAATGGGGCTGGTCGGCGCAAAAATAAGGCACGAGCATCGTGAGATTACCTTAAGTGACAAGCCCGCCCACATGCTGGAGATATCCCCTAAGGGAACTGTGCCGATTTTAATCCTACCAAACGGGCACATCATAGATGAGAGCCTCGACATTATGCTTTGGGCATTAGAACAGAACGATCAACACAGATGGCTGAACGGCATGCGCATTGACATGTTCAACCTGATCGAGCGCAATGACACAACATTCAAAGCCCTACTGGATCGCTACAAATACCCCAATCGCTACCCCGATGAAGATTGCACGAATGCACGAGACGACGCCGTACGAATCCTTTTTGACCTCGATCAACGCATAAAAGTGAATAACGCCCTATCCGGTGAAAAAACCACCATCGCCGATATTGCCATATTCCCGTTTATCAGACAATTTGCACACGTAGATCGCGACTGGTTTTACGCACAGAAGCTGCCCTCACTGCAGAATTGGCTTAGAGAGCACCTCAAAAGTACATTATTTACAACAATCATGAAAAAGCACGAAATATGGTCATAAAACCCCCTCAATAAACGGCTTTTATGATTTAAAAACAACCAGCTAAGACAAGTACTCTATTCCGATACCAAAAGTATGTGCTTAGCCATTTAAGGCCAATAAACGCGTTATTTGCGCGGGCTTTCATGCTGTTTCGGAGCGCGCGGTGAATGCTTTCCCCACTTACCCTTATGCCCATGTTTCCCCAGTACCATTGAGACAAGTTTCTGTGCAAGCACCTTGCGATCCTCTTGCGGCAATTGCGTGCCAAGCTCTTTAAACGTAACAAGCTTATGATTGGCTATTTTTATGCCCAATTGCTGCAAATCGCGCGCCGCAGCATCGTAAGCCCTAGGATCAAACTTTTCAGCAGAGTATACTTTAATCAAAATATTTTTCTTTTCACGGACCTCTTTAAAGATTGCGAAGATTTCAGGCTTTTTATCCTTAAATGTTTGCTTCATCAAAGCACGAGTTTCTGGTGTTAATTTTTCTCGCAAATCGCCCCAAGAACCATGCCCCGTGTACTTCATGCTATAAGCCTGCCCGCCCAATATGCCCAATAATAAAATATTGATCACAAGAGAAAGCGTAAAAATAATCTTCATTTTCTTAGTCATAGAATATCTCCATATCCAATCGTTTCAGCGGCCAAGAAATAGGCATCAACATCAATATTTGTGCTGGCTTCCGATACTCCGGAGGAATACCCCCCCAACATCACACCAAACACCAAGACCAAAGCCATTGATAAGGCTGGCTTAGGTAATATGAGGGTATCTAAAATGGCTATAAAGATAGCCGATAACGAGTTACCCTTTGAATTAGCTTTGTTTTTTCCTACAGGCAATGAAGCCTGCACAATACGATGTTCCAAATTACTGCGCATAGGCGGCACAGCACGCGCCTTTAAAATCTTGTTAAATTCATGATCATCCATAATATGTTGCCTCCCCTACTCCGTTATCATCTTGCTTTAAAACGCCGCGTCGGTGCAGCTCTTCCCTTAATCCTGATTTCGCGCGCATCAACAGTGATTCCAGTGCCTTAACACCAACACCCATAATCTGCGCCGCATCCTTATTGGTTAGCTCTTCATAAAAGCACAAGTTAAGTGCAATCTTCTGACGCTCCGGCAAAGCTTGGATAACTGTTTCTATCATTGCGCTTTTCTCGTCTGCTTCCATCATATCTTGCTGCGTGTCGCGGGTATCTTCGACATAATCCAATGCATCCCCCACCGCCGCTGGCTTTTTCTTGCGCATAAAATCTATCGCCTGATTGGTCACAACACGGTAAAACCAAGTGGTGAATTTCGCGCCACGCGACGCATCCCATATTTGCGGCCTGTTCCAGAGCTTCAAGAACGCATCTTGCACAATATCCTCCGCGTCATCTTGTTGCCCGCACATGCGGTAAGCCGCACTGTAAAATAGATTGGTGTAGCGATGAACAAGAACAGAGAAGGCCCCATGATCCGCATTTTGCACACGCGCCATAAGGTCTTCATCTGTCATATCGTTTAGATCAGGCACAAATAAGGCTCTTCTATCGCGTTATTCTGCGGACTTGCTATCGCGCTTTTCCTTCATCGCTTTCCACTTGTCTTTCATTTTACTGTGGTGCGCCTTGGCTTCATCTTTGCTGACGCTGCCATTACCATCCGCATCCATCTCATCGAATTTCTTTTCGGCAGAAACCAAAAATTCAGACTTTGAAATAACACCGTCACCATTGGTATCATTGCGTTCAAACATCTTTTCTGCATGTTTTCCATGGCCTTTTGAACCTTCCCCCGCCATCGCGAAAGGAACAGAAACCATCACGGCCAACGCCGTCAAAATTGTAAGCTTTTTCATCATACTCTCCTTTTTATAAGTCATTGTATAATAGTAGTACGCAGAGAGGATGGGTAATCCTTCGGAAATTTATGCTTTCTACGCAGAACAGGTGTCTATAATAGAAATTTTACCCATCTAATAATTATATTATGTACCATCGTATTTTCAAAAAGCACTAAATATACGATACCTACTCAATTTTTATTATTTCTTGTAAACGGTTATCTATTTTTATAGCGTCTTTAATATGCTGAAAATCATAGTAATAAGTATAGTCTACACCATCGTAGAGATATCTGCTTGAAGACCTACAACCACGACGACGAGGTTTATGACCTTCTTCTATACAATCAAGATAAAATTCTATACTACCCTCATCATCAAATTTAGCATAAATATCCCCACTCCATCTAGGGATTGTTTTATCTGACTGATACTTGACTAAACCATACACCGATTCACTTTGTTTGGAATAAATAGGGTGTTTGTCTTGATTCAATCGAGACATTTTTATTGTAAAATCACGATTACGTCTTTGTATATCCTCATCTTTTGACAAAGGAATACTCCCCGATAGATCTTTGGCACCTCTAAATTTTACTTTAATATGATTACCTTTAATACCGAACAGCTTGTCACTAAAAGGCGTGAAATTTGGCAATTTGGCATCTATAGTAATGCTTGCTGCATCACTATTTAAAAAACCATGAGGTTCACGTGCATAACAAGTTCTTACAAGCCCATCAGGAATGCCGAGCTTACGGTCAATAAACTCAATATATCTATATCCATTTTTATATGTAGACGGACATTCGTCCCTTATTTTCTCTTCCGAGACAAGCTGAAAAACAACTGCCGCCAGTACAATGACTAAGATTATCTTTATAGACACATTGAATAACGTTGTAACAACTGTAAGTATGCGTTTTATGGGCAACATTACTTCCATATATTATTCCATTCAAAATATCCATTACGGATCATTAGCCCCTACCCCATTTCCTTCTCAAGGTTCTCGACAACTTTGCCCAAGAACTCCTGCGTGGTGAGGAATTTTTGGTCTTTTCCGACCAACAGAGCCAAATCTTTGGTCATGAATCCTTGCTCCACCGTGCCGACGCAGACGCGCTCCAAGGTTTCACAGAAATCAATCAATGGCTGGTTATCATCAAACATGCCGCGATATTTCAGACCGCTTGTCCATGCGAAGATCGAGGCGATCGGGTTGGTTGAAGTTGGCTTACCCGCTTGATGCAAGCGGTAATGACGGGTGACTGTGCCGTGCGCGGCTTCGGCTTCTACCGTTTTCCCATCAGGGGTCAGCAAAACAGAGGTCATCAGGCCAAGCGAGCCGAACCCTTGCGCCACGATATCGGATTGCACATCGCCGTCATAATTCTTACACGCCCAAACAAAGCCGCCCTTGGATTTGATCGCTTGCGCCACCATGTCATCAATTAGGCGATGCTCGTACCACAACTCCCGCTTATCGAACTCGGCCTTGAATTCCGCGTCAAAGATGCGCTGGAATATCTCGATAAAGCGTCCGTCATATTGCTTCAGGATCGTATTTTTGGTCGACATATAAACAGGGTAATTTTGCAGCAATCCGTAATTAAAGCTGGAACGGGCGAAGCCTTCGATGCTCTCATCCAGATTATACATGCCCATCGCAACGCCGGAGCTTGGGAAGTCATAGATTTCCCATTCTTGCACATCACTGCCGTCTTTGGGGGTAAACACCATTTTCATCGTACCCGGTTGGTCGATTTTCATGTCGGTGGCTTTGTATTGATCACCAAAGGCATGGCGGCCAATAATGATCGGCTTTTCCCAGCCCGGCACATATTTCGGCACGTTCGAGCAGGTAATCGGTGCGCGGAAAATCGTGCCGCCAAGGATATTGCGAATCGTCCCGTTGGGGCTGCGCCACATTTTCTTGAGGCCAAACTCTTCAACACGCGCTTCATCAGGGGTAATGGTGGCGCATTTAATGCCCACGCCGTGCTTATTAATCGCATTCGCCGCGTCAATCGTGATTTGGTCATCCGTCGCATCACGGTTTTGGATCGACAGATCGTAATATTCCAGATCAATATCCAGATACGGCAAAATCAAGCTCTCCTTAATGAACGCCCAGATAATGCGGGTCATCTCGTCCCCGTCTATTTCAACGACAGGTGTATCAACTTTAATTTTGGCCATAATTTTGTCCTTTTTTTATGTTTCTCGAACCGTAGATAAAACAACATTACTGACTGTAGCAAACTTGTACAACACGAAAATCCCTCGTGACATAAACATCTGATAACGGCTTTGCGAACAAAACTTGTATTTCACCCCATAAACTCTTATATTCCGCGATTAAGAGGATAATATGAGCGATACATTAAACAGCATGGGCTTTGCAAAGCCCCCATCACAGACCAGAGTCGTCGTTGCCATGTCAGGCGGCGTGGATAGTTCTGTGTGCGCGGCACTTTTGCATGAAGAGGGCTATGACGTTGTTGGCGTAACGCTGCAACTCTATGATTATGGTGATGCGACAGGCGAAGCGGTCAAAAGCAAGACCTGCTGCGCGGGGCAAGATATCTATGATGCGCGCCGCGTTGCCGAAGAGCGTGGCTTTCCGCACTACGTCTTAAATT
Organism: Alphaproteobacteria bacterium; assembly: GCA_002401695.1. GTDB lineage: Bacteria > Pseudomonadota > Alphaproteobacteria > Micavibrionales > Micavibrionaceae > UBA1672. The sequence continues at coordinate 534,462 of NVTV01000001.1, forward strand.
ACGAAAGCAATTTTCGCGAAGCTGTGATTGAGGATTTTGCCGACAGTTACCTGCGCGGTGAAACCCCTATTCCATGCGTAAAATGTAACCAGAGCGTAAAGTTCCGTGATTTATTAAAAGTAGCACATGAATTGGGCGCGGATTGCATGGCAACGGGGCATTACATCCAACGCATCACAGATGACGATGGCCACACATATTTAAAACGCGCCCATGATGACGGCAAGGATCAAAGCTATTTCCTATTCGCAACAACGCAGGAACAGTTGGACTTTTTGCGTTTTCCTTTGGGCGGTTGGGCGAAAGATGTTACCCGCGAACATGCCACGCGCCTTGGCCTGATGAACGCCGATAAGCCGGATTCACAAGATATTTGCTTTGTTCCACATGGTGATTACGCAAAAATCGTAAAGAAAATGCGCCCTGAGGCTCAAAACCCAGGGAAAATCATCCATATGGATGGACGTGAGATTGGCGATCACCAAGGCATTATACACTATACAATCGGCCAGCGACGCGGCATTGGCATTGGCGGCGGTGTCACAGAGAATAACGAGCCTCTCTACGTTGTGGCTCTGAACCCCGCAGAAAATCAGGTAATTGTTGGATCAAAAGAAGATCTCGCCCGTAATGTCCTCACCTTAAAAGAGTGTAATTGGCTGTTTGAACAAACAGACAATGATGCACCGATTGAGGTTGAAGTTAAGTTCCGCTCCACCATGAAACCAACCACAGCCAAACTGCATATGCATGAAAATGGCGCGGAAATCCACCTCGACAACCCACAATACGGCATCTCTGCGGGGCAAGCCGCCGTGTGCTATATCAATGATCGCGTCATTGGCGGTGGATGGATTACCAGCACCAAAAACACATGAATACATTCAAATTACTTGCATTTACCCTATAAAATAATGGATAATGTAAGATAACTAAGAAAAAACATGTGATAAGGGGAATAAATACATGAGCGATCCTAAAGTATCCGATGAGATGGTTAGCCCAGGGCAGCAACACCTGCGTGATGCACTAAGAGCACCAGGAGAAGTTGCAATTGAAATTGCACAACCAGTAACGGACGTTGTAGAAGACGGCGCAAGCTGGGTATCAGACGCATGGACAAGCATAAAAGAAACGTTTTCGGGCGTAAATTATGACGAAGCAGCAAATGACGCGTACGGCAGAAGAGATGAAATTATTCACGATTTTGCTGTACAGCACAGAGCAAAAGATATTTCTCCTGAAGTTATGCAAGATATGCAATTTCTAAAAGATTCAGGCGCGCTTGACCGAGGTGGTGAAGAAGAAATTACCGCACGTATTGCGGGCAGCTTCCTTGAAATGGTTGAAAAAGACCCTGGCTATTACGATCTAAAAGCAGAAGAAACAGTTAAATATGATGACGATAAACAAGATATTACCGTATATGCGGACATGTCAATGTAGAGTCACATTCATAGGCACAGTACAGAAAACGCGTAAGAAACTATTTTTCACGCGTTTTCTTATGAATCTCTTTCGGAAACCTTGACAAGCATCATTCAAATGGGCATAAAATGCCATCGATTATAGATCGACCCTACTTTTCTTCGTGGCGGAGTAGCTCAGGGGTTAGAGCAGCGGAATCATAATCCGAAGGTCGGCAGTTCAATTCTGCCCTCCGCTACCATTATTTCTTTTTAGAGATTTACAGTGACTTTATCGGCAACTTTTTGTGCCAAATCACGCGCTTCATCGGTGGTATTCGCACTGGCCAAAGCAACGCCCATGCGGCGTTTCCCTGTGACCTCAGGCTTACCGAACAGGCGAACATCCGTATCAGGCGCTTCTAAAGCCTGCGCCAGATTACCAAAGCTGACCTCTTTTGAATGCCCCGACACTAATATCACCGCAGAGGCAGAAGGTGCGCGGAAATTAATGTTGGGGATTGGCAGCCCTAGAAAAGCCCGCACATGCAAAGCAAATTCAGACAGGTTCTGCGAAATCATAGTGACCATACCCGTATCATGAGGACGCGGTGATACTTCACTGAAATAAACCTCATCGCCCTTAATGAAGAACTCCACCCCAAACAGGCCATAGCCTCCAAGCGCAGTTGTGACTTTTTCTGCAATATCCTTCGATTTGGCAATAGCCGCATCCGACATCGCTTGCGGTTGCCATGATTCCTGATAATCACCATCTTCCTGACGATGTCCAATCGGCAAGCAATAACTCGTCCCGTCTTTATGCCTGATGGTCAGTAACGTAATCTCATAATCAAAATCAACAAAGCCCTCAACAATAATGCGCCCACCGCCAGCGCGGCCACCCTCTTGCGCATATGCCCATGACGCGTCCAAATCATCAGAGGAACGCACAACGCTCTGCCCCTTGCCGGAGGAACTCATAATAGGCTTGACCACGCAAGGACAGCCAATCGTATCAACCGCCGCCACAAAGACGTCATAACTGTCACAAAATTCATATGGAGACGTTGGCAGCGAAAGTTCTTCTGCCGCGAGACGGCGAATCCCCTCTCGGTTCATTGTTAAATGTGTTGCGCGGGCGGTTGGGACAACATGAAAGCCCTCTTGCTCCAGCTCCACCAAAAGGTCGGTGGCAATGGCTTCGACTTCGGGGACAATATAGTCAGGCTTTTCAAGCTCAATCACCGCACGCAGAGCGTCCCGATCCAGCATAGACAAAACGTGGCTTCTATCCGCGATTTGCATGGCTGGTGCGTTCTCATAGCTATCAAGCGCGATAACCTCAACACCCAGTCGCTTTAGCTCAATCGCAACTTCTTTGCCCAGCTCTCCCGAACCGCAAAGCATGACTTTGACGCTGTTTTTTGTAAATGGCGTACCGATAACTGTCATTCGCTCGTCCTTCTTTTAAAAATAATAGAAAAGCGAAGAGTGATGCTAGGTTTTTTCAACCTGACCATATTCAAGCTCAACCGGTGTTGAACGACCAAAGATCGATACAGATACTTTCAACTTGGCTTTTTCTTCGTCAATTTCTTCAACAACACCGTTAAAGGACGCGAACGGCCCGTCAGTAACTTTAACTTCTTCACCAATATCGTAAACAACAGACGGACGCGGACGATCAACACCTTCTTGTACCTGTTTCAAGATACGCTGTGCTTCACGTTCAGTAATCGCAACAGGGCGTGTACCGCCAGCACCAAGAAAACCACTGACCTTTGGTGTATCTCTAATCAAATGCCAAACATCATCATTCATGTCCAGTCTTGCCAAAACATAACCGGGGAAGAATTTACGTTCTGTACTAACGCGTTGGCCGCGTTTCACTTCAACGACTTCTTCCGTTGGAACTAGAATTTCTTCAATACAATCAGCAAGCCCCTGCTTCGCAGCTTTTTCCTTGATTGAGTCCGCTACTTTGACCTCAAAGCCTGAGTAAACATGTAATACATACCAGCGCATAGCCATGATATAATCCTTTTCTTTAAAAAACACAGATGGCCTTCACACCATCATTTCGTCTAATCCGTTAACGCCCAAGCCCCATAACCAACAAAATCAAATACGCAATGATCTGATCGGCAAAGTACAAAAAGATAGAAGATACAAAAACCATAATGAAAACCGCAATCATGCTGACTGTTGTTTCCTGACGTGTCGGCCACGTTACTTTTTTGGCTTCAATCTTGACTTCATTAACAAATTTAGCCGGTCCTATTTTTGCCATTCGTATTTTCTTTCTCTCAAAAAACTCTTTCGCCCAAGGCTCGTGTCGTGACCAGTGTCACATTTTCATAGAGCCAATTTTTATGGGAGTGAGTATTGATTACACCAAAAATATTCCAATAGCCAGAGAAAAATAACCTCAGGCAGCCTCTTTCCACCGCAATACCGGTTTACGTGCGGCTTTAACCTCATCCAGACGCTTACGCGGACTGGAAATCGGGAAATCATGGAACTCATCGGCCTTGCCATCACGCGCATCGGCGGCAATATTTTTCATTGTTTCAATGAAACTATCCAGCGTCTCTTTGCTCTCGGTTTCAGTGGGTTCAATCAACATTGTCCCCGGTAAAACCAGCGGGAAGTAAATCGTCATCGGGTGATACCCGTATTCGACCAAAGCCTTCGCGATATCCAGCGTAGAAACGCCATGCTCTTTCTGTTTCTTATCGGTCAACAAACATTCATGCATACATGGCCCGTCAAAAGGCACATGATAATCATCGGAAAGCTGTTTCAGAACATAGTTCGCATTGAGCACCGCATCTTCCGACACTTGTTTCAAACCATCCGCGCCATGAGACATCATGTAAGCCAAAGCGCGTACATGCATGCCGAATTGCCCCTGAAAGGCCTTCAGCACGCCAAGCGTTGTTGGACGATCATCCACGCCTTCTAACACGTAAGAGCCATCTTCTGCCTTAATAACCGTCGGCACAGGCATATATTGCGCCAACTCTTCCGTACAGCAAATCGGGCCGGAACCCGGGCCACCGCCGCCATGGGGCGTGGAGAATGTTTTGTGCAGATTGATATGCATCACATCCGCGCCGAAATCCGCAGGGCGCACCTTACCAACCACCGCATTAAAATTCGCACCATCGCAATAGAAATAGCCACCTGCCTCATGCAGCAAATCGGATATCTCCAGAATATTGGTTTCAAACAAACCGCATGTATTGGGGTTTGTCACCATCATGCCCGCAATATCTGCGCCCTTATCATCAGTCTTGTACAAAGCCTCTTTAAACGCTTCAACCGTTAGGCGACCTGTGCCTTGGGTAGATATACTGCGCACATCATAACCGCACATCACCGCTGTTGCTGGATTTGTACCGTGCGACGAATCGGGGGTAAGGATAATTCTCTTATGAGCATTGCCTTGCTGTTCATGTGCACGCGCAATGGTCATAATACCGGCAAGCTCGCCATGCGCACCCGCAGCAGGTGCGAGGCACACACCCCGCAAGCCCGTTAGCTCCGCCAACCAATGCTGTAATTCATGCATAAGTTCCAACGCACCTTGCGCCGTACTGACAGGCTGCATCGGATGCGCATGCGCAAAACCGGGCAAGCGCGCCAGTTTTTCATTCAAACGCGGGTTATGCTTCATCGTACAAGAGCCTAATGGGAAAAACCCGTGATCAATGGAGTAATTCCATGTACTCATCCGCACAAAGTGCCGCACAATCTCAGGCTCGCTAAGCTGTGGCAGGCCTATAGATTCGCGTTGTTCCACACCTGTGCGTGACGGGGTATTTTCAAGAGACGGTAAATCAACGCCACACGCATCACGTTGATCCTTCTCCCACAGCAGGCTTTCTTCATAGTGTAATCCACGATTTTCAGCATTTGTCATTCATACAAACCTTTATGACTTAAGAGTAATGATTCTAAAAACGAACAGAAACAGCGTAACATTCAAATTTCTCGGTGTGATTATTGCCGATTTTATCCGATATTTCCACAAGCAAGCGTCCGGCAATACGATCTAAGAACATCTTTGTTGTTTCATTGTTATGAAGCCATTTTGCTGAAATCGCCGTTTTGTTAAATATCGTAAGTGTTTTCGGGGGAAGCAGCTCACCCGCCATAATAATGGTGCGACTTTCATCATCGATTAAAAAACTGATAGTCGATTCAGGGTTTGTACATTTGATCGCCTTTTGCCTAACCTCAGGTCTTGGCATTAACTGTGTCGAAATAAAGATAAACCCACCCAAAATAACGCATAAACCAACCATAACAAATGTAATAATAAACGTCGTATTTCCCATTATATTTCCCTCTATGTAAAACCTTACAAAATCTCCGACAGTGTTTCGAGTAACTCCTGAATATGAGCCTCCGTTGTCATTTCTGTCGCCGTAACCAATAACCGATTACCTTCCAAAGCATACCCGCCAATAATATTGCATGTTGCCAAATCTTCAACAACAATAGAGGCAGGCTTGGGCAATTCTATCGTAAATTCGTTAAAGAAATGCTCACTGATAATAGTGACACCATCAATAGAAGCAAGCGCATCCGCCAAACGACAGGCTGCCTCATGATTAAGACGCGCCAATTTCTTGAAACCGCCCTCGCCCAGCAAGCTCATATGCACGGTAAAGGCCAACGCACAAAGCCCCTGATTGGTACAAATATTCGATGTCGCTTTTTCACGACGGATATGCTGTTCCCGCGTGGAAAGCGTCAGGACAAAGCCACGCTTGCCATCCGCATCTTCGGTCATACCGCACAAGCGTCCGGGCATTTGGCGCAAATATTTCTCGCGACAAGCAAAGAACCCCAGATGCGGGCCACCATAGCTCATCGGGATGCCAACACTTTGTGCTTCGCCGCACACAATATCGGCTTGCGTTGGCGCGGGCAGCATACCCAGTGATATAATCTCGTTAATCACAACAACCAGCAAAGCCCCTGTTGCATCGCACTTCTTACGCCATACATCATATTTATGCGGACAACCGAAGAAATCAGGCGATTGCACAATCACGCACGCCGTCTCATCATCAGGCTCACCGTCAGCCAACACACTGTCATCAATATTGCCCATATAACTGGTCAATACATCACGATAATGCGGGTGCAGAGGCGTTCCTATAACTACTTTTTTACGCTTAGTAATACGCATCGCCATCAGGGCGGCCTCGATTGTCGCCGTTGAGCCATCATACAAAGATGCATTGGCAATATCCTGCCCCGTTAATTGCGCGATAAATGTCTGGAATTCAAACAAAGCCTGTAACGTGCCTTGCGCGATTTCCGGTTGATACGGCGTATATGCGGTTAAGAATTCGCTACGTTGTATAATGTGATCAACACTGGCGGGAATATGATGAAAATACGTCCCCGCGCCAAGAAAAAACGGCACATCAGATGCGGCAATATTCTTTGCCGCCATCACCGATAAAGCGCGCTCAACCTCCAACTCTCCCTGATAATCAGGCAAATCAACCAAGCCATCAACAAAGGCAGATTTCGGGATATCAGTGTACAGCGCATCAACACTGTCCACACCAACGGTTTCCAGCATCTCTGCCCGTGATTTATCTGTCTGCGGAAGATATCTCATAGTAACTCCAAAACCCTAATCAATTTTTTTAAGATAAGCATCGTAAGCCGCGCTATCCATCAAGGCGTCCAACGCAGAGGCATCAGAAATCTTTAGCTTTACCAACCAACCATTCTCATTAATCGGCGAGGAAATCAGCTCCAACTCATCTGATATCGGTGTATTCACCTCAACGATTTCACCTGCGACAGGTGTATAAACCTCCGCCGCAGTCTTCACCGATTCAACAACAGCAACCTCATCGCCCACAGCCACGCTCTTGCCCGTGTCAGGCAATTCGATAAACACCAAGTCTCCAAGTGCGTCCTGCGCGTGCTGTGTAATCCCTACAGAAGCGATATCACCTTCAACATAGACACATTCATGATCCTTCGTATATTTAAATTCAGCCATTTTTAACTCCCATTCTATTTATATTTATTTCATTGCTTTGGTTTTAGGTGGCATAAAGGGCATCTTCGCCACTTCTGCCTCGATGTTACGTCCACGCACATTCACGAAAAGGCTTTGCCCTGCATCTGCGTACTCTGTCGGAACATAGCCCTGCCCGATCGAGACACTCAAAGACGGCGAGAACCCACCACTGCTGAGCACGCCAATCACTTCATCTTCCAAATTACGAATTTCCGCACCTTCACGCGCGATGCCCTTACCCGTCAACTTAATGCCAACGCGCTTTTTTGTCACACCACTCTCTTTTTGCGGCAACACCTTATCCGCGCCGATAAAACCAGTATTCGCCTTACCCATAACCCAACCGATGCCAGCCTCAATCGGTGTGGTCTTACTGTCTATATCATGGCCATACAGGCAATAGCCCATCTCAAGACGCAAAGAATCCCGCGCCGCCAAGCCAATAGGCTCCACCGCGTCATGGGACAGTAATTTATTCCATAGATCCACCGCATCATCATTTTGAACACTAATTTCAAAACCATCTTCACCCGTATAGCCAACGCGACTGATGAACATAGTGTAATCCTTGTACCAAAGGCTCATATACGGGGTATCTGACAGATCAATGCCAAGCACGTCTTTTATAATGCCCTCGGCCTTTGGCCCCTGCAGAGCCATCAATGCCCAATCATCGAAATGTTTGAATTCAATACCATCGGTTAGATTTTCTTTAATCCACGCAATGTCTTTGTCTTTACAACCCGCATTGATCACAAGATGAAATTCATCATCACCCGTTCTGGTGACCATAAGATCATCAATGATGCCGCCCTCTTCATTCATCAAAACGGTGTATTTTGTACGCTTAACACCAAGCTTATCATAGGAAGACGGGGTTAAACGCTCTAATAAATCTTGCGCACCCTTGCCTGTAAGACTGACCTGCCCCATATGCGACACATCAAACAGGCCTGCATTTTCACGCACCCATTCATGTTCTTGTTTGACCCCTAGACCATAATAAAGCGGCATATCATAACCGGCGAACGCGCCCATTTTGGCCGATAACGCGACATGCGCGGCATGTAAAGCAGTATGACGTGACATTGTAATCCTTACACATTGTATTAGCGAATACCGCAAACATAGCAAAGTCCCACACTATATTGATAGAGGGAAAATACGATTCTTAAAAAATATCACCAGAGTCAAATAGAAAGAAAACAGTATCCGATCATTACATCACACAAATTATTGAGGGTGAACCGTAATATCATCACCGCGCTCTGCCACGGCTTGCAAATTCAACACGTTCACAATAGGCAGGCTCACATCAATATAAACCTGAATTTCCTGACCATCCTTGATCAGATTATGAACATTGTAATATTTATTGCTAATGTGATAAATTTTACTCCCCTTAAGAGTCCCTCCGACTTTACCAAGAATATATGTTTCCTCACCATAACTAACAATACTACAGGCAACGTTAGGTTCCTCGCATTTAGCATCCTCGAAAAGAATTGCTTTAAGCAAAGCGCGCCTGACCTTTGAAAGAAGTATTTCATTGCCAAAACGCTCATCAAGACGGCTCATTGATAACGCAAAAGTAAGAGCATCAAGATGCGCAAGATGAGATTGCACCAAATATTTATAGGAAACGAGCGCCTCATTGACCTCTTCCTTATTATCGGATGTATCAACGATATAGGCGTATTCAGCCATCTCATCCAAAAGCTTTTTTGAAAACGGCATGTAATAATCAGATCTAGCATAGTAACCACGCATTCTGCTGACATCAAAGTCGAATTGCGTGGAGCCCTTATAAATCTTTTCAACGGCCTCATCATAATATCCTGTATACTGCGCAAGCGATCTTTGCAGTCTATTAAGTCTGGCAGATGAAGGTTTCTTGGACGCCAAAGAATTAGCTCTTCCCGATTCAGATTGCGCAGAGGCGGCGGGGATACTCATCACGAACAAACAACATAAAATAATAGCAAAACGCATAATTTGATACTTCCTTTTCTTTCAATATAACACCCATATGGAAAGAGGAAAACAAAAACGTTACCTAGAGTGAGAGCATCATAGAAAAAGCCCCGCTAAACAGCAGGGCTTTTAGAATTCATTCCATTATTTATAAAGCAATTTTCTGCTCTGTCAGACGCACGTTATGACGTTTAGCACACTAAACAAGTAACGCAGCAGATCAGGAAAAAACGCCTATAAATTACTCAACAATTTTACTAACCACGCCGGCGCCGACTGTGCGGCCACCTTCACGGATAGCGAAGCGGAGGCCTTCAGTCATCGCGATTGGTGCGATCAATGTAACTTCCATGTTGTTGATGTTATCACCTGGCATCACCATTTCGGTGCCGCTTGGCAATGTTACTTCACCTGTCACATCAGTTGTACGGAAGTAGAACTGCGGGCGATATTTTGTAAAGAATGGTGTGTGACGACCACCCTCATCTTTGGACAAAATATACGCTTCGGCTGTGAATTTTGTGTGTGGCTTGATTGAACCGGGCTTACAAAGAACCTGGCCACGCTCAATATCTTCACGCTTTGTACCACGCAGAAGAGCACCAATATTGTCACCAGCTTCACCGCGATCTAGCAGCTTGCGGAACATTTCAACACCTGTACAAACAGTTTTTGTTGTGTCTCTGATACCAACGATTTCGATCTCATCATTGATGTTCAAAACGCCTTGCTCAATACGACCTGTTGCAACAGTTCCACGACCGGAAATGGAGAACACATCTTCAACTGGCATAAGGAAATCTTTATCAACTTCACGCTTTGGCTGAGGAATATATGTATCTACAGCTTCCATCAATTCACGGATTTTGTTCTCGCCAATTTCAGGGTCGCGACCTTCAAGAGCAGCAAGCGCTGAACCTGAGATAATTGGAATATCATCGCCAGGGAAATCATAAGACGTTAGAAGCTCACGAATTTCCATTTCAACAAGCTCCAAAAGCTCATCATCATCAACTTGGTCAACCTTGTTCATGAAAACAACAAGAGCAGGAACACCAACTTGGCGCGCAAGCAAGATGTGCTCACGTGTTTGTGGCATCGGGCCGTCTGCTGCATTCACAACAAGAATACCACCATCCATTTGCGCCGCGCCTGTGATCATGTTCTTAACATAGTCAGCATGTCCCGGGCAATCAACGTGTGCATAGTGACGTGCATCTGTTTCATATTCAACATGAGCTGTTGAAATCGTGATACCACGCGCTTTTTCTTCAGGCGCACCATCGATTTGATCATAGTCCATGAACTCACCGAAATACTTCGTGATCGCCGCTGTCAGCGTCGTTTTACCATGGTCAACGTGACCAATCGTTCCGATATTACAATGCGGCTTCGTCCGCTCAAACTTTTCTTTTGACATGATAATGTCTCCTTAACTATTTAAAAACGCGCCGCATATGGCATAAAAATCAATGCTTTTATGTAGGAAACCCGCCGCGCAATGTCAATGGGTTTTTGCGATATTTTGAACTTTTAAGAGAGTATTTCAAAAACAAATTGGAGCGGGCGACCGGGATCGAACCGGCATATACAGCTTGGAAGGCTGTCGTTCTACCATTGAACTACGCCCGCTTCTCAAATACAGAACTATGGATTATCGGCTTTTAGAGGAAAAATCAATATCTTATATTTTTTATTATTCGTCCGCGCCCTCTTCAATCGTCGCGCGTAATTTCGGGATAGCCCGCTGAAAAGCATCATCAAGAAGCGGCACAAGATCACCCAAATGAGAAATAGATGTGCCCTCTTCCGCGGCATCTCTCACTCCGTTCTCAATAGCCCCTGCAATCTCTCCTACACCGATAATACCCAAACCATTGCTGGATGACTTCAATGAATGCGCATTAAAAGAAATAACGTCGCTATCATTATCAGCAACCCCTTTCTTAAGGGCCTCAAGATAAGTGGCCGCGTCCTCTAGGTAACCATCAACAAGCTCCCCCCAACGCGCCTTAAGAAGGTCCTGCGCCCCCAGTAATATATCCATATCCATGGCATCAAGGTCATAATCCATTAAGGCATCCTTTTCTAATTTCAAGACTGAGCGGCACTATCTTCCTGCGGAATCCATTTATTCAGTTTTTCAAGCAATAACGATTGCCATTTCGGCAGGAAAGACTCCTTCGGCAAATAATCATCCATGCCCGCCTCTATGCATTTTTCCATATCTCCGTCACGTTGATTAGAGGTAAACGCCAATACAGGAATATGTTTCCACCCGCCCTTTTTCTCGCGTAACCTAATCTCTTTAGCAGTTTCCAACCCGTTCATCTCCGGCATTTCCCAATCCAGAATAATAAGATCGAAAGAATCAGGATTAAGCGTCAGCTTATCAATTGCCAAAGCCCCATTATTCACCGACGTCACCTGCAACCCGAAATCCATTAGAATCGCACCCATCATCATCCGATGTGTGTGCTGATCCTCTACAACCATAACGTGACCGTCCATAACAAAACCACCTAAAATATAATTACATTCAACAAGTTACACCCCTTTGGATTATAGACCAAACAATCATGGGATTCTAGAGAAATAAACAGTCAATCAAAAGCCATATCTCCATTGCTATAAAATAAACAATTAATCATTAAATAGATTTTCTTTAATGAAATAATCCTTAGCAGCCTGATATTTTTCTTCAATTTCCTGAGAAAATGCCTCACGCTCTTCTACCGTTCCATCCTTTAATTTTTGCGCAGCCCCACTTAGCTCGCGCATACTCTCTGCCCCGACAACGCCTGCTGTCCCCTTCAATGAGTGCGCAACTTCGACCCAAATTTCATTTTCACCATCAGTACACTGATCTTTCAGTTTTGCGAGTTGCTCCGCGCCCTGAGACACAAACATAGCAATAATCTCCAAGACAAACTCTTCATCGCCCATCGCATTATTGCGTAGATTATCAAGATTAACGGGATCTTCTTCCACAAGTGGTTCAGCCATGACCTCAGGCATCTTTTTTGATGTCTGGGTTTTAACTTCAAATTTAACCCATGGTGCCAGTATTTCTTTGAAAATATGAATATTGACCGGCTTGCTGATATAAGCATCCATACCAATAGACAGGCATTTATCTTCATCCTCTGGCATCGCATTCGCTGTCATCGCAACAATCGGAATCCTCCCCTGTAGAAGATCAGGTAAATTACGAATAGCCACCGTCGCATCATAGCCATTCATTTCCGGCATATGACAGTCCATTAAAACCAAATCATAGTGGCTGGACTGAACCTCCTTAACCGCTTGCCGTCCATCAGGGGCAATCGTATAATTTTCTATATCCAGTGTACTAAACAACTTTTTCATGAATATCTGATTCATGTCATTATCTTCAGCCAGCAAAATACGCACCTTCTTCGCAGGAATAGCGTCTACATTCAACCACCCCTCACGAGAATCCGTTGCATCACGTTTTTTCTTGTCCGGCAGTTTTTCGACAATACCAAAAGGGACTTCGAACCAAAACGTTGAGCCCTCGCCCTCTACACTTTCGACCCCGACATCACCATCCATAAGTTCAACAAGCCCCCTGGTAATCGTCAGGCCAAGGCCGGTTCCACCAAATTTACGCGTAATTGACGCATCTGCTTGCGTAAATTTATCAAAGATACTTTTTATTTTATCTTTGGGAACACCAATTCCCGTATCAATCACTTCACATCTTAAGCGCACCAAATTATCAAACAGTGTTTCTATCTTAACAATAACCGAAACACTGCCCTCTACTGTATAGCGAATAGAGTTACTAATCAGGTTTGTTAGAACGCGTGTAAAACGCAATTCATCCCCCAGAGCATAAAGATATTCCACATCAATACGACAATATAGGGAAATTCCCTTTTCAGATGCTAAAGGCTGCATACTGTCGACCGTATCACGAATTCTTTTCACTGCATCAAACGCGATACATTCTAACTGCACCTGTCCGGCCTCGATTTTAGATAGATCCAGAATATCATTCACAATATCCAATAGATTAAAAGACGCTCCCCTGACCAGAGAAAACATCTCCCCGACCTCTTCGCTCAATTCATTTTGTTCAATAATTTGCACCATACCGACGATACTGTTCAGCGGCGTACGTAATTCATGAGACATATTGGCCAGAAAATCACTCTTGTATCGGCTTGACTGTTCTGCTTCTTGCTGCGCTTCTTGCCGCAAGAGAATCTCTGATTGTGCCTGTTCTTGCTCGCGCTTCAACAGCTCCTTGTGACGTTCATCTTTCTGACGCTGATAAAAAAGAACAAATATATAAAAAGAAATAATACAAGACAAAGAAAAAACACTCAGAAACGCCCAAATTTCCGGCCACTTATTTCTTACAAAATGCCCATCTTTTGCGGAAAAAATAATCCACCATTCTTGCCCGGCTTCCATAAACCTTACCTCATGCGCCATCTGCGCATCGGCAGGATGCAGTGAAGATTTAACATTTTTTAAAGTCGGTAAAATACCGTGAAAATTGCCATTCACGCGCACATGGTTTTTCAATGCACTGAAATTCAAAACAGAAACAATAATGCCTGTTTGTTTGGGAGCAGAAAGGGCAGAGTCAAATTCTGTTTCAACATATTTAAAACAAATCAGATGCTTTGCAGTCTCCACTTTTTGGTCTTTGGGAAAGATTAAAACAACTTTCCGGCTATGCCGCGCCGACGCAATAGCCTCTTTATAATAATCATCCATAAAGACACCGCCACGATCAACGTCCAACATACCCCCGTCATGTTCTTTATGAACATTTTTATTAAGCACACTGTAAAATTCACTGACCGTTTCATCATTATTTTTAGCATCAGACAAATAATAAACCGCGACCATATCCTGATGAATACCAAAAAAAGAACTGATAAACGTAGAAAACGCCCCTTCATCAACAACACTTGATGCAGCAAAAAAAGCATTAAATGCAATTGTATCATAAAGATATTCATCCAGATTTGATCTGAACTCTAAAGTATATTGCTCCGAACTATTAATGAAAGTACGGTTCACCTCGTTATGCTGATAGATTTTCATGACACTGTAAGCAACAAGCGACAAGCCAAAACCCAAGATAAAGACAACCAATGGCGATAAATATGTCATCGTATCCCGGCAAATTAACGTCTTAATTTTTTGAATTTTTTCTGACATAGTAAATGACATATTTTTTATATAGCCTCCACACAAAGCCATGCAACTCTAAAGTGTTTTCAAAAAAAGCATAGTGTTATTTTACAGCCGCACATTTCCAAACACCTCAATTATTTTGTTGACCAAGTGTTCTATAACCATTACTTAGAAGGCATAAATCAAATTACTTATGTTGATTATAGGGGTGTAGCTCAGTTGGTAGAGCATCGGATTCCAAATCCGACGGTCCCGGGTTCGAGTCCTGGCGCCCCTGCCACTTTCAGAGAATTGCTACTTCCGTAATAAGGTCATAATAAGGTTTAGAAGATAATTTGCATTCCAGAATAGCTCAAGCTGGTAGAACAATTGATTTGTAATCATGAAGTTAGAGTCCGTGTTACGGGCACCATCCCCCCCCCACTTTTAAAATGTTGAGATATAGACAAGTGGATAAAACACCGGTTTTTTAGTATCGACATCTTTGGTTCAAATCCAAGTACCCCCACCATTTCCCTCAATCTGCACCACACTTTATTATTTTGAGTTGTAAATACACCCTTTTATTTGTAAGAGTTATCCACAGTGGTTATACAATAAACAACTGTAAATGCCCGCAGCCGAGTAGGGAAGTTAAACCAACGAGAATTTATTCCTAAATAAATATGTGATAATGTATCTTATGGTAAATTTAACGCAGTATGCATAAAAAGAGCATGGAATTTAAAGCCCCATGCTCTGAATAATTCAAATGTAATCTGCTATGCCGTAATCAAATTACCCGAAGCTTCTAGCGCATCTTCGTCAGTCAAACCTGTAACACCGAGAAGTGTTGCAACTTGAACAAAGCTATCCGCACCACCATCTGCGTCAACAGATAGAACGCTATCCGTTCCATTATTAGTGATTTGAACAAAGTCACTAATCGCATCCGTCAATGGATCATAACCACTCAATAAATATGCAATATCAATAACATCACTTTCGGACACATCAAAATCAGTTATCGTATCAATGTTCGAAAAGGCCGATGATGCTTCAAATACAAATGTATCTGCGCCGGCTTCTCCATGCAGGGTATCTGCGCCTTGCCCACCGTAAAGCACGTCATCACCATTACCGCCATACAAGACATCGTCACCAGACAGCCCGACCAAAGATTGCGACTGATCTGTACCTGTTAAGGTGTCTGAGTTTCGTGTTCCCAGCTCATAGATACGGATATTATCAAATACACTATTACTTGCCGAGTTTGCATCATCATCATTCACAAAAACAAGATGGGAATACGTCGTCCCGACACTATAGAAATCAGAAAGGTTAATTTCATAACTCTGAACAGAACCTGCACCAGTATAGTCAGGTCCATACAGCCCCCAGCTTTGTGTTCCGTAAAGCTGGATGACCTTATCCGTGATATGGTCATTATCATCATCTAAGCCGATGCCTTGGATTTCTCCTTGGGTGTCGGATGTAAAGTCGAAAGCCAACACAGAGTTATCCGTGACCTCATACTCATGAGCTGCACGTTTCCAACTACTGCCATCCAGTTCTATTTCACTACCGGAAACGATTGTGTTGGTTGGGTTTGTGTCTTGATCTGAAAATGATTGTAAATCCGTAATATCGAAAGTTAAAGCCGCGATATCCGGCGTGACGTCAGGAATAGACATGTCTTCATAGATCGTTACATTTCTGAAATAACTCTCGGCATTGGCATTGGCGTCATCATCATTTGCAAAGAAAAGCTTAGTGAAATTCCCTGTATAATAATTGCCTACATCAATACTGTAATGCACCCATTCTCCTGCATCCGCAGCATAAGTTTTTTCACCGGTTAATCCCCAATTCTGGGTGCCGTATAAGGCAAAAGACTGATTCTCACTTAAGGAATTATCGATATCAAACCCAATAGCGTGGATTTCTCCCTGACTGTCCGATTTAAAATCAAACTCAAGGATAGTGTCCGCCGTAACATTATAGGCAAGGTCTATCTTCTCCCACGTATTTGCGGACAGGTTTAATGTCGCACCTGCATCCCCAACAACGTACATATCGCTCTCATTTTGCGCACCACCATATCCAGAAATCGTGTATGCGTTAAAATCTATAGCAGGAGGAGATGTGATAATATCACCAAATGTTACATTAATAGTTCCAATTGCACTACCACCATTTCCATCTTCAAGCGTATAGCTCAGAATATCCGTCCCGATAAACCCAGCATTCGGTCCATATATAAAGCTGCCATCTGTAGAAATATAGGCAAAACCATTTGCAGTGAATATTACATCAGCAACCACAGTTAAAACATCACCATCAGGATCACTATCAACACCGTTGCCATTATCAGCAAAAAGATTGCCCATAATAGGTAAATCCGGCGCACTGTTAAATACATCATCCTGTGCAATCGGCGCGTTATTTAATAAACTCAAAAGATTAAAGCTGGAACCATCAAGGAACCAGAGCTCTTCAATAGGAGAATCTGCATAGAAATCTTTAACAAGGAAGCCACTAGCAATTTGAATATCAAGATCATCGCCGATTTGAGTAAATGTAATATCCCCGAGAGAGATACCAGCACCTAATTGTATGACATCAAAACCAGATACATCAGTTATGGTGTTGTTACCATCTCCAAGGTTAAATACATATATGTCATCCCCTGTTCCGCCATTAAGAATATCATCCCCTGCACCACCAGTAAGCGTATTATTTTCTGCATTGCCAATAAGAATATCATTAAAATTAGAGCCGATGATGTTTTCAATGGAAATCAAGATATCACCCTCTGCATACCCACCAGAGCCAATACTTGTTATAAGATTAACATTCACACCACTTATGGAATTACCGAAATCAGCAGTATCTATGGTCGTGGGACTTCCAATCATAAAATCAACATCTGGTGTTGCTACTATTGGAGCAGGGTCTTCATTCCCCCCCCCTCCTCCTTCTGTGTACCAGTTCATATAATTAACAAGATCGTACGTTGTTCCATCAGAAAGTTCTAAGTATTCTACTTGTAATGTTGATGTCGTAGATAGCTGGCCTTTTACTATTATAGATCCGCTATCGACTATATTGATTTTAAGATCATCCCCTTGCTCCACAAAGGTTATAGAACTAATAGAACTAACATCTAGCAGTATTATGGTATCATCTCCACTTATATCAGTGATAATATCATTTGCGGCCAAAACGATGTTTCCATATATATCTACACTATCTAAATAATAATATGTATCATCGCCGCCGCCGCCATACAGCTCATCATTACCACCACCACCACCCAAGACATTATCCTGGCTATTACCAATTAATACATCATCATTCTCAGAACCTAGAGCGCCTTCAATACTGATAAGTTGATGTGTTCCAGCACTATTCGTAACAGTTTGTTCCCCTAAATCAATTTCATAACCATAGCTTATAGCTGTATTAACATTTGCCAAGCTAAGTACAACAGTATCCATACCTTCTCCTCCATCAATGGTGTCACCACCATCCCATGCCACAAAGAATATATCATCCCCTGCACCACCAAAGAGAATATTATCTCCCCCCGATATATCTGAGATTTGATCATTGCCATCACCACCATAAAGTTCATCATCACCGATGCCTCCCTCTAGATAATCATCACCAGATTCTCCATAAGCGATAAGATTTCCAGAAGAATCCGGTGTATTCTCACTCGCCGTGATTGCACGAATAATATCATTGCCATCACCACCATAAACAGTGTCATTGCCGTACCACATAATGAAGTAATCATCACCGCCGCCAGCATAAATCAAATCATCTACTTGTGAATACAATTCAGAATATGCATCAGCATCATCACTACCATAACCAACAACCAAAATCGTATTTAAAGCAGCACTACTACCGTTATTGAATGTGATAATTGGTGTATTTCCCGGAGTGATAGTATCAATAATATCAATACTATTACCGCCATAAAGCAATTTATAGCTATTTGTCACAATACCTGAAAAGTCACGTGCAAGACCAGTGCCATCTATTGTTATATCTTCATAAGCAGAGAGATCAAGGGTAACTCCAGACAATTCCCCGCCTATCGATATTAACTCATTATTTCCCGCACCTAACTGTATAATATCACCTGATCCTACATGATAAATATCATTGCCATCACTGTCTATAAATGTATCATTGCCATCACCACCATAAAGTTCATCATCATCGGCTCCACCGTCGATTATATCATCACCGGCTCCACCATATATTGTGTCATTTCCCTGCTCACCATATAAGCGATCATTCCCCAAGCCACCCTCAACCTCGTCATCTCCAAAACCTGCATAAATGATATCATCTGTAGAAAACCCTGCTAAATCTCCTGTAATTGTATCAGAAATGATCAAACCGCTACGATCATCCCCTGCACTACCATATGTCGTTACCTGAAGACTATCCAACGCATAAGTAACCCCATTGATTTCAACATTAAAACTTTGACCAATATAACCACTAGCAGCCCCATCCAGGATAATTGAATTACCATCACCGTAATATATCATTAGAGCGCTGCCACCAATTGCACCAAATGGCCCCTGCCCCATCACACGTGCAACACTAACATCTTCTACCACACCATTATTTATAACAATAAGTCCGCCAACGGAGGATACATCAAATATACCTATTGTTGTTTGATGGTTATGAAGGCCTGTCGCATCAAAATTATAAACATCATTTCCCCAAAGAGCTAAACTTTCTTCACTTCCGGATGTTGCCGTATAAACATTTCCGTCCGCGCTCCCCTGAATGGTTTTATCAAATATACTTTCTACAAAACCTGTACCACTCGTCGGTATACCACTAACAGTCGCACCATCATTAAAGCTAATACCACCAATACGGGCATTCAGAATAACCGCCGTGCTACCACCTGATGTAATAACTAAAGAGCCATTTTCAGCATACTCATATTTAGCAGTACTGGCAGATCCAGCCATATATAATATACCTTCATCACCACTGTTAATAACGTCAATCCCGCTATTAACAATGAAAATAGAACCACCACTCAGATAATCATTGCCAGATCCACCATCCAATATAGTTTCACCTCCTGTAGATATAAGAAAATCCTGACCAGAACCACCAATCAGAATACCGCTCCCCTCAAGATGATCAGATCCCGCACCACCACTTAATATTCCCGTTCCTGTAAGCCAATCATTACCATCACCACCATAAAGTTCACCATTACCTGTCAATACATCATCACCATCGCCGCCATCAAGCTCACCATTACCCAACAACACATCATTGCCCGCACCACCTTCGAGTTTACCATCACCAAACAACACATCTTCGCCATCACCGCCATAAAGATCGCCATCACCTAACAACACATCATTGCCAGATCCAGCATGTATGATATTTATGCCACCCCCACCATTAATGAAGTTATCGCCGGAATTGCCATAGAGTGTGTCATCAAAATCCGTGCCAGTTACCGACTCTATATTTGTCAGGGTATCATTGAGTGTCAAAATAATAGGATTGCCATCTTCATCCAAGACAGGGTCACCGGCCTGATGAAGAACGTGGTTTCCCTGACTATCCAGAACAGCATCCCCCTGATTATCATAAACATACTCACCACCCAGATAAACCACAGCATGATAAAAATGCACTGTTGTACCATCCCCGCCCATAGTGATTTTGTCAGGCAAGTTAGAATAACGAACCCCATCATAACCATCCCCGCCATCTATTGTGTCATCACCCAAAGACCAAAAAAATGTATCATCATCATCCGTTCCGGTCAGATCATCAGCAAAATCACTTCCATAAAATGTCTGGCCAATTTCTCCGCCGACAGGCCCTGAGATAATCGGCTGAACCCGTCCCAAATTCTCTATTAAAAAACTAGCCTTATCTGCAAATAATAAATATTCTATATCATTCGTAAACGTTGTAACCCCTTCAATCGTGGCAGTACCTGCGGAGTCCCATGACACCATATCTCCCCCAAGAAATTCAAGGTTCCCAGCTAGAAATATAGTATCGCCGGCGCCACCGGTGTCACTGATGCTGTCCTCCTCTTCTCCATCCCTGAAGTAATATGTGTCACTCCCGCTACCGCCATGTAAGTCGTCATACCCCCTGCCGCCGAACAGATAATCATTTCCGCTGCCGCCATAAATCGTGTCATAGCTCTCACCACCATAGAGCCAATCTGTCCCACTTGACCCGATAATCGTATCATCCCAGTCACTGCCAACCACTTTTTCAAAACCGGATATAATCATTGAGCCAGAACTAGAGTCGGTAACAGTCCCACTTGATAGATTAACAACAACGCCACCCGTATAATAATGTGAAAAATCAAGCACATCTTTTTCGTAAGCCACCTGCCCATTGCCATGAAATTCGATGCCTGTCGCGCCCTCTACGCTATGGAACCGATCACCCCGGTCAGAGCCACCAAAAATCTCAATATCATAGACCTTATCAATAACATTCCCGCCCAATTTTGAAACATCACCCGTGCGCAAATCAATATCCAGCCGCCCCGTTGTGATATAACTGTAATCCAGTATATCAATCCCCTCACCGCCACGGTAAACCGCGCCATCCATCGCGCCAAAAAACACATCCCCCAACGCCACATCATCTGTACCGATAAATTCGCCAAAGTTGGTGAAATTGATGGTATATGCACCGCCATTATGTGCCGCGCCATGAAACACATCCACCACCACCGCGCCGGACAAAGCACTGAAATCCAATATATCCGCGCCACCTACACCGTCAAAACTCAGATTATAGGTCGGCATTTCCTCAATTTTCACATGGTCTGTGTTGCTGGTTAGCATGAATTCCTCAATAGAGAATAAGGAATCAGAAATAGAGCTATCCCCCTTATCCGTTTGATACACAAAGGCTTCACGCGCCGCCATGTCAAACCACTCAACAGTAATGCCAAAGCCAACATCCTGATAATCAACACGATCAACATCGCCCGGATTTTCGATATCCGCAATCCCGCCACCATAATAAAAATCACCCTCTAAGCCATTTGTATATGCACTTGCGTAAAGGATATCGCCCCCCGCGCCGCCGAACACATAATCCACGCCTGCACCACCGGTTAAATAATCAATCCCGCTATCCGTACCGATAATAAGATTATTCGCATCCGTACCAATAATTTCCGTGAGACCCGTTAGGATTTCGGAGGGGTGGAAAGCAACCCGCCCACCAAGAAGCGGATCATTGTCCAAATCAACTAAAAGGAAGTCCGTGTCACGGGCAAATACCACTGGATGCCCCGAAACTTCAAAAAATAAATTAAAATTAGAATTTTCGCCATCATCCCATAACGCAGCGCCATCATTTTCAAACAATTCAGCAGTTGTAACACCATGAATATTGGCAATATCCTTAATCATCTGTCCATCATAAACAGTAAATTCATCAACCAGAGCATTATCATAGAAATGCTGTATTTTCATACCTTCTGCCGCCAACGGGAAAGCCTCCCCCTCGGTTGTTGTAAACCCATGTTGAGATATTAAGTCTGTAATCGCATTAGATAGAACTTGCGTTGTTAAATTAACAAGACCATCCTTATACCAAGTCCCCCCTAAAACATTACCATCAGCGTCAAGAATTTTAAATTCAACATCCAACGTGTTACCTGCAACTTGGTTCAGATGGTCAATATCAACAACCTTTGATAATAAAACTGTTGCCGTACCAGCCACAATAATAGTCAACCAGCCTGGCGGTGTTGCGCCAAACGCCAACGCGCCTGCAACGAAAAGCTCCCCCGTAATATATGAAAGGCTCAGTTCTCCCATTTGGCCTGCCAGATATGTGGTGGCATCAAAATCCGTAGCATATGGATTAATCGGAGTACGCGTTTCAATTAATTGACCATCTTTATACACCTTGTATGTTAGAGGGTTAATACTTGCACCATTGGCTTCAATAACGACTTCAACTGTCTCATTAAGGACTTGTCCGGGAAGACCAATTTTTGCGGCCATTACAATGGTTTTTGTAATAATGTTTCCGCTTGTAACAGATTCCAATATGGCGCCATTTAATATCGTACCAAGCAAACTAATTTCCGCTGGCGCCTCCCATGGTTCCGATCTATTACCGACATAATGTATTGGATTTGCTAATTCAAAAGCCATGGTTACTCTCCTTTTATGTTCTTACAACGGGTTTTATATTCTTCAGTAGATTTAGAGCGTTTCAACATCTTACATAAACCGCTCCAATGGACGTTACTATCTTCAT
This sequence comes from Alphaproteobacteria bacterium, assembly GCA_002401695.1. Lineage (GTDB taxonomy): Bacteria > Pseudomonadota > Alphaproteobacteria > Micavibrionales > Micavibrionaceae > UBA1672. The sequence goes on from NVTV01000001.1 coordinate 557,376, forward strand.
AATCAAAGTTAATCTCATAGAACCGGATAACACGCCCATTTTTACACAGAATATTTTTACTTTTCTTACTAAATTGGATGGAATCTACTCTGCATAATTTTCTTATGTAACTGGACTTAAGTTGACCAGTTTTACTCTTATCTCTTGAAATCGAAAAAGTAATTGGCCAATAGAAAGAATCTTTTGTACCTTCTAAAGCATCCTTATCATTAAAAATACCGTCTTGTTGTAAATCATGTCTTATTATTTTTTCTAATCCATTTGTTAAACCTAACATAATTCTTTTTTCTACAGATTTTTCCCTAATATCTTCTTCCCTTTCTAGAACAACCAAGAACCCATCATCAGGATGCACCCACTGAGTGCGTTCGGCGAGACCATCGCCATCAACATCGAAATACACATTTGATTCCTCTAACGGGATAAGTTCAATGCCATCACCATCTAAATCCACCACCAAAAACGGTAAGCTCTTTAACGGCTCCTGCGAAACCGCGCTCACCTGCTCATCCTCCGCCTGACATGCGGTCAACGGCAAGCACAAAACCGTCAAACATAAAACTGTGTTTTTGAATAATTTTTTCATGCTGCAATCCGTTCTGCTATCATTATATTGTCATTTATCACATTTTTTTGCATATTGTCAAACCATGCCGCCACATCATCCGTGCCGATAAACTCACCAAAGTTGGTGAAATTGATGGTATATGCACCGCCATTATGTGCCGCGCCATGAAACACATCCACCACAACCGCGCCAGACAAAGCACTGAAATCCAATATATCCACGCCCGCTACACCGTCTAAGTCAAACGTTTGTATCGCAGCAATTTTCACGTGATCGACGTTGTTCGTTAGTCTATATTTTTCGATAGAGATCAACGTATCCTCTACGCGCTCTGCATCAGTCTCGCCGCTTTTGTGAATAATGCCATCTTGCCCCGTAAAACCACCGAACTCCAGTGTCACGCCGAAACTAATTTTGCTATAATCCGCAGTGTCCGCTCCATCAGTTGAATGATCGGCAATTGCATCAGAACCCCCATGATATGTATCCCCTTTCAAACCATCAAACCAAGCGGAGGCCATTAAAATATCATCACCCATGCCACCCAAAAGTACATCTGCCGTATTACTAACGCCCGTGATTGTGTCATCACCCGCTCCACCAACCAAAACAATGCCATTCTCACGATATTGCGATATATTTGAAATACCAAAAACATTGGAGATCAAATCAAGGGTAATATGAGTTGAATTCGCAGTCAGCACATCATCACCAACCGTGCCATAGAGAATGGGACGGTCTTGAGCATCCAGAAACTTCGTAACACCAGCATCCCAAAGATCGTTAACCAATGTAGCACCATCTATTGCCAGCTTAATCGACTCTACTGGAATATTGTAACGCGTAGAAACTTCCGCTATGTTTGAGCCATCTTTATCAATGTCGAGCAATACGCGACGGATTTTTGAACGCTTATAGCGCAGTGATAGCAAGATTATTTCTATGTTGGTCATGGCTTCTCCTAAATTTGATTTTTAAGAGAATAGCAGATCATTAACACACACGGCAGACGGCCTTCACCGGACGCTTACGATTGCCCAGATAGATGCACAGCTCAAAGACATCTCCGCACGTGAAAAAACCTCGATGCGCAAACGCGACACACGCCGTAAAATCATCATAGGTGGGCTTGCAGGATTCCACATGGAGAAAAACCCTCGCTCTTCCTTTGCCAAGAAGCTCGCCTCCCTCATTGATGAATATGTTATCGGTGATAAAGAACGTGCCCTATTTGACCTCGAACCACTTCCAAAAACCGAGGCATAAATTCGCAGAATTAAGCATAGGGAAGAGAAGAAAAAAACTTAGGTAACATGATTTGTTACTTTTTTGTTGACTTGGTAACACAGTATGTTACTATTATAGAGTACAAGGAAAACTAGGAATGATCGAAAGCTTTAAGCATAAAGGCTTAAAAAAGCTCTATACAGAAGGTAAGGTGCAAGGCGTTCGTCAAGATCAAGTTGGGCGCATCACAATGATATTAGATTCACTGGATGCTGCTGAGACAATCGAAGAACTCAACCTCCCAGCTTTTCGTTTTCATGCGCTACAAGGATATAATCCAACGCGCTATTCTATGAAAGTAAGTGGTAATTATCGTATTACGTTTGAGTGGAATAACGGGCAAGCCCAAAAAATTGATTTAGAAGATTATCACTAAGGAAATAATTATGAGAAGAAAATTACCGCCACTACATCCGGGAAACATCATAAAAGAAAATCTTGAAGCATTGGAACTCAGTATTCCAAAAGCAGCGGATGTCCTATCCATAAGCAAACAGCATCTCTATCGTGTTACAAAAGGTGAAAATCCAGTAACGCCAGATTTAGCTTATCGCATCGGCAAGCTCTTTGGGAATGGTTCACGCTTTTGGCTCAACTTACAAATACAATATGATATCTTTATTACAGAGCAAGATTACAAAACTGATCCTGAGAAAAAAAATATAGCTGACAATATTGCCGCTTGGGCTTAAATTTCTGCTTCTGCCAGTAAAATAGCGTCAATATTATTATTCACGTGAAGACGGGAAATAATTCATAACATCCATTCTGCAATGAAGAACACCAAGAACATATATGACTGAGTCGTTGATTTTATAAAAGATCACATGCTTTTCAACATGAAGGCTTCGAAGGTTAGATTGAACATCTAAACGCTCTCGCCCTATTTTTGGATTATCTAAAAGCTGTAAGAATGAAGTTTTTATATTGGATAGATAACTATCGGCCTTTTTCTCTCCCCAGCTTTGAAGTGTATAGGCATAGATATCTTTTAAATCTCGCTTAGCACGAGGAGAGACAATCACATTAAATTTAGTCATTCTTTTTTAAGCCTTCAAAGAAGTCTGTAACCTGAGATGCCGTTTCAAGAACGACTCCCTGCCCTTGTGCAATTTCAGCCGCGCCAACGGATAAATGTGAACGCAGACGATCCAATTTCATTTGATGCACTAAATCCTGATTGATCTCCATAAAGCGTAATGCTTCACGAACAACCTCACTGGCATTATTATATAATCCCGTTTCAACTTTACTTTTTACAATGCCTTCTAATTCAGGCGTTAATGAAATATGCATGTTTTACCTCTCCTTCAGCGTCACCAATCATTATACAAACATTGACAATCTTTGTAAACATAAACTACACAGCCCCCAAGTCTCCAAATTCTTTCTGTAGTATCCCAAATATTGATTTATGCAGATGCAGCTCCCCCTCCTTCGCACAGTTAGTCATGTGTATTCTTCAAAACATTGATAAATCAGAAGCCCATAGAATTTTAAGCCTTGAGGAAAGTGCTTATTTAGACTTTAAAAGTTGCGAAATTTTACCTTCAAAATTGTCTAAAACTATTTCAGCATCTTAAATTAGCTGCTTAATATTTAACTTAATCAGAAGCCAAAACCTCCTGATCATATTTGACCTATATATCTCAAATCATTTGACGACGGACACAACCAAGTAGAGAATTCTCACCTACATTTTCGACGACGAGAAAAGATGAAGAACAAATTTAGGTCGATGCGATCGCTGCAAACATTTGTAGCCATTCAATCCACCCTCCTCAACCGTTTCAATCATCAAAGACATTTAGAAAACCGAAAAGCTTTAAGAAGTTACGTCAAAATTCAGTTGAGAAATGGAGCGGGATTTGTGCCTCGTAATTTTGGCACGGAACGCTTCTGGAGAAAAGTTAGCGTTTGTCTGACAGCACGGCTACGAGCTTATTTCTTACACGTTTGATCATACATATCTATGGCGCTCTTAACAGCAGCGAAAGACATAGCAACACCCTGCCCTTTCTTATTTCTATATGACAAGATTTTTCCCTTCCAACCTGCACGGCGTTCCATGGTTACTTTTAACGTTTTTCTTAAATAATCATAATCCTCTTCAAGAACGCAGCTACACTCCTTTTGACTATAGCCACCTTCCATACAGTCAAACTCATCTGTAGAAATTTGCTCTTTCACTCTATATAAGTTCATAAAATCTTGCCTATCCCTATTCTTTACCATTTTAAGAATCGGCTTTTTAATTTCATTCATCTCATCAAGATAATCTTGCGCGGCTTTATTCCCTTTCTCTGCCACTTTTGAGAACCAATACGCTGCTTTTTCGAAATTTTTAGGGATATATTCTCCATTATAATATTGTATCGCCAAACTCAACTGGCAATTAACATCCCCCAATTCTGAGGCTTCCGTATATAATGCAATTGCTTTATCCACATCTTGAGGAACGCCTAAACCAATCAAATAAATTGGTGCAAGATTCAAATGCGCCCAAGTATTACCCTGCGCAGCAGATTTACCATACCACTCTACAGCTTTATCCATATCTTTAGGAACTTTCTGACCAGAAGAGTATAACGAACCCAACCTGTACTGAGCAAGAACACCCCCTTTCTCTGCAGCCCTTAAATACCACTTCATCGCTTGAGTGATATTTTCAGAAACACCATCACCTCGATCATATTTTAGAGCGATTTTATATTGTGCCTTTACATCACCCTTCTCTGCCAACTCTAACAAAGTTTGAAAATCATATTCTCTCTCCACCACAGTTTTAGCATTAACCACTTGAAATAACCCAGTTTCAAAGCCATTCAAGTTAATTAGAAAGCCAACGCCAACAAAACCCAATATTAAAAAAAACCTCATATTTATTCTCCTAATTCTACTGCCATATGCCACGACGCAAGTTAAATTGGCTTCTTTGAACGCGCGGCTTTATACGCCTTACCCATACGCGCAATATCCGCGCAAAACTTTCTACAGTTATCCTTGATATACCATTGATCAATCCCATACGATAAAGCTTTTCTAATATACTTTTCAGCCTGCTTTCTTGTACTTTCATTTTTAAAAAGCTGGGAAGCCTTCACTAAATAAGCCATCCCCGTGACACCTTGCGCCATCGGATATCGCATTAACGCCAAGGCCTTATTTCCGTAAATAATGGCACCATCATAATCCCCCCTAGTGTGTAGAAGAAAACTTGCATAATTACCATGAGTCCAAGCATGGTTAGGGTTGTTTTTTATATCCTCTTTATATTCCTCATTCCATTTATCAGATTTTTCTGCAATATAGTTATCTCTTCTAGCGACAACATATTGATCATCCGGATTATCAGACATTCTCATGTCTTTTGTAATGCGCCCACGATATCGTGATATCCGTGAACGTAATGGTTTGACTTCACGATTATCAAAATATTTTTCCACACGTACCTTTTCAATAAGTGCCTCCGCTTTGTCAGGGTTTTTCTCACTTAAATATAAATAGATGAGATCGATAAATACGTTAAATTCCAAAATATCATCATCTTGTAAACCTTCTAAGATTTTGACCGCGGCATTGCGTGCAACCGGATTATATTGAGCAATAGATCCTTTATTAAAACGATACCCATCCTTTAATATAACCCACGCTTCGGCATATAGCATTTCAGGCAATTTTGGCGTTTGCTTTCTCTGTTCATTGATAATTGTTTCGGCTATATGATGGCTTCTATTCCCGCCATTCCATTGGCTGGTTAACCCTTGTGCAATCCACATTCTGACATAGTCTTTAGAAAAATCTTTAAAGACTTTATTCGCAATCAGCCCCTTCTTAGCTTTAAAACTTTTTACATCATTAAACTCATCTAATAAAATATCTGCTACAATCCTTTGTGTAATATTTCGAACGAACAAATCATCTCTTTGCGCAGCTGAAAGAGCCTTTTTTGCATAGCTATAGGCTTGCTTTGAATCTTGTTTAACTCCAAGACCTAAATGATAGAACCGTGCAATGTTCGCCAACGATTTTACAGACCCTTTGGCTGCAGCTTCGCGGTAGAACTTTAACGCCTTTTTGTATCCGACCTCAACACCAAACCCTCTTTCATATATACGGCCTAAATAATGTATTGCAGGAACATGCCCTTGTGCAGCAGATTTATGGCACCATTTGCGTCCCTCAGGTAAATCATCAAAACCATATCGATCATGATAAAATTGACACAAACCAAATTGCCCGACCTTATCATTTGTTTGTGCAGCTTTCGTGAACCAATAAAAGGATTCAGGGCTGGAATTATACCAAGAATATTGCTTTAAATTCAAATGTCCTAACTGAATAGCCGCCTCAACATTATCCTGACGCGCCGCTTGCGTAAGCCACTTACGTGCTTGTGAAAGAGATTTAGAAATTCCGTTTCCGTCCAAATATGCCTTACCCAACGCCAATTGGGCAGCAGCATTACCGGATTTTGATTTAGCTATTAACAGCTTTATTCCTTCTGTAATTTGCTGCTGATCAGCCTTATTAAATGAAACCCAGACAGGTCTGGACGAACCCATATCTAAAGGAAAAGTACCGATCGGGCCTGACAACAGCAAATGCGTTGGAAATTCACCATTCGCATACTTATCGATCGTCTGTTCTAACCGTCTTTTCATATTAGGCATTTCAAACGATGGGCGTCCATCATCGCTATCAACACTCATGTACTTATACTCCCGCATAGCCAATATATGTTCATCCGGCTGTATTCCATTTTTAGGAACAAAAACGGCTTGCACACTTAAGCTGCTCAATGGGTAATTCGAAACAAGATCAGCAGAAAGTAAATTAATACCTGCAAATTTCGGATGCACCTTAACCACAGGATTTAATGCTTGCACAAACACCTCGGACGCATAGAAAGTAAAGGTTGCCTTACGTTCACCATTCACATACATACCCTTCGGCAGCTTCATAAGATCAAAATCAATAATCGCAGTATAGCGTGCACCAGCGCGCCAAACCTCAGAGGGTGTAAAAGTGAGGGTGTGTATATCCTTCCACGATAATGTGCCTGCTATCTTAGGCTCCAATGATAATGCATAAACAGGAACATCTGCTTTTAGAACGTCATCGGAAAGGACACATTTCTTTAAATATTGATCCCCATACTGCTTTTTACAAAGCCTATCATCTATATTTAAACTTATATCAATGCTGTCTTTGTTTGCTGGCATCACCGGAATATATTTATCCAACGCTAAAAAGACAGGTGATTTTACAGATGAAGTTTTGTCATTTTTATCTTTAAGATACTTCAGATCCATTGGAGAACAAGATTGAGTGCCCCGTAACAATGCCCCGTCACGCGACATAATACAATAAGGCAAGGAATTAGCCGATGATTTAGGATATCTGATAGCATCACGATCCTTAATCAAAGTAATCCGCCACACTTTTGAATTCCTCAATGTTGGAAATATAAGTAAATCCTTGCGAAGCAAGAAAACAACCTTTCTTTTCTCATAATCAACATATAGTGGAGCTATAACACCTTCTTTTTCTAACTGTGCAAAGCCCGCCCAATCGGGGAGCATTTCTACCTCAGCCGCATATCCCCCAAAAACAACGCTCTGGATATCTACAGATTTATGCCCAGAAGGCTTCCATGTCAAAAACTCATCCCAATATTCCCTAGTAAACCCATCAGGCATTTTTCTAAGAGCATCATCAATACCATCAGAAAACTCAACTCCAGGAGAGTTCTTCACTATGATCCTTGATACCATTCCCTTCTCTCTTAACAAAGACAACTGTCGCCCAGTTAAAGATTTGAAGATCCCTAAAGACTTTTTCAGATCTCCTTTCTTTTTTATATCTAAAGCACGAGGAGAAGATATTCGGGCGTCCCAACATGCCTTCCTACCCATAAAGCTTACCTTCTCATAAGAAATTCCGGCAACACCGGCCAACACCTCATCATTACCTGCAGCGCCAAAAACCAATACATGGTTAAGAGAGGAAACATCCCCTTTTATTGACCAAACCATATGCTGAAAAGAACTCAGAACAAGGTTTATAGGCTGATTTTGCTTTTCTATTATAACATCAACATGACCTGCCAATTCACTAAAACTACCATTAAATTGAAGGGAAGTGATTGCATTACTGCCCCCAACAACAACAGCATAAATTGGTACAGATCTATCGCCCAATAATGGCGCATTACACTCTGTTTTCTTAGGAAGATGAGCTTTTAAGTATCTGGAAAATTCTTTGTCCGATATCATCCCGTCTCGTTTATAATCCAAAGTATTAAAGGCCTTAACAGCGGCATCACTCACTTGTTCTAATGGTGTGGAATTCCCATCTTTAGAAAGAGCTAAATAGGATTCATATTGGGCAATAATTCGGGACGTTTCCTTTTGAAAAACATCTTCTGTCACGTATAAAATTTCTTCAGCAGATAACTTCTTATCGGCATCAACGTCCAGATCAATAAAAAGCAGTAATGTAGTCTCTAAAAACCACTGAGGTGACGTATGACCATGCTTCTTCTTTTTCATACCTTCTAACACAGGATCTACTTTATCAAACGCGGTATCACCGAATTGCTTAACAACATTATATAGCTCAAGAACATCATCTATATTAAACTCGAAATATTGTGAAATATCTTCTAACGTAACAACCTGATCTTTATTTATATCCAACTTCGCAAAATACCGTTTTTGAACAGTAACAAGGTGCTTTCTAGCTAGCTTTTTATACTTTTCCAAACCTTTGCGGGTTATATTTCCATCTCTATCAAGATACTTTGTAGAACGTGGCGCCTGTATCAGACGCTGTTGCATATCTTGCAAAACATCCTGCATAAACTCCTCCATACCAATTTCATCATCAATACTTATAAAATATGGAAGATCGTAATAACTTTGATATGCGTCATCACTATTTTTTGCAGACACATCAGATATATTAGAAAACATAAGAAAAGATAAGGAGATGACTAAAATTCGCCGTATAAAAAATACCATCTGTATTCCTCTGAAAGATAACTTATAATTTCAAATGTTATTATTTCTAGCATAAACACATTGAATAGCTCAATTTATTTGCAGCCATTGGATAAAAAACGCTTTTGGAGAATAGTTAGCATTAGTCTAACAGCACTGCCATTCAGCCCAGATTTTATCGACATCAGAGAATTTTCCGCCGTGATACCCGCACGTTGCGGCGCTTCGGGCCATGTCAGATTAAAATGACGTTTTATGAGTATCGTGAAATTTTACCCGATGTCACGCCAAAATCCCTTAAAATATTTCAAAACCAGCCCAGAAATCATCAAACTTGCAGTGATATACTACATCCGTTATCCACTCTGCTTACGGCAAGTTGAAGATATTCGGCACGAACACGGCGTTGATATTTTCCACGACACAAGGCGCTATTGGTGAAATAAATTCAGCACATTATTCTTATTGATTCAGCTGCTGCTGTTGGTGGCTTTTGCTTGATACATATCCATAAGCTCTTGTTGCTATTGCCTCAATTTGTTTGGTTGTATAACGCCTTTCCGGAATCTTAAGACACAGCTTACCTATTATATATGATGCATTACCATCTTTTTCTGGTGTTGTGACCATTTTGTCGATTTCGAATTCATCTTCTTCTAATAGGTCATTCTGGCTGAATACGTTTTGAAGTTCTTTTGCTATGTCGTTAAATTCCTCATCGCCGCGACACAAGAACAATAAATCGCGGGTTTGCCCAGCTATAGGACCCGCCGCAAATGCCAAAACTTCTCTCATAGATCTGAAGACTTCCTTATTAGGATCTTTTCGTTCCTCAGACACACGTTGAAACGAGGCCGCAGATTCAGGATAACTCGTAGCAAGCGGTTTAGATGGTTTCGTAAATTCATAAGTCACTAGTACCCCCCTTTTTGTTTTACATAATTACAATGAGGGCAGTCTTTAGTGTCAAGAGTGAGGAAGACCGCTAACAACGCCATATTCAACTTGCCTAACAGGGTCAAATAAATATTGGTATAGGAAAATAATATTTGACTAATTGGTCAACTATTCTATATAGTACATTATCAGGAGAATATTTTATGGGTCGTGCGCCTACAAACACCAAGCAAAAGCTAATCGACACCGCCAGAGAACTGATCTGGAGTGAAAGTTATAATGCTGTTAGCGTTGATGATATTTGCAAGAAATCAGACGTTAAAAAAGGGAGCTTTTACCATTACTTCCCATCCAAAGCGCACTTGGCATTGGAAACGATGGATGCCTGCATGGAAGAAACCAAATTAAAATATGATGATATCTTCTCACCAACGCGCCCTCCTCTGGAACGATTTGAGCTGATGGCACGCCATGTTATTGAACAACAAAAAGAAATTTCGAAAGAGCTGGGTCATGTATGCGGCTGCCCATTCGCAACATTAGGCTCGGAACTCGCAGCACAAGACAAAGAAATTGGTGAAAAAATTTCAAATATCTGCGCAAAAAAATCAGCCTATTACGAAAGCGCCCTACGCGACTTGGTGGCGGAAGGTGCAATTGCTTCGGATACAGACATTGAAGTAAAAGCAAATGAAATTTTTGCATTCATTATCGGACATCTAATTATGGCACGGATCAAAAATGATCTGAGCTTTATAGAAAAAAATTTAGAACACGCATTGCTCAATCTTATCGGGATCAAGTAATCCGTTCAGAAAAAGGAATTGACCGGTTGGTCAAATCATATTGGAAAAGAACATGAAAAAAACAAAACACATCTGGATCATCTTTTTAGTGACCGCCGTTACACTTGGGGCCGGTGTAAAATTCTATACCGACCAGCACAACGCCGTGGCGTCAGAGGAAGGCACACCTACCGCACCGCAAGCAATGGTTGTTGAGATAACACAAATTACGCCGCAAAACATTCAAATCTGGAAAAATTTCTCCGGTCACGTCGTCGCCGTTGATCACGCAGAAATCCGCCCACAAGTCAGCGGAAGAATAACGGAAATTCGTTTTGAGGACGGACAGACAGTGAAAAAGGCAGACATACTTATTGTTATTGATCCCCGCCCCTATCAAGCCGCCCTTAATCAAGCAACAGCGGCATTAAATGTTGCAATAACACAGGCTAGCCTTGCGGAAAAAGAATATAAGAGAGCCAAAAAACTAATCAAAAGCGAGGCCATTTCTCAAGGGTTATTTGATGAACGCGCCAACAAACGCGGTTCTGCTATTGCAAACGTAACAGGTGCCAAAGCCGCGGTTGAAAGCGCACAAATCAATCTGGATTACGCCTATATTAAAGCCCCGATTTCCGGCAAAGTCAGCCGCGCCGAAATCACGAAAGGCAACTTAATACAAACTGGGGCCAGCGCCCCACTCCTGACATCCATTGTGAATAATGAACGCGTATACGTCGATTTTGAAGTTGATGAACGCACATATCTAGGCTCCGTCAAATCCAAAGCATCTGATAACAACACCAAAACACCCGTGCGTTTGGTGTTGTTGGATGGTGAATTAGAATATAACGGGGTCGTTGATAGTTTTGATAACCGTATCAACCCTTCATCCGGCACAATCCGCGCCCGCGCAATTTTTGAGAATAAAGACAAATTCCTTCTACCGGGTATGTCCGTTAGTATTTTACTGGGTGACACAGGTAATCACAAAAAAATTCTGGTCTCCGAACGTGCGATAGGTACGGATCAGGATCGAAAGTTCGTCTATACCGTAAATGGTGACAGCACAGCGAAATACCGCGAAGTGAAAATTGGCGAAAGCATTAATGGCCAACGCGTTATTCTTTCCGGTTTGAAAGAAGGCGAAAAAATCATCACGAGAGGCCTCGTGCGCATTCGTCCCGGCATGGCTGTTACGCCCCAAGAAAATAAAGATACCGCTGAACCACCCCCATCATCCGAAGATCACGCAGTAAGCGGAGAAGAGTAATCTTATGAATTTATCCAGCTATTTTATCGATCGGCCGATTTTTGCCGGAGTGCTGTCTTTCGTCATCTTTTTGTTTGGCGCGATCGCTATGTTCCAGTTGCCCATTTCGGAATATCCCGAAGTCTCTCCGCCATCGGTTCAGGTGAATGCCAGCTTTCCCGGTGCGAACCCGTCCGTAATTGCGGAAACGGTCGCAACACCATTGGAAGAACAAATCAGCGGCATTGAGAATTTGCTTTATATAAACTCTCTGGCCACCGCTGATGGGCGTTTATCGCTGACAATCACATTTGCCATTGGCACGGATGTCGATCTGGCACAACAATTGGTGCAAAACCGTGTATCACAGGCACTGCCGCGTTTACCAGAAGTCACCCGTGAATTGGGCGTAACGGTTGTAAAAAGCTCCCCCGATCTGACGATGGTTGTTCATCTGACCTCCCCGAATGGGCGCTATGACATGCTTTACTTGCGCAACTATGCAACGCTGAACATAAAAGACCAGCTCGCAAAAATTCCAGGCGTTGGGCAAGTGCGTTTATTCGGCTCCGGAGATTATGCGATGCGCATTTGGCTTAATCCTGACCGGATTGCCGAGCGTGGCCTGAGCGCGAGTGAAGTAATCAACGCAATTCGTAGCCAGAATATCCAAGTTGCCGCAGGCGTTATTGGCGGCCCACCTTATGATGATAAAACCCAGATGCAATTATCTGTAAATGTTCAAGGACGTCTTTCCAGCCCCAAAGAATTTGAAGAAATTATTATCAAGCGCGATGAAAATGGCGTCATAACGCGCCTGAAAGATGTTGCCTCGGCAGAGCTAGGTGCACAAAGCTATTCCTTGCGCTCTATGCTGAATAATGAACCAGCCATTGCGATTCCGATCTTTGCCGCACCTGATGCCAACGCGTTAGAACTCTCCGCCAATGTACGCAAAACCATGGCCGAGCTTAAGAAAAACTTCCCCGAAGACCTTGATTACACCATTGTCTACGACCCAACAGTCTTCGTGAAACACTCCATCATTTCCGTTATTCACACACTGATCGAGGCCGTTTTACTGGTGGTCTTGGTTGTGATTGTGTTCCTGCAATCTTGGCGCGCCTCTATTATTCCGCTTCTGGCTGTGCCTGTTTCCATCGTGGGAACATTTGCCATCATGCTGCCACTTGGCTTCTCCATTAACGTACTCTCACTCTTCGGCCTTATCCTCGCCGTTGGTATCGTTGTGGATGATGCGATTGTGGTGGTGGAAAATGTCGAGCGCAATATTGAGGAGGGCAAAAAGCCCCGCGAGGCAACCATTCAGGCGATGAAAGAGGTCACAGGCCCCATCATCGCGACCTCTATGGTGATTGCTGGGGTCTTTATCCCCCTCGCCTTTATCAGTGGCCTAACGGGTATGTTCTATAAACAATTTGCCCTGACGATTGTGATTGCGACTTTCATCTCTACCCTGAATTCTCTTACACTCAGCCCCGCTATGGCGGCGTTGCTGCTTCGCCCGCGTGACGCGAAAAAAGACAAATTAACCCGCCTAATGGATTTCCTCTTTGGTTGGTTCTTTAACTTATTCAACAAATTCTTTGGCAAGAGCCAACGCGTCTACGCCAAAAGTGTCGGCATTGCCGGACGTCGTAAATTAATCATGATGGTGCTGTTTTCCGGCCTCGTTGGTGCAACCTATTTCAGCTTCGGCCTCGTGCCTTCCGGCTTTGTTCCAGCGCAAGATAAACAGTATTTGATCAGCTTTGCCCAACTGCCCCCCGGCGCAACATTAGAGCGCACCGAAGATGTTATGCGGAAAATTGGCGACATCGCAATGGCGCAAGATGGTGTATCCAATGCAGTGCAGTTCCCCGGCCTATCGATCAATGGTTTTGTGAACTCTTCCAGCGCGGGCATCGTGTTTGTAACGCTGGATGATTTTGAAGATCGCACAACAGATGATTTGAGTGCAGGCGCAATCGCCGGACAGCTAAACCAGAAATTTGCCGCTATTGATGAAGCCTTCATTGCAATTTTCCCACCACCACCCGTGCGCGGATTAGGCACAACAGGCGGGTTCAAACTACAAATTCAAGATCGCGGAGATCTAGGGTATGAGGCCCTTGATAACATTTTAAAGGACGTGACAGGTAAAGCCAATGCAGATCCTGCCCTCGTGGGTGTGTATTCCAATTATAATGTCAATGTACCGCAGCTCTACGCAGATCTGGATCGAACCAAAGCACAACAACTTGGCCTGCCGATTGATGAAATTTTTCGCACCATGCAAATTTATCTGGGCTCTATTTACGTGAATGATTTTAATCAATTTGGCCGTACATATCAGGTTATTGCACAAGCTGAAAAACAGTTCCGCTCAGAACCACAAGACATCTTACGACTGCAAACCAAGAATGCCGATGGACAGATGGTGCCTTTGGGCGCGGTCGTTGATGTACATGAATCCTTTGGGCCCGAAATTGCTTCGCGCTATAACGCTTTTCGTTCCGCCGATCTGAATGGTAATCCCGCGCCGGGATACTCCTCCGGTCAGGCACAAGCCGCCATTACCAAAATTCTGAATGAGGCGTTACCACAAGGGGTTGAATTTGAATGGACGGAACTGACCTATCAACAAATATTGGCAGGCAACACGGCGATATTTATTTTCCCACTCTGTATCTTTTTCGTCTTTCTGGTTTTGGCTGCACAGTATGAAAGCCTCACCTTGCCGCTTGCTGTGATTATGATTGTTCCGATGGGCATTTTATCGGCATTAATCGGTGTCTATCTCAGCCATGGCGACAACAATATCTTTACGCAGATCAGCCTGTTCGTCCTCGCAGGGCTCGCCTGTAAAAATGCGATTTTGATTGTCGAGTTCTCGCGTGAGCTGGAGCGTAAAGGCCTAAGTCCATTAGAGGCCGCAGTGGAGGCCTCCCGCCTACGTCTGCGCCCGATCCTTATGACATCTTTTGCTTTCATCATGGGCGTGCTACCCTTGGTTCTCAGCCACGGTGCAGGTGCAGAAATGCGCCAAGCGATCGGTATCTCGGTGTTCTCCGGCATGCTGGGAGTAACCTTTTTCGGATTAATATTTACACCTGTGTTTTATGTCTTGCTTCGTGAATTCGAACTGAAAATCACAGGGCGCAACAAACAAGAAACAGTGACGGAGTCCAAATAATGAAGAAATATATCCTATTGCCGTCCTGTGTGATCTTGAGTGCCTGCGTTTCTGATGGCCTTGACGTTTCCAAGCCGACCGAACCGCTAAACTGGACAGCAAAAAACAGTGAAATAGCACAATCAGTTAATGCAATCTATCTGCAAGGCTGGTGGAAACAATTCAAAGACCCGACGCTTAACGCTTTGGTCGCTCAAGCCCTAGAAAACAGCCCTGATCGCTTGATCGCCGAAGCAAAAATTGCCGAAGCGCGCGGCCTAAGACGCTCTTCCAGATCATCCCTATTCCCACAAATTGGCATATCCGGCTCTAACGGTCGTGCGGATACAGGCGCAAGTAGTGCATCATCTTATTCTTTTTATGACGCCAAATTTGATGCCTCTTTCGAAATTGATGTTTTTGGAAAAAACCGTAAGGAATTTTCAGCCAGCGATTCAAATCTGAAAGCTGCGCAAGCCCGTTATCACGACGTCAGCTTAACCCTCATTGCTGAAATCGTACGCACCTATATTGATTTCAGAGCGGCACAAAATCAAACGCGCATTGCAGCGAAAAACCTGAATTCACAGGCAAGAACCCTGAAACTGATTGGCGACCTTAATCGTCTGGGCGAAGCACCAAAGCTGGATGTTGAGCGCGCTGAAACGCTTGTGAACACCACGCGCGCATCCCTACCTGAGTTTAAGCGCCAAACCGAGAATGCCCGCCTACGCCTCAGCGTCTTAACGGGAGGCTTGCCGGAAAATATATTGCCTATGTTAGTCGCTCACGCAGAAATACCGGGAGGCAATATAGAGCCCGTTTTAATGACCCCCGCGCAAGTTCTGGCCTTGCGTCCGGATATTCAGGCCGCAGCCGCTGATTTAGCAGCAAACACCTCTCTGGCAGAAGCCGCCACGGCAGATATATTCCCAAACTTTACATTAAGCGGATTTTACGGCATTGCCGACAATGCACTGGCTAGTTCTGTCACGCCATGGAACATTGCCTTTGGTGCAGCGGTTTCCTTGCTTGATTTTGGCCGCATAGAGGGTCGCATTGATGCGGCGCGCGCGCGCGAAAAACAAGCCTTCGAACAATACCGTAAAGCCGTCTTAAATGCCGTCACCGAGGTTGAAACAGCCTTTAGCGATTACGCACATATCAATGAACAACACGTATCCCTACGCAAAGCATATCTCAGCGCGGATAAAGCACTAGAGCTTTCCCAAACCTTATATAAAGAAGGCGAGATATCGTTTCTGGACGTGTTGGATGCCCAACGCAGCGCAAATAAGGCCGAAGCAGCCATGGTATCCGCCACAGCCACACAAGCCGAAAGCCTCACACGATTATTTAAGTCTTTGGGTGTTTATTGAAATTATACCCTACTTACTTTCGCAGATAAATCAGCATTGGTCTAATAGCACTAAAATATCTATTGCAAAATAACTGATGTTAATTTACCTTGCTCTCTAATGTTACATTATAACATTGCAATGTAGAGACTTTGGGCTGTCTGTCAATATTAGCTAGGCTCAAAAACTTTCATTTTCAAGTCACAAGATTACATTGCGATACTGGCTAAAAACTGAAGAAACCAATAACCATGTTCAATCTAAAACACATTCGTCACACATACATACCCAATCATGATGTTTTATCCAAAGATATACGTATCGAACGCGGCGAACACCTACTGCTGTTAGGGCCATCAGGATGCGGTAAGACAACTCTGTTGAACATTATGGCGACTTTGCTGCCACTCGAAAGCGGAGAAATAACTTTCGATAACAAAGATTATTCCAGTTTATCTCAGGCACAAAAAGATACGATGAGAGCAGAAAATTTTGGATTTATTTTCCAACGTCATCATCTTATCGGCCATTTAAATGTCGTACAAAACATCGCGGTTACTCAAACACGAAAAGATCCCGCTTATATCAAAGCGCTTATTCGCACCATAGGCCTTGAGGGAAAAGAAAAGCAAAAAGCACGCGACTTAAGCGTCGGGGAAGCGCAGCGCGTTGCGATTGCTCGGGCGCTGGCAAACAGACCAAATGTTATTTTTGCAGATGAACCGACCTCTGCCTTGGACGATAGCAACACGCAAAATATTATTGACCTTATCTTCGATCAAGCAAAAGCAACGAACGCCACAATCATTGCCGCCACACATGACGCGCGCATTAAATCACGTTTTAATAATATTCTGGAGATGTCCGCATGAAAGACATAACGCTTATTACATCTTCGTTAAAATCCAGATGGTTGAACAGTGCATTATCAGTACTGTTAACTGCTTTCGGTGTAACTCTTGCCGTCATTATCTTACAGTTCGGTCACCACATCCACAATCGTATGAGCAATGATGGCAAAGGCATTGATATCGTTGTAGGAGCAAAAGGTAGCCCGCTCCAGCTTATTTTATCGTCCGTGTACCATATCGACATACCAACCGGAAATATCGCATACAAGGATGCAAAAAAATGGATGAAGCATCCAAAGGTGAAAACCGCTATCCCATTGGCACTAGGCGATAATTGGAAAGGGTATAGAATTGTTGGTACAACGCCAGATTATATGACCCATTATAATGCGGATATATCAAAAGGCCGTCATTGGAACAAATCATTCGAAGTGGTTATCGGCGCAGATATTCCGTTAGGTTTGGGCAAAGAAATTTCAGGAGCACATGGGCTCTCGCAAGGCGGACACATCCATGAAAATGAGCACTATACCGTAGTCGGCAGACTATCCAAGACAGGCAGTGTTTTAGACAGGCTTATCCTAACATCATTGGATTCTGTGCTAGAGATTCACGGTCTGGAAGCTGTAGAATCTCATGATCTGGATCATGAAGAAACGCCTCATGAAGGACACGACCATACAGCGCGCCATAAAGAAGAAAAACACGAAGATCATGAAGAACACGAAGATCATCATAATCATGGGGGACATGATGACCATGAAGATCATGACGGCGATAAGCACGAAGATCACAAAGATGATGACCATAAAGGCCACGACCACGAACAACACGAAGAGGCTGGAGAACCTGAGATTACCGCCCTACTGTTAACAACGCGCTCTCCTATTGCGAATATGAACTTACCGCGCATCATTAATCGTGACACGGCATTACAAGCCGCAAATCCTGCACTGGAAATGGCGCGCTTAACATCTATGTTGGGGCTTGGAGCGAAAACATTTTCGGCACTTTCTGCATTACTTATCACCATAGCCGCACTTAATATCTTTGCCGGGCTTGCAGGAAGCCTTGAAAACAGAATGGGTGATCTTGCTGTTCTAAGGGCCATAGGCTATTCCCAAAAACGCATTTTTAAGATCATTGTAACCGAAGGAATGGTCATCGTTATAATAGGCCTAATTTTAGGGCTGATTTTTGGTATGTACGGTTTTATGACGCTCACAAATATTCTCAACCCACTTGCAGCAAGTAGCGCTAAACTCCAAATGACAAACGAGATAATTTGGATTATAATTTCCGTTACCTTGGCTGGGTTCTTGGCCTCAGCGCTACCGGCAATACGCGCATCTAGAGTGAATATTGCAAAACAACTTACAAGAGCAAACTAAAGAATGCGCGTGGCTATGAAAACAACAGGAAAGCTTTTAGTGAAAACACTTTTTACACTTCTCGTTCTCGGTATATTCAGTCTGCCCTTTATAACAGGACAATTAAAAGACTCAGGTAATCCATTATCACGCAAAAAAGCAACGGAGCTGGACACCGCTACTGTAACAATACTCGAAGACACACAAATTATCGAACCACCTCAAGCGGATATACTTGAAAGTATCCCCCAATTTGTGACCACCCCAGAAGGAGGAACATCTTGGAATGTCTTTGGTGAAACCATAGAACATGAATACACTTACAAAGAAGATGATGAATATGATTATGTCGGTGTCAGGCCAGAATTTTCAGAAAAACTTAAGAAACTTGATGGGCAAACAGTAATTGTCCAAGGATATATGTTCCCACTCGGCCAAGGTGAAGAACAACCACGGTTTTTACTCGGCCCTTTTCCACTTAGTTGCCCATATCATTACCATGTCCCACCCAAGTTACTTCTTGAAGTCCATGCAGAAACACCAGTCAAATTTTCATATGACGCTGTTAACATACAAGGAATATTAGAACTGGTTCCAAATGACGATGAATATAATGTATTTTACCGTTTAAGAAATGCGGGCGTTTTGCAATAAACTATAACGGCGTTTAAAACGATCATATCAAATTAACTTGAGGCATTTTCCAGATACGCAATATTCCTCCTAAATGTCACATCAAAAAATTTCAAAATCAGCCCTGAAATCACCACAAATAAATTAACGTTTATCTGACAAGCCCCTTATACTTGGCTATGAGTGGTAATATGACTAAATTGGCAGTGTCGCAAACACAACTCCTTTCAGTGTAATTTATTCTGAGAATTGCTCAAAAGCTCTTAATGCATCTGCGGCATACATCAGGGCAGGACCACCGCCCATATAAACGCACATGACCATAACTTCGGCAATTTCTTCTTTTGTTGCCCCTAAATCTTTAAGCGCTTTAGCGTGAAAACCAATACAGCCATCGCATCGTTGCGTTATACCAATTGCTAAAGCTATTAACTCTTTGGTCTTTTTATCAAGCGCGCCATCAGCTGTGGCAGCTTTTGCCATAGTATAAAAACCATCCATTGCCTCAGGTGCGGCCTTCTTTAAAACGCCGACATATTCAGATATATCTTGTGTTATTTCTTTGTAATCTTTTGTCATTATTTTTTCCTTCTTCAATTTACTATATTATGATATGATAAAAACATAAATTGTAAAGAGGTAAATTTTAATGAAAGATATGCAGGAGAATGCCAATATTGTAGCCAATTTTTTAAAAGGCTTGGCAAATCCACATAGACTTTTAATTTTATGTGAACTAGCAACAGGAGAAAAAAATGTTAGTGAATTGATTGATGCGACCAGTATGGCACAAACATCAATGTCGCAGCATTTATCAAAGCTAAAAGAAGAAAATATTGTGGTTTTCAGGAGAGAGCATAGAACGCTTTTCTACTCAATAGATAACGATGCTGTTTTAAAAATAATGGATGTTTTGTATCACGAGTTTTGCGAAAAAGGAGACGATAAATGAGGCAAATGATTAATATAATAGATGCTGAGGCTCTAATTAAGGATGGTAAAGCTGTTTTGATTGATGTGCGTGAACCCGAAGAATTCATGGCTGAGCACATTTCTTATGCGATGTCTGTGCCCCTCAGTTCTTTGGAAGATGGGTTTCAAATGTTAAATATACCAAAAAATATAACCATCATATTACAATGTCTCAAAGGATCGCGAAGTCAAATGGCATGTGATCGCATACAAGGTTTAAATTCATGTAAGAATAAAATACTGAGTTTGGATGGTGGTATCGAAGCTTGGAAGAAAAACGGATTTCCAGTAATTGGAGTGCCCTCACCGTCCTCCGAGTTATCAATTTTTAGACAAGTACAAATCATTGTTGGTTTTCTTGTGGCCATTTGTGTTTTATTTGGTTTTTTAGGAATTACAGAAGCCTTCATATTTGCAGGGGCATTAGGTTCGGCGTTGTTTCTTGCCGGAATAACTGGCTGGTGTGGTCTGGCGATGATTTTATCAAAAATGCCATGGAATAAATAATGTTAGCTTAGACGATGCATTGTTTTCACACACGCTGGCTAGGAAAAAATTCTTACTTTTCTTGACGGTAATCTTAAATTATGAGACTATCCCTTTGCAAAAATCACAGATACGTTTGCGGTATTTGCACAATGTAGCCTCCAAAAAAAATCAGGGCATTATTATAATGATCTTTATCAAGAATACGGCGAAGCCTGTTATTATTTTGATATTTTTTATGATGTTGAGCTGTCTGTATTTTTGGATTGTCTCGCGATATCCGGAGTTATCCGCAAAAACCGTTTTAGGAAGTAATTCAATACTTTCAAGCCTAGGTTTTTTTGCATTAATTGAAATTAAAGAAGAATTTTCTTTTTGGGAACAGGTACTGTGGGAAACAGTAAATTGGCTTAACACGAATAAAAAAGGAATGAGCTTTTCATTTATATTAGGTGCATTTATTATTTCTCTTTGGCCTTTGTTAAAAAAACAAAAATTTGATAATGGTTTTAAAAATAGTGTCTTAGGCTTATCGATAGGCGCGCCCTTGGGGATTTGTGTTAATTGTGCGGCGCCTATTGCACGGGCTCTTTATTCAAGTGGCGGAAGTATTCAGACCGCCCTCTCTACACTTATCGCCTCTCCAACGCTTAATATTGCTATTCTGTTAATGGCGTTTTCTTTATTCCCTCTTTATCTAGTTTTAATAAAAATCGTATTTACCCTTCTGTTTATTTTAGTTTTAGTGCCCTTAGCATGCCGATATTTATTTCAAAAAGAAATTATAAAGCACGATATTTTAATCAAGGATACGCTAAACATCTCCCATGATGTTGATTCAATTTGTAATATAGAGAGTTGGGGGGCTGCTTTTATATGGGCAGGAAAACGATATCTCAAAAGTCTATTTTATCTCTTAAAAATAGCCCTGCCCCTTATGATTATGTCAGGATTTTTAGGCAGTTTAATTATTGTCATTGCTCCGTGGTCTATGATTGAAGGCCTGAATAATAATATAAGCCTTTTAGATATGGCTCTGATTATGCTGTTAATCTCTGTGTTAGGGGCAATACTACCCGCGCCTATGGCATTCGATATTATATTGTCTTCTGCGTTATTACAAATAGGTGTTCCGATACAATATGTCGCAATATTATTATTCACTTTGGGATCATTTAGTATCTATGCGTTCTTCATTATATGGCAAGCTATATCCTTCAGAATCTCTATGTTTCTTTTATTAACAACAATTATATTGGGTTTAGCATCGGGATTTTTAACGATACATTTAGAACAATACACAATGTCGAAAGCTCAAGATGAAATTGACCTCTCTATTGATCAGGCGAGACAATTACAACAGAGTCCAGATCAAAAAATAATACGCTTAGTAGATAATAAAACGCAGGAAATTTTAGAACGAAACGATAAAGAATATACCCTTAATGAATTTAAAAAAACATTGAAAGAACGGAGCATTATCTTTGAGGTATTGCCTCATAAATACATTGAGAAGAAACCAAGAAATTTACAAATTAAGTGGAGAACTTTTGAAGGGGAAACATCAGACTTAGAGCAACAAAACTTTTCGCTTATACAAGGTTTTGATATGGGAATAGAACAACCCTACCAGATTTCGAATTTGAGCGGTGTTCCAGATGCTCTTGTATTTTCGACAATGTCTATTGCAACAGGAGATGTACATAATGATGGTTGGCCAGATATTCTTATGACAGGCGACCATGAAATCAGACCGAATTTGATTTTATACAGCAATATAGGGGGGGAATATTTCATTAGACAATCCTTGCCTATACCTGAAAATATACAAGAAGTTGTGCTTGTTGCCTTGCTGGATATAGATGGAGATTCTTGGAAAGATATTCTGTTTTCTACATATAAAGGAAAGAATTTTGTAATCTATAATCAAAAAGGAAATTTTCTTAAAAATAATGTGCATCAAATCTATTCTGATAATGTTGGCACAACCATGACCATGGCGTTTGGTGATCTTGGAAAAGACGGTGATCTTGATATGTTTTGGGGGAACTGGAACGTAGGCCCCCTCTTCTTGGATTTCAAACAATCACAAAATGTAATTTTATATAATGAGGATGGTAATTTTAGAGCGCAAAAACTTCCTAAAACAACAGGGGAAACATTAACAAGTCTATTTTATGATTTTAATAATGACGAAATACTGGATCTTTATATAGGTAATGATTTTATTGTAGAGTCCTATTCAGATATTCTTATGACAGGCGATAAAAATGGAGATCTCACACTTGACAACATAGAGTTTATCCAAGGCTTAAAAGGGGGGCAATCCACGATGAGCATTGATGTTGGAGATATTGATAATGACTTGAAGCCTGATTTTTATATTGGTCAAATTTCTTACTCCGGACAATATATGCAAGAAATGTCGAAAATTTCAGAAAAACAAATTTCCTATAATCAATATTGCAGTAGACCCGAGGCAATAAATTCTAATTCCGATACCTGCATTGAAGATTTCATCCTGAAGCTCTCTCTTGCAAAGGTTGCACATCATATTAGTGATGCTTGTAACGCTGTGCAAAATCCAGAAAATAAAATAAAATGCTTAACCTACCTAACAAATCCTTGCGGACTTAGAAGAACATCGCGCTCTAACAGTAATCCTCTGTACGATTCTAAACGATATAACGGTTTTTGTGAGCTTTTGAGTAAGGCAGTGCATGAGGATAGACAAATATATGATGACGGGAATAAATCCTTTTATTTACAAGCCTCCAACGATTCATTGAATAATATATTGCTTCATAACATAAGTGAAAATAATAATACTATATTTATAGATCAAGCAAATGAGCGGAATGTTGGCTATGGTGCATGGACGTGGAATGCTCGATTTTCTGATTTAGACAATGATGGTTGGCAAGATTTATATATTGTAAATGGCTATGGCTCCCCTATGTCTCTACCAACGAATTTATTTTATCATAACGATCAAAATGGTAGTTTTGAAGATAAAACCATTGAATTTGGTTTAGAAAATTATACAGTTACCAGCGCCTTTAGTTATATTGATTTTGATAATGATGGTGATCTTGATATTATAAATGTCCCAACAGATGCTGGGGTTCAGATATATAGAAATAATAATATCTCTCGAAACCACTCTATTCAGTTTGAGTTAAACGATCATAGTGTTCAAAATTTTGGGGCTATAGGTGCCAAAATAATTATTTCTTATAAAAAGCATGGACAAGTCTTTAAACAAGAAAGTGTTTTAAAGGGTGGCGGTGGATTTAAATCATATAATCAGCCAATTATACATTTTGGTTTAGAACTGATTGATGAAATTGACGAGATTGATATCATCTGGCCCGATGGGGGAAAAGATAAAATTAAAGGCACATTACCTGCAAACAAGCGTTATCGTATTATCCGAAATTAAAACGAAAGCCACTAACCCTAGGGTAATACGTACATTTAAATTATGAATAATAATAAATGACATAATTAAACAAAAACAAACAAAGCAGCAGCGGATAAGACCGTTTGCAATATCAGGCATCAGACGCGCCGTAAATTCAATACAAGGAGATATCATGAGAGTTTGATCCTTACGCCTCACATAGGGGGGTTACGTATGATTCCATGGGATAAAGCAAAAATTTTATGGTGCATAAATTGAAAAACTTTACAGAAGAGATTAAGGTCTGATCCCATGATCAAATTGAAAAGCTTGGATACTTTTTTATATTTTGCAAAAGCCTACCCTGTGCGTGGGGCGCTGATGGTGCTCGCATTAGGTTTTAGTGGTTTATTGGAAGGTGTTGGCGTTATGGCGCTGTTACCGTTGGTTTCCATTTTAACGGAGCAAACGGGTGAGGATAACGGGCTTGTTTTTCAAACGACCCAAAATATTTTTGAATTTTTTGCGATTGATATATCGGTTGGGCCGATTCTATTTTTCATTGTGGTTGTAATGTTTTTAAAGGCGCTGATGACCATGTTTGCGATGGCGCAAGTTGTGTATGCGTCATCCCATGTTTGTGCCGATTTGCGGTTGTCTTATCTACGTAATTTACTGCAATCCAATTGGTTACATTTCACCGATTTACAAAGTGGGGCCAGTGCCAATGCGATTGGGATGGAGGCAACACGGTCAGCAAATTGCTTTACGCAGGCTTGTAATGTGTTGTCCTGGACGCTTCAGGTTATTGTTTATGCGATTCTTGCATTCTTTCTCTCATGGCAATTAACCTTATCGGCGCTTATCGCGGGGCTGTTGATGGTTGCGGCTTTAAGTATCCTTGTGCGATCGGCGCGTCAGGCAGGAGAGAAGCAAACAGAGACGTTCAATGAAGTTCTTGTGCGCATTATAGAAACATTAAGTAGTGTTAAGCCTTTGAAGGCAATGGGGAAAACTGACAATTTATTGTCCATGATGGAAAATAATATTGTAACGCTTCAAAAGACTGAAGTGGCATTGGATACGGCGCGTTATGCGGTGCGTATTTTGTCCGAGCCAATTATGGTGATTTTCACCTGTTTGGGTATTTATGCCATTCTGACTTATGGCGACTTTCCGATTTCCGAGCTGTTGTTTTTATCTTTGTTGTTTCTACGCATGGTGACCAAAGTCTCTGCAGTACAGGGCGCATATATATCTATGGTAGCGAACGAGAGTGCGTTTTGGTCTTTACGTTCGAAAATTGATAGTGCGGCGCAAGCGAAGGATTATAACCAAGGCACAGAGAAAGTTGCACTTTCCAAGAGTATACGGTTGGATAATGTATCGTTTTCCTATGATGATCATGTGATTTTTGAGAGTGTTTCATTCGAGTTACCGGCGCGTGGATTTAATGTGCTGTTTGGCCCGTCGGGAGAAGGAAAAACAACATTATTAGATTTAATTATAGGACTGCATCGCCCTGTTTCGGGGACGGTTTATATTGATGATACGCCGCTTGCTTCCCTTGATTTACAAAATTGGCGTAGTCAGATCGGGTACGTTCCGCAAGAGATTTTATTATTCCATGATACAATTGCAAATAATGTAACGTTGAATAATCCCGAGATTGGTCAGGACGAGATCGAGAAAGCATTAAAAATGGCGGGTGCGTTTGATTTTGTGCAAAAAATGGAACATGGGATCGAGACTGTTGTCGGGGAACGAGGCAGTAAAATTTCCGGTGGGCAAAGACAGCGTTTGGCGATCGCGCGGGCGCTTATTGCCCATCCATCTCTTTTGATTTTGGATGAAGCGACGAGTGCGTTGGATGAAAAAACGGCGACTGAATTATTAAAAACCGTAAAAGGACTTTCAAAAGATATATTGGTGATTTTAATCTCCCATAATCCCCGTGTTCTTGATTTTGCGGATACTGTTTTGAAATTGGAGAACGGGGCATTGGCTGATGTGTCGTTTGAACAGTTGAAAAGGGTAGGAAGATGAATGGCTCGCGGTGCGTTTCACGCATGAGCGTGATTATTTCATCAATAGGATCATAGTAAGGGTCTACGATCTCAAATGTCGCCTAAACATCACTTCTTTGATTTTATTTTAGCTGCCTATATTTCTTAAGTCCTATCAAACAAACGCTGACTTATCTCCATAAAGCTCCTCAATAAGAATATCATTATTTTTGGACACGCCATTTACGAAGAACTTTAATACATGTGTCAACATCAGCTCTTGATAAAGACAAAGATACTGTTCTGGCCTTCTGGCTTGGGATATACTCATGACTTGCTTGAAATACAAGTCTGTATGGACGCTCGTCATTATCAACAAGCCCTATGCAAATTTGCGGCAAATTTATATTTAGACTTTGCTTAAAGACTTGAGAGCTTGCACCAAAAATCTCTGCATAATCTTTGTAATTATAAGACTCTGGAAGATCAGACGTTTTTTGCAATTTTTGATGCGTTTCTTTCAGAGCTGAAACTAACTCTGCCCCCTCAAGCCTAGGCGCTTTTGACCCATCATAACGAAGAATAACAACACGATCGTGTAAATAGGCCACTATTAAATGTTGCCAATCTTTAGAATCTTGATAACGACAATCCCAGCCATAGCGGCGCGGTAAACGAGATTTTATGGTGCGACCACCACCGTCACGTTCTTCGATTTTGGTCTCTTGGCATGCCCATTCCTTAGACTTTAGATTATCAATAGAAGTCTGTATCTGAGCTGGGTCACTCATCAACCCAATCCCTTCTATGACAATACCATTTAAAACATCTAACCCTGTCTCTGCTTTAGACGGCGTGGAAAAACAAAGAACACAAATCAAAGTAAATAAGATGCGAAATACAGACATAGTTAATATTTTCCTTTTTTAAACATCGCAAACACTTTGCCCAACGACATACTTAATACAGACAACATTATTAAAACGGTAAAAAGACAAGCCAACGAAATGATATCTAACAACATTGGAATTTATTTTGCAAATAGTATACTTCATCCTAGATTCCACTGGTGAATCCTCTAACCCAAACGTGAAGCTTTGGTCGAGCGTGATATACCTCAATGAATTCCTTTGATCGGCTCGTAGATGCTCTGATCAATGCCTTCTATGCGGCAGAGTTCCGCAATAGAGTGATCTCCACGCAGGCCTTCATTACAGCGGATATTCTCAGCAGAGTATGCACAGACTGCAAGCACTGCCATAATCAGGATAATTCCAATTCTATAATAAAAGTGCAGCCCTTATTATGGTGTGACTCCACATAAATATTCCCATTGAGATCATCAATTTTCTGTTTAACCACAGAAAGCCCAATTCCACGCCCTGATAGCATTGTGAGTGTATCCCGCGATGATAGGTTCTCATGAAAAACATACTGTTGCACTTCCATATCATTCAAGGACTCTACGTCAATGCCTGATATTTGTAATTTCTTCTTTATTGCCTCAATCTGTATACCGCGCCCATCATCCTGAAAACTTATCCTCATCCAAGAATTACCATCTTTTTCAATCGCCCGCACATCAACAGTAACAAGTCCATCTTCTTCTTTCTGCACTCTTAAACGTTCCTGTGGTTGTTCAATACCATGATCCATGGCATTACGTACCAGATGAATAAAGGATTCAATTATGTCATCAAATTTATGGGTAGGAATAAGAACATTATCCCCCGTAAAACGACACGGTTTTACTTTCTTACCCAATTTCTTAGCGGATTCCTGAAGATGAAAATCCAAAACCCTAAGAGCCTCAAAAATAGGTACTGTCATAAAGTTTTCGAAAAACTTATGCGCAATATCATCATGTTTTTCTCCTTTAAGAAAACGATGAAATTCACTTAAAGCAGTATTGGAGATCTCTCGCGTTTGTTCTTTATGGTTAAAGCTATCCCCTAATATAAACGTCGCAAATTCAATTTCTTCATCCAAAGACGCCTGAAGAGCAGGAACGCGCGCTTCTATTATCTGTTTCACAGTGTCCAGATGGGGATTCCCATCATATATTTCATCTTCAATACCATGAATAATTTCTGCTATATCCTCCATATAAAAACTTCCACTCACCCCTTTCAAAGTATGCATTTGTTCCTTAATAGAAGAGATAGATGTTTCCGATCTAAACGTCGTATCATACGTATCAATAAAATATTGCTCAATATTTCCAAGCGTTTGAATATAAGCATTTTTTGTGCTAACCAATCGAATTATTTTCTCCGAATACCGTTCTCTTTCTTCAACAAGTTTCTTAAATTTGTCTTTTTGAGTTTCATCTGTCGCAACAACTAAAACATCGTGTATTTCACCAGCAATATTATAAATAGGGCGATAATCCAGCTTAATTATTTTCCCATTAGAGTGAGAGAATACCTCCGGAGCCATTTGAAAAATATTTTCAAACGACATCGCAGATTCATTATTGAAACAAAAAGAAATGAGTGACTGAAACGTCGCAATATCACTCCCTTCTATTTTTAAAACATCCCATATTAATTGCTCCCCCGGGTCACATTCCAGTAGATCAAAACATGATTTTGAAAACACAGGTGAACATAGGCCCTCACTGTTAAAAAACAAAAGCGCCGGTCCAAGGCTTTCAAGAATGGCCTTCATTGAATCGTTCAGAAATTCTAAGCGACGATTGGCACCATTTAACTCTTGCGAACTAATATCCAGATTACGAAGAGCCATCTTATTCTTATCTTCGTATTGCCGATATGTTTCTGCAATCGCACTAAAGAAATCAGGAAACCCAGACAGTATTTTCAAGGATTCTTCAGGATCATCCTCTTGGCGTGTCAGATAATTTTGCAATAACGAAAGATCTTCCGAAAAGTCATTACCATCGGTTAAATATTTTTTAATCTGACGATTAAGTTTCTTTTCAATTCGTGCCATTTTTTTAGGTTTCTGTAATATACGCCACGGTCATCGTTTGATTATGCAACTCAGTCCTGCCTGTGGTTTCAAAAGGTGAGATTTCCCCATAAGAATAGAAACCTGCAATACTGGTATTCTCACCCAGAATATCTTTAACGGCTTCGACTTCTTCTACGGCATCATCTGACATCACAATCCTACGCCCAACACAACTAATCAAAAATGCAGCACCATCACGGGATGAATCAATACAAAAACCCCGCGCAGCCCCTTCAGCACCCTCAATAAGCTCATCTATATCAGCATGCATCAAACACACAGAACTTCCGGTTGGCAAATTACCAGCCAAAACAAGGCTTTTATCCTCATGATTAACATCAAGAATTGTTCTGATAAGCCCCGATTGACTATGATCTTCTTTCAAAATAGAAAAAGGATAGAATAAACCGCTAGCAGGTAAATCCTCCGCTTTTTCACCCAAATACTCCTTGTATAAATCGAGTGCAGGCTTACCATCAAGCTCGTATAAAATATTATCCTCTGATTTTGTAACGCGACGTGCAGGGCCAAATGGTGACCATCCCCCCTTAGAGCCGGTCGCAATTTTAAAACTCTCACCATAAAAACCAACAGCGACGATTTCATCATGACTTGGCTGTGCATTTAACAGTGTAAATGTTTTCTTAAAATCAACGCCATCACCTGCAAGCCCGCCGAAAACAACAACCTTAGACCCTACGGCGTCAGAAAAGCCACGTGCAACATCACTGCCATTAATATTCAACCCAGGAGACAGCACAAGCAAAGCCTTTAGATCATCCCTCTTGAGTTCCAATCCCACTTTACGCGCTGAATCATAAGAATGTGATGCTTTCTCAACAGACTGCTTGGCACAATCCAGCGTTACTTTATCAAAATGGATGGCCAACACCGATATTGTACCATCCGATATCTGCGATTCTGATATTTCGCCCGCTGTTGAACACCCAACCACAGTGGCTTCGGGAAACCGTTCCGCGATTAAAGACAAATTTGTGCCTTGCTTCACTTCGCTTGATGAAAAAAACAAACAGAGAAAATTCGGATTTATGGTTCGGAGTTCATCCAGTTTTTGATCCAAATTTTCTGTAGAGATAGAACATGATAAAGTTTTCATTCGGTTTTTTCCTTTTTAGGGCGTTTCATCCATTTTCAAATCCACGGAGAATGCTTCACCAAGTAGAAAAAAATCAATTTTAAGGCATTCCTTATCAGAAGCATCCTGCGTTTTATAGGGACAATAAATGCTGGGAAGACTCATCTCTAGAGAATGCCCTCCCTCATTAAGATGTTTTTTAAGACCGCCACACACAATATTTGAAATCTCACATATAGCATCTTCACGGGCAGATTCATGATTGGCCATAACAGACCCGTACATATCATTCAATAATTTAACCAACAGGTGCCTTGGGAAAACAAATTTCAGAACAATCTCGAATCCCTCTTCACTCAATGTAACTTTACTAATCAAATCATCATCATTAAAATTATGGTTGCTATTCATGTACGGCTCAATATCCGCATCAAACATAACCTTAAACAACTCAATCGTTTGAGAGGTAATAACGTCTGCCAGTTCTTTTCGTTGATTATTATTCATATCAATTACGTCTTTTTTCTAACCAGATCAGAATTTTGTCGATTGTATCTCTGAAGTCATCCGAGGAAAAAGGCTTTGTCAAATAAGCCGTGGCACCATTATTCATAGCCTCCATCATTTTGCTTCCCTCACTCTCAGCAGTAATCATGATAAAGGCCAGATTATTATTATCTTCATTTTGGCGAATAGCCTTCAAAAGATCAAAACCGCACATCTCCGGCATATTCCAGTCCGCCAATACGATGTCTACGCTACCATCATTAATTTTATCTAAAGCTTGCTGCCCGTTTTCTGCATGTGAAATCTGTTTCAAACCGAGGCTAATTGCAGTTTTCTCTATTAAACTACGCATAATCATATGATCATCCACAATCAATATTCTTAAGTTCTCTGTGTCCATTACTCCCTCACATCTATCATCAGTACAATTCCACGCGACAATCATAGCTTTAATCTATTAAAGCTATATTAAAAAATAAATCTATAAAACATTTAGAAAAACAACACCATTTTAAAAACCTAAAACAACCCTCCATTGAGT
Source organism: Alphaproteobacteria bacterium (assembly GCA_002401695.1). Lineage (GTDB taxonomy): Bacteria > Pseudomonadota > Alphaproteobacteria > Micavibrionales > Micavibrionaceae > UBA1672. Next base: position 588,543 of record NVTV01000001.1, read on the forward strand.
AATGGAGATAACTTTGGATAAACTAAGATTTGGAAAACAAGGCTTACTAAGAATATTTATTACGCCATAAGCGGGCATTCTCTATAATCAACTCTTTATGTATTTTTCATTGTTGAGCAATATAAACATATCCCTACACATGATTTTGCATTATGTACAATCACAGCACTTAACTTAACCTATGGATACTCAAAAATGCCGCAGCTCTATCAAATGAACCTACTCACTATTATAGAAGTCGGTAAGGACGGCGTTTTCCTTGAGGGGGATGATGAGGGGGATATCCATCTGGTTGATGCCCCCGATACTCTTCAAGAAGGCGAGGAAATAGAGGTTTTCATCTATCGTAATACATCTGATAACGTTGTCGCTACCGTTGCCCCTGCCTATGTAAAGGTTGGTGAGTGCGCGAATTTAGAGGTGGTTTCCGCTGGTGATAACGGTGCATTCTTGGACTGGGGATTGCCGAAAGATTTGTTCCTCCCTCATAAGGAACAAGCCTATTATGTGGATGAAGGCGATTATTGTGTCGTGCATGTGTATCTTGATAAAAAAGGTCGCCCCGCCGCATCATCATTGCTGTACCATCATTTGGATGAATATCAAGGTGATCTGGAAGAAGGCCAGCAAGTCGACCTTCTTATTGCCGATGAGAGTGATCTGGGATTCAAGGCCGTTATCAATCATGAACAACTCGGCCTTATTTATCATAGCGAGCTGTCGCAACCGCTGCAGCTTGGCACAAAAATGAAAGGCTGGATCAAGGAAATTCGCGATGATGGGAAAATAAACATCAATATTAATGCGCTTGATACGGATACAAGGGATGAACTAGAGGCTCAAATCCTCGCGCAACTAAAACAAGAAAACGGACGCATTGATATTTCAGACAAAAGCCCACCGGAAGAAATATTTGCGGCATTCAAGGTCAGCAAAAAGAATTTTAAGCGCGCGATTGGCAGCCTGTATAAACAACGCCTTATTAAAATCGACCCTAAATTTATTGCGTTGGTTTAGGAAAGTATAGCTGTTAGTCCACTTACTTTACTCTAATTTTATGTCCATCAATTTTACTACCGTGGAGCTGCTAAATGCCGCTCTCACGCTCTAACGTTATGTACGCAAAAGAAAAATTTAATTTTCCTAAGGTTAAACATACTGAAAGAGAAAAATATTGAAATCACATCACCAAGGCTTTAGGAGCATCCCAAGATTGATTTGCCGCACTCTCTAATACAGGTAACCCTTTAAATGGCGTATTGAGGAGATTTATTGCTTTCTTGAGAACAGACTCTCGGTAGAAAGTGAAAAACAATCGCAGCGTTTATCTGGCAGCACGGCCATTCAGTCCAAGCTTCATTAGAACGCCAATATATTGATAATATTGAATTACCCATGTCCTTTTGTTTTTGATACATATTTATGTTACAATGCGTCACAAACCTCGAGGAATACCTTAATCGTAATAAAATACGCCGTTTCGTGCGTATGGAGAGGGCTGCACCATGACCACAATTCAAGAAACCAACAATTCCCACGATTTTGAAGATGGGAACGGCTCTGTCAGGGCACATCGCCACCCAAATGGTAATGGGTGGGTCGCAGACACCGCTACAGTTGACGATACGGCCTATGTTGGCGTACGCGCCCGCGTTTTTGGTTATGCGAAAATAAAAGATAAAGCACGAATAAGACAATATGCAAGTATATCCGGTTCTTCCATTATCAAAGATCAAGCCTGCATAAAAGGACAAGCTGTCATACGTGGTTCTTGCACAATCAACGGAGATGTCGAAATATCCGGAGATACTGTTATTATAAGACATACCACAGAGGACATCATTCTGAATGAAAACAGCACATCTTTCAAAGCAAGAGATTGCTTGGGATGCCCTGCTCTGCTTGATGATAATTACACAGGATCTAATAACAACCCATGTCTTTATTGTCTTGAAAAACTAAGCATTGCAACAGAAGATGATCGCTCCTCTATCCAATCGTGGATGTCAAAAAATGAGGCTATGAATACAAATACCGAGGCAGAAGAAGAAAATCCCTCTGACAGCAAAACGGGGTAGGCTACGGGGCTACATATTGAACCAACGCCATAATAAACGCGTGGACACGTATAAAATAAGCAGCGCTGTGATAAGACTTAAAATCTTTGGATTAAGATATTTCGCGCCCATGGTGGAACCGATTTGTCCACCAATCAGCACCGCAGGAAACAACAGCCAATACACTGAAACACTGCCAAGCTGCTCCAAATCACTCAGCTTCATAACCTGCCCTATTAAACCGGACACAGAATTTACCAGAATGAAAACGCTGCATGTTGCGGCGATTTTCTTTTCACTATCCCAGCGCATAAGATAAAGGATAGGCGCAAGGAATATACCGCCGCCAATACCAACTAACCCCGCCAACAGCCCTAGAACCACACCAATAACGGGCGATAAAAAACGATATTGGTTGATCATAGATTTCTCTGCACTTTGTTTCTTTTTCTTCGGCCAAAGCATCCGCACCGCCGCAGCCAATAAAGAAAACCCAAGCAACCCAACAAATAATTCCTCGGAGATATGTAGACTTCCACCAATCCATGCAGCAGGGACCGACGTGATAACCCACGGCGTCATGCGCTTTAAGTCAACATGCCCCGCACGTGAAAATCGCCACACACCGCCCAAGACAACAATCAAATTACAAAGCAACGCGATACTGGGCAGAATGCGGTAATCCACTTCAGCAAGGACGAGTAACGCATTATAGGTAGAACCACCACCAAACCCCACAGAAGCATAAAGAAGGGCTGTAACAAAAAATGAGAATGACAGGGCTAGCATGTCTTCTCTCTAGGGCGGGAATCTTTACGCACATCAACCTGTAATGACAAAGTAAGATCCCCCTGCTTCACTTCAATACCATCACGGTTTTTACCCATATTATGAAGATCAACCAGAATATTACTTGGAACAAGCAACGTAATATAAGAAGTATCATCATCAAGAACATGCTTGACCTCCATATCTTCCCCCAATGCATTTGGGTTAATCAAGACGGTCATGCTGTTCACCAAAAGCCCAAGCGAAACACGTACAATATGCCCCTGCATAAGATGCTTTAGCTCTTCCTCTGAAATCTTGAAACGGATATCTTGCTCTTCAAATCTAACATTCATTTTGGGTCACCTTTTGCCAATCATCGGGGGTGTTAAAATTCTGCATCTCTGCTTTATGATGTTCAGGGATTGCAAGAGGTGTTACCTCCTGCTCATCCAATAACTTCTGAACGGAATATGCATTCTCGACCATGCAAGGCTGGGTTATGAACGCGGGCAAAGGCCATTGTTCGAAATACCCGCCTGCCTTGCTTTGCGTCAAAGTTTTCAAAATACCAGCGGAGAGAAGCGGCATATCAACCGGCACAAATAATACGCCGTCATATTGGCTCAAATGCGCCATAACATCTGCAATCGCACAAGCAGGGCCGTTAAAGCTCTGCGTATCTGGAATACTGGGATAGCCTTCAATATCACCGCTGACATAAACATCCTTTAAACCAACATCGCGCAATAATTCCATCATATGGTCAATCAAAGGCTTGCCGCCGAAATCGAGGAAGGCTTTGTCTTGTCCCATGCGAGATGAACGACCACCTGCCAATACCACACCTGCAATGCGCATACTAACCTCCGCACTTACCACAACATGATACATCTGCATCCGCTGCATCATTCAAGGAGTGCCCCGCCAGCCACTCGCTTTTACCGCTCGGGTAATGCTCTTTCTTCCAAATGGGTGAACGCTTCTTCAGCTCTTCAATCACATAGCGACACGCATCAAACGTATCCCCGCGATGCGCCGCACTGACCGCGATAATAACGCTGATCCCGCCAATATCCAGTTCCCCCTGAAAATGGGAAACATAGTATTTTGTCTTCGGCCAAAACCCTTGTGCCTCCAGACAAATATCGTTAAACGTTGCCTCCGCCAGCCCCTTATGAACATCATACGTTATGCCCTGCACAGCCTGCCCCTCATGGTGATTACGCACCGCGCCGATAAATGTATCAATCGCCCCATGCGCATCATCCATAACAAAGTCACACGCCGCTTGGACGCTTAAAGGGTTTTCCGATATTTCAACATGGATCGTTTCGCTCATATCACCCTCCACAAACAGGCGGTAGAATAGACAGCACCGCATCGCCTTCAAACACATAACTATTGGGTAGCACCGCATTATCATTGGCCAAGACCGAGTCATGCACCAACGCACCAAGCGTTTCTGATAAGGCTTGTTTGACGTGCGTCACATTACTGCCCGAGGCAAGCGTGATGCTCTGTGATGCGCCGAACTTTCGGAATGCACCATAGAACTGTATTTGAATGGTTATCTCGGACATCCCCTATTCTTTCTCTAGCGGTGCAAAGCCTTGCTTCTTAATTTTGGCCAATGCGTCACCGATGAAAGGCGCGATAATGTCCCAACATTCCTTAACCGCCTTTGGGCTGCCGGGGAATGCGATAACAAGGGTGCTGCCGCACATCCCTGCACTCATCCGTGATAACCACGCCGTATCGGTAAAGTGCAAACTTTCGGCGCGCATATAATCACCCAGCCCATCCAACATACGATCACACACCTCAGTCAGAACTTCGGGCGTAATATCCCGCGGCCCCGGCCCTGTACCACCTGAGGCAATCAGCAGATCAGGTTGATACGTCTTACAGATCGAATGAAGCTTTTCGGCAATAGTTTGCGCATCATCAGGGATAACCTCATAACTCGCAAGTTCCGCCCCTGCGCGTTTTAGAATTTCAACCAGAACCGCGCCCGATTTATCCTCGTAATCACCTTTGGATGCACGATCACTCATCACCAAAACGCCTGCTTTCAAACCATCCAATATACGCTCGGAGGGAAGCTGCGCCGCCAGCCAATCAGGAATACCGTCAGGATTAATCCAAACGCCGCTTTTGCCACCCGTTTTAATCAACAACTTGATGTCACCAATACAAAGATGCGGATCAACGCCCTTGGTTAAATCCCAAATGGTCAGCAACGCAATATTCACGCCCGCCAAAGCCTCCATCTCCACGCCCGTCTTGGCATAGGCCGCCGCTTGGCAATAAACGCTGACACTATAATCATCATCGTTCAACGCACAATGGATTGTCACCTGATCCATCGGCAATGTATGACACATCGGGATCAGTTCAGGCGTTTTCTTCGCGCCCATCATCCCTGCCGCCTCGGCCAACGCCAACACATCGCCCTTGGGCAATGTCCCGCTTTTAATGCGTTCGAACGCCGCCGCACTCATCGTGATAGAGCCAACAGCCACTGCGCGCCTGCGGGTTGGACGTTTCCGGCCAACATCAATCATTTTAAAATGTGGCTCATTCGCCGCAGGGAATTCTATTTGTTCTGCTTTCGCCATAGTATTATCCTCCTATAGATGCCAAATGCTCTCTGGCACCTGAGTTTCCTTCATGTAAAAAATGTGTCGATTTCTTGAAATTCATTAAGCCCATAATTTTATCCTGTAACGCTTCGCACTGATCGTCACGCTGCAACAAATCGCGCAAGTCATAGCCACCCTCACCAAACAAACAAAGGTGAAGCGACCCTTTAGCAGAAACACGTAAACGATTGCAACTCTTGCAGAAATCCTTTGAATATGGCGCAATCAGGCCAATCGTTCCTCTGCTCTGCTCATGTTCAAATTCCTGCGCTGGCCCCGCCCCGTCAATGCGCGGCTTCAACCGCCAGCCACGCGCCAATAATTTCTCCGTCACCGCACCGCCGGACAGATGATGTGCCTTAAAATAATCCTGATTATCACGGGTTTGCATCAGCTCGATAAAGCGCACAGAGATCGGCTTATCCGCAACAAAATCGATAAAGTCATCCAATTCATTATCATTCAAACCTTTAAGCAAAACCGTATTGGTCTTCACGCTTTCAAAGCCGACATCGTAACAAGCCTGAATCCCGTCCATTATTTTTGCCAGATAATCATGGCCTGTAATTTCCTCGAATTTAGCGGGACGAAGAGAGTCTATACTGATATTAATCGCGCGTAACCCCGCGTCGTAATAGCTCTGCGCACGTTCGGGCAGACGATAACCATTGGTGGTAAAGGCCAGCTTTTCAATGCCGTCAATCGCGTTAATGCCGCTGGCGATATCAAGGAAGTCTTTACGCACCGTCGGCTCTCCGCCTGTTAGACGAATTTTCCATGTCCCCAACGCGGCAAACGCCTGCACCAAACGGATAATTTCATCGGCGCGCATAAACGGCGTATCGCCTTTGACCTTCTTATAGCCATCGGGCAAGCAATAGGTGCAACTGAAATTGCAAATATCCGTTACAGACAAACGTAAGTACGGAAAACGACGACCAAAAGGGTCGGTTATAGTAGGCTTATTACGCACGTTAGCTCCTTTTCAAACACGGAAGGCCTTTGCGTTTCCACAAAAACCCCGGCTTCCACACCGTATCCATATGGGACTTAGGCGTTAAAAGCTCGGAGGCGCCAGACCACAAATATAGCCCAGCAAAATTTTATAGCCTGATCATATTCATCTGTTTGAAACATCACTTGATTTGGATCAACTCCACAAAGAAATCCTCAAAAACCGTATAAGTTCTGCTTTAAATACCGCGGTTCAGTAGGTAGTATGGCAACCAATACTCTGCTTATGAATGGAGCCAATCGTGGAATTACTGCAAACTATCAAAAAATCCCCCCTATTTCTGACCATTGACGAAGAAACCCTAAAAGAAATCGCAGAGCACTGCCGTCAGAAAAAGCTCTATAAGGGACAAGAACTCTTTGCTGCGGGTGATACTGCAGAGAATTTTTATATCATTTTGAACGGCTGGATAAAGCTGTCCCGTATTTCCCGTGAAGGTGAAGAGATTATCATCCATGTCTTCGGCCCCGGAGAATCCTTCGCCGAAGCCGCTGTCTTCAGTGATAAAAAGAAATACCCCGTTTACGCGCAATCCATTGAAGATGCAGAAGTTATTGAAATACCGCGTAGTTTCTTCATTAAGAAAATTGAGGAAGACAGCCGCTTTGCCTTGCGCTTGCTGGGGTCAATTTCCGCACATCAACATTATCTTGTCCAACAATTAGAGCAAGTCACATCCAGAACCGCCCCCCAACGCGTCGGCGCATTCCTGTTGAGGTTTTGCAAAAGACAGACAGAAAACGCCGATGGCACGATGGTTGTTGATTTGCCGTATGACAAAGCCATCATATCAACCCGCCTCAGCATAAAACCGGAAACCTTCTCCCGCGCGCTGGCAAAGTTAGAGCCCTACGGTGTCACCGCAGATAAACGCGCCATCACAATAAAATCTCCCGAAGCCCTTGCTGATTTTTGTGACGTTGATTAGGCCGCTCGCCCATCTGGCCGCGCGCTGATCAACATCGGGGCGTAGCTGATCACGTAAACAACAAAGCACACACTCCACAGAGCCGCCGAGCCCGTTATCCAAAATGTCGTATAGTCAGGCATAATCATCGCGCCAAAAACGCGCATAGTCGCCAATATCTGCATAAGGTAGAAACAGAAAACCGTTGGCTTATTCGCAATCAAATCACGCCCCGTATGCCCCAACGCAACGCGCACCATCATGCCAAGCGTCATAGAACCGATTGCCCCCGCCGTTAACGCATGCAGCGCAGTAGATAACGGAACAAGCCCAATGCCAGACAGCCCCAGAAGCACCAAACCAATGATTAACCACAAAAACCCAACATGTAAAATCCAGACCATCGGATCGCCCAGCACCTTCAAACTATGATAGTGCCGCATTCTAATAACATGAATAATGGCCGATATCATCGCGGCAAAGGTAAGCAATACTGTATCCGCCGCCATAACAAGGCAAAGCGTTGTCGCCACCAAAGACAACAAAGCRGCAATATCCATTTTCATCTGCGGTRTYTGAAAYGCCTCTTGCCCGCYYCGCCKTAAGGCWGCRACRGTAAAAGCAGGAATAATCCGCCCGCCAATCAGTGAAATCATAATCATGAYCATCATCAARGCAACRTAAATCGCSGCATGGAKYTCATATATTAARAATGCCACCTGCGARACACAAAGGCACGTCARCAACCCCARAAACACAAARTTGCGCTTGTTCCGGCTCTTAAGYAAAGGGATAGAAAGGCTWACCGCCAAAACAGGGATAAAAGACACRSTAATCAATTGAACGCACCATARYGGCAARCCAAAATCWATATTCATKACGAYACGYCCAGAAACCCAYAACAAACACAAMCCCAACAAATGAARCTGCCGYGCAGGYGCRCCGCCYGTCCAATTRGCAACGGCGGTCAATAAAAAYCCTGCAATAATGGAAATCGTATAGCCATAGACCATTTCATGGGCATGCCATGACACGGGGTCTAAAACAAACATTGGCGGTATCACATGCCCCGCATAATAGCCGCCCCACAGCAGCAACATAAGCGCGCTATAAATCGCCCCGAGCAGAAAGAACGGGCGAAACCCCCGCCCTAATACGGGATGCTCTAAAATATTGAACTGCTGTTGCATAGTTTTTCATTTGCGCTATTGAACAAGCGGAGAACGTGATGCCTTCAAGTCAAACCCACTGATATCCGCTTTACCTGCTAATACCTGAATATACTGATTCAAAGCAACTTTCCAGCTTTGTTGTTCCAGAAAATCTGCAATCCACTCCGCAACCGCGTCATAAGGCAACTGCTTGCCCTCTGCAAATTCGTGAACCTTGATGATGTGATAACCAACTTCGCTGGCCAAAGGCTCCACAGACATATCGCCCGCCTTCATCGCCAAAAGTGCCGCCTCAAAAGCAGGTAGCGTTTGCCCTTTGCTGATCTGACCAAGATTACCACCCTCACCCGAGGACGAACAAGCGGATTCCTTCTTGGCTATCAGCTTAAACATATCAGGCTTTTTCTGAATACGGGCAAGCGCATCCTCGGCTTTTATTTTTGCCTGCGCATAAGCCTTTTCATCTTCAGGCGGTGCCAAATACAAAATATGCGACACCTGATACAAAGGCGAGGTCATAAAACGCTTTAGATTTTGTTCGTAGTAACGCTTGCATGTAGCCTCATCCGTTGAAGGGATATCAAGCTCCCGCTCTAACAACGCATCAATCACGATATCAGGATTATCAACCGCCGTAGAAACATCATCGCCCTGATGCGCCGCCTCTTGCAAGAGCAGCTCCTTAATCACCAAAGCCTGCATGGTTTGGTATTTGGCGTCAAAATAAGTCTCCGCCGGATAATATTGAACTTCCGCGTTAATGATTTCCGGCGTAATTTTCACGCCATTCACAACAATACCTGGTGCCAGTTCCATTTTCTCTACCTCGCCCGTTTACGCACAACTTGATATGGCCGCGTAATAAAGCCGATTGGCGCACTGAAAACATGAACCAAACGTGTGAACGGCCAGATAAATACAATAAATAAACCAAGGGTGATATGCGCCTTAAACACAGGAGCTACATCAATAAGGTACACATCCGCACCACCGCGCAATGTCACGATATGCTGTGCCCAATTCATGAACTTGGTCATTTCATGGCCATCAAGATGGTTCATAGATTCCGTAATTGTATACAGCCCGAGGCATAATTGCGCCAACAGCAAGAACAAAACAGAGATATCCGCAAATGATGTTGTTGCGCGGATACGCGGATCAAACAATCGGCGATGTATTAGGATAAGCAAACCAATAAGGCAAAATACGCCAGCAATACCGCCCGCCGTCATCGCCAATATCTGCTTCGCACCATGGGAAATGCCCATCGCATCAAAAACCGCAATCGGTGTTAACAGGCCAACGACATGACCACCCAAGATCACCAAGATGCCAAGATGGAAAAGCACACTGCCAACAATAAGCTGTTTCTTTCGCAAAAGCTGGCTGGATTTGCTGCGCCATGAATATGGATCACGATCAAAGCGCAGAATACTGCCTAAAACTAATGTTATTCCCGCAATATAAGGGAAAATTTGAAAAAGGAAAAAATGCATGGCTCTATGCCTCCTCTTTGCTGGTTGGTAGATTCATACGATCAAGCATTTCCTGTGCGATGGGACACCCACCGTCCATATCCTGACCTGTTGTTTGTTGCGTGTTAGCAAAAGCATTATGCTCTTCCCACTCTTCGTCCATTTCCTCGAACGTGAACGCCGCACCGGAAGATTTCTTCAAGGCTTCCTCGACCGCTTCAATATCAGGCTGACACGCCGCCGCAACGGCCAACGCATCTAACACACAAGCATATAGAGACTCGCGATTTTTCAATCGCTTGCTTAAAATTCCTGTGATATTGATGACTTCTGCAAGATTTTCACGCGCATCATCCAGCGGAATAACTGATAGATATTCAAGGAATAACGGCAAATAATCCGGCAATTCCTTTGTATCAATAATCAGCCCCGCATCTTCATACACATCCGACAAATCAACCATGGCCTGACCACGATCTTTTGAGTCTCCGTGGATATGCTCAAACAAATGCAAGCTTAAGGACGGTGTACGGTCAAACAAAGCAACATAGTCTTCCTGAAGATCAAGAAGATCTGTTACCTCCATCCATTCCATCAGCCCATCCAGTGCCACCAGCGTTTCACCATCCAGCCATTTTTCTGCTGCCAGAATTTCACGGCATTCACCAAGCACTTCAACAGTTTGCGCCGAAGGATACGTCAGTAAAAAGCCTAATACTTTTAATGTTTTCATTTCTCTATACTCCTAACATCCGCAACTGCCACTACCGCAGCCACCGGATTTTCCTTGTGAAAACAATGTGTTCACACGATTATCCTTGCCCGAAGCACTTCTGCCACGCGTTGTCTTTTGCGATTCAAATAAATCAATGTCACTGTTTGAATGCGTCGAACACCCGTTACCAAAGCTAAAGCCACAGCCGCCACTCTCGCCATAGGCATCAATCGTTTCCTCACGATGCCCCGTTGGAATGACGTAGCGATCCTCATAATTAGCCAGCGCCATGATTTTATACATGTCATCAACCATTTCAGGCGTTAAACCAACCTCATCCAGAATAGAGGTATCAGGTTCACCTTCTATCAACTTAGTACGCATATAGGCACGCATCGCCATCATCCGTCCCAAGCCAAGTTTAATCGGATCAACCCTGCCAGCCGTCAAAAGATTGGCAAGATACTTCACCGGAATACGCATATCATCAAGATCAGGCATAATGCCTTTCTTGGCGATTTTGCCCTGCTCCGCCGCATTTTGGATCGGTGACAATGGCGGGATATACCAAACCATCGGCAATGTGCGATATTCAGGATGCAGCGGAAACGCCACTTTCCATTCCATCGCCATCTTATAGATCGGAGAGTTCTTCGCGCCCTCAATCATATTGTCAGGAATACCGTCTTTACGTGCCTGCGCGACCACTTCGGGATCGTGCGGGTTTAAGAAAATATCACACTGCGCCTGATAAAGATCGCCGGTGTCTTCAACACTTGCCGCCTCTTCAATCGCATCTGCATCATACAACATCACGCCTAAATAACGGATACGACCAACACAGGTTTCAGAACAAACAGTTGGGTCTCCATTTTCGATACGCGGATAACAGAAAGTACACTTCTCTGCCTTGCCTGATTCCCAGTTATAATAGATTTTCTTGTAAGGACAGCCGGACACACACATCCGCCAACCACGACATTTATCCTGATCAATCAAGACAATGCCGTCTTCTTCTCTTTTGTAAATAGATCCTGATGGGCAAGACGCCACACATGTCGGGTTAAGGCAATGCTCACACAAACGCGGCAAATACATCATGAATGTATTTTCGAACTGTCCGTACATTTCCTCTTCAATATCCTTGAAGTTATAATCCTTACGGCGATGTTCAAATTCCGTCCCTAGGATTTCCTCCCAGTTTGGCCCCCACTGGATTTTCTCCATGCGTTGCCCACTGATAAGTGAACGCGGACGCGCGGTTGGTTGAGCCTTTGATTCAGGCGCTTTTTGAAGGTGATCATAATCGAACGTAAATGGCTCGTAATAATCATCTATTTCCGGCATATCCGGATTACCGAAGATCTTCGCCAAGATGCGCCAGCGCCCACCCTGCTTCGGCTCAATCTTGCCATTATTCTTACGTGTCCAACCACCATTCCATTTATCCTGATTTTCCCAATCTTTCGGGTAACCAACACCTGGTTTAGTTTCAACATTGTTAAACCACGCATACTCAACGCCTTGACGTGATGTCCAAACATTTTTGCAGGTAACGGAACACGTGTGACACCCGATACATTTATCAAGGTTAAGCACCATACCTATTTGTGCGCGTATCTTCATTCTGCAGCCTCCAGACTTCCTTCCATCCAATCAATATCCTGATCTTCAACTTTTCGAACAATTACAAATTCATCACGATTTGATCCAACGGTGCCGTAATAGTTAAAGCCATATGATTGCTGCGCGTACGCACCGATCATATGTGTTGGCTTAACCGTTGTACGAGTAACCGAGTTATGAATACCGCCGCGCGCATTTGTAATTTTACTGCCCGGTGTGTTCACAATTTTCTCTTGTGCGTGATACATCATCATCATGCCGTCATTCACGCGTTGCGAGACGACCACTCTGGCCATAATCGCACCGTTCGTATTAAAGATTTCGACCCAGTCATTATCCTTAATGCTCACTTTTTTCGCGTCGGTTTCACTCATCCAGACAATCGGCCCACCACGTGACAATGTCAGCATGTGCAAGTTGTCCGAATAGGTTGAGTGGATACCCCATTTTTGATGCGGCGTAATCCAGTTCAGCACTATGGTTGGGCTTTCATTACCATGCTTATCCAGCATAGAATGCACCGTGCGCGTATTGATCGGCGGACGATAGGACACAAGCCCCTCACCAAAATCAAGCATCCACGGGTGATCCTGATAAAGCTGTTGACGCCCTGTCAGCGTTCTCCACGGAATAAATTCATGCACATTGGTGTAACCCGCATTATAACAAACCTCTTCAGATTCAATGCCGCTCCACGTAGGAGAAGAGATAATCTTACGCGGCTGCGCCTGAATATCGCGGAAGCGGATTTTCTCGTCCTCTTTCGGTTTTGCCAGATGCGTATGATCAAGCCCTGTAAATTTACCCAAAGCCTCCCAAGCCTTAACAGCAACTTCGCCGTTTGTTTCAGGGGCAAGTGTCAAGACAACTTCCGTTGCATCGATGTCAGTTTCGATCTTCGCAAGACCATTACGCTCGCCATTAAGCTGCTTAAGGAACTCGATCTCATGATCGGTGTTCCAGCCAATACCTTTACCACCATTACCAAGCTTACCCATAAGCGGGCCAAGCGTTGTAAAACGATCGTAAGTGGCGGGATAATCACGCTCCACCACCTTCATGGATGGTGCGGTTTTACCCGGAATAAGGTCACATTCGCCTTTACGCCATTCTTTAACATCATTTTGTGCAAGTTCACCCGGCGTATCATGTTGGATTGGGGTTAAGACAATCTCTTTCTCAACACCCAAATTACCCGGTGCAAGTTCAGAGAATTTCTTCGCAAATCCTTTGTAAATATCCCAGTCTGAACGGCTCTGCCATACAGGGTCAATCGCCTTGGATAGTGGATGGATGAACGGATGCATATCCGATGTATTCAAATCATTTTTCTCGTACCAACTGGCGGTCGGCAAAACAATATCCGAATAAACACATGTCGTAGACATACGGAAATCAAGCGTCACGACAAGGTCAAGCTTACCTTCGGGTGCTTCGTCATGCCAAACAACATCGGAACAGTTCTCACCGCCCTCTGTGCCAAGGTCTTTACCCTGCACACCATGTGACGTGCCAAGGAAATGCTTAAGGAAATACTCATGCCCTTTACCCGATGATCCCAGCAAATTAGAACGCCAGACAAACAGGTTTCTAGGCCAGTTTTCAGGCGCGTCAGGGTCTTCACAAGACATACGCAAATCACCACTTTTAAGGCGATCAACAACGTAATCTACAGGGTCAACGCCTTTTTCTTCGGCTTGTTTCACCAGATTAAGCGGGTTTTCCTGTAATTGCGGCGCAGAAGGCAACCAGCCCATGCGCTCGGAGCGAATATTACAGTCAATCAAATTACCTTTCCATTTTTCCTTATCAGCCGTTGGAGAGAGAATTTCCTCAACCCCCAAAGTCTCATAACGCCATTGATCCGTATGCGCATAGAAGAACGAAGTTGAATTCATCTGACGCGGTGGACGTGTCCAATCCAGCGCGAACGCTAATGGCAACCACCCAGTTTGTGGTCGCAGTTTTTCCTGCCCCACATAATGCGCCCAACCGCCGCCTGATTGACCAACACAACCACAAAATGTCAGCATGTTGATACAGGCGCGATAATTCATATCCATGTGATACCAATGGTTCATCGCCGCACCGATAATGATCATGGATTTACCCTTGGTCATGTCCGCATTGGCCGCAAACTCACGCGCAACTTCAATCACTTTATCCGCCGCAACGCCTGTTACGCTTTCCTGCCATTTAGGCGTGAAGGGAATATCCTCATCATAACTGGTTGCTACATTTTCATTACCAAGCCCATCCCGCGCAATACCGTAATTCGCACAGAGCAAATCAAACACCGTAACAACAGGCGTTTTCTCACCATCGAGATCAAGGTATTTAACCGGAAGATTACGGTATAGAATGTCATCATGATCCGTCGAAGGAAAATAATCATGCTCATGCTCTTGGCGTTTTGTCGCAAAATAAGGGAAGCCGACAGATAGAATATCTTCTTCGGAACCAAGCAATGTTTTTTGCGGCTTAATACCCTCTCCACTTGTGGAATCTGTAGGAATAATATTCCACTTACCCTCTTCACCCCAACGAAAACCGATAGAGCCGGTTGGCACAGTAAGATCACCTGTTTTCTCATCGAAACAAATAGTCTTCCATTCAGGGTTATTCTCTTCGCCCATATTCTTTTTGAAATCAGACGCGCGAACCATGCGCCCCGGCACAAATTTACCATCACGCTCTTCCAACTTCACAAGGAACGGCATATCCGTATATGTGCGACAATACTCATCAAAATACTCGGACGTTTTTTCAAGATGGAATTCCTTAAGGATCACATGCCCCATCGCCATACCCATCGCCGCATCTGTTCCTTGCTTTGGATTAAGCCAGATATCACCAAACTTGGATGCTTCGGAGTAATCAGGTGTGACAGTAACAACTTGCGTGCCTTTATACCGTGCCTCGGTCATGAAATGCGCATCAGGTGTTCTGGTTTGCGGAACGTTAGAGCCCCACATAATGATAAAGCCAGAATTATACCAATCCGCACTTTCCGGTACGTCGGTTTGCTCGCCCCATGTCATGGGTGAAGCTGGCGGTAAATCACAATACCAGTCATAGAAGCTCATACACACACCGCCAAGCAAGGACAAATAACGTGAACCAGCCGCGTAAGACACCATAGACATTGCAGGAATTGGAGAAAACCCAATCACGCGATCCGGCCCATATTCTTTAATCGTATAGATATTCGCAGCAGCGATAATTTCGTTCACTTCATCCCACTCGGCGCGCACAAAGCCACCAAGGCCGCGCACTTTTTGGTATTCCGCACGCAGGATAGGATCAGCCTGAATCGCGCCCCAGCTTTTAACAGGATCGCCAGCATGTTGATCCTTCATCTGACGCCACATTTTAAGAAGACGCTTGCGAATAAGAGGGTATTTCAAACGGTTGGCTGAATAGATATACCAGCTATAACTCGCGCCACGCGCACACCCGCGCGGCTCATGGTTTGGAAGGTCGGGACGCGTGCGCGGATAATCCGTTTGCTGCGTTTCCCATGTAATCAAACCATTCTTCACATAGATTTTCCAAGAGCAAGACCCCGTACAATTCACACCATGCGTAGAGCGAACAACCTTGTCATGCGCCCAGCGATTTCTGTAAGCCTCTTCCCATGCACGATTTTCTTCTGTCGTAACACCATGACCATCCGAAAATTTCTCGCGGTTTTGCTTAAAATACATCATGCGGTCTACAAAATAACTCATTCGGGATCTCCTGATCTTAATCTCTTATGGTACTTATGAAACAGGCCAGATTAAATTCATTTGATCTGAATCAAGCCGGCCTGCTTTCTTATCTTTATCCCGACTTTTATGGGTTTTTGTATTTTGCACCGGGGCGAAGATAAACCACCCAGTTCAACAACACACAAAATGCGTAGAATGCAGCAAAACCATAAAGCGCGACCTCGGGTGTGGTCAGCTTAATCTGCTCACCCAACACTTTTGGAATAATGAACGCGCCGTAAGCCGCCACAGCAGATGTCCAACCCAACACAGGGCCTGTTTGCTCTTTGTTAAAGACCATGGCGATTGTGCGGAATGTTGATCCGTTACCAATACCTGTCGCGGCAAAGAGAATAAGGAATATAATCAGGAAGGGTACAAAGAACTGTTCCGGTGTCGGCGACATATAGGCTGCCTTCATATAATAAGCCGCGCCCAATGCACAAACGACCATAACCACACCACAAATCTGAGTGACAAATGCGCCGCCCATCTTATCGGCAATCTTACCGCCGATTGGGCGGATCAATGCCCCGATAAATGCGCCCATCCATGCATACATCAATGCACTAGGCGCATTCGGGTTTGCAATATCATGTGTCATGACACCGTCAACCATCACATGCTGGTACCCAAAGATCACTTTAATCGCCAGTGGGAAGGATGCCGCGAAACCAATGAATGATCCAAACGTCATCGTATAGATAGTCGTCATAACCCACGTATGCGGATTGTTGAAAATCTTATACTGACGTTTCAGACTTTTACCCGTTTCACCCGGCAACATCTTAAGCAACATAACCGTCGCCGCGATAACCATAGGCAGAACAAGATATTTACTGACACCAAAGCCTGATCCATTCGCACTTTCCGGTAACATCAACCAGAGACCAGTCGCCGCGACACCAAGAGCAATCGAAAGCATAATTCCGATTTTCATGAACGCCATCGGCGGTGACCCAAGATCAGGTGACACATGTTTCGCACGGATATTATCCATCCCCAGCCACGCTGCAATCGACAATGGAATAAGGAAGAGCAGCCATACAAAACCGGCATTATGAATGTAGGTATCCGTTCCAGCAGGAATTTTACCAATCAATGTACCACTGGCACTTTGCAGCTCCATCGCATCTCCGCCGAACAACCCGAAAGTCATAACCAACGGTATAAGGATTTGCATGGTTGTCACACCAAAGTTACCCAAACCGGCATTCAAACCAAGAGACAAACCCTGAACTTTCTTCGGAAAGAAGAAGCTGATATTGGACATTGACGAGGCAAAGTTACCACCACCAAAACCGGAGAGCAGAGCCAGAACCTGAAACACCCAAAGTGGCGTATTAGGATCTGATAACGCATACCCCGCGCCAATCGCAGGCAGGATCAATAAGGCCGTTGTCATGAAGATCGTATTACGCCCCCCCGCCAGTCTGATAAAGAAGGTCGAAGGAATACGAAGCGTCGCACCAGCCAAGCCTGCAATCGCCATAAGAGAAAATAAGTCACCCTTATCAAACGGGAAGCCCAGATTAAGCATCTGCACCGTGATAATCCCCCAGTAAAGCCAAACCGCAAAACCGGTCAACAAACAAGGAACGGATATCCATAAGTTACGATAGGCAACCTTCTTACCGTAGGAATTCCACTGCTCTTCATTTTCAGGATCCCAATCTTCAAGCCCTTGGTGCTTAAATTCCGAAGATTTATCAATTTCAGCAGCATCAACAGCTACCGCATCCTTAGCATGTCCAAGTTCAGGCAAGAATTTAGGCTTCTTAACGCGTCCTTCTGCATGAAGAATAGAGGCATGCATCCAAAGAAGCGCGAAAGACGTAACAACAAACAGCAACATAAAGCAACTTGTCCATATACCCGTCACATCATTCATGTAACCAAAGGCGATGGGAAGACAAAAGCCACCCAAACCACCAACAAGACCAACAATACCGCCGACTGCCCCGACATGATCAGGATAGTAAACCGGAATATGTTTATATACCGCCGCCTTACCCAATGACATGAAGAAACCAAGCACAACCGTTAACGCCACAAAGACAGGCAAACTGATTGAGATATCAAACGCGATCGGCCCATTAATACCATCAACGACATATGATGTTGATGGATATGAAAGGAAGAAACATGCCAATATGGATGCTCCGAATGTCCAGTACATAACCGTACGCGCACCAAAGCGATCCGACATCCAGCCACCAAGCGCACGGAATACCGACCCCGGCAACGCGTAACATGCCGCAAGCATACCCGCAGTGCCAAGCTCCAGCCCGTACACGCCAACATAATAACGCGGCAACCAAAGAGCCAACGCAACGAAAGCACCAAACACAAAGAAATAATAAAGGGAGAAACGCCATACTTGAATATTCTTCAATGGCTCCATTTGTTCTTTGATAGAACGAGGTTTCTCTTTGTTCTTACGACGCTCTGCAAGCTTCGGGTCATCCTTTGTGAAGAGATAAAACAAAATAGCAGTCACAGCCAAAATCACAGCATAAGCACGCGCAGTGCCTTCCCAACCAAGCGCAACCAACAAAAAAGGCGCACCAAAATTCGTAATCGCCGCACCGACGTTACCAACACCAAAAATACCAAGCGCCGTGCCCTGCTTCTCTTTTTCATACCACTGCGAAACGTAAGCAATACCAACTGCAAATCCACCACCGGCAAGACCAACCCCAAGGGCAGCAACCAAGAACATCTCATATGTTGTCACGGTAGAAAGTAAATACGTTGAAACGGCAGACGCCAACATGGTTAAGGTCATGACAATACGACCACCATACTGATCGGCCCATATCCCCAAGAGAAGGCGACTTAAAGACCCCGTCAGCACCGGCGTTGCCACCAACAAACCGAACTGGGTATCACTTAAACCCAAATCTTCTTTGATCTGCACCCCTAATATTGAAAAGATTGTCCAAATCGCAAAACACACTGTGAAAGCTATTGTACTAAGCGCTAAGGCTCGCGTTTGATCGGTTTTCGTAACCATAATATTCCCTACCCTTTAAATAAAGATGAGGTACTAGAACACTTTATTCAGTACCGCGAGGGTTTTACTATGTGGGCTACGGTGTTTAACTTGATCGAGATCAAGTAGTCATAAATTAGTTCAGCTTATAAACACTTAATGATTATAAATGATAAGATTCTACGGACATATATGTCCCCACACGCAAACAGAAAGCCCCAGATTTTTGAAAATCTGAACGAGGCGTCTTTGCATACTATTTTCGAAAATTCTATCCTTCACGACTACGAAGCTGGACGCTTGTTAATACAGCAAGGCGACACGCCGACACATCTTTATCTGATTATAAAAGGCAGCCTCAAAACCCTGCGCACAAATGAAGATGGCGACGAGTCCATCATTCGCCTTCTTAAAGACGGGGATAGCTGTATGGATGCTGTTATCTTCATGGGTGGCCCTTCACCAATTAATGTGCAAGTTATTGATGATGCACAGCTCCTGCTCATCCCCAGTGCATTTGTGAAAACCCATGTCTTGGCAGATACACAATTCGCAACGAACATCATTAAAGTCGTCACACGACATTATAAATCCGCCCTTCACCAAATTGATGGCATGTCCATTAAGTCACCGGTGCAACGCGTTGGATATTACCTTTTAGAACAGCATTTAGAAAACAAACACAACGCTTTGTCATTTGAACTGCCCTTCAAGAAATCCATGATTGCCAGTCACTTAGGAATGACCCCTGAAACTTTTTCGCGCACACTGTCGAAAATAAAAACCATGGGCATTGATGTTCAAGGGGACACAATTAAAATGGAAGACTCCTTCAGCCTCTGCCATTTCTGCGACCCTGATCTGGCACATATTTGCAGCAGCACAAAAAAAGAAGACTGCCCCGACTGCCCGCTTCTTCAAGCATCAGGGTATAAGGGATAAATCTCGATTATATCACCCGCCTTTAACGCGCTTTCCGTCTCCTTCCCCACTGCCCAGCAATTCATTTGTAAAAACGGGCTGACCATAAAAGACGCTTGCCCCGCGAATAAATCCACGGTCATTAAGCCATCGTCCCAGCTTTCCGTCTTTGCTTTCAGAAACATGCGCCACCCTTCTTTCTTAGCAAACGGTGTCATTAACTTGGCATATTGCGGCTTTTCCGCCTCTTGTGAGCGCATCGCCCGCATCGCCGCAGCAACAAAGAAACGCAAACCAACCGAGCTGGCCGCAGGGTTTCCCGGCAACCCGAAATATAACGTCCCATTAGGCAACTTGGCACATAAAATCGGTTTCCCCGGACGCGCCAAAACCTTATGAAATAAAATCTCCGCGCCAATATTTTCAAGTGCTTCCTTTACAAAATCAAACGCCCCCGCAGAAACCGCGCCCGTAGAGATCACAATATCCACATCGTTTTTCATAATGCATTTCAGCTTTCCCTGAAAAACATCCAAATCATCCGCAACTGTTCCACATGATATAACCTCTGCGCCAAACGCGATGAGAGCCTCTTTAATATAAGGCCCATTCGAATTATAAATTTTCCCTGATTGTAAGTCCTTCGACAAGTCATCAACCAATTCTTTCCCTGTCGTAATAGAAGCAACACGCGGCTTTCTAAATACTTCAACCTCAGACACACCCAGCGTCGCCAACGCCATAATATGTTGCGCCCCCAAAACATCGCCACGCTTTAGAACAGCCGCCCCTTTTTGGAAATCTTCGCCCGCTTTTCTGACGTGTGATCCTTGGATAACCACTTGCGCAAACGTAATTTCGCCATCATCCATAGACACGCACTCAACAGGAACAACGCTATCCGCGCCCGCAGGCATAGGCGCGCCCGTCATAATTTGCGCGCATTCACCGGATTTGATACCAACCTCAGGGACAGAATCCCCCGCCGCAATAACCATCACGCGCTTAAGTGTAACCGAACTATTTTCATCCACCTGAGAAACATCATCATAGCGCACAGCAAAACCATCCATCGCCGAATTATCAAAGGGCTGAACCGAGATCGGCGCATCAATATCCTTTGCACAAACATGGCCAACAATATCCGCCGTTGCGACCATCTCCGTCTTAAGGGCATAAGCACTGCCCGCCGCAACAACAATCGATTTTGCTTCATCATATGTAATCATTTGCACGCCTCTTCATTAAACAAACTTCTGATATAAATTACTTTGCACAGTAAAGCCCTTGATACTAATCAAGTGCAATTACAAACATTAAAAAAAATTCGTGTTTTTTTGATTCAGATCAAGGTAACAACGAAAATAAGCATTATAGATTTCCTCATAATTTTTTGTAAATTAAAGGACTCCTCATGTATAAATCCACACTCATCAAAGCGCTATTAGTTTCCGGTGCCGTTCTATCCATTAACCCCGCCTTTGCTGGCGACGATGTAAAAAGCATTGTGACGGATGGTGACTTTTTTGGTCAGGTTCGTTATCGCTATGAATTTGTTGATCAAGATGGCATCGCGGAAGATGCGCGCGCGTCGACAATCCGCACGAATATTGGTTTTAAAACAGGAGAATACAAGGATTTTCAAGCCCTCTTCGAAGCACAACTTGTCCAAACGCTTGGCGCAAATGACTTTAACGATACAGTAAACGGAAACACAAATTTTCCCACAGTCGCCGATCCAAACACGGCAGAAATAAACCAGTTATGGCTTTCATGGGGCGGATTACCCAACACAAAAATCACAGCTGGACGTCAAGGCATTAACCTTGATAATCAACGGTATATCGGCACTGTTGGCTGGCGTCAAAATGACCAGACATTTGATTCTGTCCTGATTACAAATTCCTCCATTCCTAACCTTGCTTTGGCATATGGCTATGTCTGGAATGTAAACCGTATCAATGGCGGCGATCATCCTCTTGGTGATCTGGATACAAAAACCCACGCCGCCCACGCCAGTTACAACGTTGCTGACTGGATTACCGTGACAGGCTATGGATACTGGTTGGATATTGATCTGGCACCTTCCTTATCTTCCAAAACCTATGGTGTGCGCTTAACTGGTAAGACTGCCATTAACAATGACTGGTCTTTCTTCTACGAAGCAGAAGTCGCAACCCAAAGCGATCACGGCAATAATACAGCAAGTTACGATGAAGAATATTATCACATCTCTCCCGGAATTTCCGGTCACGGATTCACGTTACAAGCAGGCTATGAAGTCTTGGGCGGTGATGGTACAGACTCGTTCAAAACCCCGCTTGCAACAGGCCATAAATTCAATGGCTGGGCTGATAAATTCTTGAGCACACCCGCAAATGGCCTTGAAGATGCATACATAAAAGCATCCTACAAGTTTTCGAATGTTAGCCAGTATATTGACGGCACAAGCATTACTGCGGTTTATCATGAGTTTGATGGTAACGAAACCGGTGATTATGGTTCGGAACTGGATCTGGCTGTGAAAAAGTCATTCACCCTTCCGGAAGGACAACCCTTTGAAAAACTTAACTTCGTTGTGAAATACGCAGATTATAATGCAGAGGACGCGCCATACACCGATACACAAAAAATATGGTTTCAAGTCGGCGTAAACTTCTAAAAAATTACACTTAATGAATAGGCCGTGACTCTTCCCTAGGGACTCACGGCCTTTTTCTTTGCTGATTATCCAGAGCAATAGTTTCTGTAATAATTGTGTTTCAAAACCAAGCTGTCCAAGTGTTTTATTAAGAATACTTCCTCTTCTGCCCATTGTGTGGCATAAGCTCCTGAGCCAAGGAGTAAGACGACCATGTTAACCGTATCAAAATTGACCTACAAGATAGGCGCACGCACGATTTTAGATGAGTGCAGCATCAATATTATGGATGGCTGGAAGGCCGGCGTTATTGGCCTGAATGGCGCGGGGAAATCTACTCTGTTCAAATTGATCGCCGGTGAATTACAGGCAGATGGCGGCACGGTCAGCTATCCCTCCAACCAGACGTTGGGCATGGTGCGTCAGGATATAGAAGAAACAGACGACGCGTTACTTGATATCGTTTTGGCCGCCGATGAGGAAATGGCGCAGCTTTGGAAAGCCACGGAAACCGAAGAAGACCCCAATAAAATTGCTGAAATATACGAGAAGCTCTCTGATATGGATGCGTATTCCGCGCCCTCAAAGGCGGCGCGTTTATTAACCGGCCTTGGCTTTAAAGAAGAACAGCTGCAAGAGCCCTTCTCCTCCTTCAGTGGAGGGTGGCGCATGCGGGTGGCGTTGGCGGCGGCATTGTTTGTAGAGCCTGAAATTCTGCTGCTTGATGAGCCGACCAATCACTTAGATTTAGAAGCCATCATGTGGTTAGAAGCCTATTTGGCGGCATACCCGCACACGCTTTTGATTATTTCGCATGACCGTGAAGTCTTGAATAAATGTATCGACCATGTCGTCCATGTCGATAATCAACAGCTGACAATGTATACGGGGAATTACGACACGTTTGAGCGTGAACGCGCAGAGCGTCTCGGCCTACAGCAGAAAATGTTCGAAAAGCAACAGGCAGAACGTGCGCATATGCAAAAATTCGTTGATCGTTTTAAGGCGCAAGCCAGTAAAGCCAGCCAAGCCCAAAGCCGCATGAAAGCCTTGGAGCGCATGGATATTGTGGACGCCGTGATCGCGCATAGAGCCGTGACCTTTACCTTCCCCAATCCTGATAAAATTGCCTCGCCGATGGTGTCGATTGATCGCGCCGATGTCGGTTATGAGGAAGGCAACCCAATCCTGCGCGATGTTCATGAGAGCATCGATTGCGATGATCGTATCGCCATTTTGGGCGCGAACGGGAATGGTAAATCCACGATGATGAAACTGATCGCCGGAAAGCTGGGCGTGATGGAGGGGTCGCTTTTCCGCTCCAACAAACTGCGCATCGGCTATTTCTCGCAGCATCAAACAGAGGAGCTGGACGTAAACGCCACCGCCTATGAAGAAATGATGACCATGATGCGTCAAAAATACCCCGAGGTGAGCGAGCCTGTTGTGCGCGCGAAACTCGGCGCGTTCGGGTTTTCGAGACAGCTTTCAGATAACAAAATTTCTACTTTAAGCGGGGGCGAAAAAGCGCGGTTACTCTTCGCATTTATGAGCTTTGATGCACCGCATCTTCTGTTGCTGGATGAGCCAACCAATCACCTTGATATTGATGCGCGTGAAGCCTTGGTGCAGGCCTTGAACGGCTATGAAGGCGCGATCATTATCGTCAGCCATGATCCGAATATGATTGAACGCGTTGCAGACCGCCTGTGGTTGGTCAAAGATGGTGCGTGCAGCCATTTTGACGGCGATCTGGAGGATTACCGCAAGTTCACAATTCAAGCCCGCCGTGATGAGCGTAAGGGCGACAAAAAGAAGAAGAAAAAGAAGGATACGGTTGAGCCAACAAAAACCACCACAGATGTAAATCCACAAGCCGTTGCCAAGCTCGAAAAAGAAATAGCCAAACTGGAAACCCAAAAAACCGAGCTTGAATCCTTAATGAGTGCAGACGGCTTCTACACACAACCCAACATCGACACCGCCAAAATCCAAGAAACCCACACCAAAGTGCTGGCAGATTTAGTGGTGGCAGAAACACAATGGATGGAAGTGTCGGGGGGGTAGGGTTTGAAATATGAAAATCAATACCTTCATTGTCTTCTTCTAAAGAGTATAAGTAGTCTTGCGGTACTAGGCGTACTTTAACTTACGTAGTTGATAATATAGATTACGGGAAACAAGAGATCATTTTAATCTTAGTTTAGTTGATCGTATATGTCTTTTACTCTGTCTACTTCTTCATGGGACTGAAGAAAACGCCTATACATGGAATGGTAAACCGATATGCCGCTTGAGTGAATATATCGTGTTCGACAAACTTCATAATCAAATTCTTTTTCAAGATCTTTTATCGGTTTTACATGACAATCTATAATTATGGGTTCACCGTTACGTGTTTCAAGTAGTGCGTTTGGTATAAGGTATCGGTGAATATGCTTTGTGGAATAAACAAATACCCCATTATCAAGATTTTTGTATTGTCCATTATTTAAGCTATCTTGGGTAGTCCTACTAAATTTTTGATACGTTGTTTTTCCCATTACATTGTTACCTATTATTACACGTTCTTTTTTCCCGTAAGGTTCAAAAAGGATAGTCTCAATGCCATTTATTGTCTCCATCTTGCAATTATATTTCGGGCCATCCATCCCATGGAAACGAACCTTGTTAGGTCTAATGAAAATGTTTGTTCTGGCAAGGTTTAAATTAACCTTGCCGAGACTAACAGATACTGTGCCTTCACAAGTCTTTTCTGTATTTGTCACCATTTTATTTTCATCAAAGACGTCTTGCTTTATAATTAGTGTTGACACAAACTCTTTTATTTTGCGATCAAGTTCACTCAAATCAGGAAACTGAGATGAGTGGAACAGATATTCCAAATAGATGTGATTGCCTAATAATGTATAGAAAATACAAAGTTTATTATCTTCTCCCACAGGTCTTCGGCTAGAATAGCTACATCTAATCTGAACAGGGTAATCAAACATGTTATCTGGTGGTACTAACAACTCTCTAACACCGATGCCTATTTTTTGGTTATTTGCGTTACGTATATCTCTGTAAACCTTAAAACCATGTTTATCTGTTTTTATATATTCAGAATATTTGTATGTATTTTGAAGAAATTTGTAATGAATAGCTTCTGGAAAACTCTTATTTATACGAACAGAAATAAATCTTGGCGGCAATGAACCATTTTTCCCGTAATCTTCACTAAGGCAAGCGGGCTTCATATTTCTAATATCTACACTCAAGCGAATATTTGAAGATAGACTGCGACCTGCTTTTTTTTCTAACCCTATATTGTACGCATATTTATCTCCAAAAAAAGCTAAAGGAAATTTTAAAGTAGTTTCAGCGTACTGTCCTTTTAATACATGTTCTTGCATTCTCATGCTTTTAATACAGCCTAGGTGCCCTCTTTCATAGCCGAGGGCATCGGCAGAAAAAGGAAAGAAAACTACAAAAATTATAATAGCGATTATGTTTTTCATATTTTGCCTTATCACTCAAATGTTGTCCTGCCGATGGAATCAAACATTCAACACACCCTCACCTCTTGTAAACCACACGTCCAAAAAGTAAACACCACGCGCCGCGCCATCGCTGCCGCTCTTGCGATGCATAATGTTTCCTGCACAGCATGAATGTTTTGATATTCGCTTTGGCGCGTTTAAGGAAACTTAATCTAAGTCGCTTTAGGTCTGCGGCTGGGGGCTTGCGCCATTATCGTGTGTTCTTCACAGTAGGGCGCCGCAGGATCGCTCGGCTTGCCACAAAAAGAAAGCCCCTCGTCCTCGGTATTGCCAAAAGGCCAACGGCACATCCCGCTTTTTAATTCTTCCATCGTTATTTTATTCATACTGAAAACTCTCTTGGTAATATTGTGAAACCCCAAAACGCGAAGCGTCCGGGTCATTTATCTTGGCCCAATGGGTGGGCGCTTAAAAAAACACGGGAAACCAAAGGCAACCCGTGTTTCTAATCTTTATAAGACGCGTTTAAATTAAGCGGCTTCTTTCAAGTTGGAAGCTGATTGCTTACCTTTGTCTTCTTGGATATCATACTCAACCTTTTGACCTTCATTCAAACCATTAAGGTCTGATGCTTCAACTGCGCTGATGTGTACAAACACATCTTGGCCGCCGTCTGTAGGCTCGATGAAACCAAAACCCTTATTTGGGTTAAACCATTTTACTGTACCTGTTGCCATTGTAATTTTTCCTTTTGCAAGTCGCGGTATATTTCCAGTCACAACGTTGTGACTGAATTGTTTTGTCTGATAATGCGTTACCTCAGTTAAACCAGACAAAATTGAAAGGAAAACGGGTATTTAATAATCAAACTTGGAGATACTAAGCCTTGTTTGTGCGCTACGTCAACAAAATTAAGCGTAACGCAGGTGATTGATATGATTTTTAGGCACCAATACATTGCCCACAGCGGCTATAACAATAACATTAAGGCACACACCACGCGCCTCGCTGCCGCTCTTGCGATACATAATGTTTCCTATTAACGCGCTTTTTACGCGTTTAAGGAAACTTAATCAGGATCCATAAGCATCGCCAGTGCCGCATTTCGGTGTCCGGCGTTGATGCGCATAAACAGGGTGCGGGCGTTTTTAATGTCTTTGGGGTCTTCGCTCTCCACTGCGGCGCGCAGTGCGACCACGGCCGGATCACCTTCGGATCCGATAAAGGCCAAGGCTCTGGCCAAACGTCCCATAGTTTCGATATCAATTTTTAACTCTGACATAGTGTTCGCGCTCCTTTTAACTTTGCAATATTGCACACCTATGGTACTCACACACATATCTTTTGTCCATCGGAGCCGTAACATGAAACTCATCGCCCTAAATTTACCTCGTGATCTTAGCGAGCAAGACATAGCCGAGCTTTTCAAAACTTATGGCAATATCAAGGCATGTACCCTTGTTCTAAATGAGGATAGCGGCAAGTCCAAGGGCTTTGCCTTTGTGGAAATGGCGTTAGAGCATGAAGGCGAAATCGCGATTAAAGAGCTTCACGGCAGTAAAGTCGGCAAAAACAAAATCCGCGTCAAACAAGCCGATTAACAGCAAAGACGAACATTACTAAGCCGTTTTTGGTACACTCCCGCATCATCAGACTTTTTGCTATGCTGTTTATTGAAAGAACGGTGAGTGCATACCACGGCTTGCCTCTTCTACAACGCTGGCATCAAAAATACGCGTATAAACAGCAGCATTCATTTTCGCAGCAGTTTTCGGAAATTCCTCTATCGCAAAATGCTTTGCATTCTCGATCGTATCAAACGCATAAAACCCACCGATTGTATTATTAACCCCACTAAGCCATGTCTTCGAAAGAAGGCCGGGTATTTTTTTCAATACAGGGTTGCGCTCTTGCCACGGAACATCCGCAAACAACAATGTAATTTGTAGCTCTGTATAAACAAAGGCTCCCGGCTTGGTCGGTATCGCGCCACCAAAATGCGGAGAATTCATATCGCGGCTCGCTTCCTCGGTAACAACAGCATCAAAAATACGAGTCGTATGGGCAACGCCTTGCTTACTAACCGCCTTAGGGAAAAATTCAGTGACATATTTTTGCGCATTTTCCATACTATCAAAGGAATAAATCCCGCCAACTGAATTATTACCAAGACCGGAAAGCCATGTTTTACTAATGAAGCCCGCTTGTGAAGATATAACAGGATTACGTTTTGCCCACGGAATTTGACCAAACGGCACGGAGTTCTGCACCTCCGTATAAACGAAAGCCTTTGTCATTGGTATTTTCTCACCAACCTCTGCAAACGAAAGCTGCGGCATAAGGAACACTGTGGCAAAAAGAGTTATAAATTTTATGGCTATAGTGGGTTTCATTATCTCTACTTTTCTAATTGAAGATCATTACCCCCTACTTCGTGCGTGCGTCACCAAACGTTACTTTAATGGAGAAAGAAGAAACGTCAGATAACACATAACGCCATGCAATCACCACTTCACCGATCTTAAAAAATATTGCACCATAAGGAAATGTAACTTTCTTTGAAAACTTCAGAATTAAGCATAATGAAAACCGAAACAAAATTCTCCGATCCCACGATCACCGCCACGGGTGAAAAACGTGCATGGGTTGATCTGACCGCGCTGAAGACCTTGTGGTTTAACACGGGTACATTGTGCAATTTGGCCTGCGTTAATTGTTATATTGAATCCACGCCCAAGAATGACGCATTGGTTTACCTGACCCACGGCGAAGTCATCACTTATCTGAATGAAATCGCAAAAGAAGACTACCCCACCGAAGAAATCGGCATTACAGGCGGGGAACCATTTATGAATCCTGACATCATTCCAATCATAGAGGAATGCCTTGAGCGTGGCTTCAAACTGCTGGTACTGACAAACGCCATGCGCCCCATGATGAAATACGAAGATGACCTGCTGCGCCTTAAAGATACGTACGCAAGCGCCCTGACACTACGCATTTCAGTTGACCATTTCAAACGCGAGCGCCACGAGGAAGAGCGCGGCCCCAGATCTTGGGAACCAATGGTGCTGGGGCTAAAATGGCTGTCTAACCATGATTTCACAATCGACATTGCCGGACGCACCCTTTGGGGGGAAGAAGAAAGCGAATTACGACAAGGCTTTGATACCTTCCTAAAACAGCACAATATTAAAATTGATGCTCACGATAAGAAACAACTGATGCTGTTCCCCGAGATGGATGAAAATGTGCCTGTGCCGGAAATTACAACAGCGTGCTGGGGCATTTTAAATGTTGATCCCGACGATATGATGTGTGCGTCATCACGTATGGTGGTTAAGCGTAAGGGCGATGAAAAACTCTCCGTTATGGCGTGTACGTTGCTGGCCTATGATCAGCAATTCAATATGGGGAAGAGCTTAAAAGAAGCCTCCAAGGCCATTCACTTGAACCATCCGCATTGCTCCAAATTCTGTGTTCTTGGCGGCGGTGCATGCTCGATCTCTGAGGCGTAAAAACTAGCCGTGCCGCGCGATACAGCGCCCACGCCCTTCAATCCATTCCAACAAATGCACTTGCCCCGCATTCATATCCGCGGGCATTTCATCACCTATATATTGCAAATCATCTTCCCGATCTACATCCGTTAGCATAGGCAAAGCAGCAGGACGCGAAGGCAATACAGCCTCAAGCCTTTCGCGCGTCATACTCGTGCTCCACGGCACTGAAGTCCATATTTTCAAATCAGTTGAGACCCGCCCACCGAAAAGATAATATCCCCCGTCACGCGCAGGCCCAATCGTGAAATCATGCATATCCAGAGCAATAACCGCCCTTTCCATGATTTCAGTTGAAATCTGCGGCGCGTCTGCACCGATAAGAACAACCCGATCATGCTTCTGCAACAACGTCTCATAAATATGATGCTGGCGCGCGCCCAAACAGCCATCCCCCGTGTGAAGATTAGGGAAGTCCTGCCACAAAGGATCACCAACGCCGTCCTCCTCCGCCACCGCCCAATACGCGGTAACATCCAAAGCCTTCACCGTTTCCGCAACCGCCTTAACGCTGTGGTCATAAAACGCCTGCGCCGCCGCATCACCTATCCCCGCTGCCAGCCGCGTTTTAACAGGCGAAAGCGTTGGCGTTTTCACAAAGATCGCAACCCCTGTACTCATAATTTCTGTCCCATTAATTTTAACATCTGCCATTGCCGCAAAACCGTTAGCTTTAGCCAGCCATGTTGCTGATATTTACGCGCACTGGTTAGCAGCTTTGACGGCACGCGGTTCAGCGTGATGCCCGATTGTTTGGCCAAACGAACAAACAGTAAATCCTCTCCATACGGCGCGTTCTCGGGATAGCCGCCAATATCATCAAAGACAGCTTTCGAAAGACAAAAACCCTGATCGCCATAAGGCAATCCAAACACGCGGGTGCGAATATTCGCACCCCATGCATTAAGCGCAGGCAAGCCGCCCTCCTCATAAGCCAAATCAAAATAATGTAACACCTGAGCGTAATTTTCGATGGCCTGCGCCAAAGCGGCTATATTCTCTGCGCTGACACGGCTATCGGCATGTAAGAACCATAGGAACGGTTGACTGGCTTTTGCGGCGCCTTTATTCAGGCTTTTCGCACGCGAACCTTCAGAGGACAGAATAATCTCACACTCCAGCCCCTTCAAATCATCCAGCAATCGTTCATGCGCCGTTTCACCACCCGCAACAGGAATAATAATACTAACCTGTGCAAGCATCTCCGCCATTCAACAACATGCCTCGGACTCGACAGCACCAGAGCCACACTCAAACACGCCATAATGCGTTGAAAAATCGCCATCAATTCTAAAATGATCTTTAAAGCGTGTCTGGCTCAACATATTTGCCGTATTGCCACAAACTGGCACTGGCACACCAGTTTTAAATTCATAATTATCATCCAGAATGAAACTGTGCGGGCATTCGGCAATTGTGCCTTTGTAATACGCAACATGGCCATAATTCTCGCAAATATCTTCCAGCTCAACTTTAAAAGCGCGCATGGTCATAGAATAAAAATCAATCATGCCCACTTTTTGCGCAACATCAGCATCATCAAGCGTTAACTGACGCTTAGATGTCACGCGCGTATCGGGAATGCCGATATCTGTCATCATGCGGCGGAAATCCTCGGTATACATTGCCCCGCCAAGACATTCGCCCAGCAGGATTTTATCGCTCATCAAAGCCTTAGGAATACGCCGCCCCGAAAACACATCAGAGAAATACAACTCTCCGCCCGGTTTCAAAACACGGTAAATTTCCTTAAATACTCTTTCCTTGTCGGGAGACAGATTAATGACGCAGTTAGAGATAACGATATCGACACTGTTATCTTCTATGCCTGCAGTGCTTAAATCCTCAATAAAGCCCTTCACAAACTCAACATTCGGTTTGCTGTAACCAAATTTATCCATGTGCCAGCCAACGTACTGATTGGCCACGGAAAGCTGCTCGTCTGTCATATCAACGCCAATAACGCGCCCCTTCTCACCCACAATCTGGCTGAGCAAATAAGCATCACGCCCCGAACCGCAACCCAAATCAAGCACCGTGCAACCTTCCGCCGCCAAAGGCAAAGGCGAACCACAGCCATAAAACTTGGCCTGCACCGTATCATGTACGTTTTTCAATAAAGCCTGTACGCGTGCGGGTGGTGCTTCCAACGGGCAACACGCACTGGTCTTCAGATCCTCAGTGGTCTCTAAAACTTTTCCGTAGTAATCCTGAACATCATCGAGTGTTTGTTGC
This sequence comes from Alphaproteobacteria bacterium, assembly GCA_002401695.1. GTDB lineage: Bacteria > Pseudomonadota > Alphaproteobacteria > Micavibrionales > Micavibrionaceae > UBA1672. The sequence continues at coordinate 620,509 of NVTV01000001.1, forward strand.
GACATATTTTCTCCTTAGTCTAAGCTAATCATTTTGTGCTATCTTCTTGAAGAAGAGTCAAAATAGAATTCAATCATAATGGTTCGTGTTTGAAAGCCAAAGGTTACAAATATTGTTTTGTAACCTCACCTCACAGTAACTCGAATATTAATACAAATCATTCTGATAAGATATTGGTAACTTATGAAGATAAAAAACCTGAAACGCTGGCTGCCTCTCGTTGTGATAACTCTATTAATGGTTATCGCCTATGCATCGGGGCTGCATGAGAAACTCTCCTTACATGCACTTCAGGAAAATAAAGACACGATGCTGAACATGGTCGCAGAACGCCCTATTCTAACGGCTGTTGGCTTTATGGCCGTCTACATCATATTCGTTGCGCTATCCTTGCCCGCCGCCACATTATTGACGCTGATGGGTGGGTTTTTGTTCGGGACATGGCTAGGCACACTATATGTCGTCACCGCCGCCACCATTGGCGCGACCATTATTTTCCTCATCGCCAAAACCTCACTTGGCGTGACATTGCGCGAAAAGGCAGGCGGCATGTATAAACGCATTGAAGACAATATGAAGGATAATGCAACAGGCTATCTGTTATTCATGCGGCTTATTCCTGTCTTTCCATTTTTTCTGGTGAATATCGTACCCGCTCTGTTCAATGTAAAGCCAAGGATATTCATCCTAACAACCTTCTTCGGCATTATCCCCGGCAGTTTCGTTTACGTGAATCTAGGGCAACAATTAGCGGATATCGAAAGCCTCAATGATTTGATTTCTATACAAACGCTTTTGGCTTTTTCTCTGCTGGGCTTATTCGCTTTAATTCCTACGCTTTATAAACAGCTCAAAAACCGTAAAACCTCTGTCGCGCTGGTGGTGGCTTGCCTGTTAGCTTTTCCGCAAAATAGCCACGCGGGGGCGGAGTATCAAAAATTCCTGTCTCTTTATGATAGCTTGCTAAGTGCGTATGTAACCCCCGTTAAAACGGGCAACATTGCCTATAACGGTGTGAATTATGATAGCTGGGCATCCGACCAAAGGCACAAGCAAGCTCTCGCTCTATTGCTGGCAGAAGATCCGAACGCCTATCAAGACAACGACGAAAAAGCCTTTTGGATCAACGCCTATAATTTTCTAACCATTGAATTGATCGTGCGAGAAAATGAGCGCAGCAGCATTAAAAACCTAGGCTCTCTCTTCACCAACCCTTGGAAAAAACATTCATGGGCATTGGCCAAGCACCATTACACACTGAATCATATCGAACATAAAATTTTGCGCCCGATGAACGATGCCCGCATCCATTTCGCCATCAACTGCGCCTCTATCTCCTGCCCCGATTTACAGGATGAATCCTATAGAGCAGAAAATTTGAACGCTCAGCTTAACGATCAAGTGCGCCTCACACTTAACAACGCGGGCAAAGGCTTACATATTGGAAATGATACTATTTATGTCAGTAAAATTTTCAAATGGTTTGCAGCGGATTTTAAAAATGGCGACATCAAAGGCTGGCTTACAGATTATCAACCCATCAATCAAAACCATGATCTGAGATTCATGGAATATGATTGGTCACTCAACAAGATGAATTAACATGACAAAAGAAATCAAAGTAGATTTATGTATTATTGGCGCAGGCTCCGGCGGTTTAAGCGTCGCAGCAGGCGCCGCGCAGCTTGGTCTTGAAACCGTGTTGTTAGAACGCGCAGAGATGGGCGGTGATTGCCTGAATACGGGATGTGTCCCCTCCAAAGCCCTACTCGCCGCAGGAAAGCGCGCACAAGCCCACCGCAAAAGCGACATCAAAGGCATTGCCCCCCATGAACCGGATATCGATTTTTCCGCCGTTAAGGATCACGTCTTCGAGACCATAAGAACCATCGCGCCCAATGACTCGCCCGAGCGTTTCAGAGATCTTGGCGTCAATGTAATATTAGAGGAAGGCCGCTTCATCGCGCCCGATACAATTCAGGCGGGTGAGCATATCATTACGGCGCGGTACTTCATTATTGCCACAGGATCACGCGCAGTTGTGCCGCCTATCCTCGGCCTCGATAAAGACAAAGTTTTCACCAACGAAACAATCTTTGCTTTACGAGAAAAACCCGATCACCTCCTGATTATTGGCGGCGGTCCGATTGGCGTTGAAATGGCGCAAGCACATCGCCGTTTAGGCTGTGAGGTGAGTGTCTTTGATATGGGCGAAATCCTACCCCGCGATGACCAAAGTAATGTCGATATTGTCCGCAAAGCATTGCTTGATGAAGGCATTGGGTTACACGAAAACATCTCCGTCAAAGAAGTCATTCATGGCGCGAATGATATCACCATTATCATTGAAAAAGACGGTGAAGAGCAAAAGATCACCGGCTCTCACCTTCTGATCGCCGCAGGACGTGCGCCAAATATAGAAACGCTCAATCTGGATAAAGCCGACATTATTCACGATAAAAAAGGCATCACGGTTGATCCGCATTTACGAACCTCCACCAAGAACATATTCGCAATCGGCGATGTCGCAGGCGGGCCGCAATTCACCCATGTTGCGGGTTATCACGCGGGCATCATTATCAAGCAAGTCTGCTTTAAAATGTTTTGGGCGAAAGTGGATTATAAAGCTCTGCCATGGGTGACCTATACTGATCCTGAACTGGCACAAGTCGGCTTAACCGAAACCGCCGCCCGTGAAAAACACGGTGGCAACATTAAAATCACCTCATGGCATTTCGATGAGAATGACCGCGCCATTTCAGAGCGAATAACCACAGGGGAAATCCGCGTTGTGACCAATAAAAAAGGCATTATCCTCGGCGCATCTATCGTCGGACCACAAGCAGGTGAGCTGATCGGCCTATGGGCATTAGCAATCTCTTCCGGCCTTAAAATCAGTGCCATAACAGGTATGATTGCGCCCTATCCGACACTCGGCGAAATCAGCAAACGCGCGGCCAGTGCATGGTACACACCCAGCCTGTTTAGTGACAAAACGCGAAAAGTCGTAAAGCTGCTGCAAAAACTGCCTCTTTAGGTTTACTGCTTCTACGTTCTATAGAATGTTGATTTTGCCATTTCCGCCATAATGTCGCGGTTGGGTTGGTCGCAGGAATAATCCAGACGCTAAGTAATCTTCTTAAGCTCTGTCATAAAGACACCCATTTTACCCAACAAAGCCTCGACTTTCTTTGTCGCATGCTCTGACAGCTCCCCTGTGACGCTTAAGACCTGTTTTGCGGCTTCATCTACCTGCGCAATACCCTGGTTAATTTCTTTCACATTGCCTGCAACATAATCCGTCCCTGCCGCAGCCCTACCCGCACCGGAAGCAATCTCCTGCGATGCGGCGCTCTGTTGCTCAATTGCAGCGGCCACGGCTGTTGCGGCCTCATTAATCTCTCCAATCGTTTTTCCAATACCGGAAAAAGACTCAATCGCCTTTTCTGTCGCCGCCTGAATACCAGTAATTTGTTCACTGATTTCCTCTGTCGCCGCCGCAGTCTGCCCAGCCAAATCTTTCACCTCCGAGGCAACAACGGCAAAACCTTTACCTGCATCCCCTGCGCGCGCCGCTTCGATTGTTGCATTCAAAGCCAGAAGGTTGGTTTGCTCCGCAATTTTGTCAATAATTTGAACAACATCGCCAATTTTTTCCGCATTTTGGGAAAGTTCTTGTACAGTCCGGCCTGATTCTTCGGCCTCTTGAACTGCGCTTTGTGCAATATCAGAAGTACGCGTCACCTGTTGAGAAATTTCCGATATACAACTCGACATTTCTTCAGCAGCAGCAGAAATCGCCTGCACATTCACGGACGTTTCATCAGAACTAGACACAGCCGCATCCGCCCCCTCCCGCGTCAAAGCAACAGTCTCTTCCATAGAGTTCGCTGTCTTGGAAAGGCTGGAAACCGTTGTATTAATATCCTTGACCACCTCTTTCAACGATCCATCAAAATCATTCGCGATTACGACAAAACCATTCATTTTAGCACCCACGCTTTCAGTCGCTCGATTAATGATCCGCGCACCACTGAGAAGATCACCTTGCATGCCATCCTCCAAAATGCGCCGGAAATATTGATTACGGCTGACATATTCCATCGCGGCGGTGGCCTCACGCACGAACGCATCCGTCGTGTCAGTCATTTCATTGAGAGCCCACTGAAATTCACCGAAATCGCCGCCTTCAACAATATTCGTCAAACGTGTTTCGAAATTTCCTCTAGCCAAAGATTTGCATACTATTTTTGTGCGCTTAATTTCCTTTTCAAGCTTACGTTGAAAATACAATGTTGCCGTCAAAGAACCCAACGTACCCAGCAAAAACAACAAACTTATAGCTTGCATCGCGGAACCACCTAAAAACCCGATCAGCGTTGATAGAATGGCTGTCCCCATAGCGAGAAAAGCAGCGATTTTAACTTTAGAGAGAGAAGATAAATTCATCATACCCAATTCCTTTTTCTTCCAATATATCTACGAGCATTTTAAAACTACTCTTCATGCCTTCTTTTGTATTTTTGTGTCGCTGCTCTTCCGCAAGCAACCGTTTGTACAAAGGGATAATTGTTCCATCAAGCACTTTGCGATCCGGCACACGGCGATTGGAATGATAACCATTAATATTACCCTCCCCATCAAGAGAGGGGGTAACATGCGCAAAAACCCAATAATGATCACCATTTCTGCACATATTAACAACATAGGCAAAAATCTCTTTTTTAGATTGCAGCGTATCCCAAAGCAATTTAAACACACAACGTGGCATATCAGGGTGACGGATCAAATTGTGTGGTTGCCCCAACAGCTCTTTCTCGTTATAGCCTGCGAGGCGCATAAAAACCCGATTTGTATAAGTTAGCCGACCTTTCAAGTCAGTCTTACTCACGATAATTTCGTCTTTATCAAAAAATTGTTCAACACCAGTAGGCGTTATAGATTGAGGCATAGGATATCCATTGTTGCAGAAACGCGTAATTCGGACCACCACTCTACAGCCATAACCACAAAGGATACTTGATTTTAATCAATTACATACAAAAGTATGCCAATCAAGGCACCATATACTTTGCATGCCACGCCAAATGGTCATCCATAAAACTTTGGATAAAGAAATAGCTGTGATCATAACCTTCGTGCAAACGCAGAGTAAGTGTTTGCCCTGCCTTGGCACAAGCATCTTTGAATAATTCAGGGCGCAATTGCTCCTTCAGAAAATCATCCGCCAAGCCCTGATCGATCAGTATCTCTGCATTTGACGACGCATTTTCTGCACTTTCAACCAACGCGCACGCATCGTGATTTTTCCAAGCAGATTGATCATCCCCGATATATGCGGCAAAGGCTTTATGCCCCCACGGCACTTGTGACGGCGCAACAATCGGCGAGAAAGCCGAACATGAGCAAAACAAATCAGGATATTTAAAATACAAGGTCAACGCACCATGCCCACCCATCGAATGCCCCATAATAGATTTCTTATTTGGGTCTAAATCGAACTTTTCTTCACATTGTGGAATAAGCTCTTCAATCAAATAGCTTTCCATTTGGAAATGCTGCGCCCATGGGGCTTGCGTAGCGTTCAGGTAAAACCCTGCCCCTTGCCCAAGATCATAGGCATCATCATCAGCGACACCTTCGCCGCGCGGGGATGTATCGGGCGCGAGAATACTTAAGCCAAGCGCAGCAGCTTGCTGGTATGCCCCTGCCTTTGTCGTGAAATTATCCTCGGTACAGGTTAAGCCTGATAAAAACACAACAAGGCCACCACTTTTTTTACCTTCCGGCGGCGAGAACAAAGTAAAACGCATTGTCGTCCCTGTCTTCACACTCACATGAGAATAATACCCAAGAGTGCCGCCATGAACCCGCGCCGTTTTGTCACATTTTATTGCTGTACTCATAGATCTAAAACTCCACAACGCTGCGAATACTTTTGCCTGCATGCATCAGGTCAAAGGCTTTGTTGATATCTTCCAATGGCATTTTATGGGTGATGAGGTCATCAATATTAATACGACCATCCATATACCAATCCACAATTTTAGGAACGTCCGTACGCCCGCGCGCCCCACCAAACGCCGAGCCACGCCAAACGCGCCCTGTCACCAATTGAAACGGACGGGTTGAAATTTCCTTACCCGCACCAGCAACGCCGATAATGATACTCTCCCCCCAGCCTTTATGGCAACACTCCAACGCATCGCGCATCACATCAACATTGCCGATACATTCGAATGAATAATCAACACCGCCATTGCTAAGGTCGCAAATCGCCTCAACCAGATTTTCGCATTTATTGGGGTTAATAAAATCCGTCATACCGAATTTCTTGGCCAGCTCAACTTTATCCTCGTTGAGATCAATGCCGATAATCTTGCTGGCACCAATCATTTTCGCGCCCTGAATAACATTCAAACCAATGCCGCCCAAGCCAAAGACAGCAACCGTTGATCCGTATTCAACCTTCGCATCAAAAACAACCGCGCCAATGCCCGTTGTTACGCCGCAACCGATGTAACAGATTTTATCAAACGGCGCGTCTTTGCGCACTTTCGCAACGGAAATTTCAGGCATAACGGTAAAATTAGAAAATGTAGAACACCCCATATAATGCAATATAGGCTTTCCATTCAAAGAAAAGCGCGACGTGCCATCAGGCATAAGCCCCCGCCCCTGCGTCGATCTGATTTTCTGACATAAATTTGTCTTTGGATGTAGACAGTAATCACATTCTCTACATTCCGGCGTATAAAGCGGAATAACGTGATCACCAACGGCAATGGATGTTACACCTTCACCAATTTCGCGTACAACACCTGCGCCTTCATGACCAAGGATCGCGGGAAATTCTCCCTCGGGATCATCACCGGATAACGTAAAAGCATCCGTATGACAAATACCTGTTGCCATAACCTCGACAAGAACTTCTCCGGCTTTCGGCCCGTCAAGTTGAACCGTTTCAATAACAAGTGGAGATCCTGCCTTATAGGCAATTGCAGCTTTTGTTTCCATGTTTCACCTTATATTTTAATCAGATTATATATAGGGTATGAATACTAAATATAAGCGGTCGTGACCAGATCAAAATACAGGTAAAACAAAAGAAACAAACGTAATTGAGATTGTCTTAGAACCGATAAGAAACACCGGTTCCGATAATCCAAGGGTTAAGCTCGACATTTCCAGTAATAGCGCCGCTATTAATCGAAGCATCAACATCCAACCATATCTTTTTAACGTCAAAGTTAACGCCCCAATGCTCACTAATCCAATAATCAGCCCCTGCTTGCAAAGCAAGACCAAAGCTATTACCTGCACTTAGGCTTGTCGTATCACGTCCATGGCTATCATTATACGTTATCGTATAGTTAAGGCCTGCGCCGATATACGGGCTGAATTTATTATCCGGCGTAAAGTGATATTGCAACGTCAATGTAGGAGGCAATAACATCGTATCGCCCAAATCAAGGTCGCCTAAATCACTGTTTTTTAAACTGAGACTATGTGGCGATGTCGCCAAAATAAGTTCTGCTGCGATATGTTCTGTGAAGAAGTACGTAAAATCTATTTCCGGTACATATGCGTTATCAGCCTCGGGAGAACCGTTAATGGTTGTATTACCACCACCCTCCGGAAGCACACCAATTCCACGTACGCGAATTTGAAAGCGTTCTTTCGCCCATACACTATTACCCAGATCTTTGGCGGTTGCGGGTGCAGCCCATACCAAAGGTAAGACGCTCGTAAGAAGAGCTAACTTAGAAAGTGTTTTCATAATATATTTTCTCCTGTTCAAGATAAGATTCAGAGAAACATTGCATTTCCCGTGAACACAGGAATGACCATAATAAATATTCAATAAGAACTCGTTAACACCCTAGGGTTTCATTCTTCCGTCCAATGAATATCCAAATCATTCAATGCACCAAGATATTCATCCCGCCTAATAAACCCAACGCACGGATGCGCGCCAATGCCATGCTCACTACCATTCACAATCTTTTTTGCTATTAAGATAGCCGGCATAACCGGAATGTACGGCCCATCCCCCGAACGCGCCGTGAGTACAAATGTAACCACCTTATCCGCGCCGTCTTTCCCCTGCCCCGATAGTGCCATATAGAATGCACTACGATCCGTTCCCAACCAATCAAACAGATAAGATACCTTCAACAAGAGTGGCGCGGTTTTCTGTAAATTCTTGATAAGACCAATCCGCACCAACCATGACAGCATCCAAAGCGTGATATGGATAAAGGGTATTTCCAGCCCCGCATAAAACCTAATCGTTTTAAGATCAGGATAGCGGCGCGGAAATAAGGATAAATCCGGCACATCACAATTCCCCAATAACCGCCAACCCAGCCCCTGAAACTTACGCACGCGCAAATTCTGCCATCCATAGATGTCACTTTGCTGACCATCGACCAGCGTTTTAAACTTCTGTCCCGTATACCCCAAAATCGCCGCCGTCGTCGCCAAACCCCGCGCAGTTTTCTGCGCCGTGGTAATGCCGTAATCAAGTGTATCCAGCGTCTCAAATTCATCTTTATAATAATCCACCAACGCCGCAGTAAGACACGGAACAGAGCTCGCCCCGCTGATAACCAAAACGCCGGCCTCCGCCGCTTGCGTATTCAGCGCGGTAATACCGTCAACAAAGTCCCGCCCATCCGCCAAGTCTATATAATGCGCCCCTTGCACAATACAAGCCTGCGCCACATCATAGCCCTGCGCCTGAAACGGGCCGGAGGTATGGATAACAATATCAGGCTTAATTTCCGCCAGCGCACCTGTAATATCGCTCGTAATATCAAGCTGCGCACATTCAACCTTATTAACCGCCGCTATGTCACCCGCAAAGCCCTGCGCTTTCTCAAGCGAACGCCCCGCGATAATAACCTGAATGTTACTTTCCCGCGCAAGCACCTTCGCAATAAAGCCCCCGAAATTCCCATAGCCGCCGATGATCAGGACACGTTTTATGTTCATATCAACGTTTGAAGACATTTATTTTATCCATGCACGCTTGAAAAAACTTTCTAATATCCAAACCTATCCCAAAAAAATTAGGTTCCAATATAACAGAGTCTTGCAGTGACGTTTCTGTACTTCTTTGACTTGTGGCGCTGCCATATCCCCTACCACCATCACCAGCAATGTTAATCCCATCATCACTTATCGCGTTTCCACCTTGTCCTCCAATTACTCCATCACCTCCACGACCACCAATATTAATATCGCCTCCTACGGCTGAGCCGCCTTTTCCACCCGTTCCGGGGGCTTGCGGAGGTGGCGGCAAAAAGTTTTCTCCATCATAAAGCCAACCTATGTGGACGTATTCTGGCGCATCAACCCATATCAATTCTTTATGAACCTCAAACGAGTTCTCGCTCATATCAACTACTTCGCCTCTCAATACTAGTGCTTTCATGATGTTTTAAACCGCCCCTTATACTCGTATACCTTACCCCACCACGGGTGCGTAATGTGCGTGATCATATCGAAGGTCTTATCATCAATGGCGGTTTCCTCGGCGTAGCCTTTGCCCATAAACAATGTCAGCGGCACAGGCATAAAATACCCGAACAAGTGCAGCGCATAACCTCGATGTTGCAACACGACCTTCTCTCCATCCCACAGATAGAGCATCTTCCACCCCAAGCCAAAGCGCATAACTTCTATCACTTCGTTATCCTTAATCTGCATCATGCGCGAATGAAACACATAGGGCTTGGCGTCTTTGAAATGAAACGTACGCTTAAAGTGAAAGGCTTTTGTATCGGGATCACTCTTAAATTCCACAGTGACGCGCACATCTTTTTCATTATGCGTTGGCACTTGCCCCATCAACCGCATAATTGGTGACAGGAATTTCAGGGGCTGCCTGCACATAACATCCAGTGTTCCCTCCACCGTTGTGACATCATCACTATAGGGACGGTTCATATAATGCGTCTGCATCACGAGTGGCAAATTATCCCAATCATCACCGAATATAGATTTAAAGATAGGATCACTCATACCGGTTTCATCACCATTAAAAAGAAAACAACAACCAAGCCAATAAAAGCCGGCCAGCCCATTAAAAACCAAATCTTGAACAGCTTGTTATAACGCGGTGGTAATGCCTCGCCGTTTTCCGCGCTATGGATCAGCATTTGTTTCAGCTGTATTTGTATCCACACCACAGGCAACCAACACAACCCCGCAATGATATAAATCACATAGGTTATCACCAGCCATAAATCCATCCAGTCATAACCGCCCTGCATCACCAGCCACGCCCCCGTCACAGGCTGCATAATCACAGCGGGGAATGTAAAGATATAATCAGCCAACACAGTATTACGCGCTGCATACAGCTTTTCATGAACGTCTTGTGTGAAATACGAGCGCAGCATAAAAAACGCAATACCAATGCCCGTACCAAACAATATGGTCGAGCTTAAAATATGTAGCGTCTTTACGGTCAGGTAAATGTCCATAAGAAATACTCTACAATAGATATTGCATATAAACAGATTAAATATACTTACAGCACAACCATCGGATCTTCAAATGCAGAACCAGTCACTTGTGCATGACCGCCATTTCTTTGTAGATGGATAATCGTATTATCACGAGGCATATTGATGTTACGCCAATGATTGCTCATGTCTTGCATAGCACTCAATATCAACTGCCGCGCCTCTTTAGATTCTAGAAAAGGATTGTGATACGTATCAAACTCAAAAAATTTAGCAGAAAAATCATCTGCAACGTCTTTGATATAATTTTTACATGACACAAAATCCTTTGACCCGCCAATCATAATCATAGGAAATTCTTTCGCAGCATTCGGAACGCCATCATCTATAATGCGTTTCCTCAGGCGTTCACCAAAAATATTAGAATATCGAATTTGCCCATGCGTTGTAGATGGCGCATTTTTGTCAAAAATATCAACAGCAACAGCTTTGCTCTTTTCTTCGTATATGATGCTTTTCACAAAACTCTTATTGGCCATGTCCTGAAACTTCTGCTTCAAATTTTCAACGGCGGAGAATGTCCAATCTAATGGTGCCTCACCATACGCTTTGTCCGCGAACAATTTACAATATGTATTATAAACGGCATTTAAAATTGGTTTTGATCTATAAGGCGATGAAAAATGAGGCGCAATTAGCACAGCGCCCGCATAATTATCCAGAATATTTTCAGAGAAATTATCATCAAGCATATTTGCCACAAAGGCTCTGCCACCAAGAGAATGCCCAAAAATATAATTTGGAATACCTGCCTTTAACCCGCCGGGCGGTGGATCATCGTTAAACACGGCTGCGACAATTCTTCTATTATCCTGTAGATAGCCAATTTCTTTCCCCGGATCAGGCAACACAATAATATCAATTTCTATACCAACGCGCTGTAACGCTCTGAGCTGCGGCGTATTATAATCGATCACATCCGCCTTAAACCCACTCAAAAAAGTAATTTTAGAGCGAACTTCACCATGTGCATGTGCCCGCACCAACCCTGTATCTATGCCCGCAGGCGAATAATCCATGAATTCCCAGCTCTCGGGCATATGCATCGGCATGGGACAAGATGTATGATAGTGCGGCGTCTCAAACGCGGCAAGACGCGCCGCATCTTGCAAAGATGGCATGTTTTCTTGATTTGAATTTCCCGACATTATCTACCCAACTATTTATTTTTTTTATTATAAATAGCATGTTAATTGGTATATTAGCAAAACATAATTTCAAATAATCCCGCTTTTGGGTATTCATATTGGAGCCTAAATCGCACTAGCACCTTGATAGTGAAGCGGAATAAGCTTACCGACCGTGCCCACACCGGCCACGCGCTCTGTATAGGGGTCTATCAGGATAAACAAGCCTGTATGCGGGTTTTCATCGAACGGGTCCATCGCAATAGCTTGCGACAAATACACTTTCCCCGATTTCAAAACACCGTTTTCACCTTCAATAGCGACCTGAGCTTGCACCTCGCTATGATGCATTTTCATCATTCCCTGAAAGGATTCCTTGCCCTCCAATTTCTTATCAATCCATAAGATTTCGGCATGAAACGCCTCTGCCACGCAACCTGGATTATCAGATTTCGACAAGACCGCGCCACGCGACAAATCTATATCTTCGGCAAGGCTAATCGCGATGGCTTGCCTTTTATCGGCCTGCTCAACAGATTTCCCGCTGTGATAAATGCCTGTAACAGTAGCCGTTTGCTCGGTCTCGATAGAGGTCAGGCTATCACCAACGGTCAAAGACTTGCCGTGCAAAGTACCGCCATACCAGCGTGTACCCTCCTCATCTTTGATCACATGTTGGATAGGTAATCTGAAGTTATCATTCGTCAATGTGTGCTGATCCGCCTTTTTTAGGAACTCCATTATGGTTTTCCCTTTGTACCACGGCATCTCATCGCTCTTGGTGACAATATTATCCCCCAGCAAAGCACTGACAGGCACAAATTCAATATCGCAATCCGTACTGTGCGCACCGAATTCCCTTAAGTAATGCTCTTTGATTTTATTATATTGCGCTTCACTATAATCAACCGCGTCCATCTTATTGATAGCGACAAGAAACTGACGCACACCAAAGAACTTCGCAATTTTGCTGTATTCCACAGTTTGCAAGCGCACACCATGGATCGCATCCACCAGAATCACCGCAACATCAGATGTCACCGCCGCAACGGCCATATTGCGCATATATTCAAGGTGCCCCGGCGTATCGGCAATACGATAACGGCAATCTTCATAGCGAAAATAGCGATGCGCCACATCAATAGTAATGCCCTGCCTGCGCTCATCTTCCAAGCCATCCGTAAAGAGAGCATAATCAATTTCCCCCTCTTCATTGCGCGCCGCCTCGATATGATCGTCAGGCACCACGTCGATATCATAAAGAAGTCGACCTATTAAAGTTGATTTACCATCATCCACATGACCGCACGTCAAAAAGTTTATTGTCTTATAATCTTTCATCTTAGAAATATCCCATCTTCTTTTTCTGTTCCATGGCTGAGGCGGAGTCCTTATCAATCAAGCGGCCTTGCCGTTCGGACTCTTTGCTCTCTAGCAGCTCCGCAACAATTTCTTCCAGCGTTTCTGCCTCCGAAGGCATCGCCGCGGTTAACGGATAACACCCCAGCGTACGGAACCTGACTTTTCTGTTTTGAATTTCGCTTTTATCTTCAATAGGAAGGCGATCATCATCCACGCGGATCAACATACCGTCACGCTCAACAACGGGTTGTTCTTTGGCGAAATACAAAGACACCAGCTCAATTTTCTCATGCAGGATATATTCCCAGATATCTTGTTCCGTCCAATTGGATAGCGGCGATACGCGCGAACTGAAACCCTGCGGCAAACGCGTGTTAAACAACCAACCAAATTCAGATTGCTGGTTTTTAGGATCCCAAGCATGAAAACGATTACGCGTAGAGAAAATGCGCTCTTTCGCTCTGGATTTTTCCTCATCGCGACGCGCACCAATAAGGATATAATCAAACTTATGCTTATCCAAAACCTGCTTCAAACCATCGGTTTTCATGACATTGGTATAATGCTTGCTGCCGTGATCGAACGGGTTGATACCCTCATCCACACCATCTTGATTGGTATGCACGATCAGCTGTAAACCATGCTGTTTCACGACGCGGTCGCGAAACTCAATCATTTCCTTGAATTTCCATGTCGTATCAACATGTAACAACGGCACTGGTGGCTTCGCCGGAGCAAACGCCTTCAACAACAAGTGCAACAATACACTGGAATCCTTACCAATCGAATAGAGTAAAACCGGATTTTCTGCGACAGCAATCGCTTCACGGATGATGAAAATGGCCTCATCTTCCAGCTCTTGCAAATATAAGGGAAGTGACTTACTCATGAATTTTTCTCCTGATCCGCGCCGATGAAAACCTGCCCCTTGAAATGGGTGCGGTGCATGTAATCGCCAAAGCGTTCATTATCGTTACTTTTATCCGTGAACTCTGCGAATAAATTATCCAGTGTTTCTAAAATCTCTGCTTCGTCGACCTCTTCTTTATAGACTTGGTTCAGACGCTCGCCTTCATAATCACCGCCCAAACGCAGCGCATATTTTCCGGCGGCCTTACCAACAAAGCCAATCTCCGCCAAATACGGACGACCACAGCCATTCGGACATCCGGTCATACGGATCGTAATCGGTGTGTCCTTTAATCCATGCTTATCCTGCAAGCCGTCTATCTTGGTTATAAGATCAGGCAGATAACGTTGCCCCTCCGCCAGAGCCAACGGACAGGTTGGCATCGCAACACAGGCAATCGCCTCTTTACGGGATTTGGAATATTGATCATGGGCAATACCGTGCTTTAACAACAGCGCATCAATCGCCGCTTTGTTTTTCGCATCAACATAACTCAACATCAAATTCTGATTACCCGTGAAACGCACGCCGCATTTTTCCGTTTCTGTAATCTCGCGCATGGCAGATTTAATGTTGTAACCATTCACATCATTCACCACACCATTCTCAACAAAGATGCCGTAATGCCATTTGCCTTGATAATCCTCAACCCAGCCAAACGCATCACCGCGATAGCTAAATTCATAAGGCTTGGCCTCATCCAGTTTATAATCACAACGCTTTTCGATTTCTTCCTTAAACCATTCAACGCCCAAACGATCGACAGTATATTTAAGACGCGATAATTTGCGATCTTCACGGTTACCATGATCACGCTGAATTGCGACAATCTGCCACAACGTATCCAATGTTTTATTTTTCGGAATAAAACCAATCACATCACCACGGCGCGGATATGTCGCGCTATTTCCATGGGTCGCCCCAAGGCCACCACCAATCGCAATGTTAAAGCCGAGAAATTCATCCCCCTCACCAATTGCAATCAAGCCAATATCATTTGCAAACACATCATTTTCATTATGCGGCGGCAACGCAATGGCGATTTTAAATTTCCGCGGCAAATAACGTTCCTGATACAGCGGGTCTTCCTCGGCAGGTGCGCCCTCTGCCAGTTTTTTACCATCCAGCCAAATTTCACGAAATGCACCCGTCTTTGGCAAAAGATGAAGGCTGATTTTATCTGCGAATTCAAATACTTCCTCATGATATGGCGCCAGCGCAGGGTTCGCGCCACACATAACATTCCGGTTCACATCCCCGCACGCGGCAATACTATCCAGCCCCAAAGCATCGAAATCCTTCATTGTCGGCTTCATCCGCGCCTTGACAATACCGTGGAACTGAATGGTCTGACGCGTTGTAATCTTGATAATACCACTGGCATTTTCATCACAGCTATCCTGTAACTTAAGCCATTGATTAGCCGTGATATCGCCGCCCGATATCCGCAAGCGGATCATATAAGAATATGCCCATTCCAGCTTTTTACGCTCGCGCTCTGCCCGACGATCACGATCATCTTGCTGATACGATCCATGGAATTTCACCAATTGCTGCTCTACCTCATCAAGGCCGCCTGTAATTTGATTGGCAAGACCATCGGCCAGTGTTCCTCGCAGACCACGGCTTCCTGTTTTCATACCTTCATTGGCTGATAATTTCTCACTCATGATTATATCCTTAATTAATAAACGTCTTTTAAGTAACGGCCTTGTTCTTCCAAGTCCGCAAGATAGTCTTCGGCATTTTCCGCGCTCAGAGATTTTTTCTCCGCAATGATTTTAATCAGTGTTTGTTCCACGTCCTTGCTCATCGGGTCTTTTGCGCCACAGACATAAATCACCGCGCCGCTATCCAACCAACCCATCAACTCGTCCGCATTTTCCTCTAAACGGTTCTGCACATAGATTTTTTGTTCCTGATCACGGGAGAATGCCAAGTCAAGACGGGTCAATGTTTCTATGGCCAAATGTTCCTGCCACTCTGCCTGATAAAGGAAATCACAATGCGCATGTTGATCGCCAAAAATCAGCCAATTACGGCCATATGCTCCACGCTCCGAACGCTCGTAAACGAAGGAACGGAACGGCGCAACGCCTGTTCCCGGCCCAATCATAATTGCATCTTGCTCATCCGCGGGTAGGTTGAATAATTGGTTCTGGCTGATGTAGAATTCAATCTCATCATCTTCTTTAATCTGTGACAAAAAGCCAGAGGCAAGACCGTGCCCGATGCTGCCATCTTCTTTTTGATAGCTGGTAAGAGACACAGTTAAATGCACTTCACCTTCATGCAAAGATGGAGAAGAGGCGATCGAATAGAGGCGCGGTGTCACATCATCCCCCGCCACATCGGCAGGTAAAATAATACCAACCGCATCACCCGGCGTATAGATAACATCATCCTCATAAGCAATTTCAATATGGTAGGTTTCTTTCTTTGAACCACGGTCATTCAAATTCACGATATCGGTGATCTTGCCTTTAATCGGCTCTAACCGCGTATAGCCTTTTCCTGTACGCACTTCCGGTACAGCATCAAACGTCATCACAGAGGGTTGTTGCGCGCCCGTATCACCGACAAGCTTATTCAGCGCGCCAACCGTTTCCTCAATCCACGGTGCAGTATGCGATGCATAATCCACATCCAGCAACTTAATATCCTGAAAAGCCTTGCCGCCCAGACGGCTCAACTCTTTATCCAGCGTAACAATCGCGCCGCAGAATATCTCGTAACTGCTATCCCCCAACCCTAGAGCTGCATAAGATAAATTCTCCAACAAACCATCGGGGGCGTCCTCCATAAGGCCAAAAAACTTCTCGGCAGTTTCCGGCGGCGTACCTTCCCCATGCGTACTCACCAAGAAAATCGCAAACTCATCCTTTTTGAGATCCTCGGGCTTTAAACGGTTAACGGCAGTCGCCTTCGTTTTAAACCCCGCCCCCTTCAATGCCTTCATAACGCCCAAAGACAGCGCCTTTGAATTGCCTGTCTCGGTTGCGTAATAGACAGTCACCTTGGGTTTATTCGCCGATGCACCACCCACATTACCAACAGAAGAATCCCCACCAGCAAGGCCTTGAAGATACCCCGCCAACCATAAAGTCTGGTCACGGGTCACACTGCTAAGCAGCGTATCCAGTATTTTTTTCTGATCCGGATTAAGCATTTAAATTCTCTTTTCCCTGTATAGCCGAAGCACGAACGAGTTTCCCGTCC
Source organism: Alphaproteobacteria bacterium (assembly GCA_002401695.1). Taxonomy (GTDB): domain Bacteria; phylum Pseudomonadota; class Alphaproteobacteria; order Micavibrionales; family Micavibrionaceae; genus UBA1672. The sequence continues at coordinate 637,662 of NVTV01000001.1, forward strand.
ACCAAATGAAGTCCGCATTCCTGCGCATTATCCTGTTCCCACCACCAGCGTCCTGACCTTGGATACTCACCTGCCTGCACAGCGCGCGTACATGGCGCACAGCCAATCGATGGAAAGCCCTGATCATGCAGAACATTATATGGCACATCATGTTCTTTAATGAAGTCTTTGATATCACTTTCAGAAACATCGATCAGCGGATAAATTTTAATAATATTTCGCCCTGTATCCAGCTCAGCAACCGGCAGATCGCCACGATTGTCCGAATGCTCACGACGCAGGCCACTGACCCATATTTTAACACCGTCCAACGCCCGCCCCAGCGGTTCCACCTTGCGCACATGGCAACAAGCATGGCGTTTATCAACAGATTCGAAAAAACCATTAACACCCTGATTTTTCACTAAACTCTGCGCGTCCACAGTATCAGGATAAAACGTATCGATATTGATATTCGCATAAGCCTCTCTGGTTTTTTGAGAAACCTCATGTGTTTGTTCAAACAAACGCCCTGTATCAATAGTAAAAAGGCGAATAGGCACATCATGCTCCGCAATCACATGTGTCATCGCCTGATCCTCTACACCGAAACTAGTAGAAAACGCCATCACATGATCGCTATAGTCTTTAAGGCGCACCAAACGCTGTTCCCATGACAAGGGCGTAAGGTCATTCAGTATTTTGCCCAGCAAAGCTTCATCAGACATAGGCAACCTCCTTCACGGGAAGGTCAGTGAAATAATTCCCTGATGTTTCAGGGGCTTCTTTCCATGCATGCTGTTCATGCCACCGCACAACATTGCCGATAATCATCAAACAAGGCGAGGCAAATTTATGCTCCGCATATAGGCCTTCAAACGTTTCAAGCGTCGCGGGGTAATCCTTATGATGGGTGGTTGTTCCCTGCTCCACCACCAATAACGGTGTCGTCGCATCAAAGCCCAGTTCAATTAATTTATGGCACAATAAAACGTAGTTATTACTGCTCATATAAAGGGCGAGAGTCTCACCCTTCGCATGGCGCAAGCCTTCCCAGAACGCTTCATCGCCAAGCTGATCCTTGTAAATAGAGAGAAAACGCACCGAAGACGCGCCGCCCCTCTCCGTCAAAGGAATGCCAGCATAAGCCGCGCAACCATTCGCCGCACTTATTCCCGGCACGATTTGATACGGCACGCCCATTTTACGCGCAACGGCTATTTCCTCCGCACCATGCGCATAAATACCGGGGTCGCCGCCCTTCAAACGCACAACAATACGGTTTTTGCGTAAGTGATGCGCTATAATCTCATCAATCTCGTCTTGTTTCTTATGATGATGATGACGCGTTTTACCAACGGCAATCTTATGCGCATCTTTGCGCGCGTAATTATCCATCAACCCTTGCGGGATCAGGCGATCATATAAAATAACATCCGCCTGCCCCAAAATACGCACAGCCTTTATGGTCACCAGATCAGGATTACCCGGCCCCGCACCAATCAAATAAAGCGCGGCGTTCCCCTCGTTCGGATATTCATTTAATGCCTTATCAAAGGACGCATGTGCGCGCTCCATATTGCCTTCAAGAATATCTTCGGCAACGTGGCCACGAATGATTTGCTCATAAAACATACGGCGCGGCTGTAGCTTGGATAATTGCTGACGCATCGCGACTTTTTTAGTTTGTAAAAACCCGATAACCTGTTCAAAACGTGCAGGAATCAGCGTTTCAATCGTTTGTTTAATCAGCCTCGCCAAAACCGGTGAAATCCCCGAAGAAGATATCGCAATTTGCAACGGCCCACGACGCACAAGCGCCGGAAATATGAAATCACATAAAGCGGGGTTATCAACAACATTAACCAAAACCCTGCGCGCGCGACAATCTGCGGCAATCCGCGCATTCACACCATTATCATCCGTTGCGGCAACCACAACCTGCCGATCATCCAGCATACCCGGCGCGTATTCTTCTTCCCTATATGAGAAACCATGTTTTCCACAAAGGATTACCAGCTCTTCACTCAATGTTTTTGCTATTACCTCTACTTTGGCATTAACACTGGCGAGAGCTTCTGTTTTTGCGCATGCAATGGCGCCCCCTCCAATCACTAAGATAGGGGTTTTCGTGTCAGCTTTTAAAAACAAAGGTAAATACGTCATCATGGAGTTACTATAAATTTACATTTTTTATTTGTAAATACATTTCTTTTCTGTATTATTCATTTATGAACTTTTTACCAAACAAAGTGCACATGGGTTTAAACGCCGCTTTATTCGTTGCCTACCACGGCAGCAAGGAAGAACCTGTGTCCGGCGCCGCTATTGCACAGTATTACGGCCTAGGCAGCAGAACCCTAGAACCTGTCCTTCAAGTTTTGGGCAATGCAGGATTTTTACAAAGCATCCGTGGTCAAGGCGGCGGATATTATATAGAGTCTCCGGACAAGGTTAATATTAAGGATATCGCCGAATGCTTCATTCACAAATTACTTCCCGAGTGCAGCGCATTTTCCGAGTTTTCCCCTGTATTGAAACAGTTCTTTAAAGAGAGCTACCAATGTTTTTGGGATAAATTATCGGAGGTCACAATTCAGGACTTATGTAATGCTTCTGAAAAAGAAGGCCTCCCCAGACTTGGAAGCGACATTCTTACTTTTGAAATTTAAATTATATCAGTTACCACATTACGAAAGGATCAGAGACCATGCCTACATTTCGCAAAAAAATTTATAACTCGATTACCGAGACCATTGGATCAACGCCGCTGGTACGTCTGCACAACATCGAAAGACTTCATAATGTTGAAGCAAACTTGCTGGCCAAATTAGAATTCTTTAATCCGCTCGCCTCCGTAAAAGACAGAATTGGCGTTGCCATGATTGAAGCCGCCGAAAAAGCCGGAGAGATCACACCGGGGAAAACCACTCTGGTTGAGGCGACATCAGGCAACACAGGCATTGCGCTGGCCTACACCGCCGCCGCAAAAGGATATCGCCTTATCCTGACAATGCCTGAAAGTATGTCGATTGAGCGCAGAAAAATGCTGAGCTTTTTGGGCGCGGAACTGGAACTGACACCGGCGCCAAAAGGCATGAACGGCGCAATTGATCGCGCCAAAGAAATTGTCGAAACCACGCCAGACACTTACATGATTAAGCAATTTGATAACCCCGCCAACCCTGACATTCACGCACGTACAACCGCACTGGAAATTTGGGAAGATACAGACGGAAAAGCCGATGTGCTTATCTCCGGTGTTGGAACAGGCGGCACACTAACAGGAACCAGCCGCGTCCTAAAAGAAAAAAACCCTGACTTTAAAGTCGTCGCTGTTGAGCCGGAAGAAAGTCCGATTTTATCCGGCGGAAACCCTGCGCCACATAAGATACAAGGGATCGGCGCAGGCTTTGTGCCATCCGTTTTAGAAACCGATTATATAGATGACATTGTAAAAGTTTCAAGCAACACCGCCATTGAAACCACGCGCGAACTTGCACGTACAGAAGGCATTCCCACAGGAATATCATCAGGCGCAGCCCTAGCCGCGGCGCTGGATGTGGCAAAGCGTCCTGAATATAAGGGCAAGAATATCGTCATCATATTCCCTGATTTTGCGGAGCGTTATCTCTCGACTGTTCTGTTTGACACCGAATAGAAAAAATATTTTCAGGGTTGGCCGTTAACGTTTCATTGCGCCCAAAATACCGCGCATAATTTCACGGCCAACCTGACGCCCAACCTGCCTGACAAAAGATTTAATAAAAGCCTCCGTCGTTGATTGGCGTGAGGAACGCTTCCTTTTCTTCTTCGTCGGTTTTTTTTGGGAATCCTCGGCCTTTTTAGTCACCTTCTCCGCACGTTCTTTTAAGATTTCGTACGCAGATTGACGGTCAATCGCCGTTCCGTATTTCTTATCAAACCTACTTTGCTCGATAATTTCTTGACGCCGCGCTTTTGAAACAGGCCCCAACTTTGAATAAGGCGGACGAATAAGTGTCCGTTGCACGATGCTTGGCTGCCCCTTCTTTTCAAGTGTGGAGACCAGTGCCTCACCAATTCCAAGTTCAGTTATCGCCGTTTCGACTTTAAAATCAGGGTTCTCACGATATGTCTGCGCGGCAAGCTTTATAGATTTGCGTTGCTTGGCCGTGAAAGAACGTAATGCGTGCTGTATACGATTTCCAAGCTGTCCCAAAACAGCCTCCGGAATATCCGCAGGGTTTTGCGTTACAAAATAAATACCAACCCCTTTCGAGCGAATAAGTTTCACAACTTGCTCGATTTTTTCCAATAAAGGTTTCGAAGCATTGTTAAATAACAAATGTGCTTCATCAAAAAAGAACACAAATTTAGGCTTCTCAGAATCGCCAACCTCCGGCAACTCCTCAAACAACTCGGACAACAACCACAGCAAGAACGTCGCATAAAGGCGCGGTGTCTGCATCAAGCGGCTTGCACTCAAGATATTAATTTGCCCCCTGCCATGACTATCAATTTGTAAAAAATCATACAGATCCAGCGCAGGTTCACCAAAGAACTCGCCGCCGCCCTGAGATTCTAATTGCAATAAACGCCGCTGGATTGCCCCGACACTAGCCTTGCTGATATTGCCGTATTCCAATGAAAAGTCACTGGATTTTTCCCCGACAAAAACCAACAAACTGCGCAGATCCTTAAGGTCAAGCAAGAGCAAGCCTTCCTCATCTGCAATACGGAAAGCTATATTCAAAACGCCCTCTTGCGTATCGTTAAGCTCAAGAATACGTGACAGCAAGATAGGCCCCATCTCAGAAACCGTTGTTCTCAAGGGGTGGCCTTGCTCACCAAATAAATCCCAGAAGGTCACAGGAAAGGATTCCGCAATATACTCCTCTGAAAACCCTATAGTTTCCGCGCGCGCCACAAGAAAATCCTGCATTTCGGATTTCTCCGCCATGCCTGACAGGTCGCCCTTAACATCAGACATAAAAACAGGCACACCCGCCTTGGAGAACCCCTCGGCCATGCCTTGAAGCGTAACCGTCTTCCCCGTCCCCGTCGCACCGGCAATTAACCCATGACGGTTAGCATACTTAAGGTTTAATACTTCTTTGCGATCAGTATCACCTGATCTTGAGCCTAAATAGAGTTCTAAAGCCATATTTTCCATTCCTATCACAAAATATTTGTGATTATATGCATATATATTCCATCAAAAAAGGAGAAAATTATGTATATCAAAGATGTCATGTCTACAGAGTACCAATGGATCGCCCCGGAGGCTACAATCTGTGAGGCTGCAAGGCTTATGAAAGATCAAGATATCGGCTTTCTACCAATTGGTGAGAATGATCGCTTGATCGGCACTGTTACAGACAGAGATATAACTTTGCGCGCCGTGGCAGATAATTTAAATACCTCCACACAAGTCAGAGACATCATGACACCACAGCTTATGTATTGTTATGACGATCAAAGTGTTGATGAAATTTGCCAAAACATGGCTGAAATAAAAGTGCGCCGTCTGCCGGTCGTAAACCGTGATAAACGCCTTGTAGGTACTGTTTCCCTTGGTGACTTGGCGCAAGCCCAGACACAACAAAGCGGTGAAGCTCTGCAATCTATCACAAACTGTGATAATGCCGTTTCACAAGCAGCCTAAATCTTAAGCAAAGGAATATTTATCGTGAGATTATCTGTCGTTACAGGGTTTGTTGTGTGTGTGCTTGTCTTCTCATATGAGGCACAAGCAGGCAGTTGGTGGGATAAGGCAAAAGCCGCCTTAAACTCCAACATGGGCAAAAGCATTACACAATCTCTGGAAGACGGAGCCAACGCAAACAATAAGTTGAGCAGTAATAAAATTGCTCAAGGCTTGCGTGAAGCACTAGAAATTGGAACCAAAAAGGTCGTCGGTCAACTCGGCGTCCAAAATGGCTTTAACCTTGATCCCAAAATTCATATTCCCTTGCCTAAAACTCTCGCTCGCGTTGATAGTGCCCTATCTGCTATCGGAATGAATGGCCTGACAGATGATCTGGAGTTACGCATTAACCGCGCAGCAGAAATTGCAACACCGAAAGCTAAGGCTCTGTTTATCACCGCGATAAAACAAATGACCATCAAAGATGCTAGACAAATTTTAAGTGGCCCCCAAGATGCGGCAACACAATATCTAAGACGCACAATGGGCGCAGGACTGGAAAAAGAAATGCAGCCGCTTGTCCAACAAGCTCTGGCAAGTGCCGGCGCATTTAAGGCCTATGACAGCGTTATAGGGCGATACGACCAGATACCCTTTATGCCTGATATCAAAGCCGACATAAATAACTACGTTATTGAAAAAGCAATGGACGGGATTTTCTATTATGTCGGGCAGGAAGAAACCGCAATACGCACAAATCCGGCAAAGCGCACAACAGAGCTTTTAAAAGCCGTCTTTTCTTCGCAATAGAATTAACGAACGTCTTCAGGCTCGCTCACATCATCATCATCCATAAGGATGCGCTGCGCTGCGCCCTCAAGATCATCATATTGACCGGATTTAAGACTCCAGGCAAAGGCAGCAAGCCCTAACAACCCAAGTAACAATGCGATAGGTATCAAATAGATCAGAATATTCATGCGCTAAACCTCAAACGGAAAGAGTTGGCAATCACAATCAGGGATGAGCCCGACATGGCCACCGCAGCAATCAACGGCGTTACAAACCCCGCCAAAGCCAACGGCACCGCAATCATATTATATAAAACCGCCAATGCAAAGTTCTGCTTCACAAGTTTCTGAGTTAAGGTCGCAACTTTATAAGCCGCATAAACAGGCTGCAGCTTTCCGCCCATAAACACAACATCCGCAGCGTTTTGCGCCATATCAATCGCCGTTCCGGGGGCAAAAGAAACATCCGCGCCCGCCAAGACAGGCGCATCATTCAGGCCATCCCCGACCATCAGAACTTTATGCCCAGCTCGCTTAAAGCCTTCCAGAACATCATATTTTTGTGTTGGGGTTTGCTCGGCATAAACCTTGGAGATACCACATTGACGCGCAATATCATCGGCAACGGCCTGCCGATCCCCTGATAACATCACGACATCGATACCATTTTTCATAAACTTATCAATAACTTCCGCAGCATCCTTATGAATATGGTCTATAAACCGGAAAACCACAGGCGACTGCCCCGCAATATTCAACCAAAGCTCAAGGGCTTTACTCTGCGGTGCATCAACGTCCCCGCACCATGCGCGCGAGCCTATCTTTATAGGCTGCCCATTATAATCCGCGCAAAGCCCCTTACCCGATATTTCCTCTACGTTTGAAACATCATGTAACGCGCCGTCATAAGCATCACTCAACGCCCGTGACAAAGGATGCGCACTATACACGGTCAAAGAGGCAGCCATTTTCAGCGCCTCATCATCATATCCGCCGTCCAATGTCGGCTGCCCCAATGTCAGCGTCCCCGTTTTATCGAATATCACCGTATCGATATTAGAGAGCCGTTCCAGCGCATCACCGGACTTCACCAAGATACCCTCACGCATCAAACGCCCCGTTGCCAAGACTTGCACCACAGGTACAGCCAGCCCAAGCGCACAAGGGCACGTAATAATCAACACCGTAATCGACACCATCAAGGCATCCTGCCAAACCAGCCCCCCGATAATCCACCACCCGATAAAAGCCAGCGCCGCGCAGCTATGCACCACAGGCGTATATAGGCGCGCCGCCCGATCAGCAAGACGAACATATTGCGCCTGCCCCTGCCCCGCCTTTTCCATCAAGCGTACAATATCAGCCAACAATGAATCCTCAGCCGCCGCCGCAACTTTAATCGTCACAGGCGCAGATAAATTAAGCGTGCCGGCAAATATCTCCGCGCCCATGACAGCTGTACGTGGCATCGTCTCCCCCGTGACAAGGGATGTATCAATGTCACTCTCGCCATCAATGATAACGCCATCAATAGGGAATTTTTCGCCCGCCGCAACGCGGACAATCATACCTTCTTCCAAATCACGTATTAGAATACGACTCGTATCGCCACTATTTTTATGGCTCCCGACAACATTGGCGAACCCACTCAAACTACTCAATAAATTAGTTGCCGTGGATCGTGCATTCTTCCGCGCCCTAAAGTCAAGATACCGTCCGATCAGCAAAAAGAAGATCAACATCACCGCAGAATCAAAATAGACATGTTCGCCGTGATTAATCGTTTCGAACAAGCTCATCCCGCCTGCCAGAACCAGAGCCAAAGAGATCGGCACATCCATATTCGTATGCCCCGCACTTAATGCCTTTATGGCAGAGCGAAAAAACGGCCGCCCCGAAAACAAGATCGTCGGCAACGCAATCAGAGCCGAAACCCAATGCATAAAGTCCCGCGTCGCAATACCCATAGTCTCCGTCGTTGTTGACCACAGCCCAACCGACAGCAACATCACATTGCCCATCGCAAAGCCAGCCACGCCAAGGCACAGCAATAAAAAACGCTCCTCTTTGAATAATTCAGATTTCTCGACATCAATATCATAGGGCTGCACGCTGTAACCCAGCGCCTCTATGATTGCCACATACCCGTTGGCTTGTTCGGCTGCGCCCTCCCACTCCAAAGCAAGGCGGCGGGTCGAAAAATTAAGACGTACACCGCGAATATCCGGCTGTTGCGATAAAGAGGACTCAATCTTTTGAATGCAGCCCGCGCAATGCACACCACTCACCAGAACAGACAGCACATATAGGCCATCATCATTCATCTGTACCAACGTTTCATAGCCGGAGCTTGTCGGCTCTACTGCGCTATGAAGTCGTGCATCGTCTGATATTGTTTGTTGTCCCATGTCCCACTCAATTTCGCGCGCCAAAGCCCTTGCATCGGTAAATCCGGTATTGCCTCATAAATACCGCCGCCCATATGTGCAAGTACGATATCAAAATCATAGCCATCATGCACCACGCGAATAATACTTGCACGCACACGCACATTCTCTAAAGGCTTTCCATCTTTATCCGCAAGTTCCCACCGCAAAAGACCGTTCTCGTATGTTACGCTTTGTTTGATATCAGGCTGCGACTTCGCTTTGTTGAGGGTTTCGTTATAGGCAAGCCCTTTCTCATAGGGACGTTCCGTTACAACGCCAGTCTGCGTGCTGACCGCGATATAAACAAAAATGCCATCAAGGCAAGCTATCACCACAAAGAACATCACGAAATAAATTGGTATCCACTTATCCCTTGGGTCTTGTTTGCGCTCTGCATCCATGCTCATCACCGTCCTCTCTTACTGATAAATACAGCATCATAGGTGTCTGTCATATCACTGCCCTGATCGGTCAAAGTAAAGGTGATATCACGCGGGCTGTCCGGCGCCATATTAGAGCTGACGAAAATATGATATGTCCCGATACTATCCGCCACGACATAAAGACTATCTGCGCTGACGCTACCTGCGGCTTTTACCTCTATCTGCACATCATCCAACCCTTCAAGGGAAAGCCTAAACGTGCGATGATCATGGGTCTTGTTCAAAATTTTAATAATATAACCATTACGGATTTCACCGCTGGAAAGCTGTACAAACAATGGGTTACGGTCATGCAAAACATGAAGTTCAAGAGACGTGCGCCCAATAACCGCCGCAAACATCGCCACCGCGACAACGGCAAGGATAGCCGCATAATAAATCGTGCGTGATTGTAAGAACTTAAAGCTTTCCTTACGACCCTGCTGCTCCGCCTCCATATGATTAACGGTGTCATAGCGGATCAAGCCGCGCTTAAGATCAATCTTATCCATGACATTATTACAAGCATCCACGCATAAGCCACAGGCAATGCACTCCATCTGCAAGCCATCACGGATATCAATCCCCATCGGGCAAACCTGAACACAGGCCGTACAATCAATGCAATGCCCCCGATCGTCCCAGCTTTCGCCCTTCTTATGCTTTCCCCGTGCTTCGCCGCGCTGCTCGTCATAACCAATAATCAGCGTATCGCAATCAAACATGGCCGACTGGAACCGCGCATAGGGACACATATAGGTACAAACCTGTTCCCGCGCGAAACCTGCCATCAGGTAGGTACTGAATGTTAGACCACCAATAAAGGTCAAGATCGTTGGTGATACATCAAATGTAAAAAAGCTCCAAAACAATGTCGGGGCATCATTGAAATACAAAACAAAGGAACCCGCCGTACACCACGCAATCACCAGCCAGATAAAATGCGTGGTTGCGATTTTTCGAACCTTATCAAAGCTCCACCGTGCTTCATGCAGCTTTTTACGCGCATTACGATCGCCTTGTACAATGCGCTCTACCCAGACAAATAAATCCGTCCAGACAGTTTGCGGGCAAAGATAACCGCACCAAACACGGCCGAATAAGCTGGTTACAAAAAACAGGACAACCGCCGCAAGAATGAGGATACCCGTCAAAAGATAAACTTCTTGAGGCCATATCTCTATCCAGAACCAATAGGCTTTGGCACTTTCAAGGTCGATCAAAACGGCCTGATCCGGCGCATTAGGGCCACGATCCCAACGGATAAACGGCGTGAGGTAATAAACCCCCAAAGTCAGGGTCATCGCAATCCATTTGAGTATGCGATACTTCCCCCAAACACGTTTAGGGTAAATCTTCTCCTGCTTAGAAAAATACTGAATATGCTCTTCGGCGCTATTCGCTGTATGTTGCGTCTGGGATGTCTTCGACAGGTCTTTCGACGGTTTCTTCTTGTCCATCTTCTCGTTCCTCTTCACCACCACCAAGCTGATGCAGGTATATGGTCAGTTGTCTTATCGTATTTTTATCCAACCTGTCTTTCCAGGCTGGCATCATACCACTGCGCGCAGAATATACGGTTTCGAACACACTAGCCCGATCACCGCCATACAGCCAGATTTTATCGGTCAGGTTCGGCGCGCCAAATTCGCGATCACCCTTTCCATCTAAGCCATGGCAAGAAGCACATTGCTCAGCGAAAATGGTTTGCCCCTTCGCAAGATCGTGATCACCGCCATGCCCAGCCGCTTGACTGGACAACGAGAACACATAATCAACAACAGCCTCAATTTCCGTGTTCTTCAACATCCCCTCCTTACCAAACGCAGGCATCTGCGAGAGACGCGTATCCAGATTATCCTCTCGAATACCATATTGGATAGTTTGATGAATATCAGACAAAGCACCACCCCACAGCCAATCATCATCGTTCAAATTAGGATAGCCTTTGAACCCTTGTGCGCCCGTTCCGTGACATGTCGCACAATTATCTTTGAACATTGCACTGCCGCCTGCCATCGCAAACGCATATAATTCAGGATCATCGAGAATTTCTTGAAAGCTCGCCTGTTCAAAGCGATCCAGATAGACCTTTTGACGCGCAACGATTTCATTTTGGGAGTCTTCCAACTCTTTAAACTGGGTATAGCCGCCCGTACCTTTCGTATGGCCGCCCGCGACTGGCCACGCCGGATAAACGACCCAATACCAAACAGACCAAAGGATACACACATAAAACACCCATAACCACCAACGCGGCAAAGGATTATTCAGCTCTTTAATACCGTCCCACTCATGCCCCGTGGTTTCAACACCGGAATGGGCATCAACTTCTTTTTTGTCTGTATTTTGGTCTTGGTTGTCGTTTTGATGATCACTCATGATTCATTCTCCTCTAAAGGAATACGCCCTTGTTTTTCATAGTCAGCCTTAGAACCGGAACGAAATGTCCATAACGTAACGGCACAGAAAAATATGAAGAAAAATAATAGGCCGAGCATTCCTGCATCCGCACTGGCAAAAAAATGTTTCATTGTGCCCCCCCTTCAACATCTTTAGCAGCGTCGAAATCAATAAAGGTTCCCAGCACTTGCAAATAAGCAATCAAAGCGTCCATCTCTGAAACCATATTAGGCTGTCCGTCAAAGTCACGGGCATTCACCTTTTCACCATAACGTTCTATCAAGCCACTTGTATCAACACGATCTTCGCCTGTAGCCTGAATCCGCGCATCCCGCGTTGCATTTTCAATCATGTCATCGGTGTAAGGCACGCCAACCGTACGCAATGCCCGCAGATGATATTTAAGATCATGCAACGTCGCGCCGCGCTTCATCAAAAACCCGTAAGACGGCATCACTGATTCAGGAATCATGTCTCTGGGTTCAATCAAATGACGGATATGCCACTCATCCGAATATTTCCCGCCAACACGCGCCAAATCCGGCCCCGTTCTTTTCGACCCCCACTGGAAAGGATGATCATACATACTTTCCGCAGCCAAAGAGTAATGCCCATAACGCACAACTTCATCACGCAACGGACGAATTTGTTGCGAGTGACAAACCGAACAATTCTCGCGCATATAGATATTCTGCCCGACCAGTTCCAGCGGTGTATAGGGACGCATCCCCTCCACCGACTCAATCACCGTTTCCATGCGGAACAAAGGCACAATCTCGACCAAGCCACCAATCAGGATTACAAGAATCGTACAGCCAAGCAGTAAAAGAGAATTACGCTCCAGCTTTTCATGTTTATCTAACAAGCTCATGCCATTGCTCCTTGTGTTTGAGGACTTTGTGTCTGGGTCTGATCTGACCCAAACTCCTTCACATTTACATCTCCACGAATGGTGCGCCAAATATTATAGGTCATAATTAACGCCCCTGTGAGATAAAGCCCCCCACCCATTGCGCGGATAATATAAAACGGCTTCATCGCCATAACACTTTCGACAAAGGAATATTGAAGGAAGCCCATCTCGTCATAGGTACGCCACATCAAGCCTTGCATAATGCCGGACACCCACATCGCCGTGATATAGAATACGATGCCTATCGTTGCGATCCACAAGTGAAGACTGATCAGCTTGGTTGAATACATACGGGTCTGCCCCCAGAGTTTTGGCACCATATAATACAGCGCGCCAAAAGTAATGAACCCGTTCCAGCCCAGCGCCGCAGAATGCACATGCCCAATCGTCCAATCCGTATAATGAGACAAAGAGTTCACCGATCTGATCGCCATAAGCGGCCCTTCAAATGTCGCCATCCCATAGAATGCCAGTGAAATAATCATAAATTGCAGGATTGGATCTTCGCGAAGCTTATGCCACGCACCAGACAACGTCATCACGCCATTGACCATCCCCCCCCAGCTCGGCATCCAAAGCATAATAGAGAATGTCATCCCCAAGGTCTGCGCCCAATCAGGCAACGCGGTATAATGCAAATGATGCGGCCCCGCCCAGATATAGATAAAAATCAAAGACCAGAAATGAATGATAGATAAACGGTAAGAGTAAATCGGACGCTCCGCCTGCTTTGGCACAAAGTAATACATCATCCCCAAAAAGCCTGAGGTTAAGAAGAAACCAACCGCATTATGACCATACCACCATTGAATCATCGCACTTTGCACCCCCGCAAACGCGGAGTAACTCTTCGCGCCGACAATGTCGACAGGAATAGAGATATTATTCGCCACATGAACCACAGCAACGGTGACAATAAAGGAAAGATAGAACCAGTTCGCCACATATAAATGCGGCTCCTTACGCTTGATACAAGTCATCAAATACACAAGCAAATACGACACCCAAACAATGGTCAGCCATATATCAGCATACCATTCCGGCTCTGCATACTCTTTGGTTTGATTAACGCCAAGAATATAGCCCGTAGCCGCCATAACGATGAAAAGCTGATAGCCCCAGAACGTAAAGTTAGCCAGCTTATCATTCCACAAGCGCACTCCACAGGTGCGTTGCACCACGTAATAGCTGGTCGCGAACAACGCATTCCCGCAAAAAGCAAAGATAACAGCAGAAGTATGTACAGGACGCAAACGACCAAAGTTAAAATACGGCTCTATATTCAAATCAGGGAACGCCAATTGCGATGCAATCAGCACACCAAGAAGCAATCCGACAATACACCAAAAAACGGTAGCAAGCGTAAAACGCCTCACAATATCATAATTATATTCAGGTTCTTGTTGATCCGTCATTACTGTCATTTTGTTTTCCTTTTACAAAACCATTGTTCCGGCCAAAACAAACAACCATATTCCACTGACAACCATTGCCACCTGAAATACACGTTTCGCCGCGACCGGATATTTAGACTTAAACGCGTGACCACCAAAAGCCACCATTACTAATGCAGGCATCGTGCCAACAGCAAACGCCATCATCGCAATACCCGCTTGAAAAACCGTCGGCGCCGTTGCCGAAGCCATAAGCGCTGAAAGAACCAGCCCGCAAGGCATAAAGCCCAACAACACGCCCAATCCATAACGCCCGAAAACATTAGGGTTATTCATCAAACCTGCAGAAAAGCGGCTAATCACGGTATAGGGCATACTTATTCTTATACTATTCACCCAAGGGAATAAAATAGTCAACCGTGGGAATGCACTTACTAAAAAAAAAGCACCTGCCAGCGCCAACATAGGCGCAGCAATGAATACCTTGGTACTCGAAAACAGAAAAGCCAGATTAACCACCGAATTTAAAAGCACAGCCAACACCACATACGTTGTCATGCGCCCGAGATGATAAGGTAACAACAAAAACGAACTCAACTTTTGAATTTTTCGATCCTCACCGATCTGCGCCAAAACAAACGGTGAGCACATACCAACGCAATGTGTTGCACCACCGACAAGTCCAGCCAGCAACATACTGATAAGCAATCCATACGATGTTGTTATATCATGTATACATTGCGCAATAATCATTATTGGCTTTCCAATTTAGTTGCTGCGCATAATATAAAATTACACTAACTACACCTTGACCAAAATCAATTATCACACTAAACAATCAAAAAGATACAAGAAAATCAGACAGAGCAAATGACGCATAAAAGCAACCCATCAGAAATTAAAACCTATTTAAAAACAATCAGCATTTTTAAGGACTGTAGCGACAGCTTCCTTGCCAAGATATCGGCCAACGCACAATGCCAAATTCATAAAAAAGGAAAAATTCTGTTTGTGCACGATGACACGATTGAACGCTTTTACATTATCAAATCCGGCTGGGTGAAACTGTTTCGCGAAACACTGGATGGAGCGCAGGCTGTCGTCGATATTTTAGATAATCATCATGTTTTGGGTGAAATCGCGATTTTTGAAAATAATATTGTTCCCTACAGCGCAGAAGTCGTCAGCAACGCTGAAATTATTTCACTGCCCCTTGCAAACTTAAAAAAAGAAATCAAAAACGATAATCAACTTGCTTTGAATATGCTGAAATCTATGGCCCATGACCGCCGCCGCAAAGATAAAGAAATAGAGCATAGAACGATTCAAAACGCGCCCCAGCGCATTGGCTGCTTTCTTCTGCGCTTGATAGATCAGAACCAAAAAGGGCCTGTCACCATTCACCTGCCCTATGACAAAACACTTGTCGCCGCACGTCTTGGCATGCAACCCGAAACATTCTCTCGCGCGCTATCCAAATTACGCGATGAAACAGGCATTCGTATAAACGGTGCCACCATAGAAATGGAGAGCCTTGACCAAATCGTGCGCTATTCCTGCGCGGCATGCTCATCCAACTTCCCCTGCCAAGATCTGAAAACCACCAGCTAACAAGCACGGCTAAATTTAGAAAAATAATTACGGGATAGATTAGCGTCCTGAATGCGTTTAACATGCGAGCACAGTTAAACGGAGCATAAGCATGAATAACACCTTCTCAATGTTGGAATTACTAACCACGGTTTTCGTGTTTTCACTTGGGTTAATTATTTTGACTATCATAACCCTGTTTATTATCGACATCACACAAACCAAAGATGCCGTGCGCAAAAACTATCCCGTTTTAGGGCGCTTCCGCTCTCTATTCTCAACTCTAGGAGAATTCTTTCGCCAATATTTTTTTGCTATGGATCGCGAAGAAATGCCCTTTAACCGCGCAGAACGTGAATGGATATACCATGCAGCCAAAGACGATGACAACACCGTAGCCTTCGGCTCAACCAAATCTTTATCCCCGTCAGGCACAATTATTTTTGCAAATTGCCCCTTCCCTACCCTTGAAAAAGATGCCGCCCGTACCGAGCCAATGACCATCGGGCCTTACTGCAACCAGCCATACGCCGCGAAATCATTCTTTAACATCTCTGCGATGAGCTACGGCTCACTCTCCGCGCCTGCGATACGCGCCCTCTCTGCCGGTGCGCACAAAGCGGGATGCTGGCTAAACACCGGTGAAGGCGGCCTATCACCGCACCACCTTAAAGGCGGCGCAGATATCATCATGCAAATCGGAACCGCTAAATACGGTGTCCGCGATGAAAACGGCCTCATGTGCGATGAAAAGTTAAAAGAAGTCGCCGCACATAAACAAGTAAAAATGTTTGAGGTCAAACTCTCCCAAGGCGCAAAACCCGGCAAAGGTGGCATCCTGCCCGGCTCAAAAGTCACCGCAAACATCGCCAACATACGCGGCATACCGGAGGGGCAAGATTCCATTTCCCCCAACCGTCACCCTGAAATCAATTCAGTTGATGATTTACTGGACTTCATTCATCGCGTACGCGCAGTCACCGGAAAACCAACAGGGTTTAAAAGCGTTCTGGGCGGATATGAATGGATTGAAGAATTGTGCCAAAAAGTGCATGCACGCGGCATCAAAAGCGCCCCTGATTTTATAACACTGGATAGCGGCGATGGCGGCACAGGCGCCGCACCCATGCCATTGATCGATAATGTTGGCTTACAAATCAAAGAATCTTTGCCGATGCTTTCTGATATTTTACACAAGTACGGCTTGCGAGAGCGTATTAAAATTGTGGTGTCAGGGAAACTAATCACCCCCGCCGAGGTTGCTTGGGCAATTTGCACAGGCGCGGATTTCATCAACTCCGCCCGCGGTTTCATGTTTTCCTTAGGCTGCATTCAAGCCATGAAATGCAACAAGAACACCTGCCCAACAGGCATCACAACCCATAACAAACGCCTGCAAAAAGGCTTGGATCCGGCAGATAAAGCCGCCAAAGTGTCTAACTATTGCTTGAATCTTGTACATGATGTTGAGGTTATCGCGCATTCATGCGGCGTAAGCGAACCGCGCCTTCTGCGCCGTAAGCATTTACGCATTGTTCAAGATAACGGAGGCTCTATTCCAATGAGTGAGCTTTACCCCAGACCTGAAATACTGCCAAAATATGCACACACAAACATAAAGAAAAAAGCATTATAAAGCAGGAGCGTTTTTAAGTTGCAGCACACCCATATTATTCTCATCGCCCTGATCCATGCGTCCAAGACTGTGTAGCGCGCTGCCACCCTCTCTTTCCCACATAAACTCGATTTGAGCAACATTTAAAACCTTACCTGTAACCGCACTGGTAAAAACCATCTCGGGAGCGGCAAAATGCACTTCAACATCATCTTTGTTCATGCCCAATGGACCGGAGAAATGCTTCCCCCGCGCCAAAGCGATTTGCTCCACATCATCATTCTGTTTTGAATTTCCGCCCGAAGCAAAACCAGAGAAATTTAAAACAGAAATATGTGCATGCGCATAACGCTGCATTCTGGATAAATATTGTTCATCATAAGATGCTACGCCATCGTTAATTTCAAGAATTTCGCCATGGTTCAAGGCTTCCTTAACGTAGCCTTCCAAATCATTCGAATCAAACTCAACGCCATCAGCCTGAGCATATTTAGCCATATTATTCAAAATATCACGTCCCGTAGTTTTCTCTATCAAATACGCTAAACATATCTTGTTTTTAACGTCATCAGATTGCCCCCATCGTTCACCAAGGTCTTCCAAAGACGTACTGCCATTTATAAAGCCAGCATATTCATCCGATTGAGCAAATAATTTCATCGCCACTTTATATTGCACCGTATGTGCCTGCAATTCATTCAAATGTATGAGTTCACGGAAATTATCGGGCTCTTCCGCCACTGCGGCCAGCATGCCCTCTCTATTTTGAACGTGGTGACATCCTTCATGCATCAACCCAAGGGCAAGGATGGCAACTTTCGTTTTCTCGTCCAAATCAGGCGCGTAAGTCACCTTCATCTCTGATCTTTCAGGAAAATATTGCGCCGACGTCGCCATGCCCTCATAGCCGGGCTGCACCCTAATCACCACATTATCTTCTTTCAAAATGCGTAAAATTTCATCGCACTCATCAAAACCAATATCCTCAAGCGTCTTCGTCACAGACCTTAACAAGCCCGCATTCGGACCACCATCATAATCGCCATCCAAATCGGACATCGTAAAGCGCACAGGATCATCATTTCTATCTGTAAATAACCGATCAGATAAGTTTAACTTTTCCTGCCGCAAAGCCGGTGTGCCCTTGCCCTGTTTCTCCAACATACTAATTAAATTAACAAAAACCATATTGGCGTCATCTGCCAAAGACTGATCACCATTGGTCACAACGGTAATGTGCTCATCTGAAACATACGCATTCGGCACGGCGCGCGCTTTTTCTTGCACTTTGATCGCCGGTGTATCCGCCGCCTTAAGAATTTCCCGCTCATGCTCCCCCTTGCTACGCACAGCATTAACAATTTTGGCCTCCAACGACCATGCCGTTAAGCTCCTAAAACGCTCAGCAATTGAGGAAATGCCATTCATATATTTATACTTCACCCATTGTTTTTTATTATATTGTGCAACATATGTATGAAAATGGCAAATTCCAAACAAACGCAATGATTGCATATAAGATGAAAACGCTTGATATTCCGCCAATCACTGCAATTTGACAAAGCCGCGAAATATAGATAAACTTGGGCTATAAAAATAAAATAATGTGCTCTCTATGTAAGAGCAGTGATAATAATGCAATATATGGGTGTTTAAATGGTTTCAGTGGTTCCGACCGTCAGTATGACGGTTCTATGTTCACAATTTCTTCAAACAGCGGCGTCAGATAACGCCTATGGTGGATATTGTGCGAAAGGTGTCGCCAATATACTAGAAGCCTCCGGCCTTGGATACACAAGAGGCAATGCACACACATGGGATGAAACCCTACCCGAAAATGGTTGGCAAATGCTGGAAGGCGTTACACCGGAAAATGCCCCTCCGGGCGCAGTTCTGGTTTATGATCGCGACACAAATTATCAAGGTAAAGGCGGTGGCGCGCAGTATGGGCATGTTGAAATTGTCGCTGTTGATGCCAATGGCGATAGAAAATATGTATCAGATGCGGCGCGCTCCAATTGGGGTGGCACAGTTCCCGGTAACTTTGTCGGGGTTTACATCAATCCAAAACTACACCAGCCAGTAGAAAACGGTTCTTATTCAACGACTCTTCTGGCGTCTAACACACCAAGCACAAATAGCCCATCGAACGGCTCAGACACACCGCAAGTATTTCAAGACGCTGAACGCCAACGTCGGGAAATTAATGACCTTATTCTGCGTAACGCCCAACTTGGCAACGACCAACCCAACACGACACAAGATTTCAATGATGCCGCAAATGCAACACACTTTATTCTACTCGCCGCAATATTAGAAGTTGTGTTCGGTGTGAAGATGGACCTTGCACCGGCAACGGACGCGTCAACCACGGAACAAACCGCATTGGTTGAAGCGACGCCAGATACATTTACAGCGGCAAGCACTGAAAACACAGCAAATACCGTAACCACCATCGGAATATAAATTTGCCCCTAACCGCCTCTCACAGTGGTTAGAATATGCAACGTGATAGAATTCTCAAAAAACACAAGAATCCAGAGCCTGCCTACCCTCTAATGCAGGGTATAGCGCTCGATTCAATCTCAAATCAGACGCCTCGATCCCCCTTGAAGAACGTAAAAGCTTTTTGGACACGCCCCATTCAGCTTATTTTCACTTGCTTGCTTGCTTGCTTAATGCACACCAACGCCTCAGCCGGTAAATACATCAAGAACCACGGCATCATTACCCCCCCCAAAAAAACCACCACCTCACTTTAGGCACAAAATTTGCTTCTCATGTCTATAGGGTACAAAGGATTGTGTGCCTAAAATTCAGGCTTAAGTGTCTGATAAAAAAGAAAGATGAGCATGTGCACGACAGGAAGACGTGATGTGACATCGTTGGTTTATTATGACAACCCCGGCAAAATGTGCCGATTGGGCAAGCCTTTCTGCGCGCTTTTTTCAGGCAATTTTTTCCCAGATCACTCTTGGAAAGGAGGTGTAAATCATGGCTGATTTTCCTCCTTTAAGTAGCGCAATACGCAATAACCTTTTGGCGTCCTATAAAACACAAAGGCTTATCGATGATACGACACTGCGCCTGGCCAGCGGTTTGGATGTAAGTTCCGCATTGGATAATCCGGATAATTTCTTTACGTCCAAAGCTCTAAAATTCCGTGCAGATGATTTAAGCCGTCGCCTTGATGGCATGGCTCAAAGCATTCGCGCTTTAGAAGAAGCTGATAACGGCATACAGGCCTCTTTGGAACTTCTTGATCTGGCTGATTCATACCTCTTGGATATGTTGGAGCGGTATAACGCAGGCGAATTTGAATTTGCCGATGGCGCACCTATAAATATTACCCCCATCCGGCCTAATGCAGGTGATTTCATCGGCTATGCTGGAAGCCAAGATAGTGGCGCCCCTGTGACTGTGACCAATGACGGTGAAGATTTTACATTAGCCGGAAACCTATGGAAAAGGCTCTTTATTGATTACACCATTACGCCGGATACGGTTTTGGAGTTTGAATATGCAAGCACAACTACCCCTGAAATATCAGCCATCGGCTTTGATAATGACAGCGCCTTCAATAACGACAGCGACCGCTTTTTCTTAAATGGTACGCAATTTATTGGTGTGCCTTATTCTGCATCCATCCCGACATACCAATATACTGGCGCTGGCGCTTATCAAAGCTACTCAATACCGGTAGGGGCATTTTTCACAGGTAACTTTGATTACATCACATTTATCAATGACGATGATCTGACTCCGACAGGAAATGCAATGTTCCGCAATGTCTCCTTAAGGGAAGGCCCAATAGAACTTGCCCCCCCTGCAGCAGCCCCTTTACAAGAAGGCTATGAATACATTTTAAAGCAACTGAACCAGTTAGCAGAAGATGCGCATTACCGAGGTATCCAGCTTTTAAAAGATGAAAATCTGGAAGTCATATTTAACGAAAATGGTTCAAGCAAATTATTAATTGAAGGCATAAATGGAAGCGCAAACGGCCTTGGTTTACTTTCCGGTGATTTAAATTCCATTAAAGCCATTGAAGAAGAAATCGACGAAATCAAGAAAGCGCGTGAAATACTGCGGGCATTTGGAACTACAATCGCATCAGATTTGGGCATTATCCAAACACGGCAGACCTTTACACGCGCGACAATTAATACACTCTTGCGCGGCGCCGATGATCTTACTGTTGCAGATCAAAACGAAGAAGGCGCAAACCTTCTGGCACTTCAAACAAGACAAACATTGGGACAAACAGCACTATCATTAAGTCTGCAAGGCGCAGGAAGTATTTTGAACCTATTCGCATAGCCCTTAAACTGAATAGCCCCTATAAAAGTAGACACCTTGCAGTGTATAAAACAGAAGCAAGGAGACTACGATGTCAGGACAACGTTACACAGAAGAATTTAAGCGCGATGCAGTATCGCAATTTAAGGATCGGGGGTATTCCGTCAAAGAGGTTTCGGAGCGCCTTGGTATCGGCACCAAATCCTTGCATGATTGGACGAGGCTTTATCACAAGCCAGCAAAAACCCTTCAAAGAGATAATGAACAATTGGCTGAGATACGGCGTTTAAAATCTGAGCTGGCACGAGTGACAGAAGAGCGCAATATCCTAAAAAAGGCCACGGCGTATTTATGCCATCTTGGTACTTCGCAAGGGATGCCGATTGAAGTACGCCTTCATTAAGGCGCGCATCGTTCAGTATTTTCAATCTGCGCAATGTGCCGAGTTTTGGGTGTTCAGCGCAGTGGTTTTTATGCTTGGTTTAAAGCGCCATTCAGCAAGGCTATCCAAAGATAACCGACGTCTGACGGGCTTAATAAAGCAAGCATGGTTAGAATCTGGCTGCGTCTACGGATATCGTAAAATTCATGATGATTTACATTGTTTGGGGGAAACCTTAAGCCCGAACCACACAGCGCGCCTTATGCAAGGGACTGGGATCAAAGCGCAAATCGGCTACAAGCGAAAGCCTGGTTCTTACGGTGGTAGCCCTGCCATCGTTGCCGAGAATAAGCTGGAGCAAAACTTTTATGTAGAGGCACCAGATCAGGTCTGGGTGACTGATATTACCTATATCAAGACACATGAAGGCTGGCTGTATTTGTGCGTTGTTCTGGATTTATATTCACGGCGCATTGTTGGTTGGCCTATGCAATCACGGATGCAAATGGATCTTGTTTTAAGCGCTTTGCTGATGGCGGTATGGCGACGAAAACCAAAATCAAGCGTAACCATACATTCAGATCAAGGTAGTCAATTTACCTCTCATGAGTGGCAAGACTTCCTTGCTAAGCATAATTTGGAAGCCAGCATGAGTAGACGTGGAAATTGTTATGATAATGCAGTGGCTGAAAGTTTTTTTCAATTACTGAAACGGGAGCGAATACGGTGAAAAACCTATGCTACACGCAAATCTGCACGGGATGACATTTTTGATTACATCGAATTTTTCTATAATCCGAGAAGAAAGCATGGTAACAACAAAATGCTGTCGCCAATAGATTTTGAAAAACAGCAACTATGGAAGTAGCAAGGTGTCTACTTTTATAGGGGCTATTCACTGAACAATTAGGAGCACCACATATTAAAGTTGCAGCATTTTTAGAAATCAGATAGATTTCGCGAAGTAACCTTAGCTGTCAGCTTACGGCTTAGGATATTGAGGGATATATAAAAATAAATAGTGCTCATTTATAACAATACAGCGGTCAAACAAGCATGAATAAAAAAGTAATTTTAGTTACTGGCGGTGCCGGATATATTGGTTCTCATGTTTGTAAAGCCTTAAAGAATAGCGGCTTTATTCCACTTACCTATGATAATTTATCTTCTGGAAATATAGGAGCTGTTCAATGGGGTGCGTTTGAGCAAGGTGATATTCGAGATCAGGAAAATCTCTCTGCAATAATCAACAAATACAAGCCAATCGCTATTATGCATTTTGCCTCACTCATTCAGGTTGGTGACTCTGTCGTAAATCCTGCTGACTACTACAGTAATAATGTATTGGGGTCGTATAATTTACTTGAAGCTGCGAGAGAGAACAGCATTAAGCATATAGTATTTTCTAGTACAGCAGCCGTGTATGGAATACCTACTGTAAAATTGATTAAAGAAAGTTCTACGCTATCTCCTATAAATCCTTATGGACATACAAAACTTACTATGGAGAGTATGGCTAGAGATTATGCTCACGCCTATGGAATGCATAATGCTATTTTAAGGTACTTTAATGCGGCTGGTGCGGATCTCGATGCGGATACGGGAAGTGCTTACCCGCGGGATACTCATATTATACCGCTGTTAATGCAAGTGGCTGCGAAAACTATGCCGGAAATAAAAATATTTGGTACAGATTACGATACAGAAGATGGTAGCGCAGTGCGCGACTATATACATGTGAAAGATCTTGCCGATGCCCATGTTAAATCATTAGAATACATACTAGAGCATGATCAGAGCATTACTCTTAACTTAGGCACAAATTGCGGTCACTCTGTTAAAGAAGTTATAGAATGCGTAAGGTCCGTGACGAAAGAAAATATTAAGTCCGTGGAATGTGATAGACGCCAAGGTGATCCCGAAATATTAGTTGCAGATGCCTCTAAAGCCAGAGAACTTTTAGGCTGGAATCCTGAATATTCAGATTTAGAGACTATCATCTCTAGTGCATGGAAATGGAAGTGTAAGCAATTAGAAAATAACGTCGTAAATGTGGGGGCTAAATAGAGATGGTGCGTACAATTTTCCCATTAATTATAGGTGATGTAATAGGGTTCATACTCGCCTTTATATTGTCTTATTTGACGTTCATACTCTATACAGGAGTAGATTTACCGCTATCCAAACAGATTATACCTCTAGAACTTTTGGCCTTTTATGTTGTGCAAGCAATAGCAGGCGTTTTGTATTTTTTACAAAAGGGCCATTATAAATTATCCACTCCATGGTGGCAGCAAGTTAAGAATATATCTCTTTTTTGCATTTTTTCACTTTTGTTGCTTTGCTTTTTATTCTTTGTTGTTAAAGCAGACCCTAGCCGCTTTTTTATTGTTTTATCTTTGATCAGCCTTATCCCATTGTTAATGATGGCAAGGCAATTAACCCGTCAAATCATGGTTAAAAGAAATCAGTGGTCTATACCAACAATAATTATTGGTGGCTTCGAGAATGCAACAGAAACTATTTATGCCCTCAAATCAGAAGGTTATGTTAATTACGATATAAAGGAAATTATTCTACCAAAGGCCACACTCGCGCAAATGAAAAAATTTCAGGATATTCACGTAGAGTATGAGGTAAAGAAAGACATACCAGAATTTAATGATAGTGATATTATTATTATTTGCCCTGATACGCGTCGGGAATTAGAGCTGGCTGAACTTACAGGAAAAATTACTGCCGCAGGGGCGGACTTTGCCATGGTCCCTCCGATTGAAGGGTTTTCTTACTATGGTCTACAACCAAATTATTTCTTTGGGTATAATATTATACTCCTGAGGAACCCAAACAAGCTTAAGCGGCTCAACCAATTGCTGAAAAATATAATTGATCGCGCTGGAGCAGTATTTGGACTTTTGGCTCTTTCTCCAATTTTTCTTTTTGTCTCTTATAAAGTTAAACAGGATGGGGGGCCAGTATTTTTTGGCCACACCCGCATAGGAAAAGACGGTAAATCATTCAAATGTTGGAAATTTAGAAGTATGGTGACCAATTCCAAGGAAGTCCTTGATGATATATTAGCAAATGATCCAGCGGCGAGAGATGAATGGGATAGAGATTTCAAACTGAAAAATGATCCGCGTATAACAAAGATTGGCACTCTAATTCGCAAAACAAGTATAGACGAGATACCACAGCTATTTAATGTTTTGATGGGGGAAATGAGCCTCGTTGGCCCGCGCCCCATTGTCAAAGATGAAGTGAAATATTACGGTAGTATGATAAAAGACTATTACTCCGTTAATCCTGGTATTACAGGCCTATGGCAGGTTAGTGGGCGTAATGATATAACATATGATCAGCGCGTCTATTTAGATAGTTGGTATGTAAGGCATTGGTCAATATGGACGGATATAGTTATTATAATAAAAACTGTTTTTGTTGTTAGTAAAACTACTGGCGCCTATTGATTGATGAGCAATAATCATAATAATAGCATTAGATGTGACTATTATAGGGAGTATTTTAATATGGGTTATTTTTTATTTTTTGGCACTGTTTGGATAGTCTGCTCTGCCCTTGTTCTCTGTTTTATGGCAGGAGCAAAGAAAGTGAGCAATAGGCCTTCAATTTATAGTTCAGGTAGTGCATTAGAAGCAGATGAAACTGCCTAAAATAATGCTACCATAAACTTATTTCAGTATTTGATCATTAGCTTTGTAATCGAGTTTCTCCTGTCATGTATGATAAAGTTGGTAAGTTTATTGCTCTAAAAATTCTTTTGGGATTAATTTTTCTAATCTTTATTCTGCCTGCTAGAGCAGAAAATATTATTTTAGAAGATAATTTTTCTGGCGTTCTGCTCACTATGCCTGATGGCGCAGAGAAACTATATCCTGACCCATCAAAATGGGCTTTTACTTTTTTGCCCGGTATAAAATGGCCGGATAGTTACGGTGATGGGACAAATTGGCTTGAAGGTAATGATGAATGCCAGAGCTATATTACACCGTTTATTGATAAAATAAACGAAAAATCCCTGCGCTTAGATTTGCGTTACGACCCCTTTTTGATAAAAAAGGACGGCTTGCATATTAAGGCTGATATATTATCGGCGGAACAACAACATGCTTACCAAATTGGCGGGCATAGGCGTTTCGGATCGGGGATGATATTATCTCGCAAATCCTTTACCTATGGGAAGATAAGGCTGGTTGCAAAACTTCCGAATGCTCTGGGATCATGGCCAGCGTTGTGGCTTTTACCTAAAAAATTTAGCTGGCCCCCAGAAATCGATATTTTTGAAGCTATGGCATGGGGAAAGCATGCTCAGGAAATACATTCAGGTTATATTACACCAAATCAAAATAGCTATGGTGATTGGTTTGATATTAAGGTAAACCCTAGCGAAGATTTTCATGAATATGTTCTTGATTGGACGCCAGAGACGTTGACGGCTTACTTTGATAACAAAATTTTGTGGCAAAAACCAACGCCATCCTCTATGCATAACGAAATGTATATAATAATTAATTTGGCGGTTGGTGGTAAATGGGCATTTAACGAGCTTGATATTCTCCCCATAGACGGTAGAAGCCAAGAACGCCTAATAAAAGGAGCAAACCTTATCGAGGAACATTATCCAGCAGAAATGATTGTTAAGTCATTATCTGTAACTCGTTGAGTGTGAATTGATATGAATAAAGTAAAGTTAAACCTATCCCAAAGCGTGTATCTTGATTTTTTAAGAGCTATTTCTGCCATGGCCGTTCTCTTTGGGCATGCTGCTGGCATTTTTCTACCGGGTAGCCTTCTGAGTAAACTAAATATGCCCGGCATAGGCGTTTTTGTATTTTTTCTACTATCCGGATTTTTAATTAGCTATAGCGTATTTAGAAAATATGACAGTCCTGACTATAGCTTCAGAACCTTTTTTATAGATAGGTTCTGTCGTATTTATTGTGCCTTTTTACCTGCATTATTGCTGGTCTGGATTATAGATATTCAAATTTTGTCCCTTCCCTTATTCTCTTCATTAGAGCGTATAAATGATTTCGACTGGATATCATCCCTTTCAGATAATTTGAATTTATATACAGGGATTGGGAACATTCTAATGTTACAGGACTTTCCTTTATTTCAAGTCGCCAAAGTTGCTGGCGTATCCAATACGAGCCTGTTTATTGATACTTTTGGATCAGCAGGGCCATTCTGGACTATTTCTATAGAATGGTGGATATATATGCTTTTTGGCATGGTTGTTATTTCCCATATTCGCGATAAAAAACAACTGACATTGGCATCCTTAGCATTATTAGGGCTTGTCACAATTGAGCGACTATACCATTTCGTAGGTGGCCCCGATCAATGTCTTACTATGCTATGGGCTTTGGGTATGATTGCGTGTCTATTCTTTCTAAATGCACATAGATGGATCTCATTGCCAGATAAAAAAATAAGGTTGTTATCATTAATGGTCTTCCTTTTTTCTCTTCTTTTAATGGCCGTTAGAATAGTGGCGCTTAAGATTGATGGTGAACTTAACATTTTAGAATTTCAGTTCGGCGTATACCTTGCAACCGCAATTTTCTCATTTCTATTTGTTCTTAGCGACACGATCACCCCCCCTAAACTCTTTACAAAAGTTATTAGATTTATCGCCGATTACAGCTATTCTCTTTATCTAAGTCATTTTACGGTTATAACTTACCTCTATGTACGCTTTCCTGAGCGTGAGCATGATATTGTCTTTTTTGGAATGGCCATGATATTATCAAACATAGTCGCAGTGCTTCTGTGGTTTTTCTTTGAAAGACATCACCGTAAACTAAGTACATGGCTGAAAAATATAAATTTTTTGGATAAAACATGATTAGAGATCTTCCGAAGACTAAATTCAAATTATATAAGACCCTGAAACTAGATTTTAAGACAGATCGCTTTTGGGTTATAATTCGTGGATCTATATTAAGGCATAATAGTAGAGCAGTGTTGCTGTATAGATTATCATCTTATTTTCAACATAAAGGAAAAATAGGTGGGTTTTTTTCAATGTTCTTCTGGCAACTAAATATCATTATGCACAGTTGTGAAATATCACCGACATCCGTAATAGGTGTTGGATTAACGCTTACTCACCCTATGGGGGTTGTTATTGGAGATGTTCACTTAGGCAATAATATCGTAATTTACCAAAACGTTACGATAGGAAGTAGAAGATTTGGTTTGGAATTTTCAAGTTCTGAGCAATGCCCTACCATAGGTAATAATGTTATACTATATACTGGAGCTGTAATAGTAGGGCCAGTACATATTGGAGACAACGCACGCATCGGCGCAAACACAGTTATTATAACTGATGTCCCAGAAAAAGCTGTGGTGACGTCTACTCTGCCTCATATAAAGCTAGCTGAAGCACATGGTTAAGGAATAACAGATGCTTGTCAGCATTATACTCAACAATTACAATTATGATGCTTATCTATCTCAGGCTATTGATAGCGCCTTGGGGCAAACGTATAATTCAGTTGAGGTTATCGTTGTAGATGATGGTTCTACTGATAATTCCAAGAACATCATTATGGGCTATGGCGATAAAATTCGTGCATTTTTCAAAGACAATGGGGGGCAAGTCTCTGCCATGAATATGGGCTGGGAAAAGGCAAATGGCGATATTATTATATTTTTAGATTCAGATGATGTTCTTTCCCCAGATACGGCAAAACAATGTGTTAAGGCCTTTGAGGGCAGCGATTATGTTAGTGTCTACTATATGCTTAAGCGCGTCGATGGAGATATGAATCCTCTTGGAGGCGTTATACCTACATATGGTTATCAAGAGACGCCCGCTTTAGAGGATATAAAGCTCTGGGGGTATTATATCTGCCCGCCAACCAGTGGGCTCGCTTTTCGAAAAGATTTCCTCAAAAATATTATGCCAGCCCCAGACAGCCTTGATGAATATGGATACGACCTACCCGTTGACGGGTACGTATCTATGCTTGCTGGTATCACTGGAAAAACATTTTTTATACCTGAAATCTTGGGGTATTACCGCATTCATGGCAAGAATGTGAGTAATGCGGGCGACTCTTTTTCTAAGGAAAAATTAAGACGGCTTTTCATGGTTAATTATATTCGGGAAGAGTATGGAAGAGACTTTGCGAAACAAAGGGGCATTGAGCTTAAAAAAGATCGCTCTATTTATCACCCTACAGTTCTAAAATACCGTTTATTAGCATTCCGCTTATATCCAGATGGACACCCTATACCAGAAGATACACTTTTCAATTTACTGCGAAGAGGTCTACGCGGGGCTATTATATTCCCTTATTTATCAATTCGAAAGCGTCTAATTATTTTTGGTGGACTATTGCTTGTTTCTATTTTACCGAAATTCGTACTTAAACCTTTTGTGCAGATTATTTCTGCCCAAGACAAAAAATCTGTATTGAGATCCATAATGAAGCTTAATAAAAAAGAGAAGGTATAACGCCCTTATGGCTCCTAAACTTTTTAACGTTTCACTGCGCATGGGGTCTTTAGCCATAAAGATGCTTCTTATGCTCTATATGGGGCGTTACTTAGGCCTTTATGAGCTTGGAACATATGGTCTTATAGCCGCTTATGTCGCACTTTCAATTCCTTTATTTGGAATGCGTTTAGAATATACGATATCCCGAGAAATTGTAGGATTGCCGCCGTCAGAACTGGTTATAAAGCTTAGGGATGAGTTTCTTTTTTATATTTTCAATTATATGTTTCTTATTGTGGGGTGTTTGCTTTGGGTTTTACTCCTCTCTCCAGATCTTGGACTGAAGATTATATTTTTTACGGTTATTCTTTGCATATTAGAGGGGCTTTCCACCTTAGCATGCTCTAATTTCGTTGCGTTGGGCCGTCCTATTCTATCTAACTTTATTTTCTTTTTGCGCTCCTCAATATGGGTTATTCCCGCTATCGCTCTAGGTCTTTACGATCCTTCATTTAGAACAGTTGAAACCATCATTGTATTGTGGTTAAGCGGTGTAATTCTAAGCCTTTTAATGACCGCTTATGTATGGAGGGAATTACCGTGGAGGGAAACTCTTTCCATACCATTTGACACAAGGCTCCTCTATTTAAATCTCAAAAAAATCTATCCCCTCTGGATTAGTGAGATAAGCATGGTCGCAGCAATCAATATTAATCGATTTGTTGTAGAGTATTATCTGGATCGTGAGTTTGTTGGTATTATCAGTTTTTATGGTGCCTTTACTGTTGCAATATCCTCCTTACTTGCGAGCGGTATTTTTGCTTTCGCTCTGCCAAAAATGATAACATTACAAAAAGAAAAAGCGTTTACAGAATTAATCGTTTTGACCAAAAGCATAACCGTTCATGCCATAATTTCAGCAATCATGCTTTCCCTTGTTATAGGGATCGCAATTCCTATTCTCGGTGATTTCATGGAACGCCCAGAATTTAGGGAACATGCGTTGGTTTTATGGCTTATGCTTATTGCTACATGTTTAACTTTGTTAACGGCTAGCCTACAACACCTATCCTATGCCAGACATCAAGACTGGGCTATATGGGGTGGTAACTATATACTCTTGGTATTATCTGCAACACTGAATATTATGATGGTTCCTATCTTTGGATTTGTTGGTGTTGGGTATAGCGCAGTACTCTGTGCGATTATCCATGGAGTATGGCGGGTATATTCTGCCTTTACCTACCACCATAAAAGTAATAAACATCAGTGAAACAAAAATTAAAACGGTTAAAACACATGAACATTCACTATTGGAAATCAGATAACGGTAATTTTGGTGACGATCTTAACGGCTGGATATGGGAAGAAAACACTCAAAATAAGACTATCTGGAGAGACAACGATAACATTACTTTTGTTGGTGTTGGAACCGTTTTAGATAAGGCAATCCCAAAAGAAACTTTTAAAATTGTGTTAGGCTCGGGTGTTGGTTACGCCTTACCGCCTTCTGATATGAATGATCCCAAACACTGGAAAATATTTGGAGTGAGAGGCCCACTTACAGCGAATCTTCTCAATCTTCAACCCAATCTATCTATGACAGACCCCGCTATTCTTGTTGCAAATATGGAGAAATTTAGAAGCACCAAGAAAGAAGGTACTATTTTTATCCCACATTGGAAATCAATCGGTTACGGACATTGGCCTTCTGTTTGCAAAGAACTTGGCATTGAATATGTAGATCCGCGCGGTGATGCCGAAGAAATAATAATGCGTATTGGCAACGCTTCTTTGGTTTTGGCAGAATCAATGCATAGCGCAATTATTGCCGATGCATTACGGACACCGTGGATAGCGATTGCCACATCACCAGAAATCGTGCCGTTCAAATGGGCTGATTGGTCACTTTCACTTGGAATGCCCTATAAGCCTGTTTGCCTAGCCCCCAGCTCAGTTGGGGAATATATCAGAAATAGGATATCTCAGTTTAGCTATCATTGTGCCATTTTCCAACGAGGCTTATTTTCAATTAATTCCCCCATATGTCATCTTGAGTTTTCATCTCCTGAAGAGATCACAAATATTTATAAAAACAATATGCGCCGAGCCAATCAGAAATGGAGAACGTCTATTACCAGTATTTTAGAGGCTATTATAAAACGCAGTCTTAGAAAAAAAGACATACACTCTGACGTCAAGATAAAGGGAAGATTATATAAACAATCCGTTTCACAATTGAAGGAAGTCTTAGAGATGCCCTCAATGCTAAGTGATGAGACAAAGCACAGAGGAAAGCTTGAGCAAGTCGTGTTGGCCTTAAGGCAAATTGAGCATGACTATGAGAATGGCACGTTAATACCAAAGGAAACACGCACATGATATCAATGGTCTTACCCACCAAGAACAGAGCGCATACACTGCGCCTTGTCGCGACGAGCTATTTTAGTCAAGAATGCGTGTCAGAAATAATATTTGTTAATGATGCAGGCGTTGATGACACCCGCAACATATTAGAAAATATTTCAAAAGACTTTCCTGACGTCACCTTAAAAATTCATGATAATCCCAAATGTGTTGGTGCATCCGAAGCACGCAATATTGGTGCATCACTGGCTAGCAATGATTACATTTTATTTTGTGATGATGATGAGTATATGGAGCAAGGTTATGCAAAAACTTGTTTGAATAAATTAAAAAAATTAGACGCTGGCGCGGTTTCTGGAAGACGCGTTTATATGCGAGATAACGAAAGCTGCGATGAAGCACTTGAACGCTTCGGTCATGGAATGCGGCGCTCAAAGCCCATGAATTATATTATCTGCGAATTGGTTAATGGCGCGATTTACACGTCTGACCAGTCATTGCCTTTTACAAATGCTATCATTCTTACACGTAAAGATTTGCTTGAAAAATTCCCCTTTGACTCTTTTTATGCCCGTGGAAACGGTTACAGAGAAGAAACCGATTACCAAATGAACTTATTTGTAAATGGCTATGATATTTATGTAACCAATGACTGCCACACGATGCACTTGCCCTTATCTCAAGTTAAAACTGGCGGGCAGCGCGTGAAACGTTTCAAGCGTATTTATTGGTCAATCTATTACACACGTTATTTCTTTAATAAATATTACGATCGCTATGCAAAGCGCGTGGGTGTAAAGGTTCCTAAGCAGATTGCCTTATTTCTTTTTAGCTGTTTTGCCATCTATAAGGAGCTGTTGCGCCCAACATTATATAATATCGCTATGTCTGCCTTGAAATTTAAACGCTCAATTACAAAAGGATAGGTCGCCGTGTATGATATTATAGCTGTAATTCCCTGCCTGAATGAAGAAGCATATTTGGAGCCTTTGGTTAAGAAGCTTGCTTCAGATTGTAATGATCTTCCTATTCATATTGTTATTGCAGATGGTGGTAGCACGGATAGAACCCCTCACATAGCCAAAGAGCTTTCACAGGCGTATGAAAACGTATCCTACCTCCACAACCCTCGAAAAATACAAAGCGTGGCTATAAACTTAGCCGTTGAGACATATGGACAAGAAGCCACATACCTTATTCGCCTTGATGCGCACGCAGAGTATCCTGATAATTTCTGCCAAACTCTGATAAATGAGCAACAGGAGATGAAAGCAGATTCTGTTGTGGTTTCTATGAATACAATTGGGAAATCCCCCTTTCAAGAAGCCGTCGCCGCCGCACAAAATTCAAAGATGGGAAATGGCGGCGCATCCCACCGCCTTAAAGAGACGAATGGTAAATGGGTTGATCACGGCCATCATGCGCTGATGTTAATAAAATCTTTTCGCGGCATTGGCGGGTATGATGAAAAATTTTCTCATAACGAGGATGCCGAACTGGATTTTCGTTTAACTAAAGAGGGGCTTAAAATATGGCTAACAGGCAAGGTGGATCTAACATATTTCCCTAGAGCCACTGCTAGCTCTCTTTTCCGACAATACCGTAACTTTGGTAGTGGAAGGGCAAAGATGATTTTAAAACATAATATACGCCCTAAAGTCAGGCAAATGCTCCCTGCCGCCGTTGCTCCTGCGGCAGTACTTGCGGTATTTTCACCGATTTTTGCGGCAGCATTTATTCCCCTTGGCGCATGGGCCTTTCTCTGCCTTGCTTATGGCGCACTCCTAGGATTTAAGTCTCATAAAATTTCTATTGCGGCATCAGGTATTGCGGCTATGATAATGCATATGGCATGGTCTATTGGTTTTTGGAGAGCCTTTTTACTTATCAAGACTATGAAAAGATAATCAACAAAGAGGCCTCGTTTTTGTGACACATCAATGTTCCCCTATAAATAAAGTAGAGACGGTAAAAATCAAATACGATTCTACCGCGGCGGGAATTTTGCTTACTATGATAATTGCGGCGACTTTCTTACAGAAAGTAGCCATACCTGTTGCGGACATTCAAATTTTTCTGGGGCTTCCCATTATTGTAGGATTAACGGCTTTTGGCTTTATAACCCGCCGCTTGGTGTTAAAAAGCAGGAATTTTATATTATATCTATTTATGGTTGGCATTATTGTCTTAACTCAAATATTGGGTGGCCATATATTCTCTTTTGCCTCTATGTTTTTGCTGATTATTGTTCATTGCCCTTATGCTTTTGGCCTCAAAGCTAATTCCGCCATGCCGGGAATACAATTCTTATATTTTCAGAGGATTATGGTGATTATTGCTATTGCAGGAATATTGCAGTACGCGGCACAATTTATTATAGGCGGTGATATAGCCTTCTTTTTAGATACTATGTTCCCGCAGAGTATTATTATGCAGGGTTATAACGGAACCATTCCTTTGCAATATGGCTCCAGTTTTTATAAAAGTAACGGGGTTTTTCTACAAGAACCATCAAGCTTTTCCCAGCTTCTTGCTGTTGCTATCGTAGTAGAAGCAATATATTTCAAAAATTGGAAACGGGTTGTTTTGTTTCTGGCTGCCATCAGCCTCACTTTTTCAGGCACAGGCTTGATTATTCTTTTCGCCCTTATACCTATATATCTTATTCACTACCGTAAATTTTTTATTCTTACATTCCTGCTTGTTGCCGTTCTGACAGCGCCTCTTTGGGGAACGTTTGTTGGATTGGGTGGGACCATTAATCGAACAAGAGAATTCACAGATACGCGTTCAAGCGGTTATGCTCGATTTGTTTCAATCGTCCCAACCCTCAACACATATATTGTACCACAGACCAATACATTTTTATTTGGCTTAGGATCTGGCTCAATCTTGAGAACGCTGACATCAAATGAATCTGATTATGAGTGGCACAACCCTAGCTGGGGGAAGATGATATTTGAATATGGAATAATCGGGGGTTTGGCTTATTTTATTTTTATAGGATTTGTTTTTTGGAAAGGTTGTGGATCAGTATATATAAAAGCGGCTTTACTAATTCAGCTTATGATTTTGGGGGAATTTGTTTTACCCCCTACCCTGCACAGCCTTATATTGCCCTTATTGATATGGCCGACTTCTTTTTCTTATGGCCGCGATTATAATGCCAGAGGTAAGGCTTTTTTATTAAAAATAAAACATTAGAATACAGGTGAAATGGGGTAATCTTTCTGGACATATCTTATTGTTTTAAATACCATCACCATTCGCTAAATTTATAATAAACAGGCAACAATATGAGAGTGGCACTTATCGATCCTTCACTATTTACTTGGCCCTATGACCGTGCTTTGGTTGAAGGATTGAAAAGTAATGGTCATGACGTGATTTTATTCACCAAATATTTATCGGAAGATGAGCAAGGTAAAGGTCAACCTAATGTGCGGGAAATATTTTATCCTGGCCTACAGATGAAGTTTTTCAAGAATTTACCTAAGCCAGTATTTTTATCTATAAAGGGTGTTTCACACTTTTTCTCTTTAATTATATTGTGGTTTCATCTCAAATTTTATAAACCCGATGCTATTCATTTCCAGTGGGCGCCCTTGCCAATAATGGATAGGTTTTTTATTCCGTTATTTAAATTGATAGCTCCCACAGTCTTAACCGTCCATGACTCATCGCCTTTTAATAATAACCCCAGTGCTGCTATGCAACGTATTGGCGCAATTAAAATATTCAATAGCTTTGATCACCTAATTGTTCATACAAAAAGTGCAGTTCAGGCACTTACAGAATATGGTTTGAATAAGGAAAAAATATCTATTGTACCGCACGGATTTCTTGAATCTGGTATTGATGCTGCAACTGCAAAAAGATCAATCCCCCCTGTCATGAATTTTCTCCTATTCGGACAGATAAAACCTTACAAAGGCGTTGATGTTCTTATCAAGGCTGTAGCTGCTCTTCCTGCAGATCTACGAGAAAAGTGCCATGTTCATATTGTAGGGAAACCACAAATGGATATGGAGCCGTTATTTGCAATCGCAAAAGATCTTGGCGTTGAATCATCTATAGCATGGGATTTGCGCTTTATTAACGATGATGAAATAGGTGATCTATTTTCAAAAGCCGACGCCATGGTTTTACCGTATCGTGAAATTGATGCTTCTGGTGTTTTGATGCAATTAATTTCTGTTGGTAAACCCGTTATTGCATCACGTATAGGGCTTTTTGCGGAATTATTGGAAGATGGTAAGCACGGATATCTTATTGAGCAAGATGACCATGCGGGATTAGCAAAGGCCATGTCTCTTCTAATCAATGATCATAAACTTTGTACAACAATGGGTGAGCATGTGTCTGAGCTTCAAAACAGCCTTCCCAGTTGGAAAGACATCGGAAAAATGACGAGTGATATCTATGTTAAATCCGTTTAAAAAAATGTAATATTTCATACACAGCATGATATTTAAATTATATTAGGCGCTTAGGCTGGCTTTTTAATTTTAAAAGCAATATAATTGTAGTTGAAATTCTTTTGTACCCACAAATCATTCACAGCCTGCAAGTAATCTGATCCAATGAAATATTACTTATCCATACTCTATGCCCTTGCTATACCTGTTTTTATGATAGGTACAGTGTCGGCGCAGCCAATATCTATGAAGGAGCGAGAAAAAGAACTTTCTGTATTAACCAGAGAAAATAAATCATACGATCAATCGGGTATTAAGTTTGCAGGATTAATTCTCTATACGGACTTACGTAATACCGTGGAATATACTGATAATTTATATTCAAGCGAGGGTGCTTTATTTGAAGACGTTGTACATAAAATCAGGCCATCAGTAACAATAAAGTCTGATTTTTCAAGACACTCTTTATCAACAACACTGTTTTTGGAAAAAGGCACTTATAAAAAAGCATCCGGTGAAAATTATATAGATTATACAGCGCGCGTATCAGGTCGAATGGATATTTTCGGCAATATTCATATACCTGTTTCAATAGAATACACAAAAAACCATTCTCAAAGATCTGATCCTGAAGATCAAAATGAACTAGAGCCGACATTGTATAATGAACTAATCCTAAATACAGGAATTGATTACAAAGGTACTAATCTCGATTTTTTGATAAATACCAATTTAAAATATACCTCCTTTGAAGATAATCAGACACAAACATTATTTATTGATAATTCAGATAGAGATAGAAGAGAATTTTTTGTCTCTGCCAATATAGGTCTTTCAAAAGACAGATTACTTGCCCCCTTTATATTCACAAACTTGCAAAAAATTCAATATGATAGGACTATAGACGATAATGGACTGAAACGTTCATCTTCAAGCTTCGCCGGCGGGCTGGGCATAAAAATGAATACATTATCAAGCCTACTTAGATCAACAATACGCGTAGGTGGTATAAACAGATCTTTTGATGATGAGAGCTTTGACGACATAAATGATTTCATATACTCAGCAGAGATAGCATGGGAGCCATCCACTTTGTTAGCATTAAATCTTTATGTTGAAAGACAAATATTAGAATCAACATTAAACAATTTTTCTGCTAGTATTGACGATATAATTTCTGCTTCCGCATATTATGAATTAACACCAAACATATTTTTAAATCCTAAATTTTCATATCTGAAGAAGAATTATCAAGGTAACATTCGTAGGATCTTAAAAAGATCATCTAGCGAGCTGAATGTTATCTATAAACTTAACAAAAATATTTGGCTTTCTGGATCGTATGATTACGTTAGACAGAGCGAAAGTGAAAATTCTCTCGATTTAGAAACGTCTGATGTAAATTTGTATAATCTTTCTATGAAATTACAGATATAGAGGCAATATAATGTTCAAAAATATGAAATTTTCAGGTGTTGCCATTACAATAGTAATGTGTCTGTCTGTATTGGGATGTGCCCTGAAATCCACTGAAATGGAAACGAGATTAGTACAAAACATAGAATATAGGCTAGGTACAGGTGACACAATTCGCTTAATCGTATTTGGTCATGAGAAATTATCAGGAGAGTTTAACGTTGGGCCAAGCGGGAAAGTATCCTTCCCTTTAATATTAAATACACAAACCAGTGGCCTAACGACCAAAGAACTGGAAACATTAATCACTGAAGAACTCACGCCCCAATACCTACTTGATCCAAAAGTAAGTGTAGAAGTGCTAAGTTATAGAGATGTATACATTCTTGGAGAAGTAAGAACTCCAGGTAAATACCCGTTCATCCCTAATATGACAGTCAAGCAAGCAGTCGCTATTGCTGGTGGATATACATATAGAGCGCGAGAAGATATTGCAGAGCTTACACATCAATCCGAAGATACTATTACGACAAAAATTGTTGATACAATTTCAACAATTTCACCTGGAGATACTCTCGTTATTACAAGAAAATGGTTTTAAAAGATAAAGAATTTAGTCATGGAAAATACAATCTCAGAAGATACCCAAGCTTTAAATCTAGAGGATTTACTGTCTACTATAGCTAGGCATAAAGTTATAATAACTTTTATAACCCTATTAATGATCCTTATTTCTATCGTCTATATAAAGACGGCAGACGTAATATATTACGCAAGCTCTGTCGTGCTGCTTGAAGATAAGAATAAAGATCTGGAGATAAAGAAATTAACTGAAGCAGGCACGATTGATTTACTCTACATTTCCTCTGAAATTCAGGTGTTGCAATCTCGTGAGCTTGTAAAAAATGTCCTTGATAAAATAGGGGTATTTGATGATCCTTATTTATTATTTCCCAAAGATAAAAGCCGTAAACCTATCTCGGATGATATGCTTATCAACTTTGTAATAAAAAATATAAAAATACGGCAAATTCAAAAATCGCGCGCAATAGAAATTGGTTTCAGCTCTCATAATAGAGAGGCTTCCTCTACGCTGGTTAATACCCTCGCAGAACTATATATTACAGAACAAATTTCATCCGATAAAACAGAACTTTCCAGCACAAATACATGGCTAAGTGATCGTGTTACACAATTGCGTTATAATGTTAAAAAAATT
Source organism: Alphaproteobacteria bacterium (assembly GCA_002401695.1). Classification (GTDB taxonomy): domain Bacteria; phylum Pseudomonadota; class Alphaproteobacteria; order Micavibrionales; family Micavibrionaceae; genus UBA1672. The sequence goes on from NVTV01000001.1 coordinate 676,402, forward strand.
GATACGGAAATTGTCGAATATAAGAATAAATTTAATATTATTAATAGCAACGGAAGAGCGCTCATAGAAAATGAAATGGAACAATTGAGTAAAAACTTAATTGACGCCCAAGTAAAATTAGTGGAGTCCCAAGCAAAATCGGATGAAATAAATGGAGCAAGCTCAATAAAAACCGCTCCTGAAATTATGAAATCAAGCATGATCCAAAAACTTATAGAGCGCCAAGCCCTGAATAAGGAAAAGGTATTCGAGCTAAACAAAGAATATGGTGTAGATCATCCAGACATGATTTCAGCAACAAACCGTCTCAACAGTATTACAAATAAAATTGAGCAGGAAATCAATAAAATAGCGAAATCAATGGAGCGAGAATATAAGGTTGCACAAGTAAATGTCGTGGACATAAAGCGACAGCTAGATGCGCTAAAGATCGAATATAATAAAGCAAATGAGTACAGTATAAAGCTGGCCGTGCTGCAAAGAGAAGCAGATAACAGTAAGAGATTGCTTGAAAAATTGGATGTAAGATGGAAGGAAATACAAGTACAAGAAGATATACAGTTACAAACACCTAGCGCTAAAATATTATCAAAAGCCGTCGTTCCCAATAAGCCTCAAGGTCCAAATCCCAAAGTAATAATTATTATTTCTATTATTGGTGGCGTGTGTATTGGCTTGGCCGTTGCAGTTTCTCTGGATTATATGCAAACGAATATCTACAATGGTAATCAACTTCAAAAGTACACCAATATTCCAAATATAGCCCTAGTACCTAGATTAAAGGGGGCTGTCAATTCACTCGTTGAAAGATCAGTCAGCCACTTATATAAAAATCCATTATCTGATTATGCTGAATCCTTACGTTCCTTAACCACTTATTTAAAACTACATATTGAAAAATTCCCTTCAAAGAAAATATTTAATTTTACTTCGGTTGCAACAGGAGATGGAAAATCGGCACTTGTAGCCACAGCTGCCTGTCAGATGTCTTTAGAGGGTCTGAAGGTTCTTGTTATTGATTGTGATTTAAAAAACCCCTCATTAGGTGCAGCTTTTAAATTACATGAGAAGAAAGGCTTGAGTAATTTACTTGCCGGCACGGTTGAATTCCAAGATGTTGTTTACAAAGATAAGGATTCTTCAATTGATTTGATTGGGATTGGGACAGTACAAGATGTCAATATTATTAATAAAAGTGCGAAAGTCTGGAAAAAACTTTTAGCAGCTGTATCCAAAGAATACGATATTATTATGCTAGATGGCCCTCCAGCACTAAATATTTCTGATATGAGTATTCTTGCAGAAGATAGTCAAAATATTATGTGTGTTCGTTGGAAAAAAACATCCTATAGACAAATTCTTTATTCTCAAAACCTACTCAAAAGCTTAAATTTTTCTTTACTAGGAACCGTAATTACATTAGTAAGTCCTAAAAAAATAAAGATGCTGAACAAAGCTTAATCTAGGGATCTGAATAGCTCCTGACATCGTAGTCTCCTTGCTTCTGTTTTATACACTGCAAGGTGTCTACTTTCATAGGAGCTATTCAATTCACGATTACCTTTATGTTTAGTTACGGCTTGGCACCAATTTCTAAACTGCTATAATGGGTTATCTTGTTGAAATATAGACAAGAAGCCCATAAAAATTTTCTTGACGCAGCGTCTAAACACCTCATATTTCTATCAAAATAAAACAATTTTCTCCGGCTCCTTCGCTGGCCTTGATACATCACGATTATATATGTTTATGGAGCCGCAACCGAGCATTGCCAAACCTACGGCTTAGACCCCGTGCCTACAAACAAAACCGAGAACGGCGTTTTAACCGAGCAGGTGTTTGAATGTCGGTAATGTGGAAAGTAATGTGGAGACGATACGAAACTTGGGCCTACGGCTTGAAGATGCTGGCCCTGATATTACTTATGGCGACCCTACCATCAGCGGGTGTCGCTTTATTTTTCACATTGGGTCTGGAACTGGTTTTGTACGTTTGGGGGATAGAATCTTTTGCACTATCCAATTACTACAACGACATATTCTTTGTCTCATTTGTTATCTTCTGCCCATATTACATCGGTGAGAAGTGGGATTGGCTCATAGATTCTGCAAAAAACACCAACTCCCTCGAAGAGAAAGAGTGACTATTCCTTTCTACAAACAAAATAACTATCTTATTACCCACTCTCCCCAATAAGATAGTTATGTATTGTCCTTAAAGTCCCCACCTCACCTTTGTTTAATCCTTTTTCTTTGGTGCCTTCATGAGCCCAATTGTTCCTGTAGGAATTAAATATGGAGAGCCATTTTATCTTTTCAGACTTACTATTAAATCCATACCCCATACTTATTGAAAACAACTCTTCAAAAGTTTGAAAATCATCATCGGGTGTATCGGATCTTTTATTCCAATGTTTTTCTATTATTGCTTTATAATCTTTGATAAAAAATTACTCAGTCCAATCTATTTTTTCTCTTTTGAGCTTTTCTTTGTGCCTTCTTTCTTCTTCACTGGCTCTTTTTACACATTCTCTCTTAATAGAGGCAATTTCTAGACCCCCAGTCTTGTCCATATAACTTTTTTAAGTTAGACAAAATCGTAGTCTTTGTATACCGCTCGACTTCTATACCTAGGCTTCTACCTTCATTCTGTAACTCTTCATCTTGGCGTTCTTTTCAATCCACTAAATCACTAGGTTCATAAACTGGGTATCTTTCATTCACTAAAAGTTGAAACCGTCTAAACCATTTAATATCAGCACCTGATCCCAATTTCCCTTTAAGTTCTTCTACTTCACCATCTGACAGATTTTGAATACCCTCCAATAACACTTTCAAGTATTTTTCTATCGCGTTAAATCTATCCTCTGGTTTAGTTTCTGATGCGATTGTTTCACTATCAGTCTCAAACTCATTCAAGCTTCCTATTAGGCTGATAAAGGCAAAAGTGCCCCGATTTAAGAGTAGGAAGCCTTGTTCTTGTTCAAAAACATCAAAAAAATTACTTTCTGCGTATTCATAGCAAAGATTCAAAAATGCAACCAACCTGCCTCGCACTTTAGGCATCTCCGATGCATGATCCTGCTTATGTATGTTGTAAAGGGAATATCTGGACAGATCTTCATCGTATTGATTCCCTTTTACTTTTGGTAGCAAGGTTGCCTTAGTCAAAGCGTTATAAAAAGGAGTTGCAGAAAGAAAGGCCTTATCTTCACCAATTGATATTTTACTAAAGAGGGGGCCTTGATCATCGGCCAGTCTTTGTATGACAGAAGATCTTAATGCTTTAATCCTTGATGCCGCCAAATCAGAGCCCCAATAAAGATCTTCTTCAAGAGTAATTCTTAAAGTAGCGCTAACAGCCTTCTGATTTTGGTTAATGCTCATGAACATTTCTAACTGCTCTATAGATTCCAATCCCTCAAAAGCCACGACAGGTATAGTAAACTACGCCCAAGAGCTGGAATACATTAAGGGCGAAGAGTTAAAGTTCAAGATGGGCAATATTGAGGACGCACAAGCTATTGTCGACCATATGTTACAAAGACTGATACGTACCGAAGCTCCTATTTTCTCTCAGGAAGACATGGGTAATAGTATTGCACCAATTTCATTCCTACGTGCGCCAGTATAGATCGCAATCAAGGTTCCCCAATACTGTGATTTGTTTTTGATTAAACCACTTTTATTAGCCTGAAGCTCTTGAAGAATGAGGCCAATCTCATCCTTAGCAAACATACCACGTCTATTATCTTTCTTACTGTCTTTGACTTTAATACCCTTAAACAAGTTTTCTTCAACGAGCCTATTGCGCCTCGCCCACTCAAACAGAGAACTGAAATACCCAAGATACTTATTTACAGACTTAGAACTTAGCCTATCCAAATCATTCTGTTCAACTACAGTAATTTGCTCCAGTAACGGTAAACCCTTCGTTAGCTTTCCTTTATTCCGTCCTAAAGGCGTATTTTGTAGTGCCTCCTTGATATCCTGCACATGTCCAACATCAAGCTTAATTACAGAGTAATCCTTTCCAAAGAAGTCACAAAGATAATGCAGGCAGTCCCTTTGCTCGACAAAGCTTCGAGGAGTGATATTAGGCTCTTGCTCCTTTAAGTAACCATTCATAACATTCTCTAGCCTATGCTCAGGCTTACAATGATTGATTTGCTCCTTGCTATTACTCGATGATGTCTCAAGCAAACTATAATTCATAACTTGGTCATTATATGCCATCACATCCTTAATATGATTGCGACGAACAAACTTATAAGCTGCCTTCATCGTTGCGTATTCGTTACTATCCGCATCAAAGGATAGATCATACTTATCCATTACTGATTTAATACTATCGTAGAAATAGATATCTTCTGGGTTATCAGTGTCCAACTCCCATATCTCACATAAATCATCTCTACCATCGTCTATAAGATCATTTAATTGCTGTAGATGTGTACTCATATTATCCAAACGCTGCTGAGGTAAGGGGCCATTTTTCTTGATCTCATACTTCGTCCTATCCAGAATTTCTGCATAGTAGCCCTTCAATATTTCCATTACTTCTGAATGATCCATATATGCCCAATCTAATTTCTGCATCAGTATAACGCTATGATATTCCAATGCCTTTGCCAATCGCAAGGCTTCTTTCGGGCAACGCGTATTTAATGATACGCTTATACGGCTTGCCTTACCCTTCTGCTGCACAGGCAACGGATAGCGGAAATAATAGATATTGTGTCTAGATTGGATGAGATAGATAGGATTTTACATGTCAGGTCGCACCTCGCGGTTACACCGTGCGTCCATATGCTAAAAGCATTGCTGTATAAGGGGTGTAGTGTTATTGGTTGCGGGAGTAGGATTTGAACCTACGACCTTCAGGTTATGAGCCTGACGAGCTACCGAACTGCTCCATCCCGCGTCACCAAATAAAAAGCATTTAAAATGCTCCGTCCATCAAATGGATGGCAACTTATATCGCCGTAACGCTATAAAAGCAAGGGCTGATACAAACTTTATTAGTTATTAGGCAAATATATACGATTACCGTTGACTTATAATCACCCATATCCTTATCTGGGTACCATCATACTGCGAAAGATAGCGTCATGAAAATAACCATTAACGGTACGATAAAGACAATTGATAACGCCATGAATATTCATAATTTTCTGATCTCAGAGGGATACGAAGACAAATTGGTTGCCATTGCGATTAACAATCACTTTATTGCCAGAACTGCTTATAATGATTATACAATTCAAGATAACGATATAATTGAAATTGTTGCACCAATGCAAGGCGGCTAAATTAATGACACAAACATGGGACATCAACGGCGCAGAGATAAGCTCCCGCCTATTCTTGGGAACTGCGGGATATTCATCACTGGATGCATTGAGGCAATCCATAGAATCCTCCACCCCCGGATTAATCACAGTATCCTTGCGGCGCGAGAATGCAGCAGGTAAGGGGCAATCCTTTTGGAACATTATTAAAGAATTCGACATCCCTGTCCTCCCCAACACTGCGGGATGCTATGGCGTAGAGGAAGCCATAACCACAGCCGAAATGGCGCGCGAAATATTCGATACGAATCGAATCAAATTAGAGGTCATAGGCGACGATTACACATTACAACCAGACCCTTACGGCCTGTTGCTGGCCACAGAAAAACTCATTGATAAAGGGTTTGAGGTCTACCCCTATATGACGGACGATCTTGTCCTTGCACAAAGATTAGTTGATCTGGGGTGTAATATCTTGATGCCATGGGGCTCGCCCATTGGCTCCGGCCGCGGATTAAATAACATATACGCCCTGCGACAACTCCGCGAGCGTTTTCCCGACAAGACATTGGTCATTGATGCAGGGCTGGGCGCGCCCTCACACGCGGCGCAAGCCATGGAGATGGGGTATGACGCCATATTGCTGAACACCGCCGTAGCGAAAGCCGGAGACGCCCCATTAATGGCCGGCGCCTTTGCCAAAGCAATAGAAGCAGGCCGCGCCGCATATCTATCAGGCATCATCGCCAAGCAAGAACACGCCACACCGTCCACCCCCCTACTCGACAAACCATTTTGGCATCAGGAAAAATCATGATTAACATCGACACATTAAACGACACCGAAACCATTATCATCGATGTACGCCAACCAGAAGAAATTGAAGCAGACCCACTGCAAAATAAGCTCATAAAAACACAGCCCATCAACATTCCTTTGCCGGAGCTGCCCGATAGACTGACTGAACTGCGCAAAGATAAACGTCTTGCATTTATCTGCGCCGGAAACATCAGAAGCGTGCAAGCCATACAATACCTAAGCGAAAAGGGCTATGACAATATTTGTGTGCTGGATAAATTCAGCGTCTAACGCCCCCACCCCCAACGATAAAAAACGCCCCGAACAATCGGAGCGCTCACAATTAAGTATAAAACAAGCATCGCTTAGCTTGAGCTAAACGATGAATATTTTTTAAGCAGCCTTCTTGCTGGCCTTCTCATTCTCGATCCCTTCAAGGATAAGAGACTTCGCCTTTTCAGAACCTTCCCAGCCCTGTATCTTGACCCACTTACCCTTTTCAAGGTCTTTATAGTGCGTAAAGAAATGTTCGATCTCATCAAGAAGGATTTTCGGCAAATCACTATATTCTTTAATGTCAGCGAACATAGGGTGCGTTTTATCAACCGGAACGGCCAAGATCTTTTCATCTTGCCCACCATCATCTTCCATCACCAAGACGCCAACAGGACGCGCGCAGATCACTGCACCAGGCAAAATGGCATGTTGTGCGTAGACAAGAACGTCAACAGGGTCACCGTCGCCGCCAAGCGTTTGCGGAACGAAACCATAATTCGCAGGATAAAACATTGGTGTGTGCACAAAACGATCAACAAACAAAGCACCAGACTCTTTGTCTATCTCATACTTAACAGGCACGCCGCCTGCAGTGTTTTCAATAATCACATGTATGTTATTCGGCGCATCTTCACCAACTGAAATTTTAGAGATATCCATAATCTATGCTTCCTCTCGCAGATTGAACTTTAATTCGATCATGCAGTCATACAATCCCCGCCTTTTCACGGCAAGTATTTTCTGTGAAGCAAAGCCCGAAAAGACCTATTCCTGATCTTCCGACGTCTCATTATCATTAGAGCGACGCATGATCACCTTTGGCATTGTTCTTTCAATTTCCTCAGGTACAAATATTACCCCACCAGATCCACAAGCATAAGCAGTTACCATGATAAGTCTCCTTCGTTATCGTGTCATGCGCGGATTATAAGGCGTTTTGCAACATCCTACAAACACCATCCATGACGCAGCGCACAAGCCTCAGGCTAAATCATTGAATATAATAATTAAATTTATGTATTAATTATGCATACAAAACAAAGAAAAACGCCTCGAAAAATATCGGGGCGTTTAAGAATTCGATTATTTAGTGCCTAAAACTAGTCAGCAGCCTTAAGATCACCAGCAGCTTGCTTGCCACGGTTTTCTGTTAGCTCGTATGAAACTTTTTGACCTTCGTCCAAAGTTCCCATACCTGCTTGTTCAACAGCAGAGATATGTACAAACACATCATTTCCACCGTCATCCGGTACGATAAAGCCAAAGCCTTTAGTTGAATTAAACCACTTTACGGTTCCTGTCGCCATTTCTGACACTCCTTATAAAATTTAAAAATCAGCTCTTCTTGGTATTACGCTGATAGTTAGTCAGATGTCATAGCCACAAAGAATTGGCTTGATTAAACGTTTTTCTGACGGTTTGTCAAGAAAAGAAATGCTTTTTCACAAAAAAACTGAACTCACGAACACTTAGTATGCAGGGGATAAAAGTGTATATGGGCTGCATTCACAGTAAAATAACTGCTATTATACTGCGTGATAAAGAAAGGGTTACAAAATATATGAGCAAAGGTGCCGATGTTTTAGAGCGAAGCTGTCTGCCGATGGGTAAGGTTTTCATCCGTGCCGGAGAAGAAAACGCACGCGCTTACGTTATCCAAAATGGCAAAGTCGCCGCCTTCACAATGAGTGGCGACACCAAAATAGAGGTTGGTACATTTGGTCCCGGTACCATTATAGGGGAAAAGTGCCTCGTCCTTGATGAACCCGCAACGCTCAGCTTTGAAGTGGTGGAAACCGCTACCGTCGTTATAATTACGCGTCAGGACTTTCAAAAACGATTGGTCAAGGCAGGAAAAAGCATAAAAACAGTTATAGATCACGCCGTTAAAAAACTCATCCACTACGAAAATATAGAGATTAACAGGGCACTTGACCGAAAAGATATTGGCGACGAAGCCTATCAATTGGTCAAAGGGCTTCTCTGCGATATCCCTCCTGAACAACGTTTGCAGCACGAAGAGAACCTACTGCCTTATGCTGATGGATTGATGAAAGCTTTAAAAGACATACAGAAAAAAAGCACGTAAATCCGTCGCTTCGTTGAATATAATATACCACTGATAAAATCCACACAAATTGATAAATCAAACGAGTAATTTAGCATCTATCAAAATAGTTCTAAACATCTTCACATAACCCTGATCAAGATGCCCGATCATCTCATCCGTCATAATTCCCATCGCCTTAGACACTTTCATCGGCTCTTTATACACGCGCCTATCCGTCAAGGCACTAAAGACATCGACAACAGCGGCCATACGCGCCAACTCATTCAGCTCCTTCCCCTTCAAACCATGGGGATAGCCCGTACCATCAATTTTTTCATGATGCTGCTCGGCGATAATAAAAACGGCAGAGGGTATATCTTCCACTTTCTTAAGGTAATCAACGGTGCTGTTAACATGCCCTTTCATAATCGTGAATTCTTCCTCGGTCAAACGCCCCGGCTTATTAAGAATATGGTGCGGGATATACATCTTGCCAACATCGTGTAGCAATCCCCCGCTAGACAGGATCAATTGATCTTCATTCTTAAATCCTGCTGCATTCCCCAAAAGCGTAAGCATCGTTGCAACGCGCATGCTATGGGCGTAGGTATAATCATCATGATCCCGCACACCATCTAATATAGATTTAAAATCATTCGCCGCGATGGCAGAAACCAAAGACTGGCAATTCCCCTTCACTTTGTCAAAAGAGACAGTATCCTCCGACAACAGAACATCCTCAATTTCATTAAAAACACCAATACTGCTTTTCAATGCATCACGCTGAAGATCGGGCAACTTATCCCATTCCTTTTCAACATTAGCATTAAGAAGTACAGAAATTTTTCTAATTAATGCACTACGTTTAAACGGCTTCGTGATAATGGTGGAAACACCCGTTTTTTTGGAATCATCTATGAGATCTAGATTTCTTTTGTTAATGATATGCAGAATAGGAATGAGGCTTAACTCTGGCGTGTTACGGAGTTCACCTATAAAATTAATCGCATTAGACGGGCTGACATCCTCACCGACAATAATAATAACAGGCACATCCTCTTGCAAGGCCTTAAACGTAGCTATACGTCCATCACCATAATCATTAACGTCATAAAAAGAGCACAAAGAATCAACGATATCCTTACGATAACTCGTATGGGAATCAACAACCGCAATTAACCTTTTATTACTCTTTGCCATGATTTAATTTTATGTTTGATAAGTTACTAGAACGTTACGAAATATATGATAATAAAATATGACGCACAAAGCCATAAGAATGACAGTGGCTAGACCAATTATAATACAGGCAAGGCAAAATACAAGTTCTTGATTTTTGGCACCTCTTTGGGTTTCCTCAGACTAATGAATAAGATCTAGCGCATTAACTCACGCAAATCCATACGTATGTCCTGCAATTGAGTTTGTAAAACCCTGATATCTTTTTTTGCATCATGAATTTTTATAATACGTGTGTATTTCTTCTTTGTCGCATTCGGATCAACTTTAAACCAAACACGCATCACCGTTAATGGCCGGCCCATAGCGATAATGGAACGCCTCGCAGCATTAATAATATCTTTTTTATGTTTCTTGTAAGGCTTATTGGAAAGCTTAGCCTTTTCCTGTGCCCCCTCCCACTTTTTAAAATCTTCTAGCAGGACACAAATCGCTTTTAAATCCTCACGAACATCATAATAAAAGCGCACATCCTTAGCAGAATCAAATGTCCCACTAATATCACGTTTACTGATTTCACCGCATTTAGGGGTTTTAGCAACCACACGGCCTGAAAAACTGACCGTAAACGCCAAAATCATACATAAACTCAAAATTACGGGCTTCATATTCATCTCCTACCAAGGGATAGCATTCTATAAAATACATTATACGTATGAACCAACCCAAAAACCCACCAGAACCAATTCCACGATTACAGCCAACATAAAAAACCCCGCTGTTGCAATTTTACTTGGCCATCGCCGCAAATACTCATTTAAATTTGAGATCTGGATTATTCAGCCACCACTTCAAAGCTGAAAAGCTGCTTCATTTGGACATTTCATATTGAAAGCCTATCTCAATATAGTGGCTCATACAAAGAAAAGCAGGGCATAAACAGCAAAAAACCCACCAAATGGTGGGTGATTTATAATTATACGTCGTCGAATAGGTTTAAAGAATAAGAATGAGCTTAAAAGATCCGGCAACGAACTACTCTCCCACGCCTTAAGACGCAGTACCATCGTCGCAAAGAGGTTTCACGGTTGAGTTCGGGATGGGATCAGGTGTTTCACTCTCGCTATAATCACCGGATCATTTAAACTCATTCTCTCAAAAATATAATTATGTAGTTTATTCTTAATGTCTGCATATGTGAGTGCTGATAATGCATACACATTATCATAACAAAACCTGAATTAATGAACAGTAATAAACACCAACAACACGATATGTTGCTTGGCAATACATTTATCACTGCGCGTAACAATGGCTCCTTTTGTTCGTAGATCGCTCTACATGCAAGCCATTGCATAATTTAAATTCAAGCCAATCGAGCAATTAGTACTGGTTAGCTTCACTCGTTACCGAGCTTCCACATCCAGCCTATCAACGTGGTGGTCTTCCACGGCTCTGATAGGGAGTCCTAGTATTGAAGGGGGCTTCCCGCTTAGATGCTTTCAGCGGTTATCCTGTCCGAATATAGCTACTCTGCTATGCTCCTGGCGGAACAACAGATACACCAGAGATTCGTCCACCCCGGTCCTCTCGTACTAAGGGCAGCTCTTCTCAAGACTCCAACTCTCACGGCAGATAGGGACCGAACTGTCTCACGACGTTCTGAACCCAGCTCACGTACCTCTTTAAATGGCGAACAGCCATACCCTTGGGACCTGCTACAGCCCCAGGATGAGATGAGCCGACATCGAGGTGCCAAACAGCGCCGTCGCTGTGAGCGCTTGGGCGCTATCAGCCTGTTATCCCTAGAGTACCTTTTATCCGTTGAGCGATGGCCCTTCCATGCGGAACCACCGGATCACTTTGACCTACTTTCGTAACTGCTCGACTTGTCTGTCTCGCAGTAAAGCATGCTTATGCCAATGCACTCGATGGACGATTTCCGACCGTCCTGAGCATACCATCGCGCGCCTCCGTTACACTTTAGGAGGCGACCGCCCCAGTCAAACTACCCACCACGCAGGGTCCCAGACCCGGATAACGGGCCGTGGTTAGACAATACAAAAGCAAAGGGCGGTATTTCACTTGGTGACTCCACCGAAACTAGCGTTCCGGCTTCAAAGTCTCCCGCCTATGCTACACGTTACAGTCATATTGTCACTGCGAAGCTATAGTAAAGGTTCATAGGGTCTTTCCGTCTAACCGCGAGTACGAGGCATCTTAACCTCGAATTCAATTTCACTGAGTCTGCCCTGGAGACAGTGGGGAAGTCGTTACGCCATTCGTGCAGGTCGGAACTTACCCGACAAGGAATTTCGCTACCTTAGGACCGTTATAGTTACGGCCGCCGTTTACTCGGGCTTCAATTCAGAGCTTGCACTCCTCCTCTTAACCTTCGAGCACCGGGCAGGCGTCAGACCCTATACGTCGTCTTGAAGCCGACTTAGCAGAGTCCTGTGTTTTTGCTAAACAGTCGCTACCCCCCAGCTTGTGCCCCCTGCCAAAAGTTGCCTTCTGACAGGGCCTCCTTCTCCCGAAGTTACGGAGGTAATTTGCCGAGTTCCTTCAGGATACTTCTCTCAAGCGCCTTGGTATACTCTACCTGCCCACCTGTGTCGGTTTAGGGTACGGTCTATATGGTGGAGCTATTTCCTGGAACCTCTTCGAAGCCTGATCAATCCAATAAGATCAGACAACACACGAGATCCGTCACATTCCACCAGGTCACGGAATATTAACCGTGTTCCCATCGACTACCCCCTTCGGGCTCGTCTTAGGGGCCGACTCACCCTGCTCAGATTAGCTTTAAGCAGGAACCCTTGGGCTTTCGGCGACAGTGCATCTCACACTGTTTGTCGCTACTCATGTCAGCATTCGCACTTCCGATACGTCCACCGTCGGTTACCCTTCGGCTTCATCCGCTTACGGAACGCTCCGCTACCGCTCAGAATAAATTCTGAACCCTAAGCTTCGGTGCATCACTTTAGCCCCGTTACATCTTCGCCGCAGGAACCCTTATTTAGACCAGTGAGCTGTTACGCTTTCTTTAAAGGATGGCTGCTTCTAAGCCAACCTCCTGGTTGTTTTGGGATTCCCACATGCTTTCCCACTTAGTGATGACTTGGGGACCTTAGCTGTAGGTTAGGGCTGTTTCCCTTTTGACGACGGACCTTAGCACCCGCCGTCTGTCTCCCGGACTTGTCTCTATGGTATTCGGAGTTTGGTTAGGTTTGGTAGGTCTCGCGACCCCCTAGCCCATCCAGTGCTCTACCCCCATAGGAAAACATCCGAGGCACTACCTCAATAGTTTTCGCGGAGAACCAGCTATTTCCCGGCTTGATTGGCCTTTCACCCCTAAACACAACTCATCCAATAATTTTTCAACATTAAATGGTTCGGTCCTCCAGTGCGTGTTACCGCACCTTCAACCTGGTCATGCCTAGATCGCCGGGTTTCGGGTCTAATTCATCTAACTCAGTCGCCCTATTCAGACTCGCTTTCGCTGCGCCTACACCTAACGGCTTAAGCTTGCTAGATAAATTAAGTCACTGACCCATTATGCAAGAGGTACGCGGTCACTCCACAAGGGAGCTCCCACTGCTTGTAAGCATTCGGTTTCAGGTACTATTTCACTCCCCTAATCGGGGTGCTTTTCACCTTTCCCTCACGGTACTTGTTCACTATCGGTCACATACGAGTATTTAGGCTTGGAGGGTGGTCCCCCCATGTTCAGACAGAATTTCACGTGTTCCGCCCTACTCGAGTCCGACAAGATCATTTTCGCATACGGGACTGTCACCCACTATGGTCAAACTTTCCAGAATGTTCTGCTAATTTACTTGTCGGCACTGGCCTGGTCCGCGTTCGCTCGCCACTACTAACGGAATCTCGGTTGATGTCTTTTCCTCCGGTTACTGAGATGTTTCAGTTCGCCGGGTTCGCTTCACCAAGTCTATTTTATTCAACTCGGTGATATCCTTCCCCATTTACCCTCACCTTGTCGGACCCCAGGAAAACCTGCTGTCCTTCAAGACAAAAGTAAATGGTGAGGATGGGTTCCCCCATTCGGAAATCGCTGGATCAAAGATTGCTCACATCTCCCCAACGCTTATCGCAGCGTGCCACGTCCTTCATCGCCTGTATGTGCCAAGGCATCCACCAAATGCTCTTACCTCACGCTTGAGAATCCACACCACCAACAACAAGATTGGA
>NVTV01000017.1 GCA_002401695.1 Alphaproteobacteria bacterium
GGAAAGGCATCACACGCAGGAGCCGCCCATGAGCAGGGCCGGTCGGCGATTAAGGAGTTGGCATACAAAATTGTAGAAATTGAAAAAATGACTGACTATGAATCAGGCGTCACAGTAAATGTTGGGATAGTCAGTGGTGGCGAAGCGCGCAATACAATTTCACCCTGCGCCGAAGCACTAATCGACCTGCGTTATCCGGAAGCTCAGCAGGGTTTGGATGCCATTGCTCAGTTTGAAGATATTTTCGGCTCCGTTTTGAGCTATGCAGTCGACTCTGGCGAAATATCCACCGAAAGCTGGACCAACCTTCATCGACCAGCAAAAATACCCACCCCCGAATCAGACTACCTGTTAGAGAAAACACTTTCGATTGCCCGCCTGTTGGGACAGGATATTGGAGTTGGTGATTCTGGCGGCGGCACAGATGGCTCACTAACCCAGGCAGTTGGCTTGCCCACGCTTGATTCGCTGGGCAGTGCTGGGACTGGCGCTCATTCTAATCGAGAAGAAGGGCGCGTCAGCTCTTTGGTAGAGCGCGCAAAATTAAGCGCCGTACTTATCCGTAGACTGACGCAAGAATAAGTGCTTTCATGCAGTCAATGAACCRGCWCTACAARTGGGCATAAAGCACCCGTAGAAAAAACTATAAAAGAAAAACTATAAAAGAAAGAACCATAAAARAATAAAACTAAAGCTGAGGATCGCTCATGGCCGAAAGTAYTGAAGAAAACTCCGATGTRGATTCAGAAYCAACACGCAGCGGTCAATCGAAAAGCTTGTCAGCTGCCGCAATAGCCTATCAAAACCCCTACTACCGCTATCTCGTTCTTGGAATTCTGACCGCCGCCTACGTTTCTAATTTTGTAGATCGACAGGTTATTAATGTATTGGCGCAATACATTATCGAGGATYTGCAGATTACYGATGGGCAATTCGGTATGTTGTCTGGGCTGGCTTTTGCACTTATCTATACTACTCTTGGTATYCCWATTGCCCGCCTGGCAGACATAGGYAATAGRCGTAATGTTATYGCCATATCAATTGGTGTATGGAGYATTATGACAGCCGCYTGTGGCGCGGCACAAAAYTTCACRCAATTGTTTMTGGCMAGRTTTGGTGTTGGTATCGGTGAGGCTGGAGGRACACCACCRGCRCATTCAATTGTTTCGGATATTTTCCCCGCAGATCAACGCGCRACCGCGTTGTCTGTTTATTCCTTTGGTGTTTATGGCGGCATTTTAGTCGGCACAGTTGGTGGYGCCTACCTGGTACAGTATTTTGACTGGCGCACCGCATTCGTTGTCGTAGCAATTCCAGGAATTTTCCTGGCCTTGCTAGTCAGGTTTGTAATCAAAGAGCCTCCCCGAGGCCTGGCGGAGTCACGCAAAGATGTTGCACCTCCCGGTTTCTTCCGTGTAATGGCTTTTCTGTGGGAGCGAAAATCATTTAGACATCTCTCCTTTGCCTGTGCTCTACACGCTTTTGTAACCTATGGCATGGGAAATTTTATGCCTTTGTTTCTGGGCCGCGTACATGGCATGTCGATAATCGACGTAGGCCTCTATTACGGCCTTATCGCTGGAGTTGGCGGACTGGCGGGCACCTTCTTTGGCGGCTGGATGTCTGATCGTATGTCCAACAAGACCGGCGATAAAACCTGGTATGTCTGGATTCCTTTTATCTCTACCATAGCAGCCATTCCCCTGGCATTGATTACATTTCTTGTTATGCCAAGCGGTATAAGCGCTGCGTTTTTCTATCTGTTTCCAGTTTTTTGCGGCGGCTGGTATCTCGCTCCCTGCATTGCCTCTACTCACTTTCTTGTAGGTATACGAATGCGCGCTATGGGGTCGGCTGTATTGTTATTCGTATTGAATCTGATTGGACTAGGGTTAGGACCGATGATGACAGGCTTCGTAAGCGACTGGCTAACACCCAGCTACGGTAGCGATGCTCTGCGCTATGCCATGTCGATTACAGTACTGGTTAACATCTGGTGCGCGTTTCATTATTACTGCGCCGCTAAGACTATTAGAGCTGATTTCGAAAGAGCTCCGGAATGATCATAAATTGCCCTGTTACTCCAGTACTACAGTTAATCAACGTGACCTTGAGCTGTATGTGCTTTCTAAATTGCATACACAGCAGCGAACATGACTATCGGATTATTTAACCTTATTGGCATTTCTAAGCTGCCTGTACGGCAGTGAACATTTAACGCCGCCTACGCCTTTGTCGTAATAATTTCTAAGCTGCCTGTACGGCAGTGAACTCAGCGGAATCACGGGCCGAAGCTGAAACAGTTTTCTAAGCTGCCTGTACGGCAGTGAACCGGGACTGCATTGGCAGCACACGATTCAAATTTTTCTAAGCTGCCTGTACGGCAGTGAACATATCAGACTATGTAATTTATCGAACTGTAAATTTCTAAGCTGCCTGTACGGCAGTGAACAATGCATTTCGGTTCAGTGAAGCATCTGAGCTTTTCTAAGCTGCCTGTACGGCAGTGAACCCTGGCTGTTGTTGTTGCATCGACTGCTTTAATTTCTAAGCTGCCTGTACGGCAGTGAACACGATATTAAGTTCAAGCGGGTCGCTAAGGGCTTTCTAAGCTGCCTGTACGGCAGTGAACGTGGGACGAAACCGACACCCACTATATTTACATTTCTAAGCTGCCTGTACGGCAGTGAACTACGAAACGTTAGTACGGGTGATGGAGCTATATTTCTAAGCTGCCTGTACGGCAGTGAACGTTGGCAGCTAATGATCGCAGCGCTGGGAAAATTTCTAAGCTGCCTGTACGGCAGTGAACAGACTCGCTGGTCAATGGCATAAGCCGGGACTTTTCTAAGCTGCCTGTACGGCAGTGAACCCGTGCTTGCATCTTGTACACAGTGGCGATTATTTCTAAGCTGCCTGTACGGCAGTGAACAAATGCCGGTCACTTTTACTGAACTATTGAAATTTCTAAGCTGCCTGTACGGCAGTGAACAATGGTGTGTGTGAGGAGTGAGGGTATTGCTATTTCTAAGCTGCCTGTACGGCAGTGAACTACTCATTGTGTATTACCTTTGTTATTGCTTATTTCTAA
This sequence comes from Alphaproteobacteria bacterium, assembly GCA_002401695.1. Lineage (GTDB taxonomy): Bacteria > Pseudomonadota > Alphaproteobacteria > Micavibrionales > Micavibrionaceae > UBA1672. Next base: position 3,092 of record NVTV01000017.1, read on the forward strand.
GCTGCCTGTACGGCAGTGAACAATGAACGACCTTGAGAGTGTGTGCTGCAAAATTTCTAAGCTGCCTGTACGGCAGTGAACGGCCAAAAAGTGGCCTTTTATACGTGCTTATATTTCTAAGCTGCCTGTACGGCAGTGAACTGTTCTCCTTACCGTTATCTAATTAGTTATATTTTCTAAGCTGCCTGTACGGCAGTGAACTTGTACAGTCATGACACTGACTCAACGGTTCATTTCTAAGCTGCCTGTACGGCAGTGAACGTACAGGACGGGCTTTATGACTTGCTCTCTTATTTCTAAGCTGCCTGTACGGCAGTGAACAGTTATCGTGCAGGCAACAACCCACCGGATAATTTCTAAGCTGCCTGTACGGCAGTGAACATTGAGATGGGCGGCTTGGGTGATGGTTACGATTTCTAAGCTGCCTGTACGGCAGTGAACACTGCCGGATCCGCAACACCGAATCTTCTCGATTTCTAAGCTGCCTGTACGGCAGTGAACATCCTTGCAAGTCTTTTTTGATGTCATTATCATTTCTAAGCTGCCTGTACGGCAGTGAACTAAACCAAAAGTAAACCACTAATCAACTAAAATTTCTAAGCTGCCTGTACGGCAGTGAACTAACCGCGAGCCTGACCTGCGATCCAGTATCATTTCTAAGCTGCCTGTACGGCAGTGAACTGCATCTTCTTCAGTTGTTGAGACTCAGCAGGTTTCTAAGCTGCCTGTACGGCAGTGAACTCTGAGTTATCTTCGTAATCTCTAGCCTCTGATTTCTAAGCTGCCTGTACGGCAGTGAACAGCGGTGGGCACAAGCCAGTCAGCTATCTGAATTTCTAAGCTGCCTGTACGGCAGTGAACGTCGAATCTCGCAACTACCCTAACAACCTGCTTTTCTAAGCTGCCTGTACGGCAGTGAACCTTATAAACTCGCCCTTGACGTTGAAAGTAGATTTCTAAGCTGCCTGTACGGCAGTGAACATTCAACGCCGTAGCCGGCGACTTTATAGTAATTTCTAAGCTGCCTGTACGGCAGTGAACATTGATGGAGTCGACTTCGGTCATGTGCTGGATTTCTAAGCTGCCTGTACGGCAGTGAACAGTCATTTTCGATAGTATCTTGACCATCAACATTTCTAAGCTGCCTGTACGGCAGTGAACGCTCTGTGTGCATCTTATCACCGTACTTCTTATTTCTAAGCTGCCTGTACGGCAGTGAACACGCTATTTCTCCTCTACAGGCCGCATTCTTTTTTCTAAGCTGCCTGTACGGCAGTGAACGACGTAAGTTGCGGGGCTCTCATAATAGGAAATTTCTAAGCTGCCTGTACGGCAGTGAACTAGCCGAGGGCTGCGACTACTCTCCGAGTTCATTTCTAAGCTGCCTGTACGGCAGTGAACCAGCTATGGGGGCCGCCATGCTCTATATGAGTTTTCTAAGCTGCCTGTACGGCAGTGAACATAGCCCTGCTAAAGCTCCATGAAGGCGTAAATTTCTAAGCTGCCTGTACGGCAGTGAACTTGGAGGTGGAGGATGAGAGAGATTAAATATATTTCTAAGCTGCCTGTACGGCAGTGAACACTACACCTGAGCAGATCAAGCAAGCTATTGATTTCTAAGCTGCCTGTACGGCAGTGAACTTTCACAGCGTCGACTTACTTCTCGAATTTCATTTCTAAGCTGCCTGTACGGCAGTGAACCACTACGCAACTTTCAAATACCCCGTTAAATCTTTCTAAGCTGCCTGTACGGCAGTGAACTGATGTAGCTACGGATATATGGGCTAAGGTTATTTCTAAGCTGCCTGTACGGCAGTGAACCCGCGCTGGGAACAGCGACGGCAGGATTCAAATTTCTAAGCTGCCTGTACGGCAGTGAACAATAACTCCGGAACTGTTGCTGCCATCAACGATTTCTAAGCTGCCTGTACGGCAGTGAACAGTGGCGCGAAATATTCAGGATCGACGTTATTTTTCTAAGCTGCCTGTACGGCAGTGAACATGCCTTCGCGAAAAGCCTGTTCTTTATTAGTTTTCTAAGCTGCCTGTACGGCAGTGAACGCTCTTCTAAAACAGCTAGAGACAGCGTCAAATTTCTAAGCTGCCTGTACGGCAGTGAACTTGACAGCTCATATTTAAAATGTTTTGTAAAATTTCTAAGCTGCCTGTACGGCAGTGAACCCCTCAAGCGCCGCAAAAGATTCATCTGTAGATTTCTAAGCTGCCTGTACGGCAGTGAACATGTATCGCAGGGGCAATATGGTTATAAAGCATTTCTAAGCTGCCTGTACGGCAGTGAACAGTAAAATAATAACAAAAAAATAAGCCACAACAAATACTTAGCATAAATTTCAATTATTTATGATTGAAATTTATGAGTGTTGTAACTTATTGATATTAAATATATTTTTAAAGAACAGGGTTTTGTTGGGTATCGAGATAAATATGAGGGGTTAAGAGCAATTTATAAGTGACAAAATATGACTCTAGCTGTTGAAGGCCGAATGGTGCTGCTTTGCTGACAATACAAAGTAAGCTTTCTGCTTTAGACTTAACTAAGTACTTGCCAATAGCCTGTTTTCTTAGCTCCTACTCGCTTAATTTCTCCGAGTTGTTTGAGCTTTCGGATAGCCCTTTCAATCGTATTTTTAGATTTACCAAGCTGTTGAGCCAGTTGATCTTGCGAGATCATTGATTGCTTTCTCAGCAATTTCAATATTTGAATTTCAGTAGCATTTAATCCGTCATTTAAGACTTCGTTCAAGGTATCAAAGATCATCTGTAACATAAACTCAATAAAAGGCGACGAGTCACCTTGTTGGGTACTTTGTCTTATCGCTAGATAGTATTCATCTTGATGCCGGTGAATCAGGCTTTCTACTGGAATTGTACTAAATACTTCATGCCATTTCGATAATATCAAGGTTTGCCATAGGCGCCCCATTCGGCCATTACCGTCCGCAAATGGATGTATGAACTCAAACTCATAATGGAATATACAGCTGGTAATCAAGGGATGAATATCCGTAATTACAAGCCAGCCTAGAAGGTCAGACATTAATTGAGGAACTCTACTAGCCTGTGGTGCCATATGCACTACGGTGCCATATGCACTACGGTATCACCTGACGTAACGCCCACACTACCACTACGATAAGCACCAGAAGAATCAACCAGGTCTATCATCAATAGCCGATGAGCTGCCAATAGATCTTCCGTGCTCGAAGGTAACCACCCTTGTATGTGCTCATAAGCCATAATTGCATTACGTGCTTCTACAATTTCTGCGGGAGGTGCAATCACGCGTTTGCCATCGAGTATTGCCGTGATTTGCTCTATAGATAGCGTACTGCCTTCAATCGCTAATGAGCCTTGAATGGTACGAACCTGGTTAATACGCCTTAAGCGTAAACTCTCCCCCTGCTTAAACTGTACAGACAACCTGCCAATGACTTCGCTTATATCAGCAACCCTTTTCAGGATAAGGTTGCTGATTGTAAATGGGGGTTGGTAGTCGGTCATAAGGGGCTCTGTATACGTTTAAACACGTCGAATTCGACGTGTTTAAAACCAGGGGACTGTAGCTGTTTTAGATAAGCCAAACTGATCAAATATTCCATTCACGGGCATATCATGTAATTGGCTCAATTCAATATAACGCCTGTGATTATGACCATTTGAGCTACTTTGCAGTTCAAGATAAGGGTTATCCAAACCTTTAGTAAACATTTTAGCTTTATAAGCTTTTACTTCATCTTCGCTAATGGAGCCTCGTTTAATCAACCGATTTAATTTCGATTGGCTCATAGTAGTTTGTTTACGCCGTATGTTTCGGTATTGAGCGCCATCTGGCACTGGCGTTATTTCGCTGACTTTACAATAGCCACTCATACCACCAAGCCAGTTTTTTTGCTGCAAAGTCACTAAGTTGCTTTGACTACCGTGTAGCCGTAATGCTCCACCTAAAGTCACTTTGTATTTGGGAAAGCTGACACCAATATTTGTAGAGCTAAGGTCGACGAGTGCTTTGTGGAGCTTGGTGTAAACAGTATTTAACAGCCTATTAACTGACATTTCAGCATCTGGTCGTAGATCAATATTTATATAGTTATCCATTATTCCTCCTAAACTCGAATATCTGAAACGTAGGCGAGGCCTTTTTTTCCAAGGTAAAAACTTGATACGCCAGCACACTCAATATCGAGTTGTAATTGCTCGGCTTGCTTACCCTCAATATCAATATTCACTACCAATTTACCACTGGCTTTCGTTAGTAAATGTGTCGTTTTCCCTATACCTTTTACGAATTCCTCTCGCATATAAGGGTTACCCCAGATTTTCTTTTTATCACCAGTGGTGTACCTACTCATAAAATCTTTTTTGGTAAACCCATTATTCGATATACCACTTAAACCACCTGTCTTCGTTCTGGCTAAGCTAAGATCATATGTATTACCTAAACGTTCTAGTTGTAGATACAGAGCTGAGCAATAAAGGCTTATTGGGAACGCTTCTTCTTTTTTATTTAAACCTTTAAATTTTTCAAAACGTTGCACCAATATCGTATGCGCCGCCAACACTTTACCTTCGTTAGATATAGCTTTAAGCTTATTTAGTTCTTCTAGACGATTAATAATATCCAGTGGGTTTAGCTCGATAGTTGTATTGCATTCCGTATCAGCGGTAATAAACTGACACAATTCATCCAAATCCATAGCGAGTACAGACCAAAGCTCACGAGAGAAATCAGAAGTGAATACAGGATCACTTACCTTGACCATGCCCGTGTACGAATTTTGATCCGTACTACCAGTAATATTGCGAATATAAGCGACCTCAGTATTGATACACTCTGGCTTATCCTCAAATTTAACGTTTCGTTCAATGTCTCGAAAATAGTAATTTTCACTTGATCTAGCCTGATATAGCTTTCGCTGATCCCCCACCAACCTGTTTAATATGCCCATAACTGTATCAATCGTCACTTGACGACTAATATAGTTATCAGCATTTTTTAAACTTGTCATTGAACCAATAAATTTTCTGTAAACTCCGTCTTTTTGTTTAGGTAAAGGCTCATTATTACTGGTTGCAGGATCCAGAAACGAGTTTCGCCATGATGCTTCATACGTGATTGTAATTCTCATTGGAGATACCCCACTTACTTGGAATAAAAGTAGGTTGCATAATCATCGTTTCGCTCTTCTAAGATAGAGCCTTCGTCAGTCTTGATACGCATCATTTTATGACTATCGTTGTAATCGACTACCACCTCATCCACATACATATAAGACTTAGCTTGCCGTATAGATAAGTTACTAATTCGTTCCAGCGTATGTTCAACCAATGCCTGAACTGCATCGTCATTAAGAAGAATTCCTACTTCTCCTTCTTCAAAGATCGTACCCTTACGAACATAATTAGTATGGAACTGTGCTTCAGGGTTAAGCTCAGTGTTCAACGACTGAATAAACTGATTAACAGATTCGGCCACTTCGTCACCCTGCCCTTCTTTGATTTCCATTGCTTCTCGATCGAATTTTTTATCTAGAGAAATAAACTGAAGCTGCTCGATACTGATCGAACCGTAAGATTTATATTCAGTATCGCCAAAGGTTGTTTTTGAAAAAAATGATGAGCTGTCTCGCTCACCAGCTTGGCCAAACTGTTCAAAATTACCGTTTCCCAATTGATCAACAAAATCTTCCATTAACAGCGGGCTTGTGCGCTTATTTTGTGACGATGGCACTACATAGCCACGCATTAATCCAGTGATAGACGCTAACACCTTTTCTAAATTATTTTTTTTAGCATAGTGAATATCAAATGCCTGTTCACGAAACAGGTGATGCCGAATACAGTTTTGACTGATATATAGCGGCGTTTTCTTAAAATCTATATCTGTCGCTTCTTTTTTGTACTGATAACCCGTCTCTTCCTTCACTTTACCAGTTAAGTTTGTATAGCCTCTTAGCTTCGGTAACGTATGATTATCTACGGTTTTTCCTTCGCTGCTTAACGTAGTCGGTCCATTCCAATTTACAACACCATGCCCCTTAGCCGTAATTTTGAAATCTACGCTTTTAATACCTGTTACTTTTTCCATGATTTAATCCTTTTCGCTGATTAACTGTTTAATTGCAATTGCACCTACGGGCTGCTTTTCACACACTCCGTAGTAAATGGCTTCACCATGACGAGAGCTTTCACCTCCAACGGGAAGCAGGTCGTTGGGTGTATAACTTAAAAATACGGGAAATTCTGGGTCTGTCGCCTCATTCAGTAAAACGAAGTCTTTATAGGATTTTTTACCACCCATTATGTTGTGGTGTTTTTTATGCATGTGCGCTAGAAGGTCTTTGGCACTGTCACTATAGCCTTGTATTGATTCACACGATGTCGTGAGGTTATCGATATTGTCAGATTCATTTGTAGGAATTTCGTAAGCGTACTTTTCTGGGAAAGAAATATTGGGATAGGCTTCTACGTCACACACAGCCATTTGCACAAAACGGCTGTCACCTCGCAACGATTTTTTGCTAATTTTTGCACGTTGTTTCTGACCTCGCTTTGATTTAATTATGACCTTCGGCTCAGAGGCCTTGTTCGCAATTAAACCTGCACTTTTCTTCATTGCCTTTATTAAATCTTCTTCAAGCCATATTTTCGATGTTGAATCTTCATAGAAGGCACTATAGATCTTATAAATTTCTGGCAGTGTCAACTTTTTAGAACCGTCATTAGTTGCCTCTCGAAGAAAGTCATACCATGCCAACGCTGATGACAATACATTTGTCGAGCTCATAAAACGAGCAACACTACCCGTCCGTTTCCTTTCATGCAACGTATCGGGAATGGCAATTATGTAACCATTTATACCTTCGGTGTTATAGCCAAAACGGTCTAAACGGCCTAGTCGCTGCAGGTTGTTCTCTGCGTTACAAATTTCTGAAACCATATGCTTACAACTGATGTTGAGCGAAGCTTGCACGATAGGGCCACTTCTTAATATGTCATATAGTTGAGTTCCATCTCGGCAAAATGACTCAAACACTGCATCAAACAAGACTCTTTTGTCACTCTTTTTAAATTTCGAGTGCAATAAAATGGCATTTTCTGAGTGCTGGTTTTGGATAAAGCTTTTTTGTGCTGTTATCGCAGTATTGCTAATAATGAAAGTGCCCTCTTTCTGCTGTTGATAGAAGGGGTTATTTATATCTAGCTGAGCTTCATCGTATTGAACAAATGTAAATTGGTATTTACATGGATTAAATGACGGCATTTCCACCACGTCATATTGCTTATCCAACCCCAACATTTCATCTAAATACAGGTAATGTGGAGTAGCTGAAACTAATAAAGCATTGCTGCCATTTGCCAATTTATCCCTAGACGCTACTAACTCTGCGAACAATAAGTTAAATCCAGGCATATTTATGTATTCATGGTATTCATCAAAGACAACATGAACACTAAGGTAATTCAATAATCTATCTGCCTTGGTATGACTGATTACTGTATTCAAAAGCTGGTCAATTGTAGTGATTACAATATCACCGCTGAAATAATCAGCCTCAGCTGTTTCATTACCATAGGTGTTGATGCATTTGAACTCACCCGTATGCAGCTCAACCGTTGCATTAGGTAAATAGGATTTGTCTGAATGACTCAACTCCGCAAACAAGCCTTGGCAAATTTGGACCCGAGGGCATACCCAAAGTATTTGTTTAGCCCCTCGTAGCTTTGCCCACTCCAAAGCAATTTTTGTCTTACCGCAACCAGCGGCACCAGCCAACACACCTATGCCATCAGTATTGTCAGCCAATTTTTGTGCAACCAACGATTGTTGTTGCCCACGCTTATCATTAGGAAATGAGTTCAGGCAGTCGGTGATATATGTCTCTAGCGTTGAATCTGGTACCAAACCAGCTAGCTCAATTTGGTCAGCAATAAAAACATCAAGGCTTTTCTGTTTGATTGCACTCGTCAAATCGCACGCAGATAAGCTAGAAACCCATCTATCCGCTGTTATTAAGCAGGCTCTTAATTGATTATTAATCGCATTGCTACGCACTTGCTGCTTGAAGTTATTTAACTGTTCGTTTGTCTCATCGTATTCTTTGTAATTTGGTACTTTATGGCCTTCAATATCCCATACCTTATCTGGGTCTGCCGAAGACACCACACTTCGATTCAATGCACTTTCCGTGATATTACGGTATTCAGTATCAAGTTTACAAACGTTGGCTATTAGCTTAATGGCGGTTTCAACTACAGTGCGCCATGCTTCTCCCTGTAAATTTTTGTTCAGTATTTTGTAAATTTCACCTACAGTTTCAAAACCACCTTTGGGCCTGAATGGTTTAGCGTGATGCCAATAAATCGTGTGTTTTATGCGTTTTTTATTTTCGCCATTTATCGATTTAAGACTATTGTCATCAAGCAAAGCGTAAAGTACTAACGATATTTCATTATGGCGCGGATGCTTCTCAAAACTGAATTTTGCTTCATCAATATGCTGACCGTCTTCAGCTACAAAAGACTTGTTTTTAGTTTTAGTTGCCCATGTTTGAAAATTAGGGTCAATCTTTCCAATATCATGGAGGCACCCAGCAATAAATACCGTTTGCGACAGGAGAATTTCATCTGGATAATATTTAGAATAGAGCTGTTCTGCAATATAGCCCACAGCAAATAGGTGGTGATCTAACCTTTGCAAGTGGGTATTGGCGTATGCCACGCCCTTAAGCGGTTTGTCTCTAGCAATATCCATTGGCACCTCTTTTTCCGTTGTGTTCACTGGTACTATACCGTTATTGTTAAACTTCTCTTTATTCCCCACCACCCAAACCAATTCACTTCTTGACCGACTTCTAATCCAAAAACAGCTTACCGCTGTATTTTTACTAGCAGTCTTTCTCAGCAGTTTCTTTACTGCCTGCAAGCCTTCTTGGGTAATGACTGTTTGCCAGGTGTTATCACCAATTCGATTAGCAAAGGCATCGAGCACTCGCCGGGTTCTATTGAGTGATTTCTTTTGGCATTGGGAGACAAAAGTTACCATCATGAGCGGTTAACCTTTATCCCAAAGAAAGCCGATGGGCTTACTTTCAGTTTCGTCTTGTTTCATCAGCTTTCGAATCGCCTGAAACAATACTTTGGTTTCAACACCATACAATTCAGCTAATGCGCTATCCAGTAATACTTTTTGGCCATGTATTAACCGTATTTGTCGCTCAATGCTTATTAGGGATGTCATTCTTGTTCATCCCAATCTTGCTTGAGGGCAATTTCTTTGACTTGTTCAAACATAAAATCCAGGGCTTTATGCCGGGTGAAGGATTGTAAACATTGTTGACGAAATTCTTGCTCGGTGGCGTTCTCTTTGGCACAAATGAATGCCCAGGGAAGGATTATTGCGTCTTTGATTAAATCGGCAATGTCGAAAACTAGTGCACCTCGACGGGTTTTTCCATGCATGACAGCGAAACCATGAGGTATGCCAAGCACCCAAAGAGTCGTAGCGGCAAGCCCGTAGGCCAAGTAGTTGCCGTGATTAAGGAAGCCATTGACGATGTCTACATTTTCACGTTCGCGTACAAAATCGCCGTATTGGGTTCTATTCACGGCAATTTTATAAAGCTGCTTGGTCAGTTGAGCTTCTGTTTGTAGCAGGTGCCCAACCTTTGTAGCATTTTCCAGTTTTAGGTGATAAGTGTTTAATGCTTTAGCAAGATCAGTATCCTCGGTATTAAAACCTTCGGCTTTAAGATCACGATCATTACTCCAGGTTCGTATAAGGTATTCTATTCTTGCCTTTTGAAAAAGCCTGGCTGCCTGTAGGCGCTTATCGTCATCAAACCAGAACTGCATCCAGCCTTGCAGATATTCTGTAGGGCGATATTCACTTTGCGGGCTTAACCACTCAATTTCAGTAGCCATTAGCAATGGTGTGCCCCCACCTCCACAGAAACCAACCAACACACCAGCAGACGCCAACATTCGCATAGCCGCCTGAGTGACTGAAGTGCCAGTACCTAGCAATAAGCAAGTGGTGTTGGCAATAGGAATGTTCCAATATTGGTTTTCGTTCTTGGCTTCGGTGAGATATAACACTCGCCCGTCTTTTTGCATGACTCGACATTTTTCGAGATAGTAGATATTCGCTCTTTTCGAGTGCAGAATTGCCTTAAGATCAGTGAGCTGTTCCAATTGATGCTAACTCCTCTCGTTTTTCACGGGTCTACCTGAATCACAGTCTAATACTCTAAAGTGACAAAACACGTCAAAAACCAAAATATTCTCACAACCACCCCAGCCCTCTACCAAGACTACGTTCAAGCCCCATTTGCAACTTAGTCTGCAGGGTTTTGCGGAGTTTTACCGGAGATTCCACATAGACATTGGGCGTGTGACGCAATAAATCTTGCAAAAGCTCTTTGTCACTGGAATAGGGAAAACTCAGCAGATAATCGTCTCCGTCCCATTCGCCTTGCTGTTCGGGATGCCATTGCTGCATTGATATTTCTCTGGCGATTTCTCTAGAAAAACGCAGCCTGGCTGTGTGCTTGCCCTTGCCGGAGAAAATGCCGTAGCTGCTGGCCAGATGCTCTTGCAGGTGTTTTTGATCGATTGATTTAGTTTTTTCGTCAACTACTTCTGCAAACGTAATGCGGGAAATAGAAAAGGTGCGCAAGCTTTCTCGAAGGTGACACCAGGCATCGAGATACCAGTTTTCGCGGTAGTAAATGAGATTCTGCGGGCTAACGGTACGTTTTGATAATTTGTGCTTATAGTCTTGATAATGAATGTGCAGGCACTGTTTATGCAATAAGGCTTCACTGACTCGGTTAAATATTTTGCCAGCAAGCTGACGATTTCCAATGGGCAAAACCTTGATGTGAGAGGCGAAAAGCGATGGGTTTACGCCACGAGACTTCAATAGTTTGTAGATATTGTTCTTTACTGGCTGTAGTTCGCTAATGAGAGATTTGTTACCGAACTGGTCTAGAATATCAAGCAACAAGCTAAGTGAGTGTAACTCGTCTGAGGTTAGCCAAAGACCGGGGAGTTCAAATTCATCGTCACTGTTGTAGTGCCAGCCTCTGCTCTGTCTATCATATTCCAGGGGTGCTCCAACCCAATCATGCATCAGGTCTATCAAACGTCGAGCATTTCTTTCGGTACATTCAAGACTATCTGCGATCGTGGATAAAGGTATTGGTTTGCGATGCTTTAAAAATAGCCGGTGGAGCTGTTGAATACGATCAAATTTGTCCATGGTTCACCCTCTTGATATGGGATGTCAGTAACTAAGTCGAGCGGAATTGATATGTTACAAGCATGATTCGATAAGGAGTGCGCAAAAAGCGAGGCTAAATCGCCTCTAGCGCCTGGGAAATTTTCGTTACCGCAATAATTTCCATACCTTTAATTTTATTCTTGGGTGCGTTTGCCTTGGGCACAATGGCACGAGTGAATCCGTGCTTAGCTGCTTCCTGCAGTCGTTCTTGCCCACCGGGCACTGGGCGAATCTCCCCGGCCAGCCCAA
>NVTV01000006.1 GCA_002401695.1 Alphaproteobacteria bacterium
CATTAGTGGAAAAGAGCGTCGAACGAGCACAAAGAAGAAAAGTCTCGCAGAGGCAAAAGACGTTGCCGAGGACTGGTACATCGATCTAAGAGGTAAGGCTCGGCATGGTGAACTGAGCAGTGGCAAAACATTCGGGCAGGCTGCTGAATTGTTCAAGTCCGAATATGAAGCTCTTACGGCAGGTCGGCGGAGTCCGAAATGGGTAGAGGGCCACAAAGCCCGACTACGGCTCCACATCCTCCCCTTTATGGGGCATATGTATCTGGGTGAGATTGAAAAAGGAATTGGTCAGAATTACCGCGTTCATCGTATGACTAAGCCAGAGGACTGGCCGCAAGAGGGCGATGATGATTATAAGCCTTGGAAAGCACCAGCACAGAAAACACTCCACAATGAAATTGTGACCATGAATATGACTTTTGTGACGGCCGAAGAACATGGCTGGATTGAGGCCGTGCCAAACCTTAAAAATCGGTATAGCAAGGAAACCAAAATAAGCCATCGGCCTTGGTTTACACCCAAAGAATACAAACAGTTTTATGAGGCGACACGCCGAAATGCCGCTCATCCGAAAAAATCCAGTTCAAATGGCACGCAGAACAACTGCATGACTATGTGCTCTTTATGGCGAACACAGGGTTACGACCTGACGAGGCGTTACAGCTACAGTTCCGGGATGTTGAGATTGTGGATGACGATCTCACCGATGAGACTATTCTTGAAAWTGAAGTGCGTGGTAAGCGCGGGGTTGGTTTTTGTAAGAGTATGCCGGGGGCGGTGCGCCCCTTTATAAGGCTACGAGAYAGGATGARGCACAAAAAGTCGAAGGACGATGCTGATGAATATCCTCAAGCAACAGACATTCTGTTTCCAAGCAATTACAAAAAAATGCTTAATGGCATTCTTAATGATGAAAAGCTGAAATTTGACAGGGAAGGGAAAGCCCGTACCTCATACAGTTTGCGTCATAGCTATATCTGCTTTCGCCTGCTTGAGGGTGCAGACATTTATCAAGTTGCGAAAAATTGTAGAACATCTGTAGAGATGATCGAAAAACACTATGCCGCACACCTTAAAGACATGATAGATACATCACTGGTCAATGTGCGAAAGGCCAAGACCGTCAAGGTCAAGGATGATGAATAACTACGATAAATAATATTAGTTCAGTTACGATCTGACAGTTACAGGGGGCTGTCACATTAACTCTGTAAACACCTGTTTTTATCTTTTTTATAGAAATCAAAGTCCCTTAAGTCATTGAAAAATAACAAACCAGAATTTGAATATTTTTAGTTTTATTGGCTATAACCAGTTAATGTGACAGCCCCCTTTGGGGACCAGGTCAACAGTTATAAGGCTAGTCTGCATGTGACCTTAAAGGAAGCGAGGAATGATTCAGGGGCGATCATCACCGCAGCATTAACAGCCCTGAGACATATTTACAAACCTGAGTATAGCTATCAGAAGGCAGGCGTGATGCTCACAGGTCTTGTGTATGATAACGAAAGACAGCGGTCCTTTTTTGGGGGAGGCCAGAGTGATAAGGCGATCCGGCTGATGGAAATGATGGATAAAATCAACAAAAAACACGGTAGGGAAACCCTTCGCCCTGTAAGTTCTGGTTCTAATAAGACTTGGTTTATGACGAGGGATTATCTCAGTCCTTGTTATACAACGAGATGGAATGACTTGAGGAGGGTAAAGGGATAGACCAGAAGCGGGAAAAGGCCCCTCATGATTTTTCATTCCAGTCTTTTTTCAGCAATAGTCATGAAGCGGCATAGGGAGCAGCAGAGCCGCCCATATTAAGCTGTGGTGGGGAAGTGGACAGGGTGTAGGTAAGCTGTTTTTCTTACGTTACATTACGTAAGGGATAATGTAATCTATTTTTATCAACTATGTATACGTATGTAGAAAAGATGTTTCGATTTAAAATTTGATAAAAGGGAACATGATGAACTGGGCTATCGCAGCGATTGCACTTTATAGTGCGGGGTTATCTTCTTTAATTTTAAGAAAAACAAAAGGGACATTGAGGGGGCAAGCAGAGATCGAAAACCAGAGCACAATATCATTGTTTTTAGGTGCGATTGTTTTACCTATTTTTATAGTTACGGCTGTTTGGACTTTTCTTAATATGCCGTGGTATTTTGCAGGGGGCTTTATTCTAGTCTCATTAATTCAGCCTTTTAGCATTATTCCCATTAACAAACTTTATCGATCTTCAGAGGTTGAGTTTATGTTTAAAATTAAAGCAGTAGCGAATGTGGCAAGCTTTATTGGATGCGGATTTATTTGGTCTGGTGTCATTTAAAAGGGAAAACAATGAGCGAGCCTATCGAACGAATTTATAAATTTAGAGCCTTTAATCAAAATACTTTATCCATGCTTTGTGAAGACGAGTTGTTTTTTGCTGATCCAGCTAACTTTAATGATCCCTTAGATTGCAACCCTTCTATATCAATGGATATGGCAGCACCAGAAATAGAGGAGCTGGCAATCAAATTGCTGAAATTCTTTGGTGATGAAAAAAAGGCATGGGATAAAATTTCTAACTTGAGAGATATGTCAACTGAATATGGTGATTATGAAGTCGATGAAGATGCCAGAGAATATTATGCGACGTTATTATCCAGTGAAATCAAAGCGCTATTGGATAAAATAATAAAGGTAAGAGGCGTATGTTCCTTTGCTCAATGTTGGAACTCTCCGTTAATGTGGAGCCACTATGCAGACGAACATAGAGGTATATGTATAGCCATCGGTCGTCTATAGATCTTCATGAGCGATTTCAATACTTTCAGCGCGGCTTTCTTGTCACGTCGTTTTGTTACAACAGCGTCAAGGACTTCACTTTTATGGTCGACTACGCGCCAAAGGGTATGGTTTTTCCTCCGATATTGACGAACACTTCGTCAAGATGCCATCTCTAATTTGAATATTACTTTTGGTAAGGTGTGCGTTTCTTTCTTATTTTAGTAGCAAACGCAGGACCAAATCTATTCCACCATAATCTGATGGGTTCATGACTTATATCTATGCCTCTTTCATTGAGCATATCTTCTACCTGCCGAAGCGATAATGGATATTTGGGATAAAGAAGAAAAGCCAACTGGATAATCGCGGAATTGTGTTTGTAATATTTAAATGAAACGTTCATTGAACAAAAATAACTAATTAGAAATTTGGAGCAACGAGTTCCTTTGACAGAGTCATCTTCACGCGTTGCCAAAGATCATCACTGATAATCCTGAGATCCGGGACTTCCGTGATAACCCAGTCTTCGGGTGAATTTAATCGTGCCTGTCTGCGCCTTCGAGGCCCTTAAAAATGGGGGTATTACCAAGCCTAGATCAAGCAGCATTGGTCATGAGGGCCCATTCAACCATAGAAATTGATCGTAATTGTCGTAGAGTTTTTCTTGTAATGAGATGTCGTTGAGTATTGAAAAGATTGTAAATGGGGCCGTAAATTGAAAGAAATATTTGTGCTGATTTATGGGACTTGAAACGTTGCATCTTTCGTTCCCGTCGCCGGATGGGAACATGGGAACTTTCCGCTCTATTGTTCAGCCTATTGGTTGTATCATGAACATGCTCTATTTCTAAATCTCTGAGTGCTGCGCCGTAAGATCTCAACTTGTCGGTAACGATCTTTGTAGGCGTAATGCCCTGATTTTGAAGTAATTTTCTGAGAAGTTTTAGAGCAGCCCTCTTATTTCTGCGCTTTTGAACCAAGACATCTAGGGCTTCACCTTCTCCGTCAACGGCGGGCCAGAGGTTCATAGGTTTGCCACTAATCTTGACGAATACTTCATCTAGAAACCATTCTGTCTGGGCTCGGCCCCCCGTTTTCTAATACGCCGAGCATATTCTGTTCCAAACTTAAGAGCCCATCGACGAACAGTCTTATAGCTGACATCAATGCCGTGCTCAGCTAATAATTATTCAACGTCTCGATAACTCATGCTGAATTTAAAATAAAGCCATATGGCCTGTTTGATGATGTCAGGATGGAAGCGAAGACGGTGATAGGTGATTTTTCTCATGAAAACCACATAGCATAGATTTTGTGAAAAATTAATGTGTAAAAGTCGGTAATACCCCCAAATTGACCGGCTTCAACCAGTAGTGGTTTAGTGTAGGGTTTTCATAGGTATATATTTTCATTTAAGTGTCATGTAGTACGTTTATGGGATATCGGGCAGGGTAATTTTTATATTATTAGTATATGCAGTGGGTCTCGTATAGCTAAAAAGAACTCAGTTAAAGAATGCTGTATGGGAGTTTTATATAGAAGAGGAAAATTTCTTGACTGTTGATAATATTAAAAAAAATGCCATGAAGTATACTTCCGCCTACCCAGAAATTGGGACAGGTAAACTAGGCGTGGAGCCTATTATTTCGCCAGCCCTTTTTGAACTAGAGCGGGAACGTTTGTTTAAAAAGGTTTGGCTTAAGGTGGGACGCCTTGAGGAAGTGCCTAATGTGGGGGATTATAAAGTTAAAAAAATTGACGTAGCACATACATCTATTATTTTAATCCGTGGTAAGGACGGCGGAATTAACGCTTTTCATAATATCTGTCCACATCGGGGCAATAAAATTATTTCAGAAACAGGAAATGAAACATTTGGCCATGCACGAGCTAATGTTCTGTCTTGTCGTTTCCACGGGTGGGTCTTTGATACAGATGGTCCCGTGCGTTCTATTCCGCGAGAAGAGGCTTTTTCATCTCTTGACAAGAAATGTTTAGGACTGCGTTCGGTACATTGTGATGTTTGGGAAGGGTTTATTTTTATAAATCTTGATGAAAACCCCACACAGTCACTTTCTGAATACCTGGGTGGTTTGGGGGATCATTTTTCTGGTTACCCTTACGGTGATTCAACCTGTAGCTATCGTTACTCGACAGTGCTTAATTGTAACTGGAAAGTAGCGCTATATGCTTTTACTGAAGGCTATCATGTTTCCACTATTCATGCGGCTACTTTTCCAAGTTTAGCTACGTTACAGCATACGGATTTCAAATTATTTGGTCCTCATAGTACATCAACACTCTATGTGCCGCCTGCTGAAGGTATTGTTACTACGCCAGCGACAGCTGCATTTGGTAGCGTTTTGCAACAGTCGGAACGTCATCGCCCGCATTTAGATCAGCTGCCTAAAGGAATAAACCCTGATCGACGAGAAGATTTTCAGTTTGAATTTCCCTCTGTCTTTCCCAACTTCCTGTTACATCTTGGGGCAGGAGCAGGTTACCCGGGGATGACATATTTTACACATCAATTTTGGCCTATTGCTTGGAATAAAACCTTGTGGGAAGGGACAAATTATTTTCGCCCGCCTACGAAGCCCAGCGAACGGGCTGCTATGGCTCATGTCAATGCACTTCATCGTAATGCATGGCTTGAAGATACCGGGACCATGGAAGACACTCATGAAGCATTGACATCAGGTGTGCTTAAAGAACTTGTGCTTATGGATGAAGAATTGATGATTAGAAATACTGATTATCATTGGCGTCGTTACATTGGCGTTTAAATATTAAAAAGGAGTACGAAATGTCCGCCCTTCCTACTGGATTTACTAAACTTGAGCCCTTTGTTAGAGATTGGGCATTTGCAACAGAAAAGAAGCGTTCTGAAAAACGTTGGTCTTCTACAAAAGAGGATTTTCAAGTATTTTATGACGCAATGCTGGAATGTCTTACCTCTGCTTTTGAAGAAATTGATAAATATGAGATTGGAAAGATGCCTGAGCAGATTAAAATTCTGTATTATCTTGTTCTAGCTTTTGCTGAAGCCTCTCCCCATGTGGAGCTATATAAAGGAGATTCGAAAGTGCCCTATAGTTTTGATGCAGAAAGATTTGTTGCTTCTCATGGTGACATCTCAGATTGAGAAAGTTATGGATAATAATCTTGAAAAACGGATTGGTCGTCTTGAGGACATAGAAGAAATTAAAAATGTAATTACGCGTTTTGCTCGTGGTGCTGATGATGGATGCAATCCAGAAATTCTAAGGCCTCTTTTTTCTGATACGGCCGTTTTTAAGATAGGTGATTTTGGCACATATGAAGGGGGTGATGAAATTGTCCGTTTGATGAATGCCAATAATAAAACTGGTTTTTATTGGACATTACATTATCTTGTTTCGCCGGAGATCCACATTGATGAAGACGGGAAGAGGGCGACGGCTTTTTATTATCTCTGGGAACCAGCTGCGGTAAAAAAACTAAATGAAGTTGATCAGGCTTATTGGGTAGGAGGGTGGTATGATGCAGTGTTAGTGAAAGACAATGCCCAATGGCGGTATCAAGATTTAACGTTGCATTTGAAGCTTCTTTCACCAAATTCCGATGGGTGGAAACCGGTGGCACAATCTTTTGAAGAAATTTGAAAAAATAGTAGCTAAAAGCCTGGTGGTATTTTTTATTTTATAGACATTGGGTGTAATCGTTCAGACCCTATCTGACAGTCACCACATTTAATGTGGTGACTGTCAAACTATCTTTATCCGGCAAGGTTTATTTTCCATCGTTCAGATCTAGATGGAACTGACCCGCTGAAGGAGGAGTAAGAATCTAGCTTGCACGGCAGGTTATTGTCCCTCGATTATTCTTGGGCAAGAAATTCTACTTATGAATCTATCACCAGTAATTATTGGGCTCCTATGAAAAAAAACAGTCTGATCTGTTTTGTCTTTTCTTGAAGTATAAGAACTGCCGTATAGAAAGTAACCTCCTTCTCATTAAAAAACGAAAGTAAAATAAAGCCTAGCGATCTACGCGGAATTTAGCTCTGTTTTCAAAAGAATCTAGCGTAAATGGGCTACAGTCTATCGTATAAGGGATATCTTAGGGGCTTGCTAATGATCTACGTTAATGGTCGTTTTAGATAATAATAATTATCGAAAGCGATCATACGGTAAATATAACAGGGTATATAAGGAAAGAATAATATGAAATATTACGGGAAATATTTAGGAAGTGTTAGCATTATTGCAGGGATGTTTTTGCCCATCAATGTCTGGGCAGAAGATTCTAAGGATGAAAAAAAGTCGTTCTCGGGGATTGATGAAATCGTAATTACAGCGCGTAAGTTTGAGGAAAGCTTACAAGATGCACCAATTGCTATTTCGGCATTTACAGCACATGACTTAGAAGAACGGAATCTTTCAACGGTAACCGATGTTGGCGACTTTGCCCCAAACGTAAAGTTCAATTCGTCAATGCCAATATCCGCAAGTAATGCTACGGTTGCGCTTTTTATTAGAGGTATAGGACAAAATGATTATCAATTGTCCGCCGATCCGGGGGTTGGACTGTATTTAGATGGGGTCTATATTTCACGTAATGTCGGAAACGTTCTGGATATATTAAATTTGGAAAGAGTTGAAATCCTGCGTGGTCCACAAGGAACGTTATTTGGTCGGAATACCATTGGTGGGGCTGTGAATGTCGTAACTAAGAAGCCTGACGAAACATTAGGGGGAAATCTAGAATTAACTACAGGCCGTTGGAACAGAGTCCAGACGAAATTTTCTGTTAACTTGCCTGTTTCAGATGGTCTTTATGTTAACGCATCTGGCATATACCATAAACGTGACGGCTACGTTAAGGGCATAATTGATCAAGCACCAGATCTTGGAGATACTAATCAAGCGGGTGGACGTATCGCCGTCCGGTGGGCGCCAGAAGATCAGAATTTTGAGTTGAATGTGGCCGTTGATGGTTCCCGTGCTCGTGAAGAATCTTCCCCAAATGTTCTTCTTGCTATAAATGAATCCCCCTCTACATTTGTGGGAGTTTGGAATGCGGCATTTTCAGGGGCAGGAGCTATTTGCGGAGATATTAGTAATCCGGCACGTCTATCAAATCCGGCATGTCTGAACGCTCAATATGTGTTGGCTCCGTTTGAACATGCAGGAACATGGGATTCTATCATCAGTGACTATGACCAGCAGGGGGGTCGTAGGTATGAGTCTGCCTCTGATATTGATGTTTGGGGTATTTCGGCTATTTTGGATTGGGATATTTCAGAGTCCGTTAGTTTTAAGTCTATTACCGCTTATCGCTCAGTAGTAGGGTATTGGACCCGCGATTCTGACCATACGCCAGCAAGCATTACTCAAACCAAGAACTTTTGGGATCAGTCGCAATTCAGCCAGGAACTGCAATTGCAAGGTATTGCGGCAGAAGGTAAAGTTAAATGGGTTGTTGGAGCATACTATTCCGACGAGTCGGGAGATCATCTTGATTTGGTGGAAATTCTCGATGCTTATTTTGCCTCAGGCGCACTTGTCGATGGTAATAGTTTAGCATTCTTTGGTCAGGCGACTTATGATATTTCGGATGCCTTGAGTTTTACGGCTGGACTCCGTTGGACTGAGGATAAAAAGAAATTCACGACAGATCAAAAAATAGTTGCAGTCGGCTTCTTGACTGGCGCCCCGTTGAATCCCGATGGAAGTGGTCTTGCCGATGGTGATCCGCTTATGGGGCCTTTGGGTAGTTCTTCTCAAATTACAGATCGTGCTGTGACACCAATGGTCACCTTATCATACCGCTGGATGGATAGCTTGATGACCTATGCCTCTTACTCGGAAGGGTTTAAGGGCGGCGGCTTTACACAACGAGTGTTTCCACCTCGTGCTACCATACCTTCCTTTGGGCCGGAAAATTCTCGAACATATGAGCTTGGTTTTAAATCAGACTTTTGGGAAAATAAAGCTCGTTTGAATGGAGCTGTCTTTTGGAATGATTATAATGACCTCCAGGTCACAGTAAATGATCCGCTTCTTGGGTTTGCACCAATTATTCAGAATGCAGCGAAAGCTCGAATTCGCGGCGTTGAACTTGAATTGTTGGTAGTGCCAACCGCAGAAGTGAAAATTCAAGCTGCTATCGGTTATCTTGATGCTAAATATACTGAGGTTGATATTACGGCCGCAGCACTTGGCTCTGCGGGTGGTGTAACTGTAGATGATCGTTTGCAAAATGCGCCAAAATGGACTTTAAGTGCCGGCATTTCCTATGACTTTAGTCTAGGAAATGGGGGGGTGATTATCCCACGAATTGATTGGAACTTTCGCTCTACTGTAGCTAATGATGCCGTGAATACTCAGTTGCTTATTCAGAAGGGGTATCATTTGGTTAATCTATCTATGAGTTATCTGTCACCAGATGAGTTGTGGAAAGTTACCGGAGGTGTCAAAAATATGACAAACGAAGTGTATTTGATACAAGGGTATGAAGATGCAGGATCCGGTCTTGTCGAGGGTACTTATGCTCGTCCAAGGGAATGGTTTTTCACTGTCAAACGCAGTTTCTAACTCTCCAAAGAAAGTTTTTAGATTATAGATTCGGCAGCGCCCCTCTGATAAAGTGGGGCGCTGTTTCTTATTAGAATAGCTCCCAAAAACTAAGCAGTGCGTTCAGGTCTAGCTTTTACATGGAGGTCATATACATGTGTAACTTTTACATGGAGGTCATATACATGTGTAACTTTTAAGGCTAATGAAAATTGGCTACTAGTCTGATAAATATGGCCTGATGGCTGAGCCATTATAAGCGGATCAGATCCCATTCGAAATTTAATGGAGCGCGAATTTTGTCCTTGGGTACAAACGCTAGATGAAGTTTCTGGTCAAAACGAAAATCATGGGTGCGCATCAAGCATTAGAAAAGGGCGTAATAAAGTAGAGTTACCATTGTGTAAATGAAATATTTGCGCATTAGAGAGTGAAATATCAGTCAAGAAATCCACGCCTAATAGTTTCTGACGGACTTTCTCCGAAGCGTGATTTGTAGTATTTAGAATATTTACTGAGATGCATGAAGCCAAATGTCATTGCAATATCTGTTATGGTCCGTTTCGTTTGACCAGCCCGCAGCAGTTCAGCTCTAGTATGCTCGAGCCTCAAGTCTTTCAGATAGGCTGTTGGTGTAGTGTTTCGGAAATTTCGAAAACCATTTTGAAGTGACCTTAGACTTGTCCCTGATGCCTGAACAATATCCTGAAGGTTAACATTTTCTTTGATGTTAGCCAGTAGATATTTCTCAGCGCGTCTAATAAAATATGGTGCTGGATTAAGTTTATTACTTTTATATTGGTCACTATAATTGTGAGGAATAGAAACGAAAAGAAGGCTGAGTAGTAAGTGCTCTACATGTTTTTGAGTTTGTGCTAGATTGTAAGCACTGGGATTTTGATCTAGGTCGGTCGTAATGCTTTTGATGAAATTATAGAGGCTAGGTACATCGGTATTTAATTTTAATGGTTCGGTTATGAACTCAAGTGGTTTGTTGAGCGAACAATTTAGCTCTGAAGTAAGAAAATTTTCTACATTAATGCGAGGCATGCGTATGACAAGTTGTTGGTTGTCGTGCGAAAGAGAAATCTTCAGTTTTTTTGTAGGATTACATACATAAATCGTACCATGTTTGATCGCAACGTTGTTATCACCTTGGGTAGCTAAAGAGCTACCTGATAGTGTGATTATGAAAAGGTAAGCTTCTTCCGTTTCCGGCGCGAGCAGTTCAAGTTCTATACCATAAAATAATGCGTTGACTGATATGTCACCAATCTGCCCTTGATTATGTATAAACTGAAGCTCGGAGAAGTATTCGCCAATCAGAATATCATGCGGCCTTAACGTTGAACGAAGGTGTGATTGAACTTTATCAATATTAGAAGAAGTGAGAATATTTTTTGATGATAAAGGCAAAGTATTTTTGATAGTTAACATAGTATTTCCCTGAAAACATAACATACTTTTTTTTAATTTGATTCTTTTATTGCATACCCTCTTGTCCATTATAATACATTAAATTGATAAAATTTCAATGTGTATTGACTAATGGTTTATATGCAAAATAATAGATATTTTGGTTGTTCGGAATGTTTTTTTCGCATTTTGGATAGGTGTAACGCCATGGGGCTATATCCAGAAATAGCTTGAGGTTATACTTTCCTAATCAAGGCCAACCATGGCTTTTGCAATAGTAGGAGTAAGTGTTATGACAGCCTCAAGTATGGTGCCAAAGGCAATTGAAGTAGACAAATTTACGCGTGGAATTATTGGTCCTGGCATAGAGATGCTTGGGCCAGTGTTGAGTGGTGGCGTTATTACAACAACAACTCCACCTGGTTGTTGGGGCCCTATGATAACACCGAAATTTCAAGGTGGTCATGAGATAAGTCAGCCAGTTGCGGTTGACGGAGCAGAGGTTGGGGATGCAATTGCAATAAAGATCAAGAAGATACGGGTAACTTCTCTCGCAACATCTTCGGGTGTGATGAAATTTGTCGATGGTCGTTACAAGGGGGATCCTTTTGTTGCAAAGATGTGTTCTAGCTGTGGGGCAAGTAGTCCAGAAAGTCATGTCGTTGGTATTGGAGAAGACGCGGTCCATTGTGACGTATGTGGCGCAGAAGTCAGCGCTTTTCGTTTTGCAAATGGTTATGTCATTGTCATTGATGAAGAGGCCGGAATTTCAGTGACGGTAAATAAGAAAAGTGCTGAGAATCTTGCTTATAACGCCAAAGATTTTTCTGGGCTTCCCTCTGCATCAGAGCAGCATTCTATTTTGTCTATTGCGCGTGCGGATCTACCAGGGTTAGTTGCACGGACGCAGCCTTTTTTGGGTAATGTCGGCACTATGCCGTCAATGGATATGCCGGATTCTCATAACTGTGGGGATTTTGGTTCTTTCCTTGTTGATGCGCCGCATGGTTATGCCTTTACTCAGGAAGAGCTAGATCTTCACAAGACGGACGGGCATATGGATACAAATTCGGTTCGGGAAGGGGCTATTATTATTTGTCCTGTTAAGGTGCCGGGTGGTGGTGTTTACATGGGCGATATGCACGCCCAACAAGGTAATGGTGAAATAGCGGGGCATGCAACGGATGTCTCGGGAGAAATTGAAGTTGAAGTTGAGCTGATTAAGAATTTAAATATTGATGGGCCAATTCTATTGCAACGGCCAGATGACCTTCCTTTTTTAGCACGTCCAATCGGCAAGGATTTAATGGAGAAAGCCCGCAACCTAGGGGCTAAATACGGTCAGGATGAGTTGGAGGTCAATGCCCCGATTACCTTTATAGGGACTGGCGAAAACCTTAATCTAGCGACAGAAAATGGATTGGAGCGGGCCGTGAAAATTACAGGCTTGTCTTATGATGAGATTCTTAATAGAGCGACAATTAATGGTTCGATTGAGATTAGCCGCTTGCCGGGTGTTGTGAGGGTTACTTTTTTATGCCCATGCTCGATTCTAGAAAATCTTGGAATAGGTCGTCTTGTGGCGGACCAGTATGGAGCGTAATGCGTTTCGTAAATATTATTAGTATTAGGAGGTAAATGTATCATGACGCAAGAAAATAACAGATGGTCGAAAAAATATCCTGAATTAGGGGAGGGGCCAATTCCGGTTGAACCATATGTTTCAGAAGAAATTTATGATCAGGAAGTTGAAAAGATATTTAAAAAAACATGGCTCAAGGTAGGGCGTGATGATGAATTGCCAAAACCGGGTGATTATAAGGTCAAGAAAATTGGTTTTGCTAAAACATCTATCATCATGATTCGTGGAAAAGATGGTCGTGTGCGCGGGTTTCACAATGTTTGTTCACACCGTGGCAATAAGGTAATAGTTGAAACAGGGGAAGAGACGTTTGGCGGTAGAAAGTCCGCGCTGATGACTTGCCGTTTTCATGGTTGGGTTTATGATGCTGAGGGCCAGATTGTGAACCTACCCGAAGAAGAAAAGTTCTCACCCTGTTTTGAGAAAGAAGAGAATGGCTTAACGCCTGTTCATATAGATGTATGGGAGGGGTTTATTTTCATTAACCTCGATCCAGGTGAAGTGACGCCGTTGAAAGAATACCTAGGTGAATTAGGTGACCATATGTCAGGTTTTCCCTATGACAAACTGACCAAAGGTTATCGATATTACACATATTTAGATTGTAATTGGAAAGTGGCGCATGATGCTTTTGCCGAAGCATATCATGTGGAAACGATTCATGCGGGTTCTTTTCCTAATATTTTTTCAACGGGACTACAGAATGTTCAGTTGCTTGGGGATCATAGAGCAACAGCTGTATGTATGAACATAGATGGAGGTGAGACGCCTGTTGCCAAAATTGCTACAGCAAAGTCTAGGTCTTCACTTGTCAAGCGTGCAGAAAGTTCAATGCTGCCGCCCGGCATAAATCCAGACAAGCGGGAGGATTTCGGTTTTGAACTGAGTGTCATATTTCCCAATCTTCTGCTTCATGTGTCCGAAGGTATCTGGTTCTTGCATCAGTTTTGGCCTCTTGCCAATAATCAAACGCTATGGGAAGGGCAATATTTTGTGAAAGAGCCGGAGACAAATAGTGAACGCTGGGCACAAGAGTCGGCCATTGTCCTGCAACGCAATGCTTGGTTGGAAGATACAGCAACGATGGAAGCAACTCAAATTGCGCTAGAATCTGGTGCGAAGAAATTTATGCATTTACAGGACGATGAGATTTTGATTCGTCATGGGTTCCATGTGGTGGAAAAATATTTAGAACTATAACTCGTTATAGTGGAGGAAAGTAATTATGAAAAAGAATATTCCTGAAGAATTTCTTGAACTAGCTCTTTACGTAGAAGATTGGGCTTTAGCAACCCATGATGAACGTTATGAAAAAAGAGGGGCGGCAACGGCGGAAGAGTTACGAAAATTTTATGATGCTATGTTGCCAAGGTTGGAAGAAATTCTTGAAAAATTGGATGAATACCCCGTAGGAAAAATACCAGCAGATGTCGAGGATTTATTTTTTATGGCATTGTCAATGGCCGAAATATCTCCTCACATTGAATTATATAAAGGTGATCCAGCTGTTCCGCATAGTTTCCAAGAGGACAGGATGATAGCCGTTGAAGGCCGTGAACGGGGGTAATGTCTGGTATGGCACTGTCAATTGAAGAAAGACTGGATCGGCTTGATGCCATCGAAGAAATTCGTACGCTTATTGCAAAGTATGCTCTAGGGGGTGATCGGAATAATGATCCAGATATTTTAGGGCCGCTTTTCACGGACAATGCCGTTTGGAGTGCGGATGGTTTTGGGCGCCTTGAGGGAAAGAAAGATATCATTGAGGGGCTGAGTCGGATTGCGGATGAGAAAATACTTTGGAGTTTACATTTTCCTGCAGCACCTATTGTTGAGTTTTCTGCTGGAATGACGGAAGCAACGGCTTTCTGGTGGTTGTGGGAGATTTCCAAGATGCGGTTGGAGGAAGGCTGTGAGGAGTCTAATTTTATGGGCGGTACTTATCAGGCTGATCTAGTAAAAACGGGAAATGAGTGGAAATTTTCAAAGGTTCATTTGAATTTGGAAACCGTAACTCCATTCCGGGATGGCTGGAATTTAATTGGAGAGCGGAAAAGGAGTAGTAATGACGCTGGTTGACTTAGTAGAGGTTTGCACGTTATCCGAGGTCCCGGATGGTGAAGGAATTAAAATTACAATTGAAGGCCTGCCCGCGTTGGCCGTTTATAGGGTAGGAGAGGAGGTTTTCGTCTCTGATGATTTATGCACGCATGGTGATGCCTCCCTTTCTGAAGGAGAACTGGATATTGAAGATTATGTTATCGAATGTCCTTTTCATCAGGGAGGATTTGATATTCGCACAGGCTCAGTAGCGGGAGCCCCATGTACGCGTCCTATACGTGTTTATGAAGCATGGATAAAGAATGGCCTTGTTTATATTAAGAAACAGGACCTTTAGTTTATGTATATGGTGACGCTTCAGGGTACTCAAGAACAGTTTGAATGTAAAAAAGGAGAGCCAATTCTTAGGGCTGGCCTACGAGCAGGGTTTGGACTTCCCTATGAATGCAGTGTCGGAGGATGTGGAACCTGCAAATTTGATGTATTGGAAGGTCAAGTGGAAATGCTTTGGCCGGAGGCTCCTGGTTTAAGTGACCGTGATAAACGTAAAGGCCGAATGTTGGCCTGCCAGGCTGTTCCGCTAGAGGATTGTATTATAAAAATGCGTTTGGATAAGGAGTGTATTCCTCCTGTATTGCCTGTTAATCGGTCCGTAGGGCTGATAGAGCGCTATAAAATAACACATGATATTGAGGCCTTTAGGTTTAAATCGGAAGGGCCAGCCATTTTCAAAGCAGGGCAATATGCTTTGCTGACAAGCCCAAAGATAGAAGGCGCGCGTGCTTATTCTATGAGCAATTTGTCAAATGATGAGGGTATTTGGGAGTTTCAAATTCGTAACGTGCCCGAAGGCTTGATGACCAGACATTTGTTTGATCAGATTAATATTGGTGACAAACTGGAACTCGATGGACCTTATGGTGTAGCTTTTTTTAAGAATACAGGGCGTGATGTTGTTTGTGTAGCTGGAGGTTCAGGGTTGGCACCTATGGTCTCAATAGCCAAAGCTTTTTCGGAAGACCCGGCATGTAAAGAACATACGTTACATTTTCTCTACGGTGCCCGTACTCCTAGTGATGTTTGTGGCGAAGATATGTTGCAGGAATTAGCTGGTTTTGGAGATAGAATATTTTATCATGCCATTGTATCAAATCCTGAAACGCTCACACAAGATGAATGGGACGGTCCCGTGGGACTGGTTCATACACATATTTATGATGTCTTGGATGGTAATCTGCAGGAGTACGAATATTATTTCGCCGGCCCGCCCAAAATGGCGACAGCTATAGATACATTGTTGTTAGAAAAATATGATGTGGCTAGTAGCCAGCTACACTACGATCGTTTTTTTTGATTTGTGAGAAATGGCAGGGCATAAAAATATTTTTTTCAAAAAGAATATGACGCGTCATACAAAAAAAGAATTTCGGATTTTTATCGAAGGGCATGATGATCAAATTCCTTGTCCCGGCGATAAATCTGTTCTGAAGAATATGGAAATGCGAGGTTTGACCCATATAGCGGTTGGTTGTCGCGGCGGCGGATGTGGTGTTTGTAAAGTGAGAGTTATTTCAGGAGCATATACCATAAGTAAAATGGCGGTTGGAAAAGTCACAAAAGAAGAACGGAAGTTAGGGTATGCGTTAGCCTGCTGTCTTTACACTAGAGGTGATTTAAAAATTCGTCTTATACAAATCTAGCATGTATTCATATCTAAATTCTTTAGGAAACAGTTTATTTAAGGAGAATAGCAATGGCATTAACAGGAGTATTACGTCCGGGGTTCGCTCAGGTTAGGGTGCTGAGCATGGAAGATGCACTCGTTCATTATCGAGATCGAATTGGATTGAATGTGGTCAGCACGGGGGACGATGGCCGTGTCTATATGAAAGCTTACGACGAATTTGATCACCATAGTATTGTGCTGCGCGAATGTGATGAAGCAGGTCTCGATATGATGGCTTTTAAGGTTGAGAATGAGATAGCTTTGAAGGAATATGAAGAAAAACTGTTGAAAGAAGGAATAGCGGTGGATCATATCGCTATAGGAGAGCAGCCGGGTGTTGGACGTCGGATCAGTTTTGTAGCTCCCACCGGGCATCGTTTTGATTTATATGCGGAAATGGAGCTGTCTACGAAAGGCCCCTTAGTCAAGAACCCCGATCTTTGGCGTACCGAACCGAAAGGAATGAAGGCCCTCAGGTTTGATCACTGCTTGTTATATGGTTCTGATGTGGATGGAACAAAGAAAATATTTGAAGATATTCTTGGTTTCACAATGACTGAATGCATCAAAGAAGAAGATGGTACATTAATTGCGATTTTTTTAAGTTGTGGCAACAAGGCGCATGATTTGGCACTTGTTCGTCATGAGGAAGATAACAAACTACATCATGTGTCGTTCCTAGTAGAAGACTGGACGTCAATTCGTGATGCCGCCGATATTATAACTCGTTATGATATTTCACGGGATATCGGCCCGACACGTCATGGCATTACACGGGGGCAAACGATTTACTTCTTCGACCCTAGTGGTAATCGAAATGAGGTTTTTTCGGGTGGGTATAGTTTTTATCCTGGAGATCCTACCCGTGTATGGGAAATGCCAAATGTTGGAAAAGCGATTTTTTATTATGAGCAACAATTGAATGATCGCTTCATGAATGTGGTGACCTGATAATTCAAGCACGAAAAAATAAGAATTTAATTCAATTACGGCACTAAGGTGCCTGTCTTGCAATAGGGAAATATTATGCCAATAGTCTCGATTTCTATGATCGAAGGTCGGTCGGAAAAAGATAAATGTAAATTAATAGAGGATGTTACTAATGCCGTGGAGAATTCTATTGGAGCTCCTCGACAGGAAATTCGGGTGCTTTTGCATGAAATCCCGGCATGTAATTGGGGGGTCGCTGGAAAGCCAAAAAATAAATTATGAAGGATGAAAAATAACTGGTTATTTCTATGAAGAGATTAAGAAATTTTATTGATGGTTCTTTTTGTTAATCCCATTAAGAGGCCGGCTCATAATTAGGCCTTCGGAGCGGCATTCCAGACTTGGGGGCAGCATTTTTTATTAAACGAATTATAAGGATTAGAAATGTCGAACAAGGCAGTGATGCACTTTATTAATGGTGAATATACGCCGGGCACATCTGGTAAAATATTTCAGAATATTAACCCGGTTGATGGTTCATTTATCTGTGATGTCCATGAAGGATTAAAGCCGGAAGTGGATGCAGCGGTTACGGCTGCGAAGGATGCTTTGCGCGGTCCGTGGGGTAAAATGACCATAGATGAGAGGGTTGCGATCCTTCATAAAGTGGCGGACGGTGTTAATGCCCGTTTCGATGAATTTCTCGAGGCGGAATGTCTGGATACCGGCAAACCAAAATCACTGGCCCGTCATATTGATATTCCGCGCGGTGCGTCTAATTTTAAGGCCTTTGCCGAGGTGATAAAGAATGAGCCGACAGAGGCCTTTTCAATGGCAACGCCGGATGGTGCCGGCGCTTTAAATTACTCAATAAGAACGCCAAAAGGTGTTATTGCAGTGATCTCGCCGTGGAATTTGCCCTTGTTGCTGATGACATGGAAAGTGGGACCGGCATTGGCCTGTGGGAACACGGTTGTTGTGAAGCCTTCTGAAGAAACACCGCTGAGCACATCTTTATTAGGTGAGGTTATGAATGAAGCAGGCGTTCCGGCGGGCGTTTATAATGTGGTTAATGGCTTTGGACCGGAAAGTGCCGGAGCCTATTTGACCGAGCATCCGGATGTGGACGCGATTACCTTTACGGGAGAGACCAGTACAGGTACAGCGATTATGAAAGCGGCGGCTGTGGGGATGCGTGATGTTTCTATGGAGCTTGGCGGTAAAAATCCGGCGGTCGTATTTGCCGACTGCGATATGGATAAAGCCATAGAGGGCGTGATGCGGTCTGTCTTTGTTAACTGTGGTCAGGTTTGCCTCGGGACCGAACGGGTTTTTGTGGAACGTCCCATATTTGATGAATTTGTCGCCCGCCTGAAACAAGGCGCTGAAGAGCTAAAGGTTGGTGTGCCTGATGATGAGGACAGCAATTTTGGACCGCTTATCAGCAAAGAACATCAGGAAAAAGTATTGGGTTATTACGAAATGGCCCGGAAACTGGGCGCAAATGTCGTCACGGGTGGCGGTGTGCCGGACATGGGGGATGCCTTGTCGGATGGGGCCTGGGTCGAGCCAACCATCTGGACGGGACTTGGTGATGACAGCGCCATCATGCGGGAAGAAATTTTTGGCCCCTGCTGCCATATTTCGCCCTTTGATGATGAGGATGAAGTGATCGTGCGCGCCAATGATACGGTTTACGGTTTGGCCTGCTCCATATGGACAGAAAATCTTTCAAAATCTCACCGTGTTGCGGCCCAGATTGAAAGTGGCCTGACATGGGTTAACAGCTGGTTCCTGCGKGAYTTGAGAACACCMTTYGGCGGCTCAAAACAATCWGGTATTGGTCGTGAAGGYGGGGTGCATAGTTTGGAATTTTATACAGAAATGCGCAATGTTTGCGTAAAACTCTAAGGGTAGAATATGACAAAAGTGAGTGATGCGGATTTAAACAAAGCTGCTGAAATGATACGGAATGCCCATGAAAGCGGCACGCCGTGCGCCCCGTTACATGATTTTATTGATGCGAATGATCTTGCAGCGGGATACGCCATACAGGATATCAATACGGAACATTGGTTAAAACAAGGCCGCCGGTTAGTGGGCCGCAAGACGGGACTGACCGCGAAATCTGTGCAGGCACAGCTTGGCGTTGGGCAACCGGATTTTGGGATGCTTTATGCGGATATGGCCTATGCGGACGGTCAGGATATCCCATTAGACCGCCTGATACAGCCCAAGATTGAAGGCGAGATCTCTTTTGTCCTGAAAGAAGATTTGGATCAGGAGCAGATGACGATTACCGATGTGATGCGGGCCATTGATTATACGGTGGCAGCTATCGAAATTGTCGGTAGTCGTATTGCAGACTGGAATATCAAGATCATGGACACAATTGCGGATAATGCCTCATCGGGCCTATATGTGCTTGGTACGGAACCGCGTCAGTTGTCGGAGCTGGACCTGCATCTTTGTGGCATGGTCATCGAACATCAAGGGGAGCCTGTATCCACAGGGGCGGGGGCTGCTTGTTTGGGTAATCCGCTTAATGCGACGCTCTGGCTGGCAAAAACAATGGTTGAAGTTGGTCGCCCCTTGAAGGCGGGAGACACGGTTCTGTCCGGCGCACTTGGCCCGATGGTTCCTGTTACGGGTCCCGGTGTTTATGAGCTTCGCATATCTGGTCTGGGTTCTGTACGGGCCTCTTTCGTTTAAGCTATATTCTTAATTATTATTTGAGGTTAAAATGGAAGATATTTTAAAGCTCTCAACCTTAAATTCCGCGACCGCCTTAAAGCTGGTTACAGCTGGCCGCGCATACGCCATGAAGCACGGATGGCCTGTGGCCATTTCTGTGGCGGATCGGGCGGGAAATATGATTGCTTTCTCACAGGTTGACGGGGCCCCGGCTCCTTGCGCCATGATTGCGCAGGATAAGGCCTATACAGCCGAGAGCTTTAAGGTTTCTACCCGTGAACTGGCAGAGAATTTAGAAGGCGAAGCCCCCCGCGTGACAGCAGGACTTGTTAACTATAGCCAATTGGCTCTCTTTGGCGGCGGCGTACCGGTTATCGTTGCCGGAGAGACTGTTGGTGCAGTTGGTGTTTCGGGCGGTAGCGAGAGAAATGATGAACGATGTGCCCTTGCGGCAATTAATGAGATTTATGGTGATGGGAAAATAGAGATATGAGTGGAAAAATTAAAGTAGCGATTATCGGCCCTGGTAATATTGGCACGGATTTGATGATCAAAGTTATGCGGACGAGTGACGTTCTGGAAATGGGCGCTATGGTTGGGGTTGACCCGACGTCGGACGGTCTAGCCCGTGCGGAACGCATGGGCGTTACGACCACGTCTGAGGGCATTGAAGGTTTGCAGAAGCTTGATGTGTGGGCTGACATCAAGATTGTATTTGATGCGACGTCTGCTTATGCCCATAAGCACCATGATGAGGTTTGCCGGGCGGCGGGCAAGGTTATTGTTGACCTGACTCCGGCGGCCATTGGCCCCTATACGGTTCCCGTGGTTAATCTGGAAGCCAATCTGGATCAGCCCAATGTGAATATGGTCACATGCGGCGGTCAGGCAACCATTCCCATGGTGGCGGCGGTAAGCCGGATTGCCAAGGTCCATTACGCAGAAATCATTGCGAGTATTTCTTCCAAATCGGCGGGACCGGGAACGCGGGCTAATATTGACGAGTTCACGGAAACCACACGCCGTGCGATTGAAGAAGTAGGCGGGGCCGGAAAAGGCAAGGCGATCATTATCCTTAACCCTGCGGAGCCGCCAATGTTAATGCGCGATACGGTTTTTGTTCTGTCGGATATGGTGGATGAAAAGCTGATTGAAGAGAGTGTTGAACAGATGGTCAAGGACGTGCAAAGCTATGTGCCGGGCTATCGTTTGAAACAAAAGGTTCAGTTCGAACGTTTCGGCTCCAATAACCCGTTGAAAATTCCGGGTTACGGTGAGTTTGAAGGCATTAAGACATCTATTTATCTGGAAGTTGAGGGGGCTGCGCATTACCTGCCGGCCTATGCGGGTAATCTGGATATCATGACCTCTGCGGCCCTCGGCACGGGCGAGAAGATCGCAGCCTTAAAATTTGGAGGAGCCGCGTAATAACCGAAGCCCTGATAGGGCTGAGGCAAGACCAAGTGGTCGCCCGAACTAATGTGAGGATAAGCCTAAGCTGCCCAGCCTTTAGTTTACTAAGGCGGAATATCAAGGAAAGCGCCGGCGCCTAAGGCCAAAAAAAGTAAATAAGGCCAAGCGGCCGCCCGAGTTAATACGAGGAAAGCCTAAGCGAAGCGCCGGCGATTGAGGCCAAAAAGTAAGAAAGAAGAATAAAATGACTGACAAAAAACTTTATATACAGGATGTGACCCTGCGTGACGGCATGCATGCCATCCGC
Organism: Alphaproteobacteria bacterium; assembly: GCA_002401695.1. GTDB lineage: Bacteria > Pseudomonadota > Alphaproteobacteria > Micavibrionales > Micavibrionaceae > UBA1672. Next base: position 21,507 of record NVTV01000006.1, read on the forward strand.
CATATGTATGGCCTTGACCATGTGCGGGACATTGCCAAGGCGCTTGATGACGCGGGTGTGGATGCCATTGAAGTGGCTCATGGTGACGGCCTGAATGGCTCCAGCTTTAACTATGGTTTTGGGGCGCATACGGACTGGGAATGGCTGGAGGCTGTGGCCGAGGTTCTGGATAAGGCGGTTCTGACCACATTGTTGCTGCCGGGTATTGGTACGGTTAAGGACCTGAAACATGCTTACGACCTTGGGGTCCGGTCTGTGCGGATTGCCACCCATTGCACCGAAGCCGATGTGTCGAGACAGCATATTGAGAAGGCCCGTGAAATGGGCATGGATACCATCGGCTTTCTGATGATGTCTCATATGATTGAGCCGGACCATCTGGCGAGCCAAGCCCAGTTGATGGAAAGCTACGGCGCGACCACGGTTTATGTGGTTGATAGTGGTGGGGCGCAGAATATGGATGATATTGCGGCAAGATTACAGGCTTTTGACAAGGTTTTAAAACCAGAGACTGAGCGTGGTGTTCATGCGCATCATAACCTGAGCCTTGGGGTGGCGAACTCCATTGCGGCTGTGCAAAATGGCGCGATCCGGGTTGATGCGAGCCTGACCGGCATGGGGGCCGGAGCTGGTAATGCGCCCTTGGAAGTGTTTATTGCGGCGGCGGACCGCATGGGCTGGAATCATGGTTGTGATTTATACAAGCTGATGGATGCGGCGGAGAATCTGGTACGTCCTCTACAGGACCGTCCGGTGCGGGTGGACCGGGAGACATTGTCTCTGGGTTATGCGGGGGTTTACAGCTCCTTTCTGCGTCATGCGGAAACAGCAGCGGAGACTTACGGCCTTGATACCCGTGAGATCCTCGTGGAACTGGGGGCTAGAAAAATGGTCGGCGGACAGGAAGATATGATCGTCGATGTCGCACTCGATATACTTAAACAAAAAGAAGAAGGAAAAGTCGCATGACTGACCTAAATGAAATCGCAAAATTTGTGGATGATGCGTCAAGATATGCTAAGGCTATTCCACAGTTGTCGAAAACGGGTAAGGATTTAACGCTTGAGCAAGCCTACGAAGTGCAGCGTTTATCTGTACAACGCCGCTATGATAGAGGCCAAACGCAAGTTGGCGTTAAGATGGGCTTTACCTCCCGTGCTAAAATGATCCAGATGGGCCTTGATGAAATGATCTGGGGTCGTCTGACCAACACGATGCTGGTGGAAGACGGTGGAGAGATTGATTTATCTGATTTTGTTCATCCCCGTGTGGAACCGGAAATTGCTTTCCTGCTTAACAGGCCGCTGGAAGGACTGGTCAGTCCGGCACAGGCTATGTTGGCCGTGGAAGCGATCGCACCAGCGCTGGAAATTATTGACAGCCGATATGAAAATTTCAAGTTTAACCTGCCTGATGTTGTGGCGGATAATACATCCACATCTGCCTATGTGGTTGGTCCGTGGGTCAAGCCGGATATTGATTTTACCAATCTTGGTATGGTGATGAGCTTTGATGGTCGTCCTGTGCAAATTGGCTCTTCTGCTGCCGTATTGGGGCATCCGCTCCGTGCGCTTGTGGGGGCGGCGAAACTGGTCGGTGAAGACGGCGGTAGGCTCGAAGCCGGTTGGACGGTGATGGCCGGCGGCGCAACTGCTGCCGAAGCGTTAACGTCTGGCCTCCATGTGCGCCTCGAAGCCCAAAATATGGGCTCCGTCAGTTTCAGCGTAAAATAAGATGACAGAGAAGTTGACTTGTAAAACTCATCCTCCATGTAGCTAGTTTTTTTTGACTTATCTTTTAGCAAATGGCTTGTATTACGCACCGATATTCAAAGGCCATTGAAATTACTTAAAAGGTTAGTAAGTGTAGATCGAAGGTTTAGGGAAAACACTATTCAGTAGAGGTTCTTAGTGTTTGCGTTATGTTATATGTACCCTAAATATTGATTTTTATCACGAGAAGAAAAGAAGCTATACTATTATAGAAAGTAATATTTTATTATGGACACTTCAAATAAAAACAGGGCTGGGGTAAATGAATATTCGTAAAATACTCATTGGGAACCGTGGTGAGATCGCCATCCGGATCATGAGGGCTGCGACGGAATTGGGGATAACGACGGTTGCCCTTTATTCCTTTGAAGACCGGTTGGCTTTGCACCGCTTTAAAGCCGATGAAAGTTATCTGGTCGGTGAGGGATTAGGCCCGATCAAAGCGTATTTGGCAGGCGATGATATCTTACGTATAGCTAAAGAAGTGGGTGCTGATGCTATTCATCCAGGGTATGGTTTTTTATCGGAAGATCCCGATTTTGCAGAAGACTGCGCCGCAGCGGGGATTATATTCATTGGCCCAAGTCCAGACGCTATGCGGTCATTGGGCAATAAGATTGCGGCCCGCGATATTGCGTTAAAAGCCAGTGTTCCGGTGGTGCCGGCAACCGTGCCTTTGCCCCATAATATTGAAGACGTCCGCAGTATGGCAGCGGAAGTGGGTTACCCTTTGATGTTGAAAGCAAGTTGGGGCGGTGGGGGCCGTGGTATGCGGATTATCCGTTCCGAAGAGGAACTGAGTTCACAGGTGAATGAAGGCCGCCGGGAAGCGGCCAATGCCTTTGGTAAGGATGAGGTGTATCTGGAGAAGCTTGTAGAACGTGCTCGCCATGTGGAGGTGCAAATATTAGGCGACCATCATGGCACTATCGTTCATCTTTTTGAGCGGGATTGTTCAGTACAACGCCGTAATCAGAAAGTGATAGAACGTGCGCCCGCGGCTTTCCTGGATGATCTTACCCGTGAGAATTTATGTCAATCTGCGCTAAATATTGCCCGTGCGGTTGGCTATTCCAACGCAGGGACCGTTGAATTCTTAATGGATGTGGATACGGGAAAATTTTATTTTATTGAAGTGAATCCCCGTATTCAGGTTGAACATACGGTGACAGAACAAGTTACCGGAATTGATTTGGTCAAAGCACAAATTTTAATTGCGGGCGGTGGTAAAATTGGCACGGCAGAAACCGGTGTGCCCTTGCAGGATAATATTCAGCTCAACGGCTATGCCATGCAATGCCGTATTACGACGGAAAATCCGGAAGATAATTTTATTCCCGATTATGGCCGCATAACGGCTTATCGTGGGGCGACCGGTTTTGGTATTCGTCTTGATGGGGGAACGGCATATTCCGGAGCCGTGATTACGCGCTATTATGACAGTATGCTGGAAAAGATTACTGCCTGGGCACCGGACCCTGATCAGGCCGTTGATCGTATGAGCCGGGCATTGAAAGAATTCCGCATTAGAGGACTAGCAACTAATTTGTCCTTCTTGGAAAATCTGATTAATCATGAAACCTTTCGCGATGGCAGCTATACAACGCGCTTCATTGATCAGACACCGGAGCTCTTTGACTATATTCCACGGCAGGACCGGGCGACCAAACTGTTGCATTTTATTGCAGATATGACCGTAAATGGTAATAAGGTGGTTAAGGGCCGTCCGTCCCCTATATCTGGCCCTGCGCCAAAAATTCCACACTATAAGGGGATAGAAATTATCCCGGGGTCCAAAGAAATTTTGGACCAAAGAGGGGCCCGGGGTTTGGCCGAGTGGATGAAAGACCAGAAACGGCTTTTAATTACGGATACATCCATGCGAGACGCCCATCAGTCGCTGTTGGCCACGCGCATGCGGAGCTATGATATGGTGAAGGTGGCACCGTCTTATGCCCATTTGATGCCGACGTTATTTTCATTGGAATGTTGGGGCGGGGCGACATTTGACGTGGCGATGCGTTTTCTGTATGAATGTCCGTGGGAACGATTGCGATTGATCCGCCAGAAAGTCCCTAATATCCTTACACAAATGCTGCTCAGATCCTCCAATGGGGTTGGTTATACCAATTACCCTGATAACGTCGTGCAGGACTTTATCCGGAGATCTGCGGAAGCCGGGATGGATGTTTTTCGGGTATTTGATAGCCTGAATTGGGTGGAAAATATGCGGGTAGCCATGGATGCGGTTATCGATAGTGGTAAGGTCTGCGAGGGCACTATTTGCTATACAGGCGATATTGATGACCCTAACCGGGCAAAATATAACCTTAAATATTATGTTGATATGGCGAAGCAATTGGAAAATGCAGGTGCTCATATTCTCGGCCTGAAAGATATGGCGGGTTTATTAAAACCTGCGGCGGCTCACAGGTTAATTACGACATTAAAACAAGAAGTCGGTCTACCTATTCATTTTCATACTCATGATACCAGCGGTATTGCGGGGGCTTCTGTTTTAGCCGCCGCTGCTGCTGGCGTGGATGCGGTGGATTTGGCGATGGATAGCCTGAGCGGGTTAACATCACAGCCGAATTTGGGGTCTATCGTTTCGGCCTTAAAAGCAACGGACCGTGACACGGGGCTCGATAGCACGACTATTCGGCAAATATCAGATTATTGGGAAGCTGTGCGGCGAAAATACCGGGCGTTTGAAAGTGATATAAGGGCAGGGGCCTCAGAAGTATATCTGCATGAAATGCCGGGTGGACAGTTTACCAATTTGAAGGAACAGGCCAGATCTATTGGTCTGGAAAGTCGGTGGCATGAGGTGGCAAAGGCTTATGCTGATGCGAACCAAATGTTTGGTGATGTGGTTAAGGTCACGCCATCATCCAAGGTGGTGGGCGATATGGCTTTGATGATGGTGTCCGGCAACCTCAGTGCGGAGGATGTGGAAAATCCAGATAAGGATATTGCCTTTCCGGAGAGCGTTGTGTCATTCTTTCGTGGTGACTTAGGACAACCTTATGGTGGCTTTCCTAAAGCGCTGCAGGCTAAAATTCTTAAAGAAGAAAAGCCCCTAACCAAACGTCCCGGTGCGACGCTTTCTTTTGTTGACCTGAATAGTGAACAGCAAAAGCTGCAAAAGGAAACAGGGTATGAGGTTGACCGACAAGGCCTGGCATCATATTTGATGTATCCTACGGTTTATAAAGACTTTGTGAAACATCGGGCTGAATATGGACCGGTTAGCGCTTTGCCTACGGGTGTTTTCTTTTATGGTATGGTCCCTAGTCAGGAAATCATGGTTGAATTAGAACAAGGAAAAACGCTCGTGATCCGTTGTGCAGCAATCGGGGACGTTCATGAGGACGGCTGTATTGAGGTTTTCTTTGAATTAAACGGTCAACCAAGAGTAATCAAGATCAAGAAGTCCGATGCGGAAGTTACCCTTGTAGAAAGCCGTAAAGCGGATGATAGGAACGCTGCACATGTCGGGTCACCTTTGCCGGGCGTTGTGTCCAGTATAGCTGTTCAGTCAGGCCAAAAAGTAAGTGCAGGGGATGTGTTTTTGAGCATTGAAGCCATGAAAATGGAAACAGTCCTTCATGCGGAAAAAGATGGGGTGATTGCAGATGTGCTCGTGCAAGCTGGCCATCAAGTAGAGGCCAAAGATCTGCTTATTATCTATAGGGAAACGGATGGCTTTAAAGAAAATAAGTAAGTGTGTTTTTCTTTGAGGCAGGTAAAGCCTCAAAAATATAAGAGAGAGGTGGTATCCATTCGTTAGACAGTTTTGCGGCTTAGTTAAGGTAGGATCGCTGGTTTTATTTTGATTTATGCCGCTTTTGTCCATATGGGGTCATGACGGCACTGTCAAAGGAACCTGAAATTGGTCAAAGTCGTATTGAAAAACAAATGTCTCATGCCACGAATGTACGCCATTCAGTCATGGGTTCTGAACGAAATTTCTTAAATGTCTGTCTGTTTACGAGGTGCCGTTCTCCATTAAAATGGTTGTACATTTGCGCATGAGTTGAGGTGAATTTCTGTAAAATTTCTTCTTTTCGAAAGCGCTGCATGGCATATTCCCGTCGTCGGAAAGGTAGATGACTATTTTCAGCCCGATTGTTTAATCGCCCTCCAGATTCTTGTGAATTACCCCTAGAATTTTAGGCGCTTTGTAGCTACACAATGAAATATTATTTAAAGGCTTTGGTACAACAAGGCCACTTGGTTAAGCATGGTGCGGGTCGTGGTACGTGGTTGTTTAACGCTAGATTTAGGAAATTTATCTCATAATCGCCGTTTGGTGATTATTTGATGCCAGAGTGCCGGACGAGTATTTAGGCCTCTCAGTGAGCCTTAAAATGGTTAGTTTGCAGACAAGAAAAGCACACAAAATTACGCACAAGATTTGACAAGGTGTTATTTTATTGGTATATTGTAAGTAGTTAACTAATGGTACATCAGGCTCATAACCTGAAGGTCGTAGGTTCAAATCCTACCCCCGGAACTACTGACACAGTACAGCCGCCCCTCTTTAGATGAGGAGTGGCTTTCTGAATTCTGGAATTTCTTATTTTCTTACGTTTTTAGGCTTGTCATGAAGAGCAAAAGCGCACCCAGTTCACCCTAGTACCAGGGTGCTTTAGCGTGGTTGAGAGGTCAGGCACTTTGTTGCGGTAGGGGGGCCATGGTGTCACCGATCGAATTTGAACGGCAGCAAAAATGAAAGCTCAAAGGTGTCTAAGAAACTCGGGGCAATTCATAATCGGAATATTGTCACATAAAATTTGGAAAAATTTAATGTGTTAAACTCGTGTGATATTTTGGTTCTATTGAATTAAAATTTCGCGGATTAATTGGATGAGCTTATTGCCTCGCCAATTTTTCCGGTAAATTAGACCGAAAGAATAATTGATGGTTGGGCTGAAGGGGCGCGTAACCATGTTTTTATGGCCGAGGTCTTCTGATGTGATGGGGTTTATGACGCTCACCCCAACATTGTTACCAACTAGTGAACATATGCCGGCGATGTTAGCTTCCGTTTTTCCTGTGATTTTAATGCGTTTTTCCGTTATGAGACGAAGGAGTTGGTCTGCGGCTATATTTGGCTGATTGGGGATGATCAGATGTTGATTTGATAGATCTTGTAAATCTATTTTTTGTTGCTTTGCAAGAGGGTGCTTTTTGTTGAGTATGCATACGGCTTCTGTTTTTATAATAGTATCTACCTGAAGCTGATCGCTTGATGTGGGTAGTGTAATAAATCCCACATCAAACAATCCTGACTCTACGGAACGCACAACATCATTCGTGGACATAATATCAAAATAGATATTTAATTTAGGGTTATGCTTTAGAACTTTGGAGATTAATTTCGGAACATAACCAAAGGCCAGACCCGGAATAGTGGCGATACGTACCCGTGATGCGCCGAACTCTTTTAAGGCTAGAATACTGTGCTTGACCTCGTCAAGGATGAACATTAACCCCAGAATTTCTTTATATAATTCTTCGGCTTCGGGCGTCGAAATAAGCCTATTCTTTTCACGGATAAATAAAGGAATTCCCAAATTTTCTTCCAGTATGCCTAATGATCGGCTAACGCCAGACTGGGTTATTCCTAAGGCTTTTGCTGTTTTAGTGGCCGTTCCATTTTCATATAGTGTTTTAAATACAGTTAATGATTTCAGGGAATTTAAGTTGATTTCAGGCATGACTATTCCTCATCTTATTAGTATTTTTAATCATATATTGTCAATGTCGGATTTGAAAGCATATAATGCGAATAGGCGAGATGAACAAAGATTTGGGCGAATTCTAATGTTGCTTGAGATCTTCGCGAAAGACTTAGGGTAATCGTGATGAGGTCTTCGCATAGTATAGGGATGAATGAATGAAAATACGGTCTAGTGAAAAACGCATGGGATTTGCCAGTGCCGCCGGCGTGATGCTTTTTTTAGTGGCGGCTATATCCGTGCAGGTATTTGTATTGAATAGTACGGGAACCACGCAAATCACGCTTATTCTGGTAACGGCTGTGGCGGGGATCACCGCCATGTTGAATGGGTATAGTTGGCATGATGTGCAAAAAGGAATCTTGCATGGGTGTAGTATTGCCATGCTGCCCATGTTGATATTGATGCTTGTCGGTGTGCTAATTGCCACATGGATTGCAGCAGGAACAATACCGTTTTTGATTTATTACGGTGTATTGCTGTTAACGCCCGCTTATTTTTTATTCACCTCATGTCTGATATGTTGTTTTGGTTCGTTAGCAACGGGTAGCTCATGGACGACTGCGGCAACATTTGGTGTGGGGTTCATGGGCGTGGGCTTGGGACTTGGAGTGCCGCCTGAAATTACGGCGGGGGCGGTGATTTCTGGATCGATATTTGGCGATAAAATGTCGCCTCTTTCGGATTCTACAAATTTGGCGTCGGGTGTGGCCCAAGCGGACCTGTTTGATCATATCAGAAGTATGACCTATTCCACAGGGCCAGCGATTTTGCTGACGCTCGTCATCTTTTTTATATGGGGGTTTGCCTTCAGTAATAATGCGATTGTGGATGATAGCAAAATCACACAAATATTAGAGGGAATAAAGGGCAATTATTCACTTAATATTGTGACTTTATTGCCGCCGTTATTAGTCATTGTTCTTGCGATGAAGCGCCTTGGTGGTTTGGCCGTCATGGTGATCGCCTCCGTATCAGCCCTCCTCATTGCCATTTTCCTTCAAGGTGAAACCGTTTCAGACATGCTCACTTATATGAACTTTGGATATGTTTCTGATATTGGTGTTGCCGAGGTGGATAAGTTACTATCTGGCGGTGGGCTGCAGAATATGATGTGGACGGTATCGCTTGGTTTTACGGGGCTTTCAATGGGCGGGGTGATGGAAAAAACCAAAATGCTCGAGGTGATATTACAAAGAATGAAAAGATTGGTGCATTCCGTTGCGGGTCTTGTCACCACTCATGTGATTTCGTCAATTATCATCAATATATTTACGGCCAGTCAATTCATGGCAATTATCATACCAACACGTATGCTGGTGCCCGTTTACAAAGATAAAAAATTGCTGCCGCAGGTCTGCTCCAGAGTGAGCGAAGATTCTGCTACGGTGACATCGCCATTGATCCCATGGGGCCTAGGTGGGGTTTATTATTCGTCCGTATTGGGGGTCGCGACGATGGATTATCTTCCCTATACATTTTTTGCCATTTTAGCACCAATTATGACGTTATTGCTGGCCTATACAAATAATTTCATGTTTAGGGAAGGTGATATCACTACCGCCAAAACCTATGCGGATAAGCCACAGACAGAGGCTTAATTTTTTTCTATTATTGGAGTTTACTAGTCGATGAATAAACAACAGGGAATAGAAGAGGCAATAGCCCAAATTCCACATGGAGCCGTGATAATGGTTGGGGGGTTTGGCTCTCCTGGTACGCCTTTTTCGCTCATAAATGAGCTATTGAGACAGGGTCAAAAGAATTTAACCTTGATCAAAAATGATGCCAATGAAAAATCAGTGGGTATCAGCAAATTGATCGAAAATGGACAGGTTAGTAAACTCATCACAACACATATTGGTCTTAATAAGGGTGTGATCGAGATGATGAATTCGGGCACCCTCGACGTGGAATTTCATCCGCAGGGTATCCTTGCGGAGAAGATACGGATCGCGGGTTCAGGTTGTTTTGGCTTTCTTTCTGATATTGGACTGGATAGTGAAATTACAAATTCTTCTCAATTGATTGAGTGGCAGGGGAAAACACTAAAGGTTGAATCCGCATTGGGGGCGCAATATGCGTTGATCCATGCAGAGCGTGCAGATCCTTATGGCAATTTGGTCTATAGCTCAAGCGCCATGAATTTTTGCCCCCTTATGGCCATGGCGGCCGACCATGTTATTGCGGAAACGCCCCATGTAGAGAGGATTGGTGATTTGATGCCAGAAAGTATCCATACGCCTTGTGTCTTTGTTTCTGCGATTGTACATCTTGATACTCTGACCAAAGAATATGATGTGATGGAGGCTCGTTTTGGATATTGATAAAATCGCTAAGCGCGCGTCTCAAGAAATCAGAGCGGGCCAAGTTATAAATCTGGGTATTGGCCTTCCGACCATGGTAATGGAATATCTGCCAGATGATTTGGAGGTTTTAATACATTCTGAAAACGGTGTTTTAGGAACTTGGAAAAAGACGCCGCGTGAATTGGCGCGACCCCAGTTGATAGATGCAGGAGGTAATTATATTACCATGCGGGACGGGGGCAGCATTTTTGATAGTGCGGTTTCATTTGCCATTATTCGAAGGGCAAAATTAGATCTGTCCATAATGGGCGCTTTTGAAGTGGATCAGCAGGGCAATCTTGCGAACTGGAAAATTCCGGGACGCTTTTCCCCTGGTATTGGCGGGGCGATGGAATTGGCCCAGAAAACTACCAAGGTTATTGTCCTTTGCACTCATAATGATAAATATGGCAAGCCGAAAATTCTTAGAAACTGCACATTACCCTTGACGGGGGCGCATTGCGTATCACGTATCATAACGGATAAAGCGGTTATGGACGTTAGCAAGGACGGGCTCATATTGCGTGAGATGTCATCGAATATGGAATTAATAGACTTGATTAGCCAAACGGAGGCTGACCTTATTATTCCTAATAATATGGAGCGTTTTTGATGACCACAGATATTGAAGACCGGATCTTAAAAAGTTGCGATGAGATTTTCCCGCAGGTCATTGATTTTACCAAGGAAATGGTAAAGCAATATAGCGTTCTTAATCAGGAACAAGGCGTGTTGGACGTGGTTGAACGTCACATGAAAGAACTAGACCTGCCAGTTGTTCGAGTGCCTATAGAACAGGATAGACTATCCGGCCACCCGCTGTTCGCACCCGTCGACTGGGGGTATGATAAGAAGTATAACCTTGTTTCTCCACTTAATCCAGGCAGCCAGGGTAAGACTTTAGTGTTGAATGGGCATTTGGATGTGGTTGCTGCATCGCCGTTTGATATGTGGACGCAGGCACCTAATGATCCTTGGATTAAAGATGGTTGGCTCTATGGCCGTGGGGCAGGGGACATGCAGTCGGGCGTTGCGGCAATGATATATGCGGTGCATGCCTTGAAACATGCGGGCTATGAGATCAAATCGCCCTTAACTGTGCAGACGGTCGTAGAGGAAGAATGTACTGGCAACGGCGCACTTGCTTGTCTTGACCGTGGGTACGGCGGTGATTTTGTTTTGATTCCTGAACCCTTTGGGCCGCAAATCTATACGGGTCAGTTGGGGGTTCTCTGGTTCAAGGTTACTTGTCGCGGCATCCCCGTGCATGTTTTAGATACCTCCGCAGGCATGAATGCCATTGAAAAATTGCAATTGCTGATCCCATTCCTGAAGGATTTGGAGGGGGAGTTGAATGACAAATATCGCGTGCCGCCTTATGATCAATATGATCATCCTTTTAACTTGAACATTGGTAAGTTTAAGGGCGGGAATTGGGCATCGAGTGTCCCTGCGCATGCGGAAATGGAGGCCCGTATAGGTTTTCCCGTCGGCATGACAGCAAATGAGATCATGCAGTTGGTAAGCGACCGTATAGAATTGGCGGCAAAGCAGTTCCCGGTCTTCGCGGACAATATGCCGAAACTGCGCTTTCATGGATTTAGGTCCGAGGGACATATGGTGGATTTGAAGAATCCAGGCATTAAGTTGTTGTCGGATTGCCATCATAGCCTGACAAATCAAGAGCCAGAGCATTATTTGTCCACCTGCACTACCGACTTACGTGCTTTCCATTTCTATAGCAAAACGGGGGGAACCTGTTACGGGCCTGTGGCCAGAAATATTCATGGTATCGATGAAAGTGTCGATATTGAATCTATTCGTCAGACCTTAAAAACCTATGCGCTGTTCATCAGCCGTTGGTGTGAGATTAAAGAAAAATGAAACCTGTATATCTTGTCGATTATGGGCGGTCTGCTTTTACGCGGGCGCACCCTTTCAAGCCAGAAGTAGATCTTTTTGCGGATATTCGCGGCGATCAATTGCTGGCGAAACTTATTGATAATATTTTGGCCAAAGCCAGTTATGGCCCCGCGGAAGTTGAAGACATTACCGTGGGCTGTGCCTTGCCCGTAAAGGAACAATGGAATTTTGGAGGTCGTTACCCAATTTACCTATCCACTTTAGGCGAGCAATGTAGTAGCCGTTCCATCGACCAGCAATGTGGTTCTGGATTATCCGCAATAGGATATGAAGCCTTGAAAATTGCATCTGGTGCGGTTGATATCGCCATGGCAGGCGGCTATGAACATATGACGAGGGTGCCGATGGGTCCGACCTTGTTTAAGGAGGGCATCCTGACGGTGCCTGAAATATCAGAAGATGACTATGATGTTGCCGTTGTGATGAATATGGGTTTGACTGCTGAAAATCTCGCGCAGAAGGCTAATATTGGGCGGACAGAAATGGATGATTTTGCCTGTAGCTCACACCAAAAGGCCACCGCCGCAAAAGATACAGGTTTTTTTGATCAGGAAATTGTGCCATTGGAAAATAATGCGGGCCTTATGGTCGAAAAAGATGCTTGCGTTCGTGCGGAAACAACCTATGAGAAGCTGTCTCAATTGAGGTCTGTATTTAAAGAAGGTGGCTTGGTGACAGCAGGTAATAGCTCCCCTCTTACTACTGGCGCGGCACTTTGTGTCCTTATGTCTGAAGAGGCTATGGCACGCACGGGAAAAAAGCCTTTGGCGCGGATTGTGGCTTGCGCTGATCATGGGACAAAGCCAGAATTAATGGGGCAGGGCGTTGTTCCTGCGGTTGAGAAAGCCTTGCGTATGGCTGACCTTGCCGTGGACCAAATAGGCTATTGGGAAATTAATGAAGCCTTCAGTGTGGTTCCGCTTTATGCCATGAAAACCCTTGGTATTGATGAAGGTCTTGTTAATGTGAATGGCGGTGCACTTGCCATAGGGCACCCCATGGGGGCTAGTGGTATTCGATTGGCGGGCACATTGGCGCATATTTTAAGGCAAGAAAATGGTCGTTACGGCTGCGCCACTGCTTGTATCGGTGGGGGACAGGGTATAGCATTAATTATTGAACGGTTATAATGAGTTTAAATGATGAGTATCAAAAATAATAGCAAGCCATACCAAGATAGCCAACTTACTCAAATAGAATTTGGCGGTGCGCAAGATGTATTCTATTCATGGTCGAATGATCAGCGGCCTATGATTGTTAAAGGCGAAGGCATTTATTTATGGGATGAACAGGGAAATAAATATCTTGATGCTTCCTCTGGACCCGTGACCTGCAATATTGGTCATAGTAATCCCAATGTCTTAAGGGCCATGCAGCAGCAGGCTCAAGAATTAACTTTTTCCTTTGCGTCAAGCTCTCGAAATCTTCCCAATATAGATTTGGCAAAGAAGCTGACTGAATTAGCGGGAGAGGGGTTTGAGAGGGCATTATTTGTCTCTGGCGGTTCTGAGGCTGTGGATATGGCTATTAAATTTTGCCGTCAATATCGTTATGCAACAGGAGAGAAAAAAAGAAATAAACTTATCAGCTGCCTGCCGTCATATCATGGTATGACTCTAGGGGCCTTGGCCGTTAGCGGGGACCCTGTCTTTGCCGAAGTTTTCGGAGAAATGATATCCATGGCACATAAGATTCCCGCTATGATGAGTTATCATAGGCCTGATAATCAAAGTGAGGAAGAATACAGCCTTCAGTGCGCCAAATATTTAGAAGAAAAAATCATTGAAGTAGGAGAGGATTCAGTCCTTGCCTTTATCATTGAACCCGTTGGCGGCTCCTCATCGGGAGCCATAGCCCCGCCTGAATTATATTTCAATGAAATCCGCCGTATCTGCGATAACTATGGTGTCTTTCTCATCTATGATGAAGTGATGAGCGGCACGGGGCGTACGGGCGAATTCTTGACAAGCCACCTCTGGCCTGATGCACGGCCAGATATCACTGTTCTGGCAAAGGGTTTGGGCGCGGGATACGCTCACTTGGGTGCTATGCTAGCCCCAGCGGCTCTGGTGGATGAGCTTTCAGAGCTGACGGGTTTTAACTATGCACATACCTATAATGCAAGTCCGCTGTCTTGTGCTGTTGGCTCTGCGGTTCTTAATGAAATAACGCAGAATGGCTTGTTGGAAAATACCCGCAACATGGGCCTTTATCTTCGTGATAAATTAGGCGAACTACAGAATAAATTTACCATTATAGGCGATGTTCGCGGTAGAGGATTATTATTAGCCATTGAACTTGTTGCCTCTCATAGCCCCCGAAAGTATTTGCCCCTTGATATTGAAGCTATTGAAAGGTTTAAAAAATTGGCCCAACTGGAGGGTTTGTTGATTTATGGTCGGAGAAGCAATGGCGGTATTTACGGCGAACCTCTATTAATTGCCCCGCCACTAAATGTGACAATAGAAGAGCTAGATCTTATAATAGAAGGATTAGCTAAAACCATTGGGATATTTGAGGCCGAGCTAAGGACTAATGGTATAATTTAATATTTTCATCGGCTCATATCTAGGTATATATTCCCGATAAATCAAGAAATTAACAGGCAGTTGTCAATATTATATTGGGAGCTGCTTGTTCATTTTTAAGATTGATCTTCTATGACTTTTTGTCATTAATTAATGAAATAAGGTCATGTATTGTAATGATATGAGACTTGGCCGTATAATAGTTAAGTTTCCTAAAGAACGTCGAAAGAAGACGATATTGGGAATGCCTTAAATCAAAATGAATAGTTAATTATAATATATAGGTGAAAAATAATGAGGAAAACGCAAGTTATATCGTCCATATCGGCGCTGGCACTGATGGGTGGATTTTGCGCCACAAGTATGTTGGCACATGCTGAAGAAGCAAAAATGGAAGAAAATATTGAACTGGAAGAAATCGTTACGCTTGGTACGCGTTCGAAAGGTCGTTCAGTTAAAGATTCACCAGTACCGGTTGATGTTATTAGTGGGGATGACTTTAAAAACCAAAGTTCAACTGATATCAACAGCATGCTGCGCAACATTGTACCATCCTATAACGTGAGTGCCCAACCTATTTCTGATGCATCGACGTTTGTACGTCCAGCGTCATTGCGTGGTATGGCCGCCGATCATACGCTCGTGCTTTTAAATGGCAAACGTCGTCACCGCTCTGCTGTAATTAATTTCTATACAGCCGGTGAGAGTAACGGTGCGCAAGGGCCAGATGTATCAGTATTTCCGTCTATTGCATTACAGTCTATTGAAGTATTGCGTGATGGTGCTGCGGCTCAATACGGTTCAGATGCCATAGCAGGTGTGATAAACTTCCGCCTAAAAGATGCTAGCGAAGGTGGTTCGATCGAAGCAAAAGCTGGTAGCACATATTCAGGCGATGGTGATAATTTTGAGATTGCTGTCAATAAAGGTTTTTCACTAGGGTCTGATGGTTTCCTTAATCTTAGCGCATCCTATAGTGAAAGTGACCCGACGGATAGGTCGGTACAAACAGACGCTGCAGCTGAAGCGGCGGCACTTGGTTTTCCGGGTGTGCCTGAAAAAGCACAAATTTGGGGTTCGCCTCGCGTTCATAGAGACTTTAAAACCGTTATGAACCTTGGAGCTGATATAAGTGATAACACACGCTTTTATGCTTTTGGTAACTACGCCAATAAAAAAGCGACGAGTGGCCTTTATCATCGTCCGGTGTTAAGTCGTGGCGGCGTATTTACGTTTGGTAGTGACGCTGCGGTTATTGATCTTGATGGTGCCGGTGGGGAAAGCTGTCCAACGGTTGCAGCAAATGACCTAGCGGGCTTACAGGGCTTGTCTGAAAATTGTTGGTCGCTATTCAAGGTTTTCCCTGGTGGATTTACGCCCTCTTTGACTGGTGAGGTATCGGATGTTTCGTTTGCTGGTGGGTTCGAAGGTGAATTAGAAGGTGGCTTGACATTCAATATCAGCGCAAGTGCTGGTCGCAATGAAATTGCATTCACAGTAGATTCATATAATGCGTCATTTGGACCAGATAGTGAAACCTTAATGAGCGCGGGAGGCTTTGTTCAGTCAGAACAAAATATTAACGCTGACTTTTCGTATCCAGTAGCAGTAGATAACTTAGTAAATGACCTTATGATCGCTTTTGGTTTCGAATATCGTAGTGAAAAATTCGAAACAAAAGCTGGCCACGAACATTCTTATGCTGTCGGACCTTACGGTGCATTAGGCTTCGGTGGTGCATCACAGGGTTATGCGGGTAACAATGCTGCTGCTGTAGGTGTAGCAAAACGGTCTAACATCGCTGCTTATCTTGATGTGGAAGCGGAAGTTACGGACAGCTTCCTTCTCACGGGTGCTCTTCGTTGGGAAGACTTTGATGGCTTTGGTTCAACGACCAATGCCAAAGTTTCAGCACGTTGGGATCTCACCGAGTTTTTTACTCTTCGTAGCTCTTTCTCCACGGGTTTCCGTGCGCCAACGCCTGGCCAAGCCAATGTACGCAACATTAGTTCATTGCTTAATGCAGGCGAGATTACTCTTAGTGGTATTGTTCCTCCAACGGATCCATTAGCGTCAAGTGTTGGTGGTGTAGAGCTTCAACCTGAAAAATCAAAAAGTTTCTCAATTGGTACTGTGATTGCTCTTGGTGAGATTGATGTGACGATTGACTATTTTGATATAACTCTTGATGATCGTATTTCTCTTTCACCATTCTTTGATGTTGATAGCCCAGATTTTTCTAGTCTTCGTTATTATTTCAATGACTTCAAAACGAAAACGAAGGGTATTGATCTCGTCGCAACATATGGCGTAGAAATGGGTGAGGGTACTACTGATTTCTCACTTGCAGGTAACTGGACCAGCAATGAAGTGCTTGAATCTAGCAACCTCGATCCACTACGTATTCGTACAATCGAAGACGGTACTCCAGCTATACGTGGGAATTTCACCATTAGTCATATGACTGACAAATGGCGCGTATTGGGGCGGGCTAACTACTTCGGCAGCTATTATAATGGTCATATCTCATTCACGGATATTGAGCCGGGTAAAGAAGTTACGATTGATCTGGAAGTTGCTTACAATATTTCAGACAATATTGAGTTGATCGTTGGCGCAAGCAACATCTTCAACAACTTCCCGGATGAAATCCCGGATGAAGGTCTGCCAATGACGACATTGCTTGGTACTGATGCACTATTTGATACCAAGGGTGCATGGGGTTCCAAATACCCAGAGTTCTCACCAATGGGCATCAACGGTGGCACATATTATATCAGACTACGTTACGAAATGTAATAATGGTCTAGAAAAATATCTAAATTTAACGGGTGCTTAGGCACCCGTTTTTATATATAAATCAATATAGATTTTAGGTTTAATCTTCGAGTCAATTTCCGTTTAACTCCTGTTCTCGATTAAACAAACCATCATTTTTAGGCAGTTATCATTATGCCACTGCATCCGTCGTTGCATGTCCTAGATTTTACCGGAAAGGTGTAATAGGGGAGAGTATGATTAGTAATTCTCAAGGTATTTAATTACTAATGAATCATATTGTAAAAATGCTCCTTACAGTTCAAAAAGAAATCTTTGCGTATGATGGCTTAAAAAATTAATTGAACGCGCTGAGTGGGCTTTAAAATGGCTTAATTAAAACTGAAAACTTACACATTATTTTACACATGCACATTTTTAACCAAAAATTATTTATATTTATCAAGTAGATAGCATTTGGCTCCGTGGAATCATAATCCGCGTGTCGGGGGTTCAAGTCCCTCTCCCGCTACCAAACATCTCTCAATTAAAACAAATGCTTAACTTTTTGGGTTACCTATTATAATCCTAAAGTTTCCAAGGCTTTTCAAAAAAGTTTCCAAAAATAAACTATTTTGTACTTCTTTCCATCACGTCTATATTCTTGAGCCTGAGGAGTTGTGAGGTGGCCTAAGATTGATAGTTGAATTGCCCCTAGAATTCTAGACACCTTGCAGTTACAAAATAAAGCAAGGAGTTAGAGAATATGTCAGGTATACGGTGCAGGGATAGTTTCTGGCGAATTCTTAAAATATCGATATTGATAACTCTTTATTGGGCGCTATATTCTTGGCAATAATTTACTTTGACACTACCTATTGGTAAGTTCTCATTCACGGGAAGTTTGGCGATAATGTCGGGGACTCATTCCTGTCCAATTTCGGAAGGCACGGGAAAAGGCAGATTGCTCTGAATAGCCAAGGCAAAGCGCAACTTCGGTTAATGGAATATCCGGATTTTTAAGATAATGAGTTGCCAGTTCTTGCCGTGCGGCACGTAAAATACTGTTAAAAGATATTCCTTTGTCTTTCATTTTCTTATGAAACTTATGATCTGTTAGGCTCAGAAGCTTAGCTATTTCCGATGGCCCAGGTGTATTTTCTCCCAAAAGCATTTTTATCTGGTCACGGACAACTGTTGCGAAATCCTGTGGATTTTCCTGAACTTGACACCGTGACTTCAGAATAGGTTCGATGACTGAAAATAAAAAAGGGTCATGTTCTGGCATTAAGGCGTCCAGATCCTGCCGTCGGAAAGCAAAAGCGTTGGTTCTGCGACCGAATCTTGTCAATGCCCCAAACATCTGGCTATGTTCTTCTGCGTTATCGGGACGGTTGTGCTCAAAACAGACTTCAAGGGGGGCCCAGTATTTTCCCAATGCAAGGCGAAATATATTTACGAACATTCCCAGGGAGAGTTCGGCATCCTGACGTTTACAAGTAATACGGGGGTCGGTTATTCGATAATTGAGCCATAGAATATCATTGTCCTGAAAAACACCAAAACTTGATTGCTCTTGATGGGCTGGAAAATAGCCGGTTATATTTTGAATAGCTGCAGCGAGCGTTGGGGCGCTTACCGCGGCGTAACCAATGGCCCCAAGTTGTTTGGGCGCAAATTGCTGGCCAAAATGTAGGCCAAAGTTATCATTACCTGTTTGTTTGGCCGCTTCTTCAAAAAGTCGACAATATTGCTGTAAATTGATCTCGTTTTGGGGGTTTTGCACATCAGTTTTGTTAATGGTGGCGCGACCGAAAATAGTATCAACATCGCCATTATGGTGGGCAATCATCTCGGTTATGCCGCTTGCAGCACATGCGAGAACTTTAGCAGGCTCAATCGGTGTTATTCTGGAATTTTCCAACATTTTTACTCCCAACAAATCAACTGTTTAGAGATTAAGAAGACCTAAACTTGTAAAATAGTATCGTTTAAAGTTTTTAAAATGGCAAGTAGGAAATGTGAAGAGCGGTTTTCTTCAGGTCTATTGGAAACCCCCTGATGACCTTAAAGATGGCAATATATTTATATAACGCAGCCCGTCGCTTTAAGTCCATTACCGAAATGTGTTCACTGTCAAATTTACACTTCCTGATGTCAAGCATTCGCTTTTTGGTTTCGTTTAAAGTCAAATCTGAAGTGCAGAACAATTGATGCATTAATAGGGCCAACCCATGATCCAAAGCATGAATTTTGGGCCGTAGGATTTTAAGAAGGAGACTTTAAAAATGGCGAATCAAGCAATCGGAATGATTGAAACTCGTGGTTACGTGCCGGCTCTGGCTTGCGCAGATGCCATGGTGAAATCGGCAAATGTGGAAATCATTGCCCGCAATGAAGTGGGCGGTGGATTGGTGTCCATTGTGGTCAAAGGAGATGTTGGCGCTGTGAAAGCGGCAACGGAGGCCGGGGCTGAGGCCGCTAATCAGGTGGGCGAAGTTGTGGCTGTTCATGTGATTCCGCGTCCCCACGCCGACCTGTCCAAGCATTTTGGCGCATTGGGCGGCAAGTAATTTTGTATTAGGAGGTGCGGAATGTTCACATCAATCAAAGGGAAGTCGGTCATTGTGACCGGGGGCTCAAAGGGAATTGGCCGCGGGATAGCCCGCGTGTTCGCCGCTCAAGGGGCTCATATTACGATTGTGTCTCGCGGGGAAGAGGGTGCAAAATCTGCCTGTGATGAAATAAATTCCTTAGGGGGAAAGGCAACCTTTGTAAAATGTGACGTGAGTGACTGGGACAGTGTGAAGGCTATGGTGGATATCGTGGCTGAAACCCAGGGGGGAATTGACATTATGTGTGCAAATGCCGGCATCTTTCCCCAGAAGAAAATCATTGATATGGAGCCAGATGAATGGGATCAGGTCATGGCGACAAATCTGAAGTCTGCCTTCCTGTGTGTGAAAGCCTGTATCCCCCATTTTGAGAGGAAGAGACGGGGGCGTGTCATTCTTACGTCTTCGATAACAGGGCCGGTTACGGGTTTTCCGGGGTGGTCCCATTATGGCGCTTCCAAAGCTGGCCAAATGGGTTTTTTGAGAACGGCTGCCATAGAGTTGGCGAAATATAACACCACCATCAACGCTCTCCTGCCCGGAAATATTTACACAGAAGGCCTGAATGACCTGGGGCCTGAATATTTTGACGTTATGGCGGCTGCCATTCCGCTCAGGCGCCTGGGGACGGTGGAGGATATCGGCAATGCCGCCTTGTTCTTTGCCACGGATGAAGCTGCTTATATTACGGGGCAACAGATGGTGATTGATGGCGGGCAGATTTTGCCTGAATCCATTGAAGCGATTGAAGAGATTTAATTTTCTAGGAAGATAATATGTCGAATATATTGTTATCAAGCGATGGCTTGATAAAGGAAGTTCTGCGCCTTTGGGATGTACCATCGGGTGCGCACGCAAGGTTGATAAACATTTCTGAGAATGAGACATATCTTGTCGAAGCCCCGGGGGGTTATAAGTCCATCTTGCGGGTACATCGAGAGAATTATCACACGCCTAATGCAATTGCTTGTGAATTAGCATGGTCGACTGCACTGAACGAGAGTGGTGGCGTTATTACCCCGGCCTTTCTTTTAGGTAAAAATAATCAACCGATTCAAGTGATCCGTCCAAAGGGACAATCCAATGATCGTTATATGGTCATGTTTGAGTTTATTGAGGGGCATGAGCCGGATGAGAACCAGGACCTCGTTGCACCTTTCGAGGAATTAGGGGAGATCACCGCAAAAACCCATAACCATTCCGTCAGCTGGAAACGGCCAGAAAATTTTGAGCGTATGATCTGGAATCTGGACGCGGTTTTTGGGTCTGACCCAATTTGGGGACGATGGCAGGATGGCCCCAATGTTACCGCAGAAATTCGTACTAAGCTTGAGAGGTTAGAGAAAGTAGTCTGCAAAAGATTGCTCGCATTCGGACAGAGTTCGGATCGTTATGGGTTAATTCATGCCGATCTGAGACTTGCCAACCTATTGGTACATAAGGGAACAACCAGGTTGATTGACTTTGATGACTGCGGTTTGGGTTGGTTTTTATATGATTTCGCAACGGGCATTACCTTTATGGAAGATAGTTCTCAGGTTCCGGCGCTGAAAAAGGCCTGGATGAAGGGTTATCGAAAAGAAAGGGAGATTTCAGAAGAAGAAGAAGCGGAGATTGATACCTTTGTGATGCTTCGACGCATGGCGTTGCTGGCATGGATCGGTTCTCATAAAGAGGTAGATATTGCCGAACAACTCGCACCGGATTTCGCCCGTATTACCGCAGAACTTGGTGAAACTTATTTGCAGAAATACGATAAGCGCTGACAACTGTCAAGTTAACACGGCCTGATGTCAAGCATTCGGACCTTGTCTTCAGCTAAAAGTAATACACGCACTAATGGAGAAACGTATGAGTCAGTCAAAGCTCGATTTTCTGGAACGATCAAAAGAATTCTGGAACCCCGGTAAGACTCAAGCCTGGCAGGATATGGGAGTCGATCTGGTCATAGACCGGCGCGAGGGTTATCACCTTTATGATATGGATGGTCAGCGTTTGATTGATGTCCACCTTAACGGGGGGACTTATAACCTTGGTCACCGAAACCCTGAACTGATTGAGGTTCTCAAGGCGGGTATGGATCGGTTTGATATGGGCAATCATCATTTTCCAGCATTAGCACGTACCGCTCTTGCAGAAGCTCTGGCCGCCTGTGCACCGGCATCTGATATGAAGTATACGGCCTATGCCTCTGGGGGAGGGGAAGCGATTGATATTGCCCTTAAAACAGCACGTCATGCCAGTCAGAAAAAGAAAATTGTGTCGATTGCTAAGGCCTATCATGGTCACACTGGACTGGCCTTGAAAGCGGGAGATGACCGGTTCTCGAAGCTGTTCCTTTCCGAGGATACTTCGGATGAGTTTATACAAATACCCTTTAATGATTTGAATGCTATGGAAGATGCGTTGCGGCGGCGTGACGTTGCTGCGGTTATTATGGAAACCATTCCGGCAACATACGGGTTTCCTATGCCGGAGGAGGGGTATCTTCCGGGCGTTAAAAAATTATGTGAACGCTATGATGCTTTCTATATTGCGGATGAAGTGCAGACGGGTTTGATGCGGTGTGGTGAAATGTGGGCCTGTGAAAAATATGGCGTTGAGCCGGATATTATGGTCACGGGAAAGGGGATATCGGGGGGTATGTACCCGATTGCATGTGTGTTGATCTCCGAAAAATGCGGTGGTTGGTTAAAGCAAGATGGCTTTGCTCATATGTCGACCATGGGCGGCGCGGAACTTGGCTGTCTCGTTGCCATGAAAACACTGGAAATCGTTCAGAGGCCGGAAGTGCGCAGCATGGTGAATTTTATTTCTGATTATCTCCGAGCGGGATTAGATAAAATTATGGCGGCTTATGCTGATTTTTTTATCGGCATTCGTCAGCATGGAGTGGTGATGGGGTTGGTGTTTAATCATGAAGAAGGTGCCAAGCCTGTGATGAGGCATCTCTATAAAAATGGGGTATGGGCCATCTTCTCCACGCTGGATCCGCGGGTTCTTCAATTTAAGCCTGGGTTGTTGTTATCTCAGGAAGATGCTGAAGAAATTTTGAGACGGTTAGAAATTGCCGTTGGATTGGCACGGGAAGAAATCATGGGCAATCGACGGAGGAGTTTCTAATGGAACCACAGGTGCGAAATCTCGTTGATATTTCTACCAGTCCGGCAGCTTTAAGGAGCTGTGCAGATCTGGTGCTGGGTAGGGCGCAGTGGGCCACTCAGGTTTTTCAACGCTATGACCGTAGTGCGACGATGGCCATCGTGGATGCTGTGGCGCAGGCCATACATGATAACGCGCAGAAATATGCCGACTGGGCCGTTGAAGAAACGGGATTTGGTGTCCCTGCCGATAAAAAGCTGAAAAATGAGCTTTCAGCTTTTCCCCTGGTTGACTACTACCGGGACGAGGATTTTATTAATCCCCAAATTGATATCGGTCGAAAAATCGTGAAAATCCCCCGGCCCGCAGGTGTGATTGTTGCACTAACGCCAGCGACGAACCCGATCTCGACCATAAATTATAAAATAATCATGGCCTTGATGACCCGCAACGCGATTGTCATCAGCCCCCATCCCGCAGCACGGGCCTGTTGTGTTGATGCGGCAGAAATGCTTGCCAGGGCCGCGGTTTCGGCGGGCGCTCCTGATGGAATAATTCAGATAATTGAACAGCCGAATATTCCTCTGATTGAAGAGTTCATGAAATCACCTAAAACCTCGTTAATTCTTGCGACGGGCGGGGATGCGATGGTGCGGGCGGCCTATTCTTCATCAAATCCAGCTATGGGTGTCGGGCCAGGAAATGCCCCCGTTTTTGTGGATAGTAGCGCGGATATTTCCAAAGCTGCTGAGCGGATTGTGGACAGCAAGAGTTTCGATAATTCGGTTCTTTGCACCAATGAAAGTGTCTTGGTGACACTGACACAAATTGATAAACAACTGAGGCGGGCCCTGGAAGGATATGGGGCCTATATTTGCTCGGATGAGGAAACGGAAGTACTTCGTCGGTTTCTGTTCCATGCCAAGGGCTTCAATGTAGAAGCGGTGGGCCGTGATGCGGTTTGGATTGCACAGGAGTGTGGCATTCGGGTGCCGGTAAAGACGCGTATTCTGGTTACGCCGATCACCCAGATTGGGGTTGAGGAAAGGCTTTCAAAAGAAAAGCTCTGCCCTGTTTTGGCCTATCACGTTGTCCCCAACCGGACGCAGGCCATAGCACAGGCACGTGCCATTCTTCGCCTGACAGGGGCGGGTCATTCAGCGGCAATTCATGCTACGGATGAGCGTGTAATTATGGAATATGCCTCTACAGTAGAGGTTTACCGAGTGATCGTAAATGCGCCCAGCTCTCAAGGGTCGGCGGGTTTTCAAACTAACCTTGCTCCGGCCTTTACCATCGGAACCGGCTTTTTTGGACGGAGCTCTATCGGTGAAAATATAGGACCGCAACATCTCGTACACTGGACACGCATTGCCTATAATAAGGATCCTTCTGAAACCTTTGGGCATTTTGAAAACCTGGGGCCGGAGTTTGCAGGTCCGTTACCTCAGGCCCCAGCAGATGGTGTGCCGGGCTCATCGAGTCCAAAGACTATTGTCCCCCCTAACAGTTCTTCAGAATTTACAGGACTAAAATCTTCTGGGCCAAAGTCTTCTGGGCCAAAACCTTATAGGGAAGAATTTTCTCGGGAAGAATTACGCAAATTGATTGCGGAAGAGCTTCGCGCGGCATTAAAAAGGTAATTTCAGTATGGCAGACCTACGATCCTTTATTTTTATTGACCAGCTTCAACCCCAGACTTTGGCCTATGTAGCCACATGGATGCGTGGTTTCCTACCCCGGCGGAATATGGCAGCACAGATCATTGAGGTTTCCCCGGGGTTGGATATTGAGGCGCTCACAGATGTTGCCTTAAAAGGAGCCGATGTTCGGGCAGGCCTGCTCGTGGTCGAGCGCCAATTTGGATATCTGGAATTTCATGCCAGTTCGACGGCGGAGGTCAAGGCGGCGGCACAAGCGGTTCTCGATAGTTTGGGGGCTAAGGAAGAGGACGCGACAAAACCCCAAATATTGGCCTCGAAGATTGTAACCCGCATCGATCACCAACATGCTTTTCTGATTAATCGGAATAAACTTGGTTCGATGATTTTGGGAGGAGAATCTCTTTACTTGCTTGAATGCCAACCGGCCTCCTACGCTATTCTTGCCTGCAATGAGGCAGAAAAAAATGCCAACATAAAGGTGATTGACTACCGGATGGTCGGGGCCAATGGCCGACTTTATTTGTCCGGCGATGAGGCCGAAATTCGTAATGCAAGGGATGCGGCGGAAGCAGCATTACACGCGCATGGTGCCAGATAGGAAATATTGCCAAATGGAAAGTGTCAAATGAGGAGTGACCTCAGAAATTTAATACGCGAAGTACTCGCAGAAGAATTGGCGGGGATGCGGAGTGACGCGGCGGTGCCAGCAGCTCCACAAATTCGCGAAGAAAACGTGTCTATTCTGACGGATGGTGATCTTGCCGCTTTTGTGCGTCGAATTTTGGATTTGGGTAATGATCATAAGTCCCGTGCGGAGATTGAGGCGGGTCGTCATATTTTTCGCTTAGGAAGCAAGAGTATGTCGCGACCCTCAGTGACGCCCCACGATAGCGTTGCAAGTGTGTGTTTTAACCGGGGAATAATATCGGAAAAACAGATCCGGCGTTTGTCTGTCGGAATAACGGTTGTCAAAGTAACCAAGAATGTACGTTTCACCCCCTTGGCACAGGACGAGTTGCGCAAGAGGGGAATTAAAGTAGAAAGGGAAAAAACATGATCAGAGGGCGAATTACGGGCCGGGTCTGGTCTTCAAAACATATAGAGACATTACCTGGTGGGGCTCTGCTTGAGGTGGAAGCAGACGGGGGGGCAACCTTCATTGCTTTTGATCCCCTGGGCTGTGATATCGGTGAGACGGTTCTGGTGACCCAGGGGTCCGTAGCGGCGGCTTATTTTACCAAAAATAAATCCCCGATAGATGCGTTAATCATCGGGTCAATTGATGAAGATGGCTAGTACTGGCCAATGAATTATAGAAAAGGAGAAATGTTAATGGCAAATCAAGCAATCGGAATGATTGAAACTCGTGGTTACGTGCCGGCTCTGGCTTGTGCAGATGCCATGGTGAAATCGGCAAATGTGGAAATCATTGCCCGCAATGAAGTGGGCGGTGGATTGGTGTCCATTGTGGTCAAAGGAGATGTTGGTGCTGTTAAAGCGGCAACGGAGGCCGGAGTTGAGGCTGCTAATCAGGTGGGCGAAGTTGTGGCTGTTCATGTGATCCCCCGTCCCCATGCCGACCTGTCAAAACACTTTGGTGCTTTGGGTGGTAAGTAGTTTTGTATCAGGAGAACTGACATGACAGAGCTTCGTGTTTATCTGCCAATTAATGATTTGCAGCCACAGTTTGCGGCCTATCTCAGTTCGCCTACCAGAGCCCGGGGATATCCGCCTTTTGAGGGGCAGCATAGCTTAATTATAGAGGTGTCCCCGGCCCTTTCCATACATCGGATAATGGATCTTGCCCTTAAGGCATCCCCCGACATGGAGCCTGGTATTTTGTTCACAGAGCGGCAGTTCGGACTTCTTGAGCTTCATTCTTACGATAAAGCGGAATTGGAGGCTGCGGGTGGGGCCATTCTGGATGGTATTGGAGCCAAAGCTACTGACCAACTGGCCCCCAGAGTTTTGTACCATGATATTATTGAAGATATTTCTGACCAACACGCGATCATCCTTAATCGATCGCGAGATGGCTCTATCCTCGTGCCAGGAGCTTCACTGTTGGTGTATGAAATGGCACCAGCATTATTTGCTTGTGTCGCCGCGAATGAGGCAGAAAGAGCAGCCCCGATGGCCATTATCAATGATGTTCAGATGATGGGGGCGACAGGTCGGATATTTATGTCTGGGGAAACCAGCGACCTGGAAAAGGCACGGGACGCGATTACAAAAACCCTAAAAGAAGTAATAGGGCGTGAGAGTTAGGTGCTTCAAGTGAGGTTGTTGTATTAAATTAGAAGAAGGTTAAATATAAGGATGTTAAAAAAATAGTTGATGAAATCTACGGGATCGGCACTTAGCAGTCCGAGGAAAAATAATTGACCCATTTTAAGAACAATCCATAGGGCAATACCCCTATTGGCAACTGAGGTCCCCCCATAAAAGGTGGGTAATTAAGTAAATTAAACAGGTCTTTGTAATTTTAAGTCTAACAATGAGGAGTACACTTTAATGTCAATAAAAGATGAATTTCAGAAATATGATGCGCTTGGTCTCGCGGCCCTGGTTAAGAACGGGGACGTTTCCGCCAGTGAATTAATGGAAGTGGTCATTGGCCGCATTGAAAAGGTCAATCCAGAGCTAAATTTTGTAGCCGTTGATTGCTCCGAACTTGGACGTGAACTTGCTAAGGGTGATATACCAGACGGACCGTTTCATGGGGTGCCATATTTTCTAAAGGACCTGTTTACAGATTGGAAAGGCGTGCAATGTAAAAACGGCACTATGATGTATAAGGACTATGTCTCCGAACATGACGGTATCACTGTCGAACGGGCCAAGGCGGGAGGATTTATACTCGCTTCCAAAACAACGGTTCCTGAAATGGGGTGGGCTGCGGCCGGAGAAAATTTAGTCACGGGAAATACCCTCAGTCCTTGGGATGTTACGCGAACACCCGGTGGATCCTCAAGTGGTTCTGCTGCGGCTGTGGCTGCACGTGTTATTCCAATTGCTAACGGTTCTGATGGCGGCGGGTCTATCCGCTTACCTGCTGCAATGTCGGGACTGGTTGGTCTGAAACCATCCCGTGGACGTATCCCTTGGGGGCCTCCCATTTGTGACTTCGGTTATGGCTTTGGAACGGAGGGCTGTGTATCTCTTACAGTGCGTGATACGGCGGCGTATCTTGATGTGGTGGGGGGCAGTGTTCCAGGAGACCCTTACGCATATCCGTCACCCGAAACCCCTTTCCTTGGTGATAGTATGCGCGATCCCGGGAAATTACGTATTGGGTTTACGACGGTCAGCCCTTCGGGTTGTGATGTGTGGGATGATGCTGTCACAGCAGTTCAGAAAACCGTTAAACTCTGTGAGGATCTTGGACATCACGTCGAGGAAATGTCTTATGACTATGATTTTGAGGCTTTCCAGAATCATATAACGCGTATGTTGGGGGCGACTTATTCCTTGGCTTTCGACAATACCGCAGAACTCTTTGGTCGGGAACCTTCTGGGGATGACTTCATGAATTTCATGTATGCCTCTTCAAAAGCAGGTAAAAATCTGACCGGTGCCGATCATGCCAGGGACGTAGAGGCCCTAAGAGTTTTTGCCCGTGAAATTGCGGCCCAGACGGTACGCTATGATGTTGTAATCACACCGACCATGGCCATCAAAGCCCCGAAAATCGGCTGGTGCAATATGACAGACACGCCATACGATGAGTATAACAGAACGGTCCTGGGAGACGTGTGCCCCTTTACCATTCCACATAACTGCTCTGGTTTGCCCGCGATTTCTCTTCCCCTTGGTTTCAGCGAAACTGATGGCTTGCCAGTGGGTGTTCAATTCGCTGCCGCTCACGGTCGGGATGGTTTGTTGTTGCGGCTGGCTACTCAAATAGAGAGTGCTGCACCGTGGATTGATCGTTTACCCCCCATTCATGCTTGATAAAAATATGGCAGGGCCGGAGGTCCAACAAGGAAATTTTGAGAGTATTAAAATTAGTATAGGGAATAAAAAAGGAAGTAACATGAGTATTATAACGAAAAAATTTGGAAACAAACGTAAAGTAAAACGCCAATTATCCTCGGACGGATTACGAACAGGAATAGCTGCTAAGGGGGCTCTTTTGCTTGGTCTGACGACGGCCCTTGTCGCCCCTGAAATGGCTTTGGCAGAGGCGGCGGCTGAGCGGAATTTTCAAATCGAAGAAATAGTGGTGTCTGCGCGTAAACGGGATGAAAACTTGAAGGATGTGCCGGTTTCTGTGGCGGCTTTTTCAAGCTCTGCCCTGGAAAAGGGCCGTATTGACAATGTTGAGAAATTGATGGGGACTGTCCCCGGGCTATATTTTTCCTCAAACGTCCTTTCACCGGGTAAGGATTTCGTCAATCTGGTGATCCGGGGGGTTGGTGCCCTGACGACAGGCTCGCCATCGACAGCCACATTCCTTGATGGTGTTTATATGCCGGCTCTCGGGTTTGACACTAATTTTCTGGATCTTGAACGAATTGAAATTTTACGGGGACCTCAGGGCACTCTTTTTGGTCGTAACACAGAGGGCGGCGCGCTGAATATTGTAACCCGGAAGCCCAGTGAGGAGTTCCGTGCCAAGGTTGCTTTCGAGGCTGATGAATTCAGAACATTTAAAGCACAGGGCATGGTCGGTGGTGCTCTGAGCGATAAGGTTTTTGTCAATGTTGGAGGAGAATTCACCACCACGGATGGGTATTTAAATGCACCGACGATCTCTGCGCTACTTGATAATGCGACGGGGGCAAATCGTGATGTCAGTGCGGATGCCTGGAGACGATATTCAGGACGTTTAGCCCTTCGGGTTCTTGCCAGCGACGACCTGGAAATTAATATCTCTATTGATGGGTCCAATCGCAAGGGGCTGGACGGGTTGCCGGGTGTACCGCGTGACTGTGGCTGTTACGATGTGTTTAGTGAATTTCTCATTGATAATGAATATACTAATGTTGGCGGGTCAGCGACGATAGATTATTCGACCAGTTGGGCCGATATTACGTCCATTACGGGTTATCGTAAGTTGACAGCTTTTCTGCCGTTTGATTTTGACGGTCGAGGGACTATTGTCGACAATATTCATGATCTGCAAACCAATCAAAAACTATTGTCTCAGGAAATTCGGTTTGCGTCTAATAACGAAGACAGTGACTTGACCTGGATTACCGGTCTCTATGGGTTCAAGGAGGAAAAGAATAGTATTCGCAGCTATTCCCTACCAAACCTTGCCGCATTTCCAAATGGCATTTTTGTCTATGAACAGGATCAGTTCCTTGATATTGAAGGCTATGCCGCCTTTGGTCAGGCAAGCTATGCTGTCACTGATAAATTAGATGTGACCGTAGGGGGGCGTTACTCATGGGAGAAAGTAAAGTCTGACTTCGCTCTTGATTTCAATATTCCCAACCTCTTTGGTCCCGGATTGGATTTTGGCCAGACAGGAAGTGATTCCGATGCCATTAGCTTCAGTGGTTTTACCCCAATGGCTTCCCTGTCCTATAAGGTAACAGAGGATATTTTGATCTATACGACATTCTCTCGCGGTTTTAAGGCAGGCGGCTTTCCAACAGCCCCCGTTTTAGAGAGCAATATCTCATTTAAAGCGGAGAAAGCCGATAACTTTGAGATTGGTGTAAAGGCAACGCTCCTGGATAACAGGTTAACGTTTGATTTTTCAGCCTATCATATCAAACTGATTGATCAGCAAGTTGCTTCAATCATTTTTATCGGTGATAACAATGAGGTTCCCGTATCAGCAACGTCCAATGCCGGTAAATCCCGTTCACAAGGTTTTGACTTGAGTGTTAAGGCAGCTCCCATAGATGGGTTAATCCTCAATATGAGTGTGGGTTATGTGGATGCGATCTATCAGGAATATATTGATACGATTGGCACGAACCGTGCGGGAGAAGCATTTCCTTTTGTCCCGAAATGGACAGTTGCATTGGGCGGAGAATATACCTACCAAATCACGGCGGACTATGATTTGAGCCTGTCCTTATCTTATCGTTATATAGATAAGATTACGTCGGGTGCTGGTGTGGATGTGGATCTGTCTTTCGACATTGCCTCCTACAGTCTTGTTGATGCGGCCATCGCCTTAGAGGGTGAAAACTGGAGCCTGACACTTTATGCTGATAACCTGGCGAACAGCTATATAGAAACCAGAGTATTTAACTCTTTCTTTGTCGCACCAGATGGTTTTCACCCCCAATCAATTTTGCTGCCGCCTCGTCGGGTGGGTGTGAGATTAGCTTTTGAATTTTAAGTTTATTCCCTGCGCCGTCTTTAGGGCGGGGCAGGGAGCTTTCGTTTGAGGACGGTGCATATGAAACCACTGAATGAATGGAGTTATTTGAAGGGCAATATCAAAGTTCCCCTTCTGAAAGAGACGATTGGTGCTTGTCTGGATCGCATGGCGGCGCAACATCCTAACGATCTGGCACTGGTGGTCCCTCATCAGGACATCAGATGGACTTATCTTGAATATCAGGAAAAGATAAATCAATTTGCCCTGGGGCTGGTCGCTTTGGGGGTGAAGAAATTCGACCGTGTTGGCATCTGGGCACCTAATTGTTCTGAATGGTGTCTGGCTCAATTTGCGACTGCTAAAATCGGTGCAATCCTTGTGTGTATCAACCCGGCTTATCGGCTGTCTGAACTGGAGTATGCTCTTAATAAAGTAGAATGCAAGGTTCTTATCATGGCTGGATCGTTCAAGAAAAGTGATTATTTGGGCATGATTTATGAGTTGGCACCAGAATTGACTAATTCTGATGCGGGGGCATTAAAGGCGGAACGTCTCCCTCATCTTAAGGTGGTGATCAGTCTTGGCGGTGATAAGTCTAATGGTATGTATCTCTTTTCCGAAGTCATGGAAATGTTGCCAGCGGGTGGGGAAGGTGTTTTGACAGGGATTGGGGCATCACTTGATCCGTATGACGCCATCAATATTCAATTTACAAGTGGCACCACAGGTAGCCCCAAAGGAGCCACGCTGACCCATCACAATATCCTTAATAATGGCTATATGGTGGGCGAAGCTTTAAACCTTGATCATAAGGACAGACTATGTATCCCCGTGCCGCTCTATCATTGTTTTGGTATGGTGATGGGGAATTTGGCTTGTCTTTCCCACGGCGCGGCAGTTGTCCTGCCCGGACCTGGTTTTGATCCGGCCATAACATTGAAAGTGGTATCGCAAGAGAAATGTACCGGCCTTTACGGAGTGCCGACAATGTTCATCGCAATGCTTTCTGAGCTTGACGGGAACAGCTACGACTTGTCCTCTTTGCGAACAGGAATTACCGCAGGCGCCCCTTGTCCTGAAGAGGTGATGAAGAATGTAATGCGTCATCTGAACATGAAGGACATATTGAACGCTTATGGCCAAACTGAAACAAGTCCTGTTAATCATATTACGCTGGCAGACGATAGTTTGCAAAGGCGTGTGTCCAGTGTTGGCAAAGCCTGCCCGCATGTTGAGATAAAAATAATTAATGAAGATGGGCAGACCCTACTCCTTGAAAAACAGGGAGAAATCTGTTGTCGAGGCTACAATGTCATGTTGGGATATTGGAATGATGACCAGCAAACACAACAAACGATTGATCGCGATGGTTGGCTGCATTCTGGTGATTTAGGGGCCATGGATTGTGATGGTTATGTCAAAATAACAGGCCGTATAAAAGACATGATTATTCGGGGAGGAGAGAATATTTATCCCCGTGAAGTGGAAGAGTTTCTGCATGGCCATCCTGCCATCGAAGATGTGCAGGTTTTTGGTATCCCACATGAGAAATTCGGAGAGCAGGTTTGTGTCTGGATCATTCTGAAGACGGGGGAATTTCTTCAGGAGGGCGACATCCTGGACTATTGCCGCAATGAAATAGCCTATTTCAAGATCCCCCAAGTTATCAAGTTTGTAGATGAATTCCCTGTGACGGTAACAGGAAAACCGTTGAAATATATTATGCGAGAAATGATGCAGGATAGTTTTAACCTTAATTTGTAGAGGAAAAAAAATGGATATTGAGTCTTACGATAATTCGCGTACAAAAGATGGATTGATCCCAGTTCTTTCGCTTGCAATCATTGGGGCGGTGGCAACCGTTTTTGTGGTGTTGCTCCCTTCACTGGTGGACGGGTTCATTTCAAACCTGGGATTAGACGAAAGTGAGGCAGGGTTTATCGCCTCCTCTGACATGGCAGGTTATACGCTGGCGACTCTTTTTGCGGTGTTGTGGATCCATCGATTAAACTGGCGCACTGTTATTATAAGTGCCTTGTTGCTCTTCATCGTTGTGAACTTTATTTGTACTTTTGCTTCTACTTTCCATGAATTTCTAATATTGCGGTTTATTACCGGTTTTTCAGCCGGGACGGTGTTGGCAACGGCTGTTGCCGCAATGGGAAAAACCAGCAACCCTGACCGGGCTTTTGGTTTTTGGATCATAGGACAATTGATGATGGGATCCCTTGGACTTCTCATATTGCCTTCAATCGTTGAGAAGTATGGCATGTCCGGTATTTTCATCATGCTTGCAGTATTTGCTTTACCAGCTTTGTTGATGGCTAGATTTGTACCAGTTGGGGCGGGAAATGATGGTGATTTAGCCGAGGCCCAGGCGGCACCTAATCAGAAGTTTTTAGCTGTTATGGGAATATTTGCAATCTTTTTGATCTATATCGGCATAACATCTGTATGGGCATATTTCGCCCGGATGGGAGGGTCTATTGGTCTTTCTGCACAAGTCATTGGGGTGAGCTTGTCCATTGCCTCTTTAGCGGGCATTGCGGGGGCTGTTGGCGCGACAATAATTGGGATAAAAATGGGACGAACGTTTCCCCTGTTATTTGCTATCGGTTGTGTGAGTATAGCGATGTTAATATTGCTACAGGACGTTAACCAAACATTATTTCTTCTTGCTGGGTGTCTATTCTTATTTGGATGGTGTTTCATGGTTCCATACTTGATGGGCGCTATTGCTATTATCGATAAGGGAGGGCGCCTTCTTTCCTTAGCGAATACGGCAATTGGGGCGGGTTTGGTGGTTGGGCCAAGTGTTGGGGCAATACTGATAACCGCAGACGGGTATGGAAGAATAAATTTTTATGGGTTACTTCTAATAATGGTTGGCATGGGCCTAATGATTCCTTTAAGTAGGCGTTAAATAATGGGCAATAGGCCTAAACTTACAGGTCGTTTTGTAAAAACTGGCTGAACGTGCGATTTTATTTCTACATATTACTCACATATAATTGCCTAAAAAAACTCACATGCGTACTAGCTTGCTGCTTTCCACTAAATTATCTGTTTAGGACAAGAGTGGTTACTAACTAGAGGATTTTCTTTTGATCTTTATCTTCCATTGTTAGTGAGTATTTAAAATTGACTCAGTAATTGCAGATTTCTTGACCCACTTCATTGTTTAATTCCCCAACTGCTCATAAGGGGGGGGAATTAACTTTCTCTAATGTAGGTTTTATTGACATCAGTAATTCTCAAAATATTTAATTGTTCATGAAGTATATTGCAAAAATTCTTCCTACAGTTCAAGAAGACGTTTTTTTGCATTAGCTTATAAAAAATTAATTGAACGCGCTGAGTCGGCTTTAAAATGGCTTATTTAAAGCCGAAAACTTACACATTATTTTACACATACACACTTTAAATTAAAAATAAACTATATTTATCAAATGGATAGCATTGCGCACCGTGGAATCATAATTCGCGTGTCGGGGGTTCAAGTCCCTCTCCCGCTACCAAACATCTCTCAATTAAAACAAATGCTTAACTTTTTAGATCAACCATTCTTTCCTAAAGTTTCCAAAAATCAGCTATTTTCTGTTTCTTTCCATCAACTTTATGGCTCTGGCAGTGCCTTTTTTTTTGTTTGCGTGCAAACCAGAATTTAAAATTACACATCTTTTGCATTTAAAGTTGAACCACCCTTTTATTAGTAAGGCCAACCGGATATCTGCCTATATATAGCGAGGTCTCCTGTGTGATGAGTGTAGGTTCCAATGTTAATGAGTGTAGGCAAAAGTCAGTCCCCAGGTTCGTGGGCGATTGATGATCGGCGTGTTATACTCGAAATTCCTCTCGACAAACAGCCGGGCCCGCTGGTCCCAGACATTATCGACAAAGAGAGACATTTCCCAATTTTTCGCCCTGATAGTGAAGCGAACCAGGCCCATATCATAGGCGGATGATTTCTCCAAAGGCCTTTTCTGGGCCCGGCGATAGATGGCCCCCACATGCTGGTAAGCCACAAACAGGCTGCCCTCTAGGTCGTCCGATAGGTCGAAGGAATAATCCAGGGAAATATTATATGACAGTTTGGGCACACCGGGGACATCATCACCTTTGTGGGCGCTGATGTTAAAGACGTCTTCGGAAAATTCCGCATCAGTATAGGACCCGCTTATGATAATTTCCAGACTATCAAGGGGAATAAAGCTGGTCTCCAGTTCAAAACCGCGGCTGATGGCCCCGCCGGCATTCTCCGTGAAGCCAAAGCCGCATTCCAGCCGCCGTGTCGACTGTATATCCGACCAGTTAATATAGAAAATAGAGGCATTCACGAGCATCTTTTTATTCAGAAAACTGTTTTTGCTGCCGATTTCATAATTCCAGATATGGTCAGAGTGATAGCCTTTCGGACCTTCGGTGAGGCCAAGGGCGGCAAGATCCGGGCCGCAGAGGTCCATTGGGATAAAGTCGTTGGCACCGCCAAGGCGAAAGCCGCGGACCGCCTGGGTATAGAGCAGGCTATTTTCACTAATCTGGTAACTTAGGTGGAATTTGGGATTAAGGCCATCTTCTGACAGGGAGGACTGATACTGGGAGTAACCGCCAGCGAAAAAACCGTTGGACCAGATTGTGAAAATCTGTTTATAGTCAAAATAGCGCAGGCCCAATGTTGCCCTAAGGTTGGATGTCAGATCGTAACTGCCTTCCAAGAAGATAGCCCGCTGACGTTCGTCAAAGGTCAGTTCTGATTCAAACAAAATATCCCTGCGGCCATAAGCCTCACTAATGTCTCCATTTGCATTGTCAAAACCGTAAGCAGGCACAAATTGCTGATAACTCAGGTCCTGATTAGACTGAAAATAGCCGATGATCCATTCATAGTTTTCTCGTTGCTTTGACAGGAGCCTGGTTTCAAATGAGTAATTTTTGATGTCCGATGTGTTCCGGGCATAAAAAGGTACCGGATTATAGTCATGTTGGGCCAGGAAATGGGTGAAGTCATTAGTGTCGATGATGCGACGGTCGAACAGGGAAAAGGTCGTGAACAGTTCAACAGCCTCAAAACTATAGGTCGCTGAGGCACTATAGATGGAAAATTTGTCCTCATAAGGTTCCTCAACCGCCCTGACCTGCTCCAAAATACCCACGCCCTGATTTATGTTGGACGAGGAACTGCCGCCGAGTTTTGTTATCTGATGGAGGAATTTAGCCGAGACCGTGAGCTTTTCCGTGGCTTTAAGTTTCAAACCAAGGCGCCCGCCTGTTGTTTTCTCGTCGTTAACATTTTCGGTATTGAGTAAAACATTATCAATATATCCGCTGATCGTGCGGTCATAAGCGGTCAGCCGAACGGCTAGTTTATCGGCCACCAGCGGCAGGTTGATCATGCCGTTGAGATGGATATTGATCCCGCCTTGTTCGGTGGTGGATAATTGACCGGAAACTTTTGCCGCCATCCTGTCCGTTTCCGGGTTTCTGGTTAGGATGCGAATGGTTCCGGACATGGAACCGGCACCATAAAGGGTGCCCTGGGGACCGCGGATGACTTCGACCCGCTCCACATCAAACAGCTTCAGGTCCGGGTTATATCCGTTAAAGGCGACCGGCACTTCGTCAATGTAAATGCCGACGGTTGCCCGGTTGCCCGGTTCGTCGCCGGCGGTTACGGACGTGCTGGCTGTAATGCCGCGGATGACCATTTTCTGCTGGCCTGGCCCCCGGTCGAGAAACGATAGGCTGGGGATTACCCGGGAATAGCCCCGAAAATCATCGGCTCCAAATTTTTCGAGCCGCATTTCGGACATAGCCTGGATGCTCTGAGGCACCTTTTGAAGGTTTTGGAGCCTTTTGGCGGAGGTGACCAATATTTCCTCGAAATAGGCCTTCGAGTCAGAATCTTTCTCAGCATCTATGGGGTCAGGGTGGCCACTGACGGGGGGGCGGGGACGTGAATTTTTGATGATAAGCCCGGAAGAGGGGAGTCCGCTGTCCGAACCTGAGAATGATTTCTTTCGGGCGATGGGGTCTTCAAGGATAACAATGGTATGGTTTTCAGTATATTTATATTTCAGGCCAGTTCCGGATAGGAGCAGGGCTAAAGCGTCAACGGTTTCAAACGTGCCCTTGATTGAGGTGAGAAGGCGGATATCTTTGACCAGGTCTTTCTGAAAATATATCTGACAACGAGCCTGTTCCGCGAACGACATTAATGCCATCGACAACCCTTGTTCCCGGATGTCGATGGTTATTTCTTCAGACACTGAATTTTTGCTCATTACCATCAGGGACATGAGGCCAATCATCAGTGTTGCCGCCGTTTTTTTATAAACGCCGGGTATATGTCTTCTCTGTGAAGACATGCCCGTCTTTTCCTCTCCTGGTATCCCCGGGCATTATAACCTGTGGATTTTTTATATCGCCGGCCCTTGCGGTTCCTGGTCCGGTCATTTTAGTTTTCGCTTTTATTGGTCTTTCTCAAAAATCAAAGTGACCAGCGGGGTGAGCTGGACAATAGTGATGGGCAGGGCGGTTTCCATGGCATTGAGATAACCGTCAACCTGCTTGGTATTAAATATTCCTCCGCCTTCAATATTACCGACAGAGGCATCAACAATGATAATCTTTGATGAGGTATAATGATTTAACTCTGCGACAATTTCGCTCAGTTTCATGCCATCAAAATAGAGGGTGTCATTTTTCCAAGCAGTTGTTTTTCTGAGGCTTTCTTCGTCCATGGCCTGGATGGCATTGGATACTGAGTCGAGCCGGATGCGCTGCCCGAAAATAAGTTTATTTTGGGTCAGGTCCGCCTGACCGGACGGGCTTTTCTGTGGCTGTATTTCGACAATGCCTTCCAGAACTGTAACGTCAACAATGGCGGTCCGTTGATTGATGTTAAAGGCAGTTCCCACAGCCCTGACATTGCCCTGTTGGGTTGCCACGACGAAGGGCCGGTTGTTATCCTTGGCTACCGTAAAATAGGCTTCGCCCTTATTCAAGGTGATATGCCGTTGCGTGTCGGTATAAGTGACAACGATATCCGTATCTGTATTCAGTTGGATTTCAGAGCCATCGGCCAGGGTGATCAGGCGTGTGCCGTCATAGTCGGTGACAAAATGATTGTCGCCCAGCCTCATAAGGCTGTTGCCCCCAGTAAAGGCAATAAATGACACCAGTAGGACAGCAGCGATGGCAGTTATTTTTTTGAGAAAAGGTATTTTTGTGTTTTTATCGGGATTGCCCCGGGACTGGATCAGTTGATTAAGCTCATCAGGAAGGGCTTCCGGCACGGCCTTGTAGACGCCGCTCAGGATATCGACATTATGGGAAATACTGGAAATTTCATCATAAATTTCCCTGTGGCGGGGCTTCTCAGCTAACCATTTCTGGAAATTTTTCCGGTCGCTGTTTTTGCAGTCACTGGACTCCATCAGGACAAGCCAGTCGCTGGCCTGTTTCTGGAGGTTTTCAAGGTCCATACTTACGCCTTCTTGATTACGCATTAGTGTCTCCGTTTGAGGTTTTCAGGGGCGCAGACAAAGTCATGGTGCCCCTTAAAACTTATGACATTGTCTTTTCTGACGACCAGGCCCTTTTTGCAGACAGTAAGCGCCTTAGCCAGATGTTTTTCCACCGTTTTCACCGAGATGATCATTTCACTGGCAATTTCTTTATAAGAAAGATTATGAAACTTTCTTAAGATAAAGGCTTGGCGGCATTTAGGAGGCAGGCCGATGATGACCTCAGATAACATCTGTAAATATTGTTTTTGTAAATAACATTCCTCAGGGTTAATTGTGGAATGTTTAGTCAGTTCAATTTGGTCCTCTGCATAACAGGCATTTTTTACCCGCCGGGTATTTCTTTTCCGCATCATGTCAGTCGCCAAATTGTTGGCGATGGTAAAAATGAAGGCCCTGGGGAACTCAATGTTCTTAAGGTCCTTAACATTTTGCAGCCGGACAAATGTTTCGTGAAGGATATC
This sequence comes from Alphaproteobacteria bacterium, assembly GCA_002401695.1. Taxonomy (GTDB): domain Bacteria; phylum Pseudomonadota; class Alphaproteobacteria; order Micavibrionales; family Micavibrionaceae; genus UBA1672. The sequence goes on from NVTV01000006.1 coordinate 60,239, forward strand.
CTCTGCATCCTCCGCAGACTGAATTTTTTTATAAAGAAACCCTCTGACAGAGGTTTCATATTCACGATAAAGAGTTTCTACGATTTGTGCACGTTTCCGTTGATCATGCAATTTTTTTTCATGCATTTTTCACCTTTTATTCCCCCCTCTTTTGCCCCGTTAAAGTTTATTTGTGCTCTAGGACACAATACTTAAACGTGTGAGTTTTGTATTTCCCCCATGTCGAAAAAAAATATTTTTTTGGCTGGGGGTTTTTGCAGTGCTAACCCGTTTTATGTTCGCCTGACTGTTGCATTTCCACTTCTTCTGGTGGGTGTTTAATCGCTTTTTACCCCGGTAATGCAACTGTCGTGCGAAAATATAGCCACAAAAGGAGGAAAAAACAATCAGCAATACCCAAAAAATCTAAATGCAGAAGGCCAATTACACCATTTGGCTGGTTTGTAAGCCGTAGTTCCATCATGGGGGGATCAATGGAAAATTTATTTTCCAAAAAATAATTACTAAGGGAGGTTCTAGATGAACTTTGTTAAAAAAATGGGATATCGTTCCCTGTTACTCCTGAGTTGTTCAGCCATGTCCATGGCGGCATCTCAGGCAACCTACGCCCAGCAGGCGGCACAAGATGCCGATGAAATGGAAGAATTTGAAGAAGTCATCGTCACGGGCTCACGAGTCCGTCGTGACACATTTACAAGCGCGGCGCCTATCCGTGTTCTTGATAAAGACGCAGCAAGAAAATTAGGGACAACATCCATTGCCGATATGTTACAACAGACGACCATGGCAACAGGCCAGCAAATTGGGGCTGCCCTCAATTCGGGTTCTGGTTCTTCCAACGCTGGTGAGTCTGCCCCTGATGGCGGTGTAGGTTCTGCTAATATCGGTCTTCGTGGCCTTGGTTCTGCACGGACATTGGTCATGCTTAACGGCAAACGCCTTGGTGCATCGGGTGCACGTGGTGCCCCCTCTCAGCCTGATCTGAACATGATCCCTTTTAATATGGTCAAACGGATCGAAGTTATTACCGAAGGTGCCTCTTCTGTTTATGGTGCCGATGCGGTTGCGGGCGTGGTCAATTTGATCCTGCGCGACGATTTCGAAGGATTTGAAGCCACTGCTGAGATTAGCGGTACTGAACATGGCGGAGGATTCAACAAACAATTCTCCTTCATTACCGGCGCCTCAAATGATAAATCAAGATTTGTTATTTCTGCTGAGTATCAAAAACGCAGCAGAATCAGTGTCGGCCAAAGACGTGATTGCATGGAAGAAATCTTCAGACGGGAAAGCGGTGAGATTTTTAGTCAATGCTCAAGTGGCTTTTTTGATAATGCCGCCCTTGATCTTACGGGTGATAATTTAAGCCCAAGTGGCGATCACTGGGTCTGGTATACACCGGGCCAGTCTGATATTCCAGATGGCGACGGCGGATTTATTCCAAATTGGAGCTCTGCGTTCAACTTGCCTATCCCAACAGATCCTAATGTTGATATTACGTCTGGCAACCAGCGTAACCGCTATCGGTTTAACCCAACATATCATGACCAATTAGAACGTCTGAATGCTGATTTAGTACAACCGATTACACGTTTCTCCGTTGTTTCAATGGGGTCTTATAGTCCTGATTGGTTTGGCGGAAATGAAGAAGTTTATTATGAAGCATACTTCTTAAACCGTCATCAAACATCAACAGCAGCATCCGAACAGCTTTTCCCAACAGTAGCTGGTCAAATCCGCCAGGAAGATGCCAATGGTAACATCATAGTTGATGAGGGTGGGGCCCCTGTTCTCGTGGATAACCCTTTCAACCCCTTCGGCCATGACGTCTCCCCTGTCATCACAATCGACGACCACAACCAAGTTCGTAATGTGGAATTGAACCATTTCCGTTTCGTCGGTGGCTTCCGTGGTGATTTCACAGGTATGTTAGAAGATAAGAATTGGTCTTATGACCTGTCTGTTTCTTATGACCGTGGTGTTGGTTACCAATCACAACAGGTTATCAACGAATCCAACCTGATTTTGGCTACGCAGACACTACGTCTTGATAGTGAAGGAAATTTAATCTGTGGCAATCCAGTGACTAGTAATGTTGGTTTTATCTCTGGACAAGGCTGTGTGCCGATTAACTTCCTGGCACCTTCTGTCTTCACGAGTACAGATACATCAAGTGGGACATTAGCCACAGATGCAGAAAGAGAATTTCTTTTCGCCACAAGAACAAACCGCACAGTTGTTGAACAAACCCTTGTTTCTGCTTTTGTAACGGGTGATCTTATGGAACTACCCGCGGGGTCTGTTGGGGTTGCCTTTGGTCTTGAGTACCGTAAGGATACAATCAGTTCTTCTGTTGATACACTCGGTGAGAGCGGTAACATTGCGGCTGAATCTCCTTTTGCAGAGGGCGCTACTATCGGATCTCGTAACGTTAAGGATATTTACGGTGAAATCGTGATCCCGTTGATTTCTGGTAAGGAAATGGCTGAATCTCTAGTTGTAGAGGGTGCAGTACGTTACACTGATGAATCTAACTTCGGCGGTAAATTAACGACACGTGGGCGTTTGTCTTACAGTCCCAATGACTGGATCACAATCAGCGGGTCATACGGAACGTCTTTCCGGGCCGCGAATTTACGTGAATCATTCATTGCGTCACAATTTAGTGGTATTGGTGGCGGATCTGACCCTTGCTCGGTTCCCAGTGATGCCAGCTCTGGTGGTGCTTATGTTCCAGAGGGTGAAAACCGTCCACAGGTTGTCTTGGATAACTGTCTCCTGTCGGGAGCTGATCCATTTTTATTAGGACTATCTGGCGCAACAACCATCTCAACGGTTACGCAAGGTAATGCTCAAGGCCTTAAACCAGAAACATCTCGGTCATGGGTTGGTAAAATTCAAATTTCACCACCGATCAGTGATGATGTTCAACTTGACCTATCTGTTGGTTTCTTTGATATTAAAATTAAAGACACCATCGTTTCTGTCAGTGCCGCAACCATCCTAAATCGTTGTTTCAATGATGCTCCTGGACTGGCCAGCCCGTTCTGTGATCGTGTTGCTCGTGATGCAGGTCGGCCTGATATTTTAAATTTTGTTAGCCTAGTTGATACATCCTTCCTGAACTTAGGTGAAGTACGTTCACAAGGTATTGACCTTAATACACGTATCAGAGCAAGTTTTGATGATGTCTTCGGTCAAGCAATGGATGTTACATGGACGACTAATGTGACGTTCCAGACAAAACTTGAAGAAAGAATATTCATCGAAGACGAAGCTGATGATCAGTTAGGTGATTTTGGTAATCCAAAAACCAGCCTGACATCAACATTCTCTTTCGCCTTTGATAATATTCAGGTCAATCTGCAAAGCCGGTATTTCTCGGGAACAGAAGCTTCCCTGGCAGCCAAGCAACAGAACCAAGACAGCTGTGATGATCTAGGCTCACCAAGTACAACATATGCCGGTCAACCTTTGTTGACTGATGTTTGTACAGCTGGTGCGGCTTTCTATCAGGATATGTCCGTGACATACTCTGCTGAAACCTTCACGGTTTCGGCTGGTATCACTAATGTGTTTGATCGGTCTCCTGCCTTGGTCTCTATCGGTGCCGGGTCAAACCGTGCCAACCGGGTGACATCCTCTGGCTATGATCAGTTTGGTCGTTCATTCTTCCTGAATGTAACAACCCGCTTCTAAATCAAAATTCGGCCTCTTCTTGCGGGAAGAGGCCGAACAGCCCAATTGGCCAACGTGCGTCAAAAGGATGTCATCGACAGCAATGGGCGGGATGATAAGGGGTACCTTAAAATACCGACTTGCAGTCGGAGTTATAAACTCTAATAGTCGATTTTTTGATAAATGGTATACAGGTAAAGACTTTTGTTAACAAATTCCACATTGCGTTTGGGGCCGTTGGAACTGGCGGTATTGAATTGCCTCTGGACCCATGAGGCATGAGTTGTGGTGAGAGGGCTTGAAATAAATTGATCACTGGCTCGCCTCTTCAGCAAGTGTGATTTCTACAGTGTGGCGTAGTCCGTGGTAAGTGGGGCCGAATATTGCAACACCTAACTTAACTATTAACATTGATAATCCAGGTTATATTCTTCCATCAGTTTATCAAAATCCTGGTTTTTTTTCTGAAGGCAGTAGGTTCTGGCTAAGCTTAGAATTATTGTAATATTTTCTTTTAAATCCTCCCCCAGCAGCTGTTTGTTCAATTTTAGTAATTTCAGCAATGTTTCTTCTTCTTTTGCATATAGTTCTGTCCGCCCATAAAGAGAATAAAGCTGTTTCAAATAATGGAGCAATTTGAATTTGTCTTCCCTGTTTTTCTTTAAGATGACAATGCTTTGCTGAACAAGGGTAATTGCCGCGGGGTATTTTTTTTGGGATATGAGAATTTTATAATAAAATAGGCGGCTGGTTATTGTTGTTTCATGGGCTGCCCCTAAATGTTTTTGGGACAGCAGATAAGCTTCTTCGATGCGAGGGCTTATTTCTTTCAACCGATTTGATTTATCATAATATCTATTCAGGTTTTTAAGAAGATTGATATATCTTGCATCACTATGCTGGTCCAGGGCATGGCTGCCCCTTAACATTTGTTCGCCGTATTTAATTGCGCGGGACCATTTTTTTTGCCCGGCGGCTTTATCAGCTTTTATAATTATTTTCCCCAGCTTCTTTTCTGTCCAGCTTGTCTCTTTGGCAATGGCTTGGCCGATGACAATATGACAAAGGCTCATTATCAAGAATAAAGGAAGGAAGTATAATTTTTTACGCACGACATTTCGACCTTAGTATAAATTATCTATTTTATATTTAGGCTAACTGTAACGTTTATCGTCATTAAAATAAACCCGTCTGCTGATAACAGGCGAAGTATTGGCGTTTAAGCATGTGGTTCGCTTCGCTGTAATGCCGTATAATATTTTATTCGAGGAGACAAGAGACGATTGTATTTCCAAACGGGCAGATCAATATTGCTGCTAGGTAAAAAAAATGTCTGGTTTTTGTAAAATTTTCTGTCTTAGTATTAGGAGTAGTTTTTGGATTTGTAATGGCAAAAGATTGTGACCTTCAGGAAGTGGAACCGCAGGAAGAAAATCTGGGTCAGCTTTTCCGTAAATACAAGCTTGAGATTTCGAGTGTAATATATAACCAGCTCAGGTCGAAGGAAGAAGCGGACGATTTGACACAGGAAACATTTGAGAGATATACCTCGGCATCTAAACGGGTGCCGATTGGCAACCCCCGTGCTTATTTATATCAGGTGGCAAGAAATCTGGTGAATGATCATTTGAAGCGCACAGTTATAAAAAACAAAGTCGTGGTGAGCAGTGATACGGGGCTGGAAATACAGGACCCCTCTCCGACCATAGAGCAACGGCTCATTCAGAATAGCGAATATGCCCAATTGAAAGCAGCCATAGGGAAATTACCCCCGAAATGCCGGCGGGTCTTTATACTTAGAAAGCTGGAAGGGTTTTCATATATTGAGATATCTAAAATAATGGATATTTCTTTGGCGGCCGTTGAGCAGCATGTGGTGAGAGGCTTGAAGGCCTGCAGAATTGAATTAGTAAAAAATGCTAAAAAGATGAAGAAGTGAATGAGATGGACAGGGATCAAACAGTTATAGAATTGGACATGCTCTCGGACCAGGCGGCCATCTGGTTTCAACGTATGTCAGATAAATCCGTAGGGGCTGAAACGCAAACGGCATTTGATGAATGGATCAGAGCAGATGACACTCATAAGCTTGCCTATGAAGAATATTCAGCAATCTGGGATCATCCAGAATTTGAGGCGATCCTACAGGAATTTGCCGATGATGGAGCACAATATCCTGCAAACGAAAACAAATCCTTCCTGAAGACAATTAAATGGGGCGTTCTTGCCGCCAGTCTGATTATATGTGTGTCAGTGATATTCTATGGCCTGGATGAGGAGTGGTCGTCAAAGAACCACCTGGAGTATCAAACGGCAGTTGGCGAGTTTAAAAACGTAACCTTCCCCGATGGCTCTCTCGTTGTCCTTAATACAGATACAAAACTACACATTTCCTTTGGTGATCAGCGAAAAGTATATTTAACACAGGGGGAAGCCTATTTTGACATCAAGAAGGATGGGCGCGACTTTATTGTTGAAGGGGGAACGGGGAGAATCAAGGTATTGGGCACAGCTTTTAATGCCAGGGTGAATTATAATCAGATGGTGGTTGCTGTGGACAGGGGGAAGGTTTCTGTAAGCTCACTCTCAATGACGAACAATGATGAAAAGACGCTCTTGGCACTGGACAGGCTGGCGGTGACAGATGAAAAACTTGGCACCGTGTTAAAAAGCCGTGAAAAAGTTGCTGATTGGCGGGAGGGGTGGCTTGATGTTAATGACCGATCTCTTGCAGAAGTGGTTGAAGAGCTTGATCGTTATTATGCGGGTGAAATCCGCCTTGGAAAAAGTGATATGTGGCAGTTGCGCGTGACGGGACGGTTCAATCTGAAAAACATCAAAAAAGCGACCCGCCTATTGGGGGGAAGCATGAACCTGAAAGTGACGGTAACGAAAAACAATGAAATTATTATTGGGTAGAAATAAAATTGTAGAGTGAAAAATTGAGAAAATTTAAGATTTCTTTGTCTGGTTATCCCCCAAATATCTGTCTTCTATAGTACGGCATCAACAGTAGGAGTGCCGATAAACTATAAATAGGGAGAAATATATGTTCACTTTCAAAAAGTCATTGCTTCAGAGAACGGCTATTCAGACAATCATGGCGGTTGGTGTGTTTTCACTGGCAACAGAGTCCCATGCGTCTTTTGATCAAGGTTTCCAAAATGGCATTTCACTTGCCCAGGCAAATCAGCAGATTAATTTGGCAATTCCAGGTGGTCCCTTAGCAGATGCCCTGACCCAACTTTCCCGGCAAGGGGGATTTCAGTTATCTGGCAATGCGGATTACCTGGCGGTTGAGGTCAAAGAACCTTTGGTCGGATATTACTCGGTTAAAGAAGCCGTTGCGAAACTTCTGGGGGATGCCAGGGTAGAATACAGATGGCATGAAGATGCGCTCATTATATCAGGGCGCAAGTCCTCACAGCTCCAGAAAATATCTTACGATACCAGTGCAGAGTATGAGGCAAATTTCGCCAGCTATGAAGGTGATAGTTCCGATGGTGCTGATAAGACGGGCTTTGACGAAATTATTGTAACGGCATCTCGTCGCAGTGTTTCTCTACAGGATACTGCATTGTCAGTGACAGCTGTCGCACCAGAAGACTTTGCTGTTGGCGGTCTGGCATCTTTGCGGGATATTATTGAATATACGCCTGGCGTCGTCTTCAGTGGCGGCTCTACCCCCATAGGAAATACAATAACTATGCGTGGTATTTCACCACTGATTTCTTCGCCAACGGTTGGGGTTTATATTGATGATGTGCCCATTGGCTCCAGAAACCCTTTTTCAAAAGGGGCGGAGCTTGCCTTGGATGCCATGGAAGCCAACATTGAACGCGTAGAGATTATCAAGGGACCGCAAGGAACATTATATGGGAGCTCTTCTATGGGGGGCGTCATTCGTTATATTACAAAAAACCCCTCTCAAGGGGAACTTTCAATATCTGGCAAGGTTGATCTATCCACGACAAAAGAGGGGGGATTTAATCAAACCTATAGCGCCAGTGTATCAAGTCCAATCGTACAAGATAAGTTAGGTGTCAGCATATCTGGTTATTATAAGGATGTGACCGGTTTTATTGACCGCGATGCTAGTTCGGCAACGGGTGCTGCCGAAAATGTTAATGGATTTGAAACTTATGGCTTAATGGCAAAAGTAACGGCGGACCCTTCGGATGATTTATCTCTTTCCTTTACATATATGCGTTCCAAAACAGAATTTACCGGCGTGAATATTGTTCCTCTTGATGGCCCTCCCTTTGTTCCAACCCATGGGCGTTATGTATCAGAAGAGGGAAAATCAACCTTATTTGGGGTTTTTAATCTTTACTCCGGAACGCTAAAATATGATTTCGGTGGAGCGTCTCTTTTATCTTCAACCAGCTATGAAACCAGAGAAAATTCGCGGGAATCAGACGAGGTAGCAGGTCTTGGTGGCTTCATTGAGTTTTTTGCTGGTACAGCACCTGGCTCAGTTACATCTGCACCGTTTATTGGTGCTAATGGTACCCATAAATTTGTCCAGGAAGTCAGGTTAATGTCTGATGAAAATGATACATTTGAATGGACGGTTGGCGGAATATATTCCAAAGAAACGAACACAAACCAGCAAATATTAGAAGGTCTTCCTATCAACTTCCTGTTGCTTGATCTTAATTTTCCTTCAAAGCTTGTTGAATATGCTGGATTTGCCAATGCAACTTATTATGTGTCGGAGAAATTTGATATTACGGCCGGAATTCGTGTGGGTCGGGTTGAAACGTCTGTGGAAACAGTAGATGGCCCAAACTTAATTGTGCAAAGCAGTCCTCCCATATTTAATAACTCGACAAATGATACCTATTCATTCAGTGCAAGGTACCGTCCCAATGATGATCTCTCGCTCTATGCCAGAATTGCCAGTGGCTATCGGCCTGCTTCGGCTGCTCTACCTTTCCCGGGTTTTCCGCCAATCATAGAATCAGACAGCATATGGAGTTATGAAATCGGGGCCAAAGGAAAATCCGATGATGCAAAAATATCCTATGACTTTGCCCTGTGGTATTTGAACTGGGTAAATCCTCAGGCGACTATTTTTCTGGGAAGCGCCGGATCAGAAGCCAATGCGAATTCAGATGTCACGGCCTATGGGATGGAGGGATCTGTGAATTTCTTCCCAGTCGAAGGTCTGGAAATTCTCACCAATTTTTCCTATACCAACAGCACACTAAATGATGATGAAACATTTGCATTTGGTGGCCTTGCAGGAGAAAGCATACCAGGGGTACCTGAATGGACAACATCTATTCGGGCAAATTATGAATTTTCCCTGAGTGATGATATGGATGGTTTCGTTGGTGGTGGCTTGCGTTATGTGGGCAGCCGCAACACTGGATTTGAAGGTGGAATTGGCTCTGATGGCGGATTGGTTGAGCCAAAGATCGCTAATATTGAATTGGAAGATTATGTTTTGGCGGATCTTCGCGCAGGTGTTGTGATGGATAATGTCATCGTTTCCATTTATGCCAAAAATCTTTTCAATACCTACACATTCGTGGGGGGGCAGGCGCAACCGCAAATTAATGGTGGTTTCCGGGCAACGGTAACTATTGTTGAGCCAAGAACTATTGGTGTTATGGTGAAATTGAATTTTTAAGGTTTGCTGATTTGGGAGAGGCGTCAAGGATAATGGCGCGTCTCCCATTTTCTTCTTTCAACCATAAGTAAAAAAATGCAATATCTCATTCAATTGGTCTTGATACAATCAGGGACAATGCAACATTTTTCAAACCGCCACAGACGTCAAGTGGGTTTGATCATGTAATGGTAAGCGGTGTACTGCTTGTGGAAGAGGGTAAGCTAAATACCAATGTTCTGCCCGGAAGGCCAATTCGAAATAGATCAAGGTAATGGTGAACAAAAGTCAGGTGGAAAATGAGAAAACTTATAAAGACTGTCATGGTCGGCTGTTTTGCGTGGCTATGTTTGGTGATGTCGGCAGGGGCATTAGATTTTTCCGATCTTGATAATCCAAAAATTACAGAAGCCTTTGTTGACGGGCTGGTATTACCCTTGATGAAGAACCACAATAGTCCCTCGGGAACTGTGGCGATCGTTAAGGGCGGGGAATTGGTTTTTGCAAAGGGATACGGGTTTCAGGATATCGAAAATCATATCCCGGTTGATCCGGAAAAAACCTTGTTCCGGCCCGGTTCCGTGTCCAAATTATTCACCTGGGTATCTGTTATGCAGATGGTTGAACAGGGGAAACTTGACCTGGATGCTGATATCAACAGTTATCTGATGACGTTTCAGATCAAGGATACTTATCCCGGACAACCGGTGACCATGCGTCATATCATGACCCATAGCAGCGGTTTTGAGGATGGTTTTCTGGGTTATCTGATTATTAATGATCCGAGGCGGGTGATGCCCCCGGCCCAGGCCATGGAAAAGTATCAGCCAGAGCGGGTCAATCCGCCCGGAAAACAAACGGCCTATTCAAATTATGCCACGGCCATTGCGGGATTGATCGTTGCCAATCTTTCCGGTATGGAATTTACGGACTATGTACAACAGAATATCTTTGATGTGTTGGGCATGAAATCATCTTCCTTCGTGGAGCCGTTGCCTGACCACCTTTATAAAAACATGGCCCTGACCTATGCCTTTGAAGGGGGGCAGTATGTGGAAAAGCCCTTTGAAATAGTTTCTAATTTCGCCCCGGCGGGCGCGTTATCTGCCACGTCAGTGGATATGGTTAAATTTGCCTATGCCATGTTAAATGATGGGGAATACAAGGGCAGGCGTATTTTGAAGGCAGAAACGGTCAGGCAAATGCTGACCCGTAATTTTACCCATGATGAGCGGATGATGGGTATGGCTCTGGGATTTTATGAAACCGAACATAAGAGGCTGCGCTTTTTGGGGCATGGTGGGGATACCCAATATTTCCATTCTGAACTGGTGATTGATCAGCAGAATGATCTGGTTTTCTTTCTTTCTTTTAGCGGTACGGGGGGACGAGTAGCCCGGTCAGCTTTTAAGAATAGTTTCTATGATAGTTTTTATCCGACAGAACAAGAGCAATTAACGCCCCCGGCAGACCATGTGGGAAATACAGATAAATATGCCGGAACTTATTTATTCTGGCGATCGAATTTTTCAAATATTGAAAAGGCAATGATGCTGTTATCGGGTATCTCAGTGCAATCAACAGCAGAAAACACCCTCATTATAGCCTTAGGCGACAAGGTCCATCACTATGTTGAAATAGATAAAAATCTATTCCTGAATATCATCAGCAAGGATAAAATTGCCTTTCAGGAAGATGATCAGGGAAAAATTACGGGATTTGTTCTGGATGGGTTGCCATTCATGTCTACTTTCAAGGCTCCGTTTCATTTTACGGGTAGTTTTAACTTCTTATTCCTTGGGATTTCCATATTGATATTCGTTGGCGTCATGTTGCGTCTGGCCTATCAGTGGTCTGGTTATAAGGCTCTGTCAGGATCGAATAAAAAGGCGGCACGATCTGCGATAATAGTTGCATGTACCAACTTGTTTACCCTGGTCCTCGGGGGTATTATGTTGATCCTGGTGGGGGGGGGAATGTTCTCAGAGATTCCCCAGTTGTTTAAAATTTGGTTGATCCTGCCCATCATTGCTACCTTGGCAGGGTTATATAACCTGTATTATGCAATGCTGGTTTGGAGAGGCCGTTTATGTAGTGGCATATGGGCACGTATTCGTTACAATATTGTAACAGCTTGTGGATTATTCATGTGCTGGTTTTATTATTTCTGGAATATCCTTGGGTTCCAATATTTTTCATAATTCTAAAGAATAAAAATGCGGGAGGATTCAGATAACTGATGATTACACAGTCACTCATTCACTCTGACTGGACGTTGGCCTTATGGTCGATCCTTGTCTTATTAGCGGCTATGGGGTTTTGGGCAGATACAACCAAACTGGGACGTAATATTTCCGGTGTGGCCATCATTCTGGCCGTAAGTATGCTGTTGTCAAATATTGGCGTCTTGCCCAAGACGGCAGAGCCATATGATATCATATGGTCTTATCTGGTACCGCTGGCTATTCCGTTGTTATTGTTAAAGGCTGACCTGAGGCGGGTCATATCTGAAACGGGTGGTATGTTGATTGCTTTCTTCATGGGGGCGATCGGAACAACGATAGGGGTTTTGCTCGGTTATTATACATTACCCTTGGGGGAACATGGCCCGAAGCTTGCCGGCGTATTCAGTGCCACCTATATTGGCGGCTCCATGAATATGGCTGCGGTCAGCCAGTCGATATCCCTTGACCCGGCGATTGCCGTTGCCAGTGTCGCCGCCGATAATGTGGTTGGAGTTGCCTATCTGGCTTTTCTGGCCATGGTTCCGTCAATGGCATTTTTCCGGTGGTTATATAAGTCTTCAGAAATTTCCAGCAGCGAAAATAACCAGGCAGAAATCACGGCGAAGAAACCGCCCTATCTGAATTTGATGCATCTGGGTTTTGCCGTTGGCCTGTCTTTCGCTATTTGCGCCTGTGGCAAGGCCTTGGCGGAATATCTGGGTTTAGGGAGCTATAGCATCATGTTTATCACGGCAATTACCCTCTTCATTGCCAATGTCTTTCCAAAGCCGTTGATGAAACTTCAGGGGGATTATGAAATTGGCCTGTTTCTGATGTATCTGTTTTTTGTCGCTATCGGGGTCAGTGCCGATGTGGTCGCCATGCTGGATAAGGCGCTGGTGATTGCGCTCTTTGCATTGATCATTATCGTATGTCACGGGGTATTTATCTTTGGGGCCAGCCGATTTTTCAAGCTCGACCTGTTCGAGGTGGTGATAGCCTCTAATGCCTGTGCTTCCGGTCCGGCAAGTGCTGCGGCCCTGGCGGCGGGTAGAGGACGACATGACCTGGTGGCCCCGGCTGTTTTACTGGGGGTGTTCGGGTATGCGGTGGCCAATTTTGTGGGTGTTATGCTGGCCACATGGCTTGGCGCATAAATTGATAAGGTAATTGTAATGAGGAATATGTATCAGAAATTTTTGGTCATAATTATTCTTTTGACCATTTCTCTCCAGGCACAGGCTGGTGCGGGGATAACCAGTGATGAAGTGGACCACCTTGTTCAACAAGTCATGGGAAAATTTGATGTCCCGGGTATTGCTGTTGGCATTATCAAGGATGGCACAGTCATTCATGCCAGAGGATATGGTGTTCGCAATATTAATAAGAAAGGCAGGGTGGATGCTGAAACCCTGTTCAGCATTGCGTCCACGGGGAAATCCTTTACCACCGCCGCTATCGCTCTCCTGGTTGACGAGGGAAAGGTCAGTTGGGATGATAAGGTTATTGATTACCTCCCTGATTTTCGGATGTATGACCCTTGGGTGACACGTGAATTCACTGTGCGGGATTTGCTCATTCATAATAGTGGTCTTGGCCTGGGGGCGGGGGATTTGATGTTCTGGCCAACGGCAAACTTCACGAGAAAAGAAATTATTTCAAACTTACAATATCTAAAGCCAGTGAGCAGTTTTCGCTCAGAATTTGCATATGATAACCTGCTCTATATTGTGGCAGGCGAAGTGATTGCGGCTGTGTCAGGTATGCCATACGAAGATTTTGTGGATAACCGAATTCTGAAGCCCCTTGGGATGAAATATTGTGCCGCCAATCTTGAACCCCTCAAAAACCATAAGAATGTCGCCGACCCCCACATGGTAAAGGACGGCAAAATTCAAAACGCCATTCGGGATATAAAGCTCGGAGAGAATGTGGTTGTTGCCGCCGCGGGCGGCATGCAGTGTAGTGTGAAGAGTATTTTGAAGTGGCATGATATGCATCTTCGTAAGGGTCGTCTGCCCAGTGGAGACATCTTCTTATCCAAAGAACAGCAGGCGGAGATAATGACCCCGCAAACCATTTTACCTGTTCGCCCTAACAATAAAGAATGGTTCAATTCGAGTTTCTCGGCATACGGCCTTGGCTGGGTGCTCAGTGATTATAAGGGGTATAAAATAGAACAGCATTCGGGTGGCTTGCTTGGAATGTTGAGTTTGAATGCCATGATACCTGATCTTGGGCTTGGGGTTGTCATCTATACCAATCAACAGGCAGGTGTCGCCAGATCCGCCATCATGAATAGTATTTTGGACACCTATATATCCGATAAAAAAACCGATTGGATATCCAGGCTTTATGATTTGAAGCAGAAACGACTTGCCGCCGCCGCTAAGGCAGTACCGGACATGGCCGAGGCACCTTATGTGCCGACGGGGGGACTAACCCCATATGCCGGAAGCTACAGAGACCCTTGGTTCGGTGACGTTATTATAACAGAAAACAAGTCTGAGTTGACCTTTATGGCGGTAAAATCTGAACGATTAAAAGGTAAAATGGTGCCTTTTAAATCAAATTTATTCATTGTCCGCTGGGATGATCGCAGCTTGGATGCGGATGCTTATGTAAAATTCTCAGTGGGTTATGACGGAAAACCTCAGGGTATTACCATGAAGGCCGTATCGGCATTAACAGATTTTAGTTTTGATTTCCATGACCTGAATTTTAAACGTATCAAACAATAAAAATGTAAACTACCAGGGCTGGAATCCACATGACCGGCAAGAGATGCATGATGAAAGAATTATAACGACCTATCAGGGCGATAACAGCCGTTTTGATACTTATTATGATGTCCTCTCTGGCTCATGGAGCAGACAAGGATATTGTTCTTCGCGGTTCAGAGTGATAGGCGATTTATTTCTGGTCGGTCAGCGCTCTGTCCATGAATCAATTTGAAATACGATACATAAATAGAGATAAAAATGAACATCAAAAACATTGAAATTTATAAGCTGAATGTTGCCATTAGCAACCCCATACGGGTGACGTTGGGGGTTATTGATGCGGCGCGTAATGTGGTGGTAAAAATAATAACCGAGAGCGGAATTTATGGCTGGGGAGAAGCCAGCCCATTTGCCCCGATCACCGGCGATAGTCAGGAAAGTAACTTTGCTGCGGCACAACAGATCGCTGACATGATCAAAGGCAAGGACGCCTTGGCCATAGATGCCCGTATGGTAGAGATCAATGGGTTAACGGTTGGCGAACCTTCGATCCGGTCGGCCTTTGATATGGCGCTATATGATATTGCGGCCAAGGCAGCTGGTCTGCCGCTTTACCGGTTTCTGGGAGGAGAGCGGCGGGAACTCAGAACCGACCTGACCATTGGCTGGCAGGATACCGTCGAAGATACGGTTGCCCAGGCGCAGAATATTCTTGATGCGGGTTTTGAGGCCATAAAATTGAAAGTGGGTCGCCCGGGGTTAGAGGATGTTGCCCATGTGGCGGCGGTCCGGGAACTTGTGGGGCCAGACTTTGCCCTTAAAATTGATAGTAATCAGGGCTGGGATTATCCCACGGCGGTTGCCAATATCAAGGCCATGGCGGCGTTTAATCTGGAATATTCAGAACAACCTCTGGCCGCATGGGATTATGATAACCTGGTCCGCCTGAGGGATAAAGTGGATTTACCTATCTGTGCGGATGAAAGTGTATTTGATCATCATGACGCGCTGAAGCTTATCAGGCTCGGTGCCGCAGATTACCTGAACATCAAGCTCGGCAAAGCGGGCGGCATTCACACAGGCCTGAAGATCAATGCCATTGCAGAAGCTGCGGGAGCAAAATGCATGATTGGTTGTTTTGCGGAGAGCCGATTAGGGCTCTCCGCCGCGGCTCATCTAGCCATGGCTCGGCCAAATATAGGCTTTATTGATCTGGACTCCTGTTACCATTTCAAGAGTGACCCTGTCAGGGGCGGTATCAGGTTTGATGATAAAATAGGCGGCTTGCTTCATCTTCCGGATAGGGCAGGCCATGGGGCTGAAATTAAGGAAAGTGCTCTGGACCCGGAGAAGGGCATTCAGGTGTAAATAAAAACCACATGGGTAACTGTTAAGGGAACCTGTAATAGGAAAAATATCTGATTATCAGGGTCTGAAGCCAAGGCTATAGGCGAATTCAAGGTGAAAGTGTGACACCTGTGTTCTTTGAAAAGACCTCGTTTGGTGTCTGATCAATAGGTTTAGTTCATTGGGAAAAGAGGAGGCCGTGTTCAGGTAAAAGGATTTTTGAGGATGATCGAGGTCGGCAGACGGTGCTTGCCGACCAGTATCATCATCGTTTAAGAGGTTCAGCAATATCCCAGCAGGGCACGTAATCCCGGGGCGGCATAATCGACCATTTTCTTCTGCTGCTCGGGCAATTCATCGGGAATATCATAGCTGTCGCCCTTGAGGTTTTCCCGGGCGGTA
>NVTV01000002.1 GCA_002401695.1 Alphaproteobacteria bacterium
TGCGGCTGATGACGGTATTGACGTAAATCATAGTGCATTTGTTGGTATCCACGGCAACACAATCAAGCATTCCGGTGATGATGGCATTGATGTAGATGGCTCATACCTTGTAAGCGTTAAGCGCAACACGATTAAAGATGCTGATGATAATGGTATCGAGATTGTAAACAGCTTTGGCACGAATGTCGTTGGTAACGGTATCTTTGGTGTCGGCGAGAATGGCGTATATGCCAAGAACTCCGCTGGTACAAACGTTTCATGGAATAATATCCACGGCGCTGGTGCGAATGGTATCTATCTATCAGGTAGTGATTATTCATCCGCGAACTTCAATACGATCTCACATGTTGATGGACACGGTATTAAAGTGAACCCATCAGACTTTGTTGATCTTATCGGAAATACTATTTCTTATGCTGGTCGTGATGGTATCAATGTCGAAGGCGGCGTGTTCGCGAATATCATTGGTAACCACATTTACCATGTTGGCGCCGATGGTATTGATGTAGATGGAAATAACTTCCTGAACATCTCTTATAACAAGATCAATGGAACTGGTAAGAACCACTGGGTACATGATGCAAATGGTATCGAAGTATCAAACAGTGCGTTTGTAAATATTGGCGGTAACCGTATTAAGCATGCGGCTGATGACGGTATTGACGTAAATCATAGTGCATTTGTTGGTATCCACGGCAACACAATCAAGCATTCCGGTGATGATGGCATTGATGTAGATGGTAGTCTCTTCGTGGACGTCTCTTATAATACGATCAATGGAACTGGTAATAACCGTCGCAGCCGTGATGGTAACGGCATTGAAGTATCAGACAGTGCGTTCGTAAATATCGGCGGTAACCGTATTAAGAATACTGGTGATGACGGTATCGACGTAGAATACAGCTCATTTATTGGTATCCACGGCAACACAATCAGGCATTCCGGTGATGATGGTATTGATGTAGACAGCAGTGACTATGTGAGAATTAGCCGTAATAGAATCTCTAATTCAGATGATAACGGTATTGAACTTGTAGATAGCTACGGTGTGCATATCGTCGGTAACAAGGTTTTTGATTCTGAAAATGATGGTATTTTGATCTTATCCGGTGATGATATTGATGTTCGTCGTAATGACATTCGTCGTTCAGGTGGTAACGGGATTGCCGCATATGATGTTGGTAGCTACTTTGCTCCAGTGCTTGCTAAATCCTCGAAAAGTTCTGAAAGCGATGATTATGGATATGGTTTACGGATTGTAAACAATGATGTCTCTAATTCAAAACGGGATGGTATCCATGTTGAAAACAGTGCGGAAGTTCGTATTCTACGTAACGATGTAGATGAATCTGGTAATGACGGGATTTATGTTTCGGGTGCTGAACTATATTATCCTATGGAATATTTACTACAGGATGGCCCTTCTGCTTCGACCCGCGAAATAGCGGAATCCGGATACTCGTCTGTTGTGATTTCTGACAACGTAGTTTCTAATTCTGGCGATGATGGTATCCAAACAGTAAATATTGATGATTTGACCCTAACAGGTAATGAAGTCAGCTATAGCTATGGAAATGGTATCTATGTTTCTGGTGCTTACAACGGTGATGTCTTGTTCCAAGGCAACACACTTACAGATAACGGTCACTTGAGCGGTTCTGCTGGCGCACGTTTTGAAAGCGGTTATATTGATATGAGTGATTTGGAAAATCCAAATACTTTCGTTAATACAACAGGTCTTCCGGCGGTTGCGATGCAGTTTGATGATATATCTGGTGGACTTGTTTTAGCCAGAGATACCCGAAGCAAAGAGCTGAGCGAAGGTTATTACGATGGTACTGGTCTTTATATCGTAAATGAAACATTGGGTTCTACGGTATTTAATGGTTATACGCCAGAGCGTAGCTTCTATGTTCGCTTTGAAGATGGCGCAATATTGGATGATGTAACCGGTGAGCCGATTATTATTGATGGTACGAATGCCTCTTTCGACGGTATTGTTCCTGCGCTTTCCGGTGGTATTTTATCTGCGGGTGATCTTCAATTTATCGAGGAGCGCCTCTATGATGCAGATGATGAAACTGTTGATGGTCGTGGTCAGATCTTCGTTGGTGAAGTGGAAGAGTCACCAACCATTACAAACTTTGAAGATTTTCTCTTTCAACAGCTTGATGGTGAAGAAGTAGACGCAACTAGTGCTCGTCTGGAGATCAGAGGTCTTCCATCTGTTGGTCCTTTCTCTGATGGCAACCTCCCTGATATTGCACCAGCCGCAGGCGGTGAAAATGCAGAAGACTTGGCAAACATTAACCCGGAAGCGGGTGATGGTGATACAACATCGAAAGATGTGACATGTCTGGGTGATGTTTTGAACTCTCTTTCAGGTGGTTCAGTTACATATAACTTCGGTGGATCATTGGAAGATAGTATTGCGGGCGCGTCATCATGCGCATCGTCAGCAGGCGCATAACACGATCTGAAGTGGTTTTAATATAACTTGGTAAAGCTCCGATTATTTAGTTGGAGCTTTATTTTTGTTAGCTTACTTACCAGACTATCGTGGCTACAGTATTTTGCTGCACAATATAGTTAGAGTGAGGCGAATGAAGAACACCCCCATGAAAGTTTCTTGTAATACATGACTGGTAGCCCCTTGTCGCCGGTGCTGTAACGCGTGTTGGGGCAGATATTAAGGTGTATCCGGACGCTGATGTTTATACGCTCTTTGATTTTCTAACTGGTGAACAGCGTGAAATATTCGGTGATTGTAAGACCACGACGAGTTATCTGAATAAATGGCCAAAGGTTAGAAAATATTACCGAATAAGCATGCGAAGAAGGTCATCCATGTCGTTGCATGGAGAAGAAATTTGAAATCTATAGGTTTTTTATTCCAGCGTATGGTTGCATTCGTAAAATGCTACGGCCAATCATCAAGAATTTTGAAAGGCGTATTGTGGCTTGTAATCTCAATGAAAAGGCCTTGTGCAATCATGATGAAGAATAGCAATGCAAAAAGGGGGAGGGGGTTTATTGTTACCCAGATATTCATTATTTTTCTAAAGGATATGAGGTAATCTACAATAAAAAATCCGCAGAATAGACATTGTTTGTTTTCCGGTTGGACAAAGCTCTATTGTCCCAAGAGCAGTTCAAAACGAATTTGGAAATAAATGCAGATAAAAATAAATAAATGATAATGTGCTCAAACAAGTTTTTATCAAAAAACTGTGATAGGGCGCTCAGAATTTGAAAAAGAATTTATTTTTTCTATCTGTGAAAGCCGTCACATTCCTGTAAATTCAGAATAATGGTATGCTTTTCTAATGCGTATTGATACAAAATGACAGATGTTATGAACTTCTCTTTTATAAAGACTTTCAAATTATGACTAAAAATAATATTAGGCTCAATGTTTTTTTTCTTTTACTGACGTTATTCAGTGCAATACTTGTGTTATCGCCACTCATCAATTATCCGATTATTATTTCTGAACTTCTGATTTCATTTAGGGTCATAGTCAGTCTTGCCTTCTTGTGTGTTTTGGTCATTCTTATCGTCGCACGTGCTTATGTGTTCGGGGTTGTGCAGGCCTTACTGCTTATCGGTAATATGTGGCCTGTTATCAGTGCTTATACATTCGATGTTGTTGCACCTCGCTGTGCTTATGACGGGCGGGAAAACCCTCTCAAAGTGCTGAGTTTTAATGTGTATTTCAAAAATGATAATTATGAAAGTATTTATCAAATACTGAAAACATCGGAGGCTGATATTATCGTGTTGCAAGAGGCTCAGCTAGGCTTTATGCGATATGGGCATGGTCGTTTGAAGGTGGATTATCCTTTTTATTACCCTGCAATTGAGGGGGATAGGTACGGGCGCTGGACGCTTTATTCGAGATATCCTGTTATTGAAACGCGCGCGCTGAACGTCGCGGGGGCACGCAGTGTTGCCCTATATGCAAAGATTGATGTTAACGGGCGCATCGTAAATGTTATTACACTTCACGCAAAATCACCCAAAACATTGAACCGTATTGAGATAAGGAATGCACGTTTGGATGGCTTAGGATCTGTTGTGCGAGGGATTATGAGAGATAATCAATATGTTATCGTTGCAGGAGATTTTAATAATGTGCCTTGGCATCCGACGATGACGACGTTTAAGGAACGCACCGGATTGCGTAACAACAATGTTGTTTATAATTATTTTGGGACTTGGCCGGCGTGGTTTCCATCGTTTTTTTCTATTCCCATAGATCATATTTTCTATGATCAGTCTTTTCACCATGTTTTATATTCAAGAAAGCCTTCTGTCGGCTCTGATCATTATCCGTTTTCTGCGGATTTATATTTTTGTGATAACCTTGAGAATAATCAAAATTAGGCTCAAATGACGTTAATTAAGTGCCATATCTCTTGTAGGCTTCCTCTGCGACATCTATAAAAACGTTTATATCAATAGTTGCAGAAGGTTAAGGGGGTGATGTCTGCGTCCGCCCTCTGGGGAATATCGGCGATAACCTTTATGGTGAGAATGGAGATGACACCCTTTACGGTGGATCAGGCCGCAGATACATTTGCATTTGAAGGTGCCACGGCGTTTATAGGTATTGATACCGTACTGGATTTCCCCTAGGAGAAGGCGACGCGCTGGAAACATCCGGTAATCTGATTACGGTTTCAATAGTGAAGCATTAAACTATATTTTTTTAGTAATGGTGGGAGCCTTTATTATTTGTTGGAAAAGCTTTTCTCTACTTAATGGCTTAACAACAAAACCATTGGCTCCCCCGCTTTTTATATCCATAATCATTTCCTTTTGTGTATCACTGCTGATCATGACGACATAGGCGTAAGGGTCAATGTTTGTTTTCAATTCCTTTAAAAGTTCATTTCCTTTTGCGGATTTTAAGTGGATATCCAGAAATAAAATATCAGGCGCATATTCTCTATAGCTTTCGAAGAAATTATCGACTTCCTGCAGTGTAACGATATGACCATATCCGGAAACTATTTTTTCCATCTGCTTGATGATAATAGGGTCATCATCCAAGACAAGAATACTGTTGCCCAATCGTCTCATACGTTTGAACGCGACTTGAGTGATGATATCATCAACCGAAATAAGCTGCGCGATGATGCTGGAAAATTTTTCCAGCCCGTCGCCATCAAATCCTCTGAACTGCATGCGCAAGACATTGCCTTCAAAATTTTCATTGGCTGCTTTTTCAAATTTGCTAAGGGCTAAACTGTCATTTTTATTTGTGAACAGCAGCAATTCTTGCGTATCGTATATTTTTAAGAGCCAAGCATCATCATTATCGATGTGGAAATACAGAAATTGTTCAACTTCATCAATATTCAACTTTTTTTCAGGATCTTCTATACTGATGTGAAAAAATTGCCAGTTATTGAGATGGGTTTTCTGTGTGGAGACAAAATGCAAAAATTCAACGAGAGCTACGTTGGCATCTATAACGTTCATAATGTACTTTCATATTTATCAAGTGATTTGAAGTATTCTGACACTAATCAATTTAACAAGTAATAAGTATAGAAAGCAATAGCACCCCCCAAGTGCTGACTATTGTATGCTAATAGACATGAATATGTTGTTTAAGCTAGGTTTTTGCTCAACGATTGATGCCATAAGTTGTGTTGTCAGTCATATGTCTGTGAACATAAATAGTTGGACTATTATTTGCTTTTTATGCCATTATATGTGGACGTTAAAATATAAATGTAAAAATAAGAAATTAAGGGTGTTTCACTGGGTGTAGTTTTATATTTTTAAACAAGATTGATGAAGAGATGTTTTGCTAACATTTTAGACAGTTAGGACGCATTACTTTCGACAGTAAGATATCAAGTCATGTATCGTTGCGGAGCGATTATTACGTGCTTAGATTCTTCTTTCATCTTTGAATGCACATTTCTCGGGAAATGTAGGGTGTATTTACAGGCCTTAATCTACATATTTATAAGGAAGCGCGTGGTAACAAGGGCTGGATATGCATGTGTCAATTTGTGCTATGCCGATTGAGAATTAGTAAGGGAGTATAGTGATGGATGATGCAAATGATGCTTTTTCGAAAACGAAAGATGATGATCAAGGCAATGTTTTCCTGAGCACGGATAAGGGCGCGATTCTTGCCGCTTATATGGGCATTTTTTCTCCGAAACTGGACGACGTTGCAGTTGATAACTTTCAGGCGGTTTCTTTGTTTCGTTCTGATTATATGCAGGGCAATGAAAGACCGGAAGAATATGAAAGCCTGAGCGATCAGGAACGCAAAACATATAACGAGATTGTAATTTCTTACAATAAGGTTGTCGATGCGGCAGAGCGTAAGGCCTCACTAAACCTATATTCAGATCCTCAAAATATTCCGTTCACTCTTGAAAATATTTTTGAAATGTATCAAGAGGCAGGGATCAGTGCCGCAGAGCTGGAAAAAGATGTGTTTGGTCTCATACGCCAAAACCCAACGATTACGGCTCATCCTACTGGTGATTTGAATGAGCAACGTACGATTGATCTTTCCACGCCAAAAGGTGTGATGGGTATGGTTGATCGTCTGTTAAGTCAGAAAAATTACACATCGCCATCGTTGGACGCGCAATCAACCGCCGTTGATAAAGTGCTGTATTTGGTAGATGCGCAAGATATGGAACAAGCCGAGCATGCGATTGATCGCATGATGGAACTTGATATGGCGCCGACAAGACGTCTTAATACTTTTGAAGAACTCGTAAATGCGATGAGTTACGCCGTGCGTGACCGGATTGCCACAGCGGACTTGTTAGAGAATATACATAGTGTTTCACATGATGTTTATGATGTTGATAAAGACAGTTTTCCGATCAATGTTTCCGATGATAATTTTAATTTTGCTTCTCATCTTTCCTCATGGTCTGATGATACGGATGGCAAACCAAACGCAGAGCATGTCGCATTGCTTGCCTATGATACTTTGAACCTATTGATGGGTGCATCTTTCCATTTGGATAATCTACAAAAAATATCCGAGTTGGAACCGAGCATGGCAGGGAATGATGCCTTCAAAGATTTAAAGAATTCATTCTCAACAATACAAGAGAGATTAGCACCTATTCTCAGTGAGACCGCGCAGCTTTATAATGTGTTGCAATCTCCGTCTCTTACCGCTGAACAACGTGGTGGACTTTATCAAGATAATGAAGAGAAATTCTATGCGCTGAACGAGAAAGCGAGAGGGGTTCTGGATAATATTGAATTTGATGGTCGCTCTCTTAATAATCATGGTGTTGATTTATTCTCCAGAACAGAAAGATTTCTTAGAATCGTCACAAGAGAACTGGGCGACAGTCCTGCACAAATTTTGGCGCGTCAATCGGCGGCTCTTATTCATAAAAATGGATTAGGCTTTATGAAAAGCGAATCTCGGACGGGTCGCTTGGTTGTTAACAGTGTGGTTAATAACTTGTTCGATAATAAGGATTTTATTCGATATCTAAAAGATGAAGATGTGCTGACGCGAGATTCTCAAGCCGCTATTTTCCAGTTGGATGACAAGGGTGTATCTGAGCTTGATAATCATGAATTAGAGCATATTTTCAGAGAAATTCACGATGCTGTTAAGCCGGAAACTTTATTGAAGTTTCTAAAAGAGGCTAATCCATTGGTACATAACCCCGACCATGGTTTTCCAAATCAGGAATATGTCTTTTTGAAAAGGCTGGAAGTTAAAGCAAAATTTGCATTATTGCACGGCCCGTTTATTACGGCAGAGGCCGACCATAAATCCAGCATGATTACACGGTTTTTAACCAATGCCTTGGGCGGAAAACTTGATAAAGTGCCTGTGATGGATCTGCGTGAAGATTTGCATATTATGACGGATTCTACAGCAGGGGTGGGGCTTAATAAAGCCAGAATGCAACAGGCTTTGCAAAAACGTGCGGAGCTGGATAGTCGTGTTCGTCATCAGTCTTTGCCGGAAGGGCAAATGTGGGCAAACTCTGATAGTCAAAAGGCATTGGGGCCGCTTTCTTCTTTGATGATTGCAAAGCAAATTCAAAGCGATACGAACTTTGTTCTCGATAATTGGTTTAAGGATGGTCAAATGGACGGCGATGTCCTGCCGCTTCTTCAGAAAATCGGTTGCGGCCTTGATCCTCAACGTGGTGGTGGTGATCCTATGGTGACAGCGCGACTGGTTGCACGTACTATTCAGACGTTTATGGATGATCATGATATCGATGCAGATGATTTTCCGAATGAGTTTTTGCGTATGGCGCTGAATGTGGATTACACGGTTCAAGGGCGCGCAACGTACAGAACTGTTGATGAGATTCACTTGGATCGTGAACAGCAAGTTGCCGAATTCCTCGTTATTCATGCAGAGTTAAAAGGCATCGTAGAACCGGGGACAGCAATTCCGCAAATCAAACCATTCAGTGCCGATATGACGGCTTTCTTGGATGAAATGGTTGAGACAGGTATGCAACGCTACAACGCGGCGCGTACAGCCAAATTGAATCCAGATGATACCCACAGTGTTCTTGATACCACAATTAACAAGACATCACCGCGCGGGATTGTCGGTAAAAGCAATAATGCCGCTAGAATGCAGTCTAAGGGCGGTTCCGGCGCAACAGCGCATACGCAAGGGCGTGCGATTGGAACAAGAAACGAAATAGCCGCAGAAGGCGGGCATCATGATGCGTTCTATTCAGAGGGTGATTTTATGAAGAAAATGCACACTGCGCTTCATGAGGGACACACTCTGAAAAATGGTCAGACAATTCAATTAACCGAAGATGACATTAACGATTTCAACAGTAATGGATTGTGGCGTTATCAGCTTATTACCCGAACATTGATGGATGCAGCGCAAACAGATTTCACGCATGCCTTTGACAAGTTGGGCATGGGGGGCTGGGGCTTGGATCAGTTGCACCGTGTATCCGAAAATACTAAATTTGCAGTGCATAAGGGTGAAAACGGTATCATAACAAGCGTAGATTTCGAATGTCCTGATGATGTGGAGCCCGAACAAGCGTTGAAAGCGGTGTATTATACTGATTTCAGAAAATTTACAGCGGGGCTTAATGCACTGAGTGATGGTAGCTTTTTGAGCAATAAAAATCTATATACGGCGAATCCAAAAGGATTAACTATGACGGCGGATTTCAATAAGGCCTGTGTAGAAAAATCTCCGTTCATTGAACAGATCCGCGCGCGTTCGACGGAAATGGAGCCTGCTCTGATTAATTTAAGAAAACATGATGCGCTGAGCGATACATCCGAGGAAAGCGACCGCGCCGCCGCTAGTGCTTGGCGTACAGGCTATGATAAGCCTAAGCCTGAGTTAACCGGAGATGGGCATAAATATGCTTTAGGTCGAAGGATTGATCCTGTTGATCTCAGGGAATGCTTGAGTGAACGCTACGCTCCATCTGCCGATATTTCTGATAAGCCAGATCTTGGTCATTCTTAATATTCTGAAATGTTGGCAAACTATCTTCTCTTATAAATGCGAAAAACCATGGTGATGTAAAAATTTCCAAGGTTATGCCTTCTCATCTCGTCTTATTGTTATAAGATGGGCAAAATGTCCTTAATTTATTGGTTTTAAAGAATGCCGGAAACACCGGAAGCAGAGAATAAAGATTTGATTAGTCGCGCTGTGCGCGGTGATGCCGATGCTTTTGAGTGTCTGGTCAATGATTATTACGAGGTCATGTTTAAAATGGCATATAAATGGTGCGCAAATCAAAGAGACGCGGAAGATATCACGCAGGAGGCTTGCATAAAGCTCGCGCGGGGGATATCCGGCTATAAGGGCTCATCAAAATTCACCAGCTGGCTTTATCGTTTGGTGATTAATACCGCGAAGGATTGGTATAAGTCGCAAAACCGTCACCCTGACGGCGCAGAGTTGATAGATACATTCGCCGCCGAAGACACCAAGCCCGATGAGAAAATCTATGCGGCTCAGGTCTGGGAACAGGTGCATAAATTGCCCGAGGCAGAAAAAGAGTCGCTGTTGCTGGTGATGGGGCAGGGGCTATCCCATAAAGAGGCCGCCAAAATATCAGGCGTCAAAGAAAGCACAATATCGTGGCGTATCCATGAAGCGCGTAAGAAGCTGCAAGCAATTTTCGGGAAGGAGCAAAACTATGGATGATAAAAAGTTAGAAGAAATCCTGTCGAAGGATCACGCACCCGAAATTGATGTAAATGCCCGCAAACGCGCGGTAAATCTGGCTATGTCCGAGTTCGAAACCCAGAAGCAGAAAAAAAATAAAAATAATTCCCTCAATAATTTCCAAGGAGTTTCATTCCTCGCTCGTCTTATAGGCATAAGCAATTCAAAACGAGGAAATGAAACAATGGAACAGAAAACAAAAACGAAATTTATATATGGTGGCATGGCAACAGCGATGGCTGTGGTTCTTGTCGGCGGTTTAAGTCTGACGCAGTTACAAGATACTGTGCATCGTTATGATGCGCCCGTGCCTGCCGGGTCTGCTGTAACAAGTGCGCCAGGTGTTAATGTCAAAAACTCACCAACTTATATTCCAGTAAGGGAGGAGCAGCTTTCTCCCGCATATATTGAAGCGGTAGAGGAACAAAACGAAAATAATTTGGATCATGCAATCCGTGAAGGGGCAAGCTCAATTCCCGTACCGATCCAAACACCTGCGCGTGTGGATGCGGATGCTGAAGGGGCGAAGGTTAATCCTTTATCCGACTGGACGCGTCAAGCAGGGCATGTCGAGCGTGAAATGAAAGCAAAGCCGAAAGCGAAGGCCGATAAGAGGCTTGCTCCATCTGAAAAAGATGCCGCACCTTTGAAAAAATGGAGTAGAGAATCAGGAAATAGCCCCGCACCGGAAACTGTCGGTAGCTCTGCATCTTTGGGCGAGTTTAAAGAGGAAATAGCAAGCACGAAGAAAAATATGGTTCCAATGGCGCAAGAGGCAAGAACACCTTTCGGCGCTGTGCCTCATGGTCGCTTTGCATCGGAAATGGTCTCTTTGGATGATGCGGTCACAATGGCAACGGCTTATCAAGATGAAGGACGCGATAAGTTTGAAGACTTTGAAGTGAATACGTTTAAATCAGTTGCCGCAGAGCCTGTATCTACTTTCTCCTCTGATGTCGATACTGCAAGCTACAGCTTTATCCGCAGACAGCTTAACAGTGGTGTACTGCCGCAAAAAGATGCTGTTCGTATCGAAGAAATGGTGAATTACTTTAACTATGATTATCCTGTGCCGCAAAGCCGTGCAGAGCCGTTTAAGCCAACTGTAACCATTACCGACAGCCCATGGGCAGAAGGTCGGAAACTGATGCATATCGGCATTAAGGGCTATCAACTGGAAAAGGCAGAGCTGCGCAGTAATATTGTGTTTCTCTTGGATGTGTCCGGTTCTATGAATGCGCCTGATAAGTTGCCCTTGGTTAAAAATTCAATGAAAATGTTGCTGAGCAGCCTTCATCCTGATGATACTGTGTCTATTGTGACCTATGCAGGGTCAACAGGCGTGGTTTTAGAGCCAACCAAAGCCTCACAGCACCGCAAGATCATGAATGCGATGAACAACTTGCGCGCTGGGGGCGGAACGGCTGGAGCGGCGGGAATTAAGCTGGCTTATGATATGGCCGAGCAGAATTTCGATGAGCATTCGGTTAATCGCGTTATTCTGGCCACTGATGGTGACTTTAACGTTGGTATCACTAATCGTGAAGAGCTACAGGATTTTGTTGAGCGTAAACGCGATAAAGGCATATTCTTGTCTGTGCTTGGCTTTGGTCAGGGGAATTACAACGACCATATGATGCAGACGTTGGCGCAAAATGGTAATGGTGTTGCCGCTTATATCGATAATTTGAACGAAGCGCGTAAAGTCTTGGTGCAAGAGGCAACTTCGTCACTCTTCCCGATTGCCAAGGATGTTAAGTTCCAAATTGAATTTAACCCAACGGCAGTGGCGGAGTATCGCTTGATCGGCTATGAAACACGCCATTTGAACCGCGAAGATTTTAACAATGATAAAATCGATGCTGGTGATATGGGCGCAGGTCACACTGTGACCGCTATTTATGAGTTCACACCCGTGGGCAGCGAAGCGGTCAGTGTTGATGCGCTGCGTTATACCACCAACCTTAAGAAGAAGGGTGTTGCGCCGAGTGATGAATATGCTTTCCTTAAAATTCGCTATAAGTTACCCATGGAAAGCAAGAGTAAGCTGATCACGCGTGCAATTACGGCGCAAGATAACGTTGATAAATGCCCCGCGTTAGCAAAATGCCAACTGCCTGTTTT
Source organism: Alphaproteobacteria bacterium (assembly GCA_002401695.1). Lineage (GTDB taxonomy): Bacteria > Pseudomonadota > Alphaproteobacteria > Micavibrionales > Micavibrionaceae > UBA1672. The sequence goes on from NVTV01000002.1 coordinate 12,320, forward strand.
AAGTGTGGATACTAACTTCGCAACTGCTGTGGCGGCGTTTGGTCAAATCCTGAAAGGCGGGCAATATACGGGCGATTTCTCTTATGATGATGTGATTGCCTTGGCGCGCAAAGGAAAGGGTGACGACCAATTCGGATACCGCGCTGAATTTATCAATATGGTGCGTTTGGCAAAGACACATGCCAGATAACGACATCTTTCGATAAATACGTTAAGTATAAGAAATATATGGAAAAAGTGGAAGAGGCTGGTTATTCAGCCTCTTTTTTATGGTAAAACAGCAATAATTGATAGCTTTTCGTTGAATTTTATACTACATAGGCGGTTGAATTTTAAGAAGCGGGCGCGGCATTGACCTGCTTTACATAGGAAAGATAGTAGCCATGAGTGATAAGATAAGAAACATAGCGATCATAGCGCACGTTGACCACGGTAAAACAACCTTAATCGATTCGATTATGAAGCAAAGCGGCATGTTCCGCGAGAATGAAAACGTTGATGTTTGTGTGATGGACTCCAATGATCTGGAACGTGAGCGCGGTATTACTATTCTGGCTAAGCCGACTTCTATTCAATGGGGCGATGTCCGTATCAATATTATCGACACACCGGGACATGCGGATTTCGGCGGCGAGGTAGAGCGCGTGCTTCACATGGCTGACGGCGTTATCTTGTTGACCGATGCAGCGGAAGGTCCCATGCCACAAACAAAATTCGTGCTGGGTAAAGCGCTTGCACAGGGGCTGAAGCCGATTGTGATTATCAATAAAATTGACCGTCCTGATGGTCGTCCGGAAGAAGTGGTTGATGAAGTGTTTGACCTGTTTGTTGCGCTGGATGCAACGGATGATCAGCTAGACTTCCCGATTCTCTACGCGTCCGGTCGTGATGGCTGGTGTGTTAAGGAATTGGAAGATGACCGTAAAGATTTATCTCCATTGCTGGAACTTGTTCTAACGCACGTTGCGCCGCCATCGGCTGAGTACGATAAGCCATTCGCGATGTTGGCGACGTTGCTTGATTCTGACCCATATTTGGGGCGTTGTCTAACAGGACGCGTTATACAAGGTCGTGCAAAAGTAAATGACACTGTAAAAGCGATGAGCCTTGACGGTTCAACTGTTGAAACAGGTCGTTTGACGAAGTTGCTAATGTTTGAAGGAACAGACCGTGTTCCTGTTAAGGAAGTTAAAGCAGGGGATATCATTTGTATTGCTGGCCTGTCTAAGGCATCAGTTGCTGATACGATTTGTAACGCAGAGTTAATGGAAGCGGTTGTCTCAACACCAATTGATCCACCAACAATGGCTGTCACGATTTCAGTGAATGATTCTCCATTTGCTGGAAAAGATGGAAAAAAAGTAACATCAACAATGATTCGCCAACGTTTGTTGGACGAAGCCGAGGTGAATGTTGCGATTACGTTCAAGGAAAGCGACGGTAGAGATTCATTCGAGATAGGTGGACGTGGAGAACTTCAACTTGGCGTTCTGATTGAAACAATGCGCCGTGAAGGTTTCGAACTTACCGTTTCTCGTCCAAAGGTTTTATACCAAACAGATGAAAATGGTGTGAAGTGCGAGCCGGTTGAAGAGGTTATCATTGATGTTGATGAAGAATATTCCTCAACTGTTGTTGATAAAATGAACCGACGTAAAGCAGAGATGACAGATATGCGTTCTTCCGGTGTTGGCAAAACACGTATCACATTCCTTGCGCCATCACGTGGTCTTATTGGTTATCAAAGTACCTTTATGACTGATACGCGCGGTACAGGGGTTATGAACCGTTTGTTCCATTCTTATCAACCATGTAAAGGCAATATTCCACAAAGACGTAAAGGCGTGCTGCTCTCCAATGCAACGGGGCAGGCCGTGGCTTATGCGATCTTTAATCTACAGGATCGTGGCATCATGTTTGTGTCGCATCAGGACCCGGTCTATGAGGGCATGATAATTGGTGAGCACAGCCGTGAAAACGATCTCGAAGTGAATATCTTGAAAGGGAAAAAACTATCAAACGTTCGCGCATCTGGTACAGATGATGCGGTAACTTGTACGCCGCCGGTGAAGATGTCTCTGGAGCAGATGATGTCCTATATAAACGATGATGAATTGATGGAAGTGACACCGAATAATCTACGTCTGCGTAAACGCCATCTTTGCCCGCATGACCGTAAAAAAGCGAGCCGTGGCGCAGCATCGTAATGTGGATTCAACCATGGTTATGTGCATGTATATGTTTGTGCATAAGGTATTGATTTAGGTCAAACCGTTTACCCTGTTGACATGGTGTACTTCTTGTTAGTTAAGGGGCTTTTTCTCTTGTGATAAGTTTTTTAAACTGTAACATTACAGTATGCGATAATTTGGAGAATTTAGATATATGTTAGAGCACGTGGAACCACAACATTCAGAGACCGACGCTAATGCCGAGGGTGCGACTGTAGAAGACTTTAAAGTAAGCGATGAAGACAAGGCCAAGGTCAAAGGCTTTGTTGAACATTGTACTAAGTATCAGGCTGCAAATGATCGTAAAGCTGTATTGCAGATTATAAACACATTGGTTCCGTTCTTCATCGTTTGTGGAGTAATGATCTATAGCTTTTCCTCCGCCTATTGGTTGACGGCACTGCTTACGATTCCGGCCTCTCTTTTGTTGGTACGCGTCTTTATCATTCAACATGATTGTGGGCATGGATCGTTTCTTTCGTCGCGCAAATGGAATAACCGTGTTGGGCAATTCATGAGCGTTCTGACATGGACACCGTATGATTTTTGGCGCAAAACGCACAATATGCATCATGCTGGCTCTGGGAATTTGGATAATCGCGGGTTTGGCGCGATTGAAACCATTACAATCAAAGAGTATGAGGGCATGGATGAAAAAATGCGCTCATGGTATCGCTTATACCGTAATCCGTATTTTTTGCTTTTATTCGGTACGCCGTTTTTTATTATGATTGGCCAACGCATTCCAAAAGCGGATGCCTTTCAGTTCTTTGAAGTGCGCAAATCTATTAATTTCTCACAAATATGGCGAAGTGTCCTCGGCTTGAATTTGGCTTTACTCGTTGTCTATGGTGGTCTTAGCCTGATGTTCGGCTTTGGAAGTGTTTTGTTGGCGTATATTCCTATCGTGGTTGGAACATCATGGGCCGGCGGTTGGCTGTTCTTTGTTCAACACCAATTTGAGGATTCCTATTGGGAATACCAAGATGAATGGGATTATCACGAGGCCGCAGTTCTTGGCAGCTCTTATTATGATCTACACCCAATTTTGCAGTGGTTCACAGGCAGCATTGGGTTGCACCATATCCATCATTTGAATGCTAAAATTCCGAATTACCGTTTGCAAGAATGTATGGATGCGAATGATGACCTTAAAGATTTAAACAGGATTACTTTGTTTGAGAGCTTTAAGTGTGCGAAGCTTGCTTTGTGGGATGAAGATCAAAAGAAAATGGTGAATTTCGCCTAGATACTTTTGTAACCTTTTCTCATCGCATGCGAATGCCAATCTACTAAGTCATAATGTTAAAAAGGAAATATGAATATGAATAAGAAAATCGCAACAGTTGCTCTTGCCGGTATGTTGGCTATGGGTGCGCTTTCGGTAACACCTGCCTATGCTTGTTCAGAGGGCAAAAAATGCAATTCTGAGAAATGTGCAAGTAAAGCAAAAAAACAATGCACTAAAAAGGCATGCTGTAAGAATAAGACATGTAAATCAAAAGGTGGCTGTAAAAGCAAAGCCGGTGCAAATCACAACGATAACAGCCGTTATAACGGTTAAGATCGTACAGATATTTTATATTTTTAATGGGACGGATATATTTTTCGTCCTGTTTTCATTCTAGGCCCCGTTTTATTTTAGGCTTTCGCGTTTGCCTTAATGTCTTCCAACTCCAACCAGCGTAGCTCGGCCGTATCCAGAGCATCCTTTGCCTCGGGCAGGCGCGTGGATATGCGGGCAAACTCATCGGCATCTTTGGTGTAGAGATCAGGATCAGCCATAAGCTCTTCCAGCTTCGTCACTTCTTTTTCAAGAATTTTAATCGCCTTGGGTAGATTCTCCAGCTCATGTTTCAAGTTGAAGGTAAAGGCCACTGGCTCTTTCTTAATCTGCGGTGTCTCTACTTTCGCAGATTTAGATTTACCGGATTTCTTCTTTTGTACGTCTTCCGATGTTTGCGTTTTCTTCCATGCGATATAATCGCTATAACCGCCGACAATGCCTTCGACTTTCCCGTCGCCCTCAAATACCAGCATCTTTGTCACAACCTGATCGAGAAAGTCACGGTCATGTGATACCACAAACAACGTGCCGTCATAGCTTTTCAAGATATTGGTCAGCATATCCAGCGTATCCATATCCAGATCATTTGTCGGTTCATCCATAATCAGCATACTGCCCGGATTGGCGAGGATTTTGGATAGCATCAAGCGGTTTTTTTGTCCGCCAGACAGGGTGCTGACCTTACGCCACGCGTCTTCGGGATCGAAAAGGAAATCCTTAAGATAGCCACAGACATGACGGGACTTTCCACGCACATCCAGATATTCCGCGCCCTCGGGGCAGAGATTATCTTTCAAAGTCTTGTCTTCTTTCAGCATAGAACGGTTTTGATCGAAATAGCTAAAGCTCAAATTCTTGGCAATTTTGACGCGGCCAACATCGGGTGTCATTTCTTTGGTCAACATACGCAGGAACGTTGTTTTACCCGAGCCGTTACGCCCCAATATGCCAATGCGATCTTGCTTTTTGATCCGCATGTTGAACTTTTCAAGGATCAGCTGCGTGCGTCCGGTTTCATCATCGGTAAAGCTTTTCCCGACATTAAAAAATTCGGCAACATTGCGTGATGATTGCTCGGTGGTTAGAGGAGGCAGCTCAATCGTCGAGGTGACGCGGCGATAGGCTTTTTGATCCTTTTCAAATTGATCGCGCGCTTCAAAGGCTTCGGATTGTCTGCGGACATTACGCTTAACCCGCGCTTTGACACCTTTATTGGCCCAGTCTATCTCTTGTTCGACTTTTTTAGCACGGTTATGAAGGGCGCGGCCTTCTTGCTCCAACATATCTTTTGACCATTGCTGAAAATGCGCAAAGCCTTTGGGCGCGGTTTTAAGGGAGCCGCGATCCAGCCAGAAAACCCGATCTGTTGTGTTGGCGAGGAATCTACGGTCATGAGAAACAATCACAACGGCGCCGCGATAATTTTTGATGTAATTTTCTAACCACTCAATCAGCTCCAAATCCATATGGTTTGTCGGTTCATCCAGCAATAGGATGTCTGGCTCTTCCACCAAGGCACGGGCGAGGGCCGCGCGGCGCAACTGTCCACCTGACAGGTTTTTCAGTTTATCATCAACATTCAGCAGCAACGGAGAGATAACCATTTCAATACGGTAATCAATATCCCAGTCTTCCAGTTCGTCACTCAAACCTTCAAAGACATAGTCACGAACGGTTTTCCCCTCAATGCCCGAAGCCTTTTGCTCCATATAGCCTGTGGTCGTGCCGGGATAGAGAAAACGCGTGCCGTCATCAATTTCGCGATCCCCTGTGATGATATTCATCAGCGTGGTTTTACCCGCACCATTCTTACCCACAAGCGCGATTTTACGTCCTGCATGGATATGGAAGGTAAGGTTTTCGAAGAACGGCTTTCCGGCGATTAAAACACCAGCCTCTTCAACGCTTAACAGAAGGTCACTCATAAATTATTCTCGATATTAATATAGTTGCGTGTGTCTTGTAGCAGAGCAGGGTGCAAAGTGGTACTCTAATCTTCATTCTATCGCTTCAGGAGAACCTTCAATGGATAAAAATCAGATATATAAGCAGCTTGGTTTGGACGAGGCGATGCTTGGTGGCGGGACGCTGGATGTGTTCAGCCCAATAGATGGTGCAAAGATTGCATCGCTTGCCGTTGATAGCCGTGCGGACGTTGATTTGAAGATTGCACAATCAGTCGCCGCGTTCAAAGCATGGCGCGTTGTGCCTGCGCCGCGCCGCGGGGAATTGGTGCGGATTTTCGGTGATATATTGCGCGAGAATAAAGAGGCGTTAGGCGCGCTGGTCACGTTGGAATGTGGCAAGATTTATCAAGAGGGTTTAGGCGAAGTACAAGAGATGATTGATATTTGTGACTTTGCCGTCGGGCAGAGCCGCCAGCTTTATGGTCTGACCATTGCCTCGGAACGCCCGCAGCATAAAATGCGCGAAATTTGGCAACCTTTAGGGCCTATCGGCATTATCAGCGCGTTTAACTTTCCTGTTGCCGTTTGGGCATGGAACACGATGCTTGCGCTGGTATGCGGGGATAGCGTGATTTGGAAACCATCAGAGAAAACACCCGTGACCGCGTTGGCGTGTCAAAAATTATTCGAGCAAGCCTGCGCACGTTTCGGCGATGATGCCCCCGAAGGCCTTGCGCAGCTTCTTATCGGTGAACGTGATATCGGTGAAGCCTTGGTCAATGATGTCCGTGTGCCCATGATCAGCGCAACAGGCAGCACCGCAATGGGACGTATCGTTGGCCCCAAAGTGGCACAGCGTTTTGGCCGCTCTCTGCTGGAGCTTGGCGGGAATAACGCAATTATAGTGGCCAAAAGCGCCGATCTTGATCTTGCCTTTCAGGGCATTGTCTTTGGAGCAGTTGGAACATGCGGGCAAAGATGCACAACAACGCGGCGTTTATTCGTACATGCAGATGTCTATGATACCCTGATCCCGCGCCTTAAGGCTGCCTATGCGGGGCTATCGATTGGTAATCCGTTGGATGAGGCATCCTTGGTTGGCCCTCTTATTGATGAGCAAGCCTATCTGCACATGGAAGATGCGCTAAACAAAGCGCAGCTTGATGGCGGTGTAACAACAGGTGGTGGCCGCATTTTGGGTGATGAACATCCTAATGCATACTATGTGAAGCCTGCACTGGTTGAAATGCCTGATGGCTCTAACATTCAAGAAGAGACTTTTGCGCCGATCCTCTATATTTTCAAATATAGTGATCTGGATGATGCGATTGCCCGTCAAAACGGTGTGGCGCAGGGGCTATCGTCCTCTATCTTCACCCGTGATGTGCAAGAAGCGGAGCTGTTCACTTGTGAGGCGGGCAGTGATTGCGGTATCGCAAATGTGAATATCGGCACCAGTGGCGCAGAAATTGGCGGCGCATTTGGCGGTGAAAAGGAAACAGGCGGTGGCCGTGAAAGCGGATCTGATAGCTGGAAAGCCTATATGCGCCGTATGACCTCAACGGTGAATTATTCCTCTGAACTCCCCTTGGCGCAGGGCATCACATTTGATACGGACGCCGAATAAGCGCAATAAAAAACACGCTTGCCCCATTACTAAGGGAAAGAGCGCGTTCTTATTAGATAGTAAGTTATAAAGCTGTAAGTTACCCCAGTTTTTTAACCAAGCGTATTCAGCGTTGGAGTATTTGATATATCTGCCGTTTGCACTTGCTCCGGCTCAAAATTCGGGTTTTCCGCTGTCATCATTGTGTCACCTTCAAAGACAGATACTTCACCCGGCGCATTTTGCGCGTTAAAGATGCTGCCTTCTTCTGTCATCATGGCGTTTATACCGCCATTTTGTATGTCACATTGAAATGTTCTAGCCATTTTTTACCCTAATAATTCCTATTTTTTAGGCGTTTCCTATCCTTAATCTATCCTGAAAACCATAATGATTGGTTAATAATGTTTTTGTTTTACATAAAATTTTATATAAATATGGAAAAAGTAATAGTTTGTTAAATGTTTATCTATACGTTTGAAACATTCGATACACCTTTGAGGGAAGGGGTGTTGAGCGGAGTAGAACATAGATGTGGAGTATAAGAGCAAATGAGTTTTGATAATGAAATATTGGGAAATAGTGCCCAAAGTGACAATGAAACACATTCTTCAAACACCGAAACATTAAGCACAGCTTTATCAAGCGGGGTTGAGCTTGCCTCCACTGTGATTGATCCACAATCTGTCTTCAATGTTCAAGATGACGCACAAAATAATTCGATAAGTGATGTTGAGATTTCTGAAGATGGCAGTGTATCTCTTTCATTTGCTGCGGATGATATTCAGGATATGTCCCTTAATGGTGATGGCTCTTTAATTATCAAGTTTTCTCAAGGTGAAGGCTCTGACACTCTGACGATACAAAATTTCGAAGATCTTGCCAATGGTCCGGGATGTTTCAAATTATCTGATGGGTCTGAAATTGATACGCAGGCTCTCTATACAGAGCTTTGCGATGATATGGGCGTGTGCACGGTTGAAAGACCTGATGCTGGCGATACGCTGGATGTGGCTTTGGAAGGTGATAAGCAATACGACCTTAAATTTGATATAGAAGAAAGCAGTGAAATCGCTCAAACTGGTGATGAAGCGTCACAGGAATTAACTTTAACATTTGACGATGGCGCGCAAATAAAATTCCAGACAGCACAAGATTTGGTTGAAAATGGCGTAAATGAAAATGGTGCGCATGAGGGTTTGTCCGATGCGGCGACCTCTGACTTTTTGTCTGCTTTAGATGTTATTCAGGAATTATCAGCACGTATGGAAGTGCTGGAACAAGAAATTGCGAACTCTCAGGGCGATAATCCTGATTCTGTGCAAGAACTAGCGTCTTTAGAGGGCGACCTCGCGATGCAGCTTTCAAATTTAGAGCCTGCATCAGGTGATGATATGTTCTCTTCTGAGGGAGACAGCACAGTAACCAGTGTCCATGATTCAACCTATGCTTTGATGGATCAGGTAGAGGGCAACGATGTTACGCCCGCGCTTGCATCAGAAGATCAAGATTCTACGGATATGGCGGCATTGGCCGAGCAATTGGCAGAAGTTGCACCTGCTGCGGGTGAAAGTGGCTCTGGTGGCAGTGCCTCTGGCGGCGGTTACGGTTATCAAAGTAGTTTTGATGCGCAAGGCGTTATTGCCCTTGATGATGTCGGTGCAATTGGCCCGACGCAGCTTCAATATGGCATAGAATTTACACAAGATGATGTACGCCCTGATGATGAGGGCGGCGAAACACCGGTTGATGATGTACCGGAAATTCTGGGAGCTGCAAAAATTCTGGATGAAACAGATGGCTTTTCTTTAAATGAGAGCGGCACACTTGTCTTTGACTTTGGTGATAATGGTGGCGGAGACATCTGCGCGAATGATAGTTTTACTTCATCCGGTTCACAAACGGGCGGAACTTTATCCTCCGGTGGTGATGCTATTGCCGTTGTTGCGACCCCAACAGGTTATGTCGGTAGCGCAAACGGCCAAACAGTGTTTACTTTCACAATTGATCCGCAAACGGGTGATTATACTTATGATCAGGTACTTCCTTTTGATCATGCGGATGGCAATGATGCAAATGATGCCATTACGCTTGATTTTGGTATTAAGATCGCTGATTCTGATGGTGATACTGCCGAAACAACGGTCAGCATTACAGTCCTTGATGATGCACCTATCTCCATAGATACCGATGCTTTAAGCGTTGATGAGACAGACCTATCTGCCGGTGCTTCTGCAACAGGGCAGGTTGTTGTTGATTTTGGAAATGATGGTGCGGCTAGCATTACAGGTAACGGTGTTTCCGTGGCTACGGGCTTAACGTCCGGTGGTGAGGCCGTTAGCGTGACCTATGACAGTGCGACACACACATATACAGGCAGTGCAAACGGCCAGCCTGTCTTTACGATGGTAATTGATAATGGCGGATCGTATGAATTTATACTGACAGGAACGTTGGATCATCCTGATGCGACAGATCCGAATGATATATTGTCTCTACAATTTGGTGTAATTGCAACAGATGGTGATGGCGATTCTATTGAAACGATGGTTCAAGTCGATGTTCTTGATGATGGCCCGATTTGTGTCGTGCCACAAAAAGCCGTTGTTGATGAAACAGATTTAGCACCTGATACGTCCGTATCGGGGCAACTTGCCGCGCATTTCGGACAAGACGGTTTTGGTGGATTTTCTGCAAACGGAAACGGGCCAAGCCAGTCTTTAACCTCTAATGGTGATGCGGTCAGTATCAGCTTTGATTCTGCAACTAACACCTATACAGGGACAGCAGGTGCAGAGACGATCTTTACGTTATCTATTGCCTCTGATGGTTCATATGATTTCGTGTTAAGCGGTACGCTGGATCACCCGAATACCTCTGATCCAAATGATGTGATTAATTTGAAATTTGGTGTGACGGCGACTGATTTTGACGGAGATTCCGTTGACGGGACGTTGACTATTCAAGTTCTGGATGATGGGCCACAAGCCAATGATGATTGTGTATCTTTCGATACCTCACAAAACAGCGTTGACGGTAATGTGATTGATAATGATGATCTATCACAAGACCAAGCCAACACGGTGACACAAGTATCCTTTGAAGGAAATAATGTAAATGTGCCTGACGTTGGTAGTGTCTCTATTGATGGTGATTTCGGAACGTTAATTTTGGCCGCAGATGGCTCATATACTTATACTTTGTTTGATAATGCAGGCAGCAGTTCTTCTACAGCCTCGCTTGATCCGGTGGCATCCGATGTCACGGGTATTCAATCTTCGTTAACCAAAGATGGTATTACCATAGAGGTCGCAAATGTCGGTAATTACGACTTAAGCTGGGTTGATACATCCGACGGCAGTGGCTTGGGTATTGATAATCTGAATAATGGCGACAGTCCCAAAGTTTGGCCAAAAGGTGAGACTTTTGATATATCCTTCGATCAAGATGCAGACAGCGTCACACTGACCATTGCAGAGATTGGCAGTAACAATAACAATGGCCAATATGGTGTTGATTTCATCGTTACATTGGCTGATGGAACAACAGTGGCAGGTGAACAACAATTCGCCCCCGGTCAAATCGTTGACGGCGAAATTACATTCACATTGAATGCCTCTGATTTTGGAGGTGTTGAAATTGCCAGTATTGCCCTGAATTCCACCAATGACGGGGCTTACAAAGGGGCATCATTTTTGCTGAATAACGTTGTGGCAACATATGAACATTCATCTGATGTCTGTGATGCGTTCGAATATACATTGACCGATGGGGACGGCGACAGCTCCGTTGCGACATTAAAACTTAAAGGTCTTGATCCTGAATTGATCGTTGGTAAAAACGTTGATGATACTGATACCTCTGATGTAGCGCACCATATTGGCGGTGAAGAGGGCGCGATTATTGGCGGCGCAGTGTCAGATATTCTGATCGGCGATGTCGGCGGCGCGTCACTGGAACAACAAACACAAGATTATAACTTTGTCTTTATTGTCGATGTGTCCGGCTCTATGGGGAGTGCGAATAACGCAAATTCTAAAATATCGCTCTTGAAAGATTCCGTCGAGAAATTGCTGAATGATTTTGGTAATTATCAAAACGGTGAGATTAAAATTCATATCACGCCCTTTGCAACAGATGTGAAGCCAAGCGGTACGTTCACAGTTACAGATGTGGATGGTCTAAATGATGCGCTGGGTTATCTTGAAACCTTAACCGGCAGTGGCTATACGAATTATGAATCTCCGTTGGAAGATGCGAATGACTGGTTGGAAAGCGGCGAGCCATTGAGCGGTGATGCGATTACAACAACGTACTTCATCTCTGACGGGAATCCGAACAGGTATATTAATGCAGATGGAGATATAACCTCTGGCGGTGCAAGCACAATTATGGCGGAAATTACAGGCGCAGATGGTTCGAATGAGGTCTCAACCTTGCAGAATCTAAGTGACAATGTTATTGCCGTTGGCGTGAACGCGGCAGACTCCGTGATGGCGCGTCTGGATGTGATTGATCGTGATGGCGATGCGATTAATATTGACGATCCATCCGATCTGTCGGTGGTATTCGAAAATACAAGCCCGCTGAATAATCTAGCCTCTGTTGGTGACGATGTCATTGAAGGCGGCTCGGGCGATGATATTATCTTTGGTGACAGTGTGAACACAGATGCGCTGGCCGATGATCATGATGGCATTGATGTTGCTGACGGCAGTGGTTGGGAGGTCTTTGACCGCCTTGAAAATGCCGAGAGTTCAACCGACCCTGATTGGTCACGTGATGATACGATTGATTATATTGAGAATAACCTTGATGAATTAGCCGCCGAAAGCACAGACAGTGCCGGTGATGGTCGCCAAGGCGGCGATGATACGCTGATCGGTGGCGCTGGTAATGACGTCATTTACGGTCAGGAAGGCAATGATACCCTTTATGGCGGTGCTGGCGATGATATATTGATCGGTGGATCAGGCGCAGATACATTTATGATGGAGGCCATAGGCCAAGGCGTTGATGTTATTCGTGACTTTAGCGCAGATGAAGGCGATGTTCTCGACCTTGCCGGCTTGATACAAAATTACGATTCAACCCAGCAAGCCATTGATGACTTTGTCTTTACCCGTGAAGTGAATGGCGGAACGATTCTGTCTGTCGATGCCAGCGGATCAGGTGACGTATCGAACGCGGTTGATCTTGTGGCGCTGGAAGGCCTACAAAACATGGATCTTCAGGCTCTGATCGAAAGCGGCAATATCAATGTATTTTAGAGTATAACGCTGATTGCAGGGTTTATTTGATCTCTTGTAAAAACGCTCCTATAATGATGGCTCGCGTTTTTATATAAGGGAGTCTAAGTATGTCTAAAGTTAAAATCCTAATGTTTATGGTGGTTATGAGTGTTGCGGGTCTGTCTGCATCCTATACTTTGGCAGATGAAAGCAAGGCGATCTTCACCAAAATGCCTCCCATTGATTCTGATCATATCAGTGTTATTAAAATTGGTACGCAGGCACCGGATTTTATTCTGCCTAATGCGAATGGTGTGACACATACATTGCGCACGATCCTTGAACACGGGCCGGTTATTCTGACCTTTTATCGTGGCGGCTGGTGCCCTGTTTGTAATGACCAACTTTATGCCTATCAGGAAATATTACCTGAATTCGAAGAACTGGGCGCGCAGCTTGTTGCCGTCACACCTGAAACACCAAACAGCGTACAAGACACGGCAGTAAAAAATTCTATTACCTTTGAGGTACTAAGTGATTCAGGGAACAAGGTTGCCCGCGAATATGATCTTATCTGGGAAGTGCCGGAAGATAAGCGTGAGGGTTTTTCAACATGGTTAAAAAGCGAGACTGGGAAAACTCTGGCTGAATTTAACGGCATTGATAATTACGAACTGCCCATTCCTGCAACATTTGTAATCGCGCAAGACGGTACGGTTGTCTATGTGTTCCATGATAAAGATTACAGACAACGCGCCCGTAACGAAGATATTATCAAGGCTTTAGAAAATTTGGATGCGCATGCACCAAAACCTAAAATGCTTTGGGCTAAGCCTGAGTAGGGTCTTGTCTTACGCTCTTAATACGCTTAACCATTCTTTCTGTGCGTCGTTTAAGCGTTCATCCGGTGTCATAACCGCGCCGTTTAAGGCGGTGCGGATGTTGCTCGGTGTCTCTGAAATACCGTTCTCCAGCACTTTCAAAATTAGCTGTTTAATCTTGCCTATATTCTCGAAATAGACAGCAAAGACGGCTTCAACGCTGACATGCTCATCAGGGTCTTCGCGCCAACAATCATAATCTGTGGCAATGGCAAGGGTGACGTAACCCATCTGCGCTTCACGTGCTAAAAATGCTTCGGGGACGTTGGTCATGCCTACAATGTCACAGCCTGCTGCGCCGCGCAGGAAGTTGCTCTCGGCCTTGGTGCCAAGGCGCGGGCCTTCAACGCAGGCATATGTTTTATCTGAATGCAGGTTAAGGTCAGTATTCTTCGCTGCTTTTAATATATCCGCCGCCAGAGCAGGGCAGGTCGGCGCCGCCGTTGAGATATGCGCCGTCACGCCGCCACCAAAAAATGATGCCTCACGTTTGCCGCGTGTATGATCGAAATATTGTGAAGCGAGTGCCAGATCTCCCGGTGCGATTTCCTCTTGCAAAGATCCGGATGCGGAGATGCTTAAAACCGTCGTTGCGCCGAGCTTCTTTAAAGCATAAATATTGGCGCGGTAATTAACCTCGGAGGGAAGGAATTCGTGGTTACGCCCATGACGCGGCAAAAACAGCACAGAAGAGCCAAAGGCTTTACCTTCTATAATTGGTGCGGAGGGCTTGCCAAAGGGGGTGTCGATATCATGCTCTGCCACAACATCTAGTTCATCCAAAGCATACAGGCCGGAGCCACCAATAATCGCGAGCATAATCGTATCTTTCCCTATAAATAATATCGTCCCTTAGATGTATCGCTTAATAGATAGGAAGAAAAGAGGGACAGGTTATCTTTTTGCCATTTCTTTCATGCGCCAATCGTAATTCAGCCCAATAGGGTATGGAGCAGTTCTCCAATAATGACGTCAATCGATGCAACAAAGGCGAGAACAGGGGTTAGGAACTCTGCAAACGTGAAGACCAAGGCCAAGAAACAGATCAAGATACAGATCAAAATTAACATAAACTTAGAACCCATAAATTGTACCATTGGAAGAACCCATTTTGCGAATATCAGTTTTATATCCTCAATAATCATGTAGAGGGATGGAATCAGGATAAGCGTTAAAAATGTCGCAAATACAATGCCAAAGCCCAATGATATTGCCATTGGAATTAGAAACCGTGCCTGACGCGATGTTTCAAACATCATCGGGGCAAGACCAACAAAAGTGGTCAGGGTGGTCAGGATAATAGGGCGGAAACGTTGGGTTGCGGCCATCACCACGGCGGTAAATTTTTCGTGTCCTTCTTTGTTGCGTCTATTCGATAAATCAATCAGAATCAGGGAGTCATTTATTACAACCCCCGCCAGTGCGATAATGCCGAACATGCTGACGATGCTCATCGGGAAACCCATGATGTAATGCCCGATGATTGCGCCAACCATACTGAACGGGATAGCAATCATAATCATTAAGGGTTGGCTATAGCTGGAAAACAGAACGGCGAGTATAGCGTACATAACAAACAGCACCCCGAACATGCCCATAAACAGGCTGTTCAGACTGTCGCGCATATCGGCTTGCTCGCCCTCAAAAGAAAAGGTGAGCCCCGGATAGCGTTTTTGTAAGGCAGGCAAGGTGTCATTGGTAATTGCATTGATAATGAGGTTTGTCTCCGATGGTGGGTTTACATCGGATTCAACGGTAATAATACGCCGACTATTCCTGCGGTTAATGGTTGTATAGGCGCGACCTTCTTTCATTCTTACAACATCACTTAGCAAAACATCCGCGCCGTTTGGGGCTTTGATCATCATATTCTTCATGAAGTAGGAGGAGTTACGTTCTTCCTCCGGTGACATGACAAGAACGCGTACTTCGTTACGTCCGCGCTGTTGTTTAAGGGCTTCACTGCCATAAAATGCACCGCGCACTTGGCGGCCGATTTCTAATGGCGTTAGGCCAAGTGTGTAGCCAAGATCAGTAACGGTAAAGTCGAATTGTCTTTTCCCTTGAGCCGATCCGTCATTGATATCCTGCGCGCTGGGGAAGTCTTTGAGTGATAGGGCAAGCGATGTCGCGGCCTCTTGCAAGATATCGGTGTCATGATGGCTTAGCTCAACGGTTAAAGCCGCGCCATCGCCCGGCCCACCACGGTTTGAAGAAAATGTTATGGATTCAAGGCCCAGAATTGTTCCTGTCGTTTTACGCCATAGTTCGGTGAAGGCTTTCGTGCTGAGGGGCCGTGTATCGACATCAGTAAGGAAGGCTTGGATTTGCACGACGTTACCATTGATGTGTGAATAAACCCCGAAGGAGAGCTGCGCGCCTCCATTGTGCTTGATGATATTTTTTGCCGCATCAATGATTTGTTTTTCCACGGCGCGGACATCTTTTTCAGGCGCGCCAACCTTAAGGGTTGCCTCGGTATAGGAAAAATCGGATTCAACACGCGGGAACATTTGCATGCCTAAATGCCCACCCATAACAAAAGCGCCCATGCCAATCAGCACCAATAAAAACAGTGACAAGGAAACATAGCGCAGAGAAATGGATTTAATCAGGAAGGGCGCATATGTATTTTGAACAAAGGAATCAAATTTACGATTAAACCATTTTTGGAAATTTATGATTTTAAGTAAGGGGCGGTTTTTAATATTCTTGGCTTGCTTAAAGGTTAAATGCGCAGGCAAAATAAACAGGCTTTCAATCAGGGACAAAAAGAATGTTGAAATCACGATAACGGGGATGATGCTGAATATTTTCCCCATAAAGCCGGGCATAAATAACATGGGCGTAAAGGCAATAATATTGGTCAGGACACTGACAAAGACAGGGATTGCCATCTCGCGCGCGCCTTCGACCGATGCATGCAGAGGCTTTATGCCTTGTTCGCGTTTGTGATAGATGTTCTCGCCAACAACCACCGCGTCATCAACCACAATTCCCAGTGCGATGATAAAGGCAAACATCGACACCATGTTGATTGAAAAACCATCGGTCATGGGCAGCAAAAGAAACGCCCCCATATAGGAAATCGGAATCCCCATGCTGACCCAAAAAGCGAGGCGAATATCAAGAAACAGGGCCAAGAAAATCACAACCAGAATAAGGCCGAGCAGCCCGTTCCTCATAAGAAGATTGGCACGTTGTTGGAATACGATTGATTCATCTTGAATTACAACGAGTTGTAGGTCACCGGGGAAATGATTGTTCAGTGTTTTTATCTGATTTCTAACTGCCGATGAAATGCCCGTTGGTGTTTGGCCGCCAACACTGCGCACCGCCATTAAAATGGCAGGTTTGTCATTAAAGCTGGAATATTTGCTTGATGTATCAAAACCATCGCTGATTGTGGCGATGTCACCTAGATAGACGATGCTGCCACTCTCTGTCTTAATAATCGGAATATCTTTGAAATCCGCCGCGTAATTGCGTCGTTCGCTCATGCGAACAAGGATTTCTCCGGCAGAGGTTTTAAGTGCGCCGCCGCCAATTTCTATCGCTGTTCTTGAAACGATTTGGGCAATATCGGGAATGTTCAGACCGTGACGCCGCAGATCTTCTTGCGATATCTCAATATGTATTTCGTAGTCACGCACATTGGTAAGCTCAACAATACCAATATCGGGGTCTTGTTCTAATTGTGCCTGAATGCTCTCTGCTGTTTGTCTTAAAACGGTGTCATTCGTTGTGCCATATAAAACCAGTTCCATGACTTTCTGTTTGTCTGTCAGGACGGATACAGTTAAATCTTCTGCATCAACGGGAAAGGTGCTGACTTGGTCAATTGCGGTTTTAATGTCTTGAAAAATTTGCATCATATCATCGGCATTATGCAAGACTGCATAAACATGACCTGCGCCTTCAAAGGCAGATGATTTTATATTCTTGATGCCATCAACATCTTTTATAGCTTCTTCAACGGCCAGAATAATGCCTTGTTCCACCTCTTCAGGGCTGGCACCTGGATAGGCCATTTGGATAAGGACGGCGTCAAAGTCGAATTGTGGGAAGACTTCTTTTTTGCTGTTCGTCAGAAATAAAAACCCACCCAGCAGTAAAACCAGCATAAGAAGATTGGCCGCAACAGGGTGCGCGGCCATATAGGCAATTGGACCCGGCCTTATATCTTTGAGTTCGTCTTCGTCAAAATGCCCCATTATCGCTATTCCTGCTCGCTAATATTGTTGCTGTCAGGCGCGGTGTAAAGCACGATATCCATGCCATGGATGGGGGTGATAATGTTCGATGTTATAATCTTGTCGCTATCTTTCAGGCCTTTCACAATATAGGCATATTGGCGATCTGCATATGCGATGACGATCGGCTGTATGATAAGTTTTCTGTTGCGCTCTAACCATATTGTGTTGTTGTTACGCAAATATGATTGTGGAATACGCGCAGTATTGTTCAGCTTTTTCCCCATCAGCGTGACAGCCACATAATCGCCCAGAACCATGGGTGATTTAAGAGATTTTGTGTTCTCCAGTAACAAGGGATCGCGCACCGAAATAATCACTGCGGCAAGGTGGCTTTGTTGATTGAGAGAGCCTGTGGTTTTTATCAATGTACCTGTGCGCCCGCCGCGCCCGCCATCAAGGGTAATGCGTGCTGCTGATCCTGATTTTTCACCCTGTGGCAGCATGAGCCAGCGTAAATTATGAACCGGAATTTCCGCGTCAATCCAAAATTCATCGGTGCTGACCAAGGTCGCGAGTGTATCTTGCGGAGAAATCACATTGCCCTGATCTGTTGCGCGCATGCTAACCAGTGCATTAAACGGCGCTTTCAGCGTTGTTCGTGTCAGCTTCAAATCCGCCAGTGCCAGACTGGCTTTTGCAGATTCTACATTGGCTCTGGCCTGTGCCAATTGGGGTTTGCGCAAGGCAAGATCGCTGTTCGCAAGTTTTCTGCCCGTGCTTTGTTCTATAATTTTCAATTCATCTTTTGCGATGGCCTGTTGCCCGAGTTCAAGCGTTAAGACGGCTCTGGCTTGACTAAGGTCGGCCTTTTTGACTTTTACATCAAGGATATAGTCTGATGGATCAATATGCAGAATGTCTTCTTGCGCTTTCAGAAGTCCACCGGGCAGGAATTCATCGGATACTTTGATGATTTCACCGGAGACACGCGCTTTCAGGGCGGCTTCCCGCGCGGCAACCACATGCCCCATGACTTCGATTTGGATGGGGTAGGTGCCCAGTGCAACCGGTGTGGTTTTAACAATGATCTCTTGTACTTTTGTATCGTCTGTTTTTTCTGTGTGTGCTTCATTTTCGATGAAGTAATAGGCAATTCCGCCAGCCGCCGCCAAAATTATAAGGACGAGGATGGTTCTGGCTGCGACGGATAATGTCGAGACATGTTCTTCAGTCATCTTCTACGTCTTTCACAATTGTTTCACTGTTACTTTCATTCTGTTCAAGAGGGAAATTCGCCGCCCAGCTTCGTCCACCAAGGGCGCGGTACAGGCCAACCCGTTCTTTTGCTTGTTTCAGATGCTCTCGTGTTATTTGTTGCACTAAAGATTGCGTATTGTTGAGGCTGTTCAGAACATTAACGTAGTCACTGCTGCCGTTGGTATAGCTTAGCTGCGCTTGTTTTAGCGTTTTATCAGAGGCCAGAAGCTGGTTATTCAGGGCGGCTATTTTTTGATCCTGATACATATTGCGTACTAAGGCATTTTCCACTTCAATCACGGCATTCAAGACCGTCTCGCGATAGGCGTGATAGCGTTCATCGGCGATGGCCTCTTGGCGAAACTGTTCTGCTTTTCTATTGCCACCGTCAAAAACAGGGGCCGCCACGCTTGCCGCTAAATCAAGCAGCCATGTATTAAAAAGACTATTGAGCGCCGTTGCGCCGGTGGTATAGGTTGCCGAGAGATCGAAGTTCGGTAAACGATTAGCCCATGCCGCTTTGCTTGCCCATTGTGCGGATCGCAGGCGCAGCCACGCAGCAATAATATCAGGACGGTTTTTTAGCAAATCGGAGGGAAGCCCCGTATCAGGAATAGGCAGAGCTTCGGGCGATGTTTTTTCACTTATAATCAGACCCTTATATGGGGTGTCTCCAACTAAAAGTGTAAGATTGTTAAGGGCTTGTTTTTCAGCAGAGAGAATATCGGGTAAGCCGGCCTCTGATTGTGCCAGTATTTCTTCTTGCTGAAGTACGGAAAGGGCGCTGGAGGAGCCCATCTCAAAGCGTTTCTGCTGTAATTCCAATACGGTGCGATTCACTTTGATTTGCTTGCGCAGCAGTGTTTCTTGCTCCAACAACGATAGAATATCCAGCCAGTTTTCAACGATGGAGGCACTCAGCGTGATATGCGCGGTGTGCAGATCTTCTGCGCTGGCTTGTGCATTTAGTTTTGCGGCGGCGTCATTGGCTTTGTTTTTGCCCCACAAATCAAGTTCAAAACTGGCTGTGCCGATCACCGCATAATCGGAAGAGGGTGTGTTGTCGCCCTGAAATGTGCTGCGCCCTCCCGTAACATTAAGGGCAGGCAGGCGTGCGGCCTGACTTTGCCTGACTTGTGCATTTGCCTGATTTAAACGGGCGCGAATTTGATTGATATCAGGGTTTCTGGCAAAGGCCTGACGCATAAGAGTATTCAACTCTTCATCTGCGTATAATTTCCACCAGCCAACGTTTGCAGGGGGCTGTGATGTTGCCCCGTCTGTTTTGACCTCGGCAGTATATGGATGATTAAGATCAACGGCGGATTTTTGGTCGTATTTCGGTAGGTGCTGACACCCTGACAGGATGAAAACAAGCATAATAAACGCACGATGATGTGGCTTGCCTCGGAGCATTAACGCACCTGTATTTGTTCTTTTGAGTAATACGTATGTTGTAGCCTGTATCCTGCGAAATTAAAATATTTAATTTGGTCTGGCCGGATAATTGTTTATGTGCACAGCTATCCGTGTCCAAATTTAAAGAGTTTGTTGCAGTTCGTTGTGGCTTGTTTATCCTTAAGTCATCAGATTCTATTGTGATGTTTTGAAGAAAGAAAAACGATGTTACCGCGTTTTGTGATTTTGGGTTTATGTTGCTGTGTTTTGGGGAGTTGCCTTGCTGTTGAGCTGGAACAAACGGAGCCGGTCGAGTTAGTCGAAGCCCCCCCCGTAATGATAGAACCCGTTATCGTGGAGCGTACAGGTACGACATTGGAAGCATGGTGGAGCCTGTTCAATGATCCGGTTCTTGATCGCTTGGTTTCTTCGGCTGTAAGTTTAAATATGCCACGTCAAAAAGCACCGAACACCTTATTGAATGATGATATTTCATACAGTGCGCTTCGCCGTTTCTATCGTGATCAGAAAGCAGTTTTGATTGCTGATGTGGCGCAGAGCTATATGCACTATCGTTATGTTCAAAATCAGCAACAGACTCTTGATGCTTATATCTCTGATCGTAATAAAATTATTACGACCTTCATAAGGAGTAACGGGGATACAAAAGACCCACACTTTATTCGTGTAAAATCAGAAAGTGATAGCCTCGCCAAGAAGAGCCTCTCCATTGATCACCAGAAAGAAAAAATATCGCGTGATATTACGAAATTGACCAAATTATTGCCGGAATATGTCTCTCAAGTTTTAAAACAGCAGGTCAGCATTCCGCGCTCTGATATCACGCCTGTTTTGGTGTCTTCTGCCTCTATGATTGCGATATCGCCAGATGTGATCGCGGCGCGGTTTTACTTTACGCAGAAAATGAACAATGCCGTGGCGTTCTCTGATACCGGTGATATTTTCCCTGATACGGCGCTGAATGGTTTTTATGGTATATCCGATGATGTCTATGTGAAGAACAATGCGCGGTGGAGCGTTTCCGTTGGTCATGCTGTAAAGTCGATGGATTTACAGCGGTTTGAAACGCTTTATTCAGGGCAGGATATTTATAATGACTTCCGCAACCATCTTTTTGGTGCGGTGATGAATATAGAGCGTTTGATTGTCTCTTACGCCCATATTCAAGAACAATATATTGTCTTGCGTAATGCCGCCGTATCAACGGAGCATCGTTATGCTGTGTTGGCATCGCTTCGGGACAGGGCGGTGTCTGCCCAAATGGCTTTATTAGATGCCCGCGCCGATGCTTATGATGCTGAAATGGCGGCGTTGCATGCAGAGCATGAAAAGGCAAAGTTGCTGATCGAAGTGTATGAAAAACTAGGGGTGTATTAGGGATGCCGCTTAGGACTATTAACTATGCTTTGGCGGCCATTGTTATATGCCTTGGCCTTTGGTCTATTTCTATGGCGTATCAGACGAAGAGTAATCAAGCCCCGATGCCCCAGAAAACGAAACTTGAGCATAAACAATTCCAGTCATGGACATATGCATGTTGGCACGATGATGGGGGCGAAGGAAAATTATGCGCGCTATCCCAAAAGATTACGGATGATAACGGCATCAGCGCATTGCAGGCAAAGATTTCCTTGATTGAGAGGGATGGAGAAATATTGCCTCGTTTGCAGGTTGTTGTGCCTCTTGGCACGTTTCTGCCCTTGGGGCTTTCCGTGCATCTAAAGCCGCAAGAGCCGTTCACTGTGCCCTTCCAATTCTGCAATCAGGAGGGCTGTTTCATTAACTTGGATTTGGCCGATGATGTCGTGCAGATGTTAACGCAGAGCCAAACACTGGACATTTCTTATCGTCAGGAAAGCCGTGAATCAATGAAATATTCCATTGGCTTAACAGGTTTTTCTGATGCGCTGTATTACCTTATCGCTCGTTCTTAACCTGATTATAGGCCAGCAAGGCAAACAGGCATGTTCCGCCAATAATATTGCCTAAGCATGCCGCAACCAGAAAACTTGCACCCTCCATAATCGTGGCTTGGCTTGAAAGGATGAGTATGAATGTTTCAACCGATCCGGCCACAATATGCGTGAAGTCTCCGATAGCGATAATATAGGTCATCAACATAATCACCCAAAATTCACCGCCGCCATGTACACTGGGCAGCATCCAAACGAGGCAAGCAATCAAGAACCCTGCGGGAATTGCCATTTCAAAGACGTGAACGAAATCTTGATGTACCGCATGACTTGAAATATCGATGAAAATTTCGAGAAGTCCCGGCGATGTCATATTAAATTTCGTGACCAGCAATGCGGCAATAAACGTTCCGATAAAGTTTGTTAGGAGAACAACACCCCATAATTTTAGTGTGCGCATGAAATTACGTTGTGTGCGTTTTTCCAGCAAAGGCAAAACCACGGTAATGGTGTTTTCTGTAAACAGTTGGAAACGCCCGATAATGACAATGAGGAAACCAAAGGTATACCCCAAATTCTCAATCAGGAAATAATCACCATCAGTGGGGAGGTGATGCCTGAGATATCCTTCACAGAACAAAGAAAAGCTGATGCATAATCCCGCAACAAACCCTGACCATCCTAAGGAAGGAAGTGATCTTGAGAGTTCTTCTTCGCCTTCTGTAGATATGATTTCGTAAATTGTGGGTGAGGTTAAGCGTAACTTGTCTTCAATATCATCGGGGGAGATGCTCATAAATAGGCCTTATAGTATCACGTGTAATGTTTTGCCC
Source organism: Alphaproteobacteria bacterium (assembly GCA_002401695.1). Taxonomy (GTDB): domain Bacteria; phylum Pseudomonadota; class Alphaproteobacteria; order Micavibrionales; family Micavibrionaceae; genus UBA1672. The sequence continues at coordinate 35,361 of NVTV01000002.1, forward strand.
ATTTTAGATTGGGTAGGGCTATTTTGTAAACCACAAATAAAATATGGGGATCCAGATAAAGCTAAGCGTTAATGTGCCTTTGATACTTTGATAGGCAATCCATGCCCAAAACATATTCTTCTTGTTGGGCTTTTTTAAAAACCTACGAATATCAAATGTTCTTTTTTTCTCTTGGATATCAGTCATACGTGCTACCTTCAGGTTATTACTCACATAATAGCCTGATTAATGTCAATCCTCAGAGTGAAAGAAATTTAAATGATCCGTATTAAAATATTGAAAAAGTCTTTTGTAATATTATCTTTGTTATTGGTGTTTTCTGTAGGCAGCGTGATATCACATAGTGCGCATGCGCAGGTGTTTAATTCCGGTAAGAAAAAAACAACGAATGTGTATAATCCGATTCCCAGAAATCAGCCGCAGCCCCAGCAAAATTCCGGCCATAAAAAGAACGCTACACCATCGGAAGCTGAAACCAAAACCGCGGCAAAGCCAGCCTCAGAGGCTCAAACCGCTGCATTGCCGAAGCTGAATAGTGTTGTCTCAGGGCATGTGAAGGCGGTTACATCATCTTGCATCAATAAATGGGAAGAGCAAGCCTGCATGAAGGCTTTAGCCTCTCTGAATGTGACATTGGCTTCGACATATGCAGAGGCCTTGAACAATGCAAATAAGAAATCCTATATGGGAGGAGTGAAAAACCATTGTGCGGCTTCTACTGCGGCATTACAGGTGTCTGTTCCGGCCTATGCGATGCGTAGTGCGATGACAGAATGTATAAATGCCATGACAACGATCAGTCAGCAGACATCAGTATTTCCTGATCCGTCTTTAACTCAACTGGCCGTTAGTGCGGTTTTATGTATCGGAAAGAACAAATCCTGTGGTGAAATTGAGCATGGGTTAGTTGCTGCCGCGCAAAGATAAACTCATAGAATCATTAGGGTTTTACCTTTTGAGGTAGGATAGTAATTCTTGCGATGGTCTGCCATTAACATGCAAACCTGCGGCTGTCTGGAAGGCTTTTATTGCATCTATTGTCATTGGCCCGCTCATCCCGTCAACTGGCCCCGGATAAAGTCCGCGGCGCATCAATTCTTTTTGAACTTGAGATGTCATATAGTTCTGCGCATTGGAAGATGCACTACCGCCACCATAATTTATTTGTGCTTGCACGGGCGATCTTTGTAAGTTGGCGACAATGCGGTTAACCTCGTCAATGCCTATGCCCAAAGAGGTTGCCAGTTGATCCAGAGCGGATTGAGCCTCAGGACTGCCTTGATCCGCCGCGGCCTTATACCAGAGAAGCGCATCTTCGGGATGGGTTTCACCCAATAGACCATTTTCGTAAATCAGGCCAAGATTATATGCGGCTTCTGTCACGTTTTTATTGGCAGCCATTTGAAAGAAATACGCCGCGCGTTTGGGGTCGTAGGCAACGCCAATCCCTTCTATGTGTGCAATACCAAGGTTATATTGTGCCTCGGGATGGCCTAATTCTGCGGCATCTTCATATAAAGTCATGGCGCGTTCAATGTTTTGTGTTACGCCCAGCCCTTGGTGATGCAAAACCCCCAGATTATATTTCGCGTTGGCAATGCCGTTATTGGCGGCTTCTTCGAACCATAATATGGCTTTAGCCAGATTCTTTGGAATTTTCCCGTGACCAGCAACATATATGGCGCCCATATCATGCTGCGCTTCAGGAACACCTGCAAAGGCTTGGTTTTCGATCTTTTTTGCGATATCTGTCAAGTTTTTGTCAGGTTTAATCCGTCGCTTCAGCGCGGCAATATACGCATCATTTATAACGGGCAGGGGAGCCGCTTTTTTCTTGTGTATTGGCGCTGCCTCGAGTTGCTTTGGTACGGCTTCTTGGGCAGAGGGCGTTGGAATGCCCGTTCTGTCTTCTGTCGTTAGGCTCTGTGGCTCTATTTGGTTCAAACGGCGCGCAACACGATCGGGGTCATTGTTAAGTGCCTCCAACATCTGTGCATCATTATGGATGTCTAATGTTTCTTCGCCATCAATAGTATTATCAAAATGGGTTGTAACCGCATTCCCGTTACCATTATTATCGTGCGACATATCTTCATCGCTATATCCTTTATGAATCGTAATGCCATAGTCACTTTCAGCGGTTGGAATTCTGGCGGCTTGTTGGATTGCTTTTTCGTAGATCTCCTCTGCTGTTTCTTCGTGCGCATAGGCCTGTCCCTGTATTGTACTTGTCGTATTGATGTCATGGGATGAAAAAGAAGAACCAGCCGCAGGCGTTACATCATAAGGGTTCTTGCGGGCAGTCTCATAGGCTTTATTGCTATATTGTGTTGTTTGGGTGTGATTGGGCTGATCCCGATCCGCAGTTGATGAGGTGTGTAGAGAAATTGTTGGCGGCGGCGCGGCGCGGGCGTTGTCGGCCAGTGTCGTTGGGGTAGGGTGTTGCGCTTCACTGAGTATCCAGCCTAACAGTAAAACTACGATCATTATCAGGGCTAAGCTTGTCCCTTGAATACGTATGGAGCGACGCCACCACGGCAAAAGTTTTTCTTCTTGTAGGCGTCTGTTCAAAACACTTGGATCGGTTTGCAATATGTCATCATTAACCTGCGGCATATTCACACCGGCCACGGCACCTTGATCGGTTAGTAAAACCATGGCTTTTGCATTAAGGGCGTCGCGGGTTTCCAAGACGGCTTGTTCGATGCGGTCAACTTTGCGTAAAATGCGATTGCGATCTTCAATCGCTTTATCGATTTTCCTGTCCAGTTTTAGATAATCCGATGTTGCGTCTTCTATCTTGTTATCCAGAGCTTCATTACGGGTTTCCGTTTCACTGACGCGTTTGGTTAAGGCAACATAGACGGCGACATTATCAACCATCTTCTCACCTTGTGCTGTTTGTTGCGCTTCCAGATGTTTTTGACGTTTCAACAACGCATCATCTTTTGATCTTTGCAGGGCTACTTTTTCTTTTAACGCTTCTAAAGATCCCTCACGTTCTGCATTCTTGCGCTCAAGCGCTTTAACAAGGTTTTTTGCTTCCTCAATTTGTTTCAGTGTGTTTTTGACACTGTTTTCAACGCGGCTGGTTTTCTTGCTGGCTTCATTTTGTTTATTGGCAACTTTTTGTTCCAGATCGATATAGTTGCTTTCTTGCGCAGATGCTTTGGCTTCCAGCGTTCTAATCGTAGCTTTATATTGTGCCAATTGCTTTTTGAACACCGTGCCTTCCGCTTTTGAACTTTGCAGTTTTGTATTGAGAGATTTCAGTAAAAGCAAAGTTTGCATTTGCACAGTGTCGCTTGGCATAACAGGGTCTTTTGTTGGCTTTGCGCTGCGTGTTTTCGGCAGGTCATCATTATCTGCATTTTTGAAAAAAACGCGCCCTTCGGATGTTTTTGTAAACCCCATAACTAACTACCCTTTCGGGAATTGCTTCCCAGAATCATAAAACTCGAACTTAATATGGTATATAGTTAATATGTTTTGGAAAATTAAACCAAGTATTTTGCCTCTCCCCCCTGTTTTATCTTCTGGATAAGTGGGGGAGGAGAGCGCGTTATTCAGCTATAGTTGTTCGTTTGGTTTTTTATAAGTTTAGCACGTCATCATGGGTGCTGGCGGCGATGGCCATAACTTCGCCCACAAGATCGGCCGATAAACCTAGCTCTTCCAACGTTGCCTGAAGGTTTTCTGCCACGGCAGTGAAGTGATTGGTGTTTAAGCCTTCTTCTTTCACCAGACGTTCATGTACCTTGCGCATTGATGCACCGGAATAATTCGGAGATCCGCCAAAGGCATAGGTCAGAAAGACTCTCTGCTTGGCACGTTGACGTTTCATGTCCGTGTTTTTGAAAAAATGGTTAATCCGGTCATCGGCCATTATTTTTTCGTAGAATAGATCAACGGCGGCTTCTACGGCCGGTTTTCCGCCCAGACGCTCGAATAATGTTTGTTTTTGGTCTGTCATTTTATTAGCTACTTTTTTTTTGCGTCTGCATCATCACCGCCGCCGCCCATGAATGCGGTTATCTGTGCATTCATATCTTCTGCTTTGCCGGAAAGGCCTGCTGCTAGATCAAGAAGTTGCGTTGCTGCGCTGCCTGTTTCACTGGCGGCTTGTTGGATACCTGATGTGTTACTTGAAACTTCCGTTGTTGCTTTGGACGCTTCTTGAACGTTACGCGATATTTCTTCTGTTGTTGCGGCTTGTTCCTGAATCGCTGCGGCAACCTCGGCGCTGGATTCTGATATTGTTCCAATCGTTTTCTGGATAGACGCAATGGCCTCTACCGCATCTTTGGTTACTGTCTGCATGCTTGTGATTTGCGTCTGGATTTCATCCGTTGCCTTTGTTGTTTCAGAGGCAAGAGATTTAACCTCACTGGCAACCACGGCAAAGCCTTTACCTGCATCACCCGCTCTTGCTGCCTCAATTGTGGCGTTAAGCGCAAGAAGGTTCGTTTGTTCGGCGATATCATTGATCATTTCAACAACATTTCCGATTTTTTGCGATGCCTCACTTAGCTTATGGATAACCTCTCTGGTTTCCTCTGCTTTTATGACCGCTTCTTTGGATGTTGTGCTTGCATTGTTTATTTGCACGGTAATTTCACGAATAGAGGCTGTCATTTCCTCTGCGGCTGCGGCAACTGTTTGAACGTTCGTTGATGCTTCCTCAGCGGCTGCGGCAACTGCGACACTTTGCACGGATGTTTCTTCCGCGGCAGCAGCAAGCGATTGTGCTGTTGTTTTAACTTCTTCGGATGAGCTGGATACAGCCTCCGATATCCCGAGAACATTTTGTGCAAGTGCCTCTTGTGCGGTGATCACAGACCAACTGGCCATTGCGCCAATATAGTAACCACCTTTATCCAAAATGGCGTCGACGTTAAGGTCTAGTGTCTCTGTGCCGACACTAATTTTTCCTTTATATGGTAAGTTATTTGCATCGCCTAAAATTCTACGTTGGTGCGACGGGTCTTTGTGGAACACATCAATACAGGTTCCCACAAGCTCATCTGCCTTTATGGGCAATTGGTCTTCCAGTGTACGTAATGTGTCAATACTCGTTTTGTTTGCATAGGTGATGACAAGAGTTTTAGGGTCACACATCATAATGTTGATCGGCATGTTATCAACCATGATTTTTAATTGCTCACGCTCGGAACATATTGACCAGCTTAGTGCCAGTTTAACGATGTTTTTACCAGAATACATGGCCTCGATATGAAGGTCGAGCATGTGTGGCCCAAGGCGGATAATGGCATCATGCGGGAACGTTGACGGGTTCGCCAGCATACCGCGCTGATGCGAGGGGCTTTTGTGAAATACATCAATGCATTGTCCAATGATCGTATCGCCGTTGACACCATTTGGTAGATATTCCTGCACCAGATTAAGTGTATCGACGCTAGATTGGTTCGCGTAATCAATGACGAGAGTTTTTGGATCACAAGTCAGAACGTTTAAAGGGAGTGAATCTAGTATTTCTTGATAATCAGACTTAGATGAAAGAAAAGGAATAGATCCTAGTATTGACGACCCCATAAAGATTCTCCTTGGGTTAATTATTTTTGGTAAATACATTCTGTACTCTAATTCTTTATTTATATGATCGGTGGTGAATTAAGTCTACGGTTTTTTTATTATAGTGTTTATACATTAGGTTTTGTGAATAAGAAATGTCCTGCAACCAGTTGATTTTAAATTGTTTTATTTTGAAGTCTTATGCTTGTTATTTGGTTTATATCTTGGGGGTAACTGGTATTTTTTCATACGCAGGCATGCTTTTTTACTGAATAGATTCATAATAATTACTTGTGTTATATTTGAAACTCGTTAATGATACTGCGTCTCATTCTTAGTTGCGTGTATTCAAGGTGCTAAATATTTGTACTTTTTTGTACTATGTGGTACATGCTTTGGTATGAATACGTTGTCGAAAAAAGGGCAGGAAACCCGCAAGGCTATTTTGGAATGTGCGTTTGAATTATTTCACGAACGCGGTATTCACGCGACCTCTGTTGATGATATATTGAAGCAGTCGGGCGCGGGGAAAAGCCAGTTTTACCACTATTTTAAAAATAAGCAGGACATTATTCACGAGCTTCTGCAATTTGCGTATCAGGTGATTAAAAATGGTGAAATGCATTTTAATCCTATCCACACTTGGGATGACTTTCGGGGATGGTTGGATGGTTCAATCGAAAAGCAAGAGGAGCATGGCTGTAGTCGTGCTTGTCCGATAGGGCAGATCATATGCCAGCTTTCGGATGATGATGCATTATTGCGTCAGGATATTAAGCTGGTTTTTGATGCAATGAAGGATTATCCGAAGAGTTTCTTTATTGGATTACAGGCGCGTGGAGAGCTGATAGAGGGCGCTGATCCTGATGAGATGGCTGATATGTGTATTGCCACAATGCAGGGTGCAGCCTTACTTGCCAAGGCAAATAGTAACATTAATGTAAGCAAAAAAACAGCGGATCACCTCTTCGCTTACATGCGTTCTTTAGCAAAATAATTTTTCGAGGGTTGACCTCTTTGTTTTAAACAATGTATACGTTTGTACTGAACAGTACAAAATTTATTGCCTTTAAAATCAAAGTGAATGGATAGAGAATAATGAAACACGGAAAAATGGATCAATGGGTTCTGGGGTACGCGGACTTTATTGTTAAATGGCGCATTGTTGTTATTGCTCTGACATTAGGGCTTGCTGGTTATGCCGCAACCGGAATGCCTAACCTTGGTTTTGCCAGTAATTACCGCGTGTTTTTCAGTGCCGATAATCCGGAGCTGAATGCATTCGAATCCTTCCAGAATACCTATACAAAAAATGACAACGTTATGTTTGTTGTGCAGCCGGCAGATAAAGATCTTACCACGGCTGAATTTGCCGCAGCGATAGAAGATATAACGGAACAAGCATGGCAAATTCCATTTGCTATCCGTGTGGATTCAGTCACGAATTTCCAGCATAGCTGGGCCGATGGTGATGATTTAACCGTTGATGATCTTATTCGCGATGGCGATAAAATGACCGCCGAGACTCTGAAAGGTAAGTGGGATATCGCCAAGGACGAGCCGATTCTATACGGCAACCTTCTTGCCCGTGATCTTGAAGCCACAGGCGTTAACGTTACGTTGCAATATCCGGAAGTTGAAATTGATGAAGTGCCGCGCGCCGTTGCCAAAGCCCGCGCAATCGTTGCGGATATACAAGCCAAGCATCCTGATTTGAAGGTCGCATTGACGGGCGTGTCGATGATGAATAACGCCTTTATGGAAGCGGGGATGAAAGACTCCGCGACGCTAACGCCGATTATGTATCTGATTTTGGTAATTATAATGATTTTTACGCTGCGCTCTCTTACAGGAACGCTCAGCACTGTTTTTGTGATTGGCTTTGCGGTTGTGACCGCGATGGGTTGGGCAGGGCATGTTGGTATCCTTTTGACGCCGATTTCTGTCACCGCACCAACCATTGTTCTGACGTTGGCGATTGCAGATTCGGTGCATATTATGGTTTCTATGTTGGCGAGTATGCGCGATGGAATGGAAAAAAATGCGGCCTTAAAGGATAGTATTCGCGTTAACTTCTTACCTGTCAGCATCACCAGTATCACAACAATTGTTGGTTTCTTATCGCTGAACACTTTGGATACACCGCCATTCCATGATCTAGGTAACATCACGGCAGTCGGGATTTTGGCGGCGTGGCTTTATTCCTTAACCTTCCTTCCTGCAATCGTTAGCTTCCTGCCTGTGAAATGTCGCAAGCAAGAGGGTGGTGCAACTGGTCTGGCAAAATGGTTGGAAAGCTATGCAGATTGGGTAACGGCAAAGCGTCGCGTTGTTTTAATGACATCAAGTGTGGCTGCAATTGTTCTGATTTCGCTTATTCCACGAATGGAAATCAATGACCAGTGGGTTGAGTATTTTGACTGGTCGATCCCGTTCCGCGCGGATGCTGAATTCGGCATGAATGAGCTGACCGGTGTTTATTTGATTGAATATTCGGTTGAGGCAGATGGCCCCGGCGGCATCAGTGAACCGCTTTATCTACAAAAGCTAAGTGACTTCACGGATTGGCTGCACGAACAACCTGAAGTCAGCCATGTCTTCAGCTACACCGATATTATGAAGCGTTTGAACAAGAATATGCATGGCGATGATCCAGCGTGGTATAAAGTGCCCGATCAGCGTGACTTGGCGGCGCAGTATCACTTGTTGTTTGAGCTGTCTCTTCCTTATGGTCTGGATATGAGCGATCGCGTAGATATTGAAAAATCGGCAACCCGTATTACCGCAACACTCGGGAATATGACGACCAAGCAAACACGCGCATTCTTAAACCGTTCGCAAGATTGGCTCAAAGAATATACGCCTGAATATATGCACGCCGTGCCAACAGGGCCGACGGTTATGTTCTCTTATATTTCAGATCGGAATATTAAAGGTATGCTGAAAGGCAACGCCGTGGCGATCGTGATTATCTCCATAATTATGATGTTTGCGCTGCGCAGCTTTGGCATCGGTATGTTGAGCTTGATTCCCAATGCTGTGCCTATCCTGATGACATTTGGCTTATGGGCGGTGACCTTTGGTTACATTGGCATGGCCGCGGCAAGCGTGTCTGCGGTGGCTCTTGGTATTGTCGTCGATGACAGCGTGCATTTCCTCTCCAAATATCTCCGCGCGCGCCGTGAAAGAGGGATGGATAAATCAGAGGCTATTCACTATGCTTTCCGCACCGTGGGCATTGCGATGGTGGTGACAACGATTATATTGACCATCGGCTTCTTGGTTATGGCGACGTCATCATTCCAGATTAACGAGCAGCTAGGCTTGATGACGGCGGCAACGATGGTGATTGCGTTGGTGATGGACTTTACCTTGCTTCCGGCTCTGCTGTTGATTGGCTATAAAAAATCAGAATCATAATATGAAAGGGTTCTCTTATGATAAAAAAACAATCTCTTAAATTATTGGCAGGTATTGCTGTCTTATTGACGGTTGCCACACCTGTTATGGCGGAAACGCCAGAGGAAAAAGGCTTTCGCATTGCGGCGCGCAGTGACCGCAGTGACCGCGGCTTTATCAATAATGAAGTCACCGCCACAATGATCTTGCGTAACAACCAAGGACAAGAATCCAAACGTATTTTATTGCAGCGCACATTAGAGATACAAGATGAAAGTGTCGGTGATAAAGGCGTTATCATCTTTCAAAGCCCCGCTGATGTAAGCGGCACGACTTTCCTATCCCACGCTAAGATTTTGAAGCAAGATGACCAGTGGCTTTATCTGCCGGCGCTTAAGCGTGTAAAGCGTATTTCATCCAAGAACAAATCCGGTCCGTTCTTGGGCAGTGAATTCGCGTTCGAAGATTTCACCTCGCAGGAGCTGAATAAATACAAATATAAATGGCTGCGCGCCGAGCCTTGCCCAAACGCGCCGCCCTTAACCTGTGACGTGATAGAGCGTTACCCGCAATATGAGTTCTCCGGTTATACCAAGCAAATTGGCTGGGTCGATCAAACTGATTTCCAAAGCCGCAAAATCGATTTCTATGATCGTAAGGATGAGCTTTTGAAAACGCTGACACTTGGTGGCTACGAAAAGCACGAGGGTAAATACTGGCGTGCGCATGAACTGAAAATGGTGAACCATGTGACAGGCAAAAGTACGGACTTCTTATTCTCTGACTTCAAATTCGGTCTGAAACTTTCTGAACGCGATTTCGAAAAAGGGTTTTTAGGTAGTGACTATTAAGCCATTTCATATTCTGTTTGGCAGTGTTGCCTTGCTTCTGTCCTCTTTTGGCGGACAGGCAAATGCAGCTGAAATAGGCGGGGTCAGAGTTTCCGGTTTTATTGGCGTAGAATCGCGTGTATTCACACAAAACCCAAAGCATGCAGGGCAAAAAACGGGGCTTGAAGCCTCGGTTATCTTTAATCCTGAGTTCCGTTACAGAACCGAAGACCGCGTCCACCGCTTTACCTTTATCCCGTTCTACCGTCAGGATAGCCGAGATGATGCGCGATCGCATTTTGATATTCGTGAAGCATATTGGCAATGGCGTGGCGATGAATGGGATGTTCTCGCCGGCATTAATAAGGTGTTTTGGGGCGTTACAGAATCTGCGCATCTGGTAAATATCGTTAATCAGGTTGATGGTGTTGAAGATTTGGACGGCGAGGATTATCTCGGCCAACCGATGATTAATATCGCCACGCAACAAGATTGGGGACGTGTTGATTTATATGTACTCCCCGGTTTTAGAGAGCGTACATTCCCCGGCACATCAGGGCGTTTCCGCGGGCCTCTTCCCGTTGATACGGATAATGCAAAATTTGAATCCGGCGCAAAGGAAAAACATATCGACTTTGCCGCGCGCTACTCCCATTATTTCGGTGATTGGGATGTTGGCCTGTCTTACTTTTACGGCACAGACCGCGCGCCTGTCTTATCGCTCAGCAATGATGGAACGCGTTTTATTCCAACCTATAACCTGATTAATCAGGTCGGCGCGGACATTCAATATACAACGGGTGCTTGGCTGTGGAAGTTCGAAGGGATTACCCGCGAAGGGCAGGGCGATGCATTTGCCGCCGCTGTTGGTGGGTTCGAATACACATTCTATCAAGTCTTTGAAAAGGATTGGGATATAGGCGTGTTGGCGGAATATCAATATGATGGTCGCGATGCATCTGCGCCTTTCACCGCGCAGGATGAAGATATATTCGCGGGTGTACGTCTGGCCTTGAACGACATTCAAGATACGCAAGTGCTGGCAGGATTTTCAATCGACCAAAGCAGCGGCGAACAATTCTATAACTTCGAAGCAGACCGCCGTATCGGTGAAAACTATACGCTGGAACTTCGTGCGCGCTTTATTGCAGATTCTAATGCAGGGGACGATTCATTCGCCCTCGAACATGATGATTACATACAGCTCCGTATATCGCGGCATTTCTAACGCCCGAAAATCTTGGCATATTCCGCGTCTTTGAATCCCAAAGTGATATTCCCTTGATGAACAAGTAATGGCCTTTTAATGATGGAGGGATTATCTGCTGCAACTCTAAGCGCGGCTACATCATCCATCGCTTCCTTCACATCTTCGGGCAATTTACGCCATGTTGTGCCACGGCGGTTAATAACGCTTTCCCACCCATGCTGCTTCACCGCACCACGCAAAACAGTCTCGTCAATGCCTTGCTTTTTATAGTCGTGAAAGGTGAAATTAACGTCGTTGGCCTCCAGCCATTTAAACGCCTTTTTCATCGTGTCGCAGTTCTTAATACCGTAGAGGGTGGTCTCTGTCATTGCGGTAAATCCTTACTTTAAGAGGCGCTGTACGTCTATGCCCAGCCAGTCCGTGATGCCTTCTATTTTATGTTTTATAATCAAGTTTTTATCGATGATAAAAGTTTCAGGATACATGGTGGTTTCGAATAAATCTCGGGAAATGCTCTTATCCGTATCCAGCCCGATAATCACATTATCCAAGGCCAAATACGCTTGGCTTTCTTCGGGCAGGGTGTTGAGGAATTTCGTTATATCTTCGGGGTTTTCATCAACCGATAAAGCAATCAGGGTGATGTTATCTTGCTCCCGATTGGCGAGTTCCAAAAGCTGCGGAAACTCTATAATACAAGGCGGACACCACGTCGCCCAGAAATTCAGAATAATGATGCGCCCTTTATAGTGATGCAGGGTATAGCTGCGCCCTTTTATATCTTTGAATGACGCATTGGCCGCTATTTTCATAGGCGCGAGAGTCTTCGTACTAATCATGCCGTTGGGCGGTGCGAAGCTATCTTGAAAGGCGAATACCCCTCCCAAAGCTATAACAATCAATACGATGATAACCTTAGGCATGGGACGTACTCCCTTTTCGAAGTGGCAACGTCACCGCAATTACAAAAATGCTTTCAATGCCGATAAACAGGCCAAGCGACCAAAGCGCAGAATCCATAAACCCATAAGCATGCAGGCCAACCCCCAATAAATTAACGCCAAACCATGACAAAGCAAGGATCACCGAAAGATAAGAAAATCCGCATAAAACGGCGTGTTTGGTCATATGCGCACTCACCCGTCCATGGATAATCCAGATCAGCCAAAGCACGATGAGCAACGCGCCATTTTCCTTCGGGTCCCATCCCCAGAACCGCCCCCATGATTGATCCGCCCAAATGCCGCCCAAAACAGTGCCTATCGTCGCAAAGAACAGAGCCAACAGCGCGGCGGTCAATGTGCTTTTGAACAGGGTATCGTCAGGGGCATTGCCGCCATTCCATCGTGATTTTATCAACGTGTAATGCGCAAGAATGCTGGTCAATGCGCAAAAAGCATAGCCCGCCGTGATGCAGAGAACATGGGTGGTCAGCCAGAAATTTGTATTAAGAACGGCGGTCAACATAACAAAGCTGTCACCATTCAGATTGTGCGAAAACCCAAGAATATGCAAGAAAATCGCAAGCCCCAGCCCCAGCCATAACCACAGAGATTTCCTGTCCCTACGATAAGCGATCAGTGCATAAAGCGTAGCAATAAGGCTGGCGAATAATATCGTTTCGTACAGCGTACTGACGGGCGGCCTGTCCAGAATAAAGATTCGCAAAGCAATACCGCAAAGCTGGCAGATAAAACTACCCAGCAGCGCCGTAGAAGCCGCCGTCATTTGTAGAGCGTTACTGCGGAATAGGGAGGTGATAAGTGCCGTCATCCCGATTAAACAAATGATAAAGCTGATGAAAAACGGCGGGTATAGGTTGTAATAATACTCCGCGTTCAGTGCCTTGGGGCGTACCTGCGCGGTGTTTGAGGTGACATGTACGTATAAATCACGCGCGGTGTTATCCCATTTTTCCATGTCGCTGCCGTAATAGGCTGTGCTTAAATCTTGCCAGTGTTTCAGTTGCGTATTGTTATCTGCGGATAGAGATTCCCAAGGCGATAACCACCCACCGTTATCGGTTGGAATGACTTTAAAAACATCACTGCTCTGCCCTGTTTCTTGCAGCAGACTAAGCGTGAAGGACAAATGCGCTAAGGCTTGTTCTTCAGGTGTATATGCCTCGATATCATGTTTTTTTTCGGCGATAATATCTTTCAGCGTTGCTTGCAAAACACCTTGAAGTTCCAGCGTCTCGACAAAGCTGAGCGTTCTTTCGGTGTAAGGTTTAAACGGCGCGGGCAGGCTGTTGGGTAATGTTGTGGAAAGCGGCAGGATAAGCGTTAAACTGCCGAGCAGATTTTGCAAAGATACAACGTTCTTTTGCAGGATAATCAGCTCTCTTTGCTGCACTGACCAGTCCGCCTCATCCGCGCCGACAATGCTGAGGATCATTTTTTGTTTTGTGCGCAGAACTTCGGATATCTCCTTATAGGAATAGAGCTTATTCTTACGTCGTTCCAAATGCAGGATTGTTAATATCTCGGGATTGATAATTTTCAGAACAGGGCGTGTTTCTGCGCGTGCAGGGTCAAATAATGTCTCGATCAGCCAAGCCAGCGCGCCACTTTCTTTGCCTGAAAAGGTGCGCAACTGTATGCGGGCAAAGCTGTCTAATGGCTTTATTCTGCCCTCATGCAATATGGGCAGCCGCGCGATAGAGGAGGTATCAAGTTGCACAACATCTTGGCCTTGTGCTTGGGCGGGCATGGTAAAAAACAGGCAAACTACGGATAAAAGGATCAAAAATCTAGGCATGTTTATCCTTTCCGTTTTTGGGTTTTTTCTTCGGGCTACGTCCGCGCATAAATAAATGCACAATCAGGCCGATACACATGGTCAGACCCGAAATATAGGGAAAAGATCGCCCGACATTCCAAACCGCCGCCAGCACTGATACATCGCCCTGCGGCGTCTTAATGAACGAGGATTGAAAAAAGGTGTAGCCCTTATACCGCAAAGGCTCGTTCATCGAAATAATGCTTTCCCATTGCATGTCGCCATCCCGTATCAAGACGGTAGATTGGTATGCTTTGGCCATATCGGTGCCGGGGTGGATATCCTTTTTAAACGCCAGCAAGGTAATGGAAAATGGCAGCCTTCTATGTTGCCTGCGCAGCGCGAATTTATAGGTTTTCCCATCCACCGAAATCGTGGGGTATTTCGGAACATCTTCCAGCGAGACAAAGATCTCGTGCGTATCATCGTAGGTGACCTGAAAGACCAAGCCTGCCATATTCTCTTCGTTGTTTTTCTTGGGCGGTGCGGTTTCTAACTGCATATGCTGCGCCATGCCGATATGGTGTTTTGTCTTGTTTTCGCGTGCCACAATTTTGCAATTCTCACAGGCTTCGTGAATATCGATGGCGAAGGGGAATTGCTTATCAAGGCTCAGGGAATGGTGCGCTTTGATATCTTGGTGATTGAGCGTCATTAAGGTTCTGCCTTGCTCATTCATAATCACGAACTCACGCATATGATAATCGGAGATGATGCTCTTTTGCTCTCCCTCACCTAAAGCGATATAGCCTTCACTGCTGAATAATGCCGTAAACAACCCGCCCAACAATAATAACAGCACGCTGATATGCGTCAGAATAATGCCGGAATTGCGTACCGTCCACGGGCTTTTGAATACCAGCTTAAAGGTCAGATTAATGAAGATCAGCCCCAGAAATATCGGCATACCGGGCAATGGAATAATGCCGCCAACCCAAACGATAGGCGCGGCGAAGAATATATGCGTTGCCTGATACAGTCCGATATATTTCTGCGCAATTGTTCCCGTGACAAGGTAGGCCATGACGATCGGAATCGTATAGTTTAACAACGTCGGTTTACAGAGCAGCGTAAATAATTTTCGTGTTATCGTCATGATTTGCGCATTCTAACCATTGCGCGTGAAATCGCTAGTGCAAAGTTATGATTTTGTGATATGACCTGCATTATGAATGAAGATAAATTACAAGAGATCGAAATTGCGCTGGCCTATCAGGATCAGCAACTTCAAGAGCTGAACACTGTGATCACCGATCAGTGGAGGCAAATGGAGCTGTTAAAGGCGCGTCTGGATAAGGCGTTGTCTAAGATTGATCGTCTGGAAGGCGGCGGTGATGATGGTGATGCGTCACTGTCTTCAATCGAGCGCGCCGCGCAAGATAGACCTCCACATTATTAGAAGATTACTAGAACATTATTAGAATCACGCCGCCTCAATAAACGGTGTAAAAAATTCATGGAGATTGTCACGCACCTCATCGGGGTCTTTTAGCCTGTTGAGCTTAGCTCTGAATTCTGCCGCGCCCCTAAACCCCGTGCAATACCAAGACAGATGCTTACGCGCAAAAGGTACGCCTTTACGCTCTCCGTAATACTCTAAGATCGCGTCGTAATGATTTAGTATAAGGGCGAGCTTTTCAGCTGTGCTTGGCTCCGCGCCGATTATCTCGGTTTTCAAATATGTCATGATTTGTTGCAGTAACCACGGCTTGCCCTGACACCCGCGCCCAATCATAACCCCGTCCGCACCCGATTGTTCCATGGCATCAATCGCATCTTGTGGGGTCAGAATATCTCCATTCACGATCAGCGGGATATTAATGGCATCCTTTGTTGCGCGGATCGCCTGCCAATCGGCTTGTCCGTTATATTTCTGATCACGCGTTCTTCCGTGGACGGTAATCATCTGCACGCCGACATCCTCCGCCTTTTTGGCCAGAGTGGGGGCGTTGCGGTTTTCATTATCCCATCCAAGGCGCATTTTCACCGTGACAGGGATTTTCACCGCTTTCACGGTTGCCGCCATAATTTCCGTCGCCAGCGTTTCATCCTGCATCAGCGCAGAGCCAGCCATTTTCTTAACCACCTTCTTAACAGGGCAACCAAAATTGATATCGATAATCGCTGCGCCTCGGGCTTCGTTCATGCGCGCCGCTTCGGCCATAATATCGGGATCACACCCCGCCAGCTGCACTGCCATGGGGAACTCTTCGGCATAATTTTCGTTCATCTTCAAAGACCGGCTGGTCTCTTGAATCATTTCACGGCTGGCAATCATTTCGGAGAATACAAGCCCCGCGCCATATTGTTTAATCAGCTTACGAAAAGGCAAGTCGGTGATGCCCGACATCGGCGCCAAAAAGACGGGGTCATCAATCGCAATGTCACCAATCGAAAATCCCATTTATGGCCTTTGTTGCAGCTTCAGCTTCTTGGCCTGCTTCTTATAGAAAACGCGTGGATGAACTTCGCCGTTCTCTTTTTCGTACTTCTCGTAATATTGCTGGTGATATTCCTCACCTGCCCAGAATTTCACCGCCGCACTGGCCTTGGTTACGATGGGATTGCTGTATGTCTTCTGCGCATCTACTTTTGCGATCAACTCCTCGGCAATCTCTTTTTGCGCGTCATCATGATAGAAAATTTCCGAACGATATTGCGTGCCAACATCAACACCCTGACGGTTCAGCGTGGTTGGATCATGGGCTTTGGTCAGGAAGAATGTGACTAATTCCTCATAGGATACTTTATCAGGGTCAAAGGTGATCTCTATGGCTTCGGCGTGGCCTGTTTGGCCTGTTGTGATGTCGCGATAGCCGGGTTCTTGTAAATCTCCGCCCGTATAACCAACATTTGTGTGTAAAACACCGTCCAAAGCGCGAAATTCGCTCTCTAAACACCAAAAGCAGCCACCAGCCAGCGTGGCGAGGGGGTAATTATCGGGCTTATCTGTCATTAGGTCGCTTCCTTGTGCATCTAATACGCCTTCTACCGCCAAAGACGGTGTGTTCAGGGCGGTAAAGGTCAGTCCTATCAGCCCCACGAATATAGCAATTATTGTAATAATACGCATAATTCTACCTTTTTTCATGTTTTAACGTTATTATACCTCTATGAGACTATTCGCAAGGAATGAGAGAAATGTTTCTAAAAAAAACAAAATTGCTGAATTATGGTGATCGCCCGCAAGGCATAGAGCCGTCTATCATCCTGTTGCATTATACAGGGATGGAGAGCATGCAAGCGGCAAAAGATCGCCTCACTGACCCTAAAATCGAGGTCAGCGCCCACTATTTGATTGATGAGGATGGCTCTATTGATAATTTAGTGCCCGAGGATAAGCGTGCATGGCATGCGGGCATTGCCTATTGGGATCATGAAACGGATATTAATTCACATTCTATCGGTATTGAAATTGTTAATCGCGGGCATGAATTTGGCTATCATCCTTTTCCGGTAGAGCAAATGCAAGCGGTGGCAAAGCTTTGTCGCGAAATTATGGCACGTCATGATATCGTCCATGTCCTTGGGCATTCCGATGTCGCGCCGGAGCGCAAACAAGACCCGGGGGAGCTGTTCGACTGGGAATGGCTGTCTGTGCAAGGGGTCGGCCTTTGGCCTGATCCTACGGTTGATGAGTTGGAACAAGCCAAAAAAATTGCCCGTAATGATTATGAGGCGGGAAAGCTGTTCATTGCGCTTGGCTATAACCCTATGGCGGCTTACGTGGATATTGTAACCGCATTCCATCGCCATTATCACCCCAAGACCTTCCTTGCTGAAGTGGAAGGCGTGGCGCGCGAGCAATCCATTGCGCGGCTTTTATCGTTAATGCGCCAAAACCGTGGTGGAATTTAAAGAGAAAGTTAAACTGCTTTTACATTGGATCCGGAGCATGTTCTATAGACATATCATCCTCTGTCTCTGCGCTGAACGTAGGTTCTGGAGCATTCGCAGATGGAGTATCCTCGTAAATGGATGGTGGAAAAACAAGATTCCCGATTACATTACTGGGCGTGGCGTGCTCTACCAGTATATCGGTTCTAATATAACGTGTTGTTTCTTTTTCGGCTATGTCTTCATCGCTGAGTCCGGGAAGCCCCATTGAATGCCCTTCTATGTATGGCTTTATGTTATTCATTTCAGGGTTTGTTATGCTCATCGCATATTCAATGACTTCTCTGGTTTCAACTTGTGGTAAATCTGTTTGTTGAGGGATACTTGGGTTTGCCATTAATTCCCCATCTTCATTTGTTAAAGCGCCCCATACGGCAACATAAGCCAATGGGTTTTTTACTGCAGAGCCGCCTTTCAGTATTATATCTGTGTCTAGCTCAACCCCGGCATAGCTTTGCTCTGTACCGGTCATCTGCTCGGCTTGTTCCTTCGTATAGAAACCTATTGTAACCGATGCGCTGTCGCCTTCTTTTCGATGCAATGTTGCAGGAACGGGCCCTATATCACTATAGAAAGCAGCGGCAACAACAACATGACTTTGTAAGTTCCCTTGCATAACAACAATTTGATTATCTTCCGGATTTTTTGTGTCCGTAACAAAGTCATTAAATTTTGTTTTCAGTATTTCGGGTGCAGAGTTTGATCCAAACCCTATTAAGGCTACGCGATCACGCAATGTAACCGATTCCCCATCTTCTTTTTTAATTGTAACATCGTACGTATCGACATCTTGTATTGCGCCTGCAAGTCGAACGGTGTGGTTTGAAGATTGAAAAGAAAAATTATTGTCGTCTACAATCATCGCCGGATCAGCTTTTTCAGCCTCATCTTTGCCGACAGCTATAATAAAGGATTGTTTAAAATTATCATGAGTTACATTGGGATATTCTACCGCACGGTTAAAATATCTGGTCAACATATCTTGTTTAGATTCTGGCATCGTGAATTCCCACTTTTTTTCATAATATAGTGTCTGTGTGTAGAATGCAAGAATCAAAGAGTATGTTTGCCGTAACGCGTAGCACTTCAGATGGTTTTCACACATGTGCGTTAAAATTTCTTGATATTTATCTTTAAAACAATCATTGTGCCGTGGTCGAAGAAATCGGGTGGCCGCTATATGTCTTATGATGTGTAGAGGAAAGTCCGGGCTTCACGGAAAAACGACGCCGGATAACGTCCGGGGAGGGGGCAACCCCTTACGGCCAGTGCTGCAGAAAATAAACTACCTCTCTTTATCTTCGGATGGCGAGGGGAAAAGGTGAGAAGGTGCGGTAAGAGCGCACCGCGAATTCGGTAACGGATTTGGCATGGTAAACCCCGTCGGAAGCAAAACCAAATAGGAGCTGCATGTTACTTCGGTAACAGGTGTTTTTCGCACTGTGGCTCGGGTAGGTTGCTTGAGGTATTTGGTAACAGATATCCTAGATGAATGGTCACCCCTGATTTATCAGGACAGAACCCGGCTTATAGATTTCTTCGACATTTTCTCATTTTATGTTAAATAATGTATATAAGTACATTATTTATGCATAGGCCGTTTTTAGCGATTATAAAAAAACCGCCGGAGGAGTGTCCGGCGGTTTTCATTGGTTTTCTTGTTCGTCTGTATGTTTATAAGAATCCCCACGAAACACACGGCTATAAAGGTTTAACGGTTATTTGTTGGCATGATATGTATACAAAATCGTACCCATATACAGGCCTCCGTTTACAGCAAGAACAAGCATTAATATACTCATAAGCATAATTTATTCCCCACACAGGTTAGTCGTTACTATTTAGTAAGTGAAACCAGTTTTAGCATATTTATTTCGTAAAATGCAAGGGTTTTTCTATGTTTTGCAGTAACTTAATTTTGTATGTCGCGGAATATAAGGGGTTTCGCATATAAAAAATATCCAGAAAAAGTGCATTTTTTATGCAAAATAGAATTTCTGTCATGGTATTTTGATCGGAAGTGGCGGAATTTAAAGTTATTTTCCTTCATTTTATAACGTTATGAAATGTATGCGGGCATTTATAAATATTGGGCGAAGTATTCATATGTTGGTTACTAGGCTTACTTACGCACATACTTATCCACAACTTTATCAACAAAATAAAAAATATGTTATTTATTAGGGTATTACAATGAGTTCTTGTTGACGTCCCAACTATTCCCATGATATCCCATATATATCCATGACGTGTCGCGAACGGGCGTGTTTTGGTGTTCTTTTGGTTTTCATCTGGCTATCTAAGGGTTTTGGCTTCATGGCGCTGTTTTTGTCAACATTTACGAATAAGGTCGATAAAAAGGGACGGGTATCCGTGCCTGCGCCATTCCGTGCGGCTTTGGCGGATCAGCTTCATCACGGCGTTGTGCTGTTTTGCTCGAACCAGCATTCTTGTCTGGAAGGCTTTGATTGGGCGAAGATGGATGAGATCGGCGACCGTATGGATCACTATGATCTGTTCTCTGACGATCAAGATGATCTTGCCACTACTATTTTCGGCGAAAGCGTTCAGTTATTCTTTGATAGTGAAGGGCGCGTGACCTTGCCGGCTGAATTGATCGAGGCCGCAAGCCTTGGTGATCGTGTGACCTTTGTCGGTCTGGGGCGTAAGTTCCAGATATGGAATCCCGAGATGTTCGCGCGCCGTAAAGCGCAAGCGCGCGGCGCGGTGCAGGATCGTAAATTAACCGTTCCCAAAAATTCTGGTAATACGGGGGGCAGTCAATGACCGCGACACAAGCATCGTCCGATACACATTACCCTGTAATGCTGCCCGAGGTTCTGGCGGCATTATCTCCTAAAGATGGTGGTGTTTATGTTGATGGCACGTTTGGTGCGGGTGGTTATACGCGCGCGATTTTAGAAGCCGCAAATTGCACGGTCTATGCGATTGACCGCGATGATAATGCGCGCATCACGGCGGATGGTTTTGATGGTGAGTATGGTGATCGCTTTAATTTTCTACGCGGCTGTTTTGGCGATGTGAAATCATTGCTGCAGGCTGCGGGTGTTGAGCGCGTTGACGGCTTTGTCCTTGATGTCGGTGTGTCTTCAATGCAAATTGACGAGGCGGAGCGCGGCTTTTCCTTTCGTTTCGACGGGCCGCTGGATATGCGCATGGATATGAAAAGCGACGGTCAAACTGCCGCCGATATCGTGAATACTTACGGGCAAGACGCGCTGGCGAACGTGATCTACGAATATGGGGATGAGCGTAAGTCCCGTCGCATTGCACGAAAAATAATTGAACTACGTGAAGAAAAACCGTTTGAGCGCACGTTGGAACTTGCCGACGCGGTGCGTTCTGTCGTGCCGAAAACACATAAAGATAAAATCGATCCTGCAACGCGCACGTTTCAGGCTTTGCGCATCGCAGTGAATGATGAGCTGGGTGAGCTGGAGCGCGCACTGGACGTATCCGAAGATATATTGTCGGAAGATGGCCGCCTTGTTGTGGTGGCTTTTCATTCCTTGGAAGATGGTCGTGTGAAGCGTTTCCTGAAGGAAAAATCTAACACGCAAGCCAAAGGCTCTCGCCACTTACCGCAATCCGTAACCAGTGATGTTGAGCCGATTTTTACGTTGAATTCCCGTAAGGCGATTAAACCGTCTGATAAAGAGGTGGCGGAAAACCCGCGCTCTCGCTCTGCGCGTTTGCGCGCCGGTATCCGTTGTCCTTTGAATGAAGGGCGCACGTGATATGAGAGGCATTATCCTGAAATATATCGTTGTTTCTGCGCTGGTGATTGCCAGTGGCGCAATGCTGATGGATGTCAGTCACCATGTGCAGCGCGCCGAACGTGATATTAAACGCCTCGATCATGAAATTGCGCGTGAAGAAGAAAGCATCCGCGTTTTAAAGGCAGAGTGGGCGTATTTGAATAATCCTGTTCGTCTCGAAGCCTTAGCCACAGACTATATTGATTTAATATCCCCCGAAGCCGCCCAGCTTATTTCCGATATGAGTGTCATTCCCGATCATGATCCTCAAGCCGCGATCTTTATCCCCCAAAGATCGCCTTTGCATCGTGATATCTCCTATGATGCATCATCCCCTAAGCCTATTCAGGCGATTTATCCCACTAGAAATACAAGTAATACTGCTCCTTCATATATAAATGGAGGGTCGCGATGATTTGGAAACATGCGCGGCGTCAAGCCATTTTGATTGATGGAGACCGTAGATCCTCAGTCTTTATGGCGCAGAGCCGTTTGTCTATTTTGGGTGTTTGCTTTGCCTTGGGCTATTTGCTGGTAATGGTACGCTTGCTTGATCTTGCGGTTGTGCAAAATGAATCCTTGTTCCAAGAACCTTCTATGAGTGTTGCGGTTGCAAAAGCGCAGGACATTAAATCCTTAACGCCACGTCGCGGTGATATCTATGATCGTCACGGGTTCTTACTGGCTACAACGCTGAAAACACCGTCTCTGTTCGTTGATCCGTCTTTGGTTTTCGATGAGGCATTTTTGAGCGCATCTTTGATGAAGATTATCCCTGATTTGGATCGTCTTAAAATATCCTCTGTGATGCAGGGCAAGAACCGTTTTGGCTGGATCGCGCATAATATCACTCCCGCGCAACAACAAGCTGTGCTGGAAATCGGCGACCCCAGCCTTGGTTTCAAATACGAGTATAAACGTGTGTATCCGCAAGGCGCTCTGTTCGCGCATCTTGTTGGCTATACGGATCGCGATGGTCTTGGGCTGGCGGGGATTGAACGTGGTTATGATGATGTATTAAGCGCGGGCGAGGATGTGCATTTGTCACTGGATCTGCGTTTACAGCATGTTGTGCGCCGCGAGCTTGGGCGTGCAATGGATGAATTTACCGCCAAGGCCGGATCGGGCATTATTTTAGATGTGCATACGGGCGAAGTTCTGGCGGGTGTGTCTTTGCCTGACTTTGATTTGAATGCGGCAGGTGATGCAAAAGACCGTGAAATATTCAATCGCCTGACCCTCGGCGTTTATGAGCTTGGCTCTATGTTCAAGATTTTCTCAACAGCGGCGTTGCTGGAACTACACAATGTGCCGATGAGCAAAACATTCGATGCGCGTAAGCCTTTGAAGATAGGGCGTTTCACGATCAGTGATTATCACGCCAAGAAACGCATTTTGACGATTCCTGAAGTCTTTATGTATTCCTCGAATATCGGCAGTGCCTTAATGGGGCAGATGATTGGCGGCAAAGCGTTACGTGCGTTCTATGCCGACCTTGGTTTGCTGGATGCGATGCGTTTTGATATCCGTGAAATCGGGCGGCCAATCGTGCCTAAGGTCTGGCGGAAATCAACAACCTTAACCGCCTCTTATGGTCATGGCTTGGCGACCACGCCATTGCAGATGAGCGCGGCAGTGGCCTCTATCGTTAATGGCGGCATGGCAGTTCGCCCTGTGTTGGTGAAGGTTGATGAGGATGCGATTGCGCAGGTGAAAACTGATGTGCGTGTGATTTCAGAGGAAACATCAGAGAAAATGCGTAAATTGCTGCGCCTTGTTGTAACCAAAGGCACAGGCAGAAATGCGGATGTTAAGGGCTACGCTCTTGGCGGAAAAACAGGTACGGCAGAGAAAAGCGTTGGCGGATATTACCGTCGTGACAAGCTGATATCTTCATTTGTTGGTGCGTTCCCGATGGATAATCCACGCTATGTTTTGATGGTGATGGTGGACGAACCGCACGGGAATAAGAAAAGTTATGGCTATGCCACGGCGGGCTGGGTTGCTGCGCCTGCGGTGAAACGTATTTTGACATCCATGGCCTCTATCCTTGGTTTACCTGCGGATCAATATGATGCCGATAATGATATGGCCGCAAGTCTAGAGCCTTATCTCCACGATAAAAAGAAAAAGAAAATAGGAGGAAAAAGTCTTGTCTCATACTGAGTTTGATATTCAATCGTTAAAAGGTGTTGCGCAGGATAACCGTCAGGTTAAGCCCGGATATTTGTTCGCAGCACTTCAAGGGGAACATTCTGACGGGCGCGATTATATTGATGACGCGTTAGAACGCGGCGCGACGGTTGTCTTGGCTGATAAGAGCGTAGAGTTGCCTGAAACATCGAATGCAATCTTAATAATCGATGATGAGCCACGTAAAACATTCAGCCATATCGTCGCGGAATTTTACAAAGAACAACCAAAGCATATCCTTGCTGTGGGTGGTACGAACGGTAAAACATCTGTCGCGTATTTTGTTAATCAGTTATGGACAGCGTTAGGTAAAAAATCGTTCTATTACGGCACTATATCCGGCACTATGACAACATTGCCGCCTGTTTTGATGCATGAAATGCTTGCGCAATTGTCAGAGGATGGTGTGACCCACGTTGCTTTAGAAGCCTCCAGCCAAGGGCTAGAGCAATATCGCATGGATGGTGTACGCGTTAATATTGCGGCCTTCACCAGTTTCTCGCAAGATCATCTTGATTATCACGTCAGTATGGACGCGTATCTGGCGGCGAAGTTACGTTTGTTCTCTGATCTTTTGGCGGATGATGGTGTGGCGGTGCTCAATGCGGATATCCCCGAATATGAACCATTATTATCTATATGTCAGGCGCGCGGTGTGCGTGTGTTGTCGTATGGCGAAAAGGGCGAGGATGTTAAGCTTGTCTCTCGTCAAATTGCAGAAAATGCGCAGGATATAAAGATTGAAATTGCGGGGCAGGTTTATGCTGTTTCTCTGCCATTGGTCGGACAATTTCAGGTGATGAATGCTTTGTGCGCGCTGGCCTGTGTTTTGGCGCAGGATTCTAATAATGCTGAAAAATTAACCAAACTGCTCGGTACATTAGAGCCGGTCCCCGGACGCTTGCAAGTGATCACAAATGGCGGGCTTCATGCCTATGTTGATTATGCGCATACGCCTGATGCGCTGGAAAATGTGCTGGATGCGCTACGCTCCCATACGAAAGGGCGTTTGCTTTGTGTCTTTGGCTGTGGCGGTGATCGCGATACGACAAAACGTAAAGTGATGGGGGAGATTGTCTCTCGTTTAGCGGATGTGGCCATTGTCACGGATGATAATCCGCGCAGTGAAAACCCTGCCGCAATTCGCAAAGAAATTCTAAGCCAAATGGATAGCGAAGCCCATGAAATCGCGGATCGCCATGAAGCCATAGAATTTGCCGTTCAGCAAATGAACCAAAACGATATTTTACTCGTTGCCGGAAAAGGGCACGAGCAAGGTCAGACCTTCGATGGGGTTACGCACCCTTTTGATGATGTGTGTGAAGTCAATAATGCATTGCGTAGCGTTGTGTAGAGTAAATAAGGAACAAAACTAAATGATTAAGAATAACCGCTATTACTGGTCTCATCTAAAGACAAAGACCGTGACGGTTCGGGTTGCACCGAGGCAAAAACAGCGTGGCATCGTCTTTCGCGTGAATAACATGATTGATTTGGGTGATGGTCGCCAAACTGTGATGCTGGAGCATGTGGATTTTCCGAAGACGTATCACACACGCAGCGGTAATAACGATGTCGCGGTGCCGTTTCGCATGGGAAATATGGATTTCATCTATGCCTCACGCGGGCAGCCGAAACTGCAGAACGTGCATAATTTGCTTTCTACGCTTTACAAAAATGATGAGGTTGAGAAAATAGTAGCAGATGTTTTATCGCCGGGTGACTTGCTGATTTTTAAACAAGAGGGTAAGTCTATGAAGATCAAAATGATTGAAGCGTTAAGAATCGTAAAAGCAAACTCTTACAAGAAGAATAAATCCACACATGCTCTATAGTTTATTAACACCATATGCCGATCAATTTCTGTTCTTTGACCTGTTTCGTTCGGTAACCTTCAGGACAGGTATGTCAATCGGCACGGCGTTGATTATATGCTTTTTGATTGCCAAGCCAATGATAAAATGGTTGAAATCCAAGCAAAAAGAGGGGCAGCCCATCCGTGAAGACGGGCCAGAATCGCATTTCAAAAAGGCAGGAACGCCGACAATGGGCGGGCTGATGATCTTGATTTCTGTGTGTATCAGCACTCTTTTATGGGCGGATTTATCCAATCCGTTTGTTTGGTATGCGTTGCTGATTATGGTTGGATACGGGGCAATCGGTTTTGCCGATGATTATTTGAAACTGACTAAGCGCAATACAAAAGGCTTGTCGGGCAGAATTAAAATTTTGGCGCAAATCATTATCGGAACTGTTGTAACTGTAGGGATTATGAACGCTTTGCCTGCGGATCTATCAACGCATGTCGCGCCGCCTTTCTTCAAAGATGTTTTGATTAATCTGTCATGGTTCTTTATTCCGTGGTCGCTGATTGTAATTATCGGTGCGTCTAATGCGGTGAATTTAACCGATGGTTTGGATGGCTTGGCGATTGTGCCTGTTGCAATTGCGGCGGGATGTTTTGGCTTGATTGCCTATCTTGTCGGGCATGTTGATTTCTCGCAATATCTGTATTTGCACCGTGTGCCGGGAACAGAAGAGCTGGCCATTATTTGCGGCGCGGTGATTGGCGGCGCGATGGGGTTCTTGTGGTATAATGCCCCGCCTGCTGCCATTTTTATGGGCGATACCGGTTCTCTTGCGATGGGTGGCTTTCTTGGCGCCGTGTCGGTGATGACCAAGCATGAGATTGTTCTGGCAATAATCGGCGGGCTGTTCGTCGTTGAGACTGTTTCTGTCATTGTGCAGGTGGTGTCTTTTAAACTCACGGGCAAGCGCGTATTCGCCATGGCACCGCTGCATCATCATTTTGAGAAAAAGGGCTGGTCAGAACCGACAATCGTTATCCGGTTCTGGATTATCGCCGTTATTCTCGCTTTAGTCGGACTCGCAACGCTTAAGCTGCGCTAGGTACATTACTATTATCTTATATATGTTGATAAAAATATTGATTATATGTTAAGCCTTCTTTGGTGAGTTGATTGAGATAAAAAAGCCTAGAAGGTATTACCGCTATGAGTGATAAAAAAGAGTATGACGCATGGAACCCAGGGGTTCTATCGTCTATACCAAAGGAATATATGCACCTTTCCAGCTGTTTCAGGCCTGAAAATGTGTTTACTAGCATTGATGATGCCTTTGAATTTGCAAAACTTACCGGCCTTAAAGCTGAACGAGTGGTGGCTTGCCGACCTGAAAGGCTTATTGTCCACGAAACATTCGTTCGTGTCATGGCTGATATTAATATTCAAGAGGGGCATGAGTATCAGGATTTGGGCATTAGATATCGTGAGACAGTTAAAACCCTGCTGGATCAATACATAACCCCCCACATGGATGCTTTTACAGGTAGGTATGAAGATATTAGGGCGGATGTATCAAACGAAATTTCCGAGATACTTAACGCAACTATTTTTGAAAAAATAGAGCCAAAAGTAGATAAGAAGAAATCAGGGCTGAGTGCTTTGTTTGGTTTTTTTCAAAAGGATGATAAAAAAGTCGCTAAACCAGTATTATCAACAGAAGAAGCGCATTATCAATATGTTCAAGGGTTTAAAGAAAAAGCAACGAATGCAGAGACTGCGCAAAGCAGGACAATTCATAAATACCTTCATAAGGTAGCGAGCCTTCTTATGATACAGCATGGGCGCGTATTGATTGATCGTGATGTATTGGAAAAAGTAGTCAATAATCTAACGTGTAATGATTACGGCAGTAAAATTTTAGGGGACATGGTTGCCCCTTATATTAAGAATGCGATGGAGGTCGAGGGGTATAAATCAATCCCGATATCCACAGAAGCTATTGTAATATCCTTAAAAGGAGCATCTGCAGCAGGTAAAAGCACCTTACGTTTGAAACTGAAAACGGCGCCGACACATTATCTGGAAGAGACAGGGTTCAACGGTACAGATGATTTTGCCTTGATCAGTCCTGATATTTGCCGAAAATCATTGATCGATTATGATGACTTGGGTGTGGCAGAAAGATATGCAGGCTCATTGACTGGAGAAGAACTTGTTCTGATTGATATGAA
Organism: Alphaproteobacteria bacterium; assembly: GCA_002401695.1. Classification (GTDB taxonomy): domain Bacteria; phylum Pseudomonadota; class Alphaproteobacteria; order Micavibrionales; family Micavibrionaceae; genus UBA1672. Next base: position 63,018 of record NVTV01000002.1, read on the forward strand.
GCTGGATCGCTATATGAAGGATAAAGTCGAAACTGCCCCACAGAATGCTATGTCTAATATACTTATTGATCGGTTTCGTTTTGATTCCTTTGATGCTCAATCTTTGGAAACGTCAGGAAGTTATTCATATGTGAGCAAAGCAGAATGTACGTTCATGTTCTTTATCATTACTGCGCCGGAGGAATTGGTTGAACGCGGCTGGCAAAGGGGTGAAGAGACAGGGCGGTATAGATCTCCGGACGATTTTCTGGCTTTGGCTGTCGATGCCTATAGGGGAATGCAAAATAAATTCTTTCAGCGCAAAGATGGTGAAGGGCCGGAATTCAGATATGAGTTTTTAAATAATAATGTTCCTAAGGGAGATGACCCAACAACTGTTGCTTATGGAACCTATGATGAAATGAATATTCTTGATGTGTCCAGCTTAATGGATGTTTGTAGGTATCAAAAAATTGATATTAGTGGCAGTTCCGCCGATGAAATTTATCCTTCAAGTGATGAAATGCTACCTGAAAATAATCTGGACTTTATTGCGCAATGCATAGAAGATATTCCCAATATTAATTTTATAGATCCCGAAACGCACAGGGTTTATGCGCAGATTAATGCAGGCGTTCCTGTCATCATTGATGCAGATATGTTCCATGAGAAAAATAATAACTCCGACTATAAAGCTGTCTTTGATGATTCCGGATTTTCGCGTGCTGTTGGATATTCTCTTCAGTCACAATCGCCGGATATGTAAGACATCGCCACTTTATGATATTATACGCTTTACGCTTTTCTCGCCTTGTGCGAAAATGAAGGGGAAACACTAATCGTTATATAGGATGCATATGACCGAGATTTTAGATTTTGTCAAAGCTCTCTCCGGTAAGCCTGTTCTGGTGTTCGGCCTTGGTCGTACGGGGCTGTCCGTCATAAAAGCTCTGAAAAAGGCGGGGGCGGTTATTGTTGCAGGCGATGATAATGCGGAAAATCTTGCACTTGCGAAAGATATGGGCGTTGAGTTGCTGGAGGGTAATGATCGCGCATTTTCCGATTATGCATTCTTGCTGCTTTCACCCGGTATTCCTCTGACGCATCCACAGCCCCATGATATTGTATTAAAAGCGCAAGCGGCCGATCTTGATATTATCTGTGATATCGAATTATTCTATCGCATCTTCCCTGATCGCAAGACTATCGGTGTGACAGGGACAAACGGTAAATCTACATCGACAACGCTCATCCACCATATTCTGGAAGAATGCGGAAAACCGGCGTTGCTTGGCGGGAATATAGGTACAGCGGTATTTGAATTGGATGTCAGTGATAAAAATGCATGGGTTGTGCTGGAGATTTCATCGTTTCAGATCGATCTTTGCCCGACCTTCAGGCCTGATATCTCTGTCATATTGAACCTAACGCCTGACCACATTGATCGCCACGGGGATATGGATCACTATATGGAAGTGAAGGCGCGCCTTGTTGGCTTAAGCAAGAGCAGCACCGATAATGTCGCGATTATTTGCAGTGATGATACGCATACGCAGCGCATCTATGATCGTGCAAAAGATCTGGGCTTACGGAAAGTTACCGAGGTTTCAACGATGAAACCGTTGTCTGATGGCGTGTATGTCGCAGATGAGTGGCTCTATGATGCCTCGGAAGACGATGAAGTTAAAGTCGGCGATTTGTCCACGATTCCCAGTCTACGGGGTATTCACAATTATCAAAACGCGGCCTGTTCTTATGCTGCCTTGCGCAAAGTCGGGGTTGCCTCAGAGGATATCTGGCGCGCAATGAATACGTTCCCCGGCCTTAATCATCGTCAATATCTTGTACGTACGATTAATGGCGTATCTTATGTGAATGATAGTAAATCAACCAACGCGGCATCTGCTGCGGTGGCGCTAGGGTGTCGGCATAATGTGTATTGGATTGTCGGCGGACGGCAAAAGAAAACTGGCCTTGATGGGCTGGAAGAGTTTTTCTCGCATTTGAAGCATGTTTTTTTGATCGGCGAATCAACAGAAGATTTTGCAAGCTGGTTTGATAATTATGGACTGGATTATACACGGTGTTATGATTTGGAAAAAGCGGTTGCCGAGGCACATGCCATGGCGCAGGAAAATCGTGGACAGCCGGGTGGCGCGGGGGTGGTTCTGCTTTCACCTGCTTGTGCATCATTCGATCAATTTAAATCATTTGAAGATCGCGGTGATAAATTCACAGCTTTCGTGAAGACGCTAGAAGAGTAACCCAAGAATAGATTAAGAATAATCACAAGAATAAATCAAAAGTATATGCCTGACATTGATACAGATATTTCTTCTACTCAATCCCGATCACAGCCTCAGGCGTTTTCGCGGATGGATCGTTCTTTCTTGGGCGCATGGTGGTGGACGGTGGATCGCGCGATGCTTGGCTGTATCATGGCGTTGCTGGTCTTTGGCATTGCTTTGGTTGCAACGTCCAGCCCTGCGGTTGCGCAGAAAATAGGGGTGAGTGATTATCATTTTATCAAAAAGCACATCATATTTCTGATACCGACTTTGTTTTTGATTATTGGCGGATCAATGCTTAGCCCACGCTATGTCTGGCGTTTCGCCAGCCTTGTTTTGCTGGGAGGCTGCATTATGATGGCGCTGGTTCTGTTCTTCGGGGTAGAGGAGAAAGGCGCGCGTCGCTGGATTAGTATTTTGGGGTTTTCGCTGCAACCCAGTGAATTTGTGAAACCAGCCTTTGTTGTTGTGGCTGCGTGGTTGATCGCGCTACAGAAAAAATCAATTCAAAAAGTGAACACCTACCAAACGGATGCAAAAAAAGATGGGACGTTCCCTGGATATTATATTGCGGTGGGGCTGTATTTTGTTTTATTGGCACTGTTGATTATGCAGCCTGATCTGGGGATGAGCATCGTTTTGACCACCGTCTTCGCCGTTCAAATCTTTATCGCCGGATTGCGTTTTCGCTATATGGCGGTGCTGTTTGCGATTGGATCGGCGGGGCTGGTCGCGGCGTATTTCTCGCTTCATCACGTGCGCAGCCGTATGGATCGATTCTTTAACCCAGACAGCGGTGATAATTATCAGGTGGAGATGTCGCTGGCGGCGATTAAAAAGGGCGGCATTGTTGGCGTTGGGCCAGGACAGGGCGTAGAGAAAATGAATTTGCCTGATGCGCATGCGGATTTTACATTCTCTGTGTTGGTGGAGGAAGGCGGCATCGCCTTTGCTTATATCCTGATTGCGCTGTTTCTGTTCATTTTACTTCGCGGGTTTAGGCGGTTACAAGACACGCATGATGTGTTTTCTGTGCTTGCTGCGGGGGGGTTGTTGGCGATGTTCAGCATCCAGTCTTTGATCCATATGGGTTCCAGTGTAAATCTTCTACCGGCCAAGGGCATGACTTTGCCTTTTATTAGCTATGGTGGCTCTTCTATGATATCCATGGGGATAGCGATGGGGATGGTGCTGGCCTTAACCCGTCAAAAAGGGCGGACATCCATTGCGCGCAGTTCTATGACAATGCGCCGCAGCCCGAATATAGATGCGGATAAGAGTATAAAAAATGAGTGATAAACAATATTTCGTTTTAATCAGTGCAGGTGGAACAGGTGGTCATATGAGTCCCGCCAGCGCGCTGGTCAGCGATCTTTTGGCGCGTGGATATCGTGTTGAGTTAATGACAGATAATCGCGGCGCAAAATTTACTTCCATGTTTGACGGGGTCAAAACCCATGTTGTGAAATCCGGTACGATGGGCGCGGGGATTATGGGCAAAATCAAGGGCGTTGTTAACCTTGGTTTGGGCGTGGTTCATGCTCTGACGCTCGTTAAATCTCTAAAGCCTGATCTTGTGATTGGCTTTGGTGGCTATCCTTCTGTTCCGGGTGTATTCGCAGCACAAAAATTGAATATTCTAACAATACTGCACGAGCAAAACGCCATCATCGGTAAGGCCAATGTCTTCTTGGCACCAAATGCAGAGCGTATCGCTTTGTCTGCTGATAATACGACAGGGCTTGATCGTGAAGAAACCTTCCGCAGCGTTATTACCGGCAACCCTGTGCGCCCCGAAATATCTGCACTTTACGCGCTGGAATATCCGGCGTTCTCTGATACGGATGATATGCAAATTCTTGTAATGGGCGGATCGCTTGGTGCGACAGTATTTAGCGAGATCGTCCCGCAAACCTTGGCGCAATTGCCGGAGGAATACCGCAAGCGTTTGAAAATAGTGCAGCAATGCCGCGCCGTAGATATTGATACTGTGCAGGCGGCTTATCAGGATGCGGGGATTGATGCGACGCTTGCCACTTTCTTTGGTGATGTCGCGGGAGAGCTGACAAAAGCGCATCTGGTTATTGCCCGTTCAGGTGCCAGTACCGTCGCCGAGGTCAGTGTTGCAGGCCGTCCCGCTATTTATGTGCCTTACCCGCATCATAAAGATCAGCAACAAAAAAAGAATGCTAACGCTGTTGCCGATGTTGGCGGCGCGTGGGTGATGACAGAGGGCGGCTTCACGCAAGAGGCACTCCTCACCAGAATAGAAACATTTTTTCAAAATCCGAGCAGCTTGTCTCGCGCTGCGGTGCATGCTAAAGAATGCGGGAAGCCGGATGCGGCGAAAAAGCTCGGTAATTTGGTCACCGCAATTATGGCGGATCTTTCAAGATAACAAATATTCTAATGAATGAGGTACACACCACATGCGCACAATGTCCCCTGATATAGGAACGCTCCATTTTGTCGGTATCGGCGGTATCGGGATGAGCGGTATAGCAACGCTTCTCGCGTCTTTGGGCTATGATGTGCAAGGTTCTGACATTGCGGAAAATGCGAATGTTGCACGTCTGCGTAAACAGGGTATACGCGTTGTTATCGGGCATGCGCCTGACCATATTCGCGGTGTTGACGGCACATTGCCTGCCGCGATTGTGATTTCCTCTGCGGTTAAAGATGATAATGAAGAACTAATTGCCGCGCGCGCCGCGAAGGTGCCCGTGGTGCAACGCGCCGAAATGCTGGCTGAATTGATGCGTCTGAAATCTTCTGTTGCTGTTGCGGGAACGCATGGTAAGACCACCACCACCTCTATGGTTGGGCAAATGCTGGATCAGGCGGGGCTTGATCCAACGGTGGTTAATGGCGGTATCGTGAATGCTTACGGCACCAACACGCGCTTTGGTCAGTCTGACTGGATGGTTGTTGAAGCCGATGAAAGCGACGGCAGCTTCATTCGCTTGCCCGCCACTGTTGCGGTTGTCACAAATATTGACCCCGAGCATATGGATCATTATAAAACCTTTGATCGGGTGAAAAAGGCATATAAGCGTTTTGTTCTGAATTTGCCGTTTCACGGTTATGCGTTGCTGTGTATCGATCACCCCGAAGTGCAAAGCCTCGCCGCACAAGTGTCTGATCGTAAGGTCATCACTTATGGCTTTAACCCGCAAGCCGATGTGCGCGCCGAAAACATCAGACCGGGCGCAGAGGGCAGCGTCTTTGACGTGATTTTCGCAGGCTGGCTTTCTGATGACGGGCAAGAGCAAGTGATTAAGGATATCCACCTTTCCATGCCCGGCGAGCATAACGTGCAAAACTCTTTGGTTGCGCTGAGCGTCGCAAAAGAAATGGGCGTATCTGCGGATAAAATGAAAGCAGCAATGTCGAATTTCGGCGGCGTGAAGCGTCGTTTCACCAAAACAGGGACGGTAGAGGGAATCACCATCATTGATGATTACGCGCACCATCCTGTTGAGATCGAAGTGGTCTTGAAAACGGCGCGCGCGGCAGTGAAAGAAACCGATGGCAATGTCATCGCCATTATGCAACCGCACAGATATTCCCGCCTTGAAGATTTATACGAAGAGTTTTGCCGTTGCTTTAACGATGCCGATCACGTGATTATCACAGATGTCTTTGCCGCAGGTGAAGAGCCAATTGAGGGCGTGGATAAAGATTATCTCGTGCAAGGGCTGAAAACCCACGGTCATCGCTCGGCTCAGGCGTTATCAGGTCAGAGTGATTTGCCGCGTATCCTTGCAGGACTGGCGCACTCGGGCGATTATATCATTCTGATGGGCGCAGGGAATATCACAACTCTGGCCTATGATTTGCCTGATCAGTTGGCCTCAGAAATTCAGAAAACACAAGGCGCGGTGGCGTGATCGATCAAGATGCTTATGATCTTATTGAGGACATGTTAAATAGATCCAGTGGTCTTGGATTAGAAGAGGCAAAAGAATCTGTAGAATCTGTGCTCAAGGGAGTAGTAGAGTATGGACACAGGTTGCACCATCCTTTTTTTTACGAAATACGCCCTTTAGTTATTATTGCAGAATATCTTCAGAAGCCAAACGTTAGACTAAAATTTTGTTCGCAGCATGAACAATATGATGGTGAAATTATTTTTGGTGGCGTTTCGAAAAAGATAGAATTTACAAGGGCAGTTGATGGTTTTAATGAGGCTTTGCAAATGGAGTTATTAAAAAAACGTGGAATGGTGCCTGCGTTTCGTAAAATAGAAGCAACGGGATCTAAGCATAAAAGAGTGTTTGGCAAGAACGAAACGTCTTTTGTTGAAGTTAAAACAGAGAAGTGGTTTCAAAAAATTTCTGATGGCTTTGTTCAAGCGTATGAGAAAAAACTTAAGAACGATAAATACAGTGGCTATTGGTTATGCATTACATTTGACGACTGGGTACTTCCAAAGTCCGAAGAGAAAAGTTTATTTAACAAGTCGTGTCAAATTTTTTGGGCTCGACAGAAGGCCGCTAAAACATTATTTGAACGAGTCTTTATTGTAGGGGACTCATCTAAATTTCTATGGGATTCTAACAGTGGTTAAGTAAATGACATGACGCACTCTAATATAAACAAAGTAAATGTAAATCTCTATGAAGGGATATTCACCGAAAACGCACCTTTAGGGCAAAAAAGCTGGTTTAAATGCGGCGGAACGGCTGATCTTTTATTCGCGCCTGATGATATTGATGATCTTGCGGTGTTCCTGAAGGAATATCCACCTGAAGAACCGCTCCTCGTTTTGGGCGGCATGGCGAATTGCATTATCCGTGATGGCGGTATTCGTGGCTGTGTTATTACTCTGGGCAAGCCCTTTGCAGAAATTGAAGTGCAAGGCACGCGCATTATGGCGGGCGCAGGTGCGCTGAATGGCTCCGTTGCTGCTGCGGCGGTGAAGGCGGGCATTGGCGGTCTTGAATTCCTATCCGGCATTCCTGGCACAGTTGGCGGTGCGCTGCGCATGAATGCAGGTGCGTATGGCACAGAGATTAAGGATATATTGATTGCGGCCATGGTGCTTGGGCGGAATGGAAGTTTTGCTTCTCTTGATTTGGATGATATGGGTTTTCGCTATCGTTATTGCGGCGCGCCGAAAGAGATTACTTTTGTTGGCGCGATATTCGAAGGCAAAGCGGAGGAAACCTCGGTTGTGCGTGCGCGCCTTAAAGAGATCAAATCAACCCGTCAATCAACCCAGCCTATATCAGAGAAAACAGGCGGTTCAACCTTTGCAAATCCCTCTGCGGCAGAGCTGGAGGCCATCGGTTTGCCCGAAGGAACACGCGCATGGCAAATGGTTGAAAAAGTCGGTGGGCGAGACCTTCAAATTGGTGGCGCACGAATGAGTGATAAGCATTTGAATTTTATGATTAATACAGGCGATGCCATCGCCGCCGATCTCGAAAATCTCGGTGATGAGCTGATCAAGCGCGTACACGATCAATTCGGTTTATACCTACACTGGGAAATTCGCCGTATTGGTGAAGCCTAGTATTGTTTCACGTGGAACAAACAGAGAACATTTGTGGTGGCTGATCGTCTAAATCTTTAATATCTGCTCATAAATATCGGGCAAGTCATTTTCCAGCAGGATGACATCGTCATTCTTCTTATTCGCGAAAATCCATTCTTGCGCTTGGGCGAAGCTATCAACTTCCATCAAAATTTTACCACGGCTATTGGCTTGGAACGCGTTGATGAAAGTGGGAATACGCTTTGGATTAACGACAATGACAATATCACATGTTCCGGCGGCCAGCGTGCCTAGGGTTGTGTGAACCTCATCATGCGCCGCGCCTAGTTCAACAATGCCGGGGGTAACCAAGATAGCGCGTCCACCTTGATCTTCCGACAAAACGCCAAGAACATGCAGGGCAGAGCGAAACCCCGGCGGGTTGGAATTATACGCATCATCGATAATGATTGTACCATCGTTTTGTTGCTTCACTTCCAGTCTATGGCGCACTTGCACGGTTGTGGCCAGCGCAGTTTTGATGTCTTTCGCATCCATGCCAAGGGTCATTGCACACGCAAAGGCCAGCGCGATATTATGCCCGTGATGAATACCATAAAGCGGCGCGCGCAGGGTATAGCTTTCCTCCCGCCATTCAAGTTTGATGCAAAGCCCTTTTGGTGTTTGCTTCACGGAGATGATCTTTAGATCATTGGGCGCAAGATAGCTGAACTCTTTTTGGGTTTTAGGGTTCTGGGTTTTGCTCGGCTCTCCGCAGGCGATGAAGTTATCCATGGCGCGATGACGGATATTGCGGGAATGCTCGAATTTCAGGGTTTTCTCATGGACAATCATCGTGCCGTTACGCGCCAAAACAGATTCGGCCAGCTCATATTTCGCCTGAACAACAGTGTTCAGAGATTTAAACCGCTCGTAATGCGCATGACCGATTGAGGTGATAATGCCGATGTCAGGCGGCGTAAAGGCGCATAATCCTGCGATAGAGCCGGGGCCATACGCACCCATTTCGGTGATGAAATATTTGTGATGGGGTTCAAGTTGTTCGCGGATGATGCGGGTAACGCCCATGATGGTGTTTACACTGCCCGGTGTGGTGAGGGTCGGTGCGGAATTCTTTAGGATGTGCCCTAAAATATGTTTCACAGATGTTTTGCCGTATGATCCGGTAATCGCGATTACCGTTGGGTTAACCTCTGCCAGCTTGGCTTGCGCCTCGTTATAGAATTTTTTCTGAACCGCCGCTTCATAAGGGGCGAGAGAACTGTTCCCAAGTAGCAACATGAAGGGGATAAGCTGCACCACAATAATCCACATGGCAGGGAACGAGATATAAAACGCGCCACTTGCACAGATTAATGTAAGGAATAACGCCATAATCAGGATGCGTCTGGCGCGCTTGGTAATGGCGAGGGTTTTCTTGGATTGTTTGCGCGGGTCTTTTTCGAAATAGGCCGCAAGAATAAAGGCCAGAAATATAAATATATTCAATATCGGCGCAGGGATTGCGGTAAATATTGCCACACCGCTCATCACAATCAGGAACTGGCTAACTCGCGAATCATAGACCTTGTGGCGGACAATCCATGTCATTAAACGCCCGTTATCATAATCTTCTTGCTGTAAGGCGTGCAGGTAATTCATCAGACGCTTCGTTGCAAAAGCAAGAAAGGCAATCAGGGTTATGCACTGTATCGCGAGGTCTTCAATCATGCTTATCTTTTACCCGTTTTCTTTGATAAAGTCACTCAGGAGTTTGATAACTTGGTGACGGCCATTTTGTAGGACGCTGTAATGATCTTGATCATTCAGGATGTGTAGCTGCGCGTTTGGAATGAGTTGTTTGAGGCGCGTGCCGAATTCAGACGGCGTTTCTGTGTCGTTCTCACCATAGATCAGCGTAACAGGGCATTGGATATTCTGTGCTTGCGGGGTTAAGTCCTCATTCACCACACGGATAAATATTTTACGCATCGCACCAGCATCTTTGTAATCCACACTGCCAAATTTTGCCATCAGTTTGTCTTTAAATGCCCCGTCGGGGACGCGTTTTCTAAGCAGCTTAAACAGCTTTATTCTGAGAGCGAAATATAGTTTTTTAAGGGGCGGGCGTTTGCGTTTTAAACCTGCGCCGGAAATTAGGCTCATTGCTTTGATGCATTCGGGGTGGCGCGCCGCAATTTGCAGCCCCACACGACAGCCAAAAGAATGTCCGATCCACAGGACAGGCGGAAAATTATTGTCTTTTAACCATGCGGCAATCGCATCGGCATAATGTTCTGTCCCCCAGTCATCAGGCGGTGGAGGGGATTGCCCAAAGCCGGGCAGGTCAAGCGCAATATGTTCTGCGCGCTGTTCCAAAGGTGTGATCAGAGGCAGCCAGTTTTGATGTGAATGCCCCCAGCCATGTGCCCAAATTATGACGGGAATTTGTTCCTCTTTATTTTGTTCACGAATATTTTTAAAAGGAATTTCATCGTGGAAATCCTTGTTTGTTGCGTGATAAGCGAATTTTGTGCCATGAATTTGGAAATCTTGCACGTGTGCCCCTTTAAAGAAACTCTGTTTCGTGATTAAATAGAAAGATTCAGTTACTCCCTTATACGATGATAAACGCATGTCTCAAATGAAAACTTCAAATGATGGTTCTATAAACAAAAAGAAGGTCGCTATATTCTTTGGTGGTCGCTCGCCCGAGCATGATGTAAGCGTGATTTCAGGCCTGCAAGCACTGCAAGCGATAGATGGTGCGCTCTATGACGCGTTTCCGGTTTATATTTCCCCGAATGGCGCGTGGTATATCGGTGATATTTTGCGCCAGCGTGCGAATTTTTTACTGAGTGAGGATAACCTCAAAGAGGTGACTGAAGTAACTTTGGACGTGCAAGGCGTGCGCGGCGGTGTGTTGTTGCCGAAGAAAACGCCGTTTTTTGGCGCGGCTAAGCCTGTGAATTTTGATATTGCATTGCCTGTTTTCCATGGTTTATATGGTGAGGATGGTAATATTCAGGGGTTGTTTGAACTGGCCAATATCCCTTATGTGGGGATGCGGACAAAGGCCTCTGCGATTCTGATGGATAAAATCACAACCAAATATTTTTTGAAAGCACTGGATATCCCAACCTTGGATTTTGCCGTGCTAAGACGCCCTAAGCAGGGCTATCTTATCCCCGAAGAGCAATTGAGCGCATTACTCGCCCCCGTTGGATTTCCGTGCATATTAAAGCCAGCCCATCTAGGCAGCTCCATTGGCGTGGCAAAGGCCGATAACGTGGATGAAGCCAAAGCATTATTGCCTGCGATATTCGAATTTGATGATATCGCGATTGCAGAGCCATTTGTCCAAAATCTGGTGGAATATAATGTGTCGGTTTCTAAAGTGTCAGGGCGCGTTTTAACCTCGGCGGTTGAGCGCCCCAAAAACAGTGATGAATTGCTGGACTTTAAACAAAAATATATGTCTGGCGGCGATGATAAGGGCGGCAATAAGGTGTCGGGGAATAAGACGTTCTCTCCCGCGAGTGAGGGGATGTTGTCCCTAACGCGTGAAATTAACCCCGATATGCCGGCAGGGATGGAAGATAAAATACGTGATTGGACACAACGTTTGTTTGAAGCGATCGATGGCACAGGTGCACCGCGTATTGATTTTATCGGCAACAGTGAAACGAATGAGATTTGGATGAACGAGGTAAACCCGTGCCCCGGATCATTTGGATATTTTCTGTGGGAGGCCTCGAAAGGCGCGCCTGTATTTTTCACCGATTTGTTGACCTCTTTGATTGCCGAGGCAATATCCGAGAATACGGCGCATGCGTTGCCCTATGACCCTGTACCCGCCGATGCGCGGCTGTTAAAGAGAGGGTAAGGGGCATGGCTGCGAAAAAGACAAAAGTAAAAGCAAAGGCAAAAGCCTCTAGCGTATCCAAATCAAAGGGAACGCGTCGTTCAACGCTGAAGAAAAATCGGGTGGTTAAAAGATCCAGTGGGTTTGTTGAAGTGCTGGCTTTATGGGGCAGGCGTGCGGCGGTTATCTGCGTTGCGCTGATGGTTATGCTCTGGGGCGGGGCTTGGTTCTTTTTAAGTGACGCGGATACAGATTCGGCAAATTGGGTTAAGGATAAAACCATCGCAGCAGCAGGCAGCGCAGGATATCGCGTTGAGAATATATTGGTGGAGGGGCGTCAGTACAGTGACGCGGATGCTCTGCTCGCTTTGATTAATATTGAAAAGGGCGATTCCATCTTCTTATTTGATCCAACGGATGCCAAGACGCAAATCGAGAAAATAGGCTGGGTGAAGTCCGCGCGTGTGGAGCGTCGCTTGCCCGATACGATCTATATAAAGCTGGCGGAGCGCCGCCCCTTGGCTTTGTGGCAAGATGGCAAGACGTTATCTCTGATTGATGAAAACGGGGCGGTCTTAACGCAAGAAAATCTCGACCGTTTTAAAAACCTGTTGATGATCCGCGGAAAGGGCGCACCAAAAAAGGCGAAAGAACTCCTTTCCTTATTGGACGCAGAACAAGCCTTAAAGCCTTTGGTCGATCACGCCGTTTTGGTGGAAAATCGTCGCTGGGATATCTATTTGTTGGATGGAAAGCGCATAAAACTGCCGGAAACCGACGTTGGTTTGGCTATCCGTAATATGATGTTGCGTCATGAACAGGATAATATTCTGGGGAAGGATTCAATTACGGTTATTGACGCGCGCTATCAAGGGCGGTTAATTATTCGCACGAAATTAGGTAAGGTTCAGGATTATAAAGCAGGCCTCGTTGATGCCAGTGCCAGTCTGTAGGATGAAAGTATGAGTTACAAAAAAACGATAAGACCGAAGGGGTCATTGCTTGCTGCACTGGATATAGGCAGCAGCAAAACCTCGTGTTTTATTGGCCGTATTGTTGATGACGAAGGTACTTTCGAAATCGTTGGTGTTGGTCATCGTCCATCGCAAGGCGTGAAAAATGCGACCATTATTGATATGGACGCCGCTGAAGCGGTAATCCGTCAAACCGTACATGCGGCGGAAAACATGGCTGCCGAAGTGATGAAGGGTTATCCTCTGCGTGAGGTGGTTGTTAATGTTTCGGGTATTCACGCGCGCTCTTTTGGGCACAGTGTGAATGTCGAACTTGGTGGTCATGATGTTACGGATAATGATGTGCGCCGCGCTTTGGCAAAGGCGCAAGAGCGTGAGTCTGATGATAATCTGGAGCTGATCCACACGATTCCAACCTTCTTCCGTATCGATGGGCAGGATGGTATTCGTGATCCGCGCGGTATGTTTGCAGAAAACATGCAAGTTGATATTAATTTGGTAACAGGGGACGCTGTTTCCCTGCGTAATATGGCCAGCTGTATAGAGCGCAGCCATCTTGATATTTCGGCTTTGTGTGTGGGCGTATATGCTTCTGGCTTATCATCTTTGGTCGATGATGAAATTGATTTAGGCTGTACGGTGATTGATATTGGCGGCGGCGTAACATCCTTTGCGGTCTTCCATAGTGGTTACATGATTTATTGTGATTCTATTCCCTTAGGCGGTAAGAGCATTACAAGCGATATCGCCAAAGGCCTGACCACAACGCTTGACCATGCAGAGCGCCTTAAAATTTTGTACGGCAGTGCGATGGCTTCCCCCACGGATGAAAGCGATATGATCGAAGTGCCGCGCCTAGGCGAAGATGAACGCGGAGAGCCAAACCATATTCCGCGCTCGTTCCTGATTGGCATTATCCAGCCACGCATTGAAGAAATCCTTGAAATGGTGCGCGGCCGGTTGGTTGATAACGGTCTGGATAAGGTTGTTGGGCGGCGCGTTGTTTTAACGGGGGGGACCAGTCAAATCACAGGAATGCGCGATTTGGCTGAACATGTCCTTGATAAACAAGTACGCCTTGGTAAACCTATTCGCTTAACAGGTGTTCCTGATGCTGTCAGTGGCCCTGCATTTTCTACTGTCGCCGGATTATTGACCTATGCGGCAGAGCATGTGGACGAAATGCCGGCTGAAATTATGGCGCAGGCACGACCGGATTCTATGGTGGATCGTGCGAAGCTATGGCTTAAAGAAAACTGGTAGTTATCCCGTGTGAGTTATCCACAGCAATCCATTACGGTTGTGTGCGTTGCGTTTTTTATCGATATGTTTTGTTTGTTGTTTCCTAAAAATTGAATCAGTTGTGTGGGTTAGGTTGAGTCGCTGTGTTTATGATTCAAGTCTTCTTGTTTCTGTTGCTGAAAAAATATGGGGAAAAACAATGGATTCAACGTATTTTATCCTATTAATCTGGTTTTTTATTATTTAGAGTCTTAGTTGTCCTTCCACGAACATCCCTTTTTCTAGGAGTTCCCCAAATTATGATTAATATTAAAATGCAACCAACTGAAGTCAAAAATATGTCCCCTAAAATTGCAGTGATCGGTGTCGGCGGTGCCGGTGGAAATGCTGTGAATAACATGATCGCTTCCAATCTTGAAGGATGTGAGTTCTTGGTGTGCAACACAGATTCTCAAGCCTTGGCAACGTCTCTGTCGGAAAATACAGTGCAGCTTGGTGTAAATGTAACAGGCGGTCTTGGCGCAGGGTCAAAACCTGAAATTGGTCAGGCCGCAGCAGAAGAGAGTTTAGAAGAAGTTCTTCGTTATCTTGATGGCGCGAATATGGCGTTTGTAACTTGCGGTATGGGCGGCGGAACCGGAACAGGCGCAGCGCCTGTAATTGCCAAAGCATGTCGCCAGCAAGGTATCTTGACTGTTGGTGTGGTGACAAAGCCATTTCACTTTGAGGGCGTCTACCGTATGGAGCAGGCCGAAAAAGGCATAGAGGAAATGCAGCAATATGTTGATACGCTGATCGTTATTCCAAATCAAAATCTATTCCGTATAGCGAATGAAAAAACCACGTTTGCCGAGGCCTTTAAAATGGCTGATACTGTTTTGCAGTCTGGTGTGCGCGGCGTGACAGACCTTATGGTTCGCCCCGGTATCGTTAACCTTGATTTTGCAGATATTCGCACTGCGATGCTGCAAATGGGTAAGGCAATGATGGGTACAGGTGAAGCAACAGGCGAAAAACGTGCGATTGAAGCAGCAGAAGCGGCAATTAATAATCCTTTGCTTGATGATGTTTCAATGAAGGGCGCGAATGGCGTTATTATCAACGTGACTGGTGGTTACGATATGACGTTGTTTGAAGCTGATGAGGCTTGTAACCGCATCCGTGATGAAGTTGATCCGAATGCGAATATTATCTTCGGTGCTACATTTGATGATTCTATGGATGGCTTTATGCGGGTTTCTATCGTTGCGACAGGAATTGATAACGGTGTATCCAAAGGTAAAATATTCGGCGGTGCGACATCAAGTGATGGTGGCGGCCAAAAGGGCTTGTTATCCGTTGATCGATCTATTCCTAATGCGGCGTCATCTCCTGTATCTGATCCTGCTGTTGCCTCTTTGGGCGGCGGTGTTCAGGCTGCTGCAAGGCCTGCGACGGCATTATCGGGTCGTGATGTTATTAAGGGGTTAACCGCGCCGCCTCCTATTTCGGAAATGATGCACAACTCTAATCCACTCTCGCTGACGACACCTGTTGAAACCGTGGAAGGTTCTGCAGATGGTGGAACTGTCTCTCTTGATATGTTTGAGCAAGCCGAATTTTCAAATGGGCTGGAAAATACAGCGCAAGCACCACTGCGTGGTCGGATGCATAATAATGCCTTTATTCCACCAAAACCGATGGAGCCTGATGCTGCTATTCCTGAAAATGGAATTGGATCGCATATCTCCAGTTTTCATGGCGCGCATGTTGATGGGAAACCAAGTGAGGGGGATGCTTCTTCTCCAGTTGGTTTGCAATTAAATCCACCAAAATCGACAATGCCAGCGCCGCCGGTAAAGCAGACACGTACGCCATCTTTATTGGAACGCATCACAGGCACTGTGCAGCATCATATCGAGAGTTTGCGTGATGGGGATGTTGTTGAAACATCCTTGCCACCAACAGATAATGGTATTAAGCAAGCTGTCGCCGCGTCATCTTCACCTGCACAAGGCAGTTTGAATATTAGTGCGCCATCGGGGAAACCTGCTGTTGCTCTTGATGATGAGCTTGATATTCCGGCGTTCCTTCGTCGTCAGGCAAACTAAGTTTATCCTCCTCTATAGATAAAGAAGGGCTCTGATATTTTCAGGGCTCTTTTTTCTTATCTTTAGCTCTTGCGGATCGTTATTGGTATCGGCTATATGTGTCGTTGTTCACGTCTTGTACAAAAAGGAAAATGGACGGAAAATGACGTGCAGGGATTGTAACAAAGCGCAACAAAGTGTGATTTGATGCAGTGCATTGTTTTTTGTATATTCGGAGCATCGAATAAAAGGATTGAGAATTACCCCTATGATTAAGAACATGCAACACACACTTCAGGCCAAAGCAACAATCCGTGATATCGGATTGCATTCGGGTGCGCAAATCACGATGCACCTGATTCCTGCCGAAGAAAATCATGGCATTGTTTTTATCCGCACCGACATTACCGAAGGCGATAATATCATTCCTGCACGATGGGACAGTGTTGTTGATACGCAGCTTTGTACAGTTATTGGCAATGATAATGGCGCGCGCGTTGGTACGATTGAACATCTTATGTCTGCATTACGTGGCTGCGGCGTTGATAATTTGATTGTTGAAATTGATGGCGGGGAAGTACCGGCCATGGATGGTAGTGCGATGCCGTTCGTAGAAGTGATTGAGCAAACCGGCCTTAAAGTGCAGAGCTTGCCTAAACGTGCGATCAGAGTTCTCAAAGAAGTGCGCGTCGAAGATAACGGCAAAAGCGTAACTTTGAAACCTGATGAGGCCTGTGTTTTTGCAGGTGAAATTGAATTTGGCCATGGTGATATTGGTTATCAAAGATTCGAAACACAGCTTGTAAATGGTAATTTTAAACATGATATCGCGCAGGCGCGTACCTTTGGTTTCCTTCACGAAGTTGAATATATGCGTGCGCAAGGTTTGGCGCTTGGTGGCTCTCTTGATAATGCGATCATCCTTGATGCCGATGGTGTTATGAACCCTGATGGCTTGCGTTTTACGAATGAATTTATTCGTCATAAATTGCTGGATGCGATTGGCGATTTGTATCTTGCAGGCGGGCATATCCTTGGCCTTTATGACGGCGTTAAAGCCGGCCATGCGATTAATAATGCTATTTTACATGCTTTGTTCGCTTCTGATGAAAACTGGGAATATGTTGATCTTTCTGTTGCAGAAGGTCAGATAACGCACGCGCCGCGTGAAGGCGTTATGGCGTTCGCTTAAGCTAGAGTAGCTCTGCACTCCATTTTTATCCTGATAGATTACGCAAAGAGGGGCTATCCCTCTTTCATTTTGTGTGCGTTCCGTTTATCTATAGATATACTTATTTTAGAATCGGAGCGAATTTATGTGTTTGAGAAAACCCCTTTTATCTGCGTTTGTTATCTGCGCCCTGACGGCATGCTCCGGCAGTGGTAAAAAGGAGGTGTCTGTTGAACCTGCATCCGTTGAAACGCTTTATGAACAGGCGAAAACCGCCATGGATGATGAAAATTATATCAAGGCGACAAAATACTTCGAAGAGGTAGAGCGCCAGCATCCGTATTCGCAATGGTCAACGCGGGCGCAGTTGATGGGTGCCTATTCATCCTATCTGGATCAACGTTACGATGACGCGGTGATTTCTCTTGAGCGCTATATCCAGCTTCATCCTGGCGCGGGGGATGTCGATTATGTGTATTATTTGAAGGCACTGTGTTTCTATGAACAAATTTCCGATGTCAGGCGTGATCAGGAAATGACAATTCAGGCTGTTAAGGCATTGAATGCATTGATTAACCTTTTTCCAAACAGCCAGTATACACGCGATGCGATGCTAAAACGTGATCTGACGTTTGATCATTTGGCAGGTAAAGAAATGGATGTCGGGCGGTATTATCTAAACCGTGGGCATGTGAATGCATCGATTAACCGCTTTCGCTCTGTTGTGGTAAATTTCCAAACAACCAGCCATGTTGCAGAGGCACTTCACCGTTTGGTTGAGGCGTACATGACTTTGGGGCTGCGTGGTGAAGCGTTGCATGTTGCGGCTGTGCTTGGGCATAATTATCCGGGTAGTAAATGGTACGAGCGTTCTTACGCTTTACTGGATGACGCACAACGTCAACAAATCATAGATGATCGCGGCATTATCGAGCGTACCTTTGATTCTCTTCTAAAGCCTGACTAAATTTTCGGCCTTATAACTATGGAGTAACACGATAAATGTTGATGAGTTTGAGCATCAAAAATGTTGTTCTGATCGACCAGCTTGTTATCGAGTTTAAACATGGTTTGTGCGCTTTGACGGGCGAGACGGGCGCAGGGAAATCCATTTTACTGGACTCACTTGGTTTGGCCTTGGGGGTGCGCGCCGAAAGTGGCTTGGTGCGCAACGGCACAGAGTCCGCCAGCGTCACGGCGAGCTTTCAAATTTCTGAAGACCATGAGGCCTACCGTATTTTGGAAGAGGCCGATATCAGCGTTGATGATGATATGCTGTTGATGCGCCGCGTTGTCTATAATTCCGGCAAAAGCCGCGCCTTCATTAATGACCAACCCGTAAGCGTAGGCTTGCTAAAACGTGTGGGCGACAGCTTGGTCGAAATTCATGGACAGTTCGAAACCCAAGGTCTTCTCAATCCGCAAACCCATCGCTCAATGCTTGATGAATATGCACAAATTAAAGGATCTTTGGCGGCGTTTTGGGATGATTGGAAAAATCAGGAACAGGCATTGGATGACCTCTATAAAATGTCTGAACGCGCCCATCGGGAAGAAGAATATTTACGTATCTCCTTGGAAGACCTAGATAAATTATCCCCCGAACAGGGCGAAGAAGAAGGGCTTGCCAAATTACGCGAGCGTTTAAGACACCGCGAAAGCGTGCTTGAGGGGCTAAACGCGGCGGGCGCGATCTTGGGCAATGAATATGATCCTGTGCAACACGCATGGGCGGAGCTGGATAAAATCGCGGAGAAATGCGGCGATGATATCGAAGGTGCGATCTCTGCATTGTCGCGTGCATCTTCTGAAATTGCCGAGGCCGATGCGGTGATCCAACGTATATCCGAAGATTTGCAAGACAGAGATGATAATCTGGAGGAGATCGATGATCGGCTCTATGCCTTGCGTATGCAGGCGCGTAAACATCAATGCAGCGTCGATGAATTGCCCGAACTGCGCGAAGAAATCTCCAAGCAGCTCAATATGATTGAGCATGCGGATGATGTGTTGCGCGAACAAAAAGACAAATGTGCAAAGGCGCGGCGCGCCTATGTTGAGAGTGCAGAGAAGCTCAGCAAAAAGCGGCATTCAGTTGCGGCGAAACTCAATAAATTGGTGCAAAAAGAACTCATCCCCCTAAAGCTGGAGAAGGCGCGTTTTGTTACGCATATTGAACCTCTGGACGAGGTTGAGTGGAATGTCCATGGCATGGATCGCGTGCGATTCTTGGTGTCCACAAATCCGGGGCGCGAACCGGGGCCTATTCACAAGATTGCTTCGGGCGGCGAGATGTCGCGCTTTATGTTGGCTTTGAAAGTGGTGATCGCGCAAGTCGGCTCCACCCACAGCTTTATCTTTGATGAGGTTGATACGGGCATTGGCGGCGCAACGGCGGACGCGGTTGGTGAACGCTTGGCACGTCTTGCTGATTCGAAACAAGTTCTTGTGGTTACACATGCCCCGCAAGTGGCTGCCCGCGCCGATAATCACTGGATTGTAAAAAAATCAGGCAAGGGTGAAGTGACTACAGATATTATCCCGCTAACCTCGCGTAAAGACAGATGCGAGGAAATTGCCCGTATGCTGGCCGGGGCAGACATCACCGCCGAAGCCCGCGCCGCAGCGAATAAATTATTGGATAACGCGGCATGAATTTGATGTGGGTGATGAAATATGGGTGAGATATCCGAAACTAAATTTATCGCGGCGGTGCCTGTCCTGCCGTCTCTTGATGTGCTGAAGGCTGCGGCCTTTTATCGGGATATTCTGGGCTTTACTGTGCTGGCTGTGACGGAAACGCCTTATGCGATTTTAAGCCATCAGGGGGTGAACCTACATTTATGGCAATGCGAGGATTCTAACCTGCCGCAGAATAGCGGCTGTCGGTTTCTAGTCGATGGCATCAATGATCTGTTCAAAAAACTGGAGCCCCTTGGCATTGTTAACCCTGATGCACCGCTGGAAAAAAAGCCTTGGGGAATTTGGGAGTTTGGTATTTGTGATCTTGATAACAACTACATCACTTTCGTAGAGTTAGTGCCCGAAGGTGCGCCATGAGTTTATTTGATTTACAGGCAGAAGATGCAAAAGCGCAGCATAAGAAGCTGTCCGATAAGATGCGCGCCGCCGATAAGGCATATTATCAAAATGATGCGCCTGAAATATCGGACGGTGAGTATGATAAGCTGCGCGGCGAATTAGAAAAGATCGAGGCGGATTACCCTGAACTTGTGCGCGCAGACAGCCCGACGCAAACCATTGGCGCCGCCCCGTCCAGAGGATTCAAAAAGGTAAAACATGCGGTGGCAATGCTGTCTTTATCCAACGTGTTTAGTGAGGAAGAGGCGCAAGGCTTTGTTGATAAGGTGCGCCGTTTCTTGGGGCTGGATGAGAATGAAATTGTTGCATTGGTGGCGGAGCCGAAAATTGATGGCTTGTCCTGTTCTTTGCGCTACGAAAATCGCATTTTGGTGCAGGCGGCAACGCGTGGTGATGGCGCGGAAGGTGAGGATATAACCGCTAATGTGAAGACCATCGCCTGTGTCCCACAAAATTTACCCGATGATGCACCCGATATTTTAGAAGTGCGCGGCGAGATTTATATGAGTCGCAAGGCATTTAATGCTTTGAATGCCGCGCAACTTGAAAAAGGGAAAGAGCCTTTTGCAAATCCGCGTAACGCCGCAGCGGGTAGTGTCCGTCAACTGGATGTAAAAGTGACGGAGGGGCGAGAACTTGGTTTCTTTGGTTATTCAATAGGTGAGGCAAGCTATAGATTTTATGATACTCATGAAGAGCTGAGACAAAAGCTGGGGCAGTGGGGCATTCCTGAAACGTCTTATACATTATGCAACTCTATCGAAGATATAATGGGGAACTATGAAGATGTCCTGAAAAGTCGCCCCGATCTGGATTACGAGATTGATGGTATTGTCTACAAGGTAAATGATGTTAATTGGCAGGCGCGCTTGGGCTTTATCTCGCGCTCTCCACGTTGGGCGACGGCGCATAAATTCCCCGCTGAACAAGCCATAACCCGAATCGAGGCCATTGATATTCAGGTTGGGCGCACGGGCGCACTGACCCCCGTTGCGCGGTTATCACCGGTTACTGTTGGTGGCGTGGTGGTGTCGAATGCGACGCTGCATAATGAGGATGAAATTGCGCGCAAGGATATCCGCATTGGTGATACCGTGGTGGTGCAACGCGCCGGCGATGTTATTCCACAGGTGGTTGAGGTGATTACCGAGGAGCGCAACGGTAGTGAGGAAATTTTTAAGCCTCTGAATAAATGTCCTGATTGCGGTGCGCACGCTGTGCGGGAAGAGGGTGATGTTATTCGTCGTTGCAGCGGCGGCATGACCTGTCCAAAGCAAGCGATTGAACGTTTGAAGCATTTTGTATCGCGCCTTGCGTTTGATATTGATGGGCTGGGCGATAAAATTATCCAATCCTTTTGGGAAGAGGGCTTGATTAAAAACCCTGCCGATATATTTATGCTGGAAGCGGGCAATAAAGACAGCTTAACCCCCATTCGTGCGCGTGAAGGGTGGGGCGGTTTATCGGAGAAAAACCTGTTCAAATCTATCAATGATCGGCGCAGTATTGCACTAAATCGCTTTATCTATGCGCTTGGTATTCGCCAAATTGGTGAGGCAACGGCGAAACGCTTGGCCTCTACTTACGCCACCATTGATGCGTTGACGTTGGCCATGGTGCAGGCGCAAGATCATGAGGGCGAAGCGTATGCGGACTTGATCGCAATTGAAGATATCGGCCCTGCGGCGGCGCAAGATTTGATCGCATTTTTTGCCGAGGCACATAACATAACAGTTTTGGACGCTCTTAAATCGCATCTGGATATTCAGCCCTATGAAATGCCGCAAGTCAGTGACAGTCCCGTGGCGGGGAAAATTGTGGTGTTCACAGGAACGCTTGTGCAAATGACTCGCGCAGAGGCCAAGGCCAAGGCGGAAACTCTGGGCGCGAAAGTGTCTGGCTCTGTCTCCAAGAAAACTGATTATGTTGTGGCGGGTGAGGATGCAGGGTCGAAACTGAAAAAGGCGCAAAGCCTCGATGTCACAGTGTTAAGCGAGCAAAATTGGCTCGATCTTATTTCTTGAATAAACCAAATGCACAGCAAAAGAAAAGGACGCAAAATCTGCGTCCAATTTATTCAGTATAGAGATACGCGTCTTAAATCGCGTCTTGCTTATCACGTAGATCGTGAAGTTTGCTCATTGCGCTTTCGATTTCAGGCGGATAATCGCGGCGTTCAATAAACTCGCCACCACCAGTATTACGTGTCATCGCCAATTCCAGCGCACGGGTTAGAAGCTCGGAAAGCTTATAATCTTCTTGATCGAGTGCCAGTTCAAGAGACGATAAGATTCTATCGCTCAGACGTATTTGCTCTCTGTTTAATTCTTCGGTCATGGTTTATTTCTCCCGTTATTACGAATTGCTATTGTGCCTTGTTCTTAAAAAGGTTTCAAGGTTTCAGGTCGATCAATAATATTTTCTTTTATTAAATCGTAAAATTTATTTAAAAAATCTTCTCTTATATTATCTGTTTCCATCAATATTTCATGAAAAGATTCAGAATAATCAATTGCTTGAGCATTTTTCATGCCGTCTATTACTTTTTTGGCTACCGTGTTGGCGACTAAATCGTCATTCCCTGGTATTCCAAAAAGACATGGCGTGTCGATTTGTGTGTGAAAGGAGGGGTGTTGAACAATGCGGCAGGATTTCTGCGCTTCATTCAGCCAGCCAAAAGTTACTTCACCGCATTGTAGGGCGGGATCGGCGTCGCACCATTGATTATGAACCAGCGTTCGCACCGGATCAGAGGATAAGCGAGCGTGTTTCTTTTGTTTTCCCCAATCATCACCACCTGGAATATAAGAGTGCCCGACAGCCATACCACATAAAGACGTTGCTATCTGCGCGAGGCTTTGCGGTATCTTTTCAAAAACTTTAAGGCCGATCATAGGTGCGCTGAACGCGGCACATTCGAACGTATCAGGATATTTTTGCAAATAACGCATCCCGAGATTTGCCCCCATAGAATGCGCCAGCATCGCCATGGGAATGCGGCCTTTATCGGTGTGGACGCTGGAATGTTTTATGTATTCCATGATGAAACAATGTAAATCTTCGACATCTTGCGCAAAATCTTCGCCGTGGCGTTTCTGTGGATTTGAAAGATAGCGCGTTGATTTACCCTGACCTGCCCAATCAAATGTCCAGAAGGTTATGTTATTGGCATTACACCAGCGGGCGACCTCAAAATATTTCTCGGAAAATTCTCTGACACCTTGCAGGCAAACGACGACCGCATCGGGGACACTGTCTTTGGGAAAGGATGTACCAAAACGAAGCGTGCGGCCATTATGTTTGAAACTATGCCAACGCCAGCCTTCAGGCTCTTGAAAGCGTGTCTCTAAATCCGGTGGTGTTAAATCTGTACTCATTTAGTTTCTTTTTCGAAAATTTACGCCAGTTTCAAGAGTATGGCGTAAACACATTAATAGAATGCAAAGATCGCGCGAAAATATGAGCTACCTATTCCATTGCTTTGATGATGTTTTCGGTCATTTTCTTGGCATCGCCCAGCAACATCATTGTGCTATCTTCGAAGAAGAGCGGATTATCAATGCCTGCATAGCCACTGCCCAGTGAGCGTTTCACGAACAGAACTGTTTTGGCATTTTCAACATCCAGAATGGGCATCCCGTAAATGGGGGAGCTTGCATCATTCTTTGCTGCCGGATTGGTAATGTCATTTGCACCAATTACGTAGGCTACATCGGCTTGCGCGAAATCACGATTGATGTCTTCCATCTCGAAGACCTCGTCATAAGGGACATTGGCCTCGGCCAGTAAGACATTCATATGCCCTGGCATGCGCCCTGCAACAGGATGAATTGCGTAGGTTACATCCACGCCTTCCTTGCTGAGGATATCGGCGAGTTCACGCACCGCGTGTTGCGCTTGTGCCACCGCCATACCGTAACCCGGCACGATAATAACTTTAGAAGCATTCTTCATGATATAGGCCGCATCTTCCGCCGCGCCGAGGTTGGCATTGCGATCGCCAAAATCTTCCGCCGCACCTGATGCTTGATCATCGCCACCAAAGCCGCCAAGAACCACATTCAAGAAAGATCGGTTCATGCCTTTACACATGATATAGGACAAGATTGCCCCCGATGCACCAACCAGCGCGCCTGTAATAATCAGCAAATTATTATGCAGCGTGAAGCCAATACCCGCAGCCGCCCAACCGGAATAAGAGTTAAGCATGGAAACAATAACGGGCATATCTGCGCCGCCAATGGGGATGATCATGAGAACCCCAAGCGCAAATGCGACCAGAGCGATCAGCCAGAACCAAAAGGCACTGCCCGTCCAGCAAAGTAGAATAATCATAAGCAATAACGCGCCGCCAAGCATGGCGTTTAATTTGTGCTGTCCGACAAAAGTGATGGGCTTGCCCGATATTTTACCGCAGAGTTTACCCCATGCAATAATAGATCCTGTGAAGGTAATCGCACCAATGGCAAGGCCAAGGGACATTTCGATCAGGCTTGCGGTTTTAATGTCGCCGGGTGCGCCGATGTTAAAGATTTCGGGGTTATAAAATGCTGCGCCTGCAACACAAACAGCGGCCAAACCAACCAAAGAGTGAAACGCGGCCATAAGTTCCGGCAGAGAGGTCATTTCAATTGTTTTGGCAATATGTGTGCCGATTGTTCCGCCAATCGCAATCGCGATAATAATCCATACCCAACCGTCCACTTGTGGTGCGAACAGGGTGGTAACAATCGCCAAACCCATGCCGATCATGCCAAAATGTAGGCCTTGGCGCGCCGTTTCAGGATGTGATAATCCCCGCAGCGCGAGAATGAACAGGACGGATGAAACAATGTATGCAAGAGATGAAAGTGTAGCCATGATATTTTATCCCTTCTTCTGAAACATGTGGAGCATGCGTTTGGTAATAACGAAGCCCCCGAAAATATTGATTGAGGCGAGGACAATGGCAATAAAGCCCAAAAAGCTGGAAAAGCCGGATCCCGATACTGCGCCCGTGGCAATAACTGCGCCGATAATGATGACCGATGAAATTGCATTGGTCAGCCCCATTAACGGGGAGTGTAGAGCAGGAGTAACCCGCCAGACAACGTGATAGCCAACAAAACAGGCCAGAATGAAAATTGTGATCCCTGTGATGATAAAGGGTTCTGAATGCGCGCCGCTTTCTGTGATAATTGTGCCTGCATCTGCGGCAAATCCAGAGGCTGAGTCGGCGGCCTCTTGCAATGTTTTTGCAAGATTTTCCCAACTTTGGGTTAATGTTCTTTCATCTTGAGGCATTACGTATCCTTATCTGTCTTTTTAGGTGCGGGCTTTTTCTTCGCCTTGGGCTTTTCGGTTTTTGGTGCTTCTTTCTTAGCGTCTGTCTTTTTAGGCGCGGCCTTCTCGGCAAAATTCGGGTGAATAATTGCGCCGTCTTTGGTCATACAGATCCCTTGTATAATCGCATCATCCCAATCAATAGACAGGGCTTTGGAATCTTGATTGATGATCAGGTTTAACAGATTGAACAAGTTTTTGGCATAGAGCGATGACGTGTCGGCGGCCAGTCTGCTGGGTACATTAATATGCCCAACAAGCGTAACACCGTCTTTGTTGATGACTTCACCTGCTTTTGAAGAGGCACAGTTTC
The DNA here is from genome assembly GCA_002401695.1 of Alphaproteobacteria bacterium. GTDB lineage: Bacteria > Pseudomonadota > Alphaproteobacteria > Micavibrionales > Micavibrionaceae > UBA1672. The sequence goes on from NVTV01000002.1 coordinate 88,822, forward strand.
CGCCGGATTCCACGGCCAGATCAACAATAACCGATCCGTGTTTCATGGATTTCACCATCGCGGCAGTAATAAGTTTTGGCGCGGGGCGACCGGGGATAAGCGCGGTTGTGATTACGATATCTTGTTTTGCGATATGTTTTTCAACCAGCTCGGCTTGTTGTTTTTTGTAATCTGCGGACATTTCTTTGGCATAACCACCTTTGGTTTCGGCTTGTTTGAATTCATCATTCTCAACGGCAATAAAACTTGCGCCAAGGGATTCTACTTGTTCCTTTGCAGCAGGGCGGACATCCGTTGCGGAGACCACTGCGCCCAAGCGGCGTGCAGTCGCAATGGCTTGCAGGCCTGCAACGCCCGCGCCCATAATAAATACTTTTGCCGGCGGCACAGTGCCTGCGGCGGTCATCATCATCGGAAACGCATGGGGATAATATTCGGCAGCATCCAAAACGGCCTTATATCCTGCCAGATTTGATTGGGATGATAAAACATCCATGCTTTGCGCGCGTGAAATACGGGGTACAAATTCCATCGAAAACGCAGTGATTTTCGCTTTGGCGCATTCTTTGAGAATAGTTTTGTTCGTGAACGGGGCGAGCATAGCAATCAGCAATGCGCCATTACGAATATCTTTCAGTTCACCTGTGCTGGGTGCCTGAACTTTTAAGATGATATCCGCGCCTTTAACCGTATCGGTAAAGCCGTTGATGATTTTCGCGCCGGCGTCTTTATAGGCCGCATCTGTGTAAGCAGCGTTCTGCCCCGCGCCGGATTCAATTGTTACCTGACACGATAACGCGATAAGTTTTTTAACGGTTTCCGGTGATGCTGCAACGCGTTTTTCATGCGCGGCAGTTTCTTTCGGGATGGAAATTTTGAGTCCCACAGTATTGATCCCCCATAATGAAAATATAGACATCAGAATGCCTTATTTTCGCGTTGTTGTGAAGAGGAATAATGCGAGAATCTGGTCTATATTTGAAAAGGAATACTTTTAATCATTTTGTATAGCTAAGTATAAACATGTAAATAGTAAGTATCGGTACGCAGTGTCTTGAGTTAATGCTCATTTTTGCATATTATACTATGTTCTGGAGCGTGATTCTATCGCTTTTACTTTTCCTGTTGTGTGTGACCTTTGTATTTATGCGTATTAAACTTGGTTTGATTTTTGTTTCTGTCTTAGCGCGCGTGCGCATTACTCCTTTGGGTTTGATGCGCGCGCAAAGCCAGCTTTTTAATGCGCGTCTGGCAGAAGTCGGCAATAAATATTACTTTTTATCGGCTGAATATCCCTTGCCCATTACACTGGGAGTGATTGCAAATGTAGAGGTTATCACGGGCAAGCGCACGATATTGAATTATCTGATGAAGCCTTTGCACCGCGGTTTTTATCGCGCCTTAAGAGAACGCTAGTGCTATGTTTCGACACATGAAGCCGACGGGCTGGGCCTATATTCATTTTGTATTTTTGCTGTCCTTGTTGCTGGTGAGTGTTTCATTTAGTGATTCAAATCATCCTTTACGTTTAGAATTGCAACATGCGGTTTTTGATCAGTTTAATAAGATGCATCCCAGAAAATCATCAGGGCAAATTATGATCGCTGATATTGACGAGGCATCATTGGAACGTCTTGGTCAATGGCCGTGGCCGCGCAATATTATGGCGGACTTAATCCGAAGCCTGACAGAAAAGGGCGCGAAAGTTATTGCTTTTGATGGTGTGTTCTCGGAGCCGGATCGAACCTCACCGCATTATTTTCTAACGCATCTGCCGCAAGATCAGGAAATATTGTTTTCTGGTGTTCTTAAAAACAATAATGCCGCTTTAAGCAACCATGATGCGATTTTTGCCGATGAAATAAAAAAATCAAAAATCTTTGTTACGGCCTTTACCTATGGGCGTCAGGATAGAACAAATAATAAACCACGCCATAAAAATCGTATTCTGGCGCGCAGTGATGTCAAGGATGTGTTCTTGTCTCGTGCGTCTCGTTTTGGTGCGGCGGCAATTAACTTGCCGATTCTTTCTAAAAGCGCGGCAGGTAATGGCAGTTTCATGGCTAAACCCGATGCTGATGGCGTTTTAAGGCGCATCGGGATGGTCTTTACGGATAAGGAAAAGCTTTACCCCTCACTCAGTCTTGAGGCCTTACGTGTGGCGTATCTGGGGCGTAAAGGGACTGTACGCTTGGCCGCCGTGCCGCATAGTAAGCGCGGTGCGATTGATACAAATTACCGTATTTTGATAGGAGACAAAGTCATTCCCGTTGAGGATGATGGTGTTTTATATGTGCGTTATCGTCATTTCTGTAATGCGCAAGATATGAAGAACCCCGCGCTTGCCTGTTCCTCGCAAGATTATATATCGGCCTATAAGTTCCTTGACCCTGCCTATGCGCAAGAAGCAACACAAGCCGTGGCCGGAAAAATTATACTGCTTGGGGCAAGTGCGGAAGGGGTGAAGGATCTGCGGAGTACAGCTTTGCGGCCATTCAGGCCAGGGGTTGAGGTTCATGCCAATGTTATTGAACAAATAATGACAGGTGAATATTTGTTGCGCCCGTCAATTACCAAAGGGGTTGAGGCATCCTTTATCTTTGTTGCCGGCTTATTATTTATTATTTTTGCCTCTTTTATCGGGGTTATCGTTTCAGTCATTTTGTATTTGGCGATTATAGGGCTGGCTGCTTTTGGGGCGTATTACGTCTATATAAATTACGGTTTATTGGTTGACCCTGTTTATCCGTCCCTTTCGGTTTTGATTATATTTATCAGTTCAACGGTCCTGTCCTACGCGCGGGCGGAAGTGCGCAGAAAGCAAATCAGAAATGCTTTTGGAATGTATGTTGCGCCTGCTGTTATGCGTGATTTAGAGCAAAACCCTGAAAAATTGACACTGGGTGGCGAAAATCGTGAGTTAACAGTGCTGTTTACGGATATTCGCCGCTTTACAGCCATTTCAGAGGGGCTTTCTCCTGAAGAGCTTATTGAGCTGATTAACGAGTTTCTGACCAGCATGACGGATATTGTGATGGATTACGAAGGAACGGTCGATAAATATATGGGGGATGCGATGATGACATTCTGGAACGCACCCAAGGATGTTGAAAACCATGAACGCGCGGCATGTCTGGCCGCCTTGCAAATGGATTCTGCCTTGGCACCGATCAATAAAAGGCTGGTGAAGCGGGCAAAAGAATTAGGGAAAGAGCCTCTATTACTGGCTGCAGGAATTGGGATTAATACCGGCCCGTGCGCGGTGGGGAATATGGGGTCGAAACAGCGTTTTGCCTATTCTGCGCTGGGTGATGCGGTGAATTTGTCCTCACGTCTGGAAGGGCAGACTAAATATTACGGGATTAATATTCTAGTCGGGGAAAGTACCTTTAAGAAAGCATCAGATTTGGCCATGATCGAACTTGATTTGATACAGGTTGTGGGACGAGAGGGGATCGTGCGTATTTATGGTTTATTCGGGGATGAGATGATGGCGCAAGATGCCGTATTTCTGGAATGGAAAGCTTTGCATGGCGAAATGTTAGAACATTATAGAGCGCAAGATTTTGATAAGGCGGAGCGTGTGATGACGTTATGCGAAGAGGTTGCAGGCGCGCAAGCGCAGCGACTCTATCCCATGTATCAAGAGCGTATTGAAACGTTAAAACAGTTGCCGCTTCCCGATGATTGGGATGGGGTTTTTGTCGCGGAGGGCAAATAGGGGTGGTCACTATTTGCGACACGACACTTTATATCATGTCGTTATTCCAATTCGAGACACATTCAATGACGTCTTTTTCGCTCATTGGTTTGGCGAAATAATATCCTTGCGCATAATTACAGCCCATTTCTTTCAAGAGTTTGCCTTCCTCTATTTGTTCGACGCCCTCGGCAACAATGGACATATCAAGGTTTTCCCCTAGGGTGATAATAGATTTAACAAGGGCTTTCGAGCTTTCATTTATGTGCATGTCGCGGATAAAGCTCTGATCAATTTTTAGGGTGTTGATCGGGAATGCGTGGAGATAGCTGAGCGAAGAATAGCCTGTTCCAAAATCATCAATGGATATGCCCATACCTGCCTCACGGCAAATATTTAGTGTTTCTTTTGCCTGTGCCGGTTGGTTTATTAGCAGGCGTTCGGTAATTTCAAGATGTATGTTTTTTGCCTGAACGTCGGTTTCGCTAATCGTATTATAGATATTATCAAGAAAGCCATCGGATGAAAAATCAGTGCTAGAAAAATTCACACTCATATTAAGCTCGTTATGATATCCGGTTTGCTCTTGAATACGTTTTAGCGCATTACATGCTTCTCTGAATGCCCATTTACTGGCCTCTATGATTAACCCGCTATCCTCGATAATTGGTATGAAGATTCCCGGGGGGATAAAGCCTCTTTCAGGGTGAAACCACCGCATAAGAGCTTCGAAACCATAGACAGTGCCATCTTGTAAATTGACGAGTGGTTGGTAATGCAAGCAGATTTCATCGTTGGATAAGCTCTCTAAAAACTCATTAGAAATTCTTATTTTATCAATGGTGTCGCTTTCTTGCAGATATTCACGCTCTAGATCTTCTGCCAGAGGAAAGGAAACCATATCTTGGCGAATGTCAGAGCGCACCAGCGTATCACGGTATCGGGTCAAGATAACCTGCATGGTCATGCGTAGAACCGGATCAGATGCATCCAGACGGCGCGAAAAATCATCTTTTGTAATTTCAAGCAAAACACAATCATTTTTTGCTGTAACAGTGGCTGTGCGTGGCGCGCTGTCGATTAGAGACATTTCACCAATAATGGCACCTGTGCCGCGCGTTGCAACAACTAGTCTCTCGCCGTCCGGCTTTTCTAGAGAAATTTCAACAAAACCTTCTTCTATGATATAAGCGCTTTCGCCTAGCTCACCTTGACGCATGATAATATCGCCCTCACGAAAGGTTTTCTGTGATTTATCCATTTTTTGCATTTTTCTGAGTCCCCACACATGAAATTTCTACAAGCGTAGTATGCTTGCATAATATTAGCATTGCATTAATGATGCTTTTTTTTCTTATGCACTTAAAGCGATTTTTTAAATATGAATGCTTGACAAACATTGCTGCTTATCGCTATGTTCGCCGCTCAATAAAGATTTTAAGTAGGAACTTGGGAAATGAAAGTCGTTAATTCTCTGAAAACATTAAAAAACCGTGATCGCAATTGCCGCGTTATTCGCCGCAAAGGTCGTGTGTATGTTATCAATAAGAAGAACCCGCGTTTTAAAGCGCGTCAGGGCTAGTTCTTACTTGTTTAAATACTATTGGTGTTTGAAAACCGCAGGTGATTTGCTTGCGGTTTTTGTTTTGTTGAAAATTTGTGGGCAATAGAAAGAGAGTGGGTGCATTCTCCTGTTCAGTCTGCTATACCCAATCTATCGTAATAATTTATCAACATGGAATAGGTGGGGCGGTTTATGTTCTCCAAACTTTTTGGCTTTATGTCGGCTGATATGGCTATTGATCTAGGAACGGCGAATACATTGGTGTACGTCAAGGATCAGGGGATCGTTTTGAACGAGCCTTCGGTTGTTGCTATCTCGGTTGTTGGCGGAAAAATGCAGGTGCTTGCGGTTGGTAACGAAGCCAAGCAAATGTTGGGTCGTACACCGGGCAGTATTATCGCAACGCGTCCCTTGCGCGATGGTGTTATTGCAGATTTTGAAGTCACAGAGGCTATGATTAAGCATTTTATTCGCAAAGTGCATAATCGTCGCTCGTTCGTATCCCCGAAAATGATTATTTGTGTGCCTTCCGGTTCTACCGCGGTGGAGCGTCGCGCAATTCAAGAATCAGCAGAAAGCGCAGGCGCCAGTCAGGTTTCTTTGATTGAGGAGCCTATGGCCGCAGCAATTGGTGCAGGCCTGCCTGTGACGGAGGCAACTGGTTCTATGGTTGTTGATATTGGCGGCGGTACGACAGAGGTTGCGGTTATATCTTTGGGCGGTATTGTTTATGCGCGCTCTGTGCGTGTTGGCGGCGATAAAATGGATGAGGCGATTATTGCCTATATTCGTCGCGTTCATAATCTATTGATTGGCGAGAGTACGTCGGAGCGAATCAAGAAGGAAATCGGTTCCGCGTGTGTTCCGGCAGATGGTGAAGGCCGCACGATGGAGATTCGCGGACGTGATCTATTGAATGGTGTGCCGAAAGAAATTGTAATAACCGAGCGTCAGGTCGCCGAGGCTCTGGCAGAGCCGGTTGGTCAAATTGTCGAGGGCGTGAAAGTTGCGCTTGAACATACTGCGCCGGAACTGGCGGCAGATATCGTTGATAAAGGTATTGTTTTAACAGGTGGCGGTGCGTTGCTGACTAATTTGGATTTTGTTTTGCGCCATGCGACGGGGCTTGCGGTGACATTGGCGGATGATCCATTATCCTGTGTTGCGCTTGGCACCGGACATGCTTTGGAGGCAGGTAAAGAGCTGCGCCATGTTTTGATCGGTACATATTAATAATTTTATCCAATAATCTTTTAATTCAGAATAATTGTTTTGAAACGACATGAAAAAGTAAAAAATTTAGCACGTACTATGCCATTCCCATGGAATGGTGCTTCTTTTTCTTCGTCTGCATTGATATTTCTATCAATCTTACTGATGGGGCTTTCTGCTTTTAAACCACACATGTTTGATTCAACGCGCACCGGTGTTGCAGATAGTTTTTCTCCTGTTTTATTTTGGGTCAGCCTACCTTTCCAGCATGTCTCCATCTTTTTCCATGATGTGACAGGATTGGCGCAATTGCAGGCCGATAATGTAAGGTTGGAGCAGGAAAACATTAAGCTGCGGGAGTGGTATCAAACGGCGTTGTTACTTGATTCTGAGAATAAATCATTGCGCGACTTGCTAAACTTAAAAGTTGAGCCGCACTATAAACATATCAGCGCACGCGTCATCGCAGATGCAGGTAACGCATATGTGAAAAGTTTAATTGTTCCTGTTGGCACAAAAGATGGCGTTATCAAAGGCGCAGCGGTTTTATCCAGTGATGGCTTGATTGGCCGGATTGTTGAGGTTGGTGAGGATACCTCGCGTATTTTATTGGTGACGGATATTAATTCGCGGGTGCCAATTGTGGTTGAAGACACGGGGCAGCATGCCATCATGGCGGGGGAGAATGTGTCTGTGCCGATTCTTATTCACCTGCCGCAAGACAGTGAAATCGTGCAAGGCTCGCGTCTGATCACATCAGGATATGGCGGAATGTATCCGCATGGATTGCCTGTCGGAAAAGTTGTTACAGACAGTGAGAATGTCATGGGCGTTGTTCTTTTTTCAAATTTTGACACAATACAAATTGTTAGAATTTTGCAAAAAGATATCCCGAAAACGCACAAAAAAGATAATTAACAAGATTTAAGGTTCGTATTTATGTCCGCAATATCAGAGCAAATGGAGATGTTTTTACGCATTTGCGTTCCGTATGGCGTCATGTTTATGCTGTTTATTTTTAATATGGTGTTCTTTTCTACGCCTTTATCAACAACCATAGAAATTCCATTCGTGGTTATGGTTGTTTATTATTGGTCGATTTATCGCCCAACGCTTATCTCGCCGCTATTGGTTTTTATTGCCGGACTTTGCCTTGATTCTCTCAGTGGTTTCCCCATCGGGCTTAGCTCTTTTGTGTTCTTGGTTATCCGTAAAACTGTTTCTGATCAACGTTTGTTCCTGACGGGGCAACCTTTCATGGTGATATGGCTGGGCTTTGGCGTCGTCAGCGCGTTGTCTGCGTTGGTGCAGTGGATGTTGTTTGGATTGATGCATATGCACTGGACACCATTTCAGCCCGTAATTTTTACCATTATTGCAGGGGTATTATTATTTCCCATTATTGCCTTATTACTGAATTTATCTCACAGAGCCTTGCCGTCATTACCTGACCAATATAGCGCGGTGAAGTAGGAGATAGAGCCATGCTTCGCAGTGATTATGATTATGGTGAAAAGTTTTTCACTCGGCGTGCTTTTTTCATTGGCAGCGTGCAACTTGCCGGTTTGGGGATTTTGGGCGCACGTTTGGCTTGGCTGCAAGTTGCGCAAGGCAAGCGTTATAAAACGCTTTCGGACAAAAACAGAATTAATATCAGGATGCTGGCTCCATCGCGTGGGCAAATTGTGGATCGCTTTGGCGTTCCGCTGGCGGTGAATGAGCAAAATTATCGCGTCTTGATTATACCGGAAAAGGCGGATGATCTTAAAAAATCGCTCTCTATGCTTCAAAACCTTATTTCTATTGAAGATACTGATATTAAACGGGTTATTAAGGATGCTTCAACCACGGCGAAATTTATTCCTCTGATTATTCAGGAGGATCTAAGCTGGGCCGATGTTGCGAAAGTAGAGGTGAACCTGCCTGATTTGCCTGGATTATTTATTGATACGGGGGAAGTGCGTACCTATCCATACAGCGGCGCAACCGCGCATGTCATCGGATATGTTCGTTCGGTATCTCGGAAAGATATGACCAGTGATCCGCTTTTGAAATTGCCGGGTTTCAAAATTGGTAAAACAGGGGTTGAAAAAGTTTACGATCTTCATGTGCGCGGTAAGGCCGGCGCAGTAGAGGTTGAGGTCAACGTTATTGGCCGTGAGGTACGTGAATTAAAACGAAAAAATGCGTCCTCGGGGGTGCGTATTACTTTGACAATTGATGGAGAGCTGCAACGTTTTACGCAAGAAATTCTGGCAACACATAAAAGTGCCTCCGCCGTTATTATGGATGCGCATACAGGGGCAATCTATGCCTTGGCATCTCATCCGACGTTTGACCCCAATATGTTTGTGCGCGGATTTTCCCAAGAGCAATGGCAAACACTAATGGATGATACGGGGCTGCCGCAAACAAATAAAGCGATTGCAGGGGTCTATCCGCCGGGGTCAACCTTTAAAATGATTACGGCTCTTGCGGGGCTTAAGGCAGGGGTGATCAACAAACATACAACGGTAACCTGCCCCGGATATTATGAGCTTGGCAGAGATAAATTCCATTGCTGGAAAAAATACGGACATGGGAAAGTTAATTTGACCGAGGCTTTGGCACAATCTTGTGACACGTATTTCTATAAAATGTCTACTGAGGTCGGTATTGACGCCATTGCCGATATGGCGCGTCGCTTTGGCCTTGGTGATAAATTGGGTTTTGAGTTGTCAGAGGAAAAAGATGGCTTGGTGACCGATAAAAAATGGAAACGCGCGCGCTTTGGAAAAAGGTGGTATCCCGGAGAAACTGTGGTTTCCAGCATTGGTCAGGGCGGGATGCGTGCAACGCCGCTTCAGCTTGCGGTGATGACGGCGCGCATGGTGAATGGCGGGCATGCTGTAAAGCCTTGGATTACGGGCTATTTGGGCGATATGTTCCTTGGCCGCACTGAGTGGGATGATATGGGTATCTCGCCGGAGCATTTAAAGATGGTAATGCATGGCATGGATATGGTGGTGAACGGTAAAACTGGCACGGCGCGCAAATCTCGCATCGAAGATGATTTGCTGGCTATGGGCGGTAAAACCGGTACGGCGCAGGTACAACGCATCACCGCAGAGCAGCGCAGACTTGGCATTAAGAATGCAGACTTGCCGTGGAAACAACGCCATCATGCGTTATTCGTTGGGTACGCACCAACGCATGCGCCGCGCTATGTTTGTGCGGTTGTTATTGAGCATGGGGTGGGTGGTTCCAGTGCCGCCGCGCCGATTGCCAAGGCATTACTGAAGCAAGTACAGGCGCGTGATCCTGCCACCATACAAATGCAGCCTGCGCTGATCGAGGGAGAAGACATCCTACAGCCGTGGCCGCCGAAAAAGCCAGGCGGTAATACAGCGTCACAAGGGGAGGCAGGGTAGATGGTTTCAGCGATGTTCATTGAGAATGATTTGACGCTCTCGCAAAAGATATCACGCTTGAATTGGTGGCTTATATTGCTGATTTGTTGCGTAGCATCGGTTGGCATCGCGTCATTATATTCTGCCGCCGGAGGATCTATGGAACCATGGGCATCGCGGCAATTAGCGCGCTTTGGCGTAGGTCTTGTCGGCATGATGATTGTTGCGCTGGTAAATATCAAGTGGTGGTATCGCCTGACGTGGCCGCTTTATTTTGTCGGGTTGATATTATTGCTGATTGTGGAAATTAAAGGCCATGTCGGCATGGGCGCGCAGCGTTGGATTGATCTGGGCTTTATGCAGCTTCAACCCTCGGAGCTGATGAAAATCGCCGTTGTTATGGCGCTTGCGCGGCATTTTCATGGGGCGAACCCTGAACAGGCGCGGCATTTATCGTTTTTGATTGTACCCGCGCTGGTTATCATCGCGCCGGTTGCTCTGGTTTTATTGCAGCCTGATTTGGGAACCTCCCTGATGATTATTATGGTGGGCGCGGGTATGGTGTTTATGGCAGGTGCGCCGATATGGTTGTTTGTTGCCGCGATTATTCTGGTAGGGATTAGTATTCCTGTCGCGTGGCAGTTCTTGCATGCCTATCAAAAGCAGCGCGTGATGACGTTTCTGGATCCTGAATCTGATCCGTTGGGCGCAGGATATCATATTATACAATCCAAAATCGCGATTGGCTCCGGCGGTATTGAGGGTAAAGGATTCCTACAAGGCACGCAAAGTCACTTGAATTTCTTGCCTGAAAAGCAAACGGATTTCATTTTCACGCTGTGGGTAGAGGAGTGGGGCTTGCTTGGCGGGCTTGGTTTGCTGGTTGTTTTTTTGCTTATTTTTATATCTTCTTTACGTACTTCTTTGAGATGTAAGCATAATTTCGGGAAGTATTTGGCTCTGGGTATCGGGCTGAATTTTTCACTTTATGTGTTTATCAATATTTCGATGGTGATGGGCTTAATCCCTGTGGTGGGCGCACCCTTGCCGTTGGTCTCATACGGGGGGACATCAATGCTGGCGGCGTTGATTGGCTTTGGCCTTATGATGTCGTGCGGCATCTACCGCCACAGTAAAGTGACGCGATAATATGTGCCTTTATTGTTTGAATTTTTAAGCTGCGACTTTAATGCCGTTGCTCTCAAGAAGGGTTTTCAGTTCACCCGCTTCATACATCTCACGAATGATGTCGCATCCACCAACAAATTCGCCCTTAACGTAGAGCTGCGGAATTGTAGGCCATTGTGTGAAATCTTTAATGCCTTGGCGCAGTTCACTGTCTTCTAGAATATCGATGTCTTTGAATTGCACACCAAGTTGCGATAGCACTTGCACCACAAGCGATGAAAATCCGCATTGAGGATAGGTTGCATTGCCCTTCATGAATAAAACAACATCGTTTTCGGTGATGTCTTTACGAATTCTATCAAATAAGATGTTTTCCATTGGTATTCTTTCTTTTCTATCTTGTTTCTTTATTTTGGCACGGATGTTTGCAGGGCAAGCGCATGTAAATCGCCACCCATTTTATCTTTGAGCGCGCCGTAAACCATTTGATGCTGTTGCACTCGTGTTTTTCCTTCAAAGCTAGGTGATTCGACATAGGCAGCGTAATGATCGCCATCTCCGCGTAAATCTTCTATACGCACTGTTGCATCAGGAATCCCTTCGCGGATCATTTGCTCGATTGTTACTGCGTCCATTGCCATATGCTTAACTTTCTTGTTTATTATGATTTATCGGCTTGGTCTTTGGCCTTTTTTAGACAAATATCTAGTTCGGCTTCCATCACATGATCGGAAATATCCAAATTCTTTTCATCAAAATCTGCGCGTACTTTGCGGAGAATATCTTGAAAGCCGGGCTCTTCAAGGTTTGCTTCTACCACTTGCATGGCATATGTCTGGGCATTTGCCCCGTCTAAGCCTAATTTTTCCGCCGCCCAAAGGCCGTAAAATTTTGATAGGCGTGCCTCCATTGCGAAGTCCATTTTTTCATTATGGGCAAATTTATTCTCGAAAGCATTTTCACGATTATCGAATGAGGTCATATTTTCATCTCCTGAGGCTACGCAACTTTTGTGCAAAAAAATCATCCAAAACGATTTCTATCATTTGAATCTTGTGAAATCCATTGTTATATGAATATATTACAAAAAACTAAGAATAAAAATCCGAGGAGATTTTGATGGTTAGACGCAAAATGATTTATGATGGCAAGGCAAAAACTATTTTTGAAGGGCCGGAAGCCGGCACGGTGATACAATATTTTAAGGATGATGCGACGGCCTTTAATGGCGGAAAGCATGAGATTATTGCGGGTAAGGGTGTTTTAAATAACCGTATTTCTGCGCATCTTATGACGAAGTTAGAGGCCATTGGTATCCCCACGCATTTTATGCGCTCTATTAATATGCGCGAACAATTGGTACGCAGCGTTGAAATTATTCCGATCGAAGTCGTCGTGCGGAATATCGCGGCAGGGTCTTTGTGTAAGCGTCTTGGTCTGAAAGAAGGTGAGGTTTTACGCAAGCCTTTGATCGAGTTCTATTACAAAAAGGACGAACTGGGCGATCCTCTTATCGGTGAAGACCATATTGTGACCTTTGGCTGGGCTGATATGTATGAGCTGGAAGAAATGGTTTCCATGGCGTGGCGCATCAATGATTATCTGAATGGCTTGTTCTCTGGTATTGGTTTGAAGCTGGTTGATTTTAAATTGGAATTTGGCCGTATTTGGGGCGAACATGGCGAGCTGTATATTATTCTTGCCGATGAAATATCGCCGGATAATTGCCGTCTGTGGGACGCCAAAACAGGCGAGAAGATGGATAAGGATCGCTTCCGTCAGGATCTTGGTGATCTTGTCGAAGGCTACCAGACGATTGCAGAACGTCTTGGCCTTATTCCTGAAGGCGGTATTATCAAGGGCGGCAGCGTGAATGAAAAGTTGTTCGAAGGTTTAGGGCAAATTGAAAATGAACTCTCGGAACGTCGCCGTTTAAGATCACTTGGCGGGGCAAGACCACGAAAGACATAGTATTATCGTGGTGTTCCCGCGTGTTTTGTGCTTATGGCGCGAACTGTTCTTGATAAATCCGTTCTTCAAGATGGTTGTCGGGATCAAATAATAATGTGGCGAAGATATCTGCTGCCTGACATATCTCAACGCTGGCGATATCACGAATCTCGGACGAATCGGCTGAGGTACTGACAGGGCGTTCTAACGGGCGAATAACTTCAAAACGTACTGAATATGTGTTCGGGATTAATGCCCCCGGCCAACGGCGTGGTCTGAATGCACTGATCGGGGTGAGGGGCAGAACGTTTGCCGTTAATGGAATGATGGGCCCGTTGGCCGATGAGTTATAGGCCGTACTGCCCACAGCGGTAGAGAGCATAATACCATCGCACACCAACAAAGGCATCCGCACCTCGTCATTAACGAAAATCATTAGTTTGGCAGAGCTGTGCGTTTGGCGTAGCAAAGACACTTCATTATAAGCCAACTTTGAATATGTTTTGCCATTTGTATCTGTGGCCTCCATGCGCAGAGGGTGTATTTCATAGCTTTGCGCGGCGGAGATACGCGCGACTAAATCCTGATTCTTATATTCATTGAGCAAAAACCCCAATGTCCCGAAATTTAAACCGAACAGAGGCAGGTCTATATCTGTGAATTTATGAAGCGCGCGCAGCATCGCCCCGTCACCGCCCAGAACAACGATAACATCAGCCGTTTCAAGGTCGTGATGCCCATAACGCTCTGACAGTTCTTTAAAGGCTGCTTGCGGGCGCGGGTTCTCTGAGGCGTGGAAATGTATCTTCATCATTATTCTTTCATGCGATAGTGATATTAAGCTGCGTCATATTGATCTTGCCATTTTACAGGGTCTTTAAGGAAACTTTCTACTGAAACCAGTGTTTCAGTGTCAAAATAATTATTGGCTTTTGCAACGTCCAAGACATCCCACCATGTGGTAAGAGCATGTAGAGTGATACCCAGATCACTCATATTTTTCTCACTGGCATCGAATATACCGTAATGGAAGACAACAAAGGCATGTTCAACCTTTGCACCGGCAGCGCGCAGCGCCTCGACAAAAATCTTTTTACTGCCGCCGTCTGTTTGTAAATCTTCAATAAGAATCACGTTGGGTTTTTTGCCCTGTTCATTTTTCTCCGGCAAAACGCCTTCAATCTGCGCCATGCGGCCATAGCCCTTTGGCTCTTTACGCACATAAATCATCGGCTTGTTCATACGCTCTGAAATGAAAGCACCATAGGGGATACCTGCCGTTTCTCCGCCTGCCAGAATATCAATATGATCCGCACCAATATCAGAACACAGCATCTTCGCTGCGTGGTTCATCAATTGATTACGTTCTTTGACAAAGGAAACAAGGCGGCGACAATCAATGTAAACGGGGCTTTTTCTGCCGGATTTCAATGTGAAGGGCTCTTTCGCATTAAATAAAACAGACTTAGTCTCAATCAAGGCTTTTGCGGCATCTTGCGCGATTTGTTGTCTATCTTGCTGTGACAGCTTGGCCTGTGACGGATCGTCAATCAGGGACACAAAATCAGACATTGTTGAATTTGTAACAGCCAGAACTTTGGACAGGCTTTCGGTTGACGGCCATCTTGGCTTGCCCTCCGGACTGGTGCGTTTGCTTTTATTGAAGGAAGTCGCATCAAGCCCCGCAAGTTTCGCCAGCCCTGATGGGGAATAGCCATGTGATGAAGCCAAGCGGTCTAGCCCTTGCCATATTTGTCCGTGCGTAAACATATGTTCGTTTCCTCTGTTTATTCTGGTGTTTATTCTGCATTTAGCCTGCGCTTATTCGTGCGCTGCGATGTTCTAGGATAGTAATCCCATTATTGCAGCGAAACGTAAACAGGAAAATAATCCTATTTTTATCTTGACTTCAGTTTTTCTTTATAGCATAAAAGAGAACATAAAGGGAACAATTACGTTTTCTTTCTTACCAAAATAACAAAAAATTTCTCAAAAACAGCAGAAGGGAATACAGATCATAATGAAAAATAAAGTAAATACAAAGGGTTATGATGGGGGTAATGCTCAGGCTCAAGGTGCTATTCCTTTTGAAAGCGCAGAGGAAGCATGGTTCTGGTTTATCACCGCACAGCAAGCCCGCAATGATGGCGCGCGTTTTACCGCAGGTGGTGGATTGTTACAACGCCCGTGTGAACCTGTTGATATTTTGAAGGTTCTGGATGGCCTACATCGTAAACGTCACCTGAAACGGGATCATTTGCTGGTGCTGCGCCATTATGGCAGACGTAATATGCCGCCCGAACGCCGACGCCAGAAAGAAGCGCGTGCCTTTTATCTATGGGAAGAGGCGTTAGAGCGCATGACACCTGTTTTGGAGCGTAAAGGCATTATCAGAAAACAAAGTTGGGTGACACAGCATTTGGCTCAAACCCCGCCAAGTTCTTCCGAATTTCAAGTTTCACTTTTTGATCACGAATTGATCGCCGCACAATGAGGATAATAACCATGACAGATTCAAAAATTACAAAAACAGATAATATTGCAGATTTGATAGAAAGCACGCGACCTAACAGGCAAGCATGGGTGATATTCACCAATCAGACAGAATTGCCGTGGGTGCGTATGTTTAAGAAAGGGTATCGGCATTGCTTTATCCTGATTAATGATGGCGAGCAATGGATCAGTATCGATCCGATGGCAAATTACATGGATGTGGTCGTCCATCATGTGCCATGTGCTTTTGATTTGCCGGATTGGCTGGCGGCACGCGGTCACAGTGTTATCCCTGCTTATCTGGATAATCAGGTGAACCGCGCCGCGCCATGGATGCTGTTTACTTGTGTTGAGGCATGTAAGCGCATCCTAGGCATTCATAAACGCTTCATCTATACGCCGTGGCAGTTATTCCAATATTTAGAACAGCAAAACGGGAGCGTCGTTCCTGAGCCTTCTTTGCTGCTCAAAATTCAAAATAGATTAAAACGTTTTTTTCATAAAGGAGTTCTCTCATGGGAAGTTTAAGTTCATCACCCAAAGCGCCAACCCGCGCGCAAACCGTCTATGTACCTGCACCTGTTGCTGCAACGGCAACCACATCAATAAGTACGGAAAATAACGCCGCAAGTTCCGCCGCGCAAGCATCAAGGAGCAGGACGCAAAGCCTATTGTCCCGAAGCCGCAGTAGATTCGGAACCATCGCCACAAGTTTCCAAGGGTTTCTTGGGAACAGCAACGCACGCGGTCGTAAGACGTTGTTGGGCGAGTAATAAAATAAGAGGAATAGAAAAATGATTACAGATACAGATAATTTTAAGACGACATCTCTGGATGAAGCAGGTGATATCGTTAAGGTTAAAGCACTTCTCCAACGCTATGAGTCTGCGAAAAATAGACGCGATGAATGGACGGGGTTATGGCAGGATTGCTATGATTACGCTTTGCCGCAACGCGGTGGGTTCAATGGGCCTATGGCTGCAGGAAAGGCGCGGACAAATCAAATTTATGATGGTACGGCGATGGATGCGGCGGAACAGCTTGCCGCAAGCCTGCTGGGGAATTTAACCCCGACATGGTCGCAATGGTTTGGCTTAAAACCGGGGCCTGATTTATCACCTGCGGAGGCCGATGCACTTGCGCCCGTGTTGGAGAAGGCAGGGAAAACAATACAGGCACATTTTGATCGCTCGAACTTTTCTGTCGAAATTCATCAATGTTATTTGGATTTAGTGGTTGGAGGTAGTGCTGCGCTTTCCTTTGAAGAGGCAGAACCCGGCGGTTTTTCTGCCTTTCAATTTGGCGCGATCTCCTTGTCACAAGTGGTGCTGGAGGAGGGCGTTTCAGGATATCTGGACGGCGCATTTCGCACCATTCCCATGACGTTGGAGCAATTGACACACCGTTATCCCACCGCAGAAATTCCGACAGATATTATCAAGGCCGCAACCAAAGACCCGCAATTACGCTTTGACGTGTTGGAGGCCGTGGTTCCCAATGGTTTGGTGTTTGATTATATGGCCGTCTTATCAGGTGATTCTATTGCGATCACGCATGAGCCTGTGATTTTGAAAGTCGGGCAATTTAACCAATCCCCGATTATCGGGTTTCGCTGGTTAAAATCACCGGGGGAGGTCTATGGTCGTTCGCCGGTGATGAAGGCTCTGCCGGATATAAAAACTGCGAATAAAGTAGTTGAGCTGATCTTGAAAAATGCATCGATTGCAGTAACGGGCATTTGGCAAGCCGATGATGACGGTGTTCTGAACCCCGCGAATATTGAGCTGACCCCCGGTAGTATCATCCCCAAAGCCATCGGTTCTAAAGGGTTACAGCCCTTGGAAATGCCGGGGCGTTTTGATGTGTCACAACTTATGCTGGATAATCTGCAAACCCGTATTCGCCATGCTTTATTAACGGATAAGCTTGCCCCCGTTGCGGGGCCGCGCATGACTGCCACCGAAGTTCTGGAACGTTCCGCCGAGATGTCATTGATATTGGGGGCAACTTACGGACGTTTGCAAACCGAGCTGTTAACGCCGCTGATTAAACGCGCCTTCTCGATCCTGCGTCGTCGTGGGGAAGTGCCTGATATCTCGTTGGATGGGCGTTTGGTGGCGGTAGATTACCGATCCCCCTTGGCGCGATCACAAGGGCAGCGCAATGTTCAAAACACCTTGAGCTGGCTTAACACTGTTTTGGCTATGGGGCCGGAGGCGGCGTTGTCTGTTGATTTACAGGCGGCGGTGCGTTTCCTTGGTGAAGCCTTGGCGGTGCCGAGTGACCTTATCCGTAGTGAGATTCTACCCGAAATCCCGCCCGAGATTTTGCCCAAAATTGACGGGGCGATAGAAGAAGGGCAAGGCGACGTCGTAACCTGATGCCTCTTCATAAACCCATAACATTATTTAAAATTTAAAAACCGAAGGAGATTATAAAATGCATAACCATAAAAATGAGACACCAAGCGAAGAAAGCTTGCTGAACGCCGATATACCCGAGAAATTCAAACATCCCGAAACCGGAGAAGTGCAGATTGATTTGCTGATGAAATCCTATAAGGCGCTGGAGCAACGCTTATCCCAAAACCCAAGCGCGCCGAAATCACCCGATGAGTATTGTATCGATTGTTCACACGGTATGTTCGAGGCAGATACGGAGATTAACCGCCGTTTGCATGAAAAGGGCTTCACACAGGATCAGGCGCAGGAGGTCTATAATCTGGCATCCGAAAAAATGGTGCCAATGGTGCATGAACTTGCCGCCGATTTTAAGGCCGAGCGCGAAGTTGAAAAACTCGTCAATCATTTCGGTGGGGTAGAGCAATGGACAGAAATATCGCGCCAGCTTTTGGCATTCGGCAGTAAGAATCTGCCCGAAGATGTGCTTGATAATTTATCCAGCTCTTACGAAGGCGTGGTTGCGCTGCACCGTATGATGAAAGGCGATGAGCCAAGTCTGCAACGTAATGCAAAACAAGGACAGCAGAACGTGAATGATCTTGAGCTATCCTCCATGATGCGCGACCCGCGTTATTGGAAAGATAAAGATCCTGCTTATGTTGCGAAAGTGACGCAAGGGTTTGAGTCTTTATATGGCAAGTAATAGAGCATAAAGAGAGCCTTCCTCATATATGGGGAAGGCTTTACCTTATTTATGTTTCTAGAGTACGTTAACTCTGTGATTCAGCGAAACGTTGTGACACATAATCATCAACCACTTTTTGAAAGCTGCTTTGTGCATCTTTTGTAAGAGGTAGATATTGTAGCGCAATTTTATTCGGAGATTTACGAATAACCTTTGCGTTATGGTCAATTTCCATCATTTTATCACGCAGTTTGAATTTCAATGTGAATTTGCAATCTTGGCCAATGGCGAAAATACGCTCATCAGCAGTGATAAGCATGCCGCCCGAACTCCAGTTCTCAACAGGATGCATTTGACCGTTGATGATGCTGACGCAACGATCATCGGCTCTGCGAGCATCCCTGCGCTTTGTTTGCGCACTGGAATTCTTCTTCAAAATATCCGAAGATTTTATAACTTTAGTAAACATGAGCCATTCCCATAACTATTTATATAATTAAAATAGTGTTAATTTTTGTTTAAAATAAGGCAAAACTAACAATTCGATAAAAAATACGCAGAAACTGCAAAAACAATTGACAAATTAGGAATTAATTCTTAATATAAGCACATCAACGCCACGAATGTCATTTTTGCATTATGAATCATTAATATCATAAATCACGATTCGCTTGAATATAATTCGTAATTCTATACCGGATGGGTAACGCGCTTTGTCGTGTCCATGCGGTTTTTTTGTGCCAAAAGGCCGTAATCACACTGTTTTTTACAGCCTTTTGGTATTCACCGCCCTTTATTTGGCCTTAAGACGCTTTCATACGCTTGGATAACCAAAAGACGGCTTTTTTCTAAACTCATAAACCATAAGAAAGAGGTTTACTATGTCTACAACAATAGATCAGGCCTTCATTAAGCAGTTCGAACGCGAAGTGCATGAAGCCTACCAACGTCAGGGTTCGAAACTTCGTAACACTGTGCGTACAATAACAGGTGTCAACGGTTCCAGCGCGGTCTTCCAAAAGGTCGGTAAAGGAACAGCCAGCACAAAAGCAACACATGGCATGGTGCCGGTGATGAATCTGGATCACTCCAACATTGAAGTTATCCTGTCCGATTATTACGCAGGGGACTGGGTTGATCGTCTGGACGAGCTGAAAACCAATATTGACGAGCGTCAAATTATCGCCAACGCCGGTGCGCAAGCCCTTGGCCGTAAAACGGATGAACTTGTGATTAATGCTTTGGCCAGTGCGTCTGCAAACATCATTGCGGATGCTAACATTGGTTTGACCAAGGATAAAATCTTGAGCGCATTTGAAACATTTGGTGAAAATGATGTGCCTGATGACGGACAGCGTTTTTGTATCGTTGGCTGGAAACAGTGGAGTGATTTGCTCGCTATTGATGAATTCGTGAATGCGGATTATATCGGCGCGGAAAACCTTCCATTCTCAAGCATCACACAAGCGAAAATGTTCCTCGGTACGATTTTCATTCCGCATTCGGGTCTTCCCGTTGATGGCAGTGATATTCGCTCTTGTTATTATTATCACAAGACTGCCGTAGGTCATGCCGCCGCCAGTGATGTGCAGACCGATGTCTCATGGCATGGTGATCGTGCGTCCCATTTCGTCAATAATATGATGAGCCAAGGTGCCGGTCTGATTGACGAGACGGGAATCGTCACAATCAATTGCGACGAAACCCCTGACTAAGAACTCGATTGGTTCTGACTTTTACGCCTCGCATTTGAATATGCGGGGCGTTTTTTGTTTCAAACTAAAAGGTTGTGACCGCAACCTCAGCGGAAATCCGCTGTTCTTAAACTAAAAGGTTGTGACTGCAACCTCAGCGGCAATCCGCTGTTCTTAAACTAAAAGGAGATAAAATAATGGCTTATATAGCATCTAATTTAAGCGTACTTGCGTATGCGAATAACTTTACTTTATGGCACTTCACCAGCGTGGACGCCGATATTACAACAGGTGGTTATTTCAGCGCCGCAGTAGATATGCTGCGCGTGAATGATTTGATCATCGCAAACATCGATACCGATGGTAGCCCGTCTACGACATTTTATGTTGTGACAGGCAACGACGGCAGCACAGTCACAATTACAGCTTATGCGTAACTGTGTGCAAGGCTTGACGCGCTCCTCACGCTCGCCTTGATTTGCCCTTTAGGGTATCGAAATGGCACAGCCCTGAATTTTGTTTAGTACCAAGGACGCGACCGCGGCCTCGAACCTTATGGTTCGTAAGTCTACGTGGCGTTTGAACGCTATAATAATAATTCAGGGCTGTTGCTTTTCTAAGAGGAATTATAACTTAAACGGAGAATTAAAATGGCATTATCAGATATAGGCCTTAGCAGCCGCGCGCTTATCAGAATAGGCGCAGCCCCGATAACAGGCTTTGACGAAGGCACAGCAGAAAGTGAAATTGCGGGCGCATTATTTGCGCAAACGCGCGATGCGTTGCTGTCTGCCTATGCGTGGAGCTTTGCCAGCGGGCAGATTGTTCTCAACCAACTTGCCACTGCACCAATTGCGGATTACAGCTATGCCTACGCGTTGCCCAATGATTTTCTGCGCGCGCTCAGTGCAGGTAGTGGATCGCGCGGGCGGGGTTTGAATTACCGCATTGCTGGCGGCGTATTGCACACAAATTCGTCTGAAGTGGTGTTGAGCTATATTTTCAGACCTGAAGAAGAGGCTTTTCCGCCATATTTTGATCAGGCATTAATAACACGCCTATCTGCGGAGTTTACCATTCCTGTAACGGAGAATACCTCGCGCGCGCAAAGCATGTTTGCGATGGCAGATAAAGAATTCCAACGCGCTCGCCAAATTGATGCACAACAAGATACACCGAATAAAATCGAAGACTTCACCCTGATTACAGTGCGGGATTAAATGCTTAGGCTGAGGAAAAGCAACATATGATGCTGTTTTCTTGACGTGATGGTACGATATGGTTTACTATAGTCGCATCATAGAATTATACAAAATGGGTGGAAATTATGGGTATAGATAAAGAGCAGGGTATTTCTAATGAATTTGCCGACACTGAGTTGGGCGGAGAATTTAGCATTCCGACTAAATATCATGCAGCAGCTGAGGAACAACAGGTTGCTCAAGGCGTGCCGTTGCATCCTCCGCTTGAGCCGAGCGAGAATGAAGAAGAAGTCCTAGGTATATAGGCTGATTTTTTAGTATTATAAAGAATAGTAAGAACCGTCCGTTTGGGCGGTTTTTTTGTGCCTGAATTTAAATTTTGAACATTTACCAAGGACGCAATCGCGGCCTCGAACCGAATGGATCGTAAGCCTTCGTGGCGTTTGAACGTACTACAGGACGCGACCGCGGCCTCGAACCCAGTGGTTCGTAAGCCTTCGTGGCGTTTGAACGTCTAAAAACGTCTATAAAAAGAAAGAAATACCATGACCAGAATTAGAGATATGAAGACGACATTCACCGCAGGCGAAGTCTCGCCTGAATTGTTAGGGCGGGGGGATTTACGCGCCTATGATAATGGCGCGCTGGCGCTGCGCAATGTTTTTATCAATCCGACGGGTGGCGTTAAGCGTCGCTTTGGGCTGGGCTATATCGATAGCGCGGCGGGGGACGGTAAATTGATTGCCTTCGAATTTAATACGCAACAAACGGCGTTGCTGGTGATTACGGACGGGCAGATTGATGTATATTCCTCCGGCGTGTTGGAGGCCACAATCCCCGCGCCGTGGAGCGAAACACAAATATCCCAAATCGCATGGACACAGAGCGCGGATACGTTGCTGATGGTGCATCCTGACTTGCCTCCAAGGAAGCTGGTGCGTAGTGGTATGGGCGTGTGGACTTTAAGTGACTGGAGTTTTTTCACCGATGAGAATATCATTTACCACCCCTATTTTAAATTCGCTGAGAGCAACGTTACCCTGACCCCAAGCGGTATAACGGGTAGCATTACGCTGAGTGCATCTGCGGATGTGTTTGTGGCAGGGCATGAAGGTACGCGCCTGCGTGTTGGTGGCAAAGATGTGGAGATTACCGATTACTCATCGTCAACGGTGGTGACGGTCACAGTGATTGAAGACCTTGTTGATACAGAGCCAACAATTGATTGGTTCGAACAGGCTTTCAGTGCTGTGCGCGGCTATCCCGTGAGCGTGGCGTTCCATCAAGATCGCCTTGTGATCGGTGGCTCGCGTGATTTGCCGAACCGTTTATGGTTCTCGAAATCGGGGGATTTGTTTAACTTTGATTTGGGTGATGGGCTGGACGGCGAAGCGATTGAATTCGCGATCCTCTCTGATCAGGTGAATGCGATAAGGGGGATATTCTCCTCCCGTCATTTACAGCTATTCACCAGTGGCGCGGAATGGATGGTCACGGGCGATCCGCTGACCCCGTCCTCGGTGCAGATCAGGCGGCAAACCCGCACGGGATCGCGTATTGACCGCTATATCCCGCCTGTGAATGTGGACGGGGCGACCCTTTATGTTGCGCGTAATGCGCAGGAAATTCACGAATATCTCTATACGGATCTGGAGGCCGCCTATACCTCCACCGATTTGGCGTTACTATCGCGCCATGTGGTTGAAAACCCTGTGGATCAGGATTATGACCAAAAGAACAGGTTGTTGTTCGTGGTGCGTGGAGACGGTAAATTCGCAAGTCTGACGGCGTTCCGCGCAGAGAAAGTCTCCGCCTGGACATTGCATGAAACTGAGGGCTTGGTGAAGTCTGTCTGTGTGGTTGGCGATGATGTTTATATGCTGATTGCGCGTGATGGCGAATTTTTGATTGAGCAGTTTGATGATGCGCTGCATCTGGACTCTGCCTTATCGGGGGAAGTCGGATCACCTGCAAGTATATGGTCGGGGCTGGATCATCTGGAGGGCAAAGAGGTTTCTATCGTTGCCGATGGCGCGGTGCTTGCGCCTCAAACAGTGATAGGCGGACAAATTACATTGGCTGAGCCAGCCAGTAAAATTGAGATTGGCTTACCCTACACCCATATCATAGAACCTCTGCCCCCTAATGAAGTGGGGCAAGTCGGATCAGGGCGGAAACTGCGTCTGGTTGAGGCAATTTTTCGCCTGAAAGATACCGCGGCGTTGCGCCTTGATGTTGGACGCGGCGCGCAGGATATATCGTTGAAGCAATTCGGCGAAAACGATATTCTTGATGGCGCGGCACCGATTATCAGCGGCGATGTGAAGGTGCGTAGCTTGGGCTGGCAAAAGGATGGAACGCAACCTCTCTGGCGGATAGAACAAAGTGCGCCACTGCCGTTCACTCTGCTTTCTGTCAGTTCTGAAATCAAAGTGAACGACTAATTTATAGTGATTTTTATTTATGAAAATTGTACCGAGCAACGCATAGCGTTGTTCGCTTTTAACATGCAAACAAAACGATGTTTTGCTTTGCAAGCGTCCGCGAGGACGGAATCTTTAAAACAAAAGGAATAGAACATGGCTTCTTTAGTGCCGATTTTAACCAGTACGATCTTGTCGCAAGGCGCAGGACTTATCGCCGGCGAGCTTTCAGGCAGCAGGTCGAGCAACAACCAAGACGCGGCGTTACAGCAACTCCGCGTGCAGCAATCCTTGCAAGAACAACAGGCCGCAGCCGATGCCGCGTTAAACCGCCAAAAAATCGCGATTGATGCAGGGAACGCAGAAGAAGAGCGCAAGAAAGCCCTGCGTCGCGCGGTCTCTCGTCAACGTGCCAATTTCGGCGCGCAGGGGATCAGTTCGGGTGGTGGTTCATCGCAGGCCGTATTGCTTGGCTTGTTCGAGGAATCCGACGCCGAGAAGAAAAAGCGGGAACAGCTGGACGCACTGCGCCTAACCTCTATCGATCAAGATTTGGCGCAGCAGAAATCCTTGAATGTCTTGCAACGTACGCAATTACAGGAAAAGCAAAAAATCACACGACTATCAACGGGCGAGCGTTTGTTCAGCTCTTTGTTCTAATCATGCTTTGAAAAAGTAGAATATAATTGTTTTTGACGTGTTTGTTCGTTTTATGTAATATTTGCCAATGGATAAAAAAATACCGAGCCTATTGGGAAAAGATATAAATCAAGCGATGCATGGTGCGCAGACCAGTGCGTCAAGTGATATGAAATATTGTGCTATTATGAATGTAGGAATGGTGCCTTTACACAAGGATGACCGTGCACAGATATTTGTTTCTAATTCCCAACTGGTGTCCACGATTGGCTTAGTACACTTTACAGAAAGTGGTTTGAACAATAATGATTTTGCGACTGTTGTCGCTGATGTAATAGAGCCTCATTTGTTAATGGGAAAAGTCGCGGATATAGAATTATTCTGTGAGGGCTGTTTCTCTTTGCGTATTGCTCCGGAAGCCTTGGCAGACTTTCATATGAATTTTTCACCTGAGAGGCTTGCTTTTGTGAGCTATGATACACGCGGAGAGGTGGCAAATATTATGCAGAACTATAAGTTAAAAAGTAGTTCTCCTAATTTTCCGAAAGAACGCCCGTATTTGGATGCCTGAATCTACAAAATTTGAAATTAAGACCATTATTTAAGCCGCATTGAGCGGCTTTTTTTATACCCGAATTTAAGGAACGAACACTTATGCCTGAACATATAAAGATGCCTTACAAAGCAACACACTGTGTTGTTTGCGTATCAAATAATAGCCAAAGATCAAGGAGTTATAAATAATGCCTGAACATATAAAAATGCCTGATATCACGCCAATCGTGCGTTATGTCGCCGATGGTATCGACACGAATTATAGTTATCCGTTTCCAATATTTGCCAGTGAAGACATGCATGTGTTTTTTGACGGTGCGCCGCAGGTTAGTGGCTTTGTTATTGATGGCGCGGGGGAGACGCTTGGCGGATCTGTGACGTTTGAGGTTGCGCCGGATAATGGCGTGATTATTACCTTGGCGCGCATATTGCCGATTGAGCGCGTGACTGATTTTCTGGAGGGCGGGGATTTCTCCGCGCAAAGCATCAATAACGAGCTGGATTATATTATCGCCAGCGTACAGCAGGTTAATCGCGAGAATGACCTTATGCTGCGTTATTCGGATTATGAAACTCCCGCGAGTGCCACCCTGCCTGATCGAGCCATTCGCGCCAATAAAGCGTTGGGCTTTGATGGCGATGGCAATCCTGTGGCGGTGTCTTTGGAGGGGGCTATGGCGGCGCCTGACTTTACGGCGAGCGGCGGCGGAGCGTCAACGCGTACCTCAACGGATAAATTATCGGACATGGTGTCCGTGAAGGATTTCGGCGCGGTGGGTGATGGCTTAACTGATGATACAACCGCGATCCAAAATGCGTTAACGGCGCATGACGCGGTATTCTTGCCTGAAGGCGAATATCTGGTGAACAGTACAATCCGCCTGACTGCACGGCAATCTTTGAGCGGTGCAGGGCAGAGTTCTGTCTTAAGAGGCAATAGTAACAGTTTTAACATTATCGAAATTGTCGAGGATCATGTGGCACTTGCGAACTTACGCATTGAGCAGGGTGATATCGGGATTAAGCTGTTCGGCCTGACGCGTCCTGTGGTGCAATGCGCGATTACTGACGTGACAATTGTTGCGCCTAATATCGGCGTGCAGCTTGATGGTTATACGGATACGGGCAAGCCTTGTTACTGGAATAACTTTACCCGCGTTCTCGTCGAACAGCCTGCCACCCATGGCTTTCACCTGACAAAATCAGGGGCGGGTGATACGCCCAACGCCAATAAATTTCATAATTGCCGTGCCTATTCGCTGGGCGCGGATATAACAGGGGCGGGATTTTATATTGAGCATGGCCGCTTTAACAACAGCCTGATTGACTGCGAAGCCAACGTCAAAGGCACGGCGCAAGGGTGTTTTATTATCGGCGCGAATTCGGACAAAACCTTGTTGATCAATCCCTATGCGGAGAGCAATAACCAAGTCCCGAATGTGAAGTTAGAGGCGGGGTCGATTGAGACCTCGATCTATAATTTGCTCTCAGTCAGTGATGGCGCAGCGATTTGGGATTTATCGGGCGGGGAATATAGTGCCTATAATGCGGGTTATCCCTATAAAAACCGTCTGCAAAAAACCACTGTGACAGATATGAATGCGACGCTGCAACGTTATGATACCGAGTTTATAGATGCGAGCGGAACGGTCAGCCTTGACCTGTCGCATTCGGTGCATTTGGTGTCCAGCTTTGGCGGAGCGTTGAATGTAGAGCTGCCCGCCGCAGGAGACGCGGTTGGCGTGATGATGGTGGTTAAGAAAACCGATAGCTCGTCCAATGTTATAACTGTCACCGAAGATGGCGGCGCGGGCGCGGATGGGAAGGATTTCTTTCTCGGCGCGGAAAATGACTATGTGATGATGATATCCAACGGCGCGGAGTGGTTTGTGATTGCCTCCAATAGATCGGCAGGCAATACACGCTATTTCGATGGCAGCGGCACCTACGATATTGATATGGCGGTGGATGTGTATTTGCTGTCAAGCTTTGGCGGCGCAATGACGGCGCGCCTTCCACCCGCAAATGCAGCCGAAGCCATAGGGCGCACCATTACCATCAAGAAAACCGATGGCTCGGCCAATGTGATTAGCGTCACCGAGCAGGGCGCCGCTGGCCCCGATAATTCCGCCCAACCCCTGAACAGTCAATATAGTGCAATTACCGTTGTATCTGATGGTGGACAATGGTTTATCGTGAGCAAACATTTATAGCGCGCTTTGACAGGCCAATATATTTTTTGTTAGAATAGTGCTCCAGTTATTATGAGGGTGTTATGAATAGCAAGAAGGTTCAAAATGTAAGCAAGACTTTAAAATCCGTAGAGAGTTATTTCAATAACGGAAGCGGCGCTTCACCTGAAGGGAAACGCGTAATGGACCTGCCCAAAGGAGAGAAGATAAAAAACCCTTCTGTTGGCGGTCCTGGCATCAGTGAAATAGGTGAACGCGTGATTGAGTATTAGTTTAGTCATTGGACGTTATGGCTAATGCAGGCCGTCTCTGATTCAGGGGCGGTTTTTTATGTCCGAAACACCGCATCGCGTTGTTCGGTTTTCTATACAAAAACTTATAAGGAGATATTATGCCTCAAATCGAAGCAGGTACACGTGCGCGTATTGCTAAATTTTTACCCAAAGCATTGGCAAGAGCCATTGCATCTTATCAGTTGTTTTCAGAGCAAAAGCCTAAACAGGACTCCGCCAATTTTAAAAAACACCAAGAGGCCTGTAAAGTGGCGATCGCACATATTGAATTGTTGGTAAAATTGGCAAAACGGACGGCATTATCTGAAACAGCATCCGACAACAAACCATCCGAAAAAGAAATATTTGCTTTGATGGAAACAGCGCAAGATGAGATAGAAGGTTATAAAACTATGATGGAAATTTGACTTAAATGACAGGACTCATGTATCTATGATAACATAGTTGCATACGGAATGAATGATAGGGGTGTATCGGAAGTGTCTGAAACACAAAAAACAATACCAAGAATAACGAATAATTTTGCTATCTCGGCAATATCATTTTCGCTTGCCTTGACGCTGTCGGCTTGTTCCGGCGGTGATGCAAAAGAAATAGATATTGCGCCGACTCAAGATAAAGTGTTGAGTGCCGAGCTGAACGAGATGCGCCATACGTTCCAATGTTATGATGGCCCTTACGATATAGACCGTGAAGATTTTAATTCTGTTGATGCGAATGTTCGGGAAAAGCCGTCATGGATTGATTCTAAAATTTGGAATAAGTGGCAAGTTCGTCTCGCGGGTGAAAATTTGGAGAAGGATCAGCGATTTAATCCAACATATTTCTTTGGCGCAGATGAAATAAATCATAGAGGAAGCCGGAGTACCTTAATAAAATCTTTCGAGGAATATAAAGATGAAGAGCAAATTGCTTTTCTTGTCGTTGGTGGTTCAGACAGAAATCAAACGCTTAAAAATGGTGCGTTAAAGGTTTCAATGCAACGCGCTGCCGGGTTTTTTCCTGCTTTTGAAGAGGCCGGCATTCATCCTGATCGTGTTTGTATTATTCCCGAGGGAAAGGAATATGCAGGTTCAATAAAACCATATGAAGACAGGCATGTCACCATAACGACGTTCTCCCTCGAATAAGCGAAGTATCTTCCATATATTTCTGTACCAAGCTCCGTTTATCGGGGCTTTTTTGTGTCTTAAAACACATCCCATTGTTCAAAGGTGAAAGTGATTTTCATTTATGAAAATTGTACCGAGCGACTGCGAGGCGTACGAATGTGCGTAAAAGTAAGTAAAAGTGATTTTCATTTATGAAGATTGTACCGAGAAAGTGAAGCAATACATATGCATTGTTCGTTAAAAAAATAAGGAAACCCCATGAGTGAATACGCGATGAAGGATACTGATTTCAGGCTGTTTAGAAGCAATGCGTATGCATTGTTCGTTAAAAAAATAAGGAAATCCCATGAGTGAATACGCGATGAAGGATACTGATTTCAGGCTGTTTATTGTGCTGTGGAATCAGCAGCAGAACATGAAGACGCCGCACTTGCATATGAAGATTGCGCATTGGCTGGAGGAGCGTTGGAAAAGCGGTGATAAAGCCTTACTTCTTATGGCGTTTAGGTCGGCCGGAAAATCTACGCTGGTCGGGCTGTTTTGCGCGTGGTTGATTTATCGTGATCCCAATTTGCGGATTTTGGTGTTGGCGGCGGATTTTACACTGGCCAAGAAAATGGTGCGTAATGTTAAACGCATTATAGAACGCCACCCCTTGACCACACATCTAAAGCCTGCGCGCGCCGATCAATGGGCCTCTGATCGTTTCACGGTGCAGCGTATGTTGGAACTTCGCGATCCTTCGATGATGGCAAAGGGCGTGGGATCGAACATCACGGGCAGCCGCGCCGATATTGTGATTTGCGATGATGTCGAGGTGCCAAATACCTGTGACAGCGCGGAAAAACGTGTGGATTTGCGTGAAAGGCTGGCTGAAATATCTTATGTGCTGAGCGTCGGCGGAACGCAGCTTTATGTCGGGACGCCGCATCATTTTTTCTCTATTTATGCCGATATACCGCGTAAGGAAATAGGAGAGGAACTGGTGTTTCTGGATGGGTTTGAGCGTTTATCCCTGCCCATATTAGATGAACAGGGCAACAGCGTTTGGCCAGAGCGTTATAGCGACGCCGATATCGCACAAATTAAACGCAGCGCAGGGCCGAATAAGTTTGATTCTCAAATGATGCTGAAGTCGATAAATATTATGGAGGGGCGGCTTAACCCTGATTTATTGCGCTATTACGATGCACCGCTGGAATATGCGAAGGAGATGAATACTCTGTATATCGGCCAGCATAAAATCGTGGGTGCGTCGTGCTGGTGGGATCCGGCGTTCGGTAAAGCGGGCGGTGATAACAGTGTCGTGGCGGTTTTATTTGGCGATGAAGGCGGGAATTATTATTTGCACCACATCGCCTATCTCACCATAGACGAGAATGATGATATTGATGAAGCCAGCCAGCAAGCACGGCAAGTTGCCAATATAGCAAAAGAGTTTTATTTGCCCTCTATTGCAGTTGAAATTAACGGTATAGGGCGGTTTTTACCCAATATTTTGCGTAATGCCTTGGTTAAAGCGCGCGCGCCATGTCGTGTCCGCGATGTATCGAGCAGCCGCAATAAGGATATCCGTATCTTAGAGGGATTCGATGCGGTGATGGCGGCGGGGCGGCTCTATGTACATGAAAACATTGCCAAAACCCCCTTTATTATGGAGATGCGCGAATGGCGACCGGGGAAAAGTAAGGGCCATGATGATGGCCTTGATGCCGTTGCGGGCGCGTTGTCGTTACAGCCGGATCGTATGGAGCGGCTCTATCCTCAGGGTGGCCATAGCTGGATGAAGGGCGCAGGCGCACATACAGCAAAAAGTGACTTTGATGTTTAGAACAAAACATAAGGAAAAAAGATAATGACTGATATTTCAAATGACCTTTTATGGTGGATTACGGTAGTTGATCTGCCGGCGATGGCGGGGCTGTTGCTGATGATTTGGCGTACGCGCAGTGACACGAGTAAAGCAATTAGCCATATCCAGATTACCCTTGATCGCCGCTGTGACCAGCTGCGTGATGCGCTGTATGCGTTTAAGTTGGAGGTGGCCAAAAGCTATGCCTCGCAAAAGGATTTACGCAATGTAGAAAATCGCATAATTGAACATCTTCTGCGCATTGAAGCAAAGCTGGATAAGACAATCATAAAGACGGCGGAGTTGAAGGGAAAACGTAAAATGTGATTTTATGTAAATATTGACAGTCGCGCTTATGATGGTGTAGAACATGCTCAATATTTAAGAATAATGAAGGATTTGGATATGAGCGGGTTAGAGCATTACGCCAATGAAAAATTTGTACAATATGTTGCTGATGATTCGGCACTGCTGGACATTATGGCGTCGGGTTATTCCAAAAACCTTGAGGAAGGCTTTCAAAGAATTTATGCAACACATGCGGGGAATTGGCCACCGAGTTTGCAAGAGGTCGAAGATAATAATGATATATCAGAATTGCTTTACGCGTCCACATATGCGGTGCGGGATTGTGTTGTTAAAATGGGGCAATGTATTGAGCGCATCATTGAAAATAAGGAAAGCATTGATAAAGATCAGGCCTTGAAAATCGCAGAATTTTTCTCGCAATGTAATGGTTATTATAACGAAGCCAGATCGTTGCTTGATGGCTCTGATTATCAATTTATTCCGGTGAAAAATGGTGATGAACTTTCTGAATGGTATGACGTTTTGGAAGAATTAGGGCTGAAAACCTTGCTGCGCGTCGTTGATAAGAAAGAAACCTTGGAGTATCTCAAAGGATTTCAGAGCATAGAGAATGAAAATTGGTCGGAGACCTATAGAGAGAAAGTATCAACTGGCATGCGTTATCCCGGTGATACGTCTATCGAATGTGTTCTAGAGGCGTAGGCCAATCCTGCTCTCTATTGTTACAAGGCTCCGATTTTTCGGGGCTTTTTTTATGCCCGAAGGGGTGATTTCAAATTTAAAGGAGATTTATAATGAGTAAGAAACCAAGGTTGATTGCGGTGGATACGTTGTGCCAATCTGGTAGCGAGTCCAAAGGCGAGAAAACGATGCAGGATTTCTATGATGAAATTACGGTTGATGTTCTGGCGCGTACCCTGTGGGGCGAGGCGCGCGGCGAGGGAACACAAGGCATGAAAGCGGTGGCAAATGTAATTCTTAATCGCGCAAAAATCGCACAAAAAAAGGGCAAATTCTGGTGGGGGAATAACATTATTCAAATTTGCCAAAAACCCTATCAGTTTAGCTGTTGGAATCGCGCAGACCCGAATTTCCGTAAATTGCAAAATGTCGGGCGTGAGGATTTGTATTTTGCCACGGCGTTGCGTATTGCGCATCGTGCGGTTATTGGCGTTCTAAACGATGCAACAGGTGAGGCAACCCATTATCATGCCTCTTCTGTCGCGCCCTATTGGGCAAAGGGGAAAACGCCGTCTTGTGTAATTGGCACACATAAATTCTATAAGTTGGCGGCCTCTTAAATGGGCTGGTTTTTGACATCAAATTTTAATTGCTTTAGCATGAGATAAATTAAAAAACTTAAATGTCGGGTAATGATAGATGCGTACTTCTTTTAATTATTTCAAAGGCCATAAATTTCCGGAAATTGACGCTTTGTTGTCAAATTATGAAGATAAAACTTGGGATTATGGCGTTGAAAAATCAGAAGAGGAACACGTCGCACTTCGGCAAATAGAGCAGAATATTTGGGCGATCGTTGATGGTGTTCCCAAAGACCAAAAATTAGCTGCTTTGCATCATGTCTATGCAAGCGCACCGTTTGATACAGAATTAGAAACACAATCTAAGGAACGTATGTTGGATGATATTGCCAAATTTCCGAAGGAAGATCAGCCGATTATTTTGTACGGAATTTTCAATGGAGCGCCGGAAGACAGCGCATTGAAAAAAAAGTGCGCATCGGTTCTTGAGCTTTTCTAAAAAAATAACTATAAAACGCATCTCCTAGACGTCAGCGCAGGATTAAAGGACGCATGAATTCTCACCGTACAGCCCTGATTTATCTGCATGTTTCTGTTTTATTGATGGGGGCATCAGGTGTTTTTGGCAAGCTGATCAGCACCTCTCCATTTTTTATTGTTTTTGGGCGGGTGATGTTTGCGGCGATGGCCTTGGTTATTGTCATGTATTGTCAGCGCAAAGTTTTTAAGCCACAGACTCTAAAAGACGTATTCGCATTTGTTATACTCGGTGTGTTAATGGCTTTTCATTGGTTCGCTTTTTTTCATTCAATCAAGATATCGAGTGTTGCAATTGGCCTGCTTAGTTTTTCAACCTTCACTGTGATGACAATGTTTTTAGAGCCGGTCTTTTTTAAAACGCGTTTGAATTTAATGCATATAGTCATGGCATTACTATGTTTTGTAGGTATTGGCATTATTGTTACGGCAGGGGGCGGCCTGTCGGTAGACGGCGCGGGCATGTTTTGGGGGCTGTTAGCGGCGTTGAGTTACGCTTTTATGCTGTTATTGAATAAGAGCTATGTGAAGCGGTACTCTGCTATAACGCTTACATTCTATCAATGTTTTGTGGCGATGCTGGTGTTCTTACCTGTTGTCCTGTGGATGCAGGAAACGGTTTTACGGATCGATTGGTTTTACTTGTTTATTCATGGTGTTATCTGTACGGCGCTTGCCTTCACGCTGTATGTTGCATCTGCGAAAGTTATCAGCGCACAAGTGATTAGTGTGGTCACAATGCTTGAGGTTTTATATGGCGTTATGCTGGCATATTTCCTGTTGGGTGAAGCATTGCGTGGCGAGATGATAATTGGCGGCATCTTTATTTTATCAGCGTCTTATCTGGCGTTACGCTCAAAAAATTAACACATCATTTTTATTTATTTCATAACTTACTTTTATTAAAGGAGAGACATCATGTTATCTGCATTTTTATCGCAGGTGGGTTTACCTGTACTTATCGCAATTGTTGGCGGCGCATTGGGCGTTTTAGAACATCCGGCCGCAAAAACCGCTGTTCAAGCTCTTGGCAAGGTAGAGGCCGCTTTGAAAAGCGGGCAAATAACGTCAGAACAACTTGCCGAAGCCAATCGTCACAGTGAAAAAATGGCCGAGATGGAAATTGAACATTATCAGACAAGCCTGTCCGAAATCAATAAATCTCTGCGCGCAGAGATTGCATCCGAGGATAAATATGTGCGCCGGATGCGCCCGACCTTTGGTTACTTGATGGCATTCACTTGGGCAGCGCAGATGTTTGGCATCGCCTATGTGATTATATTTGAGACGGATAAAGCCGGTGTCGTGATGGTCGCGATGGGAAATCTAAGTGCAATTTGGGCGGTTGGCCTGTCTGTGCTTGGTATCTATGTTTATAAGCGTAGCGATGATAAGCAAAAAAAGGCATCCCGTGATGTTATATTCTGGAACGAAAAAAAGATTTATTAAGCTATTTCTGGTGTTTATCATTAAAATACATTACAATTTATCCGCTGTGCTTAAGTTGTAGTTGGAATATGTGATTGCATATTTAAACATAGTGCAGATGAAATTTTATCATTACAGCATTATTATTTGAACAGGACTTTAGTTTATTATGCCGATTTTACTTTCTATTCTTGCCATTATGGTAGTGTTTTTACCGCAAAATTCGCACGCACGAAAAGTGATAACTTCGGGGGCGGATGTTGTTATGCCTGAATTGCTTTCCACTTCCGTTATTATTGATGATGATGATGTGCGGCCTGTTGATCCTAATATGGGGACTGTTGATTATAAAAAGCGTCTACCTTTAACTAGT
The DNA here is from genome assembly GCA_002401695.1 of Alphaproteobacteria bacterium. Taxonomy (GTDB): domain Bacteria; phylum Pseudomonadota; class Alphaproteobacteria; order Micavibrionales; family Micavibrionaceae; genus UBA1672. The sequence continues at coordinate 123,216 of NVTV01000002.1, forward strand.
ATGAAAGAGCGTGTAGACAGGTTAATTCAAGGCGTCCAAAAAGGTATTCCACCGGAATTTGATCATTATGGTTACGAGATCCGTCGGTATATGGCGCATGTTGGAAATCTGGAAGTATTCGAGGATGAAGAATATTTGAAAGATCAAATAAGGAATACTCGAAAAGCGGAGATTATTTACAATTATTGGAAAAAGGCGATAGAGCAGGAAGTGACTGCTATCGAAGAGATTATTGATACGGATGATTCTGTACCATTTTCTGTGCGCACAGCGTTTAAACAAAATAAAGTGACGGTCAGAACGTTTTTAGTCAGCCTTAAGAGTTGGATTAGCTCTAATGAGCGAATCTTGCTTCATATCTTTGATAATCCCGATATATTTGAAGTATATTATCCAGAAATCATCATTGCCAGTCCGCAAGCAAACGTAGAGTTTTATAATTTGTCTGTCATTAGACAAACGAAGCTCAAAGATATACGTGCCTATCATCCGTTTAGTATGATGGTTTTTTAGAAGACGCTATTATCATATTTAAAATTAATTTATTATGAAATTTGCCGACTTGCCTTGCCGACTTGCCTTGATTGTATTGGCCAGTAGACACGCGATTGTCATCGGGCCAACGCCGCCCGGCACAGGTGTTATCGCGCCTGCAACCTCAAGGGCAGCTTCATAATCCACATCGCCGCATAGCTTGCCGTTTTCCATACGGTTAATCCCGACATCAATGACGCAAGCGCCAGGCTTGATCCAGTCGGCTTTTACCATTTTCTCACGCCCGACGGCGGCAACAAGGATATCGGCATTGCGGCAAACCGCGTCGATGTTTTTGGTGCGTGAATGCGCCATAGTGATTGTACAGTTTGCTTGTAGTAACAATTGTGCCATTGGCTTACCAAACAGTAATGAGCGACCAATGACAACCGCGTTCAAGCCGTTTAAATCCTTAACAAAACTTTTAATCAAAATCATGCAGCCTTGCGGCGTACAGGGCACCATGCCATCGACGTTTGCAACCAACGCGCCGACGTTCAGCAGGTTTAGGCCATCCACATCTTTTTCGGCAGAAATAAGCTGAATCAGTCTGTCACTATCAAGGTGCTTGGGCAGGGGCAGTTGCAACAATATCCCGTCAACATCACTGTCTTTGTTTAGATTTCTGATAAGGTCTTCAGTGATTTGGTTTGTTGTATCTGTGGGCAAACGGTGTTCGATACTGCGGATACCGGTTTTTTCACATGCCTTGATTTTATTATTCACATAGACCTTCGAGGCGGGGTCTTCTCCCACCAAAATAACGGCCAGTCCCGGTTTATGAGCCATTTCAGCGACGTGCTGCGCCAGCTCTTCTTTCAATGTGTTAGAGATGGATTTTCCGTCAATAATATGTGCCATTGATACATCCTGATTTTAAAAAAAGACAGAGAGAAGCAAGGTCGGTATAATCTGTAGCCCGATAATCACGATAAGTGGCGTGAAATCCATACCCCCCATAGGCGGGATATATTTTCTTAAAGGGATAAATACCGGATCTGTCAGCTTTCTAAGCAAGGTTGTCAGCCTGATCGCGGCATCATTGTCTGCATTGACTATATCAAAAGCAACAAGCCAGCTTAATGCGACTTGCGTGACAATAACCAAAATGTATAAATTGACTATAAATGAAATAATGGTAATGATCATCCAAATAAGAAACATGCGAATATCCTATAATTTGCAGTTGTTTTTACTTTTTATATAGGTTTTACGTCTAAAGTAAATGATTTAGGGGCTAAGTTTAGGTTTTTTATGTTTGGAATTGATCCTGTTACATTGTCGTCATTGCTGATTTTAGCGGGGAACGTTGCCACGTGTCCCGCGCATGCGCCCACGAAAATTAATATTATTCCGCGCACTGAAAAGGTTCAATATGACTATAGGCAAACCCTAAAAGAAATTCAGAACTACAGCACGGATACGGTTGATCCTTATGGTTTTCATGGCACCACAATAACGCAAGGTTTCATGAAGGGGACGGTTCAGCTGGAGCATAGCATAAAATTTTCCCATTACGTTGATAAGAAATATGGTTTTGTTTGTCTTTGGTATGATGAAATTACGGTGAAACTGCATATCGACCCGACAATTGTGATTGCAAAGGAATTGTATAAAGACAAATGCATGCGTGAAGCGATTTTAGGGCATGAGTTAAAACACGTGCGTGTTGATCGCGAAATCGTGAATAAATATGCGAAATCTATGGGCGGAAAATTGGTGAAAGCCTTAACCTCGCGCGGATTTTCTGCGGGACCGATGAAAATTGAACGTGCGAAGGAAGTTTCGAAAAAGATGCAGCGCGTCGTTGCGCAAATCCTTACATTGGAAGATCGAAAAATGAGTATTGATCGGCAAGAACGGCAACGTGAAGTGGATACTCTGGAAGAATATAACAGCGTCGATAATAAATGCCCCGATTTTAAAAAGAAAAAAGCAAAGCTCTATTCGGATTTATTGAGATAGAGTGCGGTTATTCTGCCGCTTCCTTGTCTTGCCCCATAACCTCTACCCTCGTGATAAAATGTTGTAGATCAACAAGAAAGAACGCGTCTTTTGGGGAAACCTCGATCGCTTGTCTTAAATTTTCCAATGCAGCACTTTTTTCGTTATGTTCCGCATGAAGAAGGCCTTTTGCGAAATACGCACGACCTAATTGCAACGATATAGCCTCATTTGGCCCTTTTTCATCAAGAATCTGCGTTAAAATCTGAATGGCCGGCAAGAACGTCCCTTGTTTTATGTGCCTTTCCGCCCGTTCAGGTGCAGATAGGGGGGGATTACCGCGTGGTGGTGGCGTATTGACGGGAAATACGGCAAGCGCCCCTGCAAAAGATGTCATGGGAATAAGAATCATAAGTATATAGCACGTGCGCGGCTTGCTCTGCATAATCGGAGCAATCAAGAGCAGCGTTATAATACCGCTGAGAACGACACAGATGATAATCGGGATCATTGTGATATCTCTTTGATAATGGGCAGAATAATATCTTCAATATGTTGTTTGAGGATAGGGCCTCTATGGCGGTATCGTATCATGCCGTTTGCATCGATAAGAAAACTTTCGGGTGTGCCGCGTATCTCCAATTTATTAAGGTTATAAATTGTTGGTGTGAGCGCAATTTTTTCGTATGGATTCTCATTATACCTGAAATAGTTGATGAGCGCTTTTTGAGTATCGTTATAAGCGATACCATAGATCGATAAATTGTGTTCCTGCGCCAGAGTTATAAGCTGCGGATGCTCTTGACTACAGACACCGCACCAGCTTGCAAAAACGGTAATCATCATGACTTTATGAGGGAGCGTTTTAGATGTTATAATTCTATTGGTTTTTTTTTGCGTTAAAGAGATTTCTTTAAATGAAAAATCCGGTATTTTCATAGAAATTATTTGTGGCGTTATTATCTCTTCCGCAGGTTTGGAAAAATGGAGATACCCCAACCACCCTAAAACCAGAGCAGGCAGTATGTATATGAATTTATTCATCTGCTTACCGTTATCCTATTTTATTCAGGGCTTGCTCTAGGTCAGCTTGCAGATCAATAATATGTTCCACGCCAACAGATAGGCGCAGGAGTTGGTCCGTCACACCGGCTTTGGTGCGCGCTTCCTCGCCCATTGATACATGCGTCATGGAAGCAGGGTGGTTAATCAGACTTTCCGTGCCGCCCAAAGATTGTGCAAGGCGGAAAATTTCAAGATGATCGACAAAATCAATGGTGTTTTGTTTCTCGCCCTTTATTTCAAAGCTGAGCATCGCGCCAAAGCCATCTTGCTGTTTTTTTGCAATGTCATGTCCCGGATGGGCGGGCAGGCCGGGGTAATATACGGTGCTGACCTTGTCGTGCTGTTCCAGCATTTCGGCGATAACTTGTGCATTTTCCTGTGCGCGATGAATGCGCAGCTCCAACGTGCGCATGCCGCGCAACGTCATATAACTGTCAAATGGCGCGCCGATTAAACCCAATGAATTTGCCCAGAACTCCAGATCGGTGAGGATGTCTTTATCTGATGTCACAACACATCCGCCGACAACATCACTGTGTCCGTTAAGGAATTTGGTGGTGGAGTGAAATACAATATCCGCGCCCAGTTTTAGGGGCTGCTGCAACATGGGGGAAAGGAACGTATTATCAACCGCGACAATCGTATCGCAAGCCTTCGCGCATTTGGTGATATGGGCGATGTCAGCCGTGCGCATAACGGGGTTACTTGGGCTTTCGATAAGCATCATTTTTGGCTTGGCTTTAAAAGCCTCCTCAACGGCGGCGGGATCGTATTGATCGATAAATTCCAGCTTGAAATGCCCTTTCTCTGATAACGCGCAGAGCAGACGATACGACCTGCCGTAACAATCGAACGGCGCAATAATCAGATCATCAGGGTTTAGCAGGTGGATAATCAGAGTTAACGCCGCCATCCCAGAGGCCGTCACACATCCACCGATACCATGTTCCAACGCATTTATCGCATTGATCAGTTCATCACGCGTTGGGTTACGGGTGCGTGAATATTCGTATGTGGAGTGCTGGTCAATGCCATCAATCTCAAAGGTGGAGGACATGTAAAGGGGCGAGATAACGGCTTTATAAGCCTTATCTGTGCCGATTCCGGCTTGAACCACGGATGTTCTTCTTCTTTTGTCTTGTGGCATCATACGCCTCCTTATGATCTCGGGAGGGCAAGTCTAACGTGTTATCAAGATAAAATCAGCAATGAAATGTGTGAATGGCGCATTTTTATGCCTGTGGGGCGGGTGAGGCTATGCCAGAATCAAAACCGCTGCCTTGGTAAGAGACAGCGGTATGAATAAAGTAAGTAAGCAAATTGGATGTCTTGAGGAAGAAATAAAATCTCTGTGTGTGAGCTCACTTCTCTTGAAGGTCTCAATTCATCTATTTACAGTATCCCCCTCAAATGTGGCAAAAAAAAGGGGATATCATGCCGATTTGTTACCTATATTTAAGCCATTGAAATACATACATTATTTAATGTTGAAAACTTTTTAAATACGATGGTAACGTATATTTTGGGCGGGATCGTGTCGAATATGCATATTTGTAAATTCCTTGTTAATCTATTCCGCGTAATGATGTACACTACTTAACGTAGTAATCACTGCGTTTTAACCATTATTAACGAGGTTCCTCGATGACACGTACAGGCCATGATTCCCTAAATACCCGCCGGACTTTAACTGTAGAAGGTAAGGAATATGATTATTTCTCTTTAGATGCTGCGGCGAAAGAAATTGGCGATGTGTCACGCTTGCCTTATACGCTTAAGGTTTTATTAGAGAATTTATTACGTTTTGAAGACGGAAAGTCGGTTAAGGTTGCGGATGTGAAGGCGTTGCAGGAATGGTTGGTAGATAAAAAATCCAGTCATGAAATAGCCTATCGTCCCGCGCGTGTATTGATGCAGGATTTTACGGGCGTTCCTGCTGTTGTGGATTTGGCGGCAATGCGTGAAGCGATGGTTGCCCTTGGTGGTGATGCGCAAAAAATTAACCCGCTTGTCCCTGTTGATTTGGTGATTGACCATTCGGTTATGGTGGATGAATATGGCTCTCCTAAAGCATTTAAAGCCAATGTAAAACGTGAGTTTGAACGTAATGGAGAGCGTTACGAGTTTTTGAAATGGGGGCAGGGCGCGTTCGATAATTTCCGCGTTGTGCCACCGGGCACAGGCATTTGCCATCAGGTGAATGTGGAGTATTTGGCGCAGACGGTTTGGATGGATAAGGATGATACCGATCCAACGCGCACTGTAGTTTACCCTGATACGCTGGTGGGAACGGATTCGCATACAACAATGGTCAATGGCTTGGCTGTTCTTGGTTGGGGTGTCGGCGGGATTGAGGCCGAGGCCGCGATGCTGGGTCAACCTGTATCAATGTTAATCCCTGAAGTCGTTGGCTTTAAACTGACAGGTGAAATGAAAGAGGGAACAACTGCGACGGATCTTGTGCTGCGCGTTGTTGAAATGCTGCGCGGTCTTGGTGTGGTTGGGAAATTCGTTGAATTTTATGGCCCCGGGCTAGATCATCTTAGTCTTGCTGATCAGGCAACAATTGCGAATATGGCGCCGGAATATGGCGCGACCTGTGGGTTCTTCCCGATTGATCAGGAAACGCTGAATTATTTGAGCTTCACAGGCCGTGATCCGCACCGCGTGAAGATTGTCGAGGCCTACGCCAAGGCGCAAGGCATGTGGCGTGATTCTAATACGCCTGATCCTGAATTTACAACAACAATGGAACTGGATATGGGCGAGATCGTTCCTGCGATTTCAGGGCCAAAACGTCCGCAAGATCGTATTTTGCTGTCTGACGCGGTATCTGCTTTTGCAACGTTAGAGCCGGAAACGACGTCTCTACCGGTCGAAGGTACGGATTATACGCTGGATAATGGTGATGTCGTGATCGCCGCGATTACGAGTTGTACGAATACATCTAATCCCGCTGTTATGGTGGGCGCGGGTCTATTGGCACGTAAGGCACATGCTTTGGGCTTAACGGTTAAGCCATGGGTGAAGACATCTCTTGCACCAGGGTCGCAGGTGGTAACGGAATATCTTGAAAAAGCGGGGCTGGATAAAGATCTGGACGCGCTGGGCTTTCATACGGTGGGCTATGGCTGTACGACCTGTATCGGGAATTCGGGGCCATTGGCTGAACCGATTTCTGCCGCTGTGGAAAAGGGCGATATGAATGTGACGGCTGTTCTTTCCGGCAATAGAAATTTCGAGGGACGTATCTCTCCGCATGTGAAGTCAAACTATCTGGCCTCTCCGCCTTTGGTTGTGGCGTATGCGTTGGCAGGCTCTATGCGTATTGATCTCTATAATGACCCATTGGGGCAAGATAGAGATGGTAATGATGTTTATATGAAGGATATCTGGCCGACAAATAAGGAAATCGCCGATACAGTGGCACAGTGCCTAACGCCTGAAATGTTTACAGAGCGTTACAGCGATGTCTTTAAAGGGCCAAAAGAATGGCAAGCCATTGGCGGCGCAGAGGCTAGCGAGACCTATGATTGGCAAGAAAGCTCTACCTATGTACGTAACCCTCCATTTTTCACAGGAATGGCAGCAGCGCCGGCGGATACGCAAGACATTAAGGGCGCACATTTACTGGTGATGCTGGGCGATTCCATTACTACCGACCATATTTCCCCTGCGGGCGCGATTAAATCGGATGCTCCGGCGGGTGATTATCTGAACGATCATCAAGTACGCAGTGTTGATTTCAACTCCTATGGTTCGCGTCGCGGTAATGATCAGGTGATGACACGCGGCACGTTTGCCAATATCCGCATTAAGAACGAGATGGTTCCCGGTACGGAGGGCGGTGTAACCAAGCATATACCATCGGGTGAGCAAATGAGCATCTATGAGGCTTCAATGCGTTATCAAGCCGAGGGACAGCCTTTGGTGGTTATCGCGGGCGCAGAATATGGCACGGGTTCTTCACGGGACTGGGCGGCCAAGGGTACGCGTTTATTAGGCGTGAAGGCTGTTGTCGCAGAGAGTTTTGAGCGCATTCACAGGTCAAACTTGATCGGCATGGGCGTTATCCCGTTGCAATTCAAGGGCGGTAAAAATCGTAAAACGCTTAATTTGCGCGGGGACGAGACTTTTGACATCACAGGCATTGCAGATGATCTGAAGCCACAGCAAGATATTGAAATGACGGTGCATTACGCCGATGGGTCGCAGCAAGAGGCAACGCTACTGTGTCGGATTGATACGTTGGATGAACTGGAATATTATCTCAATGGCGGGATATTGCACTATGTTCTCCGTAGCCTCGCCGCAGCCTAAGTCTTCGCTCTTTCCTTTACTACAGCGTTATACAAAGCAAAATATCGTTTTGTTTGTTTTTAAAGAGGCAAACAATGCATATGCTTTGCTGTGCTATTCTAACGTATAAAAATATGTGTCACCGTTCCATGCCTTGTAGAAAATAAAATCTCTTTGGCTGTTCTCTTCGCTATTGACGGTGATTAATCGATATAGATTTCATCATCTTCGGTGACTTGAGTTTCTTCGGCGTATTTTTCTGTCTTGAGGATAAGAGCTTCGAAATCCGGACGTTCCGGTCTATACCGAACTTTGTAGCGTTTTTCCATACTACTGATTTGTATATTAAGTTCTGTAAGGCGCGTTTTGCCTCTGGTCATTTGTTTTTCTTTATCGGAGTATTTTTCGATCATACCCTGATTCAATTTGTAAGAGGTTAACCCAATCATATGCGAGAGCTGTACCCCCTCCAGAAAATCAGCGGCAGTGCTCAGCACTTGGGGGATATTTAGTCGCCCATCTTTTTTCAGTGGTTTTATAGAGTAATTGAAGGTGGTCGTGGTATTTGGCCCGCGAAGAACCATAGAGCATCGGCCATCACGCTTTCCTAAAACAGAGATCAATGCGACGGTGCTGTCACAGGTTATTTTTGTGTCTTTTCCAGCCTGACGGAAGGCTTTCTCCGCCATTTTCATAGACTTATCGTAATTCCCTTTATTCAGGACATCACATTTTTCAATTACATCAAAGAAAGAGTGATATTCACCCATCGAAAATATGGGCATACCTTTGTGATATATGGCAATCCAGCTGTTTTTATTATGTATGCGGTCATAGCTGCTGACAGAGCTTTCCCACAGCTCCGCCCAGTCAATGGCGCGGTTCATGATTGGGCCATTAGTTTCATAATCATGGATAATTTTGGCAACCATACGCGCCGAACTATGCATGTTATAGCTGCGGATAATATATGTTTCTTTTGGTAATCCACCAGATTGCAGGCTGATAGGCATGCGGGTGCTGGGGCAAATAATCTTCAGCGCATTATCGCCTTGATGCTTTGTTTTCTCACGAATAACAAATTTTTCACGAAGCAACGATGTATCTATGTTCATTGATTAATCCAATTCATATGCCGTACATGAAATAATGCGTCAATTATTCTAGCATATTAGAATGAATCTATGAAAGTCCCAGATGTTTTTTCTGTGAAAAATTGTCAGGTTCATACATATTCTTTATTGGATCTGTGTAGGCGTTTATTTTATGCCGCGAAACGTGGTTTTGCTGTTTCATACTCTGGTCTTTGTGCATCAATCATTTCAAGTTGTTTTGCACAGTAGGCAAGATCACGCTCTGTCTTCATGCGTTTTGGCATATCATCCATGAAGCTTTGCATTTCAGGGCTGATTGTTCCGCGCATATTAAAGCTGGAAGAGATAGATTTACCTGAAAGGCGGGCAAGTGTTCCTTGACCGTGCGCCGCAACTTTTTGTGCGTGGCCTTCCACATCTGTAATATATTCGCTGTAACACTCCAGCGCATTTACCGCATCAAAATTCTGGGCACAGTCTCCAAATGTTTCGGACACCGCATCCATGAAGGCTGTACCCAGAATGCTCTCCAGTATCATACTTCCCAGCATGCCATCATGATCGTTGGCCGCTTTGAAGTTAGGATTGCTTTTGATGAAAAGAGGGCCGTTATTTTGAGGTTTATCAGGGTGGGGTGCCAACTGTTGCAAATCTTGCATTAAGCCCATAATGGTTCCCATTATTGCTTGGCGCTGGCTGCTCTGATTAACTGTATAACTCATAATGTATTGCCTCTCTGTTAGTCCGATACTAGTAGAGGCAAGTAAATACGAGTTTAATTATTGATAAAATTCGAAGTAATTCATAGTTTTACTTTGTCTTTTATTTGAACTGTATTTGTGTAAAGTTTTATCTATTTTATGTGAATCGTTTTAAATCAATAGCTTATGATTTTGCATGAGTATATTTATCGGGGAGTACTTGTATTCGTTCAGTGAACGTTGGAATAAAATATATGATTTAAGCCGCAGCATTGCGATATAAAAAGGAAGAGGAAGCTGTCAAACCTTAAAGGAATACGGCATTTTTCAAGAAAATTAAGAAATATTCGAAAGAATTACTCTTTATACGCCAGTCAACTAATACGCAAAGCCGTCGATGCGACAGCAATTTCGAAAGTAAAGCTAAAGGGTAGGGGGGGGGAATGGGGAGAGTAAGAGCGTGTCTTAGTCGAACAGGGCATCAATATCGCCCTGACTTGAGGCGTCTTTGACTTTTTCTTTAATGGCTTCTTTATTTGCCGTAACTTTTATGCCCAAAGTTTCAAATGTTGATTGAAGGCGGTCTTCAATGCCGTGAAGGTCATCCAGTGTGTTGCGTATTCTTTGCCCTGTACGATCTTGAAAGCTACAGGCCATTAAGATGTCTTGAATTTCTTTTTCTATATTGGCGCGCAGGACATCTCTTGTTTTCTTTTTGCCCCAATCCGCTTCATTATTGATTTGTTCCATAATATTGTCGGCGGCATCCATAATTTGATTCGCCGCGACTTCTGTTTCTTTTATAACGGATTCCAGCTCAACACCCGAATTTGCAGCAGAATCACCGGTGCCACTGTAATTAATCGCGCCAAGAACCTCTAGGATTTCAGAAAATCTATTGCTGATACCGTCTTCGGCCATGTCTGCTTGTTGTGCCGTCGCATTTATTTCCATCGAAATTTCATCAAAGCGTCGCGCAATAAATGTTTCTAAAGTTGAGAGCTGGGCATTCACCGTATCAACGGTTTTATAGATATCGTCTTCTTGTTCCGGTTGAATGACGTTATCTTGTGCTGTTTCTGACATGATGTTCTCTATGTGTGTTTAATACGACAGGAAAGTATAGCAACGCAGTGGTTAATAAAGTACTACATTCAAGGTAGAAGAAAAAGCTATCTTCTTGTTTTCCTGTGAATGCATACTTATGTAGAGTGTAGAGGCTCATACAGATCAAAAACGTCAATAATTTCCAAAAGCTGCTCAATCTCTTTTTTACATCTCATCGCTTGTGATTTTGTTGTGACTGGCACAAATAGGCTTGAGGCTTCGAACATATCCGGTTCATAAGGGATCATCATGAAGACATATTTTTTACCGAATAACACGGCGGTTAAAGGCGAGTCATCGAAAACCTCTGACGTTTCTGACAGCTCTTTTAACAAACGATCGCCAATGATCAGCTCAGCACTTTCGGGTTTTGTGGAATAGATATCGAACTTATCCCATTCAGGATCAGAGACACTGATGTGAACTTCCTGCATTGTTTTCCAGCGTGTCTTTGAATAGGCCTTCACCATTTTGCTATTGGCGGTGATAATTGTATGGCCGTCTATAACGCTTTCCGGTGTTTCCAATAGGACAAATATGCCATCGAATAGCGGGGCGTCTTTTCGGTTTTTCGAGTAAAGCCGCGCTTCGGAGAATATAACTTTGACTCCCTTATATGTGCCCATAAAGCAATCTTCGGCCTCATATCTGTCATGCGCAGGGATAACCGCGAGCTTTCCGATGATTTTCGAACTAACGCCGCGTTCAGGGTGAAATTTTAGCCCATTGAGCGTTTTAGCAAGTTTTGGCATGAAAACTGTTTTATGTTCGCGAACATAGGTTTTCAATGGCCGTGCTGCCCAAACATGTAAAAATACAGGCGGGATAAGCGATAGTGCCAAAGACAAGACAGCGGGCAGAAGGATGGCTTGTACTAAAAAGAACCAGCCAAATCCGGCAACCCCTAAAAGAATGGAGAATATAGTCAGGTTCATTGAAATAAAACTACGGGTGCGGTGTTGCCTCATACGATTGAGGCGCATTTCTTCCGATTCTGCAATTAAGGCATCAAGTCTTTTGCCAAATTTTCTGTCATCAATACGACTCAGATCGCCATCGTCACTGTGCGTTTTTTTTCGTTTTTGTTTGGTTTTTATGCTCATAAAGACCATCTAAGCAGTCCACGCAACAGAGTGCAAGGATTTTAGTCTTGTAGTCTAGTTTCTTCTGTCAGTATGTATGTTCACATTACATCTGCGAGGGGCTCGTACCAATCGCGGATCATCCCTGCTTCTTCGCGCGAAGGGTGATTAAAAGGACGTTTCAGCGCCGCCCCGAAATATGTTTTCACCAGATTTTGCCAATGTTCTTCAATATCGAGGTTATGATAGTTGCACCAGCTTTCGAACCAGCACGTGCCTGCGCGGACATGGGTGATTTCATCATCATGAATGATTGTCAGCATTTTTGCCGTCTTATCGTCATTTTGCTTGTTCATCATGGCGATCATGTTGGGTGTAACATCAAGTCCGCGTGCCTCCAGAACCATGGGAACAATCGCGAGGCGCGCGGCAAAGTCATGGGCAGTTTTTTCGCTGGATTCCCACAGGCTGTCATGGGCGGGTAAATCACCGTAGGCGGCGTTAAAATCGTTTAAACGCTCTACCAACATCAAAAAGTGTTTGGCTTCATCATCTGCAACTTTTACCCAGTCATCAAAGAACGCTTTGGGCAGGGCAAAGCCTTTCTCTTGATTTTGATCGGAATAATTGGAAAACCGCGCCATAATATCCCATGCCAAATCAATTGCGTTCAGCTCTATATGTGCAATCGCATGCAGAAGCGCAATTTTGGATTTGTCAGAGCCGGCCTTGCGACGTCTCGGCATGTTTTGCGGGGCGCGTAATTCTGGCTTATCGGGGCGTGCAGGGCGGGCGGGCATATCTGTGGCCGTTCCGATCTCTGTGATTCTACCATCGCGCCAGTTTTGCGCATGTATTCTTGTTTTGTTTGCTTTTTTGATCGGGTCTGCACATCGAAGTATGTCTATGGCGCAGGCGCATAATGTGGGTGTCGCCATGGTTGTTTCAATCTGATAAGTATTTTGTAAATTATGTTATATAATTTCTCTTAATGGTGTGTTTTTTGTTCATAAATGAGGGCTGCAAGAACGGAAGGGGTCATATGCAAAAACTATATAGCATATTGTGCATTTTTTATTGCTTTTTCTGATTTTGAAGACTATAAAGCAATCCTCTCCTGGCCGCCGATATCCCCCCCACACACTCCCTTTGGCGGTCGGGAGTCTTTTTTTAATTCAGATCACTTAGATTCTGTGCATCATTTAAAAGCATGACGGGTACGTTTTGCATTGTGCCGTCATCATTGAATTTTGCACCACTTTTTATAATCTTAACGGGCAGCCGTGCAACCCCGCCAAGAAGCTTTCCTGCTGATCCACAAGAACATAAAGAAAATGTCATACATATTAGAATGATAAATCGCATAAGCAGGGAGACTTTCTTTTGTGCCTTAGAGTGGGTTATTTAGGCGTTAATTTCTGAAAAATACTAGAAGTTTTTTTTGCGCCATATCTCTCTGCATGTTCGCAAGACGATAGCGTCAAAAGGGTAATCAACAAGAGTGCCGTTTTCATCGTGTTTTCTTCTTCTCAAATGTAAATAATGTATGTTTTCTTTTGTACAGGGTGATAACGCCTAGATCAAGGGGGTGGTCTCTGGTTTTACTCCCTCGTTGCAGCAGATTTTCCGTGATGGCAGTTCGGAGGCGTTCTTTGTATTAGGCAAGGTGTGGGGTGTTTTAATCAAAGGCTAAGAATAGGAGGGGCGTGAATATAAAAAAGATGAAGATAAGAATGCTTAAAGTTTTTATGATGATGCTTTTGTGAAAAACAAATGTCCAGAAAAAGGAGCTGAATAGCGCGCCTGCGAATGCTCCTAAAGGTGCGGTAAGTGTTATTATGTTCCATGTTTGTACTATGTTGGTATTTACAAAGAAGCCTGCAAGAAAGGCGATGATTGGCAGCGCAGCAGCACCGAGAATAATGCCTGCACCAGTGTAAAGCCAAGAAGAGTTTTTTCCTGTTTTGAGAGAGTATATATATAGTGGAATGGCGCTTGCGCAATAAGTGAATAAAATCGCAGAGAATATTATACCGCCGTTTTTCATACCTAAAGATGGAGATAGGCAAATCATTGGAATCAGGATGGCGAAGGCGACGTTTAGTGTTTTTAAGATGAAGCCACCGTACTTCTTCATCACTTATCATCGCCCATTTTAAGCGCAGCAATAAACGCGCTTTGGGGGATGTTGACGTTGCCGTATTGGCGCATTTTGGCTTTACCCTTTTTCTGCTTATCCAACAGCTTTTTCTTACGCGATACATCACCGCCATAACATTTCGCGGTCACGTCTTTACGCATCGCGGAGACATTCTCCCGCGCGATGATTTTCCCGCCAATCGCTGCTTGAATAGCGATTTTAAACATTTGGCGGGGGATCAGGGTTTTCAGACGCTCACACAGGCCGCGCCCACGCATCTCTGCGCTGGATCGATGCACAATCATGGCTAGCGCATCAACAGATTCGTCATTCACGCGGATATCCAGTTTCACCAGATCATTTTCACCATAACCATCCAGCTCATAATCAAAGCTGGCATAGCCTTTGGACAGGGATTTTAGGCGATCATAGAAATCAAATACGACCTCGTTCAACGGCAAGCGGTAAACCAGCATCGCGCGCGATCCCGCATAGGTCAGGTCAATTTGCACGCCGCGTCGATCCTGACACAGCTTTAATAATCCACCCAGATATTCATCGGGGACAAGGATCGTCGCCTTGATCCATGGCTCCTCAATCGAGGCGATTTTAACGATGTCCGGCATGTCGACAGGGTTATACATTTCGATCACATCGCCGTTATTCATATTGATGCGGTAAACCACGCTGGGTGCGGTGGGGATTAAGTCTAGGTCGAACTCGCGCTCCAGACGTTCTTGAATAATCTCCATATGCAATAGACCCAAAAACCCACAACGGAAACCAAGCCCTAGAGCTTGCGAACTTTCCGCTTCGTAATGCAGCGACGCATCGTTCAAGCGTATACGCCCCAAAGAATCGCGCAGCTTTTCAAATTCGCTGGCATCCGCAGGATAGAACGAGCAAAACACCATCGGCACGCTTGGCTTGAAACCTTTAAGGGCGATTTCGCACGGCTTGCGGTCATCGGTGATGGTGTCACCGACATTTGTTTCGCTGATATCCTTGATGCTGGCGGTGATAAAACCCATTTCACCGGGGCCTAGCTCCTCCAGCTCTACTTTTTTCGGAGTAAATATACCAACGCGGTCAATATCGCGGGTTGCGCCGTTGCTCATGAAGCGGATTTTCTGACCCTTGCGCAGTGTGCCGTCAATGACGCGCACCAGAACAACAACGCCCAGATAAACGTCATACCAACTATCCACCAGCAAAGCCCTTGTCGGCTTTTCAATATCGCCTTCATGCGGCGGGGGCAGGGTGGCGACGATGGCTTCAAGCAAATCGTCAATGCCCTCACCGGACTTGCCGGAGCAGGGCACAGCATCACTCGCATCCAGACCAATCACATCTTCAATCTGTCTTTTTGCATTCTCGACATCGGCGGCGGGCAGGTCGATTTTATTAATCGCGCAGACAATCTCATGTTCATTATCCAACGCCTGATAAACATTGGCCAGCGTTTGCGCTTCAACACCTTGCGATGCATCCACAACCAAAATTGACCCCTCACAAGAGGCGAGAGAGCGTGATACTTCATACGCAAAATCGACATGTCCCGGCGTATCCATTAAATTCAGCTGATATTCAATGCCGTTTTTGGCGGTGTATTCCAGGCGCACGGTTTGTGCCTTGATGGTGATACCGCGCTCGCGCTCAATATCCATGTTATCCAGCACTTGCTCTTGCATTTCGCGCTCTTCCAAGCCGCCGCATGTCTGGATTAAACGGTCAGCGAGGGTGGATTTCCCATGATCGATATGTGCGATAATGGCGAAGTTACGGATGTGTTCTAATTTTTTGCTCATAGCCTTTCTTATAAAGGGGTGCAGGGGAAAAGGGAACGGGTTTTATTATCTTTTTATTGCTGTATAGATTGTTTATTCTCATTTATGATAATCTCGGGATAAGGAGAGCCTAATATGTCAGATGAACAATCACCACGCGAACCCGTTTTGAAGCCTAAGGATGAGGCGAAGTTTAAGGCCGTGCGTCGTAAAGCGCCCGTAAATCCGGAGGATCATGATCCGGTTTTAATGTCGGAAGGCTATCATCATCAAAAAGTAAAACCACCATATTTTATGATTGCGCTTGTCTTGTGTGGTGTGGTGCTTGCCTGCTGGAAAATCTGGATGTTTGGCAGTATTGAGGAAATAGATAGACAGCGTAAACAGGCGCAGATCATAGCTCAGGACACTGCGGCGAAAATACGGCGTTAGTTATAATGAAGATTGAATATTGCGTTTTGAACAGTACCGTATCACCTGTGGTTTTAGAGGATAAAGTTCAGTGCGCGTGGGGTAGTATAAAGACTATGTCTTATGTTTTCAGGCATAAAAAATAGGCGAAAAAAATCGCCCATCTTCAAAATTACACTAGAAATGTAAATATTTACATATTGAAGCCGCCTGCAGCAGGACCTTCGTTTGAGAAGTTCGCTTCGTTTTCTGCGCCGATAGAGCCATTAAAATCTATCTCTGTTGACACGCGCAAATCTGCGGCAGTAAAAGCACTTGCCAGTTCTGTCGCTTTAGTCGCTCCAAATGTTCCTGTTAAAGTCATTATTTTTACACTCCTTTTATATTATTCAACCAATTCACTCTTGCCCACTATACGTAGATCTTATATTTATTTCCCGTGGAGGATGAGGGGGACATAAGTACCTTCTTTTGCACCACCTGTATCATCATCCAGCAAAATCATTAACATTTGATGAGTATTTTGCATATACTTGGACATTTCCTTTGTAAGGTCAACTCCCGCATTACGCATCTCACCGCAGTCTAAGACAAAATCAAGCTTGTAAGTGTCTAAGTCAAATTCAAGCCAAGCAATATCATTTCTAAACGGTTTATTATAAAATACGGCACAACGTCCATCTTCTTTTACCGCGACTTCGATATGAAGTTTGCTATTTTCATCAACACCATAGACAAAATCGGTTAAGTTACCATTGTCTGGAATTTCACCACTTTGTCTTGTATGTTCACTCATCGTCTCATTTCTTTTACTTGTCTCCATTATATAACGCTTTTCCAAAAAAAGCCCGATTTTTTTTTACTTAATTCAAAGTTTTTTGTATTTCCGGTGCTTTAATTTTTAAGGGGACTTCAAACCCGTCAATAGCTTGTCCATCTTTTGTTCGAATGATGAATAAATTTTGTTCTTTCGCGATATAAGGGCGAACGAGCCATTGAATTTTACTTCCTAAATCAAAGCGTTGGCGGTCATTTGTATGAACTGTAATGCGCTGTGTTTCGTGATCATATTCCAGAAAATCAATGGTACAGTTCAATTCCGGTGCGTGAAAAATATAGTTTATCCCGCGTTCTCTGTCGCAATAAATGTCAAAATCGGTAGGATTATTGAACAAGCGTGTGCGACCCGCACCAAAACCCGCGCCCCAATCATCTCCCATATTGGGAGGGGCGCTTGGTGTTACTTTTTCTTTATTTTCTTCTTCCTCGGACATAATCAGACTCGCCAGAAATGGCATATTTGTGAAGTGTTCAGAGCCATCATAGCGGTTAACACTTAACAAAATCATAACATTACTCCTGTGAAAGGGGAAGTCATAACCGATTCGCTCCGATTATTATGATGCCATTGACTGTGCATCAACACTTCTATCATTACCGTCCATATCAGGGAAGGTGATCAAGTTATCGGCACCGGCGGGTGTTTCGCCATTTGCAACAAGTCTCATTGACTCTGCTCTGTTTTCAAAGTTGATAACATTGCTACCATCACCTTGACCAGCAGAAACTGTTTGATTTGCAGTGTCTCTCACGGTGCGCGCGGTTCTGATATCAATCACATTATTTTGTGGTACGCCGCCATTTTCCCCTTGGGCTGTAATAGAGCGTTGATCCGAAGACGGTAGTGGAACCGCTAATGGTTTACCATCTGCGCCTGTGACTGTTAAGCTAGCAACTCTATCTTCTACTGTTGAGCCGTTTGCATTGCTTGTTAAAGCACCTGTGTTTCTTGGTAAATTGCTTGGCAAATTATTACGACCGTGTTGGGAAGGGTTGATTTGTGCAAATGAGCTACGAGCATCTGCGTTATCGCGCATGTCTTGTCCGGTTGCACCAGAACGGTGGATGAAATATCCGATAATACCGACCAAAGCCGCAATTTTCACGCCTTTGGACATTCCCGTCCATTCACCAATTTTGTTCAAGGCAACAATTGACATGAATGCCAAAAACCCTTGCTCAGCCAAGTTATAGCCGTTCATTTCACCTTGTGTTCTGGCACCGCGTTTTGCTTCGCTCCACCAGTCCATGCCGTCTTTAAGCTTGCTTGATGCCATATTGAAATAGCCACCAATAACACTTGTCCCGCCAGCTTCGCTACCAAGGAATTGGTTAAGAAGGCCATATTCACCGCCACCAGCTGCGATTGCGCCTCTTGAGAACGTACCGCCAGTTCCGAGATGATGTTTCGCATCCGGATTATTTTGTATTAGGCTGTCATTATCAAACCCAAGTTGCATGATTTCTTTGCGAAGTGCTTCTGAATCCGTTTTTATTCCTTTAAGAGCGTCTGTTTTTTCTTGCAGTGTAATAAGAAGATCGTCTGCATTTTGCATGTCCATAGGAAGTGTAATTGCTTGTATCTGGGTGTTCAATGCATCGATTTGCCCTTGCAACGCATTTGCCGTCACTTGGTTCGTAGCCATTTGTGCCAGAATATCTTCCGCCGCGCGGTTATTACCGTTCAAATTTGCAAGCAGCTCATTTAGCCTTCCAACAGCGTCGTGGTCGCCCTTATCGGATAGCTCTTCGCTTAGTTTTGCAATTTTTTCTGTTTGTCCGCTCTTCATGCGGTCAACAAACCATGCCGCACTGTTTGTCGTTGTGTCCGAGCCATAAAGTTTAGAAACGCGGCTGCTGGCGGCTGTTGCTTCACTTAAAGCACTCGTCGCAGCATCATGTTGATCCATTAATGGCTCAACAAGGCGTCTTTGTCTTTCGGCTTCTGCCACTTCGATTGCGCGTTGCGCCGGTGTTAGTCCAGCAAGTCTTGCTGCCTCTGCGGCTTTTGCGTCTGCCTCTGCTTTTGCTGCTGCGGCAATTCTTGCATCTTCAACTTCTTTTAAGCGTGCAATTTCTACAACGTTTAGAAGGTCAAAGTCTGCTTGTGCTTTTACTGCTGCTGCTTGTAGGGCAGGGTCATCAGGATTGGCTGCTAAGGCTGTCTGCGCGGCGTCATTGACGTCTTTGGCAGTTTGTAGTGCCAGCGCTGCTGCTGCCGCTTCGGCTGCTATGCGTGTCTCTTCTGCAATTCTTGCTTCTTCTGCAATTCTTGCTTCTTCTGCTATACGTTCAGCGTCGGTTAATACGATTACAGGAAGCGTCCCGCTGGTAAGGATACTTACCTTCATTGCTTCAATTTCTGCTATTACCTTTGCATTTTCAAGCGCAAGCTGACTATTCATTGATGCCAATTCATTAAGGTATCTTGTTTGCTCTGTCCATGCGCGTGTCGCAACAAGTTGTGCGTTCGTTGATTGGATAATGCCATCTTGTGCTTTAACAGCGTTTAACGCTTCCAAAGATGCTGGCCCTAATATAGCCATCGCATCTGCAAGTTCGTTATGATGGTCAAACAAGCGATCTTCCAGCTCAGTTTTTAGCGCTGTATATTTGGTGAAGTCATCGGACGCAGGATCAAATGTTGCGATAAGAGCGTCGATTTCTGCCACTTGATTTGTTTGGAATGCAATAAGATGATTAGCCAAATCAGCAAGTGTTGTATTAATCGCCTCATATGCTTCTTCTGCTGTTTCAACATTGTCACTTGATCCATCTTTTATACCATCAAGCGTTGTCGGCATAACACCAGACGTAAACGTAGTTCCCGAACTTAAAGGAGTGCTACCTTCGCCTGTAAAGAACTCAGGGGCATATGCATCATAGATACCACCAACATCAAGCCCAATACCATCGCTGTATTCGTTACCCGTTATAACAGCCCATGCGCCTGTACTCATTCTTGCCCAATCATCAGCAACAAGATCCACCATGCCAACACCTGTGCGCACAACGGTTGGGAATGGACGGTTAAGGATATCAAAACCTAAACCACCTTCGCCATCAAAACCGCGCAGCCATTCCGTGTCAGTCGCATCCGCGATTGCCCCGGTTCCTTTTTCAAAACCATAACTAAGTGCGGAAATACCTAATGCTCCACCCCAGATAACCCGACCGGTTTTTGTATTTAATCCACCCATCGCAAGGGTTTTCCCTAGCGGAGAGATCATCCCACCCGAAGAAAGGCGCCCCAAGGCAACAAGAGGAGGTATCCCTTGAGCTGTGTGCGAGGCTTTTCTGAAAATATTTGCGCCCGCAGGAAGGGTTTCTTTGTATTCTTTATTCCATAACCAGTTATATGAAAGTGTTCTGCTTAATGGGTTATCTGCGGTAGGTGTAAGTACCGACCGTCCACCTGTTACATAGGCAAAAGCTTCGTGCCCCGCACGGAATAAAGGGTCTTTAACAAACCTGTTTGTTGCAGGGTATGAGATTAGATCATCACCAGCATATCTACGTGCCATTCTCGGCCAATAGCTCAGTTTATCATATATCTGCAAAATGTGACGTTGTTTTAAGAAGTGATTATTATGTGCTGTTGCATTTACGGCCTCTTTAATTGTTTCATAAAAACGTGCGTCATATGCATTTCTTGCTGCGTCAATTTTACCGTCAATTAATTCTTTAACACCATCCGGGAACACTTCTATTGAGCTTCTACCTCTTTGGAATTGCAGAGAACGGATTAAGTATACAGCGTCTTGATCTTGACCAAGAGCTTTAAACGCGGCGATTTGCCCCATAAACTTTTTGATCGTAGGCTCTGTCCAGTCGACAGTCCCGTTATTTTCCTGCATTAACTTTTTAAACTCAGCAAGCGAAAGCATCAAAGTGTTTTCAGAGTTCTGCATTCTTGATGGTTTAATAATAGCAGTTGATCTGACGTTTTCGTTATAAGCCCCTTCAATAATCGCTCTTTTAACGCGATCGTAGACTTCAACAAAACCTTTGGTGCCATCAGGGTTTATATGCGTCATTCTAGTCGTAGACACGGACCCTATTTTTAGTAGGTTATCAAGACGTGTATTTATCAAAGATGCCTGTTGCTTGAATGATGCCCCTGTTTTTAATAGATCCTCTGCTGCACTTGCTTCTCTTACTAGAAAACCTTGCAAGGCATCATCCGGATTGATTAGTGATCTGGTAACATCGTCAATATCATCAACAAATGATCTTAGCGATTCCAGTTGTGGTCTTAATAGTCCTGTAAGGTGCGGTGCTAATACGCCTTTAGTTGGATCAAAATTTTCCTCCGGCGCAATGGATAAATACTTTTGTTCCGAAAGTTCTTTGCGGACGCCACGTAAATTTTCTCTAAGCGCAGCAAGGTCATCGCCATTTTCTGCTGAAAATGTACGGACTTTCGCGGCCATGCTTTGTTGGGCGTCAGCCAATGATATTTCACCACGGCTCAACGCGTTTCCAACTGATTTAAGGTCTGCATTAAGCGCGTTTATTTTAGCTGCAAGTCCCCCTGCATTGATTTGTTGGTCAACGAACTTTATAACTGGCTCAATATAGCGTTTTGCCATGACTTCGTAAGGCATACTTTCTTGAACATTAAAGCCAACCTTACCCAATATAGGCGTCCACTTTATAGCAGTTTGAATAGGTGCTGCTCTATATTCAGGAATAAGGTTGCTTGCCTCAACATCGCTTAGGTTATCTATAGTTCTGGCAGGGCCGTCAGGAATGTTACCGTTGTCTCCATTACGGGCATTATCCGCATTAGGAACCGCATCGTCTGCATTACCGGCATTTGGTGTTGCCTCAGGCGTTGGCGTGTCAACGTTATCTGCGTTTCTTCCGGCATCTGCTGTGTCGTCTGCTATAGATGCAGGCATGGCTGGCATAGCGTCAGTGAACTCATCGCCAAGCGTTTGTTTCTTCTGTCCCCAAACCCATAGATCGCGGGCATAGTCATTAAGCTCATCTGTGCTTGCATTTGGATATTTTTGAGCGAGGGTGCCAGCATAGCTGGTAATTGTTTCTTCTCTGAGGTCGACAGATCTCTTTAGGCTGTCAAAAACGTCATCAGAAACGTTTGAATATGTTCCGCGTAATGCATCAAAATCAACTGCTTTTCCTTGGGCGAGTAGTGCATTCCCATCATCTAAGAAGCGGCTCCCGTGGATTTGTATTTCCAATGTTCTTTTGAAAGTATTACCTGTTATGAAATCTGTTGCTTGGCGTGTAAGGCCATCTGCTCTTGCAGCAGTGGTTTGAATTCCTTCAATCGCTTCATCAAGCTTTGTAATGTCGGCATTGCGGATGGCATCGGTGAGTGCATCATCAAAGGCAGAGCTAGTCAGAATCGGCTCTATCGCTTTCAGGATATCAGCCGCGATATTATCGCTTGCTCTTAAAAGTCTTATTAGATCATCACCAAAACTCATGAAATTCTACACCCTATCTATTTATCACTAGATCATTATTATTTTTATGCTTACTCGAATAATACTGGATTTATAGGGGGTTTGTCAAATTTAATTTCGGTATTGGTTATTTGTTGGTACCAAGAGTGTCGCGCGCGGCCTGTGCTTCTTCCGGTGTATCGAAGGTAAGCGTGAATACAGGGGCATTTGCGGGGTCTAGCGTTGTGGTCGTACCATCAACACGATTATTGAACTCTGTGGACGTAAGACCGCCATTACCATCAGTGGAATAGGGGGTTACAGCGTTAGCAGAGCCATCGATTCGTGTCGGATTAAACTGGTCTGTTAGAGGAACGCCATTGTTTAAATTATTGAGGTCTTCCAGACTTAGGCCAATTGTTGCATTGCGTTGGTCTTGCTGATTAACAAGAGTTGTGTCTGTAGCGTCACGCATGGCAGTATTGCTCTCTACCTCTGCTGCTGAGTTCTTAAGCTCGGCATTCACACCCATTCCAAACGCCAGTCCTGCGCCACCAACCTCTGCTACAAAAGCGGTTTTGTCGAAGAATGGGTTAAGCCATCTGTCACCAGCCTTATAGATGCCAGCGTCCCAACCATTACCAATGCGTTGCATACTTGTGAATGTCTGATCAACTTGAGTTATGCTTACCATTGTAGAGGCGGAGGCTGTTTGCTCAACTGCCTGTGCTGCTCTTGTTGCGGCGATCTCTAAGAATTCTTCTGCAGCGATGACCGCTCTTTGTGCTTGCTCAACGGCAACTTCTGCATTTGCGATATCGTCAACAGAGCCGCCCGCTGTTTTTAGGTTGGCTAAGTTAGATTCTGCCGCAGTTAATGTCTGTGCTGTCTGTGTGGCTTGGGTTTGTGCCAGTTGTCTTAGAGCTTCTTCTCCTTGGGCGATTGTGCCCTTATCTGCTAAATGTCGAACCAGCTCTTGCGCGGCTGTTTCTGTGTTTTTAGCTTGTTGGACGGCGAGTTCGGCTCTCGCTATATCATCTGCAGAGGCTCTACCGCCTGCTTTCAATGCTGTGAGAGCTTCTTCTGCGGAAGTTAGAACTTTCCCTGCTTCTGTTGCATTTGCTGTTGCTGCGGTTCCGGCAAGACCGTCTGCCTTGCGGAGGGCACTTTGTGCTTTTTGAACGGCGCTCTCGGCTTTTGCAATTCGGCTTACGGATGCACCGGCTCTTTCAAGTTGCAGAAGCTTTTCTTCGGCCAGAACCAATTTTTGCCCAGCTCTGCCTGCTCTATCGACAAGCTTTGCCGCATCAGCCAGCATATCAATGCTTTTCATCACTTGGACAACTTTTTTCCCGACGCTTGATACGCGTAAGGCGGCCAATGCTGCGCCACCAACACCTGCTGTTACCGTGCCGATAGCCCAGAAGGCGACAGCCTCTGCAACGGCTTGTGGGCCGTAGAGGAGGGTCATCTCTTGACTCATAAGAGGGTTTGGAACTTCGTTACCGTTTTCATCAATGATCGTTGCTTGAATACGGCCAAAAGCTTTTTCTGCTGCTTCATTTTCAAAATATGACCCCTCATCAAAGATGTGTTTTATTTGCAAGGCGGAATTAAGGTCATCTGTCCACTGGAATAGTGTGCGATCTGATATTAGGTTTACTTTACTCTCTTCGTCCATGCCCAAATTATAGGCCATAGCACCAAGAGGGCGGAGTGTGTATTCATAACCGACATTGCGGACAATATCACCAACAAAACCGGCTGTAGAAGAAACACCGTTGACAACACCTTGCCCCATAAGAGCAAAACCTCTTCCGGGGCTCTCTATAAATAGCTTCCCCATCCCTTCGCCCCATTCCTGGGCATTACGGTTGCGATCGGCTAGTCCGCCGCCGGCCCAATCAGGAAGGTCCGTACCTGTTACTTTTTCTACGCCTCGCGCAACATAACCAATAGGGCTGACTGCCACAACATAGGCACCTGCGTTCCATACGGCTGGCGCTGCGGTGTCGGCAACCCATGAACCTGCTTTGCTATACCAGGCTTTTTGATCTTCTATACGTTCTTCGGGGGTCATCGCGGCGAGTCTTGCCTCTTCCGCGGCGGCTTCGGCGGCGTCCTCTGCTGCTTCTATCGCGGCTTCAATGGCTTCTTCTGCGTTTTGTTCTGCTTGGTTATCTTCTACCCATTTGGCATCAGAACCAAAAGTATCAGCAACATCAGACGCAACGTCTATGCTGAAATCTTTGATTTTGCCACCTAATGTAGACCACCAACCCATTTTATTCTAAACTTCCTTATTGTTTACAATTAGCCAATTTCAAATTCAGGACTGTTGAGTGTATTGTCCTGATCTCCACCTGTTAAATCGTTTACTTTTTCCATGATGAAGTCTTTGTTAAAGTAGGCCAATGCGGCCAGACCTATTGTAAGGGTGGTGCCATTTATAAAGCTAGATCCTTTATCTTCGTTATTCTCGTCTTTGCCACCCTTGAAGAAATTAAAGATTCCCATGAGTATCATGCCCACAATCCCGAGCTTGGCACCATCGCCCCAGCCAAAACCGTCATCGCCTGAGAACGCGCTGGCCGCACCTGAAAAATCACCCTTCAGTAGTTTGCCGATGGCAGAGAACATACTGCCGCTTTCATTATGATTATCTGGACTATCCGGATCACCATCAGGATTTGCCATGTCATCAAAGGCTTCGCCCATTTTTCTGCCTGCATAACCAACAGGGTCGAGGGTCACGTCATGAACTGTTTCCGAAGCAGCCTTAATATTTTCTTTTGCTGCCTCGGCAAAATCACCACTAGATGAGGCAAGGTCTGTCGCATATTGCTTGAGGCCTTTTGCTTGTATTTCTTCTTTTTCTTCAACAAAAGTTTCTGCGATTTCATCCTTATAGGTATAGACGCCAAATGCGGCACCTGCCCATAATATACCTCTTCCAATAAATCCCCACATTACACAATCCCTCCTGAAATATATCCAAGAGCACCGTATAATGTGCCATAAATTTTTGAAACGTGTGGATTACCCAACATTCGCTTTTCCTCTTATCACCTTAAATATAGCACATTTTCTGCGCTTTTTCTATCAACTTAAGGCCATTATAGGATAAGCGGAAGGGGCAATGCAAGGTTTTTTATAATTATAGTTGCGATATCGGTTGAAATCTTAATGTTTGAAGTGGCGCATACCCGTGAAGACCATGGCTAAACCTCGTTCATTGGCGGCGTCAATAACTTCTTGGTCGCGAATAGAGCCTCCAGGTTGTATGACTGCTGTAACACCGGCATCTGCTGCGGCGATAAGGCCATCTGCAAAAGGGAAAAATGCGTCAGAGGCAACGACAGAACCCGCTGTCAGGGCTTGATCCCATCCTGCGTTCTTGGCGGCTTCTTCTGCTTTCCATGCGGCAATACGCGACGAATCGATTCGGCTCATCTGTCCGGCGCCAATGCCGACTGTGGCACCGTCTTTTGCATACACAATAGCATTTGATTTGACGTGTTTACTGACGCAAAACGCGAATAATAGGTCATCCATCTCTTTTTTCGTTGGCTCGCGATCAGTGACAGTGACCAATGATTCCTTATCAAAAAGGACGGTGTCGTGATCTTGAACGAGTAGGCCGCCTGCAATACATGTCACCATACGGCGTTTTTTCGATTCTTTTGGCATTTCCCCTGTGGTTAGAACACGTATTTTGTCTTTTTTCTTCAGTATTTCAATGGCTTCGGCGTCGATGGAAGGGGCAATGATAACCTCGACAAAACGCGTTATGATGGCACTGGCGACATCTGCTGTTAAGGTTCTGTTGAGGGCGATTATCCCGCCAAAAGCACTGGTTTGGTCACACATCAGCGCTTTTCTATAAGCACTCAGGATATTATCATCTATTGCAACGCCGCAAGGGTTGGCATGTTTGATAATGGCAATTGTTGGTTCTTCAAATTCGTTGACCAATTCAAAGGCAGCATCTGTATCATTCAGATTATTATAAGACAGTTCTTTGCCTTGTATTTGTGTCGCACGCGCCGCGCCAGGGCGTAGGCTGTCATCAACAAGGTATAAAGCGGCATTTTGGTGCGGGTTTTCACCGTAGCGCAGTTTTTGTTTAAGCGTTCCTGAAAAACTAATACGGCGCGGTGATTCTTCCTCTGTTTGTTCTGCAAACCATCCGGCAACACTGGAATCATAGGTTGCAGTTAAAGAGAAGGCGGTAAAGGCGAGAGTTCTACGCAGCTTTTTTGTAACACCACCATTATTATCGAGATCATCCAGAACGCGCACATAATCTTGTGGATCTGTAATGACTGTCACAAAATCATGGTTTTTCGCGGCTGCGCGGATCATAGCAGGGCCACCGATATCGATGTTCTCGATGCATTCGGCAAACTCTGCGCCGTTATGCACTGTTTCAACAAAGGGGTACAAATTAATGACAACCATATCAATGGCTTGAATATCGTTGTCTTCCATCGCTTTTATGTGGTCAGAATTATCGCGCTTGGCAAGAATACCGCCGTGAATTTTAGGGTGGAGCGTTTTAACGCGTCCTTCCATTATTTCGGGTGATTTTGTGTGCTCTGATACTTCGGTAACGTCGATACCGGCATCTTTTAACATTTTTGCTGTGCCACCGGTGGATAGGATCTCAATGCCATGTTTTTGTAGCTTACGCGCAAAATCCTCTATACCGTCTTTATTTGATACGGAAATCAGGGCGCGTGTGATTTTGATGGCACTGGGGTCGTTAATGGTGGCTTTGCTCATTTTATTACTTTCCTTATCCCACAGAACCATGATGTGCTCCATTTTTTCGGGCGGATTATATATAAGCAGATTTTTTTTTCAGCGCAATAGATTACATCGCATATGTTGGTAAAAATATTTAGGCAGCTTCTACATGCGCACCAAGACTTTTAACATAGAGGCCACGATTATCCGGCATCGCTTTGAACTCGTCGGTTATACCAAGAACGGTTTCCGCGCCGCCAAGAAACAAAAATCCGTCATCGGGCAAAAGTGTATGCATGTGACCCATGACGTCTTTTTTTGTGGGCTGATCGAAGTATATCAAGACGTTCCGGCAGAAAATAATATCAAATTTTCCTAATCCAGCCATACTTTCAAGTAAATTAAAATATTTATATTGAACCATGCTTTTTATGTCTTGGTTAATACCCCATTTGTCACCATCTTGAGTGAAATATTTCATAAGGAGCGTAATGGGCAGCCCGCGCTGAACTTCGAATTGCGTGTAGACGCCTTCTTTGGCTTGTTCCAGAATATCGTGCGAGATATCCGTTGCTATAATTTCGAAATTCCACCCAGGCATGTTGGCGGCTTCTTCCTTTAAGATCATTGCCAGAGAATAAGGCTCTTGCCCGCTGGAGGAGGCGGCACACCAAATGCGCAATCTCTTCGGATGGCCTGCTTTATTCTTAAAATAAGGCAAAACAGTATTCTTAAATATATCGAAGGGCTTTGAATCACGAAAGAAAGATGTCTCGTTTGTTGTCATTGCTTCGACAATATCGATGACCAGTTCTTTGGGGGGGACGCCGCGTAAGATATTTGTCATTTCGGCAATATTGCTATACCCCCATTTTTTGGCAAGAGGGTTGAGACGGGACTCAATAAGGTACGTTTTATCTTGTGTCAGAACCAATCCCGAAGCATTTTTCAAGAGGTCTTTATATATATCAAAATCTGTAATGTTCATGTTTCTATTCTAACGTTAAGAGTTAACCGATTATTTTTTTGATTGCTGGCCCTATATCATCAATAGGAAGGATTTGGTCGCATATTTCGGCGGTTGCCACGGCACCGGGCATGCCCCAGACAACGCTTGTTTCTTTATCCTGCGCAAGGATGCGCCCACCTAATTGGTGCAGTTGACGTGCGCCGATCAGGCCATCTTGCCCCATACCAGTCAAAATGACGCAAAGAATTTTATTTTGATATATTTCTACGAGAGAACGCATCATAACATCAACGGCAGGTTTGCAAAAATTTTCAGGGGCATCGTCATTTAGTTTAACGACAAGCGCGCCATTTTCTTTTTTGAATCCCATGTGTTTTCCGCCGGGAGCGACATAAATATGTCCATTTTCTACCAGCATGCCGTCTTCACCTTCTTGCGCGGGCATGTTTGCGTGCTGGGAAATATGTTCTGCCAATATTTTTGTAAATGTCGCGGGCATATGCTGCGTGATGACGATTGGTATATTGACCGTTCCTACATTTTTTAAAACTTTGAACAGGGCTTGCGGCCCGCCAGTTGAGCTTCCTATTGCAAGAATTTCAGGGTGTACAAAAGTCCCTGATGAACGTGTTCGTGGAGAGGGGAGATCGCGTTGTTTTGGCGATGCTTTACTATCATCCCGAGTGGGCTGTGTATGTAGGAGATGTGCGCCGCCAAGTGTGTTGATAAGCCCCGTGATATATCTGTGAAATTCAGATCCTGGCCCTGTATCTTGCGAACTTGCGGGCTTTACAATACATTCCACCGCGCCAAGAGCCATAGCTTTGATTGTTGTATCCGCGCCTTTTGCTGTTAGAGCAGAAAACATAACAACTTTTGTCTTTGGTGATTTTTCAAGGATTTTCGGCAGAGCCGTTAAACCATCCATAACGGGCATTTCGATATCAAGGATCATAACGTCCGGTTTTTTATTGGCGGCCATTGAAACGGCCATTTCACCATTGGAAACGGAGGCAACAATTTCGATATTGGGGTCTGTTTCAATGATACGTGCCAATGCACCACGGATGACACTGGAATCATCGACTAAAACAACTGTTATTTTATTTTCTATACTCATGTATTTGTTTTCCAACCAGAGAGGGTATGTCCTTCATAAGACGCTATTTATTAAATATTAGTTTTCTTGTTCAAGTAATCCTATCTGGATAAATTTTGTTTGTATAATTTCACTGTCAAATGGTTTCATAATATACTCATTCGCACCGGCTTCCATTGCACGCTGGATATGAGAAATGTCGTTCTCTGTTGTACAGAAAACAACTTTCGGAAAATCTCCATTTTCCATCTGCCTTAGTTTCTCAAGAAACTCCAAGCCGTTCATGATGGGCATATTCCAATCCAAAATAATGGCATCAGGCATGGAAATCGCACAGGCTTCATATGCTTTTTGTCCATCTTCTGCTTCGCTGCATTCAAAGCCAAGATCATGCACAATACGGCTTGCGACTTTTCTTACAACGCGACTATCATCAACGATTAAACAAGACTTCATTTTACTTCCTTTTATTAAGAATAAGATGCATTACGAGAGTATTATAAAACAGAATAGAATAAAATACTTAAGCAAAGATAAACTCCCCGATAGTATATTATACTTTTATGCTTTCTAATAATTTTGATACATCCATGATGATTAAAAGATTTTTTTCAAGCTGAAAAATACCTGTTGATATATCCTTCCATGCGGGGTCAAGCGTGCCAGGGTTTTTTTCAAAATCTGTTTTCTGCAGGCTAAGAACTTCACCGACATTATCGATGATAAGACTGAAAAGCTCTTCATTATGTTCTACAACAACGCTCATGCTGTTTTGGCCTTCATCTCTATCAGGCATAGAAAGACAACGTCTGACATCAATGGCCGTGACGATGCGCCCGCGTAAGTTAAGCGAGCCTGCAACCTCGGGGGAGGCCAGAGGGATTTTTGTGACGGGTTGTTCTCTTAGGACATCTTGTACTTGAAGAACAGGAATACCAAACATTTGATTTGCAACGTTAATTGTCAGAAAATCGTCTGATCTTATGTGAATATCTTCGTCTTCGTCTGCCATGATGTCTATTACCTTGTTCTTTAATTACTTTGTAGTGTTTGTGATAGGGCCGCTAGTAATGTGTCTTTATCAAACTTAGCCACGTAATCTGTAAAGCCGACCTTGGTGCCGCGTTCTATATCTTGTGGCGTTGCATGCGATGATAGAGCAATCATAGGGGTATTGGCCCATTTTCCATCACCTCGTTTGACCTCTTGCGCAAATTCGAAGCCATTCATATCCGGCATTTCTATATCACTGACAATGACGTCAAAAATAACGCCATCCTCGCACATTTTCAAGGCTTCTGATGGGGCTTCTAAAGACGTAACATCGTATCCTGCCATGCTGAGTAGGGGGGTGAGCATGTTTCGGAAAAATGCGCTGTCATCCACGAGAAGTAAGCGTTTTTTATCTGATTCATTTCCGCCATCAGTCGAAGACATATATGGCGTGTCGTCATGATCTTTAAACCAGTCGTGATTAGCATTACGAAGGAAGTGGTTAATATCGACAATATCTGTTGCGACACCGTTAATAATTGCACTTCCCAACAGGCCGCTTGTTTGTGCGCTGAGCTGGATATCCAGATGCTCTTCCATAATATCAACGATTTCCTCGACAATAATGCCCAAGGATTGATCCTTATCGGCGAAAACCAGAACCGGTTTATCTTCGCCTTCTTCAATAGTTATAGAAGAATCAAATGGAATCAATGGCATCAGAGCGCCGCGATATTGCACTGTCATTTGCCCGCTGGAATACTCTACATCCGCCGCCTTTATGTTTTCTAAACGTGCAACGAGGGCCAAAGGCACCGCTTTGGGCGTCTTATCGCCGGTACTAAACAGAAGCAGGGATGTTTTCTTCTGGGATGTTGATGTGTGTGCATCTTGTCCCTGCATCGCGTTTAAATCTTCTGTGGAGGCAATATTACCGGTGGCGTTTGCAATGCCATTTGGATCAAGGATCATAATAACACTACCATCGCCAAGAATGGTGTTACCCGAGAAAAGGGTTAAGCCTTTCAGCATTTCTGCAACTGGTTTAACAACGATTTCCTCTGTGTCAAAAACTCGGTTAACGATAATGCCGAACTCATATCCACTAACCTCGGTAATCACTAGATAGAGGTTCTTACTGCTATGTGCGGTATCTGATGATTTTGTTTCTATCTCTTGAGAATCTGCTTCAGCCTCTTTCGTGGTTTCGGCTGTTTGTTCAACATCTGTTTCAACGTCAGACTTGGCCTTGATTTCATCAATTACCTCTTTTTGTTGTAGTACCTTTTCTTCACTTAAACCGAGAAGGTTACTGAGTGAGACGAGTGGTAATAGGCGGTCACGTAAACGGAAAACGGGCGATCCTTTGATATATTCGACGCGGTTATCGCCATGTTCTGATACCATAACAAGTTCCCGAACAGCGAGTTGCGGTATAGCAAAACGTTCACCGCCAGCCTCCACAACCAATGCGGAAACAATGGCCAGTGTCAGCGGAATTTTAATTGTAAAGGTAGAGCCTTTGCCCTCTTCGGATTTGAGTTCAATCGCACCACCGATTTTTTCGATATTGGTTCTAACAACATCCATACCTACGCCACGCCCTGATACGGAGGTAACGGCGGCGGCGGTAGAAAAGCCCGCAGCGAAGATGAATTGATGGATTTGCTGCATTGGCATTTCGTCAATTTCTTCTTGTGTGGCAAGACCGTTTTGAAAGATCTTCTCTTTGATTTTGTCTACGGAAAGTCCTTTACCATCATCAGCAATTCTTATGATGATATGACCGCCTTCATGAAACGCATCCAACCTGATTGTTCCGGTTTCCGGTTTTCCGGCGGCAACGCGCTCTGCGGGGATTTCTATACCGTGATCGCCTGAATTTCTGACCATATGCGTCAGAGGGTCTTTAATCATTTCAAGAACTTGACGATCAAGCTCGGTTTCGTTACCGGTCATCACCAATTCTATTTTCTTGTCGAGGTCTATACTCAAATCTCTAATAATACGAGGAAGTTTCGACCAAGCATTTCCAACAGGTTGCATACGCGTCTTCATGACGCCTTCCTGAAGCTCGGACACAACATGGCCGAGGCGTTGCAGAGGAGCAGAAAATTCGGTTTCGCCTTGTGCGCGAAGAATTTGCAACAGCTGGTTACGCGTTAGAACAAGCTCACTAACCATTGTCATGAGGTCTTCAAGAACATCAACATTCACGCGCAGTGTTTGGGTGGTTTTAGGTTTGGTCTTTACCGCTGGTTTTTCATCTGCGGCAGGCTTGGGCTTTTCTTTCTTTTGCGCACTTAGCGTATCGGAAGGGTTTGCAATGCCATCCATTCCCGGAGTATTAGCGAAAGCGGCTTCCAGTTCATCTTCTGTGGCATCACCTGGAGCAACATTTCTTTCTTGTTTCGGGGGCTCATCTGAAGGGGGCGCAATGCCATCCGGTCCCGGAGCATTTGCGAAAGCGGCTTCCAGTTCATCTTCTGTGGCATCACCTGGAGCAACATTTCTTTCTTGTTTCGGAGGTTCATCGGAAGGGGGCGCAATGCCATCCGGTCCCGGAGCATTTGCGAAAGCGGCTTCTAATTCATCTTCTGTGGCATCACCTGGGGCTACATTTCTTTCTTGCTTTGGTGCATCAGCTGTTTTTTTTTCTGCAGGTGCTGCGCTTGGCGCGTCGGCATCTCCTTTATAGGTTCCGTCATCTAACAGAACTTTCCCTTCATGCGCCGCGTCCAGCTTCGCAATAAGGCCGGCATCGTCCCCCTCGGGTTCGGAGCCTGTTTCTTCAATTTCCCCAACGATGTATTTAATCTGGTCAATGGATTCAAAAATCAAAGTAACGTAGTCGGGGATCACATCCAAAACACCGTCACGGAATTTACCAAGGACATTTTCGGCGTGATGCGCCACTTTTTCAAGGCGTGGAAGGCTTAAAAATCCGCAAGTGCCTTTAATGGTATGGACCAGACGAAAGATTTTCCCCAAAAGGTCAGCATCATTGGGGTTTTTTTCGAGGTTAACCAGATCCACATCCAGCTCTTCAAGGCTTTCATTCGTTTCTGTTATAAACTCGACAATCAGATCGTCCATATTTCAGTTCTCTTTTTCTTCGTTCGAAACAACCATTATTCTAATGGTACACATATACCGCACGACTAAATTTTTCTTAAACATGCATGGGAATGCACTTAAGAATTTAGTTGTAAATATTAAAGATACGCAGATATCGGAAACGCAGCATTACGCAGAGAAAAGTAGTAGATGAGCATGATTTTAGAGTGCTCACATTTTTAGAATACAGTAGAAGATTTTAATCTCAAGCAAATAAAATCACCATCTGTGTTGTCGGGGGTAATTTCAAAGCCATAATTCTGTGCCAAAAGTCCTGTGACGTAGGCATGAACGTGTTTCGGGGAGAGGTCTTCTGCACGTGTCTTATGTTCAAGAGCATGCAGAAAATTTTCTTGGAAATTTGCGTTTTCACCTTTTCCAGTCACTAATATCGTATTTTCTTCGCCGGCCTCTACTGAAATAATTCCGCCTCTAGGCAGGGTTTCGGAGACTAAAATCAGTGCAGCGAGCAGCATTTTTGCAAAGCCTGCTTTTGGCGTTATCCCAAAATCATCATGAGGATTCCAGTCGTGTGACAGGCGTTTTTCGCTTTCTATAAATTCACCGAACAGGGCGTGTATATCTGAAATCCTGATACTGTCATCCGCGCCACCAAGCCCATAAACCATGCGTAAGGTTTTCAGTTTTGCATTCGCCTGTGTGGTGCTGGACGCGATCAGTGCGGTGACTTCGTCGCCTGCGTCGGGGCCCATCTCTTCCAGAATTTCAATGCCGTTGGAAATCGCGCCGACTGGACTGATCAGGTCATGGCATATTTTGGAGGCGAGGAGTTCCAGAATTTTGATATCATTCATTGTATATTTTTACCTTGATAAGGGGGAATCTAGAAATGATTCGAACTTAGAAGGTAAAAGTATAGCCTAATTTCTTCACTTCATCACTAGCCATATTTTTCAGGCGGGTTAAACCGTCTGCGCTATCGCTTTCCATGCGGGCGACAAGAACATCTTGTGTGTTAGACGGGCGCAGCAACCACCAGCCATCAGGCGTTGTAACACGTACACCATCAATATCATTCAGCTCAATCGTATCGTCGTTTTCAGCCAGTATTTTCAGGCTTTCCAGTACACGCGGGACAAGATCGAATTTTTCTTCTTCGCTGACCTCAATGCGCAGTTCCGGTGTATTAAACAGCTTTGGCAAATGTGCAGTCAGACTGGAAAGCCCGCCTGTTGCTTTTGAAAGCTCATTCAATAAACGCACCGAACAATAAAGCGCATCATCAAAACCGTAATATTTATCGGCAAAGAAAATATGTCCGCTCAGCTCACCCGCAAGAGGGGAGTTCAGCTCGCGCATTTTATCTTTCACCAAGGAATGCCCTGTTTTCCACATCACAGGCGTACCGCCCATATTGCGGATTTCATCGAACATCACTTGCGAGCATTTAACATCGCCAATGATATGGGCTTTAGGGTTGTTTTTAATCACTTCACGCGCATAAATTGTCATCAATATGTCACAGCGCAGCACGTCACCCTTTTCATCGACCACGCCAATGCGATCACCATCACCATCAAAGGCGATCCCTAAGTCACAGGACTTTTCGGCGACAAGGGCTTGCAGATCAACCAGATTTTCATCTACCGTCGGGTCAGGGTGGTGATTGGGGAATGTGCCGTCAATATCTTCGAATAATAGGTGATGTTCACCCGGAATTTTCTTAACCAACATTTGCAGGATTTCACCCGCCGCGCCGTTTCCTGCGTCCCACGCAACGGTCATCTCCCGTGTCAGGTCAAGGTCTTGGATCAAACGGTCAACGTAAACGTCCTTGATGTCCTTTTCCTCAAGCGTGCCGTCGCCTTCTATAAGATCGCCTGCCGCAGAGATTTGACCGATTTTTTGAATGTTTTCACCAAAAATAGGGCTTTTATTCAAGGTCATTTTAAAGCCGTTATAATCCGGCGGGTTATGAGAGCCTGTCACCATGATACCGGCTTCTGCGTTGAAATGCTTGACGGCAAAATACAGCATCGGTGTGGGGCCAAGCCCAACATTAATCACAGATACACCACATTCTTTCAGGCCTTGGATCAGGCTGTCTGATAGCGCGACAGAGCTTAAACGTCCATCATAACCAACGCAGATTGTATGTTTTGTCGTGTCTGTATGTTCTTGTATGATATATGTGCCGAAAGCGCGTCCCAAGGCATAAGCATCTTTTTCAGACAGGTTTTTGTCGATTTGTCCGCGGATGTCATATTCACGCAGGATAGTTGGGTTGAATGTGTAACTCATGATTTTTTCCGTCATTATATTTTAAGTGGATGTGATGTGTATCTTTATTGATAACTTTCAAGCAGAGCTTTCACGCCGTCGCCAATTTCCGGATCTTTGAGGCTGTAGGCAAGGTTCGCTGCGATAAAGCCAAGACGGGAACCACAGTCAAAATGCTGGCCCTTAAAGCGCAAACCGTGGAAAGGTTGCTTGCCCAACAGTTTTGCCATCGCATCGGTGATCTGTATTTCATTGCCAGCACCTGTTTCAAAGGCTGCCAAATGGTCGAACACTTCGGGTTGCAGGATATAACGCCCGATGATGGATAATGTTGATGGTGCATCTTCAGGGTTTGGTTTTTCAACAAGGCCTTTGATGGAAACAATGTCACCATCATCTTTATCAATGTCCAAAATACCGTATTTACTGGTTTCTGCGCGGGGGACTTCCTTCACCGCAACGATGTTTCCGCCATATTCGTTATAAGCGTTAATCATTTGCGTCAGACAGCCTTCTTTATAATCAACCAGATCGTCAGGCAGGATGATGGCAAAAGGCTCGTCACCGATTAATTTTTGCGCGCACCACACGGCGTGGCCAAGGCCTAACGGCTTTGGTTGTCTGGTTAGGAAGAGCTTTCCTGCGGGCATTTCAGAATTACGCACTTTTGCGATCATATCATCTTTGCCGCGTGCTTGAAGTGTTTGCTCCAGCTCTGGCTGATAGTCAAAATGTTCTTCCAACATGTTCTTATGACGACCTGTCACAAAAATAAACTCTTCAATGCCTGCCTCGCGGGCTTCTTCAAAAACATGCTGAATCAGCGGACGGTCATTGATAGGTAACATTTCTTTGGGCATGGCTTTTGTTGCCGGAAGGAATCGTGTGCCTAGTCCCGCAACAGGGAATATTGCTTTTCTAACAGGTCTGATATTATTCTGTGTCATTGGTATATCCGCTCTTACTCTTATTCAAATCTGATTTAAAATTGTGAGGAATCAATGCCATATTTTATGTTGCAATGCAAGGAAATAGGAGGCGTTTTATTCCTCGTCCTGCTTGTTATCCTTTTGGGCCTTGTCTTTGAAATGTGCAATTACAAATGGAATAGAAAGCAAGAGGAGGGCGAGTGAAATAATAATACGTCCGGTGAGGGCAAAGAATAATAAAATTAGGACGTAGACTATAATAATGCTGTAGCGGATAAGGCTGCGCACTTGCTCTGGCGTAGCTTTGATAAAGAACCGATAAAGCGCATAAGCACCGACGATCAGACCTAAAATTAAGATAAGATATGGCATAGCGTTATCCGATTAACCTGTTGCTGCTGTTTTCACTTGGCTTTGAGGCGGCCTTGCGTGTCCTTTTAGATGCTCAGGTGCGATCTCTATGATTAAATTACGCACTTCTTGACGTGCTGCAATCTGAGAGAGCGTTAAGCCGCCATTTTGATCTTCTTTCAGATCCAACAATGTTAGACCTTTTAAGAACATTTCCTTGAACACAACGCGCTCTCCAAAACCGGGTGCCAGACGGAATTTGGCAAGGCGTGAAATTTCGCCCAGAAGTCTGGTGATGATCTTGTTATTGTTCGTGTTCAGATGCGTCATACGATTACGCATCACGATCCAGTCAATTGCACCACCGTCACGCTGTTTTTTGACTTGGCGTTGCTCTTCAACCATTTTTGAATAAATAGAGGGGCCAACCACATCGTAATTCTTCATATCAATATCGGCGAGCAAGTCCAGATCGATAAAGCTGTCATTCATCGGTGTGATCAATGTGTCTGCGTGGCTGTGGGCGAGGCGGGAGAGGAACGAATCTGTTCCGGGTGTATCAATGATTATAAAATCACAAACCCGCTCCAGCTCATCCAGACCCATAAGCAAGAATGCTTCTTCTTCGAATTTTTGTTCTTTAACGCTTTCTTTCTGGCTTTTTTGGATGGCCATATGGGCGGGGCTTGGTAAATGTTCACGGTTGCGCGTAATATAATCAAAACGTTTCTTTAAATAGCGCGTAAGCGTTCCTTGGCGCGCATCAAGATCAATCGTGCCGACGCGGTATCCCAATCGTAACAGGGCAATCGCCGTGTGCATGGCTGTGGTTGATTTGCCTGATCCACCTTTTTCATTGCCGAAAACAATAATATGCGCTGTCTTTTTCATGGTGATACTCTTATCCTTATATCCGGAGCATTACGAAATAGAGGTATAACATGCCAGAAAACACCACTCAATATCAAGGTAGACTCGAAAAAATACGACAAGAGCTTGAAAAACAAGAGTTATCCGGTTTCATCCTACCGCGTACCGATGAGTTTCAGGGGGAATTTTTGGCCGATTATGCAGAGCGTCTGGCGTGGCTGTCTGGTTTTACGGGCAGTGCAGGCGCCGTTGTGGTGTTGCAGGATAAAGCCGTGGTGTTGAGTGACGGGCGTTATACTTTGCAGATGCAAAATCAAGTCGATGGTGATTTGTATATGACCGATGACAGCACCAAGACTTCGGTGGGCAAATGGCTGGAACAGCATGCAGAGGCAGGGGATAGAATAGGTTATGATGTTTGGCTGTTCACGCCGAAACAGATTAAATCCATCAGGGACGCTTTGGAGGAAACCTCCATTACTCTGGTGGCGATGGATCGTAACCTTGTTGATGTCTTATGGGATGATCAGCCCGCTAAACCAAAGCAACCCGTCACGATTTTCCCTGATGAAATAGCAGGGCGCAGCGCGTCAGAGAAAAGGCAGGATATAGCTGCGCAGATAAAGGCGCAGGGCTGTTCTGCTTGTCTTTTAAGCTTAAGTGATTCTATTTGCTGGCTGTTGAATGTTCGCGGCGGTGATGTTGGGTATTCGCCGCTTGTACTGTCTTATGGGTTGCTGTACGCGGATGGAACGTTTGACTGGTTCGTGGATGAAGATAAGGTCTCGAAAGAGGTTGCCGCGGCTTTGGGCGCGGATGTACGTCTGTATGCGTTGGATCAAATGGGCGCGCGTATTGCTGCGCTTTCGGGATGTGTTTGGATGGATAGATCATCTGCGCCGATATGGTTTGAACAGGCATTTAAGCGCGGGGGCATTGAAATGCTGAATCTTGATGATCCTTGCATTGTTCCAAAATCAATTAAGAGCACAACGGAGCAAGAGGCTGTGCGCACCGCGCATATTCATGACGGTGTAGCGATTGTGAAATTTTTGCACTGGCTGTCTGTTTCCGATAACCACGCAGGGATGAGTGAAATTTCTGCGGAGGAACAATTAGAGTCTTTTCGTCGTGAAAATCCTGCTTATCTTGAGCCGAGCTTTCCCACAATTTCAGGCTTCGCAGGCAATGGTGCGATTGTTCATTACCGCGCCACACCGCAGAGCAATGCAGATATTAGCGGCAACGGCATCTTGCTGGTCGATAGTGGCGGGCAATATCAATGGGGCACAACCGACATCACCCGCACCGTTGCGATCAATACGCCCACGCAAGAGCAGAGAGAGAATTACACGCGTGTTTTGCAGGGGCATATCGCGCTGGCCGATGCGCATTTCCCTAAAGGCACAATAGGCAAAGAAATTGACGCCTTGGCGCGTCAGCCTTTAAAGGATGTCGGCTTGGATTATGCCCATGGTACAGGGCATGGCGTTGGGTGCTATTTATGTGTGCATGAGGGGGCGGCGAATATATCTCCACGCGGAGAAAAAGTGCTGGAGGCGGGGATGTTGATTTCTAATGAGCCAGGATATTACAAAGAAGGTGAATATGGTATCCGCATCGAAAATCTTGTTTTGGTTCGTGATGGTGAAGAAACCGATATGTTGCAATTCGAAACAGTGACCTACGCGCCCTATGATAGCAGCCTTATTGATCTATCGATGTTGAGTGATCTTGAACTATCTTGGCTTCAACAGTATTCGCAAGACGTGTATCAGAAGCTCTGTCCAGCTTTATCAGGCGATGTTCTCGCGTGGCTGAAAAACGAAATAGAAAAACTTACGGTGTAGCTGTGGAGGGCGTCTCTGCTTTGTCTTTCGGGGGTGTCTTCTTCGCATCCGGCTTTGCTTTGTCTTCTTTTTTAGGAGAAGCCCTTGTTTTGTATTTGTCAGGATGAAATTTCAGAAGAGAGAAAAGCGTTTTATCCAACCCGGATTTTGCATGTTTCTTGCCGTTTAGAAATTCTTGAACAACAGCTATGTCGTCTTTGTAGCGCGCTTCTATAACGATTGTGGAGATACCGGGATATCGATCTGTAGGGGTGATCACCAGTTTGGTTTTCAAAACCTCAAAACCGTCAATTGAAGTGCTTTTTATATTCAGGCTATCTGCTGAAACATTATGTACGAATTTTGAAACATGCTTTGTAAATATAAGTGCCTTTACGCTGCCATACGAATAATCGTTTTTGTTCCTGTATGAATAAACATTATATTTGACGCGCTCTTCTGTGACGGGATCAACAATGATGAAACGCATGGCCTCTGTTGAATCTTTTGTTGAGAATTTGGGTGGGAAAGGCGTGTAATCCTTGTTTTTAGGCGGTAATTTTACGGTAAATACATTGTGCTTTGATGTGTGTTCTACCCAGCCATAGCCCATCGGCACATCTTTTTTGGTCGTAATACCATCATATAACGTCATTGTTTCGAAGAAATCATCGGAGCGATAAGAATACATCGTATGTGATGGGCCGCTTAAAACTTGCTCTATCTTTGAAAAGTTTGTCATGTAAAGTCGTATTCTCAGGCCGTATTTTATATCGTTTATTTTGTAAGAGATGTAAATATCTTTGCCAAAAAACCCTTTATGTTTGAAATCTTTATTTGTCAAAACGGCGCCACCGATTGATTTTGCTGACAAAATATATCGTCTTGCTGCACGTTCAAGAGTGTTTTTCATTTCCCTGTAGGTTAGTTCACTGCCAAATGTTTGCGTTACTTTGACCAGCATGCTTTTTTCGCGCTTTGATTCCACGTTGCCGTCAAGTGCGGAAATGATTTCTGCGGAGCTTGCGAAGGTATCTTTATTAAATTGAAAGGGAAATACTTTGTATTTGTACTTTCGAGGAAATTTTGTATCAAAGACGCCTGTTATTGATTTATGTAGACGCCATTCAATTTTATTTGCATCTTCTTTTAGGTTATCGGGGATCTCTGTCCGCTCTTTTGTGCCTATTTTTCCAAATTGTCCGCTCTTTTTCTTTTTTTTGCTTTCGGAAGGTTTTTTTTCTTCCTTTGTTTCTTTTTCCGGCGTCGAAGGTGTCGTTTGCGCAAAAGAGGCTGTTGAGATAACACCAAGGCAGAGAACAGACAGAAGTCCCAATAAACGGAGCTGTTTTATTTTTTTCATTGGGATACCTCTATAAAATCCGAATTCTATGTGATCTTATCATATAAAGATTAAAAAATAAGCACAAAAAAACCGCTGACGGGTTAGGGCAGCAGTTCTTTAAAATTTATAAATCTATCAGGAGTTAATATCCGTCACGATCGCGACGTTTACGTTCCATCTTACGACATCTACGAACGGCTTCCGCATCTTCACGCGCGCGTTTTTCGGATGGCTTTTCGTAATGACGACGAAGTTTCATCTCGCGAAAAATGCCTTCGCGTTGCATTTTCTTTTTCAGAACGCGCAAAGCTTGATCGACATTGTTATCTCTTACGTTCACACTGACCACAGTGTTCACCTCTTTCTAATTGTTTAAAAGTTTAAGTCTACCTACAAAAGGTTGAGAAGTGTTTAACATGGGTCGTATAGGTAAAGCAAAGGAAAAATGGGGCTATTGCGTATTTTTACGCTGCTTTATGGGTTTTCAGGTTCATCGCTGCGTCCAGAAGGGTTTTGGTGTAGTCCTCTTTGGGTGCATTAAAGATGTCTTCCGCGCTGCCATGTTCTATGACTTTACCGTCTTTCATGACCAAAACATTGTGGCTCATCGCGCGGACAACGCGTAAATCGTGGCTGATGAACATATAGGATAGGCTGTGCTTTTCCTGCAATCCGCGCAGGAGGTCTACGATTTCGGCCTGCACAGAAACATCCAGCGCGCTTGTCGGTTCATCCAGCACCACAAATTCAGGCGCCAGCACCATGGCGCGCGCAATCGAAATGCGTTGCCTCTGCCCGCCGGAAAACTCATGCGGGTATCTGTCGCGGGTATCGGGACTCATATGCACATCTTCCAAGGCTTTGACGATAAGGTCGCTGCGCTGGGCATCGGATAAGTTTGGTTGATGGAGTTTCAGCCCTTCGCCAATAATTTGTGCAACGCTCATCCGTGGAGAGAGCGAGCCGTAAGGGTCTTGAAAGACAATCTGCATACGCGAGCGCAGCGGGCGCATGGCTTTACGGTTTAGGTTTGATATCTCTTGCCCGCCAAAGCTGAGGTTGCCTTGAGACTTTAATAATCGCAGAGCCGCCAGCCCCAACGTACTCTTCCCTGATCCTGATTCCCCGACAACACCAAGTGTTTCTCCGCGTTTGATCGTAATATCAATACCATCCACCGCCTTGATCCAACTGATCGTTTTACCCATAAAGTTTCTCTTATGCGGGAAGTGCACTTTGATATCGTTGCCTGACACGATGGTCGGCGCATTATCTTTGATGGCTTTGACCGTGCCGTGCGGGCGGGTGTTTAACAGCATCTTGGTGTAGTCATGCTTCGGCGTGCTGAACAAGGTCTTGGCCTTGCTGCTCTCCATCAACTCACCGTGGCGCATGACACAGATATGATCGGCCATGCGTTCTACTACGGAAAGATCATGGGTGATCAGCAACATCGCCATGTTCAGCTCTTTTTGTAGCTCTTCCAAAAGTTCCAGCACCTGCGCCTGTACGGTCACATCCAGCGCGGTTGTCGGCTCATCGGCGATCAGTAACTCGGGTTTATTCGCCAGAGCCATCGCAATCATCACCCGTTGCCTTTGCCCGCCAGACAGTTCATGCGGATACGCGCCGAGGCGTTGTTTCATCTTTGGCATGCCAACCATGTCCAACAGCTCTAAAACGCGGGCTTTTGTGTCGCCTCTGTCCATGCCTTGGTGGATTTTCAAAACCTCGCCAATTTGGCGTTCAATTGTGTGCAGAGGGTTTAGCGCGCTTTGTGGCTCTTGAAAGATCATGCCGATTTGCTGGCCGCGCACACCGCGCATGTAGGCCTCGCTTTTATCGATCAGCTCTTCGC
Organism: Alphaproteobacteria bacterium; assembly: GCA_002401695.1. Lineage (GTDB taxonomy): Bacteria > Pseudomonadota > Alphaproteobacteria > Micavibrionales > Micavibrionaceae > UBA1672. The sequence goes on from NVTV01000002.1 coordinate 165,985, forward strand.
CTTCAAAGATAATTGATGACCCTGCGCGATGCGATGCGACAGGATAGGGCAGCAACTTCATCGCCGAGAGCGCAGTAACAGATTTTCCAGAGCCGGATTCCCCGACCAAGGCCAGTGTCTTCCCCTTGAATATATCGAAGCTCACGTCCTTTACCGCATGAACATCCCCCGAGGGTGTCTTGAAATCAACATGTAAATTCTTGATTTGCAGTATTTTTTCTGACATATAACACTCAAATAATTTTTCAGGCTTGCGGGGCATTGGACGCATAATAATAAGCATAAGGAAACCATAAACCATGAGCAGCGACAAGAGCGGAAGCCCGCCATGCGGGATTTATATACGAATAGATGATTTTTCCAACATGTTGGATGTGATCGGATATGTCCGCAAAATGGCGTTCACGATTAACCGCGCGTCGGGATATGAGAAGAATATGGTGGTGGTGGAGCTGGCCTATACGGATGAGGTGGCGGAGCGTGTCACTGACATTATTCCCGTCATCCGCGATCAGGGTTTTGTGGTTGTGGTCAGTGGTGCGGCAGATATGATGGGCGCAGATGGTGCGTTACTTAGTGATATTTCCAAGGTTACGGCTATGCGTGAGACGGGCGAAGAGGATGCTATTATCGGCCTTATTTGCGATGATATTGACGCGGCAATATTGGCTGTGAAATATGATGTTGATTATGTTGTTTTGGCGGCTGACCCAATGCTAATCAGTCAATTTAGCGCGCAAAGCGATGTACTCTGCGTGGCGCGCGGCGCGGCGATCACCAGTCAAAACTGTGGTGCATTGGCGCAGGCCGGCGCAGATTTAGTGGATGTCGGTGCCTATATTATAGGGCATGAGAAAGATATAATGCAGGGGACAGTGAACATATTACATGAACTGGATCTTGCGGCACAAACGCCGGATAGGTTGAATTAATATGGTTGAAATTATTATTGTAGAGACAGGCCATAACAAGGCCTATGACTTAATTTGTCAACTTCATGAGGCTTTGTCTTTCCCCGTGTTGGAGAGGGGCGAGTATAATAGTAGGTTGGATTTAGCTATTCAGGGTGGCTATCGACAATATTTTATAGTGAAAAATGATGAAATCGTTGGTCTGATTGGATTTAGAATTTTAAATGATCTCTTGCGTCCACGGCGTTTGCTTATTGATGATTTGGTTATTGATAAACAATATAGAAAGCAGGGGTTAAGCACTAAGGCACTCGATTTCGCTTTTGAAATTGCTCGTGTAGAGAATTGTCAGCGCGTTGATCTTGAAGCTGCTCTAAGCAATGATGCGGCGATTAATACATATAAAAAATATGACTTTGATAGCGTCGCATATCTGATGCGCAAAATGGTTTGATTGTTAAAGGATATCTTCAACCAATTCCGGTGGACGGCAGAGTGATGCGCCTTTATCTGTCACAACAATTGGGCGTTCAAGTAGCTTCGGATGTTGTGCTATTCCAGCCAAAAGTTCTTCGTTGCTGCTGTCTTTGGTCAAGCCTGATTCTTTAAACTCTGCCTCTTTAACGCGCATCATATCCAGCGCACTTTCCAGATCCAACAAGCCAAACAGAATCTCAAGCTCGGCCAGCCCTAATGATCCATCCAGATATTCGATGATTTCAGGTTCAATACCACGCGCGCGAATGATCTCTAGTGTTTTGCGGGATTTGGAACAACGCGGATTGTGGTAAATTCTCGTCATTTCTTCACACTCAATACACCGAAAATTTCATCGGTAATTGCGGCGTTCACGGCTTGCATATCGGCGAGGTCTAGCTCATCCAGCTTACAGCCCTTATCTTCTGCCATCTTTACAATCGCGCCTGTCGCATGATGCGCATCACGAAAGGGAAGCCCCAAATTCATCACCAACCAATCGGCAAGCGCCGTTGCGGTGGTATAGCCCATCTCCGCTGAGTTCAGCATCGCATCCGTATGGAACGTCGCGCTTTCCAGCATGCCTTTCATGGCTTGCAGGCATAGGGATAGTGCATCGAAATTATCGAATACAGGTTCTTTATCTTCTTGAAGGTCTTTGTTATAGGCCAGCGGCAGACCTTTCAGGACGGTCATCATTTGCACAAGGTTACCGTTCATGCGCCCCGTTTTCCCGCGCACAAGCTCCGCCGCGTCAGGGTTTTTCTTTTGCGGCATGATGGAACTGCCTGTGCTCCAGCTATCCGATAATTGGATAAAGCCGAATTGCGGTGTCGCCCAGATGATAATCTCTTCCGCCAAGCGTGAGAGGTTAAGGCCGCACTGCGCCGTGATATACAGAAATTCAGCAGCAAAATCGCGCGCTGAAACTGCGTCCAACGTGTTTGGCATAGGCCCATCAAAACCAAGCTTCTCCGCCGTAAAGTCACGGTCAATCGGGTAGGGCGTTCCCGCCAAAGCCGCCGCGCCAAGCGGGCATTTGTTAATCCGCACGGCAAAGTCTTGAAGGCGGGATTTATCGCGCTCTAACATGTGCCAATACGCATTCATGTGAATGCCAAGCGTAATGGGTTGCGCGGCTTGTAAATGAGTGAAACCGGGCATGATGTCATTGCCGTGTTTTGTCGTCAGCGCATCTAAGGTGATCTGCAAGGACTCGACTTGCCCGATCAAATCATGCGTTGCCTCGCGTGTCCACATTTTGAAATCTGTTGCCACTTGGTCATTACGGGAACGCGCCGTGTGCAGCTTGCCCGCCACATCGCCGATCATCTCGCGTAAACGCGCCTCAATATTCATATGGATATCTTCAAGCGATGCTTTGAATTCAAAGTCACCTGATTTGATCTCTTCGGCGATTTTGTTCAAGCCATTAACGATTTCGACGGCTTCGTCTTTTGTAATAATATCTTGCTGTGCCAACATTGTTGCATGCGCAATAGAGCCGCGGATATCTTGGCGCCACATACGCTTGTCAAAACCAATGCTCGCGTTGATTTGTTCCATAATGTCGGATGGCTTGTCCTCGAACCTACCGCCCCACATTTGATTCGAATTTTCTGTCGTGCTCATAAAGGCCCTTTAGTATTTCTTCTTAATGTATCCAACATTCACGTTTATACGATATCATCAGGATTCGTTAGCGTATAGCGTTGTCGTTTATTTAATTCACGCGTGTAATCTGTCAATTTTTTATAATTTTTTTGATGACTTGGCAATAAGTTCTTGATTTCTTCTGTTGGCATATTCAAGTGATCGAATTTAACATTGATCGTTATAACCTCGTTTTCCTGCTTGCTGTCTATAGATATGTTTGCGCTATGAATGAATTGTTTCAGTATATTGGGTTTAGAAAACGAGTTTTTGTTTACGCGAATAATAATTTTATTGTAATGAATGGCGTAGTTTTGGATGTGCTCGTTTTTGATATACCCGACGCCTTTTATAAAAATTCCGCATTGGTATGTTTTTATATAGCTGGGCGAGAGAACACACTCTAATATACTTATAACGCCGCGAATTATCCATTCTATAACATCATGAATGATAATATATGAGGGGATTAGAAAGATAGCGATAACGAGCCAGTATGTTTTCGTTTCTATGATGTATAATGCTGATTCATGGAAGAGCTTATAGGTTTCATTTTGTTTATCAAATAAACGAAGATAAAAATAGGCACCATAATATATAGCTAAAATCGGGATTATTCTGCCGATAAATAACAGCTTTATAATCTTGGATAAATCTAGTCTTAGTTCCTTTTTAAGCGATAGATTTAGATTATGTTGCTGCATTTTTTCTTACATACTCGTTGGTTCAAGAACATAATGGATCATAAGTGCCAAAGCAACTGAAACCCCAAGGCCGATCATCATTTTCAGGAAGTCTTTGCCAATTAACGGGAAGACATAGCCCGCCTTATATGTGTCGCGATATGTTGTTGCAATCGCAAGCTCGCGTCCTGTCAGTAGGCCAACAAACACCCATGTTGTAGACATTGGAATATCGTTCATTTGCTTGAAATAAAGCAGGATCAACGCATAAATAAAATCAATGATCGTAGCCGAGCGGATAAAGCGTGTGCCTGATTTCTCCAGAACGATTTTCTGGATTTTACCGCCGTGGCTTCGGAAAATAAGGGCAAGCCAGAAACATAAAATGGACATCACACCGATCAACATCCAAAGCGGCAGAACGCGGGGCAAGAAGACGGCAATGTTTGCCATGTCATGACTAAGCCAGCTATACCAAAGAAAGCCTGTCGCGCTCCATTGCAGGATACGCCACTTCGTGCGATTTTCTTTTTTCACCATGTTATATTTTTCATTCATGACCCGCGAAATACCAAGCCATAAAACATAGGCAACAATTGCTGCTAATCCGTACCCTATAACGCTTTTAACTAGCATTTTTTCCAGTATAAGTGTGCTGGCGAAGGTTGAAAGAACAAGGAAGGTGGTGGAAACGGGGATACCGACGCGCGTTAACAAAACAAGGATCAGTGGCGCTGCGGCGTGATACCATTGAACTTCAATAGGGGGGATTTTGGACAGTCTGCCAAAGGCGATATCACCGTCATTAATAATCCATCCATAAGTTAGTGTGATGACAAGAACCAGAGAAGCGGCGGCCCACAGCCAATACCATTTCACAGCTTTTTCATTGGAGGCAATAAATGTACCCAGTGTTTGCACCGCGTCATTACCAACAACCGCATAGGCTGCCAGCAAAAATCCGACAATGGCATAAATGGTATGCATGTCCATGATTCGAAATCCTATTGGGTTATGTATGGCAAAGACATAGCAAACGGCGCACGATATTGCGAGAAAAAACTGATGATTTGGTGTGTTTGCCTCAGGACTAAATCTTCTTCACAAAACAAGTCTTAAGAACAAGGCCTCTGACTTCTTTGGTGCGGCAATCGATCAGCTCCGGATCATCGGTAAGTGTGATGTTCTTAACCGTTGTGCCGCGTTTCAGCGTAACGCCCGCGCCTTTAACATCCAGATCTTTAATCAGTGTTACAGTGTCACCATCTTGCAACGCTGTGCCATTGGCATCAAGAGTGGGGGCGGTGTCGCCTTCGCCACCTTCGTTCCAATCAAGGGAGCCAACGCCGTAATCTGCGTTTGCTTGTTCCATCGCATCTTCTTTTGTCATATGCCACAGTTCCAACGTCGGGGCATCGCCGATTGCTTTATGCCCATATAAAAACCAACCATCTGACGCAGGGTCAAATTCGATCACAAGATGTTCAATATCATCTTTAGGTGATGACAGAGCGGCGGTTACACGTTTTGCAGAGGTCATAATAATTCCTTATTTCTTTACCTACTTTGTAGTTGAGTTGAAAAGGGAAGGCTAGGACTAAATGTTGCTTTTATACATAAAAATGGGATAGACTGCGGAAAAATAATGTCGGGTAATTGTTTATGGGTAGTAGTGTAACGGTTGGAAATCTCCGTCTTTTAAAATTTAATACGCGTTATTTGTCTGATGAGGTTAGGTCTTGGCAGGAAAAATCGGGTGTGCCTTTTGCTGAAAGCTGCGATAATCAAATTTGGTATGGTAAAAAAACTGATTTTGATGATTTTCCTTTCCCAAAGGGGCGCGGCGACGAAGTTAAGGTGATGGATGATGAGGATGCTTATAAATTCTTGTTGGATACGGTTTCCGGCTTTCGAAGTAAGCGCAAAGGTGAAACCCATATCAGACGCCAATTTACGGATGGCTTGCATGTTCTGAGAAACGAACATCCCGAGAAAGAAAAGCATTATCAAAACCTTGTATCAAAAATAAAAAAAGATGTGGCTTATATTCAAAATAGTGTTTCGGTGGGGCATAAAAATACAAACAATATTATGATTGCCCGTGATTTATCCGGACAGGTTAAAGGTGAGACGGTTCTTATCATCGGCAGCTTGGGAGGTGGTGGCTTTATTGGTGATAATACAAAGAAAATCATAGGATTGTCCGAAAATAAACAAGATCCGAATGGTAAAATGCTGGGGCGCGATCATTTTATTCGCATAACGCACCCAGATCCTCTCGCTTTGGAGTCTTTAAAAAGCCAAGTCGAGGCTATAAAAGAAAAGGGCATATTTAGGTCGAATATCGATTTTGTAGATTTTGCAGATATTAATGTTCATTTTGAGGAATGTGATCGTGTGTACATTGATCTGCCGATGAAGCCAGATGACGTTATGGACGAGATCATGGCAATTTCATGGATGGATCGGGTGCGTCAGGATAATACGCTTGTTCACATGCGGGGAAATCCCTTGACCAGAATGCAATCTACGGATACTTGGAAACAAGGTGGTTTGACGGATTCCGGCTTCATTGCACCGGAAGATCTTATCGCGGAATGTGCGCAGAGAAGTCAGGATAATGCACTGATATTACAAAGAGTCGATAATGCGTCGCGCACGCTTGCTGCACTTCGTCTCGATGGCATTGAGCATCCAGCCAAAGCGATAGAGGATCAAGGGATTAGCCTTGATCCTGAAGATTTATCCCAGTCTTAGAATAATTACGCTGTTTTGCTGGCTTTTACGCTTAAAGGTTTGCCATGCACCGCCGTATTGTTTTTCAAACGTACAGCATTGATTTTGATGAAGCCATCAGCATCTTTTTGGTCATAGCCGCCTTCAACATCCATTGATGATTGCTCAGGATCATAAAGAGCCACAGGGCTTTTACGCGCGATAGGATACGCCATGCCTTTGATCAGCTTGATTTGCACGCTGCCTGTGTTTGTTTCCTGCGCTTTATCCATAAAGGTCATCAGCAGATCAAATTCAGGCGAGAACCAAAAGCCGTTATAGATCAACTCGGCCACTTTCAAGGACATAAAATCACGCAATTTCATCACTTCACGATCAAGGGTCAGCCCTTCAAGGTCGCGATGTGCTTTATACAGGATTTCGCCGCCCGGTGTTTCATACACGCCGCGGGATTTAATACCAACAAAGCGGTTCTCAACCATGTCCAGACGACCAATACCGTGTTTTGTACCTAGTTCATTAAGGTATTCAAACAGCTCAACTGCGCCGGTCACTTCTTTGCCATCACTTTGGTTTGTGACTTTAACGGGAATGCCTTGTTCAAAATCAATCGTTAGAATATCCGCCGTATCGGGGGAGGTATCCGTGCCGTTTGTACGTGAATATACATCTTCATCTGCGGGGGCATTCGGGTCTTCCAAAACGCCTGCCTCATGAGAAATATGCAGCATATTATCATCTTCGGAGTAGGGCTTCTTACGGGTCGCAGAAACAGGAATGCCGTATTGATCGGCATAGTTCAGCATATCCGCGCGCCCTTCAAAGCGTGTTAGAAACTCATCCATTTTCCATGGCGCGAGAACCTGAATGTCAGGTTTCAGCGCGTAATAGGCAAGTTCAAAGCGAACTTGGTCGTTGCCTTTACCTGTCGCGCCGTGAGAAACAAACTCTGCATTTTCTTTTTCAGCAATTTCGATTTGGCGTTTCGCGATAATCGGGCGGGCAACAGATGTGCCGAGCAAATAACGTCCCTCATAAATTGCTTGGGATTTAACAGCCGTGAAAATGTAATCACGTACAAATTCGAGCTTAAGGTCTTCGACATAGACTTTCGCCGCGCCCAGCTTAATCGCTTTTTCTTCGGCGGCCTTGAAATCTTCTTCTTGTCCGACATCGGCGATATAGGCAATAACTTCATAGCCCTCTTCAATAAACCATTTCAGGATAATGGATGTGTCCAGTCCACCTGAATAGGCGAGTACGATTTTACCCTTATTGTCTGTGGTGCTCATAATGATTTCCTTATTCTTTGTACGGCATTGTTTTAAGAGAAAAACACCCAAATGTGAAGGTATTTCTTGATTTGTTTGATTTTTCTATCACTTTTGCTATAGGCTGGTGACCTAAAAGCAAAAAATATTATAATGGGGCTGAATATGAACGGTATTTTACAAAGTATATCAAATAAATTAAATCATGCTATGAACCCTCCGGTGGAGGAAATCGGGCCGTTTCAGTATGAACCTGGAACGCTGTCGAAAAGATTCGAAGCCCCAACTCTTGAAAACCCGTTTAATGCGGGTCAGTTGGCGGAGTTCGTTGAAAGGCATACTTCAGTTCCAGCATTGAAGGAGCGCGCCGCAGTTGCAGAGCGTTTGGAAAATGGTGCTGACGATAAAAATCCGGAACTTACGCAAGCAAAACATGATTATTTCACATCGATTGATCAAGATGTTACTTATGCGCAAGGGTTGCTTGCGGATTATGATATGAAGGCTTCTGCGGAGCATGAGGTTAGTGAGCCGGGCTAAGGCTTTTTACGATACATCTTTCTAAGCCATATTTTCTTAATCAACGGCAGTGATAGCGTCGACAGGACGTACGCCATTGGCGGCACCAGTGCGTGCAGCCACGCGTAATTGACGTCCAGAAGGTTAAGGTAAAACCCCACAACCAAATATGTGAAACCCGTAATAATGCTGCGCCGTGTCAGGGATAACTCCCACGCTTTATCGGCTTCGACGCGTTTGTTGCGGGATTCCAGTTCATTGCTCATCATTAGGAACCAGTTGGCTTTTGCAAGCGTACGCCCGCGCTTTCCATACTCCATGCCAAAATGGCTTTTGAGGCGTGGAGACGATTTTCTGCTTCGTCATAAATCACACACGCATCACTGGCCAAAACCTCGGGCGTGACTTCCTCGTCTTTATGGATCGGCATGCAATGCATGAATATGGCATTGTCTTTGGCGCATGCCATTAGATCGGCATTGACCTGATAGGGCATGAATTTGTCGATGGTTTTGCCTTCTTCGCCCATGGATATCCATGTATCGGTGACAATAACATCAGCATCTTTCGCAGCCTCTTGCGGGGGAATACTCTTGTCATACAAATCTTCTGGCGTTGAAATCACCAGCTCGAAATCAAACAGCGGCGCGGCTTGTTCAAATGTTTTAACCACATTGTTATAATCGCCAAACCATGCCACTTTCTTGCCCTGAATATCGCCGAGTTTTTCTTCTATCGTCAGTATATCTGCCATAATTTGACACGGGTGGGAATCATTGGTCATGCCGCTGATCACGGGGATGGTTGTATTGCGGGCAAGCTCTTCCAACTGTGCGTGGTCGCTCATTCTAAGCATAATGCCATCAACATAGCGCGACAGCACCGCGCCTGTGTCTTGCATGCTTTCCGCGCCGGTGATTTGCATGTCATCCATGCCCATTACTAATGTATGCCCGCCGAGTTGCTTCATTGCCAACTCAAAGCTCATCCGCGTACGGGTGGAGCGTTTATCAAATACCATCGCCAGCGACAGCCCCTCCATAATCTGCGGGGGAGAAAATTTTTCGGCCTTAAGGGCGTGAGCGTGTTTTATGATGCCTCTTAAGGCATCCGCGCCAACATCCGGTAAATTTATGAAATGTCTTATGTCGTTTGTCATGACTGTGGTTCTAACTCATCTCTTTAAGGGTTTTATCGATAATTTTCAGGGCTTCTTGCGCTTCTTCCATTTTGATCAGCAAAGGCGGGGTCAGACGCAGCGTTGCTTTACCCGCTTGCGTTGCCATCAAGCCGTTTTTCTGCAATGCAGAGAGCAGCTCTTTGATATCGAATGTTGTATCAACACCAATCATCAGGCCTTGGCCGCGAATTTCCGTGATCTTGTTGGATGTGCGCTGGATTTGTTGCAGTCCGTCTATCAAATAAGCAGAGACTTTGTTGGCGTGATCCAAAAATCCATCGCTTAGAATTTCACTCATCACTGTTGTGGCAACGGCGCAGGCAAGAGGATTACCGCCATATGTTGTGCCATGTGTACCAACTGTAATTGCCTCGCCAAATTTCTTTTTTGCGACCATTGCGCCGACAGGAAAGCCACCGCCCATGCCTTTGGCAAGACAAGCAATATCAGGCTCGGTCACGCCATCGGATGTTTCAAAAGATTCATAGGCGAAGAACGTTCCCAAACGCCCCATACCTGTTTGTATTTCGTCAAAAATCAGACATATATTATGCTTGTCACAGATGTTTCTTAAATCTGCGAGGAAATACGGATTAGCAGGGGTTAGGCCGCCTTCTCCTTGTATCGGTTCAACAATGATGGCGGCGGTATTTTCATTGATAAGTTCTCTGACAGAGCTTGCATCGTTAAATTCTGCGAAATGCACGCCATTCAGATAGGGCGCGAAGAAGGGCTGAACATTACGTTTTTCTGTAACACTGGCCGAGCCGTAGGTGCGTCCATGGAATGAGTTCTTAAAGGCGATAATTTCGTTGCAATCATGCCCTTTATTCTCGTATGCCCATTTTCGCGCGCATTTCAGCGCCGCTTCAACGCTCTCTGTTCCGCTGTTTGAGAAATAGACAAGGTCGAAGCAACTATTATCAATCAGGATTTGCGCCGCTTCCAGCTTTTCCTTTGTGGCGTAAGAGGCCTGACAGGTCATAAGGCGTTTAGCTTGTTTAGTGATGGTTTTCAGCATCTTAGGATGCGCATGCCCAAGAGATGCCACAGCAATACCGGCAGCAAAATCAATGTATTTCTTACCATCCGTGTCGTAAGAATAAACCCCCTTACCGTGATCCATCACCACAGGCTGCGCATTATAGGTGTTCACCAATATATCTTCGGTTTTCTTGATAATGTCTTGTGCGGTCATGGTGTTTTTCCTCTTGGTTTTATTTCGTTAGTTTCGTTCATATTTTCGTATGTAAATTTTGTTTTATATTGTGTTCTCTGGGCTTCTTTTGCTTCTTGTTTTTGTGCAGATGAATAATCCTCGGCGATCATACTGTTGAAGCTCATTCCCTCAGGCGGGTAGCCATAATCATTCTTTAGTTTACTGCCTTCTGATAATAATATGGATAGGGTAAGGGAAAATAAGCTCATGTTTGTTAGAAAGGCAATAGTAACAATAATAGATAATGTGAGCACTATAAAGATTTGAAGGTAGGTTTCCTGAATCAAGAGCCTATCCATGAGCATAGATGAGGCATATAGTGAAGAATATAGGATAAGTATAATTTTCAGCCAATATGTAATATCTATTCCTAAATCACGTGCGCGCCTGAATATAGCAAGCAGTAATATGTAGGAAGATACAATATATATTCCTATGCTTAGGATGGGATTTGCAACTTGAATATATTCTACAGCATAAAGTAAAAGAAAAATCAGCCAGAATTGCTGTCTATTTGCCCGTCCTATTCTAATATCCAGTAACCGCCAATTCACGATTATTTTCCTCCAATAGCTTTTTGTACTTCGACTTCATTCATATAATTATCACGCTCTGACTCCCGCAGCAGCATCGTGCCGGGGCCAACAGATTCAAATATTTCCTTGGATAGCGCATTATCGCGCAGGCCGTTAATCAGGTGAATGCGGCTAACCCCTGCATTAAGGGCCTCTTGGCAGTTCTCCATCTTCACTTTCATACCGTCCGTGACCGTACCATCGGCGATATAGCCCTGTATCTGCGCATCGGTAATCAGCAGGGCAGTCTCGCCCTTGACCTTTACGCCGTCAACATTACTCATGAATATCAGCTTATCCGCGTCCAGTCCGGCGGCAAGCTCGGTTGCGATGGTGTCGGCATTGATATTACACAAATCACCATTGTCACTGATCGCGATACAAGGACAGGCGATAAAGCCCGTTACCTTTAACTGGCGCAGGATAGGGCGGATATTAATGCCCTTGATATCACCGACAAAGCCGTAATCTACTGGCTTCTTAGGGCGCAAAACCACGTTCATCCAACCTGAGGGAACAACGTTAAAGGATAGCCCCTCCAGATTATTACCATGCATGGCTTCAGATATCTTAAGGGAAAGATCGCCGCCAATCACTTCGCGGATAACGCCCATAGTTGCTGCGTCTGTGATGCGTCTGCCATCGTGCTTTTTAATCTCGACACCGCGTTTTTCAAGCGCCGTGTCAATGGCATTTCCGCCGCCATAAATCAAGATTATCTTAATGCCGTGATGGGTTAGCTCTCTAATATTGGCGATTAAATTGTTGCGTGCGTCCTCGTTTTCAATCACGCTGCCGCTGGCTTTGACGATGAAAAGATTGTCGCGGAACTTGCTTTCATAGAAGGCATTTATAAAAAAATCAGGCAGTTTCTTTTTCATTATTTTTATCCTTAAGGGTAAAGCGGGCTGAGCGAGAGCAGGCCAAGTGTCTCGTCATAGCCACACATTAAATTCATGTTTTGCACCGCGCAACCCGCCGCGCCTTTAACCAGATTATCAATCACGCCTTGGACGATGTATTCGCACTTGCTGACGCGTTGAAAACTAAGGTCGCAAAAATTCGATCCCACGATATTGGCCAGCGCAACAGTGTCCATAACGCGGACAAATGGGCTGTCATCATAAGCATTGGCCGTATCAACGTCTTTATCGGTTGTAATAAACGCCGTTGCGAAAATTCCCCGCACAAACGGGCCGGAGGTCGGCACAAAATTAAGCTGATCCGCTTTGATCTGCGCGGTTCTACAAATCTCGGGAATATGTCTGTGCTTGTTGATGTTATAGCTTTTCATATTATGAGAGCGCACAGGGTGGTGCGTGCCATCACTGGCCGATTTACCCGATCCGCTAGAACCCGTAATCGCCATAATATCCGCGTGCTGGATCGTCCCTGCAAAAGGATAGAGCATAAGCTGAGAGAGCAGGGCAAAGCACCCCGGATTGGCCACGATTTTAGCATTGGCTATTCTGTGATGTTCCACCAGTTCAGGCAATCCATAGACCGAGCTTTTCAGTAACTCGGGATAGATATGCGGTACGTTGTAATGCTTCTCATACGTTTCTACATCATCAAGACGGAAATCTGCCGATAAATCGATGATTTTCACCTTCCCGTGCAGCGCCGCCACAGTGTCTTGTGCGGTTTTATGGGGCAGGCATAGGAACACAACATCGCTGTCTTGCGCGATCACATCCAGATCAGGATTGCTGACCTTAATATCCATATGCGCAAGATGCGGGTAAACATCGCCAATAGGCGTGTTGTTATGTTGGCGTGACGTCACATGGGCGAGCGTTACCTCTGGATGTGCATTTAACATCCGTAGTAATTCTAGCCCCGTATAGCCGGTTATGCCGATAATTGATACGCGTGTAACCATCTTGATATCACCAAATCCATCCATTCATTCGTCGGGTTAAAAGCATTATAGACGATTACATCCAGTTCGTCCCTGATAATGCCTTGTCCGACCTCGTTATCCGTAACAGGGCCGCTGATTACATCAATGGGCAAGCCAATCGCCGCGCATCCTTGTGCCAAGCCAATTGCGCCAATCGGATCACCGGCGCACCCAATATGCAAACGCACGTTCTTTTGTATTTCTGGCATTTTGAGGATTGCAGCAACGCCGTAATGCCCCATCAATCCATCACCAAATTCGATAATGATCGCATCCGGCTTGTCTTTGCTTAAATATTCAATCGTGCCTTTGGTCATTTCCACCATGGCTGCATCATCAATATTCGCGGTGGAGGTAATCCCTGCATCAACAAAACTGACTGCGTTATAAACGCCGTAATCCTGCATTTTATAAAGATCACGCATCGCGCCAACGCCTGTTAGTTTTGTGCCTGCCAGCTTCATACCCATATGGGTCAGTGTTTTTATAATCTCTGTCGCAACCGTGGTCTTGCCGCTATCCATGCTGGTGCCTGTAACAATAATCAGCGGAATATCACTTTTCATTGTGCTCGTCGGTTTAAACAGCATTTTCTGATTAATGTTGAGCTGCTTACCTTTGCGAGCAATACCGCCCAATATGCGGATACGCATAGGATCGCCAACTTCTTTGGTGTTGGCGCTGGTACATTCACCGGCGATGCCGCCAAAATTTAGCAAATGAATAATGTCGCCAGCCTTAAGAGATTTAGGTAAATCCCCAACAAAGCCTTTAAGAGCCCGTCTTTGCCCCAAAGCAACGGCAACAATATCACCTTTTTTCAGCTTTGACATCCGGCCGGATGGTAATTCCATTTCATTATAAATGGTCTTATCTTCAAGAATTTCTGCGGCCAAAACCGTACCCATCTCGCAAGATAGGTTGGTATTAGGATCATCAATGATATGTTCGTTATGTTTCAGGTCCAAGTTCTTGGTAACTGAGCTAATCTTATCTATAAATATTTTTGTCATTATATAAATCTTTGTTTTTTTCTAACAATAAAATGCCCCAAAAATGCGGCGTAAGCAATTGATTTTTTAAGAGAACAGGCCTGAATGCGGGGAATATGAAATGTTATGAAGCAGGCAACAAAAATGCCACGCAAAGAGATGGGCTCTAGCGGGTAAGTCGTCGTAATTGTGTCGCTGCGTATTTATTCATAGGCTATGAAAACCATATAAGCAGGAGCAGTGTCAAGATGTTTTGTGAAAGGATAGGGTTAAACTTTCAGCACATGTTCAACCAAACGCACCCAGTATTCAGTGGCAATTGGAATAAGATCATCATTAAAGTCATACCCTGCATTATGCAGCCCCTGAGAACAGCGATGCTGTGTATCACCTTCAATGGCTTGCCCGATCTTAACGTAGGCGCCGGGTATTACCTGTAAGAATGCTCCAAAATCTTCGCCGCCCATAGAGGGATTTCCATCCGTTATTACAATGGCGCCTTGTGATTGGGCGACCTCCGCACAGGTTTTTGCATGTTTCGGATCGTTAATTGTTGGCTCTATCATGCGGGTATACGTGTAGTGCGTTGTGGCGCCGTAACTTTCGGAGATGCCCGATGATATTTCACCAATACGCTTTTCTATTTTTGTTTTTAGAGCCTCGGAATAGGTGCGCACCGTTCCACTGAGGGTCACTTGATCCGGTATGACGTTGAATGCGCCTGTGCCGCCATTGATGTTTGTGATGCTGAGGACCGCGGAATCCAAAGCGTCAGTCTCTCGACTGATAATCGTTTGTAGGCCATTGACGATTTGCGCGGCGATTGTGATCGGGTCAATGAGTGTATATGGTTTAGAGGCATGACCGCCTTTGCCCTGAATAATAATTTCAAAACGATCAACACTGGCCATAGTTGGCCCCACATTAATATCGAATTGTCCCAGTGGCGCATAAGGCCAATTATGCATGGCATAGATTGCATCACAGGGGAAACGTTCAAACAGCCCGTCTTTCATCATGGCGCGTGCGCCTTCGCCGGTTTCTTCTGCGGGTTGAAATATAAGATGAAGAACGCCATCAAAACCATTGTTTTCTTTTAGGTATTTTGCCGTCGCAAGCAGGCATGTGCTGTGCCCGTCATGGCCGCAGCCATGCATTTTCCCATCTGTTTTCGAAACCCAGTCTTTATTCTGTGTTTCCGCAATATCCAGCGCGTCCATATCCGCGCGCAGAGCAATGACTTTGCCTGACGTGTTGGATTGCCCGTGGATTGTGACAACAATGCCCGTTTCCCCGCCAATGCCCCGTTCATGCTCAATACCCCAAGCGGATAGTTTTGAAGCAATAAAATCGCTGATAAAGCTCTCTTCAAAAGAGGTTTGCGGGTTTTGGTGCAGCTCTCTGCGATAGGCTGCAAACTCATTTTTCAGAGCTTGGATAGAATTTCGGATTTTCATAGGCTTATAAACTCGTTTTACGTGGGTCAAAGGCATCGCGCACTGCTTCACCAATAAAGGTTAGCAATATTAACATAACCGCTAATGATAAGAATGCGCAAATTCCAAGCCATGGGGCATGAAGGTTATTTTTACCTTGAGAGAGTAATTCCCCTAAAGATGGGCTGCCCGGTGGCATGCCCAGACCCAGAAAATCCAACGCAGTCAGTGATGTGATTGCCGCAGTAAGGATGAACGGCATAAAGGTAACGGTCGCGACCATGGCGTTGGGCAAAACATGACGCCACATTATTACGGGATCAGACACACCAAGCGCAGCAGCGGCGCGCACATAGTCAAAATTACGGGCGCGCAAAAATTCAGCACGCACCACATCAACAAGGCTTAACCACTTGAACAGCAGCAGGATAAACAGCAGAACCCAAAAGCTGGGAGTGAAGATGCTGGCGAAAATAATCAGAATATAGAGAGAGGGTAAGCTTGACCATATTTCAATGACTCTCTGCATCACCAGATCAACCTTGCCGCCATAATATCCTTGTATCGCGCCCGCTGTGACGCCGATAATAGTGCTGAGCAGAGTTAGAATCAGGCCGAATAATACCGATATCCGAAAGCCGTAGATAACCCGCGCGCTTACATCACGTCCCTGATCATCCGTGCCCAGCCAATTGACCCTGTCGGGCGGCGTGGGGGCAGGCTTGGTCAAATTGTAATTAATCGTGTCATAGTAAAAGGGAATCGGCGGCCACAACATCCAGCCCGCTTTGCCGTCCGCGCCTTGGATCAGCTCTTGCACAAAGGTGTCGCGGTACTCGGCTTCGGTTTCGAAATCGCCGCCAAATACTGTTTCGGGGTAATTGACAAAAACGGGGAAATACAGGCTGCCTTTATAACTCAGGACGATCGGTTTATCATTGGCAATCAGCTCCGCGCCCAAAGCTACCCCTAAAAGCACTAGAAATATCCATAAACTCCAGAAACCGCGCTTATTAGCACGGAACTGGGAAAGACGACGCTGGGTGATTGGTGAAAGCTTCATAGATTCACTATAACAAAATCCGGATACGACAAAAGAGGTTAAGACTTTTTATCACCACCTTGATGTGGGCGTTTTTCTTTCAAGCGAAATATAGAGGGCGCAAAATGTGCAGGCAGATGAACAAATCTGTGTTTTCGTTCAATCTTTTCTCCGACAATTGATCTGTAAAACGCAATAATCAACAATACGCCTGTATAAACGGCGAACATGATGAAAAACCCTTCATGTCCTGCATAGGCCAGTAAAAAGCCGCCTGCAATAGGGCCGATGGTCGATCCGATGGAGTTAAACAGTATTAAGGAACGGCTGGCTGAAACGATTTGCGTTTTCTTGATTTGGTCATGCATATGGGTAATCGAGACACTGTAAAGCGATGTAATCATACCGCCCAGCAAGAAAATCAATATGTAATAATGCGTGTAAACCGTAATCAGGACGGAGCAAATAATTGCGATAATCGTTGCCAGTTTGATGACTTTTCTGCGGTCTATTTTATCAGATAATGCGCCTAGAAATATTGGCAGGACAGCATTGCCCAAAATATAGATCGCCATAAACATCGCAATTTCAGATCGTGGCATGTCTATGGCACTGGCATAAACGGGCCCAAGGCTGAGCATGGTACTGCTGCATAACCCCGCGACAAACACACCGGACATGGCCAAGGGGGATATGTTTATCATTTTTCGAAAGGAAATGGATTCGGGCTTTTGAAAGCCGGGGGTGCGTTTATTGGTCAGGGTGATCGGCGCAAGCGCAATCGAGATTAGGATAGATACCAAAATGAACAGGTCAATTTTTGTAAGAGGCGCGAAGTTAATCAGGAATTGTCCCGCGAAGAGACCGCTATAAACAATCGAGACATAGGCACTGAAAATCGTGCCGCGTTGCTCTTTGTTTGAAATCTTGTTGAGCCAGCTTTCCGCGATAATAAATATCCCCGAGAAGCAAAACCCTGTTAGCAGGCGAATGGGAATCCACAGCCACGGATTAACAAACAGGCCATGCAATAAAACTGTGGTGGAGGCCATAGAGGCGAGGGCGGCAAAAACGCGGATATGCCCAACCGATGCAATCATCTTCGGGACGTACTGACAGCCGATTAAAAACCCTGCGTAATACATCGCCATAATAATACCGGTGATCGCAACGGGGAAGCCTTCGCTGCTGGCGCGTAAACCTAAAAGCGTACCTTGCAGGCCATTACTGATCGTAAGTATAAAAATACCGAAAAGCAGCGGCCAGACGACCATAAGACGCTTTAGTGTTGACGAGTTAGACATGATCGGCTCCGCTTTTTGCGGAAGCTATAGGCCTAAAAATTTCCACCGTCAAGAGATATATTCAAAGGCGTATACCTGAGGATAGGGAGGGGCTATCCGCGGCTTTCAAAATCGATGCGCGGATCAATCCAGACATAGACCAAATCACGCAGTAAATGCATGACAAGGCTCATCAAAGAAAAAATATAGAGCGTTCCTAAGACCACAGGATAATCACGGTTTATAATGCTCTCGTAACTCAGCAGGCCAAGGCCATCGAGAGAGAATATCACCTCGATCAACAGTGAACCCGTGAAAAACACAGAGATAAACAGCGCAGGAAACCCCGCAATAACAATCAGCATAGCATTGCGGAAAATATGCCCATACAGCACTTTGTTCTCGGGCAGGCCTTTGGCGCGCGCGGTCAAAACATATTGCTTGCCGATCTCATCCAGAAACGAATTTTTGGTCAGCATGGTGATACTGGCAAAGCCACTGACCACCATTGCGGCAGTCGGCAAGACCATGTGCCATGCATAATCCATCGCGGCTTCGATCATACTCATATCTTCCCACCCGTCGGAGGTAAGCCCGCGCAGAGGGAAAATATCCCAATATCGCCCGCCCGCAAACAGGATAATCAACAAAATCGCAAACATGAAAGAGGGGATCGCGTAGCCGACAAACACGGTCACACTCGTCCATATATCAAAGCGCGACCCGTCATGGACGGCTTTTCGAATGCCCAGAGGAATAGAGATCAGATAGATCAGCAATGTTGACCACAGGCCAAGCGAAATAGAGACCGGCATTTTTTCTAGCACCAGTTCCAGAACCCCGATATCACGGTAATAGCTGTCGCCCAGATTAAAGGTGAGATAGTTTTTGATCATGGTGAAAAAGCGCACATGCGTCGGCTTATCAAAGCCGTACATCGCCTCTAATTCTTTGATGAATTCAGGGTCGAGGCCTTGTGCGCCCTTATAGTTACTGCTTTGTCGGGCAGAACTTTGTCCACCTGACAGTGCGCCACCCATATCGCCTCCGCCACCGCTCAACCGCGCGGTTGCAGATGTGCCATGCCCTTGCAATTCGGCAATCATTTTCTCAACAGGGCCACCGGGGACAAATTGAATAATAACAAAGCTGACCAGCATAATGCCCAGCAACGTGGGAATCATCAAAAGACAGCGTTTAAGGATATAAGCAAACATGATCGATATGATATGGAGGATACACCATCAAGTCCATGAACAAAAAACAGCATAAAGAAGTTTTACGCTGCTTTTCTTATAATATATTTTAAATTTGGCTGATTAGTGAACCATATCCGATGAATCTGCACCACTATGGAGGTTGAACTCCTCAAAGGCGGATGGGGTTTCGGCTTGAAGCAGTAATGAATCGAAGTCATGCAGCAATCTTGCCTCTTGTTCTTCAATCGCGGCCAAACGCTGTGTTGCGGATACATTATAGGCATGCATTAACGTTTGTTCATGTAAGTCATCACGGCCAAGCAATTTGGCGATATAGGCTTTGTTACCCAGAATGTTCAAATTATCCGGATCAATGTGCAGAGCCAGATCAGCGATGGCCAAGGCTTCTTCTTCACGGTTAAGGTTCGCCAAAGCAAAACCTTTGTTCAGAAGAGCATTAACATTCTGCGGGTCATGTTTCAGGATTTTATCTTCTTTTTCCAGAAGTCTGCCATATTCCTGTTTCAGATTGTCGATAAAGGCGCGTTGAAACATAGCCTTTTCACAATCGGGATCGGCGCGCAGGCGGTGCTCAATCAGAATTTCAGCTTCTTTGTAGAATCCATCAACAATCATGATGTCAATTTCATCTTCACTTTCTTCCGGATCGGAAGAAGCAAAGGTATCAGGATCCATAAAATAGGAGCAGTCGGAGCGTTTCATAAATGTCATTAGATCATAAGCCAAGCGTGCACGCATTGATCCATCATCGACAGGCGCGTGGTTCAGTGGGTGCGAATACTTGAAGTGAGAAGTAGATTCACTATTGGCATATATTTCTTCAGGTAACATAATAACAACCCCTTGTTATTTGGTTTATTTATTGGCTTTTATTTATTTAAGCCTTGTTTATTTATAAGATAGTACCGCTTTTGGAGAGTGAAAGCAATTCATTTAAAAAATTTATTGAATGGCTATCCACATCCCTCCAGAGAGGGGCGGATATTCCAGTCTGTAACCCGCCAATTTCCTTGCGAAAACTTCAAAACACCAAGCGCGCCGGTGGATAGCTTTATGGTATTTTTCGCGGCAAAATCTGCAAAATCATCGGTAATGTGGGGGGCAAAACGTGCAATACCGTTCGATGTAACAACAAGTATAGTTTCGCTCAAATCCATAACTTGATTTGTAACGGTATCATGGGTTTGTGAAATTTGATGGGCAAAGCTGTGCCAGCTCTGAATAATATCGTCAGGGTCAACGTGCCAGCCTTCGGGCGGGGTGGCGTGCTTATCCCATTTCTCTATCGCGTCTTTACCGATGCGGGCGATAACGGTTTCCTCGCTTTGATTCTCGTCAACGCCGTAATCAATTTCGTTAAAAATATCCAACTCATAGATATGCGTACTTATTCCGCATGTTTGCAAGGCCAGCTTCGCGGTTTCTCTCGTGCGTTGCAGGGTGGAACTGTAGACCGCATCAGGCAGAAGGTCGTGGTCTTTTAAATATTGCCCGAGTGCGATTCCTTGCGCTTTCCCTTTTTCCACAAGGGGGATATCCGTCTTCGCCCCCACGCGTGTTGGCGTATCATCAGGGCCGAATGTATTGCCATGTCGCGCGATAATCAGTGTTGTCATTATATTGGCTCACCATTGGTTTTGATATAATTCTCTGCGCGCTTTATATCCTCGGGGCTGTCTATGCCTGATTGGATGAGGCCTTCTTCAATATCAATATTAACCGTTTGAATGTGGATGCCGTTTTCCAGCATACGCAGTTGCTCCAGCCCCTCCAGTTTTTCATACGTGCTTTGTGGCAAACTGCAAAATGTCTCCAGAATATCCGATCTGAACCCGTATAGCCCGATATGCTGATGCACGGGGGAGGTGTTACTTTGCGCCCGCAGTTCATCTTCTTTGCGGATGGTGGGAATGATGGTCTTGGAAAACCATAAGGCGCGTTTATTTTCATTTATAATCGCTGTTGTGCCGCTGAACGGTGTTGTTTCCTTGGCTTTACGCAACCTGTCTAAATCATTCCAGCTTAACTGATGGACGGGCGTTATAACTTCTGCGCGCGGGTTGTCCTTGAATGCATCAAATATTTGCCTGATAACCGCAGGCGGGGTAAAGGGCGCATCACCTTGCAAATTGATGATAAAGTCCGGCCAGTCATTCAATTGCCTGATCGCGGATAACACGCGGTCAGAGCCGGTAGGGCAGCTTGACGGGGTATTGATGCAAATGGCACCAAGTTCCGCCGCATGTTCGGCGATACGCTTATCCTCGGTAGTGACGAAGACTGTTATGTCGTCGTAAGGTTCGGCGGCTTTGTGCGCGACCTCCAAAACCCGTTGCAGCATGGATTTCCCGCTGATCATTGCCAATGGTTTACCGGGGAATCGGCTTGATCCGTAACGCGCGGGAATAGCAATCGCAAGCTTCATAACAGTGTTCCTTACTTTGTAACCTTGGTTTTGGCTGCGGCTTGCTCGGCCTCGCTCGACCACCATGTTTGGGTAATCATTGGGCTGATATGCGATAGGGTCTCGGGGCGTCTTAACGTATCCCAATATGCTAAACGCCATTTCGGGTAATGCCACATCGGAAGAACATAGTGGTTCCACAGTAAAATGCGATCCAAAACATGAGTCTTGGTTAGAAGGTCTTCGCGTGATGTTGCATGAATAATGCCGTTAATCAGTTCATCAATCACAGGGTCTTTAATGCCGATATAATTGCGCGAGCCGTTCATATCCGCTCTGTCCGTGCCCCAAAATTCACGTTGTTCATTCCCGGGGGAGGACGATTGCCCGATATTGCTGATAATAATATCGAAATCGAATGTATCGACGCGGCGTTGGAATTGCGCGCTGTCTACGATACGAAAATTGGCTTTAACCCCGATGCGTTTTAGGTTTTTGATGAAAGGCAAAATCCAGCGCTCATAGGTCGGGGAGTAGTGCAATATCTGAAATTCCAGCACTTGTAGCGTGCCATCTTCTAATGTTTTATAACGATAGCCATCAGTGTTCAGGGTCGTATATCCCGCAGATTCCAGTTTGCTGATTGCTGTTTGCAAGTTCTTGCGGGCATTGCCTGATCCGTCGGTGAGGGGTGGGGTATAGGCGGTAGTGAATACGCTTTCGGGGATTTTATCGCGTAGAGGCTCTAAAATTACAAGCTCTGCTTCACTCGGTAATTCTGTTGAAGCAAGGTCGGAGTTTTCGAAAAAGCTGTCAGTTCTTATATAATCGCCATAGGCATATTGCTTGTTCGACCATTCAAAATCATAGGCATAATTGAGGGCTTCACGTACTGATATATCCTGAAAAACTGGACGGCGGATGTTATAGATAAAGGCTGTCATACCTGCGGGTCTGCTGTGATGAACCTCTTCTTTTGTCAAATGAGGTTTCTTTTTCTTCGAGACCTTATAGTTCTCATGCCATGTTTTAGAGGTGTTTTCGATCTTCACATCATAATTTTGCGAGAGAAAGGCCTCATGCGCGACATTATCATCCTTATAGTAATCATATCGAATCGTATCGAAATTATTCATGCCCTTGAATAATGGCAGGTCTTTGCCCCACCAGTCAGGGTTACGGACATATTCGATGGAACGTCCGGCCTCAACCTTGCCGATTTTATAAGGTCCGCTGCCTAAGGGGATATCCAATGTTGTTTTATCGAATTCCCTACCTTCTTGTGTCCAGTAATGCTTCGGAAGGATTGTAAGTTCTGCAATAATTAGAGGGAGTTCTGCATTTCCTTTGACAGAAAAGGTGAAGGTAACGGATTTTTCGCCGTCGGCGCTAATACTTTCCACATCGCCCCAATAGGCTTTGTAAAATGGTTGCCCCTTTTGGGTCAGGGTTTCAAACGTCCAAATCACATCGGCGGCGGTGATCGGCACACCATCATGCCAGTGTGCATCCTCGCGTAAATTAAATTTTACCCATGATTTATCCTCTGCGATTGTAATGTCCTTAGCAATTACACCATAGAGGGAAAATGGCTCATCCCAAGCATTTTGCATCAGGCTTTCATAGATGAGGCCGCTGCGTAAATAGTTTAATCCTGCGGCGGGGCTGCCCTTTACGATAAAGGGGTTAAGCGTGTCAAATGTTCCGATAACATGTTGACGAATTGTACCGCCCTTGGGCGCGTCAGGGTTAACGTAATCAACATGGGTGAAGTCAATGGGATATTTCGGTGTTCCGTGCAGGGCAATGGCGTGTTGTGGCACTGGGTGTACGGTTGGCTCGGTGTTCGCGGCAGGCTCTATGATTGCGCTTTGGTCTGCGTCGATGGTTTTTTTGATTTCTTCGTTTGCATATAATGGGCTGGCAACAAAGGCGATGGCGGTGCAGAGCATCAGCGCAGTATGTTGAAATGTAAAACGCATAATCGAATATCCTTTTTTAATATAGGCGCTATTTTATCAATGCCCACCGCAAAGTCACGCGGAAAGATAAAACAGTTTAGGGAGGGGAAGAGTGAAAAAAACGGAGGAGCATCAGGTGGTATAAACCCCTTGGAAATCAGGGCGGCCAAATAGGAATCCTTGGCCGTATTTAATGTCAAAATCGAGGATTTCCTTTAAGTCATTTTCATTCTCGGTTCTTTCCGCAATGATATCGATACCGTTAACTTCCAGATTGTGTTTTTTCTGCAAAAGCTCTGAAAAGCCGCGTTCGGTCTTGCCATCACGCAGCAGCGTTTTTGTCGCCATTTTTACAAAGCTAACATGGTGCGCGCGCAGATATTTAACATCATCGGGGATTCTTTCGACATGATCGATAGAAAAACGGCAGCCCGCTTTTGCCAGCCCTGCAAGGATTTTTTTCTCTGCGGGAGAGAGCATCAGAAAATCATTATGGTGCATCTCGAAAATCAGGCTGTAAGCGATGTTCTTATACCGCGAGAGAAGCTGCAATAAATTATTCATGAAGGCACGATTGCGTAAGGTATAGGGCTTTATATTGATAAAGCAGGGCGGTACACGGTTATATTTTCGTTGCTGCTTTTTGATAACTTTTAAGCAACCGGCAAACAGCAGAGTATCAAGTTGATTAACGATATGCTCTTCACTGGCCAGTGCCATATAATCTTGCGCGGGAATATATTGCCCGGGTTTAATGCGTAAACGCCCGTAAAATTCATAGAACTTGAGCTGTCGTTGAGGCAGACTCACGATTGGTTGCATGAATAAATCTATATGTTCGTGCGTAACGGCGTTGTGCAGACTTTCGCGGATAATAAAATCTTTGGGCTTTGCGGATGCTGGCGGGCGAGATTTGTCGATAATATCGATAATATGCGGCGTATCGTTCGCCGTGTCTCCGTCTTTGTTTTTGAGGTGTTCAGGCGTTAAAAACGCGGGGATGACCTCCTCAAAATAATGTTTGCTTCTGTGTGTGCTTTGCCTGTCCATATGGATTAAGATGCAATATTCGTACCAGAATGTTTAACAGGCCTTGGCGGTTTGGTTTTTTATGCCTCGTAGGTGACTTTATTTATGGTCGAGGCCAATGGCATCGGTGATAGAGTCCAGTCCATCTGCTTTCAGCAAACAGAGCAACTCTTTATTGATGTTATTGGCAATTTCAGGGCCTTCGTAAATCATTCCTGTGTAAAGCTGGATAAGGCTTGCGCCTGCCTTTATCTTCTCATAGGCATGATCAGCATTTGATATGCCGCCAACACCGATAATCGGTAATTTACCCTTTGTCAGTCGATAGAAATTGCGGATAATTGCGGTGGATTTATCGCGTACGGGCGCGCCGCTGAGCCCGCCTTTTTCCGCATTGAAATCGGCAGGTAAATGGTCGGGTCTATCCAATGTTGTGTTGGATAATATGACCCCGTCAACGCCGGAGTGCAGTAATGTCTCGGCAATTTCTTCCTGTTGTTGCGTATCCAGATCAGGGGCGAGCTTGATAAGCAGAGCAGGGGCTTTGCCCGACGATATATCCCCGCAGACCTCTTGGCGGGTTTTCATCATCTTGGTTAGCAGTTCCAATAAGATGTCTTTTTGCTGTAAATCCCGTAAACCCGGTGTATTGGGAGAGGATATATTCACCGTCATATAATCGGCCAGCGGCGCTAATTCACGGATTAACGCGCAGTAATCCTCCGCAGGGTCGAGTTGTTCCTTATTCATGCCGATATTAATCCCGACCACGCCTTGCGGGCGGTCAGGGTTAGCCATGAATTTTTCTATATTGGGTTTAAACACCCGCAGACCACCATTGGGAAAACCCATGCGGTTAATAACCGAGCCACTCTCGACATCGCGGAAAATACGTGGACGCGGATTGCCGTTTTGCGGCCTTGGCGTAACCGTTCCAACTTCCGTGCAGCCAAATCCCATCTTAAGGGCAGGGGCGATGATTTCGGCGTTTTTATCGAAACCTGCCGATAATCCAACAGGGTTCAAGAATCTTAGATTGAATAAATCTTGCTCCAATATAGGTGATTTCACAACGGAACAGGGGCGAATAACACTTGTTTTCAAAGCCTTAATCGTCATTTTATGCGTTGTTTCAGGATCAATCTTGAAAATGGCGGGGCGTACGTATTTGTACAAATTGAGCATGACTTATTCTTTCATGTGTTTCAGGCCAACCATCATATAGGATATTCCGGTAAGCAGCGTCAAGCCCGTGGCCAGTGCCAGCAGCACTTGTCCCAATTCAAGAGTGTAGGGCGCATGTCCTGCGATAATCAAAAAGCCGAGGCTGAGCATCTGTACCATGGTTTTCCACTTGGCAAGTTTGGTCACAGGCATCTGAACATCCTTAGGCCCCAGAAATTCCCGTAGACCCGATACCAGAAACTCTCGCGCAAAAATCAGAATAACGCAAATAATCCATAGCCCTTCAATTTTACCAAAAGACACCAGCAATATAAGCAACGTGGACACAAAAATCTTATCAGATATTGGATCAAGAAACGTCCCAAAGTCAGTGATTTGGTTGTATTTTCTTGCTATATACCCGTCAAAGAAATCTGTGGCCGCCGCAATTGCATAAACCAGAACACACAGCCATATCGCGATCCCGCCCCAAGCCTCTTCCGCAAAGAATAAGGCAATAATAATCGGCAGCATAAACAGCCGCGCCACGGTCAAAATATTCGCAAGATTGTTCTTTATCATATCCATGGAGGGCAGTTTAGAGCCGTGTTGCCAAAGTTTCAAGTCAGTATTACAAATGCCCACATTAGTTTGCTTTGGCCGCGCTTTGCTTCGGTAATAAAAATTCCGCAATGATAGGAAAGTGGTCAGAGTCCAAATGAGGGCCTTTGCGTTTGCTGATGAGGTGCAAGTCACCTTTATGCAATATATGATCAATTGGAATTTGAACGAGAGGCGAGGGGAACACAGATGGCCATGTTGGCGGTGCATAGAATGAATTATGTTGGTTTTTCAGCCCTGTTGCGCTCAATAAATCCTGAAAATACGGAGAATACGGCGTTATATTCCAATCACCCATAAAGATAATATTGGCCGTGTTATCGTTTTGTATGGCATCGACAACCACGCTGATATCCTGATTACGCTGCGTTTGCAATAAAGCGCTGGTCGGTGGTGGCGGGTGACTGGTGTAAATAGAAATACGTTGTCCATCCGATAGTTGGATAAGCGCATGGACATAGAGGTTGTCCAATGCATAACGGATGTTTTTATGTGTTACGGACTGTATAATTTTGTGTTTGCTGGCCAAGATCAGGCCAAAGGCATTCTTTCGTGGCTCATGAATCTGATAGGGGTATAGCTCTCTTAAGCCTTCAATAGCTTTGGAATGTGTTGCTCCGGTTTCTTGAATGACAAAAATATCAGGGTTCTCTTTGATAAGCCATTCTGTCATCACACGATGATTGTGCAAGCTATAACGCCTGTTGTAATGCACGATCTTCAAAGTGCTTGCATGGGTTTGATCTATAGGTTGTATCTGTTCCGAGCTGCTGTAAATCTCGTAGAAGCTAAGGCATAGAACAATAATCAGGGTGATACTGGTCAGAAATCTTCGAAAATAAAGCATTATAGGCGTAAGAATGAGGCTACCGATGAAATACTGATGCATAAAATGACGAAAGAGGTCAGCTAACCAGTGTATAGATGCTCCAAGCGAGAGTAGATAGGCGGCAACAAGGGTAAATGCCAAAATATTGGCAATCCTTATCACTTCGCGTGGAATTATTGTGTTATCGCGCATATTAGCCTTGGTAGTGACTATCCGTTTACGGCTTTTTTATCGTCTTTGCGTGGATCACGCAGAACATAGCCACGTCCCCAGACTGTCTCGATATAGTTTGTTCCATCTGTCGCATCGGCCAGTTTTTTGCGCAGCTTACAGATAAAGACATCAATAATTTTAACTTCCGGTTCGTCCATGCCGCCATAAAGGTGGTTTAGGAACATTTCTTTGGTCAATGTCGACCCCTTACGCAAGGATAGCAGCTCTAATATGCCGTATTCTTTGCCAGTCAGG
This sequence comes from Alphaproteobacteria bacterium, assembly GCA_002401695.1. Taxonomy (GTDB): domain Bacteria; phylum Pseudomonadota; class Alphaproteobacteria; order Micavibrionales; family Micavibrionaceae; genus UBA1672. The sequence continues at coordinate 193,561 of NVTV01000002.1, forward strand.
TGTAACGGTTCTCCATTGGCTTCGATTGTACGGCTGTCGAGATTCACTTTTATAAGGCCGGTTTCAATAATGCTTTGTGCATGGCCTTGTGAACGGCGGACAATGGCTTGAATACGGGCAACAAGCTCGCGCTTATCAAAGGGTTTGGTTAGATAATCATCTGCGCCAAAACCAAGGCCTTTTAGTTTATTGTCAAGATCAGTCAAGCCGGAGAGGATAAGGATTGGCGTGTCAACTTTTGCGGCGCGGAAGGCTTTCAGCACATCATAGCCATCCATGTCGGGCAACATAAGGTCAAGGATAATAATATCGTAATCGTAGATTTTACCAAGATCCAGACCATCTTCCCCCAGATCAGTGGAATCAATGATATACCCCTCAGATTTGAGCATCAGCTCAATACTTTTTGCTGTTGAGCTATCGTCTTCTACTAACAGAACGCGCATAAAATTATCCTTATTGAAATTGTTTAATTACAGAAGGTTACGGTTGGAATATTAACCTTCATTAATACATATTAACAAATTTTGAAAAGGTTAACAAATTGTTTCATGCATTATCTTTGTTTTTATCGGGAATAGGGGTAGAATACGGGCGTCAAATATCAGGATTATACCCATGGATCGATTATCAACGCGCATAGAGAACGCCATTGCCTCAGTGCCAGATCAAGAGCCATTCGGGCGCGTGACAAAGATTCTTGGCCTATTGATTGAAATTGCGGGCTTTGGTGATACTTTGACTATTGGCTCTATGGTGCATTTAAAGCCGTCTGATGATTTGGATATCCCGTGCGAAGTCGTTGGTTTCCGCGATGGTCAGGCCTTGCTTATGCCCTTTGGCGTGTTGGAGGGGGTCGGCCTTGGCTGTATGGCAATTATACAAAAAGCCGCGCCTGCGATCCATCCCACTGATAAATGGTTGGGGCGGGTCATTAATGGCATGGCACAGCCGATAGACGGCAAGGGTAGTTTGCAACAAGGCTCTGTCCCTGTTTTGCTAAAGAATAAGCCGCCCGCGCCGCATTCGCGCCAACGTTTGGGGGCGCAGCTTGATTTAGGTGTGCGCCCAGTCAATACCTTTCTTGCCACCTGTCAGGGGCAACGGATGGGTATATTCTCCGGCTCCGGCGTGGGGAAGTCGGTGCTTTTGTCTATGATGGCGCGTTATACTGCTGCGGATGTCTCTATTATCGGTCTGGTGGGGGAACGTGGCCGCGAGGTTCAGGAATTCCTGCAAGATGATCTGGGTGAGGACGGCCTTGCGCGCTCTATCGTTGTTGTTGCGACAGGGGATGAACCGGCATTAATGCGCCGTCAGGCGGCCTATACGACGATGGCTCTGGCGGAGTATTTTCGCAATCAAGGCAAACAAGTTTTGTGCCTGATTGATTCCCTTACCCGTTTTGCCATGGCGCAGCGCGAAATCGGCCTCAGCGCGGGCGAGCCTCCAACCTCCAAAGGCTATCCGCCGACCACCTTCGGGGAACTTGCCCGTTTGATGGAACGCGCAGGGCCGGGCGGACCGGATCAAGGCTCAATCACCGGATTATTCACTGTTTTGGTCGAAGGGGACGATCATAATGAGCCGATCTCCGATGCTGTGCGTGGTTTGGTTGATGGGCATATCGTGATGGAGCGTGAAATCGCTGACCGTGGTAGATATCCTGCGATTAACGTTTTAAAATCTGTCTCCAGATCACTCCCCGGTGCGATAAAGCCAGAGCAATTCGAAATACTGCGCCGTGCGAAACAGGTGATTACAACTTACGAGGATATGGCAGAGTTGATCAGGTTGGGCGCGTACCGTAAGGGCAGTGATAACGCCGTGGATGAGGCGATTATGCTCTATCCTGAAATCGAAGCATTCCTCTCGCAGAATAAGGATGAATGCACAAGCATTGAGGATGGCTTCGCCCGTTTGGCAGGTATTTTAAATATGTGATAGGATTATCAGCATCATCATCATCATCATAGTGAAAAAATAAAGTGGAATATGGCGTGACAGGTTTGATTTTAAATGATTACGGCAATAATGCAGACGATATAGATCGCCGTATGCAGGCGTTGATGGATCTTCCAAAAGCAACTTATATAGAAGATGCTCGGCAAACGTTTGATCCGCAAACTGTAGTTTCTGTTGATATGCATGAGGGCGGCGTAACTTTGCCCGACGCACAATTTCCTGCACTGGGGACGATGGCACTGGCGACATGTCTTGGTGTTATGGCGTATAACCCGCAGACAAAGGCTACGGGGCTGTGTCATGTTGTGTCTGAGGGTATTGAATCATATCCATCTGCGGCTAGTCAGGCAAGTTTAACTGCTATGTTGAATAAGGTAAAAAATGGCATGGATACACATGTCGAGGTGCGCTTGGTTGGTGCGCATATCGGCGGTGATCTGCAAAATGGCATGATTAACAATGTGGTGGATTTCTTATCAAATTATGACGCGGTTATTTTAAGCGCAGATATAAAGGGCAAGCCGGGGCCAAGCGCGGTTGCGGTTGATGCCAATCGTTGGGGTGACGGCTTAATCCGTGGCAAGGTTGATGCCATTGATATCAGGAAAAATCCGGATGCTATGGTCGATCAGATAAAGCAGGCGCGCACCTGTGTTGATCTTGATAATATGGTGCATCTGGCGGATAATGGCAAAGATCTCGTCTATGATGCAACAGCAATACGGTCTTATGATTTAGATGTAACCTTGTAGCACGTCTTTATGTTTATGATGCATCTGAACAATCAGAGCGTAAGGCTGTCTTCCCCGACAGATACCGTCATTTTCCCGTTTTCAAGACGTGGCGCTGTCCATTCTTTCTGGTCTTTTAATGCAGAACCAAGATCGCCGTTGCTGGCGCTGGTTACGGAATATGACTGATTACTGCCCAAGGGAGCCGGTCTTATATTTTGCCCGAAGACATGCGTTAATGCGACTTGCACCTGTTCAACAGTTTCACCTTGCGCGTTTTTTGCCTCTTGTCTGCTAAGGGGGACTTCGCTGGCAAGATAGAAATCTTCCGACGTTAGGTGACCATCTGTTTGTGTGACTTTATAGAGGTTAATATCATCACCATGCTGGTCGGTGGCGGTTACTGTTTCTGGGTTTTGTCCGGAAATATTCTGCGTGGCAGTATCGCCAGCCCATACATATTCAGTTCTCATTATATTCTTTTCCCGATTATTTTTGCAGAACATATATATCAATGTAATTTATGTCAATTAAAATGCGGTTAAATATAATGGCAAAAAGAGGTATAGTTATTTATGGCGAAACTTGACCCCCTTATCCGCGTACGTAAACACGCTATAGAGCAAAAACAGAAATTTTTGGCAACGCTGTATGAAAAAGCGGAAGAGCTGAAGAACAAGCGCGATACGCTGGAAACACAACTGGCTATCGAAACTGAAAAGGCAAAAGATTTAGGCGCAGGAATGATGGGTTATTTCGGGGCGTACGCTGATTCCGTGCATAGACAAGTCGAAGAGATAGACGAGGTGCGCGAACATATGGAAGGGCGCATTACAATGGCGCAAGATGATATGCGCGATGCCTTTGCGGAGCTGAAAAAGGTAGAAATCATTGATGATCGCCGCAAAGCAGAGGCTCTGACCGAGCTGGATAAGAAAGAATCCGACGAACTGAACGAAACCGCAATCAACATGTTTAGGCGTAAGAATGAGGAGGATTGATGATTAAATTATTTGATTTGTTACAAATGCAAGAGCCGCGGTTAAAGCCAAGTCTTGTAAAGGTGCATTTAGCTGTTTGGAATGGAGAAGATGATCCATTTTCTGTATATTTATCTGGAAAATTTGATGAATGGCAAAAAGAGCAAACGCAGAAAAATTTTGAAAGAGAGTATATAGTTTCTCTAATTCAGCTTGAAGGCTCTAATCGATGGATGTTTGCGGGAGCTTATAAATCATATGGGTGTAAGCCTATTCAGGGCAGCAATAACTACTTATACGAAATTGAGGTTATGCAATCTTTAGAAGATTTATCAGGTCGACTATCTGTTTCATTTAAGAGAAGTGGGCGCGCGTCTTACCTTGTTGCAGAAAACTGGATTGATTCAATGTTGGTTGAAGGGTTACTTCCAGAGAAGGTTGTTGTTAATAATTTTCGAGGATATAAGCAGTCTCTTATATCAAAAAATACGTTAGATATTATCGTGAAGCAGAAAATTGAATCGTGGTATTCTGCTCTATCTAATGTTTCTGGTATCTACTTAATTACGGATGCAAAGACAGGGGATTTGTACGTTGGGAGTGCTACAGGTGGTGAAGGAATCTGGCAGAGGTGGTGTGATTATTCAAAAAATGGTCATGGCGACAATAAAGAATTAAGAGCTTTATTAAAGAAAAATGGAAAAAATTATTCTGTTAACTTCCAGTATTCTATTCTGGAGATAGGGGACACTCATGCAAGTGCGCATGATATACGAGAAAGAGAATCGTATTGGAAGAAGGTTCTTTGTAGTAAAGATCATGGAAATAATGACAATTAGATACTAATCAAACATCCTCAATAAACGCCGCCTCCACGTCAGGGGTGATGTTCACCCAGCCGTCGATTTGCCCTTGGAAGGATAGTTCTCCCGTGAAATTGGTATCTTCCAGCGCATTTTTATAGGCAACGCGCATCTCTTGCTTCATCGCTTGGCTAAACCCTTGTTCGGTACGCAGGATTAAATCCAGCCGTCCAATGCCTTCGGGATTGCCGATAAACAGGCCGTCCAATTGTACCTTACCCATTTGGCTGAGGTTCACATCCATAATAAAGCGCGTTTTTGTACCTGTGTTATTTTCTTCGTTATCAGAGCCGCCCTCATTTTCCCTGCGGTAATGCAGCACCAGTTTATGAATGTCATTTTGCCATGCCATCGGCAGGGATAGGGTGCGCCATTCTTGCGGCGCGGGTTCGCTGCTGAGGCGGGAAAGGCTGGACATTTCCCTGCCCAAACGGCTGAGTAAATCACCTTTCCCCGCGCGTTTCAGCGTTTCAATCGTTTTTTCCCCTAGCCAGCTTTGTAAATCGCCGGAGCGTAATGCCGCAATAAAAAACAAGGCCGTGGTATTGAGTTGCGCTGGTGCGCCGGCGTTGGGAATTATGTTTGTGAAGGCTTGTGCGACTTGCGGATTGGCTAGGGTGAGGGCGGTTTGAATATCCTGCATGATTTGCCAAATCTCGGGCGTAAAGAATGATGCGGAATTAAGTGAGGGCAGCGGCGCGGTGAGAGGCGTACTCAGCGTATTTTGCGCAGCAGGGGGCAGCGTTGTGGTTTGGATAATATTCAGCGAAAATTGCGTTCCCACGGGAATGTCAGAAACGGGCGTTTGCAGCGTATAATGTTGGTCAGAACGGCTCTCCGGCGTGGTGATGCGGATAATCGGCAGGTGCTTGTTCTCTGTAAAACCGACAAGGACGGCATGTGTTTCACCCGCTTTTTCGTTTTGCGGGGGGGGGCTTCATCTGTGGTGAAATGTGTTTTTCTGTGGTGTTCAGGGGCAGGGCGTGTGGGCGCGTGAAGTTCTGCCAACGGCGGGGTCAGCACCGTGATTTTTACTTCCGATAATGTTGGTGGAGTAAGCGTTTTAGGTGATGTTTTTCTGATTTCTATCGGGGATTCTGTCGGAGCTGAAATCGTTTTTGAGGCAATGAAATAGAGCGGTATATCTGTGGTCGGCTGTTGTAATAATACTGATGAAGGGGGGGCATCTGTTGTTTGCAGTGTGGGCAGAAATGGCGATAGGATTTCTGTTGCGCTGTCCAATATTATAGGCGGCGATAGAGCGGGTAATTCAGGTCGGGAAATCTCGGGCAATAAAATCTGGAGCGGTAATTCTGCACTCTGGGTGTTTTGAATTAATAGTGGAAAATTCGATATTAAATCCACATTAGTAGTGATTTTTACACTATTAATATCCGTAAGCGTGGGGAGCTGCTGCGCGGGGAAAATTTCGACTTTTATCGGTGCGCCGTTAATCAATTCTTGCGCAGATAAATTCGGGGGCACGTTTATATCGGCAGTGATTTGTGTGTAATGCGCCGCAGGAATTTGCCGTGTTTGGATGGTTGTTTGTGATACTTGTTTTGGCGCGGGGCGAATATTTGCAGTTTGCGGTGGGTTGCCTTTATCAATCTTAATTTCGACAATATCGCCTTTTTCTATCGCTACGCGCTGTTCTGCCTTAACCGTGATATCGCCTTTATCAGTGCGGATATGAATGGTGCCGTCATTACCTTTTTGCGTGACCTCTCCGCGCAGTTTTTGCGGGCGGTCATTGCGCTCTAAAGATTTTGGGACTTTGACAATTTTTAAATTGGGCGTGGCAGAGCTGTCCGCATTATTCGCATTTACACGTTGATTTAGAACTGAACCTATAGATGTTGCATCACTCATATTTAAAGTGTAGCGCAAAAAGGCAATAGAAGTGTAGGGGAATTATTACGCTTGCGCGGCGCGGCGCTGTGCATTTTGGATATTTCTCCAGACGAGCTTTGCAATTTTTTCAACATCTACCGCTGCATCCGCATTGGGAGAGCGAATAAGGATAGGCGTTTGAGAACGGATTGTGTCTTTGACTTTGCTGTCTACACGGATCAAACCGGCAAGGGGCGGGGAAATACGCAAGAAATTTTCGCATGCTTTTAGTAATGTTTTGTAGGTTTTTTCACCCTCGGTTACGCTGGAGGCCATATTCACCACGATATTAATGTTTTTTGACATGCCCGCCGCACTACCAAGTTTAATAAAGGCATAGGCATCCGTCAGGGATGTTGGTTCATCCGTTGTGATCAGTAAAGTGCTGCTCGCCGTGGCGGAAAGCATGCGTACGGTACGATCAATACCCGCGCCCAGATCGGCAATGACAACATCATATTCAGGGGCCACATCCAGCAATTGATCCCGCAACAAAGCAAGGCGTTGGCTGGGCAGGGCAGATAGTGAAGCCTGACCGGATCGTCCCGCGACAATATCAAAATTACCTTCTTCATAAGTTTGGATAACTTTATCCAGACCTAAACGTCCGCGAATAACGTCATTCAGGTCGCGTTTTGGCATCAGGCCAAGTTGCACATCAACATTCGCCAGCCCCAAATCACCATCAAACAATAGAACACGTTTGCCCATATTGCTGAGCGCATTCGCAAGCGTGATTGAAAACCACGTTTTACCCACGCCGCCTTTACCACTGCCCACTGCAATGATATTCGTACCGCGTTGAAATGACGGACGCCCCATGCGTGGCTCTGCTTTGGTAGGGTTGATTTTGTCAGCGGACGTGTCTGTCATTGTGTGGTTCCTGTTTTTCGAACACCGGTTCTGGACGCTCTAGGTGGCAGTATAACATTTTTTTCAGATTGATATAGTCGTGGCACCAATAAATTTGCAAGAGATTTTGGTGTGAGTGGAGAGAGGCCTTGCGCGACTTTCGGGGTTGTGCTGACATCGGAAAAACTTAATCCACCTTGATGTGCGGCGGCCAGAAGACTGCCAAGTCTGCGGGCAATATCAACGCGGGTCGGCAGGATTTCCGTTGCGCCGATTGCGGCAAAGACGCGCGCCATTTCACCGGCTTCATCGGCGTCAATACCCGCAGGTAAGACGAGGACAGGGCGTGCATCTATAGCGCCAAGCAATTTGGCAAGTATTTTGACATCATTTGTATCAAAGGGGTTTAGGCCCGATGTATCGATAATCACCTGATCGTGATGGTGCTTTAGGTCTTCGGTGATGCTGCGTAAATCTTGGGGGCTTTTGGCTTTTTGAAGATCTATTTTAAGTAAATCAGTAAAGGCTTGCAACTGTTCAACGCCGCCTGCGCGCACTGTATCTGTTGAGATAACGCCGATGTTCAGGCCATTCATCGCCCCACGTGCCGCCATTTTTGCAACGGCCAGTGTTTTACCTGATCCCGGTGGCCCGATCATCATAATTGGCTTTTCATGTGTTTTAACAGGAAGTGGGCGGAAGGAATAGAGTTGCCCCAATGTTGAGGACAGCGCGGTGCCAAGATCATCAAAGCCCATAACGGTTGCGCAGGAAATAATATGATCCATTACGTTTTCAGGCACACAATGGCGCAACATAATTTCGGTTAACTCTTCGGCAACGGCGTCCGTGTCTTGTTCTTCGTCATATTGAAGCCAGCTCTGCACGCCGGCCATGCCTTCATCACCAATTTCAAATGACGGCTCAACGGCGGCAGTGACGCGCACACCACCGCGGGCGCGTTCTTCACCCGTCGCAACGATAATGGCCTCATCACCTAAGGTCTCTCGTATCATTTGCATTGCCTCTGTCATAGTCTTGGCATAGAAAGTTTTTAGCCGCATGGAAAAATATACTCGAATCAGTGGTAATTATAAGACTTATTATTAACATATACCAGAGTTAAACCGCAAATATATACGTATTATTTGCCCAGATGATATGTCCTTTATCTGAATTGTATGTCGTTACGGTATCTTTAAATTTGCCCAACAGTTTTTATTTTTGCCTTCGCATGTATTTCATTTTGCGACATGACAATTGTTTGGGGGCGGAAACGCTCGATCACGGATCTGACATAGGGGCGGATCATGGGGGAGGTCAACATCACCGGCGTTATGCCTTGTGGTGAGAAGGCATCATATTGATCGCGCACGGCAGAGATGAAATCTTGTAATTTTGTCGGTGGCATGGCCAGTTGTTTTTCTTCGCCCTCACCTATGAGGGCTTCCATAAAGGCCTGATCCCAATCAGGGGAGAGCGTGAGGAGGATCAACACACCAGAAGCATCAGAATTGGCATTGCAAAGCTGGCGTGCCAAACGTGTGCGAACATGTTCGGTGATTTTGGAAATGTTTTTTGTATAGGTTGCTGCTTCGGCGATGCCCTCTAATATTGTTGGTAGGTCGCGGATGGAGACGCGCTCGGACAAAAGAGATTGTAAAATACGTTGCAAACTGCCGACAGTGACCTGACCGGGGATAATATCGGCGACAAGTTTTTGGTAATCCTTGGGCAATTCATCCAGCAGCTTTTGCGTTTCGGCATAGTTCAGCAGATCAGGCATATTATCTTTGATCACTTCGGTGATATGCGTGGTGATAACGGTGGGCGCATCCACAACGGTGTAGCCCTTGAAATGTGCTTCTTCCCTATATTGATCGTTAATCCACATGGCGGGCAGGCCAAAGGTCGGCTCAACCGTGTTCTCACCGGGCATGGTGATGCTTTCGCCGCCCGGATCCATACAAAGCAGCATATTCGGACGGACATCACCGCGGCCTGCTTCGATTTCCTTGATGCTGATAATGTAATCATTGGCGGCGAGTTGTAAATTATCCTGAATACGTACAGCAGGCAAAACATAGCCCATATCTTCCGCCAGTTGACGGCGCAGCCCTTTTATCTGATCTGTCAGCTTATTGCCGCCATCGCCCTGAACAAGAGGCAGCAAGCCATAGCCAAGCTCAAGGCGGATAATATCCATCGCCAGAGCTTTAGAGATCGGCTCATCCGCAGGGGCAGGTGCGCCTGATGCGGTGATGGCGTTGGGGTCTTCTGCTGTTTTTGCCTCTTCTTCGGCTAAATTACGTTGATAGGACAACATCGCCATACCGCCCATAATGACAGAGAGGGTAAAGAACGGAAAGAAAGGCATCGCAGGGACAAGGGCAAGAACAAGCATAAGGGCAGAACTCATCCCCAGAGCCATAGGGTATCGCCCAAGTTGCTTTAATAAGACCTGATCGGCGGAGCCTTCAACACCGGCTTTAGAAACCAGAAGACCTGCGGAAATAGAAATGATAAGGGCAGGGATCTGGCTGACCAGTCCATCACCAATGGTCAGTATGGTGTAGTTTGATGTGGCTTCGGCCAGTGTCATGCCCTCCATCACGGTGCCGATTACAATGCCGCCGATGATGTTCACGAAAACAATGATTAAGCCGGCAACAGCATCACCGCGCACGAATTTTGCTGCACCATCCATGGAACCGAAAAATGCACTTTCTTGTTCCAGTGTTTTACGTTTTTCCTTGGCTTCTTCCTCTGTAATCATGCCGGCGGACAGGTCGCTGTCGATGGCCATCTGTTTGCCAGGCATTGCGTCCAAGGTAAAGCGTGCAGCAACCTCGGCAATACGCCCTGAACCCTTTGTAATAACGATGAAGTTTACAATAACCAGAATGGCAAAAACGATGGCACCAATCACGTAATTACCGCCGATGATGAAGGTGCCGAAGGCCTCAATCACCGAACCTGCTGCGCTGCTGCCTGTGTGCCCATTTTCTAAAATAAGGCGCGTTGAGGCAATGTTTAACCCTAATCGCATTGAGGTCGTAATCAGCAATACGGTTGGAAATGTCGAGAATTCCAGTGGTGATTGAATGAACAAAACTGTCATCAGAATCAAAATTGAAAAGGTAACGGAGACCGCCAAACCGCCATCCAGCATAAATGTCGGCATCGGTATCAGCATGAACAGGATGATAAGAACAATGCCAAGTGCAAATAAAACATCTGTTCGCAAGAAACCTGCCGCGCCAAACGTTGCATCAGAATTCGCACCTGTTGCTGCGGGGGACGCGGTTTGTGTCGATGGTAAATTATCAGCCATAAGGTTCTATATGAAATTTCGCAAAAGAGGGTCAGCAATAAACGCCCCATACGAATGATGAGGGCACGGCTTATGATACATCCACCTTGCTTAACATGCAAATGATTAGAATGCAGGACGATAAATACATGCGCACATAAAAAAGGCCGGAAATATCCGACCTTTTTTGAATTATATAATGGTTTATTTTTAGACCTTGAAGGTATTATCAACTTCTACAGCAGGTGCTGGTTCTACTGGCTCAACATACGGTGTGCCTGCATTGTCTGCGAAATTATCGCTAAGCTGCGCGGCACTTTCGTTCCAATCAACGTCGATATCACCATTTTGTGCCACTTGTTGGTCATCCATTGTATCGGCAAAACTTGCATTATCGTTGCCTAAAGATGCTTGAGGATCTGCCGTACGCGATTCTTCGGCGGCTTCTTGGATAGCCTGTCTTACTTCTTTCTCCGGTGTCGCAACCAAAACGATGAAGGCTTCTTGCTGTTCTTCTGTAAGCTTATCAAAGGCAGCTGTTTCCTTGTCACTAAGCCCCGCTTTTAGAGCCGCAACAGATGTTTCAAATTTTTCATCGTCATCAAGAATGCTGTCGTCTAACTTATCTGCATCAAGCAGGCTTTCTGCGAGAGTACTCATAAATTCAAAAGATTCTGTTGTATTAATACGGCGTCCTGCTGTTTCTACATCAACACCAATTTCTTTAAGATCAGACCGTAAATCTTTGTCTTTGAAAATGCCTGTGAGATTTTTCATGCTGTCTTTTGCATCATCATCAGAAAATAGACCCTTTGAGTAATCTACTATTTTATCCAACGGAATCTTGTCAAGTAAATCTCCGCCTAGTTTGAGCCAATCAGTCATTTTATCACCTTTTAATTTTATATAATTTTTATTGTTAGATTATATGCATTTTTTTATGAAAATACAATAAAAATATCAGCCGCCCCCAACTGCGGGTACGCTAACGCCTTCACCCTTATATTGGTTCAACTTATTACGCAAAGTGCGAATTGAAATGCCAAGGATGTTGGCGGCGTGTGTCCTGTTGCCCAGACAATGATCCAATGTGTTAAGAATCATGTCGCGTTCGACAGCGGCAATGGTGCGCCCAATCATCGATTCTACACTGCTTTGGTTTTGAAGGACGGAGGCTTCGGCGCCCGTAGTTGCTGGCGGTGTTTGTGCATTTGATACGCCCGAAGGATCAGGTGCATTGGCCGCAGGTGGTGAAGCGGTAGGCGCAATGCTCGCAGACAGGCCGTCACTTTGAATGAAGATGGCATCGGCCTCAATATCATCTTCTGTCGCCATTAAAATGGCGCGATGCATAGTATTTTCCAGTTCCCGAATATTACCGCGCCATGAACAGTTCAGTAATTTGGCTTCGGCTTCTTTAGAAACGGTTTTGCGATCAATGCTGTTGGCTTCGGCATATTTATCAGCAAACATTTGCGCCAGTCGTTTAATGTCAAAGGGGCGATCCCGTAGAGGCGGCAGAGGAATATTAACGACGTTCAGACGGAAATATAAATCTTCCCTAAATTCGCCTTTTCGTACAGAGTCTTCCAGATTACGGTTCGAGGTCGCCAGAATGCGGACATCCACTTTGACCACATCGTTACTGCCAACGCGGGTGATTTCCTTTTCCTGAATGGCGCGCAAGAATTTTGCTTGCAGTAGGGGGTGCATTTCGCTGACTTCATCCAGCAGGATTGTGCCCTTATGGGCTTCCTCGAATTTACCGATGCGTCGTGACGTCGCGCCGGTGAAGGCACCTTTTTCATGACCGAACAGCTCTGATTCTAGTAAGTTTTCAGGAATAGCGGCACAGTTAATCGCGATAAAGGGGCCGCCGCTGCGTTTTGATTTATTGTGAATATAGCGCGACATGACTTCTTTACCTGTACCGGATTCACCGGTAATCAGGATGGTCGCATCACTGGGCGCAATTTTATCGGCCAGCGTTATCACGCTTTTCATTGCCGGATCATTGGCGATCATCGCGTTGTTTTCTTCGGTCACAGCCTCTAAAACCGCGGCAATCAGCTCAGCGTCCGGTGGCAGAGGGACATATTCCTTCGCGCCTTGCTGGATCGCTTTTACTGCTGATCGCGCGTCCGTTCCGATGCCGCACGCAATAACAGGCATGTGAATGCGCTCTGTTTTCAGGCGTTTAATGAACTCACCCAGCTTTTGTTTAACATCGACCATGGCCAGATCGGCACTTTTCCCATTCAGCAGCGCCCCGATGGCTTGATCCGTATCCTCGCAATGCACCACTTTCGCGCCGCGTTGAAGTGCGATTTTTCCTGCTTGGGAAATATGTCCATCCAGACGGCCGATAATCATTAAACGCATAGGGGATATGCTCCTGATAAAAAAATATTGTGTTTACTCTTAAACAACCTTTTTAGGGTATAATGCCATCTTATGACAGAACATAATTATATACCAGAGGGTTATGAGCGAATAAAGGTCGTCGGTGATTTGTGCGCATTTCTGGAAGAAGGTTTTGCGCCAACGGCGAATGTCGTGCTGTTACAGCGGCGATTGAACGGTGATTTTGATACTCTGGCTGAGAAAATGGCAGCATATTTTGACCTCGGGGAAGAGGAAATATTCATCAAATATAGTGAGCGCGAGAAAATCGAAGCGTTTCAAGAGACGCTGGATGATCCTGCGCTAGCGCGGTGCGTGGATACGATTTTGCAAGATATGGAGTTTTTCTATTCGGCGCAGGTGAAAATTCATATGCGTTTATTGACGGGCTATACGCAAGATGTGCGGACACATGATTTCCATGTTGATGGGTTGGAACAGGATTTTGATCGTTTCATGACCTGTTACAATGATCCCGTTACGCAATTTATTCGTAATGACGATGTGATTGATGTGTCTGGTCATGATGTGGTTTACCGTGATGATGCGCCTATTTTCCAGTTTCATGCAGGTGATATCTGGAAATCACGCGTACGGAACAAGCCTAAAAGCAGGGCGGATATGGTTTTTGAACGTATTATGAAGGTAAAGGAAAAACGTGCTTTTGTTCACCGTGCGCAACGCTCAACCACGCCAAGATTGATGATGGTTGGTGATTTGCGCTTGAATTAAAGCAGGGGGCAGGCGGCTAGTCGAAATACTGGATGCGTTGTGACGGCGGCAGCAGGGCATTGATAAGCATTTCAAGATTACGTGGATTTTCCTGCTTTATCATGGACATAGCCGTTCTTAGAACCATTGTTTTTGCCCTGACTTCATCGACGGCATTTTTTTCTATTTTGGCGGCAAGGGGCGACATAACAATTGAGCCTAATATTGCACCATAGAACGTTGTAAGCAGGGCAACTGCCATTGCCGGCCCGATTGTGTCGGGATTTTCCAAATTGGCCAGCATTTGGACAAGCCCGACTAATGTGCCGATCAACCCCATTGCCGGCGCAACCTCAGAGGCGCGGCGTAAAATACTGGCTGCGCGCATTTGACGCTCTTCTTCCAAATCAATTTCTTGTTGTAGGATTCGCCTGATATCATTTTCATTATAGCCATCGACAACGATACTCATAGCGTGCTTGAGAAAAGGTTCTTTTGACGTTTCCTTTTCATAATTGGCTAAAAAGAGAAGGCCTTTTTTGCGGGCAATAGTTGCCAGATCCATCATGCTTTTTGCGAGCGCAGGAAAATCTCTGACCGGTCTGACCGCGGCGCGCGCGATAATACCGCCTGCCTGAGAAAGATCAGCCCCGCTATAGGATGTTATTGTTGCTGTTATTGTACCAAAAATAACGATCAGGACAGAGGGTAAGTTAAAAAATTTGGCATCGCTTTGCCCCATGGCAATCGCGCCGATAATTAAGGCCAAAGACAGAAACAACCCTAAAATTGTTGCTAAATCAGGGCTGGAAACTGCGGTTGGAACCGAAACTGCCGGTAATCTTGCATCTGTTTGTGTGTCGGCTGCTGCCATTTTTTTAACCTTGTCCTTTTCTAGGGCTAGTTATCTGTATTTACTCTGTCCGATCAGATTTTACAATTTCAGTCATTGTAATGCCGAGCCTGTCTTCCACAACCACAACTTCGCCACGTGCAACCAAACGGTTATTGACGTAAATATCGATTGCTTCACCGACTTTTCTGTCTAATTCAATTACAGCGCCACGACCAAGTTTCAAAAGCTGGCTAACCTGCATGGTTGAGCGCCCCAAAACGGCAGAGACGTTAACAGGAATATCGTAAATGGCACTGACATCATTCGCCATTGGTTCCCCGATTTCAAAATCGGGGCCGTCTTTATCTTGTAGTTCGGGGGCCTCTGATATTTCATCAAGGTCTAAGTCTTTGCCTGCCGGAGCAGCAGTTTTATCATTTTCTGTTTCGTCGGTCATTTAAGTTTCTCCTGCCACATGTTGTTCGTCTGATATATCTGATTTTACGGGCTCATTTTCAGATGATGTTTCACTATCCGGCTCATCCTTATCATGAACGCTAACGCCGCGCTCTGCAAGTGCCTCTTTCATAATGCCAAGAGTTTTCTCTGCAATAATATTTCGGTTACAGATAACACCGCCATCGGGCCATAATATATGGCATTCATGTTGTTTCAAATCCGCATTTGCGGTGAGGGTTATATGCTTGTCCAGTGTGCCTTCCAGATTTTTGATGTATTTATCTAAAGAGGGCATGAGGTTTTCTGGAACCTCGATTTTAATTTTCTCGGGCGTATTGTGATTGGATAATATATTTTTAAGTGTTGATTGTAACTCTTTCTCACCATATTCCGCCATATAGAGGGGGAATATTTTGCGCATGATGGAGAATGTCAAGTTGACGGCTTCCTCCTCATATTTTTCTTCTCGATCATTTTCGGCGGCAAACAGAACGGTCATATCGCGTTCTATTTTTTCAAGAACCGAGAGTATGTTTTTTGTGGTGCTGGTCTCGCTTTCTTCAAAACCGGCATGTTTGCCTTTTTCGAAGGCCTCTTTTTGTATGGATTCCAGTTGAGACTTTGTGAATTCAGGTTTTTCCAGCCCGTCAAGAGAGGCCAAAGCCTCATCATCAAAGAGGTTATTGTCGAAAAAAAATGGTTGTCCGTTCGTCGTCATATTTTTGTCCTAATGCAAGGTAAGCCATATTGAACTTGGCTTATCCAACCATTTCTTCTTCTTGCGTGCCACTGGAAATTATAACTTCGCCGCGTCCTTCAAGGTCTTTTGTTACCGTCACAATATATTGTTGTGATTCTTCGACGTCTTTCAGTCTGACAGGGCCCATAGCCGCCATGTCTTCGCGCATGATTTTTGCGGCACGTTCCGACATGTTGGAGAAGAACAGCTCTTGCAGGCTGTCGCTGGCACCTTTGAGAGCCAATGGTAGTTTTTCTTTGTCGATGGCTCTGATAACCGTTTGGATTGACGCCGCATCAAGGGTTGATAGATCATCAAATGTAAACATGAGGCTGCGGATTTTTTCTGCGGCTTCCGGCGTATCTTTTTCGAGGTCTTCCATAAAGCGGCTTTCAACAGCGCGCTCCATATTATTGAAAATCTCGGCCATTAATTCGTGGCTATCTCGGCGCTGTGTGCGCGAAAGATTTGTCATAAATTCTTTGCGGAGGGTTTTTTCAACTTCCTCAAGGATTTCTTTCTGCACGGTTTCCATCTTCAGCATACGATTGATAACTTCCAAGGCGAAACCATCAGGTAAAATGGCAAGAACGCGCGCGGCATGTTCCGATGAAACTTTGGACAGCACGACTGCAACCGTTTGCGGGTATTCTTTTTGTAGGAAAGAGGCGAGTATCTCCTCGTTCACATTTCCTAGCTTTTCCCACATTGTGCGTCCTGCGGGGCCACGGATTTCTTCCATGATATTGTCTATTTTGTCTTGGGATAGGCCGGATTTAGACAGCATGCGCTCTGTACTGTCTTGTGAGCCGACGAGTGAGTTTGACGAACTCATCTGTTCGGCAAACTCAACAAAGAGGCGCTCGACAATCGTAGGCCCGATTTTCCCGAGGCTGGAGATGATTTGTGATAACTCAAGTATCTCTTCATCATCCATCATTTCGAAAATAAGGCTCGTACGCTCTTCGCTGAGTGACAGAAGAAAGATTGCGGCTTTCTCCGGTCCCAACAGGGTTCTGTAATCATCTCTGACTCGCATATTCATTTGGGTTAACTCTCCTGCGTCATCCAGCTTCTAATGACCGCGATAGTCTCTTCCGGATAATTATCTACAATTTCTTCGACTTTTTTGACGGTTGAGGCCTTAACGCGCCCTTCAATGCCTTGAATATTAATAAGGTCTTCTTCTTCTTCTTCATTGCTGTTGGTTATGGGTTGCCCATCTGCACCAATCTGCACGGCACCTGTCGGAGGTGGCGCAAGAGCAGGGTTTGCAGGGGATGCGGCAAGCAAATCATGTTGCAACATATCATCCAGTCCAGCTCTTGGCGAGAGCTCGACATTCATCAATTTAGTGACCATTGGCTGTAATATAAGAAGAACAACAAGAATAACCATAATGGCGACGACCATAATTTCTGCCGCGTCGATCAGATCGCTTTTCTCAAAACCAAAAAGCATACGTTCATCAACCATATCCTCTGCCGCGTCCAGTACAGCAAATTGCAAATTGATAACTTCCAGCGCATCGCCGCGTTCTTCATCGATACCGATTGCTATACGGATAAGGGTTGATATTTTCCCCATTTCTTCGACAGAGCGGGATTCGTAGGTTTTTACGCCTTCTTCGTCTGTGACATAACGCCCATCAACTAAAACGGAGACGTGCAATTTTTCAACACGACCGGATTGGAAAACGGTATTCCTTATTGTTTTGCTGATTTCGTAATTGGCAACGTCTTCGTTGCGGGTGTTTTCCGCAGAAGGCCCTTGGTCCACTAATAAATCACCGCCAATGCCGGGTAGGTTATTGCCGATTGAAACATCGTTGCTGATAGGCTCTCTCTCGGTGCTGCTTTCTTGCGTGGATTGGGTGGATCTTAGAACCTGACCTTCGGGGTTGTATAATTCTTCACTCGTATTGATTCGGTCAAAGTTCATATCCACGGTGACAATGGCTGTCACTTTGCCAAACCCGACGATACGACTGACTTGTTCTTCAATTTTGTTTTGCAGGCGCGTCTCATAATTTTTGCGCAGATCTTCCGCTTTTAATGATAAAAGTTCGTTATCCTCACTGCCGCCCTTGGCCAGCAGGTTACCATTACTGTCAACGACAGAGACGTTTCTTGATTTCAGCCCAGGAACAGCAGAGGCGATAAGAGATTGTACGGATACAATTTGTTGCCGATCAATCACAGAGCCGGAATTAACGCCAAGAACAACACTGGCAGAGGGCGCGCGTGTTTCACGACTGAATTTTTGCCTTTGCGGCAGGACGATATGGACGCGGGCGCTGCGAATGCCTTTGAGTGAGCTGATCGTTCTTGCCAGTTCACCTTCTAAGGCGCGCACCTGATTGATGTTTTGTACAAAGTTTGTTGTGCCAAAGCCTGATTGTTTGTCAAAAATTTCATAACCAATATTACCGCCGTTTGGCAGGCCTTCCGCAGCAAGCAGCATGCGCGCACGGCCTACTTCATCTCCGGGCACTAAAATACGGGAACCGTCAGATGAAATTTCGTAAGGAATTTGGCTTTCTTCTAATTGGGCGGCAACGGCGCCTGAATCTATGGTGGAAAGATCTGTGTAGAGTAACTTCATTTCTTGTGTCGTAATGCGCATGGAAATAAAGACAAAGAACATAAGGAGGCCAAGAAGAATCGCACCCATAACGCCCAAGCGTGCAGGGCCTAATTGTTGTAATGTCGCGACAAAACTATTCACGTTATATACCCTATATTGTGCATTAAATAATTACGCTAGAGCTCCAAAGAAGATAGGAGTAGCAGTAGTATAGCATAACCACCCCCATCAAGACGAGAGGGTGATTCGCCTTTAAAACAAATCCTTGCAAATAAACTACTGTAATTTTTATATTCTGGCAAATGGCAATGTTGTATAAGGCTGATTAAGGGGCGGTAGGTGGCGGTTTTGCCTGCCTGCTTGATAAATGGGTGATAGTGATGCGTATAGTAGGTGTTTATCCACTGTAAGTTAGTGCATTTTCTTGACTTTTGCATAAAACTGCACTATAGTGATAGTAGGGTAGTATATCTTGTTTGTATTGTATAAGCAGGGTTTTAAGAAGAAAGGCTAGGGATACACCATGATTGAAGCGGTTAGCTCATCATTGGTAAATGCACAGGCTCTACGTAGCAACGTAGGGAGTGTACCTCCACCTGCAACAGTGCGGGAAGTGCCGAAGGCGCCCTATATCAGCCCCCATATTTCTATAGATTTAGCACATAACAAAGCCGTTCTCGAAATAAGAGATCGCGATACTGGTGATGTGACGCAGCAATTTCCTACGAAAAGCCGTCTTGTGCAACTTAGTCAGGCACAAGCAAGGGTAGATCAGCAACAGATTGTTCGTAATGCTGATATACCGGATGCTCCGCCGCCACGTCAGGAAGCAGCCGTTGCATCGACACCAGTTCCTGTTTCAACCATACAGTCTTCTGATATTGTTACCGTGCAGGATGTGACGTCTTCTACGTCGGCGAATGTATCGCAATCCACACCGCAAGCCGCCGCCGCCGCGTTATCTGCAAGTGCGCAAGCTGCTCAGCCGAGTACAAGTTCCGCGGGTGTGAGTGTTCTCGCGTAATTTTCAAGGTATAGATTTGACATGTATCTGCAGCGAAACGCTGCATTTTTTTATCCCGAAATATCAGTTGTTGATCCGGGTGGTCTTTGTTCGACAGGGGGCGCGGTATGTTCTTGTGCTTGATTGTCTTGGTTTTCCTGATTCGTCATCAGACCCGCAGAAATTTCACGATTAATATTTATCAGAATATTGAGTTTTTCCTTTTTCGGAGCAGCGAGGATATCAATTTCTCGTTTGAAGATGAAATTGGCCAGATTAACGATGTTGCTGCGCAGGTCATTTGGCCTGCCGCCATCTTTATTTTCCAACGCGGTGTCATAGAACAAAACCCATATTTGTCGGTTATAGGTCATCGCCTCTTCAAGCGCGTTTTTGGGGCGGTCATCCCAGTTATTGATTAAGGCCTGCATCATACGATTCGATTTTAAGAGGATGCGTGCTTCTAATTCTCTTTGGCTTGTTGTATGTGCCTGCGCGTTTGTGTCATAGGCGTTGGTTGCCTTGGCATACGGGTTTTTATTATACGACATGTTCAAGTAACTCCCGCTCATGCTCGATCAGTTGTTTGGCAACTTTCATGGCTTTGTAATAGGCGCCATCCATGATTTTTTCATTGATCTGCATAAAGAAAATTGAACTGGAGGGGGATGCTTTTTGTACTTCGTTGACGGCCAGAAAATAGCGATCATGATAATCTTTGGGCTCGCGGGAGATATACATGCACTGGATAATGAAGTAGATGCCTTTGCAAGGGGTGTCTGCGTCTTCTTCTTGCATGATATCTTTGTGACGGATGATTGGGGCATCGCCGGCAATGTGAAGGCGCGTGCGCTGTGAGCTGTTGGTTATAACAGCCTCTCCGATAAGGATTTTTTCTTGAGGTTTTAAGTCGATTACAAGAGCCATGGATTTCTTCCTTTCAATATGACATCGCTTTCTGCGAATACTCTATCGTAATTATATCATAGATGTATTTGTAAAAGGAAGGATAAAAATTATTGTATAGACAAGGAAAAATGGCGAGGAATTTCTGCCCTCGCCATAAATCAAAATAATGTAAATAATTCTGTTTGTCAGAATTAGAATAGTCGTAGAACCGCTTGCTGCGATTGTGACGCCAATGATAGGGATGTAACACCCAATGTCTGACGTGTTTGCAAAGCGAGTAGGTTTGCACCTTCTTCGTTTTGATCTGCAACGGTCAAGTCATCAGCACCGGCTTTCAGCGTGTTGATCGTAGACTTTGTAAAGTCCTGACGTGTCTGAATGATAGACAGGTTATTCGATAAAGACGATCCGAAGCTACGAACTGATCCCAGTGCTTCACGTGCTTGTGTCGCGGACAGTTCAATCTCGGTGGAGCTTCTGAATGTTGCTTCCGTTAGGCCAAGTCCATTTGCGGTGAAATTCCCGCCAGACGTTACCAATTGGCTTGTGTTGTTTTCGTTAAAGAATGTTGTGAGGTTATCGCCATTCAATAAGTTAACACCACGGTAGCTGGCATCCACAACTAAGCGATCAATTTGCTCTCTTAGTGCATTGTAATCAGACGCTAACGCATCTAGAGATGATGTGCTGCTGTTAAACACGAACGTTTGATCTGCGGTGTTGGCTACAGTTGAGACTAATGGATCAAGGTTTCCGGATGGGTCGCCTAAGCCAATATTGAATGTTGATCCAGCTGTACCTGTTGTGCGCAATTGAAGATTTTCAACTGAATCATCCAGTGATGTGATGCTGAACGTACCATTGCTATCATCAAAGTTTGCTTGGATAAGTTCATTTATTGATGCATTTTGGTTTATTGAGTCCACAAGGTCTTGGAATGTTGCTGTCGCACCTGCTGCAAATGTAACGGCTGTACCGTTGTTAACAGAAATTGCGATGCTTGTGTTTAGACCTGTGATGATAGTGTTACCATCTCCATCAATGTAGTTACCTTGGATTAGGTCTCCAGCTTCTGCAATATCCCCGGATCCCTCAAAAATAGATATTGAAGTAAGAGTGTTCCCAGCAACAATGGTTGCTGATGCAAGGTCAGATGTACCTGTTCCATCATTTTCCAGCTCGACAATGTCTCCAAGACCTAGGTCATCGAAGCCATTGACGGATAAGGTGTTGGCGGCTGTCGTTGAAATTCGGAAAGATCTACCATCACTACTTTCAATGGATAAAAACCCTTCAGAATCTACGGAAGCCAGAATTTCACCGTTTCGGGCATCTGCAAATTGATCAGAGATGCTTGCGGCTAAGCTGTAAGCTGTACCTGTCCCAACAGTGAATGTTTCTGAGATTTGTGCTCCCGAACTGTCTGTTGTTATTATGACGAGGTCTTCTGTACCCGCGATGTTTGCTAATGTACTTAAATCGGCTACTTCGCTCAGGTCGATTGTCCCAGTTACGCGCGCTTCACCTTCCGATGCTGCTAATTCATCGCGTGCGGATGACGCAATGGATTGTGCGCTCTCAACAAGTCCTGCCAGTGCAGTAATACCGTTATCAGCTTCTTCAATTGTACGAATTGATTGGCCAATACCATCAAGAAGACGGGTAAGGTCTGAGGCACGGTTATCAAGTGATTGTGCGGCGAAGAAGTTGGAGGGGCTATCGAGCGCAGAGTTAACCTTCAAGCCTGTTGCAAGGCGAAGTTGCGTTGTATCGATAAGATTTTGAGTTGATTGCAGCGATAGAAGGTTGTTTCTAAGGGCTGCGGTTAATACGACATCTGATGACATTGTATATTCCTTTCCTAGGTTGTATTACCGGAATATCCTATTCCAGCTTCATACTCCATCATAATAGCACAAGGTTTAACAAATCGTTAAATTTATTTTTTCTTCATCTTAAAATCTTGTGCATTATATAGGTGTGTTGCTGTGTTATTGGCACTTTGCGGGGGAATGGTTGTTCAATGTTACCCTTAAAAAAGGGGGCGCATCAGGTATGGTTTTCTACCAATTCTTCCTGATACGCCCGAACTGTATGGTTGTTCATGCTTCTGCATGCTTTGCTCTACAGTGATTCGGATACTGGGCTTTAGGGGTTAGGGATGCAGGGTAGCAATTCCTAAAACTCAATATCCTGAATAGTTTCTGTTCTTGCCTCCCTAGAGGGATACAAGTCCTTAAACTATGTTCTTATCCTTTATCTCAGTTGCAATAGCTCCTGTGTCATTTGGTCAACGGTGTTGATGACTTTCGTACCCGCGGAGTAGGCGCGTTGTGAAACAATCAGCAAGGCAAATTCATCGGCCAGATCGACGTTTGAATTTTCCAGGGTTGAGGGTTCGATAAAGCCCGCGCCGCCTGTTCCTGCTTCACGCAGGTTTTCCTCACCGGAGTTTTCGGTTTCAGTGTAGGCCGTTCCCGATACCTCTGCGAGGCCGTTGGAGTTTGCGAATGTGATCAGCGGTAGCTTATAGAGAATTGAGCTGGCACCGTTGGAGAACTGCGCAATCACGAAGCCTTCACGGTCAATCAGTATCCCTGTTCTAAGGCCAAGTTCCGCACCATCCTGATCGGAGAACAAAACACTGTAATCACTTGAAAACTGGGAGAAACGCGAAACATCGACATTGATGTTCTGCAGGTCTGATCCGTTATTCCAGTCAATTTGGCTCAGCTCAATATCAATATTACCTGATGCATCGGGCAGGGCATTGATCGTACCGTTTCCTTTGAAGTTGACCAGTCCTTGGCTCAGCGTGTTGTTATTCGGGTCAAGGATTTTCATCGACCACCAACCGCGTGAGTTATAGCCGGGGTCACCGGGTAGAAATTGCAAGGACGGGAAGTCGCCTTGGCTGTATGCCGGTGTATCGCTGGGCAAACCATTAGAGAATGTTCCACCGGATAGGTTATCCGAAGTATAGGTTGCGGGGGTGAAGCCCATGGAGGCCAAGGCTGTTCCTGCGCCGACTTCTACCAGTTCAAAATTTTCGGTTCCTAAAACAAAATCATCATGTTCTAAAACAATTTCACCACTATTTCCGAGGAAAGCGTGAAGGCCTGTCACATTGGCATTAATATCATCAATAATGTTACTAATATCAAAGACCATGACATCCACACCCACAGGAGGGGTTGCGCCATCGACAGCGCTGACTTGATAGGTGCGCACACCGCCGCCATCCACTTCGATTGTGAATTGATCGCCGTTGCTCAATCCCAGATCATTGACAGTTTCATCCGTTGATGTCAGTTGTGTCCGCGTGGTTGCATGCACGGCTTGCGGACCATATATTTTGGTGAATTGGAAGGATACAGGTTGCGGGTTTCCCAGTGAATCGAAAACGGTTACACCCCGTGTAAAATTCGGATTCGCTGTGAGGGCATTGGCAAGCAATGTATCACCCTCTGCCGAGTCAAGGTTAATGGACAGCTCGACTGTATTGGTCGGACGTGTCAATCCACCCAAAAAGGCAACATCAATAGGAACCAGAGACGTCAAATCCCCTTGGTTAGAGGGCAGATCCCCTGACTGATCCACAACCCAGCCATGAAGATAAAATCCGGCAGAGTTTCTAAGGAAACCTTGCGCATCCTCACTGAACTGTCCGTTTCTGGTGTAGAGATATTCCGTTAGGGAAGAGTTGTCTGAATCCCGTTTGACGGCAAAAAAGCCTCTACCTGATATCGAGGCATCGGTACCTGATACGGATTGTGTGATTGGCCCTTGTTGGTCAACACGTTGAATTCTGTTCGCGGTCACTGTACCGGGTGAATAACGGGTTGTGTTACCACTGGTCGTGACAAGAGAGAAAAACGATGCAGACGATCTTTTAAACCCTGTTGTATTGATATTAGCGATGTTATTCGCGATGATCGCCACGTTTTGCGATTGGGCGGAAAGGGCGGAAACCCCCGTAAATAATGCTCCAAATAGTCCCATAGTCTTTCTCCTTTATTACGCATTTAATGTTAAATTAAGTATGTGTCGTTTATTCATATTGTTATGTTGTGCTGCCACCGGAATTATCATCGGAACCGCCGGATGTTGATGTAACCTTCGGTTCAATAACGTTAATAATGTTTCCAAGTGATACCGCGCGTGATCCAACCAATAAGAAGGTCGATCCGTTTTGTGTTTCGATACCGCTGACATGACCGGTGACAACTGTTGTCACTGTTAATCCGTTGTCTTGTCCGTCCAATGCATCGACTCTGATTGTGTAGGTGCCTTCAGGTTGAACGTTGCCATTTTCGTCTTTGCCATCCCATTCAAACTCTGTGGCGTTGCTTGCAACATCTTTCGAGAGAATCAAAGTGCCGTCTTCATCAAAAACGTTAATTGTTGTATCGACGGAATCGCCATTAATCGCATATGCAATTTTTACAGGGTCAGTGCCGTTGAAATGCCCTTCGGAACTGATATAGCTGATGTCTTTTCCAACATAATTCAGCGCAGAAGAGAACGAAGAGCCGAGGCTGAGCGAGACCAGAGCATCCAGTTTCTGATTGGTGTTAATGGATTGCTCAACACCGGCGAACTGAACCAATTGGCTGGTGAATTCAGATGAACTTGCAGGGTCTAATGGATCTTGATTTTGCAGTTGTGTGGTCAGCAGTACCAAAAAATCATCAAAATCTGACGCTAGTTGCGCCGATGAATTTGCCGTGTTTTCTGCAAAATTCAATGCATTATTTATTGTTACATCACCTGTCATTTTCTCTCTCCTAATACCTCGTTAAACCAGCACGTTATAGTGCATTTGGCCTGTTTGTGGATCGACCTGCCAGTCCATTGAGGTTTCAATAATATCCTCGTCCGGCAAGCCGTTTGAATTGTTATTTTGTTTGCTGCGTCCTTGCTTGCTATCTTGACCAAAATCATGGTCTTCACTCGCCAGTTCGAAACTTAAATCGCCATTTGTGTCTAAGCCTGCATTGCTAAGCGCGCGCTCAAGTATTTCTGCGTCTTGCTTTAACATCATATAGGTCTCGGGTTTTTCCGCCGTCAGAACGATTTTCGTGACATTATCTTTATCAATGCTCATCTTCACTTCAACGCGGCCAAGCTCCGGCGGGTTGAGTTTAAGCTTTATCGTTGTGTCTTCACCCGCTTTTACGGCTTTTTGAATGGTTGCGGAAACCATTTGTGTTGCCGGATGCGCCTGTGTCGCGCTTTGTGATTGAGTTATCACATTGGTCATGCTGCTCTGCAGAGGGGATTGCACCGTTGCTGGCGTTGTTGCGGTTGGATCAGCTGGTGATGTTTGCCCTTGCGTCGCCAAGCCTGTTGTTTGCAAGAAACGCTGTCCTGCACTTTGTGTATTGTCATTCTTCGCCGTGGTTGCCGTTGCACCGCTAGACTTAGCATCGGCATTTTTAAGCGTGGCTTTAAAGTCCGTTGTGTTTTTATCATCTGTGTTTGTGCGCGCCGTTTCACTGTTGCCGTCATAACGCGCGTCATAACGTCCTTCAAAGCGGGCTTGCGTTTGCTGTTCTTTGGACTTTGGCGTGTCTGCTTTCGTCCGGATGATTTGCATCTCCTGATTTTTGCTGTCTTGGAGGGCTTCTTTTACAGTCTCTTTCAGCGTTTCTTTCACTGTCTCTTTGGCAGGCGGGTTAAGGGATACCCATTGTGCGGCCAGTGCTTCTAATACGTCTTGGTCACGTTGTTCCAAGACACCATCCACGTAATCCTGCATATAGTCCTGCAATGCGGTGAGTTGTTCAGGGGTCAGGCCACTGGTAATCGCAATAGCGTCTTCGGATTGTGCCAGTTCTTGAATTTGTGCCAAAACGGAGATAAAGGCGACATCAGGTTCACCATCTTTGATGTCTTCATCACCACCGTGATTAAGGAAAGAGGCGAGAAGGGCGAATATGCTCTCTATTTTTTCGGATTTGGTTTCTGTCGTAACAACGATGTCACCCTGTATATCGCCTTTAACGCCATTATTTTGTGTTTGTTCTTCTATTAAACGCTGTATTTCCGCGTTCAAAGCCACAATATTGGCAAGGTTTACGTCCGTATCCTGTGCCTTAACGTCTGATTGCACGGCACTTAATTCTATAGATAGGGCCGCTTCTTTGGTTTTGAACAGGCTTATTTCAGCACTTTTCAGGGCAATATCTGCGCGTATTTCAGCCTCTATCTTTTTCTCTGTTGCGGGGGCTGTCTTATCGCTATTTGTTGTTTTCTTTTTCAGGCTATTCATCATATCGGCAAATTTTTCATTTTGCTCTGATTGCTTGAGGTCACTGCTTTTCGAACGGGATGAGTGGAATTCTTCACGTTTCAGGGATGTCGTATAGTCCTTTTTTGTTCCAATCGATGATGATGGATCAATAAGGGATTTTTGAAATCCATTTTCTGATGTGAAAAAATTTAACGTCATAATTTATATACCTTAATTATATAATTCTCTGCCTTACACTGTTTCACTAAGGCCGGATGAAATGGCCTTTCTTTTTGCGGCATTGGATATCGCTCCATTTTCACCATAGCTGTAGCCACGGTGCTTTTGCGCAGCGTGAATGGCGGCATTTCTTATTGTATTGCCCAATTTCTCGGTACAGCGTTGCATGCGTGAAAGAGCCTCCATATTTTGGCTGGAAATTTCCGCAAAATCGGCTTGCATTTTCTTCAATTTTTCTTTCATCGCGGGGTCGGCGCTGGTCATCTCGTTTTTGCGGCTAATTATTTGCCCCATGTCGTTTTGGTATTCTTGTGCCGTCAGGAATTTTCTTTCCTGTAGTGCAATAAAGGCAGTTCTATCCGTTGCATTCAGAGCATCGGTTTCTTCAACAAAAACTTTACTCATTTTGTTGATTGTGGACGCAACCTCGCGAAGCGCGGTATTCGTATCTTTCGAAAGCGTTCTGAATTGTATTTGTTGCGGTTGCGCGATGTTTTCCGGCGCAGGGGGCTGTTGTTCATAGCTCATGATGCGACCCTTTCTTCTTGGTTTGTGCCTTTTAGGGCTGCGTTATCAGGCAAGCGTACGCGTTGCCCCAATTCCTGCACCGTGAACAGTGTTGATTGCGTGTTCGCCGCGGCGCGTGTCTTAATTTGGTCGATCAACACATTATTATTCTGTGTCTTTTCCTTCAGCTCGGTCTGTAGCTTTTCAAGCTGCATCAAGATGCTTTTATCGGCATGACGGAAATCATCAAGGCGGGTTCGGAATTCTTCCGAGGCTTGCATATATTGGCGCGCCAGACTCTCCTTGTCCTGTTGGATAAATGCAAAGCGCATATGATCGCTGGTGACCAGGCCTTGTGTTTCCTGATCTGCAAAGTCTATAAGTCTTTTATTGAGGCGCACAAGTTCACGCAGGGCTTGATTAACATCTTTGCCAAGAACTTTTGTGCTTTGTTTTTGCGTGTTTTTGTTCATCTTATTGTGCCTCTATTTCTCTATAAGTTCTAAGTCAGTTATTTTTTGGTCTATTTCTGTATCGGTATTGCCCTGATCTGTATTGCTATGATCTTTTTGAATGGCTTCTGCCGTTCTTGCGGATTGCATCTCTATCAATTTGTTTGCGACTTGTGTTTGAATGCCGATCACATTGAGGGATGCAACATTCTTGCCATATTCATCTAACATGATCCCGCGGAATATTTCTTCGCCTTTACCGCCGCCAAAAGGGCCGTCGGTTTTAATGCCATCAAACATCGGTTTCATCATTTCGGTAATGAAGACCGCTTCGAAATCACGGGCGCTTTCTTCAACGCGTTCACGGTTTCTTACCATGTCTTCGGTTTGCTGTTTTAATTGTGACGCCTGCATAAGGGCGAGTGACGTTTCTGCGGTTAAGGGGGAGCTATTCATTACATCACCTCTATTTCCGCCTGCAACGCGCCGGCTGCTTTTATGGCTTGTAGAATGGTAATAACGTCGCGGGGTTTAACGCCCAGTTGATTTAATCCTGTGACAAGTTCTTGCAAGGTCACACCGGACTGAAGAACGGTCAGCTTTACATCCTCACCAACATTGGCGGAAACATCGGTGCGCGGGACAATAACGGTCTCGCCCTGATCTGCGAAGGGGTTGGCTTGGGAAACTTGCGGTGTTTCATTTATTTTAAGTGTCAGGTTGCCTTGCGCAATCGCAACGCTGCTGACCCGAACATCCGCGCCCATCACGACAATGCCTGAACGCTCACTGATGATAACTTTTGCGGGTTGGTCAGGCTGGATGGGTAGTTGCTCTATATCTGTAATAAGGTCAACAATTGTGCCGTCATAATTGCTGGGGCGGCGCAGAACAACACTGGAAGAGTTTTCTGCTTTGGCCAGTGTGGAATTGGTAAAGCCGTTGATGGCTTGTGCAATGCGACGCGCCGTGGTGAAGTCGGGGTTTCTTAAAGCTAGACGGATTTGTTGCAAATCTTCAAGCTGGAAATCAATTTCGCGTTCAACAATCCCGCCATTGGGAATGCGCCCTGCGGTTGGGATATTTTGCGTGATAGAGGCGGCGTCTCCCTCAACTGAAAATCCGGCAATACTGATTCCACCTTGTGCCACCGCATAAACTTCGCCATCTGCCGCAATCAAAGGGGTTACAAGTAATGTACCGCCTTGCAGAGAGCTGGCATCGCCAAGTGCGGAGACACTAATATCAATTTTTGACCCCTGATTGGCAAACGGGGGCAGGGTGGCTGTCACCATTACGGCGGCAACATTCCCTGTATTCACGTTTTCGCCGCGGATGTTAACGTTCAAACGCTCCAACATCGCAATCAGGCTTTGTTTTGTGAAGGGTGAGTTGTTAAGGCCGTCACCTGTGCCATTTAAACCAACGATCAGACCGTACCCAACCAATTGGTTTTCGCGGACACCTTCGATGGAGACAATATCTTTAATGCGTGAGGTTTTGGCAAAAGCAGGTGCGAATGGCTGAAACAGTAATGCTCCGGCCGTCACTACAACCCCTAAATTCTTTAGGAGTGACGACCGGAATACCACCGAAGTGTTCGCTTTATATGTTTGTCCAAAACTAAACATTCTTACTTTCTACTTTAACTCTACTTTTCTCTACTTTTACGCTTTTGAGGAAAACCTTTGTTGAATTCTCTAAATAGACGTTGCGAAAGCTGTGCCAGTTTTAAAAACCCTGTGTTTTCAATCGTTATGGCGTTTTATGAGGGAGGTAACATTGCACCTGCGCCCTGAATGATAGGAAGTTTTTGTCTGCTGCGGGATTGGGCTAGGCAATTCTTACCGACTTGATCGCCTTGTTTGATCGGGCGTATAATTAAGGCTATGGATTCGCACGTAGATAAAGAAAGGCGTATGTTATGAAAGTCGGTGGTTCTAAAGGCCCTAAGTCAACATCCGGTACGCAGAAGTCATCCTCTTCTGCCGGCGGGGACAGTAATGTAGATTTTAGCCAATATATAACAGGAGGTGCCAGTGAAGCGGTCAGCACCTCTGCGACGCAAAATATTGCGCAGCTAGATGCTTTGCTGGCGATTCAAGAAACGGAAGACCCGATGCAAGGCGCGGCGAAGAAACGTGTTCAGGTGCGGGCGGATAATATTCTGGCAAAGCTGGATGATATCCGTATAAAAATGTTAAGCGGTGATTTAACGGTTGGTCATATGATTGATGTTGCCGATGTGGTTGCATCCCATCGTGATAAAATTGACGATCCGGCCTTAACCGCAATCATGGATGAAATTGACCTGCGGGCGCAAGTTGAGCTTGCAAAAATGCGTTATGCGATGGATCAAGGGTAGTTGAGAAACAGACAGTTAGCCGAAAAAGAATCAATTTTCTTGTTTTTAAGGGATAACACACGTATATTCTCTGATCTTTAAGAGAATATGTTCAGTTTATAGGCTCTATTAAGAGTAAAAAGGACACAAAAAATGACAACACCAAATAGCGTAACTCTCCCCCCCGATTATGATCCTGAAAAGGATAAGGGCGAATTCATGAATTCGGTGATGAAGGAATATTTTCGTCAACAGCTGATCACATGGCGCGAAGACTTATTAAAAGAGTCCGAAACAACAATTCAAGACACGCTGCAAAGCACAGAATTGCAAAAGCCGGATATGGCAGATCGTGCATCGGCGGAAACCGATCATGCACTGGAATTACGCACCCGTGACAGAGAGCGTAAGTTGATCTCCAAAATTAATTCAACGATCCGAAAATTGGATGATGATGAATATGGGTATTGTGATGAAACGGGCGAGCCGATTGGTATTGGTCGTTTGAAAGCCCGTCCGATCGCGTCTCTCGGTTTGGAAGCGCAAGAGCATCATGAGCGTATGGAAAAAACACAAAGAGACTAAGCCTTTGTAATTTCAGTAAATAAAATAAGAAAAGAGGGCGTTTAGACCCTCTTTTTTATGTGCGTTATATTCTCTCTAAACCCTAGAATGGGAAGAGGATATCGTAAAGCTGCTGACCGTATCTTGGCTGCTGCATGTCTGATATTTGGCCTTCGCCGCCGTAGATGATGCGCGCTTCGGCGATTTGGTCGTAGGAAATTGTGTTATTGACCGAGATATCTTCTGGACGAATAACGCCGTCAACTTGCAAGATGCGTTTTTCGAAATTCACAAGAACTTCCTGTTTTCCGTGAATGACCATATTCCCGTTGGGCAGCATCTGTGTTATCAGAGCGGCCATCCGTACCTTAATCTCGTCCTCGCGCTCAATACTGCCGGAACCAGTGTGCGATGAGTTGGAATCAAAGCCCGTTAAATTTGCATTATCGACATCTTGCGGCAAGATGCGGTTTAGCGCGGTCTCATACCCCAAGAAATTATCCAGTCCGGCGTCTTCATTGCTGGCGCGGGTGCGTGATGATTCATTTTCTATTGTGGCTTCGTCTTTGATATCAATTGTAACGGTGATGATATCACCCACATCATTTGCACGCTGATCTTCAAAGAAGGTGACGCGGCCACTTTGCCATAGGGAGTTATGCTGTTTTACGATTTTCTTTGGCGCAGGCATTGGTAGGCTGACAGGCTGATAGGCCGGATCTGTCATCGGGTTTGCGATTGTCGCCATTTCAGGGGCTTTGCCAATATTCGATATCCTATCCGCGGTGGAGCAAGCACTCAGCATGCTGCATGCCATAAGGGCAAGGCCGGTCGATTTTATATTGCTTTTAACGTTACGCATAGTATGAACCTCATATGGTGTAAATTTCTAATGTTGCAGGATAGAGACCTGATTAATGCCGGTGATGACAGCCTGTAATGTTTTGTTGCTGGCCGTATTCACAACGCGGATAATATCGCCTTTCGCACCATCTTGCAGGGCTTTGACTTGCGTGGTTAAGGCCATGGTGCCGATGTTTAAGGATAATGTGACGATCTCTCCACGCTCTATTAATCTGGGGGCGATCATTTCAGATGTTTTGATCGGGCGTCCCGCAAGGATAACGCGCCGAGCTGTCATGCCAATTAAGATAGAGGCATCGGCAATCGTGTCGCGCGTAAATTCACGCTCTTTGATTTTAATATATTTGATATCTTGCTGGGTAATAACATGTCCTGATTGCAAATTATTGGCTAGAACGGGGACGGTAATAACCGCGTTCATATGCCCTTTGATTTGAAAATGTTGGATCGGATTTTCGGCAGAGGGCGCGGCGATGGTCGCCTCAAAGGTCTTGTTTTTTGCATCTGTGGTAAAGCGCGTAATAACCATGTTGGCCGGTTGATCGTGCGGCAGGATAATTTTGTGATATTGCGCGGGAATGCTGAGCTCATAATCGCCATAGACCTCTTCATCATAGAGGGCGGTGTAGAGTGCTTCTTTGATCTGGTCATATTCGATAACTGTTGCATCACGACGTAAAATAACATTGTCAGATGTGCTGGATGGTCTCCATGGCAAATCAAGCGCGATGGCAATTCGCAAAAGGGTTCTAGCGTTTAAAACCATATCCTTACCAGGGCGTGGCGCGTTGCCTAATACGCGTTCTTCATCACGCGGCAGGTCATAGAAAATATCGCCTAATGTGATGGTGTCACCGGTTAAAACGCTATGTTCTTTCAAGCCAATGGCCTGTGCAGAATAGGAGGAAAACATAACCGCGCATGCAAGAGATGCGAGGATGAAATATTGCCCTGTTCTTTTTGCTGTATGTGTCATGTTTTCTTATCCTGTTCCTAACGCGTTTCTATTAGCGAAGCTGTGCCACCGTGCGGAGCATTTCATCACTTGTTGAAATGACATTTGAATTCATTTCATAGGCACGTTGCGCAGCGATAAGAGATGTTATCTCTGACACGACATTGACGTTGGATTGTTCCAGTGCGCCTTGTTCTATGCCGCCGAATTGCCCTTGTCCGGCGATGCCTGTAACGGGTGATCCTGATGCTTCTGTTTCAAGCAGGAAGTTATTACCGACAGCCTCAAGGCCTGTGGGGTTTACGAAATCTGCCATTTGTAGCTGGCCAAGATTTTGAACAGCAGTTTGTCCTTGAATACTGGCGAGGATTTCACCTTCGGCATTAATATCTATGCCTGTGGCATTATCCGGAACCGTGATGGATGGTACAACTGTGTAACCTTGTACGGTAACAACTTCACCATTTTCGTTAATCTGGAATGTTCCGTCACGCGTGTAGGCAGTTGTGCCGTCAGGTAGGTCAACTTGAAAAAATCCGCGTCCCAATATAGCTAAATCCAGTTCGTTTTCTGTGATTTGGATAGGGCCTTGTGAATGCATGCGGTAAACCGCGCCGGTTTTAACACCAAGCCCGATTTGTAGACCAGAGGGAACCGTTGTTCCGGAGTCTGATGATGTAGAGCCAGGGCGGTTAAGGTTTTGATAAATCAAATCCTGAAACGCGGCGCGTTGCCTTTTATATCCGGTTGTTGTCATGTTGGCGATGTTGTTGGAGATAACATCAACATTAAGTTGCTGTGCCATCATGCCTGTTGCGCCGATATCAAGTGATCTCATGATTTATGTCCTTTTCTTAAATTCTGTTTTACGCCCTAAACGCGGGTTAATTTCTGTATGGCTGAACGCAGGCGGTCATGCTCGCTGTCCAGTAATTTCTGTGTGGTCTGAAAGTCGCGAAGAATTTCGATCATGCGGGTCATTTCAACCACTGAATTGACGTTTGATCCTTCTAAAAACCCTTGTTGCGCCGTGGTTTTTGCCGCGGCGGTAAATGCGCCCTCTGTTGTGTAGAGATTATTACCTCTGGCTTCCAACTCTTGCACATTATCAAATTCGACAATCTGTAATTGCCCGATTGTGCCGTTCTGGTCAGAGATCATGCCGCGTTCATCAATGGATATCTCTGTGGAGCTTGCCGGGATTGTAATCGGCCCGCCTTGTCCCATAACCGGCCATCCCGATGAATTGACCAAA
Organism: Alphaproteobacteria bacterium; assembly: GCA_002401695.1. Lineage (GTDB taxonomy): Bacteria > Pseudomonadota > Alphaproteobacteria > Micavibrionales > Micavibrionaceae > UBA1672. Next base: position 227,219 of record NVTV01000002.1, read on the forward strand.
GTGCCATCGGCACTTTTCTGGAAATTACCATCGCGTGTGTATCCGGTTTCACCGCTGGGCATTTGTACCCCCATAAAGCCGGGGCCGCTTAAGGCAACATGCAATGGGTTCTCGGTCTGCCGCATTGGTCCGGGGTCGGTCATTTGGTATTGGCCGTAATCATAGACGAATGACAATTCATCATCGCCATAGCGTGGATCAGACAGGTATTCCTCAAATATCGGATTTTGCCCACGAAAACCACTGGTATTCATGTTGGCAATATTATTGGCCACAATGTCCATGTTGGTTTTCAAAACCATTTGTCGGGATAGTCCGAGATAAATACTGTTTTCCATTATATATTTTCCTATTCTTCCGATCTGTACAATGCGAAGACCATGCCAAAATATAAAAACGTTTATTTTCAGGTGTTTATTGTGATTTCAGTGTAGGCGCATTTTTCTGCTCTGGATGTTTTGGCCTGTGGGTAAGCACTTTATTATGGCTATAAGGGCAAAATTTTCCGTATGCGGCTTTGTCACAAACATCAACTATGGTGTTGATAGTTCTCGTTCCCGGTTAGACGTGGGGCTTACTTTGTTTTATAATCAAAAAAATTTCTTGGGTTTTAAATCAAAAACAACCTCTAAATTGAGACGGAAAAACAATGGCAGACGAAGAAGATAAAGTTGCAGAAGGCGCGGAAGATGGCGAAGATAGCGAAGGCGAAGAGGAAGGAAAAGGCGGCAAGAAAAAGCTGCTGATGATTCTTGTGCCTATTCTGCTGCTTGTTGGCGGAGGCGCGGGTGCTTACTTTATGGGTATGCTTGATTCTATTTTGGGCATTGAAAAGGAATGTATCATAGATGAAGATGCTGATCACGAGGAAAGTGGTGAGCATGGTGATGATGAAGACGTTCCTGAAGAGTGTGAAGAGGAAGAGGGCGATCACGAGGACGAAGATGATGGTCATGGTGATAAAAAGAAGAAAAAAGGCGATAAAAAATCGAGCGACGGGCATGGCGGCGATGGTGAAGAAGGCGGTGAAACGGCCTTCCTAGCAATCCCGACGATGATTGTGAATTTGAATACAGAGGACGGCACGCCGCGATATTTACGTTTAACCGTTCAATTGGAATTGGAAGACCCAAGTGAAAAAGCCGAGGTTGAGGCGATCATCCCGCGTGTTATCGATCAGTTCCAAACGTATTTAAGAGAGTTGCGCGTGCGTGATTTAAGAGGCTCTGCGGGGATATACCGATTGCAGATGGAATTGCTGTGGCGGGTGAATCAAGCCTCTGATCCTATAGAAATAAAAGATGTTTTGTTTCAGGAAATTCTTATACAGTAAGTCATTGTTTGGCTGGATATAAACTTAAACGGCACGTATCTTGCTTATATAGATTCGAGACGTGAAGATATGACGTAAATAAACAAGGTGAATTAAAGTATTGAAATGAGCGATACCGACGAAAAAGAACAAATGAGCGCAGAAGAGCAGGCCATGATGGATGAGTGGGCCTCCATGGCTGACGAAGATGGCGGCGATGCTGATGATGTCAGCGCGGATGCTGAGGGCGAAGATGACGGTGAAAGTGACGGGGATAATGCCCGTATTCTAAATCAGGATGAAATTGATAGTCTTCTTGGCTTTGATGATGATAGTGGTGATTCCGGCGAAAATTCCGGTGTTATGGCACTTATTAACTCTGCGATGGTTAATTACGAGCGTTTGCCGATGCTCGATATCGTGTTTGACCGTCTTGTACGTCTGATGTCAACGTCTTTGCGTAATTTGACCAGTGATAATGTCGAGGTGAGCTTGGATCAGGTGTCGACTGTGCGTTTTGGGGATTATATTAACTCAATTCCTTTGCCTGCGATGCTGTCTGTTTTCAAGGCCGAAGAATGGGATAATAACGGTCTGATGGTCACAGATAGTGCGCTGATTTATTCAATCGTTGATGTGTTGCTTGGTGGTCGTAAGGGTGAGTCTTCCATTCGTGTAGAGGGTCGCCCCTATACTACGATTGAAAGTAAGCTGGTTGAAAAGATGATCCATGTGACGTTGACGGATCTATCTACTGCTTTTGATCCGTTGTCTCCGGTCAGTTTTAATTTGGATCGCGTTGAAACAAACCCGCGTTTTGCCACAATCACACAAAGCGGTAATGCCTGCGTATTGACGCGTTTGCGCGTTGATATGGGTGATCGTGGTGGTCGTATGGAAATTCTAATCCCCTATGCAACGTTGGAGCCTATTCGTGAATTGCTCTTGCAGATGTTTATGGGAGAAAAATTTGGCCGTGACTCTATTTGGGAAACGCATTTGACGGAAGAACTGCATAAAACGGAGATACAATTACAGGCTGTTTTAGGTGAATTGGCCGTGCCGTTGGGGGAAATGCTAAACTGGAAAGTTGGCGATCAACTTATGCTAAATAGATATACGAATGAAGATATTGAGCTGCGCTGTGGTCAGTTTCCGATGTTTAAAGGCCCCGTTGGCCAGCGTCAGGGGCATATTGCTGTACGTATCGAAGAATACATAGAGCCTGAGGAGGATAGTGCAAATTCATGAGTGGTGAGTTAATTGCGTTAGTTTTGGATATTATTATTTTGTGTTTCCTGGGGGCGACGATTTTCTATGTCATGCGCCTCTCTAAAAATCTGAATACTTTTAAGGCGCATCGCCGTGAGTTTGATAATGTTATCACCAGTTTACTTTCCAGTATTGACCAAGCAGAGCGTGCCGTTCAAACGTTAAAACAAGCAAGCGCACAGGAAGCCGGCGACTTGGAGAATTTGATTCGTCAATCGAAGGCAATGTCGGAAGAGCTTAAGATAATAAATGAAGCGGGCGAGGGGATGGCGCAACGCCTTGAAAAATTAGCTGAACAAAACAGGGTCGCGGCGCAAATGTTGCATCCATCGGGGCAATCATTCACTAAGAATGTGTCGCGCGTGCCAACGCATAAAAGACAAGAGGATCCTGTACGCGATGGTCGTAAACAGGATTACACCTCAACGTTAAAGAATGTTGCAAAATCTGAAGAAGATGTGGCGATGCCCTCTTTCATGATACAAGATCGCGATATTGCCGATTTGGATACACTGGAAAGTCATTTGGATTCGTCGGCCAGTAATGATGCTTATGATGATGAGAATGATGTTGCGCCGAAAGATTTGCAGAGCCAAGCGGAAAGAGAGCTTTTTGATGCTTTGCGTGCAAGCAAACGTAATATTTCACAGCGAGGGCGTTCATAAATGAAGGGTTCTTTCAAATTATTACCATTGCTTCTTATTGTCGCTGTACTGTCGTTTTCCTTACGTTTAACAGAGGTCTTTACCGGTATATCTAACCTGTCAGGAACGGCTTTTGCGGAAAGTAAAAAGGATAAGTCCGACGATCATGATATGGATAAAAAGCACGATAAAGCGGATAAAAAGAAAAAAAAGCCCAAAAAGAAAGATGATCATGATGATGGTGTTGAGGTCGTAGATGATGAAGAAAGTGCCAAAACACCAAAGTGGCGCGATGCCAGCGATTCTGATTTTGATTCTAGTCAGATAAAAATGGAATTGTTTGAAGATTTATCCAAGCGTCGCAGCGATTTGGATAAATATGAAAAAGACCTTCATATGAGAGAGGCTCTTCTAAAGGCAACAGAACAAGAGCTGGGTCGTAAATATCAGGAACTTGAAAAACTCCGTAAGGAAATTGAAGAACTGCTTAATGATCAGTCTGAGGAGGAGGAAAAACGGGTTGCACGTCTGGTGAAAATCTATGAGGGGATGAAACCAAAAGACGCGGCGCGGATTTTTGATACTCTGGATCTTGATGTTCTTATTGCTGTTATTTCCAGAATGTCAGAGCGTAAAGTTTCCCCCGTCATGGCGGCGATGAATCCTGAACGTGTACGTACAATCACTATCATGCTGGTTGACCAAAAGAAATTACCAGTCTTGCGGTGATGTATACTCATGTATGTTTTCCCCACGGTTTCAGGGTGTATTTAAGGGGGTAAAGTCTTTCCTCTTTTCTTTGTTGATGGTTCGTATACTATGCTGGGCAAGAGGGTATTATTCTTTTTTGTCTCATGGTTACGATGTCTTAACTATTTGTGCTCATAATTCTTTCTTGTGCAAACACAGAAGGGACGTTTCTTCGTCTTGTATCTGTTTCTTGAGTTTTTATTATATTAAATATGTTCGTTAGAATGATAAGGAGAACACCGTGGCTGTAGATATGAATATGAATGTCTTGATTGTCGATGACTATACAACAATGTTGAGGATTATTAAAAACCTGCTTAAGCAGCTAGGCTTTAATAATATTGATGAAGCAACAGATGGAACGATGGCTTTTGAAAAAGTAAAAATGAAGAATTATGGTCTTGTTATCTCTGACTGGAATATGGAACCAATGAGTGGTTTTGAATTTTTAAAGAAAATCCGTGCTTCGGAGCAAGCGTTTAAAACTGTGCCCTTTATTATGATTACAGCAGAGAGTAAAACCGAAAATGTGATCGCGGCGAAACAAGCCGGTGTTAATAACTATATTGTGAAGCCATTTAATGCCGAAACACTGAAGGGAAAAATTACTTCAGTTCTTGGTGACTTTTAAATAAAAGTATAATTTCTTGTATGTGTAAGGGGGCGTGAATGTCTGATGTATCTGTAGAAAAGAATGATGAAAGTGCTGGTAAAAAAGATCGTATTGTTGCGATTATATCGTCGGTTGTTAATAAAGTCGGGCAAGATGATAAAGTATCTTTAAAGGCAATTATGACAGAACTTAGAGATCTGTTACTTGTTATTGAAGAAACACGCCAAGATCTTGGTATGGTCCGTCCATCCGGTATTACGGGGGAGGATATTCCCTGTGCAACGGATGAACTTGACGCGATTGTCGATGCAACATCCGAGGCAACCGGAACGATTATGGATTGCTGTGATGTGATTCAGGAAAAAGCTGCTGAGGTTGGTGGAGAAACTGCGGATGCTATTGTCGCAGAAGTGATGAAAATCTTTGAGGCATGTTCCTTTCAGGATATTACCGGGCAACGCGTATCAAAAGTGGTTAAAACATTCAGAGATATTGAGGAAAAGATTGATAAACTCGTCAATGTTCTTGGTGTTAACACATCTGATATTCTTCAAAAGGATACCAGAACAGGTGATGAGGCCTTGATGAACGGCCCGCAATTGGCAAGTGAAGCCATTTCTCAAGATGATATTGATAAGTTATTGGCTGAACTTGACGGTGTCTCCGGCTAGAGTTAAAGAGCCTCGTATATTCATTTATAGAAGCGGTAGGTTGTCCTATCGCTTTTTATTTGTTTTTAGAGTAGAATATCCAAGTAGAATACACATCTTAAAATAGAATATTTTGGTGATATGGCAAATCAGTTCCTTTCCTTGGCTTTGTTCCTTATGTTGCTGTCATTTTTCATTGTGATGAATGCAGTATCCAGCTTTGATGATTCCAAGACAAGTCCTGTGATAAGCTCACTATCCTTGGCTTTTTCCAATCATATTCCTAAAGAATCAGAAGATCCGGTGAAGGAAGCAACACCCCGCGTCGCAAGTGGTGAGGGGGATACGCTAGAGGCTTTAGATGGTTTGTTTAATGCACATATTTCTGGATTTCAGGCAACAAGGAATCGACTTGGAACGGTGATGCATGTGCGCACAGATGTTGGGGCATTTGAAAATGCAATTGATATATCAGGCATTGGGTATGATGATGTGGCGATGGATGGCCGTGGATCTTTCGTGCTTTCTATGGTTTCAATTCTGCGTTCACAGGAAAAGGGGCAGGCTTATCGCGTGGATATGATTTTAAATCTGGCGGAAGACCCTGCGGTTCTTCAAAAAGAATCTCCCGATGAATTTCTGCGTGATTTAAAACGTGTCAGTGGTTTTGCTGAAAAGTTGGAGCGTTCCGGCTTGCCTAAAAAAATGATTAGTGCGGGCGTTGGAAAAGGGGATATTGGTTTTATTGATTTATATTTTTATCGGTATAAACCGTTTGATATTCTTGCTGAAATCAATAGTGAAAAGCGCAAGAGTGGAGAACTGTGATGGTTGATGATTCTCACGAAAATGCCGATGTTGATCCAGATGAAAATGAAAAAGAGGAGGAAAAGGAAGAGGAAGAGACGCAATTTCCTCCCACACAAAACCCTCCCCATTATTCATCAATTATACGTAAACAAGATGATACGGCGCAGGCTGTGCCATTGTGGCTGATTACCTTTACGGATGTTATGGCGTTGATGCTGACATTTTTTGTTTTGCTGTATTCGATGTCTGTTCCAGTGGAAGAAAAATGGCAGGAAATAGCAGATTCTTTCAGCAGTAAATTTAATTATCAAGAATCCAGACCCCATAATGCTGGATCGCAAGATGTTGTAAGCATTGACAGAATTGATAAATCCCGCGCTTTGTCTTTGAGGTATTTGAAGGCCTTGGTCAAAAACATATTGAAATCCAATGGCGTTAAGGATGTTCTTATTTTTGAAAATGACAAACGTTTGGTTATTTCTTTGCCTTCGGAACTTCTATTTAAAAGCGGCAGCGCCCAGATTAATTTGAAGGGCAAGAAAGTTCTTTTTGCACTGGGCGGCGCGCTTTCGCGTGTTAAAAATCGTATCGAAATTGCAGGTCACACCGACCCCAGACCAATAACAGGAAATGGACCATATCGCACAAATTGGGAGCTGTCCTTGGCGCGTAGTGCCGCAGTTTCTGTCATGTTAAAGGATGTCGGGTATTCACGCGACATCACAATTCGGGGGTTATCCAGTGCGCGTTTTGATGAAATGTCAGAAAATGCCACTGTGGAAGAACGCTATGGTCTTTCCAGACGCGTCGATATTATCTTGATGGATGATGACGGCCTGCGCATTAAATTTAAAGGTTTGAAATAAAGCCGGATAAAGAGCCGTATAATAAGAGGGCAGTGCGTGACTTATCACTTTGGCTATGGCATTCTAAACTCATGAAAAGATATTCTTTCTTAACGTCTTTACTTCTGTGTTTTTTGTTCGCCGCTCCGCTATATGCTCAGGATAATGTTCCTTTGCGTACAGGGGCGCGCGATGGTTATTCACGCGTAACGTTAGGGTGGACAGAAAAAGTTACATACTCTCTGGATGAGACGGGCGATGGTGTGTTGATCATTAAATTTGATCGTCCGGCTAAAATTGATACAACGCAGATTGATTTTTCTGTTTTGGATAATGTTTCTGCGATAAAAGTGATCTCTACGAACCCTCTGACCGTATCATTGAGTGTGCCTGAAAGCAGTAAGGTAAGAGGCTTTAAAATCGGGAAGCGCATTATTCTGGATATCTATGATCCAAGTGATCCTAAGGACGCGGAGTCCTTTAAAAAAGCATCTTCTTTAGAACAAAAGAAAAAAATCGAGACGACTGCTAAAGTGGTGATAGAGACAAAGCCTTCTCCAGAAAAACTGCCACCGGCCAAGGTGGTTGAAAAAAGGGAAAAAACACCGCCTGCCTTTGTCTTGGTGCCGGAAAATTTACCGGAAATCGCTGCGCCGAAGGAAAAACACAAGAAGGTGGATAAAAAATCCGACGGAATGCAAGCGATCATAGCGCGTGGCAAACAGCCATCACCCGTGCAGAAAAAATTATCGAATGCAGTGAAGGAGGAGCATCACGTTATCTCTTTGCGCGCTACGCAAAGCATTGATCTGGCTGTGTTTGAAAATCACGGAGCGTTATGGCTGGTGATGGAGGGCTTGTCCTCTGACGTGATTCCGGGGATAAGCAGCCCAACGCCCGAGATGTTTTCGCCCTTTCAACCGATGTTGATGGAAGATGGTATGTCATATCATATGACGATGCCTAAAACGCCTTTACGTATCAAGGCAAAGGGGGGTGGTCTGATCTGGGATATTATTATGGGTCCCAAGGTGAAAGAGGCAAAGCCTATTAAACCCGTGCGCCGCATAGAAAATTCACCTGATTTTCATGGAGATAAAATATTTTGGCCATTGGACTCTGTGCGCAATATTGTTGATTTAGCGGATCCTATCACCGGTAAAACCTTGAAAGTGGTTCTGGTTGAAGATTCTACGCAATTTACCGGAGCACCGTTATCTTATATTGATTTTGATGTTTTAAGGTCACCTGTTGGTATGGTTATTCGCCCTAAGGTCGATGATCTTCATGTCGAAATGACAGGCGATGGTATCGAGATTTATAGATCGTCCGGGTTAACGCTGTCCTCTTCCAAGGATATGGATGAGGCAAGGATGTTTACTGAACGGAACAAAGCTAAAGCAGCTGCTGCTGCATCTCAAGAGGGAGGGCATGCAGATCAACAGCATAAAAACAATTTTTTCCGTTTTGACGAGTGGCAATTGGGCGCGGCACGTGATCTTGGGCGCAATGAAAATATTCTACTGGCCGGAATGAAAGCTAAGTCGGAAACGAGAAGGATAGAAGATTTATTGGCGCTTGGTAAAATGTATCTCTCTCATGGTCTTGGGGCAGAGGCTTTGGGGTATCTGAATTATGCAGGCGGTGAGTTACCTGGCTTGCATGAAAGTCCTGAATTTATTGCTTTGCGCGGCGTGGCTAAGGCTTTGGATTGGAAAAGCGATGCGGCGTTAGAGGACTTTTTGTTTAAAAAATTAGATAATGAAAGTGAGGTAAAATATTGGAAGTCGTTTGTTCTGGCGGACCTTGGCGATTGGCAACAGGCGGCGAAAACCTTACCTGGCCATTATAAGCCTTTACATGACTACCCCCATAAAATTGGCCATCGTTTGGCTTTGGTTCTGGCAGAGGTTAATCTGCGCGCCGGAAATGTTTATGCAGCAGAAGAGCTAATGGCTTTGGTGGAGCAACATAAGGCCGAGTTATTAGATCCAATGAAGGCATCCTTGAAATATTTGCGCGGCGAGGCCTACAGGCAGAAAAATCAAAAGGATAAAACCATGGCCATGTGGGAGGAGCTGACACATGACAAAGATGATTTATATCGCACGAAATCCGGGCTTGCCCTGACTATTTTGCTGGAGAGTGACGGTAAAATTACCAATGATGAGACGATTGACCGCTTGGAACGCCTTAGATATGCATGGCGCGGTGATGAGTTGGAGGCACAGGTTAATTACTGGCTGGGGAATGCTTATTTCAAAGATAAAAAATTCATCAAGGGGTTGTCTATTATGCGTGATGCGGCGGATATTGCAGGGGATACCGCATTAGGACAACGTATTGCCGGCCACATGGGCGAGACCTTTACCAATCTGTTTTTAGGTGAAGATCTTGATACCATCTCTGCTGTGGATGCTGTCTCTCTTTATGATACGTTCAGTGAGCTAACCCCCGTTGGTGCGCAAGGGGATATGCTTGTTCAAAACTTGGCAGAACGTTTGGTGAAGGCCGATCTTTTGGGGCATGCAACAAAGCTGTTGGGTCATCAAGTGAACCATCGACTTGAAGGGAAAGAAAAATTGCGGGTGGCCATTCGGCTGGCTGCGATTGAATTGATTAATAAAGACCCGCAAAAAGCAATGAATGCGCTTGGCAAGGCCACGGATACGCTGCCTTTTCTGTCGGATACACCGGAAAAAGAAGGACGTAAAGGGGAGATTGCTTTACTGAAAATTAGGGCATATTCGCAAAACAAACAATTTGATAAGGCTTTGTCTTTACTGAAAAAAATGGAGTCGAGCGAGCAGGGCAGTCGCTTAAAGGCTGATGTTGCGTGGCAGGCCGGTTATTGGGATGAGGCTGCAGAATTTTTGAATGATGTTCTGCTGAATGAAAATATTTCCATGACAAGGCCATTGTCACAGGAGCAATCAGACTTGATCCTCAATCGTTCTATCGCACTCAGTCTTTCCAATGATCGTATCGCTTTAGGAAATATGCGCGCGAAATATAGCGATTTGATGTTACAAACCCATAAAGCACGTCAGTTCGAGGTCATCACCCGTCCCCGTCATAGTAGCGCTCTTGCGGATAGGGAAACCTTGCTTTCCGTCGTGTCGGAAGTTGATCTATTTAAGGATTTCCTAGACAGCTACCGCGCCGCCCGCCCATAGTCTGCGGTATTTCTCATTCTACAGCGTTATTTCACGTCTCACGTATAAGAATACGCTGTCTTGTGTGCGTGAATATTATAGAAGAAGTTAAAACTATCCACCACCACTGACCGTGGTGAAACTCTGGATCAGGGAACCGGAGATTAAATACCAGCCATCAACCAGCACAAAGAACATGATTTTAAACGGCAGGGACACGGTTACAGGGGGTAACATCATCATACCCATCGACATCAAAATTGACGCGGTCACCAGATCAATAATCAAAAACGGTAGGAACAGCATAAACCCGATTTCAAAGGCGCGGCGTAGCTCCGATATCATAAAGGATGGAATAACAATTTGCAGTGGAATATCCATCGCCTCGTCATAGCTTCCGGTGTCACTCAGCTCCACAAACAGTTCAAGGTCATCATCCCGCACATGTAGAAGCATAAAGCGTTTAAAGGGCATTGTTGTGCGCTCAAAGGCTTCCATCTCGTCAATTTCCTCATTTATCAGCGGGGCAATACCCTCGTCATAGGCTGATTGCAATGTGGGCGCCATGATAAAAAATGTTAGGAACAACGCGAGCGAGATCATCACCGTGTTGGGCGGTGTTTGCTGTATTCCGATGGCGGTTCGTAAGAATGATAAAACCACAACGATTCGCGTAAAAGACGTCATCATGATTAAGATGGATGGCGCCAATGACAAGACGGTCATAAGGGCGACCATTTGCACGATGCGCCCTGTTACGGTGCCGTCACTGCCTGCGCCAAGGTCTATGGAGATGTTTTGCGCCAGTGCAGGATGCGCGAACAGGGCGACCAAAAAAACGGTCGCAAGGCTTAATAAAAATCTACTAAATATTTTGTTACGCATATTTTTATCATAGCGCAGGAGCAGGGCAGAGCTTAAGACCCTGAAACGGAATTCTGGGAACCATCCACAGAAGGTATATCCTTATCGATAATAATTTCGCTGTTCGCGCCAAGAATAACCAAATGTTCTTTATCATCACATTTAAGGATCACCAGTCGTCTACGTGCATCAAGGGGGGTCGACTCCACAATTTTTAGGCGTTTTTTATTGCCGCTCTTTATTGTGCTGCTTGTGGCAAGGCCGAGCTTTTTTAAGACAAGTGCCAGCCCGCCCATAACAAGAAAGACAAGACAAAGCGCAATAACAAGCCGTAAAGCCTGTGGTAATTCCGGTGATATAGCAACATCCATAGTCATTATGTATCACTCTCTACCTTGGTATTGAAAGGATCTTCTTTGCCGTTGGCTTTATAAACGTAGGATAATATCTCGCCCACGGCCATGAAGGCTTCGGATGGAATGGGGCTGTCCAGCTCTATCGAGGTGAGAAGCTCGGCTAAATCGCTGTCTTCGCGCACTTTAATGCCGTTCTCAAAGGCCAGCTCCAGAATTCTCTCGGCAACTTTGCCCCGTCCGGCGGCGGCAATACGGGGAACTTTTTTCCCACCCTCTGAATCCTTCAGGGCGACAGCTGTCTTTTTCTTTGGAATTACTTTTGTATTTGAAGGGGTTAGGTCTTTTTCCTTGCTGCCTCTATATCGATCATCAAAACCGTCGCTCATTGGCATGTTTCCTGCATTGTTCTTATCGGAACTGATTATACAAGGTTATAAAGCATGACGATACAAGATATAGGACTCTTTCAGGCACTGTCAGCGAAAATGGGCTATTTGAGCCAACGCCAGAGCATAATCGCGCAGAATGTTGCGAATGCCGATACCCCCGGATATCGTCCAAAAGATTTGGTTGAGGTTGATTTTTCTTCCATGCTAAAGGCGCAAACAGGCGGTACCAAAACCGTTGCCGTTGCGACAACAAATGAAGGCCATCTACCAAACGCGAATAGCCGGATTAATGTGAATGCGAAAAAGCAAAAAGATACATACGAGGTTGCGCCAAGTGGTAACGCGGTCATCATGGAAGAACAGCTGATGAACGCCGGACAAAATAATATGGATTATAATTTGATGATCAATATTTACCAAAAGCAAGTCGGTATGATGCGCATGGCCTTAGGTAGATAGATTATAGATAAGAATTTATAGAAGAGGACTTAATATTATGAGTGGTGATATTGCAAATGCTTTAATGGCTTCTGCCAACGGAATGCGGGTACAGGGCGCGCGTATTCGGGTGATCTCTGAAAATATCGCAAATGCGGATACAACGGGTCTAACCCCTGGTTCTGATCCTTATGAGCGTCAAACGATCAGCTTTAAAAATCATCTTGATCGTGAAATGGGCGTCAGTTTGGTTGAGGTTAATAAAATAAGTGTTGATTCTAATACGCCGTTTACGCTGCAATATAATCCCGATCATCCGGCGGCAAATACGGATGGCTACGTTAAAATGCCGAATGTGAACACCATGTTGGAAATGATGGATGCAAAAGAGGCGCAGCGTTCTTATGAAGCGAATTTAGGAATGATTGAGCAATCTCGCGCAATGATTTCACGGACAATCGATTTGCTTCGTAACTAAAACAAGGTTAAACTGGGTAACAGGAAAAGGTATAAATCATGGCAATGAACGGCATTAATCCAAACGCAGCGGCAAGCGCGTATTCTAATTCTCAAAAAATCACAGGCGCGGGATCAATCACCGAGCTTGGCTCTGAGATTAAAGGATTAGGACAGGGCGCAGATAACGGCGTTGAGTCTTTTGCCGACTTTATGAAGCAAAATATTTCCCAAGCCGTCGATACAATGAAATCCGGTGAAGAAATGTCCGCCAAAGCCATTACCGGTGAGGCCTCTGCCATTGATGTGGTGCAGGCGGCAACATCTGCTGAACTTACGTTGCAAACTGTTGTGGCTGTTCGTGATAAGATGATTAACGCCTATCAAGACATTATGCGGATGCCGATTTAAGGCGTCCTTTTTTGGCTTATATCGCCCCCGCAACAATCCCGCAACAATATTTCATGTGGTTTATTTTAAAAACGTGGACGATCGGTATTCTTCACAAGGTATTGATCTGTTAGGCTTATGCTATGAATGATACAGAAGTCATAGAAGTCGCGCGTCAGGCATTGTTGATTACAATGCAAATCAGTGCGCCGATATTGATTGTCGGGCTGGTTGTCGGGGTTGCGATTGCGCTGTTACAGGCTTTGACGCAAGTTCAGGAAATGACGCTGGTTTTCGTGCCTAAAATTATGGCGATTTTCTTTTCAATGTTTTTCTTCCTGCCGTGGATGATGAATACGCTGGTCGTGTTTATGGAGGCCCTTGCTGACCGGATCATTAGCGGCGGCGGAGGGTAGGTGTAAGCGTATGCAAGGCGCTCTTGAAACCTTCCTCGCCAGTGGCGTTTTGGCATTTTTATTGACCTTTACCCGCATCGGCACGGCGATGATGATTATGCCGGGACTGGGGGATTCCTTTGTGTCCCCGCGTGTACGTCTGCATATGGCACTGGGGATTAGCTTCGTTTTATTCCCTGTCGTTTTGCCTTATATGCCCTCGCCTATACCGCCAACCTTTGCTTTGGCTACTCTTATTATAATGGAATTGGTGATCGGTGTTTTATTTGGCACTGTTGCACGTATTTTTATGATTGCTCTGGATACGGCAGGGATGATTATTTCGATGCAATCCGGCCTCGCCAACGCGCAGGTCTTTAACCCGTCTCTGGCAACGCAAGGCTCTATCATGGGGGCGTTTTTGTCGATGACCGGGGTTTTGCTGTTGTTCACTTTGAATTTGCATCATCTCCTCATTATCGGCTTGGTTGAGAGTTATGAGCTGTTTCCCCTTGGCTCTATCCCTGATACGGGTTCTATGGCTGAATTTGTATCACAAGCCATTGCCGCGAGCTTTCTTGTCGGGGTAAAACTCGCCAGCCCATTTATTGTTTTAACCTTGATAATTTATGTCGGGATGGGGGTTTTGTCTCGCCTTATGCCGCAAATTCAAGTGTTTATGGTGGCTTTGCCGTTGCAAATATTACTGTCCATCACTCTGTTTTTCCTCGCTTGTACCGCAATACTTTCCTTTTGGGTGGGGGAATATGAGGCAGGCATGATGTTTTTCCTTTCTGGCGGCGGATAGGGTAGAATAACACTATGGCAGAAGAACAAACTGACGATTCCCAGAAAACCGAAGAACCCACCCCGAAAAAGCTGGAGGAATCCAGAAAACGCGGGCAAATTGCAATGTCGCGTGAGGTTAATAATTGGGTGATGCTGTTCGCCGGAACGATTTTTATTATCGCTTTTGTCGGTCCGATGATGGTTCAATTGGCGAGTATGCTGCGCGTTTATATTGAGTTTTCTCATTCTTTACCGGGTATGCCGGGCGGTCTTGGCGTTGTTCTGGGGGAGGGCGTGAAAAAAGTTATGGGCATTTTATTGCCGCCGCTTTTGTTGTTTATGTTTGCTGCTTTTGCCGCGCCCTTTATGCAAATTGGCCCGCTTTTCGCGCCCGAAGTCATCAAACCGGATTGGAGCAAGGTCTCGATCAAAAAGGGTTTTGGCCGTCTTTTTTCAATGCGCTCGATTGTGGAACTGCTGAAGGGGGTTTTTAAGATCGGCGTGATTGGCATGATCGCCACTATTATCATCTATCCTTACTTTGGTGGTTTTGAGCATTTTGTGAATATCTCTATCGCCGCTGTGATGATAGAGCTGCGCGCGCTGGTTATTAAAATGATGGCGGGCGTTCTGGTTGTCTTGATGGTGATTGCCATGATGGATTTATTGTATCAACGCTATGAATATAATAAGAAAATGCGGATGAGCCGTCAGGAAATTAAGGATGAGTATAAGCAATCCGAAGGGGATCCGCATGTGAAGGCAAAGCTACGCCAGTTACGTTCGGAAAAAGCGCGCCAACGTATGATGCAGGCCGTACCGGATGCGGATGTGATTATCACAAATCCAACGCATTATTCCATCGCGCTGAAATATGACCCCAATGAGATGCCCGCACCTATTGTTATTGCGATGGGGATGGATGAAACTGCGCTGCGTATTCGTGAGGTTGCGAAAGAACATGATATTATCCTGTACGAGAATAAACCACTTGCTCGCGCACTGTACGATGTCGCTGTCATCGACGAAATTATTCCGATGGAGCATTTTAAAGCTGTCGCGGAAATAATATCTTATGTGTTCAAATTAAAAGGCAAGTTGAACTAATTCATCTTAATCTGTTTTGTCGAATTTCTTTAGGTCATCTAACTCTTTGCGCAAATTGGCTTTGCGAATACGGGATTTTAATGCGCGTTCTTCCTTATCGCCGCCCTTACGCAAGGCGAGAAGGGATAATATGGGTGGAATAAGCAGGATCAGAGCCATGCGCGCTTCCCCTCCATAAGAGTTCGCAACAATAAATAATGTCACAATAATCATGATGATATTTGCCAATATGGTGAGGCCATAGAAAATACAGCTGGTCTTTTTGCAATGCGCCATGATTTAAATCCTTTTGAATCCGTTTGAACTTACGTGCTATAACCATAGCGTATATTTTAGAATTTTGAAATAATCAGGAGAATTTTTCATGCGCCAGTCTTTTTTTGCCCTTATGGTTTTTACTGCTTTATCCCCTGTATCCGCATGGGCAAAGGATATTCCGGTGGAAAGTACAATTTACGCCGCAACAGTTTATAGCGACCGTGCGACACTGACCCGCAGTGTGAAGATCGATATTCCCGCAGGGGCGCATAATTTGGTGTTTACGGGGTTGCCTGTTAGTTTGTTCGCTGACTCTCTGCGCACAGAAGGCCGCGCCAAGGCAAATGTAACATTTGGTGCATTGACGCATAAACGTGAAAGCCATGAAGATTATGTCGTGCCAAAGGAAAAAGAATTACATGCGCAATTGGTCGTATTACAGGATCAAAATAGACTATCTAATGTTGAAAAAAAGGCCTTAAGGGCGGGGCAGACTTTCCTTGAAAATATCGGCAAACAGGCGGCTTTGCGCACGAATGAGGATATTGCCAAAATTGAACTGAATTCGGGCAGCTGGTCTGCGGCGGCGGATAGCCTTTCAACAAAAATGTTGGAAAACATGAAGGGTTCACTTGCGCTTGATATTAAGATTCGTGACGCGAATGCAAAAATCCGTAAAATCCAAAATGAATTGCGCGGCTTGCGTACAGGGCAGAAACAAACGTACAGCGTAACAGTGCCTTTTGAGTCCGATAAGGCCACAACGCTGAATATTGATCTCAGCTATCAATTACCGGGGGTCAGCTGGCAGCCGATTTATGATGCGCGTCTGGATGTTAAATCAGGGAAATTGGAACTGGTGCAATATGGCTCTGTCTGGCAACGCACGGGCGAGGATTGGACGGATATCGAACTAACCCTTTCCACCGCACAGCCTAGCCGTGGCACAGGCCTGCCTGATCTGCATCCAAATTGGATCGCTATTATCAATCACGTCAGAAAAATGAAATCCCGTGGCGGTGGTAATTTTATGAGCATGAGCGCGAATACAAGAGGCCTGCCTACGACGGTTCCCGGGGTAGATGATGAACTCTCAGCAGCTTATATTAGTGCGGTTGAAGATCAAGATGAAGCAAACGTGGAACGCGCCGTATCTTTCCAAGCCGCCCAAATAAACACAGAAGGCTTTGTCGGTGAATATAAGATCACCGGCCCTGCAACTGTTAAATCTGATGGTACGCACTCTAAGTTGCTCGTCGGTGGTTTTGAAACCGAGACGTGGAAACAAGTGCAAATCAAACCACAATTCAGTACGGATGCCTATTTGGTGATCAAGACCAAGCTAAAGGGCGATGCGCCGCTTTTACCGGGGCAAGTTAATTTGTTCCGTGATGGCGCGTTTATCGGTAAAACGTATCTGCCGATGTTGCGGCCCAATGATGTTGAAGAATTGGCCTTTGGCATTGATGATAATGTAAGGGTTAAGCGTAACACGCTTAAAAACGAGCGTAGCGAAGCAGGCATGATTACAAAAGAAAGTGTGGTCGAACGCCAGTTCGTTACAGAAATACAGAACTTGCATAAAGAGCCGATTGATATCGCTGTGTTGGAGACTGTCCCTGTGTCCAGAGATAAAAGGCTACGTGTTGAGATCCTGAAGGATAAAACTACGTCAGGCTATGAGGCTGACTTGCATGATGTGAAAGGCGTGACGCGCTGGACACAGACATTACAGCCACAGGCAAAAGCTAAAATTATGCTGGGTTGGAAAGTGACTTGGCCAAAGAGCGAAAACGTTTCCGGTCTTTAAAAAATATACACCAAGTTCGGTGTATAAATGATCGCTCTGCCATGCATGCCCTTGTTCCAAGTGGGCTTGCATGCAAATATTATGTGTTATGAATAAAATGGACCACTCGGAATTTATAAATCGCCACCATAATAGGGAGGCGCCCGTTCATGGGAAAAGCAAAAGCCTGAGTATCGCGGTGATTGCTTCTATCATGTCGCTTTATTTTGTGTTGATGATTTTTATTATTCATATGGCGCGTGCGGATCAGGCCACGATTGTGATGTCTATTCTGGTTTTTCTCACCGGAACGTTGGTGGCGTTTGCCGCAAAGCGTGCGCAATATCTACAAGCCAAGCAAGAGGAAGAACTGATCCTTCTTAAGGAAGTGCTGGAGGGCAGCCGTGGCGGACGCCTGATTACGGACAGCGCCGATAATACCCTCTATTATAACCAACGTTTTGTAGAGCTGTGCTGTCATCATAATACGGATGAAGATGTGACCTATACGCAATTGGTTGATATGTTTTCCGATAATGATAAGGCGGCCTCATTGTTTAATGCCCTGTCAGATCAGGCGCATCGCGGTTTGACCGACTCGATAGAGCTTTATTGTGAAAAACAGGATTATGAAGGCTGGTACTATGTAACAGCGCAACCTGTTTCCGGCCATGCGGGTATTATTCACTGGCGCTTGGATAATGTGACGGAAAAATATACCGCTGACCGTGCCGTCAGAGAAGAGCGAGAGAAGCTTGTCGATTTCACAGATAACGCGCCTGTTGGGTTCTTTTCGGTGGATGAGCAAGGGCATTTTGTGTTTGCAAATGCGACGTTTGCGCGGTGGCTCGGTGTTGATCTTGGTTACTTGTTAGAGAAGACATCCTTGCACACCTATTTTGCAAATCCGCCTGCCAATGCGAAGCCCTATGATTTGATGGATCACGGTAGTGAGAAACAAATTGTCGAGTTGGAGATGAAGGGTGCAGCAGGGAAAACATTTCGCGCTTCTATCAGTCAGAGCATTGTGTATGGCGACGATGGTCGTGTCCGTACGCGTGCGGTTGTCCATGATTTAACCTCCGAACAGGAAATGCATCGCGCTTTGAAGGCCTCGGAAGACCGTTTTAAACGCTTCTATGAGGACGCGCCGCTGGGGATCGTTCTGGTAAATAAGGATGGTCTGATCGAGGATTGCAACGCCCAATTTGCCCAGCTTATGGGGCAAAAAACCGAAGAGCTAGTGAAAAAGCATTTCAAATTATTGATTGGTGAAGAAGATCGTGCGGCTGTTGCGACGTTGATTTCCAAGATAGAAAAAGGGGAACCCCTTGTCGAATCGATTGAGGTTGCCTTGCATGGTAAGGGCGATGATGTGAAGACTGCGCAGCTTCACGCGCGCAGTACTGTTGAAGGGGAAGGTGTTGTACTTCACTTTATTGATATGACAGAGAAAAAATCTCTGGAGGAACAGTTTGTCCAATCACAGAAAATGCAAGCAGTAGGGCAACTTGCAGGCGGTATCGCGCATGACTTTAATAATTTGCTGACTGCGATTATTGGGTTTTGTGATTTGCTATTGCTGCGCCATAAGGCGGGCGATCCGTCTTTTGGTGATATTATGCAGATCCAGCAAAATTCTAACCGTGCGGCTAACCTTGTGCGCCAACTTCTGGCTTTCTCGCGCCAGCAAACCTTGCGTCAACGTGTCCATGATATCACCGATATTCTGACCGAGCTTTCCCATCTTATGCGCCGCTTGATTGGCGCGAATATAGAGCTGAAGATGGTTCATGGCAGTGACCTTGGGCTGGTTAAGGTTGATGAAGGCCAGATGGAACAGGTCTTGATTAATCTGGCGGTGAATGCGCGTGATGCGATGGATGGCGGCGGTAAGCTGACCATCACAACGGAAAATTATACGAATCGCAAAACCAAAAAAATGATGCAGGAAAAAATGCCGCCCGGTCATTGGGTTTTGATAAAAGTGAAGGATACGGGGTGCGGTATTCCCGCCAAAAATATGGAGCGTATTTTAGAGCCGTTTTTTACCACCAAAGACGTGGGCGAGGGAACGGGGCTTGGGCTGGCAACTGTCTATGGGATTGTGCGCCAAAGTGGCGGGTTTCTTGATATTGACAGTAAAGTCGGTAAGGGCACGACCTTCCTGATTTACTTGCCCAAAGCAAACGAGATTGACGTTGAGGAAGACGAACCGGTGGTGGAGCCGATTGTGGCCAAAGACCTGACAGGGACAGAGTGCATTATGTTGGTTGAGGACGAGGACGCGGTGCGGACATTCGCGCAGCGGGCGTTGGCGAATAAGGGCTATGATGTTATCTCTGCGGAGCATGGCGAGGCCGCGCTTGAACTCTATGAAATGGACGGGCAGAAACATATTGACCTATTGATTACCGATGTCGTTATGCCGGGGATGGATGGTCCAACTCTGGCGCAACGCATTCGCCAACATAGCCCCGATTTGAAAATTATATTTATGTCCGGTTATACGGAAGATAAGCTCAAGGATTATATGGGCGAAAACACTTATTTCTTGCCCAAACCCTTTACCCTAAAAATCCTCGCCGCCAAGGTGAAAGAGGTTCTGCAGGGATGAACGTGTTTCGTCTTATACCGATTGCTTTATTTGTGTATTTTGTGGGTCTTTCATTTGCCTACGCTCATCCGCCATATCTGGTGAAGCAAAAAGTTATCTATGATAACGAGAATCGTCCCTATATTCTCGAAACGTGGAATGGTGACGGAATTTTTGTTGCTGATCCATATATCACTCAAATCAGAGATAGCAGGGGGTTCGTTGTCGCAAGGGGTGGTCGTCTACCCTATCTTTGTTTTTCATTGGAAAAATGTTGGGCTTTGGGCGGCTTTCCCACTCAATATGATGCAGAATCTATAAAAGAAAAATCATTGGCACTTTCGCATAAGGGGACACCTTTTATGTTGTCTGATGAGGGTAGTCATGAAGCATTCATTGACTACTTAATGGATGATAAGACACTTAATTTTCGGAGCTATTGGCTTGAGTATCCGGAAACTGTAAAGAATACACGGGGAATTGAGTATTTCGAAGGGAGAAAATCTCTTTCTTTGTCTGTGATATTACTCATTTTTAT
Organism: Alphaproteobacteria bacterium; assembly: GCA_002401695.1. Lineage (GTDB taxonomy): Bacteria > Pseudomonadota > Alphaproteobacteria > Micavibrionales > Micavibrionaceae > UBA1672. The sequence continues at coordinate 247,635 of NVTV01000002.1, forward strand.
AAAGCCATTTATTTATCTTTATTCAAATTTATTTGCATACATTCCTGCTTTTATATCGCCGTTCTTTCTAAGGTTATTCCCTTTGATAAAAAGACCTCTATTGGGTAAGGCAAAAGGACGTATAAAATATTTTCTTTCCAGACTGACATTCGTTGTAATGTATATTTTGTTGTTATGCATTAGTGTCGTACTTCTAAGTTTTTGGCCGTTGGTGTTTGGGCTATATTCTCAGAGTTTTTCATTGTTTACATTTTTTTTGGTTGCTGTTTTTATCGAGTGGCGGTTTTTTAGAAAGAAAAAACTTAATATCGTTCCTTTTTTGTTCTTTTCGCTTGACGGAAGAATAAAACGAGAACATGATGTGTGTAGATAAGGTGGTTTTGCCCCCTCTAATCAATTGCACATAACTATGAACTATGCGACAAAGGGATATAAAGATATGAGTGTTACGCCGTTACGTAAAAAGAAGGATGATAATATGGCTCAGAATAATACTGAGAAGCAAAAGGCTCTTGATGCCGCTTTATCGCAGATTGAACGCGCCTTTGGTAAGGGCTCTATAATGAAGCTGAATGACGGTGCTAATCCGATGGAGGTCGAAACGGTTTCGACAGGCTCGCTTGGTCTTGATATTGGTCTTGGGATTGGCGGTTTACCGCGTGGCCGTGTTATTGAAATTTACGGGCCTGAAAGTTCCGGTAAAACAACACTTGCGCTGCACGTTATTGCCGAGGCGCAAAAGACGGGCGGGATATGTGCTATTGTGGACGCAGAGCATGCCCTTGATCCGGCATATGCGAAAAAGTTGGGCGTTGATGTTGATAATCTTCTGATTTCACAGCCAGATGCGGGGGAACAAGCCCTTGAAATTGTTGATACATTGGTGCGATCCGGTGCACTCGATGTTTTGGTGATTGATTCTGTGGCTGCGCTTGTGCCGCGCGCAGAATTAGAAGGTGAAATGGGGGATAGTCATATGGGCTTGCAGGCACGTTTGATGTCTCAGGCTTTGCGTAAATTGACGGGGTCTATTTCTCGTTCTCGTACAATTGTTATCTTTATTAATCAGTTGCGGATGAAAATTGGTGTGATGTTTGGTTCGCCTGAAACAACAACAGGTGGCAACGCGTTGAAATTTTATGCCTCGGTTCGTCTTGATATCCGACGTATTGGTGCGATTAAGAATAAGGATGAGATTATCGGAAATCAAACCCGTGTCAAAGTTGTTAAGAATAAAATGGCACCGCCATTTCGTCAGATCGAGTTTGATATCATGTATGGTCAGGGTATCTCGAAACTTGGTGAATTGATTGATTTGGGCGTGAAGGCCGAATTGGTTGAAAAAGCAGGATCATGGTTCTCCTATGATGGACAACGCATTGGACAGGGACGCGAAAATGTTAAAAAATTCTTCAAAGAAAACCCTAAGATGGCAGAGCAGCTGGAACAGCAGATCCGTGTGAATGCGGGGCTTATTGATGGTGATATGCTCTCCGGTGGTTCTTGCGATGCGAAAAAGGCGGCGGACAGCGCGGCGGAAGATGTCGCAAACGATTAAGTCTTTTAAATGTATCTAATGGAATATTAAAGGCAGACTTGGTTCTGCCTTTATCTTTTAGTAGAAGCGTTGTGCGCTTTAATCACGCATTTTGAGAAGCCGCTGTTTTTGCTTGCCCCAGTCGCGTTGCTTTTCGCTTTGGCGTTTATCATGTTGTTTTTTACCTTTGGCCAGTGCGATCTCTAGCTTCACTTTTCCATGCTCATTAAAGTAAATTTTTGTCGCAACAATGGTCATGCCTTGGCGCACAACCGCGCCCATGATTTTATCAATTTCACGTTTATGCAGCAGTAATTTACGTGGACGCGTGGTGTTGTGTTGTAAATGTGGACCCGCTTGCGAATATTCAGAAATATTAGCGTTGAAAATCCAAATTTCGGCACCTTTCGGACCAACATAGGATTCTTTGATGCTGCATTGCCCAAGGCGCAAGGATTTAACCTCTGTCCCTTTCAGCATGATTCCTGCCTCGAACGTATCAAGGATTTCATAGTCAAAGCGTGCTTTCTTATTCTCAGCAACAGTTTGGCTCGTCGAAATCAGACCAGTCTTAGTTTTCTTTTTCTTTGCCACAATCAATCACCATAAATCCCGCGTATTATCGCGCCTTTAGTCCTGCGAATTTAATCGCTGCATCAACTTTTTCACGTGCCGCCTCGGTCGCAGGCAATATTGGTCTGCGGACATCTTCTTCGCAGATACCTAAAACTTTTGCCGCGTATTTTACGGGCGCAGGACTGCTCTCGCAAAAGAGATCGTGTGCCAATGGATCAAGCCTGTCACGTAACGTTTCAAAGGTTTCACGATCATTATCCGCCCATGCATTGTGCATTTTTGCGCATTCTTCCGGTGCAATATTGGAAAGCACGGAAATACTACCGACACCGCCCTGCGCCAAAAATGCAGCAACAGTCGCATCATCGCCAGTAAGTTGGCAGAAATCATCACCAATGGCCTGACGCGTTTGAATGGGGCGCGATAAATCACTGGTCGCATCTTTTACACCAACAATATTGGGCAGTTTTGCAAGGCGTGTCATTGTATCCAAGTTCATATCCACGATGCTTCTGCCCGGAATATTATAAATTACAATCGGCATTTGTACGTCATCATGGATGGCGCGGAAATGCTCATACAGCCCGTCTTGGGTTGGCTTGTTGTAATATGGTGTGACAACAAGCGCCGCATCTGCACCTGCTTCTTTTGCGTGAGATGTCAGGTAAATTGCTTCTCTTGTGGAATTCGACCCCGTTCCCGCAATAATTGGAATTCTTCCCTTGACCACATCGACACAACGCTTAACAATGGCCATATGCTCATCATGAGATAACGTTGGGGATTCCCCCGTTGTGCCACAGGGAACTAATGCATGCGTGCCTTTTTCAATTTGCCATTCAACAAGATTATCAAATGCAGGCCAATCGATATCGCCATCTTTAAATGGCGTGATAAGGGCAGTAATAGAGCCATGAAACATAACGTATCTTTCTTTTTCTCTTTTTCGGAAACGGATGCCAATCTATCGCGTACCAAGCCTTTTGGCAAGAATGCTCATGCTTTTATTACGGCGGCGCTGTTTTTTATCGGCTTTAGCGTGCTATTTACGCCGTTTTCTTGTTTTGCGAAGGCAAATCCGGTCAATCGAATACAAAGTGCGCACGCAAAGGCGCTGACAACACAGGCTTTACAAGATATAGAAAAGGGGGATTGGGACGCCGCACGTAAGAAAATTGCACAAAGCAAGGATCCTCTGGCGTCAAAAATTTATCATTGGTTGCTTTTGGTGAACACAAAAGAGGCAGACTGGACAAACCAGATGTTTATCCGTTTGTCGCATTTTATTCGCCGTAACCCCGAGTGGCCGGAGAGTTCTAAAATGAAAGTACATGCGGAAGGGGTGATGCCTGAAACGCTGTCCAATGCAGAAGTCTTGGCATGGTATAATGATTTCCCGCCTAAAACGCCTTATGGGATGGGGCGATATATGGATTCTCTTATTATCGAGGGGAAAAGGGATCAGGCGCGTTTGTTCCTTGTTGATTGGTGGGCCAGCACCTTAACGTCGCGTAAGCAACAAAAAGACATTTTTAAAAAATATGGCAGCTTTTTGACCTTGGATGCGCATAAAAAGCGTTTTGATATATTGCTTTATAGAGGGTATTACGACAGCGCGCGCGCGATTGCTGCAGTTTTGGGGCAGGGATATCCCGCCTTGGCGAATGCGCGTATTGCCCTGATGAAAAAGAGAAATAGTGGGCTCGGAGCTTTGATTAATAAGGTGCCGAGTTATTTGCAAGACGACCCCGGATTGCTTTATGAACGGTTGCATTGGCGGCGGAAAAAAGGTTTCCATGATGGTGCGTTAGAAATATTGGCAAAATCGCCTAATGCATCGAAAATATCAAACCCAAAAAAATGGTGGGTGGAGCGCCATATCATGATGCGTTATCTTCTTGGTAAGGGGCAATATAAGGGTGCGTATGCTTTGGCGCGTAAGCATGTGCAAGAGACAGGATTTTCATATGCGCAGGCGGAATGGTTGACAGGGTGGTTGGCGTTACGCTTTATGCATAAACCAACCGAGGCCTATGAACGTTTTACCGCGCTTTATCAAAAAGTGAAAACACCGGTTAGTAAAGCGCGTGCGGCCTATTGGGCTGGACGTGCGGCGCAAGGGATGAAGCAAAAGGATCTTGCCCAACGCTGGTATAAGAAGGCCGCCGAGTTTCAGACCGTGTTTTATGGGCAGCTCGCCGGCGCGGCACTTTCGCGGAGTAATCAGCTTCCCCAAAGTAAGTTGCCACACTTATCGCAGTCCGAGCGGCGCGAATATCGAAAGAATGAACTGGTTCAGGTTTCTGGATTGTTTAAGGCGGCAGGCATGACTGACCGTGCGGATGATTTTCTCTACGCTTTTCTTAATAATGATGAAACACCAAAATCTTATAGATTTGCTGCGGAATTGGTTGCAGGCCATGGTAATTTTTATAGCGCCGTGAAAATTGCAAAAAAGGCAACACGTAAGGGATTATTCCTAACAAAACAATCATATCCGACAATTACAAAACAGTTAACTGCGATTGATTCGGTGGAGTGGGCGTTGATTCATGCCTTGATCAGGCAGGAAAGTATGTTTGATTACACGGCTAAAAGTCCAGCAGGTGCGCGGGGGTTAATGCAGCTTATGCCTACAACGGCGCGCGAAACATCAAAGAAAATAAATGTGGCCTATAAAAAGGGTTGGCTGACCTCGCGCCCCAAATACAATATATTACTGGGCTCTGCATATATGGAACGATTATTAGAGCGTTATGATGGAAGCTATCCACTTGCTATCGCGGCGTATAACGCGGGGCCGGGGCGTGTGAATTCCTGGTTAAAATCTTATGGGGACCCGAGACGTGAAAATATTGATTTGGTCGACTGGATTGAGTTGATTCCGATTTACGAGACCAGAAACTATGTGCAGCGCGTGTTAGAGAATGTATACATCTATAGGTTGAGGCTAAATAACATACAACGGCAACCAAAAGAAGGGCTTCATGTTGCTATTCATGCCAAAAAGTAGCAGTATTCCATGGTTGGGCTCTTTTTGGTTTGTAATTTAAGAGCTTAATTGTATACTAAAGTATAAGTAGCGTCTGTGTGTGTGGAGAAAAATAAAATGAAACTGTTGATAGCAGATGATCATGCGTTATTTCGTGATGCGCTTGTACAATATATAGAGCGTGCAGATCCTATGTCCTCTATTACTCTCGCGAAAGATTTTCACCAAGCTCTTGATATACTGGAACAAAATCCACACCAAAACTTGGTGCTTTTGGACTTAAGAATGCCGGGAATGGATGGCCTTAATGGATTTAAAATCATGAAGGAACGCTTCCCGAATGTACGAGTTGCATTAATGTCGGGTTTGGCTGAACCGGAGGATGTCGAGGAGGCACTCAAACTTGGTGCGGTGGGATATTTTCCTAAAACCATGTCCGGTAAGGCATTGTTGAGCGCAATTCAGCAAGTGATAGCCGGTAAAGTCTATATTCCGGAGGGAAAGTGCGGCGAGAAATTTATGCCTTCTTATTATGCTGATGATGTGGATATTAAACCAACGTCGCACAGCAGTAATGTGCGCTCACTTGAAAGTCTGCACTTGACCCCTCGCGAAACTGAGGTCCTATCGTTTCTTGTGGAGGGGGCGTCGAATAAGGATATTGCACGTGCGCTGAATTTACAGGTTGTTACAGTCAAGCTGCATGTTCGTGGTATTTGCCGTAAAATGGGTGCAAAAAACAGAACACAAGCGGCGTTGATGGGAAAAGATATCGGGGTTGTAGCTGTTTCAGAGGCAGGGTAGAACTTACCCGGTGCGTTAATTTTACATAAGGTGAGTTGTGTGGCTGTAGAGCGTGAAGAATATTATAGAGTTCTAAATCATTTCCCGGGGATGATTATTCTTATCTTTGGTGTATGTGCCCTGTATTCATTTTTGCTGTTGGCGCAAGCACGCGAAAATTTGAATGTCATGCATAACAATTATAGCCGTGATATTATGTCTCTTCAAGATAATGTGGGTGTACTTGAACAAGCCTATATTGAATTTATTGAGGGTACAGAGCAACAGAATATTTCCGGTGTTCAGACCTACCTTGATGCCGTCCATGATAGTTTTGTTGCGATACAAAAATATAATTATGTGTCACTGGAAAAAAATACGGAAAGACAAGGTCAATATAAGGTTTTCCAAGATGAAATTTCGCAGAGCATAAAAGGAATTTCGGAGATTCTTGCCGCTGATCAAGATAATATAAATTTAAAAACAGAAAATACGTCCCTGTATACCGAGATCAAAGGTCTGGAGAAAGCTGTTCACGGCCTACAGCGCGTTGTCTTGACGAGTTTCAAAAAGAAAGGTTTTTCCGAAGATATAGAAAGAAAAGAAAAATGGCTCTACTGGTCTGTGATTGCTATGGGCTTATCGGGGTTTATTTTGATTGTACTTAATTCTGAAAAATTGGGGGAGTTGAAGCGTGTAAATAGTGAAAGAATTCATGCGATGGAGACGTTGAAGAACCGTCTTTCTGCATTGGATATGGCGCAAGATGGTATTTTAATTATCGATAAGGAGGATAATCTCTCTTATATCAATAAGTCGTTATGCCGGATTAACGGGATAGATATTGAGAAAAGAAGCCAATTTATAGGGAAATCATGGCTGGATATTTTTTCTAACTCTGATCGTGAAATTATAGAGGAGGAAATATTACCAGCTCTGATTGAAGAGGGGCACTGGAAGGGGCCTTTTTCATTATACAGGTCTGATAATTCTGTTATTTATGCCGATATTTCGTTCACAGAGCTGCCCGATGGTGGTGTGATTGGAACAATACAGGATGTTTCCGATCAGCAAAAAGCAGAAGATGAAAAGAAGGTTTTGGAGGAGCAATTCTATCAAGCCCAGAAAATGGAAGCGATAGGACGTCTGGCGGGTGGTATTGCCCATGATTTTAACAATATTCTTGCCGCTATGAATGGGTATACCGAATTTTTGATAGAGGATTTAGAAAATATGCCGGAACAGCAGGCGTTTGCGCGGAATATACTGCAAGCAGGCTTACAGGCGCGTAATCTGGTTGACCAAATGTTGGCATTTTCAAGGCGTGGCGATAGCACTTTGGAGCCGTTGGATATTGTTGAATCCGTATCAGAGGCTGTATCCATGTTGCGCGCAACCTTATCCAAGACAATTGAATTACGCGATAATTTTCAAATATCCGATGTCTGGATTACAGGTAATGCAACGCAAATATCTCAATTGGTTATGAATTTATGCGTGAATGCGCGTGATGCGATGGAAGATGAACACGGATATCTTGATATTGAAATTAAGCAGCAAAAGGCAGAAGAAATTGAAGATTCCGGTACATTGCAAGAGGAATTATCCAACCCTAAAGATACGCCGACATACAGAATTATTGATTTGGAGGCCGGACATTCAAAGTTAATTCTTGGTCACCTTGCCAAGCATAAATCCTACGTTAAGTTGAGTGTTCGTGATACAGGCAGTGGTATGAGCCGTGTTATTATGGAGCGTATTTTTGAACCGTTTTTTACAACCAAAGCAGTTGATAAAGGAACGGGGTTGGGGCTTGCAACTGTGCTGGGGATTGTTGCAATTCATCAAGGGTTTATGGTGATTGACAGTATTTTGGGACAAGGAACCTGTTTTAATTTGTATTTTCCTTTGCCTGATGATGTGGGAAAACGTAAAGCCTCTGAAAAAGAGAGTGTGATAAAGATAGATCCTTCTACGAAAAATAAATCAGTACATATTTTATTGGTAGAGGATCAGGAAAATGTTCGTGGCGCGATAGAAGAAGTGCTGCGCCGCATAGGATATGATGTTTCTTCTGTTAATTCGGGATTAGAGGGGTTGGATATAATTCGTGAAAATCCAACGCGCTATGATTTGATTTTAACGGATCATAATATGCCTAAAATGACCGGTCTTGAATTGGCGCAACAAGTTCATTTGGACTTTCCGGATTTGCCGTTTATTTTGTTATCGGGATATAGTGAAGATAAATTGACTGAAATCATCAACGGTCATCCGGCCATCAAGGCTACGCTTCATAAGCCTGTGTCCCGCGAAGGTCTTAAAGATTGTATCCAAAGAGTCTTAGGAAAACGCACTCACTTGGCAGCATGATTATGGTGGATTTTAGCTGTTTTTTCCTTCTCTACGCCATAAAAATAGTAATGCAGCAAGTAAAGAAAACAGAACCATCCATTCAGGCAGGATCGGAATATCCTTAACGCTTGTCACTGTGTGGTCATTATTTCTTTTTAAGGATAGCCAGTTCGAACCGCCAAACCGACGTGTATGTTTTGATGCGCTTACCTTTGGTGTTGGTGTCTTACTCAGCCATATTGTTGTGCCGTGTGATACGGTGACAAGGGGGGCTAGCTTTTCTTGCGTTGTTTTAACACCGCGTAGCTCTCGCGGGTTTATATCGCCTATAATCGCGAATTTTCGCGCGCCGCTGATATCTTCAAAGGCATAGATACCAAGCTGCTTGGCGTGGTGTTTATATTCCAGAAACCCTTGACCATTATCATGCATATCAGCCGTGATATGTTCCCCATTAGGCAAGGTTATGGCGATGGTTTCTTCTGTGGTTTTCATATAATTTTGTTTGCGCACCGTAATATCATTTTTATGTATGACGATATTTAATGCACGTTCATCAAGCTCCGGCTCTTTCATTAACCAATGAACAATGCGGCGCAGCAGCTCCGTATGCGGGCCGCCCCCTTTATAGCCGCGCGACCACAGCCATATATGATCGCTGGATATTTGGGCAACGCGCCCTTTATCAACACGATCCAGCAATAAAAGTGGCCAATCATTGATGCTGGTCATCAAGGTATCACCGCGGGTAGGATCAACAATAACCGTGCGCAGCCATGGTCCCCACGGCGGCTGTTTTCCTTGTTCGGATACTGTGTTGTTCCAAACCAGACTTTTTGTCACGGGATGCGCATGCCCTAATTCCGTTATTTCCGGTGTGAAGGGTTGCTCTAGAATGCGCCCTGTTGCTTTACCCGGCAGAATATCACCAATCGCGGTATTATCGATAGAACGCCTTGTTGCAAAAGCAGGGCCGCTGGCCTCAAGAAATGCCCCACCTTCGCGAACATATTTCGCAATATTTGCAAAATAATGCCGCGGTAGAATCTGGTTCACGCGATAACGATCAAAAATAATCAGATCAAAATCATAGAGCTTAACCTCGAACAGCTCTTTGAACGGAAATGCAATCAGGGACATCTCTTTTTTCGGGGTATAATCGAACTTTTTAGGCTCTCTTAAAATCGTGAAATGCACCAGATCCACACCCGGATCAGAGGTTAGCAAATCACGCCAGGTGCGCTCCCCCGTATGTGGAATACCGGAGACGAGCAGTACTCGTAATCGATCCCGTACACCATTAATAATGAGGGCACTTTTATTATTGGCCAGTGTGATTTCGTCTTTTACACTCTCAGTTTCCAGTGAAAAAATATTTTGTGAAGGATGTTCAAGAGGCAGGGTAATTGATTGTTCCTGATTAACCGGAACATTAAAGCTACGTTGCATACCGTCATGCATAGTTAGCGTGACAGAGGCATAAGCTTGCCCGATATTTTTAGTATCTTCGACGCGGTATTTAATGGTTACATTCTTTCCAACCAAACCGTAAGCAGGCGCGTGGGTTATAGCAATTTGCCTGTCTTTTTCACTTCTATGCCCGCTGAGTAGGTTATGAACGGGGCCGTAAATATTAAAGGTTTCCTCATTTTGCGGCACATCATGGATTTGCCCATCGGTCAGGAAAATAACCCCTGCGCGCCGCCTTTGGGGGACATCACTTAAATTTTGATCCAGCATCTCGAAAAGATCTGTGCGGTTTGTTAGGGCGTTATCCGTTGGTGCATGCAAAATACGTAAATCAAACATCCCCATATCTTCGATTTGTTTTGTGATGGATTTTAGGGCGATGTTGGTGCGTATCTCGCGTTTCCCTATTTTCTGGCTGGGGCTTTGATCGACAACGATAACAGCAACATCCTTAACGTAGCTGCGCTCCTCCTTCAAAATAGACGGATTGAGCAGGGCAAGCATGAACGCCGCAAACGTCAGCGCGCGCACAATGATCCCGCGCCGATAATAGAAAACCGACAGAGCCAGTAACAAGCCGCCCAAAATTGCAACCGCCCATAGATAGTGCGGCTCTAAAATCGGGGTGAAATGCAATGTGGTTGAAAGGCTGGGTTGTTCGCTCATATTATTTTCCCAACCGTTTTAAAATATGGGGGATATGCACCTGATCGGCTTTGTAATTGCCAGTTAAGACGTACATCATCAGGTTTACACCAAAACGTAGAGACATTTCTTGTTGCTTGGAATCATAATCATTTTTATAGCGATCATAAGCCTGATTATTCGCTGCGCTGGCCCATGCACTGATCCAGTTATTACTGCCGATTAAGACAGATGAAACGTTATCGCGCCCACTGGTGCTTTGTTGTTCCACCCATAATGTGCCTGCGGTAAATTGCCCAGGATAGTCTTTCAGAAGGTAAAATGAACGTCCCAAGACATGGTCATTTGGGATGGGAATAATCGGCGGGATATTGAGTGAAGCGGTGATGGCACGCAAGGCTTGCGCATTTGCTGTGTTCACAATGCCGCCTGTTGAACGATTTTGATCGCGTGTGTCGAATAAAATCGTTCCACCATGGTCGAGGTAAAACTGGATATTCTTGATGGCTTTGCTGGAATAATTATTTTGGCTTTCGCTGATCGGCCAATAGATAAACGGAAAAAAGGCCAGCGGATCACTTTCAGGATTAAGACCAACAACGCCGACAGGCTCAACGGATGTCCTACGCTTTAATGTTTCGGAGAGAGTTTCCAGTCCGCGTTGGCTTAAGGAATCAAGGCTTGCATCACCTGTTTTGATATAGGCGATATATAATCCTTTGGAAAAATGTAAATCCTGCGCGTCAGAGGCTTGTGCGTTATGAAGGGGTATTATGAAGGCACATAAGATCAACAGGCCGAGGGCTTTCTTGCGCAGAGGAATAAAGCCGCTGCCTGCGATCATCACCATAATCAGCCAGTCCAGACAAAACAAAACCAAGGCACTGTATAAAATATATGGCATGATATTGAATTCGTAATCTTTTTCGTAATGGCTGTGGGCAACGCTTAATGGCAAGTTTTTAACAGGCATAAGCGCAGGCAGGTTCGTGCCGATATTCAATGCATATTGCGTTTTCCCGCGTCCATAAAGGCCAGGTGGATGTGCCGCGCTTGGTACAAGCCGATCCAGATTTTCAACAGGAATGGGCAAGACAGAGGCAGACGGCGAGACTAAAGATCCAAATCCATCCATAATCAGCAGCGGATCAAGCGCGGTATAGGAACGCTCCACAGATAGGTTCGTCAGACCTGACAGCCTGATGATGCGTTTCAAGACAGAGACGTACAGCCCCGATAATGCAAAGTCAGACCATTGCGTATTTGCGCTGGTGTGGACCAGTACGATCAATCCTTTTCCCTCAGTATCGGCGGTGATTAGAGGTGTTCCGTCATTTAACTGCGCCCATATTTTATGCTCCATATCTTGCGCAGGGTCGGCCAAAACTTGTTGTTTTATGGTCACATCACTCGGGATTTCCAAACCGTAAAAGGGGCTGCTCTCGGCGAAAGGTTTGATGGTTTGCGGTTCATCCCATGATAATGCCCCTGATAAAGATCGCCCACCCGCCCGTAACGTAACGGGCAAAAGGAATTGTGCTCCCTGTAATTCAGCCATATTAGGGCCTGAAAAGCGCAAAAGTAAGCCACCTTCACTGACCCATTCCTCCAATGCATTGAGGGTTTCTGTTGGCATGGCGGCAATATCGGGCAAAACGATGACAGAGACTCCTGCTTTGATCAGCGTTGTAATCTCCCCCGCAGTTATATCGGCATAGGGCTCTAACGCGCGTTTAATGAAATAGCTGGCCTCGATGAGTGGGGCGGAAAGTTCTGCTTGCGCAGGGGCGGCGATACCGACCTTACGTTTTTTGAATTGATCGTCTAACAGAAACAGGCTGCCTGCGCCTTTATGTCCGCTCAGGCGGAATTTCGTGATTTTACTTTCCATCATCTCAGGCATGTCGAACGAGATTGTTTTGGGCAGCTCTGCATTACTCAACATTGTTGTTTGTATATCGATGATGTTTTCACCCTGCGCCACGGCTTGCACCATAATGGGCAGGGCGGCGGCGATATTACTTGGTGCATCGATATTGATTCTGATGTTGCCGCGTTGTTCTTGGTTTTTCTTCTGCGTTAGTTTTTTGCTGGGGCGCAGGAGGAGCGGCAATTTTTCGGGCGCAGGCGAGACAAAGCTAAGTCCGCCGTGATTTTGTAGAGTACTTATGACTTTGTAGATTTGCCCCTCATCCAAACCATGAGAAAGCCACAAACTGTGAATGGATTTTCTTTCTTTCGTGTCATCCAGATACTGCGCCAGTGTCTTATAATCCGCAGGCCACGGGTTAGGGTGCAAACCACGCAGGATCGACAGTGCAGTCCCCGATGATAATGGCCCAAATTGTTCCAACATTGTTTGTCCGGTATTTATGGTCGTGGGCAGGATGTATATTTCGCGGCTTTCACGTCCGGCTTGGGTGATGGCTTCCTCGGCGGCGGTTATCTGCACATCCCAGTTCTGCGCGCTGGCCCAGCTATTATCAATAATCAAACGCAATGCCCCTTGCCCCGGCAGGCTTTGTGATGGGTTAATAACGGGGCGCGCCAAAGCGATGATAATTAACGTCACCATCAATAAGCGCAACAGAAAAATCCACCATGGTGTTTTACTTGGTGTTTGTTCATCGGCGACAATCCCTGCCAAAAAACGTGTTGCGGGGAAGATGATTGTTCTTGGCGCGGGCGGGGTGATACGCAACAAATACCACAACACAGGCAAGGCCAATAATGCGGAGAGGATAACCGGTTGCATGAATATGATTTGTGAGAAGAACGCGATCATGATTGCACCTGCGTGCTATCCATAAGCTGCCAAATATTTTTCAATGTATAGGCAATGTCATCATGTGTATTATGCAAGATATACGACCAGTTCTGCTCGTGACACAGAGCTTTTACCTGATCTGTGTGGTGGTTGATGCGTTGCTGATACTCTTGGCGGATGGATGATACATTATTGACCAGTTCCAATTCTCCATCCTCAATACCTCGGAATCGTACGCGTCCCTTATAGCTTAAATCAAGCTCCGCAGGGTCGAGAATTTGAATGAGAAGCCCGTTCTCCGCATTGGCCGAAACACTGGCCATAGTGCGCGTGATATCTTCCATAGGGGAAAGGAAATCTCCTACACCGATAAAAGAAGCATGGCGGGGCAAAGCAAAATGCGTTGTATCGGGCAGCGGTGCATTAATTGCAGATTGTTGCAGCAATAATTGCCCTATATTTTGTATTTTATCTTCACTGTGCCCTGTTTTAAGGTCGCCGAACAGGCCGATTTGCTCTTCGGATTGGCGCAGTAACAGTGCAAGCGACAGGGCGATAATATGCGCGGTATCTTGCTTGGTGTAATGTCTTGGGTTTGAGGTGAAATCCATTGACGCGCCGCTGGCACACCATAAATAGGTGCGCTGCGTGGTTTGCCATTCTCTTTGTTTAACCAGCACTTGGTCGGTCTTTGCGGATTGTCTCCAATCAATATCTTGCGGACGGTCTGTTTCCTGATACTCACGGAATTGCCAGAATTTTTCGCCCGATCCGGCTTTTCTTTGCGCGTGCATGCCGTGCATAATATTGGCCGAGATCTTCTCCGCCTTTATCAGAAGGGCAGGTAAGTCGGAAACATGGTGTTCTGCTTCACGGCGTAAATGCAATATATCGGATAATCGTCCCAAAATTTGCCCCTATATATTCTGTACGATTTCTAGGATCAGCGTATCAACATCGATATTCTGCGCGCGTGCCTTAAAGTTCAACGCCATGCGATGACGCAGGACAGGCGCGGCCAAGGCCAGTACATCGTCTTCCAATGGAGAGGTGCGTCCCTGCAATAAGGCGCGGGCACGTACAGCAAGGGTAAGCCCTTGCGCACCGCGCGGTCCCGGCGCCCATGTCACATATTCATTAACCAGATCGGATGCACTCTCCCCCGGTCTTAAACTGCGCACGAGTGCCAGTATCATATCAACAACGCCGTCACTGATGGGCATATCACGCACGAGATGTTGGATTTCCAGCAAGGCTTTACCATCCATGATGGTTTGCGTGTTCTGTGTTTTATTTGTCGTGGTGCTGAGGATGATGTCGCGCTCTGCCGCTGCGTCAGGGTAATCAACATTAATTTGCATCATAAACCGATCAAGCTGCGCTTCGGGTAGGGGATATGTGCCTTCTTGCTCAATCGGGTTTTGTGTCGCCAGAACATGAAACGGCGCGGGTAGCGCCCTTGTTTTTCCGGCAATGGAGACTTCTTTTTCCTGCATCGCCTGCAACAGCGCACTTTGCGTACGTGGAGAGGCACGGTTAATTTCATCCGCCATAAAGAATTGCGTGAAAATCGGGCCTTCGATAAAGCGGAAAGATCGTTTCCCCTTTGCCCCTTCCTCCAAAACTTCGGAGCCGATAATATCCGCAGGCATTAAATCCGGCGTACATTGAACGCGGCTTGAATGCAGCCCCAAAACTTTGGCAACCGTTTCCACCAACAATGTTTTCGCCAATCCAGGGACGCCAACCAACAAAACATGACCGCCCGAAATCAGCGTCGTCAGGGTTTGATCAACAACGTCATCCTGCCCGATAATAACTTTCGTTATCTCGTCTCTGGCAGCGTTTAGGTGCTGGTGCGTATTTTTAAATGTATCCACGGCCTTATCGCTCATAGCATTTAGTCCTTCTCAAAAGATTCGCGTAAGGTATAATACGAAATATCTGCATAAATGCATGCTTTTTAGAGTGAAAATCGAAAATGTCCCTAAATAATATATTAGAAATAAAGCGTCATGTTGTCCGGCCGAATTGGTTGTTGGCTGATGAAACACTACGGTTATTCAAGGCTTTGCAAGGGCGCGTGCCCGAAGATGAACCGCAAGTTCTGTTCGTTGGCGGCTGTGTTCGTAATGTTTTACTGGATAAAGATGTTGATGATTTTGATGTCGCAACGCCACTTCCTCCCGAAGACGTGATGCAAATTTTAGAGGCTGCGGATATAAGAGTGATCCCCACAGGCATTGATCATGGCACAGTAACGGCGATAATTGGTGATTATGCCTATGAAATTACGACGTTGCGTTATGATAAGGAAACCGATGGTCGCCACGCTGTCGTTGCTTATACCGATTCGTGGGTTGAGGATGCACGCAGGCGGGATTTTACCATGAATACGTTGCTGATGGATTTGAAGGGCAATGTTTATGACCCTCTGGAAAACGGGCTTACTGATCTTGATGCGCAGAGTGTACGTTTCGTTGGAGAGGCCGCGCGCCGCATTGAAGAGGATCATTTACGCATCTTACGGTTCTTCAGGTTCTCCGCACAATATGGTGGCGCAGAGTTCGATGTGGAAGGCTTAAGTGCTTGTAAGACAGGGGCTGAAAACATTAAAAGCCTGTCAAAAGAGCGCATAACGCAAGAATTTTTCAAAATTATAGCGTCTGATAAGCCATATGAGACGATTAAGGTGATGTTTGAGCATGAAATCCTTAAAGAATTTATGTTTTCGAATGAAAATCCCGCATTTTTTGAACATTTCTGTAATTTTCAGGTTCGTTACCGATTAAGCGCGCTGTCATCACGGCTTTTTGTGTTTGCAGTAATGGATTTTGATAACGTAAAGTCTATGGAATCCTTTATCTTGTTTCCTAAAGTGTTCTTAAAGGATATGAAGGCAATTTCTGGTGCATTGAATTTACCTGACCTGTCATGCGACCACGCGGTACGTGAGAGTGTCTATAGGTTTGGGCGATCTATAACGGCGCAGGTCCTGATGATTGAACTGGTTCAAGATCGCGTCATGAACGCCTATGCACCGAATGCTTTGGAGGTTATCCAGAATTGGGATGTGCCTGATTTCCCTGTGACGGGGAATGATTTGATGGCAGAGGGCATGAAAGCCGGCCCCGAAATGGGCGTCGCGCTAAAACGTCTTGAAGATGAATGGATAGCAAATGGTTTTAAAGATGTCTAAGGCCATTTGACTTCCGGTGGCATGGACATCAATATTGCATCTGTATTACCGCCGGTTTTTAAGCCAAATTGTGTGCCGCGATCATAAAGCAAGTTAAACTCCACATAACGTCCGCGTTTGACCAGCTGATGCTCACGTTGTTCCGGTGTCCAGTCTTTATGCATGGAACGACGAACGAGAGTTGCATATATATCTTTAAAGGTTTTGCCGACATCTTGCGTAAATGCAAAATTATCATCCCAATCTTTACGATCCAGATAATCAAAGAATATGCCGCCAACACCGCGTGGCTCGTTCCTGTGGGGGAGGAAAAAATAGCGATCACACCATTCTTTAAACTCGGGATAATATGCGGGGTCGTGCGTGTCACAGCAGGTTTTGAATGCTGCGTGAAAGTCTTGCGTATCTTGCTCATCAGGGAACATTGGCGTTAAATCCGCGCCGCCGCCGAACCAGCTTTTGGATGTTGCGATCATCCGCGTATTCATATGAACAGCAGGGACAAGCGGGGAGTGCATATGTGCAACCAGTGAAACGCCTGAGGCCCAAAATTCGCCATTACTTTCTTCTGCGCCTGGGATTTGCTTTGCAAACTCTTCTGAGAATTTACCGTGAACCAATGAATAATTCACACCAACCTTTTCAAAAACACGCCCACGCATAACCGCCATACGTCCACCACCATTTAAAACAGAGCCTGATGCGTTTTGCTCGTCTGTATTTTCGCGCTCCCACTCGGTTTTTTCAAACTTTCCCGCAGGTAAATCGGCTTTTGGCCCGCCTGATAGTTCTTGCTCTATATCTTCAAAAACGTTGCAGATTTGATCTTGCAGGTCTTTAAACCATGTGGCAGCGGTTTGTTTCTTCTTATCCATCATGTTGTCCATTCAGTTTGTCTTATCGCTTCACCCAATATCATGGATGTAGCATTTACTATATTTAGAGAGCGAAGCCCATGCTTCATTGGAATACAAATGCGGTTATTCACGCTCTCATGCACATTTTCAGGAACGCCTGCGCTTTCTCTTCCTGCCAGCAAAATATCGTTTTGCTGAAATTTAAAGTCGGCATAGGGCGTTTCTGTCTTTGTAGACATCAAAATTATGCGATGTGTGCCTTGATATAAGTCAAAAAAATTATTCCAGCTATTGTGACGCGTTATTGTTATCTTGTCGTAATAGTCCATTGCGGATTGCCGAATCTTTTTTGTATTCCACAAAAATCCACAGGGCTCTATAATGTCTAATGAAGCCCCCATGCAGGCGCAAAGACGCATCATGGCGCCCAGATTTTGAGGGATGTCGGGTTGATATAGGGCTATTTTCAATTTTTTCTCCTGCGCAAGATGGCTCACATTTCTTAAACTTTATTGCATAAGATTACAATTTTCTTTTAAGGGCTGGAAAGGTTGGGCTTGATCTATTATAAAGAGGAAGCTAAAACACTGTTTCGAATATTAGATTCTACATAAATTTAAAGAGGTTCAGACGAAAATGTCAGCCGATACAGATACTACAAACGATAATACACCCCATTCTGCTCATGATGCGGAGGGTGAAACCCGCCGCGATTTTATGCAATTGCTTGCTTCTGCCTTTGGTGTGATTGGTGGTGCGCTTGCTGCGTGGCCACTTATTAATTCGCTTAATCCTGCGAAGGATACTTTGGCTCTGGCCACGGTGGAGGTGGATATCAGTGGTATCCCGAAGGGTGAAGCCAAAACAATTATGTGGCAGGGAAAGCCTGTCTTTGTGCGTCACAGAACCGAAGAAGAAATTAAAATGGCTGAGGCCGTGGAAGTACAATCCTTGACGGATAAACAATCCGATAAAGAACGTGTGCAACGCCCTGAATGGTTGATAACAGTGGGTGTGTGTACACATCTTGGTTGTGTGCCTGTCGGACAGAAAATGACAGATACACGTGGCGATTACGGTGGATGGTTCTGTCCATGCCATGGATCGCATTATGATACATCCGGTCGTATTCGCAAAGGCCCTGCGCCCAAGAACTTGGCTATACCGCCTTATGAATTTATTAACGACACAACAATCAGAATTGGATAAGAGAGATGGGACACGGACCTCGCGATGGATTTGATAATCCGATCATAGAATGGGTCGACTCACGTCTACCGATTTTTACAATGATGCAAAAAGAATACGGGGTGTTTCCAACGCCGCGTAATTTTAACTGGTTCTGGAACTTTGGCGCGATTGCCATGTTCATGCTAATCACGATGATTGTTACCGGAATCGTTCTGGCGATGCATTATACGGCTGACACAAAGCTTGCCTTTGATAGTGTTGAGCGCATTACGCGTGACGTTAACGGTGGTTGGTTGTTGCGTAATCTACACATGAACGGTGCGTCGTTCTTCTTTATTGCCGTTTATATTCATATGTTCCGCGGGATATATTATGGTTCCTACAAAGGGCCACGTGAATTATTGTGGATTTTAGGTGTTGTGATTTTCTTGCTGATGATGGCAACGGCCTTTATCGGTTATGTTCTTCCTTGGGGGCAGATGAGCCTTTGGGGGGCGACTGTTATCACCAATTTGTTCTCTGCAATTCCCTTCGTTGGTGAAGAATATATCATGCCACTTCTCTTGGGTGGCTTCTCTATTGATAATGCGACTTTGACCCGTTTCTTCGCGCTGCATTATCTGCTGCCGTTTGTGATTTTTGCCGTTGTGTTTTTGCATATCTGGGCATTGCATGTCACAGGATCAAACAACCCCTTAGGGATTGAGCCAAAAGGCCCGCAAGATACATTGCCGTTTCATCCTTATTATACGATGAAAGATTTCTTCGGCATGATTGTCTTTATGATCCTGTATGCATGGTTCGTGTTTTACGCGCCTGATGCATTGGGACATCCGGATAACTATATTCCGGCCAATCCGCTTGTTACACCGCCGCACATTGTGCCGGAATGGTACTTCCTGCCGTTCTATGCGATTTTGCGTGCGATTACGTTTAACTTTAACCTCTTTATGCTGGCTGGCCTTGGTTTATTGGCTGTGTTTATGGTTGAGTTTATCTGGCGTTACAAGCCAAAATACCTCTCTGGTGCGCAAGGCATATTGTTGCTTGTTGCGGGCGGTGGCTTGGCGGTGTTTGGCCTGTTGGCTGATTTTAATCAGACTTGGGCGATACCAATGACCGCCTCAACTGACGTGCCGATTTCTGCGAAATTCGGTGGTGTTCTGGCGATGTTTGGATCAATTGGCTTACTGGTGGTTTTGCCATGGCTGGACAGCCATCCAATCCGCTCTGCGCGTTTCCGCCCATTGTTCCGTGTTGCTGTTTTAGTCTTTACATTATCCGTCTTTGTCCTTGGGTATGCAGGGTCACAGCCATCAGATAAAGTCTATTTGTCAGCATGTCTAGGTGATGCACAGGCGTGCGAAGCCATTGAGCATGGTAATGCAGATCATATTGAAGCAGGGCATGAACCAACGGTATTGGCGCTTGATAATACAATGATTGCGCAAGCTTTCACGGCACTGTACTTCTCATTCTTCCTTATCATCTTGCCACTTCTCAGCCGATTTGAAAAAGGGCGGGAACTACCGACCTCTATCCATGAAGCGGTCTTGGCAAAAAAACAAAAAGCAGGAGCATAGTCCATGTTTATTCGTAATGTCTTAACGACACTTATTATTGGCTTAACATCTGTTTCTGCGGCTTTTGCCAGTGGCGGTGATGGTCCTGCCATTCCCTCACAGGACTGGAGCTTTAGCGGCGCATTCGGAACATATGATAAAGCTGCAATGCAGCGCGGTTATAAAATATACCGTGAAGTCTGTGCTTCTTGTCATGCGATGAAGCGCGTGTATTTCCGTAATTTGGAGGCTTTGGGTTATAACGAAGCGCAAATAAAGAATATCGCGGCGGAATATACAGTTATTAATAAAGAGCCAAACGACGAAGGCGATATGTTTGAACGTCCTGCATTGCCAAGTGATGCTTTTATCTCTCCGTTTGCGAATGATAATGCCGCTAAATATGCCAATGGCGGGGCTTTGCCGCCTGATTTGTCATTGATTGTAAAAGCACGTGGGAATGGCTCTAATTATATCACTGGGTTATTGACAGGGTATGAGGAACATCCACCGCACGGTCAGGAAGTCGCTGACGGACAATATTGGAATACATATTTCCCAGGGCACAAATTGTCCATGGCACCGCCATTGATGGATGGTCAGGTTTCCTACGAAGATGGTACACCTGAAACCTTGGATCAATATGCGCATGACGTCGTTCAATTTTTAACATGGGCGTCTGATCCGCATATGGAAATCCGCAAATCCACAGGGTTTAAGGTTATTGTTTTCTTATTGATGTTTGCCGGCGTTATGTTGTCAGTTAAACGTAAAATATGGTCTGATGTGCATTAATTAAAGGCGAAATAAATAAAGTTTTGAAATGCGTCTGTTTGTTTATGCGGGCGCATTTTTTTTCAGGGGGAGTGACAAATGCGTGACACAAAGCAAGAGGTTCTAAAGTTTTGGTTTGAAGAAATTTCGCCGCAGCAATGGTTTCAAAAAAACGTTTCGTTTGACGAAGATATCAAAGAACGCTTTATGGTGACGTATGATATGGCGCGTAAAGGGCTGTGTGCTGATTGGGCGAATGATGCGGCGGGGGTGCTTGCGCTTTGTCTGGTGCTGGATCAATTCCCGCGCAATATGTTTCGCGATTCTCCTAAGGCATTTGAAACGGATGATAAAATTCTTCTTGTCGTCAAAGAGGCTCTCCATAAAGGTTTGGACCAACTTTTATCGCCGGTAAAACGTAGATTTGTTTACATGCCTTTTATGCATAGTGAAAATGTTATAGAGCAAAGGCGCAGTGTTTCTTTGTTCCAGACCATGAAAGACGATGACCCGCTTAGCTATGATTATGCATTGAAGCACCTTGAGGTTATCGAGAAATTCGGCCGTTTTGCCCATAGAAATGAAATTCTAGGCCGTGAAAGTTCCGAAGAGGAGCTTGGTTATCTCGATTTGCCCGGCGCAGGATTTTAGAAAACGAATCACTTTTGTGGTGCAGATATAATGCCTGCCGATTTAATCCATTGATTCTAAATGCGCATTCAATAACCTTGTATCTCTTCGAATATTCGTTATATCCTGAACCTATAACATAAATTTTATAGGAGGATGTGTATGTCTGTATCTGAGGTTTCTGTTAATCCGCGTATTGAGGCTCTTCGTGCAAAGCATAAGGGGTTGTCTCAAAAAATCGAACAAGCTCACGGCAATCTATCGACAGCAGACTATTATCTTAGTCAGCTTAAAAAACAAAAATTGATTGTTAAGGAGAAACTGGAAAGCGAAGAAAAACGCATCGCCAGCTAGTTTTGTTTGGTCTGAAATAGCAATATCCCAAAATAAAAGCCGGAGATATTCCCCGGCTTTTCTAATTCATAATATTAGAATCGACTAGTCTGATGAGCTTGATGTATCAGGCATAAAGTTTGAGAAATCAAAGCCACCTGTTGGTGAACTACTGATCTGAGCTTCAGCAGATGCTGCTAAGTCTTGTTTTTGTTGCTCTTCCAGTGCGGCTTTAACAGCTTCTGGGTCTTTTCCTGCTGCTTTCAATCCTTTGTCATACGCAGCCTCAAATTCTTGATAAGAACATAAACCCAATTCCGCAGGATGGCGCGGACGCAAATTCGGTGTGTTTGGGTGGGTGCGCTCACGAACAGCCAGAATTGTCGGCTTTGTTGTTCCAACAAGTTTGCAAATTTGGGCATCTGAAATTTCAGGGTGGTTTTTAACGAGAAAAGAAATTGCATCCGGTTTATCACCACGTTTTGAAACAGGTGTATAACGTGGCCCTTTGGAGCGTGCCTTAACCGCGGGAAGGTCTCTTTTTGCAATTTTGAGGTTTGCTGCCGGATCGGATTCGCAACGCTCTAATTCTGTTTTTGTAAGTTCACCATGGTCAATAGGGGAGCGCCCAACAAGACCTCTGCCAATCTCTTCATTCGCCAGAGCCTCGATTTCGATTTCTGTGATATCTGTGAAAATTGCGATCTGTTTGAATGTAAGCGCAGTATTCTCAATCAGCCATACAGATGTTGCCTTTGGCATAAGCAGTGTAGGTGTTTGTGCGACGGCCTTGGCCATTTTTTTCTCCTGAAATAATATTTCAACCATTGTAACATCGAAACCCGTCCCTCGGTTCAATGTGGTGTTTAAACAAAATGTTTAGGGAACGAGCAGAATATAAGCGAGTTTTTTCACAAATGCCAGCTTTTTATTAACGAAGAATTGTATATAATCGGTGTATCTTGATGCCTCTACCATGGAGTGATGCCATAATGTTCAACGATGACCTTCCCAAACCCAAGGCGGAATCAATATTTCCGCGTAATATAGAGTTTTTATCTGTGGCTGATCTGGGCGATTATATTGGTGAATTAGAGGCGGAAATCGATAGGGTTAGACAGGATATGAAGGTTAAAGAAAAATCTAAAAACGCTGCGGACTCATTTTTTAAATAAGGAATTGTAAAGGAAAAACATGCGTATAGAAGAAGATATTAAACTAGACTTTAAAGACGTTTTAATTCGTCCCAAGCGCTCAACGCTGGCCAGTCGTAAGGATGTAGATATTACGCGCGATTACCAATTTAAGTGGAGCGGGCGTTCCTACAATGGTGTTCCGATTATTGCGGCGAATATGGACGGGGTTGGTACGTTTGATATGGCCAAATCTTTCCTGCGTTCTCAAAGTGGTATGAGTGTCGCCCTGCACAAGCATTACCCATTGGAGCAGCTCATAGAGTTTTTTGATGAAAATGACCCGTCTTCGGTTTGGTACAGCATTGGTATGGTCAAGGCAGATCAAGAAAAATTAAGTGAATTTATAAAACTGCGCCCCTCCAAGATCGATAAGATTTGTCTGGATGTTGCCAATGGGTATAGCGAGCATTTCCTTGATTTCGTAAAGCGTGTTCGTGATATGGTGCCTAACATCACCATTATGGCGGGTAACGTTGTGACCGGTGAAATGGTGGAGGAGTTGATCCTTTCTGGCGTGGATGTTGTGAAGGTTGGCATCGGACCGGGCAGTGTATGCACGACGCGCAAGATGACAGGCGTTGGTTATCCTCAGCTTTCCGCGATTATTGAGTGTGCGGATGCGGCGCATGGCTTAGGCGGTTTGATCTGCGCGGATGGTGGTTGCACGGTTCCTGGGGATATCGCCAAGGCGTTCGGCGCGGGTGCGGATTTTATTATGCTGGGCGGTATGCTTGCCGGTCATGATCAGGCGGAACTTGAGTTGATTGAAGAAAATGGCGAAAAATTTATGACATTTTACGGGATGAGCAGTGATACCGCTATGACCAAGCATAAGGGCGGCGTTGCGGATTATCGTGCCAGTGAGGGAAAAACGGTAAAAATACCGTATCGCGGGGATGTTTCAGGAACACTTCAAGATATTTTAGGTGGTGTACGCTCGGCCTGTACCTATGTCGGGGCGCGGCGTTTGAAGGAGCTGCCTAAACGCACGACATTTATTCGTGTAACCCAACAAATTAACAATATTTTCGGTAGTAGTTAGAAAATTGTAACCAGAAACTATGTCATTGTGATAATAGCGTAATTTTATCCTTTGATTTACTTGCGTATGATGTGCTTAATGGATATGGTGTGCACGGTATTTAATCTTAGAGGAGCCTTAATACATGGACGATATTCAAACGCGATTGAAAGAAACGTCTCAGAACTGTCTTGTTGCCTATGAGTCATGGGATGAAGATAGGCAGGATAAAAAAGCGCAGGAGGCACTGCATGCTGCTATACATGAGCTGCGCAAGGTGTCTTCCCGTCTCGAAATTGATCTGGCTGTGAGCGAGCGTAACCAATCAACAGCGAAGCCATTGCCTATTCCGGCGCACAAATCCAGCAATAAAAATTCTGGTGTGGCTATTCTTGATAGTGGTGATGTCAGCAATGTAGATAATGGAGCGCAGAAGCCTATTATCCAAAAATCTGCTCCACGCCGCCGTCGTGCACCGCGTAAACCGCAGAGCTAATAGATTTTAGAAATTATCTTTCTTAAGACGAAGCGCGGCAAATTCTTCCGCGCTTTTTGCGCGTATGAAGATGTTTGTTTTCTTTTCCATCGCTAATGATGTTGGAATTGTTGGCTGGTTATTCGCACGTAGTGCTTTGATTTGCTCTATGCGTTTCTTTAAATCCTCATTGCTGCGATCATGGGCAAGGCAGAACCCCGCATTTCCGCGCGTATATTCGTGTCCGCAATAGATCATTGTTTCATCGGGTAAGGCCATTATCTTTTGAAATCCGTTAAACATGTCTTGTGCAGTACCTTCAAATAACCGTCCGCACCCTAAGGAAAACAGTGTATCTCCAGTAAATATAGCTGCGCTGTCTTTGAAGTAGAAGCAGATACCGCCGCGTGTGTGTCCAGGGGTTTCGATGATTTGTGCTCGCTCTGTACCCAATGTGAATATGTCACCTTCTTTTACGGCAATATCAATGTTTTTGATAAGCGCGCCTTCCTTTTCGGGGGCGACAATTTTTGCGCTGTATTTGCGTTTTAACGCGGCGTTGCCATCTGTGTGATCCCAGTGGTGGTGGGTGTTTAAGATGAAATCAAGGTTTAAGCCTTGCGCGTTTAAAACCTCTATAACCGGACCGGCTTCCCCCGGATCAAGAACGGCCACTGTTCCGCAAGATGATTGCAGAAGATAGGTGTAATTATCTTTTAGAATGGGGATGATTTGAATATCAATCACGGCGTTGCTTTCTCTCCGGTTTTTATCTCTGTGGATCCGAGGGCTTCGGCGAGGCTGTTTTCTGCACTTCCTGGGCGCAACGGCTTTTGCTGCGAACTGTGCGGCGCCCACCCATGCAAGAAGATAATTTCAAAGGAGGCGACAATACGTCCGTCCTCTTCGGCAAAATCGTCATGATATTTCTGGGCGAGGCGCATAAAGAATTCTTTATTAAGCGGGGCCTTGCTTCTTTCGATTATGGCGTTGCTTTCACCCATCCCACGAATATCATGTAATAGTTTAAAAACACTATCATAAGTTACTGTGATAATTTCAGAATCTATAATCGGCAAGTTAAGTTTTGCGCGTTGCAGTAAGTCACCCATTTGCGGCTTGTCGGCAAAGGGCGCAACGCGGGGACTGATGCCGCCAAACATAGAAAGTTCAATGTCTGCCATGGCCTTTCTGAGTTCATGCAGGGTTTCACCGCCGAAAATAGAGGCCATAAATAATCCGTCATCCTTAAGGCTGTTACGGATTTGCAGTAAGGCTCCTGGCAAGTCATTTACCGTATGTAAATTTAGATTACTGAGGATTAAGTCCATGCTTTGGGGGGCAATAGGCAGGAGTTCTTCTGATGCCTGAATATAGGCCGTGCAAGGCTCTACGGGTGTATCCGGTAAATCGAGCGTGATCATCGTGCCGATTTTATCATGTTGCGCCGATAGGGGGCTGCGCGATCCAATATGCAGCGCCGTATCAAACGTGCGGTTGATGTCGTGCAAACGATCAGAGAGCTGGTGTTTGCTCCATTGGAATAGGAAATTATGGTCAGAAAAATGATGTGCTGCGCGTTGTCTTTTGTGTTTGACCAATGTGCGATCAAATATAAGAATATCATTGCCAGTTTGCGGTGATGCTACCATTTTTCCGGCTTAGGCTCGTTATCTTGCTCTTCTTCCAGAGCTTCCCTGATGGCGTCTATTTCATTTTCGAAATCTTCGATTAAGCTGATATCCAGATGCTTCGCTGCTTCTCTTTTCTTGTTTTCTTCCTCAAGACTTTCCGGATCACCCGCTGTTTCTGCGCTGTCCATATCCAAATTATCATCTTTTGCACCGCTGAGGCCGAGCTTCTTTCTTTTACGCTTTTCTTTCTTTTCCTTGTCTTTTTTCTTCGTGCTTTTCCCTTTGCCTTTGCTTGCGGCTTTTGGTGATGCTTTTGGTTTTAGACTCTCATCATCATCGTTTGTATCCTTCACACGACTGGATTGTGATTCTGTCGGTGGGATAGCATCAGGCATCGACCAATCAGGCTGCGCGGTTTTGAAAATATCGTCCAGTATAATTTTAACATCGCGCTTTGCCTGCAACTTCATATGTTCCGGTAAATACCGGTAGGCGCGTGCAAGAATTGTCATGAAATGCTGTTCTTTTGAAATAGATTTCCAGAGCAGCATATATTGATAAATCGGAATAAAGGTTATTCCCGGTGTTTTGAATATTTCAGGCGGGGAAGTCACCGCAAAAGGGTGGATGCGTTGCGGGGTGATTCCAATGTGGCTGAAATAGCTTTCCCCCAATTTGATAACCAAATCAGGTGTAACACCAAATTTTTCGGCTATAAATTGTTTTAGCATTTTATAGTTAGTGATCTCTTTTGGTATATTAAATTGCGGCGCACTGACACTTAGGCCGTTGCCCTCAAAGCGTTGTGGCACGGGCATATGCTTGACCATGAAACCGGCATGAATATCGCCTTTAAGGCTTTTTGTCAGAGGAAGAACAACTGCGGTATTGATGGTTTTTTCATCAGATAAAGCAAAATCGACAACCTCGGATGAAATGCCGGTTCGCCCGCCTTGGCTTTGGCCTTCTTCTACGAAAATAGAGTTGATTGTCCGTAATTGTCCGGCAGAGCCTTTAACCTCTTTAAAGCGTTTATCTGAATTGCTTATTTGTTTCAAAAAGTTACGCACTTTGAATGTTCGTGTAACCTCACCTGCGGCGATGTTGATGTCTCTGCTGATCCAGTTTTCTGCTTTGACTTTCAAATGTTGCATCAGTGAAAGGATTTGCAGTTCCAACCGTGAATTTGGAATAAGGCCAACGGCAATCGCGTCCAGAACATTCTGCGCACTTAGTTCGCGAATAACACCTTTTGCTTGAAAGCGATGATCTTCAAGAATTTTCCGCTTAGGGGCCAGTTTCTTGTTGATGTCTTGTACGGGCAAGTAAAAGGTGTGAACCCGTTCATCAATATAATTTGGATCGGGGTAATAGAGTGGTCCTGTTTCAATCAGGCTCTTTTTCTGTGCTTTCAGGCCAATAAATGTTTTGGAAAAGCTCTTTGTATTTTCAAGTGTAATAGCCCCTAAATCGAGAATGTCTTCATAGTCGGTTGAGATCGCTTCCAACATATGGCCTGACCATTCGCGTCCATCGATATTAATGCCGCTGCGTCTGACGGCATTGACAATGCCGCGGACAACACCATCATGCAAATAGATGAGCAAGCGTTTATCTTCATCAAGGCGATAGGGCAGGATTTCGGCTATCTCTTTGTTACGTGTTATAACATCAACCAGTGTACCGTCTTTTTGGTCGCGCAATGTTTTGATGGCCAGTACGCCTGTCTCATCTTGTGTGATACGTCGTTCTTTTATGTTTAGACTGGCGCGTTCGGGTTGCTTGCGCGCCACTGCTATAAAGCTGGTTGGTGGATCACCCAGCGGATCTCCATCAATTTTAAGCAATCTGAAATGTCCGTCAAAGTTCTTTTTAACATATTCATCATCCCAATGTGGCGCGGAATATTGTACGCGCGCACCAAGGGCGCGGAGCTCTCTTCTGAATTCCTGTACGGTGAAATATGTGTATTCAAAGGGTAGGCGGCTTTCCCAAATCTCGCGATTATCTTTGCGCATAATAAATTCATAAGCCCATTTATAGGGCAGACGGAATAACCGTGTACGCGGAAAACGCGGGGGCAGTTCTTCTAAAAAGAAACCACCACAGCCCGGGTCTTGCTTTGGGCGGGCATGCTCTGAATACCAGACCAGAAGGTCCGCTTCACACAGATCCACAAGATCATCGCTTGTACTTTCTTCATCATGCATTTCCAGCAAGACAAAATCATCCCCATCGGGTTTCGTATAATCACGAATAAACATCGTGCCGTCATTTTTCAGCATAGTAAATTGTTTGCGCAATGTGTCGGTGATGATGCGTTCGTTATAACGCGCATTGGAAAATACCTGATGCAAAATATAGGAATTTATGATGGCATCAATGGATTCTGGCTCAAACAGATCACTGGAGACATCGCCAATTTTAAATTCCAAATTATGTGTTTGGTATTTTTCTTTGGCAACGCGGATGGTTTTCTTACTTTTATCAATGCCAATAAAACGCATTTTTGGGCTTAAAACGGCCATGGCATACGTTAGTTCGCCATCACCGCATCCCATATCCAGAACCTTCGCGCCCTCATCAAGCAACAGATGCGACAGGGTAAACCATGCGCGATGCACAACGTCATAGGGAATATCTTTGAGCATATGATTACGCTCTTCGATATAATCTATTATTTCATCCTTAAATAGGTCGGTGTTATCTGTCTCTGTCATGAGCCTTTAATTCTTTTTGTATCCCGCTTTTATATATGTTTTTTTTGCTTTCCCAAGCGATGCATCATACAGTTATTGGAATAAAAACGCACGACTTATATATTAAGTTCCTTAAATATGAAGCACCTATGCGCGCAAGCACAATTATCATTGAAGTCCGTTCTTGCGGATGGGCTTAACCTTATCCTGCCGCCGCGTTGTCCGGTGACGGGCGATATGGTCGATGCACAAGGCATGATCTCATCCGATGCGTGGCGGGATCTTGTGTTTATTGGTGATCCGTTATGCGCGCATTGTGGTGTGCCTTTGGCGTTCGAAACGGAAGGGAATGCGCGGTGTATGACGTGTCTGGAAACGCCGCCAATTTACCATTGCGCGCGTGCTGCCCTTCAATATAATGACATTAGCCGCAATCTTATTCTGGGGTTTAAGCACGGTGATAAAACGCATGTTATTCAATCATTTCTGCCGTGGCTGAAACAAGCCGGGCGGGAGATGTTAGGGCAGGCCGATTATCTTATCCCCGTACCGCTGCACCCTGCACGTTTAATTATGCGGCGTTATAATCAGGCGGCTTTAATCGCCGGCGCGCTTGCAAAATCAGTTGATATTCCGTGCTTACCCACGGCGATGAAGCGTGTGCGTGCAACGCCGTCTCAAGGGCATTTAACCAGTGATGAACGCATGAAAAATGTGCAGGAGGCTTTCGATGTTCCTCTTAAATACCAAGAGATGATAAAGGGAAAATCTATTATCCTGATTGATGATGTTTTGACAACGGGGGCAACGGTGAATGAGTGTGCGAAGGTGTTATATTACCACGGCGCAAGGCAAGTGGATGTCTTGACACTGGCACGTGTTGTTTTTGATTCGTGATATGGATAAGATTAATGACTATATTTTTGTTGTTATGTCGTGTTAAAATCCTCTCCTATTCGTAAGCGTAAGGAGATATATAAATGGCAAAAATAGAAATCTACACATGGTCGACATGTCCGTATTGTAAGCGCGCAAAGGCATTGCTTGATTCTAAAGGGGTGGCTTATACCAATTATGATATTACGGGCGATGATGCTGCGCGCGCCAAAATGATAGAACGCACAGGTGGGCCAAAATCTGTGCCTCAAATCTTTGTTGATGATAAGCATTACGGTGGTTGCGATGAATTGCATGCTCTGGATGCACAAGGGACGTTGGATGGAATTTTAAATGGCTGATATTTTGAAGGTGGCCTGCGTGCAAATGACAAGCAGCCCCGACATTCAGGAAAATTTGGAAAAGGCCGCGCATTTCATTCGTGAAGCCGCTGCACACGGGGCGACGTTTATCGTAACGCCTGAAAATACATGCCATATCCGTACACCATCGGCGCTAAAGCAGGAAAGCGCAAAGTCGCAGGATACTCATGTCGGTGTGCCTTTCTTTGCCGGTTTAGCGCGGGAGCTCGGGGTTAAATTACTGATCGGCTCTATGGCGATGAAAGAGGAGGGGGAGAAGCTCCTCAACCGTTCGCTTTTATTCGCGCAGGACGGTACAATTCAGGCTGCTTACGATAAAATCCACTTGTTTGATGTGGCGCTGATGAACGGCGAAATTCACCGTGAAAGCGATGTTATGGCACCGGGGAATATGGCGGTTACTGCTGCTGTTGACGAGAGCTTTACTGTAGGTCTGAGCATTTGTTATGATCTTCGTTTTGCCTATCTCTACCGTTCTCTTGCACAAAAGGGAGCAAATATTCTGTGCGTTCCTGCGGCGTTCACTATCCCTACAGGTCAAGCGCATTGGGAAATATTATTGCGTGCGCGTGCCATTGAAACAGGCAGTTATGTCATGGCTTCTGCGCAAGTGGGTGAGCATGAAGGCGGGCGCAAAACCTATGGACATTCGATGATTATTGACCCATGGGGCAGTGTTATTGCTCAAGCAGGTGAGGAGGAAGGTATTATCCTTGCCGATCTGGACATTGAACTGGTTAACAAAGTGCGCGATGCTATTCCCGCGCTGAATCATGACAGGGATTATACGATTTAAGGACATATAATGGGTAACAAAAATAATTATTATAAAGAAACTAAATTAATGCATGCGGGGCGTAATCCAGATGATTATTTTGGCGTGGTTAATCCGCCGATTTGCCGGACATCGACTATTCTTTATAAAGACTTAGACGCGTATTTTGACCCGAATACAAAGTTCCGTTACGGTCGCGTCAGTAACCCGTTGAGCAATGCCTTCGAGGAAGCAATATCTGAACTTGAGGGCGGGTTTCACGCAATTACAGCCTCCAGCGGTATGGCCGCCATATCCACCACATTGCTGTCTTTTGTGAAGGCTGGGGATCATCTCTTGATGGTTGATAGTTGCTATCCACCGACGCGGTTTTTTGCGAATAAACAGCTCCGCGCATATGGTGTTGAGATTGAATATTACGACCCGATGATCGGCGCAGGCATTAAAGACCTTATCCGTGATAACACCGCCGTTATTTATTTGGAATCACCCGGTTCTGCAACCTTTGAAGTTCAAGACGTGCCTGCCATTGTTAAAATTGCGAAAGCGCATGATATTCTTACCATCATGGATAATACCTATTCTGCGGGTGTTTTATTTCGTCCACTTGAACACGGGGTTAATATTTCGGTGCAATCAGCGGCCAAATATCTGGGTGGGCATTCTGATGTGAATTTGGGTGTTGCCGTTGCGGATACTGAAACACATTACAAAATTCTAAAATCGTGCGCGATGAATCTCGGGACATGCGCAGGGGCAGAGGATTTGTATTTATCGCTGCGCGGTTTCCGTACGTTGGAAATGCGTATGAATTACGCGCAAAAGAATATGCATTCTATTTTGGCGTGGTTTGAAAAACGTAAAGAGGTGCAGTGCCTCTATTCTCCTATTCTTGAAACTAATCGTGGGTATGATCTCTGGAAACGTGATTTTTCCGGTGCGAATGGTGTGTTTAGTGTGTTATTCAGGCCTGAATATCAGAGAGAGGATATTACCCGCTTTGTTGATTCGTTAGCGTTATTCCCCGTGGGCAGCAGTTGGGGCGGGTATGAAAGCCTGATCCAGCCGCAAGATATGAAATCTTATCGTTCTAACTGGACGGAAGAGGGATTCTTTTTGCGCTTTCAAATCGGGAACGAGAACAGCAAAGACCTTATCGATGATCTGGAACAAGGTATTTTGAACTTAAAGGCTTAGGTAATATCGCCAACTGTAACGCCTAGTGCCTCGGCCAAAGCTTTCAAAGCGCGGATCGAGCCATCTTTCTTTCCGGTTTCAATTTCTGTCAAATAAGGGCGGGATATGCCCGATGCTTCTGCTAAATCCGCTTGTGTCATTTCACGGAATTTACGAATGATTCTGATCGGATGCGTTTGCTTCGCGGCAATTTCGTCCAGAATATCATTGGGCAGCGCGCTGTCTGTTCCTGCTGAACTTATTTCACGGTAATCATGTAATGGAACAAGGACGTAGGGTTTTCCTTGGATGTGTAATAAGTCATATTTCATTTTAGAATCATCCATCTCTTTGCCTGGAACATTGTTATACAAAGCAAAACAACGTTTTGTTTGTCTTTTAAAAACGAACAATGCAGACGCATTGCTTCGATCCTAACCTATGAATTATAGGTGTCGTCACTCATGCCTTGTCCAGTCAAAGATATGAATGATTCTGTTTTGTGCAATTATTGGAACATATCTGTTCGATTAGGCGACATTGTATCAATATTTTTACAAAAATCTATGAGAAAATAATGATTTAAAATCGTTTGGTCAAAGTGATAGAGCCGAACACGCTTTCTTCGTCTTGGCCGTCAAATTCTTTGCTGCGCCCGTTTAGGGTGTAGGACACGCGGTAATCATCATAGGTAAGGGATATGCCGCCGCTGATATCGCCGACAAGGTATTTCTTGTTGACGCTGTGGCTGTCGGAGAATGTATTGCCATCCAAAAAGATATCACGCGCGACAATGCGTGCATCGATCCCTGCAAAGACTTGCCAGTTCAGCTTGTTCTTTTCGGTGAAGAATACACCGGTTCCGGGGATTGCGGGGCGTACGCGTTGCGGTGTGTCTTGATGTTTGGATGAGCCAAGGATAAGCGTTGCGCCTGCGCTGGCATTGGTGCGGATATTGCCGAGCGTTACAGAAAAATTTGGCTCTATACGGGCGTTAAAGTAATCAAAATCATGGGACACGGCATAGGGGATACGGCGTTGCCATGAAACCATAAAGCCTGGTTCAAAGTTCAACTGATTCCTCCAGCCGCGCGGTTTCGGAGAGTTTGATACATATTTATGGACAAATTTTTGCGCTTGTTCGCCCAGTGCTTCCGGTCCAATAATACCAAGGGTGAATTCTAACTCATCAACATGAAAAGGTTTATCGCCATTTTCTGTGATATTGGCGAGGCCGACAGAGCCGTAAAGAAAGGCCGCCCACGGGCGATCATTGGCTGGTTGGCTTACGATGCTGATATCTTCGGGGCTGTAAATATTATGCCCGATCGTATAGAAGGTCGCGGTTTTATCATTAAAATCAAAGGTCGGAATCTTATCGGCCAGTACGTCAATCACAGGGGGGACTTTAATATCAGTATCAAACCACGTCGCACGTATGCCGCTGGTATAATACCGATCTGTGCCGCCGCCAAGGCTATCATTTTCCACAGAGAGGCTGAGATAGGAGGTGCTTTCCTTATTCTGTGCAAATGCGTTGCAGGGAATTGTCAGGCAGAGCGCAGACAGAGCCGCGTATTTTAACCACATCGTATTGTCCTTTTATTACTCTCTTTTACTACCTCATATGAATGTGTTGTGCTACATCTCTTTCTATG
Organism: Alphaproteobacteria bacterium; assembly: GCA_002401695.1. Classification (GTDB taxonomy): domain Bacteria; phylum Pseudomonadota; class Alphaproteobacteria; order Micavibrionales; family Micavibrionaceae; genus UBA1672. Next base: position 281,199 of record NVTV01000002.1, read on the forward strand.
AGTATTTCAAATTTTTATGAACACGCACCGCAAAGCGGTAAAGTCGAGCGCCTTGTTATTTTATTGCACGGTGTTGGGTCAAACGGGCAGGATTTAATATCACTTGCCCCGATTCTCTCGCAATATGCGCCCAATACGATGTTCATATCGCCTGATGCTCCATTTGCGTGTGACATGATGCCTGCAGGCTATCCTAACGCATATCAATGGTTTTCTTTGGCTGATCGTGACCCACATGTGATGTTATCAGGAGTGAAAAGCGTTTTCCCTCTGGTCGAGGAGTTCATCGAGGCGCAGTTGGAACGCTATGACCTCACTGCGGATAAGCTGGCTTTACTTGGATTTTCGCAAGGCACGATGACCAGTTTGCACGTCGCGCCACGTCTAAAATCAAAAATCGCAGGTGTTTTAGGGTTCTCCGGTGCTTTGTTGTGGGATGAAACGGCGAAAGACTTACAGACAATACCTATATGCTTGATCCATGGGGAAGCGGATGATGTTGTGCCCGTGCAGGCATGGTCTATGGCGAAAGAGATGCTTTCGATGCATGGATTTGAGGTTTCAGGCCACACAAGTGCAGGTTTAACGCACTCAATTGATCAGCAAGGAATCGATGCTGGCGGGGTGTTTTTGAAGAGAATATTCAATTTTTAATGCTCCTTATGCTGCGCCGCAGCAAGCTTCCATTGTTTTCTTTTGTATCCCGTAGAGTATTGGAAATAAACAATATATCAACATTATGTAAAGTAAAACATTGCAATAAATTGTGGAGTGCAGCAACAAAAATTACATTTCTTGTAATAATGTTACTTAAACTTATGGTACAATAGCGTTATGAGATGCGAAGCCTGCAGGCTATTATAACGCCTTCCTTATGCAGGCTTCCGACATGCATTTTGTCATGTGAAGCGTTCTGTTTCTTATTGGCAAAGTCAAAGCGATAAGAGAGGAGAGTCTTCTTATGAATACAGCAATAACGCCATTAGATATACCTTTAGAGCGGTGTCATGCCTTAATTCTGAATGCGGATTTTAGGCCGCTGAGTTATTTCCCTCTATCTGTATGGTCTTGGCAGGATGCTGTTAAGGCCATTTTTCGAGGGAGTGTGAGCGTTGTTCATGAGTATGAGCGAATCGTGAGATCACCGGAATTAGAGATGAATTTGCCTTCTGTTCTGGCGTTAAAGGAATATGTGCCGACAACCAGAAGTCCGGCATTTACGAGATTTAATTTATTTTTGCGCGATCGGTGGCGGTGCCAATATTGCGGCGAGAATTTTAAGACCCATGATTTAACATTTGATCATGTGGTACCCCGCTCAAAAGGCGGATTGACGAATTGGGAAAATATCGTGGCGGCATGTCAATGTTGTAACACGAAAAAGGGAAATAAAATGCCGGCTGATATAGGGATGTACCCATTGGTAAAGCCACGGCAACCTTCAATTTTCGAGCTTCAAGATAGAGGCCGAAGGTTCCCGCCAAACTTTCTACATGAGAGTTGGGAAGATTTTCTGTATTGGGATGCGGAAATTACAGAATAGAAAGAAGCTGCCACCACTTAGCTGTGGACGTTGTTAAATTGCAGCTTACGTATAATAATACGCTTCGCTTTATTTGCCTGGGCACATCTAAGTGATGTTTGCTTTTAGGGCTGCGAAAAAACGTAGGAATAGCGAAGCTAAGCTTTTTGGTATGCAGAGGGAGCAATCCCGAACGTGCCATTAACCAGCGCACATACCTTTAATACGGACATGGTGTTTGTTGATGAAGGGAATGCGCGAAGTGCAACGAAAGGAGTACGTTATGTTTACACATATCACAAATCTTGCACATCTTCGCTCAATCACGCAGGCCCTCGGGTTCTTCCTGTTCTATACGGTCTTGCTGGTAGGGTTATCAACCTTCCTTGGCCACTATATGGGTGTGCTTGGCATGGTTGATGGCACAGTTGGAACCTTCTTCGAAGGCAGCCACTGGCATACTTTGATCGGAACAGGCTGGACGCTTATTATATCCAGTATGATCTTGTCAGGTAAAAAACTGACCAATGATCTTATGGCAGTTATCGTGTCACTTGTTGGCGTATATTTGTCATACAAGGTTGATATCGTTTTAGGAATGGTTGTGGTGTCATACCTAACCACGCTTGAAAAAGGTAAATAAGCCAACATTATATTTAAAATTTAAGAGAGCCGGGGTTTTATGCTCCGGCTTTTTTGTCTAATGTATCTGCATCCCGCAAAAACCTTGACTTTATTGGGTGTTTGGCCTAAGCCTATCTGCATATTGAAAAAATATGTAGATGGATATGTTCGTTATGTTTGATGATTTATTTGATTTTGGGAAGAAGCGTACATTGAAGCAATCCGTAGGATTCTTCTTGTTTCATGGTGGTTTGGCTGTTGGTGTTATGACGCTTCTGAGTGTAGCAGTTTAGATTTTGCGACCATCACTGCGCTAACAATACAGAAAATAAACAAGCCAAAACAAAGGGCTATATTGTAATTTGCCATGGATAGACCAAGGATAGGGTCTTGCCACGGTATCTTGCTGCAATCGCCCATGGGCGCGCTCATGATGTTTTCAAGAATGCTTTTGGTGTGGCTATTATCCAAAAACACGACGGAGCAGCCCTCCACCGCGGATTTCCACCAATGTTGCTCAACGCCTGTGTGGTAGGCGGCGATGAGACTGTTGAGTAGAAAATTTATGCTGCAAATACCGAGCAATGCCACGGCCACGCTCTTATTATTGCGTAAGGCCAAGCCGATTAAGCCAAGCAATAATCCAAGGGCGAAGGGGTATCGTTGATAAATGCAAAGGATGCACGGTTCCAATTCCAACAGGCCTTCGGCGATAAAGGCGGCGGCCAAAGATGCGAATGATATGAGGGCAATAAGGGTAAAGACGATCCATGGTGTGCTTAATATTATCTTGATTTTGTTCATCGCGATCTCCTCACTTTCTTTATAGGTAGGCCTTTATCGTGTCTTTGACAAGGTCGATGCCTTCTGTGCCCAGAAAGATGACGATCATCGATAGTGCGCCAACCCATACCATGCCAATCACCGCGCCAGATAATACAGCAAGTCCGTCGCGGGTTATGACGCCGATTGACATAAGGGCAATGCCAAGGCTTGGCACTGTGTTGGTCAGGGGCAGGGGGATGCAAATTGTTAATGCCATGATCAGGCCGAAAACGCCGATTAGGTGCGAGAATATGCCAAGTGTTGCGAATTCCAAACGTGGCTTGATGAATTTCTCTATTTTCGCTGCCCAAGGTAGAATGGCTTTTATCATTGTGCTCATTCTTGTGCGTTTTATGGTTCTTGTGCGCATCCATTTTGGCAACCATATTGTGTGCCGACCAAGGGCTTGCTGCGCGGTTAGCAGGATAAGCGGAGAGGCCAGCAATATATTGATGCCCGGTGGTACTGGGACGGGTAAAGCCATGGGAATAGACAGAATAAGCAGAAGCAGGCCAAAGCCGCGCTCATGAACGGCTTCCAGTAAATCGTCAATACTAACCGTTTCACCGCTCATATTGGCGTCAATGTCTTTGAATATGTCTGATATACTATGCATATTAATTGAATAACAAATATTGGCGTTCTTGACGAGAGCGATTTTTGAGAAGAGAGAGAATTTCTGAATATTACTTAATGTAAGTAATGGTGTCTCTAAACATAGAAAACCCGCTCAAGACAATGTGTTCTAGCTATTTGCTAATTTATGCAATATGCAATATGTTAATACTAATGGGGTATATAAAATTCTGAGGGTGAATATTATTAAAAATATTATTATTTCAGAGCAAACACAAGAATCTATTGATGCTATTGCCCCTCATATGGAGCAATGGATACCAAGAGGTATGACTACACTTTTTATCTCTCCGGAAGATGCTGCCAATCCAGAAATATTAAATGCTTTATATGCGCAATTACCGCAAGATATACAAGATAAGCGATCTATTGACGATCTTGGTGAAAGGGCGGGAAAAGGCACTGCCGGCGCGGCAACATATGATTTAGACAATGATGGGCAAAATGACTTTGGTATTATCTATACCAGAAGCGTAAGCGATACAAAATTTGATATTCTCTCTGAGTATGTTTCCCCCATTGTCGCAGACTCTCATCATCGAAGCCGCACATACGCGCCTGATGTTGATTTACTTTACGGAGGTATAGATAACACTCCGGGAGCAGATGGGGAGTGGAGGGCGATTGTTATCGCGCACGAAATAGGTCATCTGGATCAGATATATAACCCATTACTAAGGAGTCGGGAAAATACTCTTGTTCGAGAGATGGAGGCAGACCAGAATGCGCATGACTGGTTTTCAGAGATTAACCCTGCCGTAGCGGATGCTAAAATTCAATTTAGAGCGATTAACAGTTTCTATCGTATCGCGGGTATGGAACATAGTACAAGTGCAGGGGTTTCAATTGATGGGGAAGAGCTTCCGCGCTTAGACAGCCCAACGCAAGAAGAGTTTTTGGATATACGGGACAGGTTTATAGAGGATGCGGAAAGAATATTCTCAGATGCAGACAACATGCATATCACTGCCAATGATTTAGATGTTTTACGCGCAATCAATTCTTCATCTGATTTAAGCACCCTGAATGAAAGCTTATCTCCTTCTGGCATGCGGTTATGGGATGCTTATTCTGCAGGACAGAATTTTTCTCAAGCTATACATGGTATTCAGGAGGCAAAAGACATTGTCTATGAAACCTTAGGCTTGCAAGCATATGAGTGTGTTGATGCTGATTCTAATTATTTGATACCACCTTCAGTAAAACAAGGGTTTATTACCAATTTCTTAGGAACGGTTAGCAGTGGAGGCTCAAAAGGACAGCGAGCCTTAGAGGGCTTTGAGGAAGAAGATGTTACTGTTCTAAGGCAAATATCAGAGGGGATAATGTCACCGTCTGAGGGAGAAAGCCTTTTAACAGAAAGTGCCTTGGAGAATGTTGGAGAGATGTATCAAAAGAACTTAAGGCTAGAAGGGCGCGGTATCGCCTTTGCATCGCCTGCACTTTACTATCAAGCAACACGCGAATCTTACACAAACGGTAGTTTTGACCATGATCCGGTTGTGAAGCAATATGCGGCAAAGTTTTTAAATGCTTGTGAGACTCTTTTTCCTGAGGACTTCCAAACAGGGGGTAATGAAACAAATACATCTTTTCCAACCCAAGAGGTTTCATCTAATATACCTCAGCTTCAACAGCAAATAGTGACCAATATATCTCTATAAAATTTTTGAAGAACGGATTTGGGAACTGTGTTTTTGCGGCCTTTGTGCGGCTTAAATCGCGGCGCGGGAAGATTCTGTGCTTTGTTACCATTCCAAATTTCGAATGAAATTTTTGCCATATGAAGAAAAATGGTGCCCCCAGCCGGACTTGAACCGGCACTCCCGAAGGAACCGGATTTTGAATCCTTTTTGTATACCTGTAAATACTTGATAAATAATAACTAATTCGTATTTATTATGTGTATGTGTAACATAATGTGTAAGTATTTAAAAGGCTTTGTTCATAAATAAGCGAACGCCATAGCGTTACGACATATCGCTTAAACAGCTAATTTAAGGCTAATTTATGGTTAGATGGTTTATTCAGGTATTTTGAGCATCCGATTTAAGACTTGCTAATCGGCCAATTTACGGATAATTTAAGGCTATGACATGGAAACCAAAATATACCATCACGGATAGGCTGCTCTCTACTATGCGTGAGATCGGTGAAGCCATTGGTGAGCTTAAGAGCTTTAACCTAAACCAGAAAGAACTGGCGAAGCTTGAGGTGAGCGCTAGAGAACTCTCAAGCTATGCTTCTACCAGCATTGAGGGAAACCCACTCCCGCTTACAGATGTAAAACAGCTGCTTAAAAGCAGTAAAGTACATATACGGGATACTGAGCGCGAAGTGCTGAATTACAATAAAGCACTTGAAGCGCTTTATGCCGCCGTCCATTCAGAAAAATTTGATCTAAATATTGGTACATTGGAACAGGTGCAAAAACAGGTTGTTGATGGCTTGATGGATAATCCTGTCGATTGTGGTCGCTTGCGCACAAGAGCTGTTGTTATCCGCAACCCTCGCAAGGTGGATGAAATTGTGTTTATTCCGCCAGACGTTAAAGATGTTGAAAAACTCATGACAAACCTTCTGGCATTTATAAATGAGCATATCGGAAAAATAGACCCGATCATTTTGGCGGGATTATTTCATCGCCAGTGCGTTATTATTCACCCGTTTATGGATGGGAACGGTCGCACAACCCGTCTGATTACAACGGCTATTTTAGGAAGGGCTGGGCTTGATCTCTTTGAAATTTTCAGTTTCGAAAATTACTATAATCAGAGTATCACCCGATACTTCAAAGCCGTCGGACTTGAAGGTGACTATTACGATTTAGAAGGTATGGTTGATTTCACTACATGGCTGGAATATTTCGCAGAAGGTATTCTTGATGAACTTGGGCGCGTACGCAAAGCGATGTCTGATACAATAGAGCCTGCACCACGTTTAGAGCCTCATCACAGAAATATTTTGGAATACCTCGGCGAACATGGCAGCATTACGCAGCGCGAATATGCTAACATCTCCTCTCGTAGCCTTGCCTCCAGAAAACTGGATTTTGAGAAACTGCTAAGCCTAGAGCTTATTGAAGTTAAAGGCACAGGTCGCGGAACGTATTATGTGAGGAAGGCAAATTCTGCGTAAAAAATTTACGAAAAAGAGCCATGTAAATTTTCATGCAGTTTCTTTAAAAATTCAACTTCATTCTTATTAAGCCCTTTTTCTTTAGTGCCCTCATGAGCCCAATTGTTTCTGTGAGAATTGAAAACTGATAACCATTTTAGCTTTTCTGATTTGCTATTAAAGCTATACCCCATATCTAGGGCAAAAATATTCTCAAAGGTTTTGAAATCATCATCGAGTGTTTTAGGTCTTTTGTTCCAGTGCTTTTCAATTATGGTTTTGTAATCTTTTATAAAGAACTGCTCTCTCCAATCTATAGCTTCTCGCCCTAGCCCTTCTTTATATCTTCGTTCTTCTTCCTCGCTAGCTCTCTTTTCACATTCCCTTTTGATAGAAGCAATTTCTAAATCCCAATTCTCACCGTATAAACTTTTTAAATTAGATAAAATTGTGGTTTTTATAAATCGCTCAATATCTATTCCTACACCTCTCCCTTCACTCTGCAACGCTTCATCTTGACGTTCCTTCCAGTCGACTAAATCGCTAGGCTCATAATCTGAATATCTCTCATTTACTAAAAGTTGGAAACGTCTAAACCACTTAATATCAGCACCTGATCCGAGTTTTCCTTTGAGCTCTTCCACTTCATCCTCTGGAAGTTTTTGGATGCCCTCTAAGAATACTTGCAGATATTTTTCTATCGCATTAAATCTATCCTCAGGTTTAGTTTTTGAAGAGATTTCTTTACTATCGGTTTCGAATTCATTCAAACTTCCTATTAGACTGATAAAAGCAAACGTGCCCCGATTTGATAGTATAAAACCTTGCTCCTGTTCAAAAACGTCAGAGAAATTAGTTTCTACGTATTCATAACAGAACTTTAGAAACTCAACCAATCTACCACGCGCTTTAAGCATCTCTGATGCATGATCTTGATTGTGTATGTTGTAAAGAGAATATTTGGATAGCTCCTCATCGTATTGATTGCCTTTTACTTTAGGCAGTAATGTTGCCTTGGTTAAGGCATTATAAAAGGGATTGGCAGAAAGAAGAGCCTTATCTTCACCAATTGATATTTTATTAAAAAGGGGCCCTTGGTCACCAGCTAGCCTTTGTATGATAGAGGATCTTAACGCTTTAATTCTTGAGGCGGCCAAATCAGAGCCCCAATAAAGATCTTCTTCAAGGGTTATCCTTAAAGTGGCACTAACGGCTTTCTGATTTTGGTTAATGCTCATGAACATTTCCAATTGCTCTATAGATTCCAACCCCTCAAAAGCCACGACAGGTATTGTATTAGAGTTTTTATATTCTGTGCCAGCATACCCATAAATACGATGCTGCCCATCAATGATATATGCAATGGCATAAGCATTAGGGATCTTAAGGGTGCCATATTGCGATATGCTATCCTCTTCACGACCAGATGCTTCAAACTGTAGCCTATTTTTCTTTTTACCAAAATTTAGGATAACGGAATTAGGAAAGGAGCCCCCATCATTAATAAATTTTCTAATGCCATTAAGGCGGCTGGGAACAAGAAGCCTTTGATATGTAGGCATTTCACTTTCGTTGGCGCTTGTGCGGTGCAGTATAAATCCTAGTCTCAGAAGAGTGTGAGGTTCAATTGAGAACATATAGTATTTTTTTCCACCCATTGTACCCTGTATAGCAGGAACCTCTATTTTGTTTTTACTGATAGATTGTCCTTTAAACAACAGGGCTGAAAATTGATAATGAGCAGAATCCTTATAAGATTTGATCAGGCTGTTAATATACTCATAAGTATTATCATTATAGAAATATGATTTTGTATTTAAAAGCCTTTCTACGTCAGCACTTGTACTACTTAACCTTATATTTCTGCTGGCAAAAATGTACTTTATTTTTCTGCTTTTACCAAACATCTGTTCTAAAGTTTTAGAAAATCCGGCCAACCTTTTTTGTAATCCTTCAAACTCAGTTTTGTAAGAAGGAGCTTTTGATGATTTTTTTGCTGACTTGCACTCAATTAAAAGAATGCTTTCATCGTTTATTGCGATGATATCTATTTGTTTTTTTTCGTTTTGGCCTTTGCCATATGGCAATCTAAAATCATTGCTAACATTAAAGTGTCTAAAACCTAACTCATAAAGTTGGCACCATACATCATCTTCAAATTTAATACTGTGCTCTTTTAATTTCCTTAGCTTAGTTTTGGTTTTTAGAGGAGCCGCGTACTCTTCCCAGCCATCCTCAAGCATTTCTTCAACTAAGCTATGGTCAACATTTTTTAAATAATAAGGACTACGTTTTGCTTTATGCAGCTTTCCAAGTTGTGACTTGTCTGACGTTAATTTATTTTGTAATTTTTCAATTTCTGCAGGGTCGATGAAAGCCATATAATATTCCCATTCACTATTTATATATTCTACGTTTTATAACACTTGATGATTAATTCTGAATATTTTCCACGCGCACTTGCCTTGCCTGAAATAACGCTGGATCTATTTAAACTCATTTTTTCACCTATGTTTTGGTAAAGATCGTGAATAGATTCATGATCAGCATTGGTGAGTAGAACCTTGACTCCCCTAGAAACAGCATTGTCGATAGCATCTCTTAAGCGAATTTGGTCGTCCCAGCTAAAGAGTTTATTGTTGTATTTTACAAATCCGTTTAAATTATGTTTAACCGTGTAAGGTGGATCTACAAATAAGAAATCATTTTTTTGCGCATTTTCTATTATGGTTTGAAAATCAGTTGCGTGTAATTCAGTATTATTGAGTTGTTTAGAAACAGATTTAAAATCATCTGTGCTAAGTAAAACGTGTTTCTTAGTGCCGATAGGTACGTTAAAATTCCCAGATAAGTTGACTCTATAGAGGCCGTTCCAACAAGTACGGTTAAGGTATATAAACTTAGCAGCTCTCTCTACAGCTGTATCAAAAACTGAAGTTCTTATCTCATAATAAAAATCTTTAGTATGTTGTTGATGGTAAGAATTCAGGATTTCTTCTACAGACGACCAATTGTTCTTTATTTGTTGATAGGTTTCAATCAATTCCGCATTGGCATCTCCGAGGATAGCGACTTTAGGACGCATATGAAAATATACAGCTCCACTGCCTAAAAACGGCTCTAAATAGTTTTTATAGCTACTGGGAAGCAACTCAGGGTGAGCAGATACCAACCAACGCTTACCACCTGCCCATTTTAGAAATGGTACAATAATAGGGTTTTTATTGAATTTACGATCTATCCCCAACACATATGCCTTTTAATAATTCGTCTATTATTTATTGTGTAGTTAAACTACCTTAACTTACAGAAAAAGTGTAGATATAAATAATATGGATTACTCGTAACTTTGCTGGTCGGCGAGAGAATAAACCACCCTTAGCACATATACATTAACTTGCGATTTATCCTGTAAATCACGCCCATATTTTAAAACCATGACCGTTTTCTAAAACAGAAAAGCATCAATTACGATGCCAATACCGCCATATAGAATGGACATAAACACATGATAAAAGATCATTGGAGATCGGTTCTCATCCATGGGGTTGGGAAATTCATTTTGGTTTTGTTCGTCAGACATAGCTATCCCTTCTTAAAAAGTTCAGATTTCAAGACAGGGATAGTTCCTCATGGTATTGAGAGGTTTGTAACATCAGAAAACCGATGCGCGGCGTATTCACGGCAAGCCGCTCTTATATTCCGCCGCCCTCTCAATATAAGAGAGGGCTTTTGCGTGAATATCAGCCAATATATGTTTTCTAGGGTTACAACGCCCTGTCACTAACGACAACTTAGAGATTTTTAACGGAAATGTAAACAAGGAAGAGAATAAGTAGAGTCATGTTATAGTGGCATAGTATTTTATCCGTGAGGCAGATAAAACTGCCTCACGGATATGCCCATAATAGGGAGGGAGTATCATATGAACACGTGATCACCTTGTTCTTCTATGTGAATAACACCCGTATTGCCCTGATATAAAACAACAATTGATCACACTCAATGTAATGCAATCGTTTGACACCATAAGCATTTAGATGCTAATCTTAAAGAAGGATATATATATGGCATGGTGAATTTTACTATGTGGTAAACTTAAGAAAGGAACAAAAATGCGTATTTATCAAGAAGGTGAAGGAGGCGGAGCCTAGCTCTAGCTAACTTTCAGTTTAAACAAAAACAGCATATGCATCATATGCTGTTTTTTTTGAGGATTTTATTAATGACAACATCTATACCTGAGATTCCCCCCAGCACTAATGCTCTTTTGTTAAGCACGGATGTTCTTTTTTTTGTTGGGATATTGGGAGGGTGGAGCGTTTACACAATATTTTACCTGTACCGTAAAAGAAAAAAAGTTGCTTGGAAGAAACATAGAGAATTTAATAAAAATTATTTTAGTTTTTTCAAAAACCCACTGAGCTCTGGTTTGGGTATATTAACCTTCTTCCTAATAATCGCATTAGGATTAACCTATCAATCAAATCCTGAAAATAAAAATGTTTATGCCATTATTATTTCTGCGGCACTTGCCGCTATGGGATGGATTATACATGTAAAGCACAATACGATTTTACAAAGAAGAAGGCAAATTTTTGACCTATTAAAAGATCTGAAAATTAAACACCACGTAGACTTTATGATCATAAATAAATATAAAGCTCCCCATGAAAGATTTGCAGACGAAGACATGGACAAACTTTTGACTGGATATAAATGTAAGAATAACTATGAAGATGTAAATTCATATCCCCCACTTTGGGCAATTATAAGAGTTGCTAACTCATACGAACGCACGCTTAAAAGAAATAGATAAGGTATTTTCAGACCAGTATATAGCAGGATCTCTTGTCTTTTTTTATGTTAGATGTTTGCCTGTAATTAAGCATTACAATAATAAAAATGAAAAAGTATATCAGGATTTAGTTTGGTTAGTAGAAACAGAATGGAACGATCGTTTCCAAAAAGTTCTTTTAGGGTTTTTGAATCAAGATAAATATCAATGCGGCTGTAAAAAGTGCAAAGAAGATATTAATATTTCCTAAATGATCGCTATGGCTATTTATAATCACATTTTTTTGACGGTAAGTCCCCGCTCCAGCCGATCAATCCTTAAAGCCGTCGGCGGATGCGTATACATATACTTCTTCAAAAAGCCTGTTGCGCCGCGTACGTCTTCATCTTCGATGCGTTCGAGTAATTCAATAAGCGCAGGGGCATACCCCAGATCAGCGGCGAACTTGTCAGCGCGATATTCAATTGGCCATGCCGTTGCAAAATCAACGGAACGCATACCCCAAAGCGCGGCAATACACGGCCATAAAAATACCGCACAAAACGCCATTGATAAGCCATATGCGACCATGATGAGGGTATCTGTTAAATCGTCATCTTTGCCGCCACCAATCTTCATATTTGGCTTGGGGCATGCTTCCACAACGCCGCTTAATACGTGATGCACCAAAATAACAGGACTGCTCGCGGCAAATAACGTCATGTTCAATACACCATCACGGTTATGCAGGTGTCCAATTTCATGAGAAATTACCGCCGCCAGTTCTTCATCCGTGGCAACAGATAACAACCCCTTCGATACCGCAATTGTTTTGCGACCAAGCGCAATACCGTTAATGTTTGGCATATCCATCACCAATAACTTAACGACAATGTCCTCACCATGCTTTTCCCGATAGAGCTTTAAGACCTCATCCAACACGGGCTTAATCTGCTCTTCCTCGCGTAAACTTTGCTTGCGAATGGGAAAAAATAACGACGCAATCCCGTCACTCATCGGAGAGGCGGCAAGCACCACCAGCGGAATGACCACAATAAATCCCATGGAAGCACAGGCCGTAAACAACGCTGGATTCCAAAAAGTATCCGCCACTGTCATGAAAATAATCGGGAGATACACTAAAAAACCGATCAATAGACAAGAAAAAATCGCCATGGCGATCAGTGCAATAAAACGCGTATGAGTAATCATATTTTACTTCTCCTTACATTAATTTTTCGAACCTTGTTGTCTTCTTTATAATAGAAAAACGCTTCACCCGTTTTCAGGGCTTTGATGTCATCGGGATGAGCAATAAAACCGCGTGATCGGCGAACTGTCCCCATTTGCGTGGGGCCGGCTTCGCTGACTTGCGCGGTGTATTCCAAAGTGTTTCGTGTGCCCATTAACTCCGCCAGCTTTGCTGCGTCTTCGGGGCTATTCTGCCGATGTAAAATGAAGGTGTTACACGAACCCACCACCTGATTGACGAAGTGATCGGCATTTTTGCTCCTGCCAACGGCTAAATCAGACAGGCTTTGCGTCGATAGCACTGCATGAACGCCCGCGCTGCGCCCCATATTGATGACATTCAATACCTGCTGTCCTGCAAACACAGAAAACTCGTCAAACACCACATAGAGCTTTTTCTTTTCACCATGACTAAGCTGCTGCGCCATAGTTGCCTTCAAGTCATTGATAATCAAACGCCCAAGCGTTTGCGCCATAGATGAAAATTCCAGCGCAGGCAAACAAAAGTACGCAATGCCGTTTTGTGCCACAACATCCGGCAGCGTTAAAACAGGCTTTCCACTATCGACATTGAACAGGTGCCCAATTTCAGAAGCCGTAAAGTTACGAATTTCAGCAACCAAACTCTCGATACTTTTTGCGGCGTGATCTTGATGGTTCAATTCATCCATCAACCGCTGCGCGTCGGGAAGCTCCGCCTCATGCGTTCGCACCAATGCTTTCAGCCGTTTCAAATCCAAGTGATCGGTTAAACTGATCATATTGCACGGCACATTGCAGGCTTCCATCACCTTAAACACGCTTTGCAAATAGCCTTCGGCGAGCTTTTTGTAATGCTCTTCTGACCATTCGCGAAGCTCAATAATCCGATCCTTCTTGGATGTAAATCCGCCAGAGGCAAGGGGGTTGTAAACAACACTTTCGCCATTCATGGCAAATACGGAAACAAGTCTGCCATGCTTTTCACCGTACTCGGCAACACGCCGCGCTAAGTCATAATCACCTTTGCCATCAATATAAATGAGGGGGAGATCGCGATGAATCGCGCTTTCAACAATATTGCAAACCGTCACAGTTTTCCCTGATCCTGTTGTCCCCAGCACCAGCGTATGCTGGTTTGCGGCCTTGTCACTAAGTTCGATTTTACGTCCGTATCGATCCGTTCCAATCAATGAACTCGCCGACTTCTCGTCGTTTTCTTGATGACTATGGATAGGAAGGGCAGCTGCCTTCCTAAGATTTTGATCCCGCTTCGCTCGTTTAAGAACAAGAAAAGTTACGAAACACGAGACACAATAGACCCCGAACAAAATGACGGCTTGTGTCATATCTATGTCCATTATTCTGTTTTCCTTATACTTGAAATCATTTTGATTTTGATAAACGGATAATCCTTCGCAGCTTTGTAAATTGCAGTTGCGACCGTTTGTTGATCCGTGAAATACCAAACTTCTTTAACGCTTAAATCACCGCCATATCCATTAATGATGCTGCGTATTCGCGCCCGCGATTTGATTGAAAGCTCCAACTCAATCGCAATCGGCTTATCATCGCCAATATATAAATATCCATCTGCGATATGCCCAAGCTGTCCCACGCCACTTAAACCTTCATCATGGCGTATGCGTCGATCTGGATGAAAACGCCCGCCCGTTTCTGCTTCTAACATCAGCGCAAGATCCACCAATTTAAGATCATGCTTAAACGTTCCCAAATGAATATCTCGCAAGGGGAGGAGCGCATCACCGCTGGCAATCGTACCCACTTTACTCACTTTATGAATGCGGGCTTGCCCGTGTAAAATACGATCCCGCACGATATATCCCGCATCTACTAATTTCCGTATCCGCACATATGCCGCCGTTTGCCCCACCTGCATAAACTGCCGAATCTGCTCCGCCGTTGCACAGCCAAACCCATTCACCCAACGTAAAATCTCTCCATCTCTCTCTCCTGAAACTCCATCCTTTCCCCCTTACTACTAACTTACTACTAACTTACTACTAACTTACTACTAACTTACTACTAACTTACTACTAACTTACCTCTACCTAACCCAACCAACACACCACCACCCACTAACCAAACACACACACTACCAACTCCCCACACCCAACCGCCACCACTACCACCACACTCCTGACCTCAATTGAACATCTTGTTTGGTTGAGGTCAGGAGTGTGGTGGGGGCTTAAACATAAGAATACGCGGGCGCAATCGTCCCTAAAGGTATGAAAAACTGTTTTTCATACCCTGTTTCATAATGGCTTTCTGAAAGTTGGGGATATACTTACATAATTTTAGGCATAAAAAAATCCCTCACACGGCTGTATGAAGGCTTTCTTATTATGAAAATAATATACCACAGAGTGCGGAGCAATTTCAATAAAAATATGGTGCGGGCGGTCGGACTTGAACCGACACTCCCTAAGGAACAGCATTTTGAGTGCTGCGCGTCTACCAATTCCACCACGCCCGCGTACCGTCATAGTGTATAGCTATATATAGCCGTTATGCCAAGCAAATTATTTCATTTTAGGTGATTTTTTTACGCCGTACCTTCTTCACATTGATTGCAGAGGCGTCCAAGTTTGTTCTGATATGAGAGGCATAGTATTTTTCAATCATCTCAACGCTTGTGCGGCAGTTTTTGGCAATCTGATAGATATCTGCGCCTTCCATTAAGTGAAAGCAAATATAAGTATGGCGTAAGCTATATGCCGTTCTGGTATTTCCATCACGATCCACCTTTAACTGCGTTTCATTCAGCACGGCATTTAACAATTCGCGCGGACTTGTCGGGAAAATTAAGTCGGTTGCTTCTGGCTTGCACATCTCCTTATGGTTACGTCCTGTCTGGCGATACCCATCAACGCCTTCTTCAACAACAGGTCTTAAACGTGCTGCTAATCGCTCAAAGGGACGAACTGCACCAGTGGTGCTTTTACAATAGCCAATGCCTCGTTTACCGCGTACTTCAATTTCAAGGATTGTTTCTTCGCTATCGTAATCATCCACAACGGCAACATCGCGAAACTCAAGCCGCTTTACCTCATCTGGGCGTAAACCTGTATTAGCCATGAACAATACATAGTCGTGTAGTTGCTCGCACGCCCATTTCCATCTCGGCTTAGGAGGTATTTGTGCGCGACTGCGCGTTGCTTCATAGAGCTTTTTATATTCTTCGGGTGAAAACCACCCACGGTGCGAAATTTTGCCTGATGATTTGTACGGCGCAGAAAGATCGGGTACGGCTTGTATCCAGCCATGCCGTGCGGCGGTTTTTAAAACCTGCCTTAAAGCGACAATTTCACTATGGAGGGTGCTGCGCGCAGGCGGCTTGCCTGTTTTTTCTGTATCCTGCATCCGCTTAATTCGATATTCATGCGCTAAGCCAGATGTAATATCGCTCAAATACTTATTACCAAAGAAGGGCAGTAGATATAGCCGTAGCTTCTGTTCCTTACTGGCAACGTACTCTTCATTACGTTCACCTGCTGTCATAACATGATATTCTTCAAGAAACTTCTTCGCAGCTTGTTTAAACGTCTTGCCTTGCTTTAATTCTCCAGAGCGAGCTTTGCCGCGTAATACAAGATACCAATCCTCGGCAATTTCCTTTGCGTGCGAAAGGCTGTCTTCCTTTGTACTTGTTCTCCAGTTTCTGCCTGCAAAATACGCGGAACATTGCCAATATTGGCTATTATCACGTTTATATACGTGCAGCTTACCACCCATAAGAATGTGTTTTTCGGCCATTTTACTTACCTCCCCACATGCGATTATAGCAAATAAAACTGTGTAAGGGTTGTGTAAGTGAAAATTTAGTCTGATTTTTAAAATATTTGAGAAATAATCTGTTATTTTTCAAATGGTTATGATTGTTTTTGTGGAACGCCATTGTGTGGTTTTGAATCCGGCGCGTCTACCAATTCCACCACAGGGGCAATGTCATAATAGGCGTGGAGGGGATCATAGCAATCTTTTAGAAATCTTCAACTTAAAAATAATGATTTTTTAAGGTGGATTTTCTCGGGTGAATATTTCTATTCAAATGACTAAACATACAAACTTTATTTGTGCTTAGGGGTGGACGCCCCCCTTGTGTGTGGGTAAGAGGGGCGCCCGAAAGAAACAACATGTTGTTAATGTGGTTTATCACATATTTTTATAGTGTCGTCAATGGGAATTTTCACCCGCTGTGGTTGTATGTAAATGCAAGGGGGAATCGCACGGCAACCTTGTGTCTAGGGCTGTATAAAAACAGGAGGATGAGTTTTGTTCTGCTAGTTCTTGTTTGAGCGTGCTTTGGCGGCTTTGCGCAAATCATCCATACTGGAGAATTCTTGATCGGCAACCTCTCTTAACAAGGCGTTCTCTTCCTTGAGGGTTGCCAGTTCTTCGTAGGATTGGTCGATCATTGACGGGATAAGGCGGTAAACGGGAATATTTAAGCCTTTGGCAATTTTCTCTATTGTTTCTAATTTTGGGCTAGCTGATCTGTTTTGCAGAATATCGCGTATCGCGGTTTCGCCTAGCCCTGATGCTTTCGAGAGTTTCTTCGGGTTTGTCTTGCCCTTGCGCTCTTTTAGGATTGCCTCTAGGTTCCGTTTGAACTCTGCTGTGAGTTTGTCTGTTAGCTCTTTTGTCATGTTGGTATAATGACGGGTTTCTGGGGAATTTTAAAGAGGGTATGTTTCACAATTGTTGTTTGGGTGTGTTTCAGACAAAATAAAACACCTCGAACGGGAGGTGTTTGTAACTTGGTTTTGTGGTTTTTTGTTATGGTGCTACAGGCACTGGCAGGGCTGCCGCTGCAGTGCCGAGTTTTCCTGATACCCAGGCTGTCGCGCCTGTAAGATCGCTTACTGCTTCTGTTAGCCCGACAACAGCTTCGCCGGCTAACTCTGCAAATGCAGACGTGCCGCCTGTTGCAAAGGCTCCGTAAAGTCTTAGTGCTCCATATGCTGTTGCTGCTATTTTTGCGCCAGTCCATGCCTTGCTCATAATTGAGCTACCCACGTTTTTGACTGTATTTGCAGTATCGGCTATTGCGTCTGCCATAATTGATTCCTCTGATTATCACCAAATCATTTTTTTAATTACCGTAATTCTAACACATGTATTTCGCGTAATACAAGAAATTTATTCGGCTGCGATTTTTTCTTGTTTATAAAGGATGTCCTTAAGATATTGCCCTGTATAGCTCTCCTTTACCGTGCAGATATCTTCCGGTGTTCCTGTTGCGATAATTTTGCCGCCTTTATCACCACCTTGGGGGCCAATATCAATGATATAATCGGCGGTTTTAATGACATCCAGATTATGCTCGATAACAACAATGGTGTTGCCTTGTTCGACCAGCCTGTGCAAAACCTCCAGCAATTTACGGACATCTTCAAAATGCAGGCCTGTGGTCGGTTCATCCAGAATATACAGCGTTTGCCCCGTGGAGCGCTTTGACAGCTCTTTAGCCAGCTTCACACGCTGCGCTTCACCGCCTGAAAGGGTTGTCGCTTGCTGCCCAACCTTGATGTAGGTCAGGCCAACTTCCTTCAAAGTCTGCATTTTGTCGCGAATCGGTGGGATTGCATCGAAAAACTCAACCGCATCTTCAACGGTCATGTCCAATACATCGGCGATAGATTTCCCCTTGTATTTGACCTCTAGCGTCTCGCGGCTGTAACGTTTGCCTTTGCAGGTCTCGCACTCAACATAAACATCAGGCAGGAAATGCATCTCAATCTTGATAACGCCATCACCTGCGCACGCTTCGCAGCGCCCACCTTTCACATTGAAGGAAAAACGCCCTGCTTTATATCCGCGTGCTTTAGATTCTGGTAATCCTGCAAACCATTCACGAATATGGGAGAATGCGCCTGTGTAGGTCGCGGGGTTGGATCGTGGTGTCCGTCCGATAGGGGATTGATTAATGTCGATGACTTTATCAACATGCTCAAACCCTTTTATTTCTTTGTGGGGCAGAGGCTGTTCTTTTGACCTCATTAGAGTTTTACTGGCCGCGCGATAAAGCGTGTCGATCGTCAGTGTTGACTTCCCCGATCCTGAAACTCCCGTAATGCATGTAAACGTACCAAGGGGGATCTTCGCGCTGATGTTTTTCAGGTTGTTGCCGCTTGCACCGATAATTTCGATATGTTTCTTACCTTTGCGGCGTTTCGTTGGGATGGGGATTTCTCTCTCTCCGCGCATATATTGAGCGGTGATGCTGTCTTTGCATTGGAAAACCTCTTCGGGCGTGCCTTGCGCCACGATTTCCCCGCCATGTATGCCTGCACCAGGGCCCATGTCAATTAAGTGGTCTGCACTGCGAATGGCATCTTCGTCATGTTCGACTACAATCACAGTATTGCCGATGTCGCGTAGTCGTTTCAGCGTTTTAAGCAGCCTGTTATTGTCTCTTTGATGCAGGCCGATAGAGGGTTCGTCCAAAACATAAAGAACCCCCGTTAAGCCGGAGCCAATTTGTGACGCCAATCTGATACGTTGCGATTCGCCGCCCGATAATGTGCCTGACGCACGAGAGAGGTTCAGGTACTCCAGTCCGACATTCACGAGAAAGGTAAGGCGATCTTCGATTTCCTTCAAAATTTTCTCGGCGATTTGCTGTTGTTGCTTGGTAAGCTTGTTAGAGATTTCGCTGAACCATTGATGTGCCTCTTGGATGCCTAATGCGCTGATTTCAGATATGGTTTTCATATCGATTTTAACGGCGAGGCTTTCAGGCTTTAGGCGTGCGCCATGACATGCGTCACAATGCGCGCTGGATTGATATTTTGATAGGGCTTCGCGCACACCATTGGACTCGGTTTCGATTAATCGGCGTTCCATATTGCCGATCACCCCTTCAAATGGCTTGGTATTTTTCCATGTGTTCTGTTTGCTCTCGAAGATCAATGGCACCTTTTCTTTGCCTGACCCATAAAGGATAATGTCTTTGTTTGCCTGTGATAGGTCGGCCCATGACACGTTCAAGTCAAAGTCAAAATGCTTCGCGACGCAGCGCAGGGTCTGCATATAGTACCCCGAAAATGCGCCGGCCTTTGACCATGATACAATTGCGCCATCTGAAACCAGAACCGATGGATCGGGAATGATAAGGTCAAGATCCATATTCAGCTTCACGCCCAGTCCGTCACATTGTGGGCATGCGCCGTGCGGGGAGTTGAAGGAGAAGAGGCGAGGCTCTATCTCGGGAATTGTAAACCCTGAAACAGGGCAGGAGAAATTCTCGGAAAATAATGTCTGATCACCTGACTTTGCGTCTTCGGCGATGACGAGGCCGTTTGCAAGGTTCAATGCTGTCTCAACAGAGTCGGCAAGGCGCTTTTGCAAGCCATCTTCCGAGTTGACCCGTATCACAAGTCGGTCAATAACCACTTCTATATCATGTTTGAGCTTTTTATTAAGTTCCGGTATCTCATCAATTTCATAAAGCGTGCCGTCAACCTTTACTCGTCCGAAACCTTTTGCCTGTAACTCTTTGAATTCTCTTTTATATTCGCCTTTACGCCCGCGCACGATGGGGGCAAGGATATAGAGCCTCGTCCCGTCCTCCATATCCAATATACGGTCAACAATTTCACTAACGGTTTGGCTGGTGATCGGTAAGCCGGTGGCCGGAGAATAGGGCACACCCACACGCGCCCACAATAAACGCATATAATCATAAATCTCCGTCACTGTCCCAACGGTGGAGCGTGGATTCTTGCTGGTGGTTTTCTGTTCGATTGAGATGGCGGGGGAAAGGCCTTCGATGCTATCAAGGTCAGGCTTTTGCATCATCTCCAGAAATTGACGCGCATAAGCGGACAAGCTCTCGACATAGCGACGCTGTCCTTCCGCATAGATTGTATCAAACGCGAGCGACGATTTTCCAGAGCCAGACAGCCCCGTAATCACCACAAGTTTATCCCGCGGTATATCAACATCAATGTTCTTTAAATTATGTTCCCGCGCACCGCGCACACTTATTTTTGTCAGCATGCGCTATTTATGACGCAAAATTTAGGGCGGGGCAATGGTTATTCTGGAGCCGGAGATGCGTGTTCTTTTTCTCTTTCTAACTCTTTATGCCGTATTTGTTTTGCTTCGTACATTAAATGATCGGCTCTTTTTATGGCAGCTTCTGCGGTTTCTCCTTCGGCTACAATGGCGAGGCCAATATCTCCGCCAATGGGGTAATCACCATGTTCCGTATCTTGATAGACGATATTTCCATCGAAAAGCTCGGTGAGTTTTTGTTTTTCGGCCAAGAAATCGTGTGTTGGCTCTGTATTGGACATGACAATAACGAATTCATCACCGCCAATGCGCCCGACAATATCACCATCACGCACAGTCTCTAGAATTTCCTTGGCAACAAGCTGTAGGGCTTCGTCACCTTGCTGATGCCCTAGCTTATCGTTGATTGGCTTGAATTTCGTGAGGTCGACAAATAACACGGCCACGGAACTTCCGTCACGGGTGCTTCTTGCAATCATGTCTTTTGTCGCGGCGAGCGTCCCTGCTTTGTTGGCGAGCTGGGTTAGGCTGTCAATGCGCGCGAGTTCTTGATTTCTTTCAGCCAGTTTTTTTTGTGTATCTTTGTTAGCCAAGCGCATTCCGGAAACACCTTTGGTTTGAGCATAAGACTTAAACAGGTCGGTCATGCTCTGTGCTGCGAATATGTTGCTTTCTGTGGGGTCTTCGTACGCGCGATTTATTGCTATGCGGGTGGTGTCTATGTGGCGTTTAACAGCTGGTATTCCCCATTTTCTGCCTTTAACATCGTCTAGTTTCAGGATGTTTTCTGCGAGACAATTAAAATGCTCTTCTGCGCTTCGTAACTTATCAATACTTGCCATTTTTATCACTCCGTAATTTTTTTATGATACTTACTAAGGCATAATGAAACACCTTGTCAAATATTTGACTATTATAGATGAATTTGAATTATTTTTCAAAAGGTAAGGGGGCTTATAGTTTTCTTATCAAGAATTCCACATTATTTGCATAAATAATATGATTAAGGGCTTTAGAAATCTGTGGGTGGAGGCTATACTCCGATTCTTTATGAAATTTGTATATGGAGTGCGCTTGTGGCTGGTAGTGTTAATAAAGTGATTTTGATTGGTAATTTGGGCGCAGACCCTGATGTTCGTACAATGCAGTCGGGCGATAAGGTGTGCAATTTATCAATCGCAACATCTGAAAGCTGGAAAGATAAAGCAACGGGAGAGCGTCGTGAGAAGACGGAATGGCATCGCGTTGTTATCTTTAACAAGGGGCTTGTCACTGTTTGTGAGAATTATCTTAAAAAAGGCGCTAAGGTTTATATTGAGGGTCAGGTTGAAACCCGTAAATGGCAAGATCAAGCGACGGGGCAGGATAAATACACAACTGAAATCGTTTTGCGTCCTTTCCGTGGAGAGCTAACCATGCTGGATTCCCGTAATTCAGGCGGCGGTCAATCCTTTAATGATGGCGGTTCCAGTAATTATGGCGGCGGCGCACCGGCACAGTCGCAACAACAATCATCGCCCGCGCCTGTTGACGCTATGGATGATGAAATTCCATTCTAGGCGGATATGAAAAAATAAGGAGATATAGAATGATCTATTTTAAAAAAATTATAACATTTTTACTTGTTGTTTGTGGGGGGACGCTCCTCATGTCGTCTCATGTTTCTGCTCAAGGTGAAGCGGTGGATGCGGATGAGTTCTTGAAAAAACAAGGACAAGCGGATACCGCGCCGGCGGCGCAAAGCGAAGTCGTCGCAGAACAACCAAAAGAATTGACTGCTGTCGAGAAAGGCATTGCCGAAGCCAAGGCCGAGTTGAAAGACAAGGATGTGTTGGCAAAGAAAATTTCTTTGGCAAGGGAAATGCATAAGATACGCCCAACACGTACGCAAATTGATTCTGCCATTCAACGTGCGTCATTGGCCTTGCCGGCACATTCGCGTCGGGCATTTGTCGGTGCCATGAAGGGGATGTTGAACTATAATGCGATAGAGCGAATTTCAGTTGATGCGATGATCGAGACCTATACTCTGAAAGAGCTGGATTCTATGGTTAAATATTATAGTAAGCCTGAGGCGAAAAGTGCTTCGGATAAAGTTATGAGTTGGGCAAGCATTGTTCAGCCTGAAATTGTGAATATGATTGATAAGGCGATGATGCGGATCAGAACCGGACAATAATATGGGTGCCTTTACGCGTCTTGTTGAATAAATAGAATTGAAATAGAACCAAAGTAGAAATATGAGCGAAGACATTACATCAGATAATACAGGCGAAACGTTCCCCAAAATTGCGTTAGAAGAGGAGATGAAACAATCTTACCTCGATTATGCGATGAGCGTGATTGTCTCGCGTGCTTTGCCTGATGTTCGTGATGGGCTGAAGCCCGTGCATCGCCGTATCCTGTATGCGATGAAAGTTGGTGGCTATACCTCTGATAAATCCTATAAGAAATCTGCCCGCGTGGTTGGCGATGTGATGGGTAAATATCACCCACATGGCGATCAGGCGATTTATGATTCTCTTGTGCGTATGGCGCAACCTTGGTCTCTTCGTTTGCCGTTGATTGACGGGCAGGGGAACTTTGGCTCTATGGATGGGGATTCGCCCGCTGCGATGCGTTATACGGAAGCACGCCTTGAAAAAGCTGCCGAATCTGTCTTGGCTGACCTTGATAAAGGAACTGTCGACTTTCAGCCTAACTATGATGAAAGCGAAACCGAACCAACTGTTCTTCCATCCCGTATTCCGAATCTCTTGGTTAATGGCGCGGGTGGTATTGCCGTTGGTATGGCAACCAATATTCCGCCGCATAATTTGATTGAAGTCGTTGATGCATGTTGTGCGTTCGTTGAAAACCCGGATATGACAACAGAAGAGTTGATGGCAATTATACCGGGGCCGGACTTCCCGACAGGCGCACAAATTCTGGGTCGCGCAGGTATTCACTCGGCGTATCACACGGGCAATGGCTCTGTGAAGATGCGGGCGAAAACATCATTTGAAACAATAGGCAAGCGTGAGGCGATTATCGTTCATGAAGTGCCATATCAGGTTAATAAAAGTAAACTGATGGAGCGTTTGGGCGAAGTTGCACGTGAGAAAATCGTTGAAGATATTCACGAAGTGCGCGACGAATCTGACCGTGATGGTGTGCGCGTTGTTATTGAACTGAAAATCAGTGCAAATGCAGATGTTGTTTTAAATCGATTGTTTAAATATACGGCTCTACAAACGAATTTTGCCTGTAATATGGTTGCGCTTCATAATGGTAAGCCGCAGACTATGCTGATTTTGGATATGGTGAAGGCG
The DNA here is from genome assembly GCA_002401695.1 of Alphaproteobacteria bacterium. Lineage (GTDB taxonomy): Bacteria > Pseudomonadota > Alphaproteobacteria > Micavibrionales > Micavibrionaceae > UBA1672. Next base: position 305,287 of record NVTV01000002.1, read on the forward strand.
TTTGTGAAATTCCGTGAGGAAGTCATCACCCGCCGTACAATATTCGAATTAGGCAAAGCGCGGGATCGTGCGCATCTTTTGGCTGGTTTGGCTGTCGCTGTTGCGAATATTGACGAGATTATCGCCCTTATCCGTAATGCCGCTAATCCCACAGAAGCACGCGAAAAATTGATGGCTAAACGCTGGGATACCCATGATATTGCGCCATTAATCGCGCTGATTGACGATCCGGAGCATCAAGTTGATGACGCCGGCACTTATCAAATGTCCGAGTTACAGGCTAAAGCGATCCTTGATTTACGCTTGCATAAATTAACAGGGCTAGAGCGCGGTAAAATCAGTGATGAACTGAAAGAAATTACTAACTTGATCGCAGAGTTGCTTATTATCTTGGGTGATCGCGATCGCTTGCTTGAAGTTCTTGTTGAAGAACTGGAAGACGTTAAGGAACGCTTTGGTACGCCGCGCCGCAGTGAGCTGATTGAAGGTGAATTCGAAGTTGATATGGAAGACCTGATCCAGCGTGAGGACATGGTTGTGACCATTACCCACGGTGGCTACGTGAAGCGTGTGCCTCTGGATACGTATCGTGCGCAACGTCGCGGTGGTAAAGGACGCTCTGGCATGTCGATGAAGGATGATGACTTTATCTCTGATTTGTTCGTGGCTTCTACCCATACACCGATCCTGTTTTTCACATCTCGCGGGATTGTGCACCGTATGAAGGTGTATCAAATTCCTCTCGCGACACCGCAAAGTCGCGGTAAGGCTTTGGTGAACCTGCTTCCTTTGGAAAAAGAAGAGAACGTGAATGTATATTTACGCATGCCGGAAGATGAAACGCTCTGGGATGATTTGGATATTATGTTCGCGACCAGCCATGGTTCTGTTCGCCGTAATAAGCTCTCCGACTTTAAGAATATCCGCTCTAACGGTTTAATCGCGATGAAACTGGGCGAGGGCGAAAGCCTTGTCTCTGTTGCTGTTTGTAAGGAAGATGATGATATTATGCTGGCCACTCGTCTGGGTAAAGCGATCCGCTTCCCTGTGACGGATATTCGCGTTTTTGCCGGTCGTACCTCAACAGGTGTGCGCGGTGTTAAAATGAAGGAAAAGAGCGACGAAGTTATCTCTATGTCCGTTCTGAAGCATATTGACGTCACACCAGACGAGCGTAATGCCTATCTGAAAATGGCCAGCCAAATGATTGGCGTTGAAGATGCCGAGGGTATGGATATCGAAGAAACAAGCTATCAACTTTCTCAAGAGCGTTTCACAGAAATGCTGGAGAAAGAGCAAATTGTTCTGACCGTGTCTAACAAAGGCTTTGGTAAGCGTACCTCTGCTTATGAATATCGCGTATCAGGGCGCGGCGGCATGGGCGTTGCGAATATGTCTTTGACGTCTAAGAATGGCGGCGAAGTTGTTGCCACTTTCCCTGTGACGGATTCTCATCAAATTATGTTGGTGACCGATGGTGGGCAGTTAATTCGCACACCCGTTGAAAATGTCCGCACAACAGGACGCAGCGCACAAGGCGTAACCATCTTTAAGGTTGGTAAGGACGAGAATGTAGTCTCCGTTGCTTGGCTGGTTCAGGAGGATGATGACGAGGCAGACGAGATTGCTGCTGCCGACGCTGATCCTGTGTCCGATGATGTGAGCGCAGATGCTGCCCCCGCAACCGAGGTAGGCGCAGAAGATACGCCTTCGTCTGAAGAAGAGTAAATCGCGTTTAGATAAAAAGTTGATTCTACGCCCAATGTGACGGGCGCGGTTAAAGGGCTTTCGGATGGTATTTTTAAGTAGTAGGGATGTGATTTAGAATGTCGCGTAATGGAAAATTTATCACCGGTATTTATCCTGGCACTTTCGATCCTGTAACAAAGGGGCATTTGCACCTGATACGTCGCGCGAGCCGTATGGTTGATCGGCTCATTGTTGCCGTTGCGGATAGCCCGAAGAAAGAGCCCTTATTTACTGATGAACAACGCCTTGAAATGCTTCGTGCCGATATTGAAAATCTACCGGAAAAAGGGTGCGAGATAGAGATCCATTCCTTTAATAAACTGCTGGTGCACTTTGCTCGTGATATGGATGCTTCATTTATTTTCAGGGGGTTGCGCGCTGTTTCTGATTTTGAATATGAATTCCAAATGACGGGCATGAATGCAAAGCTAGATCCTGATATCGAGACCGTGTTTCTAATGGCCGCCGATAAATGGCAGTTTGTATCTTCTTCCTTTGTGAAGGAGATTGCCGCCCTTGATGGAGTGGTTGATGAGTTCGTTACCCCCCAAGTTGCACGTGAATTACAGAAAAAATTTGAAAAATAAGATTGAATGCTTGACGTGGGAGTATGAAATACATACTGTGCAGCAATTCAAACGGTATAGGCCTTTTTGCCGCCGTTATCGACATGGTAAGATCGCTTAGCTCAGCCGGTAGAGCAACTGACTTTTAATCAGTAGGTCGAGGGTTCGAATCCCTCAGCGATCACCACTTACAGCCGAAACGTTCACCTTTCAAAAAGGTAAACGTTCACCTTTTCAAGGTTTCAGGATTTTCATTCTTGCCGTTCCGATCTTCGTTTTCATTCTATGGTTGCGTTCATCGGTAAAGTCAACGGGTATGCCGTTAACCCTATAAACGCTACGGGCAGAGACGTCATCCACTGTTTTTCCACATATCCAGAAACCGTCCCATCCAGTGAACTTTATGCGTCTAATTATTCCAATGGTTTATTCAGAAAACGGGTAGTGAGATTCCCTGTGGTTACGCACTGAGCTACGTAACAAGAATTGATGTGGTTTAATAGATTCGGGCACTTAGAAAGCTGAGTACTTTTAATAAATCACGTACGGAATTCACCCAAATGGCGGAGAGACAGGGATTCGAACCCTGGATGGGCTATAAACCCATGCCGGTTTTCAAGACCGGTGCATTCAACCGCTCTGCCATCTCTCCAGATTTGCGCGATTATACATTCGAGGTTCATTTTTTAGCCATTTTTGTGTATGTATGTCTAGTGTTAAATTAAATTTCTTCAGGTTTTATTCGTAATGTTTGTCTCTCAACTTTTTATTGGCTCGCTATTAATCTGTGTAACCGTTGTTATACATGCCGTTTTCCTTGATCACTTAATTGGTTGGATGGAAAGGTCGCGTAATCGCGCCCGTTTGATTCTGCGACGTTATTGGAAAGTGCCTCTTCTTGTTCTTGTGGTTTTGGGGATTTTTACGGCTCATATTGTAGAAATATGGGTTTGGGCGGTGTTTTACTTATACATAGAGGTTTTGCCTGATTTAGAATCTGCTCTATATTTCTCTACAACAACGTTCACAACAGTTGGTTACGGTGATGTGTTTTTGGATAAAGACTGGAGACTTGTGAGTGCTTTTCAATCTGCCAATGGTTTTATCTTGTTTGGTTGGAGTACAGCCTTTATCTTCGAGATCATGTCCAAACTATATGAGAATGATTCCCGCGATGAAAATTAACTTTAAAGTTCTGGCTCTGACGGCCACCATGATATTCACGCCTGTTATGGCGCAGGCAGATGATAAATTCGATGCTTGGGTTGTCGATTTTAAAAAAGATGCCGCGCGCAAAGGTATTTCTGAAAAGACAGTTAACCAAGCCATGGCAGGGGTTAGACCTATCCCACGTATTATAGAGCTGGATCGTAAACAGCCTGAGGGCACAATGACCTTCGCCAAATATCAAAAACGGGTGATCAATGATGCGCGTGTGGCGCAAGGGCGCAGATTATATAAACAGCACCGCACATTGCTGGATGCGACGGCAAAGAAGTATGGCGTTCCCGCGCAATATATTGTTTCTCTTTGGGGTATAGAGACTAGCTACGGCAATAATACGGGCGGTTTTGGTGTTGTACCTGCTTTGGCGACGCTGGCCTATGACGGGCGACGCAGCAGCTATTTTCGCAAAGAACTTATCAATGCGTTGAAAATCATTGATGCCGGGCATATATCCCACAGTAAAATGAAGGGCTCATGGGCGGGGGCAATGGGGCAGAACCAGTTTATGCCCTCCAGCTTTCATGCCTATGCTGTTGATGGCAATAACGATGGAAAGCGCAATATCTGGACGAGCCTGCCCGATGTCTTTGCCTCAACGGCCAATTACCTCAGTAAGAGCGGTTGGAAGGAAGATCAAAAATGGGGGCGTCGTGTGCGAATTCCTGCGCATTTCACAAAAAATATGATTGGCTTGAAAGTTAAGCATGATTTGAAAACGTGGAAAAAACTGGGCGTAACCTTGCTTGGCGGTCAGGATATTCCTGTTGTTGCGGGGATGAAAGCCTCCATCGTTGCGCCGGATGGTGTAAAGGGATCAACGTATTTGGTTTACGGGAATTACCGCGTGATTATGAAATGGAATAAATCAACGTACTTCGCCACTTCCGTTGGTTTGCTGGCCGATCAAATAGCGCAATAAGGGGTAAAAGAATGAGTGTCTTGAAATCTATTAGAATTTTTCGCTATTTTACTGTTATTGCGTGTTTATTTACGATTTCCGTTACCATGACAGGGTGTGCAAAAATTGAGTTAATGTCGCATTTCGGTAAAAAACTTGCCGGCACGACAGGGCAGAGCAAAGGCCGTTATAAAGTTGGGTCGCCCTACACTATAAAAGGGCGCAGATATTATCCCGCCGTAAATTATAACTATAATAAAACCGGTGTCGCATCGTGGTATGGCCCCAATTTCCATGGTAAAAAAACGGCGAATGGTGAGATATTCTATCAAAACGAACTTACTGCCGCGCATAAAACTTTGCCTTTGCCCAGTATTGTACGGGTAACAAACTTAGAGAACGGTCGATCACTCATTGTTCGCGTGAATGACCGTGGCCCATACGCGCATAGCCGCATTATCGATATGTCCAAACGCTCGGCAGAGCTGTTGGGCTTTAAAAATAAAGGGGTCGCAAAAGTGCGTGTTCAGGTTATGGAAGCTGAAAGCCGCATGGTGGCAGAGGCTGCGCGCAGGGGGCAAGATACACGCGGCATGGAAGTTCCGATGAATAAGGCGGGCTATAAGACGCCGGCCGTTATTGAACAACGCCAACCTTATCCACCACAAGCTGTTGATCGCGAAATACTTATGGCGAAGCCTAATATTCCGGGGCATATAAAAGATGGCGTATTCTATCCTGATCCCATGATCGCAGAATACCCCATAAAGGGGCACCGTATCTTTGTTCAAATGGGGTCTTTTACCTCTCGTGAGGGTGCTATGAAATATGCAAGCTCTCTGGGGAAATATGGCCGCGCGCAAGTGCATACGGTAACCATAGACGGCGCAAAATATTACCGCGTGCGCTTGCCAAACAAAACCATTTCCGCTGCGGATGCGTTGCTGGAAAAAGTCAGCGTGGACGGGCATCAATCGGCACTTATCGTTATTGATTAATCCGTAAGGGAATAAGTGATAGCTTAAAAATCTCTCTCGTGTTTGAATGGGGATATATAGAAAATTATGAGGCTTGAACCATGAAAAACCGTCTGTCTTTTGCATTTATAGCGTTCTTTTTTGTGTTCTCCACTTTTACGTCACCTGTTCTTGCGATCACAACCGAGGCCAAACAAGCGATTATTATTGATTATAATACAGGCACTGTTTTATTTGAGAAAAATGCCGATGCGCAAATGCCGACCTCTTCGATGAGTAAGGTTATAACCATGTATATGGTTTTCGAGGCCTTGAAAAAAGGGACACTATCCCTTGATGATACGATGTTGGTCAGTGAAAAAGCATGGAAGAAAAAAGGCTCAAAGATGTTTGTCCCTGTGGGGAAACAGGTGAAAGTCGAGGATCTGATCCGCGGCGTGATTGTACAATCGGGTAATGATGCCACGATTGTTCTGGCAGAGGGGCTGGCCGGCGATGAGGATTCTTTTGCGGCGGCTTTGAACAGAAAAGCCCAAAACCTTGGCATGATGAACTCTCACTTCATGAATGCAAGTGGGTGGCCTGATCCTGATCATTATTCAACGGCGCGCGATTTATCCATTCTTGCCAGCGCAGTGATTAAAAATTTCCCTGAATATTATCGCTATTACGGGGAAAAAGAATTTACCTATAGTAAAATTCGTCAAGAAAATCGCAATCCTTTGCTCTATCGGGGTATTGGTGCAGATGGTTTGAAAACTGGACATACGGATATCGGTGGCTATGGCTTGATCGGAACAGGGGTGAAGGATAATCGCCGTGTTATTATCGTTATTAACGGCCTTGAGAGTAGCAAAGCGCGCGCCAATGAGGCAACACGCCTTTTGGCATGGGGGCTTAATGCTTTTCGCGTACTCTCTCTTTTTGCCGATAAAAAAGATTTGGAGCGCGCGCCTGTCTATCTCGGTGCAAAAACCACGGTTGGATTACAGGCGAAAGAACCCCTCAGTTTTGTTGTTCCCAAGTTATTGGAAAATGATCTGGACGTTAAAATTCGTTATAATGCACCCTTGAAAGCACCGATTGAAAAAGGGCAAGAGGTCGGAATGATTACAATTTCCGTTCCTCAGGGGGAGGTTATCGAAATTCCACTGGTCACGACGGAGGCTGTCGATTCATTGGGCACTTTTGCAGAAATCATTGCAAAAGCACGTTTATTGACCACAGGGCAAGGACGTTTTGATTGATGAGTACCGACTTACCAAAATCAATGGATAGAGGGTTTTTTATCTCGTTAGAGGGTGGTGAAGGCTCGGGCAAGACAACCCAGATCAATCGCTTGGTTGATATGCTTTCCGAACGTGGCTATGACGTTGTTATCACGCGTGAGCCGGGCGGCACACCCGAGGCGGAAAGCATCCGTAACCTTCTGGTGCAGCGTGATGGTGGTAACTGGAACGCAATGGCGGAAGTTCTTTTACTGTTTGCGGCGCGATCCATGCATATTGAAAAGCTGATAAAGCCTGCCCTTAATGACGGGAAAATCGTGATATGCGATCGCTTTACTGATTCTACCCTTGCCTATCAGGGGTTTGGTCGTGGCTTGGCGCTTGATAAGATTAAAGAGATAGAACGTATTTCGATAAATGAATTTAAACCTGATCTTACCTTTATTCTCGATATTGATGTGCGCACGGGGTTAAATCGTTCCAATGCACGCTTGTCAGAGGAGGATGCAGGAGAACAAACCGAGGATCGGTTTGAACGTCTGGATATTGAATTCCATGAACGTCTGCGTGAAGGGTTCTTGGAAACAGCGCGCCAAAACGAAGGGCGATGCTATATTCTAAACGCCGCGCAAAGCATGGATCATCTGTCTGATGAGATCAAGAACATCGCTTTGGCGAAGCTACAGGGGGAATAAGAATAAATTATGAACCTGTTTGGTGACGAAGATATAATTTATGATGATGATATGGACGCCGATGTCGGCGCCGCGCATTTTCCTGTGGTAGAGGATCATGAAAAACTGGTTGAGCCGCAATCCATGTCCTTTTGCTCTGGTCATGAAGAACAAGAAAAACTCTTCCTTGAACTCTTCGAAAAGAATAGCATGCCGCATGCGATGATCTTTGCAGGCACGCAGGGCATCGGTAAAAGCACAATGGCGTTCCGTCTGGCGCGGTTCTTATTAAAACACGGTAAAGTAGACACAAACCAAGACAGTCTTTTCGGTGGCGAAGAAGCTGCGCACGATTTCTCTTCATTGGACGTTGCGGCGGATGATCCGGTTTTTGCACGCGTTGCTTCTGGCGGTCATGCAGATTTTCTCTATATCAGCCGCTATTACGATGCGGCAAAGGGCAAGCAAGATGCCAACTTGAAGGTTGACGCGTTGCGCAAGATAGAACCATTCCTACGCAAGACCTCATCAGATGGTGGTTGGCGCATTGTGATTGTTGATGATGCGGACACCATGAACCGTAATGCCCAAAACGCGATCCTTAAGATTTTAGAAGAACCGCCTGCAAATGTGTTGATTATTCTGATCGCCCATAGACCGGGCATGTTGATCCCGACGATAAGATCCCGTACGCGCTTTCTTCAGTTCTCGCCTTTATCGCATGAGGTTTTGAATGATTTGCTGAGCAAGCAACAAGATCACCCCGCGCTTTCAATCGACCAGTTAGATATCCTCTCGGCTATTTCAGAGGGCAGCATCGGCAGAGCATTACAATTTATTGAAGGCGGCGGATTTGACAGCCTGTCGCAAATTCTTGATCATCTGGATGATGCACCAAATTGGAACTGGGTGAAAATACATCAGCTTTCCATGTCCATCTCATCACCAGCGCAAGACAAAGAATACCGCATGTTTGCGGAGCTGTTACAATGGATATTTCGGCAAATGCTGTTCATCAAAGCCAGAGGCGGGCAGGACTTACCTGTCTTCTTACAACATGATGCATTACAAAATATGATGGAAAGCCACTCTTTGGAGAAACTCATTTCTATAACAGACGGGCTGAAAAGCCATTTTGAACGCGTGGAATTTTCAAATCTTGATCGGCGGGACGCTGTACGCGGGTGCTTTCTTGTGATAAGCCAATAGCTGTTATTTCGACAGGAGAATTAGTTTTGAGTACGAAGCCACCTTTTTATATCACTACCGCCATTTCATACGTAAACGGCGTCCCACATCTGGGGCATGCTTATGAATCAATACTAACCGATGTATTGGCGCGTTTTAAGCGTTTGGACGGGCATGACGTTATGTTTTTAACAGGAACAGACGAGCATGGCGAAAAGGTTGCGCAAACTGCTGAGCAAAACGGAATGGAGCCACGTGCTTTTGCCGATAAGAATGCCGCTACATTTATTGAAATGACAAAGAAACTGGGCATTTCGAATGATGATTTTATCCGCACAACGGAAGAGCGTCATCGTATATCCTCACAAGCCATCTGGAAAAAGCTGAATGATAACGGCGATATTTACCTTGGTAAGTATGAGGGCTGGTATTCCGTGCGCGAAGAGGCTTACTTTACGGAAGATGAGTTAACCACCGCCGAAGATGGCCAAAAATTCACACCTCTTGGTACAGAAGTCGAATGGGTTGAAGAGCCTAGCTATTTCTTTAAGCTCTCCTCATATACGGACAGGCTTATCGAATATTATGCCGCGAATATAGAGGCGGTACAGCCACCATCACGCATGAACGAAATTGTCAGTTTTTTAAAGCAAGAGGGCGGCCTCAGAGATCTATCAATCTCCCGTCATAAAAGCCGTTTGAAATGGGGTATCCCTGTTCCCGATGATGAAGACCATGTTATGTATGTGTGGCTAGATGCGCTAACAAATTACATTACTGCGCTGGGCTATCCCGATGAAAATACAGAAAAATTTAATAAATTCTGGCCTGCAGATTATCATGTGATTGGCAAAGACATTACACGCTTCCATGCGATTTACTGGCCGGCCTTTTTGATGGCTGCAAACCTGCCTTTGCCCAAAACAATTTTTGCCCATGGCTTTATTAATGTTGGTGGCACTAAAATGTCAAAATCCATCGGTAATGTTTTGTCACCCGATGATTTGATTGAAACATATGGTCTGGATCAAATCCGCTATTTCCTGATGCGTGAAATACCGCACGGGCAGGATGGTAACTTCTCGCACGAGCAAGCCGTATTGCGCATTAACGCCGACCTTGCCAATGGGCTGGGCAATTTGGCGCAACGTACGCTCTCTATGGTCTATAAGAACTGCGATGCCAAAATCCCTGCGCCGCAAGCTTTCACGGAAGATGATCAAGCCTTATTACAGCAAGCCTATGCGATGACCGATCAAATCCGCGCCTCATTTGATGCCTTAAAAATCAACCGTGCGCTTGAACATATCTGGGGCGTGGTAAGTGCGTGCGATGTCTATATTGATGCACAAGCCCCATGGACGTTGAAAAAGACAGACACAGAGCGCATGGAGACCGTGCTTTACGTTTTGGCGGAAGTTATTCGTTGCCTCGCAATTATTGTGCAGCCTGTGGTTCCGCACTGCGCGCCTAAAATTCTGGAGCAACTGAACATTTCAGAAGATCAACGCATGTTCGAACATATCTCTGCTGATCATGTGCTTGCATCGGGCACTAAAATTGATAAGCCGGAAGGGGTCTTCCCACGTATTGTCGAGGAAGAGGGCACGTAACACATGTGGATCGATTCTCATTGCCATCTCAATCATTCAGGAATCACGGAGAAAGGCAGCGCGGCTGACATTATTAAGGCTGCCAAGGCCGCGGGTATTGATGGCATGATGACGGTGTGTTGCCGCATGTCAGAGGAAATTGACACGCTGCTCGATATCGCAAATAATAATGACAATGTCTGGTGCAGCATCGGCACCCACCCCCATGATGCGGGATTAGAGGCGGAGCAAGCCTATTCACAAGCTGACATCGTTAAAATCGCCACGGCGCATGATAAAGTCATTGCGCTGGGTGAGACGGGGCTTGATTATTTCTACGACAATTCCCCGCGTGAGGATCAACAGCAGAGCTTCCGCAAACATATCCGCGCCTGTATCGAGGCAAAACTGCCCATGATCGTGCATACACGTGATGCAGAGGGTGACACCGCGCGCATTATGAAGGAAGAGGGCGAGGGCACATCGTTGACAGGTGTGATGCATTGTTTTAGCTCTGCACAGGAATTAGCCGAAAAATCACTGGAAATGGGGTTCTATGTCTCATTTTCGGGCATTATAACGTTCAAAAAGGCTGAAGCCTTACGTGAAACCGCAAAAATAGTGCCCTTAGACCGTGTTTTAGTGGAAACGGACGCTCCATTCCTTGCGCCTGTGCCATATCGCGGCAAAGTCAATGAACCTGCTTTTGTAACAAAAACCGGAGAATACCTCGCCGAGCTTTACGGCAAGACGCCCGAAGAGTTCGCAAAAATAACCACAAAGAACTTTTTCCGCCTCTTCACTAAGGCGAAGCTGGTATGAGCGTTAAAGTAACAATGCTCGGCTGTGGTAATTCATCTGGGGTGCCTGCTGTTGGGAATTACTGGGGGGATTGTGATCCGAAGGAGCCGAAGAATCAGCGTACGCGGTGCTGTTTGGCTGTACAATCTGATGCAACAACCATTATCATTGATACAGGCGCAGATTTCCGCCATCAAATGAATACGTTCGATATTAACAATCTTGACGCTGTCTTTTATACGCACCAACATAGCGACCATTGTCACGGTATCGATGACCTACGCCCATTTTACTTCAGGCATGACCGAACGCAGCTTAAATGCTATGGCAAGAAAAGTGTTCTGGAGGAAATAGAAGGGCGCTTTCATTATCTCTTTTCAGGGGGCAGCCATAAAGATCTTTATCCTCCTGTTCTTGAGGCTCACCCGTTTGATGAGAAAGACTATTGCACCCCGCAGAGCTTTGCCGACATCACCTATACGCCCTTCAAAATGGATCATGGCACATGCACATCGATAGGCTATCGCTTTGGTGATCTATCATATTGTGTTGATATGAAATCACTGGATGATAAAGCGTTAGACGTCATTAAAGGCTCAAAAATTTGGATTGTTGATGGCGCAGGCTATCATGATGCGGAAAATGCTGTTCATGCCGACCTTCAGGCGCTCTATGAGTACAATAAATACATAAAAGCCGAGCGCGTTTACGTGACAAGCCTGTCAACGATGATGGATTATGATACGCTGATCAATGAATTACCTGATGGTTTTTATCCTGCCTATGACGGGTTGCAGTTTGTTGATATTCTTTAGTCGTTTTCTAGAGGGTGTGTTTTAATTGTCTTGTTATTGTAAAAATGGATTTCAGAAAAAGGTAAGAAGATGGGCAAGGTTGCTTTAATCACAGGAATTACAGGGCAAGATGGGGCTTATCTTGCGAAGTTTTTGTTGGATAAGGGCTATGACGTGCATGGCATTGTGCGCCCGACATCTCTGCCCAATGATGTACGACTACATTATCTTCTGGGAGAACGTTTTAATATGTTGACCTTGCATCACGGTGATCTTACCGATGCGCTGAGTCTTCTGCGCATTGTGCAAGAGACGCAGCCAGATGAAATTTATAATCTCGCCGCGCAGAGTCATGTGAAAGTTAGCTTCGAACAGCCCGAATATACCGGTAATGCCGATGGCCTTGGTGTTTTACGGCTTTTGGAAGCTATTCGCATTGCAGGGCTGGAACAAAAAACAAGATTTTACCAAGCTTCAACGTCTGAGCTGTATGGCAAGGTTACACAAACACCACAAAACGAAGAAACGCCTTTTTATCCGCGCAGCCCCTATGGCGTGGCCAAGCTCTATGCTTTTTGGACAACCAAAAACTACCGTGAATCATATGATATGCACGCTTCGAACGGCATTTTATTCAATCATGAAAGCCCATTACGCGGCGAAACGTTTGTTAGTCGTAAAATTACAAAAGCCGTTGTTGATATACAGCAAGGGACTTTGGACAAGCTAACGCTTGGAAAGCTTGACGCGCAACGTGATTGGGGGCATGCGCGTGATTATGTTGAAGGTATGTGGCTTATGCTGCAACAGGATCAGCCGGATGACTATGTCTTTGCAACCGGAGAAACGCATACGGTGCGTAAGTTTGTTGAACTTGCATTCGGGCATTTTGATAAAGATGTGCGCTGGGACGGGCAAGGTCTTGATGAAAAGGGCTATGATGCAAAAACGGGGCAATTGCTCGTTGATGTCAGCGCCGAATTCTTCCGCCCTGCAGAGGTTGATACATTGCTGGGTGATCCAACCAAAGCCAAAGAAAAACTTGGCTGGGAATGGAAAACATCATTCAAGGATCTTATAACGGAAATGATAGAGGTTGATCTTAAGGCGGACTTGCGTGCCGTAGCCTAGATCCTGCACTTGCTAAAATATACGATATATACGATTTCTATATTGTTTTTATATGGTTATCGCGCCATAGTGCCAGTCTATGTTTAAATATGGGGCGTGAAAATGGCTGAATCAGAAAGCAAAATACCATCAGATAAAGATATTGTTGACGATGCAGGTACACATGCACGTGGGCCTGTCGCGCGCCTTCGCGGGTATTTGTTTGCTGGTATTGTTGTGACCGCGCCAATCAGCATTACCGTGTATTTAACGTATGTATTTCTAACATTCGTTGACAGTAAAGTTACAGGCTTGTTGCCGCGGGATTGGTATGACGCGCTTTATGGGGCAACAACATTTCCGGGGATTGGGCTGGTTATCTCGCTGACTGGTTTTATTTTGATCGGCTGGTTTGCGACAAACTTTCTTGGCCGCCTCATTATTCGTATTTCCGAATATATTGTGGATCGCATGCCTGTTGTGCGTACGCTTTATAGTGCCATTAAGCAGGTTTTTGAAACAATAATGGCCAGTCAATCAACAGCTTTCCGTGAGGTTGTGATGTTGGAGTACCCGCGTAGAGGCGTATGGTCTATCGGTTTTATTACCGGAACATCAGAAGGGCAAATTCAGGAATTCACCGAATCCGAAACAATGAATGTCTTCGTGCCGACCACGCCAAACCCAACGTCCGGCTATTTGTTGTTTGTGCCGCGTGATGAGCTTAAATTCTTGGATATGAGTGTAGAAGAGGGCGTTAAACTTGTTGTTTCTGCCGGCATTATTACACCGGAAGAGCATAAACCTTCTACATCGACTGCGAAAAAGAACGGTAAAAGAAAAAAGAAATAGGATGTTGGTATGTTTGATCTTATCAAATCGATAAAAGCCCGTGACCCCGCAAAGCCGAGCTTCGCAGAAGTGTTCTTTGCCTATAATGGTTTTCATGCCGTTACATTGCACCGTATGAATAATTTTATCTGGCATTTAGGTTTACGTGCATTGGCGCGCTTTATGGCTAATATCACACGTTTTTTAACGGGGATAGAGATTCACCCCGAGGCGCGCATTGGTAAAAATTTCTTTATTGATCACGGGACAGGCGTTGTGATTGGTCAAACGACTATTATTGAAGATGATGTCACAATTTATCACGGCGTGACCCTGGGTGGTGTCGGGCGCGTTGGTCAGGTGGATGAAAAACGTCATCCCACCTTAAAAAACGGTGTCATTATTGGCGCAGGAGCACAAGTTTTAGGGGATATAACGATTGGTGATCATGCAAAAATTGGTGCAAACTCTGTCGTAACCTCCGATATTCCGGATTATATGACGGCAATTGGCATTCCCGCGCGGGTGATTGGCGGCGATGATAGTGCGCGCGCTTATGGTATGCCATCTCGTAAAGAGATGGAGAATGTAACTTTTACAATTGATTGTATCATCCGTGAAATGGGTAAGATTAAAAAAGAGCTGAATATTGAGGGCGATCATGCCGAGGGGATGAGTGACTGCGTTGATAAAAACAAAGAGGCAGCAGAGTAATAAGAGGTTATAATGTCTTAAATGACCCACTTATTGTCATTGATGAGAGACATCGTTATTCGGAAATTTGGACGGTGAATGATTCTCGCGAGAATCCAGACGTTTATTATCTCTGCGTATTTTAAAGTAAGCCCTTTCAATGATGTCGTTTGCTTCACGCTTTATTCTACTGCAACGAGCCTCCAGTCGGATGAGCTTCTTATAAGCGATCTTCATGTGCTTACTTTTGATTTCCCCATGCTTCTTTTCATGCACTATACTGTGTTTGAATAAAGCGTTCCATTGTTGTTGCACCTCTGGTGATGCCTCCTTTTTATGTTTCCAGACGGGGATTCTGTAGACAACATTTGTTATTAATTTCAAATTTCCTATACGGCATATACCCATGCCCACTTTTTTAGGATCGTAGGTTATCGTGTGTGAGGCGGTTGTGCAGGCAAAAACACGGTATTTTGTTTCGCAATCATCCTTTATAAGGCGCGAAATTGAGGATAATAGCTTGCCTGAATCAGGCTGATTAATTGAATAATATTCTGTTTTCTCATTAAAGGAATATTCGGCGTGCGCCGCAGTAGAGCCGCAGGCCAAGATGAAGATGATTGCTACTAAAAGTCTCATGTTCTTTAACCGCCTCTAAAATACTGGATTGCTTGATCACATTCAAACAGGTAGAGCAGGGTCTTTAGAGCAGTGCCGCGCTCGGTTTCCAGTTTTGGATCTTTTGCAATAATCAGTTTAGCATCATCGCGCGCTGCTGCCAATAAATCCCCATGTGCGGCTAGGTTGGCCAGCTTGAACTCGGTTATGCCGCTTTGCTTTGTGCCTAGAATGTTACCACTGCCGCGCAGTTCCAGATCTTTTTCGGCAATGATAAAGCCGTCCTCGGTGTCGCGCATAATGTTGAGGCGCTCTTTTGCCGTTTCGCCCAAAGGCGCAGAATAAAGTAGGAAACAGTAGGATTTCTCTGCTCCACGTCCAACACGTCCGCGTAATTGGTGCAGTTGTGACAGGCCGAAACGTTCCGCATGTTCGATCACCATTATCGTTGCTTCGGGGATGTTAACGCCGACCTCAATCACGGTGGTGGCGATCAGAATATCCAGTGCGCCACTGGCGAATTTCTCCATAACCGTGTCTTTTTCTGCTGGCTTCATCCGTCCATGGATAAGGCCAATGCGCTCCCCGAAGGTCGCTTGCAGTATGTCATAGCGTTCTTCCGCTGCGGCAAGGTCAAGGGTCTCGGACTCCTCAACCAGTGGGCAAACCCAATAAACCCGCACACCTTCGGTAATTTTGCGTTTGATACCGGCCACAACTTGATCCAGCTTATCATTCGAAAATAGCATCGTATCAATGGGTTTACGCCCCGGTGGTTTCTCGTCCAGCTTCGAGACCTCCATATCGCCATAAGCGGTCAGCGCCAATGTCCGCGGAATAGGGGTCGCTGTCATTACCAAAATGTCGGTGCCTTTGTTCTTATTAGACAGCTCAAGGCGTTGATGTACACCAAATTTATGCTGTTCATCAATTACCGCCAGCCCTAAATCCTGATATTCCACATCTTTTTGAAATATCGCATGCGTGCCGATAATAACCTGCGCAGTGCCGTCTTTGATTTGTTTCAAGATCAAGTCACGGCTTTTGCCTTTATCGCGCCCCGTCAGGGTAACAAAGCGTATACCTGCCGCATCCAACCAGTCTTTAAAGCTAACTGCATGTTGGCGGGCGAGGATTTCTGTCGGCGCCATAATGGCGGCTTGGGTGTTGTTCTCAATGGCGCTGAGCATGGCAAGGCACGCCACCACAGTTTTACCACTGCCCACATCCCCTTGCAGTAGGCGAAGCATTCTGGCTGGCTCGGCCATATCGCTATCAATTTCGGCGAGGCTGCGTTTTTGTGCGCCCGTTAATTCAAAGGGAATAACTGCCATGACCTTATCGCGCAGGGTCATGGTTGCGGGAAATGCGCGCCCATTAATCTTGCGTTGTCTATCGCGAACAAGGGCTAGCGTCAATTGGTTGGCAAGTAGCTCATCATAGGCGAGACGCATTTTGGTGTCATGCATTGGGTCAAGTGCATCATCGCTCATCGGCGTGTGCAGGGCTTGCAGGCATGTATGCCAATCGCCCCATTTCTCGCGCTTTTTATGGGCATCGTTTAACCATTCGGGCAGAACAGGAATATGCGTTAACGCGGCAGTTACCGCTTTACGTATGACTTTATTTGTAACCCCTTGGGTCAGCGGGTATATCGCCTCCACCGTTTCCAGTGTCTCGCGCTCATCGGGGGTGGCAATATCGGGATGCATCATTTGCGGCTGGCCTTGGAAATATTCGATCTTGCCACTGATAATCACTGGTTTTCCAATAGGCAGCAGTTTTTCAATCCAGCCCTTATTCGCATGGAAAAACATCAGCGATATTGCGCCGCTATCATCTGTTGCTTTTACCCGATAAGGCAAGGACTTACGCGCATTGGGGAAGTGCTTTTCAATGCGCACCTCCATGGTCACGACCTTACCATTGGGGCAATCCGATATCGGGCAAGAAAAGCGGCGATCAATAAAATCAACCGGTGCATGAAACAACAGATCGAGGATTTTCGGCCCCTCAATCAGCTTTTCCATCAATTTACTGATGCGTGGCCCCACACCGGGCAGAGTGCTGATACTCAAGAATAGTGGGTCAAGATCAAAGGGCCGTTGGGACATGTTTGAAAAACACTCTTTCAAAATTCAAATATGACGCTATTCTAGCTCTTAAAGCGAACAAGATCGAGAATATTTAATGACTATATTTATGGAAGTTGTCGGCAAGGCAGATGAACTGATCGAAAATAAGCGCAGACGCTTGATTTTCAGGTCGGCGCATCGCGGGATAAAGGAAATGGATTTGATTATGGGGGCTTTTGCCACCGCGTATGTCCCTGATTTCACGGAGGAGGAGCTGGCCGAATATGATGCTCTACTCTGTAATAATGACCCTGATCTATATAACTGGATCACCGAAAAAGAACCCGCCCCGAAAGAGATTGCGGAAATGGCTGTTTTTGTGAAGTTATTGGCGCATCGGTTGGTTTGATTTTGATTTATAATAATAAATATCTTTACAAGCATAGTCGTTAATGTGATTTTGTTTCACAATCATAGGGGAGCGTTATGAAGTTTAAATTCGTGTCAGTATTAATGTGTGCATCATTACTCGGATGTGCGACGTCACCCGATAAAATTGGAAGCTCATACGTTTCTCCTATCCAATATGCCGATTATAACTGTAAGCAAATTTCACTTGAGATGACAAATGTTTCGAGAAGAGTTAGTGAGCTGTATGGGCGTCTTGATAAAGAAGCGGGAGCGGATACTGCACAGATGGCTGTGGGATTGCTTCTTTTTTGGCCAGCTTTACTTCTTCTTGAAGGAGGAGATGGGCCAGAGGCCGCAGAATATGCGCGTTTAAAAGGGATAAGAGAAGCTCTTGAAACTGTGGCCGTTCAAAAGGAGTGCGATCCTTCTCTATTGCCAAAATTTGAAGAGCCTAAAAAGGCAATTCCAGTGAAGGAGCTTAGTAAGCCCAACGATTAAGCACTAAATCTTCTTAAACACCGCTCTATACGTATAACCCTTATAAAGATGGGTTATATCCAGCGTGCCTTTTTTCTCGACTTCCAGACGTTTGAGGTAATCGAGGATTTCAGGTTTATAAAACACGTGGAACATTTTTAACCACCAGAAGATAAACCTGCTGAACACTTTGGGTAGGTCGTCTTGTCCGCCGAAATCAACAATGTGAATTTCGCCGCCTTCGGGCAACAGCTCCAGCGCGTGATCAATTGATTCCTGCCACGGAGGAATAATGGAGAGGGCATAGGAAAAAACTATTTTATCCAACGGCTTATCGATGTTAAATAATTCATCAGGTTGAAAAGATTGGGAATAGGCTTGTTTGAGGGTAATGGTCTGCGCCATCTTGGCATTGTCCAGATTATGCCCCGCAGTTTTCAGCATTTCATCCGATGCATCCAGCCCATAAAAATTAGCTTTCGGATAACGTTGCGCGATTTTAATCAGGTTACGCGCCGTGCCACAGCCGACTTCGCAAATATTTTCGCCTTCATTCGCATCGATGTTCTCAATCAGGTTATCGCGTCCTAATAGATAATATTTGCGTGTAACATCGTAAATATGGCGCGTCCAGCGATACATTTTATCCATATTTTCTTTGATTTGCTCTTCACCGGAGTTCTGCCCAGAATCTTGCCCAGAACTTTTAGCGGTGCTTGCTGTCATCTTATGCGGCCTTTGTTTTTGCATTTATCTTAGAGCGATCCAGTGTATAGGTATGAAACCCACCATAGATAGAGGAGCGATCTTCCTCGTTACGCGGTGCGGCGAGGCTTTTATCATAGTCCCAAGGCGATAGATTATCTTCGATCAATCCTTCGGTCAATGGGCTATGGTCGCCGGCTGTGCGGAAGATAACACGCGCACCATCGCTGGCAGAGCGTAGAACCGCGCTCCATAAGTCATTAAGCTGGTCAGTGTTCATCCAATCTTGTGCATCTAAGAAGACATAGCAATCAACGCTATTTTCGCCTTGTGCATCTAGGTACTCCGTAATGGTTGAGTGGATAACCTGCGCTTTATCAATGTTAGCCTTTAGCGTTTCGTAATGTTCTTCCTTGAGATAACGCGGGATAGCGCGTTTATTTTCGCGGTCATAACCACGGTTAAAGGCTTGCCATGCAAAGTAATTATCCTCAATCGGAAACTGACACGCCATGCGTTCTAAACGCGCCTTAAGCAAGCTCGCCATATTACCATCCGCAGATTCGTTTAATTCATCAAATTGTGATGGGGGAATTCCTAAACCGTATAGTGACTCAGGGTTTCCGCAGATCATACGTATAAGTTTTTTATCAAATAATGGGCCTAATGTGCGATCAAAGATTTCTTTTTGCTCTTCCAGTGAATGCGCATTTAGAAGGTCACGCGGGTTTTGTCCGTAGATTTTTGCGACAAGGTGAACCATGCCAATAGACTTGCCCAAAAGGCCAAATTTATAGAGGTTTTTCTTGAACATGTTAATACGGCGACCATGCGGAAATACAAATTTCTCCCAATAGTCTTTTGTGTATTTATCAAGATTAGGTGCGATGTAGCGATCATAATTCTCTACATTTTTGGCGGAATCAGCACAACCAAAGAACAAGAAGAAGCTCTCATAATCAGGCAGGTATTTCAATGCCGCGATCTTCAGGCGACCCAACGCAACATGGTGCGGATTCAGGTCAACGGCTGTAACAGAAGCAGGGGATTCGGTCAGGTAATTCATCATATTGCAACCGCCCGAGCAAATAGTCATAATGCGCGATGTAGAGTCGATCTTCATGGCCGGAATATCAACCTCCGGATCTTCCCAGATTTGTGGGTATACAAAACCGCTGAACACGGCTGTAAACATGCGTTCCTGCAAACCACGCTTCGACGTCGCTTTATTCTCGTGTACTGCGCCTTTGAGCAATTCTTTGTTTGCTACTGTCTCTGTTTCGCTCATATTACCTAATGTCCCTTGAAATACACTGAAACCTATATATAAAAAGCAATTCAAAGGCAAACAACTATTTACTCTAAAAAAAGGCAAAATTGTGCACAGCATAGCGCAAAACGAGAATATGACGCAGATCGGAAATACGATATATGGCGCGCCTGAGGGGCAGGACGCAAGGGTTCTAGCTGATAAAGCGCGCGCGCTTATGCCCGATGACCGTGTGTTGGTTCATGTGGCCTTGGATGATGCGCGGCAAAGCACGCTGGAAGAGCTGCTCAAATTCTTTGCGCCCGATGTGCGGGTGCTTGTGTTGCCTGCATGGGATTGTTTGCCCTATGACCGCGTATCGCCCCATGGTGATATCGTTGCCGCGCGTGTGGCTGTTCTGACGCAATTAATGGCATGGGATCACGAGAAGGAGCGTCACCCTCGTATTTTACTGGTCAGCGTGAATGCTGCGATGCAGCGCGTAATGCCACGTGAGGTTCTGCGAGAGGCAAGTTTTAGCGCGAAAGCAGGCGCGCAAGTGGATCTGGGTAAGTTACAGCTCTTTTTGGCGCAAAATGGTTATATCCGCAGTGAAACCGTGCGCGAGCCGGGCGATTTTGCCATACGCGGCGGAATTGTCGATATCTTTCCTGCGGGCTATAAATTGCCGCTGCGCCTTGATTTGTTCGGTGACGAGATTGATACCATCAAAGACTTTGACCCGATAACCCAACGCACACAAAGCAAAGTCCGTGAATTCGCGCTACAGCCGGCCTGTGAGTTCTTTATGGATGATGAGTCGATTGCGCGTTTCCGCTCTGGCTATCGCGAGGCCTTCGGCGTTGCACGCAGTGATGACCCGCTCTACGAATCTGTGGGTGAGGGGCGACGCTATAACGGGATGGAGCATTGGTTGCCCCTGTTTCATGACCATATGGACACAATCTTTGATTACACGCCCAATGCCGCCGTGACGTTTGATTTTCATGTACATGAAGCCTATGCGGAGCGTATGGATCAGGTGCGCGACTTCTTCAAGTCCCGCCAAATCCTTGAAAAATCAGCGCAAGAATCCGCAAAGAAGAAGGATAAGAACACGCTTTCGGGCTCTGTTTACCATCCGCTGGCGGTTCAAACGCTCTATATAGAGACATCTGAGTGGCGCACCTTAACCGATGGCGTTTGGAGCTTGTCGGGCTTCGGCGCACCGGAAGATACGGGGTTTGAGGATAGCGGCGCACGTAAAGGGCGGGACTTCTCCGATATCCGTAGTCTGCCCGATGGTGACGTTTTCGCGGAGCTTAAGAAATTTATTGCGCTGCAACAGGCAGAAGGCAAAAAAGTCCTTGTTGCCGCCTATAGTAAAGGATCAGAAACGCGCCTTAAGGGTTTGATGGAGAATGTATCTATTAAGGATATTGTAGCGTTACCTGACTATCGAGATATTAAGGAATTACAACCGCATCAGGTCGGTTTATGTGTGCTTTCATTGGAGAGTGGCTTTAACGCTACGGATCTCACCGTATTTACTGAGCAGGACATTCTGGGCGACCGCCTTGCCCGTAAAGCAAAGAAGAGCCGCAAGGCCGATAATTTCCTGACCGAAGCCTCCGCTTTGGCCGCAGGCGATCTTGTGGTTCATGTGGATCACGGCATTGGCCGCTTTATCGCGCTTGAGACGTTACAAGCCGCAGGAGTTCTTTATGATTGCCTCAAGATAGAATATTCAGGTGGTGATCGCCTGTTTGTGCCTGTGGTGAATTTAGAGGTGCTGTCGCGCTTTGGTTCGGATGAAGGCACAACGCAGCTTGATAAGCTGGGCGGCGCAGGTTGGCAGGCGCGTAAAGCCAAGGCCAAAAAGAATTTAATGGAGATTGCCGATAAACTTCTCGGTATTGCCGCCGCGCGTCAGCTTAAGAAGGCCGATAAACTGGAAATCGGGCCGGAGCTGTATAATGAATTTGTCGCTCGCTTCCCTTATGCGGAAACAGAAGATCAGGAACGCTCAATCAATTCTGTGCTGGAGGGCATGGCGGGGGATTATCCGATGGATCATCTGGTCTGCGGTGATGTTGGTTTTGGTAAGACTGAAATTGCGTTGCGGGCGGCCTATGTCGCGGCAATGTCGGGGGTGCAGGTGGCGATTGTTGTGCCGACAACTCTGCTGGCGCGTCAACATTACAATAATTTCCAGCAGCGTTTTTTGGGTATGGGTATTCGTATCGAACAGCTCTCCCGCATGGTATCGGCAAAGGATGCTAAGCGCACGAAAGAGGGGTTGGCGGATGGTTCTGTCCAAATCGTCATCGGGACGCATGCTTTGTTTGCTAGTTCGATGAAGTTCGATAATCTTGGCTTATTGATTGTTGATGAAGAACAAAAATTCGGCGTGAAGCAAAAGGAAAAGCTCAAAGAACTCAAAAGCAATATCCATGTCCTCACCCTAACCGCAACACCGATTCCGCGTACCCTGCAAATGTCTTTGACGGGCGTGAAGGAAATGAGCCTGATTACCACGCCGCCCGTTGATCGCTTGGCAATCCGCACCTTTGTGATGCCGGTGGATACCATGGTTATCCGTGATGCCTTACTGCGCGAACATTATCGCGGCGGGCAGAGTTTTTATGTCGTTCCACGCATTAAGGACCTGAAAGAGGTCTCTGATATGCTTAAAGACATTGTGCCTGAGGTGAAGTTCATTGATGCCCATGGCCAGATGACCCCAACCGAATTGGAAGACCGAATGACCGCCTTTTATGACGGGCAATATGATGTGCTGCTCGCCACCAATATTATCGAGAGCGGTATCGATATTCCAACGGCGAATACCATGATTATTCACCGCGCCGATATGTTCGGCCTGTCGCAACTTTACCAAATCCGTGGGCGGATCGGGCGATCCAAGGTGCGTGCCTATGCGTATCTGACCTATAAGCCAAATGTGAAGCTGAACGATCATGCGCAAAAACGTCTTGAGGTGATGGAGACGCTGGATACGCTAGGCTCAGGGTTTCAGCTCGCCTCTCATGATATGGATATTCGCGGTGCGGGGAATTTGCTGGGTGACGCACAATCGGGTCATATCCGCGAAATCGGGGTGGAACTGTATCAGCAAATGCTGGAAGAAGCCGTTGCCGCGGCGCGCTCTGGTGTCACAGAAGTCGAAGACATGCCCGAAGAGCAATGGTCGCCGCAAATTAATCTGGGTGCGTCTGTTCTTATTCCCGAAAGCTATGTCGAGGACTTAGGCGTACGGATGAGCCTTTACCGTCGTCTCAATGACTTGGTTGAAAAAGAGGAAATAGAGGGTTTCGCAGCCGAAATGATTGATCGCTTTGGTGATCTGCCGGAGGAG
Source organism: Alphaproteobacteria bacterium (assembly GCA_002401695.1). Lineage (GTDB taxonomy): Bacteria > Pseudomonadota > Alphaproteobacteria > Micavibrionales > Micavibrionaceae > UBA1672. The sequence goes on from NVTV01000002.1 coordinate 328,527, forward strand.
GTCGAGAACTTGCTCGATATTCTCGCGATTAAACAGCTTTGTAAAAAGGCAGGAGTGTCACATGTTGATGCAGGGCCAAAGGGCGCAACGATAGCGTTCCACAAGAATGCGCCGCCAAATGTTGATGGTCTTATGACATGGATATTAACCAAAGCGGGCAGCGTAAAAATACGCCCCGATCAGAAAATATCCGCCATCCGCGCATGGCCAAAAACTGCGCAGCGCGTTAAGGGTATTCAGAACCTAATGAAAGAATTGGCGGGGCTGTCTGGTTAGTTTTGCGGCAAAACCTATGAATTATTGTAAAGGTATGGCACACTTATTGCTTGAATAGATTCGTAAAGGAGCGCTTTACATGTCCAAAGAATATGCCGAAAGCAAGATTAGAGAAGCTTTAAAAGCGCATGGCGATAATATTGGCCTCGCGCGTCAGCACATTGTGAGTATGGCACAAGCAGACGCCGCGTTAATGCGGGCGTTGGCGCAACCTCATCTTGATGGTATCGTGGCTTATCAGGTGGAGCGCGTGGCTTCAGGCAGGGCAGAGATGGAAAAAAGACACCCTAAAGAACCAGCGCAAAACAAGATTGATAACTTCGGGATGGAGCTGTTACGTGCTGTTGCCGCCAGTGATGCTGAAACGTTTGGGCAAGAAGGCATGGGTGCAAAACGCAAAATGGCTTCGAAGCAACATATTGATGCGATTCATCAAATGGCCTCCAAAGCGCAATTTTTTAAGCCTTCAGATAAGAAATAATGAGTATTGATTGTGGTGGATAAGACTTTTCTCGCACGTAAAATCGGTGTGGAAACGCTGCACCCCTTGCCGCGTGATGTTTCCCCGCGTGAATATTTCCGCGGGCGCAAAGGTGATCGTGACTTTATCCTTATGCTTTATCCGGACGCCAGTGCGCCGCACCGCGAGGAAATGCAGGGCTTTATCCGTCTTGGTGCATGGCTAGGTCAGCAGGGAATTAAGACACCAGCGCTGTATGAGAAAGATGAGCAGCAATGCTACGCTTTGTTCGAGGATTTAGGCGCGCAATCCTTTGGCGCACGTTTGCGGGATGGTTCTGTTAATCAGGAGGTGCTTTATACTCTTGCTACGGATGTATTGATTACGTTAGGGCATGCGGAGCACTTACCCGATGGGTTGCCTCTCTATAAAGATAGCCGTATTCACGAAAACCGCAGGCAGATCGTCGATTATTATATGACCCTGTTGCACAAAGAACGCCCTGATAACCAGACTGTGCAATCCTATTTATCTGTGTGGGATAAAATCGAATCTGCTTTGTCCCCATGTCCGCAAGGCTTCGTGCATGGGGACTACCATTTAGAGAATATGATCTATGTTACACATGAAACCAATGTAAAGCGTTGTGGCTTGATTGATTATCAGGATGCATTGCACGGGCCATTGCCCTATGACCTTGTGAACCTACTTGAGGATGCGCGCATTGATGTGCCGCAAGATTTGCGCGCGGCTATGATAGATCGTTATTGCGATGGGATGAGTGCGCCGGATAAGGCGGCATTCTTAGATTGGTATCGGGTGTTAGGGACGCAATTCCATTGCCGTGTACTTGGCTTATTCATTAAGTTATCGGCAGAGCAGGGACGGGATTCTTATCTCGTTCATATCAATCGTTTGCAAAATTATATTAAGGATGCTTTGGAAAATCCGATCCTTTTACCCTTAAAGGTATGGTTTGAAAAAGAAGGGGTTGATTTTAGCTCTATAAAGGATTTAGATGGCGATATAATTCGTAAAATTTTTCGAAACACATCGTTTTGATATAAACTAATCAGGAGCTAGAGCATGTCCATTGTTGCCAACCGTTTGAGCCGTATTAAACCATCCCCAACGATCGCTGTAACGAACAAGGCTAAAGAGCTTAAAGCTGCAGGGCGCGATATAATTGGGCTTGGGGCGGGCGAACCTGATTTTGATACGCCTGACTTTATAAAGGATGCGGCGTGTAAAGCCATTGCAGCGGGAGAGACCAAATATACGGCTGTTGATGGTACGCCAGCATTGAAGGACGCTATTATCGCGAAGTTCAAGCGTGATAATGACCTTGAATATACGCGCGATCAAATCACCGTTGGAACAGGCGGAAAGCAAGTGCTTTATAACGCGTTGATGGCTTCTGTTAATCCGGGGGATGAAGTTCTTATTCCTGCGCCGTATTGGGTGTCGTACCCTGATATGGTTTTATTGGCAGAGGGAACACCTGTCATGATCGAATGCAGTCCTGAAAATAATTTCAAATTGACCGCCGAAGCATTAGAAGCCGCGATCACACCAAAAACAAAGTGGTTGATCTTTAACTCACCTTCAAATCCAACGGGCGGCGCATATACACGCGCGGAGCTGAAAGAGCTGACCGATGTTTTGGTAAAAAACCCTCATGTTTATATCATGACCGATGATATGTATGAGCATCTGGTTTATGATGGTTTTGAATTCTCCACACCGGCGCAAGTAGAGCCAAGCCTTTATGATCGCACATTGACCTGTAATGGTGTGTCAAAATCCTATGCGATGACAGGATGGCGTATTGGTTATGCGGGCGGGCCGAAAGAATTGATTAAGGCAATGTCTAAAATTCAAAGTCAAAGCACCTCAAACCCGTCTTCTATATCGCAAGCCGCGGCTTTAGCGGCTCTTGAAGGGGATCAGTCTTTCTTAGCCGAGCGTAATGAAGTTTTTAAAGAGCGCCGTAATATGGTTGTCGAATTGTTAAATGCCGCAGAAGGACTGGAATGTTTGATGCCTGAAGGCGCATTCTATGTATATCCATCATGTGCCGGTTTGATTGGCAAGAAAACACCCGATGGTAAGGTTATTGAGTCCGATGAGGATTTCGTGACGTATTTGCTGGAAAGTGAAGGGGTTGCTTGTGTGCAGGGGGCGGCGTTTGGTTTATCACCGTATTTCCGCATCTCTTACGCAACAAGCACGGAAAACCTTACTGAGGCTTGTGCCAGAATTCAACGTGCTTGCGCGGTTTTATCATAATTTTATAGGTTAAATTCTATGTTCTACAGGGAAAATGCCCCTGTGGAAAATGGTGCGTGAACTTAAAAAAAATCCAAAAAGAAAAAAACCGAACCCAAAGGGCTCGGCGAGTTGAACAGGGAGGTTTAACGTCTTGGGAGACGCAAGAATCTTCGCTTGGAAGAAACTTGGATATAGCTTTGCAGCTATGGTTACGGTTATACGAATATTATAGAAAGATAACAAACGCGATTATCGCAAACCACTTATGCATTATTTGCATGGCAGGGTTAATTTTGGTATGTGAATTTTACACATGGTCTGAAAATCCGGCTTTTCAGGTGTTTTGCTCTACGTTTTTAATATATTCAAATAGGAAGTCTTTAAGCACAGTAATCCGCTTGGAATTGCGTCGTTCTTGTGGATAAACAAAGTATAAGTCTACACTTGGGATATCAAGGTCAGGAAAAAGAATTTCAAGATCATCATCTTGACGAACGATGTAGCGGGGAAGGGCGGCAATGCCAATACCACTTTTTATGGCGGCATAGCGCGCATGCATAGAGTTAATCAGTAAAATCTTAGGATTATTTTGAACCTCTATATCAAAACGGTTAAATGCCCAGTTAGGTTTTAAAAATGGCGTTTGTGTATTGGGTGGATAGGCGATCATTACATGGTTTTTAAGGTCTTCCAATGTCTTCGGTTTATCATGCTGTTCCAGATAACGCTTGGAAGTACATAAGGCAAAATTAATTGTCGTGAGATGTTTTTCTATCAAGTCACTGTTGCCTGCCGGTTGTAGGCGCAGTGCGACATCAGCCTCTCTCTTTCCCAAGTCAAAAACGCGGTCATCCAATAACATGGTCACTTGAATGTCTGGAAAAGCTTGGTGGAATTTTCCGATTTGCGGTGCCAGCCATGTTGAAGCAATGAACTCCACCGTTGTAATGGTAAGTGGGCCTTCCGGCAGCATGCGCGAGTCAGAGAGGCGCGTTTCAACTTGTTGCAGGCGGTTGAAGACATCATTTGTTGTTTGAAGCAGCATATCGCCTTGCTCTGTTAATATTAATCCGCGGGCATGACGATGAAATAGGGGCAGACCAAGACTGTTTTCCAGAGAGCTGATTTGTCGTGAGATTGCAGATTGACTGAGGTTCAGTTCATCACCAGCATGGGTAAAACTGCCCGCTTCTGCGACAGCTTTGAAAACACGTAATTTGTCCCAATCCATAACAATTCCTCTGTGTGACTAGTTTATCTTCTTCAGAATTTTACTCAGCCGCATGAACCTTTTCTGCATCGTCGTTTTTTTCATTCGCTGCAATGAAACGATCCGCCTCCAGCGCAGCCATACATCCCATACCTGCGGCAGTGACAGCTTGGCGATATGTGTGGTCGGTGACATCACCCGCCGCAAAGACGCCGGGGATTGATGTCGCCGTTGAATCGCTGGCTGTGATCAGATAGTTGTTTTCATCCATTTTAAGGACATCTTTGAACAGCTCCGTTGCAGGGTCATGACCAATGGCAATAAAGGCACCATCTTTTTGGATATCACTAACCTCTCCGGTTTTGGTGCTTTTAACGCGCAGACCCGTCATGCCGGTATCATCGCCAAGTATTTCTTCAACCGTGTGATCCCAAAGCGTTTCAATTTTATCATTATCGAAGAAACGCTGTTGAAGGATTTTTTCTGCGCGCAGTGAATCGCGTCGATGGATTAGGGTCACTTTAGAGCAGAAGTTCGTTAGAAAGATCGCTTCTTCTACGGCTGTATTCCCCCCCCCAATAATCGCGACCTCTTTACCGCGAAAGAAAAACCCATCGCAAGTGGCGCAGGCTGAGACGCCTTTGCCTTGAAATTCTTTTTCAGAAGGTAGTCCAAGCCAGCGCGCTTTTGCACCTGTTGCAATGATGACCGTGTCACCCGTATAAACAGTGCCTGAATCGCCGATGGCTTTATATGGGCGGGAAGAAAAATCAACCTCGGTGATGTAATCAGTAATTAGATTGGTGCCAACATGCTCCGCTTGCGCTTTCATTTGTTCCATCAACCATGGCCCTTGAATGACATCCGCAAAACCAGGATAGTTTTCAACTTCGGTGGTGATCATAAGTTGCCCACCCGGTTCCATCCCTGTAACCAAGGTCGGTTCAAGATTGGCGCGCGCTGCATATATCGCGGCGGTATATCCAGCGGGGCCTGACCCTATAATGAGAACCTTTGTGTGGTGCGTTTGTGTCATTGCTCTATACCTTGGTTTGTGTGTAGAGGCATTCTAACTATTCGCTAGGCCGAGTAAAGTCCCAAAGCGTTTTTTAATCTCTTTTGCAACCATCTGTGCATCATTAAGCGGTTCATAAGTAAACGACTCCAGCGTGCCATTAAATGGCTTTAATGCGCCGTGGCGCATTATGTTGCTATGAAATGCCGAAATACGTTTTGCGCCGCCTTCAAGGTCAATCATATAAACGGGTTTTCCTGTTGTGCAACTCTCTGAAATCATAGAGGCACTGTCGGCCGTCACAAGAATGTAGTCGGCGTAGCCAAGCATTGCCAGATAAGGGTTCTTTCCTTGTCCGTCCCAGAAGAAATTAGCCTTATTTTTAAGGTGCGCCTCAAGAATCTTTTGGTTCTCTGCGCCAGTTCTGCGAGAACATGTAATCATGAGTGATGCGTTTAGGCTCTCGTTCAGGTGGTTTAAATCGTTGGCGAGTTTCTCTGTGATGGGGCGGGTCATTTGATAGGCTTTGCTTGTGCCACCGATCAGAACCGCTATGCGTGGTGACCTTAAAGACTCAAATTCAGGAAAGTCTGCCTTGGCATTGTTTATACTGTCGAGCGTGATTTTATTCGGGCTGCCTTTGGTGACAATAACGTTATCTCCGCGCAAGGGGTCATGCTCTGGTACTGCGATGAGATCAAATACTTTTGCAGAAATTCGCGGGTCTTGGATGTGAACCAGAATGGTCTTTTGTTGGCTCATTTTTTTTATGTAGCGCGCCGCCGCGATGCTTTTACGTCCGCTGGTGATAAGAAGGTCAGGCCATGGTGATGTGAGGGTAGGGGTAAAGCTCCCTTTCTGTTCAAACCCTAAATAGGGAGATAGGCTTTGCCATGGCTCGTTTAATGCAATGCGCTTTATGTCTGGATTCAGTCCTAATGCGTTCGCAACGCCGATGCATTGGTTCTCGGTTCCGGCTATTCCTTCGGTTATAATCCAGCAGAATGTTTTATTACATTTTTGTGTCATTTTATGTATGTACGTAATTTTATTTCAAAAGTTCTTGCATATCTGATGCGGTAATCTTATACAGCTCTATCATCATTATCAACGGCCTGACAAGTCGCTGTATTTATCCGAAGGACATTAATAAAAATGAAAAAAGCACGCCTTGATCAGATCGATAGAAATATATTGAAAAGATTACAAGATGATGGGCGTGTTACAAATGTTGCGTTGGCTAAATCTGTCGGTATGTCGGCGCCGCCTTGCTTGCGCCGTGTTCGCGCATTGGAAGATGCTGGCTATATCAAAGGCTATAATGCGCAGATTAATCACAATACGATGGGGTTCGGTGTTACGATTTTTGCGATGGTCACATTGAAAAGTCAGGTAGAGAGTGATCTGGTTGAGTTTGAAGAATATATCACGAAAATACCAGTGGTTAGAGAGTGCCATATGTTGGCTGGTGAAGTAGATTTTATCCTCAAAATTGTTGCGAAAGACTGGGATTCTTATAATGAGATATTTAGAAAAGACCTCAGTGATGCACCGCATGTAAACTCAATAAAATCGTCACTTTCTGTTCGCGCAGCAAAAAATAAGCCCGGTATTCCGATTGAGATGGCTTAAAAACTTTTTATCGTGCCTCATATTGTCTTAGGGCGTTTTATTCGCATCATGGTCAAATTTACTATGCTGTAGAAAATGCAGGGCTTGTGCCATAACGTCTCCGTTAAACATCATAAAGCTGTGCGTGGCAGCCATAATTATATGATCGGTCATGCCCTCTATCTTTGTACGTTCAACGGGAACAATTCCGTCATGTTCTCCCTCTAACAACCATGGTGATAACGGGTTGACCGACATGTTTCCGGCAATAATACCAAGGGGGTAGGTTATGTCGCCGTCTATATGTTCGTAATCGGTGGTTAACTGGTCACTGGCAGGGCCGAAAATAGTTCTGAATATCGGGGCAATAACCTTTGTATCGTGGAGCCAATCGGCAAGTTCGCTGCCTGTATTTGGCGGCCCTAACATAACAACTTTGCCCAGATTTTTAGGTTTGTATTTTGCAATATAATATCGCGTGATCAGGCCGCCCATAGAATGGGTGACAAAATTAATCACGGTGTCTTCATGGTAATCTTCGCAAGTCATGATCTTGTCATGCACAAAGTCTCGAAGGTCTTCCAACTCGAATTTTCTGGATGGGTATAGGATATTCAAAACGGCATAATTGTTTTTTTGAAAAACATTTTTCAGCATGAGCATGTCTGTTTTGCTGCGCAGTATTCCGTGCAATAAAACGATGAGTTCCTTAGGTTTTTCGGTATTCATTTTATGTACTTTTTGTTTTTATGTTGCATCTTTTTCTGCGTTCAGCCATGCACCAAAATCTCTGCGAGCCAAGTCTGTGTAGACCTTTTTACGATCTTTACCTTTGAGCTTTCTGCGGCGGCCATTCTCTTGCTTCGGGCGCAGCAATTCATCAGGCGGCAAGGGAAATAGGCCGAAGTTGATGTTCATTGGCTGGAATGTGTCTGCATTCGCGCCGCCTGTTACATGATTAAGCAATGCGCCCATCGATGTGGTTTTAGGTGGAGACGTAATTTCTAGTCCTAATATTTCCGACGCGGCAAAACGTCCGGCCATCAAACCAACAGATGCACTTTCAATATAGCCTTCACATCCTGTAATTTGTCCGGCAAATCGAATGCGTGGCTGAACCTTTAGGCGCAATGTTTCATCAAGCAATTTAGGGGAATTGATAAAAGTATTACGATGCATACCGCCTAAACGTGCAAATTCTGCATTTTCTAAGCCGGGGATTGTTTTAAAGACCCGTATTTGCTCTCCATATTTCATTTTGGTCTGAAAACCAACGATATTATAGAGCGTGCCGAGCTTATTATCCTGACGCAGTTGAACCACAGCATAGGACTTTTCTTCTGAATTCGGATTTGTTAAACCCACAGGTTTCATTGGGCCAAATCGCAGTGTCTCGACACCGCGCGCCGCCATCACTTCAATTGGCATACATCCTTCAAAATAGGGCGTATCTTTTTCCCACTGCTTAAAATCTCCGTATTCTGCGGTGATCAGAGCCTCGATAAACGCTTCATACTGTTCCTTATCCATGGGGCAGTTCAGGTAATCTTTCCCTGTTCCGGCGGGGCCGATCTTATCATAGCGCGATTGAAACCACGCAATATCCATGTTGATGCTGTCTGTATGCACTATAGGTGCAAGGGCGTCAAAGAATGCTAACGCATCTTCGCCGGTCAGCTTTTGAACCGCTTCTGCGAGAGGCGTTGATGTTAATGGCCCTGTCGCAATAATAACATGTTCCCATTTTTCCGGTGGTAATCCGGCAATTTCTGCGCGTTCCAGTGTGATGTTCGGGTGGCTTTCCAGTGCTTTGGTGACCCCTTGAGAGAATATATTACGATCTACTGCCAAGGCGCCGCCCGCAGGCACCGCTGCGTCATCACCTTCACGCATGATAAGTGAGTTCATAAGGCGCATTTCCGCGTGTATCAAACCCACGGCGTTATGTTCTTGATCATCAGACCGGAAGGAGTTAGAGCATACAAGCTCCGCGCAGCTATCAGTTTGATGCGCTGCCGTTTTAACAACGGGGCGCATTTCATGAAGCACGACCTGAACGCCCATGTTGGCCGCTTGCCATGCCGCTTCGCTGCCTGCTAGTCCCGCACCAATAATATGTAGAGTTTCTTTTTCCATGGCTAAATCTCTAGCAAAAAGGCAGCGTTAGGGCAATCCAAATGTTTTTACTGTTGGTTTTGTGTGCAGAAACAGACCGATATTGCGCAACATTGCATCAGATTGCTTTAATAATGTTTGAAAATATGTTCCAATGGTTGTGTAGGTTAGAAATCTGTGTGATGAGGAAATGACTTGGATATGGTCGATAATAATGATTTTAAAAGTGAAGTGAGTGATAGCCGTTTCTATATGTGGCGGACATTATTTTCTGTGGCGCATGCGGATAATGTTGTTACGGATGAGGAAATAGCCTTTATGGCTCATATTCTTGAGGATATAGATTTTTCAGACGAGCAAACGACGATATTAAAAGATGATATTACACATCCTAAAAATGTTGAAGACATGTTCCGCGGGATGACGGATCAAAACGACCGTAAAGAGTTTTTCAGTTTTGCACGTGATCTTGTCTGGGTCGATGGTGATTTCGGTACGCAGGAACAAAATGTTATGGTTAAGCTGCTTCAGAGTCATTTTGAAGACATTGATTTTGATGAGCTTGTGGGCAGTGTGGCTCTGGAATTTGAAGAAGACATGCCACGTGTTGATGACGGTAGTGTTTCACAGAGAAAACAAAGCAGTCCAATAAATGCATTTTTCCGCCGTATTTTAGGTAAGAAATAAATTTAGATTTTAATGAATATCCTAGTGTTCTAAGGAAATGCCCGCATATGGACAGGGTGCAATATTTTATTTGTTGCAGGGCGCGCCGCAGCATTATCCTGATATTTCACTCCATCAAATCGTAAAATAACATTTTTTGCTTTTTCTGCGCGCCCTGATACATGCACAACAATATTTCGCCATCCATCACTGAATGTATCACTGATATAAAAAGGTGGACGAATAGGGAATATTTCACCAATTGTAGTGAACCCATCTTCTTTGGCATGAAGTGCAAGCACAGTGCAGCCATTGGCATCACACCATTCGCCATAGGGCGCGGTGATGTAAACTAATGCGTCTCGCCATCCATCTTGATCCAGATCCACACGCATGAAATTATATTGAGAGAATGGAGGGGCTTTCTTGTGCTTAAGGTAGTCGTGAACGGCCGCTGTGACATGTTGATCCGTCAGATCAGGGCGTCCTGCTGGTTCGATGATGGGTAACAGAGGCGAAGCCTGCCACTGTGCTAAACGGTCATTAGAACCGCATGCGTTAAGAGAAATACTCGTAAGGGCAAGTAAGCAATAATAGCGAAGGTAATGTCTCATACACCGCATTCTATTCGAAGGTATGCCAAAATCATATGAATTACGTACTCCTATGCACATTTTTTCGATAAAAACGGGTTGCCTTATGAATGGTGGCGAATTAATGTGTCCTACGATTTGAGGCTATAAAGAAGAGTAATATTCACATGACATTTGTCGTTATAGATTCATGCATTCGCTGTAAATACACGGATTGTGTTGAAGTGTGCCCCGTAGATTGTTTCTATGAGGGGGAAAACATGCTTGTGATTAATCCGGAAGAATGCATTGATTGTGGCGTGTGTGAACCGGAATGCCCGATTGAAGCGATTTTACCCGACACGGATGAAAAAGCCGATGATTGGGTTGAATTTAACCAAAAATATTCAGATGAATGGCCGAATATAACGCTTAAGAAAGATCCTATGCCTGACGCAGAGGAAATGAAGGACAAGCAAGGTAAGCTTGAAACTGATTTCAGCAGTGAACCTGGCGAGGGTGACTAACTTTTGTTTCAATAGCCAAAAGGCGATACTTCCCCTGATATATAGCTTTATTCGTTCACGCCTAATTTACTCTGCAAGGAAGAGCTGGATGTGGTGTATTCAAAGCGTAATTTGGCATCGGGTCGGCAATATTTGAATGCTTGGCGCGACATCAGGGCCGCTTCATGGAAACCTGATAGGATCAGCTTTAGCTTCCCCGGGTAGGTGTTTATATCACCAACCGCGAAGATACCCGCCTGTGAGGTTTCGAATTTCTCTGTATCAACGGGAATGACGTTTTTATCCAAATTAAGACCAAAATTCGCAATCGGTCCCAATTTCATGGTCAAGCCAAAGAAGGGCAACAGCGTGTCACATTCCAGTGTTTGTATCTGTTTATCCGCATCCAGCATTTCGACGGCTTGTAATTGACCATTCTCGCCGATCAGTTTTTTGATCTGACCCATATGGAAGTTCATTTTGCCATCATCAACCATTTTGCGCATCTTTGAAACGCTGTCAGGTGCGGCGCGGAAGGCATCGCGTCTGTGCACAAGGCTGAGGCTGTCTGCGATTGGTTGCAGGTTCAAGCTCCAGTCCAGCGCCGAGTCACCGCCGCCGGCAATAATGATTTTCTTGCCCTTAAACTGATCCATCTTGCGCACTGCATAAAACACGGAGGTGCCTTCAAATTCTTCTATACCCGGAATAGGGGGCTTTTTAGGGACGAAACTGCCGCCGCCTGCGGCAATGATGATGCATGTTGCATCGAAAACTGTGCCAATATCTGTGGTCAAACGCCAGCGCCCATTATCCAGCTTCTCTAGCCCTTCAGCCATTTCCTGAAAATGGAAGACGGGTGAGAACGGTTCAATTTGTTCCATCAAACGATCCGTCAGCTCTTGACCTGATATGCTGGGGTAGGCCGGAATATCAAAGATCGGCTTCTCGGGATACAGCTCTGCGCACTGACCGCCGGGGCGATCCAGAATATCAATCAGATGGCACTTCATATCCAGAAGCCCCATCTCGAATACGGTGAACAGGCCACATGGCCCTGCACCGATAATGACGGCGTCTGTTTCAATAGGTGTGTTTGTTTTGCTCATGTCTTTGTCTTAAAATATTATGGGGTGTAAGTAAATATGCTTATAATTTTAATCAGTCTTTAATGCGTTTTTCAGTTCGTAAAGCACCTCTAATGCCTCGCGCGGGCTTAATGCGTCAGGGTCAGTATCTGCGAGCTGTTGTTCCAGTGCAGATGGCTCATGCGTCTGCACCTCTTCTGCCAAAATAGTGTCAAATAATGGCAGTTCATTCATGATGTCCTGTGGTGTATTGGTGCGTTTATCCGATTGCAACATCTCTAAGATCGTGTTGGAGCGTGAAATTACAGCCGAAGGGATGCCCGCCAATTGCGCAACATGAATACCGTATGATCGATCCGCACTGCCCTTTATGACTTTATGCATGAAGATGATTTCATCGTTCCATTCTTTGACCTGCACCGTGTGACACGATAGCGTATTGAGCGTGCTTTCCAAGGTCGTCAGTTCATGATAATGCGTCGCGAATAGGGATCGGCATTTGTTCTTGTTGTGCAGATATTCAACGCATGCCCAAGCAATGGATAGGCCATCATAAGTCGCCGTGCCGCGTCCAATTTCATCCAGAATGACTAATGATCGATCCGTTGATTGGTTCAATATAGATGCGGTTTCCACCATTTCGACCATGAACGTTGATTGCCCGCGCGCCAGATCATCTGATGCACCAACGCGGCTAAAGCATTTATCAATGACACCAATATGCGCGGAAGTTGCAGGCACAAACGATCCCGCCTGCGCCATGATGGCGATCAAAGCATTCTGCCGCAGGAAGGTCGATTTACCCGCCATGTTCGGCCCCGTCAGCAACCATAATTTATGCTCGGGGTTTAAATTACAGTGATTAGGGACGAACGCAGCACTTTGTTTTTGCAGAACGGTTTCCACAACGGGGTGGCGTCCCTCTATAATATCAAAGTTCAGTGATTGATCAACGTTCGGGCGCACATATTTCATGTTTTGTGCAAGCTCGGCAAGTGCCGCAGAAACATCAATCGCCGCAATGGTGCGGGCAATTGTGCATATTTCCTCAGAAAGGGCGGTGGCATTTTGCACCATTTTCGTGAAAATATCGTTCTCTATAGCAATGATTTTTTCCGCAGCAGAGGATATGTCTCGCTCCAACTCTGAAAGCTCCACCGTTGTAAAACGCACAACATTGGCAAGGGTTTGACGATGCACAAATCGATTGTTTTGCTGCGCATCATTACGGTCATCGTCAACCTTTATCATCAGTTTATCACCATGCTTTGCGGGCACTTCAATGAAATAACCAAGCACGTTGTTGAACTTGATTTTTAAGGCAGTGACGTTGGCATCTTTTTGGTATTTCCCTTGTAATGCTGCGATAAGCTGCCGGCTTTTATCGCGCAACAAACGCAAATCATCCAGCTTTGCGGAATAACCTGTGCGGATAAAACCGCCATCTCTGGCTAAGGCAGGAGGGGTTTCTTCTAATGCTTGTTTTAGCTGATCTTGCAGCGCGGCTAAGGCAGGGTTTTGTTGTAGGTTTAGCAAGAAATCTTCGAATATGTTGCGGCTGTTATTATCATCTTGAATCTGCGCACGGATGATTTCGCTTTGCGCAAGTCCGTCACGGATCATGCATAAATCTTTTGGTCCGCCGCGATCAACGCTTATGCGAGAGAGGGCGCGCGCCATATCAGGACACCCGCGTAAGAAATCACGAATAATGCTGCGCATATTTGTATCATTAACAAAGCATTCTACGCGGTCTAAGCGGCGGTTTATCTGCTCTATGTTGGCTAGGGGGGCGGAAATACACGATTGTAACATCCGCGCACCTGCGCCTGTTATTGTGCAGTCTATAGTCTCTAGTAAACTGCCTTTACGCTCGCCTGATAAGGTGCGGATCAGCTCTAAACTCTTACGGGTTGCTGCATCAATTTCCATGACTGAATCGGAGGCCATTTTCTCCGGATTACTAATATAAGGGATTTTTCCTTTTTGCGTACGTAGAACGTAATCAATTAAAGATCCTGCTGCGGATATCTCTGCACGGTTAAAGTTCCCAAAGCTCTCCAGCGTATCAACATTGAAAAAATCTTTTAAATGTTGTTTTGTATTTTCACTGTTAAACAATGATACAGGTTGTGGGGTGAGCTTATGTTCAGATAAAGTCAGGATTTCTTGGTATTTCTCGACCAGCTTGTCAGAAAGTAATATCTCACTGGGGTCAATACGCTCTAACACAGCGCGCAGATGTGTAACTGGCGTTGTTTGCACCATAAATGCACCGGTGGATAGCTCCAGCCATGCAACGCCGCATTCACCTGTAGCTTCTGATAAGGCGCAAAGGTAGTTATTCTGACGCGCATCCAGCAAATTATCCTCGGTCAATGTGCCTTGGGTCACAATTCTGACCGCTTCACGGTTAACGAGGGTCTTTGATGTGCTTCTGCCTTCGCGTTTTGCGCGGGCTTTGGCTTGATCAGGCGTTTCGGTTTGCTCACAGATGGCGACTTTGCATCCTGCACGGATTAATTTTGCCAGATATGGTTCATAAGCATGAAACGGAACGCCGCACATTGGGATGCCGTTGCCTTGTGCCTTACCACGTTGTGTCAGGGTTATATTCAGGATTTCAGAGGCGTTGACGGCGTCATCATAGAATAGCTCGTAAAAGTCGCCCATACGATAGAAGAGTAGGCAATCAGGGTGGTCGGCTTTCAAGACGTGATACTGCGCCATCATCGGCGTATGACCCTGTGCCAGATATTCACCCATCCTGGCCTCAACCGTTGCGGAAGATGGCGGCGTTGTTAAGTCATTTGCTGTTGTTTTTGCAGCTTGAGCCATCGGAGCATTACTCTTTTCTCGTATTATTCTTTGCCTGTTGACCCAAAACCGCCTTCACCGCGTTCTGTATCGTCGCTCAACGCGGTAACGGTTTTCCAGTTCACGTGGGTGTAACGTTCGACAACCATTTGGGCGATGCGCATGCCGCGCTGAACCGTAAAAGGTTCTTTTCCGTGATTGATCAGGATGACTTTGATTTCGCCGCGGTAATCGGCGTCAATTGTTCCTGGCGTATTCAAAACGGTAACACCATGGTTAATCGCAAGGCCGGAGCGCGGACGTATCTGCGCCTCGAACCCTTGGGGCAGCGCAATAGATAGGCCTGTCGGTATCAGGGCGCGATCTCCTGAACCAAGTTCCAATGCCTCATCCAGTGCCGCTGTCAAATCCATGCCTGCGGACTGCGTCGTTGCATAGGTCGGTAATTTCAGGCCGACTGCATGGCTAAGGGGCAGTAGTTCAACCTCAATATCATCTTTATTAATTGTTGTTTTATGATCCATTATTTTTATCCATATGATTGATTATCTGTTGTACTAATTTTCGTGCGATAGAATCTTTGCTGGCACGATCCCATTTCTCATTTTGATCTTGAGTAATAAAATGTATTTGATTTTCCTCTGAACCGAAAGTCTTTTCGATGCCATTTGCATCTATTCCTACTTCATTTGCAATAATCCAGTCGCATCCTTTTTTCTTAAGCTTTGCTTTCGCATTATTTTCGAGGTCTTGCGTCTCTGCGGCGAAGCCAATCACCAATTGAGGGCGATTTTTAGAATGCGTTGATATTGCCTTTAATATATCCGGTGTTTGTTTTAGGTGCAGCTTGGGAACACTACTGTCATCTGTTTTCTTTATTTTTTGCATTTGCGGTGCATCAACGCACCAATCACTGACGGCCGCCGCACATATTGCGATGTTAACGGGCAATGCGTTGGTGCAGGCCTCTAACATATCATTAGCGGTTTGGATGCTTGTGATTCTCACGCCTTGCGGGTCAGGCAGATTGGTTGGGCCGGTGACTAATGTAACATCAGCACCTGCATTGCGAAGGGCTTTCGCAATTGCATAACCTTGTTTTCCAGATGATCTATTGCCCAGAAACCGAACAGGATCCAACGGTTCATAGGTTGGCCCACTGGTGACAAGGGCGGAATAGCCCTTTAGCGGTTTTTCAAAAAAAAAATCTGTGATCGCTGTGAATATTTCTTCTGGTTCACTCATACGACCCAATCCGGTTTCGCCGCAGGCCATTTCACCATCATTAGGACCAGTGAACATGACACCGCGTTGCTTCAGTGTGTCTGTGTTGGTTTGTGTTGCCGGATTTCTCCACATCTCGGGGTTCATGCCCGGTGCAAGCAATACGGGTTTATCTGAGGCCAATAACGTTGTCGAGGCCAAATCATTCGCCAGCCCGTGCGCCATCTTTGCCATGATGTCCGCACTCGCCGGAGCAACAACGATAAGGTCACTTCCTCGGCTAAGGCGAATATGACCCATTTCTGATTCGTCGTTTAGTGACCATAGTTCACTATAAACTTTGTGACCCGATAGGGAGGAAATGCTTAACGGGGTTACAAACTGTGAACCGCCTTCGGTTAGAATACATTGAACCGTACCATTGTTCTTTCTAATCAAACGAATGAGTTCAAGCGTTTTGTAGGCGGCAATGCCACCTGAAATAATGAGTAATATTTTTTTGTCTTTAAGCATGGCTCATTATTACGTTCTTCATCTGGGCATGTAAAGAAAAAGCCTCGCTCAAATGGCAAGGCTTTAAATTCTTATAAAAATTAGGAGAGATGGATTAGTGAGCCATCATGTCTTTAGCGGCATCTTTCGCTGCGTCAACGGCACTCTCGGCGCTGTCTTCTGCTGTTGCTTCAGCCGCGTCTGTTGCTGTTTCAACAACGGCGTCAGTCGCTGCATCCGCTGCAGGCTCAATAGCGTCTTCTGTCACTGCGTCATCAAGGACGTGTTGTGCATCATCCGTTGCGTCTTCGGCAGGTGCCATTGTTTCTGCAACAGCGTCAGCGGCATGATCAACTGTTTCAGATATCGCGTCTCCGGCAGATGTTGCGATGTTGTTTAATGCTTCTGCGGACGTTTCAGTTGCTTGTTGCGCTGTTTCCATTGCAGATGTCGCTGTTTCGCTTACTGTGTCACTTGCCATTGCTGCTGCACTTTGTACTGCTTCAACTGCGTCGGAAGACATGCTTTCAACAGATGCTTTGGCGTTACTTATTGTTTCGCCGAAGTTAACACCCAATGAACTATCACCAGATGCCGGTGCGATACTGGCAACAGTTGTGCCATCTTGAGATGTTGTAACATTGTTATAAATTGCAAATATCGCAACAAGGCCAGCCGCCAATACTGTTGTCGAATATAGGATTGATTTTGTGAAGTTGCTCATTTTCTAGTCTTCCGTTTATAATTTTTATTTTCAATTGTTCATATATTTTGGCGGATAATGCATCAGAACAGGAACGCCTGTCAAATGAAATGCGACGCATGACCCTTATATGCACATTTAGTTCAGCCTCTAACGCTTTGTTCCTTGATGTATAGCAACGATTCCAGCGGACATATTGTTATATCTCGTGCGTGTGAAACCTGCATCTTGAATGCGCTGTTGTAGGTGTTCTTGTGTCGGGAATTTGCGGATGCTTTCAACCAAATACTGATAACTGTCTGCATCATTGGCAATTAATTTCCCTAAACGCGGGATGACGTTATAAGAGAATAGGTCGTATGCTTTGGCAAGTGGTGCAGGCTGTACATGGCTGAATTCGAGACAGAAGAATTTCCCGCCCGGACGGAGAACTCGATATGCCTCGGCCAGTCCGGTATCTATATGCGTCACATTGCGCAAACCAAAGGCAATTGTATAGATATCAACGCTGTTATCGGGCAGGGGAAGCGCCTCTGCATTGCCTGTGACCCATTCAAAATCATTGATCCAGCCTTTATCAATGGCGCGATCCCTACCGACCGAGAGCATGTTATCATTAAGATCACATAGGGTAATATTCGCGCCTGCGCCTATTTTCTTGCGAATACGAAAGGCAATATCGCCCGTTCCGCCTGCAACATCAAGATAATCCATAGGGCGCCCTGAAATTGTTTTACGCGGACGGATCATACGGATAAGTTGGTCTTTCCATAGGCGATGCATGCCGCCACTCATCAAGTCATTCATCAGGTCATATTGATCGGCAACGCTGTCGAAAACACCGATAACGCCTTCTGTTTTTTCTTCAGGAGAGACTTCTTTTTCCCCGAACCATGATTTTTCTGGATTTTGCATGCTGTTATTCTTTCTATAATGCTCGTTCTGCCGGACGCCTCGCACTTGCTCGGTACAATTTGTATTAATGTTAAAACGTTAATGCAAATCACTATAAACGGTGATAATAGTTATCACATGAATTTGATGAAAGCTATGGCTACTGTTGCAGGAATGACGGGTTTATCACGAATCGCCGGATTCGCGCGTGATATCCTGACGGCAGCCTATTTAGGGGCGGGGCCTGCTGGCGATGCATTCTTCGTCGCGCTAAAACTGCCCAATTTCTTTCGCCGCGTAACTGCCGAGGGAGCATTTAGCATCGCCTTCGTTCCAATCTATTCTAAAACGATAGAGCGCGAAAATAAAGAAACAGCCGACCTGTTTGCCAGCAATGCTTTTATGGTGATGCTGAGTATATTATCTGTGGTGACGCTTCTTGCACTTATGATGATGCCTTATGTGATTCAGGCGATTGCGCCGGGCTTTACGGGTGATCCCGTGCGCTCACCCTTGGCGATTGAACTAGCACGCATCACCTTTCCTTATCTTCTGCTGATGTCATTAACGGCTCTTCTGGGGGGCGTGCTGAATGCAGTGAACCGCTTTGCACCGTTCGCTTTTGCGCCCGTCTTATTTAACCTTTCTTTGATCACCGCATTGCTGTTGAGCGACCATTTCGAAACGACGGGACACGCTTTGTCATGGGGCGTGTTGGTTGCTGGGTTCTTACAGCTTGGTTTTTTATGGGGCTGTGCAAAACGCGCAGGTATAAAAATTACATTTGCTTTGCCAAAGATGGATGCAGACATTCGTAAATTGCTTAAAATCATGGGGCCTGCGGTGTTAGGGGCGGGCGTTGTTCACATCAATTTGTTTGCTGACCTTATCTTAGCGTCATTTTTGGAAACAGGCTCTATCTCTTACCTCTATTATGCAGATCGTTTGAACCAGCTTCCCCTTGGCGTGGTTGGTATTGCAGTGGGCACAGCGTTATTGCCGATGTTGTCACGCGCCATGATGAAAGATGATAAGCAACACGCGCAGGATTTGTTTAATCGTGCCTTGGAGATTTGTTTGTTATTGGCACTGCCCGCAGCGATTGCCTTGGCGATCATCCCTTTATCTCTTGTCAGTGTATTGTTTGAGCGCGGCGCGTTTGATGCCGCAGACAGTCAGATAACCGCCAATGTTTTGATGGCCTATGCGCTTGGTTTGCCTGCTTATATTGCAATAAAGGTGTTCTCAACCGCGCATTGGGCGCGCGGCGATACCAAAACGCCCGTACGTATTTCGATTGTTGCCACTTTGCTTAATATCGCCCTGAGCATTATTTTGATTCAATATATAGGTGTCGTCGGAATTGCACTTGCGACTGGTTTAACGGGCTGGTTACAATTCTATCTGCATGTGCGGGCCTTGCGCGATCATCCATCGGCAAAGTTCGATAAGCGGTTTTTGATGAATATGCCGAAGATCATTCTGTCTTCTTGTCTTATGGGGGGGGGCGTGTATATACTCGCCGCGCTTTTACAGGGCTTTATATTTGACGGGACAACGTTATTTCAAGTTATAGGGCTTGCGATTGTTATTTGTTCCGGCGGCGTATTATACGGTGCATCTATTCTGATTACAGGCGTTATTAAGCCACAGGATATAAAGAAGTTATTACTTAAGAAGGGTCAAAAGACATGAAACGCATTTTTTCAGGCATGCAACCAACCAGCCAGCTCCATTTAGGGAATTATCTGGGTGCGCTAAAGAATTGGGTTAGCCTTCAAGATGAGGCTGATTCCGAATGTCTGTATTGTGTTATGGATTTGCATGCGGTGACGGCGGAGTATGATCCGGCAAAGCTAACCGATGCCACGCGCGAGATCGCTGCTGCTTATATTGCTGCAGGCATAGACCCTAACAAGTCCTCTGTTTTTGTACAATCCGCCATCCCTGAACATTCGCAATTGATGTGGTTGCTGGCCACTATGGCGCAGATGGGCAAGTTGGAGCGCATGACTCAGTTCAAAGATAAAGCAGGTAAAAATCAGGAACGCGCAGGGCTGGGGCTGTTTGCTTATCCGGTTTTGATGGCCGCAGATATTCTTATATATAAGGCGACGCATGTGCCTGTCGGTGAAGATCAGAAGCAACACCTTGAATTGGCGCGCGATTTGGCCGCTACATTTAATACGCGCTATGGCGTTGATTTCTTCCCGCAGCCGCAGCCGGTTATTACAGGCCCCGCACCGCGTGTGATGTCTCTTCGTGATGGGTCGCAGAAGATGAGCAAGTCCGCAGACTCGGATATGACGCGGATTAACTTAACCGATGATGCCGATTTGATTGCCAAGAAAATCAAGAAAGCCAAGACCGACGCTGATCCATTGCCCGAAACTCTGGATGATCTAAAAGGTCGCCCAGAGGCTCTGAACCTGATTACTTTATATGCGGCTTTGGCAGAAATCAGCAAGGAAGAGGCACTGACTTTATTTACAGGAAAGCAGTTCGGGCAGTTCAAACCCGTCTTTGCTGACTTGGCCGTGGCAAAATTATCGCCAATTACGATGCGCATGAATGAATTAATGGATGATACCGCGCAAATTGACGCCATTCTCGCTAAAGGTAAGGAAAAGGCGCGCTCTATTACCGTTCCGATACTCTCTGATGTGCAAAAAATTATGGGGTTTTACGCGTAGGGCGAGGCTCTACCCATAAAAATATGTGCCTGTATTAAGAAGATGTTTGCATTTTTCGTATTAAAATAGCACAATGTTGACGAGTTAACTTATTGGGACAGCGTAATTATGCACTCTTTTTTCAAATCATTTCTTGTTGGAGCAGCTTTCTGCTCTATAGCTTTATCATCTGCACAGGCAGAAGTGTTCTTCATTGAGGATCAAAATGATCGCTTTACGGTAACGTTTCCGGATTTGTGGAAAAAAATAGGTAATCAAAAACCTGATGATAAGTTGACGGTTGTCGGCCCTGGAGAGAATGCCTTCGCGACGTGTCGTGTGCGCGTACGTAGTGATCGTCGCTATGTTATCTTCCCGAATAAATTTGGAAATGCGATACAAAAAGTATCTTTTAGTAAAGAGTTCTGGAACAATTATCTTGGTGAATATGATGATGTTTCCGTTGAAGCGTTCAAGGATGACGCCGCATTGGGGCTTGGTCATGCCAGTATGGTTGAAGTATCCTATGACACGGCGGAAGGCCCTCTTGTTCATAAACGCGGCCTTATGTTTGCTTCTCTCTATTATGATCAGCTTTATGTCATTGATTGTTCCACAGAGGCCAGCGTTTATTCAAAATGGCGCACTGAGCTTTTAGGTATCGTGAAGTCTGTTGATTTTAAAAAGATGCAGTTTGAAAAATCTAGCGGCAATTACAGGGACTTTCAGGATGATGATCCAGTTGAAGTGGTTGGTCCTAGAGAACTGGATGTTTATAAGTTCTAGACTTTAAACAAGAAACATTGTCATAGTCTTGTCACTATCATATAAGAATGATGCGCGTTACCTTTAGGCTGTAAGCTTGATAGGTGACAGGTTTTCTGTTGATGATTTGGTCGCAATTTAATGCATGCCAATTGTCCTTGGGGTGGTCATGCAAATCTATTTGCCTATTGCGGAAATAAGTATACCGGTAGAGATGATTTTTCTGCTGGGTGCTTTTGTTGGTTTCGTATCCGGTGTCTTCGGTGTCGGTGGTGGTTTTCTGACAACGCCTCTTTTAATTTTTATGGGCATTCCCTCTGCTGTGGCTGTTGGAACGCAAGGTTGCCAGCTGGTGGCCTCCGGCGTTAGTGGTGTGACGTCGTATTGGCGACGCGGGCATGTAGACTTCATGGTCGGAACGATCATGCTTGTTGGGGGTATTGGGGGCTCTCTTGTTGGCATTGTCTTTTTCCAGTTTATAAAATATATGGGGCAAATGGATTTGATTATCTCATTGCTCTACATTGTTCTGCTGGGTTCAATCGGCATTATGATGTTATTTGAGAGCATTTTCACAATGTTTCGTAAGAAAAGCGTTAAATCAGAGTTTAATCGTCTGAAAGCACCGTCTTTAATCTCAAAACTGCCGTATAAGATGCGTTTTCCACGCTCTAAGCTGTATATTAGTGCTCTTGTCCCTGTCGGAATAGGCTTCGTCAGTGGTTTCTTGGTATCAACAATGGGTGTTGGCGGCGGATTTTTATTGGTGCCGGCGATGATTTATATATTGGGCATGCCGCCGTTATTGGTGGCGGGAACATCGCTTTTTCAAATAGTATTTACCAGTATTTTTGCCACAATCATGCATGCAACGGTTAGTAATAGCGTCGATATATTATTGGCTATATTTTTGATACTGGGCGGTGTTATCGGCGCGCAGTTTGGCGTTGTTGTTTCCAAGAAAATAACAGGTGCGCGTGCGCGGATTATCTTGGCTCTTCTGGTGCTTGGTGTTTGTACGCAATTGGGGCTACAGCTGTTTTTCCATCCCTCTGATTTGTTTGTGATGGTGATACAATGAAATTGTTGAGAGTGTTGATAGTTTTGTCTGTGGTGGCGGTTTTACCTTGTACTGCGAGTGCTAAAACAGGTGATTTGGTCATCGGTGTGGCAAACAACCATATTGATGTGACCGTTGGGTTTTCCGGCTCTTCAATTGAGGTCTTTGGTGATCGCCGTGATAAAGAGACCGATGTGGCCATTATTATGGAAGGGCCACGCAAAAACGTGACGATATGGCAGAAGGATCGCCTCATTGGAACTTGGGTAAACAGGTATTACACAAAGTTTAAAGCCATGCCGACCTATTATAATTACGCAATCAGCGTACAGGGTTTTTCTTCGTCATTATTAGAGGCTATGCGGGAAAATGGTATAGGTCACGAGGCTTTGTTGTATAAAACTAAAACGGATAAATCTCGAAAACTGAAAGACGAAAAAGTTTTTCAAGATGCGCTGTTAAGGAAGAACGAGGAATTGGGTGTATTTTTCCAACAACCCGCAACGATAAAGTTTATGAATGATAATTTCTTTCGGGTTCGTTTTTATTTGCCCCCATCTGCGCCAACGGGGGAGTATAAAATACACAGTTTTCTTATTAAAGATGGTAAGATCGTTGGCAAAACGATTGAGTTGCTAACTGTTGAACAGGTTGGCTTAAATGCTTTTATATATAAGGCCGCACATGAATACAGCTTTATATATGCGCTGGTCTGCATATTTTTGGCTCTATTTTTCGGGTGGTTAGCAGGCGCAATAAGAGTAAGGCCGTAGTTTTTATGTACAGGAGGATGTGTGGTGAGTGATAAAATGGTTATAGAAAAGCGTAAAGGGGTTTTTCTGGTTATTGTGGATATGACAGAAGAATTTTTGGTCGCGGTTGATTACGCATCACAATTCGCGAATGCGGAAGATGGCTACGTCGCTTTGTTGAATGTTATTGAATATTCCTACGTTCAAAACTGGAAGAATGTAGAGGATCGCGTACGCAGCGAAATGCGCGGTCAGGCTGAACAAGCAACATGGGATGCGGCGGGGCGCGTCATGGAAAATACGCACAGAATTCCGATGATCTGTATAGAGGAGGGTGATCGTGTCGATTTGATTATCAAGACGATTGAAGAAAACAACAATATTGTGGCACTTGTCTTGGCGTCTGCAAATTCATCAAAACCAGGGCCGTTGATAACCTATTTTTCAGGTAAAGGCTTGTCGCGGTTGCCAATTCCTTTAATGATTATTCCGGGGCATCTGGAGCCATTGAGTATTTCCTGATGAACTTACAATGTTTAAGAAAGACTGCTTTTTATGTTTATACAAACTGAAGATACGCCCAATCCGGCGACTGTAAAATTTATACCGGGGCAACAGATATTGGAGTCCGGTACACTGGACTTTGCCTCACAAGGGGATGCATCGCGATCACCCTTGGCGGCGCGGTTATTTGGTATTGTCGGTGTGGCGCGCGTGTTTTTCAGCACGGATTTCGTATCGGTGAGCAAGGCCGATGACACGGATTGGTCTATGCTAAAGCCTATGATATTGGCGGTGTTGATGGAGCATCTATCAACCGGACAGCCTATTTTGGATAAGGGGTATGCTTCTAAAGAGACGTCGTCAGAGGACGATGATGAAATCACCAAACAAATCAAAGAATTACTTGATGAACGCGTTCGGCCGATGGTCGCGATGGATGGTGGTGACATCGTTTTTGAACGTTTTGAGGACGGCATTGTGTATTTACAGATGCATGGCGCGTGTTCAGGCTGCCCCAGCTCTACGGCGACGTTAAAGGTGGGGATCGAAAATATGCTGCGGCACTATATCCCAGAAGTGATCGAGGTTCGCCCCTCTGCCGAGTATTAGGATGATCACCCTTGCGATTGATAGCACCATGAACGGTTGCTCTACCGGACTATACCATGATGAGAAAGGCTGTATGGCCGAGAGCGTTATGGAGATGTCACGCGGGCAGGCAGAGCATTTAATGCCAATGATTGATGCTGTTTTGGATGATGCGGGCATTGCGTATAATGAGATTGACTTAATCGCTGTGACGAAAGGACCTGGGGCTTTCACAGGGATGCGCATCGGTTTGGCCACGGCTAAATCTTTGGCTATGGCTTTAGAAATTCCAGTTATTGGGGTTTGTACATTTCGCGCGGTTTTACAGACATATTTACGTGATAAAGTAACTGCGGATCATGATTCCTACGGTGTGTTACTTGAAACAAAGCGGCAAGATTACTATTTTCAGATGTTCGATGGTAAAACGTTAGAGCCGTGTACAGATAAAGTATCGGTATCGACGCAAGATATCGTTGATTTAATACAGGGGCGGGGCTGCGTTATTCTGGGCGATGCATCACAACGCTTCAAATCTGAAGTGGACACAGAAGATGGGCTGTCGTTTTATGACATAAAGTTGCCATGCCCTGCTATGGTTGCTGATTGCGCCGGACTTGATAATCTTGAAACGGGGTGCGATCCTGTTTATTTGCGCGCGCCCGAGATTGGAACGCCAAAGAATCCGCCAAGGAAAATGAAATCTTAACTGTTGTTTTCTAAATTAAAAACCGTGTTTATGGGTTGAGATAATATTCAAACTGTGTATTTTGTAGAGCTGTAAAATTAAGTATAGGGCGAATAAATAATGAGTGATGAAATTAGTCGTGAAGAGCTGTTGGTTCTAACAACGGAGGTCGTCTCATCTTATGTTGCCCATAACACGGTTGCTGTTGCGGAAATACCGGATGTTATTGCGCAAGTTTTTAAAGCATTATCTAATGTTGGTGGAGACAGCATGATGACAGGTGATCGTCCGCAGCCCGCTGTTCCAATTAAAAAATCCATCACGGAAGATTATTTGATCTGTCTGGAAGATGGTAAAAAGCTGAAGATGTTAAAACGCCACCTTAAGACGGCTTATAATATGACACCGGAAGCGTATCGGGAGCGTTGGGGTTTGCCTGCGGATTATCCTATGGTCGCGCCAAGCTATGCAGAAAAACGCAGCAGGCTGGCAAAAGACATAGGTCTTGGAACGCGCAACTAGCTTAGTTCTTGCGAGCGTTTCTTTGCAGCATTTAAGGCTTCGTCCAGTATGGTCTGAAACCGTCCGTCCATCAGAGTTTCTAGTGCGGCTTGTGTCGTTCCACCTGGGCTGGTTACATTTTCTCTTAAGGTCTCGGCGCTGACATCGCCATCATGTTCGGCGAGGGCAGAGCTTCCGATAACCGTTTGCCGTGCAAGAGACATCGACAGATCAGCATCTAATCCCAATTTTTTTCCGGCATTAGCTAGGGCTTCAATAAAATGAAAGACATAGGCGGGCCCACTGCCTGATAACGCTGTAACTGCGTCCATTAAACGTTCATCTTCGATCCATTTATGTTCACCTGACGCACGAAGTAATGTGTCTGCGGTCTCTTTTTGCGCTGATGTGACATACTTATTGCCAACGGAGACGCTGATGCCTTTCCCTATGGCAGCAGGGGTGTTTGGCATTGTTCTGATGATGGGCTGATTTGAACCGAATATGCTTTCCAATGTTGAAAGACGTTGCCCCGCGGCAATGGAGAGCAGAACAGTTTTAGAACTGATATTATTGGCAATTTTTTGTGATGCTTCTTTC
This sequence comes from Alphaproteobacteria bacterium, assembly GCA_002401695.1. Classification (GTDB taxonomy): domain Bacteria; phylum Pseudomonadota; class Alphaproteobacteria; order Micavibrionales; family Micavibrionaceae; genus UBA1672. The sequence continues at coordinate 354,577 of NVTV01000002.1, forward strand.
AGTATTTGCGGCTTTACAGCAAGAACTAAAATATCCGCATCAGGCATATCCTCTTGATAAGATGGGTAATAATGCACACGTGGGTCATTTGATAAATGCGTGGCTAATGGGGATGGGTCAACAACGTCAACACGGGAAACAAGGCCATTGTCGAGCCATGATGTCATCATCGCACTGCCCATTTTCCCGCACCCGATCAGTGTCGCGCAATATGTTTTTGCGTCGTGTGTTGTATGGGGTGAGGACATTTACGTGTTCCTTATGACTCTCCGAGTGTTTCCATCATTGCCAGAGACAATATGTCGGTATTAACGGCTTTGTCATGGGATAATAACTGAAACACGGATTGATATCTCTCGCATTGAACCAGTGAGATATCAACAAGATCCTCAATGTAGCTTTTTCTTTGTTCATGTCCGTGGATCAAACATGTTTGGCGGAATGATGGCGATAGGTTGCTTTTTGTGATTTCAAAATGACCCATCCATAATTCTGCATTCATATCCATCAGCGCCATTGCTGCAATGCTCATATTTTCAGGTTTGATTTTTATATTGTATTGGCAGCATAGTTGAAGGGCATTCAGATGTTCTTGCCACACAAATAGCAAACGATAGTTACACGATGTTCCTGCGATCTCAACGACCAGCTCTTGATTGTTCATACGGTTATAAACCCAGTTATTGTCGCAGAGAACGTCTTCCACGCTGTCTAATGGGTTTTGTATGTCATCGTGGGTATTAGCTTGATCTCTCATTATGACTTTGCGCCTAACCGTTCTTGGGTGTGTCTTAAAATGTATATTGATAAGGCGGACTCCTATCACATGGTATGGGAGTCGACAAGATGATTCGCTTCGGCAAAAGAGAATAAATGTGCATGGATTTATAATGTGTTGCTATGTAAAATTCCGATTGAAAGCCTATCTATGTATTAATAAAAATATGGGGTTTAATTTTTCTAATCATCAGGGTAATAAATAGGTATGGATTTTAGTTATTTTCAATTTGACCCCATCGCCTTTGCGATCGGCCCCTTTGTGGTTCGGTGGTATGCGCTGGCGTATCTGGTGGGCTTTGTTGCTGGCTGGAAATATTGCCTTGGCTTGGCCGCACGTCGTGAAAAGGATGGTCGCCCGAATGCCGTGGATATTGATGATTTTCTTACGTGGGCGGTTATTGGTGTGCTGCTTGGAGGGCGCTTGGGCTATGTTTTATTTTATCAGCCTGCCTTCTATGTGAATGAACCTCTCGAAGCCCTTAAGATCTGGAAGGGCGGCATGTCGTTCCATGGTGGTCTTCTTGGCGTCGCAGTGTCTATGCTGGTGTTTAGTAAGGTGCGTAAAATCAATGTGTTTCGTTTGTCTGATATCATCTGTGCCGCGGCGCCGATTGGCTTATTCTTTGGGCGGATGGCTAATTTCGTGAATGCAGAGCTGTATGGCAAGGTTACAACACTGCCATGGGGAATACGCTTCCCCGGTGCAACTGAACTGCGCCATCCAAGCCAGATTTATGAAGCTATATTGGAGGGCGGTGTCTTGTTTATTGTGCTGTTCTTCCTTATTCGCTCTTCTAAAGTCAAAACAGGCGCAGTTACGGGGACATTCTTGCTGGGCTATGGGATATTCCGCGGCTTGGTTGAATTTGTCCGTGAACCAGATGTGCAAATCGGCTTGGTTGGCGGGGTTATTTCTATGGGTCAAATACTATGTCTACCTATGATACTCGGTGGTGCATTGTTGATTTATCTTGCAACGCAAGGAAAACTGGCAAAAACTAAAGACGATGCCTGATACTCTTAAAGAAATCATTTTGAACGATATTAAACGCCATGGAGCAATGAACCTTGGCGTATTCACCTCTATGGCTTTGTGTCATCCTGAACATGGTTACTATATGAATGGTGATCCTTTCGGCGCGGAAGGTGATTTCATTACCGCACCTGAAATATCCCAAATGTTTGGCGAGGTCATTGGCGCGTGGGTCATTGATGTATGGATGCAGATGGGGCAACCATCCTCTGTAAACTTGATTGAATGTGGGCCGGGGCGCGGAACGTTAATGGCGGACATCCTGCGTGCAGGAAAATCTGTCGATGGGTTCGTTGCAGCGGTTCAAATTCACCTTGTCGAGGCAAGTGCAGAATTGCGTCAAAAACAGGATAAAACGTTGAAGGGGGGCAATGTCTCGTGGCACGATGATATCTCTGAGGTGGATGGAAAAGTGCCATGTATCATTCTAGGAAATGAGTTTCTTGATGCACTGCCAATTGAACAATTAAAGCGCGGCGATGTAGGCTGGCAAAAACGGGTTTTAAGTACTGGTGACGCGAAATGCCTTGAGTTCATGTGGGCGGACGCAGATAATGAACTCACGCAATACTTGCCCTCTAAAACAGTGTCTCACCAAATATATGAAGTTGCACCGGCGCGCAATCAATTCATATCCGCATGTATTGATTTACTAAAGGAATCGGGTGGTGTGGCTCTGTTCATTGATTACGGCTATACGAAGTCACATTATGGCGATACGTTGCAAGCTGTTAGGAAGCATGAATATGTTGATGTGCTTAAAGATATCGGTTCATGCGACATAACCTCACATGTTGATTTTGACGCCCTGTCGCGTCATCTGCGAGAACAGGGGATTCACGTTGAACCCATCGCAACACAAGGTTCGTTTCTAACAAAGTCAGGAATAGAGCACCGTTTGTTGGTGCTTAAGAATACAGCATTAAAAACCATGCACTTAGATGATGCGACAGTCCTTATAAAGGCGATGGAACAATCTCTGGATCGTTTGGTGGATGACGCGCAAATGGGCGACTTGTTTAAGGCTATGTGCTTTTATAACGATGGCTCCTTAAAACCCGCAGGATTTTGACCCATGTCTTCTGACGTTAAATATTATACAGAAAATACATTTGTGAAGCCCGAAAACAGTGATGTATTTCATGGCTTTTTCACAAGACATGGCGGTGTCAGTGCATCTCCGTTTGCAGGCTTGAATTGTGGCTTAGGGTCAGATGATCATAAGGGGGATATACAAGCTAACCGTCAGTTGGTCGCAGAGGCGACGGGGCTATCTTCCGCCGAGAACCTTTTATCTCTCTATCAGGTTCATGGTGCAAAGGTGGTTTATGTCGATAAGCCGTGGAGCGCAAATGGCAGGCCAAAAGCTGATGGCTTCGTGACGGATCAAATGGATATTGGCCTCGCTATTCTAACTGCGGATTGTGCGCCTGCGTTATTTATGGGGTATAAAGATAATGGTGACCCTGTGATTGGGGCAGCGCATGCAGGATGGAAGGGGGCGCTTGGCGGCGTTCTTGGCAATGTTGTTGAAGCGATGGAGAACCTCGGCGTCTCTAAAAACAGTATTAACGCCTGTGTCGGGCCATGCATCAGTAAGTCATCCTATGAAGTGAGCCTCGATTTCATTGATCCATTTATAGAAGAAAATGAAGAGAGCGAACGGTTTTTCTTTAGTGGTTCAAAAGAGGGGCACGTGATGTTCGACTTAACGGGCTATTGCGCATGGCGTTTGTTTCGCGCAGAAGTTAAAAAAATATCGTTGCTTGATAGAGATACATACAGCGGTGAAACCGACTTTTTTAGCTATCGCAGAGCGACGCATCGTAATGAAGAAGGTTATGGACGACAAATTTCTGTGATTTGCATTAATAAATAAGTGCGCTAGTTCATTATTTACGCACTAAACACCTTGATTTATTGTTCGTATTTCTTATAGTGCGCCTATAGCAAATATTAAAAACTGAACACAAGGGTATGGCACCATGAAATTGATTTCTGGCAACTCCAATCAGCAATTGTCTGAACTCATTTCTTCATATCTTGATGTTCCCCTTACGGAATGCCGTATACAACGTTTTTCAGACAATGAAATTTTCGTTGAAATCATGGAAAATGTCCGCGGTAAAGACACATTCTTTGTGCAGTCCACGTCCTATCCTGCAAACGACCATTTAATGGAGTTACTCATTGCGATTGATGCGTTGAAAAGAGGGTCAGCCAGTCGTATCACTGCTGTCATGCCGTATTTTGGCTATGCCAGACAAGATCGCAAAACAGGTGGGCGTACACCGATTTCTGCCAAACTGGTTGCTAATTTAATTACCGCTGCAGGGGCAGACCGCGTTTTGACGCTGGAGCTGCACGCAGGGCAAATACAAGGTTTCTTTGATATCCCTGTTGATAATTTGAGCGCAGCCCCTGTTTTTGTCCCTCATATAGAGAAAAATTTTAAAGGCGCGGATATCTGTGTGGTATCGCCTGATGTTGGCGGCGTTGTTCGTGCGCGTCAATTGGCGAAGCGTTTAGGTGCGGATTTGGCAATCATTGATAAACGTCGTGAAAAGGCAGGTGTGTCAGAGGTTATGAATGTAATTGGTGAGGTAAAGGATAAAGTCTGTATCCTTGTTGATGATATTGTTGATTCCGGTGGTACACTTTGTAACGCTGCTGTCGCTCTGGAAAGCCAAGGCGCAAAAGAGGTTCACGCCTATGTCGTTCATGGTGTCCTCTCTGGCGTCGCGGTAGAGCGTGTAAGTAAATCTACGCTTAAAACGCTAGTGATTACGGATAGTATTGCCGCCACTGAAGAGATGATAGCTGCCCCAAATATTGAGCAGGTGAGCATTGCACCTTTGATTGGTGAAGCCGCCCGCCGGATCAGTGAAGAGCGCTCAATTTCAGAGTTATTTCGCTAAGAAGCATTTTTACGCGGTAAATATCGCTTTATTCAAAGAATTTACTTGAAAAAAAGTGCCAGATTTGGTTTATCTGTGGCTTCGCACATATATGTGTAAACGGACCAACACCCCTGGAGGTTGGCCATAACGAAAATGTAAGGAATATGCTATGTCTAAGAACTATGCAATGAAAGCGGAAAAGAGGGATCGCGCCGGTAAGGGGATTGCACGTTCACTTCGCCGCGCTGGTCGTTCACCGGCCGTAATCTACGGTGATAATAAAGAACCTGTAAAAATCTCTATTTCAGAGAATGAAGTTAATGTTGAATACAATAAGGGCCACATGTTTACAACATTGTGCGATCTTGATGTCGGCGGCGAAAAGAACCTTGTTCTTGCCCGTGATATTCAGCTTCATCCGGTAACTGATGTTGTGGAGCATGTAGATTTCCTACGTGTGACCAAGAAAACAAAAATTGCTGTTAACGTTCCTGTTAAGTTTACAAATGAAGACAAATGCCCAAGTATTGAAGGCAAAGGGACTTTGAACGTTACACGTTATACAGTTGAGCTTCTTTGTGGCGCAACAAGCATCCCTGATGCTCTGGAAGTTAGTGTAGAAGGTAAAGAGCATGGTGACGCGGTTAAGTTGAGCGATGCGACGATGCCTGAAGGCGCGTCAGCGGTTATTACAGATCGTGACTTCACAATTGCAACATTGATTGCACCGAAGACGGCTGAACAGGAAGAAGCTGAAAATGCTGCTGCTGTTGAAGCTGGTGACGGTATTGTTAGTGATGAAGACGCCGCGACTGATGGAACTGAAGAAGGTTCTGAAAACGCAAGCGAAGCAAAATCAGAAGATTAATTCATGCTACAGTGGTTTAAATCACTGGTTCGTATATTTAAGAGAGAGCCTTTATTTTGTGAAGGCTCTTCTTTGTATTCAAAAGAGGATGAGGGTATGTGGCTCTTTGTTGGTCTGGGTAATCCGGGACGTGATTATGAACGTAACCGCCATAACGTTGGGTTTATGGTTCTTGACGCTGTCCAAAACGAATTTCCGGTCTTTGGTACGTATAAATCCAAATTCCAAGGCAAACTATCGGAAGGGCGTTTGGGTAATCAAAAAGTTCTACTGCTGAAACCTGAAACTTATATGAATAACTCTGGCCAGTCTGTTGCGAAGGCGGCAAACTTCTATAAGATCGAGCCTGATAAAATTATTGTCTTTCATGATGAGCTGGACATCGCGCCAAGCACTGTGCGTGTGAAGCAAGGCGGCGGTAATGCGGGTCATAACGGGCTAAAGTCAATTCAGGCGCATTTGGGAACGGCAGATTTCTGGCGTGTGCGTATCGGAATTGGTCGTCCTCACCCTCAGGCAGATGTCAGTAACTATGTTTTGGATAATTTTTCAAAGGCTGAACAAGAATGGTTAACGCCTTTGATGGATTATATGGGGGATAAGTCAGACATTATTACCTCTGATAGTCCAAAGGCTTACGGTGCATTGGTAAAAGAATATTTTAAGAAATAAAGGAAAAGTATTATGGGATTTAATTGTGGAATTGTCGGATTGCCGAATGTTGGAAAATCGACACTATTTAACGCGTTAACCGCTACCGCAGCAGCGCAGGCAGCGAACTTTCCGTTCTGTACAATTGAACCGAATGTGGGTCGGGTCGCTGTTCCTGATGATCGTATGGAAAAAATCGCGGAGATTGCAGGTTCAATCGATATTTTACCCTCTCAACTTGAATTTGTGGACATTGCAGGCCTTGTTAAAGGCGCGTCCGAAGGTGAGGGGCTTGGTAATCAGTTCTTGTCTAATATCCGTGAAACCGATGCAATTATCCACGTTATAAGATGTTTTGAAGATGATGATGTCATTCATGTCGAAGGCAATATTGATCCCATCCGGGACGCCGAAACCATAGAAACAGAGCTGATGCTCTCTGATTTGGAAACTATGGGCACCCAAATCACGAATATGAACAAAAAGGCGCGCTCCGGTGATAAAGAGGTGCTGGCACAAGTTGATTTTCTGACCCGTATTAAGGATGCTCTCGATGCGGGAGAGCCTGCGCGCACAGTCGCACCTTCCGATGAGGATGAAGAGCGCTGGATGAAAATGACGCAACTCATTACCTCAAAGCCCGTTCTTTATGTGTGTAACGTGTCGGAAGATGACGCGGCGCAAGGCAATGATTATACCGCGCAGGTCGAAAAAATGGCAAAAGAGCAAGGTGCAGAGGCCGTGATTATCTGCGCCTCTATCGAGTCAGAGATTGCGCAGCTTGACAGTGATGAGGAAAGGGAAGAGTTCCTTGCCTCAATGGATCTTACCGAGCCAGGCTTGAACCGTATTATCCGTGCAGGTAATAAGCTGTTGAAATTGCAAACATATTTCACTGCAGGGCCAAAGGAAACACGTGCATGGACGATCCCTATTGGTGCAAAAGCGCCGCAAGCGGCTGGCGTTATCCATACGGATTTCGAAAAAGGTTTCATCAAGGCCGAAACCATTGCTTATGAAGATTACATTGCCTGTAAAGGTGATATCGGTGCAAAAGATGCTGGTAAAATGCGTCAAGAGGGCAAAGAATACGTCGTCCAAGATGGTGACGTTATTTTATTCCGCTTTAATGTGTAAGTGATTGCTTGTTAATGGCTATTTGCGGCAGGCGTTGTATTGTCCAGACCGTTATCGCAGTTGCTGATGATACCATCTTCAACAAAGCATCCATAGTCATTGCCCGTGGTGCTTTCTGCGTTGGATTCTATCGTTTCATCAATGTTTGATGGTGTGTCTCTCGCTTCGGTATCAAAGGTGTCACTGCATGGGCCTTTTCCAACAACGCCCTCAACGGTACATAGAGTATCATCTGTCTCAGGCGCAGTGGCTTTATTATCGCCACATGGTCCGTCACCAACCATACCTTCAACGGTGCAGGGCGCATTATTATCATTACCTTGTTCGTGTTCTTGTGTGTCGCCGCATGTTCCACCATCTGCGTAGAAATCAGCAAGTCCGGGAAGGAAGCTTTCTTCCCGCATCCGTTCATATGGTGTAAGAGCCGCCGCTGCCGCTGAAACACCTCTGTAAACTGCGAAGTATGATGCAGGCGATTGATGAATATCATCCGAAAAACGTATCCCATGAAGGGGGTCTTTTGATCCAAGGGAGTCTAAAAATGTCTGATCAATTGTACCGTAGCGATTACCAAAGCTGCTTGATTGGTGTTCCCATACGGCTGATCCGGTATTGTGACCTTCTGGAAAGCCAAAACCTCTTTCGACAATAAGAAGGTCTGTCAGGTTTGGCATGAACTTGCCGCTGTGGATGGCGCGGTTTATATCCGGTTCATCAATGCAAAGCTGCTTTGCTTGATAGGTCAGCATTTCGGCTGCAATTTTACCAACCTCTATTTCTGAAAAGAATCTTTTATTGGTATCCAAGCCGATATCTTCTGCCATTTGCTTTAGTAGTTCAGCATTCGGGTTAGATGGGATTTCAGCGAATAGTGTGGCTGTGCTGACTTTCCCAAGGCTATTCATGGATGTTGTGCTTGCTAGAGCCGCATATGTTTGCGTGCTGAAGAACACGTCAGGTGCGGCATTGTTGGTCCAGTCCTGATCCCATGGTGCATCTGCGGCGGGTCTTGCCGCTGATCCGCCGCTTGGCAGTGTGCCGTTAACCATTAATTCCATCATGTTCCGTAAAGAAACAATTGAACCTAAGTTTGTTTGTATCTGACCCGGCATTGGTTCAGCATCTTTTTCTAATGCCCAAAGATGGATGAGTGTTTGGTTAATATCTCTTGGATCTGTGCCCGCACTGCCCATTCTTTTTTGCGTGAGAGCATTCAAGAAATCAATTGTACGGCTGTCATTATTTTGAGGAGAGAATTCGACGTCAATATCAGGGTTTTGGCGTTGCAATTGCTCCAGAGTTTGGCGGAGCGCGCGTCCTGTTGTCTCATCGATCTTGCCATCGTTGGTTTCTTCGATATTCAGGTAATCCTGCGCAAGATTAATAACCGCTTGTGCCTGATTTGTTGATGTGATGCTTGCTGTTGGCCGCTCAAAAAAGGTGCGCTTTATTTCCGCGGGAAATCTTATTGATTCGGGTAATGTATTGTACTGATCTACAAGTTCTTGTAATTCGGGTCTTTGTGCGATCTTGCTTGGATCAAGGATAAAATTATTCAGAAAGTAGAGGTAGCCACTGTCAAGCGGGTCAGATGATTCATGAATCAGATGTCCGCTTTCATCTTTCCAACCGGCTGTTTCCGGTGCTAATTCAGGCAAACGCGCGTTTATCAGCTGTTTGAAAGCGATCAAGGCTTGATCTGATTCATTGTTTGAACCAGACGGATTTCCTGTGTTTGATGTGTTTGTTTCTGCCATTTTCACCCTTGGTTATTTTTATAACCGTATTTTTTTATATAATTGAGATGAATTATAAGCGTTTTTCCCTATGAAGTCAAATTTCAAGGCGTTACAATCAACACTAGCTGCGCACAAGTGTTTCGTAAGCCTCACGTAGCTTTTTGGTAATTGGGCCAACAGTATAACGATGGTCGTCAATTTGACCAACGGCGGTGACTTCTGCGGCTGTTCCGGTGAGGAAAATTTCTTGAAAATCGCCTAGTTCTTCAGGTTTAATGTGACGCTCTTCAAAGGGGATACCCATATCTTTGGCCAAAGCAATAACAGTCTGACGTGTTAACCCATTCAAAAAGCAATCAGGCGTCGGCGTAATAAGCGCGCCATCTTTAACAGCAAAGAGGTTGGCAGCAGAGGCCTCGGCAACATATCCACGATAATCGAGCATCAATGCATCATCAAAACCATCATCTTCAACCGCATGTTTGGACATTGTTGCAATCATATACAGACCCGCCGCTTTACTTTGTGTTGGTGCAGTATCTGCGGCAGGTTTGCGCCATTGTGATGTTTTTAAAGAAATACCAGTATTACGTTTTTCGGCATCAAAATATGTGCCCCACGCCCATGCGGCAACAGCAACATGCGTCTTGGTTAGCTTCGCAGAAACGCCCATTTGCTCACCGCCGCGCCATGCAACAGGGCGTATATAGGCACTTGTAAGGCCGTTTTTCTTGCAGATGTCATATTTTATTTCTTCTAGTTCATCCACGCTGAGTGGTATTTTCATGCCCAATATTTCGGCTGATTTGTGGAAGCGTTGGGAATGCTCACGGCTTTTAAAGATCTTTCCGTCATACATACGTTCCCCTTCAAAAACGGAGCTGGCATAGTGCAGACCATGGCTGAGGACATGAATTTTGGCATCTCTCCATGGCTTAACCTCACCATCAATCCAGATAAACCCGTCTCTTTCATCAAAAGGAAGTACTGACATGTTTTGCGCCTTTCCTTGTTTACGCGATATTCTTTACCAAGTAAGCTATATTTGAAAAATAATTTTGTGTAAACATAGATCATGACAAATTTGAATAAAACAGAGGGCAAAAAAGCGGAGAAATCACATATTCTTGTGGTGGATGATGATACCCGCATCTGTGAATTGGTGTCTCGTTTCTTGCATGAGCATAACTTTGTTGTTTTGACGGCAGAGAACGCGGCAGAGGCAGAAAATATGTTGTTGCATTTTGAATTTGATGCCTTGGTTGTTGATGTGATGATGCCGGGAAAAACAGGCACTGAGTTTGTACGAGATTTAAGAGCGCGCGCGCAAAATATTCCAGTTTTGCTGTTAACGGCATTGGGGGAGGCAGAGGATAGAATCTCGGGGTTTGAGTCTGGTGCTGATGATTACTTGTCAAAGCCGTTTGAACCAATGGAACTGGTGTTACGTTTGAGAGCAATATTGCGTAGAACGCAAAAGCCGCAACGTGACAGGGTTCTCTATAAGATAGGGGCGTGGCAATTTGATGTTAAACATGATGAGCTTAAAAACGGACAAGATGTGTTGAATTTAACCTCTATGGAGGCAAGCCTATTGCGTGCCTTGGCAGAATCTTGCGGTGAAGTTGTTAGTCGCGATGATCTCGCGCAGAGATCGGGCTTGAATACGGGGGGGCGTACAATCGATGTTCAGGTGACGCGTTTACGCCGTAAAATAGAAGAGGATACAAAAGCACCACGATACTTACAAACTGTGCGGGGCAAAGGGTATTTGCTGCGCGCCGAGAAAGTGTAAGACATGGGCGGACGTTCTAAACATGATTTAAATCACATAACATCAAAAAAGAATGGGCGCTGGATTAAACGGTTTGTACCGCGAACATTGTTTGGGCGATCTCTACTGATTTTGATTTTGCCGATCCTGATTATACAGGCGATCTCTATGTTCATATTTTTTGATCGCCATTGGAGCAAAATGACGTCACGTCTTGCCTTTGCTGTTGCTGGCGAAATCTCTATTTTATCATCTTATATCGATCTTTCTGATAATGATGAAATGGTGCAGCAAATTATTACGCTCTCGGAGCAGCAACTTGAGTTCTTGATTACATTTGATCGTGGAGAGATGCTTACCTTGAATGTGGAGACTTATAACCTCCTTGACGGCTGGGAGGGCATGGTACGTAATTCTTTGGTGCATGAACTGGAGAATGCTTTGGGCTATCCATTCACTGTTGATGTCGATTTTAAAGAAAAATGGGCAGAGGTACGTGTGCAACTTTCAGAAGGCGTTTTGAACGTTGCTTTGCCGCAACGAAGGTTGTTTTCTTCGACAACATATATCTTTTTGATCTGGGTATTCTTTGCGTCAACAATCTTGCTGGTCATTTCGATTTTATTTATGCGAAATCAAATTCGTCCTATCAGGCGTCTGGCTATTGCCGCAGAGCGTTTTGGCAAGGGGCGTAAAGTAGATAGCTTTAAAGTCGAAGGTGCGAAGGAAGTACGTCAAGCCGGACAGGCTTTTCTTGATATGAAAACAAGGCTGCAACGACAAATAGCGCAGCGCACAGATATGCTGGCCGGTGTTTCACATGATCTTAGAACGCCCTTGACGCGTTTGAAATTACAAGTCGCCATGATGGGGGATAGTCCGGACATTTATGATATAAAAAATGATATAAATGACATGGAAAAAATGATTGAGGGATATCTCAACTTTGTGCGTGGAGATGGGCGGGAAACAACCGTTTTAACAGATATTGCCGCGATGCTGCGTGATGTAACAACATCAACAAAAAGGCAAGGGTGTGATGTTGCTCTAAATTTGAATAATGTGTCTGATTCCATACCGTTGCGTCCGACGGCATTTAAGCGGTGTCTTAACAATATTCTCAGTAATGCTGCGAAATACGCCGATTTTATTTGGGTCACGTTGGCGCGTACAGACGATGATGAAATTCATATCGTGATTGAGGATAACGGGCCGGGAATTGATGGCAATAAGTTGGAAGAGGTCTTTCGTCCGTTTTATCGTGTGGATAGCTCACGTAATGCTAATACCGGTGGCGTTGGATTGGGGTTGCCTATTTCGATGGATATTGTACATGCACATGGCGGAAAAATATGGTTGGAGAGCAGTGAACATGGTGGGCTCGCAGTTAATATTGTTTTGCCCATATAATCAGGTCGATTACTCTGCGTTCCTGCGTCTTTACATCAGAAATATATAAAATATAAGGACTTTAACTAATTTATATTAAGTTACGTGTGGCGTATATTAGAAGATGATGTAGAATAAACGAGTGTGTGATCTTAATTCAAGAGAATCTTGATTTTAAATATGAATAGAGCAAAAGGTAAAAGGCCTAATAGGCCGAATAATAAATTCAGGTCGTTGTGGCTGAACTCAGGTTTGGCGCAGGCGATGGTGCTGATGAACGGCATTATTGTGACGGTAACTGCTTTTCTGGTCTTTAATCATTTCATTAATGCCATGTCGGTAGAGCAATACAAACGAACATCGGAAGATGCTGGTAGGGCGTTGGTTGAGGGCGTATCCAGTCTTGAGAATTCAATGCGTTTGGTGACAAGTATTATCTTGTTATCAGAGAGTAAGGATAAGGATGCTCTTGTCTTACAGCTTCGGCGAAATGTCCCTGATTTGAGTCGTTTTGACCAGATTATATGGCTTTTTGAAGAAGCGCCTGGAAATTGGCAATATGAAACGATATTTGAGACAACACAATTGGGTGCGATAACAGCCGCCAAATATCATCTTATTCCGGATCAACGCTTTATAATGAAGCTGATTAAGGATGGTATATTTAAGGATGAGACCTTACGTATTATCTCGGATTTCAATGGAATGGATTATGTGCAGGAAAAAACAGACCCGTTAACTATGGTGCGTTCTTTTGCACTTGTTAAAACGGTACAGGCCAATCAATCTGCCCGTGGAGTGGTTATTGGTGTAAGTCGCGCTGCCATGATTTTTGACCAAAATATTATTTCGGAAAATAGCGCCGTATCCAGGCTGACAATTCGTGACCTTGATTCTGGAAACCGTATATATCATATGGATCACGATATTGAGGATGAGTATAAAGTAGAAGAAATCACACGAAATTATAGTTTTTCTGTTGGCGATAGTGAATGGCAAATCCTTCTTGAGTTTTCGAAGGGAAAGAACGCCATACTATTGGAAAAAGTGCCCTACATTATCTTATTTTTCGGCTGTATTTTGACGGTTGTTGGTACATTATTTATTCGCAATAATCACAGGCAGTCAAAAAAATTGGCAATCATGAATTCTGCTTTGGAGCAAAAAAACTATGAGCTTCTTTCTGAAATGAATGAAAGAGAGCGACTGAATAGTGCGTTAGCTGTAGCGGAGAAGGATAATAGAGCCATTATCGATTCGGTACGTGATGTTATCTTTGAAACCGACACAGAGGGAACCATATTGTTTTTGAGCGCCGCATGGCATCAAATAACAGGTTTTGAAATTGAAAGATCAAAGGGCAGTAGTCTATTTTCAATACTTTATCCCGATGATCAAGAAAAACAACGCCATGATTATAATTTGTTTATAAAAGGGCAAAAGCAGGCTTACAATACGTTTACACGATTGCGCATTTCTGATGGAACATTTAGAGCGGTTGAGCTTTCTATATCTATGATCCGTCGTGATAAGAATAATAACTTGCGCGTTGTTGGAACAATCACTGATGTTGAGGAACGTCGCAGGGCAGAGCGGGCCTTAGCGGAAGCAGAGAAGAAGTACCGCATGATTGTTGAAAATGCGGCGGGGGGATTGTATCAGCTTACGCCCGAGGGGATATATTTGAGTGCAAATCCTGCTATGGCGCGTATTCTAGGTTATGAAAGTTCCGCAGATATGCTGCGTATTATCAAGAATGCACATGGCTTTGTTTATCCGGATAAGGTTGAACGTGAAAAATTCATGGAAATGTTGCGGGCGCAAGGGCAAGTTTTTGGTTACGAAATACAGGTTTTGACCAAAGAGGGCACAAAAATATGGGTGCGCGAGAATATCCGTTTGGTTAAGGATGAGCAAAATAACGATCTATATTATGAAGGCTCTATGGAGGATATTACGCAACGTAAAGAAGCAGATATCGCGCTTTTAGAGGCTAAAATGCAATCGGATATGGCCAACCGCGCCAAAACTGAATTTATCGCAAATATGAGCCATGAGTTAAGAACGCCACTCAATGCGATTATTGGGTTTTCCGATATTATGAAGAATGAGGTAATGGGGCCTTTGGGGCAGGATATGTATAAAGAGTATATCACTGATATCCATAGCAGCGGTGAAGGGTTGCTTAAAATCATCAATGAAATCCTTGATATTTCGAAGATTGAGTCGGGGGATCGTGAGTTGAATGAGAGTGAATTCTCGGTGGTAGACGTTTTGAATACTTGTCTGGAACTCTTCGATTCACGCGTGCAAGAGAAAAATATAATATTGATGAACGAAGCCAAAAATGTGCCTTATATTTTAGGTGAAGAACTCTCTATAAAGCAGGTCATCAGCAATATTTACACGAATGCCATTAAATATACGCCCAAGGATGGTCGCATCACTTTGTTTTCAAACTATGATATTGACGGTGCATTCCGTTTGTCGATCACAGATACGGGGATAGGGATGAGCGAGCGCGAAATTCGTAAAGCGCTATCGCCCTTCGGACAAGTTGATAATGCGCTGGATCGTACCGGTGCGGGGGTCGGTCTTGGTTTGCCCTTGGCGCAGGCAATTATGGGCATACATGGCGGACGTATAGAGATACTATCTGAAAAATCAATAGGAACGACAGTGACGATCTTCTTCCCGAGTGAACGGGTCATCAGGAAAAATAATAAAGTAACCGGAAACATTGAGGTCTAGGTAGGCTTCTCAATTTTCAAAACATACTGATATTCATTTCATAAAGATCATCGTCATCCATATCCAGAATAGATTTTGCAATTTGGTAGGAAAATCCAGCGCGGGCAAAAATGCCAAGAGATTTTTTCATATTCTGTTCCTCACCTGTAAAATAGGGGCCGAGCTTTTTCTTTCTGGCAAGGTGCAGAGCCGCCGTCATCTCTGCATTTTCTGCGGTGTCGTGTAATTCATTATCCAGCTTTTCCAGTGCTTCTATCGTTTGTTCTGACGTGATGCCCTTCATGCGCATTTTGTTCACGATTGCGCTGCGTGATTTCCCCTTACGCCGCAGCGATGTGACCAGCCCGTTTGTGAAGAGCGCGTCATCCAATAAACTTGTACGCTCAAACTTATCAGCCAGAGCATGAACCATGACAATACATTCATCATAATCTTGATCTGTGTGATGCATGCAAGAGCGCCTTACTTTGCGCGACATTACAAAAATGAAATGCTTTTTACTAGCGGAAAAGCGTTCCAGATAATATAGGCCTGAATTATGGAGGTAGCTCTCACTGATCTTTTTAGGAGGTCGCCTTTCACGTTGCCCTGCATTTGTATAATTCTGCTTATTCGCATGCTTTTGTGGTTTGATCTTTGTTTGATCTGATTTATGCTGAAACATATTCAAAACTCCATAGAAGCAGTGTTACAGATACAGCTATGACAAATCAATTCCCGCAGGGACGAAAAATTGAAGGTATTAACAAAATAGGCCTGTTTACGCTTATCCAGCGTGAGGTTTCCAGATTCCTGAATGTTTATACGCAAACTGTTCTGGCGCCTGTGGTGACAACATTGATGTTCTACACTGTCTTTGCCTTGGCTTTTGGCGGAATAGGGCGCGAAATGAACGGTATATCATTCTTGGCGTTTCTTGCGCCGGGGTTGATTATGATGACCATGGTGCAGAACTCTTTTGCGAATACATCCTCCTCGTTGGTTATCTCGAAAGTGCAGGGGAATATTGTTGATGTTCTTATGCCACCCTTATCGGCAATGGAGATCTACACTGGTTATGCAACCGGAGCGGTTATTCGCGGCCTAACCGTTGGGTTCTGCACGACAATAGTACTGAGCTTTTTTGCGCCGATACAAATATACTCATTGCCTGCGGTTATTGCTTTTGCATTTCTGGGAACCCTAATGTTAGGGAATTTGGGGATTGTCGCAGGAATTTGGGCGGATCGCTTCGATCATATTGCCGCAGTAACCAATTTTGTTGTGATGCCAATGACGTTCTTATCAGGCACATTTTATAGCATAGATGTTCTGCCAGAAATGTGGCAAAATATCGCACGGTTCAATCCTTTCTTTTATATGATTGATGGCTTTCGGTATGGCTTTATCGGGCAAACAAACGGGAATATTGGCGTTGGCCTTATTTTATTGGTGTTGTGCAATATTGGATTGATCGCTTTGGCGTATCGCATGATAAAAACCGGCTATAAGATAAAATCGTAGAAAATTGCTTGAGAATAAACATATGAGTGAAGATAATTTCTTTCAGATATTTCAGCTTGAAACATCGCATATCAGGGGGCGCATCGTCAGGATGGGCAGTGTTCTGGACGAGATACTGGATGCGCATGATTACCCATTGCCTATCGCCCACTTAATTGCAGAAACAATTATATTATCCTTGGCGCTGTCTTCGATGTTGAAATATGAGGGGATATTTACCCTACAGGTGCAAGGCGATGGGCCGCTGAAAATGATGGTTTGTGATGTCACCAGTGCAGGCGTTGTTCGTGCGTGCGCTTCGTTTGACGCAGAGCGTTTTCAAAAATCGAGGGAACAGCTTGCCGCGCTTAAAACAACGGAAAGCTCGCAAAATCACCTCGCTCAATATTTGGGGAAAGGTTATATTGCCTTTACCGTTGATCAGGGTAAGCATACAGATCGTTATCAAGGCATTGTAGAGCTTAAGGGCTCTTCCATGGTCGATTGCGTACAGCATTATTTCGTCCAGTCGGAGCAAATTGGCACAGGCATTAAAATGGCTGTTGGCAAGCGTGATGGCAAATGGCGCGCAGGTACAATAATGCTACAGCATATGCCCGAGGATGAAAAAAATATTCAAGCCGGTTTTGGTAATCTCGATGAAGATGATTGGCGCCGTGCGATGATTTTACTGGATAGCTGTACGGAAGATGAGTTTCTTGACCCTTCTTTGGGCTCCGATGAACTGCTTTTACGCTTGTTTCATGAAGAGGGTGTTCGTGTCTATGAACATCATGAAATCAAGAAGGGCTGCCGTTGTGAGGCGGAACGTGTTAAGAATATCCTTTACTCCATGACTGAAGATGATATCAACCATATGAATACTGATGGTAAGATAGAGATGACCTGCGAGTTTTGTAGCCGCATTTATACCTTTGAGACAAAGGATGTCTTGCGTAAAATAAAGAAATAGAAATGATCTTACTTGTATGACTTATAAAAGGAAAATATTTTGAAACGCAGTGTTGTACTCTTTGGTGCTTTGATGCTTGGCGCATGTAATCCAATATATTCTGGCGGCGGCGAGCCTTTGGCGCAGATGACCTTCGACCATGTAAAGCCTTTTCCAGTTTACGTTGCATCCTATGAAGCTGTCGCACTTGTAAGACCGCAAGCCCCTGACTTGCCGGAGGGGTTCATCGCTGATCCGGCAGAGTTGGTGCATGATTATCTGAAAAGCCGCTTTGAAGCTTCCGGTTCACAGGGGAAATTGCGCGCGGTTATTAACGGTGTTTCTGTCAAGCATGAGATTGTACGCTCAAAGAATAAATTAGGGGCGGCGTTAAATGTCGCCAATATGGATCATTATATGGTTCGTGTGGGAATTACTTTAGAGAATTTCGGAACGGTTGAGCGTCCAAATCAAAGTATAAAATTAACGGCATATCGAAACCTTTACATCTCGGAATATAGTTCTCTTGTTGAGCGGGAGAAGGCACAAATGATGGTTTTGGATACATTAATAGATGATTTGGATAGATCTATCCGCGCGGTTTTGAAAGATAAGCTCAATATTTTGTAAGTGTGGTTAAGTTTTCCAAAATTGCGGAGAAAACATAACAAGGATCGCGAACAGTTCTAAACGCCCCAGCAACATACCTAAAGATAACAGCCATTTGGCGCTGTCCGGAAGAGATTGGAAGTTACCCGCAGGGCCAATGATTGGGCCTAAGCCTGGCCCAACATTAGATATTGATGTCACGGCGCCTGACATTGCAGTGATGAAATCCAAACCCGTATATGATAAGGCAATGGCCAAAAACGAGAACCCTAGCGCATAAACAAAGAAGAACCCCATGACGGATGACGGGACGTCTTTTGGCATAGGTTTGCCATTATAATGCGGAATAAATACGCCATTAGGGTGTAAAAGTTTACTGATTTGAATTTTCGTAACGGCGTATAGAACCTGAAATCTGAAAATTTTAATACCGCATGATGTTGACCCCGCACACCCGCCAACGACCATCAGAAAGAAGAACAGACTGACGGCGAAACCACCCCACGCATTGAAATCGCCATTTCCGTAACCTGTTCCCGTCATAATGGAGACAACATTGAACAGAGAGAGAAGTAACGCCTTGGAAAAGGGCACGTCTTGCTGCGCGGTAAGATAGGAAATTGTAACAATAGTCGCAATCGCAATAATTGATAAAAACCATCTGACTTGGGAATCTTTAAAGAGAGGCCTCAAATTTCCTCTAACGGCTTTTAGGTAAAGCACGAACGGTATTCCGCTCATTATCATGAAGGCAATCGCTACAATGGAAGTGCTGACAGTTTCGAAATGGCCAAATGAATTATCGAATGTTGAAAAGCCACCTGTTGCAATCGTTGTCATTGCGTGAACAACAGCGTCAAAAATTTCCAGTCCTGTCATCATATAGCAAAGCGCACAGATTATCGTAAGGCCAACATATATAACGGCTATGGAACTGGCGAGCTGCGCTGTTCGGGGCAATGCTTTTTCGCTTTCCGATAGTTCAGTTCTAAAAATTTGCATTCCTCCGACTTTCAGGAAGGGAAGAACAGACATCGCCATGATAATAATACCAATACCGCCCAGCCACTGTAATATAGCGCGCCACAGTAATATGCCTGCCGGTGCGTAATCTAATCCGGTGATAACGGTTGATCCGGTTGTTGTGATGCCCGACATGGCCTCAAAAAAAGAATCCGTGACGGACATATCAAGAGAGGAAAACCAAAACGGTAAAGCCCCGAATGTTGGAAGGATTAGCCATGTTGTGTTTGTGAGAAGAAAGGCTTGGCGTGTTGTGATGTTAAATTGGTGCCCTGCATTGCTTAATATCAGTGCACCGCCAAAAAAAGCAGTGATGATAATGCAGATGAAGAATACTTTCCAGTCATCGTACCCGAAATAGAAGTCAGCCATCATAGGCAGTATCATGCTGAGGGATAATACAGTCAGTAAAATACCATTAATGTAGAGAATTGGACGGAAATCCAAGGGCTTCTTCCTTTTATAATTCTGAGCTCAGAGTCTAGACCAGGATAGGGCGCTTTTCAAGCCGTCTTGTGATCTATCGCCTAATGTATAAACTGTGGGATAGGAAAGTAAAAAGGAGCGCTATGAAGCGCTCCTGAATAATTAATGCAATGTGAATGTTCTTATTTGAAAGAGATGTTCACACGACGGTTTGCAGGTTCACGCACATCGTCTGATGTTGCAACTAGCAATGATGATTCACCATGGCTTTCAACAGCCAGAATATCTGCACTAACGCCACGTTCAACCAACGCATCACGAACTGCATTCGCACGTTTAAATGCCAAGCGCTTGTTGTAAGCATCATCACCGGATGTATCGGCATGTCCGCTTACTGTGATTTGTGATGGCGTGTTCTTCGCAACTTCTGCTGCAACAGCATCAAGCACATTCTTCGCGCCAGCGCTTAATGTCTTTGAATCCCAGTTAAAGAATACAAGATACATCGCTTCTTCAGGAACCATAGGTGCAGGTTCTGCAACCACATCTACAGGCTGAGGTTTCTGTTGTACAAGACCTTCAAGCTCGGCCATGGCATCAAGATATTCTGTTTTACAACGTAAAATCTCTTCTGTTTTCCAGTTTTCTTCTTGTTGCTCAATCCAACAATCGAACTTTGCTTGGGCAAGAGCCGCTGTTGACGGGGCAATTTCACGTGCGCCCATGTCAAATGCAACGACAAGACGTCCGCGCGCTGCACCAAGTTCCTTAATGTGGTTTTCGCTTAAGTTCCAGTCACTAACAGGCTCAGGCATTACAGCTTCACCAGAAGCGGCCGCCAAACCTTTACGTGCAAAATGTAGAGCATCAGGGTAATCGAACATATCTTCAAGTTCGGTGTTGGCGAAAGTCTTATATTCACCGGCCAAAGCCTGTGTGAATGGACTGCCGACAGGTTGTGCTTCGTTAAGCGCATCGACTTCACTATATGTATCAAACATTGTACAGCCACTAAGTGCGACAACGCCGACTGCTAAAACTAGGTTACGCACGGATTTCATATTTTTTGCTCCTCAAATAAACGCGTATTAATATTGCTACTTCAGTTTAAATTATTAACTTCACTTTTGTCTGCAAGAGGTCGGAATTAAAACTGCGATTCTCAAACATTCCCCTAATCTTCTATAGTTAATAGAGGTAAATGTAAAGCTTAGTTTCTGATTTGTAATGACTTTTTTGTTAATAAGCAAATAATATTGTAAATAAGCAAATAATATTTTATTGCGTTGCACAAAAAAACATAATTGTATTATACTCGAAACAAATTAGGAATTGTTGGGAGTAATGTAAAAATGAGCAATGCACATATAGTAGGGAAAAAGGCTGCGATCCTTGTAGAAAGTGGCTTTTGTGAGCGTGAGCTTATGCAGGCACAGAAATCTTTAAACGCCTTGGGTGTTGATTGTCGGCTGATTTCTTCCGAAAGCTCTCTGATTAGAGGGTGGAATGAAAATAAAGCACCGTCTTCTTCTTGTTGGGGGGCTGATTATGCGCCTGATAGAGCATTGGATAAGTCCATTGCGGGGGATTATGACATCCTCGTTATTCCAGGCGGGATCAGAAGCATCACTAAACTGAAGTTGAATGATAATGTTAAACCTTTCATTTCTGCATTTGTGCAAACGGGCAAGCCTGTGATTGCGTACAACCAAGCCATTGATCTTCTTTCTTTTGCAGGATTGGTTGATGGGTATTCCTTGGCGGCGAAGAGTGATCTATGTGACTCTGTTAAAGGTCATGGCGGGCGATGCGCGGCATCGGAATTCATTGTCAGCAAGAATTTGATTACATTATCACGCTTTAGAGATGTTGATGATAGGCTGCAACGCGCTGTATTGTGCGTCTTAAATGGCGAACGTTATATAGAGAAAGAAGTTTCTTCTAATAATATGCCTTATGCCTCTAAAGTGGCTTGATTTCCAGAGCATGACTTTCTAGGATTATCGCTGGTTATTTGGATAGGAGTTTATGATGCGCGCAGAAATTGAAACGATGATAAGTGAAATTGAAAATTCATTAACGCTTATTCGGAGGCATCTTTGACTGGGATGTCGCAACCGCGCGTTTAGATGAACTTGATGCCCTGTGTGAAGACCCTGATTTATGGTCTGACGCATCCAAAGCGCGGGAACTTATGCGTGAGCGCACGTGTTTAGAGCAAAGCATAAAATCTGTCCGTGATATTGAAACATCATTAAATGATAATGTTGAGCTAATTTCTATGGGAGAAGAAGAGGGCGATGACTCTATTGTTAAGGAGGCAGAGCAAGGAATTGAACGTTTGCAGCGCTTAAGTGATCGGAAACGTCTTGAGAGTTTGTTATCAGGAGAAGCCGACAGCAATGATGCCTATGTACAAATTAATGCCGGCGCCGGTGGAACAGAAGCACAAGACTGGGCCGAAATGGTTTTTCGCATGTATTTTCGTTGGGCAGAAAAGCGTGGGTTCAAATGCACCACTTTGGAGCGCAGTGAAGGCGAAGAGGCTGGCATAAAATCTACCACCATCAAGGTAGAAGGGCATCAGGCCTATGGCTGGATGAAAACCGAAACCGGAGTTCATCGCTTGGTTCGGATTTCACCATATGATTCCAGCGCGCGGCGACACACAAGTTTTGCCTCTGTTTATGTTTCCCCTGTTATTGACGATACAATCGACATTCAAATCGAGGATAAGGATTTAAGGGTTGATACTTACCGTTCAAGCGGCGCGGGCGGGCAACATGTCAATAAAACCGACAGTGCGGTTCGTTTGACCCATATCCCAACAGGTGTTGTGGCGGCATGTCAGAATGGTCGTTCCCAACATCAAAACAGAGCAACGGCGATGGAAATGCTGAAAGCACGCCTTTATGAAATTGAATTGCAAAAACGTGAAGAAGATAAAGCCAAAGAACACGGTGAGAAGAGCGATATCGGGTGGGGGCATCAGATACGGTCATATGTCTTGCATCCTTACCAAATGGTCAAGGATATGCGTACTGAGTATGAAACCTCCCAATCTCAAGCGGTTTTAGATGGTGATTTGGATCAATTTCTTGAGGCTTCTTTGGCGCATATATCAGGGCAACAGAAGGATGTGGGTAACTCTTAGGATAGAATTGGTATAACGCCTGTTTTTCTCGTGTACATATACTCTTTTTACTTGTGTTTTTCATGTTGACATAATATTATTCTTGCGACGTTTATTAGGAGGAATACATGAACGCGCGCAATCTTTTTGCTTCTGTTTCATTGTTAATGTGTTTATCAAGTACGGCTTTCGCGACGGATTACCGTGTGGATGGTCTTATATCGCATTCAAATATACATACTATTGGCTGGGATCAGCGGTCTTTGGAGGCTCAAATGCAAGGCGCGGTATACCTTCGTGCGCAGATTGAGAAGCTGGAGCAGCAAAATGAGCAATTGCGTAATAGCCTAAGCCAAATGCGCGGTAAAGCAATAAAGGCAGCCCCCATCGGGCGTGATCCGCGTATTCAGGCTTTAATTGAAGAGAATAAAAGATTGTCCAATGCCTTATTAAGCAGTCAGTCGCAAAATAATACGCGTCAGGTTGGCATATCTGCAGATGTTTATATGCAAAAATTATATGTTCTTGAAGCTGAAAATCAAAAAATCAAAAAAAGTCTGACCCATGCGCTTACACAGTCTGGCGGCGAATCTGCACTCTTAAAGCAAGAGAATATGCGTTTAAAGTCATCTCTTTCGACGTTATCGTCTTCAGGAACAGGTTATCAAAGTAGAATCTCTAATTTGGAAAAAGACATAAGAAATCTAAAAGGTAAGAATGCCGTTTTGTTGTCATCATCCTCGACTTCCGGAGGGAATTATCAGGGCAGAATTTTGGGCTTGGAGGCAGAGATAAGAGGTTTAAAAGGTGAAAACGCGGCTTTATTGTCATCATCATCTGCCACTGGTGAAACATCAAAAGTGACAATGAATAAAATTATTTCTCTGCAAAACATAGTTAAAGAGTTGCAGGTTGAAAATAGAAAATTGGGGCAAACCTTGGCAAGTTCGTCTGATAAATTGTTGGGCTTACATGAGCGTGCAGATGTTGCCCGAAACGAAAAAGATGTAAATTCGCGTAGCATAGCGACGTTGAAAAGCACATTGGCACAGGCTCAAAAAGAAAATGCATCATTAAATCAAACAATTATAACGTTGGGAGCCCGGACACAAAAACCTTCGGTTGTTGCAAATAGCAGTGGTATCCAATCATTGAAAAAGCAGAACCAGAGCCTGCGTGAGACGATCCGTGCGCAAAATGAAGTTCTTGTCTCTGCGGATAATGCAACGAAAACGGCGGAGCGTTTACTGACGGAAAATGCGATGTTGAAACGGCAGGTGGAGCTTGCCGGTAAGGTCGGGCTTACTAACGGAAAATCAGCCAAAGAGCTTTTTGCGCAGAATGCAAAGCTGGAAAGCGAAATTAAGCAACGAAATAACTATATACAAAGGCTTGAAGGCTTGAAGGATACCGTTAAGCAGTTGCGCTTGGAGAACGATAAGTATGTGATGGGGAAAGCCACAAGCAATAGTGTTAAAAAACGTTTTTCTGTACTGAAAGCCGAGATGAAAAACGCAGACGATTTACTTAAAAAAGAACGCGCAAACGCTACTCAATATAAAACAAGAATAAGAGAGTATCAGGAAGAGATCGCAGGTATAAGAAACGGCCAATCTAAAGAAATGGCAAGCAAGATCAGCGACTATAAATCCAGAATGCTGCTTTTGGAAAAAGGACAAGAGAGTCAGGATGAGCAAATAACAGCGTTAAAACTTGAAAATCAAGAATTGAAGGCACGAATTAAGTTGTCCTCTGAAGAAGCTAAAGTGGAAAAGGCAAAGAAGGTCAAAGAAGCGAAGCGTGCGCCTAAGAAAAATACAATTGTTGCGCGTGCCCATGAGGATAAAAATCCAGAGGAAGTAGTAAGCTTTGTCGAGACATCCTATCCTCCGGTTGAGCAAATCGCACCATTATTGGATCACGATGGGGCGCACCGTTATGATAAGGAAGAGATGTCGGATGGAGAAAGTCTTATTCTTCTGTCGGAAACATTATTGTCTCAGAAACTCAAACCATTACCTGACCAGTGATATATCAGAAAACACATGAAAAACGGGCACGATTATTACATCATTGCCCGTTTTATTTTGCTTACTGAGCTTGGTTTTATTTTGTTATTTCGTTTTTTCTTCTGTGCTGCTGTTATAGCCCATATTAAACGGAGGCATCATTTTCATTGCGCGTTCAAACATTTCCATGTTCTTGCGTGCCAGCTCTTCCATATTGGCATTTTGCGGAAACATACCGTCCATTTTAGGCATTGAGCCGAATGACTTGGAAAATTTTTCCTGCATCTGTTCTTGATTTTGTGCAAAAATATTCATTGTCTGCTCCAGATATTTGGGCAGCATATCTTGCGCATTATTGCCGTAAAATCCGATTAGTGTGCGTAAGAAACTTGTAGGCAACAGCGTTTCATCGCTGGCCTCTTGATCCGCAATAATTTGCGTCAAAACACCGCGCGTCAAGTCTTCGCCGCTCTTTGCATCAATAACAACAAAGTCATGCCCTTCTTGCACCATTTCGCAAAGGTCATCAAGGGTAACATAGCTACTCCGCCCCGTGTCGTACAGACGACGGTTTGCATATTTTTTGATTACAGTAGGCTCGTCTTTGCCGGTTTTTTCTTTGGCCATGTTGCACCTCGTTCTATAAATTTTCTCTGTGGATGAGTGACATTATGCACAAAATAAATATAAAATAAAGTATTCGATGGAAAAATGCGTATGTTTTTTTTATGCTGCATAATCAAAGTGAATGAAAAGTGAGCGTTTATGCGTAAAGGACCACATCCTCTGCCTGTCCATTTAGGAATAGCAGCAGCAAATATGAAAGGCATACAGGACTATGCATCAAATTTCCCTGCCTCTTTGACGCAGAGTGATGCTGTTGCAATGGTGCGCGGTATAAAGATGTATCAAGAGCACGCCTTTACACCTAGAGACTTGCCATTGGAGAACCTTTGGCAGGATGGTGGTAGTAGTGTTAAGCGTCCGGTTATGGCGCGAAATAATAGGATCGATAGGGATGGATGCCCTTTGCTCATTATACCGTCCCTGATTAATAAGGCCAATATCCTTGATATATCAGAGGAGCAATCGATGCTGCGCTGGTTTAATGCGCATGGTATTGATTCCTATATGCTCGATTGGGGTGATTTCAGCTCTGATCAGGAAAAAGAAATTGATATGGAGAGCTTAATACAAAATAAGCTGATCAAATCAATACAGTTCGTCTCGAAAAGAACAGGGAAGAACGTTGATGTCGCCGGATACTGCATGGGCGGCGTCTTGCTGTTGGCAGGCTATACTCATGCACAGGATCATATAAGGCGCATGGTTCTTCTTGCGTCACCGTGGGATTACCATGTTGGCGCGTCATCTCTGGCGCGTAATGTACGTATTTGGTCGCCTACAGTCCTACCTATCGTTAAGGAAAGAGGGTATTTGCCGGCGGAGTGGGTACAGGCGTTATTTGCCAGTCTTGACCCAAAAGGATCGGCGCAGAAATTTATTAAATTTGCATCCATGGATCAGAGCAGTTCAGAGGCAAGACTATTCGTATCGGTGGAGGATTGGCTGAATGATGGTGTTGATCTTCCCGGTCATATTGCACAACATTGTATTCAAGATTGGTTTGTTGATAATAAACCTGCCTTGGGGCAGTGGTCTGTTGCGGGGGAAAACATCGATATAGGTAATATTCGGGCCGATGTTCTTATCATTGCCTCCAAAAAGGATATGTTGGTGCCCTACGATTGTGCGCTCAGCGTGAAAGACAGTTTAACTCGCGCGAACGTTAATGTGCTTAGCCCGAGATGCGGGCACATTGGATTAATTGTCGGCAGGCAAGCCAAGGATGCTGTATGGCGTCCTATGTTAGATTGGCTGAAAAAATAATAATGATCGTGCAGCGTAAATTCGTACTTGATAATTTCCTGCGGAAGGATATCTTGTGCACATCATTAACCTTTTGAATATTGAATGGATGTCGCTATGGAAGATCCCGTTGTCATTGTTGCAGCAAAAAGAACCGCAATCGGTACATTTGGTGGTGGACTTTCTACTGTTCCTGCAAGCCGTTTGGGTGAGGCTGTTATTCGTGCCGTCTTGGAAGAGTCTAAAGTCAGTCCCGATGATGTTTGTGATGTTTTGATGGGGCATGTGTTAACGGCGGGCTGTGGCCAGAACCCAGCACGTCAAGCTGCTCTTTATGCGGGTGTTGATCGCACAGCGACGACGGTTAACCAAGTTTGTGGATCAGGCTTGCGTGCTGTCGTTCTTGGCATGCAGTCTATCTTGACAGGGGATGCTGATATTACGATTGCAGGTGGGCAAGAGAACATGAGTCTCTCACCACATGTGATGTATTTACGTGAGGCGGTTAAGTTTGGCGATGCTCAAATGAAAGATACTATGGTTCAAGATGGATTGTGGGATGTCTTTAATGATTACCATATGGGCATTACTGCAGAAAATATTGCAGAGAAGTATGGTATCACCCGTGAGGAGCAAGATGCATTTGCCGCGATGTCGCAGAATAAAACGGAAGCTGCGATGACGGATGGCAAGTTTGCGAATGAAATCGTCCCTGTAGATGTGCAGCATAGAAAAGAAACCATCACAATAGATACTGATGAATTTCCGCGCGCTGGTGTTACAGCCGAGAAATTAGGGAAACTGCGCCCTGCGTTTAAGAAGGATGGCACGGTGACTGCGGCAAATGCGTCAGGCATTAATGATGGTGCGGCGGCGGTTGTTTTGATGCGCGAAAGCAACGCAAAGGCGCGGGGCTTGGTTCCCTTGGCAAAGATTAAATCATGGGCGCAGCGCAGCGTTGATCCATCTGTGATGGGCACAGGGCCAATTCCTGCGTCAAAAGCGGCCCTTGAGAAAGCAGGCTGGAACGCAAGCGATCTTGATCTTATTGAAGCAAATGAAGCCTTTGCCGCGCAAGCACTTTGTGTGATGAAAGAATCTGGCTTTGATCCGGAGAAAACAAATGTGAATGGTGGCGCTATTGCTTTGGGGCACCCGATTGGTGCATCAGGTGCGCGTGTTCTTGTAACGTTATTGCATGAAATGGTGCGTCGTGATGCTAAAAAAGGCCTTGCAACGTTATGTATTGGCGGCGGCATGGGGATTGCTCTGTGCTTAGAGCGTTAGAGCTTAATATTTTTATTTTAGTTTAAGAAGGATAATAGAATGACACAAAAAGTGGCAGTAGTAACAGGCGGAACTCGCGGTATAGGCCGTGCGATATCAGAAGCATTAAAAGATGACGGCTATCTCGTCGTGGCGGTGTATCAGGCAAATGAAGAGGCTGCGCAGAAGTTTAGAGATGAAACAGCTTGTGAAGCGATAAAACTCGATGTCACAGATTTTGATCAATGTCATGATATTTTAGAAAAAATTGAACAGGATTTTGGCCCTATAGGTGTTTTGGTTAATAATGCGGGGATTACACGCGATGGCGTGTTGCACAAAATGCCACTTGAGAATTGGAATGATGTTCTGCAAACAAACCTGACATCATGCTTTAATATGTGCCGCGCGGTTATTGCACAAATGCGCGAACGTAAATTTGGGCGCATAATAAATATCAGCTCAATCAATGGGCAAAAAGGGCAGTTCGGGCAAGTAAATTACTCCGCAGCAAAAGCAGGGATGATTGGGTTTTCGAAGGCTTTAGCACTGGAATCAGCGATCAAAAATGTTACTGTGAACACCGTTTGCCCCGGATATATTGAAACGGATATGACTGCCAATATTTCGAAGGAGATATTGGATACAATCATTCGCCAGATCCCTGAAATGCGTATGGGTAAACCCGAAGAAATCGCAGCAATTGTATCATTTCTGGCATCCGATAAAGCGGCATTCGTGACGGGGGCTACGATTTCCGCAAATGGCGGGCAATACATGGTTTAGTGGATATGATGTGATATTCATGTCTTTGCTCTTGTGAAAGGAAGATACCAGCTTTAGGGTGTCGTTACACCTTTTTACATGTAGGATATCCTGATGAAGCGCACAGTTTCCGTTGTTTTTGCTATTCTGATTTTGTGTTTGGCAGGTATTATGCTGGCGCCGGCTTTCATTGATTTCAGTGTCTATAAAGAGCAAGCTGTACGTGAGGTTGAAGCGCGCACGGGGCTTACGCTTCAGATCGATGGTGATGTTGAATTTTCGATATTGCCCGCCCCCCGTTTCAGTGTCAGTGATGTTTCCCTGCGTGCCCCGAAGGGCTCAAAGCGTGAGTATCTGGCGCAGTTCGCACGTCTGGATGTTCATGTCGCCCTTGCCCCCTTGTTTCAAGGGCAGGTTTCTGTGTCTTCTGTGACGTTGGTGAAGCCTGTTATTGCTCTTGAAATGCTGGAGAGTGGACAGATGAATGTCCTAACGCAGGAAATACAAGCTATTTTGGCGCCAAAAGAGGCAAAAGGCTCTTCCTCTTCTTCTTCTTCTCTACCTGATATTTCATTAGAGAAAATCAGAATTAAGGATGGCTCGTTTTCTTATATAGATCATAAAAGCGTTAGTGACATTACGATACAAAATATAAATATGGATTTGAGCGCGCAGAGCCTTCTGGGGCCTTATCAGGCGCAAGGGTCTTTGTTCTATGATGGTTATGCGTTGAATTTTGAGTTTGAAAGTGATGCTTATGACGCCGAGAATAAGATTTTATCACCTAAAATAAAACTCGCACTCCAGCCTGGTGATTTAATTCTGGAATATGGCGGTGTTGTTAATATGGCGGAAGAGTTCTCTGTTCAAGGGCAAACTAGCTTGCGTATCGAAAATATAGGGCAAACTCTGTCACGTTATGGTGTGCAGAATGTAAATGGTCTGAATACTTCTCTGGAAACGAAGGGATTGTTGAGTGCGGATGCAACAAAACTGGATTATAAAAACTTCGATGTTCAATTGGGTCAAGATAAAGCCAGCGGGTCAGTACGCATTGATTTTGCACCATTCAAATATAATATTTCATTAAAAAGCAGTGGTGATATTAACTTTGAAGACGTCGCAAAAGGGCTGCTGCCTTTTAAGAAAGGGTCATTTGATTTGGCCTTCTTTGGAAATGCTACGGAAATGACGTTAAAGAAGACAACATTAAAACTGGATAAGCATGTTTTTAATGTATCGGCTAATTATAAAGTGAATAATAAGACTTCGCGTCCCGAAATAGGCCTGAATATTAAATCTACGCTGATTAACTATGATGAGATTGCCGCAGGGTTTCCAAAAACGTCCTCATCCAAGCAATCGGTGCCTGAAATGATATCGTCATTGGCTTTACCTGTTGATTTGTCTTTGGACCTTTCGGCGGATAAGGTTATCTGGCAGAAGAGGGGAATAAGCGGGTTAGGCGTTTCCGCGAAGTTTTCTCGCAATGCGCTCATCTTGTCTGGTCTGTCGGTTAAGAATATAGCCGGTGCATCCCTTAAGGCATCTGGTGCGATTAAGAACATTAGCAATGCATCTGGCATCACCGCATATGTTGATATGAATTCTCCTGATATTCATAAGGTCGCGCAGTGGTTCAGCATAAATAGTGACGAATGGCCTAAAAATCTGAAAAAAGCGAATGTGAAGGCTAAATTTTCAGGCGCTATAGATTTGATGGATGTGACAGCAAATATATCTGCGATGGGTGGTGAAGTCATTGCACGTGGCAAGGTCAGTAAAGCTCTGGAAAAACCGGTCATCAATGATCTTGTGTTGCAAATCAAGCATAGAAATATGTCTGATGCTGTTAAAATATTGACCGGGGCAGTGTTAAATGACAAAAGCCTTGAGAAGTCACTGGATATTTATGCGCGGGTCAATCAAACGGGGCAACGTTATGGCTTAAAGGAGATAAAAGGGGATTTATCCGGTATTTCTGTGCAAGGTGATATTGAACTTAATCTGGGCGGCTCGGTGCCAAAACTGAAAGGGGCTTTAGTCTTTGACACAGTGAACCTTGCATCTATTATGACCTCAAATGGTAAAAAGAGTTCAGGCTCTCATAATAATACTAAAAGCGGCTCAAGCTCTGCACGTTGGTCGAAAGCCCCGATTGACACCAGTGTGTTACATGCGGTGAATATTGATTTGGCTTTACGCGCGAAAAAAATTGAGTATGGTGCATGGCCTCTTATAAATCCGTCACTAACATTGAATTTAAATAATGGTGTTCTGAAAATTGATGACCTTAAGGCCGGATTATTCGGTGGCGACATCAATTTTTCTGCGATGGTTCAATCTGTCGCAAAACAGCGTCAGCCCGTCCACTTTGAAAGTAAAATGAGCGTTAAGAACGCAAATCTCGGGCGCTTATCTGCTGCGCTACTTGGGAAAAAGCTGCTTAAAGTATCAGGAACCGGAGATTTGAACATGAATTTAAAGAGCGCAGGAGCAAGTCCTGCTGCACTTATTCATGATCTTGGTGGGCAGGGTGAAGTTACTGGGCGTGATATTGTGCTTGATGGAGTGGATGTTGAACGTTTTGCACGTGCATTGTCCGAAGATAGCAAAGCTGGTGACACGATATTAGGGCTTTGGAATGGCGCAAAAAAAGGTGGTACTAGCCGCTTTGATACACTGGATGGTGCTTTCACAATTAAAGAAGGCGTGGTTCATTTGAATAAAATGGATCTGAATGGCGCTAGAACCGCCGTTGAAACCAGAGGTATCATTAACTTGCCCAACTGGACATTGGCCACAAAGCATAAGATTATTGTGAAAGGAACAGAGGATGCTCCGTCTGATGTGCCGCCCTTCGAAATTTCATTCAATGGTTCATTGGATAATCCCGCACAGACTTTTGGGCAAGGGTTATTGCAGGATTATCTAAATCGTAAAATACAGCGCAAATTCAATGAATTTCTTTCTAAAAAATTAGGACTTCCGTCCAATGATAATACAGCCCCTACGAATTCTCCGCAGCAAAATCAGAATACGCCTCAGAACGCTGAGAATAAACAGCCACAAGAGATGGATATCGAGGATGCCGCAGAAGATGCGATTAGAGGTATATTAGAAGGCTTGTTGCGCTGATTTTTCTTGGAAATACTGCAATATATAAACGCGAAGGGCGCTGGATAGGTTGCCTTCGCGGTCTTTATCGATGTCAGACATTAATTGATTAACGGAACGGTCTTGTTCCTCTGCAATATCGCGTAAAGCCTGCCAAAAGGGTTCTTCCAAAGTGATGCTGGTTTCATGTCCCGAAATGCGAACTGATCGCTTTTTTGGTGCAGCATCCCGAGACATGTACCTTATCTTTCTCTAATCACGTGGCTTAATCATATCCAATGGCTTGATCCAGTCTTTAAACTGTTCTGCCGTGAGCAAGCCAAGCTCCAGTCCTGCCTCTTGCAAGGTTGAACCATCGGCATGTGCCTTTTTTGCAATTTTCGCGGCATTATCATAGCCAATATGCGGGTTCAGCGCCGTGACCAGCATGAGGCTCTCATTCAACAGCTTCTCAATACGCGCTTCATTGGCTTTGATGCCGACAACGCAATTATCTGTGAAGCTGTTACAGCCATCGGCGATTAGGCGGATGGATTGCAAGACATTGTAAATCATGACAGGTTTAAAGACGTTCAGTTCAAAATGCCCGTTTGAACCGGCAACTGTAACTGCAACATGATTACCCATGATTTGTGCGCAGAGCATTGTCATCGCTTCACATTGTGTAGGGTTTACTTTGCCCGGCATAATCGATGAACCAGGCTCATTCGCAGGCAAGTCAATCTCACCGATGCCGCAACGTGGGCCTGAACCGAGAAGGCGCAGGTCATTGGCGATTTTCATCAGGCTTGCAGCCAAAACATTAAGTGCACCTGATATTTCGATCAGTGCATCATGCGCCGCCAATGCTTCGAACTTATTCTCGGCAGTCACAAAATCAAGACCTGTGATCTGTGCGACGTGAACTGCAAATTTCTCTGCAAAACCTGCTTTGGAGTTAATGCCTGTTCCAACGGCTGTGCCACCTTGGGCCAGTTGCATTAAACGCGGCAAGCATGCCTGAACACGGGCAATACCGAATTCGATTTGTTTCGCGTAACCTGAGAACTCATGACCCAGTGTCAATGGCGTTGCATCTTGCAAATGTGTACGCCCAATTTTCACGATTTCTGCATATTCTTTTGCTTTTGCATCAAGCGCTTCGTGTAAATGTTGTAGAGCAGGGATAAGCTCATGGTGAACTTGCTCACCTGCGGCGATGTGCATTGCGGTCGGGAAGGTGTCATTGGATGACTGTCCCATATTTACGTGATCGTTTGGGTGCACCGGGTTTTTACTGCCACGTTCTCCACCGAGCATCTCAATGGCGCGGTTCGAAATAACCTCGTTTGCGTTCATGTTACTCTGCGTACCTGACCCTGTTTGCCACACGACAAGTGGGAATTCTTCCAACAAAGTGCCATCAATGACTTCGTTTGAGGCGCGTACCATTGTTTCGCCGATTTCTGCGTGCAAGACACCCAAATCCATATTGGTCAGAGCCGCAGCTTTCTTTTGAATGCCAAGCGCACGGATAAGGGGGGCAGGCATAAGCTCACCGCCAATTTTAAAGTTCTGGAGCGAGCGTTGCGTTTGCGCTCCCCAGTAACGGTTCGCAGGGACGTCAACGGCGCCAAGAGAGTCGCTCTCGCTGCGTGTTGGTTCATCTGTTATTTTTTGTGCTGCTTCACTCATCTTTAAAGCTCCTTTTGCTTTGTTATGATTTGGATATTGGTTTTATAAAATTAATATGTCCCATTTTGCGCCCCGTGCGCGCCTCTTTTTTACCGTAGAGATGCACGCATGTATGTGGCGCAGTCATATACTTGTCAATATGATTGATGTCATCGCCGATAAGGTTCAACATTTTAGCATCGCTGTGACGCTCTGATGAGGCGACGGGAAGGCCGCAAACACTGCGCACATGGTTTTCAAACTGGGAGACAGCGCAGGCATCAATGCTCCAATGGCCGGAGTTATGGGTACGCGGCGCGATTTCATTCACTAAAATACGCTCATCAGGACAAACAAAAAGCTCCACAGTTAGGACGCCTACAAGATTCACTGAGGTGGCGATGGTGTTGGCAATGTGAATGGCTTTATCTTCTACATCTTGCGTGACGCCAGCGGGCACTGTCGTTGTGTGCAGAATGTGATTCTTATGCTCGTTCAGCATAGGGCCGTAAATGGCTGTTTCACCTGATGTATCACGGGCAATAATGATGGATAGCTCACACGTGAAATTAACCAGATCTTCCATAATCAGAGTGTGTTCTTGTGTTTCCTCTAAAAACGTGGAGATACTATCGATGTCTTGTGTGTCGAATTTGCCTTGCCCCTTACCATCATATCCATCACGCGTGGTCTTTAGGATGAATGTGCTAGTGTTCCATTCTTTCAAAGTATCTTGAATATCATTGATATCAGACACAGATTTCCAACGCGCCGTTTCGATTCCTGACGTATTGATAAAGGTTTTCTCTTTTATACGGTCTTGAGACACATTTAGTAGAGCTTTATCAGGGAACACTGAGTTCTTCTTTAGAGTTTCAATGTATTCTATTGTTTCAACAGGAATATTCTCGAATTCATAAGATATAACGTCAGTCTTCTCGGAAAATATTTTCAGCGCATCCTTGTCGTCATAAGGTGCAACAATTGTTTCTGATGCAACGTGGGATGCGGGTGTGTTTTCCTCGGGGCAGAATATAATCACGGAGATACCGAGGCGCGCCGCAGCCATTGCGCTCATCCGGCCAAGCTGTCCGCCGCCTAAAATGCCGAGTGTTAATCCTTGCGTGAGATTATTCATATGCTTCTAATCTGTTGGTGTCTCGGCAACGCTTTGTGTTTGTTTTGCTTTATAGTCTTTCAGGCGCGATTGTATGTCCGCATCATGTGTTCCTAAAATCGATATAGCCAGCAGTGCCGCATTCTTTGCGCCGGCATCGCCAATGGCCAGCGTTCCAACAGGAATACCGCCGGGCATTTGCGCGATGGAGAGCAAACTATCCATACCGCTAAGGGCTTTACTTTCAACTGGAACGCCCAAAACAGGAAGGGGTGTTAGGCTTGCGACCATGCCGGGTAAATGCGCCGCACCGCCTGCACCAGCAATAATAACTTTTATGCTGCTATTCTCTGCGGCTTTGGCATAGTCGAACATGCGGTCGGGCGTACGATGTGCAGAGATGATTTTGCATTCATGTGGAATGCCTAAATCGTGCAAAATATCATGTGCGTTTTTCATGGTAGCCCAATCTGATTGGGAGCCCATAATGATGCTAACAAGCGGGTTTGTATCTGAATGTGTCATGGGTATATTTTATAAGGAAGATATGCAGGCAAAGCAAGGGATGAAATCAGGATGTTTAGGCGATAATATCGTCTATTAACGCGCTTTCCAGTTTGCGAATAATGTCTTTCAACCACAACTTCTTTTTCTTGAGCTGTTGCATGTGTAAAAGATTCACAGGGGCGTCACCACTTGTCGCGGTTTCAATAAGCGCGTCAAGGGCTTGGTGTTCACCCCTATATTCTGTCAGCTTCAGCTGTAGCTCTTCCTGATCTTCTTGCATATTCTAGATAAACTTCTCAACAACCCATATGAAAACAAGCATAAACAATACCACATAATCCGTTGTTTGGTAATAGAAAAATGCATTGCCTTGCCGAAAATTGTGCGGAGAATTAAAATTAGCAGCTTTTGAAAACGGATATCCATGGTGTATCGTAATGAAATTAGGGATGATTCTAGTCCATAAGCTAATCAACTTCAGAAGAATGAGTTAAATTATATGTCCAAACGAATAGCAATTTTTACAAGTGGCGGCGATTGTGCCGGTTTGAATGCAGTGATGCGCGCGGCTGTTTTACGTGCGGATGCTTTGGGATGGGAAGTTATAGGTATTGAAAATGGAACGGCAGGGCTGTTGGATAACCCACCGCGTTATAAGGTGCTTAGTCCCGATGATTTTAACGGTACAGTGATGCGTATGGGCGGAACTATTCTGGGGACAACGAATTCCCGCAACCCCTTTGCCTACGAGATGCCCGATGGCAGCATCAAAGACCGTTCGGATGAGTTGATCTCTGCTTTAAAGGCGTTGGATATAGAATCTTTGATCGGCATTGGCGGCGATGGCAGCTTCGAGATATTGGGGCGGCTTGTAAATCAAGGTGGCTTGAATTTTGTTGGTGTGCCAAAAACGATTGATAATGACGTACATATGACAGATTTTGCCGTCGGGTATGATACCGCCGTGGCTGTAGCAACCGAAGCCTTAGACAGATTGCAACCAACCGCAGCCAGCCATGATAGGGTGATGGTGCTGGAGGTTATGGGGCGTGACGCAGGGCATATCGCCCTAACCGCAGGCATAGCAGGGGGCGCGGATGTGATACTGATTCCCGAAATACCCTATGCAATTGATAAAATAGCCGAGAAAATCAAAAATATTAAGGCCAATGGTCGAAACTTTGCTTTGGTGATTGTATCGGAAGCGGTTAAAACCCCTGATGGTAAGAAGCATGAAGTTGTCTATCACGGTGGTGAGACGCGTTATGGCGGTATTGGTGATTATTTGGGCGTTAAAATAGCTGAGGCGACAGGGTTTGAGACCCGCGTCACTGTTCTTGGGCATGTTCAACGCGGCGCAGAGCC
This sequence comes from Alphaproteobacteria bacterium, assembly GCA_002401695.1. Classification (GTDB taxonomy): domain Bacteria; phylum Pseudomonadota; class Alphaproteobacteria; order Micavibrionales; family Micavibrionaceae; genus UBA1672. The sequence continues at coordinate 390,892 of NVTV01000002.1, forward strand.
AACATATAACGATCGCCTGTTGGCGTCTGTCCTTGGCGTTAAGGCGGTAGAACTTTTGGCAGAGGGAACGTATGGGCGCATGGTCGCCGTGCAAGGCGGCGATGTCGTTGATGTTGCGATTGAAGATGCCATTAAAGAATGTAATATCGTTGATGTGAATGGAAAACGTGTTCATACGGCGCGGTCTTTAGGGATATCTTTCGGAGATTAAGGCCGTAATACCTTGTTTTTGATAATATATGTGTACTCTTGGTCGTAAACCCTTCTTTGAAACTTGCAGCTTTCGTAGTGTGACGTTACTATGCCCCCATACATATCTTTATGTGTTATGTAATAATTTTTTATAAGAGTGATTAATTTATGCTTTATATACAACAATCTTTGGGTCCTAATGAAGAGCTTGTCCATATTGGAAAGTTTCACTGGATGTATACTGTAAGTTCTTTTATGTCTATATTCTGGGGTTTCTTTGGCGCTATTGTTGTGGTCGTTATGGCGCATCATGCTTATATCTTCATGGGCAAGCTACCCTCTGATATTGGGTATATGGAATCAATTAAATATCTTCACCCAGGTGTACGTATCTTTGCGTTTTTGGTTTTTATTTTTGGATTGGTTAAATTTGCGAGAATGATGATCGTAAAAGCAACGACAGAGATTGCGATTACGAATACTCGCCTTGTCTATAAGCGTGGGCTTGTTGCGCGTCATGTTGGCGAAATCAGCATTGATAGAATTGAGGGTGTAAACGTATTACAGCCAATATTAGGGCGTATATTTAATTATGGACGCATTATGATACGCGGTATGGGGGTTGGTGAGGTGCTGTTGCCACCGATAGAAGATCCCATTGCATTTCGTAAAGCAATCGAGGAGGCAAAAGAGCGATGACAAAGAACACTGCGTCAGGTGGTTCGGCAACGAGACAACCTAAGACTTTTCAAGATCAGGAAATTGAGAAAATATTGGTAAAGGGAGAAGAAGTCCTTCTGCGTGCCGAGCTTCATGGTGCATTGTATTGGAAGTCTGTTGCGGTTTTAATTTTTGCGGTAATGCTTGGTTTGTTGGTTCCTACATTGGGCATATTGCTTGGTGTTGTCGGGACGTTTATGCTTATCGTTGCCGTCTTGACACAGCACTTTTTACTGTTGGCTGTTACGAACAAGCGTGTACTTGCCAGATACGGCTTGTTGCAAATGGATGTTGTTGATATTCGTTTGAGCAAAATCGAGAGTATTGATTTGGAGCGTATGTTGCCGGGGCATATATTTGGCTATGCCAATGTTGTCGTGATGGGAACAGGGCAACGCGTGATCCGCGTCCCTTATATAGGGAATGCGGATAAATTCCGTCGTTTCTATAATGAAATGGTTCTTTCCGAGGAAGGAAACGAGGATGCAGAAGAAGAAATCCGCAAAGTGAAGGCTGAAAGTGAAGCGTCTTCCGGTAAGAGTTCTAAGCATCGGTAACGGTGTTTTATGACTCTTTCTTTGATTAAAGAGCATTTTTTAACATTTTTATTAAAAGCAGGTTGAAATGCCTGCTTTTTTGTTGTGGTATCGTTCCGTTATTATAGGGCATTAAAATGAAGGACAGACGTTATGGGTGATAAGAAAAACGTGCATGCGAATGGTTGGGATAAAGATAAACTTGTAAGCCGTTATGTGACCGAGGGGGCAAAATCTGCACCGCATCGATCTTACTATTACGCAATGGGGTTAACCGAAGAACAAATCCATCAACCTTTAATCGGGGTGGCAACATGTTGGAACGAGGCCGCACCATGTAATATTTCCTTAAGCCGTCAGGCGCAGGCTGTGAAAAAAGGTGTTGATGCGGCGGGTGCTACGCCGCGCGAATTTACAACAATCACTGTGACAGATGGTATTGCGATGGGACATGAAGGGATGCGATCATCTCTTGTTTCACGTGAAGTCATTGCAGACTCGGTTGAACTTACCATGCGCGGGCATTGTTATGATGCGCTTGTCGGGTTGGCAGGGTGCGATAAATCCTTGCCCGGTATGATGATGGTTATGATCCGTTTAAACGTACCAAGTGTGTTTATGTATGGCGGTACGATCCTGCCGGGGAAATATAAGGGCAAGGATGTTGATGTCGTTAATGTGTTCGAAGCCGTTGGTCAGCATGCAACAGGCGCGATGAGTGATGAAGATCTACACGAGCTTGAGAGTGTCGCCTGTCCTTCCGCTGGGGCGTGTGGTGGTCAGTTTACGGCCAACACAATGGCGTGCGTTAGTGAGGCAATCGGCCTTGCTTTACCAAATTCCGCCGGTGCGCCCGCGCCATATGAAAGCCGTGATGAATATGCCTATGCCTCGGGTGAGGCGGTGGTAAACCTTATTCGTAATGGTGGGCCGCGTCCGCGTGATATTGTGACACGTAAATCTCTGGAGAACGCGGCGGCAATCGTTGCTGCGACAGGTGGCTCTACAAATGCTGCGCTTCATCTGCCTGCAATGGCGCATGAAGCAGGGATTGATTTTAACTTATTTGAAGTGGCAGAAATCTTTAAGAAAACCCCGTATCTGGCAAACCTTCGCCCGGGCGGTAAATATGTTGCCAAGGATCTCTATGATGTCGGCGGCGTTGGTGTTGTGCTGAAGGAGCTGCTTGATAATGGCTATATTCATGGTGATTGTATTACTGTGACAGGTAAGACGATTGCAGAAAATCTGGAGAGTGTAACTTTCCCGGAAGATCAGGACGTTATCTTCCCTGTGAAAGCACCAATTCATCCAACAGGCGGCGTTGTCGGTTTGAAAGGCAATTTGGCACCAGAGGGCGCAATTGTAAAAATCGCCGGACTGGAAGACCTTGTTTTTGAAGGGCCTGCCCGTATTTTCGATGGCGAAGATGCTTGCTTTAAGGCTGTTCAAAATCGTGAGTATGAAGAAGGCGATGTGATCGTTATTCGCTATGAGGGGGCAAAAGGCGGCCCTGGTATGCGGGAAATGCTCTCAACAACAGCCGCTCTCTATGGGCAGGGGGCAGGCGGTAAGGTTGCTCTAATCACGGATGGTCGTTTTTCTGGTGGAACGCGCGGCTTTTGTGTTGGGCATGTTGGCCCGGAAGCCGCTGTCGGTGGTGCGATTGGTTTGATAAAAGATGGTGATATTATTCGCATTGATGCCATTGAGGGCACGATGGATGTTAAGCTATCTGATGATGAGCTAGCCGAACGCAAGAAAAATTGGAAACCGCGTAAGACAAATTACAATTCAGGGGCACTTTGGAAATATGCACAAACGGTTGGCTGTGCGCGTGATGGCGCGGTGACACACCCCGGTGCGAAAGAAGAAACCCATGTTTTTGTTGATCTATAGGGGTTGGAAGATATTTCTATGAAACGTAAGACACAATTTTCTCTATTTATAGTATATGGAGTGTTTTCTCTGTTTATACTTGGGAAAACAGTTTCTATTGCGAATGCTGCCACGTTACAAAACCAGAAAGCCATTGATACTTTCTATCTGAGCAGGGGGGGAGATCCTTTATGGTTTAACAACACGCGCCTTAATCGGGCGGGCAAAGATGTGCTGGATGTTTTAGAAAAATCATGGATGAATGGCCTTAACCCGAAACAATATCATGCCCAACAAATACGAGAGTTATTTGGTTTTGGCCGGCGTTTGGATGAGGATGAGACATTGCTGGCCGAGATTCTTTTGACTGATGGCTATATTCACTATCTTCGTGATGTGAGTGGAATGCGCATTGATGCACGCGATATGGAGTTGAATTCAAAGCATTGGCGTCAACAAATGAGCGCGGAGGAGGCTCTGTCATATCTGTCGGTCAACGTATCGACAATACACGATATGAAGGCGTTTATGCTTTTGCAAGAACCACAAAGCGCAACTTATCAAATGCTAAAAGCCACATTGGTGGAGCTTGTTGAAAATAGGGCTAATAATCCAGATGCATATAAGGCAACGCGTTTGTCTTTTGATGCTCTTGTACGCCCTGGGCTGGGGTATAATGATATTCCAAAGCTAAGGCTGCGTCTGGGGGTGGATGATGTCGCGACGGAACGCTATATATATGATCCGGAATTAGTGAATGCAGTCATGCAGTTTCAGGCTTCGGAAGGCTTGAAGGTAGACGGTTTAATTGGCAGTCAGACTTTATACGTGCTTAATCAAACCTCTCAGGATAAAATCAGGCAAATTATTGCGAATATGGAGCGTTTACGCTGGGCTCCGGATGAAAAGCCATCGCGTTTTATCGTTGTAAATATCCCTTCTGCAACGTTATGGGCCGTGGATGATGGCGCGGTTCGTTTCGAAATGCCCGTTGTTGTCGGTCGTAAAAAAAGGCAAACAAACTCATTTGTAACGCAGATACATGGTGTGCGTTTTAACCCGACATGGACAGTTCCTCCCACGATTAAAGAGGAGGATATTCTTCCTGAGCTTATCAAAGACCCCACTTATCTCGCTGATAAAGGGATGGAGCTGTATGACGGTTACGCTAAGGATGCGCCAACCATTGACCCTTCTGTCATTGATTGGGCCTCTGTCACGGAAGATGAGTTAAAAACCTTGCGGATGGTTCAAATCCCCGGAGAGCAGAACCCGCTGGGCTTTGTTCGTATTTTGATGCCGAACGAGCATAATATCTACCTTCATGATACAAACCATAGAGAGATGTTCGCGCGAACAAACCGTGCAAAATCATCGGGTTGCATTCGTTTACAGGCTCCTGAAAAGGTGGCGGCGTTTGTTTTGGAGAGTCGTAAAGGCTGGACTACGGATAAAATGCGCCAAATACTGGATAAGAAGAAACTACGCGATATTTATACCTCCGAAAGGATGGCTGTCTATGTTCTGTATTATACGGTATGGCTTGGAAACGAGCGCCAAATTGTTTACGGTACTGATTTGTATGGCCGTGATAAGAAATTGCTGCAACTGTTGGAAAAACTTGACGGATTACCTGTTTTAGGTGAGTATGACAATAATGTTGTGAATATTGTGCAAAAGTAGCAATAAGCAATTCTTATCTTTACTCATTTTCATATTTATTGTAGAACTCCATGTTCTACATGGAAATGGTTTTCTATAACATCCTTCTGCGTAGCGTATTTAAAAGAGGATTTGTATGACAAACGGTTTTTTTAGTAAAAACGCAAGTGACGAACAACTAAGAGTACAGCGTCGTGATTTTATCAAGATGGGGCTTGCTGGTGTTGTTGGTGCGATGGTTCCTTTGATCGGGGCGCGCAGTGTTTTGGCCGCAAATAATAACTCTACATGGAAGATTGCGTTTAGACACGCTCACACGGGCGAGAGTTTCTCCGGCGTGTATCGTGTTGGTGATAAATACCTTCCCGAAGCGTTTGAACGCTTAAACTATGTATTGCGTGATTTCCGTACAGAAGAAGTCTTTCCAATGGATCCACATGTGATCGATATTCTCTCAATTATTCACCGTAAAACGGGTGCAAATGTTCCGTATCAGGCTTTGTCCGGATATCGTAGTCCGAAAACAAATGCAATGTTAGGAAAAAACACCCGCGGCGTTGCTTCAAATTCATTCCATATGTATGGGCAGGCGGTAGATGTGCGTATTCCTGAATACAGCACCAGAAAACTCCGTAATGCGGCAAAATCACTAGAGGCTGGTGGCGTTGGCTATTATCCACGCAGTAATTTTGTGCATGTTGATACGGGCGGTGTCCGCACATGGATATCATAACATTGTGACTTTGTGCACAATATAAGATGAGTGGAGCCTGAGAGGCTCCATTTTTATTAATTAGGAATAAAGCGGATGATCTTAATTGGCCTTGGTGCAAACCTGAATGGTATTTACGGCGCGCCTGAGCAATGCTTAAAGGCTTGTTCTGATTTGTTGGCAGGCGCTGGTATCTATATTGTTAAGTCTTCTAATATCTGGAAATCTGCGCCTGTGCCTGTTTCCGATCAGCCATGGTATTGTAACGCAGTGTGCGCCGTCGAAACGGTATTATCGCCGCCGCAGCTGTTGTGCGCGCTTGCAACAATTGAAAACGATACAGGGCGAGAGCGCCACGAAGCGAATGCTGCGCGTGTGTTAGACTTGGATATACTATCCTATAATGATGAGATTATTAATGAGGCGCATTTAACCGTTCCACACCCCGCACTGCATGAACGTGCTTTTGTGCTTTACCCGATGCAGGAAATTGCGCCGCATTGGGTACACCCACGACTGGATAAGTCTGTGGATGAAATGATAGTAAATATGCCAAAAGGGCAAGAAATACAGTGTATAGAGAACAGTCAATTACTATCCACATATATGGATAAACAGGGTGCTTCATAATGAGTGGCTTTATTGATAAATGCAGCAGGGATGCCCCTTTGATTATGGGGATTGTTAATGTAACGCCGGATAGCTTTTCTGATGGCGGCGTATATCTGGCCGCCGATAAAGCCATAGAGCATGGAAAGTTACTGCTGAAAGAGGGCGCGGATATCCTTGATATTGGCGGGGAGTCCACGCGTCCCAATGCTGAAACTGTGTCTGTTGAAGAGGAAATAGAGCGTGTTTCGCCAGTTATCGAAGGACTGGCGGCATATGCACCTTATATTTCCATCGACACACGTAATGCCGCCACAATGCAGGCGGCCATTCAGGCGGGTGCGAATATCATAAATGACGTTAGCGGTCTGACACATGACCCTGATTCAGCAGATATAGTGGCGCAGAGTGGCCTTCCTGTTTGCATTATGCATATGCAGGGCAATCCGCAAACAATGCAAAATGCCCCTGCCTATAAGAATGTTATTGATGAAATTATGGCTTTTTTTGAAGAGCGTTTAGCATTTTGTTCTAGACGCAATATAGGGTCAAAAAACATCATTCTTGACCCCGGTATAGGCTTCGGAAAGACGCTAGAACATAATCTGTTGATCATAAAAAACATCAATAAATTCAAAGTATTTAACTGCCCTGTGTTGCTCGGTACATCTCGAAAAAGTTTCATCGGTAATTTATGCTGTGAACCAAAGCCAGAGGGGCGCATTTTTGGGTCAATATCTGCCGCTTTATACGGTTTGGAAAACAGCGTGGATATATTTCGTGTCCATGATGTGAAGGAAACCAAGCAAGCCTTTACAGTGCATCACGCTATAGCATCGGCTCTTTAGACACTTCGCTGTCATGAAAGATGGTACATTCTTGTCTGGTTTGTTCGTCTTCATGTGTCCAAACCTCCCAAGGGAAGTGACTATCATTTGGCGCAGGCTTAAATTCATAGAGGTGGCAATTTTTGAAAATAGCCGGTGTTCTGAGATTATATAGCCCACCCAACCCTCTAAAGACGCCGCCATGACACACAATCAGAATAGGGCCATCATGCTTGTTAAGGTTATGTGTTTTTCCTCTTTGCAGGCGTTTACAAAATTGTGCAAAAGACTCTCCGTTTGGCGGTGTAGCCCAGCCTCTCAGAAGATCACGGCACACATCGTATGAAACGCCCTCCCAATCACCCGCATGTAATTCGGCAACATCCTTATCTTCATATAAGGGAACATTTATGCCCTCATTGATAATCGTCGCTGTATCGCGCGCGCGTGATAGGTGGCTGTGGACAATGACTTTTGGCTTTATATCGAGAGCTTTTACAATGTTTTGAACCGATTTTGCCTGTGCTCTGCCTTTTTCCGTTAAGGGCGAGTCCATGCTGCCCGCCATAATCTCTGCTTTATTGGCTTCTGTTTCGCCGTGGCGGATCATGTAGAAATGTTTGGCTGGTAACATTGGGTGGTATCCTTTGTTTTTACTAAGTCATTACAATTGCACTGCTCATGTTTCTGAGCGTTGCAACAATGCTTTGCGCCGCCAGAATAGAGCTTTTCGGGTTCATCGGGTCAGGCATGTTCTCGATTTTTGAGACAAGTGTGGAGTACTCGCTCTTGATTGTGATTTCGTGCGCATTACTGACAGCTTGTGGATCAGCCCATATTTCAACACGGGTATCTTCTGCGCCAATGCCTGCAAGGCTTAAGGTCGCTGCAACATTGACGTTGGCGGGAAACCCTTTTGAAGCTTCGAGAGCATTGCCCTCAAACAGCAATGTTTTTTCCTTTATATCAGTGAGATCAATATCATTCTCGATAATATATGGTGCGCCTTTGAACCCAAGTGGCGGCTTTGTTGAGGCAATTTTTGCGCTTGTAATGCCCAGTTCTTTGATCGCACGTACACCGTCCAAACCACATAATGCACCGGAGGGAATATAGACACGGCTTTGTGAATTCTTATAGTTATCCGCAATCTGTGGATAAAGAAGCCATGCGGCGGCGCTAATGAAAATAATATGCGTATTAGACTTAAATGCAGCTTCGGCCAATGCCGGAACGACGGAGGCGGGCAGGCATTCAATGGCCAAGTCGCAGCGAGTCATTAACGTGTCAAAATCGACATTAGGCACATCGAAGTCCGCTTTTGCATCGGGGTCTGAAATGCAATCCAACACGTAATTGTTGATACCCTTTTCGCTGGTTAATGTACGTGCCAGCGCACTTCCAATTGCGCCAACACCGGCGATTCCTATTTTTACACTCATGCTGCTAAATCCTTTAGGTCTTGATAGACTGTGTCAATAATATCAATGGTTTCACTGTCGCTTGCGGCGCTGTGTAGGCGTTCTGATCGTTCCCCCGGAATAAGTATTTCAGAGATTTTTGCATCGTGCCTTGATGCTTTTACTTCTTGCAGTAAGGCCTCTACATGTTCTTCAAACTGTTCCTGTCCGACCAGCATATCAGGGTTGATTGTGATGAAGAATAGACCATCACTGCCGCTGACTGCATCGCGTCCTGATTTTGCGCCTATGAGAGCACCACTTAAAATCTCGATGGCTAAACCGACAGAAAAGCCTTTATAACCGTTCATTGGTAACATCGCACCATTCATGGCATCACGAATGTCTTGCGATGGTTTTCCATCTTTATCCACAATAGCATCCACAGGTAAATCCTGCCCCCCCTTATGCAGTTGCAGAAGTTTCCCATACGCCCATTGCGCTGTCGTTATATCGATAACACAGGGTGTTTTCTTTGATGGAATACCAAATGATATCGGGTTCGTGCCAATAACAGGGTCAAAGCCTTCAGGATGGCACACCAGTGCTTGCGAGTTACAGCCCGCAATTCCGATCAAACCATGTTCCACAAACAGGCGGTTATAATAATTCATTGTGCCTGTTGTGCCGAAATGGTTGCGCACGCCAACGAAGCTGATCCCGTGCGCTTTGGCTTTCTCGATTGCGATGTGCGCCCCATACTCCGCCGCAACAACGCCGATATTATTTTGCCCGTCAATAATGGTCAATGCGCCTAAATCCAGAGCTACGGAAGGCTTCGCATCCGGAATACCTTTCTTCTTCATTGCATCAATGCACCATTTTATGCGTAATAAGCCATGAGACTTCTTCCCTGACATTTCATTATACATCAGGTGGTTATAGATCGTCTCTATAGCATTACCATCACTTAAACCCGCGTTTTCAAATGTGCGCTGGCAGAGGTCTCGAATTTCTGACTTGGGGATAGTCACCATTATTTTTAATATCCTGCTGGAATCATGTGTTGTTCGTTGTGATAATAATAAACTATGGAACAATGGCAAGATCAATCAATTATATTGGCGGTGCGCAGGCATGGCGAAAACGGTGCAATTGTATCTTTATTGACGCATGACAACGGGCGGCAATCAGGATATGTGCGCGGCGCATTTTCCGTGAAAAATCGCGGCACGCTGGAGGTCGGTAACCTTGTCGACGCAAATTGGCGTGCCCGTAACAGTGACGATTTGGGTGCTTTAACGCTGGAACTCTCAAGATCAACGGCGGCGCGTATTATGCAAGACCCTTTGAAATTGGCGGCGTTACAGGCGGCATGCGGACTGTGTGATCAGGCCTTGCCCGAGAAAGAGGGGCATAAAGGCCTTTATGATGGATTATTGGCTTTGCTGAATATATTAGAGGGCGAGGTTTGGGCGGCTGGCTATATTATGTGGGAAATAGCGTTGCTCCGAGAGTTAGGATTTGCACTGGATTTAAGCCGTTGCGCAGGCGGCGGTGATGATAATGATTTGGCTTATGTCAGTCCAAAAACAGGATGTGCCGTGAGCCACAGCGCAGGAGAGCCATATAAAGACAAGCTATTACCCTTACCCGCCTTTCTAAAACCTAGTGGCGGTTCTGCGGAGCTTGTGGATATAATCACAGGCTTGCAAATGACGCGTTTCTTCCTTGAACACTGGGTTTTTGTGCATCATAATCGTGGATTGCCTGAGGCGCGTGAAAGGTTAGGCTTGCGTTTTGCCGAGCATTTTGTCAAAACAGAGACCTCAGATAATATTAGAAATACAAATGAACTAGGTAGTGAGCTCTATGGCACAGGATAATGAAGAACAGAGAATAATCGATCAGCCAATGACTAAGATCCTCTCGGATCGATACTTGTCTTATGCGCTGTCCACGATTATGAGCCGTTCTTTGCCGGATGTGCGTGACGGGATGAAGCCCGTGCATCGCCGTTTGATGTTCGCGATGTATCAGCTAAAACTTGCCCCGACGCAACGCCCGAAAAAGTCTGCGCGCGTTGTTGGTGATGTGATTGGTAAGTTCCACCCTCATGGCGATACCGCCGTTTATGATGCAATGGTGCGCTTGGCACAGGATTTCGCACAACGCTATCCACTGGTGGATGGGCAGGGGAACTTCGGGAATATCGATGGCGATAATGCCGCAGCGATGCGGTATACAGAGGCGCGCTTAACCGATGTTGCCCTGATGTTGCTGGACGGGATAGAAGAAGACGCGGTTGATTTTCGCCCGACATATGACGGGTCAGAGACAGAGCCGGTGGTTCTGCCCGGTGGCTTTCCGAACTTGCTCGCCAATGGGTCGAGCGGTATTGCCGTTGGTATGGCAACAAATATTCCACCGCATAACGTAGCGGAGCTTTGCACCGCGATGGAGCTGATGCTCGAAAAAGATCCAACCATTGCCGAAATTGTCGATATTGTGCAAGGGCCTGATATGCCAACGGGCGGTACATTGGTTGAGAAAAAAGAAGATATCGTTCGCGCCTATGAAACAGGCAAGGGCGCTTTCCGTATCCGCGCAAAGTGGGAAAAGGAAGATCTGAAACAGGGCATGTACCAAATTGTGGTCACTGAAATCCCGTATCAGGTGCAAAAATCGAAGTTGATCGAGAGAATAGCGGACTTGATAACCCTAAAGAAACTGCCACTTCTTGATGATGTACGTGACGAATCCGCAGAGGATATCCGCCTTGTTATCGTGCCGAAGAACCGTAATGTCGAAGCCGAACTTCTGATGGAGGCTCTGTTTAGATCATGTGATCTTGAAACGCGCTTTAACATGAACCTTAACGTGCTGGAAAATGGTTTAGTACCACGTGTTATGAACTTGAAAGAGGTTCTCCAATGCTGGATGGATCATCAAAAAGAGGTTCTTGTTCGTCGCTCTGCTTATCGCCTTGAAAAAGTGCTGCATCGTTTAGATGTTTTAGATGCTTATCTTATTGTTTTCCTGAATGTTGATGAAGTTATTCGTATTATCCGTTTTGAAGATAAGCCCAAGGAATGTTTGATAAAGACCTTTAATTTGAATGATGTTCAGGTTGAGGCGATCTTGAATTTACGCTTGCGTCGCTTGCACAAGTTGGAAGAGATGGAAATCCGTACAGAGCATGACGAACTTGAAAAAGAGCGTGAGGCGCTTGAAAAGCTTATTGGCTCGGAAGTACGCCAATGGACGCGGATCAAAAAGCAAATCGCGCATATTAAGAAATTATTTGGTGAGGACACCGTTCTTGGTAAGCGTCGTACGATGATTGGTTCTGCGCCTGCACCAATGACTGTTGATCTTGATGCGGTGATGATCGAGAAAGAGCCGATTACAGTGGTTTGTTCCTCCCAAGGATGGATCAAGGCGTTAAAAGGTCACGGGCATAATGGCGCGGATATCAAGTATAAAGATGGCGATCGCGGGCAGTTCATGATTGAGGCGCAAACGACGGATAAACTGGTTATTTTTGCAACGAACGGGCGTTTCTATACGCTTGGCTGTGATAAATTGCCCTCTGGACGCGGTTTTGGGGAGCCTTTGCGCATTATTGTTGATATTCCAAATGATGCCAATGTGATGATGATGACCCTGCATCAACCTGCGCGCAAGATGCTGCTGGCCTCTACGGATGGGCGTGGCTTTGTGGTGAATTCGGATGATATATTGGCGCAGACCAAGACGGGTAAGCAGGTTTTGAATGTCTCGGGCAAGGTTCAGGCCGCCATTTGTCGCTATATGGATGATGGCGACGACCATGTTGCGGTGATTGGTAAAAACCGCAAAATGCTGGTCTTCCCATTATCAGATGTTCCTGAAATGAGCAAAGGGAAGGGCGTTATCCTGCAAAAATTCAAGGATGGAAACCTATCCGATGCCAAGACTTTTAATCTGGAGCAGGGCTTATCCTATAAATATGGATCAGGTTCAACCATTGTGGATGATATCACCCCATGGATCGGTAAACGCGCCGGAGCAGGCCGCTTACCACCGAATGGATTCCCGAAGAGCAACAGGTTCGATTATAAATTTTAAGCCAGAGTGTTTATTTTGGTTGAGTATCTTCTGCATCATTGTGTAAATTCGCAACGGCAGATATGAACACCTGAACATCATCACTCATGCGGCGGATTCCAACACGATCTAATCCATAAAGAACGTTCCATTCCGAGCGTTTAAACGTTCCATATGCCGAAAAAGAAACCTTGTTTGGGTCTATTTTGGTCGCATAGCGATCAGTCATTTTATTTTCAAATGTAATTTCTAATGTAATGGGGTGGGTTTCCCCGACTAAAGTAAGGTCAGCCACCATAATTCCTGTATTTATACTGGTTCTTTCAATTTTTGTACTCTTGAGCTTTATCGTAGAAAAAAGTGAGGTTTTTAGGATTTTGCTGCCTTCTATTATATCTTTGAGAATCTCATCCTTATGAAACTCATGGTCAAGTGATAAGCTTGAAGCATCTAATGTCACATCAATCCATGAATTTGTAGGTTCCCATTCGTCAAAATAGATTTGTCCTGAGAAATTTAGAAACTCGCCTTTAATAATATCGGCGGTACACATCTTAGTAACAAACCTTGCAAAACTTTGGTTTTGATCTATGTCATAGAGCCTAGGCTTCAGTGGGTCAGCTATCACTGAAGGTGGGAGCAGCAAAAAACAGATAATAACTATCAATCGTATAAACATAAATCGTTTGTAAAACGGTAGATGCTTTGAGTCAATCAGAAATCCTAAGGAAACTCAACAGCACCCGGGGTTTTTTGGTACGGATTGATTGGGATAGCGGGGAGTGATGGTGCTTGTTCAATGAAATCACTGTCATCCTCTATCAAATCGCCATCCTCTTCGGGGGCGGGTGGAGCTGTTAGCACTTCATTGAGTAAAATCAGAGTAATGCGGCGGTTTCTGGGGTCGAGCGGGTCATCCACGATCAGGGGCAGCGTGTCTGCTTTGCCCATCACATTATTGAGACGTTCTACCGGTATACCAGCGCCCAGCATGACACGGCGTGATGCATTGGCGCGATCCGCCGACAGTTCCCAGTTCGTATATATTGCCCCCTTGGCATAACGCGTGGCATCAGTATGTCCGCGAATAGACAGCTCATTAGGCATATCGAGAACGATTTCTGTAATTTTTTCTAATAGTCGTTTGGTTTTTTCAAACATCCGCGCGCTGCCCGGTGGAAACATAGATTCGCCGTCCTGATCAATAATTTGAATGCGCAGCCCCTCCGGCGTTACATCAATGAGCAAATTCTTCGCCAGCTTGGCAAGAGCCTTGCTCTCCTGAATGGCTTTTATTATCTTCTCGGCGGTTTTTTCAAAGCGCTTTTTCTCGGCGGCTTTACGCGCTTGACCAACTGTTGATTTGCTTGTTGAGCCACGTTTGATTTGCTTGGTGACTTGTTGCTTAATAATGGGGCTTTTGTTGGATGCCATAGCCCCTTCCGGTGACATCGTTAAACCGCCCATAAGGCCACCCGCGCCGCTTTTACTATCTGAAATCATGGCGTGGCTGGGGTTGAAATAATCGGAGATCGCGTTTTTCTGCTCTTTGGTTGTTGCATTCAATAACCACATGAGCAAAAAGAACGCCATCATTGCCGTCACAAAATCGGCGTAGGCAACTTTCCATGCACCACCATGGTGAGCATAGGGCAGTTCAACAACCTTAATGTCTATATGGCCTGATTGAGACATATGTTCTCGTTTATCTTTCTATTAGCCTGTCGGCGGCGGTAATTCGTTTAAGATTTCTTCCAGTTCGGCAAAGCTTGGTGCAATGCCGTGGGGTAAGGCTTTTCGGGCAAATTCAACGGCAACTTGTGGCGCTGCACCACTTAGAAATGCAACAATCCCAGCCCTTAGAACTCTATAATACATAACTTTGGAATCGGCTTTTTCTTGCATTGCTTCTGATAGCGGCCCAACCATACCGTATGATAGCCACACCCCAAGGAACGTACCAACCAACGCACCCCCGATAAGTTTACCCAAAACCTCGGGCGGCTCGGCGATTGAGGCCATGGTCTTGATAACACCAAGCACCGCCGCAACAATACCAAGAGCAGGAATACCTTCTGCCATCATGTGGACAGCATGGGGTGGGTGGTTGGCATGATTTGCGATTTCCGTGATTTCTTTGTCCATTAAGCCACCGATTTGCCCCGGGTCTTCGTTGCCTAAGGAGATAATGCGGAAATAATCACAGACGAATTCTACCGCATGGTGATTGCCGTGGAATTTGGGGAATTGACTGAAGAGATCACTATCATTCGGGTTTTCGACATGAACCTCTAAAGCGAGAAATCCTTTTGATCTTGCCAGTTTGAACATGGTGAACATCATGCTGAGCAGCTCTATATAGTCTTCCTTTTTATACTCAACGGGCTTAATCAGAACGTTACACCCCTTTAGAGAGGCTTTGATTGTATCCATGGAATTGGAGATCATAAATGCTGCAAACGCACAGCCCATAATAATTACTATTTCACCAGGGGCAGCAGGAATAATAACGCCCATAAGAAGGTGCATTGCCTTTTCGAAGCCGGCCGTCATAACAAGACCACCAAACGTTGCTACGAAAACCATAATGAAGCCGAGCATTTTCATTGCCTGATTTTATCCTTTTCATACTGTGTCGCAGCGAAGATCGCCTGCACGGGCAATACTTGCCCAAAAAATAAATTAGATGACTGTAAAGTACGCAGTGAACATATGACGCGAGAGAATCAAAGAAGTGTCATATATGAAATATATCTCATTATGCTGTTTTTTCCCTTAAAAATCAAGAAACTGGATATAATATCTAACAGATATAAACCATTACTTTTGTAAAGCTTTGGCTAAGTCCAGTGCAGCATAAGTCAGAACGCCGTTTGCGCCTGCACGTTTGAACGATACCATTGTCTCCATAATTGCTGCATCATAATCTAGCCACCCATTGTCACAGGCGGCGCGCAGCATCGCGTATTCTCCACTGACATGATAGGCAAATGTGGGTACTTTAAATTCATCCTTAACGCGCGTGATAATATCCAGATAAGGCATGCCGGGTTTAACCATAATCATGTCCGCACCTTCTTGTAGATCTAGTGCAACCTCGTGCAGGGCTTCATCGCTGTTGGCGGGGTTCATTTGATATGTTTTCTTATCACCGCTTAAGCAGCCTGATGATTGAACCGCATCACGGAACGGCCCATAGAAAGAGGAGGCGTATTTCGCAGCGTAAGAGAGAATCATCGCGTTGCTGTGACCGTTTTGATCCAGCGCATGCCTGATCGCGCCAATGCGCCCATCCATCATGTCAGAAGGGGCGATGATATCCGCGCCTGCTTGTGCCTGTATAAGGGCTTGTTTGCAAAGAATTTCAACAGTGGGATCGTTTAGAATCTCACCATTATCGATTAATCCGTCATGTCCGTGGCTTGTGTAGGGGTCTAACGCAACGTCGGTGATAATGCCAATATCAGGAACAGCATCTTTGATGGCTTTAATTGCGCGGCACATTAAGTTGTCAGGGTTATATGATTCACGCCCATCTTCTGTCTTTTTCTCTGTCGGTGTAACAGGGAATAGTGCGATTGCAGGAATGCCAAGTGCATGCGCCGATATGACCTCTTTGACCAAAAGATCAATAGAATAACGGTTAACGCCTGGCATAGAGGCAATAGATTCGCACTTATTTTTGCCATCTATTACAAAAACCGGCCAAATGAGGTCTGTGATATACACATTATTTTCCTCTACCAAGTTTCTTATCCATGGGCTGGAACGAAGTCTACGCAGGCGTTTTGACGGGTATGATGCATTAATCATGGTAAAATCTCATGTTTTTTACGTTTCTTTAAGTAAAAGATATATAAAATTACTTTGAGGTTAGATCAACTTTAATTATGATCGGCAAAATGAATAGTTCAGAAAAATATCCGGAGATACCATTGTGACCACACCATATTATGAGTCAATTCAACTGATTGAACGATTGCATCGTCATTTTCTGGACGTGTTGAAAGTGGAGCTGGATAAAAAGAATATTCAGGACATCAACAACGTGCAGTGTATGATCTTGTACAATGTTGGCGAAGAAGAGATGACTGTTGGTGAACTCACGATTCGTGGCTATTACCTTGGGTCTAATGTTTCTTATAACGTTAAGAAAATGGTTGAAAATGATTACCTTATTCAAGAGCGCTCTGTGCATGATAAGCGTTCTATCCGTGTTAGGTTGTCCGAGAAGGGGATTGAGCTGTGTGGCATGATTTCTGCTATGTTTGATCGTCATGAAGAGCAGATAAAAGGCTCTGATATTACAGAGGATCGCTTAGCAGAGCTGAACCAAACGCTTAAAATGCTGGAGCGTTTCTGGGCACAGCAAACCAATTTTGGCAGTGGCTTTTAATCTGCAGATGTTACTTTTTCGAACGTCTCTAAATATATTATGATGCCATGGATAATCTAAAAAATCGCGAAATCATTATCGAGTTTCACCCAATAGGCAATGTGGTGAAGGTTTCTGCGATGGACACGCAATCCCTAACCGAAATTTGTATACAGGGTCCAACCAGCACATCGAAAGAAATTCTCAAACGCAATGCCTTAAAACGTCTGGAGTATGTTTTGAAAAAGAAAGGATTGATTTAGGGACATTGCGACTATATATTATTTTTTCTTTATAAAGTTGATATGCGTTGTGCGTAAAGGATTCTAAATGGAAAAGCTCGCGATAGCTTGTGACCACGGTGGCTATGCTTTGAAAGAGGCAATAAAAGCGCGTTTTGCGGACAAAGTCGAGTTCATCGATCTCGGCGCACATTCTACTGATTCTGTTGATTACCCCGAATACGGTCAAGCCGTTGCTAAAGCCATTGTTGATGGTGATGTGGCGCGCGGCATACTGATCTGCGGAACGGGCATTGGCATATCAATTGCGGCTAATCGCTTTCCTGAAATTCGGGCGGCGCTGTGTACGGACGTAACGATGGCGCGCCTGACGCGACTGCATAATGATGCGAATGTGCTTGCCCTTGGCGCGCGGATTATTGGTGAGGAAGTGGCTTTTGACATTGTTGAGGCATTCTTAACAACTAAATTTGAAGGCGGGCGTCATTTGAACCGTATTAAAAAATTATAGATAAAACGAATTAGATAATAAATTGATTTTCAAAATAGAAGGATACGAAAATAATGGGTAATGCAGCAGAAAAACTAGACACGAATGATAATGGCTTCTTCACGGATGATCTTAAAAACGTGGATGCAGATGTCTATAACGCCATTCAGGGCGAATTAAAACGCCAACAAGACGGCATTGAATTGATTGCGTCTGAAAATATAGTCTCTAAAGCGGTTCTTGAGGCACAAGGTTCTGTTTTTACCAATAAATATGCAGAAGGTTATCCGGGGCGTCGTTATTACGGCGGTTGTGAATTTTCCGATGTTGTTGAAGACCTCGCCCGTGATCGCGCGAAAGAGCTGTTTGGTGCAAAATACGTTAATGTTCAGCCAAATTCAGGTTCACAAGCTAATCAGGGTGTTATGATGGCGTTGCTACAGCCTGGTGATACTATTTTGGGGATGAGTCTTGCTGCCGGTGGTCACTTAACGCACGGCGCCGCTCCTAATCAGTCCGGCAAATGGTTTAATGCAATACAATATGGTGTGCGCGAAAGCGATTCACTGCTTGATTACGAAGAAGTCGAAAGACTGGCGAAAGAACATAAGCCGAAAATGATTGTGGCAGGCGCATCTGCATACCCACGTCAAATTGATTTCAAACGTTTCCGTGAAATAGCGGACAGCGTTGGTGCAATTTTGTTTGTTGATATGGCGCATTATGCGGGTTTGATTGCGGCGGGAACATATCCTTCGCCTGTTCCACATGCACATGTGACAACAACAACAACGCATAAAACATTACGTGGCCCGCGTGGTGGTATGATCCTTACCAATGACCTTGAGATTTTCAAGAAATTGAACTCTGCGATTTTCCCAGGTATTCAAGGCGGCCCATTGATGCATGTTATTGCTGCTAAAGCAGTATCTTATGCCGAAGCTCTACAGCCTGAATTCAAAATATATGGTCAAGCTGTTATCGATAATGCACGCGCGTTGGCTGAAGCTTTGAAAGATGGTGGCTGTGATATCGTTTCTGGTGGTACGGACTCTCACATTGTTCTTGTTGATCTGCGCCCTAAAGGCCTGACAGGTAAAGATACGGAAGAAGCGTTAGAGCGCGCAGGCATGACCTGTAACAAAAATGCGGTGCCGTTTGATCCAGCGCCGCCAATGGTAACTTCAGGCGTGCGCCTTGGTACGCCAGCGGCAACAACGCGCGGCTTTGGTGTTGAAGAATTTAAACTTGTTGGTGAATACGCAACCGAGGTTCTTGACGGCTTGGTTGCCAATGGTATTGACGGAAATGCTGCCGTTGAACAGGCTGTAAAAGCCAAGGTTGATGCTTTATGTAAGCGTTTTCCGATTTACCCTGACGAATAATAAAATAAGAAAAGGGAATATATGCGCTGTCCATTTTGCGGGAATGAGGAAACTCAAGTTAAGGACTCGAGGCCGACGGAAAATAATTCAACAATCCGTCGCCGTCGCTCTTGTCCTGAGTGTGAGCAACGTTTCACTACGTTTGAACGTGTACAACTCCGCGAGATGACAGTGTTGAAGGAGGGTGGACGAAAGCAACCCTTCACCCGCGATAAAATTATCCGCTCCATGCAGGTGGCTTTGCGTAAGCGCCCTGTGGAGTTGGAACAGATCGAAGAAGAAGCCAATAAAATCGTACGTATTCTTGAATCTCAAGGCGAGCCGGAGATTGTATCTGATAAGATTGGTGCGCTTGTGATGGAAGCGTTAACGCGGTTGGACGCGGTTGGTTATATCCGTTTTGCATCTGTTTATAAGGATTTCCGCAATCCCGAAGACTTCAATGACTTCTTGAATAAAGTCAGTCACTTAAAAGACAAGTAAGGAAGATACTCCCTCTATGGCTTCTGATGTTGATATTCACAATATGAAATCCGCATTGTCCTTGGCATGCAGAGGGCTGGGGCGTGTTTGGCCAAACCCGAGCGTTGGCTGTGTCATTGTGCAGGAAGATTGTGTGATTGCACGGGCGCGCACCGCCGATGGTGGTCGGCCGCATGCGGAGACGCAAGCCTTGGAACAGGCAGGGGCGTTGGCAAAGGGCGCGACGCTCTATGTCACGTTAGAGCCTTGCACACATCACGGGCAGACCGCGCCGTGCGTGGAGGCTATTATCGCGGCGGGCATTGCGCATGTTGTGATTGGAACGTTGGATGTTGACCCACGCGTTAGCGGTAAGTCTGTTGCCCTTCTAAAGGCGGCAGGGATTAAGGTAACGCAAGGCGTGTTGGAAGATGAATGCTGTGCCCTCAATATCGGCTTTATAAAACGCATCACCGAAAATCGTCCGTTTGTAACGCTTAAGATGGCGTGTACGCTGGATGGCAAGATTGCTTGCGCTTCAGGGGAAAGCCAGTGGATCACAGGTAGTCTTGCACGCCGTCATACGCACCAAGTGCGCAGTCGTCATGATGCTATCCTTGTTGGTTGTGGCACTGCTGTGGTGGATGATCCTGCACTTTCAACGCGTCTTGATGGTGTGGCGCATACACCTGTTCGCGTTGTTCTGGATAGCAAGTTGAGGATTTCACCCGATAGTCAGCTGGTGCGCACGGCAACAGACGTTCCGCTCTGGGTTTTTGGCAATGGAGACGATGAGCAAACCTCTGCATTAAGACAGCATGGCGTTGTCATACATTCTTGTGATCCACATAATTTGGTTTTGGTTTTGGGTGTTTTGGCAGACCAAGGTATAACCCGCGTACTGGTGGAAGGTGGGGCAGAGGTTCATGCATCATTTTTACGTCAAGGCTTGTGTGATGAATTGTTTATCTATCGCGCTCCAACGTTGCTGGGGGGGGATGGTAAATCCATGATTAGGACGTTAAATATTGAAACACTGGTGCAGCGTTATGATTTTGTGCGGTGTTCATCTCGAATATTGGGGGCGGACGTGTTAGAAATATATAAGCAAAAGGATGAGGGTTAGATGTTTACAGGACTTGTACAAGAAATTGGCGTTGTTCGCTCTGTTAAGAAAACACGTGGTGATTTGCGGGTCGAAGTTGGCACGCGATTGAACCTGTCAGCGGTTCAGGTGGGTGCGTCCATTTGCTGTTCAGGGTGTTGTCTTACGGTTGTGAGTAAGACAGAAAATTCTTTTTCTGTAGATGTTTCTAGTGAAACCTTAAGTAAAACTATCATCGGCGCATGGCAGGTCAAGACCCGAATTAACCTTGAGCCATCCTTAAAAGTCGGTGATGAGATGGGCGGGCATTTCGTGTCGGGACATGTCGATGCCACAACTGAAATTATGAAGATTACGGAAGAGGGCGGATCGTATCGTTTAAAGATTGCTGTGCCTCCGGAACTAAAAATATTCATCGCGGCAAAAGGGTCTGTCACGCTTGACGGTATTTCCTTAACAGTGAACGATGTTGATGATACAAGTTTCAACGTAAATATTATTCCCCACACTTGGGCGAAAACGACGTTAAGTGATCGCCGCGTAGGTGATGAGGTTAATATAGAAATCGACTTACTCGCGCGCTATGCAGTGAATATGTTGAATAAAAAGGATACGGTATGAGCAATAAAGCCACGATATCAAAGCAAGACGTACGTGATGCGCGTTTGGGCACAGAGGATCAACGCATTTTATCCTCCATCGATGAAATTATCGAGGATATGCGTAACGGCAAGCCTGTGATTATCGTTGATGACGAAGACCGTGAGAATGAAGGTGACTTAGTGATTGCCGCGCAAATGGCAACGCCTGAGAATATTAACTTTATGGCCAAGGATGGTCGCGGTTTGATTTGCCTGCCGATGGAAGAGGCAATGGTTGATCGCCTCGGGCTACAGCTTATGGGGCGCGGCAATAACGCGCAGCATCGCACCGCCTTTACCGTGTCTATTGAAGCGAAAGAGGGCGTAACCACCGGAATCTCCGCAGCAGATCGCGCAAAAACAATTCAAACAGCAATTAATCCGCAAAATGGCCCTAATTCTGTTGCAACGCCCGGGCATGTGTTCCCCTTAATGGCGCGCGAAGGCGGCGTTTTGGTACGTGCAGGTCATACTGAGGCATCTGTGGATTTAGCAAAAATGGCAGGATTCAGCGGCGCAGGCGTTATTTGCGAGATCATGAATGATGACGGCACAATGGCGCGTTTGGACGATCTCGTCGGCTTCGCACAGCTCCATAATCTGAAAATCGGCACAATCGCGGATTTAATCTCTTACCGTCGTCGTAATGAAGTTCTGGTTAAGCGTATCCATGAAACCGTAATATCATCACAATATGGCGGGGATTTTAATCTGTGCCTTTACGCCGCACAAATCGAATATGCGGAGCATGTTGCCTTGGTAAAAGGCGATATATCCAATACGGATGAACCGGTGTTAGTGCGTATGCATGCGATGAATATCCTTGGTGATGTTTTGGGTATGGACGGCGATGCGACGCTTCAAAAATCTATGGAAATCATTGAAAAAGAGGGGCGCGGTGTGATTGTGTTGTTGCGTTCCCCCAATGCGACCAGCTTGTCCGAGCGTCTTTTGAAGAAGCAAGAAAAGGCGAATTCTAAAGCTAACCCAAAACAAAATGAAAAAGTTTTGCGTGATTATGGTATCGGAGCGCAAATTTTGCTGGACTTGGGGGTCAGGAATATGGTTTTACTGTCCAACAGTCCGAAAAGTGTGATTGGCCTTGATGGATATGATTTGCATATACAAGGTCATCGGGCAATATCTTAAAGTTAAAGAGAGCGTTCTATGCCACATATTATGATTGCCGTATCGCCTTACTATGATGAGGTTGCAGAGCATTTATTAACTGGCGCGAAAGCTGCGTTAGACGAGGCGCGTGTTACCTATGAAGTGTTTAATGTCGCAGGCGCATTTGAAATTCCAACAGCAATCAAGCTTGGCTCCTTACGAGAAGAGCAGCGCAGTACAGATCATAGAAAATTTGACGGCTTTATTGCCTTAGGCTGTATTATTCGCGGCGAAACGGCGCATTATGATATTGTCAGCAATGAAAGTGCACGCGGCTTAACGCAGTTGTCACTGGATTACGATTTGTTGATTGGTAATGCGATTCTGACATGTGACACGCATGAACAAGCTGTTATTCGCGCGAACCCTGCACAAAAAAATAAGGGTGCGGACGCGGTTGCGGCTGTACTATCTTTGTTGAACTTAAAACGGGCGTTGTATTCGTGATGAAAAAGAATAATAAGAAAAATAGCCAAAATCTGGATAATAACAAAGAACTGTCTGCGCGTTTACTAGCGGTTCAGGCCTATTATGAAGTGTTGCACAACGCAAAGCCTGTGCGCCTTGTGATAGAGGAATGCTTGGAGCGCGGCCTACAGCTGGAGGATAGCGACGCGTTGGCGCAGCCACATGGCGGGTTGTTCAAGAAAATCATTACATCGTTGGATGCGCGTTTGGCAGAAGTTGATGAAATTCTGGCCGCGCATATTCATAAAAAGGAGGCTCCTGTGTCTGTTATTGTCGCGGATGATGCCGAGGGAAATGATAACGATGGTGATACCGAAAAAGACGATGCCGAAGGCGTAGCGCAAGATGCTGAAGAAATGCCTGATGAAGAGCCTGCGCCGCCACCACCTGAAAAAGAGTTGGAGCCGTTGCTGAAATCTATTCTGCTTTGCGGTGTTTGTGAGTTGTTGGAACATCAAGACATTGACGCGCCGCTTGTTATCAATGATTACCTAAATGTAACCCATGCTTTTTATGAACAACAGCAAGTCAATTTTGTAAACGGTGTTCTTGGTAAAATTGCATCTGTTGTGCGTGACTAAGTCCCAAGGATATATCTCAAATTGTATCTATCCCTAACGCCCTATTAATTAATTTTTGATAGGCTGTTCTGAATGACGTTTTGTAAACAGGGATAATGATAATGCATATAAAAAGAGTAATTTTAGCGGTGATAGCGGGATTTTTTATCGCGGGGAATGCATATGCGTCTTCCTCGGAAGAGAAGTCTAGTGAAGGTAGTGTCGAGTATGTAAAACTTGACCCGTTGATTTTGCCGATTATTGATCAAGATGGTGTTTATCAGGTGTTGAGCCTTGCCGTTGTGATTGAGGTGAACGGTGTTAATGACGCAGATAAAATCAAAGCAAAAGCGCCACGGCTAAAGGATGCTTATATCCAAGATATGTACGGTATATTGAACGAAAATGCAGCATTAAAGGGCGGTGTTGTTCAGGTTCGTATGATTAAGAAACGCCTGAATCAAATTACCAAAAGAATTATGGGCGATGACATTGAAACAGAAGTCCTATTACAAGTCGTACAGCAACGACCAATATAGAAATTGAGACTAGAATTGGTCTGTTGCACTTGAACTGTTCGGCGTGTTAAAACGTCCCATATTTCCCAGTAGCTGCTGCGTAAAGGTTAACTCGTTCCCGTGAGTAGGGGTTTTCGAACGCGCATAGGGGATTTGAAGTCTTTCTGTGTCTCGATCTTCAATTGTGTTCACAATGCCTTCTTCCGTGAAGGACACTATGACAATACGTTCGCTAATAACTTCATCATCAAGAATGCCGCGTTTCTCTGTTTCCTGTCCAATGTAATACCAAACGTTACTGTCAAAAGTTGATTGTGTTGTGGGTGATCCTAATACGCGCAGAACATCTGATCTTGTGTGCTGTCCGGCAATAATATCATTCACTTGATAATCTTGTAAAAGGTTGCCGCGCTGCGCTATTACAGGCGAGCAGGCGATGATGTTTGCGGTAATAAGGCAACAAAAAATGATTTTTAAAAACTTTTGCATGGCATTCTTTTGTAATAATGGTATTTCTTACGGACTGTAGAGATAATTTTAGAAAAAACCTAGAGCTAAAATCAATGTTGCGCATGTTATTCAAACAAAAATACAAGACGAAAAGGCATAATAAAAAGATTGCCAAAGATTTATACGCGTGTGCGTTGGAAAATACGCGTCAGGAGGTGTTCTATACCGAGTATGGTGTGCCCGATAATTTCGATGGCCGGTTTGATTTGCTGTTGTTGCATATATTTCTGATTTTGCACCGTATTATGGATCATGATGATTATGAGGCGATCTCTCAGGCGTTGTTTGATGTTATGTTTAAGGATATGGATCAAACATTGCGGGAAATGGGTATCGGCGATGTTGGTGTGCCCAAGCATATGAAACGCATGATGAAGGCGTTTAACGGGCGCATGTATAATTATCAGGTCGCTCTTGCGCCTGAGAGTGTAGATATTGAAAATGTTGAGGGTCTGGTTGTTGCAAATCTTGATGATGTTCTTGCCCGCAATATTTATGGCGGAAAAGGCCATGACAAAGCATGTCTCGCCAGAATGTCTGTTTTTGTACAAAATAATATTGCTTACGAAAAAATGAGCGTTGAAAATATAATGAACGGGCAGGCATATTTTGTGAATGATGTGCCGGATGCCATTGGAGAGATGAAAAATGTCGGATAAAGATTTTGAAATATCGGGAGCAAATCAGGAATGGTCGCATCTTATTGTATCGGATGATGTTGGTACGGCGTGTCTGCGTGTGAAAATATCACCAAAAGAAGATATCTTCCCTGTGCTTTGTCGGCGTTTAGGCCTTTATTCCATTGAATCGTTAACGACTGATTTGGAGCTGCGGAGAAACAGCATTAATAAGGTTATTCATATAAAGGGTAGTATTTCAGCGAAGATTCATCAAAAATGTGTTGTTACGGCAGAGCCTGTACAAGAAACGATAGAAGATACCTTTAATGCATGGTTTGAAGATCCAAATCAAACGGTTTCCTTCGAAAAAGCCCGGCGTGAGCGGATGAGTCGCAAAGAACAAGATAAGCAGCCTATGATCGATGAGGCGGATGATCCGGAAGTGGTCATTGATGGGAAAATTGATTTAGGAGAATTGGTAATACAGCATTTATCTCTGGCTCTTGTTCCTTATCCGCGCATTGATGGGGCGGTGTATGGAGAGGGGAGCGCCACGTTAAAAGATGCGCCGGAAGGTACTTATGACAACCCGTTTGCCGCGCTGAAAGACTGGAAAAAGAACGAAGCAAAGAAAGATAAATAGTAGCGCATGAAAAAAAGCGGGGGGATTTTGTATAATTTCCTTGCTTTGGGTGCGAATTTTAGGTATTACCCACTCTCGTTTATTAAGAAAAATTCATAAAGGGAATCGGACTATGGCCGTACCAAAGAGAAAAACAACAAAGTCAAAGCGCAACATGCGTCGTGCACATGATTCACTTACTGTAGAAAACTGGGTAGAAGACAGCACCACGGGTGAGCCTGTGCGTCGTCACCACGTTGATCTGAAAACTGGTATGTATAAAGGCCGTCAGGTTATTGAAGAGCGCGGTTAGTCGCCTTACACTCTGATCCTTGTGATATCATCGCGTTTTATGCACCGTTCATTGTAATCGGTTTATTGAAGGCATAGCGCGTTTAGGATATCTTCGTTATATAGTATTTATATGGCCGATAAGCATAGCTCTATTGGCCATGTTCTTTTTAATAGATAAGGCCTGTTCTTTTGTCTGATCAAAATTCTCCTGATATGATACGCATTGCAATTGATGCAATGGGCGGCGATTTTGGCCCTAAGGCGATTATTCCCGCTTTGGACATGGTTCTGCAAGGACGTCCCGAGGTTCATTTTCTTGTCTATGGGGATGAAACGAAAATAAAGAAATATTTATCTAAATACAAATCCCTAAGCCAGCACGTCACGATTTTTCATACTGATAAGATGGTTCAAAATGATGACAAACCCTCTACCGCGCTGCGTGCCAGTAAAGGATCGGGCATGCGCATGGCGATTGAAGCGGTAAAAAAAGGTGAGGCCGAGGCGATTGTGTCTGCTGGGAATACTGGCGCTCTTATGGCGATGGCAAAAATTGTTTTAAAGACAGTACCGGGCATTCATCGCCCTGCAATTGCATCGGTTATGCCGGGTATTCACGGTGATACTATTATGCTTGATCTGGGCGCGAATGTTTTGGTTGATGCCGATACATTGGTGCAATTCGCGGTTCTGGGTTCAGTGTTTGCACGGGCAAATAAAGCGCGTGACCAACAGAGCACACAAGATGATAAGCCGCCAAGTGTTGGGCTGCTCAATATTGGCTCGGAAGAGACCAAAGGCCCCGAACATGTGCGTGAGGCAGGCGAAATACTCTCTCGTATTGACTTCCCTGGTGAATATAAAGGCTTTGTCGAGGGGAACGATATAACAAGAGGCACCGTTGATGTGATCGTCAGTGATGGTTATGCGGGGAATATTTCCCTGAAAACGGCGGAGGGTGTCGGGCATCTCGTCAGGACATATCTAAAAGAATCATTCAAATCCAGTTTTCTTTCCAAAGTTGGCGCTTTTTTTGCTTATTTCGCTTTGAAGAGCTTGCGGGAGCGGATGGACCCGCGTCGTTATAATGGCGGGGTGTTTCTTGGGCTGAATGGTGTATGTATCAAAAGCCATGGCGGTGCGGATGCGCTTAGCTTTTCTTGTGCCGTTATTCTTGCTGTGCGTTTGGCGCGTCAGGGGTATATTGAGCAAATAGCGCGTGATATAGGTCACTTAAGCGATCAGGAAAATTTCCTCTCGGAAGATCGTTAATACAAAAGGGTTATTTAAATCATGTCGACAAGGTCTCATATTCTTTCAACGGGCAGTTATCTTCCCGAGAAAATAATGACGAACCATGATCTATCAAAAATCGTTGAGACGTCGGATGAATGGATATTTCAGCGCAGTGGTATAAAGTCGCGCCGGATTGCCGCGGATAACCAATCAACATCCGATATGGCGGTTGAGGCGGCAAAAGCGGCGATGCAGCGCGCAGATATTCAGGCAAGTGACATTGATGGTATTATTGTCGCAACCACAACGCCCGATCAAACCTTTCCGTCTGTTGCCGTCAGGGTGCAGGCGGCTCTGGGTGTTCCGGTTTGTATTGCCTTTGATGTTCAGGCGGTCTGTAGTGGCTTTATCTATGCGCTCAGCGTTGCTGATAACTTTATTAAAGTTGGACAGCTAAAGCGTGTTCTTGTTATTGGTGCAGATAAAATGAGCTCTATCCTTGACTGGAGTGACCGTACAACATGTGTTCTTTTTGGCGATGGCGCAGGTGCGGTGATATTGGACGCGTATGAGGGGGCCGGCAATGGTGATGATACTGGCATTTTATCAACCCATCTCTACGCAAATGGAACGATGCGTGATCTGCTCTATACCGATGGTGGGGTGAGTACAACAGGTGAAAGCGGGCATATCGTTATGCAGGGGCGTGACGTCTTTAAACATGCTGTGCGGCTTATGGCAGATGCGGTGAATGCGGCACTAGATGCGAATAACTTGTCGGCGGATCAAATTGATTGGTTGGTGCCGCATCAGGCGAACCTTCGCATTATCGAGTCTACGGCCAAGAAACTCTCTATGCCAATGGAGCGCGTTATCGTGAGTGTTGAAACGCACGGAAATACCTCGGCGGCCTCTATCCCCTTGGCATTTGACGGCGCGGTGCGCGAGGGCAAAATCAAGAAGGGCGACCTTGTCCTGTTTGAGGCTCTGGGCGGCGGATTAACGTGGGGCTCTGCGCTTTTACGTTTATAGAGTCTCAACATTATCTTCTTACCTATTGAATTGAATCATTTTTTTGTGGTTATTCTTTTTATCGAGATTGACGCGGGGATGAAGAATCATATAGTCTCAATTTATACAATATGGAGTTATTTGGTATGGAAAGTCGTACAGTGACACGCGCGGATCTCGCAGAAGCCGTTTATGAAGAGGTTGGATTATCTCGTAATGAGTCGTCTGATTTGGTTGAATCTGTTTTGGATGAAGTGTCTAAAGCATTGATTAGTGGAGAAAATGTAAAAATTTCTTCATTTGGAAGTTTTACCATTCGTGAAAAGGGAGAGCGCATTGGTCGTAACCCTAAAACGGGGGTTGAGGTGCCTATCTCACCAAGGAAAGTTCTGGTATTCAGGGCGTCACATGTTCTAAAGGCACGTGTGAACGAAGGTAAGTAAGTCGTTTATTAATAAGAATAATATCGGAAAGTAAGGTTTTTAATGGGAACGCACGTGGAATCAGCAGGGGATTTATTTCAAAAGAAAGAAGATGCGGGCGCACCCGATACATCTTCCTATGAAAATCAAAGTACGCGTCAAGCCGGGGCGGCTCAAAAAAGCGCACGTCCTCGCAAATCCGCAACGGCTTTCCGTACAATCAGTGAAGTTGCGAATGATCTAGGTGTGCAGCAACATGTTTTACGCTTTTGGGAAACTAAGTTTTCTCAAGTTAAACCGTTGAAACGTGGCGGTGGACGTCGTTATTATCGCCCTGAAGATATTAGTCTGCTGCAAGCTATCCATTGCTTGCTTTACGTTGAGGGCTACACGATTAAAGGTGTTCAAAAATTACTGCGCGAAGTCGGAAAAAAGCAAATTGTTGCTAATTTCTCTGGTGATGCGTCAAAAAATCCTGCGGCTTCACGTCGTAGCACTGGTGCTTCTGCACTGGATATTTCGGTTGGACAGCCTGCTAAGGCGGAAACAGAGGCAAAAGAAGGCCTGAGTGATCCTCAGCGTGATGCTCTGAAATCTGTATTGGCGGAGCTTAAAGAATTACGCGGCATGATAAAGAAACGCGATTAGAGCTGTCTGGCCTAAAATCCTGATTGATTTCTGTTTTTATATCCTTTAAAAATCACACAAATGATATGTCGGAGCGTAGCGCAGTCTGGTAGCGCACTAAGCTGGGGGCTTAGGGGTCGGAGGTTCAAATCCTCTCGTTCCGACCATTATTTCTGGGTTATCTAAAGTATCACATTGGTAATTCACGGTTTTCAGTCCAATTCTTGCTGACGGGGCCTATTTGCATAAATTTCAGAAAAGTTTTATAAAGGCGCATAAAATATTTGTTATAATTATAATATAAAGGGTTTAGGGCATGGGTTTAGGGTTTAGAGGATTGGGCAAACAGTTTACGAGCGCTCTTCAAGGCACTTACGATAAGATTGGTGACGGTTGCGATTTCACATATAATACGATATTTGCAAGACAGAATGCCACCCGTGCGCAAACGACCTATGATAAAGCGCTTGAAGGGATTAAATTTATTCATAATGATCCCAGCCCGCCAGAAACATTCAATCCTTCATCAGAGGAAGGAAAAGCGATTATTCAAAAGGCTGCCGATAGGCTTGAGACCTCTCTTGAAATCGTCGCCGACACTTCTGCACGGTGGGAGCCGGTTCACAAGTATTTCATTGAGGACCCTGAAGGCATGAATGGTCAAAGACGTGACGATGACGGTGCATCGCCATCATAAGACCTGTTAACTTAAAAGGTAAAGTGAGAAGTGATTGTAAAATTATCAAGCTCCTGACTTCATTAGATGGAGTGCAGGTTGATAAGAATCTGACTTTTAATTTTGAGTATCTAAGTTTTGAATACGGTAGGTCATTTTCCTGAAATAAATTTAATGTTTTCTAAAAGCATGAATTAGGATTTTATTCCTTTACTTTTCCTTTTTTCTATGTATTATAAAAACAATCAACGCAATGATTCTATGTTTTTTTATGGCTCCCAAAAGGGGAGCCTTTTTCTTTGCGTGCTTAAATTACATAATTACTAACAGTTAAGGAGTTTAATATGCTAATGAAAATTGGAGGTCTGGGGGGAGGGGGCTCTGCTGTTCCAGGGGGGATTGTGTCACCTTCTTTTACTGACCCGAATGATGAGAATCCTTATATATGGATCGATCCATCCGACTTGTCCACGATAACTGACACGGCAAATGCGGTGTCACAGATTAATGATAAAAGCGGCCATGGGCTGTATGCAATTGACAGCCCATCGCCTCCTCTTACTGGTGTTGATACGATAAATTCACTCAACGCATTAACTTTTGCAGGTAATGGCCTTCGTATTTCTGGTGTTGCGTTAGGGTTTGTCGATATTTTCTTGGTATTTAATACCTCTGATATAAAATATACCCCATTACTGTATGGTGCAGCAGAGTATGTGATGCTGCTCGAGAGTGGATCCGGCAGTTCACTTGTCAGCAAAAATGCCGGCTCACCTTCCTACTATAAGAATGGTGTTTTGCAAACGGCGACAACCCGCGGTGATCTGCATGCGGCGTTCTACAATCAAGATGTCGTGGCGCTAATCCGTAATGCTGACCTGTCTTTATGGTCTTATTTAAACATATATAACCATAGCAGCACTGGCGCGGAGATGGACGGACTTATGGGTGAGCTGATTATTATACCTGCGGGCAAGCCGGATGCGGCAATTAATAATATAGGGCATTATTTAGAGCGTTGGGGCATTACGTGGACGGATATTTAGTCCTTGGTATGTATGGGGTGTTTTGATACCCCGTACATACCATATTGTTTTTATTGAAAAATTTTATTGACACCGCGTATTATATCCTTCATAAAACCCCATCTTTTGAAATATAAAAGCAAATGAAAGTCTAATAGAGATGAAAACATATTCTGCAAAACCTGCCGAGGTGGAGAAAAAGTGGATTATAATTGATGCAGAGGGCGTTGTTCTTGGTCGCCTTGCAAGTATTATAGCCCTACGTCTTCGCGGCAAGCACAAGCCTGAATTCACACCACATGTGGATTGCGGCGATAACATTATTGTCATTAACGCCGAGAAGGTGCACTTGACTGGTCGTAAACGTGAAAAATCAATCTTTTTCTGGCACACTGGTTATCCGGGCGGTATCAAGCAACGCACTAAAGGTCAGATCCTTGATGGTAAACATCCTGAGCGTGTTGTTCAAAAAGCTGTGGAGCGTATGCTTCCTAAAGGGCCTTTGGGACGTACAGTATTCAAAAACATGCGCGTATATGCTGGAACTGAACATCCGCATGAAGCACAAAAGCCGGAAGTTCTGGATGTTGCATCCATGAACCCGAAAAACAAAAGGTAGGGCATAATCATGGCTGATAAAAAAGACGAAAAAATTACAGATCTTAAAGACATCGGTAGTGCCGTTGCGGAAACGAAAGTTGATGCGCCTGCTGCTGAAAAGACTGAAGAAGCTGACGTTGCTGCTCCTGTTAAGAAAGAGCCGAAAATCGACAGTTTAGGTCGTGCATATGCAACAGGCCGTCGTAAAGACGCAGTTGCGCGTGTATGGATCAAGGTTGGTTCCGGTAAGGTCACAGTGAACGGTAAAGATCAAACTGATTACTTTACACGCACAACCCACCGTTTGATTCTAAATCAACCGTTCTTGGTTACAGATCGTGTTGGTAAATTCGATGTTATCTGTACTGTTAAAGGTGGTGGCCTATCCGGTCACGCTGGCGCGGTGCGTCACGGTATTTCACGTGCGCTTGAAAACTTCGAGCCAACATTACGTCCGCCTTTGAAGAAAGCTGGCATGATGACACGTGATGATCGTATCGTTGAACGTAAGAAGGTTGGTAAGCATAAAGCTCGTAGAACTAAGCAGTTCTCTAAACGTTAATCGTTTCACTGTGGTGTCGTCAGATTGCGGCTTACGTATTACAAATACGCTGCGCCTTATCTTTCTAACCACATCAAAACGCTTTTTGTTTTCGTAAAAATTATACGAACCAATTATAAAGAATTCAGAACGTCCCTTTGGAGTATTTCCATCGGGGCGTTTTTTCGTTATGCTGTTCTCATGATGAAAAACATATTGAATTTATGCACCGTTGTTGCATTTTGCATCGTGCCTGTTTCTGCGCAGGCTGCGCGTTGTAAGCAAGGTGATTTGATGGTTGATTTCGTACAGGTGCAAACCTTCGCGCCAGAGGATATGTACACCGCCAATATCATAGGCACACTTGATATGCCCAATCCGAATTACAGCTATACTCTGGAGTTTCCTTCGCCAAGTGCTGATTTTAAAGCCGGCACAATGCTGCGTGGAGCGCTTAAGCTCTACGAAACAAATCCTGATATGATGAGTATTCAAGTCATCACCCCAATCACAATCGAAAATATGATCAAAATCCCGTTTGATGCCACAGGTATATTCATTGACGTATCCAAGCCATTCAGTGGCCAACCGGAATATTTCACTGTAAAATTCGTAGAAACCTTTAATGGCACAAAATCCCTGTGTATGCCTCCCGAAATGTACAAATAGATAAACCATAATATGAGCAACTTTATCCTGCCCTATAAGGGCATAACCCCCCAAATTCATGATAGTGCATTTATTGCGCCTTCGGCCTCCATCATTGGTGACGTGCAAATCGGGGAGGACAGCAATATCTGGTATAATTGCGCCCTGCGCGGCGATGTTAATGACATCAAAATCGGCAAGCGCACCAATATTCAAGATGGCACAGTCATTCATGTAACGACTGATTTTCAAGGCACTTACGTTGGTGATGATGTCACAGTAGGGCATTTGGCGATTTTACATGCCTGCACCATAGAAGATTTCGGTTTTGTCGGAATGCAAGCCTGCGTCATGGACGGCGCCGTGGTGGAAAGCCATGGTATGCTTGCCGCAGGTGCATTACTAACCCCGAATAAACGCGTGCCTTCTGGGGAGTTGTGGGCAGGCAGCCCCGCCAAATACATGCGTGACCTAACCGATAAAGAACGCGCCTACATCAAATGGTCCGCCCCGCATTATGTTGAACTGGGTAAGGAACATAAGGTGAGTGTTGGGTGATGGGTGACGCTGGTTCTTTTAAAAAACCTGCAGGTTTTACTCCATTCTTTGTTGCGAAGCTAACGCAGAAGAAAAAACTGTTCTGGCCCTGTGTTATTCTGTTGTTTTTTATATTCGGTGCGAATAATGCTTTTCTTGAGGCGGATAGTGATGATATTATTGCTCTTCTAGTGGCCATTTGTGTGTGTGTGGCCTATATTTTATTTGTTCATCACTTGAATCATAATCCTAATATTATTGAAGTATCGGATAAGGGAATCTGGTTTCCATTGCGTCGGGTATTTATTCCCAAGGATAGGTTTTATAAAGCAATTAAAGTGCAGACAATCCTGTACACTCGTGCAGGTAGGACGGATATTCAAAATGTACATATTTTCTTTAAAATATCACGTAATGAACGGCGATCTTTATCTTGGAGGCTTGTGGCCACTAAAATAGAATATGAAATTTCGCCAACGCAGTATCAGGTAACAGTAGCCATCCCGTATACGGTGGGGCACGGCGATGATATTCTGCTGAATGTTTCCAAGACCGAACTCGTCAAGGTTCTAAATAGCTTAAAGAGTAAACCATAGACACTGTTTATCTCCGCACCTTAACGTAACTCCCCGGTGCTGCTTCAATCCCTTTACCGACTTTACGTGCTGCGACTTTACCGCCGCCAAAATCACTGACCCACTTATCCCACGCAGGCCACCATGAACCCTCATGCTGTTCGGCGTTGTCTAGCCATTCATCGGCGGCTTTGGGTGTTTTATCATTCGTCCAATAACAATATTTATTCTTCACAGGCGGGTTTACGACCCCTGCAATATGACCCGATGCAGCAAGAGTAAAGGTCACGTTGTTACCATTCATCAATCCAACCCCTTCATAGGTCGCTTTCCATGGTGCGATATGGTCTTCACGGGCAGAGATAAAATGCCGCGGCGTTTTGATGATCGATAAATCAACGGGCGTGTCATTCACATCAATGCCGCCGGCCTCAATCAACTTGTTATCCCGATACATATTGCGCAGGTAAAAGCGATGCATCGCCGCAGGCATATTGGTGCAATCATCATTCCAATAGAGCAGGTCAAAGGGAAATGGCTCACGCCCCATCAAGTAATTATTAACCACAAACGACCAGATCAGGTCATTGGCGCGCATCAAGCTGAAGGTCTTTTGCATCTCCTTACCGTCCAGAACGCCATGCTTATCCATCATTTGATCCAGCACGTCCAGTTGCGTGTCATCAAGGAACAGCTTCATATCACCCGCATGCTCAAAATCTAGCAAGGTGGTTAAAAATGTTGCCGACGCAATGCGACTGTCTTTTTTGTTTTGGGTCAAATAGGATAGGGTGGTCGCCAGCAAAGTCCCGCCGAGGCAATAACCAACGGCATTGGTTTGCGTCTCACCTGTTATATTCTCGATTTGGGTTAGAGATTCCAAAATCCCCTCATTCATATAATCTTCAAATTCCTTTTGCGCTAATTCTGCGTTTGGATTGACCCACGAGATCACAAAAACTGTATGACCTTGCGCAACGGCCCACTCGATCAATGAGTTATCGGGGCGTAGATCAAGAATGTAATATTTGTTAATCCATGGCGGTATAATCAGCAGCGGCGTTTTATGCACTTTATCGGTCGTTGGTTCATATTGAATCAACTGCATCATGTCGTTTTGGTGAACCACTTGCCCTTTTGACATGGCGATATTCTTGCCCAGTTCAAAAGCCTTGTCGTCGGTGGTGCGAATGTTAAGTTTCCCGTCCTTGATATCACTCATCAGGTTTTCAAACCCTTTGACCAGATTTTGACCGCCCGTTTTCATGGTTTCATTTAGTACCTCAGGGTTGGTCATCATAAAATTGGTTGGGGATATCGCGTTGGTGAACAGTTTCGCTTGAAAGTTTAGTTTGTCCTTCTGACTTTTACTTAGGCCGTCAACATCTTCAATGGTTTTTTCCATGTGATTACAAGTTAGAAGGTAGGATTGTTTTATAAAGTCAAACAGCGCATTTTCCTGCCACTCGGGTGCTTTAAAGCGTCGATCGCCCTTTTCAGGGGTTATCGGCGTATGCGTCGTTTCCTGACCCATGAACTTGCTGATGCTGTCTTGCCATATATTAATCCAGTCTTGTGTGTATTGGGCCTGAACTTCCATAAATTTACCGGGGTCTTTGGATATACGGTCAAGAAACTCCATATAGCTGTCTTGAACATTCATCGGGTCAAAATCGATAGAGGCAAATTGTTCCATAGCATCCGCGCTACCGTATTTGCCGATATAGTCGTTAAATATGGGTTGCGCCTTTTCATATGCGTCAACCAACGCTTTCCCCAGAGCCACAGGATCTGGCACCTTAAAGGCTTGTTCATCTGATGGGTTGTTTGGATTTTTGGCGTTCGTCATGATGTCTGTCCAATTGTGGTAGGGTATTAAAGCATTATGGTGTTGCAAAAAGCAAGCCAACTCCCTTGCAACATATCGCAAAGAAGGCTAAGACCATTATTCAACTTTGGACGTCATCAATAAAGGGTAATCGCAACATGAACAAACCATTTCGCATCGGTATCGCCGGATTAGGAACTGTTGGCGTAGGGGTGATTAAAGCACTTACAAAGAATGCTGACATCATTGCTCTGCGCGCAGGTCGTGAAATTGAAATTGTTGCAGTTTCTGCGCGCAATAAAGACCAAGATCGCGGCGTGGATCTCTCTGGTTTTGAATGGGTGGATAACGCGGTGGATCTCGCAAATTATGGCGATCTTGATGCTGTTGTTGAATTGATCGGCGGATCAGAGGGCGTGGCAGCGGATCTTGTAAATGGCGCACTGGATAATGCCCGCCATGTTGTAACCGCGAACAAGGCGTTGCTGGCGCATCATGGTTATGACCTTGCACTTAAGGCAGAAGGTAATGGCGTGTCCTTGGCTTATGAAGCGGCTGTCGCAGGCGGCGTTCCCATTATAAAGGCATTACGTGAAGGGCTGGCGGCCAATAAAATTCATGCCGTCTATGGTATTCTTAATGGTACTTGTAACTATATTCTGACCATGATGCGTGAAACAGGGCGCGACTTCGCGGACGTTTTGAAGGAAGCACAAGAGCTTGGCTACGCCGAGTCTGATCCAACCTTTGATGTCGAGGGAGTGGACGCGGCACATAAATTATGCTTGATAACGTCTATTGCATTCGGGGTTAAACCTGATTTTGGCGCGCTGCAAGTTCAGGGAATAACCAACATTAACGCGACGGATATCGCATCAGCAACAGAGTTTGGCTATCGCATTAAATTGCTGGGAATCGCCCGTGATGTCGATGGTGAAATCATGCAAAATGTTGAACCATGCTTGGTTCCGATCCATTCACCGATGGGCATTATCGAGGACGTATATAACGCCGTCTATGTGGAGGGTGATTCAGTGGAAAGTCCATTATTCACAGGCAAAGGCGCAGGTGAGGGGCCAACGGCGTCCTCCGTTGTTGCTGATATTATTGATCTTGCGCGTGGCATTCAGGTGCCAACTTTTGGCATTGCGGCAAAGAATCTAAAAGAAGCCCCGCGAATTTCTATGGGGGACACGCGGGCGCGGTATTATTTGCGCTTAAACGTAACAGATCGCGCAGGTGTGATTGCGGATATTGCCTCTATCTTGAAGGATAATGAGATATCCATTGAGAGTTTGGTACAGCATGGTCGAGATCCTGAGCAAGTTGTGCCAATTGTCTTAACATGTCATGAAACGCGTCATGCCTCTATGATAGAGGCGGTTTCCCTTATAGAAAACTTGGATTCTTGTGCGGAAAAACCTTGTCTCATGCGCATTGAAGAGCTATAGGATAGACAGTAAAATAGGATAAACTAAAATGACACAAGCGCGAGCAGATAATATGACACAAGATACAAACGTAGAATTAATGGATCGTAACCTTGCAATGGAAGTTGCACGTGTAACTGAGGCAGCAGCTCTTGCGGCGTCTAGGTTGGTTGGTCGTGGTGATAAAATGGCTGCGGATCAGGTCGCGGTTGACGCGATGCGCTCTGCGCTGAATACGCTCCATATTCAAGGGCGCGTGGTTATTGGTGAAGGCGAACGTGATGAAGCGCCAATGCTCTACATTGGTGAAGAAGTCGGCGCAGGCAATGGTGGCCCGCGCATCGATATCGCGCTTGACCCATTGGAAGGTACAGATATTACAGCGGCTGGTGGGCCGAATGCTTTGGCTGTTATTGCGCTAACTGATGAAGGTGGGTTTTTGAATGCACCGGATGTTTACATGGATAAAATTGCGGTTGGGCCGAGTATTGACCCTAATATTCTTGACCTTGATGCACCGATTGCCGATGTGTTGGCGCAGGTCGCAAAAGAAAAGGGCGGCAGCATTAATGAGCTGATGGTTTGTATTTTGGATCGTCCTCGTCATGAACAACTGATTGCCGATGTGCGTGCATCAGGCGCGCGGATCAATCTGATTGGTGATGGAGATGTTAGTGCGATTATCGCGACAACAGACCCTGATACAGGTATTGACCTTTATGTTGGTTCAGGCGGCGCACCTGAAGGTGTTTTGGCTGCGGCGGCGTTGCAATGTATTGGTGGTTCAATGTTGGGTCGCCTAACATTCCGCAATGATGATGAACGCGCCAGAGCAGAGCGTTGGGGCATTACTGATCTTAATAAAATTTACACGACGGATGACCTTGCAAAAGGCGATAACGTGATGTTTGCGGCAACGGGCGTAACCGATGGTTCAATGCTTCGCGGTGTGCGTCGCTACCCAGGTGGTGCAAAAACATCAACGATTGTTATGCGTTCCAAGTCCGGCACAGTGCGCCGTATTGAAGCAACACATAACCTAAACCGTAAAAACTGGTTGAAGTCTATTTAGTGGGTTAAGCCATACTGACTTCAATATTGTTATATTGATCTGTTTTGTGCATGACTTGTGCATCTTCATTCAGTGTCAGGTGTTTGTTAATGCCTTTTAAAAGCTCGTCAACTTTAAGAAAAAGATACGTTTCTGCGCTTTGTTCAAAACTGATTTTAAATTGTTCTTTTATATGCTGATTTGCGTCAATGGGCGGTGTAGGTATTGATGGGCTCTCGCTTTTCAAGCCAAGTGTTGCAGAAGATTTTTCTCTTATCGCTTTCAGGGCATCTGCGGGAAGAGATGTTACTTTTAGCTCCAAAAACGTAGACCCCGTGTTAGAGCTTGCTAAAGCATTATTGATCGCGCTGTCTACCTGAATAAGATTAGATCTGAGTTCTTTCTTTAATGCTCTTTGGATTGCTTCTTGTGTCTCTGGTGATACTGAATCGTTAAAACATATTTTAGTTGAGGCAAAAGCGCCATCCTCGAAGTTTGTCATTGTATTTTCCCGTTTACTTTTTTTGTTGGCACTACTGTAGGCACGTAGCAAAAAAAATGCAATTTTTGTGATACCTATTGGGAAGAGAATCGCATATTCTTATTTTATGTCTGAAAATATTGTTTCATATTCCTTAAATAAGGCGCGTTGGGTCATCCCCGATGTGGCGATTGATGACGTTGATCTTTTGGTGCGCCGTCATGATGTTCCTGAAATTGTGGCGCGTTTATTATGTCAGCGCGGCGTTGCGCCTGAGGAT
The DNA here is from genome assembly GCA_002401695.1 of Alphaproteobacteria bacterium. GTDB lineage: Bacteria > Pseudomonadota > Alphaproteobacteria > Micavibrionales > Micavibrionaceae > UBA1672. Next base: position 429,947 of record NVTV01000002.1, read on the forward strand.
GTCGAGAGCTTTCTTAACCCTACATTGAAGAATGACTTTCCTGATCCGTTCTCTTTGAAAACTATGGGTGATACGGCGGAAGACATTGCGATTGCTATTGAAAATGGTGAGAAATTCGCCATTTTCGGTGACTTTGATGTCGATGGCGCAACCTCATCTGCAGTTCTTTATCGGTTCTTAAAAGCACTTGGTGTGGAAGCGCCTATCTATATCCCTGATCGTTTGAGCGAAGGCTACGGCCCCAATATTGACGCACTGAGAAAACTGAAAGAGCAGGGCGCAGATATTCTTATGATGCTCGACTGCGGAACAACGGCGTTTGATATTGTGAAAGGGGGGACGGAACTCGGCCTCAAAATCGTTATTCTGGATCACCATGAAGCAGAGGAGCATTTACCAGAGTGCTGGCACGTGATTAATCCAAAACGCAAAGATGATACCTCTGACCTTGATATGCTGGCCGCTGTGGGGGTGACTTTTATGGTGTGTGTCGCAATAAATAATCGCCTGCGGGATCGTGGGTTTTATACAAATAAAGGCATCAATGAACCGAATTTGAAGGGTTTACTAGATATCGTTGCGCTTGGCACAGTTTGCGATATGGTGCCGTTAACGGGGGTGAATCGCCTGTTTATTCGCATGGGTTTTGTTGTGCCTTATGATCAAATGAATATCGGAATTAAGGCATTGATGAGTGTTGCGGGGATCACGCCGCCAATTTCGACATATGATTGCGGGTTCGTTCTGGGGCCGCGCATTAATGCGGGCAGCCGCGTGCATGAGGCCGACTTAGGCGCGCGTCTTTTAAGCAGTGATGATGCGGAGGAGTGCAAGAATATCGCTTGGACGCTGAATGATTGTAACGATAAACGTAAAGCAATCCAAAAAACCATGGAAGAACAAGCCATTGCCATGGTCGAAGATCTCGGCCTGCAAGATGACCCACTGATTTTATTGGATCATGATGGTTGGCATCCGGGGCTAAGCGGGCTTGTCGCGGGGCGTATTAAAGAAAAATATAAAAAACCGGCTTGCGTTGTGACCTATGCACATAATCTCTCGGGAGAGAGAGAAGGCCGCGGTTCTGGGCGATCCATTCCGGGTATCCACATCGCGCAAAGCTTCATTAATGCGCGTCTTGCGGGGGTACTCGAAAAGGGTGGTGGCCATGCAATGGCGGGTGGTTTTACTCTGAATCCTGATAAATTGGATGATTTGCGCACTTTTTTGAGCGAAGATATCGCAAAACAGATGGAAAACACCGATACTAACGTTGAAACCGTTATTGACGGCGTGCTAACGGTGCAGGGCATTACCCTTGATTTGATTGATCTGCTGCAAAATAGAGTAGGGCCATTCGGGCAAGAACAGCCGGAGCCTGTCTTTATGCTGAAAAATGTCCGTATTCATAAGGCTGATGTACTTGGTGGCGCGCATATTCGGGTCATGATTAGTGACTGGGAAGGCGGTACACGGGTGAAAGCCATGGCGTTTCGCAGTGTTGATACGCCGCTTGGTGATGCTTTGCTCAAAAGCGGCACACAGGCGTTTCATATTCTTGGTCAGCTTAAAATTAATGAATGGCAAGGCCGGAAATCCGCTGAGATGCATATCGTTGACGCCGCGCCTGCATCTTAAATTAAGCTCTAATCAAGCCATTATGTTATAATATATCATTATTTCTTTGCGTATTGAGCGCAGGGCGGTTATAAGGTCTCTATCAATATAATAAAGATGGACGAACAACATGACACAGATAAAACGCGTGCAAGGTATCTTTTCTTGGGTTGTTGTCCTATCCGAAGTCAGCCATGTTTTCTGCTGTGTATTGCCAAGCCTGTTTAGCGTGTTGACGGTTTTTGTCAGTATGGGCGTTATTGGCGTGATGCCAGTATGGATGGATGGCATGCACCACGCTATGCATGATTGGGAAATTCCGTTAATTGGAATGTCTGCCTTTATTTTAAGTCTTGGTTGGATTTTGCATTTTATCAGTAAGCGCATTGATTGCCATGATACCGGATGTGGTCATGGGCCATGTGGCACGAAGAAAAATAAAACGGCAAAGGTATTAAGAATCGCTACGTTTCTATTCGTAATTAATGTGGTAATTTACTTTTCTGTGCATTATCCCTTATAGACATCATCAGGGTTAAATAGCTTTTTTTCATCAATAAACTCCATTTTAACATTAAGATTACCCTGTATCTTCCTGTAAAAACACGACTTTCTGCCCGTATGGCATGCGCCCTCATTCGTTTCGACCTTAATCCAGATGCAATCTTGGTCACAATCCGTGCGCATTTCGGTGACTTTTTGAATATGACCACTGGTCGCGCCTTTATGCCACAAAGATTGGCGGCTTCGAGACCAGTAATGCGCCTCACCCGTTTCGATGGTTTTGTTCAATGCCTCTTCATTCATAAAGGCAAACATCAAAACATCACCCGTTTTGTCGCAAGTCGCGACACATGGGATTAATCCCTTTTCATCGAATTTTGGTGTGAAGTCTAGGCTTTCTTCCATATCGTGTTTACTCATGTTTTTAACCGTGCTTCAAAAGCATCCCAAAGCTGCGCTTCCAGACAAACCCCGTCCAGTGCGTTGATTTCCTGTAATCCCGTTGGCGATGTTACATTGATTTCAGTCAAGTAATCGCCGATCACATCAATACCAACAAATACCAGCCCACGTTTTTTAAGCTCAGGCGCGATTTCGGAGCAAATTTGTTTCTCCCGCTCAGTCAGTGTTGTTTTTTGCGCGCTGCCACCGGCATGGAAGTTTGCACGTGCATCATCTGCCGCAGGAACACGTAAGACCGCGCCGACAGGCTCTCCCTCAATCAGGATAATGCGTTTATCACCTTTACGGGCCTCGGGCAGGTATTTTTGTATGATGATTGGCTCTTTGTAAAACTCTTCGAACATCTCAAGTAGAGTGTTGAAGTTAAAGCTGTTCTCATCAATGTGATAGACTTGCGCACCACCATTGCCATAGAGCGGCTTAAGGATGACATTGCCGTGCCTCTTATAGAAGTCACGCAAGGATGCTCTGTCTGATGTTATAAGCGTCGGTGGCGCAAGGTCAGTAAAATGTGTAACTAGCAGCTTTTCCGGTGCATTACGTACCTCTGCGGGGTTATTCATCACCAGCGTATCATCGGTAATATGATCTAAAATATGGGTGGCAGTGATATAAGACATGTCAAAAGGTGGGTCTTGGCGCATCAAAACCACATCAATATCGGTTTTTAGGTTGATGATTTCACTTTCACCAAGGGTAAAATGGTTGCCCTGCTCGCGCCGTACCTCGAGTTTGTTGGCACGGGCGGTAACGTGCCCATCCTCAAGGCATAAAGTCGGCGTAAGATAGTGATACAGGCTGTACCCGCGCTTTTGAGCCTCCAAGGCAAGGACGAAGGTGCTGTCCTTCTCAATGTCGACATTTTGGATAGAATCCATCTGAATTGCGATTTTTAGGCTCATTTGACTCACTTTTGTTGCTTTTCTCCCGTATTTATAATAGCTATTCATACGAAAAGAAATATAGAGATTGAAAAAGAGTAAATGAATTTTGAAGAGTTAGGCCTCAGCGCCCCGATATTAGAAGCGATTAAAGATTGCGGATATGACACGCCAACCCCCATTCAGGAAAAGGCAATCCCACATATCTTGATGGCGCGCGATGTCGTTGGCTTGGCGCAAACAGGAACAGGAAAGACGGCGGGCTTTACCTTGCCGATGATTGAAATTCTGGCAGGTGGACGTGCAAAGGCACGTATGCCGCGCTCTCTTATTCTTTCCCCCACCCGCGAACTTGCCGCGCAGATTGCTGAAAACTTTGATACATATGGTAAAAATTCCAAATTGACGAAGGCTCTTCTCGTTGGTGGGTCTTCCATGGCCGAGCAAATAAAAATTCTAGATCGTGGCGCGGACGTATTGATTGCAACCCCGGGGCGCCTGATTGACTTGTTCGAACGTGGCAAAATTTTGCTGAATGATATTAAAATTCTAGTGATTGATGAGGCTGACCGTATGCTGGATATGGGGTTTATTCCTGATATCGAGAAAATTTGCTCTCACTTGCCGCCTATTCGCCAGACATTGCTGTTTTCTGCAACAATGGCGCCGGAGATTAAGAAGCTGACCGAGAAATTCTTGATCAACCCCAGAGAAGTGGCCGTTTCTCCGCCTGCTTCGACGGCTGTTACCGTTCAGCAATTTCGGGTGAATGTTTCACCAAAGGGCAAAAATGCTGTTTTAGAAAAAATTATCAAACAAGAAAAAGTGAAAACTGCATTTATCTTCTGTAATCGTAAGCGCGATGTTGATTCTTTAAGTAAGTGGCTGCAAGGCAGAGGCCATGATGCTCGTCCATTGCATGGTGATATGGCACAGGTCTCGCGGACGAAGACGCTGGAAGAATTCAAAGCCGGTAAAATACCGTTGCTTGTGTGCAGTGACGTTGCCGCGCGCGGTATCGATGTTGCGTCGGTTTCCCACGTGTTTAACTATGACGTGCCTGGTGCACCTGATGATTATGTGCATCGTGTTGGGCGGACAGGTCGCGCCGGTGAAACGGGCCGCGCATGGATGCTGGTAACGAAATATGATGATAAGCAATTGAACGCAGTGATTAAGCGCATAGGTAAAGAGATCGAAGTCGTTGATATGGGCGGCGAGCGTTCGGAGCCAAGAACAACATCGAAAGATGGGGCGGGGAAAGATGGCTCAGGTTCAAAAGAGCGTTCAAAACCTCAATCAAAGCCAAGGGTTTCGGCTTCGAAACCCGCACATTCCGCGCCGAAATCGCCGAATGTACCGCAAAAGAAAGCGCCGCGTACACATGATACGTCGAATGATCGCGCCGACTCTGCGGGTTTTGGTGATGATGTTCCTGACTTTTTCAAATAATGATAAGGCTGTGAATATCTGTGTGGGTTAATTGCCCATCTATTGACTTTATGGGATGAAAACTCAAAACTGTATGTCTGGAGTCTGATGTAGATTCTATGGAAATGCTGGCTAACCCTATGATACAAAAATCACATACATTATTTTCTGTGCGCAGACTTCTCATTGCAGGGGTAAGCTGTTTTTCCCTTCTGTTTTTGTCGCATTCTGTTTCCGCTGCCGAAGGCAGAGAATCACCCGTTGATTTGCAAGCGGATAAATTGATTCATGATGATGGCGGGCAGATTGTAACCGCGTCCGGTGATGTGGTTTTGATACAGGATGGTAAAACTGTTAAGGCCGATGAAATTGTTTATAATCTAATGCAAGATACTGTTGTTGCGACAGGCCATGTTGAATTTACAGACGTCAATGGTGACAAGCATTATGCAGATCGCGCAGAGTTTAATAATGCGTTGAAAGATGGCTTTGTTGAGGGGCTTAAAACATTTCTGGTCGATGGCTCGCGGTTTAAGGCATCAAATGGTCGCCATGTGGGCGGTAACTCTACGATTATGAAGGATGCGTTCTATACGCCCTGTGAGTCTTGCAAGGATAACCCTGATGAAGCGCCCTTGTGGCAAATTCGCGCCTCTGAAGTGGAACATGATAAAGAAAACAAGGTTATCCGTTATCGTAACGCTCGTTTTGAGGTAAAGGGCGTGCCAATTGCCTATTTACCTTATTTTGCGCATCCCGATGGTTCTGTGAAGCGTAAGAGTGGCTTTCTAACGCCCTCCGCTGGATTTAAAAGCGATTTAGGCGCTTTTGTACAGAGCAGCTATTACTGGAATATCGCACCGAATAAAGATTTAACCACCGGATTAATGGTGATGACGGATGCTGCGCCGATGGCAATGGCGCAATGGCGGCAACGTTGGGCAAAGGCGTCTTTGATTGTAGATGGTAGTGTTACCTATTCCAAACGCACCGAAAGAGACTCTGGGCAAAATGTTGAAAGAGACAGGGAATTCAGAGGAAATCTTTCTGTCGATGGTGTCTGGGATATTAATGATAAATGGCGTAGCGGTCTAAAAATTGATGTTGCTTCGGATGATCAGTATTTACGTCAATATGATTTTGACAGCGATGATGTTCTTGAAAATGAGCTGTATGTCGAGCGTTTCTCAGGGCGCAACTATGCTGTCGGACGTTTGTTGGCGTTTCAGGATTTGCGTATTGAAGAAAATAAAGAGGACCAGCCGCATGTTTTACCTGAAATACAGGCGAGTTTCTTAGGCGAACCGGGACAAGTGCCGATCATTGGTGGGCGGTGGAGTGTTGACGCGTCTTTGCTTGGTTTGTTGCGTGATAATGGTGAGCAAGATATGAATAGGGTGCATACTGCGCTTGGCTGGAAAAGACGCTTTGTCTCTGATTATGGGTTCGTTTCTGTTCTGGATGCTAATGCGCAAGGGACACTCTATTACGTGAATGATCGTACGGGCTCTGCCGGTAATAGTTTGATTGACGGGAATTCCAGAGAATCTCGCGCCTTTGGTTATATTAATTCTTTCACTAGTTATCCGATTGCAAAAGAATTCGAAACATCACAAATGGTGATTGAACCGATGGTGTCTCTTACCTTTGCCCCTAATATTAATATTGATGATGATATCCCTAATGAAGACAGTCAGGATGTGCAAATTGATACATTGAATGTATTTGAAGCAGACCGTTTCCCTGGCGTTGATCGTGTCGAAGATCAGTCCCATATCACCTATGGTTTAAGAACCGGATTATATGGTAACGGTGGCAGTTATGGTGAGGTTTTCCTTGGTCGGAGTTATCGTTTTCAGGAAGACGATAATCCGTTTACACGGGGCTCAGGGCTGGATGATCGTGATTCAGACGTCGTTGGACAAATTTCAGGGAGCTATCAGAGGGATTATACGCTGGATTATCGCTTTCAGCTGGATAATAAGAGCCTGCATTCCCAACGCCATGAGGTTGATGCATCGGCAAGTATCGGTGATTTAACATTGTCGTCGCGTTACTTGTATGCAAAAGGGTTGGGCGGCACTGATATTAATGAAACTCGCGAACAAATCCGCAATTCTGCATCCTATTATATCAATGATAAATGGCGTATTTTTGGTTCGGCGCGCCATGATCTTGGTGATAACCCCGGTCTTCGTAAGGCGGATTTCGGTATAGATTATATCGGTCAATGTATTTCCCTTTCTATGATTGGGCAAAGAACACTTACCGATGATTCCTCGGGAGACAGCGGAACAGAAGTCATGTTTCGTATAGGGCTTAAAAATCTAGGCGAATTTGAAACTTCGGGGGTTCAAATTGGTGGTGGTGAAGAATAAACCCAATTTAGATTTTCTACATTTGCCCAAAATAGAGTATACTCCTGCTTCGATAATCTAATGAGGAATAGTCTTGGGCTTTGTAATAGATTCCAGTTTTCATATGTGGTTTATGTTGTTCCTGACAGGTGGTGCAGTCTACGCGTTTGTACGTGAGAAATTCCCACTGGAAGTGACAAGCGTTTTCCTGATGACGATTTTGCTGCTTTATGGGCAAGTATTCTCGATTGTTGACGAAAATCAGAATAACCTGTTAGACCCGTCGATTATTCTCGCTGGCTTTGCAAACCCGTCATTGATTGCCGTTCTGGCTTTGCTGGTGATGGGGCAGGCGATGATTCATACGGATTCATTACGCTTTCTAACCAATCTCTTCGTTTTCGAGAACAAAAAATATGCATGGCTGTCTGTTTTTGCGATTCTGGTTTTCGTGATGGTTTTAAGTGCTTTCATGAACAACACGCCTTTGGTTATTATTGCGATACCGGTGATGCAAGCGGTTCTTCACTCTGTCGGGACGCCCGCCAGCCGAATGATGATGCCCCTCAGTTTTGTTGCTATTTTGGGCGGTATGGTGACGTTGGTTGGTTCTTCAACCAATATGCTTGTCTCCAGTTCTATGGTCGAAGTCGGGTACGCGCCTCTTGGCTTTTTTGATTTTGCGATTCCCGGTGCAATGTTGGCGAGCGTCGGGTTTATCTACGTCATTTTAGTCGTACCGCGCACTTTACCAAATCGCGCATCCATTAAGGAAGAGCTGGTTGGTGGGGAAACCGAATTTGTGGCTGAGCTAGATATTGCAGAGGACAGCAAACTTGTTGGCGCGGAATGTGTCGATGGGAAATTCTCCGCGTTAAAAGATATGAATGTGAAGCTGATCCAGCGCGGGGGACATTTGATATTGCCGCCATTCGAAGGGCATCGCATTCACAGTGGCGATATCCTGATTGTTGCTGCAACGCGTCAGACCTTAGGATCTTTATTGATGCAATATCCCGGTTTCCTATTGTCGGAGGAAGAGGCTGAAATCATAGATGGTGATGATAATCTTGATGATGAGGGCGGCGAAGGCTCCGCTATACAAGCGGCGGAAACGCGCGTTCTTGCAAAGATAATGATTACGCCGGCATCGCGTATGATTGATATGTCGCTCGACCATGTGAGCTTTCATAAAAGATTTGGTGCTATCGTCTTGGGAATACAACGCCGTGCGCGTGTTGTGCGCCGCCGTTTAGGGCGCATCAGGTTGGAGGCAGGTGATGTTTTGCTGATTGCCGGAAAGCATAACCGCATTAATAACCTGCGCCGTAATCCTGATTTTATCGTTTTATCAGGATCTAAAAAAGATTTGCCTGTTCCGGGAAAGGCGCCAATCGCGATTGTTATCTTTCTTGCGACGATAAGCAGTGCAGCCCTTGGCTTTCTAACAATACCTGTTGCGGCCTTTACGGGGGCTGTTGCAATGATTGGAACGGGGTGTCTAAATATTCGTCAGGCAACGCGCGCGATTGATCGTAAAATATTTTTATTAGTTGGATCGATGCTTGCACTTGGCGTTGCGTTGCAGGTGACAGGCGGCGCAAACTATATTGCTGATTTGATTTTGCATTCTCCGTTTTCTTCCTCTCCTTTATTGTTGGCGTCGTTACTGTTCATCATTGTGGCCATTACGACGAATATTTTAACCAATAATGCGTGTGCGATTTTATTCACGCCAATTGCGTTGAACCTTGCCGCGCAAATCGAAACACCCCCGGATCTTGAGTTTGATTTATCTTATATTTTCGCAGTCACCGTTGTTTTTGCCGCAAATTGTTCTTTTGCTTCACCGATTGGATACCAAACGAATTTATTGGTTATGGGGCCGGGGCAGTATAAATTCAGCGATTTTATAAAAGCAGGCGTTCCCCTTGTTCTTGTTATTTGGGTTGCGTATATTTTTGTGGCTAAATATTATTTTGGACTTTCTTAGAATGAGGTAAGACGAAAATTAATGAGTTTTTCGAGTTATAATCCCAATGATCGATATCGCCAACGCAGTGCGCGTAGAACAAGCGGTATTTTGACATTTATGTTTGTCTTCTTTTCCATATTTGGTGCAGGGTATTGGGTTGGCGGCGTGCGGTCACAACAAAGAATATATATCTTACAAGAGGAAAAACGTATCCTTGGTGAGGAAAGTACCAATGGACAAAATGCAATGATTGAGCTTCGCGCAGAAGCACAAACAGCCAGTGTTCGTTTGGAACAAATTCGTGCAAGCTATGATGAGTTACTATCCGATGGGGCTATGCGCGATTTGGTGACGCTGGTTCGCAAGCAAATAGATCAGGGTGTGGGTGCAGAGCGCCTTGAATCTGTGATCTTATCTGCCCGCCCGCCGCAAAATTGCAGTGATCCGGAGAATAAGCGTTTTGTCGTGATAACACCGGTTTATAACGGGCCAAGCAGTAAGGCCTTCATACGGGGTGGAATATCTGTTTTTGGTAAAGGCGTCTCGTCCAAAAACAGTAAAGGTAAAAAAGAAGCATGGTTTGACCCAAGCCAACCTGTCGAGGTTACATTTCAAGTAAAAGGGCAAACGCCGACAACGAAAAAAGGCGTTTTGCCTATCCATAATTCTATGGTTGTTGGGAATAAAGAGTATCGCTTTACAGTAACCGCAGGCGCAAAATCATTCGTTAAGGTTACATTTGATCATTGTGATTACCCTTAAAGGACATCCTTATTTTAGAAGGTTTTTAAAGAGCAGAGAAATTTGCGTTTCAATTTGAAGACTTAAACCTACAGGATATTTATCATTGCTCAGCGGGTCATAACCTTGTGCTTTCAAGGTCATCATCACGCGCCCGTTCAAATCACCATCAAGACGGATTTCGAAATAGTCATAGTAATAATTTTCCAGCGCATTCCTAATACGGAACATCTTGCGGCTTTGCCCGGGGAATAATCCGGCAATCACATTTTTGGGAAGTTTAATAATGCCGCCATCCTGACTTTGCAATATGCCGCCGCTAACAGTCATTTTCCCTTTGTCCATCTTTAATGGAATGACCCCGCCTAGTTGCCCTGTAATGAGAATATTCCTAAAGCCGGAATCATGGAAGAGTTGCGCGATATTAATATCTGAAACAATTAATTTATTCTCTTTTGCCAACACACCATTTTTTGAAAGAGGAGCCTGCGTTTTAATGCGTCCGCCATAGATATCTAGCTGTATAGATTTTAGAAGCGGTGCGTCTTCGTCAAATAGATTAAGGTTAATCCGTCCCTTTTGTAAAATATTGTTTTTAAGAGGTAGCTTAAAATTCAAATATTTTCTTGTTTTTTTAAATGTATTTGAGTCATACAAAATTTTTGCATGTATATTGGGTATTTTCAACGCGCCGTAATCGAGAATGCCATCATCGATTTTCGTGGTGACAGACCACGTTAGCGCAGGCATCGTTGACATGTTATTAATACTAAACTCACCTGATGCTGATATTTGGAATTGTGTAGGAACATTTTGTGTTTGACCGTCATTCGCAGATGTTACTTGTGTTTCGTTAATAGAGAAAAGCCCAAGAACGTTTCCACTTTTATTCATTGTTGAAAAACTACCCCCAATTTCAAAATTAGGATCGTTAATAAGCAGCTTAAAATCGCCGTCAGTGACATCGTTATTTGCTGTTGTGTTTATGGAAAATGTGGGTTGTTTGAAGTCTAAAATAAACGCAGGAAAATTTTCTTGTTTTTCTAAATGGTTATTCCTTTGTAAGAAGGAGAATAACGCCGCGATGCTTGTTGGTGTTATTGTGCTTTTGGTTTCTGTTATGCCGTTAACGCGACTAATATGGGTTTCCCAATCGATTTTCTCTGTGCCAAAAATTTTTCCATATGCCAATAGAGTATAATTATTATTGTCACTTTTCTCTAGGGTGGCGTGGACATCACGTAAAGGCATGTTTTTCCAATTCACCGATGCGATATCTGTTTCAACAGACATATCTGATGTTGAATCTTGGGTGCTATGGGTGAAATTCAGTTTTGCCGCGCCGCGCCGGATGCTTATATGTTTGTGGGTGATGGATATCTGTTCCAACTCGGTTAATACGGATAATTCACCGGAGGCAGATAGCGTGCTGTCTATTTTGGCGTTAAACGCCAGATTCTTTTGTTTGCTGGTGGCGCGCGCCTTAATGATGATGTTTTGGGCATTGGATAGTTGCACTTGTGCATCAAAGTTAATTTTTATGCCGCCAAATTGATCGGATAAAAGATTGATACTGCTATCTTCTATACTAATCATTGCTGCGGGGATGCTTCTGAATTTCTGTAAGAAATCCTTATCATCAATCCAACCGGAAATTGTTATGTTTAAATCGTCGGATAATTCGCCTGTGAGATCCAGTTGGCGAATAGATATTTTCTGTGCGTGATCGGGGTTAATCAGAAATTTAAACAAAGAGAAACGGACGCTGATTTCTTTGATTGTACTGAAATTCTGTTTGTCCAAAGAGATGTCAGAAAATAGGATTTCACCGCTTTTGCGTGTTATCTTTCCGAAACTGGGGTTTTCAAAACCAAAGGCATTGAAATTATCGATGATTTTTTGTTCCATTTTTTCGGGGATATAAATGAAGTAGGCATAAGAGCCTGCCCCGCCTAGTATGAGGGCAAAAACAACAACGAAAATGGATAGTAATGTCTTCATAGTTTTGAGTTTGTGTTTTTGAAATTGCGTTTACTTACGTTTATACGTCTATATCTTCAACGAATTGGGCATTATCTTGAATGAAACGATATCTGGCATCTGCATTTTTTCCCATCAGCCGTTCAACAAGGTCATCGACCTCTGATAATGGTGATGGGGCAGAGGTATAATCATCTTCCATCAATTCATCGGCGTTCAGGCCTAATGCCGCAATGGCGTCAGGCAATGTAACGCGCAGCAAGATACGGGATTTAGGATCCATCGTTGTTTCTTTAAGTTGCGCCGCGGGCATTTCTCCCAGTCCTTTAAAGCGCGAGACTTCAATTTTATTTTTCCCTTTGAACAGTGTGTCCATTAACTCGTCTTTATGCTCGTCATCACGTGCATACGCGCTTAACGTACCGCTGACCAGTCTGTAGAGTGGGGGTTGCGCGATGAAGAGGTGGCCGTGCTCGATCAACGGTTTCATTTGTGTATAGAAAAATGTGACAAGTAGCGCGGCAATATGCGCCCCGTCAACATCCGCATCTGTCATGATGATGACGCGTTCATATCTTAGGTTGTCAAGGTTAAAGTCTTTACCTGCGCCACAGCCCAGAGCAAGGATGAGATCCTGAATTTCATTATTGGCACGAATTTTATCGCGTGACGCGCTGACAACGTTCAATATTTTTCCGCGTAGCGGTAGTATCGCTTGGGTTTTACGGTTACGTCCTTGCTTGGCTGATCCGCCCGCACTGTCTCCCTCAACAATGAAAATCTCTGTATCGCTGGCATCTGTTTGGCTACAATCGGCGAGTTTACCGGGCAGGCGTAGCCTCTTTGTTGCACTTTTACGCGCCATGGCGCGGTCATCCTTGCGGCGGAGGCGTTCTTCTGCCTTTTCAATAATGCTGTTCAGCAATTTTGTGCTGGATGCAGGATCTTTTGACAGCCAAAGATCGAAATAATCTTTTACCGCGGTATCAATCCATTTTGTAACATCTGTGTTGACCAGCTTTTCTTTCGTTTGCCCTTGGAATTGTGGTTCTGAAATAAAGACGGACAGTAAAATTGTTGCCCCTGACATAATATCCTCAGTCGAGATAACAGATGATTTTTTGACACCCGTCATATCGCCGTAACCACGCAGCCCCTTGGACAGGGCCGTACGCAGGCCGCTTTCATGGGTTCCGCCCAGTGGTGTTGGCACAGTGTTACAATAAGAATTCACAAAGCCGTCGCCATCTTCCGGCCAATCAATGGCAAGTTCCACGCGTCCAAGATTATCAGGCAACTTTATATTGCCGTGGAACGCATTACTCGTGATGGTCGGTCTGTTCTTTAACGTCGTCTCTAAATAATCAAGTAAGCCATTAGGGAATTTAAACACGGCCTCCGGTGTGACGGCACTCTCCGGTTTTATAAGGGACGGATCGCATTTCCATCTGATTTCGACGCCGGAATAGAGATAGGCCTTGGAGCGCAACATTTGGAATAGCCACGCCGGTTTAAACCCGATTTTGCCCCCGAATATTTCAGGGTCAGGGTGAAAGCAAACCGTTGTGCCGCGGCGATTATGAATGGCGCCAAGGTTTTCCAGCTTTGAAACCGCTTTTCCTTTTGAAAAGTTTTGCTTATATAAGATTTTGTCACGGGCAACCTCAATCCACATCACATCGGAAAGGGCGTTCACCACAGATATGCCAACACCATGCAACCCACCAGAGGTTTGATAAGCCTTGTTAGAAAATTTTCCGCCCGAATGCAGCGTTGTCATGATGACTTCAAGTGCAGATTTTCCGGGGAATTTGGGATGTTCATCAACGGGAATACCACGGCCATTGTCACGAATGGTAATGATATTGCCGACATCAAGAGAAAATTCGATCCAGTCGGCATGACCTGCAACCGCTTCATCCATCGAGTTATCAAGGATTTCCCCGACAAGATGGTGATAGGAACGTTCATCCGTTCCACCGATATACATACCGGGGCGTTTACGGACAGGCTCAAGCCCTTCAAGGACTTCAATATCAGAGGCATTATAGTTGGACATTTTTTAACACTAATCTTTTTTTATCTTAAAATAAATATCTAGAGCTTCTATTCCTTAACGTTATGCACGGTTTGAATCAATTTATTTATTTTGGTCAAGGCAAAACAATCCTTGTCTGTATTTGCTAATAAAGGATATAATGACCAGTGAATGTATTTTAGGTGCATTGGCATAGTATGTTTCTTTTGAAGAGAGTTCGTTTCTGATGATGGTTAAAGTTTTTTCAAATCTTCGCTTCCTTGTTTTATTATTAACTCTGGTTTCCTTTACGTTGCATTCGCCGCACACATTTGCTGCGGGGGCAGAGGATATTTTTACGCGTTTCAAAAAGGCGATGCCTAAAGTTAATAAGCTAAGTGATGAAGAGTTCGAGAAGGCTACAAAATCCGTCAAAAAGAAACCTTACGGGGAGAAGGCCCTTGCTTACAATCTCAGGATACCAGAAGATTGGACTGAAAAAGATAGCGGCAGTTCTAGTAACTTTGTGTTAAGTTCAAAGCTGTTTCAGGAGCTTAACGTATTCTATGGCAAGCCAACAGTTTATGGACGTAGCCGTCTGACCATTGATGTGCTGAAATTAGAGGGGAATTTAACAGCAGAGCAATGGTATTTGAAATATATTCTGGAGGGCGGCTTTACCACCGTGGGGTTTGTTGTTCACAATGAGAAAAGAGTAGAATCTCTTATGGTCTTTTTAGAAAAAGACAGATCCTTTTACGTTAGGACGGTTGTTCTCTTTAACGGGGATAATGTTATTATGGTGCGTTTTTATGTTCCGGTGGCCAATATTGCGGTAGAGGCTGCGATGCAGGCACAAGTGATTGAATCCTTCACTTTGTTATATGAAGTGGAAAAACCTGCCGTTGAAATGATGACATATAGCTTTTTGGATATTATTGATTTGAAATATCCAAAGGGCTGGAGAGTGTATACAAAGCCTGTGCGCGATCTTGATCGTATGACTGTAACCTTGATGAATACGAAAGAATTTTTGAATAAGTATGGGCTGATCGAATCTTCTTCTACCCAAGCAAAGATGGATGTTACCGTTGTTTCCTCTTCAAGTCAAAGCACGCTGGTTGAAGAGGTCGCCAAGTACAAGCAAAAGATGGAACGTGATGGTATGCTTATCGGTAAAAAACTAGAAACGGATGATGCGTTTATTTATAATGAAAATATAGACTTTGCTTTAACGGAAATTTATGAGGGGGGTGACGCTAGCAATGAGTTCAGTGAATATGAGTTCTGGTTTACCGTCATGGTCGGTGGGAATTATTATTATTTCTTGATGTTGTTAACACCATCTCGAAACGACAGATTTGGCATTTGGGCAGAAAACACACAAAATTATAAAAGAATTGTTGAGGAAATTTCTCCGATGGCCGGTGCCTTTTTGGAGAGAGATTACTAATAATTTCTCTATTGGTCTTATCTTAAATATTATCCAGAGTAATACATATCGACTTCAACGGGATGTACCATTGTTTCGTATCGTTCAATTTCCTGTATTTTCAAAGCGATGAATGTTTCGATCAAGTCGTGTGTGAATACATCCCCCTTTAATAGAAAATCATGGTCGTCACTCAATTCATCAAGAGCCTCCATCAAAGAGCCACAGAGTTGCGGAACTTTAAGCTGCTCTTCATTTGAAAGTGCGTAGATGTCTGTATCCGTCGCATCACCAGGGTGGATTTTATTCTCTATGCCATCCAAGCCGGCCATTAACATTGCAGAAAATGCTAGATAAGGGTTCGCTAATGGATCCGGAAAACGTACTTCAATACGGCGTTCCTTGGGGGCGTTCGTATGCGGGATACGGCATGCCGCCGATCTGTTTAAAGCAGAGTAGGTCAGTGATACGGGGGCTTCGAATCCTGTGATAAGTCGTTTATAACTGTTTGTTGTCGGGTTGGTAAAGGCGTTAAGCGCGCGTGCATGTTTCAAGATGCCACCAATATAATAGAGCGCAGTTTCTGATAAATCAGCATACCCTTTACCAGCAAACAGAGGCTTACCCGACTTCCATAAGGATTGATGCACATGCATGCCGGAGCCATTATCACCATTAATCGGCTTGGGCATAAATGTTGCGGTCTTGCCATAGCTGTGTGCAACGTTATGTACCGCGTGTTTATACAGCTGTACGTTATCGGCGGCTTCTAATAATGAAGCGAACTTGATGCCAAGCTCACATTGCGCGGGGGCAACCTCATGATGATGCTTCTCCACGGGAACGCCCATGCTTTCAATAACGGTCAGCATTTCTGCTCTGATATCAGACAGGCTATCAACCGGACTTTCGGGCAAATACCCGCCTTTAGGCTGCGGACGGTGGCCCATATTACCTGTTGGGTAATCGCGGCCTTTGTTATACGCGCCTTCTTCACTGTCCAGCATATAAGATACGTGGTTTGTCTCTGTATGAATTTTAATATCATCGAAAATAAAGAATTCCGGCTCCGGTCCGAAATAGGCCGTGTCGCCCAGTTTCGACTTCCTTAAATAGCTTTCTGCTGCTTTGGCAACGGATCGTGGATCACGGTTATAGGGCTTCTTTGTTGCAGGCTCGTAAATGTCACAAAATATCTTGATTGTTTTTTGTGCGGCAAAAGGGTCATACGTGACGCGTGCAATATCCGGCTTGATAATCATGTCGGATTTATGAATATCAGACCATCCGGCAATAGACGAGCCATCAAAACTGGCACCATTTTCTATCAGTTCTTTTGTAAATGCACTGGCATGTTGTGTTGTATGTTGCCATTTTCCGCGGATATCTGTGAAATTAAGATCAATGAATTGAATATCCTGTTCTTCAATGTATTTCAGAATTTCTGCAGGAGATTTAAATGACAATGCATATTTATTCACGTGAAAACTTTCTTCTTATATAACCTAGTTCAAGTTCTACCATGGAGGAATTAGTGCGACAAGTTCTGATTGTTGTAGAATTTGTTTATAATATCCTTGACCAGAGTGGATGATATATTATAGACAATACTACCTGTTCTTGTGGCGGTCGTAGCTCAGTTGGTAGAGCCCTCGGTTGTGATCCGAGTGGTCGCGGGTTCAAATCCCGTCGATCGCCCCATTTCCTCCATGTTTATGTATCTTAGAAATATTTGCCACGAGTGCGGTGGAGCCCACCCGCGTTTATTAAAGGTATTCGCGGGAGCGAATAGGGTTCAAATCCCGTCGATCGCCCCATTTCCCTCATGTTTGTGTATCTTAGAAATATTTACCACGAGTGCGGTGGAGCCCACCCGCGTTTATTAAAGGTATTCGCGGGAGCGAATAGGGTTCAAATCCCGTCGATCGCTCCATTTTCCCCATGTTTAGATATCTGAAGAATGTTTGCCGCCAGCGCGGTGGAGTCTGCTCGCATGCATTAAACGACTTTCGCTTTTTGAATGGTTTCGTTACACTCACTTTTATGAAGAATGAACCGTCCTTATGGATTGAAAATTTCCCATCGCCACAAGCCAATGATCATAAATACAATCGTGGTCAAGTTGCTGTTCTTGGCGGCGTGGATATGACAGGTGCAGCGTGCCTTTCCGCTGAATCTGCTGCGCGTATAGGGGCAGGGGTCGTCACGATTATCAGCCCACATCTGACAGTGTTCCAAAGAATGAAAATACTTGATCCATTGTTGGTTTATAGGGCGTTTAAGCCTTATATCATCGCACGCAATGATATTTCGATGAATGATTTTGTTAAAAAGGCAAAGCTTAAAGGCTGTGTCTGTCCGGTGATTGGCCCGGGGCTGGGTGATAAAGAGTATTCTGTTGCGCGTTCTATTGTTTTGTCTGTATTGGATCAAGGTGTGCCAATCGTTTTAGATGCGGATGGGTTGAATGCATTTGAAGGGCATCAGGGTTCTCTGTGGGCGCATACGCATGAAAATGTTGTCTTAACGCCGCATGATGGCGAATTTAAAAAGCTATTTCCGGGTGTTTTAAAAGAGGATCGTGCGGTGGCTGCCATAGAGGCCGCAAAAATCTCTAATTCTATTATCGTGTTAAAAGGTGCTAACAGCATCATTGCTGCGCCTGATGGAGAGGCCGTTGTGAATAATAACGCCTTACCTTATCTCGCAACGGCTGGATCGGGGGATGTTTTATCGGGTATGATTGCAGGGCTGGTGTCGCAAGGTATGCCAGCGTTTGAGGCCGCATGTGCCGCAGTTTGGATACATGGTCGAGCCTCGGAAATAATTGGCTGTGGGCTTGTTGCAAGTGATATCATCGAAATAATTCCAAAAATTTTAAAAGAAATACTTGGAATTCGTGAAAAACTAGGGTAGAAACGCGCATTAAGTTCGAATGAGGGCTTACGATATATACCTGTGCGGATGTGGCGAAATTGGTAGACGCGCTAGATTTAGGTTCTAGTTTCCTTTGGAAGTGGGGGTTCAAGTCCCTTCATCCGCACCATTTTAAAATTTAAGCCGAATGATACGGCTTTTTTTTTCATTAGAATTTTTAGATTATAAACAGACATAAGAGAAGAGCATCACAATGCAAGTAAAACAGCTTAAGCAAGACGGTCTAAACCATGAACTTGAAGTGACTGTGGGCGCAGATGAAATCGCGAACCATGTCGATACACGCTTATCAGAGTTGAGCAAGACAGTTAAAATACCGGGTTTCCGCCCAGGTAAAGTGCCGATGTCTCTTATGAAACAAAAATACGGTAAGGCCGTTATGGGCGAAGTGCTTGAAAGCGCAGTGAATGACAGTTCGCTACAAGCAATGAAGGATCAAGAGATCACACCGGCATTACAGCCAAAAATCGAAGTTAAATCCTTTGATGAAGGCAAAGACCTTATTTACACAATGAACATTGAAGTTCTTCCGAAAATAAAAATTAAAGATTACAAAGGCTTTAAGCTAACCAAACAGGTTGCAAAAGCAGATGACGCAGCAATTGATGAAGCATTAGGGCGCATTACCTCTATGCGTAAATCAAGCAAGCCAATTGAAGGTAAACGCGCGGCAAAATCCGGCGATACTGTTGTAATTGATTTTGATGGCCGCACGGCTGATGATGATGTGAAGCAACCGGGTATGGCTGCAGAAGGTCATAACTTAGAGCTTGGTAGTAATTCATTCATTCCAGGTTTTGAAGAGCAACTTGTTGGCAAAAAAGCCGGTGATAAAGTTGAAGTCAAAGTTCAGTTCCCCGAAGAATACGGTTCTGCGGAGCTTGCAGGGCGTGATGCAATTTTTGATGTTGAAATTCACGAAATCCGTGAAACCGTTGACGCAGAAATTGATGATGAATTCGCAAAATCTTTAGGTATGGATGATTTGGAAGCCCTTCGTAAAGCCGTCGCCGAGCAAACAAACCAAGAGTTCGACAGCCATAGTCGCCTGAAGTTGAAAAAAGAATTATTGGATCAACTTGATGAAGGACATCAGTTTGAAATCCCACAAGGCATGAAGGATTTAGAATTACAAAACATCCTTCAACAAGTGAAAATGGATAACCAACAACGCGGCGTTGATGAAGAGCCAACAGAAGAAGAAACAGCCGAGCTGACAGACATCGCAGGTCGCCGTGTTCGTCTAGGTCTTGTTTTGTCCGAAATTGGTAAAGAGAACAACATTCAGGTTGCAGATGCAGAATTGCAAAAAGCTGTAATCACCGAAGCCCAGAAATATCCGGGTCAGGAAAAAGAAGTTTTCGATTACTTTGCGAAAAACCGTGAAGCATTAGAATCACTTCGTGCGCCGATTTATGAGGACAAGGTCGTTGATTTCATTCTTGAACTGGCAACAGTAACGGAAAAAGAAGTCACGGTTGAAGAACTGACAGCCGATGAAGATGCAGATGACGCGCCAAAGGCAAAGAAAAAGCCGGCGGCGAAAAAGAAGGCTGCACCAAAGAAAGATGACAAAGCATCTGACGACAAGCCTGCGGCCAAAAAGGCGCCTGCTGAGAAGAAAAAAGCGGCTCCTAAGAAAAAAGCATCTTAGTAGAAATAAAATATTTATATAAAATTCTTGAACAAGCCGTGCACAGTGGGTACGGTTTGTTTTGACTCTTGCGTTTGGGCGTGTGAGTCGTATTCAATCGAATAACCCTGTAATTTAGAAACTGTGAGCAAATATGTTTGATTCAAATCCAATTGATACCTATATGAACCATCTTGTCCCGACTGTGATTGAGCAGACGAACCGCGGGGAGCGTGCATTCGATATCTATTCGAGACTATTGAAGGAGCGTATTATCTTTCTGACAGGCGAAGTGAATGACTATGTGTCTTCCGTGATCTGTGCGCAGTTCTTGTTTTTGGAATCAGAAAATCCGAATAAAGAGATTTCCTTTTATATTAACTCTCCGGGCGGCGTTGTTACAGCTGGCTTGGCGATGTATGACACCATGCAATATATCCGCCCTAAGATTTCAACCGTATGTGTAGGGCAGGCGGCGTCTATGGGCTCTCTCTTGCTTATGGCGGGGGAAGAGGGGCTGCGTTATTCTTTGCCGAACTCACGGATTATGATTCACCAACCTTCGGGCGGTGCGCGTGGGCAGGCCACTGATATTGAAATCCAAGCGAAAGAAATTTTACGTTTACGTCAAAGCTTGAACGATATCTATGTAAAACATACAGGCCAAAAATTGAAGGTTGTGGAAGAAGCAATGGATCGCGATAACTTCATGAGCGCGCAAGAAGCCAAAGACTGGGGGCTTATCGATCACGTCGTTGAATCAAAGCCTGTTCCGGACGATGAAGATGATAAGAAAAAATAAACTTTTATCTGCGTAATATAGAAACGTTGATATTTTGCATTCTTCTTTTTATAGCTTTTGCTTGTATATTAAGAATGCTTTCAACATTATCAGCGTAGAATGGATGAAAATGCCTTTAAAACGGCACTTTCTCCTGTATATAGTAGACGCGTTATTGAAATGTAAGGACTTATTGAATGTCAGATACAAAGAACACTCCATATGCTGTTCTCCCCCTAAGAGATATCGTTGTTTTCCCACATATGATTGTACCGCTTTTTGTTGGACGGGATAAGTCTGTTCAGGCGCTAGAGCATGTAATGCATGCCGATAAGAAAATTGTTCTGGTTACGCAAAAAACGCCATCGGAAGATGATCCTGGGCCGGAGGATCTCTATTCCGTCGGAACAATGGGCACGATTCTTCAGCTTCTGAAATTACCTGACGGAACAGTTAAGGTTCTTGTCGAGGGCGGCGCGCGCGTTCGCCTTTCTAAGTTGGTGGATAAAAATGGTTATATTGAAGCCAATATAACGGACATTGTTGATACGACTGTTGGCGATGAAGAGTTGGAAGCGCTATCTCGCGCCGCAATGACGCAGTTTGAGCAATATGTGAAGCTGAACAAAAAAATACCACCAGAGGTTATTGTCTCGATTAACCAAATTGATGAACCATCTAAAATGGTTGATACCATTGCGTCTCACTTGGCATTGAAAATCGACCAAAAGCAGGATTTGCTCGAACTCGCCACAACAGCCGAGCGGTTGGAGCGTATCTATTCCTTTATGGAAGGGGAGATCGGCGTTCTTCAAGTTGAAAAACGTGTGCGCAGCCGTGTGAAACGCCAAATGGAAAAGACGCAGCGCGAATATTATTTGAACGAACAAATGAAAGCGATCCAAAAAGAGCTTGGCGACGGTGAAGACGGCCTTGATGAATTGGGTGAGCTGGATAAGAAAATCGAAGAAACCAAGATGCCTAAGGAAGTGCGCGAGCGTTCCAAAGCAGAAATGAAAAAACTTCGCCAGATGAGCCCTATGTCCGCAGAGGCCACAGTGGTGCGTAACTATCTTGACTGGATTTTATGTGTGCCGTGGCATAAGAAATCTCGCGTGAAGAAAGATATAAAAGCCGCGCAAGCGATCCTCGATAAAGATCACTACGGCTTGGAAAAAGTTAAAGAACGTATATTGGAATATCTCGCGGTTCAGCAGCGTACGAAAAAAGTGCGCGGTACGATCCTTTGTTTGGCAGGGCCGCCGGGTGTTGGTAAAACATCTTTGGGTAAATCCATTGCCAGAGCAACAAACCGTAATTTTGTGCGCATGTCTTTGGGCGGCGTTCGTGACGAGAGCGAAATTCGCGGTCATCGCCGCACTTATATTGGTGCGATGCCGGGAAAAATCATTCAAGGTATGAAAAAAGCGAAGACCGTTAACCCTCTATTCTTGCTGGATGAGATTGATAAACTTGGCTCTGATTTCCGCGGCGACCCTAGCTCCGCATTGCTGGAAGTTCTCGATCCGGAACAAAATGATAAGTTCCAAGATCACTATTTGGAAATGGACTTTGATTTGTCCGATGTGATGTTTGTGTGTACGGCGAATAATATTTCAAATATGTCACGTCCATTGCTGGATCGTATGGAAATCATTCGTATCTCTGGCTATACCGAGGATGAAAAAGTTCAAATCGCAAGACGCCATTTGTTGAAAAAGCAAATGAAAATGGCAGGACTAAAGCGTGATGAATTTACCATTAGTGATACAGCTATCCGTGATCTTATCCGCTATTACACACGCGAAGCGGGTGTCCGTGGATTAGAGCGTGAGCTGGCAAATCTTTGTCGTAAAGCGATTAAAGATATATTGATGAAGGGGAAGGAGAAAATCTCTATCACCCCGCGTGGCCTTGAAAAATATGCAGGTGTTAAAAAATGTCGTTATGGTGAAATTGAAGAATTTGACCGCGTTGGCGTGGTTAATGGCTTGGCCTATACGGAAAGTGGTGGCGATTTATTGTCCATCGAGGCTGTGACAATGCCGGGTAAAGACTGTAAAGTTTCAACAACTGGTAACTTAAAAGACGTCATGCGGGAATCTATTACCGTGGCGGAGATGTTAACCAAATCTCGTGCGGCACAATATGGTCTGGATTATGAAATCCTGAAGAAACAGCAAGTCCACGTGCATGTTCCGGAAGGGGCCACGCCCAAAGACGGGCCATCTGCTGGCGCGGCGATGGTAACGGCAATTATATCTGCATTATCGGGCATTGAGATTCGTAGAGATATCGCGATGACAGGTGAAGTGAACTTGCGTGGTAATGTTACGGCAATCGGTGGTTTAAAAGAAAAACTGCTGGCGGCGCTTCGCGGAGGCATAAAAACAGTACTGATTCCCCAAGATAATGAGAAAGATTTAGCCGATATTCCGAAAAATGTTCTCAAAGGTTTGAAGATTATTCCCGTTAGAACCATTGATGAGGTGCTTTCACACGCCCTTTTACACATGCCGGAACCTCTGGAATCACTAAAAAATGGAGAATTAGACAAAATTTCGTCAGAAACTGCAGAAAACAAGGGAGAAAGAGTGATTCACCATTGAACCTTTTGCGAAAAAGGCTTACAAAGGAATCACTTAAAATGATTGCAACCGCGCACTGGGTAAGTGTTTCGCATTTTATTATGTATTTTGGTTTCAGTCGTTTTCAGACTGCCTGCGGAATGGTTTCGGGGGCAGTATGGCTTTTAACTTAAACGTAAAGGGAATTCCTTATGAACAAGCAAGATCTTGTATCAAAAGTAGCTGCTTCTGCAGATATGTCTAAACAAAAAGCAGCATCCGCTGTTGACGCCGTTATTGACGCAATCAAAGGCAGCCTTAAAGTTGGTGAAGATGTTCGTCTAGTAGGTTTTGGTACTTTTTCAGTATCCGACCGCGCTGCGACAACTGGCCGTAACCCACGCACTGGTGAGCCAATTCAAATTCCGGCTTCTAAGCAACCTAAATTCAAAGCTGGTAAAGAGCTTAAAGAAGCTGTAAACGGTAAGAAAAAGAAGTAATTCTGCCTTTTCAGATTTATAAATATTATGTTTGGCCGCCCTTATTATATGTGCGGCCGAATTTTTTTTATAAATATTGAATTCTGTTCTTGCTTTTTGTCGCGGGACTTATTAGATATATGCCATCGATTGGTTAGGGTGATTAGCTCAGCTGGGAGAGCATCTCGTTTACACCGAGAGGGTCGGCGGTTCGATCCCGTCATCACCCACCAATCGCTTCTTTCCCTTATTTGTAAAATGTTTCGACGAGCCTGTCTAAATGCTTGGAGTCGTGATTTTTGTTCGTTCTTCTATGATCTCATTCGATATACGTATGATGGCTCGTTCTCTGATGGCAAGCTCTTCAAGTTGGGTGCAATCTTGTACTTCCGCATCGCTTAATGCGTCTGGGCCATATAAGGCGTCGCTTGTACTGTCGAAGGTTTCTTGTAAGGCAATATCGCTTAACGATTCCAGTTCTTGGCGAAGCTTATTGTCGTCAATATTAAAGGTTTCTCGTGCCATTTTTATTCCGTCTCTATTCTGTGTGTGTCCAGATTACACTGTTGGTGAAACAATGCAAAATTGTCGCGTAATAAATTGTTGTTTTCTTATAAAAAAAATGAAAACATCGGTTAAGGGTGTTTTCAACGTGCCTATAAGCTGTTAGAGCTTAGAAGAAGAATCGTCTTGAAAGAATAACACTTATGGCGCCGCAAGAATTACTCATTGAATACCTTCCCATCCTCGTCTTTATAGCCATCGCCGGAGGCATGTCTGTGGCGATGATTGCCGGATCTATTTTGGCCGGTGTGCGTAAGCCTGATGCGGAGAAATTATCTGTCTATGAATGTGGGTTTGATGCATTTTCGGATGTGCGCGGTAAGGAAATACAAACAATGATCGGGGCGCTATCAGTTGTTGGATAAACCCCCATTTATGCCGAAGCTTGTGCGTTAATATTTTATGTTATTTAACTCTCAAATTTTTATTTATGGATTTTTGCCCATTGTTTTGGCGGTCTATGTCCTTTGGGGGCGTCGCTCGATCAAGCAACAGAGGGGTAATCTTGCCGTTGTATTCTTGGTGCTTGCGTCACTGTTCTTTTATGGATGCTGGAATGTGCATTATTTGGCACTGATCGTGCCGCTCACGGTTGTTAATTTTTATTTTGGGTATCTGCTTTCAGTGACACGCTCGCGGTGGTTGCTTGTCTTCGCACTTGGATTCAATCTTCTGGTGCTGGCTTATTTTAAATATGCGGAGTTTTTGACGCATAATGTCTTGCAACCACTCGGTTTTGGATGGGATGCAGGCACTGTTGTTCTGCCGCTTGGAATTTCGTTCTTTATTTTTCAGATCATTGCCTATCTGGTTGATTCCTATAAGGGGGAAGTCAGGGATAAACGGTTTTGGCATTTCAGTTTATTTGTGACGTTCTTTCCGCAACTGGTTGCCGGTCCTATTGTGCATCATAAGGATATTATCCCGCAGTTTGATAAAGTTCAAATGCGTTCATTTCTGGATAATTTAACGGTTGGTTTGACTATTTTTATTTTCGGCCTGTTTAAAAAAGTCATTTTAGCAGATGGTGTTGCGGAATATTCGACGCCGGTTTTCGAGGCCGCTGCGCATGGCGAGGTTCTGGGCTTTGCGGATGCTTGGGGGGCGGCGCTGGCTTTTACGCTTCAGATTTATTTTGATTTTTCGGGGTATTCCGATATGGCTGTTGGCTTGGCGCGGATGTTTGGTATTGTGCTGCCGCTTAACTTCTTTTCACCGTATCAGGCGGGCAGTATTGTTGAGTTTTGGCGGCGATGGCATATGACACTTTCATGTTTTTTGCGGGATTATCTTTATATCCCACTTGGCGGGAATAGGGGCGGGCGCTGGAAACAACTCAGGAACTTGATGGTGACGATGTTGCTCGGCGGTCTGTGGCATGGTGCGGCGTGGACGTTCGTTGTTTGGGGCGCGTTGCATGGTGTATATTTGGTCATTAACCACATGTGGCAGCGCATGTTCGCATCTTCGGTGGCACAGGTGACGGGCGGCGCGCGGTATCTGGTGCGTGGCGGCGGGTGGTTGGTGACATTTATGGCTGTTGTTATCGCTTGGGTTGTCTTTCGGGCCGATAATTTGGGTGTTGCACTTCATATGCTGGAAAGCATGGCCGGCTTGCATGGTGTAAGTGTTTTGCAGGACGGCAATCCTTATTTCTACGGGGCGGCGCAAGTTGTGTTTACGGGGGGCTTGTTGCTGATCGTATTATTTGCCCCGAATTCAATGACGATTATGCGCAGTTATCGCCCTGCTCTTTGGACCGATGCGCATAAATCTGTGGTCGGACCCTTTCAATGGAAGCCAAATTTGAGGTGGGCTTTTATTGTTGGAGGGATGGCGGTTGCTGCGTTAATATCGTTGAATAATCCCAACGAATTTCTTTATTTTAATTTTTAGGCTCCGCACATGACAAAGCGTTATTTAGTTTCACTTTTTCTGGTTATATGTTTGGCACTTCTGTGCTCTGAAATTGTGATCCGTGGTTATGTTATGACGTATCATCGGCTCGCGCAACAGGTTTACACGATTTTGAACGAGGATAAAGCCGGCGTTATTATCGGCGATTCACATACAAAGGCTGCCTTCACCAATTTACCGGAAAACTTCGCCAATCTTTCGGTTGAGGGGATGAATGTGTTGATGTTTGATTCGGTCGTGCGTTCTTATGCCTCGCGCAATAGAATTGAAAAAATCATCATTCTGGCCAGTCCGCATATTTTTTCACAATATCGCATTGATGGTAACGTGGGGATTTATGCGAGTCTGCCTGTGCGGGCGTTGGATTGGCGGGATGATATTTATGTGTTTAACAATGTGTATCAGGCGGCGCTCCATGACACTGTGAAGTGGAAAATTCTGAATGTGCTGCAAGCCAAAAATCCGATTGGGCTTTTGAAAACGCGGGTGATGCAGGCCCTGCACCTATCACCGCCGCGTGTAAAGGCGGAGGAGCAACGGAGGGGGCGTGTGCTGTGGGCTGAGCAGTCCATGAGCCAGAAAACAGAGAAAACCGTGCGGCAATTGCGGGATCATGCGCCGGCGGAGGATTTTCAGAACCATATGTTCGCAATCCGGTATAAAGAGATGATTTCTAACCTGATGAATTCCGGTGCGCAAATCTGTCTTGTGCGTCCGCCCGTGTCGGAAATATATAACCGGATATATGCTGATAAATTTTCAATGGCCCCGATGGAACGTTTTTTTGAGGGAATTGTTAAGGATGAAGGGCGCGGCGGTCACATTAAATATGTGGATTACAGGGATTTGGGGATATCATTTGCGGATGATGTTCTCATAAACACAGATCATTTGAACGAGCAGGGCGCGCAGATCTATACTCCCGCGATCATGAAGGCGTGCTTTGGATAGCGATGTGCAGGACGAATATATGCCCCTAGCCCCCTGATTGGCATGGGTATATCGAAAGTGAAAAATCTATTCACGCAGGTCTGCCCCCTAATCCTGAATGGGAAGCGCTTCTTGTCTCTTATGTGGCTCTATGGGGCGATTTTCTTGTTAAAAATATTGAAAAACATCGGTTAAGGGTATTTTCAACGCGTCTATAAGCTGTTAGAACTTAGGATAAGAATCGTCTTGAAAGAATATGCTTATGGCGCCGCAAGAATTACTCATTGAATACCTTCCCATCCTCGTCTTTATAGCCATCGCCGGAGGCATGTCTGTCGCGATGATTGCCGGATCTATTTTGGCCGGTGTACGTAAGCCTGATCCTGAAAAGCTGTCTGCCTATGAATGTGGTTTTGATGCGTTTTCTGATGCGCGTGGCAAATTTGATGTGCGTTTTTATCTGGTCACATTATTATTCATTATTTTTGATTTAGAGATCGCATTTTTATTCCCATGGGCTATAACTCTTGGCAAAATTGGTGTCTTTGGTTTCTGGTCTATGATTGTCTTTCTTTCTGTTCTGACTGTTGGTTTTGTCTATGAATGGAAAAAGGGCGGACTTGAGTGGGAATGAAGAAGCGGGAATTAAGGGTAAGAGAGCTGTAATATGAGCCACGATAAAAAAATTATAACCGCGCCGAACTATATGCAGGAAGCGCGCGCGCCTTTTCCACCAGCGTTAGAGCAGGATATTGTGCCTGCCGCGATTTCAAAAACGCTTGATGAAAAAGGCTTTCTTCTGACAAATACAGATAAGCTGTTCGATTGGGCACGGACAGGATCGCTTTGGCCGATGACCTTCGGTTTGGCTTGCTGCGCGGTGGAAATGATCCACGGGTATATGAGTCGCTATGACCTTGATCGCTTCGGTATTATTCCACGCCCCAGCCCGCGCCAATCCGATGTTATGATTGTGGCTGGGACACTGACCAATAAAATGGCGCCTGCGCTGCGTCGTGTTTATGACCAGATGCCAGAGCCGCGTTGGGTTGTTTCTATGGGCTCGTGCGCGAATGGCGGCGGGTATTATCATTACTCCTATTCTGTCGTGCGTGGGTGCGATCGTATTGTGCCTGTGGATATCTATATTCCCGGTTGTCCACCAACGGCAGAGGCTATGATTTATGGTCTGATGCAGCTTCAAAAGAAAATTCAAAGAGAGGATACCCGCATTGCCCGATGATTCCCTCAAAGATTTGGCCGATTACATATCGGAAAAAATGGAAAAGCACGTAATAGGGTATGTCTTTGAAAAGGACGAGCTTGTTGTGCAGGTCAAACCCGATGATATCGCGGCGGTGTTGCAATTCCTTCGTGACGACCGTGAGTGTGAGTATACGACACTGATTGATTTATGTGGTGTTGATTACCCTGAACGTCCCGAGCGTTTCGATGTTGTTTATTGCTTGTTGTCTATGCGTCAAAATAGCCGTGTCCGTATTAAAATCGCCGTGGAGGAGGATCAAATTGTCCCGACGGTTACGGGCGTATTCAGCGTCGCAGGTTGGCTGGAGCGTGAAACATGGGATATGTACGGGATCTTGTTCGCAGGCAATCCTGATCTTCGCCGCATTTTGACTGATTATGGTTTTGAAGGCCATCCACAGCGTAAAGACTTTCCGCTGACGGGCTATGTAGAGCTGCGCTATGACGAAGAGCAAAAGCGCGTGGTTTACGAGCCAGTGACGCTGACGCAGGATTATCGCTCCTTTGATTACCTCAGCCCGTGGGAGGGTATGACTGATATGCAAAATGCGGGCGATGGCAAGGGTTCTGTTCCGTTTGGATGGAAGGGCATCATCGACGATGCTAAGGATACGGAGGGCCAAGATAATGCCTCTGAAGGATAGAATAGACACACCCGATGTGGTGATTGGCGAAGAAACACAGATCAAGCCCTTCACAATGAATTTCGGGCCACAGCATCCCGCTGCGCATGGCGTGTTGCGCTTGGTGCTTGAGATGGAAGGCGAAATTGTTGAGCGCGCCGATCCGCATATTGGCTTGTTGCACCGTGGTACGGAAAAGCTGATCGAATATAAGACCTATATGCAGGCTTTACCGTATTTTGATCGTCTGGATTATGTTTGCCCGATGAATCAGGAACATGTTTTCGCGATGGCGATTGAAAAGTTACTGGGGATTACTGTGCCGCGCCGTGGTCAGTATATTCGGGTTTTATTTTGTGAATTAGGGCGTGTTTTAAGCCATATTTTGAATATCACAACCTTTGCCCTTGATGTCGGTGCGATTACGCCCGCGCTTTGGGGATTTGAAGAGCGTGAAAAAGGCATGGAGTTTTATGAGCGCATTTGCGGCGCACGGCTTCACGCCAACTATTTCCGTCCGGGCGGCGTGGCGCAAGATATGCCTGCCGGCCTTGCAGAAGATATGATGGATTGGTGTGATAATTTCCCTAAATTCTTGACTGACCTTGAAAGTCTGCTGACTGAAAACCGTATTTTCAAGCAACGCACCGTGGATATTGGCGTTGTATCGCCTGAAGATGCACAGGATTGGGGCTTTACCGGCGCAATGCTGCGTGGTTCGGGTATCGCTTGGGATTTGCGTAAGTCTCAACCTTATGAAGTTTATGACGAACTGGATTTCGATATTCCAATCGGTAAAACGGGCGATTGTTATGCGCGTTACCTTGTGCGGATGGAAGAAATGTATCAATCGATCCATATTATGAAGCAATGTTTGGAAAAAATGCCTGACGGGTATGTGCGCTCCAATGATTATAAAGTGACACCGCCGCCGCGCGCGGAGATGAAAAGCTCTATGGAGGCGTTGATTCATCACTTTAAACTCTACACTGAAGGCTTCCACGTGCCTGCGGGTGAAACTTATACCGCTGTTGAAGCGCCCAAAGGTGAGTTTGGTGTGTATCTGGTCAGTGATGGCACAAACAAGCCTTATCGTTGCCGCATCCGCGCCCCGGGCTTTCCGCATTTACAAGCGCTCGATTTCATGAGCAGAGGCCATCAACTGGCGGATACTGTCTCTATTATTGGCTCTCTTGATATCGTGTTTGGAGAGATTGACCGATGAAAAAAATAGGGCTGCTGTTTTCTGCTGTTGTCATGTGCGTGTCTTTTCAGGTGCAGGCAAATGACAAATTGGATGCTTTCGCGCAGGATATTATTCATGTGTTTGCTTCCGGTGATATGAAACAATATATGGGAATACTTCATCCCGATTGCCCCGCGCCCAATCCTGATCGCCTTGCATGGCAAATGTCAAAGACTTGGCTTGCCGATAAGGTGGATATCCGTTTTAAGGATGTAGCAGAATCATATGACCGCAAGAAACTTGATTTTGCGGTAGAGCCTGAGAGTGTTATTGGATTCCAGGTCTGGACGATTGATAGTGATGGTGAAAAGAGTGAACTTGTCACATCTTATCCAATTGCCACATATAAAACGGGCTTTAAAATTTTAGATTACCCGTGTTTTAAACCTAAATAATAATAACCAGTTGAAAATATAATGAAAAAGCCATTTGATTTACATGCAGACTATCAGCCGGAGAGTTTTGAATTCAACAAAACCTTTAAAAAAGCTGTGAAGGAAATGATTGCTCGCTATCCAAAGGGAAAGCAGCAGTCCGCCGTTATGCCGCTGCTTGATTTAACGCAGCGTCAGGTCGCAGAAGAGGGCGCAAAGCAACACCCGCCCTATGGAGGATGGATACCGCGCGCAGCAATGGATCATATTGCTGAATTGCTGGGTATGCATAAAGTTAAGGTCTATGAGGTCGCCAGTTTTTACTCCATGTATAATACTGCGCCTGTTGGAAAATATTTGGTGCAATGCTGTACCACCACGCCGTGTTGGCTGCGTGGCTCTGATAAAATCGTTGCGGCGACCACAAAACATTTGGGGATCGGCATGGGGGAAACCACGGAGGATGGTAAATTTTCCCTTATGGAAGTTGAATGTTTGGGCGCATGTGTGAACGCACCAATGGTTCAGATAAACGATGATTATTATGAAGATTTGACACCTGAGAACATGATGGCAGTTCTGGATACTCTGTCACAGGACATTCAAGCGACAGTCGGCTCTCAAACAGGACGTAGGGCCTCTATGCCAAGCTCAGGCCCCACAACAATGCAAGATCGTGCAAAGAAGGCGAAGGTTGTTTGATGCTTAATGATAAAGACAGAATATTTACAAATCTCTATGGCTGGGAGAGTTTTACTCTCAAGGCTGCGCAAAAACGTGGGGATTGGGATAATACTAAAGCGATTCTTAAAAAGGGCCGCGAATGGATTATTGACGAAATGAAGGCATCAGGCTTACGTGGTCGCGGTGGTGCAGGTTTCCCAACAGGGCTGAAATGGTCGTTCATGCCCAAAGAGGTTGGCGATAAGCCACATTATTTGGTGATTAACGCGGATGAGTCGGAGCCGGGCACGTGTAAAGATCGTGATATCTTGCGCAATGATCCACATAAATTGATTGAAGGCGCACTGATTGCGGGCTTTGCGATGGGCGCGCATGCGGCCTATATTTACGTTCGTGGAGAGTTCTATAACGAGAGTTCCTCTCTTTCTGTAGCAATCCATGAGGCGTATGATGCGGGGCTGCTCGGTAAAAATGCGGCTGGATCGGGTTGGGATTTTGATATAATTGTGCATCGCGGTGCGGGCGCATATATTTGCGGTGAAGAAACCGCGTTGATTGAATCAATTGAGGGTAAAAAAGGGCAACCTAGAAACAAACCACCTTTCCCTGCTATGGCGGGGCTGTATTCATGCCCAACCACTGTGAATAATGTGGAGACGATTGCTGTTGTCCCGACAATTTTGCGCCGTGGAGGCTCTTGGTTCGCAGGGCTTGGTCGTGATGAGAAAAACGCAGGAACGAAGCTGTTTTGTATTTCTGGTCATGTCGTAAACCCCTGTAATGTTGAAGAAGAAATGGGCATTCCGTTAAAAGATCTGATTGAGAAACATTGCGGCGGTGTAATCGGTGGTTGGGATAATTTATTGGCGATTATTCCAGGTGGGTCATCAACGCCGATGTTGCCCAAGGAAACATGCGATCATATCCGTATGGATTTTGATTCTTTGCGTGAGGTTGGTACAGGCCTTGGAACGGCTGGTGTCATTGTCATGGATAAATCCACTGATATTATTCAGGCAATTTGCCGTTTATCACAATTTTATATGCATGAGAGTTGCGGCCAATGCACACCATGTCGTGAGGGTACAGGCTGGCTTTGGCGGATGATGAAACGCATGGTGCAGGGCAATGCAACCGTTGACGAAATTGACCAACTATTTGAAATAACAAAGGAAATTGAGGGGCAGACGATCTGCGCCCTTGGTGACGCGGCGGCATGGCCGGTTCAGGGCTTGATTAAGCATTTCCGCCCTGAAATGGAAAAGCGCATCATGGAATACCGTAAAATGGCTGCGTAAATAATGGTTTTTATTATTACGGATATTTTAAATATTGACCCTTGTGCGTTAGAGTTCAGCGGCGAGGACAACGTTACCGTTTTTCCATCTGCGGCTTATGAAATTTTAGGCACATTAGACGGTAAAAAAATCGAGACGTATGGCGTTGTTTGGCAGAACGATAATCAGTCGCCCGGTTGTTTCTTAAGTGAGGAGCTGGACGACTTTCTAAGCGAAAATCACGCAGACCTCTATACAGAAGCAGCCGCCCATAAAATATCATCGCTTATCTTCCAAAAATTTATGGACGAAGATGTTGATTTACCCTTGGTTATTTGGGGTTTTTAGGCGTTTATTCTTTTGACATAACTTATAAGCTGAGCTATTCTGCCCCATGGTTAAAGACATTAAAGATATTCAAAAAGAGGTGGAAACAGTGTTCAATGCGCGCGTTGATCATTGCGCTTTTATACGTCCATTTGTACTTGAGGTTAAATTCGCGGAGCTCACAGATATCTTTGATACAAAAACCAAAGGTTATCCGAAAACTATGTTTCCAAAAGCCAAACGGTCTGAAATTATTGCTTTGCAAGCCAGTGCGCCTGTTGTAATCCTGAGAAATTGTTATATTTCCTCTGCTGACGCAGAAAAGAATCTGAGTGATAATTTGTACGAAGATCGTAAAATCGGGTCACATTTTTTCCATAAAGATTTTTTTGGCTTTGGTGGGGGAGAGGATGCGCCATCAACTGTCTTGTTTAATCCGTTGAATGTGCACCGTGATGCCCCAACATATTATGCGTTGGTTGACAGTGTCAAAGAGGCTGTTACAAAGTTGTCGAACACGCCATCATACAGCGGTGAGAGTCATAAATTAGGTTTTGAGGAGTTATCTGCCTATCAGTATATGTCTGCAGATTCTGATTTTCAAATCATGCATTTTGTAAATGCAACGTTAGGGCAGCAATTCACGCAGGTTGTTTTCGATCAAATAAAAGACGAGGACAAAATTTCGATTGATTGGAAAAAAGATGGGAATGTCGTTGTTTTGCACTCTAATTTTTCAGATGTTGCTCATGCACGTCCGGCTATGGGTGATAATATAAATAATATGTCGGCGATTGATCTGGTCTAGGTGATTTTGTTGTGATCGAAATAAATTATTAGAATGTTGTGATGAGTATAAGCCAAAAACATGGTGATCCGCAGGCTCGGGTTGAAGACATATTCCAAAGATCTCTATCATCATGTACAAGGCAGGCGCCAACATATTTTTCTCTACCGGATGATCTTTTTAAAGAACTTTCAATCGAGGGAAAATTCTTGCGCACATGGCACAAAGATGTTGATACCGTCACCATGCACAGTAATGATGGGGCAAATTGTTACATGCTCGCGGGGCATCAACGACTGATGTTAACAATAAAATAATGGCCTGTGATCTCTATCCTAGCTAGAAAAGTACGCCGCCGCATTCTTGAAGATTTGTAGACCGTCTGATTCATCTGATAAATTCACACCTTCGCGCTGCGCCGCATCCTTTATCTCATGATAGTCATCGCGTTGCCATGTGAACATACCGCGTTCAGGGTGAGGCATTATCGCCAGGATACGACCTGTTTTGTCGGTCATTGCAGCAATGTCGTATACAGAGCCATTAGGGTTATGCGGGAATTCACCCTCTGCCGCCGTGCCATCAGGCGTTACAAAACGCGCAGCAATTTGTCCGTTTTCTTTCAGAGCAGAGAGCGTATCGTCTTCCATCATGAAACGACCTTCGCCATGTGCCACAGGAATGTGCAGGCTGTCGATATCTTTAAGCCACGGAGAAGCACTCTCCACCGCTAAATCGATCCAGCGACATTGGTATCGTGCAGAGGCATTGTAAGTAACTGCGACATCGCGCTCCCCATACTCATTAAGGGCAGGGACAAGGCCGAGATTGACCAGTATTTGACAGCCATTACAAATACCAATGGTCAGCGTATCACGCGCCACAAACGCTTTCAGTGCATCCCAAAGGGCAAGCTTCATTTTCTGCGCAAACGCATTACCCGATCCGGTGTCATCACCATAAGAAAACCCACCGGGAATGGCGAGTATGTTATAGGCGCTCAGCGTATCAGGCTTTTCGATCAGATCGTTAATGTGAACAATATCACCCTCAACACCACTTTGTTCAAAAGCATGCAGTAACTCTTCTTCCGAATTCAGGCCATAGCCACTTAAAACGATTACTTTTGCTGACATTTTATGTTCCGTTCTTAATATGGGCTTTATATATTCGATCTTTCAAATCTTCAAATATATTATTTTTTATAAAGGATTTACGCTCTGGTAAAAACTGTATTTTCGAGCCAAATTTACTCTCTTTTACAAGTTCCAAGATAAGACATCCCGAGTAAGCACTATAACCAATATGCTTAATATCGTTAAGATGAATGATTTCTTGGGTTTTCCGTCTTTTTATTAGCAACGAGTCATTTTGATCTTCCACGTAATTTGCGTAGCCTAGATTACAGAAGAATCCGAATAATGTTGTTATAAACATTATAAAAATGTACATTTCCGAAAAGAAGATATTAGCGCCTACATCTTTATATAATTGATTATGCAGGCTGATTAGAATGACAAGCCAAGCAAAGAATAGCACTGCGCCCATTCCTAAAAGGACTCGAAATAAATACAGTAAGTATGAGGAAATTCGAATTCCTTGCACTTTAATAATCCCTTAATGGCGCTTTGTATGCTTCATCTAATGTCTTAATGTCGAGTGTTAAGATGTCGCGAATAAGCAGATTTTCGCTATATGATACACTGCCGATATAATGGCAGTGTTCAAATCCTTTAAAGTTTCTTTCGAACGATTTTTTGTTCTTTGGCGCAACGGTAACGATGATACGGCCTGTGCTTTCGGAGAATAGCATTTTATCACTGCGTAATTCAAAGCCTGAAAGGTCGATATCCAGACCAAATTGCCCTGCAATCGTTTTCTTCGCCAATGTTACACCAAGGCCGCCATAACCAACCGCCAGCGCGGAAGAGATCAAGCAATCACGGCTTGCGCGGGCATAGAGTTTATAGAGGCGTAAATTCTGGTGCGCATCGGTTTCCGGCACGTTTGAGCCCAGATGCCCAAGCTCATCATAATATTCGGACGCACCAAGCTCATCCTTGGTTTCACCCAAGATGTAAACGCTGTCCCCTGCGGCTTTCGGCGCAAGAGATATAGAGTGCTTCGTATGTGGCATAATACCGATACTGGAAACCAGCAGAGTAGGCGGCGCAGAAATTTTAATCGCCTGACCGTTCTCGTCATAACCTTTAAAGTCGTTGAACATGCTGTCTTTGCCGGAGATAAATGGCGTTTGATATTTAACGGCTATATCATAAATGGTTTCAACAGCGCGCTTAAGCTGGCCTAAACGCTCCGGCTCATCCGAAGAACACCAGCAGAAATTATCCAACAATGCGAGGCGAGAGAAATCAACACCCGCCGCAACCGCGTTACGCACCGCCATATCCATTCCTGCTGCGGCCATCGCCGCGGTATCAATATCACTGTAACGGGGAAATAATCCTTGAGACAGCACAACGGCTTTCGGAGAATCCAGAGCAGGGCGCGTCACACTGACATCGCCATAAACGCGGCCTTTCCCTTGTAATGGGCCAAGCACAGCCGTGCCTTGAACGTTATGGTCATACTGCGTTGCGATGAATTCTTTTGAACAGATATTCAAACGCCCCAACATGGTCAGCATTGCGTCTTCGTAATTGTCAGGCTCCGCCAAATCAGGCTCCGCCTCGCCGCCGCGCGTGAATGTGGTGGTCAGCGGGGTTTCAGGGTTTCCGTCATGAAGAAAATCCATTTCAAGATCCATAATCACATCATCATGCCATGATATTTTTGCACGTCCCGAATCGGTGTATGTGCCAATCACCGTTGCTTCAACGCCGCGTTTGGCGAAAAATGCGATCAGTTTATCTGTGTTTTCAGGGGGCACGGAAAAAGTCATGCGCTCCTGACTTTCAGAAATCCAGATTTCCCATGGAGACAAGCCCGGATATTTCAGTGGCACTGTTTCAAGCTCTAAATGAAAGCCACCTGACCCTTCGGCCATTTCTCCGACAGAGGATGATAAACCGCCCGCGCCGTTATCTGTAATGGCGCTATACCAGCCAAAGTCGCGAATCTCTTTGATGATTGCGTCGGACATTTTCTTTTGCGTAATTGGGTCGCCAATTTGCACCGCCGTTGCGGGAGAACCTTCATCCAACGCAACTGATGAGAATGTCGCACCATGAATACCGTCCGCACCAACGCGCCCACCAGCGACAACGATTTTATCGCCGGGCTGCGCGCATTTTTCATGGGCTGGCTTACCGTTAATTTCACGCGGCATAAGGCCAATCGTGCCAACAAAGACCAGAGGCTTACCCGCAAAGCGATCATCAAAATACACAAACCCTGAAGGCGTTGGTATGCCAGAGCAATTGCCACCGGCTTCAACACCTGCAATAACGCCGTTCATAATATTGGAAGGCGGCAGAAGTGCATCTGTACATTTTGCATCACGGAAATAATTTGGCGTTTTACGCGGGTCAGCAAGGCAAAATCCATAGCGATTAACCACAGGCTTTGCGCCTTGACCAAAGCCCATACAATCGCGGTTTACACCAACAATACCTGTAATCGCACCACCAAAGGGGTCTAGCGCAGAAGGGGAGTTATGTGTTTCGACTTTATCTGTAATCAGGTAATTATCATCAAAAATAATCCCGCCCGCATTGTCGGAGAATACGGATACACAGATATCCTGATCGCCGCGTTCGGCACGTATTTCTTTGGTCGCCCGCTGAATATAATGCTTGTAGAGACCCTTTGCTACATCATCAATTGGTGAAGCAAAAATCGTGTGTTTACAATGCTCTGACCAAGTTTGAGCCAGTGTTTCTAGCTCAATATCTGTGGCCTCGCGCCCTTCTTTTTTGAAGTACGCTTGTATGGCTTTTAGATATACGAGAGGCAGACCCAACGGCCCGCGCTTTGAACCATCAGCGTTTGGAATGCCATATTTACTAAGGGTTTCCAGCGCCGCATCGTCTATATCAAGATTAACGTTATCGGCAATAACATCGTTTTGCTCCAATACGACTTTAGGAATAACAACATCCATTCCGCCGTCACGTGCGTATTCATCATTGCTCTTAATAGAGATGCGCTGAATTAATTTATTCGAAATGATCGCGGAGAGTTTTTCGATATCATCACGCTGCGCTTCGCCTTTGATAAGATATAAACGTGAGGAAAAGCATTCCTGATCCGCGTCATCATTATCATTTTGCGCGGAGAGCTTTAACAGCTCGGATGTCGTGTGTCCGACATTATCCGTAACACCGGGCAGAAAACCAATTTCCAGTGCCCAATCAAAATCTGTGGGTGTTTGATTTACTTTTTGGGTCACGGGGTTGGCCAAACTCTGTGCAAAAGAATCTTTTTGCGCATCTACGCTGGCTGACGAATACACGTCAACGGCGCGGACACAGGCCTTTATCCCCATAGAATCAAGGGTTTTTTCGATCTGATGTGCCCGACCATCATCTTTATGGGCTAGAATTTCTATTCGAGTATGCATATAATTATCAAGTAACTGTTGATCTTCATCGTCGCGCAGATTAAATAGTAGTCCGAGATATAATTCAATACTCTAATTTACCGATTAACGCGGAAATAGAAACAAATGCCTAAAATTACAATCAATGACATGGAAATCGAAGTCGAAGCAGGGACCAGCATATTGCAGGCCGCCGAGCAGCTAGGCATTGAAATTCCACGCTTTTGCTATCATGACAAGCTATCCGTTCCGGCAAATTGCCGTATGTGCCTTGTCGAAGTTGAGGGTGGCCCGCCAAAGCCTGCTGCATCCTGCGCAATAGCTTGCGGCGATGGCATGGTTGTTCATACCGAATCAGAGATGGTTAAAAAGGCACGTAAAGGCGTTATGGAGATGCTTCTTATCAACCATCCGCTTGATTGTCCGATTTGTGATCAGGGCGGCGAGTGTGACTTACAGGATCAAGCGGTCTCTTATGGTTTTGACCGCTCCCGTTATCATGAGGATAAGCGCACGGTTTCGAACAAAGACCTCGGCCCTTTAATAGGCACGGAAATGACGCGCTGTATCAATTGTACGCGCTGTGTTCGTTTTGCAGAGGAAATCGCGGGAACGCCCGTCCTTGGACAGTTTAACCGTGGCGAAGATTCTGAAATCGGTACGTTTATTGGTGAAATTGTAGATACGGAGCTGTCTGGCAATCTTGTTGATATTTGTCCCGTTGGCGCATTGACCTCTAAACCTTATGCTTATAGTGCCAGAAGTTGGGAACTGACTAAGACCGAGACCATTGATGTGCATGATTCTCTGGGCTGTAACATCCGTGTTGATTCGCGTGGACGTGAAGTGATGCGTATTTTGCCGCGCCTAAACGAAGATATTAATGAAGAGTGGATCGATGATCGCGCGCGTTTTTCTTGTGATGGGCTTGCGGCAGGGCGTATTGATCGCCCCTATATCCGCGATGAGGAAAGCGGCAAGCTGGTTGAGGCCGAGTGGTCAGAGGCTTTCGTATATATTAAAAAGAAGCTGTCAGGTGTTAAAGGCGATAAAATTGCTGCGCTTGCTGGTGATCTTGTCGATGTTGAAGCTATGGTAGCCATGAAAGACCTTATGAATGCCTTGGGCAGCCCTAATATGGATTGCCGCACCGATAGTGGTGTATTCAATACGGATAACAGAGCATCATATTTATTCAATTCAACAATCGCAGGCATTGATGAGGCGGACGCGATATTGCTTGTCGGTGTTGATCCGCGCCACGAAGCAACAATGATTAATGCGCGCATTCGTAAAAATTGGCTGGAAAAGAAAATCCCGATTTCATTGATTGGTGAAGCTGTTGATTTAACCTACCCGTATGAACATATGGGAACGGGGCCGAAGGATTTAGAAAAACTGGTCAAGCAATATGCCGGTAAAGTGAAAGCAAAAAAGCCAATGATGATTGTTGGCTCCGGCGTTTTTCGTCGTGATGATGGTATGGCAATTCATGCGCTTCTTCATGAAGCAGCAGAGGCATTAGGCATTGTTAAGAAAAACTGGAACGGCTTTAATATTTTGCACGGCGCCGCGTCACGCGTTGGCGGCCTTGAGGTTGGGTTTTTACCGCAAAAGAACGGTTTGAACTTTTCCGAAATTATTTCCGGAACAAAAGATGGCTCGATCGAGGCTCTATTCTTACTCGGCGCAGATGAATTTAATGCGCGGGTACATATTGGATGGAAAACCTTTGTTGTTTATCAAGGCCATCATGGCGATCACGCGGCAGAGCGTGCAGATGTTATTCTGCCTGCTGCGGCTTATACTGAAAAAGATGGTCTTTATGTGAATACAGAAGGCCGCCCGCAACTGGCAAAGCGCGCCGTAACACCGCCGGGCGATGCGAAAGAAGACTGGGCGATTTTGCGTGCAATGTCAGAGCATATCTGCAGAAAGCCATTGCCGTATAACTCACAGTTAGAGCTGCGGACGCGTATCCAAAAGGAATGGCCAATCTTTAAAAAGATAAATGAAGTTGCGCCCGCCAAGTGGGTGAAACCCTCCATGAAGGGGCGGATTTTAAAAGATTCGTTTATTCTACCCGTGCCAAATTATTATTTAAACAACCCGATTTGTCGTGCTTCTAAAACAATGAAAACATGTACTGAGGCATTTACCAATCAAAATGACTTTCAGGAGGCCGCCGAATAATGAGCGAGCAAAAAACAACATTAGATCAGGTTCAGGAATTCCATGAAACATATGGTTTACCTGTTTTAAACGCGCCGCATATTTCGGATGAAAAGACTAATGAGCTGCGCATAAATTTACTCGCTGAAGAGTTGGACGAGCTTAGGGAAGCCTTAGAGCAGGGCGATATGGTGGAAACACTGGATGCGCTTATTGATCTGCAATATGTTTTGGATGGTGC
Source organism: Alphaproteobacteria bacterium (assembly GCA_002401695.1). Lineage (GTDB taxonomy): Bacteria > Pseudomonadota > Alphaproteobacteria > Micavibrionales > Micavibrionaceae > UBA1672. The sequence continues at coordinate 470,650 of NVTV01000002.1, forward strand.
ATTTTTATCCCTTGGCATGGCGCATCTTAAAACTCCTGCATTTGATGAAGTACACCGCTCTAACATGAGCAAACTGGGCGCGGACGGTAAACCAATCCGCCGCGAATCCGATGGTAAAGTCTTAAAAGGGCCTGATTATTTTAAGCCCGATATGGCACAGTTTGTTGCGAATAAAGAGGAAGCCGCCTAGATGGAGCTTTTATACGAATTTTTATCAGACCCGTGGAGCTTTTGGATCCTTAGAACTGTGGTCTATACCTTGATCGTGGTGATCGGGTTGTTGATTGCCGTTGCTTATATGACCTATGCGGAGCGTAAGGTCATGGGCGCGATGCAACGCAGACAAGGCCCGATGACCGTTGGGCCATTTGGTTTGTTGCAACCGATTGCCGATGGTATCAAACTGTTCTCGAAAGAAACAATCATTCCCTCACAGGCACACCGCGTTGTGTTTCTGCTGGCGCCGATGTTACTGTTTGCTTTGTCCTTGATTGCGTGGGTGGTTATTCCGTTCGATAAGGGCTGGGTCTTGGCGAACCTTAATGTCGGTATTTTGTATTTATTCGCAATTTCATCTATGGGCGTTTATGGTGTTTTGATGGCTGGTTGGGCGTCTAACTCGCGCTATGCATTCCTTGGGGGGCTACGTTCTGCTTCGCAAATGATTTCCTACGAAGTGTCTATGGGCTTGATTATTGTTTGTGTGTTACTGGTGACAGGTTCTTTGAATCTACAGGAAATTGTTTTGGCGCCACGTCCTATATGGGTGCAAATCATGCTGTTTCCTATGTTGATTGTGTTCTTGATTTCCATTCTGGCGGAGACGAATCGCTGTCCTTTTGATTTGCCCGAGGGCGAATCAGAAATTACAGGCGGATTTATGGTGGAATATTCGGCCATGACCTATGCGTTGTTCTTCCTAGGTGAATACGCGAATATGATTTTGATGAGCGCAATGACGACCATTTTGTTCTTGGGCGGTTGGTTGCCCCCATTCGGCTTAGAGCCGATCAGCTTTATCCCCGGTATCATCTGGTTTGCTTTGAAAACATGCTCTGTCTTATTCTTCTACATTTGGGCGCGGGCGACATTGCCACGTTTTAGATACGATCAATTGATGCGTCTCGGCTGGAAAGTGTTTTTGCCTTTCACTTTGACTTGGGTTGTTCTTGTCGCGGGTACGCTTATGACGTTTAACGCTCTGCCGGGACAGCGTGATGCTGTTGCTGCCGTAAAAGCTGAACATGTCATTGTTATGAATGCTGTGATTGATGTTGATGTCACTGAAGCGGATAAGAAGGAAGCCGAATAATGGATAGACTTGCACGTGCGTTTTTCTTAACCGAAATTGTGAAAGGGTTCTTATTAACCCTGAAATATATGTTTTTCGTTCCCAAGGTAACGATTAACTACCCTTACGAAAAAGGACCTATTTCTCCGCGTTTTCGTGGAGAGCACGCTTTGCGCCGATATCCCAATGGTGAGGAACGCTGCATTGCTTGTAAGTTATGCGAAGCAATTTGCCCTGCTTTGGCGATAACAATCGAAGCAGAACCACGCGAAGATGGGTCTCGCCGCACTACGAAATATGATATCGATATGACCAAATGTATTTATTGCGGTCTGTGTCAGGAAGCTTGCCCCGTTGATGCCATTGTTGAGGGGCCTAATTTCGAATTCGCAACAGAAACCCGTGAAGAGCTTTACTACAATAAAGAAAAGCTGCTGGATAATGGTGATCGTTGGGAAGCACAAATCGCGGCAAACATCGTTGCCGATGCGCCATATCGCTAATTCTACATATTTGGTTCGTCTAGAAATTCGAAGGTCACCGGCTTTTGAGATTCTCTGATACCGATTTTTATCTCTTCGTTAGGAATACCATATTTTTCCATGTTTTCTGCATTCGTGGCTTCCAGTGCTTGCTGGGCTGCTTCGAATGTTAACGTAACAGATTGTTCAATGGCATCTGAGGAAAATACAATATCATTGCCGGATGCTTTTTGTGTTGCAAGTTCGTTGTACTGTAACGTGCAGGCTTCTCTAACTTTGATACGATTTTCAGCGGCTTCGTACTCATCCATATCAATTTCTATTACTTCTATTCCGCTGTCTTGATTATCTGTCATTATCTTTTCCCTATTCATTTTGCGCAAAGATTAAACATAAAGTTGCAAACTGTCAAATTTGCCACTTTAAAAAGCATTCAGATGAACACAATGCTCGTGATGAATTCGCCTTTTATTATTTATTCTACGGTAGATTGATAGGAAATTAAGCGGAAAAGTTCTCTGCATTTATATAATCAGTGAGTATTAAGAAAATACCGAGTCTTTTTACTTGATAATTCAACATAAAAAGCAAAAATAGGTAATGTTTTTTAATTTCTGACCTTGCGGTAATGCTAAGAAAAGACTAGAAAATAAGACGAATAAGAATAGAGACATTTCGATGGTCATACAGGCACTCGCCTTTTATTTATTTGCAGGAATTTTAGTTGTAAGCGCTTTGATGGTTGTTACAGCGCGTAATCCTGTACATTCTGTTTTGTTTTTGATCCTCGGTTTTTTCAATGCTGCGGGGATATTCATTCTTTTAGGCGCGGAATTTATCGCGATGATCCTTATTATTGTCTATGTCGGCGCGGTTGCTGTGTTGTTTCTATTCGTTGTTATGATGCTCGATATTAATTTTGCGGATTTGCGCAAGGGCGGTATGCAATATATCCCTCTGGGGGTCATTATTGGCGGAATATTGTTATTTGAACTTGTAACCATTTACACTTATTGGCAATTCTCTCCTGAAGCTGCGCAGAATCTTGCTCTTCCTATTACGTCCTTTGGTGATGCACAAAATTCAGAGGCTTTGGGCTTGGTGCTTTACACCGACTATATTTTCCCGTTCCAGATGTCCGGCTTGATATTGTTTGTGGCAATGATCGGCGCGATTGTTTTGACTCACCGGACACGCCCGGGGATCCGCAAGCAAAAAGTATCAGATCAACATGCAAGAAAAGCGTCCGATGTTTTAGAAGTTAAGAAAATATCATCGGGAACAGGGGCATAAATATGGAGACGTTTATAAATATCGGTATGACGCATTTCCTTATTCTCGCAGGGATTATCTTTACGATTGGTGTGTTCGGCATATTTTTGAACCGAAAAAATGTTATTGTTATATTGATGTCTATTGAACTTATGCTGTTGGCGGTTAATATAAATTTCATCACATTTTCTGCTTATCTTGATGATTTAGTGGGGCAGGTTTTCGTGATGTTTATCCTAACCGTTGCCGCAGCAGAGGCGGCAATTGGCCTTGCAATATTGGTTGTATTCTTCCGTAATAAAGGCTCTATCGCCGTGGAAGATTTATCAGAGATGAAGGGGTAGATTATGGAGCTATTAGCAGTTTTCCCTCCTTTCTTCGCTTTTTTGATTGCCGGATTGTTTGGTAAAAATATTGGCGACAAGGGCTGTCAGCTTATTACCTGCGCTGCGGTTATTGTTGCGGCATTGTCTTCTGTCGCGCTGTTCTTTGATGTTATTTTGACTGAGAATATGGCGGATGGGTCGTATCGGACAATTCTTGCCGATTGGATAACATCGGGTGATTTCACCGTCCAGTGGGCATTGAAAATTGATCAACTTGCTGTGGTTATGATGTGCGTCGTCAATATCGTCTCGGCATGTGTACATGTCTATTCCGTCGGATATATGAGCCACGACCCATGTAAGGGCCGGTTCATGGCGTATCTTAGCCTGTTTACCTTCGCGATGTTGATGTTGGTGACATCGGATAATTTGCTGCAGTTATTCTTTGGTTGGGAAGGTGTCGGTGTTGCCTCTTATCTTCTTATTGGGTTCTGGAATCATAAGCATTCCGCCAATGCGGCGGCGCAAAAAGCATTCGTTGTGAACCGTATCGGTGACTTTGGATTGGCTCTTGGTATTATGGCGATCTTCGTGGTGTTCGGCAGTGTTGAGTTTGACACTATTTTTGAAAATGCTCCGCAATATGCTGATGCGACGATGAATTTCCTTGGCTTTGAGCTGCATGCTCTGACAGTGATCTGTTTATTGCTGTTTGTCGGTGCTATGGGTAAATCGGCGCAGCTTGGCTTGCATACATGGTTGCCTGATGCGATGGAGGGGCCAACGCCCGTCTCTGCGCTTATCCATGCCGCGACGATGGTTACGGCGGGTGTGTTCCTTGTTGCGCGGTTCTCGCCGGTATTTGAATATGCGCCTATTGCTTCGATGGTTGTGGCTGTTGTTGGTGCAACGACGGCCTTTGTCGCGGCGACAATTGCTCTGACGCAAAATGATATTAAGCGCGTTATCGCTTATTCAACGATGAGCCAGCTTGGCTATATGTTCTTTGCGCTTGGTGTTTCTGCTTATGGCGCAGCGATTTTTCATCTGATGACCCATGCGTTCTTTAAAGCATTATTATTTCTTGGCGCGGGGTCGGTTATTCACGCTATGTCGGATGAGCAGGATATGCGCAATATGGGTGGCCTTTGGAAAAAGATTCCTGTGACCTATGCAATGATGTGGATCGGTTCGCTGGCTTTGGCTGGTGTATGGCCGTTTGCGGGGTATTTCTCGAAGGATATGATTCTTGAATCGGCCTGGGCAGATCATACTTGGTTTGGTGAATATGCCTATTGGATGGGGATTGCCGCGGCGTTTATGACGGCATTCTATAGTTGGCGTTTGATTATAATGACGTTCCATGGTGCGCCGCGAGCCAGTGACGAGGTGATGAGCCACGTCCATGAATCGCCTTCTATTATGTTGATGCCTTTGTTTATCTTGGCTACAGGCTCGATGCTTGCGGGGGTTGTCTTCTATGGTGGCTTTGTCGGATCATCAATGGGTCATCATGACGCGGGGGCAATTCACGCGGATATATCCAGTAATCACGAATCAGACGAACAGGGAAATGATGACGCTCATGAAACGGCTCGTCATGGATCATCTCTCGACGTTAATGTCTGGTCAAAAGAATATTTCTGGCACGATGCAATCAAAGTCTTGCCACACAATGATACCGTAGAGGCCGCGCACTCCGTGCCATTCTGGGTCAAAAAAATGCCGACTGTCGTTGGCGCGTTGGGTATCTTGTTGGCTTATCTGATCTATATGATAAAGCCGGGCTGCGCCGCGATAATCGTACGTATCTTTAAGCCATTACATGTGCTGTTCTTCAATAAATGGTTCTTTGACCCGATTTATCATTTTCTTGTTGTAACAAAGTCTTTGGCTTTGGGGCGTCTTTTCTGGCGCAGTGATAAGGCGATCATTGATCGCATAGGCGCAGATGGTGTTGCCGCCGCTTCCTCACGTTTTGCCAAGGGGCTTTCCAAGTTCCAAAGTGGCTATGTTTACCAATATGCGCTTGTCATGATTATTGCCTTTATCACGATTATTACATGGTTCGTGTTAAAAGCTGACCCGTCATTTTATTCCGTTGCTAACATACAAAATGTAGAGGGCTTGATACGATGAATATGCCTCCTATTCTCTCTATTATGATTTTCTTGCCGCTTATTTGCGCTGCGATGGTGGCGTTGGTTCGTGGTGAAAAAGGTGAAGAAGAGATTGTCGAGAAGAATATCAAACATCTATCCTTGTTTGGCTCGCTCTTTACTCTCGCTTTCGGTTTGTTCATGTATCAAAATTTTGATCCCAAAGCATCCGGCTTTCAATTTGAAGAGCAATATACATGGTTTCAAAGTGCTGGGATCAGCTATCACCTTGGTATTGACGGTATTTCCGTATTCTTCATTCTGCTTTCGGTCTTCCTGACACCGATTTGTATTCTGGCGAGTTGGAACAGCGTGAAAACCCGTATCAAAGAATATATGATCGCGTTTCTTGTGCTTGAAAGTTTCATGATCGGGACGTTCGCGGCGCTGGATTCTATTCTATTCTACGTGTTCTTTGAGGGCGTCTTGATCCCGATGTTCTTGATTATCGGGATTTGGGGTGGAAAGAACCGTGTTTATGCGTCCTATAAGTTTTTCCTCTATACGTTGCTTGGCTCAGTTTTGATGCTGTTGGCGTTGTTGATGCTTTATGTTCAAACAGGGACGACGGATATTCCAACTTTGATTGAAAATCCTGTCGGGTTCGAGATGCAAAAATGGATATGGCTGGCGTTCTTTGCGAGTTTCGCGGTGAAAATGCCAATGTGGCCGGTTCATACTTGGCTACCCGATGCCCACGTGGAGGCTCCAACTGCGGGTTCTGTTATCTTGGCGGGTGTGTTGTTGAAAATGGGGGGGTATGGATTTTTGCGCTTCTCTGTGCCGATGCTGCCCGAGGCCAGCATCTATTACGCTGAATTCGTTATGTGGTTTAGTGTAATCGCAATTATTTACACATCACTTGTCGCGCTTGTGCAAGAAGATATGAAAAAGCTGATTGCTTATTCTTCTGTGGCGCATATGGGTTTTGTTACGCTCGGTATTTTCTCTTTCACTCAACAAGGTCTTGAAGGCGCGGTTTTTCAAATGATTAGCCACGGCGTTATCTCTGCCGCGTTGTTCCTATGTGTTGGCGTTGTTTATGATCGTCTGCATACACGTGAAATTGGACGTTATGGCGGTCTTGTGAAAAACATGCCTGTCTATGCGATGTTCTTTATGATCTTCACTCTTGGTTCTGTCGGTCTGCCGGGGACGAGTGGTTTTGTCGGTGAATTCCTGTCATTGCTTGGTACATTCCAAGCGAACACTGTGATTGCGGCCTTTGCGACAACAGGCATTGTTTTGGGCGCTGCCTATATGTTGGTTCTTTATAGACGCGTTATTTTTGGCCCGCAGGATAATCAAGACGCTGCAGAAATGAAGGATTTAACCTTGATGGAAAAGTCGATTTTCATTCCATTGGCAATCTTGGTTTTCTATCTTGGTGTGTTCCCGAATGTCGTTCTTAGTCGAGTGTCGCCGGCGGTTACTGAAATTGTATCAATGTATGAAGCCATAGAGGCTGCGCCGGAGCAAGCCTACTACTTTGGCCCTGAGAACATAAATATTGAAGAAGAGGAGGGTGAATAATGGGTGATTTAAACATCATGTTGATTCTTCCCGAGATTTTCCTTGCTCTGACTGGGATGGGCTTTCTGATGCTCGGTGTTTTTCAAGGTAACCGTAGTACGGATGTGATTTGTTGGTCTGCCTGTGCCAGCTTTGTTATCGCGGCGGTCCTTCTGATGGAAGGTGATTGGAGCACACAATATATTCTCAATGATATGTTGGTGATGGATCAGTTCGCCGGCGTTATGAAGTTACTGATTCTATTGGGATTAATAGCGTCGTTGGCTTTGTCTGTTCAGTATTTATATCAAGAACGCATTGCTCGTTTTGAATATCCTGTGTTAGTTGTGTTCGCTGGCATTGGCATGATGTTGATGGTTTCAGCGAATAATTTCCTAAGCCTTTATATGGCGTTGGAGCTGCAATCCTTGGCACTCTATGTTCTCGCAGCATTCCATAGAAATTCTCTGCGTTCAGGTGAGGCGGCAACAAAGTACTTTATTTTGGGCGCGCTTTCCTCGGGGATGTTGTTGTTTGGCATATCACTGATTTACGGTTTTGTTGGCTCTGTTGATTTTATAACGGTGCAAAATACTCTGGCTAATCTGCCGATGATCCCACCGGGCGTTGTGGTGGGTATGGTGTTTGTACTGGTAGCGATGGCATTTAAAATATCTGCTGTTCCCTTCCATATGTGGACACCCGATGTGTATGAGGGCGCACCAACGTGTGTGACGGCTTTCTTCGCGATTGTTCCTAAGATTGCGGCGTTGGGCTTGTTAATGCGTTTGCTCTTCGGGCCATTCGCTCCTGCGGCGGATCAATGGATGCAAATTTTATACTTCATGTCGATTGCCTCGCTGGTTGTCGGGTCATTTGCCGCAATCGCACAGGATAATATCAAACGCCTGTTTGCATACAGCTCAATTGGGAATATGGGCTATGCGCTGATTGGTATTGTTGCTGGAACATCGCAAGGTGTTGGCGCGGTTATTGTGTTCCTGTTTATCTATCTGGCGATGACGGCAGGCTCTTTCTCTATTATCTTATTCATGCGCAGGAACGGCATCGCGGTTGAGAAAATCAGTGATCTCTCCGGTTTTGCGAAGAATAACCCCGTTCTGGCCTATTCAATGGCTGTGCTTATGTTCTCGATGAGTGGTATTCCACCATTGGCAGGCTTCTTTGGTAAGTTATTCATTTTCCAAGCCGCAATTGAAAGTGAGCTTTATGTGCTTGCAACCCTTGGTATATTGGCCTCTGTTGTGGCGGCGTATTATTATCTACGGATTATCAAAGTCATGTTCTTTGATGATGCCGCTGATCCATTTGATGAAGGCATGAATTTTGGAAAGCGTGTTGTTCTATTGGTTTCAATGTCGTTGGTTTTCGGCTTTATTTTCTACCCGAATACAATTTTAGATGGCGCGATGATTGCGGCGACGTCCTTGTTTTAGGAATGCTTGCCCATGGCAATTAATTGGCTGATTCAGACATATGACCAACTTCCCTCTACGCAAGACCGTCTTAAAGAGGCGGTTGCTGATAATCCTGATTTAGCCGAAGGAACGGTCATTCACGCGCTTCATCAAGAAAGCGGTTATGGCCGCCATGGTCGCATTTGGCAGAGTGATCCCGATAATTTAACCTTTTCTATCCTTATAAAACCTAATTGCGCGATTAATCGTGTAGGGCAAATCGCGATCTTAAGTGGTCTATCGATAGCCAAAGCCATTGATGATGTCATCGCACCAGAGCATAGCAGCACCTTAAAATGGCCGAATGATATTTTGATTGATAATCGAAAGTGCTGTGGCATTCTTATTGATGCCGCGCCGATAAAAGACAATAAAGTCCCGTATTTCATTATTGGGATTGGTATTAATATTGCCTCCGCACCGCTGGAGACTGCGACGTTCTTGCAAGATCACACAAAGATGACAGTTGATCGCGATAAATTTATGAAAGGTGTATTATTTTCTTTTTCTACCCTCTACACGCAATGGCAAAATAATGGGTTTGACGATATCCGCGCGCAGTGGCTAAGCAAGACATATGATGTTGGCTGTGACATTGGCGTGAAAATTGATACGCATCATATTCAGGGTAGGTTCGACACGATTGATATGTTGGGTAACTTGGTTATAACGTGCGGAAAAAACGATGAAAAAAGGAAAATAACCTCAGGCGAGGTGTTTTTACTGTGATAGGATTACGCTGTGTATAATAAAGAAGATGAGCAAATGCTGCTAGCCATTGATGTTGGGAATACAAATACTGTTTTTGCGCTGTTTAAGGGCGATATCCTACAGCATTCATGGCGTTGCGCCACAGAGGCTTCGCGCTCTGTTGATGAATATGCAGTTTTCCTGAAGCAGCTATTTGATCTGGAAAATATAAAGTGGAGCGATATCGGCGACGTTATTATCAGCTCCGTTGTGCCCGATACGGATTTTCATTTGACGGAATTATGCCGCAAGTCTTTCAAGACTGAGCCATTATTCGTCAATGCTGCTTTATCCAACATAAAGACCGACCTTGAACAGCCAAACGAGATCGGCGCAGACAGGGTTGCCAGTGTCGTCGCGGTGATCGCACATTATCAACTACCCGCGGTGGTTATCGATTTTGGGACGGCAACAACGTTTGATGTGATTGACGATCAAGGTGTCTATCAAGGTGGCATCATTGCCCCCGGTGTTCGCTTATCGGTGGAGGCACTGACATTGCGCGCTGCGAAATTGCCCAAGATTAAAATAGAAAAGCCTGATAAGGTTATTGGCAAGAATACGTTGCAAGCCATGCAATCAGGCATGTATTGGGGCTATATCGGTGTAATTGACACAATTATCGAAAAGATACAAAGTGAACTGGGTAGCGATGTTTTCGTTATCGCAACAGGTGGTTTAGCGCCCCTGTACACGCAGAGCACAGATAATATACATGAAGTTGATGGTGATCTGATTTTAAAGGGTCTATTGGAAATATATAAAAAAGAAAAAGCTGATGCGTAATATTTTTAAAAATAATAAATTTTACTTTGTGCCTTTGGGCGGTAGTGAAGAATTCGGTGCGAATTTCAACCTCTATGTCTGTGATGATGAATATCTTGTCATTGACTGTGGTATTGGCTTTGCGGATGATCGCTACCCTGGAATAGATTTGCTGTTGCCTGACCCGTCTTTCGTTGCGGCGAACAAAGATAAGCTGGCAGGCATGGTGATTACACATGCGCATGAGGATCATATCGGCGCGGTAGCCTATCTGTGGGAGCGCATGCAATGCCCGATCTACACAACCGAATTTACTGCTAATGTTTTGCGCAAAAAATTAAAGCAAGAAGGTGTGGAGGGCGTTCCGATCCATATCATCGGCCAAGATGAAACCGTGGAGATCGGCAATTCGTTTGCGGTGGAGTTTATTCCCGTATCCCATTCTGTGCCTGACAGCGCGGCTCTGTTAATCCAAACAAAATACGGTAATGTCTTGCATAGCGGGGACTGGAATCTTGATCCTGCGCCGGTTATTGGCCGTAAAACCGATGAAGCACGTTTCCGTGAAATCGGGGAGCAAGGGGTACTGGCCTATGTTGGTGACTCTACAAATGCGCAAGTGAACGGCTTTTCAGGCTCAGAGGCAGATGTTGCAAAGGGCTTGGCTGCGGAGTTTAAGAATTGTAAGGGCAAGATCGCCATTACAATGTTCGCCTCTAATATCGGGCGATTGGTCAGCATTACTAAGGCCGCCAAAGAGGCAGGGCGCAGTGTTGCCATTATCGGGCGTTCATTGCACCGGATGAGCGGCGCGGCCTATGATTGTGGTTATATGGATGGCGTGGCGGATTTTATTTCCGATGATGAAATTGCCCATATCGCCGATGAAAACCTCGTTCTTGTCCTCACTGGATCTCAAGGAGAGCATCGCGCCGCCCTTGCCAGAGTTGCGCGCGGCGATCATCGCGGCGTTAAGTTGAACCGTGGAGATACCGTTATATTTTCTTCCCGCGCCATTCCGGGGAATGAACGTACAATCAATACCGTCAAAAATAATTTGAGCGCAGGTGGTGTAAACATCGTAACACCAAGCGATACAAAGAATATTATTCATGTGTCGGGGCATCCGTGCCGTGATGAAATAAGTGCGATGTTACAATGGGTTAGGCCGAATTGTGTGATCCCTGTACATGGTGAGCGGCAACAGCTGGACGCGCAAGCAGCTCTGGCGAAAGAATGCCAAGTGAACCAGATATTAGTGCCCCAAAACGGGTCAGTGATCCATCTTGCATCTGGTGGTTCTAAAATTGTAGATCACGTGGAAACGGCTCTATTGGCGGTGGATCAACGACGGATTATTCCTGCAACCCATCAATCAATCACCGCAAGACGTAAATTACAGTACTCAGGCGCGGTTCATGCGTCACTGGTTCTGGACGATGATTTACGTCTTTTAGGTAAGATTAAAATCGATACCATTGGTTTGACCTGTAAACGCAGTGATGATTGCATTGCCGCCGAGCTGGAAAACAACGTTCTTGAGACGTTGGATAATTTGGATGTTGATGTTACATTCAATGAAGATGAAATCGCACGGAAAATAATGAGTGCTTTACGCAAATATGTTCAAGAGGTGTTGGGCTTGCGTCCCAAGACGACTGTGCATGTGACGTTGCTCGGTATATAAGGAAAAGATATGCATCCTGTATCCATGTTTATTGTATTTATTATGGTGTGGTGGAGTGTGCTGTTCTGCGTGCTTCCTGTCGGTTTAGCCACAACGTACGAGAATGTCGATGAGGGAGAAGAAAACAGTGCCCCCGGTGCGCCCAAAACCTTGAACATGAAAAAAAAGCTCAAGATAACGACGATGATTTCTTTTGTATTGTGGACTATCATTTGCTTGGTTATTGAATCCGATGTTATTGATTTTAAGGCGTGGGCATTGCAAGACTAAAAAGGAAAAAGGTAAGTTAAATGAAAAGGTTATTTAGGGTTTTAGGGCTTGTCTTTGTTTTTTCATCACCTGTATATGCCGCCGATAAAACTGATATTCCCGCACTTTGCCGTCAGATGGATGATTTTAAAAACAGCGCCGAATATGTGCCCAATGTTGATGTTCACGGAAAACATGTTACCCCCGCAGATGTCAGTATGAGTAGCTCTCAATACATAAACAATCCCATCGTTATACCGATAGAAATAGACCTTATAGATCGCTTTGGCTTAAGTTTGCCCACGGAAATATCGTTAAAGCCAACAATTGCCAGCCTGAAAATATACCAAGATGGGCGGGTTAAATATAATGATGAAGACGTAACAGAGCGTACCTTGTCTTTATGCAAAGACAAGCAAGAAATAACACAAATTCCGCAATCAGAGCATGGACAGCGCGCGCACAATCCCTTACCCTCTAGCGACAAAATTGAAGGGCAGTATCCCGATGATCGCAAATCGCATACGCCGCATTATAATGAATAATTCTACGGAGTATAAAAGACTATGGGTAAGAAGCAACGCACCGCAATAACGCCAACACGCGCAGAAGATTTTCCAGAGTGGTATCAGCAGGTTATCAAGGCCGCTGATATGGCCGAAAATTCACCTGTGCGTGGGTGCATGATTATTAAGCCCTATGGATTTGCTCTGTGGGAAAATATGCAGGGTGTTTTTGATGGTATGATTAAAGATCATGACGTAGAAAATGTTTATTTCCCACTCCTCATTCCTCTCAGTTTTATGAGCCGTGAAGCCGACCATGTTGAGGGTTTTGCAAAGGAATGTGCCGTTGTTACTCACCATAGATTAGAAGCAAGTGATGATGGCCTTGTTCCGGCTGGTAAGTTGGAAGAACCCTATGTTATTCGCCCGACTTCGGAAATGATTATCGGCGATGCGATGGCGCGTTGGATACAATCCTATCGTGATCTGCCTATGAAGCTGAACCAATGGTGTAACGTAATGCGTTGGGAAATGCGTACACGTCTATTCCTGCGTACGTCTGAATTCTTGTGGCAAGAGGGACATAACGCCTTTGAAACAGCAGAAGAGGCGCAAGAGGACTCACTTAAAATGTTAGAAGCCTATCGCGTTTTCGTGGAGGATTATCTGGCGTTGCCTGTGATTACAGGTGAAAAAACCGAGGATGAACGTTTCCCCGGCGCGGATGCAACTTATACGATTGAGGCTATGATGCAAGATGGTAAGGCTTTACAGGCTGGAACATCGCATAATCTAGGACAGAATTTCTCAAAATCTATTGGTATTAAATTCCAAGGTCGCGAGGGCGACGAAGAGTTTGCCCATACTACAAGTTGGGGTATTTCCACGCGCCTAATTGGTGGAATGATTATGACGCACGGTGATGATGACGGTATGATTATGCCGCCGCGCGTTGCCCCGCATCAAGTTATTATTATTCCGATTGTTAGGGATGGGCAGGACGCATCGACAATTAATACATATATTGACGATTTTGTGGCGAAATTAAAGGCTGTAGGTATCCGCGTGAAAGTTGATAATCGTGAGGAACGTACACCAAATAAAATGTGGGATGCGATTAAAAAAGGCGCGCCAATTCGTGTTGAAATTGGTGGACGTGAAGTTGATGATGGCGTTTTAACCTATATCCGCCGTGATATTGGTAAAGATTCTAAAACTACATGCTCTGTTGCGGATTTTGTCAGTGATGTTCAAGGTGTTTTGGAAAGCATTCATGATGATATGTTTAATCGTGCAAAAACGTTCCGTGATGAAAATATAAAGGATGTAGATTCGTTAATCGACATTACGGATTATTTCAGTCACGATGCCAATATCGGATTTGTTCGCGTGGACACATCTATAATGGATTTACCGGGGTTCGAAAAAGCTTTGAAGTCGCATTCTTTGACGACGCGCTGTATGCCGTTTGCAAATGATGGTAAAAAGGTTCTAATCGGAAAGGCTTACTAATTCGATGATATCCAAGTTTGAACGTACCGTTGCATGGCGTTATTTGCGCTCTAAAAAAGCAGAAGGCTTTGTCTCTGTTATTGCCGGATTTTCGTTCGCGGGTATTATGCTGGGTGTGGCAACGCTGATTATCGTGATGAGTGTGATGAACGGTTTTCGGCATGAATTATTCAGCCGTATTCTGGGTATGGGCGGGCATATGAATGCGTATTCGCAAGTGGGTGAATTGTATGATTATATGCCGTTGAGCAAAGCCATTAAATCTGTGCCGGGTGTTGCTTCTGTGACCCCTGTAATTGAAGGGCAAACTTTGCTGTCTTTTCATTCCTCTGCCAGTGGTGTGATGGTGCGCGGTATTTCGCAGGCAGATTTTATTGCGCGGGATATTTTGTATAATGGTATTCGTCAGGGGAGCATCGAAGATTTCAGAGGCTTTAAAATTGCCATCGGCAATGTTCTAGCAAAGAGATTACATATTAATATCGGCGATAAAATTACGCTGACCTCTCCCAAATTAAAGAGTACGCCTTTTGGCACTGTTCCGACGCAACGCTCTTTTGAGATTGCCATGATATTTGATGTAGAGATGTATGAGTATAATAATGGCTTTGTCTTTATGCCCTTACCGGCGGCGCAAAAGTTCTTCCAATTCAAAGATAGTGTCAGTGCAATTGAAATATTTTTGAGCGAGCCGGAAAAAATTGATACGATCCGCCATGCTGTTGAAATAGAGATTAATGGTCGCGCAGGGATTTATGATTGGCGTGATATGAACAAAAGTTTCTTTAACGCCTTAGAAGTTGAGCGTAATGTTATGTTCTTGATTTTGAGCATGATTATTATTGTCGCCGCATTTAATATTATCTCCTCTATGATTATGTTGGTGAAAGATAAGGGGCATGATATTGCGATTATGCGCACGATGGGGGCAACGCGCGGTAATATGATGCGTATCTTTATGCTTACGGGGGCAAGTATTGGCTTTATTGGCACAATATTAGGGGCTATATTGGGGGTGTCTTTCGCACTGAATATAGAAACTATACGTAAGGTGATAGAGGGTTTTACAGGCACAGTTTTGTGGGACGAGGAAATTCGTTTTCTATCCGAAATACCGGCTGAGCTGGATTGGAATGAGGTCTCTACAGTGGTTGTTATGGCTTTTTCCCTTTCTATTATTGCGACAATTTATCCGGCGTGGCGTGCGGCAAGGCTCGATCCGGTAGAGGCTTTGCGCTATGAATAATGCCGTGAATAATAATGACAGATATTGATAATGGACATACGATTAATGGATATCTTTGAAAAATATAGTTTTCCGGATGCTGATGCAGCTTCTGGTAAGGATAACTATTTCATGCCTGTACCTGACACATACGAAGAGGAAGAGGATGACTTTGCTCTTGATGAGAATGAGAGCGAAGATCCTCTGGATGATCAGGAAATCGAATTGGATGCATTATCTGACGATATTCAAGATGATGAAGATTTACGAGCGGAAGGGAATCTTCTGCTAATGGTACGGGGGTTGAGCAAATATTTCGTTCAGGGTAACAATAAATTACAAATCCTCAATAACGTGGATTTACGGCTTTATTCAGGTGAAATTGTTGCTCTTATCGGGCCTAGTGGTTCTGGAAAATCAACATTGCTCCAAATTTTGGGGTTGCTGGATGCGCCGAGCTCAGGACAAATAATGATCGGGGAGCGTGAAAGCTCTCGACTTTCTGATCGGGAGCGCACAAAGCTGCGCAATGGTTATATTGGGTTTGTGTATCAGTTTCATCACCTTTTGCCGGAATTTACAGCATTGGAAAATGTTGCTTTGCCACAGATTATTGCAGGCGTTAAACAAAAAGATGCAGAAGATAAAGCCGCAGATTTGTTGGAGCAATTAGGGCTCGATCATCGCCTAAAGCATCGCCCTGCAACTTTATCAGGTGGAGAACAACAACGCGTTGCGATTGCCAGAGCATTGATAAATGATCCCTATCTTTTATTCGCGGATGAGCCGACAGGAAATCTTGATCCTGAAACTTCGGAAGAGGTCTTTGAAATTTTGCTAAAACAAGTGCGTAACCGTGGCATTGGCGCCTTAATCGCAACGCATAACATGACGTTGGCCAATGAAATGGATCGTATTTTGGAAGTTAAATCAGGGCGTGTACTGCCTTATTAAGGCAGCCTTTATCTGTCTGTAATTTGACAGGTTTATTGCTGATGAGGTAACTATATTATAGTTGATTCTTTGGTGGGATAAGATTAATGGTCGCAAAAAATTATATTGATGAAGATACTGCAGGCAGCGATATCTCTGAAAGTGGTATAAGAATATCACCTATGGGGCAAGAAAGAGAAGTTGCAGAAGTACTTCATCGTGTCCTACATTCTCATTCGAACCTTTTTGGTGACCATTATCTTGATCCGGACAATCGTAAAAATGGGCCTGTTACGCATATAAAACCGGACGAAAATGGCACTCTTGTTCATGTTGGCACTATTGAGGTGGAAGAGATATCTCGCCGTGAAGAGGCGCGCTCCAAATACACTTTTAATCAAATGTCAGGGGATACCGATGATACGGTAGGGGTGTTAAATTACTCCGATGAAGAAGAGGATGTCGAGATAGAACACGACAACGATATGCTGCCCGTTTCATCGCTTGATTAATATTTCTAAAAATTTATACAGACGAAAAATATTTTCAGCGTGAAAAGATATTTTTTAACTGCTAATCTTTGCGCATGAAACAACAATTTGTGCATCTCCATTTGCACTCTGCCTATTCTCTGGCGGAGGGGGCAATCAAGATCAATGATCTTATCGCATTATGCGTGGGGCAATCGATGCCTGCTGTGGCAGTGACGGATTCAAATAACCTGTTCGGGGCAATGGAGTTTGCATTAAGTGCGTCAAAGGCCGGCGTACAGCCGATATTCGGGTGTCAGCTTACCGTGGGCAGTGACGAACATCAGTTGGTTTTGCTCGCGCAAAGTGAAATCGGCTATAAGAACCTCTGCAAAATAGTCAGTGCCTCATACATTAACGATAATGAAAATGCAGAAGTGACCGCGACGTATGAAACGCTGGAAACTTACGCAAAGGGCATCATTTGTTTGAGCGGCGGCATGAAAGGCGCGATTGCGCAGGCCGTATTACATGGGCAAAAGGATAGAGCCGAGCAAGAAGTAACACGCCTCAACACAATTTTCAAAGATGCTTTCTATATAGAGCTACAACGCCATGGCCTACCTGATGAGGATAAAGCCGAAGAAGGGCTGATCGACTTGGCCTATGCGCATGATATTCCTCTGGTTGCGACAAATGATTGTTATTTCAGGGATATTGGCGCGTATGAAGCGCATGACGCGTTGCTCTGTATTGCGGAGGGGCGCTATATCAGTGAAGAAGATCGTCGTAAAGTCACGCCGCAACATTACTTTAAATCCGCCCGTGAAATGATTGCTCTGTTCGAGGATATCCCCGAAGCGATCCAGAATACCGTGGTGATCGCGCAGCGTTGCTCTTACCTGTTGAAAACCATTGATCCGATTCTGCCGCCCTTTGAGACAGAGAGTAAACGCCCCGAAACAGAAGAATTGGCCGTTCAGTCAAAAGACGGTTTGCAGTGGCGCTTAGATAAATTCGTGTTCAAAGAAGGCATGAGTAAAGCCGAGCAAAAAGAGGCCGCCAAACCTTATTGGGATCGTCTGGATTTTGAGCTGGGCATTATCAATCAAATGGGTTTTCCGGGCTATTTCCTGATTTGTTCCGACTTCATTAAATGGTCAAAAGAACAAAGCATTCCCGTTGGCCCGGGCAGGGGATCAGGCGCTGGCTCGATCGTTGCTTGGTCATTACAAATCACCGACCTTGACCCGCTGGAACTTGGCCTGCTGTTTGAACGGTTTTTGAATCCTGAACGTGTGTCTATGCCTGACTTTGACGTGGATTTTTGTCAGGATCGCCGTGATGAGGTGATTAAGTACGTACAGGAACGCTATGGCCACGACCACGTTGCGCAGATTATAACCTTCGGAAAGCTGCAAGCGCGTGCGGTTGTGCGGGACGTCGGGCGGGTGCTACAAATGTCCTATGGGCAGGTGGATCGTATTGCCAAGATGATCCCGAATAACCCCGCCGCGCCGATGACATTACAAGAGGCACTAAATGCCGACCCTGACCTGCGATTAGAGCGTAAGAAGGACGAAACCCAAGGCAAGCTTATTGATATTGCGCTTCAGCTAGAGGGGCTTTATCGCCATGCCTCGACCCATGCTGCGGGCGTTGTGATTGGGGATAGGCCGTTGGATGAACTTGTGCCGCTCTATCGTGATGCGCGTTCTGACATGCCTGTGACGCAATATAATATGAAATATGTGGAGCAAGCGGGTCTTGTAAAGTTCGACTTTTTGGGCTTGAAAACCATGACCGTGGTGCAAAAAACCCTCAATATTATCAAGGAGGAAACAGGCGAGGAAATTGACGCGCTGGAAATTCCCATTGATGATCCCAAGGCGTATGAGCTTATGGCGCGCGGTGACACGGTTGGCGTGTTCCAATTGGAGAGTGCAGGTATGCGCGACATGCTGCGCAAGGTGAAGCCAACACGATTTGAAGATATTATTGCCCTTGTCTCCCTTTATCGGCCAGGCCCAATGGACAATATCCCAAAATATATCAGCGTTAAAGAAGGACGCGAAGAGCCTGACTATATGCACCCTGTTCTGAAACCATTTTTGGAAGAGACGTACGGCCTGATGATCTATCAGGAGCAGGTCATGCAAGCCGCGCAGAGCCTTGCAGGCTATACACTCGGCGGTGCGGATTTATTGCGACGTGCGATGGGTAAAAAAATCAAAGCGGAAATGGATGATCAGCGCAAAATGTTTGTTGATGGCGCAAAAGAACATAATAATGTGCCGGAAAAGCTATCATCTGAAATTTTCGATCAGATTGCCAAATTCGCAGGCTACGGTTTCAACAAATCTCATGCGGCAGCTTATGCATTGATTGCCTATTGGACGGCATGGCTAAAGGCGAATTACCCCGTTGAATTTATGACTGCCTCTATGACGTTAGACCTCGGTAACACGGAAAAACTTAGCGTTTTTAAGCAAGATATCGATAAAATGGGGATGAAACTGTTAACGCCAGATGTCAATAAATCTCATGCTGATTTTAAGGTGGAGAAGGGCGCTGTACGTTATGCTCTTGCAGCGTTAAAAGGCGTCGGTGAGCAAGCTATGGAGCAGCTTATCGATGAACGTGAGGAAAATGGCGTATACAAAAACCTAGAGGACTTTGCCCAACGCCTTGACCCTAAAGCCATGAATAAACGCCAGTTCGAGCAACTGGTCTGCTCGGGGGCTTTCGATAGTTTGTACGAAAACCGCGCAGAGATGAGCGGCGGCGCAGAAACGATTCTGCGTTATGCGCAAAGCCTACAAGAAGAACGCAATTCAGGACAGGTCAGCCTGTTTGGTGATGAAGGCGGCGGCGGTGGCCTCGGTTTGCCGGATTTACCCGCCGCGAAAAATTGGGATCCATTGGAAAAGTTGGCGCGGGAATTCAAGGCGGTTGGTTTTTACCTCTCCGCCCATCCGCTCGATACCCGTCAGGCGCAATTTGAACGTATGAAAATTGTGTCTTTGTCTCACGTTGAAGAGGATATAAAAAATAAACAAAAAGCGGCATATTTAATGGCAGGTGTGTTGTTGAAAAAGCAGGAAAAAATGTCGCAAAAGGGTAATAAATATGCCTTTCTTCAGCTTTCTGATCCCACAGGAATTTTCGAGGTCACGATATTTTCTGAAACGCTGGTCAATGCCAGAGAATATCTGGTCGCAGGGACGGCATTGCTTTTAAATGTCGAGGTTGAGCAAACAGAAGACCAAATGCGCTATACCTCTCATAAGGTACAGCCACTGGAGGATGCTCTGGAAGGCAAAATTCACGAAATTCATATCCACTTATCAACCGGCGATGCTGCGCCGAAAATCAAAGAATTTATGGATCAGAGCGGCAAAGGGCGTTCTAAAATTACCATTTTTGCGCATCTGGACAATGATCGCCGTGCGCAAATTGATATCCCTGGGCATTGGTCTTTAAACGCCGCAGCGCGTAATGAAATACGCTCCGAAAAAGGCGTTATTGATATATCGGAGCTGTAACGGGCATTTTTATGCTGTTTCGTGCTGTTTTTCCTTGCAATCCCTAGCGTTTCCCTATAAAAATCACCCAACTTAAATTCACATGTAAGTTCCTTAACCAGTGTTTGATGATCAAACCGAGGCTTACAGAGGTATAACTGGAAATATAGGAGAATTAAAATGGCAGTACCTGAATTCACAATGCGTCAACTACTAGAGGCTGGCGTTCACTTTGGACATCACACACGTCGCTGGAACCCAAAGATGCGTCAATATATCTTTGGTGTACGTAACGGCGTTCATATTCTTGACCTACAACAAACACAGCCAATGTTGGCAACGGCACTGACAGAGATTCGTAATATCGTTTCTAAAGGTGGACGTATCCTTTTTGTTGGTACAAAGCGTCAGGCACAAAATTCTATCGCAGAAAGCGCAAATCGTTGCGGTCAATACTATGTTAATCACCGCTGGCTTGGTGGGATGATGACAAATTGGAAAACAATTACATCATCAATTGCACGCCTGCGCGATCTTGAGAAAATTTTTAAAGGTGACCAATCTGGTTTCACGAAAAAAGAACTTCTTATGATGACACGTCAACATGACAAACTTGTTTTGGCTATCGGCGGTATCAAAGATATGGGCGGACAGCCTGATGCGTTGTTTGTTATTGATACAAACAAAGAAGAAATCGCAATTAAAGAAGCAAATAAACTCGGTATTCCTGTTTTTGCTATCGTTGATAGTAACTCTAATACGGATGGTATTGACTACGTTATTCCTGGTAATGACGATTCATTGCGCGCGATTGATTTGTACTGTGAACTTGTTTCCGGTGCGGTTCTTGATGGTTTGCAAGCTGAGCTGAAATCTGTTGATCATGATGCCGGTTCGGATGTTGATGTGAAAGTTGACCTTCCGAAAGAAAAAGCATCTAAGAAAGACAAAAAAGAAGCTAAGCCCGTAGCTAAAGTAGCAAAAAAGGATGACGCTAAAGCAGCAACAAAAAAGGACGAAGAAAAAGCGTCTGAAAAGCCTGCTGAAAAAGAAAAGGCTAAGCCTGCTGCGAAAAAAGCTGAAAAAACTGACAGTAAAACAGAAAAAAAGGCAGCATCGGCATAATCGCCGGTGCTCTGCACTTCTGATTGCTTTTCATTATAAAACTTACGTTTAATTATATTAAGAGGATATAGATATGGCTGATGTTACAGCATCAATGGTTAAAGAACTTCGCACAAGCACAGGCGTTGGCATGATGGATGCCAAAAAAGCGCTTGTTGCAAATGATGGTGACATGGAAAAGTCTGTTGACTGGCTCCGTACACAAGGTCTTTCAAAAGCAGAAAAGAAAGCTGGACGTACTGCGGCTGAGGGCTTAGTCGGTGTGGTTACGGAAGGTGCAGCAGGTTCTGTTGTTGAAGTGAACTCGGAAACTGACTTCGTTTCACGTAACGAAGAATTCCAAAGCTTTGTAAGAGAAATTGTTAATGTTGCTAAAACTGTGGACAGCGTTGAAGCGTTGGCTGCGGCTGACCTTGGTGGCAAGTCTGTAGAAGACGCTATCACAAGCAAAATCGCAACAATTGGGGAGCATATGTCTCTTCGCCGCATGACAACATTGAAAGTGTCTGAGGGCGCGGTTGTTGGCTACGTTCATAGTGCCTTGGCTGACGGTCTTGGTAAAATCGGCGTATTGGTTGCGCTGGAATCTTCCGCAAGTGATGACGCGCTTCAAGCGATTGGTAAGCAAATTGCAATGCATATTGCCGCATCTAACCCACGTTTTCTTGGTAAAGATGATGTTGCAGCAGATGTTCTTGAGCGTGAACGCGCGGTTTTGAAAGAGCAAGCAATTGCCTCCGGTAAGCCGCCTGAAATTGCAGAAAAAATGGTTGATGGTCGTATCCGTAAATTCTATGGAGAGATTTGCTTGACCGAGCAAATGTTCATCATGGATACAGATAAAACTGTTGCTGAAGCTGTTGCTGCTGCTGGTAAAGATGCCGGCACAGAAATCAAGCTAGTTGCATTTACCCGCGTTCAACTTGGTGAAGGTATCGAGAAAAAAGAAGAAGACTTTGCTGCTGAAGTTGCTGCTGTTGCAAACGGCTGATAACTTTCTTCTGTAAATTGGGGATATATCTATCTTATATTCACGGTACAAATTTAAGTTTTTATATTTATAAAAGATATGAACAAGCCCTTTTTTGGGCTTGCTTCGATGTGTGAGTGTCACTATATTCAGTGGCAGTCATTTTAGTTGAGTAGAAAATGGAGCCCGTGGGAATGACCGTCCTTAAAAACGCAAAAAATCAAGACGCAAACCTTACATCGAAAAATCCGTACAAGCGCGTTATGCTTAAAATGTCCGGTGAAGTTTTGATGGGCGATAAAGAATTCGGGCTTGATCCTGATACAGTTAAGCGTGTTGCTAATGACATTAAACAAGTCGTTGATTTAGGCATAGAGGTCTGCGTTGTTGTTGGCGCGGGAAACATTTTTCGCGGTGTTGCCGGTGCGGCAGATGGTATGGATCGGACAACGGCAGATTATATGGGTATGCTTGGTATTGTTATTAATGCGCTAGCCCTTCAAAATGCGCTGGAGCATATGGACGTTGATACACGTGTGCAATCAGCCATTCGTATGGATGCGATTTGTGAACCCTATATTCGTCGTAAAGCGATGCGCCATATGGCAAAAGGGCGTGTGGTTATTTTTGCTGCGGGCACAGGTAATCCTTACTTCACAACCGATACAGGCGCGGCATTGCGGGCCTCTGAAATGAATTGTGATGTGATTATGAAGGGTACGAAAGTTGATGGCATCTACAGCGCCGATCCTAAGTTAGATCCGGATGCAGAGCATTATGCGCATATTACGTATATTGATGTTTTGACTAAAGATTTAAAGGTTATGGATGCCACGGCGATTTCTTTGGCGCGTGAGAACGATATTCCGATTATTGTGTTTTCGATCATGGAAAAAGGAAACTTTGCCACAGTTGCACGATCCGGTGGGAAATTCACCGTTGTTACAAATTAAACAAGATAGAGGTATTTGATATGTCATATGATAAGCAGGATTTGAAACGACGCATGGATGGTGCGTTGGATGTTCTTAAGAAAGAATTCTCCGGTTTGCGCACCGGGCGAGCATCCGTTAATCTTCTTGATACTGTTATGGTTGATATGTACGGCAGTAAAATGCCTCTTAATCAAGTTGGTACAGTCAGTGTGCCGGAGCCGCGTCTATTATCTGTTCAAGTTTGGGATGGTGCTGCGATTAAGACCGTTGAGAAAGCGATCCGTGATTCAGGCTTGGGGCTTAATCCTATGCCTGATGGTAATAATATCCGCATTCCTGTTCCTGATCTTAATGAGGAGCGGCGTCTGGAACTTACGAAAATTGCAGGGAAAATTGCGGAAAGCACACGTGTGGCTGTGCGCAATGTTCGCCGTGATGGTATGGACAGCGTTAAGAAAATGGAAAAAGCAGGGGATATATCAGAGGATGATCTCAAACGTTTTTCTGATGAGATTCAGAAGTTGACGGATGACACTATAAAATCTGTCGATACCTCTTTGACTGATAAAGAAAAAGATATTATGACGGTTTAATTTTTTATGGCAGATTCTTCGGAAATACAGAAAAATCATAATCTACCAGAGCATGTTGCCGTTATTATGGATGGGAATGGGCGATGGGCGCGTAGACGTGGCTTACCAAGAAGTCTAGGTCACAAAAAAGGCTCAGAAGCGGCGCGGGATATTGTCAGAAATGCTGCAAAGGCAGGGATAAAATATCTAACGCTGTTTGGCTTTTCATCAGAAAACTGGAATAGGCCGCAAGATGAGATTAAAGAGCTGATGAAGCTTTTGCGTCATTACTTACGCTCTCAAACTGCTGATCTTCATAAAAATAATGTACGCCTTTCTGTTATTGGCGCGCGCAGCGCATTTGATGATGATATTGTTGCTCTTATTGATAATGCGGAAAATTTAACCAAAGATAATGATAAAATTCACGTTATTATTGCTCTTAATTATGGTGGGCGCGGCGATATTGCGCAGGCAACACAAGTGCTTATCGAACAGGCGTTGAAAACAGGTAATGTGCCTGATGTTAAAGATATCGAGGCCGAGCTCTCAAATTCATTACTGACCGCTGGTATTCCTGATCCTGATCTTTTAATCCGCACCAGCGGAGAACAACGCATTAGTAATTTCCTCTTGTGGCAATGTGCTTATACGGAAATGGTGTTTACGCAAACATTATGGCCTGATTTTAATGAGAAAGACCTAAGTGACGCGCTTAATGAATATGCTGAGCGTGACCGTCGCTTTGGTGCATTAAAGCAGTCCGAAGGCTAGGGTAGGTGATTAAAAACATGTCATCATCATTACTTAAAAGAATTCTGTCTGCCGTGATTCTTGCGCCATGTTTCATTTTCGCGATTAAGTTTGGTGGAACTCCGTTACAAATTTTGCTGTTTATCGCATTTCTTATCTCTCTGTATGAATGGTTTTTCCTTTCCAAAAATTTGGAGTATTTTGCGCCGACAATGTTGCTCGGCTTGATTTATATGGCCATATCATTTGGCAGTTTTCTGGCTCTGCGCGAGGTTTACTCAACCAATGTCCTGATTATCCTTATTGGCATGATCTGGTCCAGCGATATTGGCGCTTATTTTGTTGGAAAAACCTTTGGTGGTCCTAAGCTTATTAAGGAAATCAGCCCGAATAAAACATGGTCTGGCTTTGGCGGTGCGCTGTTCTTTCCTGCTTTATTTGCTGTGATATGGATATGGGCGTTTGGTTTTCATGACGTTTTTAACCATAATCCTTGGTATGTATTATTGCCGATTGCCGCCATTCTTGGTGTAACAATAGGGTGCGTCGGACAGGCCGGTGATTTAATGATTTCCTTCGTAAAGCGTCTGGCCAATGTAAAGGATACCGGCACACTTATTCCGGGGCATGGTGGCTTGCTTGATCGTATCGATTCAATGCTACTGGGCGCGCCGGTTTATTTAATTCTGATTACGTTGTTATCCTATGTCTTCTAAAAAGAAAATCACGATACTTGGCGTGACTGGATCGATCGGGCAGAGCACAATGGATGTGATTCTATCTGCCCCCGATATGTTTGACGTACAGGCCGTCAGCGCCCATAAAAATGTCACGCGCTTGGCAGAGGCCGCGATAAAATTGCAAGCCAAGCAAGCGATTATTGCGGATGAAACGCAGGAACCCGCGTTACGAAATTTATTGAAATCACATGATATAGAGGTTTTAGCGGGAGCCAAAGCCATAGAAGAGGCGGCACGTACATCCGTCGATTTGGTTATGGCGGCAATTATGGGATTCGCAGGCTTGCGTCCTATTCTATGTGCGTTAGAGCAAGGCACAAATGTTGCCATTGCGAATAAAGAACCGCTTGTTGCCGCAGGCGCGCTTATCATGGAAACAGCGCGTAAGAATAACGCAAAAATACTTCCTGTTGATAGCGAGCATAATGCGATATTCCAAGTACTTGAAGAGCATAACAGGACGTCCATTGATAAAATCATCCTGACCGCATCAGGTGGCCCTTTCCTGAATT
Organism: Alphaproteobacteria bacterium; assembly: GCA_002401695.1. Taxonomy (GTDB): domain Bacteria; phylum Pseudomonadota; class Alphaproteobacteria; order Micavibrionales; family Micavibrionaceae; genus UBA1672. The sequence continues at coordinate 496,398 of NVTV01000002.1, forward strand.
GGAGCGTAAAAGACATCGCCGCCGCAACGCCGGAGCAAGCAATTGCCCACCCCAACTGGACAATGGGCAAAAAAATATCAGTAGACAGTGCAACAATGATGAATAAAGCTCTGGAAATCATCGAGGCCGTACATCTGTTTAATATGCCGCCTGATATGATAGATGTGTTGATTCACCCGCAATCGACAATCCATTCCATGGTGTCTTATATTGACGGTTCTATCCTCTCGCAAATGGGGGCGAGCGATATGCGTACACCTATCGCTTACGCCCTCGCATGGCCGCAACGTATGGACAGTGCAGGCAATAAACTGGATCTAAAAACCTTATCCGAATTAACATTCCAGCAACCGGATTTTGAAAAATTCCCAGCACTCAGTTATGCTTATAAATGTGTGAAGCTGGGGCAGGGTGCATGTATTACTCTGAACGCTGCGAATGAAGTTGCTGTTGATCAGTTTCTAAACGGAAAGATAGGTTTCGCGGATATTATGAAGAGCGTCGCCTACGCTGTTGATGAATTCTATCCGGAGATATCGACAATTACGCTAAAAACGGTTGAAGATATAGAAGAATTAGATAACACTGTGCGGCAAGCTGTCGAACGTTATAATCAAGTATAATGATAAGGGAATAAATTAAGCCATGGATATTTTGAGTCTTCTTCAAGAAACCGGACAGAATATATGGATCTACGGTGGAGCGTTTATCATCGTTCTCAGTATTCTCGTTTTTGTGCATGAGTGGGGGCACTATATCGTCGCGCGTATGTGCGGGGTGCATGTTAATATGTTCTCTATTGGCTTTGGTCGAGAGATTTGGGGTTTTAACGATAAATCCGGCACGCGGTGGAAACTGTCTTTGATCCCTTTGGGTGGCTATGTACAGCTTTTCGGGGACACTGATCCGGCCAGTGCAGGACACAGCGATTCTGTGGAAGGCGAAGATGGCGAAGTCCGTGAAATGACGCAGGCGGAAAAAGAAATGGCTTTCTTCACTAAACCGTTATGGCAACGCGCTGCGGTTGTTTTTGCAGGGCCTGCTATTAACTATATTTTTGCGGTTATTTTGTTGACCGGCCTCTATGTTGCACATGGAAAACCGATCTCTCCGCCAACTGCCGCCGCCATTATTGGAGAGAGCAGCGCAGATAAACACGGCTTTATGCCGCATGATATTATTGTTTCAATTGATGGCAAGCGTATAGATTCTTTCGGCGATATCCGTCGTGAAATGATGGTTGCTTTGGATGAAGAAAGGCATTTTGTTATCAAGCGTGGTGATGAACGTGTCGATATACATGCAAGACCCGAACGTATGGCAATGGAGGATCGCTTTGGCTTTAAAAGCTCCATTGGTCTTTTGGGCTTAATCAGTGCAGAGCAAGGTATTTTGATCAGCAGGATCACACATGTGAACGGTGTCGCTGTTAACAGCCCCGAAGCCGCCTTGACCGAAATCGAAAATCGTTTGGACACGACCTTCATCATTAGCATGAAGCGCGGTGATGATACGCAGAACTTAACCATCAGTCCGGTTTCCAGCATGAACCAACATTTGGGAACAGCGGCAAGCGTGGAAGAAGAGGCGCTCTATCTTTCTAATCTTCCTGCCAAAACATATTCACCCCATACCGTGATGACTGCAATACAGGCCGCGATCAATGAAACATATGTTATGACACGCAGCTCTTTAGAGGCGTTATGGCAGATGGTTGTTGGTGTTAGAAGCGCGACAGAGCTTGGCGGTATTATTCGCATTGGTGCAATCGCGGGCGATATGGCGCAACAAGGTCTGGTGCCGTTGATCTTATTAATGGCTCTGCTTTCTATTAATCTGGGTTTTATTAATTTATTGCCAATTCCGATGTTAGATGGTGGGCATTTATTGTTTTATTCCTTCGAAGCAGTATTGGGCAAACCTGTACCGGAACAATTTCAGGACTACGCTTTTAGGGCAGGGTTTGTCTTCTTGATTGGATTAATGGCTTTTGCAAACTTAAATGATCTCTATCAACTGCTTATATAGTTTCAATATAGGTTTCAGGATGTTTTATGGATACGCTATTACTTCTTGGTGAAAACGCTGCGGAAAACATGTTTTTCTTTGGCTTTATGTTTGTCGTAACACTTGCCATTGTCATTATTGTTCATGAATTCGGTCATTATTGGGCGGCGCGGCGATGTGGCGTTCATGTTGAACAATTTGCTTTTGGCTTTGGTAAAGAGCTATTCGGTTTTGGTAGTGGCGATCTAAAAACACGATGGTCATTTTGCCTTTTCCCCTTCGGTGGCTATGTGAAGCTGTTTGGCGATGTCGATAGAAATAATCCTGTTGTTTGGGATAGTGACAATGACTGCACACGAACATTAACCGAAGAAGAGCTGAAGCATGCATTTTGCACCAAGTCAGTCTGGCAGCGCATTTTTATTATTGCGGCGGGGCCTTCTATTAATTTCCTTTTGACGTTCCTCATCTTTTTTCTGGTTTTTGCAACATATGGGCAACTATCAAAGCCGTTAATTATTAATGGTTTAGCTGTTGATTCTCCGGCCTATGATGCCGGTATTAAAACGGGTGATGTTTTTATAGAGATGGACGGAAGGAAAATTCGCCGTTTGGAAGATGTCTACGACCTGACATGGTATGAGCTTCCCCCTCAACCGCATGAATATATGATATTACGCGATGATCAGGTTGTGAATATTGGTTTTACAGCGCGGCATATCGAATACATAAACAAAAAAGGTGTCCCTAAAAGCCATGGGCAAACCGGAATGATCCGTTTGAATGCCATAAAGTTTGAGGATATAGTGTCTGTTGAAGGTGTGCCAACAGAAGATCAGCCGGGTAAAGCCAGAGAATTACTTTTAAAAAGCATGAATAGAGATATTCTAGTTGGCTTGCCTTTTAAAAAAGAGCGTGTGGATGACTATGTCCTACATATTCCTTCTGCTGTGAATGATCATCTAAGTGATCCTGACCATGAATATTATGACCGCGTATTGCTCTCTGATCCAGATAACCAATATTTTCTGCGTTTAGGTCCTGTGGAGGCTTTTGGACGTTCATTATTCTTGATTCAAAAAATTATGGTCGATGGTTATAAATTGATTAGTGTTGCCCATAAAGGCCTGACGGATGAGCCGCTTATTGGCGGTATCGGTAAAATAAGCCAGCAAACGGCACGCGCCGCCAAGGCAGGAATCTATAATTATATCATGTTTGTTGCCGGATTTTCACTTATGATTGCGGTGATGAATTTGTTGCCTATTCCTGTGCTTGATGGTGGTTATTTGATATTTTTGGCTTATGAGGTGATCAGGGGGAAACCTGTTTCTATGCGTGTGCAAAATATTGCAATGATAATAGGATTGGTAATTCTTGGGGGCATCATGATAATCGCAAACGTTAGTGACTTGATTTCTATGTTAAGTGATATAAACTCCAAATAAGAATTTTATTAAAAACAGGCTTATCATGAAATTTCCAATACACCCTAAATTATGTGTTCTTCGTTCTGCTGTGTTAATGGCAGGGCTTGTTATGCCCGTGAATGTTTATGCCGCGCAAATGGTCAAGAAAATTGAAATCTCGGGTGTGCAGAGAATTGAAGAATCAACTATTGCATCTTACATGGATTTAAAAGTGGGTGATCCCGTTGACAACACTGCGATGGATAGAGCGTTGAAAAGCTTGTTCTCCACAGGTTTGTTTGCCGATGTTAAAGTGCAGCAATCTAATGGCGTTGTTTCGGTTCAGATTATTGAAAATCCGGTGATAAATATTATCCGTTTTGAAGGAAACGATGCGATTGATGATGGAGAGCTTCTTGCCGAGGTGCAGTTGCGTCAAAGACAGGTGTTCACCCGATCTAAAGTTCAATCGGATGTAAGCCGTCTTTACCAAGTCTACAGAAGGCAGGGGCGTTTCTCTGTTCTGATACAGCCGCAAATCATACAGTTGGATCAAAATCGTGTGAACCTTGTCTTTGAAATACATGAGGGCGGCGTTACGGATATCAAGAGTATAAAATTTATCGGTAACAAAAATTACGGTGATGGCAAACTTCGTAGCGTTATCAGCACAAAAGAAAGTGCGTGGTATAAGTTTTTATCCAGTAATGATCGCTTTGATGCAGATCGTTTGTCTTATGATCAGGAACTTCTAAGAAGTTTTTATGAATCACAGGGTTATGCGGATTTTAATATCTTATCGTCCGTTGCTGAGCTTTCAAACGATAAAGACAGCTTTTTCATAACCTTTACGGTTGAAGAGGGCAGGCGTTATAAAATCTCCGGAACAGAAATTTTGTCCAGCATTCCGAATTTTGATGAAACAGCTTTAAATGAGTCTATAACGTTTGATGCGGATGATTGGTATGACGCAGAAGATGTCAAATTAACTGTTCAGAAGATGACTGATCAGCTTGGTGATCTTCAATATGCGTTTGTTGATATACGTCCGGATATTAGAAAAGATCGCGAAAACCAAACCATAACAGTTGTATTTGCAATTAATGAAACACCGCGTGTGTTTGTTGAGCGTATTAATGTTAATGGGAATATCCGTACGCTGGACAAGGTCTTGCGTAGGGAACTGGAAGTTGTTGAAGGCGACCCCTTTAATCGTTCCAAAATTGCTAAGTCAGAGCAGAATATCAAAAACCTTAATTTCTTTGAGAAAGTAAATTTAAGAGTTTCCCAAGGGTCTGCTCCCGATAAAACCGTCATTGATATTGATGTGCAGGAAAAATCAACTGGTGAACTATCAATCGGTGCTGGTTTTTCATCCTCTGATGGACCCCTTGCTGACCTTCGTATCAGAGAGCGTAATTTATTAGGTAAAGGGCAAGATTTATTGCTATCCACGGTTCTTGCCGGCGAAAAAAGCCAAATCAATTTTTCTTTCACTGAGCCGTATTTCCTTGGGCGCGATATTTCCGCAGGAATTGATTTGTTTCACGTAACGCGCGATTTGCAAGATGAAAGCTCATACGATCAGAAACGTACAGGGGGAGGGCTGCGCATTGGGTATCCACTGTCTGAGCACTGGAGGCAGACACTTCGTTATCGTATCACGCGTAATGAAATTACGGATGTCGGTAGTGATGCGTCACGTTTCATTAGCGATCAAGAAGGGCAACGTACGACTCTCGCATTCTCACAGCGTCTATTCTACGATACGCGCGATAGCTCTCTTTTAACCACAAGTGGTATGACATATTGGCTTGATACTGAACTTGCAGGTTTGGGCGGAGATGCAAAATATGTATCGGCTAAAACCGGCGTGTCTTATTTTCATCCATTGGCAGATCGATGGAGTATTAATCTATTGACGGAAGTTGGTGCTATTCAAGCCTATGGTGATGCTGATGTTGAAATTAATGAGCGTTATTTCTTGGGTGGCTCTACGCTTCGCGGGTTCGAGAGATCAGGTGTCGGTCCGCGTGATACTGTCACGAACGATTCCCTTGGAGGGAATTACTTCTATCGTGGCAGTGTTGAAACATCATTTCCTCTTGGGTTGCCAAAAGAGCTTGGTATAAAGGGGCATGCGTTTAGTGATTTTGGATCGCTTTGGGATATTGACGAAACTGGATCAGATATTTCAGAGAAAAATTCTATTCGTGCGACTGCAGGGCTTGGTTTATCATGGAAATCACCGTTTGGTCCCATACGTATGGATTTTGCAATTCCATATCTGAAAGAGGACTTCGATGAGGAAGAACATTTCAGGTTTGATTTTGGCACTCGTTTTTAATAGAGTTGCTGGCAATAATATATATTTTTTAAAATAGGGATTTAATATGAAGTTTGCTTATGTACGAACTATGTTTTTCGTGGTTGCTGCGGTGTTGTGCATGTTTTCTACACATGCTTATGCAGAGGTTAGTATTGCTGTGGTTGATATAGATATGGTTCTTGTTGAATCTAAAGCGGCGAAATCAATACAAAAACAAATCGCTGAGAAACGTAAAACTTTTCTTGCGGAGGTTAAAACGGCCGAAGATAAGTTACGCGCTGAACAAAAGGCTTTGGAAAAGCAACGTGGTGAATTATCAAAAGAAGCACTTATGAAAAAAGTTCAGGAATTTGAAAGCCGACGCATAACCGCACGGAACACTATTCAAACTAAGAAACAAAAGCTGGAAAAGGCTTATGTAACCGCCATGAACTTATTGACCAAATCAATTTATGAAGTGTGCCAAAAGGTCGCTGCGGAAGATAAAATTGATCTGATTATCACACGTCAAAATATTGTTGTAGGCAGTATGTCTTTGGATATAACCAAGGCCGTGATGGAGCGATTGAATAAAAAGTTACCTACTTTGTCTCTTACAGTAAAATAGATTATACGCAAATGGCTGATCCTCGCTTTTTTCAAAAATCAAAGGGCTTTTCTATTTCTGAAATAGCAGAGATATCTGGGTGTGTGTGTTCCGATACCGCTGATCTCGACTTTATTTTGGATGATGTCGCGCCGCTCCATAATGCGGAGAAAAACCACCTCTCTTTTTTGGATAACGTTAAATATAAAGATGATTTTTTAAGCACGAAGGCTGGTGCATGTTTTATTTCTCCCGCGATGGAGGAATATGCCCCTGCGGATACGGTTTGCCTTATCACTCCGACGCCATATAAGGCGTATGCTTTGGCGGCGCAGGCTTTTTATCCGGAAGACTATTCAGCAGAAGATGCACAAATCGCTGAAACTGCGGTTATTGATGAAACTGCGGATATTGGCGCATTTGTCACACTTGGTCATCATGTTGCCATCGGCCGGAATGTGGTTATTGGTGAGCATACATGCATTGAAGCCAACACAGTTATTGAAGATAACGTCAAAATTGGCGCGCATTGCCGCATCGGCAGCAATGTCACCATATCTCATGCACTGATCGCCGATCACGTGCGTTTATATCCCGGTGTTCGTGTCGGTCAGGATGGCTTTGGCTTTGCGATATCGCCAACAGGGCATATAAAGGTGCCGCAATTAGGGCGCGTTATTTTGGAAGATCATGTCGAAATAGGGGCAAATACAACAATAGACCGTGGCGCAGGGCCTGATACGGTTATCGGGCAAGGGACTTGGGTTGATAACCTTGTACAAATTGGCCACAATGTAACAATTGGCCGTGGCTGCATTATTGTCGCGCAGGTCGGTATATCAGGTTCAGCAAAGATAGAAGACTATGTCGCGATAGGTGGGCAAGTCGGTATCGCAGGACATATAACACTTGGAATGGGGGCTAGAATTGGCGCGCAGGCCGGTGTAATTTCTGATGTTCCGGGGGGCCAGGAATACCTCGGATCTCCTGCCTTCCCAAAATCACAATTTTTCAGACAGGTAGCGGCGTTAAATCGCTTGATTAAGAAGAAAAAACACGATTAACTGCGGTTATTATGCGCGATATACAAAAATAGAAGGTGTAAAGATGAGCGAAGACAATAAAACCCAAATTGATATCAATGGAATCATGGATATGATCCCACATCGTTACCCTATGTTGTTAATTGATCGTATTCTTGAACTAACGCCGGGGGAAAGTGCGATAAGTCTTAAAAATGTTACAATGAACGAGCCGCATTTTACTGGCCATTTTCCCGGATTTCCTGTGATGCCCGGTGTATTGATTATTGAGGCAATGGCACAGACTGCGGCTTTGGTTGTTGTTGATTTTCTTGGTAAAGACGCCGAAGGAAAAGTTGTATATTTTATGACGATAGATAATGCACGTTTTCGTCGCCCCGTTACACCAGGTGATAGTATGCATGTACATGTTGAAAAAATACAATCACGCGGCCCCGTTTGGAAATTCAAAGGTGTGGCGACTGTTGATGGCAAAGTCTGCGCCGAAGCAAAGTTTAGTGCGATGATTACAGAAACAGAATCTACGACTTAGAAAATCCTCGGAAAACTCATAGGTAAATTTGAAATTTTTCGTAACAAAGCGTGATTTGTTCTTTCACGTGAAACTATTATCATGGTTAAATATATAGATAACCATCCAACCTTCTAAAGATATTTTATGCCTTCAAAAATTCATTCAACTGCAATTATTCATGATGGAGCAACAATTGGCGACAATGTTGAAATTGGCCCTTATTGTGTTGTTGAGGAAAATGTAAGCCTAGCTGACAATGTTACGCTTCGCTCTCATGTGCATATAGAGGGGCTAACATCGATTGGTGAGGGGACACAAATTTTCCCTTTTGCATCTTTAGGGACGCCGCCGCAAGATTTAAAGTTTGCAGGTGAGAAAACCAAGCTCATAATTGGAAAAAACAACACTATTCGGGAGCATGTCACAATGAATCCCGGCACGAAACATGGGGTGATGGAAACGGTTATCGGTGATAATTGCTTGTTCATGATGGCGGCGCATGTCGCGCATGATTGTATTGTGGGTGATAATGTTATTATGGCGAATAATGCGACGATTGCAGGACATGTAGTTGTTGGTGATTTTGTTGTTATTGGTGGCCTTTCCGGCGTACATCAATTTGCCCGTATAGGAGATCATGCGATTATTGGCGGTATGTCAGGCGTTGAGAACGATGTTATCCCTTATGGTCGTGTAAAGGGAGAGCGTGCGTCTCTTGCAGGATTAAACTTAATCGGTCTGGAGCGTCGCGGCTTTGAAAAGGCTGAAATAAGACAGCTTCAACGCGCGTTTAATCAGTTATTCGGTGATGAAGGAACGTTGGAACAACGCCTCGACATGGTTTCTACAGATTTCTCCGATGATAAGTTGATAATGTCGATTGTCGACTTTGCCCGTGCAAAAAGTAGTTTTCCGTTATGCCAGCCACGCAAGAAATAAACATTCAGAAATTGGGGCTTATTGCGGGCGGTGGAAACTTGCCTGCTTATCTTCTATCTATCTGTAAAGATAAAGGAATAGAGCCGTTTATTGTTGGCTTTGATGGGCAAACAGATTCGGAACTTATGGATGGACACTGTCATCAATGGGCAGAATTTGGCGCTGTTGGTAAAATAATTTCATTCTTTAAATCCAATGATGTAACAGATCTTGTCATGATTGGTGGGGTCAAACGCCCGCCGCTTACACAAATAAAGCCTGATTTGAAGGCCGTAAAAATACTGTCCCGTTTGGGGCTTCGTGCATTAGGGGATAATGATCTTCTCAGCGTACTAAAAGAAGAATTAGAGGGGGAGGGGTTCACGCTTCACGGTATACAGGATTTTTGTGACCGCTTGCTGGTGCAAGAGGGTGCGTTAGGGCGTTTTCAACCTGAGGCCGATGATTGGATTGATATAGAGCTCGGCTTAAAGGTGTCACAAGAGATTGGCAGCCTTGATATTGGGCAATCTGTCATTGTTCAAAATGGTATGATCGTTGGTGTTGAGGCGGTTGAGGGTACGGATGCGTTAATCGATAGATGTTCTGCGCTTCAACAAAATGGACGTGGCGGCATTCTTATTAAAACCCGTAAACCGCAGCAAGATAAAGCATTGGATATGCCGACAATTGGTGTGCAAACCATTGTAAATGCACATAAGGCTGGATTGGCAGGTATTGTGTTACATGCTAATAATGTTATTGTTGCTGATATAAAAACCGTTGCTAAGTACGCAGATAAATATAAACTATTTGTGATTGGTGCACCTATCGATAAAAAAAGTAAATCCGTAACTGAAAGAACCCCCAAAGCATGAAGCTCTTTTTTATTACCGGAGAAAACTCGGGAGATTCCTTGGCAGCCCCGCTTATTGAGGCTTTGAAAGAACAATATGGCGATGATGTCGAATGTTTGGGGATCGGTGGTCCGTTGATGAAGGCAGCAGGATTTGATGAATTGTTACCTCTGGATCAGATTTCCGTCATTGGTATATGGGAAGTTATTCCAAAAATTCCACGATTATTGAAACTCAATAAGTCCATTGTTGAGGAGATCGAAAAGCAAAAACCCGATGCCGTTATCACTGTAGATTTCCCGGATTTCAATTTTATCTTGGCTAAGTCACTTAAAAAACGAGGGATTTATAAGGGTAAAATTATTCATTATGTTGCGCCAAGTGTTTGGGCATGGCGTCCTGGGCGCGCTAAAAAAATAGCGGGCTTTATGGATGGCATGATGTGCCTTTTCCCTATGGAGGTTGAATATTTTACAAAACATGGCATGAAGGCCGCGCATGTTGGACACCCTCTTGTGATGAGTAATTCTCGTGATGCCACAGGTGATGAATTCCGTAAAGAAAATAATATCAAAGAAGATGCCAAAACCATCGGTTTGTTTTTTGGTAGTCGCGAGAGAGAGTTCAAAAACCTGAGCGCCGCTATTAAAGAGGCGGCTCTATTGGTTAATGATATTGAAACAGGTATTCATATTATTGCGCCAACATTGCCAGATTTAGAATATAACGTTCAGAAACTTCTGGAGGATTTTAAGCTGCCTATTTATGTTGTGGCGAATCCGAAAATGAAATGGGAAGCGATAAAAGCATGTGACGTTGCAATTGCTGTTTCAGGAACAATGGGTCTGGAACTGGCCTATGCCGGTGTACCACATGTTATTGCATATAAGATTAATCCTATAACGGCACTTATTCTGCGCGTTCTTGTGAAAGTGAAGTATGCGCATTTGGCCAATATTCTTCTTGATAAGGGTATTGTTCCTGAGTGTTTGCAAGGCAAATGTACATCTAATAATATCGCGCAAGAGGCACTTGATTTATTACAGGATGAAGAAAAAAGGAATTTGCAGAAAGAGTCATTCCTTGCTTTGGGGGAAATACTGGGAGATAAAAATGCAATGTCTCCGTCACAAAGGGCGGCAGAGTTTATAGCTGCGACAATTAAGTCATAATATCCTATACCCGTAATAAAAAATAAGAGGGGTTTTTATGCCCCTCTTATTTTTTATCAACGTGTTTAGAATTTTGCTCTATCTGTCATCAAGGTCAACATAAGGTCTTTGCGTTGGCCCTGTATAGAGTTGTCTCGGACGACCAATACGCAAGGCTGGCTCCTCAATCATTTCTTTCCACTGTGAAACCCAGCCAACCGTACGTGCTATGGCAAACAATACCGTAAACATACTGGTTGGAAATCCCATGGCTTTCAGAATAATACCGGAATAGAAATCAACATTCGGGAAAAGCTTTCTTTCAATGAAGTAGGGGTCTTCTAGTGCGATGCGTTCAAGTTCCATGGCCAGTTCAAGTCTTGGGTCATTGATGCCCAAATCCTCAAGAACCTCATCGCATGCCGCTTTCAACACATTTGCGCGTGGGTCAAAGTTTTTGTAAACACGGTGGCCAAAGCCCATGAGGCGGAACGGATCATCCTTGTCTTTTGCACGTGCTATAAATTCAGGGATATTTTCAACAGAGCCAATTTCATCCAGCATTTCTAAAACAGCTTGGTTTGCGCCGCCGTGACTTGGTCCCCAAAGGCATGCTATTCCCGATGATACACAAGCGAACGGATTGGCTTGTGATGATCCGGCCAAACGTACTGTTGATGTTGATGCATTTTGCTCGTGGTCAGCATGTAGAATAAAGATCTTATCCATTGCCCTGGCAAGAACAGGGTTTACTTTGTAAGGCTCCGCTGGAACCGCAAAACACATATAGAGGAAATTCTCGGCAAAAGATAAATCATTGCGTGGATACATAAAAGGCTGACCAATCGAGTATTTGTGGGTCATCGCGCCTAATGTTGCGACTTTTGCAATCAGGCGGTGCGCGGAAATTTCACGTTGCGCCGGATCATGAATGTCTAGTGAGTCATGATAGAATGCAGACAGCGCACCAACCACGCCACACATAATTGCCATTGGATGCGCGTCACGTCTAAAGCCGCGGTAGAAGAAGTTCACTTGTTCATCAACCATCGTGTGATAGGTGATATTATGTTCAAATTCTTCTTTTTGCTGTTTGTCGGGCAGGTCGCCATTCAGTAACAAATATGAAACTTCTAAAAAATCGCTCTTTTCTGCGAGATCGGCAATGTCATAGCCGCGATGTTGTAGAATACCTTTTTCACCATCAATGAATGTTATTCTGGATTTGCAGCTTCCCGTTGCGGTAAAGCTTGGGTCAAAGGTGAAATGCCCCGTTTGGGCATAAAGCTTACGGATATCTAACACTGGCGGGCCTGCGGTACCTTCCAAAACAGGCAATTTAATAGAATCACCAGTTTGGTCATTTGTCAGAGTGAATGTCTTATCGGTTTTAGGGTTCTGCGTCATCGTTCGATCCTCGATTAATAGGGCTATAGGGAGTAAGTATACGCAGAATAGTAATCTTGATTATCATCGTGCCAAAGGACTCGGCAACGGAAGGGGTGTCACAAGGACAAGACGATTGTAGTATAAAAAACAATCATCATCAATGCTTTAGTTGTGGATAAGTACTTTTTCTATCGATCCAGCGCGGCCTGAATACGATTGCACACCTCATCAGAGCCGAAAATTTCAGCCGCATGGAAAATAGACGGAGAGACTGTCGTTCCTGTCAGTGCTGCCCGCAACGGCATAGCAACCTTGCCCAATTTACCGTTCATATGCTCAGCGGCGATGGCCTTGCAAATCTCTTGTACTTTATCAGCATCAAGCGTGTCAGCGGCTTCGAAAGATGTTTTTAGGGCGCGTAATATGTCTTCTGCGCCGTCAAGGTTTTTGAGTGCTTTTTCATCGAATTGCAAAGGTATTGATTTGGCATAAAACACTGATTCGTCAACGAATTGCAACAATGTCTTCGCACGCGACTTTAATTCATCAATACCTTGTGTGATACGTTGTTTACCGAGATCATTGAGCGCCATACCATGGCGTTCCTTATAGAAAGGCAGAGCTTGGGTGATCAGCTCCTCTGCGCTGGATTCGTTGATATAATGCGCGTTTAAGCTATCCAGTTTCGCAAAATCGAATTTTGAAGGCGCTTTGCCGATATTCTCAAGGTTAAACCATTCAATGGCTTTGTCGCGCGGAATAATCTCGTCATCACCGTGTGACCAACCAAGGCGCAGCAAATAATTAAGCAGAGCTTCGGGCAAATATCCCATTTCTCTGAACTCTTGAATGCTCTGCGCGCCATGACGTTTAGAGAATTTTCCACCATCCGCACCATGGATCAATGGCGCATGCGCAAATTCCGGTACATCCCATCCCATGGCATCAAAGATAACTTTCTGACGGAAGGTGTTATTCAAATGGTCATCGCCGCGTATAATATGTGTGATGCCCATATCGTGGTCATCCACAACAACGGACAGCATATATGTTGGCGTGCCGTCACTGCGCAGAATAATGAAATCATCCAGTTGATCATTGGCCACGCTGACTTCACCTTGAACCTTATCTTTAATAGTTGTTTGTCCCTCCAGTGGTGCTTTGATACGCACAACAGGTTTCACATCTGCGGGCGCAGTTGTTGGATCTGCGTCTCTCCAGCGGCGATCGTAAAACGTTTTTTGGCCTTCTGCACGCGCTTTTTCACGCATATCATTCAGCTCTTCAGGGCTGCAATAACAGTAATAAGCTTGCCCCTTGGCAATCATTTCCTCTGCAACGCCCGTATGGCGATCACGTTGTGCAAATTGGGAAAGCACTTCGCCATCATAATCAAGGCCAAGCCATTTAAGGCCGTCCATAATTGCGGCGACCGCTTCTTCCGAGTGGCGTTTTCTGTCTGTGTCTTCAATACGGACAACAAATTTTCCGCCTTTATTGCGTGCGTAGAGCCAATTGAAAATCGCTGTGCGTGCGTTACCAACATGCATAAAGCCTGTAGGGGAGGGAGGGAAACGTGTTACAACAGTCATATCTTTGTGCCTTACATATCAATACGAATTACAGAATTTGGGACACTACCATGCAAATTACGCCACGCATAGATCAGACAGAGGGGAGCACGCCATTTTCCACGCACGTCTCTTCTGTTTTCGAGTGGCTGGAGTACAAATTTTTCGTACAAAAGGAAAACTTATTCCTATGGGTGCCTGTGTTCTTTGCCTGTGGCGTGGCGCTTTATTTCTCTCTGCCGTTTGAGCCGCCTGCCGTTTTATCTGTATTTGCGATGTGCTTTTGGTTGGCTGTTCATTTACTGATCCGCCCCATTGGTGCGCGGAACATCTTGGGGAAGTGCGTTGTTACCGCGTCCTTTATTGTATTGTTGGCTTTTTCGGGATTTTCCGCAGCGACCATTCGTACAGCTAATATTGCGACACCTGTCCTCGCCAAAAGGCTAGGTCCTGTAACGGTTAGCGGCATGGTTTTGTCAATTGAGAAGATGGAAGAAGGGGACGGCAGTAGGATAACATTATCTGATTTGAGCATAGAAAAATTGTCTCTGGAGGAAATACCACGCAAAATCAGGGTGCGTTTGCGTAAAGATGGCAATGTTAAAATTGGGCAACAGATCAGAGTGTTGGCGTTGTTAAATCCACCATCACCTCCGTTATTCCCTGATGGTTTTAATTTTAGGCGTTACCTCTATTTTCAAAGCATCGGCGCGGTAGGGTTTATCTATAATGAGCCTGAAATTATTTCAGAAGGCCGTGCGAGGTTTTGGAATATAGAGCCCCTGCGCCACAATATAGCCACCAGAATTACGCAAAGCCTGAATGCAAAACAGGCGAGCATCGCTCTCGCTTTGATCGTGGGACAGAAAAATGCGTTATCCGATGCAGACCGCAGTGCAATTCGTGATGCGGGTTTAGCGCACATGCTGGCGATATCGGGGCTACATGTCGGGCTGGTAGCCAGCGTTTTATTTTTCTTTCTTCGCTTGATTTTGGTGATGATTCCAAATTTTGCACTGCGCTATCCTGTCAAAAAGATGGCTGCTGTGTTCGCGTTGTGCGGCGCTATATTTTACATGTTGCTGGCTGGAGCGACGATCCCGACGCAACGCGCGGTCATGATGATCGCGATTGTATTTCTGGGAATTATTCTCGATCGTTCGCCTATTTCCTTGCGGTTGGTTGCATTATCGGCTCTGGTGGTTTTGACTATTGCCCCTGAAAGCATAATGTCGGCGAGCTTTCACATGTCGTTTGCAGCAGTAACCTGTCTGATTTATTTCTACGAAGTAACACGGAAATTCTGGATGTCTTGGTATAAGAAACGCGGGTGGCATCGGAAATTCCTGCTCTATTTTATCAGTGTTTGTATGACGACGTTAATTGCCAGTTTCGCCACCGCGCCGTTCGCACTTTATCATTTCGGGCAAGTTTCTTATCTGGGGTCGCTTGCGAATTTTGTGGCAGTGCCGCTGTTGGCGTTTCTGATTATGCCTTTTGCGCTGCTTAGTCTGGTTGCCATGCCCTTTGGTCTTGATTATTGGCCTCTTCAAATTGTCGGGCTAGGGGTTGGTTATATATTGGAGATCTCCTATTGGGCCGCGTCATTGCCCGCCGCGGTTATCCATGTTGGCTCTTGGGGGTTTCCTTCCTTTGTTATCTTGGTGCTGTCTGCATTGTTTGTCGTTCTGTGGAAAGGCTGGGGAAAGCTTTGTGTTGTGCCTTTTGTTGTTCTGTCTTTTATTCTCGCACAAGCACAGGTACAGCCAGATATTTTGATATCCTCCTCACATAAACTATTCGGCTTTAAGGATCGTAATGGCGCGCTGTATGTTTCTACGCGGCGGCGCGAGCGGTTTGTCCTAAAAAACTGGGAGAGGTTTTACGGGCTGGAGAAAAAGTCAGCGCAATTATTGCCTTACAAGGGTTCCCAAAAAGATATCAATAATTTTTATAGCTGCGGAGCTGAGGGTTGCCGCTTTACGATTAATGGACAAAATATTTCATTTATTCGAAATCCATATATTCAAAATGATGAATGTGGGTGGGCGGATATTATGATCTCTACCAAAACAATCGAAAAAATTTATAAACGAGAAAATCACTGCAAAGCGCGCGTTATTATTGATAAATTTGATAGTTGGAGAAACGGCGCTCATGCGATATGGGTCGGCGGTGATGGCGACGTAACTCTTAGAAATGTTGCAGAAGCGACATCAAATCGCCCCTGGTCTGCATACCCACCAAAACCTAAAACACACTGATTAGTGATATGTGCGCAGTAAACTGGCCAATCGTCCTTGGATTTTAACGCGTTCTGGTTCTAAAATACGGGGTTCATAAGCATCATTTTCAGGCTCAAGAACAATTTTATTTCCGGCGCGGCGCAGACGTTTTAAAGTAACTTCCAGATCATCAACCAATGCAACAACGATTGTGCCGTTTTCTGCGCTGTCACAGCGTTTAATGATAACAGTATCCTGATCGTGAATACCGGCATTAATCATGGAATCGCCGTCAACGGTGAGGGCGTAATGGTCGCCATGCCCAACAAAGCCTTGTGGAACTTGTAAAACCTCCCCCTCATTACGAATGGCTTCTATTGGTGTGCCTGCGGCGATGCGGCCATATAAAGGTATTTCATCCAGCGCGGCAAAGCCTGCGGCTTCGTGTGTGGCTGTGATCTCGTTGGATAGTTTTGCAACGGCACTCTGATCGCTTTTTGCGGATTTAAATCCTTCCGGTAGGCGTTTTATTTCAAGGGCGCGGGCACGGTGCGGTAATCGCTCGATATAACCGCGCTCCACCAAGGCCGATATAAGGCGGTGAATGCCGGATTTGGATTTCAAGCCCAAGGCATTCTTCATTTCTTCGAATGACGGTGGAATGTCATCCTCAGACAATTTTTGATGAATATAGAGGAGTAAATCTTTTTGTTTTCTTGTCAGCATTTTTAATAAATCCCTATTCTAGGCATTGATATACACCATTTGTTCTATTTTAGTTCACCTTTTGTGTCAAGAGTAAGTTTTATTATATTGGCTTTATTTCTTTAATAAATCATGCACTGCGGCCTGAATATCATCCTGACGCATCAGGCTTTCACCAACAAGAAATCCATCATATCCAACGCTTTCCAGCTTTTTAATTGTTTCATTTGATTCT
Source organism: Alphaproteobacteria bacterium (assembly GCA_002401695.1). Lineage (GTDB taxonomy): Bacteria > Pseudomonadota > Alphaproteobacteria > Micavibrionales > Micavibrionaceae > UBA1672. Next base: position 513,337 of record NVTV01000002.1, read on the forward strand.
ATTCCGCTTTCCGATATTTTATACGTTGTGGAGGGTATGTTCATGGAAAGTTCAAAAGATGTCGTTATATCGACATCCAATGTTTTCAAGTTGCGGTTATTTATGCCCAACATCATCGGATTTAATCTTAATGCGCACTCAAGTTCGGATAAATTATGCACTTCGACCAGGACATCCATACCAAGCCCAACGGCGGTTTCGTAAAGTTCCCGCGCCATTGTGTCATCCAGTGCGGCGATGATCAGTAAAATACAATCTGCACCTAACGCACGTGACTCGTATATTTGATAGGGATCAATCATGAAGTCTTTGCGTAATACTGGAATATCAACGGCTTTTTTTATGTTTATTAGAAAATCGTCATGGCCTTGGAAATATGGTTCATCCGTTAGGACGGAAAGACAGCTAGCGCCCGATTCTTTGTATATTTTAGCAATGTCTACAGGATCAAAATCTTCACGGATAATGCCTTTACTGGGGGAGGCTTTCTTAACTTCTGCTATCAGGGATGTTCCTTTTGTGCGTTTCATTTTGCTTAGGAAACCCGATGGCAGTGGTTGCTCGGAGGTGATGTATTCTAAATCAGCGAGGGAGCGTAAGGATTTTTTATAGGCGATATGCTCTTTCTTTTTATTACATATTTTCTCTAAAGTATTCATCAGGCGGTGGCTCCATGCTCTTGTGTGAAGGCTTTGTATTGATTGAGTAATTCTAACGCGCGGCCAGTGTCGATGGCTTGTTTTGCAGTTTCGGCGGCGTGCTCTAAATCACTTTCCTTATCGGCAATAATCAGAACGGCTGCTGTATTGGCAACGACAATGTCTCTATATGCATTTTTTGCGCCGTCCATAATGTTGAGCAAGGCTTGTGCGTTCATTTCAGGCATTCCACCAATAAGATCATCGGGATTGCTTTGTGGAAGGCCGAAATCACTTGGTGTTAGCGTTGCTTCGGTGATTTTACCATTCTTCAGCTTGGTGATATATGTTTCGCCTGTTGTTGTAATTTCATCCAGCCCGTCAGAGCCATGCACCACCCATGCGCTTGTCGTGCCGAGATTCTGCAAAACCTGCGCAATGGGTAAAACCAAGGCGCGATCAAAAACGCCGAGTAATTGATGTTTCGTTTTGGCAGGATTGGCAAGCGGCCCCAAAATATTGAAAATCGTCCGTGTGCCGAGGGCTTTACGCGCAGGGGCAACATATTTCATGGCTCCATGATGGCGCGGTGCCATAAGAAAAGCGAAGTTGTAGAGCTTTAAGGCCTCTTCCAGCTTACCTTGCGGCACATCCAGATTAATGCCCAGAGCTTCCAGTACGTCCGCGGCGCCAGACTTTGAACTAGCACTGCGGTTTCCATGTTTTGCAACTGGCACGCCGCACGCGGCCGCAACAATCGCCACTGCCGTTGAAATATTATAAGTGCCTGACTTATCACCACCCGTGCCGCAGCAATCAACCGCGCCTTCGGGGGCATTGATGGGCAAGGCTTTCTCGCGCATGACATTTGCGGCGCCTGTAATTTCTGCAACGCTTTCTCCGCGTTTGGATAGGCCAACAAGGAATTCTGTGATTTGCGCATCGCTCCATTGGCCTTCCATGATGCCGGACATGGCGGCGCGCATCTCATCCTCGCTCAGCGTATTGCCGTTTTTAATTGTCTCTAAAACCTCATCAATCATTGTGTTAGCCTGACAAAATTCTCCAATAAAGCGTGACCATGTTCGGTTGCAATGCTTTCAGGGTGGAATTGTACGCCGTGGATTGGCTTTTCCTTGTGGGATAGTGCCATAATAACGCCGTCATCTGTTTCTGCCGTAATCTCCAGACAATCAGGAAAGCTTTCTCTCTCTGCGGTCAAGGAATGATAACGCGTCACGGTATAGGGCGAGGGGATCTCTTTAAACATCTTTTTCCCGTTATGGGTAATGACGGATGTTTTTCCATGAAACGGTTCAGGCGCGCGGATAATCTTGCCCCCAAAGGCTTGCGCAATGGACTGATGTCCTAAACATACGCCGAACAGAGGCACATTATTCTCCGCCGCAAGTACTATTGTATCCAGACAAATACCCGCATGATCAGGGTCGCTTGGCCCCGGAGAGATAAGGATACCCGATGGCTTCTCGTCTATAATATGCTGCGCCGTAACCTCGTCATTGCGGTATATTTTGACCTCTGATTTCAAATCTCCGAGATATTGAACCAGATTATATGTGAAGCTGTCATAGTTATCTATTAATGTAATCATGGATTTGTTATGCCGTTCTGTGTTAGAAAAAGCAAGCGCGCAGGTAAACCTTATTTCAATGATCTGCGTTTAATGAGTAGTGTAGCACCATGGAACATCAAGAACGCAACAGCAACCCATTCAAAATCATAGTCTTCCTCTTAATCGGTGGAGCCTTGGTTATTTTGACGGACTTGTTTATTCTTGATAAAAATCACACCGTGTTCAACAGCTTTATTTCAAGTGATATGGGCGAGTCTTTAGTTATCTCGAACCTCAAAATACATCATAAATCCTATATGGAGGAGGGGATAGAGATAGAACCTGAGATGTTGTCCCTTGTGCATGCAATGCCGCCACCTATGACCGATGATAAGGTCGAAGTCGTGAATATTGATGTACTGGCAATGGGAGGTGCACCGAGGGAAGAAAAAGAAGCAACGCTTTTGTCCGCGATAGAACCTGCGGTCGGTGTTGATAGAACTACACAAGATATAGAACGCTACTTTAAGCAAAAGCCTTTGGTCGAAACCGCGCTTTATAAAGAAGAAAAAAGTATGTCAGATATAATATCTGATCTTCATGCTCCTGAAAAGCCAGAGATGGGGACACCTTCCACGATCGAAACGTCTTCTATGCTGGATGACGTTATATCGGGCGTAGAGGAAAACCTTGTGAAACACCACTACAGCGAGCCAAAAGGGGCGGGCATGGTGGTTATTATTATCGATGATATGGGAATCACCCTGCGCAGCAAGCAAGTGGAGGTTTTGCCGGGGCCGTTGACCTTGGCTTATCTTCCATATGCAAAGAATTTGAGTGAGCGCACAAAGCGTGCCTTTGCAAATGGGCATGAGCTTATGCTTCATATGCCGATGGAACCGATGAATGGCAGCCTTGATGGTGGTCCTCATGTCTTGACGACAGATCAGGGCGAGGCAGCCTTTATAGAGACTCTGCAATGGGGGCTGGATAGTTTTGATGGCTTTGTCGGTGTGAATAACCATATGGGTAGCCGTTTGACCAAGGATGCGCTTTCCATGCATCGCTTGATGGATCACCTTAAGAATAAAAATTTGTATTTTATCGATTCAAAAACTATAGGCTCTTCCGTGGCCGCGCGCATTGCCCGTGAGACGGGCATCCCTTATGCGGTGCGTGATGTTTTTCTGGATCATGAAATTGATGCAGAATTCATAAAGGATGCTTTGAAACAATTAGAGCGCACCGCACGCACGCAAGGCTATGCCATTGCGATTGGGCATCCACATAAGGAAACAATCGCTGCGTTAAAAGAATGGTTGCCGACATTAGAGGGAAAAGGGTTAACTCTTGTGCCTGCCAGTAAGGTCATAAAATACCCCGTTCAGATGGATGGTGATATCGCATCTGTCGAATAATTAAATTCAAAAATGCTAATATACAATACGTATCGGATTTTATAATTTATTCAATATTTTAATGTGTGCGGAACTTTTGAATAACCAATTCCGCGGCATGAAATACGGCCTTGGCCTTGTTACAGCATTCCTGATATTCTAACTCTGGGTCACTATCGGCAACAACGCCGCCGCCAGCCTGCACATAGATTTTACTATCCTTTACCAGAGCCGTACGGAGCGCAATACAGCTATCCATAGAATTTTCGGAGAAGTATCCAACGCCGCCCGCATATGTTCCGCGGCGACTAACTTCCAGTTCATCAATGATCTCCATAGCGCGGATTTTTGGCGCGCCGCTGACTGTTCCTGCGGGAAATCCTGCGAACAAAGCATCAACAATATCAAGGCCTTTGCGCAACTTCCCCTCCACATTAGAGACAATATGCATAACGTGAGAGTATAGCTCTATCTGAAACTGATCAGTGACATTGACGCTACCGATTTCTGCCACGCGCCCAACATCATTACGCCCAAGATCGAGCAGCATCAAATGCTCGGAACATTCCTTCGCATCACTCAACAAATCATCTGCCAGTGCTTTGTCTTCTATCGCGTTCTTGCCACGCTTTCGTGTGCCAGCGATGGGGCGAATGGTCACCATATCATCGCGCACGCGCACTAATATTTCAGGACTGGAGCCAACAAGGGCAAATCCTTCGAAGGACAGGTGAAACAAGAAGGGTGAGGGATTTACGCTACGCAGAGACCTATATAGCTCAAATGAAGGCAAATCAAAATCAATCGAAAATCTTTGCGAAGGGACAACTTGAAAAATCTCGCCCGCATGAATGTATTCTACAGCCTTTTTGACGGCGGCTTTGTAATCTTCTTTTGGTGTATTGGATGTGATTTCCTGCCCATTTTGTAAAAGCGTTTTGTGATCCAATAATGTTCGATCAAGTGGTGCATTAATTGACTTCAAAGCATTTTCAATGCGCGTGCGTGCATCACTGTAAATCATATCAACTGGAAACTCTGAATTACCTGCATGGGCATAGACGGGCGTTGCAACGCAAATCATGTTTTTGACATTATCAAAAATCGCCAAAATGGAGGGACGACTAAGGATGCTGTCGGGTACTTGTAGGTCATCGGGGTTTGTATCAGGGATGTTTTCTACCAAACGGATCATGTCATACCCAATATAGCCAAACAGGCCAAGTCCGCACATTGGCGGCAAGCCTTCGGGCACGATATCAATGGAGCTGGTCGCTATATTCTCTTTCAGGGAGGCTTTCGCGCAAACGTTTTGTGGTGTCCATGCACTGTTTGGGTCGGATTTTATTTCGACCTTACCGCCTTGGGTGCATTTCCATAGGAAATCGGGATTTGTGCCAATAACCGAATAACGCCCCAATGTTGCGCCGCCCTCAACGGATTCCAGCAGAAAGGAGTAGGCGGTATAACCACATAGTTTCAAATAAGCAGAAACCGGCGTCTCAAGATCGGCTGAAACCCATTCCCAGATAAGCTGCGTTTTATGATCTGCAAAATTTTGCCTGAAGACATCAGGATGCGGATTAAAACTATGCTCTTTTTGTAGGGGCATGGGTGGCTATTCCTAATTTTCATCATTTTGCTGGCCATAGACACGCGCTAACAATTGGCCGTTAATTGTCGCTTTATATTTCTTGCTTAGCATATGCAGATAAGAAAGAAGAGCCTCTTCTTTGGCTTCTGAAGCAAGCCTTTCTTTAATGACGGCGAATGCTTTTTCACCACTTACATCCATTTTGGGGATGTCATAGCCGGCAACTTTCATCAACGCATATTGCCCGTCAAGTAGAAGGGCTTGGTAATCGCCAAGTGCTGTCTTGAATATCATAGGACGATTACTTGCCACGAGAGGGGCTGGAATATCACCTTCTATTTTTATGGCCCTTACCGTTTTAATTTTCTTGTTGTTATCTTTGGCTATGCTTTCAAAGGTAGACCCTTTTACATCAAGTTCAGCAAGGTATTTATCCATGCGTTTCTTGTTTTCAATGCGTTTTTGATCCGCCATGAATTTATCGGAAATCTCTGCGCGAACGCTTTCGAAGGGTTTGTATGTTTTATCCTCTTTGAATAGAAGGCTGAGGCTCGCAAATTTACCGCTTGGCAATTCTTCAAGAAGAGGCGGTGTATCTTCTTCTAAGGCGAAGGCCATTTCAACCAATGCGGCTTTGTCTGTTTTATCGAATGTTTCAAGTCCTGACTTATCTGACTTATCTACGCCTGTCGCATCAATCAAGCCAATTGAAGATATAGAGATATCAATTTCTTTCGCGATATTTTCAAAGCTGACCTCATCATTAAGCAGCTCTTCAAATGTTGTTGAAATGCCATAGAGGTGATCGGATTCTTTAGTCTCCAGCAGCTCTTTCTTGATTTGCGTCGCTACACTTGCCAGAGGCTGCGTTGAGGGGGGTAAGACTTTCATTAGCTTTATGATATGATAGCCGAGCGTTGTCTTGGTCGGACGCATGACCTTGCCAATTTCCCTGTCTTTTACAGACTCAGCCAAGGCAGGCAACATCATCGCGGTTTCGAAAGGGATATTTTCTATATATCGGGCATTGTCCTTCATGATTTGCGTCGTAGCATCTTTTAGGCTTGTGCCTTTTTCAACAAGAGCATAGATGTCGTTTGCTTTTTGTTCATCATCCAAAATAGCTTGCGTGAGCACAAATTGCTCTCCCACGGCGAAGCTCTGTTTATTCTCATCATAGAATATTTCTATTTCTTCCTCGGAAACAGAAAAGTCAATTTCGATACTTTCAGGGTCGAAAATAGCAATATTAACGCTGCGATATTCGGGGATTTCGTATTGCGCGAACTTTGTAGATTCGTACAGACGCTCTAACGCTTCGGTTTGTGCTTCGGGAATACCTGTTATCTCGCTGTCCTTAAACAGGATCAAATCAATATCGCGTGTTTGTTTTTGAAACGCATACAGATCCTTTGCAAGTAAATTTGTGGCGGGGGTGAAGCCCGTTTGGATCGCTGTACTTATGATGTCACCAGAGACTTCACGTTTAATGCCGTTGATAAAGTCTCTTTCGTTCATGCCTTGGCGACGCAGAATGTTTTCCAGAGCATCTTGCAGAGTTTCTCCTTCTTGCTTATGTGGGGCAATTACCTGTCCAATGCGTTTTGCAAGTTGAGCCTGATCTATTTCTATCCCTAGACTTCCTGCTTCTTCTTGCATGAAATATGCACGAATTTCACCCGCGAGAATATCTTCTGCCATGCCGATTTTATAGGCTTGCTGCGTAGACATGTTATAGCGCGCCAAAGCCCGCCGTAATGTAAGGTCGAATTGTCTGACTGTGATGGTTTTCTCTTCTATTCTTGCAACATCGTTGCCCCCGACGCTGCCGCCGCTAAATGATCCACTTAAAACCAATCCACCGACAGCCATCCCGAGAAGGCCGAAAATAACATATTTTAAAAAGCCGCCGATTTTTCCGCCACGCATAGATCTCATAACCATACTCACTTAAATTTAATATCTAACAATTTCACTTTGATCCAGCACTATAAGCAGCTCGTACCAAGGGGGCAAGCCTTCAAATAGGCTGCGTTATAAAAACAAGTGTTAAAAATTGCTTTCCACGGTAAAGCGATATAGATAATGTCACTACGTTGATGTATTAACTGCATTAAAATACAAGGATATAGATATGAAAAAGTTGATTGCCGGAAACTGGAAAATGAATGGAAACTTGGGGCAGGCCGAAGAACTTGTATCTTCTATTGCTGCAAAAATTCAAGAGCAACCGAGTATAATAGATTCGTATGAGTTTTTGATTTGTCCGCCATTCCTTTATATGCCAGCGATAAAAGATATCTGTGCAAAACATGGAATCGTGTTTGGCGCGCAGGATTGTTCTGTGCATGAGGCTGGTGCTTATACGGGGGAAATATCGGCGCAAATGATTGCTGATTGTGGCGGCACTTATGTTATTCTCGGCCATTCAGAGCGCAGACAATATCATGGGGAAACCAGCCAGCTTGTCGCGCAAAAAGCAACAGCCGCCCATGGTGCAGGCTTGGTCGCTGTTATTTGCGTTGGAGAAACAGAGAGCGACCGCGATGCAGGTAAGGAAAATGAAATTGTTGGGGCGCAGCTACAGGCTTCGCTGCCCGAAGGTGCAAACGCCGAAAACACCGTTATTGCGTACGAGCCTGTTTGGGCCATCGGCACAGGAAAAACCGCAAGCAGCGACGATGTTGCAAACATGCACAGTTTTATATGCGCTCAATTGAAAGAACAGCTTGCAGATTCTAAAAATTTGCGTATTTTGTACGGCGGTTCGATGAAGCCTGAAAACGCGCATGCTCTTTTGTCTACGCCTCATGTTGATGGTGGTTTAATTGGCGGTGCCAGTTTGAAGGCCGAACAATTTATTGGCATTGCTGTTGCTGCCGAAGAAGGTTAAGTCAAAAAGTGATGTTAAGTTAATTTTATCGCTGGTCTTTGAAGGCAATAAACCGTATAAACTGTGTTAAACACACAAAGAAAAAGTATTTAAACTATGGAATCCGTTATTCTGGTAATACATCTTATTTTGGCGTTGCTTATTATTGCGCTCGTCCTTCTTCAACGTTCCGAAGGTGGTGGCCTTGGTATCGGTGGCGGTAGCGGCGGTCTTGGCGGTCTTGCTTCTGCGAAGGGTACGGCGAATGCCCTGACCAAAATGACGGGCTTATGTGCGGCTGGGTTTTTTATTACCTCACTGACACTGGGGGTTCTGGCCAGCCAGCAAAGCCGCATTAATCAAGGTATCCTTGAAAATGTCAGTGCTGCCGAGATACAGGCGCTGGATGTAACTGCGCCAACGGGCATCACCTATACACCGCCGATGGATATCCCGTCTTTGGATGTAGAGACAAAGAATATCGAAATCCAAGACGTTACAGAAACAAAAGATGTTAATGTAATGCCCCCGAAAACCGCTAACACGCCGGAGCCTTCAGCACCGGTAGAGTAAAGTTATGACACGATTTATTTTTATTACAGGCGGCGTTGTTTCCTCATTGGGAAAGGGTCTTGCCTCCGCTTCGCTTGCCTCGTTATTGCAGGCCAGAGGTTATACTGTTCGCCTTTGTAAACTCGACCCATACCTGAATGTTGATCCCGGCACGATGAGCCCATTCCAGCATGGTGAAGTTTTTGTCACTGATGATGGCGCGGAAACTGACCTTGATTTTGGACATTATGAACGCTTTACGGGTGTTCCGGCCAAAGCCACAGATAACACAACAACAGGGCGCATCTATACCAGTGTTCTACAAAGAGAGCGTCGCGGCGAATATCTAGGCGCGACGATCCAAGTTATTCCGCACATAACCAATGAAATTCAAGATTTTATTCGTGAAAAAGAGGGCTCTGCAGATTTTGTTTTATGCGAGATCGGCGGGACTGTCGGCGATATCGAGAGCCTTCCTTTCCTGGAGGCGATTCGCCAATTCGGGAATGATGTCGGGCGCGATCGTGCGATTTTCATTCATGTGACTTTGTTGCCCTACATTCCTGCGGCGGGTGAATTGAAAACCAAGCCAACCCAGCATTCGGTTAAAGAATTGATGAGCTATGGTATTCGTCCGCAAATCCTTCTATGCCGTGCGGATCGCGAGATTACAGATGCTGAACGTTGTAAAATTGCACTATTTTGTAATCTGGATGAAAAAAAGGTTATTCCTGCGCTGGACGTGTCATCGATTTATGAAGTGCCGCTGACGTATCATGCGGAAGGCCTTGATGTACAAGTGATGGAGAGTTTCGGTCTTGAGGATAACATCGATCTTGATTTATCAAAATGGGAAAAGATCGCAGAAACGATCAAAGCTCCTGAAGGTGATGTCACAATTGCAATTGTTGGTAAATACACGAATTTGGCGGATAGCTATAAATCTTTGAACGAAGCCCTGATCCATGGCGGAATTGCCAATAAGGTCAAAGTGAATTTGAAGTTTATTGAGGCTGAAATCTTCGAATCAGAAGATCCCGAGGTCTATTTGTCAGGCGTAAACGGCATTATTGTACCCGGCGGTTTTGGTGATCGTGGTGTTGAGGGTAAAATTCTTGCCGCGCAATATGCCCGGGAAAAGAAAATCCCGTATTTTGGCATTTGTTACGGTATGCAAATGGCGGTTATTGAGGCCGCGCGTAATCTCTGCGCTATTAAGGGCGCGGCGTCCAGTGAATTTAAAGTCTGTGATGTACCTGTTATCGGTTTGATGACCGAATGGGTGCAAGGTGATGAAAAGCAAGAGCGCGGCAAAGATGGTGATCTGGGCGGAACAATGCGCCTTGGTGCATATCCTGCGGTTTTGGCAAAAGGCTCTAAGGTTGCTGAAATCTATGGAACGAAAAACATTAGTGAGCGTCACAGACATCGTTATGAGGTCAACACAAATTATATTGAGCAACTGGAAAAGGGCGGCTTGAAATTCTCGGGTATGTCACCTGATGGGATGTTGCCTGAAATTGTGGAATATGAAGATCATCCTTGGTTTATCGGTGTGCAATTCCATCCAGAGCTAAAGTCAAAACCTTTTGATCCACATCCGTTATTCATCTCCTTCATTGCAGCAGCAGTTGAAAATGGAAGATTAGTGTAAAAGGTCTCTTTTCCGCTTGCATCATCCCGCATATAAAAATATCTTGGGCGCATGGAAAAAATTATAAAAGTTGACCAGCTTCGAATTGGTAATAAACAGCCCTTAACAATTATTGCAGGCCCTTGCCAGATAGAGAGCAAGGATCATGCCTTTGAAATGTGCGAAGCGTTAAAACAATTGACGCAGAAGATAGGGCTGCAATTTATATTTAAAAGTTCATATGATAAGGCGAACCGTACATCCCTTTCCGGTGTAAGGGGCGTTGGGATCGATAAGGGACTGCAAATTCTGTCCGATATTCGAGAGCATTTCGGCGTACCTGTAATTACAGATGTGCATACGGAGGAGCAATGTGTCCGCGCGGGCGAGGTTGTCGATGTTCTTCAAATCCCTGCATTTTTGTGTCGTCAAACTGATTTGCTGATTGCGGCGGCGAAAACTGGAAAGGCAATCAATATTAAAAAGGGACAATTCCTTGCACCTTGGGACATGAAAAATGTTGCGAAGAAAGTATCAGAAAGCGGTAATGATAATATTATGCTGTGTGAGCGCGGGGCGAGTTTCGGGTATAATACGTTGGTCTCCGATATGCGCTCCTTACCGATTATGAAGGAAACCGGCTATCCTGTTATTTTTGATGCAACGCATTCTGTGCAACAACCGGGCGGGCTTGGCGGATCATCAGGCGGTGATCGCACGATGGTGCCTGTTCTTGCGCGCGCCGCAGTGGCGATTGGTGTGGCGGGTGTTTTCATTGAAACGCACCAAGACCCTGATAACGCGCCATCTGATGGCCCGAATATGATTAAGTTGAGCGAGATGCCCGCGTTGCTTGAAACATTGATGAAATTTGATAAGCTGTCTAAATCATGTTAGAATAGTTATATTAATCAGCAGGAGGCTGAGTTTATGCCGCGTATAGCCGGATCATCACAATACCTAAATCAAGCGACCCTCGCGAATAAGCAGGGGTCTACTTACGTGCCTGCGGATATTCTGTCGTTGAGCAGTTCTGCCAGTTTATTGGACGCAGGGCGCGGTACGGCGGTATCGGGTATTGGTATTTCAGCAAGAGCGCGTCAGCTTAATAACCAGATTATCGCAAATAATTCATCATCATATAATAAGCTTTTTTCACTTTCGGGTGGGGCGAGCGCGACAACCGCTGCGGCTCAAATACAAATTGCAGGTCTTGCCTCAACGGCATTAACCTCTCGTAGTGTCACACTTCAGGATGACGGTTCATTCTCAAGCGGTTTTCTTGATGTTGATGATGGTTCTGTCGCAAGCAGTGCCCTTGGCACAGAAGTTGATGAAACAGCCTAGCCTCGTTCCTGCTTTCGTGAAAGAAATCTCTCTTTTTCCTTTATTTTTCTGCATTTTTCGCTAAAACATCTTACATAAGATTTTTGCTCATACTCGGAGCACCGAAAAAGGACAGAAAATATGACCGCCATTATTGATATTCATGCACGCCAAATTCTTGATAGCCGTGGAAACCCAACTGTTGAGGTTGATGTTCTGCTGGAAAGTGGTGCAAAAGGGCGTGCAGCTGTACCGTCAGGGGCATCCACAGGCATACATGAAGCGGTTGAGCTTCGTGATGGTGATAAAGATGTTTACCTTGGTAAAGGTGTTCAAAAGGCCGTTGATTTCGTGAATACAGAAATTTATGAAAACCTTATCGGCGCAGATGCAGAAGAGCAAATGCACATCGATCAGGATATGATTGATCTGGATGGCACAGAAAATAAAGGTCGCCTTGGTGCGAATGCGATTCTTGGTGTTTCTTTGGCGGTTTCCAAAGCAATGGCGGAAGAGATGGACATGCCGCTATATCGCTATATCGGTGGTATCTATGCACATACATTACCAACGCCGATGATGAATATCATTAATGGTGGCGCGCATGCGGATAATCCTGTTGATATTCAGGAATTCATGATTATGCCTGTTTCTGCGACAAGTTTCAGTGAGGCTCTGCGCATTGGCTCAGAGATTTTTCACGCTCTTAAAAAGCAGCTCTCCGATGCGGGGTATAACACGAATGTTGGTGATGAAGGTGGCTTCGCGCCTGCTGTTAAATCCTCTGACGAAGCCCTCGATTTCATCATGAAATCTATCAAGGCCGCAGGGTATAAGCCGAAAGATGATGTTGTGATAGCACTGGATTCTGCATCAACTGAATTTTATAAGAATGGCAAGTATGAGCTTGAAGGCGAGGGGAAATCCCTGACCTCCGCAGAGATGATTGCCTATTATGAAGATCTTTGCGCGCGCTATCCTATTGTGTCTATTGAGGATGGCTTAGCTGAAGATGATTGGGAGGGCTGGACTGCTTTAACCGCTGCGCTTGGTGATAAAATTCAGCTTGTTGGTGATGATCTTTACGTCACAAATGCAAAGCGTCTAAAGCGCGGTATCGAGGAAAAGGCAGGTAATGCGGTTTTGGTCAAGGTTAATCAAATCGGCACATTGACTGAAACGCTTGAAACAATCGAAATGGCGAAAAAGGCAGGTTTTGGGATCATTCTTTCTCATCGCTCCGGTGAAACGGAAGATTCGACAATTGCCGATTTGGCGGTTGCGACAAATGCAGGGCAAATCAAAACGGGTTCATTGTCGCGCTCTGACCGCGTGGCCAAGTATAACCAGCTCCTACGCATTGAAGAGCAATTAGACTCATCCGCAAAATATGAAGGCAGGGGTTTTTACCGCGCAGATTTGAAATAAAGATATAAACCTAATCTGAAAATTCTGAATTTTTTGCTATAGTCTTCTCTATGGATATGCAGAAATTAAAAAGCGCAAAAATATATTTTCTGTTGGCGGCAGTTTTTCTTGCTTTGCCTAGTGTTCTTGGTTTTTACAAAGGGCATACCGGCAGAATTCTGATTGCGACGGAGCGGTTGGATTCTGATCAGAATTTTGCGCAAACGATTATATATATATTTGATCACTCTGTTTGGGGCGCGCAGGGGATAATTCTAAATCGGCCCCGACAATCCCCTCGTTTAAAAGAGCGTTTGTTTAAGGATCAAGATGTTGCGTTTTATCAGGGCGGGCCGGTTTCATTTCCTGCGATGCGCCTTGTTGCAATGAGCAGGCTCAAGGCGATATCACCTTGGCGAACTCAAAGTTTATATGTTGTTCGATATAAAAAATTCAAGAAATTATTTCCTAAAGAGGCGGAGCGTGGCTTTGATCTGTATCTAGGCTACACTGGATGGGGGACAGGGCAATTGGAAAAAGAGATGCGTGATGGCGCATGGGTTGTTGGTGAATATTCCCATGAAATTTTTGAAAAGGCCGCAAGGCAGAGTCTTTGGGCTGACTTGTCGGAAAATAATTTAAGAAAACGGCAATATTAAATAAGTGAATCAAATGAGTCACTTACTTCACCTTGTTCTTTTTATGTTCACGTTAAGCCTTTGACGCAAATACATTTTTTAACTTGATCCACAGGGCAGGATATGATTCTATAGCTCCATGGATACTCTAAGAGACATTCGAATGACGTTTCATCGCAAAATACCACTGTTTGTGGGGCTTTGCCTGTGTCTTTATTTCTCATATCACACCATTTCAGGACAGCGTAGTTACACACGTCTTTCAACGTTGACATCTATGTCCTATGAAAAACAGCGAACGTTAGATGTCTTGAGGCTGGAAAAAAAGGCCGTTCAGGTGAGCGTTGTGCGGATGCGTCCGGGCTCTCTTTCTGCTGATATGCTTGAAGAGCGCGTGCGCTTTGTTCTTGGTTATAAGCATCGGGACGAGGTCATAGTTCTTGGGCATTAGATGCTACAATGTATTAAACTTTCTTTATATTACAATATGTTGCACCGCACAAAACGGCTTTTTGCACTAGTAATGCCGTGTAAAATGGTGTAGCACATTCTATATATATTCGAATAGCTTTGATGTGTTCGGCATCAGGAGGAAATAAATCTGTGGCAGCATCTAAAACAAAGAAAAAACCAGCACCTAAAAAACCCTCTCAGAAAGCCTCGAAAAAGACTGTGGGGAAAACTGATAAGGCCGGATTAGAACAACTTAAAAAGTTCTATTACGATATGCTGATGATCCGTCGCTTTGAGGAAAAAGCAGGCCAGCTTTATGGTATGGGCTTGATTGGCGGGTTTTGTCATCTTTATATCGGGCAAGAGGCCGTTGTTACAGGCATCAGCTCGGTGCAGGAGCCTCAGGATACGGTTGTAACCTCTTATCGTGATCATGCACATATGTTGGCGTGTGGGATGGACCCTAAGGGGATTATGGCAGAGCTGACAGGGCGCATTGATGGATATTCCCGTGGTAAGGGCGGCTCCATGCATATGTTCTCTCGGGAAAAGAATTTCTTTGGCGGTCACGGTATTGTCGGTGCAGGAACATCTATTGGCGCAGGGCTAGGTTTTGCGCATAAATATAAGGGCGATAACGGTGTCGCGGTTGCCTATATGGGCGATGGGGCGTCTAACCAAGGGCAGGTTGCTGAATGTTATAATATGGCCGCGCTTTGGGATTTGCCGGTTCTGTTCGTGATCGAGAATAACCAGTATGGTATGGGAACAAGTGTTTCTCGTTCCTCTGCCGGTCAATTATATCGCCGTGGTGAAGGCTATGGTATTCCGGGGGAGCAAGTTGATGGTATGGATGTCTTTGCCGTTCAAAAGGCAGCGGAGCAAGCCTTGGGCTATATTCGTTCCGGTAGCGGGCCTTATATTCTGGAGGTTATGACTTATCGTTATCGTGGCCATTCCATGTCCGACCCTGCTAAATACCGCAGTAAGGAAGAGGTTTCGACCATGAAAACTGAGCGTGACCCAATTACACAAGTAAAAGATATGTTGCAAAAGCAGGGTATAGAAGAAGCAGAACTTAAACAAATCGACAAAGACATCAAAGCAATCGTAGGCGCCGCGGCGGAGTTCGCCCAAGTAAGCCCCGAGCCGCATGTTGATGAGCTTTGGACCGATATTCTAGTGGAGGTACAGGACTGATGGCGCCCATGAGTTTGAGGACTGTATATTCATCCAACGCGATATCTTCGGCGACTACGTTGCTGTTGGTTTTGGTTCTGTATGCTCTATCCATTAAGTTTAGTTTTGGGGATCGTCTTGCTTTTCCGTTTATTGCAACTATCTCGGCGATTTTGGTTAATCCGATCGTTCATGTTTTTTATATTCATTTTTTTGTTAACAAAAGGGCGTGTTCATAATGCCAACAAATATACTTATGCCGGCGTTATCGCCAACAATGACCGAGGGAAATTTGGCCAAATGGTTGAAGGCTGAGGGGGATACCATTGAGTCCGGTGATGTTATTGCGGAAATCGAAACCGATAAAGCCACGATGGAGGTTGAGGCTGTTGATGACGGTATCCTTGGTAAAATCCTTGTGAGCGAAGGTACGGAGGGTGTGCCGGTTAATTCGCCAATCGCTATTCTTTTGGAAGAGGGTGAAAGTGTGGATGATATCGGTGATACATCGGCTGCGGTTATTCCTGCTCCCTCTAATGATGATGCCGCTGTTGACGTAAGTGCGCCTGTCGTTCAATCGTCCTCTGATGTGGCGCAAGCCGCGGGCACGATTATTGAAAATCGTGATATTCTCTACGCGCAAGGTAAAGTGATAGAGCCCCCGCCTTTTGATGAGGCTTCTTTTTTCACTGACACAATTAACCAAACTGTTCGTGACGCGTTGCGTGATGCGATGGCGGAAGAGATGCGCGCTGATGATCGTGTCTATCTGATGGGTGAGGAAGTCGCGGAATATCAAGGTGCATATAAGATTTCTCAAGGTCTATTGGACGAATTCGGCGCACGTCGCGTTATCGATACTCCAATTACTGAACATGGTTTTGCCGGTATGGCGGTTGGTTCTGCGATGAATGGCTTGAAGCCGATCATCGAATTTATGACGTGGAACTTTGGTATGCAGGCGATTGACCATATTATCAATTCTGCGGGTAAAACGCTGTATATGGCGGGCGGAAAGCTCGGTTGTCCGATTGTTTTCCGTGGGCCTAATGGCGCGGCGTCCCGTGTTGGCGCACAGCATTCCCAGTGTTATGCCAGTTGGTATGCGCATGTTCCCGGCCTAAAAGTTGTTGCGCCGTGGTCAGCTGCTGATGCGAAAGGTTTGCTGAAAGCCTCTATCCGTGATCCGAATCCGATTGTTTTCCTTGAAAATGAGATGATGTACGGACAAAGTTTTGACGTTCCGACATCCGAAGATTTTGAAATTCCAATTGGGCGTGCAAAAATTGAGCGAGCAGGTGCAGATGTAACCATCGTTGCGTATTCCATTATGGTGGGTAAAGCATTAGAGGCAGCCACTGAACTTGCAGAGCAGGGCATTGATGCGGAGGTCATAAATCTTCGTACAATTCGTCCGCTTGACCGTTGGACCATTCTTGAAAGTGTCAAGAAAACAAATCGTATCGTATCAGTTGAAGAGGGTTGGCCTTTCGCGGGTATCGGCGCAGAGATCGCTGCACTTTGCGGTGAACATGCCTTTGATTATCTGGACGCACCTGTCACCCGTGTTTGCGGTGCAGATGTGCCAATGCCATATGCGGCTAATCTGGAAGACTTGGCTTTACCCAAGCCTAAGGATATTGTGAATGCAGTAAGAAAGGTTTGCTATGCTGATTAATATGATTAAGTCTGGGGATGCCATGGCTAAATTATTTAAATATACATTATGCTTTATGCTGGCCTTTGCTGCCTTTGCTCCCCTTTCGTATGCGGAGCCTTCGGAGACGACCAAAGAAAAGGGTCAGATTCATTTAGAAATGGTGCAACAACAGAGCGAAAGAATGAAGAAAATGAAGGCTGAGCGTTGTAAAAAACGTGAAAACGCAACCATTGGAATCAAGCTTATTCGTACAGCGGGTAGTTTTAAAGAGCTAAGTGATTATGTTCAAAAGACAAAAATTACTATTGCCGAGAAAGGTAAATCGTTGGGTATAGATGATCTTATTTCTAGGAATGAAAACTTTTCAATACGGTCGGCAAATAATTATCGTTCTATGGGAAATCAAGATAAGTACACTTTGAACGGTAATATAGGTTTTGAAACGAAGATGGTTGATAAGGCGATTGAGCTTGCAGAATCAATGAGTGAAATGGGTTATAATACGACCTATAAACATACGATGAATCAGCCGCGTTGTTATTAATATATTGAATTGTACTATGATTAAAACTTTAGAATGAACAGGTATCACTAATGCCAATAAACATTACAATGCCGGCTTTATCGCCAACAATGACGGATGGAACGTTATCCAGATGGTTAAAAGCCGAGGGTGATACAGTTGAATCTGGTGATGTGTTGTGTGAAATTGAAACCGATAAAGCCACAATGGAAGTCGAGGCCGTTGACGAGGGTATTCTCGGAAAAATTCTTGTCGCGGGAGGAACTGAAAATGTTCCTGTTAATGACGTGATTGCGGTTTTACTGGAAGATGGAGAGAGTGCGGATGACATCAGCGATGTTTCTACTGCGCCAGCTGTTGTTGCAAAAGCTGCACCTCAGGCAGAAAGTAAGCCACAGGCAGAAAAGTCTGCACCTGTATCAGCGTCGGCTCCAACGCCAACACCAACGCCGCAAAATTCTTCCGGTGATCGTGTTTTTGCATCCCCCTTGGCGCGTCGTCTTGCACAAAATGCAGGCATTGATCTGGCAAATATTAAAGGCTCCGGTCCGCATGGGCGTATTGTAAAAGCAGATATAGAAAACGCAGGAACGGCTTCTGCAGCAAGCACAACGCAAGCTGTTACCTATGACGATCCATCAATTAAAACCAATGTCTTTGGCATGGCCTATACGGAAATCCCGAATAACAATATCCGTAAAGTTGTTGCAAGACGTTTATCAGAATCAAAGCAGACAGTGCCGCATTTCTATCTCACCGTAGAATGTATATTGGATAATTTGCTGGCTGCACGTAAGGATCTGAATGATGCGGCGAATGGCGCGTATAAAATTTCCGTGAATGATTTTATTATCAAGGCCTCTGCGGCGGCATTAAAAGCGTATCCTGCGGCGAATGTGTCATGGACTGATGACGCGATCCAACAATTTGTGACGGCTGACATCTCGGTGGCTGTTTCCACGCCAACCGGGCTGATTACGCCAATTATAAAGGCCGCAGAAGATAAAGGCTTGCGTGATATCTCAGTTGAAATGAAAGATTTGGCAGGACGCGCCCGCGAAGGTAAATTGAAACCTGAAGAATTTCAAGGTGGGTCATTTTCTATATCCAATCTTGGAATGTTCGGCGTAAAAGAATTTGCCGCGATTGTTAATCCACCGCAAGGCTGCATTCTTGCCGTTGGTGCGGGGGAGCCTCGCCCCGTTGTGATTGATGGTAAAATCGAAATCAGAACCGTGATGAATTGCACATTATCTGTAGATCACCGTAGTGTTGATGGTGCTGTCGGTGCTGAATTTTTGAAAGTATTTAAGCAATATATTGAAAACCCTGTAGCAATGCTTGTATAGAGGAGAATGATTAAATGGCCGTAAATAGATATCCGATTGTCGGTGTAATGGGCTCTCATGAGAAGTCATGGCATGATTTTTCGTATCCGGTTGGTGAATTGCTCGCAAACAGAGGTTATAATTTATTAACTGGTGCGGGTGGCGGTGTTATGACCGAAGTTGCACGCGGATTCACCGAAGTTGAAAATCGCAAAGGTGTTGCGATCGGTATTTTGCCTGCTGTTGACTATAAAGGGCAAAAATTGGATACGGAAGAATATCCAAATACATATATTGAAGTACCAATGATAACGCCGTTAAGTGCCAAAGCACAGAGCGATCAAATGCCGTTCAGCCGTAATTTGGTGAATGTGATGACGGCGAAGGCGCTGGTGATTATGCCCGGATCTCATGGAACGCGTAACGAGGTTTCCCTCGCCCTGATGTATAATAAGCCTATGGTTTTGTTCGGACCGGAAGAAGAATTTACAAAATTCCCCGAAGATCCTTTACGTGCGCAAACGATTGAGCATGTAGAGCAATTTCTTGATGATGTGTTGAGCAAACAGTAGAGGGGATTAACACGATGGCTAAAGATCTTAAAGCCGCGATATCTAGCTTAGAAGAAGCCTTCTCTGCTGTTGCAGATGCTGTAAAAACAGAGCATCCTGAAGTCTGGAACAAGGCAGAAGAGGTGTTTGAAAATGAAGACTTGGCAGTTAAATGGTTGATAAGTGATGTGATTGCTTTGGGTAATAAAGCACCTTATGAGGTTCTCACTGAATCTGATAAAGGTGTCGAGGCCGTTATAGATACTCTTGGGCGTATAGAGCATGGCGTATTTTGAATATGGTCATTTTAATTTTTGCATAATAAATAATATTCTTTAGTAGGTTTTTTCAGTCAGGATTTCAATAAATGAGTAAAAGTTTTGATATTGTCATTATTGGTGGTGGCCCAGGTGGCTATGTTGCCGCAATCCGCGCGGCGCAGCTTGGTATGAACGTTGCCGTAGTCGAAGCGCAACATTTAGGTGGGATTTGTTTGAATTGGGGCTGTATCCCGACTAAGGCTTTGCTGCGCTCCAGCGAGATATACCACATGCTGCATAATCTGGATGAGTTTGGGTTATCTGCAAAGGATGTCAGTTTTGATATCAAAAAAATTGTTAAACGTTCACGCGGTATCGCGGGGCAGCTTTCGGGCGGTATTGCGCACCTTCTGAAAAAGAATAAAGTCACGGTTTTTGATGGCTGGGGCACGTTGCAAGGCGGCGGCAAGGTTGTAGTTGAGAAAGACGGTAAGCTTATAGAAATATTGTCTGCGAAACATATCATCGTTGCGACAGGCGCACGAGCGCGGGTCTTGCCGGGGATTGAGCCGGATAAGAAATTAGTATGGACATATAAAGAGGCAATGGTGCCGGAGGAAATGCCAAAATCATTGTTGGTGATTGGATCAGGCGCAATTGGTATTGAGTTCGCGAGCTTCTATCGCTCTATGGGCGCAGAAGTAACCGTTGTCGAGGTGATGGATCGTGTATTACCTGTCGAGGATGCTGAAATATCGGCTTTGGCGCACAAGGCCTTTAAAAAGCAGGGAATGAATATTCTGACCAATGCGAAGGTTTTGAAGTTAGATAAATCAAAAACCAACGTAAAAGTCACTGTGGAAACAGCTAAAGGTAAGCAGGAAATTACCGTTGATGTTGTGATTTCTGCCGTTGGTATCGTGGCAAATACAGAAAATATTGGTTTGGAGAAAACGAAGATTAAACTGGATCGTGGGCACATTATCACCAATGAATGGCTGGAAACCGATGAAAAAGGTATCTATGCGATTGGTGATGTGACGGGCGCACCGTGGTTGGCACATAAAGCATCCCATGAAGGTATTATCTGCGTCGAGAAAATTGCAGGACAAAAGGGCGTTCATCCACTGAATAAATCCAATATTCCAGGCTGTACCTATTGTCATCCGCAAATTGCATCTGTTGGCATGACAGAACAAGCGGCGAAGGATCAGGGCTATAAAATCAAGGTTGGGCGTTTTCCATTTATCGGTAATGGTAAGGCTGTCGCTTTGGGAGAGACGGATGGCTTGGTCAAAACCATCTTTGATGAGAAAACCGGAGAGTTGCTCGGCGCGCATATGATCGGCGCAGAGGTCACGGAAATGATCCAAGGATACGTTGTTGCCAAAACGATGGAAACCACGGAAGCAGAACTGATGCACACCATCTTCCCCCATCCGACATTATCTGAAATGATGCATGAAAGCGTTTTGGATGCCTATGGAAAAGTCATACATTTCTAGGGGTTAGAGAAGATGAATTGACATAATGGAATGTGCTCCTTAAAATCCATCAATAAATATAAACCAGAGGAATAAAACATGAAAGTAACAAAAGAGTTCTACGGCGCAGCGCAAGAAGAAGCGAGCCAAACAGGTAA
The DNA here is from genome assembly GCA_002401695.1 of Alphaproteobacteria bacterium. Taxonomy (GTDB): domain Bacteria; phylum Pseudomonadota; class Alphaproteobacteria; order Micavibrionales; family Micavibrionaceae; genus UBA1672. The sequence goes on from NVTV01000002.1 coordinate 534,563, forward strand.
AACTTTAAAGTTCGAGCAAAACCAAATAGAGAGCATGTCCGTTGAAGGCGGTTTTGTGCATTATGGCCCCGGAGAGAACCTCGTTGGCAAAACCTCTGTTCCCGATGGTGGACAGCCTGAGCATACATTTGAAGAAATGTTCGTTGCTTAGGTCTTTATTGCGAGATAGGCATAATGCCGATAAGGGGTGTTTATGGATTTAAAAGAAGAAGATATCCTCGGGGATAAAATTCATGGCCATTGGTACTATGTATCAAAGGGTAAAGCGATGCGCAGTTTTCTGGGCAATATAAAGGCCAACGAAGTTCTTGATGTTGGGGCGGGCTCAGGCATATTTTCACGTCAATTGCTGGATCACAATATTTGCCAAAGCGCGGTTTGTGTTGATCCCAATTATGCAGAGGAAAAAGAAGAGAGCCAAAACGGTAAATCTATAAAATTTGTGAAATCCATTGATAAAACAACGCAAGGCCTAACTTTGATGATGGATGTCTTGGAACATGTAGAGGACGATGTTGCGTTGCTTAAGGAATATGCGGACACGATGCCCGAGGATGGAAAAATTCTAATTACCGTTCCGGCCTTTCAGTTTATGTGGTCAGGTCATGATGTGTTTTTGGAGCATTATCGCCGCTATACGATTGAGATGATGGAAAAAACCATTCGTGATGCGGGGCTGCGCCCTGTCAAAAGTCGTTATTTCTTTGGTGCTTTATTTCCTGTGGTTGCGGTTGTTCGTTTTGTTAAAAAAATATTGTTTAATCAAGGGAAGATTGAAGGGAAGAGCGAACTTAAACTTTATTCCGATGGCGTTAATAACACTTTGATTGCCTTACATGATATAGAGCGTGTGAGCTTGTTTTCGTTTAATAAATTATTTGGTCTTAGTGTCTTTTGTTTATGTGAAAAAGTTTGAGGGAGAATATCATGCGTTTCGTAAGCCTTGTGTCATATGTGTTCATGATGATGTTTGTGTCTCTGCCGTCACATGCACAATATATGACTGGTTTGGAAATAGAGAAATTCTTCCGTAAATCAGAAGAGCTCTATACTCAAACTAATCCGAATATGGATGAAATTATAAAATTTACGATACGCCATACAGTTAAAGATGCGATTATAAGGCAAGAAACAAAATCTAATAAGGGTGCGCGCATTATTAAGGAAGTGCTGACACGCGAGGAAATATTGGCAAATATGAAAAAAACGTCCGGTGAAATATTCGATTCCAAGCTTTCACGTACGATTACGGGTATTGAATATTCGGAGGATAAAATAAGTGCAAAGGTTGAATACACCTCATTTTTAATTGCAACAGTAGAGTTGTCAGAAGAAGCCAAAAAACAAAAAGAATATTTGGGGATGACTGTCTTACCATTTAAGTCATTGTCAGTATGCAGTGAGGAATTCAAACTTGTCGATGATGTTTTGAAAATTTTGGAAACGGATTGTAAAACAGAAATATTATATGGCAAAGCGCGCGCAATTAGGTAAGATGAGATATTATGACCTATAATCCAAAATTGTTAGACAAGGCTAAACGCCACCCTGAGAAGCAGAAAAACCCTGATCGCCCTGCCGGACGTAAACCGGACTGGATACGCGTTCGTGCGCCGCAAGGAAAGATTTATTCCGAGACAAAGGATATTGTCCGTAAGCAAAGATTGACGACAGTGTGTGAAGAGGCTGGATGCCCGAACATTGGTGAGTGCTGGCAGCAAAAACACGCGACTTTCATGATTTTGGGAGAGGTCTGCACCCGCGCTTGCGCGTTTTGTAATGTTGCAACGGGAAAACCCGATGAAGTTGATAAGATGGAGCCGTTGCGCATTGGCGTGGCAACTATGCAAATGGGACTTAAACACGTTGTGATTACGGCGGTTGATCGTGATGATTTAGAAGATGGTGGTGCAGATCACTTTGCCAAAACCATTATGGCGATCCGTATGAAAACGCCCGATACTACGGTTGAAATCCTTCCTGGTGATTTTAAGGGTAATATCAAAGATATCGACCATGTCATCGCCGCGAAGCCTGACGTATTTAACCATAATTTAGAAACCGTTCCGCGTTTGTATCAAACGATTAGACCGGGGGCGCGGTATTTCCGTTCTCTGCGTTTGTTGGAACGCGTTAAAGATGTTGATCCATCCATATTCACAAAGTCCGGCATGATGGTCGGTTTGGGTGAAACAATGGAAGAGGTTTCACAAGTAATGGATGATATGCGCGCCGCCCGTATTGATTTTATTACCATTGGGCAATACCTACAACCAACACCAAAGCATGCACCGATTATGAAATGGTGGACACCTGAAGAATTTGAAAAGCTGACCAAAATGGCGAAAAGAAAAGGGTTTCTTATGGTTTCTGCCTCACCGCTTACGCGCTCTTCCCACCATGCGGGTGAAGATTTCGAAAATCTGAAAGCTGCCCGCGAAGAGAAATTTGGGGCGATTGCCGCCGAGTAAATTTAATTTTCTATGATCCTATGACAACACACGCCGAAAAACGAAATCTTCCTTATACGCCGGAGCAGCTCTTTGATCTGGTCGCCGATGTTGCGCGCTATCCTGAATTTTTGCCGTGGTGTATCAGCAGCCGTATCACAAAACGAGAAGGAGATGATATATTTTATGCTGATCTGGTTATCGGCTATAAAAGAGTGCGCGAGAAATTTGGCTCAAAGGTTGTTTTAAGTGCCCCTGATCATCTGCATGTTGAATATCTCTCTGGCCCGATGCGGTATTTGTCCAATCACTGGAAATTTATTCGAGAGGAGGATGGCTCCTGTACGATTGATTTTTTTGTGGATTTTGAATTCAAGAACAAATTGTTGCAAAATCTTATCGGTGTATTTTTTACCGAAGTGATGCAGCACATGGTCGGTGCCTTTGAAAAGCGTGCAAGGCAGTTATATGGTGTGAGTGGTCTCGATCAAAAGGTGTAAGGCTTTTTCGCAGGCTTGTTTGCGCACATCAGCCCGCGTACCTGAAAAATGACATTCCGTGACGTCTGGCTCTCTTCCCATAACAACAATGCCTATGTAAACAAGGCCGACGGGTTTTTCATCCGATCCTCCACCAGGGCCTGCGATGCCGGTAATGGAAACTGCAATATCTGCATTACTGTTTTTTAACGCACCAATAGCCATTGCATCGGCGCATTGCATGCTGACCGCGCCGTAATTGTTTAATATATTGGGCGATACGTCCAGATGCTTTTGTTTTGCCGCGTTGGAATAGGTTACAAATCCCCCTTCGAAGATCGCCGATGCACCTGCGCGTTCTGTCATCGCGACGCTTATCATGCCGCCCGTACAACTTTCGGCAGTCACCAGCCATAATTCTTTTTCCAGAAGGGCTTTGCTTAATATATCAACAAGGTTATCCATAGAGTTATCCTATATTGTTAAAGGGGTACTATAAAACAATTGAGAGACCAACCACACAAATTGCAGCAAACAGACCTGCGAGAATATCATCCCCCATAACGCCGAGTGCGCCTGGCACTTTTTTATCAATAAAGCTGATCGGCCATGGTTTAAGGATATCAAAAAAACGGAATAAAATAAAGGCAAACAGGATTAAAATAGGATTTAAAGCCGCAGGGATTAGGGCTATCCATTGTCCTGCAACTTCATCAATTACAATCATTTTGGAGTCATGCCCGTCCATTGCTTTGTCGAATTTATCAGCAGACCATAAACCAACGAGTGTGATGATAAATGCCGCCACAGCAAGGCCATATGCGCCGCAAACCATGTAAAGGATAATGCCGAAAGGCAATGCACCTAAACTACCCCACGTGCCGGGTGCGGGATTAATAAAACCACAGCCAAACCAACTGGCGAGCCAGACATAAGGTTCTTTCGTATCAAGCTGCCCGGGGACTTTGTAATTGAATTTCATGTGTCTTTAATCCTTGTCCAAAGATGGCAGAGAAACGGAAACTGCGGCTTGGGCTGCGATGCCTTCTTCGCGCCCTGTAAAGCCGAGCTTTTCAGAAGTTGTGGCTTTAATGTTAACCCGTTTGGGGGATACTTCAAGGATTTCTGCAACGCGGGCAACAATCTGCTCACGATAAGCTCCAATCTTTGGGCGTTCACAAATCAATGTTACATCGGCATTAATCAGTGCGCCCCCTTTATCGCGCAGCAGTTTCATTGCATGTTCTAGAAACACGGCGCTGTTCATGTTCTTGAAATCCATATTGCTTGGCGGAAAGTGTAGGCCGATGTCGCCTTCACCAATTGCGCCCAATATTGCATCGGTTAAAGCGTGCAGGCCGACATCGGCATCGGAATGTCCCTTTAATTTTCGGTTATGGGCTATATCCACGCCGCAGAGGCGTATATGAGTGATATCTTTTGCATTATCATCAAAAGCATGCACGTCATAGCCTAAGCCTGTGCGTATATCTGTGGATAACCTCGTGGATAAAATATGTTCTGCCAATGCTAGATCCTCAGCTAGTGTGATTTTGAAATTACTTTTGCAGCCCTCAACAAACTTTACGGCAATATCCAGTGCGGAGACAAGGGCTGTATCATCCGTATAGCTCTTACTCTCATCGCATTGCGCGTGCGCTTGTTCCAGGATGCCATAATGGAAGGCTTGCGGGGTTTGAACGCTCCATAAATTTTCGCGTGAAATGCGGGAGGTCGTGAAATTATCCTGATCGCAATAGCTTAAGCTATCGGTAACGCGGTGGGCGAGGCTTGCGGCTTTATGATGTTCCATGGCGGTGATTAGTGTTTTAATCTCTGCTTCTTGCACAAAAGGGCGCGCGGCATCATGTATCAAAACGATATCATCATCCTTTAAATGAGAAAAAGTTTTTATTCCGTTATAAACACTATCTTTTCTTTCGTCTCCGCCAAGGCAGAACTTGATGTTGTCCAAGCCCACTGTCGCGCTTTGGAATAAGGCCTTATGCGCTGGATTAATAACAACGCAAATTTCTTGCAAAGCGTTCATTTCCACGAATATATCAAGTGTATGGCGCAAGATAGTGCGTCCGCAAATTTCTATATATTGCTTCGGAATATCTGCAGCCAGCCGCGTTCCACCACCGGCGGCAACTATAATAACACTGAATTGGGGAAGGGAGTGCATAGGGGCTATACCTTTGAAACGCCGAATTTTGTTGTCTTTTTATGTAATGCGTTGTAAAAATGCAACACTCTTAATGTGTAAGCATATAAACGCAATTACTTATAGCAGGATCACTTTTGTCAATACACATAAAAAATACAGATCAGGCAATCGCGCAGGACATTCAGGGAAATCGGCTCACATTCAGGGAGATGGTTTTTAAGGCGTTTTCCGGCATGCATTTCTCGCGGTTGAAATATAGGTCATGGCGTACAAAGGTTGGCATATTATTGGTGATCGCGTCGATCATCAGCGGGTTTGTCACCTATGCCGCTTTGACGAAAACGCCGCCCTTTGGCGATGATCCGAACCTGGTTATTACATTATTGAACATCGATCTTATCATTCTATTGTTGCTGGTATCGTTAATCGCGCGCCGTATTGTCAGCGTCTGGAGTGGGAAAAAGCGCGGCATTGCAGGCTCTCATCTGCATGTACGGCTGGTTTATATTTTTAGTCTTCTGGTGGCCGTACCGACCATTCTTATGACGGTGTTTTCGGCATTTTTCTTTCACTTTGGTATAGAGGCATGGTTTTCACAGCGCGTTCAAACTGCAATCCATGAATCCCAAGCGGTAGCAGAATCATATATGGAAGAGCATAAGCAGGTTATCCGCGCCGATACTCTGGCAATGGCAAAGGATTTAGACCGACAGGCGGATTGGCTATTATTAGATCTGAAAGTGTTTTCAAAGGCGATTGACACCCAATCTTTCTTTAGAAACCTGTCCGAAGCCATTGTGATCGAGAAAAGTGGTCGGGTTTTGGCGCGTTCCTCGCTAAGCTTCACCCTTGAATATGAAATCCCGCCTGATTACATCTTGGCACAAGCCGATCAGGGAGATGTCATTTTGATGATGGCTGAGAACCAAGATAAGGTCAGGGCGCTGGTCAGGCTCAAAAACATGGCGGATACGTATCTTTTTGTCGGGCGAATGGTTGATCCGAAAGTCTTACAGCATCTCAATGCGGCGAAGCTGGCCATAGAAGATTACGACAATTTACAAACTAGATATTCAGGTATGCAAATCACGGTGACAATGATTTTTGTTGTTGTTGGGTTACTGCTGCTGCTTGCTGCTATTTGGTCGGGACTGTTGCTCGCGCGTCAACTTGTAAACCCTATTGGAGAGCTGATTAATGCCGCAGACCGTGTCAGAGCAGGGGATCTGACATCACGTATCCCCAATGCAAAACGCTTGGAAGAATTTGAGTATCTGGCGCGTGCCTTCAACCGAATGACTAGCCAAATTCAAAGCCAAAGAGATGAGCTGGTTGAGGCAAACAGGCAACTTGATAGCCGAAGACGATTAACCGAAACGGTGTTGGCGGGCGTATCGTCTGGCGTTGTCGGTGTTGATAATAGTGGAAACATCAATCTTGCTAATCAATCTGCCTTGAATCTTCTTTCTATAAAACAGAGTGAAATTACGGGACATTACATTCTTGATGTCTTGCCGGAGCTAAAGGATGTGCTGGATAAGGTTGCTTGTAATCCTAGAAAAGAAATACAGGAACAAATTCAAGTTCTGTCCAATAACGGTAATCAGCGTAGTTTCTTGTTTAATATTGTGATTGAGCAACTGGAAGAAAACACCACTGGCCTAATTATTACTTTTGATGATATTACCGAATTACAAGCAGCGCAGAGGAAGGCCGCATGGTCGGATGTTGCGCGCCGTATTGCCCATGAAATTAAAAACCCATTAACGCCAATCCAGCTTTCTGCGGAGCGACTAAAGCGTAAATACCTTAAAGAAATAACTGTAGATCCTGACACTTTTGCGCAATGTACTGATACGATCATAAAGCATGTCGGTGATATTGGACGCATGGTTGATGAATTTTCGTCCTTTGCACGCATGCCTAATCCGGTGTTAAAGGTAGGGGCTTTGAGCAAGCATATCGAAGAGTCTCTCATTTTATCAAAGCAGGCACATGCTGATATCCAGTTTAACTTTATCAAAAGTGATGATGATATTATCGTCAGTTTCGATGCGCAGCAGCTTCGTCAGGTTTTAACAAATTTGCTACAAAATGCGATTGATTCAATCCATACAAAACACGGCGTGTCTAAAGAAGGGGCAGGGGAAATTGATATTCTGATTGGCCAGCATAATGACAGCGAGGTGTTCGTCGCAATTACAGATAACGGCTTGGGCTTCCCTAAAGGGGAAGATGTCGCAAAACTGACAGAGCCCTACATTACGCATAAACCGAAAGGCACTGGCCTTGGCTTGGCTATTGTTAAGAAAATCATGGAAGACCATAACGGCGATATATTTTTGGGCGCACCCGAATGGTTGTCTTCTACCACTGCGAATTGGCAAGATAGGGGCGGTGCGTGCGTTGTCTTAACCTTCCCAAAGACACAAATATCATCAAAGGATAAAATATAAAATGCATGAAAAAATACTGATTATTGATGATGAAAAAGACATCTGCATGTTGATACAGGGCTTGTTGGAGGATGAGGGCTATACCACTCTTGCGGCGCATAACAGTGAGGATGCCTATGCCATTATTGACAATGATGCGCCCGATTTGATTATTCAAGATATCTGGCTACAAGGCAGTCAGGATGATGGCATCAAGATATTGAAAACGATCAAAGAAGCATATCCGATCTTGCCCTTCATTATGATTAGTGGGCATGGGACTGTTGAAACGGCGGTTTCTGCCATAAAACTTGGTGCGTATGATTTTATTGAAAAACCATTTCAAAGTGACCGCCTGTTACTCATGATCCATCGTGCGTTGGAAAATGCAACGCTGAAACAGCAAAATAAAGACCTAAAGCAACGCACAGTGCAACGTGGTCAAAACTTTACAGCAGAAATACCGGAACAAGTTCGCCAAACGCTGGATAAGGTTGCCCCAACAAACAGCCGTATCCTGATCACAGGTGAAGCAGGCAGCGGCAAGAATATTTCCGCGCAATACATACATGAAAAATCCTCCCGCGCGGCTATGCCATTCATGGTGCTGAATTGCGCAAGCATGGATTTTGAAAAGCTAGAGGTAGAACTGTTTGGAACCGTACAAAACAGCGGGGATAAAGGCGTTAAGTCCGGTTTGCTAGAGCTGGTTGACGGCGGAACATTATTGCTTGATGAGGTGATGAGTTTACCAATTGAGACACAAGGCAAGGTTCTAAATTTTCTACAAGATGCGGCTTATCATAAAGTAGGGTCAAACCATAAAATTCCCGCGGATATCCGCGTTATTGCAACAACCAGCGCAGATGTTGATGAAAAACTGGACGACAATGCTTTCCGTGAAGATTTATACTATCGCCTTAATGTTGTGCCTATACATATGCCGCCCTTGCGCCAAAGAAAACAGGATATTATAGAGCTGATCGCGCATTACTCGTCCTATACGTTTTCCGAATTGGCTATGGCTAAATTACGAGCCTATCAATGGCCGGGTAATATCAAGCAATTGCATAATGTCTTGGAGTGGATTTCCATTATGAATGAAAATCTTGATAAACCAATTGATATTGAAGACCTTCCCCCTGAATTCGGCGGCGGCGCGGTCAATAATGGAGATCAAGGCGAGGAGAATATATCCTTGTTTGTCGATACAATGATGCAAATGGGATTGCGTGAAGCCAGAGAATGCTTTGAGCGGCATTATTTGCTATCGCAGGTGAATAAATTTGACGGTAATATATCAAAGACTGCCGAATTCGTTGGTATGGAGCGTTCTGCCTTGCACAGAAAATTAAAGTCACTGGATGTTTTTTCTAATGATAAACAGAGCGTAGCATAGTACACTGCTTTTCAAATCAAATTCGGGCCTTATCAAACCCGCGCACATGAGAGAAAAATTATGAGAGTTATTATTTGTGGTGCTGATTTAGTTGGCTCAAGTATCGCGGCATATCTTTCCAAGGAAGATAATGACGTCACTGTCATTGACCCTGAAAGTGATCGGCTTGTTCAAATCCATAATATTATGGATGTGAATACGGTGACGGGGCATGCCTCTGATCCCGATATATTGAATGCCGCTGGTGCAAATGATTGTGATCTAATTATTGCTGTGACAGAAAATGATGAAATTAATATGATTGCGTGCCAAATCGGGCATTCCCTTTTTGGTATTCCAAAGAAAATCGCACGTATTCGCAGACAGGCTTACCTTGACCCGTCATGGTCAAATTTGTTCAGTCGTGCGCATATGCCCATTGATGTTATTATCTCTCCCGAAACCCTTGTCGCGCAAAGTATTCTGCAAAAACTTGCTATTCCGGGGACAACAACCGCACTTCGCCTTGCTGATGGTAAAGCCTATTTAATCGGTGTTGTGTGCATGGAAGATTGTCCAGTTTTACATACACAGCTTTGCCAATTTGATAAATTATTCCCTGATTTATCTTTTTCTATCGTATCGATTGCCAGAGGGCCACAGAATATTATTCCCGATGATGATGATATGCTGGAGGTTGGTGATGAAGCTTACATCGTTGTTGACAGTAAACATTTGCGCCGTGTTATGGCAGCCTTTGGTCATTTAGAAAAAGAAGCCCGCCGTATTATCATTTCAGGCGGCGGAAATATCGGACTTTCCTTGATTAGGAAACTTCAAGAGGAGGTCTCCGGCCTTCAGTTGAAGGTGATTGAGCATAATGAAAAGCGTGCACAATATTTAAGCGAGCAACTGGAAAATATTATCATTCTAAACGGAGACACGCTGGAACGCGGTATTATGGAGGAGGCTTCCGTTGCTACGGCGGAAACATATATTGCCTTGATGAATGATGATGAAAGCAATATTCTCGGTTCGTTACTGGCCAAACAATATGGGTGCCAACGTGTTATCACCTTGGTTAATAATCATGCTTATTATCCTTTGGTTGGGCCGCTTGGTATTGATGCGATGATATCCCCTAAATCCATTATTGTTGCCAGTATCATGCAACACGTCAGAAGAGGGCGCATTAAAGGTATTCACAATATCCGCGATGGTGAATTTGAACTCATGGAAATCGAGATATCTGATTCATCCAGCATCGCAAATAAGAATATACAAGATTTGGATCTGCCTTCAGGCGTAGTCATTGGCGCAATTATTCGTGATGGTGAAGTCATTATTCCTAAGAATAATTGTAGTATTCTACCCAAAGATCATATCATTATTCTTGCTTCATCAGAAAAAGCGCGCTTAGTTGAAAAAATGCTCTGTGTGCATGTCGATTTATTCTAGGGGCATAAATGCATGAAACTCGGTATTTTTGATTCAGGTTTAGGCGGCTTATTGATTGCAAAATCAATTCGCGAACATCTGCCGGATATAGATATTATATATTTCGGCGATACGTTGCACTTGCCCTACGGCAATCGCTCGAAAGAGACAATTTATGAATATAGTAAGCGCGGGATTGAGTTCTTATTCGCGCAAGACTGTAATTTGATTATCACCGCATGCAATACGGTCAGTGCATCTGCTCTGCGAACATTACAGCAGGAATACCTGCCCGCCAGCCAATATTCAGATCGCCGTATCTTGGGCGTGGTTGTGCCGACATTGGAATGCGCGCGGGATGACGGGTATAAACGCCTCGGCCTTATCGCAACCAATTATACGGTGCATTCCAATGTGTATGAGGAGGAGCTTCAAAAGCTGGAGCCGGATATTCAGATATTTCAGGCGCAAACTCCTTTACTTGTTCCTTTGATTGAACATGAGGGCATGCCTTGGGTTCCCTCTGTCTTGGAACATTACCTTCGTCCGTTATTAAGCAACGATATAGAGTGCCTTATCTTGGGCTGCACGCATTATCCATTTTTGAAAGATGAAATTCGCCGCATTATCGGCGGAGATATTGCCTTGATTACGCAAGATGAAATTATTCCGCAAAAGCTGAAGGAATATCTTGATCGTCATCCTGAAATGTCAGAAAAAATAACACATCAAGGCCGTGAAGAGTTTTTGGTAAGCGACATTACCGACAGCTATAAAAAGACTGCGTATAAGATATATGGTGATGTTATAGATATCGAACAGGCCTGTTTTTCAATGAAACAGAATCACTACATACGGGGTAATACAAAATGAGTGTAAAGCAGACTATCCAACGACCTGACGCTGTATTTTGGGATTGGGACGGAACTTTGGTGGACAGCTATGGCTTCTTAAATGACGCACATAGCCATACGTTGGTGGCTTTGGGGTTGAAGCCATTTAAGGATGGGGAATATAAACAATACTTTGGTAAGCCAAGAGAAACATTGTATCCGGCGATATATAAAGATAAATGCGAAGAGGCCAAACAGATCTTCGGCAAATATGTCGTGGAAAACAGCCATAAAATACCAATCATAGCGGATGGAAAAATAGTATTGGACTATTTCTATGCGCAAAATATCCCTATGGGGATTGTGAGTAATAAAAAAGCCGACCTTATTGCACTGGAAGTTGCACATTTAGGATGGCAGAAATGTTTTAAAACAATTGTCGGGGCGGGGGACGCAGAGGCTGATAAGCCATCACCCACACCGCTTCTGCTTGCGTTAGGCCGGCTAGGCATCGATCCAAAAACCAGCAACATCTGGTATATTGGTGATACAGAAAATGATCTTGCTTGTGCACAAAGTGCAGGGTGTAAGTCTTTGTTCCTGACAGGGCATGACGATACGCAGGTATTGCTTCAGAAATACGCTCCAATCATCACTTTTGAGAGTTATTCTCAATTAAAAGAGATTTTAGTTGCAATATAGATGAATTACTCTAAGAATGTGATGTGCCTGACATTGGTGGGGCATATAATTAAATCGTAGAATAACAAGAGCTTAGGAAATTTAAAATGGCCGATAAAATACAACATGTACAAGATGTTTTTCTGAATAGAATTCGTAAAGAAAAAATGTCTGTCACAGTTTTTCTAGTGAATGGTGTAAAACTTCAGGGAATCGTAACATGGTTCGATAACTTCTCGGTTCTATTGCGCCGTGATTCACATGTTCAGCTTATTTATAAGCATGCTATTTCTACGATTATGCCAGGTGGCCCATTAAGCCTTCATGACGAAGATGATACACCATCCGAGTAATGCTTAATTACGTCCCATTTGAGGTCTGAGCCTTTGGCTAAAAAAGATAAAATGCATATTGGTACTCAGGCACAAGACCCTGATACTGTGTATATCCTACAACCGATTGATAAACGCGTCTTCGCGCAGCGTGATGTTGAAGATGTTCTGGAAGAAGCCGAAGGACTGGCGCGGGCGATTGATCTTGATGTTGTTCAAACACGGGTCGTTAATTATTCTAAAATCAATGCTGGCAGTTTCTTTGGTAAAGGAACGCGCGCAGATATTGGCGCAGAAATCGCTGAACTTGATCCTACTCTCGTCGTTATAAATTGTGCCTTAAGTCCGGTTCAGCAACGTAACCTTGAAAAAGAATGGGATGCGAAGATCATTGATCGAACGGGTTTGATCCTTGAGATATTCGGGGCACGCGCACAAACAAAAGAAGGACGCTTGCAAGTTGATCTTGCGGCACTGGCCTATCAGAAGTCCCGACTTGTCAGATCATGGACTCATCTGGAGCGTCAACGCGGTGGTTCAGGGTTTATGGGTGGTCCGGGCGAGCGGCAAATTGAACTTGATCGCCGGATGATTGCCGATAAAATTATCCGCCTTAAGAAGGATCTTGAAAATGTTCGCAAGACCCGTGATTTAGGACGTAAAAGCCGTGAACGCGTGCCTTTTCCGATTGTATCACTGGTTGGGTATACCAACGCGGGTAAGTCGACTTTATTTAATAAGATCACCAATGCCGATGTCTTTGCTGAAGATTTGCCCTTTGCTACGCTTGATCCAACGATGCGACGCGTGACATTACCGCAAAATCAGGATGCTATTTTGGCCGACACCGTTGGGTTTATTGCCGATCTTCCAACCCATTTGGTGGCGGCTTTCCGCGCCACGTTAGAACAAATAACCCACGCCGATGTTATTGTGCATGTCATTGATATATCACGTAAAGATTACATGGCGCAAAAAAATGATGTCATAAAAATTCTGAATGATTTGGGTGTTGAATATGAATCTGATGAACGTATTATTGAGGTCTACAATAAAGCCGATTTATTGGGTGAAGATGCTTATGCTGAATTTTCCAGACAGCATAAAGTTTCGGCAATTCCGATGGCGTTAATTTCTGCCTATAACGGGCAGGGTATTGATGATTTATTAGATCAAGTCGTTGAAATTACCGCCAAAAATCGTCAGGATATTGCATTCAAGATCGATATTACGGACGGTAAAGCTATGGCATGGCTGTATGCGCATGGTGATGTGTTAGAGCGCACGGATGGGGAAGAGCATGTTGAGCTTTCTCTACGTTTAAGCGCAGCCGATCAGGAAAAATTTCAAAAAGAATTCGGCTACAAAGTTTCTGAATAGTACAGGGTTTTCTAGCCTAGCGAATTTTTTCCAAATCCTTTTGTCTGTTCCATGCCTTTTCCATTTCTTCCAATGATGCATCAGCAACGGAGGAGCCACTTTCTTTTATATCTTGCTCAAGTCCCCTAAAACGACTTTCAAATTTGTTGTTACATTGTCGTAGGGCTTCCTCACTATTAATACCAAGCATCCGCCCATAATTGGCAAGTAAGAACAGCAAGTCTCCCAATTCTTCTTGTTGGTTTTCCGCATCTTTGTTGGTAATGGCGACGCGCATTTCCTGTATTTCTTCTTCCAGCTTATCCAGAACATGCGACACATCCGGCCATTCAAACCCAACCTTAGCAGCCTTCTTCTGTAGCTTCTGTGCTTTGAGAAGAGAGGGTAATGCCGCCGTTACGCCGTCTAAAGCACTTTTAGTCTTATCACCATCTTGCGTTTTTTCGGCTTGTTTTTGTGCATCCCAAATCTTATCAACATCCGCAGCCGAGCTTGCCTTTAGATCACCAAAAACATGCGGATGGCGCGATATCATCTTTGCCGTTACATCATGGATAACATCGTGAATATCAAAATGTCCGGCTTCTGACGCCATTTGTGCGTGATAGATGGGTTGGAATAATAGGTCTCCCAATTCCTCCCGCAAATCAGGCATAGAACCACGATCCACCGCATCGGCTACCTCATACGCTTCTTCCAGCGTGTAGGGAATAATGGTTTTGAAATCTTGTTCTATATCCCAAGGGCAGCCAGTCTCAGGCGTTCTCAGGTCTTCCATAACCTTGATAAGGTCGTGAATATCGTGTTTTTTTTCAGTGCTCATGAAAAAGTCATAGCATATCTGCGCCGTTGTTAACACTCCATTTTAATGGGGCTAAACAACGTGAATGCGTTGCTCATCCATCCCCATCGCATAGAGGATAGGGGTTTGCCCCTTTTGTCGTTCGATGAAGTCGGCTTTGCAGTGCAGCCCATCCCATCCAATTTGGATAAGGCTCTGCGCGATTGCGCCGCCTAGCGTCGTGCCGGGTCCAAGGACTATAATGCAATCAGGGGCAAACTCTTTCATACCAACCTGAATGGCGCGTGTGAAATCATAATATTGGCAAACCTGATGATTAAAGGTGTAGCTTTCTATATCGATTTGGTCTGTTGCATGTGGTCGCCATATATGTCCGCGCCCGTCAATCAAGGGAACAGAAGGTGCGGAAAAAATATCGGCAGAGAAAAGACCTAGAGCCTTGTCTGAGATTGGTTTTTGTAAAGATGTATGAAACGCCGCATGATTGGGTAATATAAGTGGGAAGCGGTCTTGCACCGTGGGTAAACGTTTGTGCAGCTCTTTAATTGCTGCGTCATTGCCGCTATAAACGACAAATCCGCCTAACATGATGGAGGTGTGAAGCGTGCATCCCTTCACTGCATTAATATCAACAACAATACGTGCCAGTTCCGCTTCTTTGCCCTCAATGATATTCCAGCTATCATCAACAATCGGATAGATAAGTTGCCCACCGATAAGGGAGTCCTGCATCATTGTGCCCATCGTGTTAATAACATCGGTTGTGCTGGTTTCGGACAGGGCTTTGCCGCAGCCAAGCGCAATATACCAGCCCATAGAATTACCCGTAATAGCGACAATGTCGAATTTATCCTTGTCGATAGAGAGGTAATCGCCATAGGCACAAGCATAAATAAGGGGCGAAGCATTATCGCCGCGCGTATGTTCCTTCAAATTATAGGTGGGTTTGCCATCAAGGTCAGAGATCGTGATTTGATCTTTCGATGTTCGGTACGTATCAATCATAGAGATAAAACCAGCATTATCCGCGTGATGTTTCTGCAAATAGCCAAGCTCTGCCTTGTTGTATGTTCCTCTGCCCGGTGCGATAACTAAGGCTCTTTTCTTTGATACGGGCATGTTTATTCCTCACCTAACAGTTCAAGTGCGCTTTGGATGATTGAGTCTTTGCTGGGCAGCGTCGTCGCATAGGCTTTCCCCAAGGGGATAAAACAATCATCCGCGGTTAAGCGTTCAATCTTGGGCATTGGTGACATGTTTTCCATCACCATGCTCATCAAAGCTTCGCTGATCGAGCCACTGCGTCTGCACTCATCAACAATCAATATATGTTTACAGGGTTTGAGGGCTTTCAAGATGGCAGTCTCATTCAGGGGTGCCAGCCAGCGTAAATCAATCACGCGCAGCTTAATCTTGTGCTCTTTTTCCAATACATGCGCCGCTTGGCGGGATAGGTAATAGCCGTTACCGTAGGTAAGAATACAAAGCTCTGTCCCTTTACCGTGGACATGGATATCACCAAAGGCGATCGGTTTGGCGTTCTTAGGTTCTAGGTAAGGGAATGTCCAAAGCCCATCTTTTTCGGCGTGTAAGTCACGCGCCATATAGAGCGCGATAGGCTCTAGAAATACGACAATGCGTTGCTCTTCGCGTGCCAATCTAACGGCCTCGCGCATCATCTCCACTGCGTCCGCGCCATTGGATGGGCAGGCGATAATAATGCCGGGAATATCGCGCAAAACGGCAAAGGAATTATCATTGTGGAAATGCCCGCCAAAGCCTTTCTGATAGGCTAACCCAGCCACACGGATCACCATTGGGTTTGTATATTGCTTGTTCGAGAAAAAGCTGAGCGTTGCGGCTTCGCCCCTTAACTGATCCTCCGCATTATGTAGATAGGCGAGGAATTGGATTTCGGGAATTGGTAGGACACCATTATGTGCCATACCAATCGCAAGACCCAGAATGGTTTGCTCGTCTAGCAATGTGTTGATAATGCGGTGCCCACCAAACCTATCATGTAGCTTAGAGGTAACATTGTATACACCGCCTTTCGGCCCAATATCCTCACCCGCCATCACGATATTGTCATGTGACAGCATAAGGTCGTGTAACGCCCAATTGATAAGGCGCGCCATATGTTGTGGCTGTTTCATCGTCTGAATTTCCCGGCCAAAACTTTTTTCGCGGACTTTGGTAGTCGGCAACGCCACAGGCACAATATCTTTAACCACATCAGGGATAATGCTTTCTTGCACGCTCAAGGAGGTTGTGAGTTTTGGGCGGTTAATAATGTGCCGTGCTGCGCTCTCAACGCGCACGCCAATTTCACTATAAATATCGAGAATTTGCGCTGAGGTTAGAATATTATTCTGGATCATCAAGCTGGCAGTATGCAGGAGTGGGTCTTGCGCCTCGGCTTGTTCAACTTGCTCTTTGCTCATATAAGCGGTTTGCACATCCGGCCCTGCGTGACCATACAGGCGCACACATTTTTTATGCAGGAAGACGGGGGCTTTATGCGTGCGGGCATAGGCGGCGGCCTCTTGCGTCACCTGATAAGTTTCCAACGCGTTCAAACCATTACAATAGAAATATTTTAATCCGGGGCGATTTTTGAAATTATTATACACCCAGTTTTTCGGTGTTGGGGTTGATATGCCAATGTCATTATCTTCGCACAGGAAAAGCAGCGGCAGGGCAGAGCCTTTATAAGACGCCCAACCCGCAGCATTAAACGCCCCTTGCGCGGTGGAGTGATTAACCGATGCATCACCGAAGCTGCAAAATATAAGGCCGTCGTTTGGAATTTCGTTGTGCTTATTAATCTTGGTATTCAGCCCGATGCTGTGCGCCGCGCCGACGGCTTTGGGGAGATGCGATGCAATGGTGCTGGTTTGCGGCGGAATGTGCAGAGCTTTGCTGCCCAACACTTTGTGCCGTCCCGCAGAAATTGGATCTTCACTGGAGGCGGTAAAGCTGAGCAGCATATCCCATAAAGGCGTTTGCCCCGCCAGCTTTTTGGAGCGTTGAATAAAAAACGCGGCATCGCGGTAATGTAGGAATGCCATATCATCAAGGCGCAGAGCAGCAGAGACCGCGGCGTTACCCTCATGCCCTGAACTGCCAATCGTATAAAATCCTTCGCCAATAGATTGAAGATTACGTGATTCCATATCAAGGCGGCGGCTTAAGATTTGGCTTTCAAATATTTCGGTAAATTGTGCGTTTGTAAGACCCACGGCATCAGGAGATATGAAATCCGTATTTGGTAAATCCTCGTCTTGAATCCGACGAAGAAAATTTTCATGAACAATTTTAGCGCGGTCTTTCATGGGCTGCACTTTATCATCGGGGGGGAGTGATGTATAGTTCCCGACAGATATAAAATGAGGAATATACGTTATGAGTCGCTCCGTTTTTCAATGGGAAGATCCGCTATTATTAGAAACATGTTTAAGCGAAGATGAGCGCGCCATACGCGATGCAGCGCATGCTTACGCGCAAGATAAGCTAGCCCCCCGCG
Organism: Alphaproteobacteria bacterium; assembly: GCA_002401695.1. Taxonomy (GTDB): domain Bacteria; phylum Pseudomonadota; class Alphaproteobacteria; order Micavibrionales; family Micavibrionaceae; genus UBA1672. Next base: position 552,466 of record NVTV01000002.1, read on the forward strand.
TGCTGGATGCTTACAGAGATGATCACTTTGATCCCGATATTCTAAAGGAAATGGGCGAACTAGGTTTGCTGGGTTCTACCTTGCCGGAGAAGTATGGCGGGGCGGCTGTAAATTACGTATCTTATGGCCTAATTGCGCGTGAGATTGAGCGCGTAGATTCTGGCTATCGCTCTGCTATGTCGGTGCAATCCTCGTTGGTGATGTATCCGATTTATGCATGGGGTTCGGAAGAGCAACGTATGAAATATTTGCCGAAACTAGCCAGTGGCGAACATATTGGGTGCTTTGGCTTGACCGAGCCTGATGCTGGTTCTGATCCGGGATCAATGCTGACCCGCGCCGAAAAAGTTGATGGAGGGTATAAGCTGACCGGTTCGAAAATCTGGATCAGTAATTCACCCATTGCTGACGTGTTTGTCGTGTGGGCTAAATCTGTGGCGCATGACAATAAGATCAAAGGCTTTATCCTTGAGAAAGGCATGAAGGGGCTGTCCGCTCCTAAAATAGGCGGGAAGCTATCATTACGAGCTTCGATCACGGGTGAAATCGTGATGGATGGCGTTGTCGTCTCGGAAGACCATCTCCTATCTAAGGCCGAAGGCTTGCGCGGCCCATTTGAATGCCTTAACCGTGCGCGTTACGGCATTGCATGGGGCGTTATGGGCGCGGCGGAATTCTGCTGGCACGCGGCGCGACAATATACGCTGGATCGTAAGCAATTTGATAGGCCGCTTGCCCAGACGCAATTGGTGCAGAAAAAACTGGCTGATATGCAAACTGAAATTACTCTGGGTCTGCACGCGGCTCTGCAAGTCGGGCGTTTGATGGATGATGATAATTTTGCGCCTGAAATGATTTCTCTGATTAAGCGCAATAACTGCGGCAAAGCACTCGATATCTCACGTATGGCGCGGGATATGCACGGTGGTAATGGTATCTCTGATGAGTTCCACGTTATGCGTCATATGTGTAATCTGGAATCCGTGAACACTTATGAGGGGACGCATGACGTGCATGCTCTCATATTAGGGCGCGCGCAAACGGGTTTGCAGGCATTCTTTTAATTGCCACGCCCTGCGTTTTATAATACAAAACCTCTATGGTCGCGATTTCAGAAATAAAACGTCACAAAACCCACGCCGTAAAAGTCAGGCATATCACCGTTGGCGGTGGTGCGCCCGTTGTTGTGCAATCCATGACCAACACAGATACTGCAGACCTCGATAAAACATTTGAGCAAGTGAAGCAGCTCTATCTGGCAGGGTCAGAAATTATCCGCGTGACGGTGAATAATGATGAAGCCGCCATCGGCGTTGCAAAACTGCGTGATCGTTTGGACAAAGAAAATCTGGAAGTGCCGCTGGTTGGGTGTTTTCATTATAATGGTCATACACTGCTTAATGACCATCCATCAATGGCGCAAGCTCTTGATAAGTATCGTATTAATCCAGGTAATGTTGGTTTTGGTAAAAAGCGCGATTCGCAATATGAGCAAATGATTGAAACCGCCATAAAATACAATAAAGCGGTGCGTATTGGTGTAAACTGGGGCAGTCTGGATCAGGCTTTAGCCACCAAGTTAATGGATGAAAATGCCAAGTTCGATACGCCGCGTTCCTCCGATGAAATTATGCGCGAGACTCTGGTTGAGTCTGCTTTGATGAGCGCAGAAAAAGCGCAGGAAATCGGGCTATCTAAAGATAAAATTATCCTCTCCGCAAAGGTTAGTCGTGTGCAGGATCTAATTGCCGTTTATGGCGCGCTTGCTGATCGCTCGAATTATGCATTGCACCTTGGCTTGACCGAGGCAGGCATGGCCTCTAAGGGTATTATTGCCACTGCGTTGGGTGAGGGGATTTTACTGCAACAGGGAATAGGGGACACAATCCGCGCCTCTTTAACGCCTGAACCGAACGGTGATCGTACGCTTGAAGTGCGTGTTTGTCAGGAAATTTTACAAGCCTTAAATATTCGTTCATTCATGCCCGAGGTCAGTGCTTGCCCCGGTTGCGGACGAACAACCAGCACATATTTTCAAGAACTCGCCCAAGATATTCAACGTCACCTTGATATTAACATGCCGATCTGGGCAAAAGATTATCCCGGCGTTGAAACTATGAAGGTCGCGGTTATGGGTTGCATCGTGAATGGCCCCGGCGAAAGCAAGCATGCGGATATCGGAATCAGTTTGCCCGGTACAGGAGAATCACCTGTTGCGCCCGTATTCACGGATGGCAAAAAGAGCCACACGCTGCGCGGTGATAATATTGCGCAAGAATTCCATGATTTGGTTGATAATTACGTGAAGAACCGTTTTGGCAATGCAGCATAATTTACACTGGATCGCCCATTCTTCTTATCGTAGACTGCCCACAAATATATAACAGAGGAGTATTTAGATTATGCGCATTGGTGTTCCCAAGGAAATAAAAACGTTAGAATATCGTGTTGGACTTGTGCCTTCGTCGGTTAAGGAATTCGTGTCTCGTGGGCATGAGGTCTTGATTGAAACCAGTGCAGGTGAGGGAATTAATTTCAGTGACGCTGATTATGAAGAGGCGGGTGCGACAATAATCGCAACAGCTAAAGAAGTTTTTGAACAAGCTGATATGATCATGAAGGTTAAAGAGCCGCAAGCGCAGGAATGCAAGATGATGCGCGAGGGGCAAATTTTGTTCACCTACCTTCACTTGGCGGCGGATAAAGCACAAACACAAGGATTGATTGATTCTGGCTGTGTAGCAATTGCCTATGAGACAGTGACAGGGCCAAATGGCCACGGATTGCCATTGTTAGAGCCGATGAGTGAGATCGCAGGACGTTTATCCATACAAGTCGGTAGTTTCTACCTTCAGAAACATATGGGTGGCTTAGGGCGCCTTATTGGCGGTGTTCCGGGTGTGAAACCGGCTGATGTGTTGATTCTTGGTGGTGGTGTATCGGGGTTTCATGCCGCACAAATGGCAACAGGGCTTGGCGCGAATGTTACAATTTTGGAGCGGTCAAATCCGCGCATGCGCTTTTTGGATGAATATTTCCATGGGCGGGCAAATGTTGTTTACTCCAACCTTGATACGTTAGAGCGCGCGGTGGCGGAAGCTGACCTTATAATTGGCGCGGTTTTAATACCCGGTGCCTCTGCGCCTAAGTTGATTACCAGAGCTATGCTTTCTACCATGAAAAAAGGTGCGGTTATGGTTGATATTGCGATTGACCAGGGTGGTTGTTTCGAAACCAGTAAAGCCACGACACACGCAGACCCAACATATGTTGTGGATGATATCTTGCATTATTGTGTGGCGAATATGCCAGGCGCGGTGCCACTGACTTCTGCTTTGGCGTTAAATCATTCTGTTTTGCCGTATGCCTTGCGTCTTGCGGATAATGGTTGGAAAGAGACATTGAAGAATGATCCTAATTTCCTGAATGGCCTTAATGTATGTGCCGGAAAAATTACGAACCAGCCTGTTGCAGAGGCTTTGAGTATGGAAAGCATACCTGCGGAAAGTGCTTTGAATAGCTAGGAGGCTGTGAAGTGTGAAATAAGATGCATTATTTTATGTTTTTCGCGAGATGATGCTTGACGAAAGATACGCATCCTAATATAAACTCTTCATCTCAAATGCGCGGGTGTAGCTCAGTTGGTTAGAGCGCCGCCCTGTCACGGCGGAGGCCGCGAGTTCAAGTCTCGTCACTCGCGCCATTGGAGATTAAGAAAATCCGCAGAAATGCGGCTTTTTTTATGCCTGAATTTTGTGATAATACCTCAATTAGGCGGAGGCAATGAGTACACGCCTCGTCACTCGCGCCATTTAAGAATATTTTATTATATATTTAAGTTACAATAATGGTGGAAGAGTCTTCTAAGCCCCATTCACTCCATGATCCATCATAGACGGCAACGTTGCCTTTGTAGCCAGCGTTATAGAGGGCGAGCGATAGAGCGCACGCAGTAATGCCGCTGCCGCATGTTGTGATGATTGTCTCCGGTTCGCCATAGCCGATTTTGATACCAATATCTTTCAATAAGGCCTCTAGTGCTGCCGTGTCTTTAAATTGCCCATCTTCGGTAACTAAAGAGGAGCAGGGCATGCTCATGCTGTTAGGGATATGGCCACTGCGCATTCCTTCCCGTGGTTCAGGTGTGGAGCCGTCAAAGCGCACAAGTGGGCGTGCATCGATGATCGCGTGAGTGCTTTTCGCCGATATCTCGATTAATGTTTTCATATCCATCAGCATAGCGCTTTGAAACTCAGAGGCGGAATATGCTGTTTTTGTAAATGGTCTCGGCTCACTTATATCGGTTTCGTATCCTGCCTTCTCCCAAGCCGGCAGGCCGCCATTTAGAACTATAACATTCCGATGTCCGTATCCCTTCATCATCCACCAAATGCGCGCAGGCCCCATAATCATGCCGTGCTGTCCGTAAAGTATGACAATATCATCATTGCTTACGCCCAAATGGGATAAAGCATTTTCAAAGTCCCCTTTATTCGGCAGCATATGGGGTAGGGGACTGTTTTTATCTGCAATGTCTTTGATGTCGAAAAATCGGGCATTCTGAATGCGTTTTTTCTTAAAATTATCAGCGATATTTTCCGTCGATGTCGGAAGAACAAATGTTGTATCCAAAAATATTATGCGCTTCTTATCATCTTCTTTAACATATTGTTTTAACGTGTTGATATGTTCAGGATCAATAATGCCTGCATGTATAAATTTCTCAATCATATTGAGAATATACGCTATTTATGCTTATGTTGGTAGTGGATAGTCTTATCATTATTCAAAGAAGGTAATATCTAATGGAAGTAACGAGAGCGGGAATAGATAAAACTTTATCTGTAATGATAAGGGGGTTGTTTGGTTGCCTAATGGTTTTGATGTTTTTCGCATTTGTTTCGATAGAGGCAAATAAAAAGCCTGATGAAGAAATCGCACAGATATTAGAAGAACAAAGAAAAATGCGGATTATTTTGGCCACAGTGTCGAAAGGCAATGAGAACCTTCCTGAAGTCTGGCCGGCTAAAATGAATGTTGCTTATCCGGATTTCGAGTTATTTGACCAAAAAGGTGAGAAATTCCTCCTTTCCAGTCTGGAAGGGCGCGTTATTATTCTTGAATATATTGATATTTCTTCGCCGGTATCACAGGCTCAGTCAGGCTCCGCCGCTGTGGGCGTGTATTTCGGGGCGAAGTCTCAAGAGCTCAATAAGGAAGCACAACCATTCTCTAATGTTATAAAAAAAGTAACCAATGGGGCATTTATGTTGCCCAATGATAATATATTGGAGCTTAAGATTATTGTATATGGTGCGGATGGTGCGCCTGGCTCTCGTGATGACGCGGAACAATGGGCGCAACATTTTAAAATCGCAGAATCTGAAAATGTTATTGTTGCTGTTCCTGCTTTGGATATGCGCAGCGAGGAAAGCCAATCACTTGTCAGGGGGTTTCAATTGCTTGATAAAAATTTGATTTTACGTGTTGATTCCTCTGGTGTCATGCCAAAGCATAATCTTGAAATGACGCTTGTGCCTCTCGTCCCTAAACTTATTAACTGATAGCCATATAGTTTCAATATGCGTTTTATTGTGTTCGTAAATTGCATTTTAAGGAGCTTATGAAGTGCTGTTCAACAAAAATATGTTTATTATATTTGTCATTGCGTTGTTCTTTTCACTGTTCATTTGGTCTAAGTATGGAATGCAAGCCAATGAATATAAGAATCATACAGAAATTAGTGTTTTGCGGGTTGGGCTCATCCCTGATGAGGGGGATAATAAAACGTATGAGCAGGCAAAAGAAATTCTTGATCGTTTCTCACTTCAAACGAAGATCCCTTATGAATTCGTACCATCTGAATCTTATAAAGATATTTTAAAGAAATTTATCAATGAAGAAGTGGATTTTGCCTTTTTAGGGGCTGTCACTTATCTTAAAGCACATAAGTCTGCAAACGCCATTCCTCTTGTTATTCGCGATATTGATATGGAGTTCACGACCAGCTATTTGGTCGCAATGGATAGTTCGGCTAAAACTATTGCGGATTTAAAAGGTAAGAAACTAGCTTTCGGCTCGAAACTTTCTACATCGGGGCATGTTATGCCACGTTTTTTCCTTTCTGAAGAGGGTATCGTACCAGAACAATTTTTTAGCGAGATTATTTATTCCGGTGCGCATGATAAGACAGCATTTCTGGTTGAAAATGGGCGTGTTGATGTGGGAACTGTGAATTCTGATATCGTCAACAACCTGTTCAAGTATGGAAAACTGGATTCCAAAAAGGTAAGGGTGCTGGATAAAACAGCGGCATATCCGAATAATTTATGGGTCATTCAGCCTTATATTTCAAAGGATATTCGGACTGTCCTGCAACAAACATTTACGGCTCTTATTCCTAATAATGAAGAAGATAGAGAACTGTTGGATAAGACAGGCACAGCATTTTTTCTTCCTGCGGATCATATGGATTTCAAACAGATTGCGGAGGCATTGGATAGCTTAGGGCTGGGAGTGATCAGATATGAATTTCAATAAAAGCACCTATGTACGCTTGGCAATCGTTGTTATCTTTATTTTACCTTCTGCGTTGTTTCTTTTATCACTGAATAGAAATTATTCTGAGGACATTCATAGAACGGAGAGGAAGATTCATGGTTTAGCTTATAATTCTGCCCTGTTTGATTTTATAATTTACCTTCAGGAATTTAGAGGCATTAACAATATGCACGTGGCGTATATATCAGATGATGGGTCACATATGAGTGTTGATGATCATAGCAAGCATGCTGTTATTGAAAATAAAATTACAACGGTGCTTGGCTCTCTGAAATCCCAGAAAAATATTATAGCTCATTTAAGCGATGAGAACGTTCTGGATATAGGTTTGCAATGGGATATATTATCTGCTGAATACGATACAGTAATAAAAAATGCATTAGAATCTTCACAAGAGAATGACTTTAAGAAAATAACCTCTATTATTGAGAGCGCTATAACACTTATCGACTATGTATCTATTACATCCGGGCTGGTTTTGGATGATTCCGCTCAACGTCACTATATTACTGATCTCAATATAAATATTTTACCGAAAGTATCCGAGCTTTTCGCACGTGTCCGAGGATTGGGGGTAGGGTATATCAATCACATAAGCCAATCGAAATCTACAGATGGGAGTTTTGTGTGGGGGCTGAATCAGGCCTATATCACTATGGTGCAAAATGACGCTGCGTTTAATCGGTCTATGCAAACTATTTTTCTTTATAATAATAACTTTAAACAAAAACTTTTGCATGCTTACAGAGACACGGTGCATAGTGACCGTGCGTTTGATGATGCCGTTGAAAACTTAATTGAGAACAATTCTTCAATTGACGAAAATGAGTTTTTTGACATTGCAACAGAGGCTATTCAAGGTCTTATTGATGTATATCACCAATCAAAGGAAATATTAGATGAAGATCTACGGAAATTTATAGACCAAACTCGTTCTATACAAAAGATAGTGAACGGTTTTAGTGGCATAGCCTTTACTCTGATCTTATTTGTTGTTGCAAATGCTATGCGTGATGTGCGTGCACGTAAAGTAGCAGAGGAGGCTTTATCTGAAGAAAGAAAATTTAATGAGCATATTGTCGCGGGAACGCCGGGGCTGATCTCTTCCGTTGTTCCTATAACGGGGGAAATAAAATTTATTAACCCAGCTTTTGAACATGTTTCAGGCTATAAAAAAAATGAGCTTATAGGTGAAAACTATTGGGAAATATTCTTCACGAAAGAGGAGGGGGCTGTTCAAAGGAAAAAAATAGATGATGCTACGAACTTTGGAAAAGATAAATTCGAGGATTATATATTACCATTACGCACTAAAAACGGAGAAATACGAATGATTGTCTGGAGCACCATTAAGGCCGTGGCGGGTGTCTCAGAGGCGGAGGCCGTTATCAGTATGGGACGGGATATAACAGACGAGCGTCGTGAATCAGAGCGAGAGCGAGAGCGTCAAAAAATGGAGGCTCTCGCCGGATTGGCTGGGGGATTGGCGCATGAAATCAATAATGCTCTTGTGCCCATTATGGGGCTGAGTGAGATGGCAATACGTCAACGTGATAGAGGTAAAGACGATAATACGACAGAATCACTTAATATAATTCATAAAAACGCGATGCATGCCCGCAATATCGTACGTGATATCCTTTCTTTTTCACGGAAAGATCAGTGTGAAGAAACGAAGCATGATATCCATGATCTATTAAAAGATGTTATCCTTTTCTCAGAAGACTTATTATCCTCTGAGATCGTGCTGAAGTACGATAATAGAATACCCAATGCACATGTTTCGGTTCTGGCAGATCGAACCGGACTTATTCAAATTATGACAAATTTATTTACAAATGCGGCTTATGCGATGGATGATAAAGGTACGATTGAGCTTACTCTTGATAGAATAGATTTGCAGGGTACACTGGCCAGTGAACTTGATGTCTCTTCGGGGGCTTATGCAATTATTACAGTGGTTGATGAAGGATGCGGAATAGATGATGAAACAATGAAGTCGCTTTTCCAGCCTTTCTTTACAACCAAGCCTATCGGCGTAGGAACGGGGCTTGGCCTTTCTACTGTACAAGGCATTATTAACAGTTGGGGAGGGACGATGGGTGTAGAAAGCACGCTTGGTAAATCAACTACATTTATTCTCTATATTCCTATTATTGAAACACCAAAACAGAGCGTATAGCTTAAATAATGGAGGAAACAAATATGTCCAGAATACTTGTGATTGATGATGCCCCGGCGGCGCGTTTAACTGTACAATTTATGTTAGAAGATTGCGGCCATAAAGTCTTCCTCGCGGGTGGTGGAATAGAGGGGCTAGAGCAATTTGCGGCACATAAGGTGGATCTTGTTATTACAGATATATTGATGCCTGATCTTACTGGTGTTGAGGTGATAAATAAAATTCATGAAGAAAATGAGGGCTTTCCAATTCTTGGAATTACGGGTGGTGGCGATAGAAGTTTGTCAGGGGACGTATTAAATGAAGCCCACAGAGTGGCCTCAAGCATACTAAAGAAGCCTTTTTTACAAGAGGAATTGATGGATTCTGTGAATAAATTACTTGTAAAATAGCATCTCTTTTTACATAAAAATACCACACAAGTAGAATAGATAGAGGTATACGATGGCTAGTTCATATAATAATTTAAAAGTTCTTATCGTCGAGGATAGCGCAGATGCGCGGATAACTTTAAAAAGCATGCTTTTGGAGCTTGAAATTACGCAGGTTTTTGAAGCTGCCGATGGTATGGAGGCACTGGAATTTATTGATTCTTCACCTGATCTGGTTGATCTGATCGTATGTGATTGGAATATGCCGATGCTGACAGGCGTAGAATTTTTACGCCAAGTTCGTTCTGTTTATGCGGATATGCCTTTTCTTATGGTGACAGGCAGAAATGATATAGATTCTGTTATCGAAGCCAAACAGTCAGGTGTAACAGCCTACATTACAAAACCTTTTTCATTTCATGAACTCCAGTCAAAACTTGATAAAGTTATTCAGTGTATTTAGGCTTAGGAAATAATTTTGGTGAAGAAGATGTTGGATACGGCAACTAATACAGATTACAATAGATATTTCCCATAATATACAGTCGCACTCTTATCATTTGACACATTATTAGAAGCATAAGAGGGCGTTGGTGCCGCAAGCGTGAAGCCAATCATAACCGCTACGCAGGCGGTTACTTGGGTTATCTTCTGTAAAATAGATGCGTACGAGCTTTTGACATTTTCCGGTGCGCGCCAAATATTTAAATTTAATAATGCAATTTCTTCATCCATGCCCGCTAGCTTAGCCAAAGCCTTCATTTTATCATCTGATAAATGACGTTTTCCTTGCCTAACTAAACAGCACATAGCACCTTTAAAACCAAGAGCATGGTCTATTTGATTGTCGTACTTATAACCTTGTACATCTTTAGCTTTGTCCAAATAATAATCATAATTATGCATACCTAACAACCTTCCTTAATTAATAATCTATCCAATACTTCATATGTATTATTCAACGCCTCAAGCTCTGTATTCTTTTCATCAGAATACCCATAACCTTGTGAAATAGAATATGCTTTTAAGGCGGTATCAAAAATTGAATTGCCCTGATTTTTAGCAAGAGCTTGTTGTCTTTTTGTTGATATTCTATGCATTTCTTTTGAGAGTTGATCACAGCTATAAGACTCATACTCTGATGGTGATACATAATAATTAGGCTCTTGCGTAGTAGCACAGCCCGTCAGAAGTATAGTGATCGCAATACAGAAATATCTCATAATTTTTCCTTATAGGTGATTCCTTCTATTAATAATACGACTAACAGATAGTTATTGACAAGTGCAAGATTATAAATAAAACTAACAAACAGTCGGTCAATCAGACCACCCCCGATTCCCATCGGTTAACTATAGACGGAGACTATAGCGTGTCAGGACAGTTTGTCATTATTCCCGCAAGGGCTTTAGACGATTTAGCACTCAGAAAATCACCAGCAGCCTATATGGTTTTATGCACACTTTCGACCTATGCGAATAGGGATGGATTTTGCAATGTCAGAAAATCAACACTTGCAAAACGGTCTGGATGCTCCACGCGATCTATAGGCACACACACAGCAAAACTTCAAAAGCTTGGTTATATAGAAATCATTCCTCGCTATAGGGATAATCATCAAATTGAAAACGGTTATCGTATAGATCATAACGGTATTTTGCCTATAGATCGTGACTATAGGGGGGTGGAAGG